>NZ_OZ409869.1:0-3772215 GCF_979258645.1 Microbacterium sp. AC215 | reverse complement strand
TGGGGTTCTGGCAAATCGGGCCACCACCCCCGGGCGTGTCGCCGCACCAGGTGGCAACACTTTTCCCAGTCCAGCGCCGGTATTCCGCCGAGATCGCCGCCACGAGTACGATCGCAGCGTGACCCAGCTGCCGAATCGCGCCCCCTCCGCTGCTCTGTTGGACCGCGTGTGGTCCGCCCTCGGGCTCGCGCCGGTGGAGGTCGATTCCGGCGCCCCCTTCGTTCACGCCGTGCCTCTCGAGTCGCGCCTCGCGACGGCGGATCTGGCCTGGGCGAGCGTTCGGGCCGCGTGTCTGGCGGCCGGCGTCGACTCCCTCCCCGACCCCGATCGCATCGCCGTCGCGTACCGGAGCGATCGGGTGCTCACCGTCGACGGACGCGCCCCCGATGTCTGGTCCCCGTACTCGGGATTCTTCCGGGCGTCCGACGGGTGGATCCGCACCCATGGCAACTACCCCCACCACGCGATGCGCCTTCTGACCGGTCTCGGGCTCGGAATCGACGCAGCGGGCGAAGATGTCAGAGCGGCCATCCTGACTCAGTCGGCCGCCGACGCTGTCGATCGGATCGTCGATGCGGGCGGACTCGCCGTGCCCGTGCGGCCGGAGAACCCCATCCACGACGCTCAGCTGCGGTCCGCTCCCCTGCTCCAGGTCGATCGGATTCCCTCCCCGAGCGGCGAGGCGCCGCGCCGGCGAGACGGCGACGATCGTCGTGCACCACTCACCGGCATCCGCGTGCTCGATCTCACCCGGGTGATCGCCGGTCCCGTCTGCACCCGCACGCTCGCACTGCTGGGAGCAGACGTGCTGCGCGTCGATCCCCCGCAGCTGCCCGAGCCCGAGTGGCAGCACTTCGACACCGGTCACGGGAAGCGATCGACGCTGCTCGACGCCGGAACCGAGCGTTTCGACCAGCTGCTCGCCGAGGCTGACGTCGTCGTCCTCGGGTACCGACCGGCAGCCCTCGCGCGACTCGGCCTCTCCGCATCCGCCCTGATCGAGCGGCACCCGAGTCTGGTGATCGCGGAGCTCAGTGCGTGGGGCGACGACCACCCCTCTCGCGCAGGGTTCGACAGTCTGGTGCAAGCGGAGTCCGGGATCGCCATGATCGAGACGCCGGACGGCGACCGCCCGGGGGTCCTCCCCGCGCAGGCCCTCGATCACAGTGCCGGGTACCTGCTCGCAGCCTCGATCATCTCGCTGCTCGAGCGGCGCCGTCGAGAAGGTGGTGGCTGGGTGGTGCGCACGTCGCTGCGTCGAGTGGCCGCCGAGCTTCTCGGAATGCCACGGTCCTCGGGATCGCGATCGGTACCGGCGTCGGAGCGGGAACGGGTGCTGGACATCGCCGCCCACACCGCGACGTTCGACGTCGCAGGGCAGACGATCACCACGGCGCGATCGGCGCTTCCCGGCCTCGACCTCACCGCCCCCCATCGCTGGGGATCCGATCAGCCCCGCTGGTGAATGCGCCGGAACACCGGCAGCGACAGACAGAGCACGAGAGTGAGCACGCCCCACAGGGCGGACGCCGGCACCAGCATCCGGTAGGCCAGATGCTGGTAGGTGAACTCCTCGGTGAACGGCCCGTAGCCGGCGTAGCCGAGGGCCCACGCCGTGATCAGCACCACGGGAAGTGACAGCCACCAGGCGATTCGGACGCCCGAAGGCAGCACGCGGTCGACTCGTTCGCGGGGATCAGCGCGGTTCACCCGGAGAATCCCCCAGATGCCGATCACGAGCAGGCCGATCACGCTCGAGCCGTACTGCAGCCACTTGTATCCGGTGAACGGCCCCCACACATCGTCGAGCGCGGGAAGCACAGCGACGCCCCAACGCCCCTCGTGCGTGAAAAGATCCCAGACGATGTGCGACAGCACTCCCAGTACCAGCGATGCCGCGAGCATCGCCGGGTACAGCCGATCTCGAGCACCGACGCCGACGGCGGCTCGGGCCGCTTCGACGCCGGACTGCGACCAGTCGACAGGGACCCGCCGAGCCAGCCAGAGCGGAGAGAGCTCACCGACGGCCGGGCGCAGCACGACGCGCCACAGCAGGAACAGCACGAAAGCGACCAGCGCGGTCCACACGACGTTGCCGAATGAGTGGGTGAACGAGTACGGGAGGCCGACCCCGCGGATGAACAGCGGAAGGTCGGGCGTCATGGCGCCGATCGCGATCGCGGCGGGCACGAGCGGCGTGCGGATGAACGGGAGGGCGACCACTGCATGACTCGGCGTGAACGGCATCGGCAGGCTCCTGTCGAGTGTGAACGGTGGAAGCGTGACGGCGGCCGTCCGAGGACTCTCAGACGACCGCCGTCAGGCGATCAGGGTCGGACGTTCACGCGAGGAAGACACCTGCGAGGGTCTTCTTGCCGCGGCGGAGCACAGAAACCCCACCGGGCAGAGATCCCTTGACGGTGGCTGCATCGTCTTCGACACGCGATCCGTCGAGCGACACTCCGCCCTGGCTGATCGCGCGTCGCGCTTCGGACGAGCTGGAGACCAATCCCGTGGCGACGAGCGCATCGACCACCGACGACCCGGAATCGACCGTCGCGTTCGGCAGCTCTTCGAGCGCCGTGCGCAAGGTCGACGCGTCGAGGGCAGTCAGGTCGCCCTGTCCGAACAGGGCCTCGGATGCCGCGATCACCGCAGCGGCCGCATCGATGCCGTGCA
Source organism: Microbacterium sp. AC215 (assembly GCF_979258645.1). Taxonomy (NCBI): domain Bacteria; kingdom Bacillati; phylum Actinomycetota; class Actinomycetes; order Micrococcales; family Microbacteriaceae; genus Microbacterium; species Microbacterium sp. AC215. The sequence continues at coordinate 3,769,536 of NZ_OZ409869.1, read as the reverse complement.
CGGTGGCGACGACCTCGAGCGCGAGACGCTTCTGTGCGGCGCGACGGAAGGGCTCGGACTCGACCAGCGCCTCGTACTCCTCGATCTCGGCGCGGGTGAGGAAGGTGAAGACCTTCAGCCTGCCGATCACGTCGGCATCCGCGGTGCTCAGCCAGAACTGGTACATCCGGTACGGACTGCACATCTCGGGGTCGAGCCAGATCGCGTTCCCCTCGCTCTTGCCGAACTTGGTCCCGTCGCTGTTCGTGATCAGCGGTGTGCCGATCGCGTGCGCCGACGCACCCTCGGCACGACGGATGAGGTCGGTGCCGCTGGTCAGGTTCCCCCATTGGTCGGAGCCGCCGGTCTGCAGGACGCAGTCGTACTGACGGTAGAGCTCGAGGAAGTCCATCCCCTGCAGGATCTGGTAGCTGAACTCCGTGTAGCTGATGCCCTCGTCGGAGTTCAGTCGCGCGGCGACCGCATCCTTCTTGAGCATGGTCCCGACGCGGTAGTGCTTGCCGATCTCCCGCAGGAAGTCGATCGCCGACAGCGGCGCCGTCCAATCGAGATTGTTGACGATGCGGGCGGCGTTCTCGCCCTCGAAGCTCAGGTAGCGCTCGACCTGCGTCCGCAGGCGTCCCACCCACTCCTCGACGGTCTCGCGAGTGTTGAGCGTGCGCTCGGCCGTGGGGCGCGGGTCGCCGATCAGACCGGTGGAGCCGCCGACGAGACCGAGCGGCTTGTGGCCGGCGAGCTGGATGCGACGCAACGTCAGCAGCTGCACCAGGTTGCCCAGATGCAGGCTGGGAGCAGTCGGATCGAAGCCGCAGTAATACGTGATCGGGTCCCCGGCGAGAAGGGCGCGCAGCGCCTCCTGGTCAGTGGACACGTGGACGAGGCCGCGCCACAGCAGTTCGTCCCACACGTTCTCGAACGTGGGGTCGATCGCCGGCGGGGCGGTCGTCAGAGCGGTATTCGACACGCGCCCCAGGCTATCAGCGGTGAGGGTCGGTGAATCGCCGGGCCGCCGTGGATCAGGTGTGCGCCGCCCACCACACGAGGAACGCCGCGCCCAACCCGATGACCCAGCTGACGAGACTGCCGACGAGGAAGTACTCGGCCCTGGCACCTGTCTCACCGTCGCGGGAGATCTCAGGGAAGCGCACGATCCCCTTCGCCGCCAGCATCGCGGCGAGGATCGGATACGCCGCAGCCAGGGTGAGCAGCATCACCAGGATGCGCTCGAGCGGGCCGATCAGTCGACCGCCCTTGAATCCCGCGCGCGGGTCGCGCAGAGCCGTGGCTTCATCCGGTCGGCCCGGCTTGTCCGCCATCGTGGCGTCGGTCGACTCCCTGCCGCCGATCGCGTCGCCGGGCGTGGTGGCCTCGGGCGCCGCAGGTTCCGCGTCGACCTCGTCGCGCATCGCCGATCGACGCAGTTCAGCCGGTCGCCAGGTGTGCTCACCGTCGAGCGCTGCGCGCACCACGAGGTTCGCCGACTCGAGGAGGAAGACCCCGGTGCCGAGCGTCAGGATCGCAAGATCGAACGGGACGTCGCCGAACGGTGAACGGAGGTTCCACACGGTGCCGATCAGGCCGGCATCAGTGCGCGCCCCCAGCCATACGACCGATCCGATGCTCACGAGACCGAGCAGCACCGCGGGCCAGAACCCGAGCGGTGCGCGGCGCTCCGACGGCATGCACCATACCCAGAGCGCTCCGACCACGAGCCCTGCGAGCATGGGCAGCAGCGCGTCGCTCACGCTGCCGAGCAGCAGGAACATCACGGCCACCGTCAGGTACCCGGCCCATCGATGCGGAGCGAACTGGCGGACGAGATCGGCGGATCCGACCGCGAGCAGGATGAATCCGGCGACGATCATGCGCTCGCTCCCCTCAGCGCGACCGCACCTTCGATGAGTGCGGCGCTGCCGGCGTTGCGCAACGACTTCGAGACGCTGGGCTGCGAGATGCCCTCTTCGGCGGCGAGGTCGTGCTGCGATCTGCCGACCATCCGTCCGTAGGTGAGGCGGCGCTCGCGCTCGTTCATGGCGCCGACCAGCTCGTCACGGACGAGGAGGTAGGCGTTCGATGCTGCGATCACGCTCTCCATGACCTCATCCTGCCCCGGGGCTCCGACAATCCAGATCCGGGTGCGCGGCACGGTGCGTGCCTCTCTCGCGTGGACGGTCTCGATCGCCGCGCGCGCCGCATACCACCCCGGCCCGTCGGCGAGCTCGCCGTGGACGGAGTCGACGGTGCGCACCTCGCCGATCCCGATGCCGAAACGGAAGGCGATGCCGTCGGGAAGAGCGAGCTGGATCATGAGAAGCGACACCAGAGCGTCTTCGAGCCGAAGATAGACACCCTGCTGCTCATCCCCCACCGTGGGGGTGAGCGGGTGATGTGCCAGAGGCAGGTCGGCCTCCACCCGAGCGATCGTGTCATCGAGCACGCGCTGCGCCGCCGTGCGATCGTCGAGCTTGCGCGATCCCACGATGTCGGCGAGTACGGCGATGACCATGTGATAACCGTATCACGAATAACTAATATTTATGCCCTATTAGGTTATATGCTCGGAACATGCCTGAATCAGACATCATCCGGTGGGACGAAGGTTCCTGGACCCACTCACCCGCCGCACTCACCACGATCTCCGCCGACGGGGTCGAGCACCTGGACGTGACCGCCGCGGAAGGCAGCGACGCCTGGCGACACACGGCGTACGGATTCGTCCACGACACCGAGCACGCGCTGCTGGCTCCCCTGGCCGTGGGCGAGGCGATGGACGTCTCATTCCGCGCGCCATGGGACGGCCAGTTCGACCAGGCAGGAGTCTTCGTGCGCATCGACGACGAGCACTGGATCAAAGCGGGCATCGAGTACGCCGACGAGCACCTCGGACTCGGCGCCGTCGTCACCGACATCCGCTCCGACTGGTCCGTCGGATACGTCGACGACTGGCACGGCCGAGAGATCACCGTCCGCGTGAGCCGGTGGCCGGACGCGGTGATCGTGCGCGCACGCACGGACGACGAGGACTGGCGACTGGTTCGCGTCGCTCCGTTCACCGGCGACGCCGCTGCATCCGCCGGCCCGTTCCTCGCCGGCCCGACCCGCGCCGGACTCGTCGTGCGCTTCACCCGGTGGACGAGGTCGACCGCCGACGTCGCGCTGCACTGAGGAGCCCCGCTGGTCGCCGCACATCGCGTCGACCGGCGGTGCACAACCGACTACAGGCCCAGGGCGTGCGCCGCAGCCTGGGCTCTGGCGACGAGCTCGGCACGCTGCTCGGCGACTCGGACGGGAGCCGTTCCCCCGGCTCCGGTGCGCGATCCCACGGAACCCTCGATCGTGAGAACCTCACGCACCTCGGGGACCAGATGCGGAGAGACCGAGAGCAGCAGCTCGTCGGAAGCGTCCTCGAGACCGATCCCCTGTTCTTCGCAGGCCCGCACGAGCGCGCCCGAGATCTCGTGCGCGTCGCGGAACGGCACCCGGCGCTTCACGAGCCACTCGGCGACATCGGTCGCGAGCGAGAATCCCTGGGGGGCGAGTGCCGCCATCCGCTCGGTGTCGAAGCGCAGCGTCGCGATCATGCCGGCGAACGCGGGAAGCACGACCTCGAGGGTCTGGACCGAATCGAAGACCGGCTCCTTGTCCTCCTGCAGGTCGCGGTTGTAGGCCAGCGGGAGGCCCTTGAGCGTCGCCATGAGCCCCGACAGATTGCCGATCAGGCGCCCCGACTTTCCGCGAGCGAGCTCCGCGATGTCGGGGTTCTTCTTCTGCGGCATGATGCTCGACCCCGTCGAGTACCCGTCGTGCAACGTGACGAAGCCGAACTCGCGTGTGTTCCAGAGGATGATCTCCTCGCTCAGGCGCGAGATGTCGACACCCGTCATCGCCGTGATGAAGGCGAACTCGGCGACGACGTCGCGTGCCGCGGTGCCGTCGAGCGAGTTCTCCGCCGGTCGATCGAGTCCGAGTTCCGATGCGACCAGCGCAGGATCGAGTCCGAGGGTCGAGCCCGCGAGCGCTCCCCCGCCATACGGCGAGACGCCTGCGCGACGACGCCAGTCGACGAGACGCTCGAGCTCGCGCACGAGCGGCCAGCCATGGGCCTGGAGGTGGTGCGCGAGGAGCACCGGCTGCGCGTGCTGCAGATGCGTGCGGCCGGGGAGGATCGCGTCGGGGTGGGCCTCGGCCTGCGCGACGAGCGCGTCGATGACACGGAGGATGTCGCGCGCGATCACTCGAGCGTGATCGATCAGGTACATGCGCACGAGAGTGGCGATCTGATCGTTGCGGCTGCGTCCGGCGCGCAGGCGTCCGCCCAGTTCGGGACCGAGCTCGGCGATCAGCGCCTGCTCGAGCGCACCGTGCACGTCCTCATCGGAGGGGACGGGCTGCAGCGTGCCGTCGGCGACCTTGCGCGCCACGGCATCGAGCCCCTCATGCATCCTGGCCGCCTCAGCAGGTTCGAGGTAGCCGGCAGCCGCGAGCGCCGTCGCGTGCGCATGCGAGCCCGCGATGTCGTACGGGGCGAGGATCCAGTCGAAATGCGTCGATCTGCTGAGCTCGACGAGCTCGGGCGACGGCCCGCTCGCGAAGCGGGCGCCCCACAGTGCGCCTTCGTTCGTGCCTTCGTTCTTCGAGTCGACCATCACGCGTCCTTCTTGCCGAGCAGCCAGACGAGCAGGGCCTTCTGCGCGTGGAGACGGTTCTCGGCCTCATCCCAGACGACGCTCTGCGGTCCGTCGATGACCTCGGAGTCCACCTCGTAGCCGCGGTCGGCGGGAAGGCAGTGGATGAAGATGGCCTCGGAATCGGCGATCTCCATCGTCTCGGGGGTCACCTTGTAGCCGCCGAGATCGCGGATGCGCGCGAGCTTCTCCTCCTCCTTGCCCATCGACACCCACGTGTCGGTGACCACGACGTCGGCGCCGGCCGCAGCCTCGACCGCATCCGTGAACAGCGTGATCGAGCCGCCGGTCTCCGCAGCCCGGCGGTCGGCCGCCTCGACGACGTCGCCGCGCGGGGCGTACTCCGCAGGTGACGCGATGCGCACATGCATGCCGGCAGTGACACCGGCCAGTGCGTAGGAGTGCGCCATGTTGCTCTGCCCGTCGCCGAAGAACGTCAGGGTCAGCCCCTTGAGCTCACCCTTGTGCTCTCGGATCGTGAGCAGGTCGGCGAGCAGCTGGCACGGGTGGAAGTCGTCCGAGAGGGCGTTGACGACTGGCACCGTGGTGCCGGCGGCCATCTCCTCGAGCCCCGCCTGCGCATAGGTGCGCCAGACGATCGCCGCGACCTGGCGCTCGAGAACCCGCGCGGTGTCGGACGGCGTCTCCTTGCCGCCGAGCTGGCTGCTCGCGGTCGAGATGATCAGCGGCGTGCCGCCGAGGTCGGCGATGCCCACCGCGAAGGAGACGCGGGTGCGGGTGGACGACTTGTCGAAGATCACCGCGACCGTCTGGGGACCGGCGAGAGCCTTGTTCGCCCAGCGGTCCTTCTTCAGCTCGATGGCGAGATCGAGGATCTCCGCCTGCTCGGCGGGGGTCAGATCGTCGTCACGCAGCAGGTGGCGGGTCATGCGAGGGCCTTTCCGGATTCGGCGAGGGATGTCTGTACGTCAGCGAGCGAATCGGCGAAGAGCTTGCGGAACTCGGCGAGTTCAGCGTCTCCGATCGTGAGAGCCGGGGCGATGCGCACCGTCTCGGGGTTGGCTGCGTTCACGATGAGGCCGCGCTCCTGAGCAGCGGCGACCACGTCGTTCGCGACGGGGGCGCCGAGTGCCACTCCGATGAGGAGCCCTCGGCCACGCACTCCCGTGACGAGGGGCGAGTCGATGTCCGCGATGATCTGTCGGATCTCCTCGCCTCGACGCGCAGCGTTCTCGACGAGTCCGGCGTTCTCGATCTCGGTGAGCACGGCGTCGGCGACGGCGGTGGCCAGCGGGTTGCCGCCGAACGTCGATCCGTGCGAACCCGGCGTGAAGAGCGAGCTCGCCGCACCGTAGGTGACGAGAGCGCCGATCGGGAAGCCTCCCCCGATGCCCTTCGCGAGCGTGATCGCGTCAGGGGTGATGCCCTCGTGGCTGAAGCCGAACCAGGCCCCCGTGCGTCCGGCACCCGTCTGGATCTCATCGACGATGAGCAGCGCCCCGTGCTTCAGCGTGAGCGAACGGGCGGCCTGCAGATAGCCGTCCGGAAGCTCGACCACGCCGGCCTCGCCCTGGATCGGCTCCACGATGACGGCGGCGACCCGGTCGTCGATCGCGGCTTCCAGAGCCTCGACGGTCGTCGGGATGTGCTCCACTCCCCCGGGCATCGGCTCGAACGGCGCGCGCATCGCGGCCTTGGCCGTCAGCGCGAGTGACCCCATCGTGCGCCCGTGGAATCCGTTCTCGAGTGCGAGGATGCGCGGCTTGTCCGTTCCCCCGTGGAGTCGGGCGAGCTTGAACGCCGCTTCGTTCGCCTCGGCGCCGGAGTTCGAGAAGAACACGCGGCCGTCGATCCCGGCGCCCGCGAGGCGCTTCAGCCGTGCGGCGAGCGCGAGCTGCGAGGGCGTCGCGAAGTAGTTCGACACGTGCGCGAGAGTCGCGGCCTGTCTCGACACGGCCTCGACGAACACCGGGTGCGCGTGACCGAGCGAGGTCACCGCGATGCCGGCGAGGAAGTCGAGGTGGCGCTTGCCCTCGGAGTCCCAGAGGTAGGACCCCTCGCCTCGTGTGAGCATCGCCAGGCGCGGGCCCGCGTTGAGGACCAGATCGCTCGCTGCGTCATCCTGCCAGTTGCTCATGCGTTCATCCCTGCGCTTCCCAAGACCACTTCAGTTCCGATTCCCTTGCTGGTGAAGAGTTCGACGAGCACCGAGTGCGGCACGCGTCCGTCGATGATCGCGGCGGCATCCACGCCGCCTTCGATCGCATCCAGGCAGGCCTTCATCTTCGGGATCATGCCGGATTCGAGTGTCGGCAGCATCTCGATGAGAGCCTCCGAGGTGAGGTGCGACACGAGCGAGTCGCGGTTGGGCCAGTCGGCATAGAGCCCCGGCACGTCGGTGAGGATGACGAGCTTGCGAGCGTTGAGCGCCACGGCGAGGGCTGCCGCCGCGGCATCCGCGTTCACGTTGAGCGACTGGCCGGGGTGATCGAGGTCGGGCGCGATGCTCGAGACGACAGGCACGCGTCCCGCCGCGAGGTGATCGAGCACGGGCGTCGGGTCGACCTCCACGACGTCGCCGACGCGTCCGAGGTCGATCTCCTCGCCGTCGATCACGACACCGCGACGACGACCGCCGAACAGGCCGGCGTCCTCCCCGCTCAGCCCGGTGGCGATCGGACCGTGCGAGTTGATCTTCGAGACGAGCTGCGGGTTCACCTGGCCGGTGAGGACCATGCGCACGACACTGATCGCCTCGGTGTTGGTGACCCGGTAGCCGCCCTTGAACTCGCTCGGGATCTCGAGTCGCTGGAGCATGTCGGAGATCTGCGGTCCGCCGCCGTGCACGACGACCGGCAGCACGCCGACGTAGCGCAGGTACGCGATGTCCTGTGCGAACGCCTCCTGCAGCTCGTCGGAGACCATCGCATTGCCGCCGTACTTGACGACGACGATCTGGTCGCGGAACTTCTTCAGCCACGGGAGCGACTCGATGAGCGTCGCGGCCTTCACGGCGGCGACGTCCGGGGTGGTGTCCTGAATGTCGGTCATGAGGCGTAGGCGCTGTTCTCGTGCACGTAATCGTGGGTGAGGTCGTTCGTGAGGATCGTCGCGGTGGCATCGCCGACCTTGAGATCGATCACGAGATGCGTGGCACGCGGGGTGAGGTCGACCTCCTCGCGCGGACGGTCGGGGCCGCCCTCGCTGCACACCCGGACGCCGTTCATCCAGACGTCGACGTCGTACGGGTCGAACTGGGCGTTCGTGGTGCCGATCGCTGCGAGCACCCGCCCCCAGTTGGGGTCGTTGCCGAAGATGGCGGCCTTGAAGAGATTGTTGCGCGCGACGGAGCGGCCGACCTCGACCGCCTCCGCCTCGGTCGCGGCGTGCTGCACCTCGATGGTGATGTCGTGGCTGGCCCCCTCGGCATCGCCCTGCAGCTTGACCGCGAGCTCCTGGCACAGCTCTGCCAGCGCGGCGGAGAAGTCCTTGAGGTCGGGCACCACCTCGGAAGCGCCGTTCGCGAGCAGTGTGACCTGATCGTTGGTCGACATGCATCCGTCCGAATCGAGGCGGTCGAACGTCGTGCCGGTGGCGAATCGCAGCGCGGCATCCGCCTCGAGAGGCTCGAGCACGGCATCCGTCGTGATGACGACGAGCATCGTGGCGAGCCCGGGAGCGAGCATGCCCGCTCCCTTGGCCATGCCGCCGATGGTCCAGCCGTCTCGGCTGACCACGGCGGTCTTCGACACGCTGTCGGTGGTCATGATGGCCTCGGCCGCGACCTCGCCGCCGTCTGTCGACAGCTCGGCGATCGCCTGTTCGGTGCCCGAGAGGACCTTGCCCCGGAACACCTCGTCACCGACTCCGATGAGGCCGGTCGAGCACACGAGCACGTCGCCGGCGCCGACGCCGAGCAGCTCGGCCGCCTTCTCTGCGGTCTGGTGCGTCGTCTGGAAGCCGAAGCTGCCGGTGAAGCAGTTCGCGCCTCCGGAGTTCAGCACGACGGCCTCGACCACGCGATCGGCGACGGCCTGCTGCGACCAGATGATGGGGTTCGCCTTGGCGCGGTTGCTGGTGAACACGGCCGCACCGACCTTGCGCGGGCCGCGATTGACCACGACGGCGACATCGGGCTTTCCGGTCGATTTGAGACCTGCGGCGACTCCGGCCGCTTCGAATCCTGCGGGGGCGGTGACGCTCACGGCGCGACTCCGTTCACTGAGAGGGCGCGGGACTCGGGCAGCCCCAGCGCGAGGTTCATGGATTGGACGGCAGCGCCGGCGGTGCCCTTGACGAGGTTGTCGACCGCGGTGACCACCGTCACGCGGTTCGCCGCGCGATCGATCGCGAGACCGATCAGGGCGGTGTTCGCACCGAGGACATCGGCCGTGCGCGGGAACTGACCGGCGGGCAGCAGCTGCACGAAGGTCTCGTCGCCGTAGGCGTCCTCCCAGGCGGCGCGGATCTCCGCATCGCTGACATCGCCGACGATCGGCGCGGTCGAGGTGGCGAGGATGCCCCGCGACATCGGAACCAGCACAGGCGTGAACGAGATGCGGATGCCGTCGGCTGGGGAGCCGGATGCCGCGGCGAGCGCCTGGCGGATCTCCGGGATGTGCCGGTGCGTGCCCCCGACCGCGTAGGGATTGGCTGTGCCGAGGATCTCGCCGGCGAGCAGGTTGGTCTTGAGGCTCTTCCCCGCTCCGGACGGGCCGACGGCGAGCACCGAGACGATGTCCCCCGCGTCGATCACCCCTGCGGCGACCCCGGGGGCCAGGCTCAGGCTCACGGTCGAGGCGTTGCAGCCGGGAGCGGCGATGCGCTTCGCCTCGCGCAGCGTCTCGCGCTGCTTGACACCGCCGACGAGCAGCTCGGGAACGCCGTAGGCCCACGGTTCGTGGAAGTCGCCGCCGTAGAACGCGTCCCAGGAATCCTGCGACGTCAGTCGGTGGTCCGCTCCCGCGTCGATCACGAGCGGGGTGTCGCCGAGCGCGTCGGTGTACTGCCCGGACTGCCCGTGCGGCAGAGCGAGGAAGACGATGTCGTGCCCGGCGAGCGTCTCGGGCGTGGTGTCCTGCAGGGCGAGGTGTGCGAGCGACCGCAGGTGCGGCTGATGCTGCACGAGCGGTTGACCGGCGTTCGAGTGCGCCGTCACCGTACGGATCTCGATGTCGGGATGAGACGCGAGGAGGCGCAGGATCTCGCCGCCCGCGTAGCCGGATGCGCCGGAGACGGCGACGGAGTACGTCATTCTTCTACCTTAACGGTCGGACCCCTCGGCGAACGCGGGGTGCAGTGTCGGGAACCGGGGCGGCGACACCGGCACTCGACCGCCGTGCGTACGCAGGCAGAAGCGCAGGGTCGCCTAGAGTCGGCGGCCGCTGCGGCGTCGGCGCACGGCGATGACGCTCGGAACGAGCGTCAGAGGAGCGGTGGCGGCCGAAGGCATGCCGCGACGATAGCGCGCTCGTCGCGGCATGCGCAAATCGGGTCCGTCATCCGCCGGACGCGAGGAGTGCCGGCGCCGCGAAGAAGGCGAGTTCGTGCGCGCTGGAGACCTCGAAGGCGCGGAGCATCCGTCGCCGCCCCGCGGCATCCGACTCCGTCGCCGCATGCATCACATGGTCGATCGCCTGCTCCGTCGCCTTCTCGAACGCGGGATCGGCATACGTCGCGAGCCACGACGCGTAGGGATGCTGCGGGTCTCGGGCGTACGCGTCGAACTCCCCCGCGTGCAGGCGGGTTCCGAGATCGGTGTACAGCCAGAAGCATGGCAGCACGGCCGCGATGAGCTCGGCGTAGTCGCCGCCGAAGGCCACGGAGCGCAGGTGGTCGAGGTACGCGACGGTCGCAGGCGCCGGATCGACGGCGAAGGTCGCCGCTTCCACTCCCGCGCCCGGCGCCAGCCACGATGCATGGAGCTCGAGCTCTCCGGTGATCGCCCCCTGCGCCGACTGAGCCCAGAACGCCTGCTCGTGCGGTGTGGGCGCGATCCGCGCGGCCGCTGCGAGCACTCGGGCGTACTCCGGGAGATACAGCGCATCCTGCCGGAGGTAGAAGAGGAACCGTTCGCGGTCGAGAGTCCCGTCGGCCAGAGCGCGGATGAAGGACAGCTCGTCGATGTCGGCCCGCACGTGCGCGATCCGGTCCCACCACCGATCGCGGAGGTCGGCACGCTCGGGTGCGGCCTCGAGTCCCCCTCGTCGCCAGAGGCCGCCGAAGTGGTTCACCGGTCCGTGACCGCTCCCGATGTCGAGCGCATCGCTCTGCCTCAGGGATTCCCGCAGCCAGGTCCTCGCCGATTTCACCGCGTCGACAGGGGACTCCCCTCCGGCGAGGCGGGTGGCGAGGGCCGACGACAGGGAGCATCCGGTGCCGTGCGTGTTGTGTGTCATGATGCGCGACCCGGGATAGCCGTGTCTGACGCCTCCGGCGACATCGATCAACGCGTCCGGAACGTCGTCGCCGTCGAGGTGCCCTCCCTTGACGAGCACCGCCCCGCCGATGCGGGCGGAGAGCTCGGCCCCGGCCTCGAGCGCGTCGTCCCACCCCGTGATCGGACGATCGGAGAGCGCGGCGAGCTCGGCGAGGTTGGGCGTCACGACATGAGCGCGCTCGAGGAGCCCGCGGAGTGCGCGCTCGGCATCCTCATCGAGCAGGCGATCACCGCTGGTCGCGACCATGACCGGGTCGAGCACGACGATCGGCGGACGGACGGCGTCGAGCCAGGCGGCGACGGTGGCGATCACCTCCGTGTTCGCCAGCATCCCGATCTTCACCGCGTCGATGACGATGTCGTCCGAGATGGCATCGAGCTGCTGCCGGAGGAACTCGGCAGGAGGCACGTGCACCGCTCGGACTCCCCTGGTGTTCTGCGCCGTGAGCGCCGTGACAGCCGCCATGCCATAGCCCCCGTTCGCGGCGATCGACTTGAGATCGGCCTGGATCCCCGCCCCGCCCGACGGGTCGCTCCCCGCGATGCTGAGCACGCGAGGTGTGCCCGAAGCCCTCCATCGGCTGAGGAATGCCCGGGCAGTCCTCGTCGGATCGACGGCGGCCCAGATGGCGGAGACGACGGCGAGCCCCGCCGCACCCGCATCCCGAAGGCGCTCGATGTCGTCGATTCCCACGCCGCCGATGGCGACGCATGGCAGTGCGGTCCTCGCGGCGAGCGCACCGAAGCCGTCGATTCCCAGGGCCGGCGGGTGATCCGGCTTGGTGGCGGTGGGACGGATCACGCCGACGCCGAGATAGTCGACCGTTCCCGCCGGCAGCGCGGCCACGGCGTCGAGATGCTCCGACGTGTTCGCCGTCAACCCGATGATCGCCTCGGGTCCCAGCCGCTCGCGTGCCCGCAGCACCGACACGTCGCCCTGGCCGAGGTGCACGCCGTCGACCCGCGCTCCCCTGGCGCGAGCGATCAGCGCCGCCTCGACGCGGTCGTTCACCACGAGCAGTGCACGGCCGTCGATCACCCGAGAGAGCTCGATCAACTGATCGGCGGTCTCGGCATCCGTCGCCTCCTTGTCGCGCAGCTGGACGATGCGCACGCCCCCGTCGACGGCGAGTCGCACCGTCTCCGCGACGCCCCGCGCGCCGCAGAGGGTGGGATCCGTGACGAGGTAGAGGGAGAGGTCCGCGATCACAGCGCGTGCTCCTGCACACGCGCGGCGACGGCGAGGTCCTCCGGCTGCACGGCGGCGAGCGCGTCGAGCAGTGCGACGGCGAAGCTGCCGGGGCCCGGGGCCCGCGCCGCGGCGCGCTCGGCGGCGATCGTGTACACGAGGCTCGCCGCCGAGACGGCGGTGAGCGGATCCGCAGCGGTCGAGCGCGCCGCACCGAGGAACGCCGCCATGACGGCGCCCAGCGCGCATCCGCCGCCGGTGATACGGGTGAGCAGTTCATGACCGTTCGCGATGCGGAGCAATCGTGCTCCGTCCGTCACCAGGTCGACCGGTCCCGACACCGCGACCACCGCGCCGTGCCGCGAAGCGAGTGCGAGTGCCGCTTCGGCCGCGGCATCGGTCGTGTCCGTCGCATCGACGCCGCGCCCTCCAGCGCTGAGCCCCGCGAGGGCGAGGATCTCCGAGGCGTTCCCCCTGATCGCCGTGGGGCGTGCGTCGGCCAGCTCGTGCGCGAGTGCCGTGCGCACCGGCAGCGCGCCGATCGCGACGGGATCCAGCACCCACGGAGTACCTGCGGCGAGGGCTCCTGCGGCGGCTTCACGGCTCGCCGCACGCTGCTCCGGAGTCGGCGTACCGAGGTTGATCAGCACCCCGGAGGCCACCCCGGCGAACATCCCCGCCTCACCGACGATGTCGACCATCGCCGGCGCCGCGCCGAGGGCGAGCAGCACGTTCGCGGTGAAGCCCGTGACGACGCTGTTGGTGATGCAATGGGTCAAGGGTGGGCTGTCGCGCAGCCCTGTCAGGAGCTCAGCCGCCGAGGTGGCCAAGGTCGATTCGGAATCAGGACGCAGACGATCGCTCAACGCGACATCCCTTCGCTAGTACGAACTAGATCAGGTTCGACGGGTCTGTTCTCAGCCGCGGATGCGGCACCCCGTGTCACTGATCGCAGTCTAGCGAGGCCCCGATCAGTCGATCAGCTGCAACAGCGCGAGTTCGTCGGCGCGAGTGAGCCCTGCCCGCCGGTCCCGATCGACGCCGCGCGCCTGCTCGCCATCGACCACGGCGGCGATCGTCTCGTCGAGCGGACGAAGCCGACCTCCTGCCGCGCGGTAGCGGGCGTTCGACCTGGTCATGAATCCGGTCATCTCGCTCGGCAGCCACAGCGGCAGCGACCGCTCCCCCGCCCAATACGCCACACCGTGCTCGACGAGCCAGGCGTCAGATGCCGCGACCGTGTCTCCCCGGTGCCCCGCACGTCTGCGCACGGCGTCGAGGACCTCGACCAGCCGATGCCGATCGCCGATCGTGTTGATCACGCCGGTGGCCCTCGTGATGGCGACGAACTCTGACAGGTCGTCGACGTCGATCACCTGCACGTCGCGCTCCTCGACAGGCGGAAGCAGAACCGGGCCGTCCTCGGCACGCAGAAAAGCGGCAGCCCAATACCCGAAACGATCGCTCGGGTCGTCCGCCCCGACGATCAATCCCGGGCGCACGATCAGGGTGCGGTCGCCGAGTGCACGCACGGCGTCCTCGGCGGCCACCTTCTGCCGGCCGTACTCGTCGTCTCCCCTCTCAGCCGGCGGATGCAGCGTCGCCGACTCGTCTGCACCGACCGTCTCCTCGTCGGAGTATGCCGACATCGACGAGACATACGTCCAGCGGCCCGCTCGCTCACCGAGTGCCGCGACCGCAGCGGAGACGTGGGCCGCGTTCGACGAGACGTCGATCACGTGATCCCACTCCCGACCGGACACCGCATCATAGGCGTCCCTGGTGTCACGATCGGCCAGCACCAGGCTCGCGCCCTCCGGAGACGGTCGTCCTCCGCGCGCCAGGCACATCACCGTCGCCCCGCTCAGGAGCAGCCGTCTGGCGATGAGGCCGGACAGCCAGCCGGTGCCGCCGAGGATCAGAACATCCGTCATGACCCTATGCCACCATCTTCGCCGCGCGAGGGGAAGGGTCTTCCGCTCAGGGCGGATGCCGGTCAGCTCGTGCGAAGATCCGACAGGCCGGACAGTTCCGGGACCGTCCACGAGGGATCCGGGCGCCAGTCGCGCCATTCGGCGTCGAACGGCCAGTCACCGTGATGGAAGGACTCGATCGCCGCGTCCGCGTGTCGTTCGATCTGCGCGGCCTGCTCAGAGGTGAGACGTCCCTGCTCGACGGCCGCGATCACCTCGTCCTCGTCCTTGAGGTGCACCTGACCGTCCGCCTGGATCTCCACGTCGAGGATGTGATCCGATGAATACGTGTCGCGGTCGGTGCGCAGATGCGCGTTCTCGAGATTCACGTACCACCCGGCGAACTCCCACTCGGGACCGCTCACATCGCTCCAGAACAGCCACACCGACCACGCCACACCGGCCGGAGCGATGCGGAGGATGCCGTTGCCCCACCACTCCTCCACGATCCGGGTACGCGGATCGAGCCACCGACGCTCGAGCGGAACGGTCCGGATGCGCTCGCCCGCCGGAGTGCCCTGCCCCTCCTGGAGCGTGCCCGGAGCGAGCCATGCCACCAGACCGCGTTCATCGTCGCGGACCACCCGCATGGGCGTGATGGTCGACGCATCGCCGGGCTGCCAGCCGGGCTTGCGGTAGTGCCAGGAGATCTGGTCGCCGGGTTCGAGGAACGGCGCTTCACCCATCGGTCGGACCTCATCGGGAACCGCCGCGGGAGTGCTGTGGGGCAGGATGCTCATCCCGACACGGTACCTCGCAGGTCCACCGCGCTCAGGTCGGCTCGGCGGCGTCGGCAGCATCCCGAGAGCACACGCGCACGCGGACCGCACCATTCGAGTGCGGTCCGCGTGCGGGTCGGTTCAGGCGGAGCTTCAGTCGCGCAGGGTCGCGTCGAAGCGCTCAGCTGCGACAGCGACACCCGCGAGCTTCGCCTCTGTCGCCTCGGCTGCGGTGAGCGTGCGGTCGTCCGCGCGGAAGCGCAGCGCGAAGGTGAGACTCTTCTGACCATCCGCGACGCCGTCCCCCCGGTAATCGTCGACGAGGCGGATCGACTCGAGAAGCGCACCGGCGCCCTCGGTCAGCGCAGCGCGCACGTCGCCCGCCGGCACATCAGCGCCGACCACCATCGACACGTCCTGTGTCGCAGCGGGGAACGTCGACAGCGAGGCGGCGACCGCACGGTTCCCGCCGAGAGCGATGACCTCGTCGAGGTCGAGCTCGATCACGGTGGCACGACCGGGAAGGTCTGCTCCGGCGGCGACCTCGGGGTGGAGTTCGCCGACGTAGCCGATCTCGACGTCGCCGACTGAGAGCACGCCGGTGCGTCCGGGGTGCAGCGCCGCGCGCTGCCCCTGCACCACATCGAGGTCGACTCCGGCTGCAGCCGCGATGACTCTGGCGGCGTCGAGCGCCTCGGAGAGCCCGTAGGGCTCCGCGGCGCGTCCCGGCTGCTTGGTCACGACGTTGCCCGTGAACAGCGCCGCGACATGACGGTGCTGCGGTGGGATCGACGCGTTCAGTTCGGCGAGCGTGTCGTCCGACGGACGCTCGCCGAGCGGCGGCACCTCGTCCGTGCCGTACTCGACACCCGGCTCGGGCAGGAACACGACTCCGGTCTCGAACAGCGCGAGGTCCGTGAGGCCGCGCGAGATGTTGCGGTGCGCGGTCTGCAGAAGCCCGGGGATCAGCGATCGACGCAGGAACGGAGCGGAGCCGTCGAGCGGGTTCGCGAGCCGGATGCTGGGCAGATGCTCTCCCGACGCCGAGCCGTGCAGGTCGTTCTCCGCCTCCGTCGTGAAGGGGAACGAGGGCGTCTCGACGAGACCGGCAGCCGCCAGCGCGTCGGCGACGCGGCGACGACCCTGCTGGTGTGAGGTGAGACCGCGGCCGGACGGCGGCGTCGGCAGCACGGACGGGATGCGGTCGAGACCGTGGATGCGAGCGACCTCTTCGGCGAGAGACCACTTGTCGGTGAGGTCGGGACGCCAGGTCGGCGGGATCACGGTCCACCCGGCATTCGACCCGGAGACCTCTGCGCCGATGGTCGTGAGCGCGCCGACGATCTCGTCGTCGGAGTAGTCGACGCCGATGAGCCCCTGCACGAATCCGCGCGGGAGATCGATGTCCGATACGAACACCTCGGCGAACAGAGCGCCGCCCTCGTCGGTGAGCGTGCCGCCGGCGAATTCGACCATCAGGTCGGCTGCACGGCGGGCTGCCACGAACGGCACGAGCGGGTCGACACCGCGCTCGAACCGCTTGGATGCCTCGCTGGGCAGCTTGTGACGGCGTGCGGTGCGGGCGATCGTCACAGGGTCGAAGGTCGCGGCCTCGATCAGCACGTTGTGCGTCGTGTCGCTCATCTCGGTCGTGCCGCCGCCCATGACGCCGGCGAGACCGATGGGACCCGATTCGTCGGTGATCAGGAGGTCCTCGACGTGGAGCTTCCGCTCCTGGCCGTCGAGGGTCGTCATCGTCTCACCGGCCGTCGCACGACGCACGGTGATGCCACCGGAGAGCCTGTCGAGGTCGTACCCGTGCAGCGGCTGCCCCAATTCGAGCATCACGTAGTTGGTGATGTCGATCAGGATGCCGAGCGAGCGCATGCCGGCGAGCGACAGCCGCGCGATCATCCACGGCGGGGTCGGCCGCGCGGGGTCGACGTCTCGGACGACGCGCGTGACGAACTCGCTGGCGCCGACGCGGCCGCGTACGGGGGCTGCATCGTCGACGATCGCCGTGTGACCGGCGCCCGGCTGGAGCTCGGTGAAGTCGCGCTCGGCCGGGTCGCGGAACGGTGCTCCGGTCGCGTGGGAGTACTCACGGGCGACACCGCGCAGCGAGAACGCGTACCCGCGGTCGGGCGTGACGTTGATCTCGACCGCGACATCGTCGAGTCCGAGCAGGCTGATGGCGTCTGTGCCGACGGGGGCATCGATACCGAGGTCCGCGAGGACGAGGATGCCGTTGTGTTCGTCGCCGAGCCCCAGCTCACGCGCAGAGGCGATCATGCCGTCGGACACGTGCCCGTAGGTCTTGCGGGCGGCGATCGGGAACGGCCCCGGCAGCACTGCACCGGGAAGCGTCACGACGACCTTGTCACCCGCGACGAAGTTGTGCGCGCCGCAGACGATTCCACGGATTCCGCCGTTCGCCTCACCGACATCGACCTGGCACCAGTTGATCGTCTTGCCGTTGGACTGCGGCTCGGCCTCGAGCGAGACGACCTGTCCGACGACGACGGGACCCGAGATCTCGAAGCGGTGGACGTCCTCCTCCTCGAATCCGACGGTCACGAGCGCTGCGAGGACATCCTCCGGTGTCGTATCCGCTGCCAGATCGACGTACTCACGCAGCCACGAAAGCGGGACGCGCATCACACCACCATCCCGTACTGCTCGCTGAAACGGACATCGCCCTCGGCCATGTCCCGCATGTCCTGCACATCGCTGCGGAACATGAGTCCCCGCTCGACGCCCATTCCGAACGCGAAGCCGCTGTAGACGTCGGGATCGATCCCCGCCGCACGGAGCACGTTCGGGTTGATCATGCCGCAGCCGCCCCACTCGATCCAACGGGCGCCGCCCTTGAAGGTGGGGTGCCAGAGGTCGAGCTCGGCCGACGGCTCGGTGAAGGGGAAGAAGTTCGTGCGGAAGCGCGTCTTGGCCTCGGGGCCGAAGAGCTGACGCGCGACATGGTCGAGCGTTCCCTTGAGATGCGCCATCGAGATCCCCTTGTCGACGACGAGTCCTTCGAACTGGGTGAAGACGGGGAGGTGCGTCGCGTCGAACTCGTCGGTGCGGTACACGCGGCCGGGGCAGAGCACGTAGATCGGCACCTCGCGGTCGAGCATCGAGCGCACCTGCACGGGGCTCGTGTGCGTGCGCATGACGAGGTGGCGCGACGGCGGGTCGACGTAGAAGGTGTCCTGTTCCTGACGGGCGGGGTGGTCGACGTCGAAGTTCAGAGCGTCGAAGTTGAACCACTCGTGCTCGAGCTCGGGTCCTTCCGCGATCTCCCAGCCCATGCCCACGAAGATGTCCGAGATCTGCTCACTCAGCAGGGTCAGCGGGTGCCGGGCGCCGACGCGCGTGCGCGAGGGGATCGCCGTGATGTCCAGCCGCTCGGCCTCGAGGCGCTCAGCGACCTCCGCGGCGGCGAGCTCCTCCTCCTTGGCGGCGAGAGCCTTGGAGACCTGACCGCGGCCCTGTCCGACGAGCTTGCCGAAGGCGGCCTTGTTCTCGGGGGCGACCTGACGCATCGAGGCGTTCAGGACGGCGAGCGGCGATCCGTCGGCGACGTGCGCGGCGCGAGCGGCTTTCAGTTCGGTCGTATCGGCGGCTGCGGCGATCGCTTCGAGCGCGGCCGCCACGGCGGCTTCGACCGCTTCCGGGGTGATTTCGGGAGACTCAGACACGAGACAGGAGTCTACCGGCGCGAGGCGGTCGCCCCGCGCCGGTGGACATCACTTCGGATCGGAGCTGTCCAGCCCGCCTACACCACCGGTGCCGCCGAAGCCGCTGCCCCCGCGCTGCAGCGTGATGAGCTCGGTGTCGGTGCCGTCGCCGTGCTGGCGGGGATCCTCTGCCGCGTGGATCGCCTTCACCTTCGGCGAGCGACGGGTCTGGATCTCGACCCACTTCGCGATGCCCGACAGGATGAGGCACATGACGATGTAGATGCCGCCGATGACGAAGGCCGACTGCAGGATCGGGCGACCCTGCTGCGACGTCAGCTGCTTCGCGTAGTACAGCAGCTCGGGGTAGGTGATGATGAAGCCCAGAGCGGTGTCCTTCATCGTGACGACCAGCTGCGCGACGATCACCGGGAGCATCGCCCGGATCGCCTGCGGCAGGAGGATGAGACGCATCACGCCGCTCTTGCGGAGCCCGATCGCGTAGCCCGCTTCTTTCTGCCCGCGAGGCAGGGACTCGATGCCGGCCCTCAGCACCTCGGCGAGCACGGAGCCGTTGTAGGCCATCAGTGCGATCACGACGGCCCAGTACGGATCCATCTTGATTCCGACCACGGGGAGCCCGTAGTAGAGCAGCATCATGAACACCAGCACCGGAACAGCACGGAAGAGCTCGGTGACGGCTGTCACGGGGATCCGCACCCACGCGTGCTCGGAGAGCCGCCCGATTGCCAGCACGAAGCCGAGGACGACGCTGAGGACGGCGGCGAGCGCGAAGGCGGCGAGCGTGTTGCCCAGGGCCTTGAAGATACCCATCCACACGTTGGAGAACGTGAACACGTACCACTTCTCCGCCGAGAACTGGCCCGTCTCCACCATGCGGAGCACGATGAAGCCGATGGCGGCCAGGACGAGGACGACGGTGGCGACCGCGATGATCCGGTTGCGGGCGATCGCCCGGGGTCCGGGGACGTCGTACAGTACAGAGCTCATCGCGCGATCCTCCAACGGTTCTCGAGATATCGCTGCAGCCAGCTCAACAGCAGCACCAGGGCGACGAACACGACGGCGACCCAGAGGAGGACCTCCATCGGGTTGCCCGGACGGTCGGCCGAATCGTTGATGGTCGACCGGAGAGCCGCGAGCTCGGCGACCGAGAACCCGGCTGCGACGGTCGTGTTCTTCAGGAGCGCGATGAAGACGCTCATCATCGGCGGGACGACCGAGCGGAACGCCTGCGGCAGGATCACGAGACCCATCACCTGTCCGAAGGGAAGTCCGATGGCCCGCGCGGCCTCGGCCTGACCGACGGGCACCGTGTTGATACCCGCCCTCAGAACCTCGGCCACATAGGTCGCCGTGTAGATGCCGATGGCGAGGATGCCGAGCACGAGGTTCGACAGTTCGGGCAACCCGAGTTGCGGGTACCCGAAGATGAAGAAGAAGAACACGAGGGTGAGCGGGGTGTTGCGCACGGTGTTCACGTACACCGTGCCGACGCCGCGGGCGATGGGCACCGGGGAGACACGCATGGCCCCGACGATCAGACCCAGGATCAGTGCGATGATCCCGCCCGCGAAGAACACGATCAGCGTGTTGCTGATCGCCTGTCCCCACAGGTCGAGGTTGCCGAAGATGACGTCCACGCCACCCTCCCTTCTTCAGAGTGAATGGGCGGCCCCCCTGAGGGGGCCGCCCATGTCGATCAGTACGCGTCGACCTCGGGCTGTTCGACCTCGATGCCGCTGGAACCGAGGTTCGCGTCGAAGATCGCCTGCCAGATGTCGCCACCGTCGGTGAAGAGCTCGTTGATGTGCGTGCGCAGCGCGTCGTCGCCCTTCGTGAGGCCGACACCGTAGCGCTCCTCGGTGAAGAGGCCGCCGGTCACCTTGACGTCATCCGGGTACTGGGCCGCGTAGCCGATCAGGATCGCCTGGTCGGTGGTCACGGCGTCGACCTTGCCGTCGATGAGGTCCTGGACGCAGGCGGAGTACAGGTCGTACTCCTGCGTCTTGATCTCGGGGAAGTTCGCCTTGATGTTCTGGATCGGCGTCGAGCCGGTCGCCGAGCAGACGGTCTTGCCGTTGAAGTCCTCGAGAGCCTCGGCGTCGTCCGCGTCGGCGGCGACCAGGAGTCCCTGACCGGTGATGAAGTAGGGACCCGCGAAGTCGATGAGCTCCTTGCGCTTGTCGTTGATCGAGTAGGTGCCGACGTAGTAGTCGATGTCACCGTTGGTGATCGCCTGCTCGCGGTTCGCCGAAGCGATCGGCTTGAACTCGATCTTGTCCTCGTCGTAGCCCAGGGATGCGGCGATCCACCGTGCGATGTCGACGTCGAAGCCGGTGCGCTCTCCGGTCGTGACATCGAGGTAGCCGAGCCCGGGCTGGTCCTCCTTGACGCCGACGATCACCTTGTCGCGCTCCTGGATGGCGTCGAACGTCGGGCTGCCCTCGAGCTGGACGTCGTCAGCGACCTCGAACCAGGTGGAGTCCTCGCTCTCTTCGCCGCCGGTTCCGGCGCCGGGGCTGGACGGGCTGCCGCTGTTGCAGGCCGTCAGCGCGAACAGTGCAACCGTCGCGATCCCGATTCCTGCCAGTGTCCGTGTGCGTCGCATGTGCGTCTCCTTCGTGTGCTGTGTGTGCAAAGGTCTGTGAGGCTCGTCAGTGCGTGAGGAGCTTGGAGAGGAAGTCCTTGGCGCGGTCGCTCTTCGGGTTCGTGAAGAACTCCTCAGGCGTCGCCTCCTCGACGATCTTGCCGTCGGCCATGAACACGACCCGGTTGGCGGCCTTGCGAGCGAAGCCCATCTCGTGGGTCACGACGATCATCGTCATGCCGTCACGGGCGAGCTCCACCATGACGTCGAGGACCTCGTTGATCATCTCGGGGTCGAGCGCGCTGGTCGGCTCGTCGAAGAGCATGACCTTGGGCTGCATGGCGAGAGCGCGGGCGATCGCGACGCGCTGCTGCTGTCCGCCGGAGAGCTGTGCGGGAAGCTTAGAGGCCTGCTGGGCGACGCCGACGCGCTCGAGAAGCATCATCGCCTCCTTGTCGGCATCGGCCTTCTTCATGCCGCGGACCTTGATCGGGCCGAGCGTCACGTTCTCGAGGATCGTGAGGTGCGCGAAGAGGTTGAACGACTGGAACACCATGCCGACGTCTGCTCGCAGATGCGCGAGGCCCTTTCCCTCAGCGGGGAGCGCCTTGCCGTCGATGCTGATCGTGCCGCTCGTGATCGTCTCGAGGCGGTTGATCGTGCGACACAGTGTCGACTTGCCCGAGCCTGAGGGACCGATCACCACGACGACCTCGCCGGCGTTCACCGTGAGGTCGATATCCGTGAGCGCCTGGAAGTCGCCGTAGTGCTTCTGGACATTGTCGACAACGACGAGGGGCTTACCGGTGGTCATCATTTCTCCAAACTAGCCAGGTCGCTCACGTGGCTCCACAGTGATGCGTCGACATTTACACGTTCGTAACCACGCGATGGGGCCGATCCCGCCCGAGAACCGGAGTGCCCCACGGTCCGCCCCCGCGGACCGTGGGGGCGTCCCTGCTGCTCCGTTCCTCCCCCGAGTAGAACGTGGCAGCAAGCCTCCGACCGGATCCGATCGCAGGACGACTCCGGAGAATGGCCGAGTCCGCGCCTCAATGAGGGGCGTGGGCTCTGTGGCATCTGAATTCTCCGTTGAATCGAGCGCGATCGACCCCCACATTGGCAGAGTGACATGCCGGTATGAGACTTCTTGAGGATTTCTTGAGGCCTCAGTCCCGCTGGTCCCGGTAGTACTCGACGGCCCCCGGATGCAGGTCGACCGGCCCCGTGAAGATCGCCTGCCTGCGGTCGAGCAGGGACGCGACCGGAACCCGCTGCGCGATATCGGTGCGGACCGTGAAGAGGCTCGTGAGGACGTCCCGTACGACGCCGTCCGGAGTGTCGGACGAGGTGACCAGATAGTTCGGCACCGCCATCGTGGGCGCGGACTCGTCGAGTCCATAGAGCGCGACGGGGAAGTCGGACGGCCGATACGCATCGGAGTATCGAGCGTTGATCGCGGTGACCCATGTCTGCTCGATCGGCACCAGCCGCACGGGCGTCGTCGTCGCGAGCTCCGCGATGCCCGGTGTCGGGATGCCGCCGACCCAGAAGAATCCGTCGATCTCGGATCTCTCGAGCGCGCTGATCGACTCACCGAGATCGAGCCGGGGATCCGTGATCGTCGCGACGTCGACGTCGGCGGCGTCGAGTGCTCGCGCAGCGATCACATTGACGCCGGAATTCTCGGCCCCGAGCGACACCGTCCTGCCCGCAAGGTCGCCGAGGGCGGCGATGTCCGAATCCGCGCGTACGACCACGTGGAGGTACTCGTCGTACAGGCGAGCGACAGCCTGCACCGGCATGGGCTCGTCGAACGCTCCCACTCCGGCGACGGCGTCGGCCGCGGCATCCCCTTGCGCGAACCCGAGGAGGGCCTCCCCCGAGCTCACCCGCAGGAGGTTGTCGACGGACCCGGCGGTCTCGGCCGCCGACACGCGGATGCCCAAGGACTCCGACAGCTCCCGAGCGAGTTCGTCGCCGTAGGCGTAATAGACCCCGTTGGATCCCCCGCCGGCGATCTCGTAGGCAGAGTCGTTCCACTCCGTCGATCGAGCGCTGCACGCGCTGCTCGTGGCGGCGAGCAGCAGCACGAGTGCCGTCGCCACCCCTCTGCGCCACCATGCGCGGCGGCTCTCCCGCCCGCTCATCCCTCGGCTCCGTCCGGCAGCATCAGCGACACCAGCAGCCCGCCGTCGTCCGGCGTATCGACCCGCAGCTCGCCGCCGATCGATTCCAAGAGGTCGGTCGCTATCGCGAGGCCGAGCCCTGACCCCGGAACCCCGCCGCTGTCGTCGCTGCGCCAGAATCGGTCGGCGGCGTTCGCGGCCTGCTCTCGCGTCAGGCCGGGGCCGTGGTCGCGGACTGTCAGCACGCAGAGTCCACCGCTGCGGTGCGCGTCGACCTCGACGGCCGACTCGGCGGGCGAGAACTTCACCGCATTGTCGATGACGGCGTCGAGCGCGCTCTCGACGATCGTGCGGTCGGTGATGCTCATCACCGGGCCCACTCCTGTCGAGAGCATCCGGACGCGTCGCTGTGACGCGACCTCGCTCCAGGCGTCTGCGCGGCGGGCGGCGAGCGTGGTCAGATCGACGGCTGAGATCATCGTGTCGGCGCGCCCGCCGCGCGCGAGTCCGAGGAGCGTCTCGAGGATGCGAGCCATCCGGCGCCCTTCCTCCCTCGTCTCCTCGACGTCGTCCTTCCAGTCGGCTCCGAGACCGGTCGAGAGGTGCTCGACGCGCAGCAGCAGCGCGTTGAGGGGATTGCGGAGCTCGTGCGAGGCGTTCAGGGCGAACTCCTGCTGACGCGTCATGACGCGCTCGATCTCATCCGCCATGCCGTTGAACACGCGCGTCATCCGGCGTAGCTCAGGAGGCCCCGTGTCCTCCGCGACCCTCGCATCCATCTCGCCGCGTTCGATCGCGATCATCGCCTCATCGAGACGTCGGACCGGAGAGAGCACCCACCGGGCGAGTTGGAAGACGAGGAGCACGCCGAGTCCGATCGAGACGATCGACACGACCGTCAGCACAAGAATCTGCTGCAGGATCTGGGTCCGTGGCGCCTCGACGTCCGCGGAGAGCATCACGGCGCCGATCACGTCTCCGTCGTCGAAGACCGGCTCGACGAGCGAGGACTCTGCCGCGATCCAGGGGAACACCGGCTCGGGCGCCTCGGCGCGGCGCCCCGAGAGCGCGAGGCCGACCCGTGCGGCATCGTCCTCTGACAGGACTTCGCCGCCGCCGTCGCGCGCTGACCACACCCCACCGGAAAGATCGAAGACGATCACATCGATCCCGTACACCTCGTGGAAGCGGGCGACCTCCGCATCGATCACCGTCGCGCTGCCCGACCGCAGCGCCTGCCGCGCGCTGGTCACGAAATACCCGAGGTCACCGAGCTGCTCGGTGTAGAAGGCCTGCTGGATGCTGCGGGTCGCGCTCCACGCCGTGGCGCCGCCCAACGACAGCAGGATCGCGACGAGCGGCACCAGGAAGACGACGACGAGACGTCTGCGCATCGAACGCTACCCGGCCAACCGATAGCCGACACCGCGCACGGTCTCGATCAGATGCCGCTGACCCGCCTTCTTGCGGATCGCGCCGACGTGCACCTCGAGCGAGTGCCCGAAGCCGCGCCAGTCGGTGTTCCAGACCTCGCGGATGAGTCTCTCCTTCGGCACGGCGACGCCGGGGTACCGGGCGAGCACCGCCACGATGTCGAATTCCTTGCGAGTGAGTTCGATGGGAGCGCGTCCGATGATCACCTGCCTGGCGACGAGGTCGATCTCGATCTCGCCATCCTGCAGCCGTACGCGCGCCTCGGATTCCGGCCGCACGGGTCGAGAGCGTCGTGTGACCGCCTCGATCCGGGCGAGGAGCTCGTGGACGTCGTAGGGCTTGACGACGAAATCGTCAGCGCCGGCACGCAACCCTCTGATGCGCTCCGTGACCTGGTTGCGTGCGGTGACGATCACGATCGGCACCTCGGAGCGTGCGCGGATCCGACGGCAGAGATCGATGCCGTCGACATCGGGCAGACCGAGGTCGAGGAGCACCACCTCGGTGTCCGCACCCAGCTGCTGCAGCGCGGAGGCTCCGTCCGCGGCTCGCACGGTGGCGTACCCGGATCGCGCGAGGAAGGCCTCGAGTGCAGCGGCGACACGCTCGTCGTCCTCCACGATCAGAATCTGCATCGACCCTGGGTCCCCTTCTCCGCTCGAGCAGGGACAAACCTACCAGCAGGACGGGCGGCCGCTCGTCCGCCGGAGATCAGGCCGAGGATGCCGCCCGCTGCGCGAACGCGCTCTCGTAGAGGCAGACGCTCGCTGCCGTGGCGAGGTTCAAGGATTCGGCGCGGCCGAAGATCGGCAGCTTCAGCACCTGGTCGGCCTGCGCGAGCGCCTCGTCCTCGAGACCGCGCGCCTCATTGCCGAACAGCCACGCCGTGGGCTCGGCGAGCACTCCGTCCGCCCGGGCATGAAGAAGATCCTCGCCCTTGACGTCCGCGGCCAGAATCCGGAGTCCCGCGGCGTGAGCCTTCTCGACCACATCCGAGAGCTCTGCGCCCACGGACACGGGCAGATGGAACAGCGAACCTGTCGTGGCGCG
Source organism: Microbacterium sp. AC215 (assembly GCF_979258645.1). NCBI lineage: Bacteria > Bacillati > Actinomycetota > Actinomycetes > Micrococcales > Microbacteriaceae > Microbacterium > Microbacterium sp. AC215. The sequence continues at coordinate 3,743,669 of NZ_OZ409869.1, read as the reverse complement.
CACGACCTTCGGGTTGTAGGGATCGACCGTGCGGCCCGTCAGCACGACGGCGTCGGCTCCCGCCGCATCGGCGGCCCTGATGATCGTGCCGAGGTTTCCCGGGTCCCTGATCTCCTCGCAGATCGCCACCAGACGGGGGGATGCCGCGAAGATGTCCCGCACCGACGTGGGCGCCTGCCGGACGACGGCCACCAGCCCCTGCGGAGTGACTGTGTCGGCCATCGCGTTCAGCACGTACTCCGTGACGTACTCCACGTCGATGCCGGCGTCCGATGCCTTCGCGCGGATGTCCGGATGCTTCTCCCAGCCGGTCGGGGTCGCGAACAGCTCCACGATCGCCTCAGGACTGTAGGTCAGCGCCTCGCGAACCGCCTGGGGACCTTCGAGGAGGTAGAGCCCTGTCTCTGCGCGCGCGCTGCGCTTGGTCAGCTTGGCGACGGCACGGACTCGGGGCGAACGGGGGTTCTCCAGCACGTTCACAGTCTAGAGAACGGCAGGACCGTTCCTGCGCAAACGCCGGGCGAACGACAGAGGACGCCCTCCCGAAGGAGAGCGTCCTCTGTGGTGAAGAGCTGCTTACGCAGCCGACTTCGGAGCGTTGACGTCGGAAGGCAGAGCCTTCTTCGCCGTCTCGACCAGCGTCGTGAAGGTCGCTGCGTCGTTGACCGCGAGGTCGGCGAGCATGCGACGGTCGACGGTGACGCCCGCGAGACCGAGGCCCTGGATGAAGCGGTTGTACGTGATGCCGTTCTGACGTGCAGCGGCGTTGATGCGCTGGATCCAGAGACGACGGAAGTCGCCCTTGCGCTTGCGACGGTCACGGTACGAGTAGACCAGCGAGTGGATGACCTGCTCTTTGGCCTTGCGGTAGAGGCGCGAACGCTGACCGCGGTAGCCGGAGGCGCGCTCGAGGATGACCCGACGCTTCTTGTGGGCGTTTACCGCCCGCTTGACTCTTGCCATTTTCCTGTGTTCCTATCGTGCGTTCGGGCGCGTCAGCGACCGAGAAGCTTCTTCGCGACCTTGGTGTCAGCCTTCGACAGCACCTGGTCCTGGTTGAGGCGGCGGGTGCGACGGCTCGACTTGTGCTCGAGGTTGTGGCGCATTCCGGCCTGCTGCTTCTTCAGCTTGCCGCTGCCGGTGATCTTGAAGCGCTTCTTAGCACCCGAGTGGGTCTTCTGCTTCGGCATCTTCTCTTCCTTCGTATGGCGCCTTCTCAGGCGACGGTGTCAACCCGCGGTGCGGGAGTCTGGGGGCGGGAGTTATTCCGCTGCGGCCTCGGCCGGCTCGTCGGCGTCGGTCTTGGCTTCGCGGGCGGCCTGCTTGTTCGCTGCGCGCTGGGCGTCGCGAACCGCATTCTGCTCCTGCTTCGCCTCGGACTTGCTCTTGAGCGGAGCCACGATCATGACCATGTTGCGGCCGTCGATGGTCGGGTTCGACTCGACGGTTCCGAGCTCGGCGACATCCTCGGCGAACTTGCGGAGGAGACGGACGCCCTGCTCGGGACGCGACTGCTCGCGACCACGGAACAGGATCATGGCCTTCACCTTGTCGCCGGCCTTGAGGAAGCCCTCGGCGCGCTTGAGCTTCGTCGTGTAGTCGTGCGCCTCGATCTTCAGTCGGAAGCGGACCTCTTTGAGGATGGTGTTCGCCTGGTTGCGGCGAGCTTCCTTCTCCTTCTGGGCGGCTTCGTACTTGAACTTGCCGTAGTCCATGATCTTGACCACGGGCGGCTTCGAGTTGGGCGCGACCTCGACGAGGTCGAGATCTGCTTCCTGCGCAAGGCGCAGCGCCGCCTCGATGCGGACGACGCCGATCTGCTCACCCGCGGGACCGACGAGGCGGACCTCGGGGACGCGGATGCGCTCATTGGTGCGGGGATCGCTGATGCGTAGCTCCTTAGACGATGGGATTCGGCCACCAGGATGCTGTCAGCACCCCGGGCGAAATCAGAATCGTCCCACCCACCGGCATTCAGACGCCGGCTCCGCACCCTGCCTGCCGGACCCCGTCTGACGACGCGATCCGGTGGAGTGCAAGACCCGGTAGCCTGGAACGGCAAGCGCGGGTGGGAAGTGAATCCTCTTTCGTACCGGAGCATGACGCTCCGGAGCCCGACAAAGTCTAACAGAAGGCAAGGCGAAGTGACGAACCAGGCATCGGATGAGGCTGCACGCGAGCGCGAAGAGCGCTGGGCACGGCAGGAGGAGGCGGCGTCCTCCGCCACGCGGGACATCGCCGATGTGCCGGCGGTCGAGGTCATCACGACCGCAGCCGTCCACCTCATGAGTGCCGCGGCGGTCAAGCTCGGCCTCGCCGACGACCCGCACGCGGCGGAGCAGCTCGACCTCGATGAGGCGCGCAAGCTCATCAATGCCCTCGCCGGGCTGATCACCGCCGGCGCACCGGAGATCAGCGACATGCACGCGCGGTCCCTCCGAGACGGGCTGCGCTCGCTGCAGCTCGCGTTCCGCGAGGCGTCGACCATTCCCGACCCGATCGGCAAGGGTCCGGGCGAGAAGTGGACAGGCCCGGTCAACTAGGGACTGCCGGCCGCTGCGGCTGACCGGTCGGTGGCAGCACCGAGCCGGTCAGGCCGAGCGACGCAGCTTCACGGTGAGAGAGTCGGCGAGCACCGCGATGCGATCATCCGCCGCCCACCGCTGCGCCAGGCGCGCGAGCACGGCATCGAGCACCTCGCGCTCGAGCCCGTCGACCAGCTCGAGGATGACGATCAGTTCTGGTCCGCGCAGACGGGCGTCCGGGTCTCCGGCCGCGACGGCGACGTCGATCACGGCGAGTTCATGCGCGACACTCTCCTGCAGAGCAGTGAAGACCTCGGGCGACAGGAAACTCGGCTCCCACCGATGACCCTGCGCGACTGCCCACACCGCGGGACGGCGGAGGACGAACTCGGTGTCCGACGTCGGGTCGAGAACGATCAGATCCGTCTCCTCCGCCGACGCTGCGAGAGCGGCGCGCACGGCTTCCACCGGGATCGGGCGGGCCGTCGCGTCCCAGCGCTGCATCGCCTCGACCGACGAGAACACCGGCTGCACGCGACGACCGTCGGGAGCCGCGACCGTCACGATCGAGAGCTCCTGAGTCTTGTCGACAGCGAGACCGCTCGGCGCCACGCCCTCCTCGCCCTTCTCGGCGATGAGCGGGATCAGGACCCGCGCCGAACGGAACGCGTCGACGACCTCGGTCTGAGCGCCCTCGCCCGCCCGAAAACGCAGCAGCGCCTCGAGCAGAGCCGGGTCGGCCGATCCGTCGTCGGCGGCATGAGGGTTCGACTGGAAGCTGCGGCCTTCCCAGGGCACACCGGCCGAGTCGCCCCGATCGCTGGACGGGTGCTCGTGCGACCCATGACGGTCGTGGGGACCGTGGTCCCCGGCGTCGTCAGTCCCCTGCGACATCCAGCGCCTCAGCCAGCGTGAACGCGCCGGCGTAGAGTGCCTTGCCGACGATGGCGCCTTCGACGCCCAGCGGCACCAGTTCGCGGAGCGCCACGATGTCATCGAGGTTCGAGATGCCTCCGGATGCCACGACGGGCTTCGGGGTGCGGGCTGTGACCTCGCGCAACAGCTCGAGGTTCGGCCCCTTGAGGGTCCCGTCCTTGGTGACGTCGGTCACGACGTAACGGCTGCACCCGGCATCCTCGAGGCGCTCGAGCACCTCCCAGAGGTCGCCGCCCTCCTTCGTCCACCCGCGAGCGGCCAGCGTCGTACCGCGGACGTCGAGCCCGACGGCGATCGCTTCGCCGTAACGGCTGATCACGTCGGCGGCCCACTCGGGGTTCTCCAGCGCGGCCGTGCCGAGGTTGATGCGGGTCGCGCCGCTCTCGAGAGCCGCCTCGAGCGTCGCGTCGTCACGGATGCCGCCGGACAGCTCGACGTTGACGTTCTTGAACTGCTTGATGACCTTGCGGAGGATCGGCGCGTTGCTGCCGCGTCCGAAAGCGGCATCGAGGTCGACGAGATGGATCCACTTCGCCCCCTGTGCGACCCACTCCCCCGCGGCGTCGAGCGGGTCGCCGTAGCTGGTCTCGGTGCCGGCCTCACCCTGAGTGAGGCGGACGGCCTTGCCCCCGGCGACATCGACGGCGGGAAGCAGGGTGAGAGCGGGAGACTGCGCGAAGTCGTTCATGACGTCCTCAGGTGAGATGGAGAGACCGATTCGTCGGCACGAGAATCGACACTAGCCCGCGTATCGGCCCGCTCCAAAACGATGACAGCAGAGAACCTCCCGTGCCACGCGGTAGCCTCGATGACGCCCCTGTTTCGGTGTGTGAGGAGATGTTCCATGGTGCGCGATGCGGAAGCGCGAGGAGGCGGACCCCTGCGACGCGGGAATGCGCTGCCTCCCGAGACTCCGGATGAGCGCGCTCAGATGCCGGCTGGACCCGACGCGGAGCCCACAGCCCCGCACCCCCGACCGGCACCCCAGCCCGCCCCCGCGCCGGGAACACGAGCCGCAGCGGCATGGGCAGCAGCCTCCGCCGCAACTCCTCCTTCCGATGATGCGCGACCGGCCACGCCCGCTGTACCGATCTCCGCACCGCCTTCGGTCCCCGCTGCGCCACCCGCCGCCCCTGCAGTACCGCCCGCGCCCTCAGCCGCATCGCCCGCAGCCCCTGCGGTACCGACGACGCCGGCACCTTCCGGTGCGCCCGCTGCGACCGGATCGCTTCCGACCGCGTGGTCGGAACAGCAGAGCTCTTCGACTCAGGACAGCACCGCGCGGCCCGCCGTTCCGGCGGCCACGGCGCCGCGCCCCCAGTCTTCCGACGTACCGCCCGCTCCGCCGCTGCCGGTGCCCGCCTCGGCCCCGTCCGCGCCCAACGCCGCCGCTGCAGAGTCGGCGTCCTCGGCATCCTCGCGTCGTCAGCAGCGCGAGCAGGGCGTGGGGCGTCGCTCGTTCCTTCAGGAGGAGCGCCGTGAGGAGCCAGCGCGTCAGGGCGGTCGCGGGCTGCTCAACCGCGTCGGGTTCACCCTCGGCCCGAGCGCTCGCGAACGCGCCGTCCGCGACGACGAGCACGCGGTGAGCCGCCACTGGCCGGGCCCCCGCACCGTCGCTGTCGTCAACGGGAAGGGCGGGGCGGGAAAGACACCGGCCACCGTGCTGCTGTCGGCGGTCTTCGCGCAGTACGGCGGCGCCGGGGTTCTCGCCTGGGACAACAACCAGACCCGCGGCACCCTCGGCTGGCGCACCGAGACGGGGGCGCACGATCGCACACTGCTCGAACTGCTTCCGCAGACCCAGCGCCTGCTGGGAGCCCAGGGACAGTCAGCCGACCTCGCGCACTTCGTGCATCACCAGCCGCAGGAGAAATACGACGTCCTGCGGTCGAAGCCAGTCCGACTGGCCCACGAGAATCGGCTCCGGCCCAGTGACGTCGACTCCATCCACGCGATCGCGGCCAAGTTCTACCGTCTGATCATCATCGACTCCGGCAACGACGAGTCCGATCCGATGTGGCTGCGGATGATCGACCTCGCCGACCAGATCGTCGTGGCGACGACGACACGTGACGACCATGCCGAGGCCGGGGCGCTGCTGCTCGAGGCACTCGAAGACCGCGACGAGCGATCCGCACGGCTGGCTCGCGAGTCAGTGGTCGTCGTCAGCCAGGCGGACCCGAAGGCATCCCCCGCCGAAGTCGCAGACGTCATCGCCGGATATCAGCCGCTCGCGCGCGAAGTCGTCGGCATCCCCTTCGATCGGGAGATGGTCGACGGTCACCTCCGTCTTCGTGCACTTGCGGCGCCGACGCAGCGGTCGTGGCTCTCTGCCGCGGCCGCCGTCGCCCGAGGCTTCTGAGCCGTTCGGCAGAGGACCCGACGGACCGGTCGTCCGAGGTTCGGATCGACGGCGGCTCAGCGGGCTGCCGACGCGTCAGGACCGAAGACTGTCGACCCAGTTGCGGAGCAGCTGGATTCCGGCCTCTCCGGACTTCTCGGGATGGAACTGCGTCGCGGAGAGCGGCCCGTTCTCGACCGCGGCGAGGAACGGATCGCCGTACGTCGACCACGTGAGCACCGGCTGAGGGAACGGCGGGATGACATCGAGCTCCCACGACTGCGCGGCGTAGGAATGCACGAAGTAGAAGCGTTCGTTCTCGATGCCCTTGAACAGCACCGACTCAGCGCCCGGCTCGACCGTGTTCCACCCCATGTGCGGCAGCACCGGCGCGTTGAGCTCCGTGACCGCTCCCGGCCATTCGCCGAGACCCTCGGAATCGTGCCCGCGCTCGACACCGTGCGCGAACAGAACCTGCATGCCGACGCAGATGCCGAGCACCGGGCGCCCGCCTGCGAGCCGGCGATCGATGATCTCGTCCCCGCCGTGCGCGTAGAGCGCATCGCGGACGGCCTGGAACGCGCCGACTCCGGGCACCACGAGACCGTCGGCCTCGAGGGCCTCCGTGCGGTCGCGCGTCAGCACCGCATCAGCACCGGCTGCGATGAGCGCCTTGACAGCCGAGTGGACGTTGCCGGATTCGTAGTCGAAGACGGCGACCCGGGGAGCCCTGCTCACAGTGCGCCCTTCGTCGACGGGATGCCGTCGACCAGGGGGTCGAGGGCCTTGGCCTGGCGGAACGCCCGAGCGAATGCCTTGTACTCGGCTTCGGCGATGTGGTGGGGGTCGCGGCCCCCGAGAACGCGTACGTGCACCGTGAGTCCCGCGTTGAAGGTGATGGCCTCGAACGTGTGGCGCACGAGCGAACCGGTGAAGTGGCCGCCGATGAGGTGGTGCTCGAAACCGGCAGGCTCCCCCGTGTGAACGAGATAGGGACGCCCCGAGATGTCCACGACAGCCTGCGCGAGCGCTTCGTCGAGCGGCACGAGAGCGTCGCCGTATCGCGAGATGCCGGACTTGTCGCCCAGCGCCTCACGGATGGCCTGACCGAGAACGATCGAGATGTCCTCCACGGTGTGGTGTGCGTCGATCTGCGTGTCCCCCGAGGCGCGCACCGTGAGGTCCGTGAGCGAGTGCTTCGCGAAAGCCGTCAGCATGTGATCGAAGAACGGCACCGACGTGTCGATACGGCTCGCACCGGTGCCGTCGAGGTTCAGCTCGAGCTCGACGGTGGACTCCGACGTGCTGCGCACACGCGTGGCGGTGCGCGGGGTCTGGGCGGGGCTGCTCATGAAGCCGATCCTATCGAGGCGAGGGCATCGAGGAATGCCGTGGTCTCCGCCTCGGTGCCCGCGGTGACGCGGAGGTGCCCGGGGATCCCGACGTCGCGGATGAGAACACCCTGCTCGTAGAGCTGCTGCCAGACCTTCTGGGGCTCTGCGACGCCCCCGAACAGGACGAAGTTCGACCAGGACTCATGCGGGGTGTAGCCCAGCGCCTCGAGTGTCGCGGAGATGCGATCCCGCTGCTCGACGATCTCCTCGACCATGCCGAGCATCACGTCGGAGTTGCGCAGAGCGGCGACGGCTGCGGCCTGCGTGAGAGCGCTGAGGTGATAGGGCAGGCGCACGAGCCGCAGAGCGTCGATGAAGGCAGGATCCGCGGCGAGGTACCCCACGCGGGCACCCGCGAAGGCGAAGGCCTTGCTCATCGTGCGGGAGACGGCGAGCCGCGGTCGTCCCTCGAGAAGGGTCAGAGCCGATGCCGCGTCGTGCGGCGCGAACTCCTGGTACGCCTCGTCGACGACGACGATTCCGTTCGACGCCTCGTACACGGCTTCGACGACGTCGAGGCCCAGCGGCGTGCCTGTCGGATTGTTCGGCGAGCACAGCAGGATGACGTCAGGATCGACATCTCGCACCTGCGCTGCCGCCTCTTCGGGGGTGATCGTGTAATCGGGCTGCCTGGTGCCGGCGACCCAACGCGCTCCGGTGCCCTTCGAGATCAGCGGATACATCGAGTAGGTCGGGGCGAAGCTGAACGCCGTGCGGCCCGGCCCTCCGAACGCCTGCAGAATGTGCTGAAGGACTTCGTTCGACCCGTTGCCTGCCCAGATCTGAGCCGGTTCGAGACCATGACCGAGATACTCCGCGAACCCTTCCCGGAGCGTGGTGAACTCGCGATCCGGGTAGCGGTTGACATCGCGGAGCGCGACCGCGATGTCGTCCAGGATGTCACTGGCGACCGCGTCGGGAACCGGATGCGTGTTCTCGTTGACGTTGAGTGCGATCGGAAGAGGCGCTTGCGGCGCTCCATAGGGCGTGAGCCCTCGGAGGTCGTCGCGAAGAGGGAGGTCGGCGAGTGATGCAGTCACCCTTCCCATGGTAGGCCGCCTTCGCTACACAGACGCTCGTGGTGACGGAGTGTGAACGCGCATCCGCGCCGCACCGCTCGATCGAACGGCCCTCACGGGTTCATTCCGAATACTGCGCCGGAATCGCCAGCTCCTGGCCGATCTGCAGCTCGCCGCCGCGCAGCAGGTTCAGACGCGTGATGTCACCGATCACGTCGCGCGGATCCGCGCCGGGGGCCACGCTCTCAGCGATCGACCACAGCGTGTCGCCGGGCATCACCGTCACCGTCGCGAACGATGCCGTGGCAGTCTGCTCGCCTGAGGCCATCGCACTGCCGCCGCTGAGTGCGGCGAATGCGATCCCGGCTGCGAGCGGCACGGCCGCGACAGCGAGAACGACACGTCGACCGCGCGCCGTCAGCTTGAGCCGCGTCGCCGGACGAGCCGGAAGGACTGCTGCACTGCTGAAGGTGATGGTGCTCATGTCGTGCTCCTCTGCATCTACCGCGTGGGCGGTGAAGTTGGCGTAGCGTTCGCATTCGCGCCTCGGCCGGGAGCCGTGAATGCGAAGCTACGTTCCGAAGTTATCTTCGAATTCGAACATCTGTCAAGCGTTCTTCGAAACAGAAGTCCGGGAATCGGCCGACACGCTCGAACAGATCTTCCACTTCGGCGCGATTCTCGGATACGGTTTCGATGTCAACACCCCACCACGGGCCTCCGACATTCGAACTGAGACGCCGGAATCGCACACCTGAGGAGCACCATGAGCGACATCTCCGCCCCCGACGCCGACGTCCCGCGCACCCGTCGCCGCAAGAGCCTGAGTCCCAAGCAGATGGCGATCCTCGAGGTCATCCAGACGTCGATCAGCCGTCACGGGTACCCGCCGAGCATGAGAGAGATCGGCGACGCCGTGGGCCTCAAGTCGCTGTCCAGCGTGACCCACCAGCTCGGCCAGCTCGAGCTGAGCGGATATCTGCGACGCGACCCCGGCAAGACCCGTGCCATGGAAGTGCTCATCGACCTCCCCGGCACCAGCGGAGAGAATCCCGCCGATGTGGCGACCCCCGTGGGCGATGCGGCGCTCGTGCCGCTCGTCGGCCGCATCGCCGCAGGTGTCCCGATCACCGCCGACCAGCAGGTCGAGGAGATCTTCCCGCTCCCCCGGCAGCTCGTCGGCAAGGGCGACCTGTTCATGCTCAAGGTGTCCGGCGAATCGATGATCGATGCGGCGATCTGCGACGGCGACTGGGTCGTGGTGCGGTCGCAAAGCAGCGCCGAGAACGGCGAGATCGTCGCCGCCATGCTCGACGGCGAGGCGACGGTGAAGGTTCTCCGTCGACGCGACGGCCACACCTGGCTGCTGCCTCGCAACTCCGCATTCGAGCCGATCCTCGGCGACGAGTCCGTCATCCTCGGCAAGATCGTCGCCGTGCTGCGCGCGGTCTGACTCCCCTCCCACCCTGGCGGTGACGGCGGGCGTCGACGCACCATAGGCTCGAACCATGTCGTCGCCGTTCGGTACCTGGACCTCTCCGTTCACCCCCGACCGGATCGCCGCGTCGTCTCCGCGGATCGATGGCAGCGCCTTCGTGGCTGACGAGATCTGGTGGGGTGAGTCGATCCCTGCCGAGGGCGGTCGCCTGACCGTGCGAAGTTCGACGGGTGCCGAGATCCTTCCCGCGCCATGGAGTGCTCGGTCTCGCGTCCACGAGTACGGCGGCGGGGCGTGGACCGCGGATGCCGACGGCACGCTGTACTTCGTCGATGCCAAGGATCAGCGCGTGCACCGCATGCCCCGCGGCGGTGTCCCCGTTCCTCTGACACCCCCGGGCCCGGCGCACGGCGGTCTGCGTCTGCAGAGCGGCCGCCTGTTCGCCGTGCGGGAGGATCTGTCCGTCTCCCCTCACCGACGCGCCATCGTCGAGATCCCGACCGACGGGTCGGCATCCGACCGGCCTGCGCTGTTGAAGACCCTCGTCGAAGGCGAGTCGTTCTACGCTCATCCGGCACTGTCTCCCGACGGTTCTCGTGCAGCGTGGGTCGAGTGGTCCGGCGATCGGATGCCGTGGCAGCGAGCGTCGTTGGTGATCTCGGACGGCACCGCGCGCACAGAGCTGTCCACTCGCGCCGCGCTGCAGCCCGAGTGGACGGCTGACGACGAGATCGTGTACTCCGACGATCCCTCGGGCCGCTGGGCTCTGCACCGACAGCGTGTCAGCGGAGCCCAGGCGGTCGGCACGGCGGAGCAGATCATCGACGACGACGCCGACACGGGATACGGCCTCTGGGTGCTCGGCAATCGCTGGTACCGCCCGCTCGCCGACGGTCGCGTCGTGGCTGTGCGCACGAACGGTCGCGACCGGGTCATCGTCATCGACCCCGACGGCAGCGCCCACCGCATTCCCCTCCCCGCAGACGGCCACGTGAGTGTCGACGATGTCGCGGGCTCCCGCGTGCTGCTCTCCGGAAACAGCTCGACGACAGAACCCGGGGTCTGGTGCGTCGACGTCGACACGGGTCGCGTCGAGGCCGTCGCGGGAGCTGCGCCGACCGATCCTGCGTGGATGCCGCCCGCATCCGAGGTCCTGGTCGACGGCTCGCACGGGCCCGTCCATGCCTTCGCGTACCCGCCGACGAATCCCTCGGCCCACGCTCCGGCCGCGGATGACGAGCTCCCGCCCTACATCGTGCTCGTCCACGGCGGCCCGACCGCGCATGTGACCGGCGCGGCGTCCGCCGCCGTCGCGTTCTGGACGAGCCGCGGCATCGGCGTGCTCGACGTCAATTACGGCGGATCGACGGGCTACGGCCGTGCGTACCGCGAACGGCTGGACGGCGGATGGGGCGTGGTCGACGTCGACGACGTGATCGCAGCGGCCCGCGGCCTCGCCGATGCCGGGCTCGCGGATCCCGCCCGCATCGCGATCAGAGGCGGCTCGGCGGGCGGTTGGACGGTGCTCTCGTCGCTGGTGCGGGGAGGGACGTTCGCCGCGGGGATCAGCCGATACGGAGTGGTCGACCTGCGGATGCTGAGCGCGCACTCCCACGACTTCGAGGCGCACTACATCGAGGGGCTGGTGGGTCCGCTGCCCGAGGCGGAGGCACTCTACGTCGCGCGTTCGCCCCTGACGCACGCCGACCGGATCGACGTGCCGGTGCTGCTGATGCAGGGTGCGGACGACCGTGTCGTGCCACCGGCACAGTCCGAGGCGATCCGCGATGCGCTGGCGACGAGTGGTGTGGAGCACGAGTACGTGCTGTACCCGGGTGAGGGCCATGGCTTCCGGTCGAGCGAGACGATCATCGACGCCCTCGAGAGGGAGCTCGCTTTCCTCGGACGCGTGTTCGGATTCACGCCCGCGCGCTGATCACTCCCCCACGCGGTTGCGCAGGCGCATCGCGCGCTCGGCTTCGCGGGTGTCCTGACGCTCGCGGAGGGTCTGGCGCTTGTCGAACTCGCGCTTTCCCTTGGCGAGAGCGATCTCGACCTTGGCGCGACCGTCGGAGAAGTACAGCTTCAGCGGGATCAGCGTGTAGCCGCCGGCGGAGACCGCGTGCTGCAGCTTCGCGATCTCCTCACGGTGCAGCAGCAGCTTGCGGACGCGCTTCGCCGAATGGTTGGTCCAGTGGCCCTGCGAGTACTCCGGGATGTGCACCGAGTCGAGAAAGACCTCGTTCCCCTTGACGAACGCATATCCGTCGCTCAGGTTCGCGCGCCCCTGGCGCAGTGACTTCACCTCGGTGCCGGTGAGCACCATCCCCGCCTCGTACGACTTCTCGATGTTGTAGTCGTGACGTGCGCGACGATTGGTCGCGACGACCTTCTCCCCGCGTTCCCTGGGCATGATTCTCTCCTGATCCGCGTCGCGCAATGGTTCCGGTGCCCGTCACGGGCGCACGACAGCCTGTCAGTCTATACCGGCGCGCGGGTCAGGTGCGAAGCCAGCGACGGATCGCGAAACCCGCCGACAGCGCGGCGAGCACGACGCCGATGCCGATCAGCACCGGGACGACGATGGCAGCGTCCTGCATCGACACCCAGGTCGTGATGAACGGCACGCGTCCTCGGAGGTAGCCGTCGACGCCGAAGTGGACGCCGGCGACGACGGCCGCGCTTGCGAGGGCCGAGCCGAGGAAGGCAGCGAAGACGCCCTCCAGGACGAACGGCGTCTGGATGAAGCGGTTGGACGCCCCCACCAGGCGCATGATCCCGATCTCCTTGCGTCTGGCGTACGCGGAGAGCCTGATGGTCGTGCCGATCAAGAGGATGGCGGCGATCAGCATGAGCGCTGCGATACCGACCGCGATGTAGGTCGCGACCGTCAAGGCGGAGAACAGGGGTTCGAGGTACTGGAGCTGATCCTGGACCTGCTCCACCCCCGCGACACCGTTGAACGCCTCGGAGATGACCTGCGACTGGCCGGGATCCTTCATGGTGACGAAGAAGACCTCGAACGCCTGCTCGGGCGAGATCACGCTCGCCTGGTCCTCGCCGAGCTGATCGACGAGCTTGGCGTACGTGTCTTCCTTGGAATCGAAGCTGACCTCGCTGATGAGAGGAGCGAGCGCCTCGCCGTCGAGCTGTGCTCGCACGGCGTCGACCTGCTCCTCCGATGCGCCGCCGTCGACGCAGGTGTCCTGCTCCGAGATGTCGGAGCACATGTAGACGGCGACCTGCGCCCGCTCGGTCCAATAGCCGCGCATCGTGCCGATCTGCGCCTGCATCAGGATCGCGGCGCCGACGAAGGTCAGCGAGACGAATGTCACGAGCACGACGGAGATGACCATCGAGATGTTGCGACGAAGCCCTCCGAGGGCCTCCGCGAGGATGAGTCCGATTCTCACGACGTCGGCCCCACTTCTTCCGTGCCGTCGTCGGACAGACCGAGTCGATCGGCCACCCCGAGCTCGGCGACGTCGACCTGCGGCAGCACGATGGGATGCGTCCGCGCCGCGAGGGCGACCGCCGGCTGCTCGTCTATCACCGGCGGCTCGATCGGCGCCGCCTGAGCCTCGGGAGTCTCGGATGCGGTCGGGACGGCGTCTGCGGACGCCGATTCCGCCTTGCGCTGCGCGCTGAGCTCCTCAGCGAGCGCGGCGCGGACCAGCGAGAGGTCGGCGGTCTGGCGCTGCACCTCCTGCACAGCAGTGAGTGCAGCGGCCGCGGCGGCGCCGCGCACCTCCTCGGGAACCAGACGCGGGATGTTCGACGTGTCTCCGTAGCCGCCGTGCACCTCGTCTCGCACCATCTCGCCATCGCGAAGTTCGATGACCCGACGCTGCATCTGGTCGACGAAGCCCGCCTCGTGTGTCGCCATCAGCACGGTGGTGCCTCCGGCATTGATCCTGGCGAGGAGCTGCATGATGTCGACCGACGTCGCCGGGTCGAGGTTTCCGGTCGGCTCGTCCGCGAGCAGGACCTGGGGGCGATTCACGAGCGCCCGTGCGATCGCGACGCGCTGCTGCTCGCCGCCGGAGAGCTCGTGCGGCATCCGCTTCTGCTTCCCGTCGAGTCCGACCAGCGCGAGCGCCTCGGGCACGGCCTGCTGGATGAAGCCGCGCGACGAGCCCGTCACCTGCAGAGTGAAGGCGACGTTCTGGTAGACGGTCTTCGACGGCAGCAGTCGGAAGTCCTGGAACACGGATCCGATGTGGCGGCGGAAGTACGGCACCTTCCGGTTCGCAAGCGAACGCAGATCGCGGCCGAGCACGGCGACTCGACCCGTCGTCGGCACGTCCTCGCGGAGGATGAGTCTCAGACAGGACGACTTGCCCGACCCCGACGCGCCGACGAGGAAGACGAACTCCCCGCGCTGCACTTCGAAGTCGACATCGGACAGAGCGGGCCGCGAGGTCCCGCGATAGCGTTTCGTGACGTTCTCGAACCGAATCATGGCGGTTCGAGCCTAAGCGCGCACCCTCGTCTGCCTGCGAGCGACACCCCGCTCGACCCCCCTGCGTGTCGCACTCCACTGCTATACATGGAGGTGCCGATCCGTGCCGTCAGCATGGACGATACTCCGAGGGGGAACCATGACGACGCCTGCAGGCTGGTATGACGACGGATCCGGGCGTCAGCGGTGGTGGGACGGCACCCAGTGGACCGAGCACTTCGCCCCCATCGTGGAATCCGCCCCGTCTGCAGCAGGCGAGTCGGCCGGCGGTCTGACCGGCGAAGCGACCACGGACCGAGGTTCCGAGTCGGCTGACGTATCGGGCCACTCCTCGTCCGACGCGATTCCCGATTCGGCAGCAGCCGCGGAGACGGCCGCTGCGATCGAGTCGGTCGCCGCGGTCGAGAGCCAGTCGTGGAACACGCCCGCACCCTCCGACTCCCGCGCCGACGCGGAGACTCCGGCCGAGCCGTCCGCCCACCAGGACGCGGGCGCCGCGCCCGCATACGGCGCGCCCGTGACCGATGCCCCTGTCGACGAGGCCGGCACCACGCATGAGCAGGGTTCCACCTCTCCGGAGTCCCCGACGCCGACCGACGACATCGTGCCCCCGTATGCGAACACCGCGGGTCCCTCCGAAGGTGGTGCACCCTCCTACCCGGGCACCGCAGCCCCCTCGTATCCCCGGGAGTACCCCGCCGCGCCCGCATACCCGGGATCGGCGGCACCCTCACCCTCGTACCCCGGCGCCGCCGCGTACGCTCCCGCCGGACAGCAGTACGGTGCGCCCGCCGGATACCCGCCCGCATACGGCGCCACGACCCCGGTGGCTCCGGCCCGCCCGTCCGTCCTCGGGCTCGTCGGGCTCGGACTCGCGGCGCTCGGAACGATCCTGTCGTGCATCCCGGTGATCTTCTGGCTCGGATGGCTCCTGCTCGGCGTGGGCTTCATCGTCTCGCTCATCTCGCTCTTCCTCAAGGGCAGGAAGTGGCCCGGCATCTCCGGACTCATCCTCTCGATCATCGGCGCGATCATCGCGGTCGTCATGTTCTTCGTCATCGTCTTCGCGACGGTGTCCGAGGCCGTGCGCGATCTGCCGTCCGCGCCGCCGTCGAGCGATTCCGACACCGGAATCGACGACGGCACGACCGACGACGGCACGGGGTCCGCGCAGGTCGAAGAGGGCACGATCGGCGACACCGTCGCACTCACCTTCCTGGGCGGGAGCGGCGAGATCACTGTCACCGAGGCGCGCTGGGCGACCAGCGACGGCTCGAGCGTCCCCTCGACCAACGGCGGTTACGTGACCCTCGAGACGACGTGGACCGGTGTCGAGGGCACGACGGCCGCGAACCCGCTGTTCACCTCTCTGGAGACGGCAGAGGGAGTCGAGGGTCAGGTCGACTTCTTCGTGACGGGCGCACCGAACGAGCTCCTCGACCCGGGGCAGACGGTCAGCGGCCCGATCACCTTCGACATCGCCCAGAGCGAGTCCTACGTCTTCGTCGTCACTGACGAGGCCGGACGCGACATCGCGCGCATCGACGTCGCTCCGTCGGCCGGCTGAGACCCGAGCGGAACGGCGATCATGACGGTCCCGGCAGGGTGGTACGACGACGGAGCGGGCCGGCAGCGCTGGTGGGACGGCGCAGTCTGGACTGAGCACACCGTGACCACCGAGACGTCGTCCGTGGCGAACACGCCACAGGAGCACGGCCAGCATGCCACTGAGGAGCCCCCGGTCGCCGCATCGGCGGACCCGATCTTCGAACCGCCCTATGCCTGGCAGTCGTCGAATCCCTCCCCCGGGGCCTCCGCAGAGGTGCCGCAGTACGGGCGCGCGTCGATGCCCGCGACCTCGGCAGGCGTCGTCGCCTCCCCCGATGCGACGGCAGGGTTCGGGTCGTACGGCCCTGTGCCTCCGAAGGCGAACACGAAGGTCTCTGTGCTCGGCATCATCGGTCTCGGCATGGCCGCGCTCGGAGTGGTCCTCTCGTGCATCCCGCCGATCTCGATGGCTGGTGGGGTTCTGCTCGGGATCGGATTCGTGCTCTCGCTGATCTCCCTGTTCCTCCGGGGTGCGAAGTGGCCGGGAGCGGTGGGCATCGCGGTGGCCGTGCTGGGTGGTGTCGTCGCGATCGCCATGATGCTGCTGACCCTGGGCTCCTCGGGGCTGTCGTCGATCGTGCCGACGTCCACCTCGACCCCTCAGGCGACCCAGAGCACAGAACCCGACGACACCGCCAAAGGCTCTCCCGGCAGCGCGGGAACCGAGACCGTGACGGTCAACGAACTCGAGGTCGGTCACTGCATTCCGCTCATCGAATGGGAGGAAGAGGTGTACGAGCTTCCGATCGTTCCGTGTGACGCGCCGCACACCGACGAGGTCTATTTCATCTTCGATGTGCCAGAGGGCGAATTCCCCGGGGACGACGAACTGCAGACCATCGCGGCCGAGAGGTGCGACGTCGCTTTCGAGGAGTTCGTCGGCATCCCCTACGCCGATTCGGAGCTCGACAACTACTGGTTCGTGCCGACTGAGTCGTCATGGAAGCGGATGAACGACCGCGCAGTCCAGTGCATCGTGATCAGCTACGACGAGATCACGGGCACCCTCGAAGGCGCCGACCGCTGAGACGAGCGTCGCTCAGTCCTCGTCTTTGCGCTTGCGCCAGCGGATGCCGGCCGAGATGAACCCGTCGAGATCGCCGTCGAACACGGCAGCCGGGTTGCCCGACTCGTGTCCGGTGCGGAGGTCCTTCACGAGCTGCTGACCGTAGAGGAAGTACGAGCGCATCTGGTCGCCCCAGCTCGCCGTGATGTTTCCGGCGAGCTCCTTCTTCTTCGCGGCTTCCTCCTCCTTCTGCAGCAGCAGGAGTCGGGTCTGAAGCACGCGCATCGCGGCAGCACGGTTCTGGATCTGCGACTTCTCGTTCTGCATCGAGACGACGATGCCGGTCGGGAGGTGAGTCAGGCGCACGGCGGAGTCGGTGGTGTTGACGGACTGCCCGCCGGGACCCGACGAGCGGAAGACGTCGACTCGGATGTCGTTCTCGGGGATGTCAACCTCGGTCGCCTCCTCCATGAGAGGGATGACCTCGACAGCGGCGAAGGACGTCTGCCGCTTGTCCGCCGAGCCGAACGGGCTGATGCGGGCGAGGCGATGCGTCCCTGCCTCGACCGACACCGTTCCGAATGCGTAGGGAGCGTCGATCTCGAACGTCGCCGACTTGATGCCGGCACCCTCGGCGTATGAGGTGTCGAGAACCTTGACGGGATACTTGTGGCGCTCGGCCCAACGCAGGTACATGCGCATGAGCATCTCGGCGAAGTCGGTGGCGTCGTCGCCGCCTGCACCCGAGCGGATCGTGATGATGGCGGAGCGCTCGTCGTACTCGCCGTCCATCAGCGTCTGCACCTCGAGCTGATTGATGATCTCGGTGAGCGCGTTGAGCTCGGCGCGTGCTTCGACCGCGGAGTCCTCGTCGCCCATCTCGTTCGCCAGGTCGACGAGAACCTCGAGATCGTCGAGCCGACGACCGATGCCCTCGACTCTGGCGAGCGCCGACTGGCGGTGGCTCAGAGCACTGGTCACCTTCTGGGCGCGTTCGGGGTCGTCCCAGAGGTCCGGCACGCCGGCTTCCTCGCTGAGGCGCGCGATGTCGGAGCGGAGGGTCTCGACATCGATGACCTCGCGGATGTCACCGTAGGTGAGTCGCAGGGCCTGGATGTCGGCGGAGAGATCGAGTTCGAGCATGTCGCGTCCAGCCTAACGTGCCGCCCCTGCGGGCGGGGACGGCGTTCGAACGGGAGTAGCGTGAATCGGGTGAGCAGCGCATCCACGGTCCTCAGGCGATTCGGACCGATGGTGTACCTCCCGACCGTGCTGTTCTCGCTCGGTGAAGGCGCGGTGATCCCTCTTATCCCGGTGATCGCTGCGCGGATGGGCGCCGACGTCGCCTTCGCCGCCCTGGTGGCATCCGCCCTCGTCGTGGGTCAGCTGTGCGGCAACCTTCCTGCGGGCTGGGCCGTCGCGCGCATCGGCGAGCGCTTCACGATGGTGATCGCGGGTGCGATAGCGATCGTCGCCGGCGTCGGAATGGTGTTCGCCCCCTCGCTGGGCGTGCTGGCCGCCTCCGTGTTCCTCCTGGGGTTCTGCGCGGCCGCCTTCGGCCTGGCGCGTCATGCGTTCATGACGACGAGGGTTCCCCTCGCGTTCCGTGCTCGCGCGCTCTCGCTCCTCGGTGGCAGCTTCCGCCTCGGAATCTTCATCGGGCCGTTCGTCGCCGCTGGGCTCCTGCAGCTGTTCGGTTCGGAATCAGCCGCGATCTGGTTCTTCCTGGGCTGTCTCGTCGTGATGGTGCTGCTCGTGCTGCTGGGCCCCGATCCCGAGAAGACGATCGCCCCGACGATCCCTGTGCGCACCGCCGCACTCGCGGATGATTCCGGCGAACCGGTCACGGGCTCGATTCCGACGACCGCGCGCGCGGGCATATTCCGCACGATGTGGCAACAGCGCAGCGTGCTCGGACGACTGGGACTCGCCGCCGCGTCGCTGTCCGCGGTGCGATCGGCACGTCAGGTCGTGCTTCCCCTGTGGGGACTCTCACTCGGACTCGACGCCTCGACCATCGCCCTCGTCGTCGGAATCTCGGGAGCGATCGACTTCGCCCTGTTCTACGCCAGCGGCCAGGTGATGGACAGGTTCGGGCGTCTGTGGGCGGCTATGCCGGCGATGGTGCTGATGGGCGCGGGGTTCCTGGCCCTCTCCTTCACGCACGACCTGGAAGCCGCGGTCCTGTGGTTCGGCATGTTCGCCGCCGTGCTCGGGGTGGGCAACGGGCTCTCGAGCGGCATTCTGCTCACACTCGGCGCCGACGTCGCGCCGAAGGAGGAGCCCGCCGCGTTCCTCGGCTCGTGGCGCACGCTGACGGATGCCGGCGGAGCGGCCGCTCCGCTGCTGGTGTCGGCGATCGTCGCGATCGCGTCACTGCCGATCGCCGCAGCGGCGATGGGTGCGATCGGCCTGATCGGCGCGGGTGGATTCATCCGCTGGATCCCGCGTTTCGTTCCGCGCAGCACACAGGAGGAGTCATGACCGCTGCCCTCCGCGCAGACGTGCGCCGCCTGGTCGTCGCGGCTCCGTCGTCGACGGATCACGATCGCGATGCCGCGGCCGACTTCGCGACGTTCTTCGCCGACGATCATGGGCCGGTCTCCCGCGACGACGGTCCCGATCACGCGACCGCTTCGGCGCTCGTGTTCGACCGCTCACTCACTCGCACGCTGCTCGTCTTCCACGCAAAGGGGCAGTTCTGGGTGCAGCCAGGCGGTCATCTCGAACCCGACGACACCTCTGTGGCGGATGCCGCTCTGCGCGAGCTGCGGGAGGAGACCGGTGTGGACGTCTCCGCCAGCGCGGAACCGCTCGTGTACGACCTCGATCATCACGCGCTGTCCTCGGCGTTCGGTCGGTGCGCATCCCATCTCGACATCGGGATCGGCGTCGTCATCAGCGACGATGCCGACCTGATCGTGAGCGACGAGTCGGAGGACGTGCGCTGGTGGGCGATCGACGCGCTGCCGTCGCAGGTGCCGCAGGGCTTCGCCGGGCGGGTGCGACGACTGCGCGATCGTCTGGTGAGCTGACGTCGCATCCGGCGGAGGTCGCCCTCGTGCAGGTCGACCCGAGCGAACGATCACCCCAGAGCGGTGCGACTCGTCCCCGTCGCCTCGAGGCGCACCCCGTCGGTCACGAACAGTGACACGAGCGGCGGATGCCACAGGGTCGAGACGGTCACACGTGCTGAGTGCCCGTCGGGGCTCGACGCTGAATCGAGGTCCACGGGTGACGGCAGCGCGGCGAGCAGTGCGTCGACCTGCTCTCTGACCCCCTGATCGGTGAGGCCCGCCCGTGCCGTCGTTCCGTCCACAGCCAGGGTGAAGCCGTCCGCTCCGGCGAGCGCTGCGGCGTCAGCGATCGCATCCAGCCGCTTCTGCGAGATGTAGAGGTCGGTCGCGCAGACGCTCACGAAGATGAGTGCGAGCGCCAGCAGGGCATAGCCGAGCGTCAGCAGCAGCACGCTTCCGTCGTCACTCGCCCCTCTCATCCCGTGCCCCACAGGCGAGAGACCTTCTGGACCGCCGACCCCTCGACTCGGATCGCGGCCGCCGAGTCCGATCCGAAGACCGCCGGCATCAGTGGCAGGGACACCGACGTCGTGACCGTGACGGTCACGACGGCGCCGGCCGACGGACACTCCGTCCCGACGGGCACGCACGCCACAGACACCTCGGTCGATTCCTCATCGATGCCGTACTGATCGGTGACGTCGGCGAGCACGAGCTCACTCCGCACTGCTGCAGTGGCGGCATCCGGTGCGAGCACGATCGTGCGCGCGACGTGGCGCGCGGCCGCCCCGACTCCCAGTGTCTGCTCCTGAATCGCGCCCAGCGCGATGATCAGGTAGACCAACGGCACAAGCAGGATGACGCCCACCGTGATGAATTCGAGTGCCGCGGAACCCTCGTCATCAATCATCGAAGGACTCTTCCGGCGCATGCGCCTGCACCTCCAACGCGAAGGGCACCCCGAGCAGCCCGATCACGGGGAGCGTCGTTCGGACGCGCACCTCGATCGTCGCGCGATCCAGTGCCGTCGATCGAACGGCCGTCACATCGTGGGCGTACTCGGCCCCGACCGCGAGGGTGATCGCCGCGCGGGCGCGCTCCACGCCCTGTTCCATGGGCGTGTCTGCCAGGGCCGCGTAGTAGGCCCCTTCGACCGCCGCGTCGTGCACGACATTGCGCACGTAGACGGCGAGCGCGAGCTGCATGACAGCGAGAGTGAGAAGGGTGAGGAGCGTGCCCACGAGCACGAACTCCACGGGACTCGATCCGCGTTCATCGCCGAGAAGGCGCCGCGGTGGATCGACAGTCATCAGGGAGACCTGTCAGAGACCGGAGACGCGTTGGATGGCCTGCTCGAACAGTGCGCTGAGCGCCGGGCCGGCGACCGCCCAGATGAGCACCACGAGACCGGCGGTCATCAGTGTGAATGGTGCTAGATCCCGGCCGGGCGGCCCCACGGGCGGCGGTGGCACCGAAGCTCACCAGCTCGCCCGATCGACAAACGCGAGCGCCCGTCACCGCATGAAGAACCAGATGGCAGCGACGATGGCGACGGCGCTAGCTGCGACGAGCGCCCATCCGCGCCCGTCCGCGCGGGGCGGACGCCCCTGGGCAGCGGGAGCGCCCAGCTCGTTGCGGATGCGGTCGGCCGTCGCTTCGAGCTCCTCCGACTTCTCCCGTAGCGGGTCGAACATGCTGGCGGTGAAGCTCAGCCGTTGCTTCGAGATCTCTGCGAGCTCAGCCTGCACATCAACAAGTTGCTGTTCGAGCTCGACTCGCCGCTCATCAGACACGCCGGCCATGCGGCTCCCCTCGACGCCTCAGTGTCTCACGGCCCATAACGTCTACGGCGACGATGGCGTAGACCTGGCGGGCCGCCGGTCGAGTCACACTGATGACCAGGCCGCGGCCCTCGTCATCAGCGTGAGTAGGTTCAGTTCCCGCAAGGTTGACGCTCCGCCCCACCGGACCGTGGCGTTGATTTTAGTCGGTGGGCTCATCCTCGGCGTCGACAAGGGAGTCGTGGTCGGCTGCAAGGTCAGCAGCGATGCTCGCCCAGTTCACGACAAGCGCATCGAGTGCATCTTGCCAGGCGCTTGTGGCGAGCTGCTCCTTCGCGGGATGGGACGAGGAAGCCAAGCCAAAGTACGACTTGGCGTAAGCGTGCTGCAGAGGCTCGTCGAACCTGAACTCGCCCGACGCGGTCTTGCGAATCAGCGCGCCCCGTTGCTCCTCTTGGAGTTCGCGAAGGTAGTGGGTCGCATTCGACGAAGGGTAATCCTTGTGCTCCCGCCTGATAATGGCGAGAATCTCACCCACTGTTCCGCCGCTTTCTGGCAACTGAGTCAGCGCACGAAGAATGATCTCCGTGTTGTCGTAGGTGCGTTTGCGATGCACTTTCAACGCGCTACGGAAGCGCGCACGAACGGTACCCGACCGGGTTCGAACGTACCCCTGTGCCGCCGCAACGAAGTCCTTCTTGGAGAAGACAGTGGTCTCGTCGACGGTCTTGGTCACCTCGCGTTCATCACAACAGGCGAGCGCAAGCGCGTGGGTGATACTTGCCGTGCCGACCGCAGTGTCAAGCAGTTCGCTTCGAATGGTCGAGAAATCAAGATTGAGGAGTCTGCCTCCAACATCGAGGATCTTGCCGAGTTCGTCGTGTCCGAGCGGGGGAACCTGAATGTCGACCAACCGGCTTCCAACATTTGTCGCGCCAGCGACGAGTTCGTCAACGGACTCCGAGACTCCCAGCACAATCACGCGGGTGGACTCGTAGCGAGCGCCCTCATCGGCAAAGACCTTGAGCGCGTGAGCAATCTTGGTGCGCTCGGTCTCGGCAACCTTGTGGAAGTCCTCGATCACCCAGGAAAGATCTCGGGCACCCAACTCTGCTACTAGTCGCTGCGGGCTCAGCTGTGGCGCCGTGATCGGCTGGCGAGTTACTCCTGAAGCCACACTCGCCGCCCCAGTGACCTCGACCTTCGCTCCGATCAGTTCGCTACCAAAGGTGCTCGCGAGAGCAACGCTCCCCTCAGTGCCCTCGGTGCTCTCTGCAACGTAGAAAGCACCCGTACCCGCGAACGCAGAGGCCAGAATCTCAGAATACGTCGAGTCCGGCGTGCACGACGTCTTGACCGCAGTGAGGCCCTCATCTAGGAGTGCCTTGTTGATGAGAGATGACTTCCCAGCCCCGGACTCACCCCAGACAACTATCTGAGTTCCGGGGACTCTCAGGCCTTTGGTACGTAGGTCTTTCATCTCGACCTCTCGACCGACGAAACCGCGGCCTGCGGGAACCGAAGGCGTGAACACTTCCGCGACTCGCACTCCCTTCTTAGGCACTTCCACCGATACGGGCTCCGGTGCTTGCGGCTTCTTGGATCGGAACATTGACATCTCTCCACCCTAGGGTCGCGCGAAAGAAAGGTTGCCACCGCCAGCGCGTTCCTCGCCTGTTTGAGACGGACCAGGGTGCAGGTCCCGTCATCAGTGTGACGAGCACCCATCCGGGTACGTCCCCCGATTCGTCGCCGACGAGATCGTCCATGAGATCGGGGGTGAGCGAGGCATCCCTGGTGGTGCTCCGTGGTCGAGAGGTGTGCATGTCGTCCTTTCGTGGTCGCTCAGCCGATGCCGAGTCGCAGGATGAAGAGACCGGGGTAGATGGCGAAGAGCACGGACAGCGGGAGGATCAGGAAGACGAGCGGGAGGAGCATCAGGATCTCCTTCCGACCGGCCTGTTCGATGAGGACCCGCTTGGCGTCCTCGCGAGCGTCCCCCGCCTGCGCATGCAGGACGGCCGAGAGCGGCGCGCCATGCTCGAGCGCGGCGGTCACCTGGTCGATCGCACGGGAGAGCCCCGGAAGCTGCAGTCGCGCGGCCATCTCCGTGAGCGCGTCGGCGAGCGGCGACCCCGTGCCGACAGCGAGCACCACGCGGCGGAACTCAGTTTCGTGCGCGCTCCCGTCGTCGCCAGCTCTCCCGTGCGGCGCGGACGCACCATGCGCGAAGAGACGGGACCGAAGTCGATGAAGACTATCCGTCCGCTACGCGGCGCCTGATCAAGCGATTCGAACACGACCTCTTCACGCGTCTCGGGGCGCGACCAGGATGGTAGTCACTGCTTGAAGGGCTTAATACTCAGCTCGCCGAGATCGCTCCGGACCTTGTCCTCGAGATAAGTGGGACATTCGGGGAGTTGGATTCTCGCGCAGAGCCGTCGGACAGCCGCACAGTGCGCGAGGCAATCGATGAGTTGGTTCGAGCCGCGGCATGGCAGAGCAACGTCGGGGTGCCGGCGCGGCCCCGGCGTGCCGCTTACCGAGAGGTGAGGTGCTCGAGGAGGAAGTCAAGCTCCGCGCGTGTGCCTTCGTGAAGAACCGCCAGCAGAGCCCGGCCGACAGCCGCTTCGCTGTAGTTCTCTTCGCGGAGGACTTCGATCAGCTCGTTCAGCCTCGACGATGCAGGGTCGAGCTCATCGCCGAAGAGGGGTGCAGGAAGCGGAGCGGCCTGTTGAGGATGGTCTGCGAGTTCGGCATCGGCGACGTACTCGAGCTCCGGGAAGAGAACCCCCTCCTCTGACCGCATGCGCGCTGAAGAGCCGACCGCGGGTCGATTGGGCAACGGGAGTTCTCGCGGATGGGCACGGTGTTTCACGAGCACAGACTGGCCGAATGCGGTCCGCGCCCAGACCCAGACGCTGTCCTTGTTTTTTGCTGGCGGTCCGGTGACGCTGAGCCAACTCAAGCCGGCGAGGGCGAGCTGCCCGTCGACAAGGCCGACCGCCTCGAGCGCAGACTTCGGGGGCTGCCAGCGCAGCAGGTCTGGGTACGGGAACATCTCTACGCGGCGCCCTTGCGACACGTCGTAGAGCCGGTCCGCTTCATCGACAAGGTACGCCTCATCGAGCACGGGGCTCAGGAGGGTGCGCGGGGATGCCGCGCCGACGATCGCGGCCGCCATCGTCCCGATGGTGTCTGTGTCCGTGTTAAGGCGAGCGGCGGCGATTTGAGCGGATTCTGCCGGGTGCTGCGGGAAGGCCACAGCAAGCAGCAGCGCGGCAGCGGCAGTGAGCGTGCCGCTTCCGCGGATCGTTTCGTCGTCAAGGCGCAGGATTCGGACGAGGTCGTCGTAGCGGACGCTGGCGAGGTTTCGATCGCCGGCAGCGTCGCGAAGTGCGGCCAGCGCGGGCATCGCGGTTCGCAGGATATCGGCGAGCTCGGAGACCGTGGCGTTCCAGGCGTGCTCGAGAGAGGCTTCCGCCTTTCGTTCCCATTGCGGCCGCCAGTAGGCGGCGAGTTCTGGTTGACGGACGAAGGCCACGAAAGCTCTGCTGGTTGTTTCGAGTAGCTCCCCGAAGACAGCTGGCGACGGCACCACACCTTGGTCGAGTGCGTATCCGAGGGCGGCGGCGTGAAAGACGGCACCAACGATTGCCCGGGGGTGGCCGTGAGTGACAATAGTGTTGCGGACTACGTCGTCGAGATAGGCGTCGGAACGCAGGTTTGCGGCAGCGTAGACGTGCGGCTGGATGCGCATGGCTGCACCGTTTCCGCCGGCCTTCTCCCATCCATCGAAGAAGTTGGTCGCCCAGTTCGCTTGCTGCTTAGACATCGCGGTGGCGGCAGCTTTGCTCGCTCGACCGCCCCCGAGTGCGTAGCTAGACCACACGGGAAGCTCGACTCGGGCGAAAGCTTCCACGTCGAAACCGTGGTTCCCGATCGCTCGAGACGTGGACAGCCTTAGTTGCGTATCGTCCGAGTAGCATCCTTCGGGGAGTTCTACGCGCACGCCAGCCCGGCCGCCTACGATGCGGCTCCACGACATCGGAAAAGTCAGTTCTCGACCGCGCGTGCGACGTTGTAGGTTCTGGGCTGTTGTCAGCTCGGAGATGAATCCGAGAGCGTCTGCCCATGCGGCCCAAACCATCGAGGAACGAGTGCGATCGCGTCGATTGCTCATTTGAAAACCTCCGGACGGACTTTGACCGGAACGTCGGCAGTCCAGCCAAGGGACATGAGTATTGCTCGAACATCGTCGATGTGGTCGTCGGTGGGAACGTAGATCGCCTGAAGGTGCGCAAGATCGACCCGGCCGGGGTAGAGCACCTCCGCCTGCACGTGCGTCGGCTGGTTGACCGGGGTCGTGGCATTGCGTCGAGCGACGTACCCGAAGTAGCCCCAGGGCACCTCGGGGTCGTAGAGCGCAGCGAGCCCGTCGAGACCTTCTCCGCGCTTCACCGTCGCGGCATAGGTGTTGTTAGTGGTGGTGAACACGACGCCTTGGTCGGAGAGCAGAGAGGGCGAGAAGGACAGCACCACCCAGTAGAGACCGTCCTTGGGCGGATGCCATCCTGTGGAGAACCCGAAGAAGTCTTTATTGACCGCGGTGATGGACAGGCTCACGTGACCTGTCCAGTCCGGGTCCTTTCGAGTGGAGCAGTTCAACAAGCGAACGCTTCCTAGGAGATCATCTGCGGTGAGCTCGTCGCGGCTCAGGAGCGCGCGGGCGTAAACAGTCCCGATGAGTCCGTGGTTCGTAGTGAAGTGCAGCACCTCCGTGATCTCCCGCTCGGCAACGAAGTCCTCGATCGTTGTCACAGCTCCACCCGCTTGTACGTAGCGGGGTCGAGGAGTGCGATCAGGTTTGACTCCTCACCGCCCTTCACCCCTATCGTGACGGTCTTCCGCGCGCGTCCGATCGCCATCGCAAGGAGCCGACGAAGGTACTCCAACTGCGCGTCTCCTTCTTCATCGCCGTGCGGGGTGACCTGCTGGTTCAACCCGAGGATGATGACGTGGTCGAACTCCAGCCCCTTCGCGGAGTGAATGGTCGACAAGGCAACGGTCTCTTCACCCGCCGGCCACGTGCTCGCCCGGGTGAGCTGCACGAACGGCACCCCCGCGGCAGCGAGCCCAGTCTTGACGAAACTGAACCATCCGCCGCCGAGTGGGTGCAAAAACGCCACCGACTCGTCGCGGAGGTTGGCCGTTTTCACCACATGCTCCACTGCCCAGGAAAGCTGGCTACTGAAGCGGCCCACAAGGAGGCGGGGTTTCGGGCCGGTTGCTGTCGCACTGTTGAAGTCGGGAAGAGAACCCCCGTCCCCGACACTCATGCCATCGAGGAGGGAACGAGCGAAGGCTGCGATCTGAGCGGTGTTGCGATAGTTGCGCTCCAACCTTCGTGAGGCAGCGACCGTGATGCCGGCTTCCTTCCATGTGAAAGAGCGCGGATAGATCCGCTGCGCGGCGTCCATCACGAACGTCACACTGTGATCGTCCGCGAGATGCGCAGCGAGAGTGCGGATCTGGTTGGCCGCAAAATCCTGCGCCTCATCGACGATGACGATGTCCCAGTGCCCTGTCTCGACGGCTGCCGCTTCGGCTGTGACGTCGTGCCAGTCCCGCACACCATGCACTTCCTTTTCTGCGAGGTACGGGTAGATCACCTCGTCGAGCAGCCGCCGACGGGTCTTGGCGTCCATCCTCGGAGACGCACCACGCCCGTCCCTCGTGCAGTAGATGTAGCTCTCCAACTCGCCCTCGCGGAACCGACCAAGGACATACTCCGCTTCGTCGCGGACGAACCGCGGCGTCAGTCCGAAGACATCGGCGAACCGGCCCAGCAACGCCTTCGTATCATCCGCATCCGGTGATGCGCCGGGAGGCAATAGATCGACTGCCCACTGGGCGAACGTCTTAACATCGAGAATGAGGTCGCGATCGCGCACCGCTGCGGCGAGAAGGTCGTTGCCCGCGACTTGCGCCTTGGCGAGCTCATGGATGTATCCCTCCAACGTCGTGTTGTACGTCAACACGAGCACGCGAACGGGATCAGGAAGATTCAGTCGCCGTTTACGGCTCAACCATCTACCACAGAGGGCTGTCAGTCGAAGCAGCGCGGTCGTGGTCTTGCCGCTTCCCGCTGCACCGTTCACGACGAAAACGCCCGGCCGGTTCTCGAGCAGAATCGTCAACTGTTCCGGGGTCGGCTGAACCCAAGGGAGAATACGCATGACCGCCTCCTGGCGGGGTCGGGGCCCGGTGCGCCGGACTCACATAACTCGGATGGTACTCCCGCTCTCCTGCGGGAGCAACGTTCATGGAGAAGAAGATCGCTCCCGTCCGACGAACTAAGGCGTGGCGGTAGTGATGAGGACCCCGCCGTGAGAGGCCACGGATCCGAGGACCCGCGAATCTGGATCCGCGATCCGATCACTGCCAATCCAGACTCGACCGAGTTCATCGGAATGGGCTCGTTCGATACGAAGCTCGGACTTGCCTCGCAGGCGGATCTTCGAGAGCACTGGCTTTGCTCTCGCTCCGACAACCTCGAAGCCGGCTTGGACTCGTGAATCATCCTCAAGCGTTCCCTGTGCCACGATCACCGATCCACCTTCGAGCTTCAGCTCATGGATCATAAGCGTCGACTTGCCCAAAGTCGTGAAGCCGATGAGCTCCGCCTTGGCGTCGTTTCGCACCCGAGCACGTGACAGATCGAACGAACTCTGATCCATGAGACGAATCGCCCGCGCCGTAATCACGCCGCGCGCCTCTGCTCTCGCGCCTCTCGCGACGACAGCAGACTTATCCCAGAGATCGAATTCCTGGAAGTGGACACGGCTCTTATCCCCGTACGATCTGATGCGCACCGCGAGGAGGTTTGCGGAGCCGCGCAACTTTATCCCTTGGACGGTGATACGGCCGCCGTTTTCAACTCGGGCGTCGCTAATGGACACGGATGTGTCGTCGTGGAGGTAACTGTCCGTGATTGCAATGCTTGAGTCCGTGGAGACCGTGGCCCCGCTCAGCAAGATTCGGGACTCGGCGTGAAGGTCGAGGTTCGACGCGATCACACGCCCCCCGTCGCGAACATCTATCGAAGATACGCGGCCCCGCCCATTGTGGTCGAGTCGAAGAGGAGCACCCCACCTCCGGTGACGATTGCTTGCTCGAAACTGATCCGAGTGGCACCGACACAGAGAAGCCGAGTGAGGTTCACGGAGAAATCGATCACCGCCGAGGTCAAGTTGAAGGAGAAGCCCGACCAGGATGGCAACTCCCCGGCTGCAGACGGCATCAGCCGCGCGCGGATGAGGTCATAGCCAGCACGCTTGACGGCGCTCTCTTCCGGCTGAGAGGATGCGCGATCGTGCGGGAGCGGTGCCCTGAGATACGCGCAGAGAACATCGAGGCATGTCTGGCACTCATCGCGCTCACCAAGCTCCAGCCACGCGTCCGCAACGGCAGCAAGTGCATACATACCCGCGGTGCGTTTGACGGGCGCGGTGGCGTCGCTTAGGAGGTCAGTCGCTGTGACGAATCGTTCACGCAAACTGATCTCCTGCGCAATCCGTCTCTGCTGCTCTGCTTCGCGCTGCCTGGTGCGCTCCTTCTTTCGATCCAGTCGCAAAGTCGCTTCCGCACGAGATCGCGCCAAGAGCTCTTCGCGATGCCTCGCCATGCTCAACGCGACACCGAAAACGGCGATAGCCCCACCCAAGGTGAACAGCACAGCTTGCGCCGCCGGCCAAAGGAACTTCGCTCGTTCCTCGTCGTCAAGAGAGGGGAACCAGTTTTGGAGAATGGCTTCGGGGACGAAGAGGATACCGAAGACGCCACTGACACAGAAGATGACAGCGGAGAGAGAGATAATCAAACCCCAGCGGTGCTCGACCACCCACTCGGTCCTCGTTGGAGGCTGCGATCCTCGCGTCTTTCCCGACGCGGGGCTCTTGCGCGCTGACTTGTTCATGCCAGCGCGGGTCTATTGGTTCGTTCCACGAGGAACCTTCCTTGTGCGCGAGCCTCGATTGTAACCTCGGTCCGGAAGCGAGCATTCGCCGTTCGACCACTCGGCGGATGCGCGCTCTGCCGGAGCGGATAGCGCCAGCGGCTTGGGGCATACCTGACGTGCGCTTCAATACCCGCGACGATGAGTGAGTTGCTGGCGGTTGGAAGGGATGCAGCGGCGACTATGGCGAACTCGCCCTTTCCGGGGTGAGGTGCAGAATCTGACCGCGACAGGTGTGAACCGAGCAGTAGCCTCGGCTGCGCGCCTGCCGGGCCCGCCCTCCAGTTGCTTCCGACTGGTCAGTGGTCGACGAGGTGTCCGCTGTAGTCATGCGTGGCGAGGTAGACGTAGCGCTCATCGACTTTGGAGATAAGTTCCACACACGTGCGTATTGAAACCGCGAGCATCTGCAGGCTTGGCGTGATCTCGAAGGAGGCAACACCATCGGTGAAATCCTCCATCTGGCGGACATCACTCAGCGCGCGCATGACCTGTTCGCTCCCATGCAGGAAGGCGCTGCTCGCTTTCCAGACGACGAGTGGCGAAGACAGGTCGTAGCCGGGTTCTGAGCCGCGAGGTTTCGGCGAAACGGCCGTGAGTATGGCTGTGTACCTCGGTGGTGAGCTCAACTCCACCTGCCGTAGCGGCCCGACGGTGGCCTTGAGCTCGTTCAGCCGTTGGATGGTTTGGGCCGTCCCGTGACGCGCAGGGGCAGAGTCCCGGACTCCCTTGATCACCTCAGCGAACCGGAGCGCCTCCTGTGCGTTGCGGTAAGCGAGCTGAAGCGCCCGGAGAACTCGGTCAGCCTTGCGATTCGACTTGACCAACCACATGGCCGTTGCTGCGGCCTCAACCGCAGCCCGGATCAGTGCATAGGGCGAGAACGGATACGCCAACACCCGCCCATTATCGTCATCGAACATCACCTCAAGGACCCGATCAAGGTTCTCAGTGGCCCGCGCTCGGTGCATCATCACGAGTGTGTCCAGAGGCTCTCTGGCCGTGTGTACACGTTCGGCGTCCAGCATTGACCCCAAGACCGGAGCTGGTAGCTGATCCACGAGTTCCCGATACGCGCCCCTGGCTTGTTGCATAGCGCGCAGAGCGAGTTGCATCTGCTCGTCCGTCTCTTGCCGGTCGTGCCGTCCGATCATCTGCCGATCGTAGTGGCCGCGCAAAGGTCGGACGGATCGAGCAGTTCGACGCGCGCCGTCAGCACCTGTCCCGCTCTACTTGAGTGCCTCGCCCATCGCCGAATAGTGCACTTCACAACATGCGACTCCGCCAGTATCCGCGATCGCGACATGCAGTCGCGCGCCATCAGGAAGAGACGCATCCACGAACGGCTGACTGATGTCGACACGGCGCCCTGTCGACTGCAGCATCCGCTCGATGAGATCGCGCAACGACGATTCCGTGAGACGCATCTCGATCCGCTCGGCGACCCCTCCGCGTGCGACGTGGATGCTCTCGGGGCCGTTGAGCCAGATCTCCTCGATCTCAGGGTCGTCGAGGAGCGACTGCAACGGCCCGAAGCCGCTGACCGCCGCGAGCACGTCACGCACGCATGCTGCTTCGTCGTCGATCACCGCCGCGCCCCGCGCCAGCGCCAGATCGTTGAACTTGCGCACCTCGGCGAGCGTGACCGAGCGCGCTGCCGAGGAGTCGAACGTCGGATCCGTTCCTTCGGCGCGTAGCCGCTGACGAACGCGCTCGGCGACGAGGACGGAGGGCTGGATCACCCGAGCATCCTCGCAAGGATCGGGTGACACGCGCCGGAGTTATCCACAGCGGCGGCGGTGCTCCTGCGGGCGGATCCCCAGCAACGCACGATCCCCCGATCAGTAGACTTATCCCAGCGCGCGGGAGTGGTGAAATTGGCAGACACGCAGGATTTAGGTTCCTGTGCCCTAGGGCGTGTGGGTTCAAGTCCCACCTTCCGCACCGATCTGTCGCACCCCCTGCGACCGACGACTTGACCGCCGCACAGCGCACGACGACGGGAAATCCATGCATCACGCCGCTCTCATCCCCTGGCTCGACCCCGCCACGATCATCGGCTCGGCCGGCCCCTGGGCGCTTCTCGTGGTGTGCTTCATCGTCTTCGCGGAGACGGGCCTTCTGGTCGGGTTCCTGCTTCCTGGCGACACGCTGCTCGTGATCTCAGGACTCCTGTCGCACCCGATCGCGGGTTCGGAGCACGGGGTGTTCGGCATCAACGTGTGGATCGTCGCGCTGCTCATCGGGCTCTCGGCGTTCGTCGGCGGTGAGGTCGGCTACCTCATCGGCCACAAGGGCGGACCCGCAGTCTTCGAACGCAAGGAATCGGGCCTGTTCAGCAAGAAGAACGTCGAGCGGACGAACGCCTTCTTCGAGCGTTTCGGCGGCATCACCGTCATCCTCGCCCGCTTCGTGCCGATCGTGCGCACCTTCGCCCCGGTCGCCGCCGGCGTGGGCCACATGCCATGGCGCCGCTACACGCTGTACAACCTCATCGGTGCGATCCTCTGGGGCTTCGGTCTGACGATGTTCGGGTACGCCATCGGCTTCATCCCGCCGGTCGCGCACTTCGTCGAGAGCTACATCGACCTGATCCTGCTCGCTGCCGTCGGCGGCACGGCACTCATCACGCTCTGGCACTACCTGTCCGAGCGTCACAAGGCGAAGAAGGAAGCCGCGGCCGGCGAGGGTGAGACAGACGCCACCGAGGCCGAAGAACTCGCCCTCGACCCCGAGGTCTTCGACCGTGCTCCGGACTTCGACGGAGACGGCAAGCACTGATCTCGGTGCAGAAGAAGGCGGGCTGTCTCAGCCCGCCTTCTTCTTGCTCGGGCTCTTCTTCGTGCTCGCCTTGTCGCTGGTCGACTCCGACCGAGCGGCCTTGGTGCGAGCCACACTGGCGCGCAGCGCCTCCATCAGGTCGATGACCTCACCGCTCTTGGCATCGCCCTCGGCCTCGCCGAAGGTGTCCGAGACATCGAACGTGTCGCCCGCCTCGATCTTCGCATCGATCAGAGTGCGCAACTCCTTCTGGTACTCGTCGACGAACGACTCAGGATCGAAGTCAGCCGAATAGCTGTCTACGAGGGATGCCGAGAGCTCGAGCTCCTTCTTCGAGATCCTCACATCCTCGTCGAGCACCGGGAACGCCGCCTCACGCACCTCGTCGGCCCACAGCAACGTCTGCAGCACGAGCACCTTGCCACGCACACGGAGTGCGGCCAGTCGGGTCTTCTGTCGCAGCGTGAAGCGCACGATCGCCGTGCGGTCGGTCTGTTCGAGCGTCTTGCGCAGCAGCACGTACGCCTTCGGCGACTTCGAGTCCGGTTCGAGGTAGTACGGCTTGTCGAGGGTTAGCAGATCGACCTGGTCGGAGGGCACGAACTCGACGACGTCGATCTCGCGGCTCTTCTCCGCCGGCAGCGCCGCCAGATCGTCCTTCGTGAGCACGACCGTCTGCCCTTCCTCGACGTAGGCGCGATCGATGTCGGCGTAGGCGACGGTCTCGCCGCACACCTCACAGGTGCGCTGGTACCGGATCCGGCCGCCGTCCTTCTCGTGCACCTGGTGCAGCGGCACATCATGGTCCTCGGTGGCGGAATACACCTTGACGGGCACGTTCACGAGGCCGAAGGTGAGCGCACCTTTCCAGATCGTTCTCATGACCCCAGTGAACACCAGCCGCGCGGCTCACGGCCAGTACCTTGACTACGCTGGCGTCATGGTCGCAGAGGCGCAGAACGTGCAGATCGATGGCCGCCGGCTGCGCATCACCAACCTCGACAAGGTCGTCTACCCCGAGACCGGCACCACGAAGGGCGAGATCATCGCCTACTACACGGCGATCGCGCCGCACCTCCTCCCTCTGCTCGCGGGCCGCCCCGTGACCCGCAAGCGCTGGGTGGAAGGGGTGGGGACCGCGGATGCTCCCGCCGACGCGTTCTTCACGAAGCAGCTCGAGCCGGGAGCTCCGGAATGGATCCCCCGACAGCCGATCCGGCACTCGGACGGCCCCAAGGAGTATCCCCTCGTCCAGGACGTTCCCACGCTGGTCTGGCTCGCGCAGGTCGCCGCGATCGAGCTGCACGTGCCGCAGTGGCGCTTCGCCTCCGACGGCATGCCGGGAAAGCCGGATCGGCTCGTCCTGGATCTCGACCCGGGCCCGGGGGTCGGGCTCGCCCAGTGCGCCGAGGTCGCACGGATCGCTCGCAGCCTGCTCAGCGACATCGGACTCGATCCGGTGCCCGTGACCAGCGGAAGCAAAGGGATCCACCTCTACGCCGCCCTCCCCGGGCAGCAGACGAGCGCAGAGATATCCGCGGTCGTGAAGGAGATCGCCCGTCTGATCGAGACCGGGCATCCGGATCTCGCCACGAGCACGATGGCCAAGGCCGCGCGCGGCGGCAAGGTCTTTCTCGACTGGAGCCAGAACAACGGCAAGAAGACGACGATCTCGCCGTACTCGATGCGTGGTCGCGCGCACCCCTGGGTGGCGGCTCCGCGCACCTGGGACGAACTCGACGACCCCGACCTCGCGCAGCTCGACTTCGCGACGGTGCTCGAGCGTGCGGGTTCCGGGCAGGACCCCATCGCTCCGCTTCTCGCCGCCCAGGAGGGCCCCCCGGACACCACCTCTGCGCCGGGCCCCCGCGTCGACGCACACGGCGCGAACTCGCATGCGAGCCGCCACCGCCCGCGGACGACCGGTGCGGCACCACTGGCCTCGTCGTCTCCCCCCTCCGTCTCCCCCATGCTGGCCGAGAACGGCACGCCGGCGATCGCCCGCACTCTGAGCTCTCCGTCGTGGGTGGAGGTGAAGTGGGACGGCATCAGGGCCATCGGCACCTGGGCGGACGGACGGATGCTGCTGCATGCCCGCAGCGGCACCGACATCACGGCCCGCTACCCCGAGCTGACTTCCGACGGCGCGCCGTTCCTGCCCGTGTCCGATGCGATCATCGATGGCGAGATCGTCGCCTTCGATGCGCAGGGCAGGCCGAGCTTCTCGATGCTGCAGAACCGCATGCACCTGACCCGGCCCCGCGAGATCGAACGCGAGGTCGTGCGCACGCCCATCGTCTACATGGCTTTCGATCTGCTCCGACTGAACGGTCACGACCTCAGCACCATGGCGCTGTCGGAGCGACGGACCCTCCTCGAGGAGGTCGTCGCCGACCTCGATGCGCCGGTGCAGGTCCCGCCCGTGTTCGACGATCTCGACGCCGCTCTCGCGGCGAGCGACGAGTTCGGCCTCGAGGGCGTCGTCGTCAAGGATCCGTCCTCGCGGTACCGTCCGGGCCAGCGCTCACCGGCCTGGCTGAAGATCAAGCACACCCGCATGCAGGAGGTCGTGATCGTCGGTATCCGCCCCGGCAAGGGCGACCGGGAGGGCACGTTCGGCTCCCTGCTGCTCGCGGTCCCCGAGTCCGGACGGCTGCGCTATGTCGGTCGCGTCGGCACGGGATTCACCGACCGGATGCTGCGCGACCTGCTGAACCGGCTCGCTCCCCTGCGCACCGACTCCGCGCCCCTCGAGGACGTGCCCGCGCTCGATGCGTCGGATGCGCTCTGGGTCCGACCTGAGCTCGTCGGCGAGGTCGAGTTCGCGAACTGGACCCCGGACGGCGTTCTGCGTCACTCCCGTTGGCGGGGACTCCGGCCGGATAAGACTCCCGACGAGGTAATCGTCGAGTCCTGACCGTCAGGCGTGGTGCGGTTGGCAGTCGGACTGCTCCGCGGGCTCGATCTGGAAGGTCGAGTGAGCGACGTCGAAGTGGTGCGACAGACACGACTGGAGGTCGCTCAGCAGCTTCGCCGAACGTCCATCGGCGAGGAGAGCCGGGTCGACGCTGACGTGCGCACTGAACACCGGAGCACCGCGAGTGAGCTGCCAGACGTGCACGTCATGCACGCCGACGACTCCGTCGTAGTCGAGGAGGTGCTGTCGGATCTCGCTGACCGCAGTGCCCTGGGGCGCTGATTCGGAGAGCACCGAGAACACCTCGCGGAGCAGCGCGATGGCTCGCGGGATGATGAGCACGGCGATCATGATCGACGCGAGCGCGTCGGCGGGCATCCATCCGGTCGTGACGATCACGATCGCTGCGATGATCACCATCGCCGACCCGATCAGGTCGCCCATCACCTCGAGGTAGGCGCCGCGGACGTTCATGCTGGTGCGCTGCGCGCGGCTCAGCAGCCACATCGAGATGGCGTTCGCGACAAGACCCACGACGGCGACGATGAGCATCAGCCCGCCGACCACCTCGGTCTCCCCCGGGTTGATCAGACGACCGATGGCCTCCACCCCCACCCACCCGGCGAGGAGGATCAGGATGATCGCGTTGATGAGCGCCCCGAACACCTCGGCGCGCTGGTATCCGAACGTGCGGCGGTCGTCGGCAGGTCGGGCGGCGACGGCCGCCGCGATGAGCGCGATCACCAGAGCCGAGGCGTCTGTGAACATGTGAGCCGCATCCGCCAGCAGCGCGAGAGAACCGGTCAGCAGTGCACCCACGATCTGCACGACCATGATCGTCGCGGTCAGTGTCAGCGAGATCGCCAGAAGACGGCGATGGTTCGCGGAGCGGATGCCGCCCGCGGCGGGCGCATGATCGTGCATGTCTCCAGGCTAGACCGGCTCGCACACCCGCCGGCGGGTCTCAGCCCAGTCGGGAATGGTGATGATTCTCAGTAACCGCGGGGCCGTCAGCGCTGGCGAGAGTACTCGAGCACGACGCACCCGTTGTCGAACGAGCGCACCTGGTCGAGACGGAACTGGGTCGGGGCGAAGGGGTGGCTCGCCATCGGGATGCCGGACCCCGCGATCGTCGGGTACTTCTTGACGATGAGGCGATCGATCTCGTCGAGGAGCACCCCGGCGAGCCCGGCCCCACCCGCGAGGTAGATGCCGAGGCCGGGTTCCGCCTTGAGCGCGCGGACCCGCGCGACAGGATCGGTGCGCACGATCTCGACGTTGGCTTCGCCCGGATCGTCCAGCGAGCGACTGAACACGACGGTCCGCAACTGCGAGTACGGGTCTGTGATGCCGACCTGCAGTGCGGGTTCGTAGGTCCGACGCCCCATCACGACGGTGTCGAAGCGGGTGACCGCTGCGCTTGCGCCGCCCCGCGCCGCGCGCACATGCGCAGGCTGGATGTCGGGGAGTTCCGTGCCGAGAGCGTCGGCGAACGCAGCGGTCACGGGGAAGAAATCGACCTCGTCGTCCGGGCCGGCGATGAATCCGTCGAGCGTGACGCCGACGTAGTAGGTGAGTTCTCGCATGTCGTCAGAGTAACCACTACGCATGAAGTACGTCAACCGTAGTGAATACCGCCGACTCAGAGAGCGGCGAGCAACGGCAGCAGTTCCGCGAACGCGCGCGCACGGTGCGACTGCGCCTGCTTCTCGCCGGCAGTGAAATCGCCGACCGTGCGCTCCGCCCCCTCGGGCTGTCCGTCCGGGACGAAGATGGGATCGTAACCGAATCCGCCGCCTCCGGATGCTTCGCGCGCGAGACGTCCCGGCCAGTTCCCGACGACCACGTGCTCGGCTCCGTCCGGAGTCACGAGCGCGATCGTCGAGTTGAAGTGAGCAGCGCGGTGAGGATCCGCGATGTCGCGCAGCTGGTCGAGCAGCAGCTCGAGGTTCGCCGCGGCATCCTTCTTCTGCCCCGCCCAATAGGCCGAGAAGACCCCGGGTGACCCGCCCAGCACGTCGACGCAGATGCCGGAGTCGTCGGCGAGCGCCGCGAGTCCCGTGTGCGCCGACGCGGCGCGAGCCTT
Source organism: Microbacterium sp. AC215 (assembly GCF_979258645.1). Lineage (NCBI taxonomy): Bacteria > Bacillati > Actinomycetota > Actinomycetes > Micrococcales > Microbacteriaceae > Microbacterium > Microbacterium sp. AC215. Next base: position 3,706,341 of record NZ_OZ409869.1, on the reverse strand, counting down.
GATCAGCGCGTTCTCCGCGAACGTGACGCCGTCCTCGACGGGCTCCGGTCCGTCATACGCGATGATCTCGAGATCAGGGCGAGCGGATGCCACGATCTGCTGGAACTCCGCGACCTTGTGCGGATTGTGCGTGGCGAGGACGACCTTCATCAGCCCGCGAGCGCCTTCAGCTGGTGATCCTTCAGGTCGGCGCAGCCCGCGACGCCCAGGTCGAGCAGGGCGTCGAGCTCGCGCTTGTCGAACGGCGCTCCTTCAGCCGTGCCCTGCACCTCGACGAAGAGCCCGCGGCCCGTGACCACGATGTTCATGTCGGTCTCGGCGCGGACGTCCTCGACATATGCCAGATCCAGCATGGGCTCGCCGTCGATGATCCCGACCGAGATCGCAGCCACGGAGTCGAGCAACGGCGTCGCGTTCTTGCCGATGAACTTCTTCTCGCGTCCCCACTCGATCGCATCTGCGAGGGCGACGTACGCTCCGGTGATCGCGGCGGTGCGGGTGCCTCCGTCGGCCTGCAGCACGTCGCAGTCGATCACGATCGTGTTCTCACCCAGCGCCTTGGTGTCGACCACTGCGCGCAGAGCACGGCCGATCAGCCGCGAGATCTCGTGCGTGCGCCCGCCGATGCGCCCCTTGACGCTCTCCCGGTCGTTGCGGCTGTTGGTCGCACGGGGCAGCATCGAGTACTCCGCCGTCACCCACCCCTTGCCCTTGCCGGTCAGCCAGCGAGGAACGCCATTCGTGAATGATGCCGTGCAGAGCACCTTGGTTCCGCCGAAGCTGATCAGAGCCGAGCCCTCGGCGTGGCTGCTCCACCCGCGCTCGATCGTGATCTCGCGGAGCTGGTCGGTGGAACGGCCGTCGGCGCGGACGATGCTGGTCATGGGATTCCTTCGGTGGAGGCGGATGAAGCGGATGCTGCGGTCGGGCTACTGTCCGGGGACAGGCTCCGGAAGCGTGATGACACCGGTCTGCACGAGCTGCACGTCGCGCACCTCCCGGCCCATCAGGCGGTTGGCGAGGGCGGTGAACTCGGTCGTCGAGTCCCCCGTCGCCTCGTAGACGTACGTGGCCGTGGCGTCGGGAGACGCGAGAAGATCGCCTCGCACGAGCTGGCGATAGACATCCCCGGCGGTCTCGTCATCACTCGAGACGAGGGTCACCCCCTCCCCCATCACGTAGCTGATCGCGCCACGCAGGAAGGGGTAGTGGGTGCAGCCGAGAACGAGTGTGTCGACATCCGCCTCGCGGAGCGGCGCGAGGTACTCCTCGGCGGTGGCGAGCACTTCAGGCGTGCCGGTGATGCCCCCCTCGACGAACTCGACGAAGCGCGGGCACGCCGCGGTGAAGACCTCGAGCCGTTCGTTCACCTCGAGCATGTCCTGGTAGGCGCGGGAGCCGATCGTCCCCACGGTGCCGATGACCCCGACGCGGCCGTTGCGAGTCGTCGACACGGCTCGTCGCACTGCCGGGCCGATCACCTCGACGACCGGAATGTCGTAGCGCTCTCTGGCGTCGCGCAGCATGGCCGCCGATGCCGTGTTGCAGGCGATCACGAGCATCTTGACGCCCTGGTCGACCAGGGAATCGAGTACTTCGAGGCTGTAGCGTCGCACGTCCGCGATCGGCTTGGGGCCATAGGGCGAGTGAGCCGTGTCGCCGATGTAGACGAACGATTCCCGGGGCAGCTGGGCTCGGATGGCCCGGGCCACCGTGAGTCCGCCGACACCGGAGTCGAAGATTCCGATCGGGGCGTCGTTCATGACTACCCAGCCTACCCGCGTGCGGCGCGCGTCACGCTCAGCGACCCGGACGGCTCCCCTCACTAAGCTGAGCGGATGACGACGTCCACGGCGCTTCTGACCGATCGTTACGAACTGACCATGCTCGCCGCCGCACTGCGCGACGGCACCGCATCACGGCCGAGCGTGTTCGAACTGTTCTCACGCAGGTTGTCGGGAGGACGACGTTTCGGAGTCGTCGCCGGTACCGGTCGGCTCCTCACGCTGCTGCGACAGTTCCGCTTCGAGGATGACGAACTGCGATTCCTGCGTGACAACCAGGTGGTGGATGCCGAGTCCCTGACGTACCTCGAGAACTACCGCTTCACCGGCTCCATCCGTGGCTACCGCGAGGGCGAGCTGTACTTCCCCGGCTCCCCCATCCTCACGGTCGAGGGCAGCTTCGCCGACGCTGTCGTCCTCGAGACCCTGGCTCTCAGCGTGCTCAACCACGACTCCGCCGTCGCCACCGCCGCCTCCCGCATGAGCATCGCGGCGGGCGAGCGTCCGCTGGCCGAGATGGGCTCTCGGCGTGCCGCAGAGCAGTCCGCCGTCGCAGCCGCGCGAGCGGCCTACATCGCCGGTTTCCGGGCCACGAGCAATCTCGAGGCCGGACGACGCTGGGGTATCCCCACCATGGGCACGGCCGCGCACTCCTGGACCCTGCTGCACGAGACCGAAGAGGAGGCGTTCCGCTCGCAGATCGACTCTCTGGGAACCGACACCACCCTGCTCGTCGACACCTACGACATCCGCGCCGGGGTCGAGACGGCCATCCGCGTCGCAGGTACGGGACTCGGCGGCGTGCGGATCGACTCGGGTGACCTGCCGATCGTCGCCGCCGAGGTGCGGGCGCAGCTCGACGAGCTCGGTGCGACCGGGACACGCATCACGGTCACGAGCGATCTCGACGAGTATGCGATCGCCGCGCTGGCCGCGTCGCCCGTCGACGCTTACGGCGTGGGCACGTCGGTGGTCACGGGATCCGGATACCCCACCGCGAGCATGGTCTACAAGCTCGTGGCGCGGCAGGACTCGGACGGCGCATGGATCGGCGTCGCGAAGGCGTCGACCGACAAGGCATCTCACGGCGGGCGCAAAGCAGCGTTCCGCACCCTCGTCGACGGGGTGGCGGAGGCAGAGACCGTCGTCGTCTCCGACGGATTCGAGGAACTCGACACCCCGGCCGAGCATTCGGACGGGCGGGCGCTGCAGACGACCTTCGTCGAGAACGGCGAGATCGACGACTCGTTCGAAGGACCCGAGGGAACGGCCTCCGCCCGAGCGCACCATCTGCGGGTGCGGGAGGAGCTTCCGGTCAGAGCGCTCGCCCTGAGCAAGTCCGACCCGGCGATCCCCACCGTCTACGTCGACGCGAGCTGACGCGGCCGAGGCGGTTCAGTTCAGCCGACCATCGATTCGTAGATCTCCTTGCATGTGGGGCAGATCGGGAACTTCTCCGGATCACGGCCCGGCGTCCACTTCTTGCCGCACAGCGCACGCACCGGCTTGCCGGTGATCGCCGATTCGAGGATCTTGTCCTTCTTGACGTAATGGGAGAAGCGCTCGTGGTCGCCCGGCTCGACATTCTCCTCGCGGAGGAGTTCTTCCAGTTCGCGATCAAGCGTTGCCACGCCGCCCTGATCGGGGCTGTCCAGCGGAGTACTCATGCCGAGAGTCTAGCCTCGGACGCACCCGGTTGGGCGGTCGTCACGCGGTCTCGACGAACTCCATCAGTCGCTCGCCCTCATGCTCGAAGATCCGCCCGCCGACGCCGACACCGATCGCGAAGAGCGCCACCCCTGTCGCGAGTCCGGCCCAGAACGTCGCGGGGGCGAACTGCGATCCCTCGAGCATCGTGAGCACGAGCAGCCAGATGGTCGGCACGCTCACGAGGATCGCTCCGAGGAACGCCGCAGCAGGACCGTACGCGCCACGCGACGTCGGCCGCTGAGGCTGCTGGAACGGGCTGTCTCCGGGACGCGACACGGCGTACGGCGCGATGACAGAGACGATGCTCGAGAAGCCGAGCGCCGACAGCAGCAGGCTGGCCCCGAGGCCGGTGAGGGGCAGAAGGAGACGCCAGTCATCGATCCAGAGCATCGTGAGAGGCACAGCGATCGCGAGCACGGGAACGGCCACGAGCATCACCGGGACGAGTCGGCCCAGACGATCGGGGATGCCGCGCACGCCGCTCGCCACGTGCGTCCACAGTGCGGTGGAGTCGTAGGCGACATCGTTGTGCGGCAGCCAGCCGAAGAACAGGGCCATCACCGGAACGGGCACGAGAGCGGCGATCTCGAGCGGCACGCCCGCGACGAGGAGTGGCAGGACGGACAGCACGCCGGCGATCGGGACCACGATGAGATTCATGATGTAGCGGCGGTCACGCAGCCAGTAGACGAGGCTGCGAGACGCGATCGCACCGAAGGCATTCGAGGGAAGCAGGCCGAACCAGCCGAGACCGGAGCGCTCGCGAGAGGCTACAGGACGCTCGGTCGTGGTGAGCAGTCTGCGAACCAGCCACGACCACACCGCCCAGAGCACCACCGCGGTGAGGAGGGCCACGATCCCGCTGATCCAGTTGCCGGCATCGTCATCCGTCGCGAACGAGAACAGGAACCTCGACGATGCGGCGAAAGGGGTGAACCCGATCGTCGCCGTCAGTGCCCCCACTGCGGCGGGGACCTGCCCGTCCCACTTGAGCGAGGCGAGGAACACGGCCACGGGGAATGCGATCACGATCACGGCCAGCGCGAAGAGGGCGGTGAGCTCGCGCGATCGACGCTCCGGCAGCAGCAGCGCGTTCACCGCCATGCCGATACGCGCCGCAAGCACCGTCGAGAACAGGCAGACGACGCTCATCAGCACCGCGATGAACCACGGCGCTCCGAGCCTGATCGCCACGATGCACACGCTGATGTTCACAGCGATGAGAGCCAGGCTGGGAACGCTGACCAGTGAGGCGAGCGCGAGGATCCATGGCATCTGCCGCTCGTCGACCCCGAACACGGCGAATCTGCGGGGATCCAGCTGATCCACGGCACCCACGAGGATGGGACCCACCAGGAATCCCAGGAGCAGTGCCGCGCTACCGAGGACGATGACCGTGCGTGCGACAGCGACGGGTGCGTCGTCGAGGCTGAGGATCGCCGCGCAGACCACACCCGTGAGAATCGCCACGACGGCGAGCATGACGAGCGTCCGCACCCGACGTTCGCCGCGGAGCGATCCGATCAGGAGCGCGGCCCTCAGTCGGAGAACGTGTGCAGCCACTCGAGCCCCTCCACCTCGCCGATGCCACCGGACAGCTCGACGAACCGCGCTTCGAGCGTCTGGCCTGCGCGGACCTCGTCGATGGTGCCCTCGGCGAGCACTTCTCCTCCGACGATGATCGCGACGCGCGAGCAGACCCGCTCGACGAGATCCATCCCGTGGCTCGAGAGCACCACCGTTCCGCCGTGCGCGACATAGGCGCGCAGGATGTCGAGGATGACCGCGGAGGACACCGGATCGACGGCCTCGAACGGCTCATCGAGCACCAGGACCCTCGGCGAGTGGATCATGGCTCCCGCGAGCATGATCTTCTTGGTCATACCGGCCGAATAGTCGGAGACGACGCGATTGAGCGCCTCTCCGAGATCGAATGCGCGCGCGAGATCGGCGACGCGCTTCTCGATGACCGAGGATGCGAGCCCCCGAAGGAGCCCGTAGTAGTAGAGCAGCTGCCGCCCGGTGAGTCGATCGAACGTGCGGAGCCGGTCGGGCAGCACACCCATCATGCGTTTCGCGGCAAGAGGCTTCGCCGACTGATCGATGCCGCAGATCACGATGTCGCCTGCATCGGCGCGCAGCAGCCCGGCGACGATCGACAGGGTCGTCGTCTTGCCGGCGCCGTTGGGACCGACGATGCCGTAGAACGAACCTGCAGGCACCGTCAGGTCGATGCCGTTGACCGCGGTGTGATCCCCGAAGTTCTTGACGAGGCCCCGAATGCGGATGGCCTCCGCACCGGAGGCCGCCTCGACTCCGGTGACAGCCTCCTCGGTCGCGTCCGCATCGGACACCGGCTCGGAGATCTCGGATGTCGTGCTCTCGTCGGCGGATGCCGTTTCTGCAGACGCGGTGGCGTCGGCGACGTCCGCCGTCGCGTCGTCGACCGGCGTGGCGTCGTCGACCGGCGTGGCGTCGACAACCGGTGCGGCGTCGTTCATAGGGGTCTCCTCCGCCGGAGCGGGCAGATCTGTCTTCGCCCCCTCGGCTGCGGCCTCAGGCTCGTCTCCCTGAACGTGGGCAGGAGCCGGCATCTCGATCTCGATCGCCGCTTCGCTCTCGACCTGAGCGTCCGCCTCTGCCTCGGCCTCGGCCTTGGCCTTGGCCGCAGCAGCCTTCGCGGCAGCTGTCTTCGCCGCAGCGGACTTCGCGGCCGCGGCCTTGGCCGCCGTGGTCTTCGCCGCGGAAGTGCGTGCTGCGGACTTCGCCGACGCGCTCTTCTCCACCGCAGCCTTGGCGGCGACCGTCTTCGCCGCGGCCGCCCTGGCTGCCGGAGTGGATCCCTGCGCGGCTGAGGTCTTCGCAGCAGCGGTCTTCGCCGCAGCCGTCTTCGCGGCTGTGGTCCTCGCAGCGGTGGTCTTGGCAGCAGCGGATCGCGCCGATGACGTCTTCGCCCCAGCCGCGCGGGCGGTCGTGTCGCGGGTCGCGTTCTTGGCGGCAGTCGTGCGAGCGGCGGTGGTCTTCTTCGATGCCGCCGATCGCGGAGCGCCGCTCTCGGTGGTCCGGTCGATCTTCAGCGCCGGTTCGGCGACCACCTCGACGGTGACCGCGGCCTTGTCCGCCGCAGCTTTGGAGGGAACGCGCGCTCCACCCGTCTTCTTGGCAGGCGTCGTGCGAGCGGAAGTCTTCTTCGGGGCGGCGGGCGTGGCGTCGACCGCCTGAGCAGCGGGATCGTCGGGGGAAGAAGCAGTCACCGTCCTACGGTATCAACGGGGGCAGGATTTCTTCGGGTCACCGCAACATTTCGCCGACCTGGTGAACCCGTTGGACATTTCACTCCGGATCTGGACGAATCTGAGTGTTGGGTGTGTACTGGATCACGAATTGGCCACAGCGATGTCAACCCCCGCGGGTTCTCAGGCGGGATCGCTAGCATGGCTCTCGGCACGACGAAGTGTCCGGTCGGTGAACCGACCATGAACACATACTTCATTTAGGAGCACTCGTGACTCTTCAGACCGTCATCCTCGCAGCAGGCATGGGCTCACGCCTCGGCCGCGCGCTGCCGAAGCCGCTCACGGAGTTGAGCGACGGCCGCACGATCATGCGCCAGCAGCACGACAACATCCGCGCCGCCTTCGGATCGGACGCCCGCATCACCGCCGTCGTCGGGTACCGCGCAGAGACCATCATCGAGGCGTTCCCGAACGTCAATTACGTGCACAACGAGCGCTACGACGAGACCAACACGTCGAAGAGCCTGTTGCGCGCTCTCGGCGCCACCGGCAAGTCGGGCGTGCTCTGGATGAACGGCGACGTGGTGTTCGACCCGATGATCCTGGGCCGCGCTGCGGCCTACATCGAGCGCGACCAGTCCTTCGTCACGGTGAACACCTCCAAAGTCAGCGACGAGGAGGTGAAGTACACGGTCACGGCCGAGGGCTTCATCAACGAGCTGTCGAAGACCGTCAAGGGCGGTCTCGGTGAGGCTGTGGGCATCAACTACATCTCCTCCGCAGACAAGAAGGCGTTCATGCGCCAGTTGCAGCGCGTCGAAGACCAGGACTACTTCGAGCGCGGCCTCGAGCTCGCGATCGCCGAAGACGGCCTGCTCCTCGAGCCGATGGACGTCTCCGATCTCTACGCGGTCGAGGTCGACTTCGCCGAGGACCTCGAGCGGGCGAACCTGTTCGTCTGATCGCCTTCCACGAAAGCCCGGCCCCGTCAAGGGAGCCGGGCTTTCGGCTTTTTCGCGGCCTGGCTTCCTAGGATCGATCCATGGCCCCCAAGGTGCACAAGATCCACTCCCTCCCCGACGACGCCGCGTGGGACAGGGGGGTGCCGCCCGTCGGCTCGGCCGAGCATCCGCTGATGGTCCGCGGGCTGGACCGCGTTCTCGCAATCCAGCGCCCGCTCGTGCTGGCGCACATCCGCAGCATCCGCCTGCGCAACCCGCACGCTTCGCCCGAGCAGATCATCCGCATCCTCGAGCGGCGCTATCTCGCGGCGGTGACCACGGGCGGCGCGGCGGTCGGAGCGACCGCCGTCGTGCCGGGGATCGGCACCGGCATCACGCTCGCCCTCTCCGGAGTCGAGACGGTGGGCTTCGTCGAATCGACGGCGCTCTTCGCGCAGTCCGTCGCAGAGGTCCATGGCATCGCGGTGTCGAACCCCGACCGGGCCCGCGCGCTGGTGATGACCGTCATGCTCGGCAAGGAGGGCGTGGCCCTCGTCGGACAGCTGGCAGGCGAGGCCACCGGCCGCGGCGGCTCGAGGTCGTCGTACTGGGGCGAGATGGTGACGAAGTCGTTGCCGCGCGCTGCCGTCGGCCCCCTCGTGGATCGACTGAAGAGCATGTTCGTGAAGCAGTTCGCGGCGAAGGGCGGTGCCTCGTTCATCGGGAAGGCACTGCCGTTCGGCGTCGGCGCGGCCGTCGGAGGCGCGGGCAACCACATTCTCGGACGCCGCGTGCTGACGACGTCGCACCACGCATTCGGAGCGGCACCTCTGGACATGCCGCTCGAGCTGGAGCCCGTCGCCGGCGCAGAGAAGATGGAGCTGCGAATGCTGCACGGTGCCCAGTTCGTCGGGGGCGCCGTGGCCGGAGCGGCCGGATCGGCGGTCCGCGGCGTCGGCTGGGCGGGACGCAAGATCGCGTCGGTCGGACGTGGCCGCAACAAGGACGTCGGCGAGATCGAGCAGGCCGGCACCCACGACCTGCCGGGCACGCTCGGTGCCGAACACCGCGAGTGACGGCCGCACTCGGGACACGTGGGGTTCACGAGAGCCGCCAAAGGATCTGACGACCCGTTGTAGCGAGCATCCAACGGACGGGGCCACCGCGACGATAGGGTGGAATCCGTGACGGACAAGCCCGAACTCTCGACCACCGCCGGCAGAATCGCAGACCTCCGCGCTCGCTACAACGAAGCCGTTGTCGACGCCGAGAAGGTCGCGCAGGAGAAGCAGCACGCCAAGGGCAAGATGACCGCCCGCGAGCGCATCGAACTGCTCGTCGACCCCGGAAGCTTCGTCGAGTTCGACGAGTACGTGCGCCATCGCACCACCGCGTTCGGCATGGATCGCAACCGGCCCTACGGCGATTCCGTCGTGACGGGTGTGGGCACGATCCACGGCCGCACGGTCGCGGTGTACTCGCAGGACTTCACCACGTTCGGCGGATCTCTCGGCGAGGTCTCCGGCGACAAGATCATCAAGATCATGGAGTTCGCGCTGTCGGGCGGTATGCCGATCATCGGCATCCTCGACTCCGGTGGAGCCCGGATCCAGGAGGGCGTGCTCGCCCTCAGCAAGTACGGCGAGATCTTCCGCCTGAACACTCGGTCGTCGGGGGTCATCCCGCAGATCTCGATCATCATGGGCCCGGCCGCCGGTGGAGCCGTCTACGGCCCCGCTCTGACGGACTTCGTGATCATGGTCGACAAGACCAGCCAGATGTTCGTGACCGGCCCGGACGTCATCAAGACGGTCACCGGCGAGGACGTCGGCATGGAGGAGCTCGGAGGAGCCCTCACGCACAACACTCGCTCGGGTGTCGCCCACTACCTCGCCGAGGACGAGGACGACGCGATCGACTACGCCCGCACGCTCCTCGGCTTCCTCCCCGACAACAACATGGCGGAGATCCCCGCGTACGAGAGCGGCTTCGAGTGGGAGACCACGGATGCCGATCGCTCTCTGAACACGATCATCCCCGACTCCCCCAATCAGCCGTACGACATCCACACGGTCATCGAGCATGTCGTCGACGCGGGGGACTTCATCGAGGTCCAGCCGCTTTTCGCGCCGAACATCGTGATCGGCTTCGGCCGGGTCGAAGGGCGCTCGGTCGGGATCATCGCCAACCAGCCGTCCCAGATGGCCGGAACGCTCAACATCGAGGCGGGCGAGAAGGCCAGCCGATTCGTGCGGTTCTGCGACGCGTTCTCGATCCCTATCGTCACGCTCGTCGACGTGCCCGGGTATCTCCCCGGTACCGATCAGGAATGGACCGGCGTGATCCGCCGCGGCGCCAAGCTCATCTACGCCTACGCGGAAGCGACCGTGCCGCTGGTCACGGTCATCCTGCGCAAGGCCTACGGCGGCGCCTACATCGTGATGGGATCGAAGCAGCTGGGCGCCGATGTCAACCTCGCCTGGCCGACGGCGGAGATCGCCGTGATGGGCGGCCAGGGTGCGGTCAACATCCTCTACCGCGGCGAGATCAAGCGTGCCGAAGAGGCCGGCGAGGACGTCGCCGCCGTGCGCACGCGGCTCGCGAACGAGTACACCTACAGCGTGACCTCGCCGTTCCTCGCCGCCGAACGCGGCGAGATCGACGGCATCATCGAACCGGCGAACACCCGAGTCTCGATCGCCAAGGCGCTCCGAGCCCTCCGCGGGAAGCGCGCCGAGCTGCCCCCCAAGAAGCACGGGAACATCCCGCTGTGACCGAGCCCGCGACGTCGGACGAGCGCCAGCTCCCGACGATGGAGATCACCCGGGGCGTTGCGACCGAGGAGGAGCTCGCCGCTCTCATCGCCGTGGTGAGCGACGCCTACTCGCAGGAGGCGGCGGATGCCGTGGCCGAGGAGCCTCGCGTATCGGCGTGGGCCCGCACCCAGCGACCGCTGCGACGCGCACTGCGACGAGACATCCCGTGGGGCCGCTTCGCACGCTGACGCCCTCGCATCGGAGAGTCTGCGAGACCCGGAGCCCCCCAGCTACCGGGCCACGCAGACGACCCTCCGATTGATGCGGGGCCGTCGCCCCTGGCACCTGTAAACCCCAGACGGCGCATCTCTTCGATAATACATCGACTGGAGTAATCACTGAGGGCGCTTCAACCGATATACCGGTATGCGAATTGATGGCTCCGTTCAATCCTCGAGGTAGAGGTCGGATGCTCGAGGCGTGAGCACCGCGTCGAGCACGACGCAGGCGGCCCCCACGGCACCGACATCCTCTCCCACCACCGCGCTGTCGACGCGCAAGGCCCGAACCGACCTCGTCGCACTGCGACGGTTCAGCTGCTCCGGGATCTCGCGCAGATAGACCTCGGACAGAGGGGCGCAGAACGGCCCGCCGAGCACCACACGATCGACATCGAGGATGTTCGTGAGCACCGAGATCAGCACTGCGAGATGTTCGGCAGAGCGACGCAGAACGCCCAGCGCCCGGATCTCGCCCGCGGAAGCGAGCTCGCACAGGCGGGCGAACCGCTCCTCCACTCCGCGCGCACCTCGGTCATCCGGCTCATCGCGGAACACCCCGGCCGCCTCCGCCTGCTCGACGATCGCCTGCGGGGTGCATACCACTTCGACGCATCCTCGCGAGCCGCACGCGCAGGGCGGCCCGTCTGGATCGACCATGATGTGGCCGATCTCGCCGAAGTTGTGGGTGCTGCCTGTGACCACGACGCCCTCACGCGCTGCGGCGGCTCCGAGCCCCGTGCCGAGGTAGACGAACAGGAACGAGTCCTCGGCTGTCGCGGAGCCGGTCCACAGCTCCCCCACTGCGGCGGCAGTGGTGTCCTTCTCCAGCGTGACCTCGAAGCCCGTCGCTTCTGCGAGAACGGAACGCAGCGGCACCCGATGCCATCCGTCGAGCTTCGGGGGGTCCACCACCGTGCCCTTCGCCGCGTCGAGCGGCCCGGGGGCAGCGACGCCGACCCCGGCGACGAGTGCGCGATCGATGCCGGCCTCGTCGACGAGGCCATCGATCGTCTGCGCCATCCTCTCGACGATGCGGTGCGGGTCGCGGTCCTGCGTGCGCACGACGCGTCGTGCGATCACCGCACCGGACATGTTCAGCAGCACGAAGGTGATCACCGACGGGTCGAGATGCACCCCGACCGAGAAACGACTCTCCGCGACCAGGCGCAGCGTGACTCGCGGCTTGCCGGGCCCGTTGATGGTCCGGCCTGCTTCGGTGATCAGCCCCTCGTCGAGAAGGCGACGGGTGATGTTCGTGATCGTCTGCGCCGAGAGGCCGGTCGCATCGACGAGCTCGATCCGGCTGAGCCCCTCTCCGGACCGGCGGATGGCCTCGAGGATGACGGACTGGTTGAAGTCACCCATGCGGGGGAGATTGGTTCCGCGACGCATTCCCATGCCTCATCATCTCGCACCGGCGTCGATTCCGTGTCCCCCAAAATACCTACAGACAACGACTTGACTAACCATGAGACTGAGTAAGACGCTTCGCGTTCGGCTGGTCTCTCTGTCCCAGGGTAGATAGACGCAGACCGGCCACCAGCGGACGGTTTTCGGGTAACTGGTCCGCACGGCGAGGGGCTGGCGGATTCGCCGCCCCTCGCCCACTCTTTCTGACCTCGACTCTGACCCCCTCCCCCGGCCAGAGCCGAGGACAGGGGCCTCACTGGCGTGGAGCGTCTCTCGGGATCTCGTGCCACACGTCGACGGCATCGTCGTCGCTCTGCCCGCCGGCGCCGGCCCGGCCGACCACCGTCACGGCCGTGTGAGCATCCCTGGCCGCTCGGATGATCCACCGCTCCGCATCCGCATCGCGCAGCACCCGGGCGAGCTCGTCGCGGATCATCGCGCGTCGTCCCTCATCGACGTCGTCCAAGCCGCCCTCGTCGAAGACGGTGACGACGGCACCGCGGCGACGCGCGTCCTCGATCGCATCCCGCACCGCATCGTTGAGCAGATCGGCTCCCCGGAGCTCGTCGCGCAGGCGACCTTCCGCCAGACGCGCCTGCAGACGCTCCTCCTCGCTCAGCTCGCCACGCGATGCGACGGTGCGACTGAGCACCGGCCCCGCGACCGCCAGCGCGAACTGCGTGCGCAGACGACGTTCCTTCTGGCGCACCTGCTGGGTCGCGTGCCAGGCGGACACCGCCTGCTGGATGCCGGCGAGGCGCTCGGTGTCGCGGACGGCTCTGTCCCAGAAGATCACCAGGAGGTGAGCGATCGCGACCCACACGAGCGAGCCCACCAGGCCGAGGGACAGCGCCACGAAGACACCCAGATACACCGACGATGTGGCGACGAGGACGAGCACCACCAGCCAGCCGATCACGAAGCGGCGCCGGACGATGCACACCACGCCCATCAGACCGAGCGCACCGATGTACCAGGTGGCGAACGGCGCCGTGCGTGTCAGCGGATCGAGTGACAGCGTCACGAGAATCGGAATGAGGACGCTCGAGACCAGCGTCAGCAGCGCCGCCCAGAGCGGCATCCGCACCGAGATCGCCGAGTCCCAGAGGATCGCGACGTTGACGACGACGAGGTACAGCGCGATCGCCGCGACCATCAGCAGCGGCGCGGAGGGCTGCTCGATCCACCACACCCCTCTCGCGGCGAAGTACATCGCGAAGCCCACCGCGAGTGACGTCGCGACACTGCGCACCGTGCGATTCATGGCCGCTCCCAGCCCAGCGTCACGGTGGTGCCGCACTCTCTCGAAACGATCTCGGCGGTGCCCGCCACCCCGGCCATCCGTGCGAAGATCGACGCTCTGATCCCGAGGCGGTCGGCGCCGATCGCCCCGATATCGAATCCTGGGCCGGTGTCCGTGATCGTCACCGTGATCCCCTCGTCACCGCGGCCCTCGACGAGGATGTGCAGCCCGCGCCCACCCGCATGGGTGACCGCGTTGCCGAGCGCCTGTCTGGCGGCGAGCACGAGTGCTCTCGCGGCGCGCCCGGGGATCAGGCCGATCCCTCCCCGTTCCTCGACGATCGCATCCGCCCCGAGCTCGGACAGGGCACGACGGAGCTCGACGACGATCTGAGCGGCGCCCACCGGTTCGTCGCTGCCCTCCTGGGCCACCGCGGCCTCGGTGTTCGCCAGGCGGGTGAGAGCCTCCCGGGCCATCCCCACGGCGAGGTCCTGCGCCCGATCGCCTTCGGCCCGTTCCGCCGCGATCAGCGCTGCGAGGACGCTGTCGTGCATGAGCGCCGACATCGCCGCACGCTCCTCCTCGGCTGCGGCGGCTGCCGCGGCCCCCGCGTACGACGCGACGGCTCGGGCCCGGGCCTCATCGACACCCGCGGCGACCGAGCGGAACATCCATCCCAACGCGATGATGACGCATCCGAGGATCAGGGTGAACGACACGTCGAACGCCGTCGTCACCCAGAAGTCTCGCGAGAAATCGCCCTCGACGAGGCGGACATAGCCGTAGACGAACGGCAGGCACACCGCCCAGACGAACTGCAGCCATAGAGGGAAGGCGAGCATCGCAGCCACGACGCCCACGTTGACGAGGAAGAAGATCCACGGCTGGTCGGCGGCTCTGCCCACAGGGTCGACCAGACTCGGCCAGGCGGCGAGCGCGAGTGTGTACACGATGGCGAACGCGCCGGACGCAGTCCTGACGCCACGTCCGATGACGCACGCGACGAGCATGACGATCAGCGGCACGAAGACCACGAGCAGCATCGTGATGCGCGCGGCATCCGATCCCGTCGTCGTGACCCCCGCGATCAGTGCCTGTGCGCCGAGAACACCCGATCCGATCGCGACGACCGTGGCGAGGATGCGCTCCATGCGTTTGCCGGTGAAGCGCTCGAACTCGGTCTCCACGCTGCCGGGCGAAGGGATCTTGCTCCATGCCTCCCGGATGCTGAGCGGGTCAGCGGCCACTCGGCGCCCCGTCTGCGGCGACGATCCCATCCTCCATCGCTCGCCGCAGAAGGTCGACCTTCGTCGGGGCCGGTCGCCCGACCTCCACGTACTTGACCCGGATCCGGGTGATGTTCTCCTTGGCGGTCGAGTACGCGACGCCGAGGCGCTCGGCCACGGCCTTCAGCGGCAGGCCGGTCGCATACAGCCGGAGCACCTCCCGCTCGCGTGTCGACAGCTGGGCGTCCGCGAAGTCGCGATCCCCGTCGACAGCGCTCGCCCACTCGACGTTGTTGAGGGCTTCGCCCTGCGCGACAGTGCGGATGGCGTCGAGCACGTCGTCCAGCGCAGAGGATTTGCTCACGACGCCGGCTGCACCGGCAGCGAGCGCCTCGCGCACAGCCGCCGGTCGATCGGCGACGCTGTGGATCACGACGCTCGCGCCGTCGGCGACGAGAGACCGGACGTTCTCGGTCACCGTGGTGCCGTCTCCCAGGGTGAGGTCGAGCACCACCACGTCGGCAGGCTGCGACGACGTCGTCGACCTCCACTCGAGGTAGGACACGACGGTGCTGCCGGAGAAGACGACGGTCTGCTCTCCGTCACGAGCGCACGCCGCCTCGAGACCGAGGCGGACGGATTCGTGATCGTCGATGAGTGCGACCCTGCTCATCCGCCCAGCCTACTGAGTACTCAGCCCCCGCAGATCACGATCACCGGGTGAGCAGCGCGACGACCTCGAAGTGATGCGAGTGCGGGAACAGGTCGAAACCGCGCAGCGTCCCCACGTTCCACCCGTGTTCGCGGAAGGTTCCGAGGTCCCGCGCCAACGCCACAGGGTCGCACGCGACGTAGGCGATCGCCTCGGGGGCGAGAGAGTTCAGTGCATCGACCACCGCGCGTCCGGCACCGGCACGCGGCGGATCGAGTACGACCGCTCCTGCTCGCGTGTCGGAGGGGAGACCGGCGAGATAGCGGTCGACCCGTGCTGTGACGGCGTTCACGGCGAGGGGCGCGAGGTTCTGCTGCGCGTGAGTCGTCGCCCGCCTGCTGGACTCGACGGTGACGATGTCGGTGCCACCGAGGTCTGCGAGCGATGCGGCGAAGAGCCCGACTCCTCCGTAGAGGTCGAAGTGCGTCGCCTCCGGATCGACGTGCCCGTCGAGGATGCCGTAGACGGCGCCGTCGAGCACCGAGGCGGCTCGCGGGTGCACCTGCCAGAATCCACCGGCGTCGACCTGGAACCGGCGATCGCCCACCTGCTCGTAGACGACTTCGGGCGCCGGGCGGCGGTGCTGCCCCCTGGCCGGTCGCTCGTCGAGGCGATCTCGTCGGATGACCCGCACCTGGCCGTCGCCCGGTTCGACCAGGTCGACGCTGCCCGCCTCGCCGCCCGCGAGACGGAGGGCCGCCTGTGCGACCGCCGGACGCGCGAGCGGGTGGGAGCTGACCGGGATCACCCGGTGACTGCGAGCGGCGTAGGGACCGACGCGCCCCTGGTCGTCGACGTGCAGGGTCACCCGGGAGCGCCAGCCGGTTCCGTCGGTCGAGTCCACGGCCTCGATCTCGGGAGCCTCGAGACCGGGTCCGGCGAAACGATCGAGCGCCTCGGTGAGCACCTGACGCTTGAGCACGCGCTGATGCGCGAGATCGATGTGCCCCAGGTCGGCGCCCCCCGGCCGGTTCTCGGGCGCGCGGGAGACGTCGGCCTCCGCCCAGATGTGGGGGCGACGATGCGGCGAGGCGTCCAGGACCTCGACCGTCTCGGCACGCCAGAAGCTCTTGGACTCACCCGTGGAGTCCTCGGTGAGCCGCGCTCGGACCCGCTCACCGGGGATGGCGTCGGAGACGAAGACGACCCGGCCTTCGTGTCGGGCGATGAACGTGCCGCCGTGCGCGATGCCGGTGATGTCCAGATCGAGCAGGACTGGGGAGGAAGTCATCCTTCGAGGATACGGTGGTGAACATGCGCGTCTGCCTGGCCTCCACCTCTCCCGCCCGCCTCATGCTGCTGCGTCAGGCGGGTATCGAGCCTCTGACCCAGTCGCCGGGAGTGGATGAGGATGCGGTCGCCGCCGCTGCCGCGGCCGAACGGGGCGCGGAGCTGACACCGGCGGACCTCGTGCTCCTGCTCGCCCGGGCGAAGGCGGCGGACGTCGCGCAGCGCCTCTCTGCGGACGGCGAGTTCGACGGCATCGTGATCGGCGGAGACTCGATGTTCGAACTCGGCGGGCGCGTGTACGGCAAGCCCTACACGCCCGAGGAGGCGACCAGACGCTGGCAGGAGATGCGCGGGGCCACCGGCATCCTGCACTCGGGGCACTCGGTCTTCCGTGTCTCGCCGGGCACCGACCCGGTCGAGGCCACCGCCACGGCCGAGGCTTCGGTGACCTTCGCCGATGACGTCACGGATGCCGAGATCGCCGCCTACGTCGCCTCGGGTGAGCCCCTGCTCGTCGCCGGTGCGTTCACGGTCGACAGTCTGGGCGGCGCCTTCATCACCCGCGTCGACGGCGACCCGTCGACGGTGGTCGGGATGTCGCTGTCGACCGTGCGCCGCCTCGCCGCCGATCTCGGCGTCACGTGGACCGACCTCTGGTCGTAGAGTCTCGTCGACGTTTCCGCCTCTTTCTTGTGGAGAGTCGTCAAAGCGAACGGGAGCCTTCTCGCTAGGCTGGCAAGCATGCCTGATATCGCCAAGGTGCTCATCGCCAACCGCGGCGAGATCGCCGTCCGCATCATCCGTGCCGCTCGCGACTCGGGGATCGCCTCCGTCGCCGTGTACGCCGACCAGGACCGCGACGCTCTGCACACCCGCCTCGCCGACGAGGCCTATGCCCTCGGCGGCGCCACGAGCGCCGAGACCTACCTGCAGATCGAGAAGATCCTCTCGGTCGCCCGCCGCGCCGGCGCCGACGCCGTGCACCCCGGATACGGCTTCCTCGCCGAGAACGCCGAATTCGCCCGCGCCGTCATCGGTGCGGGGATGACCTGGATCGGGCCTTCCCCCGACGCCATCGAGGCGCTCGGCGACAAGGTCACCGCCCGCCACGTCGCCGAGAAGGTCGGCGCGCCGCTCGCTCCCGGAACGCCGGGACCCGTCTCCGGGGCCGACGAGGTCGTCGCCTTCGCGAAGGAGTTCGGTCTGCCGATCGCGATCAAAGCCGCGTACGGCGGCGGCGGTCGCGGCCTGAAGGTCGCCCGCGAGCTCGACGAGGTCGCGGAGCTCTTCGAATCCGCCACCCGCGAGGCGGTCACCGCCTTCGGCCGCGGCGAGTGCTTCGTCGAGAAGTACCTCGACAAGCCGCGGCACGTCGAGACCCAGTGCCTGGCGGATGCCGAGGGCAACGTCGTCGTCATCTCGACGCGCGACTGCTCGCTGCAGCGCCGCCACCAGAAGCTCGTCGAGGAGGCACCCGCGCCGTTCCTCACGGACGAGCAGAACGACCTGCTCTATTCCGCGTCGAAGGCCATCCTCAAGGAGGTCGGCTACGTGGGCGCAGGCACCTGCGAGTTCCTGATCGGCGCCGACGGCACCGTCTCGTTCCTCGAGGTGAACACCCGTCTGCAGGTCGAGCACCCCGTCTCCGAGGAGGTCACCGGCATCGACCTGGTGCGCGAGCAGTTCCGCATCGCCGCCGGCGGCACGATCGACTACGACGACCCGAAGCCGACCGGACACTCGATCGAGTTCCGCATCAACGGCGAGGACCCCGGTCGAGGGTTCCTCCCGCAGCCGGGTCCGATCCACGTCTTCAAGACCTTCGGCGGACCCGGCATCCGCCTCGACTCCGGCGTCACCGCGGGCGACTCGGTCTCGGGCGCCTTCGACTCGCTTCTCGCGAAGATCATCGTCACCGGCAAGGACCGCGCCGAGGCCCTGGAGCGCTCACGCCGCGCCCTCGAGGAGTTCGAGGTCGCAGGTCTGCCCACCGTGCTCCCGTTCCACCGCAAGGTCGTGAACGACCCCGCGTTCACCGCGGAGAACGGCGAGTTCGGCATCTTCACCCGCTGGATCGAGACCGAGTTCGAGAACGACATCCCCGCCTGGGACGGCGAGCTCGAGTCGCCCTCCGCCGGCGAGAACCGGCACACCGTCGTGGTCGAGGTCGGCGGCAAGCGCCTCGAGGTCAGCCTTCCCGATCGCGTCGCGGTGGCGGCCGGCACGGCAGGACGACCGGCCGCGGTTCCGCCGTCCCGCCGCAGCCACGCGACCTCGGTCAGCGCCGGCGCATCGGGAGACGCCGTCAAGTCGCCGATGCAGGCCACCGTCGTCAAGGTCGCCGTCGAAGAGGGGCAGCAGGTCGTCAAGGGCGATCTGGTCGTCGTCCTCGAGGCGATGAAGATGGAGCAGCCGCTGCAGGCTCACAAGGACGGCACGATCGGCAACATCGGCGCCGTCGCCGGTGCGACGGTCTCGGCCGGACACCAGCTGCTCACGATCAGCTGACCGCCCTCGCATACGAGAAAGGCGCCCCGCTGCTGCGGGGCGCCTTTCTCGTCTGATCCGCGCCGGGGCGATCTACGAGATGTTCGCGTTGACGAGGTGCATCGCCCTGCTCGCGTCGGTGATGCTGCTCGACAGCGACGGGTATGCCGCGAAGACGCGGGAGACCTGGTCGACCGTCAGACGACGCTCCACGGCGACCGCGATCGGGTAGATCAGCTCGGAGGCCTTGGGCGCGACGATCACGCCGCCGATCACGGTGCCGGATCCCTTGCGTGCGATCAGCTTCACGAAACCGTCCTTGATGCCCATCATCTTGGCCCGAGGGTTCGCGGCGAGGGGCAGCTTGTAGACGAGGCCGTCCGCGACGCCGTCTTCGACGTCCTTCTCGGAATAGCCGACCGTGGCGATCTCGGGCGCCGTGAAGATGTTGGAGGTGATCTTGATCAGCTCCAGAGGGATCACGATGTCGCCCAGCGCGTGGAACACGGCCGTGCGGCCCTGCATCGACGCGACGGAGGCGAGTGGGAAGAAGTTCGTGCAGTCGCCGACGGCGTAGACGTTGGGCACAGAGGTGCGCGCGACGCGGTTCACCCGCACGTGCCCGGTCTCGTCGAGCTCGACTCCCGCGTCTTCGAGACCGATGCCAGCGGTGTTCGGGATCGAGCCGACCGCCATGAGGCAGTGGCTCCCCTCGACCGTGCGGCCGTCGGAGAGCGTCGCGCGCACGCCGTCCTCGGTGACCTCGACCTTCTCGGCGCGGGCCTTGGAGAGCACCGTCATCCCGCCGCGCTTGAAGACCTTCTCGAGAACGTGCGCGGCATCCTGGTCCTCACCCGGCAGCACCTGCTCGCGGCTGGAGATCAGCGTGACCTTGGCGCCGAGGTTCATGTAGGCGGACGCGAACTCGGCGCCCGTCACACCGGAGCCGACCACGATCAGGTGCTCGGGAAGCGCCTTCATGTCGTACAGCTGCGTCCACGTGAGGATCCGCTTGCCGTCGGGCTTGGCCGAATCCAGCTCGCGCGGCGACGCGCCCACCGCCACGATGATCGTGTCGGCCTCGACGCGGTCGAAGTCGGTGCCCTTCTGCCCGGTCGAGACCACGATCGCCGTCGGTCCCTCCAGACGGCCGTGGCCGGACAGGATGCGCACGCCGGCCTCGAGCAGCGTCGTGCGCATGTCCTCGGACTGCTGGCCCGCGAGCGCGATCAGACGTTTGTTCACCGCGGCGAGGTTGATGGCGATCTCGGGCTTGAGCGGCTTGCCGTGCTCGCCCTTGGCGTAGAACTGCACTCCGAGGTCGGAGGCCTCCGAGATCGCGACCGCGGCATCCGCCGTGGCGATCAGGCTCTTCGAGGGGACAACATCGGTGAGCACTGCCGCTCCGCCCACGCCCACACGCTCGACCAGGGTCACCTCGGCTCCGAGCTGAGCGGCCGCGAGGGCCGCCTCATAACCGCCGGGACCGCCGCCGAGGACGGCGACGCGCTGTGTGCGCTCAAAAGGGGTGGAAGACATGATCTCCATTCTTCCGCAATCCTGGCCCCGGAGCCTGCACCTTCCTAGAGTGGATCCATGTCTGAAACACACAGCAACCCCCTCGACGACCCGAATGCGAACCCGTTCGAGGTCGCAGCCGACGCAGCCGCCGACATCGCGCGCCTGACCGGAGTCGAGAAGCACGACATCGCCCTGACCCTCGGCAGCGGCTGGGGCAAGGCCGCCGACATCATCGGCGAGACCACGGCGACCATCCCCGCCACCGAGGTCACCGGCTTCTCGAAGCCCGCTCTCGAGGGCCACGTGGGCACCCTGCGCAGCATCCGCACTCCCGATGGCAAGAACGTCCTCGTCATCGGTGCTCGCACCCACTACTACGAGGGCCACGGCGTGCGCCGTGTCGTGCACTCGGTGCGCACCGCCGCGGCCACGGGCGCCAAGATCATGGTGCTGACGAACGGCGCCGGCGGAGTGCGCGAGACGTGGACTCCCGGCCAGCCCGTGCTGATCAGCGACCACATCAACCTCACGGCCGACTCCCCTCTCGAGGGCGCGACGTTCATCGACCTGACCGACCTCTATTCGACGCGTCTGCGCGACATCGCCCGGAGCGTCGACCCCACGCTCGACGAGGGCGTGTACACGCAGTTCCGCGGCCCGCACTACGAGACGCCGGCCGAGGTGCAGATGGCCAAGCACATCGGCGGACACATCGTGGGAATGTCGACAGCGCTTGAGGCGATCGCCGCTCGCGAGGCCGGTATGGAGATCCTCGGGTTCTCGCTCATCACCAACCTCGCCGCCGGCATCCAGAAGACACCGCTCAGCCACGCTGAGGTCATCGAGGCCGGTCGAGAGGCCGAACCGGTCATCTCGGCGCTGCTGGCCCGAGTGGTCGAGGCGCTGTGAACGACGAGCGTCTCGCGCAGGCGCGCGCGTGGATGAGACAGGACCCCGATCACGAGACCCGCGACGAGCTGGCCGTGGTCATCACGCGGGCAGCCGATGGCGACGAGTCGGCCGCCGCCGACCTCGATGATCGCTTCAGCACCCGACTCGCGTTCGGCACCGCCGGTCTCCGCGGAGCCCTGGGGGCCGGCAGCAACCGCATGAACCGCGTGCTCGTCGCGCAGGCGGCCGCCGGGTTCGCTTCGTACCTGCGCGAGAAGTCGCACGGCCGCACGCCGACCGTGGTGATCGGCTATGACGGACGCCGCAACTCCCGCGTGTTCGCGACCGACTCCGCCGAGCTGTTCGCCGGAGCAGGGCTGCGCGCGATCCTGCTGCCGAGACTGCTGCCCACGCCCGTGCTCGCGTTCGCGGTGCGTCACCTGGGCGCGGATGCCGGTGTCATGGTGACCGCGTCGCACAACCCGCCGAACGACAACGGATACAAGGTCTATCTGGGCGGCGCCGATCAGGGTTCGCAGATCGTCGCACCCGCCGATGCCGAGATCGCCGCGCACATCCAGCGGGTCGCCGATGCGGACGACGTCACGTCGTCGCCTCGCTCCACCGACTATGAGACGGCCGGCGAAGCCGTGGTCGACGCGTACGTCGCCGCGACAGCGGCGGTCGCTCCCGCACCAGCCGGCGCGTCCGACCTGCGCTGGGTCTACACCGCCATGCACGGGGTCGGCTGGGAGACGCTGTCGAAGATCGTCGCGGCCGCCGGATACCCTCAGCCGATGGTCGTCGGAGAGCAGCTCGAACCCGATGCGACGTTCCGCACCGTGTCGTTCCCCAACCCGGAGGAGCCGGGGGCGATGGACCTGTCCTTCGCCCGGGCCCGCCGCGTGCAGGCGGACTTCATCATCGCCAATGATCCGGATGCCGACCGACTCGCCGTGGCGATCCCGGACGCGTCGTCGGAGGGCGGATGGCGGCGACTCACCGGCAACGAGGTCGGGCTCCTCCTGGGCGCTCGCGCCGCCAGGGCCGCCGAGGGCACGCCGGGTGCATCGCTCGCGTGCTCCCTGGTCTCATCGCCCGGCCTCGGCGCCGTCGCCGCCCATCACGGGCTCGACTTCCACGAGACGCTCACGGGCTTCAAATGGATCTCCCGCGCCCCCGGCATCGTCTTCGGCTTCGAGGAGGCACTCGGCTACCTCGTGAATCCCGAGACCGTGCGCGACAAGGACGGCATCTCGGCGACCGTGGCGATCCTCGGACTCGCCGCCGAGGCGCACGAGCGCGGACGCTCTCTCGCCGACCTGCTGTCCGAGCTCGGTGACACGTACGGTCACTTCGCCAGCGGTCAGGTGTCGGTCCGCGTGCAGGACCTCTCGGTCATCGGCACCGTGATGCTCTCGCTGCGCACGCTGCCGCCGACGCACTTCGGCAGCCACTCGATCGCCTCCGTGGAGGATCTGCTGCACGCCGACGCAGGGCAGCCCTCGGGCGACGTGCTGCGGTATCGACTCACGGACGGCTCGCGCATCATCGTCCGTCCGAGCGGCACCGAGCCGAAGCTCAAGGTCTACATCGACGCGGCCGCGGACTCCGCAGAGCGCGCCACCGCGACCGTCGCCGAGCTCGAGGCCGCGGTGCGCCTGCTCCTGGAAGAACGCTCGTAGGCCCATGCCGAGAAGACATGTCGTGATCAGCGCGCACAACGGGGTGCACGCGCGCCCCGTCGCCGAGCTCGTGCGGCTCGTGCAGGCGCATTCGCACGCGGTGACCCTGCGGACGTCGTCGGGCGCGGTCGTGGACCTCAGCAGCGTTCTCGCGCTGATGGACCTCGCACTCGCGCCCGGCGATGCCGTGGTGCTCGAGACGGCGGACTCGGCCGGCGCCGACGCCGTGCTCGACACCCTCGCCGGCGTCCTCGACCCTCGGGGCTGACCCGGCCGTCACCCGTCGATGACGGCGACGAGCTCGTCGAGGAACGCCTCGAAGGTGGTGCCCCGGCGGAGGATGCGCTGCACGCTCTCCCGTTCGCTGAACACCTCGACGAGCTGCTCGAACACCGTCTGGAACGCGGCGCGGTCGCTCTCGCTGAAGGCGGCGAGAGCGACGACCTGCACGCGGCCCTCACCCCACGCTGCCGACCCGTCCGTGACGCCTATCGCGATCGCGGTGCGCGTGGCGGTCATCTGGAGCGCGTGCGGCACCGCGAGCGCGTCTGTGAACGCCGTCGACGACATCCGTTCGCGGAGGATGGTGTTCTCGACGTAGTCGTCGCCGATCAGCCCCGCATCCACGAGGAGACCGCCCAGTCGCCGGATGATCGCCTCCTCCCCCGCATCGGGCAGCGGATAGACGAAGGCGTCGGCATCGAAGTATCGTGCGAGCTCGCCACGGAGCCTGGTGAGGCGTCGGCCTCGCCGGACGCGTGCCGCGGCCTGCTGGATCCGGTCGACATCGGCATCCGTGAGGAACGGCTGGATGCGGACGAAGCGATCGCCGGCAGCGCCCGGCTCGATCGTGCTGAGCACCAGGTCGGTGTCGAACGACGCCCAGTCCGGGTCGACCTTGGTGATGACGCTGGTCACCTCGATCGCGGACCCGAGCGAGCGGTCGACGCTCGATCGGAGCAGCTCGTGCAGCTCGTAATACCCGGGGCACACGATGGTCGCGGTGAGGATCGACTCGGCCTTGCGGCTGCGCTCGAGTCGTCCGCCGACGTGCATCGCGATGTAGGCGATCTCGTCGTCGTGGATCGGCGTGCCGAGGCGATCGTGCAGTCCGCTGGCGATCGAGACCGCGACCTCGAAGATCATCGGATACGAGGTCTTGAGCGAGCGGGTGAGCGGATTGCGGGTCAGCGCGCTCTCCTCGGCGCGACGCATCAGGTTCTGCACGTGCAGGGCGAGGCGCAGCACGAAGGTCTCGTCGACCAGGTCGACTTGGAAATCCTCCGCCGCCCTCGCGATCTCCGCACGCACGGCCGCCTCGACACCCGGGTCCACGCCGCTGCGGGCGACATCGCCCGCAGCGTCCTCCCCCGGAGCCACGATGCGCGTGAGGACGAGGGACGCGAGATGCCCGCTGTCCCCGTCGCCCAGCGCGACCGAGAAGTGCTGCTGGGCGAGCCGGGCGATCACAGCCCCGACCCGCGGGATCTCCTCCCGCGCACCGGCAGGACCGGCTTCGAGCGCGTGGCCGGCCGCAACCCTCTCGGCGGCGATCGCGATGTGCAGAAGGACATCGGAGATCGCGAGCTCGTTGACGTAGTAGCCCTGTTCTCCGAGTTCGCGCACGAGCTCGGACTTGAAAGGCCCGACGGCGTCGGCGGCGATGACTCCTCCGGCGAGCGCTCGGCGGAACGTCTCGGGGTGGAACGACGCGGCATCCATCTCGTCATGTGCGAGTCGCGACAGCAGACGACGCTGTGCCGCCTCGTTGCCTCGCAGTCGCACGATCTCGCGGTCTCTCTCGAGTGCGAGATCGGTGCCGTCGAGCAGTGTGCGGACGCGGGCGAGGTCCGCCTCGAGAGTGGCTTCGCTCACATGGAGCGCACTGGCCGTGGCGAAGACGTCGACACCTTCCGGCACATCGAGCAGGGTGCGGACGAGACCGTGCAGTCGGTCACGCGGGGCGGAGTCGCCGCTCTGCCGCGTGCGCAGTGCGTCGCGAGCCCCCGCCCCGGCGCGGTATCCCGCCGGGCCCGACTCGACGGCATCCGCTCCACCGGTTCTCGCGTTCAGCGCGGCGACGTACGAGCGGATGCTGCGCGGGGTGACCCCGAGCTGATCGGCGAGACTGGCGGCCGTCACCCACTCGCCCTGACGGAGCAGGGACGACAGGAGCTGATCCTGACGCTGTCGCGACATGATGCTCCCTCCTCCGTGCCGACCGCACTGTCCTGACGTGACTTCCATGATGTCAGCAAGCGGGGAGCGGTGCTCCGAAACCGAGGTTCCGCAGGGGCGGAAAGGAACCTGTTGGCGAGCACACCCCCCTTGTTCCCAGACTGTTCTCAGGAAAGGTGAGCATCGATGAAGATCCTCGTGGTGTGCGGCGCTGGCGCGTCGAGCACGTTCGTCGCGCAACGACTCCGCCGGGCGGCTTCCGAAGCCGGCCTCGACTGGGACGCCGCAGCCGGCATGGAGCAGTCCGTCGCCGGCAGCGACCACGACCTCATCCTCATCGGCCCTCATCTCGCCGATCGCCTCGAGGCGATCCGCCAGGCGGCGCCCGCTCAGGTGGCCGTGCTCCCCGACGACGTCTTCGCCGATCGGGACGGCACCCGCACGCTGGCGCTCGCACAGTCGATCGTCTCCAGCGCCAGGAACACCCCGAAAGGAACATCATGACCGTCTCCCGCACCGTCCGCATCGGCTCATCCCATGGACTCCACGCCCGTCCGGCGAAGCTGTTCGCACAGGCGGCGAAGGACTCGGGGATTCCCGTGACCATCGCGAAGGACTCGGGGAAGGCGGTCAACGCGGCCAGCATCCTCGGCGTGATCGCACTGGCGATCGAGCACGGCGACTACGTCACGCTGACGGCCGACGGCGACAGCGCGGAAGGCGTGCTCGACACGCTCACCGAGCTGCTCACGACCGACCATGATCAGGACGCCGGAGTATGAGCGAACTGCGTGGAGTCGGCATCGGTCTCGGAGTCGCCCAGGGCGTCGTCGTCCGGATGACCGAGGCGCTGCCCGCCCCGGAGAACACCCCCAGCGGTCAGGGAGCCGATACGGAGCGCACACGTGTCCGCGAGGCCGTGACGGCCGTCGCACAGGAGCTGACGGCCCGCGGCGAGGCCGCCGGCGGCTCGGCCCAGGAGGTGCTCGAGGCGCAGGCGATGATCGCCGAGGACCCGACGCTGCAGGATGAGGTCGACGCACGCATCGACGACGGCGCGACGGCCGAATGGGCCGTGCATGACGCGTTCGCCGGTTTCCGGGCGACGCTCGAGGCGGTCGGGGGCTACCTCGGCGAGCGCGCCGCCGATCTCGACGACATCGCGCAGCGGGTGCTCGCCCGGCTTCGCGGCGTGGATGCGCCAGGGGTCCCCGACCCCGGGCATCCGTTCGTCCTCGTCGCTCGCGACCTCGCCCCGGCCGACACCGCGCTGCTGAACCTCGATCAGGTGCTCGCCCTCGTCACCTTCGACGGCGGACCCACCTCGCACACCGCGATCCTCGCCCGCGAGAAGGGCATCGTCGCGATCGTCGGAGCGGCATCAGCCTCGGAGCTCGCGACCGGCAGCCCGGTCATCGTCGACGCCGCAGCCGGAATCGTCACCGTCGATCCGACCGACGACGAGAAGGCGCGCGCCGAGCAGCGCGCCGCCGCCCGCCGCTCGGCGGATGCCGCACCACTCACTCCCGGCGCCCTCGCCGACGGCACGCCGATCCCGCTGCTGGCGAACCTGGGGAAGCCTGCAGACGCATCCGATGCCGTCGAACGCGGGGCCGAGGGCGTCGGCCTGTTCCGCACCGAGTTCCTGTTTCTCTCGTCGGCGCAGGCGCCGACCGTGCAGCAGCAGCGAGAGTCGTATCGGGAGCTGCTCGCGGCCTTCCCCGGCAAGAAGGTCGTCGTGAGGATGCTGGATGCCGGCGCCGACAAGCCGCTGGCGTTCCTCAACGACGCGCACGAGGAGAACCCGGCCCTGGGCCTGCGGGGGCTGCGTGCTCTGCGGGCGAGCGAGGACATCCTGCGCGAGCAGCTGACGGCCCTCGCCGAAGCGGATGCCGCGACCGAGGCGGACCTCTGGGTCATGGCGCCGATGGTGGCGACCGTCGAGGAGACGCAGTACTTCACCTCGCTCGCCCGGGAGTACGGCCTGAAGACCGCCGGTGTCATGGTCGAGATCCCGTCCAGTGCGCTGCTCGCTGACCGGATCCTCGCGCACGCCGACTTCGCCTCGATCGGCACGAACGACCTCACGCAGTACACGATGGCCGCCGACCGTCTGCTCGGCTCCGTCGCGGCGTTCCAGGATCCGTGGCACCCCGCCGTGCTCCGTCTCATCCGTGAGGTCGGCACGGCAGGTGCCCGGCTCGGCAAGCCGGTCGGGATCTGCGGTGAGGCCGCCGCCGATCCGATGCTCGCCGTCGTGCTCGTCGGGCTGGGCGCGACGAGCCTCTCGATGGCGCCGTCCGCCCTGGCGGACGTGCGTCACACCCTGTCGCAGCACACTCTCGACGAAGCCCGCAACTTCGCCGAACTCGCACTGGCGGCGGACGACGCCGCCGGTGCTCGCCTCGCCGTGGCTGACGCCGCGGCACCCCTCCCCCCTCACCAGAAAGAGACGACATCATGACGACGACGTCACCCGCCGCCACGAAGGCAGGCGGCCTCCGAACGGGCGTGCAGCGCTTCGGCACGTTCCTCTCGGGCATGATCATGCCCAACATCGCCGCGTTCATCGCGTGGGGATTCATCACGATGCTCTTCATCCCGGCCGGATTCTTCGGGTCCGAGAGCCCGTTCGGCTGGCACTGGGCCGGTGTCGCCGAGACCATCGGCGGCGGCGGCGATTCCGCAGTGGTCGGCTGGCAGGGCGCCATGACCGCGGTGGCCGAAGGCGCCGACGGCAACATCTTCGCGTACGTGGGCCTCGTCGGACCGATGGTCACGTACCTGCTGCCGCTCCTCATCGCCAACACCGCGGGCCGCATGGTCTACGGCGAGCGCGGTGGAGTCGTCGCGACGATCGCGACGATGGGTGTCATCGTCGGCACCAACATCCCGATGTTCCTCGGCGCGATGATCATGGGGCCGCTCGCGGCCTGGATCACCAAGCAGATGGACCGGATGTGGGACGGCAAGATCCGCCCCGGCTTCGAGATGCTGGTGAACAACTTCTCGGCCGGCATCCTGGGCATGATCCTCGCGATCGTGGGATTCTTCGCCTTCGGTCCCGTGATGCTCGGCATCAGCGCGGTTCTCGGCGGTGCCGTCGACTGGCTGGTCGCGCTGAACCTGCTGCCCCTCGTGTCGATCATCGTGGAGCCCGCGAAGGTGCTGTTCCTGAACAACGCCATCAACCACGGCGTGTTCACTCCGCTCGGCATCGAGCAGGCGGCCGAGACCGGCAAGTCGATCCTCTTCCTGATCGAGGCGAACCCCGGTCCGGGCCTCGGTCTGCTGCTCGCGTTCTCGTTCTTCGGCGTCGGTGCGGCCAAGGCGTCTGCGCCCGGAGCGGCGATCATCCAGTTCTTCGGCGGCATCCA
This sequence comes from Microbacterium sp. AC215, assembly GCF_979258645.1. Lineage (NCBI taxonomy): Bacteria > Bacillati > Actinomycetota > Actinomycetes > Micrococcales > Microbacteriaceae > Microbacterium > Microbacterium sp. AC215. Next base: position 3,677,673 of record NZ_OZ409869.1, on the reverse strand, counting down.
CGAGATCTACTTCCCGTACGCGCTGAGCAAGCCGACCACCATCCTCGCCCTGATCGCGGGTGGCGCGGCCGGTGTCACGACCAACATGGTGCTCGGAGGCGGCCTGGCGTTCCCGGCAGCCCCCGGCAGCATCATCGCCGTGACCGCGGCCGCCGTCGGCCCCGGCGTCCCGAACCTGCTCGTGGTCTACCTCTCGGTCATCATCGCCGCGGTCGTCACGTTCCTCATCACCGGCGTCATCCTGCGGGCCTCCCGCAAGCGCGACCTCGAGGCCGAGGGCGACAGCTTCGGCGACGCGATCGCACAGACCGAGGCGAACAAGGGCAAGTCGTCCGCCGCGATGGACGCCCTTCGCGCCTCGTCGGGTACGGGAGCTGCCGGAGCAGCCGCTGCGGCTGGCACGGGCGTCGCCACGGACCGTCGCATCGAGAACATCGTGTTCGCCTGCGACGCCGGAATGGGATCGTCGGCCATGGGCGCGAGCGTGCTGCGCAACAAGTTCAAGAAGGCGGGGGTCGAGGGCGTCACCGTCACGAACCAGGCCATCGCGAACCTCGACGGCAGCGCCGACCTGGTCATCACCCAGCAGCAGCTGACCGACCGGGCGAAGGCGCAGTCGCCGAACTCGGTGCACGTGTCCGTCGACAACTTCATGAACTCTCCGAAGTACGAAGAGGTCGTCGAGATGGTGCGCGAACAGCGCGACACCGACGCGTGACAGACCAGGCGGGGCGGGTGCTGCGGCATCCGCCCCGCCTCCACATACTCAGAAAGAAGGAATCACCATGAGCGTTCTCACCCTCGATCAGGTCCGCATCCACTCCGGGAGCAGCACGCAGGAGGAAGCCCTCCAGGAGGCGACCGACATCCTCGTCGCGGCAGGCGCCGTCACCCCCGCCTATGTCGACGCGATGCGTCAGCGCGAGCAGACGGTCTCGACCTACATGGGCAACGGTCTGGCGATTCCGCACGGCACGAACGACGCCAAGGATGCGATCCTCGGATCCGCGCTGTCTGTCGTCCGCTACGACGGCGGAGTCGACTGGGACGGGGAGGCCGCGACGTTCGTCGTCGGCATCGCCGGCCGTGGCGACGAGCACCTCGAGATCCTCTCGCAGATCGCGATCCTGTTCTCCGATGAGGACGACGTCGCGAAGCTCAACGCGGCGCAGACGCCCGACGAGCTGTACGCCCTGCTCTCGGCGGTGAACGACTGATGAAGGCCGTGCACTTCGGCGCGGGCAACATCGGCCGCGGATTCGTGGGGCTGCTCCTGCACGAGGGTGGATACGAGGTCGTGTTCTCCGATGTCGCCGACGCTCTCGTCGACGCCATCAACGCCGTCGATTCGTACACGGTGCACGAGGCCGGACCCGGCGGCACCGACCACGTGGTGACCGGCTTCCGGGCGGTCAACAGCAGGACCGATCCGGATGCCGTGGCCGACGAGGTCGCGACCGCCGACGTGGTCACGACGGCGGTCGGACCGACCGTGCTGCGCTTCGTCGCCCCCACGATCCTCGCGGGCCTCGCCCTGCGCCCTGCCGGAGCCGCTCCCCTGCAGGTCATGGCCTGCGAGAACGCGATCGGGGCGACGGACACCCTCCGGGCGGAGATCGAGAAGGCGGCGGGCGCGGATGCCGAGGAGCTGCTGGCGCGTGCGGTGTTCGCGAACACCGCCGTCGACCGCATCGTCCCCGGTCAGCCCGCAGACGGCGGCGTCGACGTCACGGTCGAGCCGTACTTCGAGTGGGCGATCGAATCCCAGGCCTTCGGCGGCGCGCTGCCGAACATTCCCGGCGCTCATTTCGTCGACGATCTCGCCCCGTACATCGAGCGCAAGCTCTTCACGGTGAACACCGGCCACGCCGCCACGGCGTACTTCGGCGCACGGGCCGGCATCGAGCGCATCTCCGACGCCCTGGCCGACCCCGACATCGCCGCACGCGTCTCGGCCGCTCTCGAGGAGACGTCCGCGGTGCTGGTCGCCGAACACGGGCTCGACCCGGCCGAACTGGCCGCGTACCGAGCGACGATCCTCGAGCGGTTCCGCAATCCGGCGCTCGTCGACACCGTGCAGCGGGTCGGCCGTCAGCCGTTGCGCAAGATCTCCCGACACGAGCGCTTCATCGGACCGGCGGCGATGGCCGCCGAGAGAGGGCTCTCCACGATCGCGCTGGTCGGCGCGGTCACCGCAGCCCTCGAGTTCGAGGATCCCGATGACGAGCAGGCGGTCGAGCTGCAGCAGCTCCTGCACACGGAGGATGCGCTGGCGTTCACCTCGTCCGCAACGGGGCTCGACCCCGAGCATCCGCTGTTCCCGGCGGTCCGCGACGCAGTCGTCTCCCGTCAGACAGCACTGAACGCCTCCTGACGACGTCGCACGCCGTGTTCTGCGCCCTCTGCCGATACGATCGGCGGAGGGCGCAGTGGCGAGCACAGCGAGGTGCGGGAGCAGCATGAACAGATACGCCGTCATCGGTGCAGGTCCGTCGGGCCTCGCCGCCGCTCGGGCGCTGACGAAGCGCGGTATCGGGATCGACGGGTACGAGGCCTCGACCGGCGTGGGCGGTCTGTGGGACATCGACAACCCCCGCAGCACGATGTACGAGTCCGCGCATCTGATCTCGTCGCGCACGACGACCGAGTTCGCCGAGTACCCCATGCGTTCGACCGTCGACTACCCCGACCATCGGACGCTGCGACAGTACTTCGAGGACTATGCCGAGCACTTCGGTCTCACCGGGCTCTTCCGGTTCGAGACGACCGTCACGCGGCTCGAGCCGCGGGACGACGGCTGGGATCTCACGAGCTCGGGGCCCGACGGCGAAGAGACCCGGTGGTACGCCGGCGTCGTGCTCGCGAACGGCACGCTCGCCGAACCGAACGTGCCGACCTTCGCCGGAGAATTCAGCGGCGAGATCATGCACACGAGCGAGTACAGGTCGGCCGCACAGCTCACCGGCCGGCGTGTGCTGCTGATCGGAGCGGGGAACTCGGGGTGCGACATCGCGGTGGATGCCGTGCACCACGCCTCCTCGGTCGACATGAGCGTCCGCCGCGGCTATTACTTCGTCCCGCGCTATCTGTTCGGCAGGCCGAGCGACACCCTGAATCAGGGCCGTCCCCTGCCCGCGCGCGTCAAGCAGGCGGTCGACAGCCGGGTGCTCCGGGCGTTCACCGGCGACCCTGCGCGCTTCGGCTTCCCGAAGCCCGACTACCGCATCTACGAGGCTCATCCGATCGTCAACACGATGATCCTCAATCACCTCGGGCAGGGGGACCTGCGTATCCGCCCCGATGTGGAGCGCCTCGACGGCACGACCGTGCGCTTCCGGGACGGGACGTCCGACGACTACGATCTGCTCCTGCTCGCGACCGGATACCGGCTCGACTACCCGTTCGTCGACCCACAGCACCTGCACTGGAGCGGCGCGGCACCACGGCTGTTCCTCCACGTCTTCCCCGCATCGTTCAACGGTCTCTTCGTGATGGGCATGATCGAGGCGTCCGGCATCGGCTGGCAGGGGCGGTACGAGCAGGCGGAGCTGCTGGCCGCATACCTGGACGCGGCGGAGAACGATCCGCCTCGGGCGGTGCGATTCCGCGATCGGGTGACCTCCGAGCCGTGGCCCGATCTGACCGGCGGCTACCGATACCTGCGCCTCGACCGCATGGCCTACTACGTGAACAAGGACGCATATCGGGGTGCGGTGCGACGCGAGCGGTCGGCGCTCGAGCGGCCGCACCCCGAGCTCGCTCACATCCGCACCCCGTAACGTGGGGCGAGTGCAGAAGAAGCGTGGTCGTCGTGTCCTGAAAGTGATTCTCTGGGGAGTCGTCGGCGTCCTCGTGATCGGCATCGTCGGAATACTCGCCTGGAGCCAGATCGGCGTCATGTCGGCCGAGAAGGATCCGCTCGCCAGCGTCGAGGACAACTCCGCCATCCATGTCGAGGACACAGAGCAGGGGATCGTGCTCACCCCGGCCGACGGCGAATCAGACCTCGGCCTGGTGTTCGTGCCCGGTGCGAAGGTCGATCCGTGGGCGTACGCACCGATCCTGCAGAGCCTCGCCGAAGAGGGCGTCACGGTGGTGATCACCCGCCCGTGGCTGAACCTCGCGTTCTTCGATCTGCGCGGTCTCGACTCCTTCACCTCTGCGGCCCCCGACATCGATGACTGGGCGGTCGGCGGACACTCGCTGGGCGGCGTGCGCGCGTGCCAGCTCGCCGCGGATGCCGAGGCACTCGTGCTGTTCGGCTCCTACTGTGCGACGGACGTGTCGGACACCGATCTCGCCGTTCTCAGCATCTCGGGCAGCGAGGACGGACTGTCGACGCCCGAGAAGATCGCCGATGCTCGTGACCTCCTGCCGGCCGACGCCGAGATGGTCGAGATCGAGGGAGCGTCGCACGCGTCGTTCGGCGACTACGGGCCCCAGGCCGGTGACGGCGAGCCGACGATCTCGAGCGACGAGATGCACGCACAGGTCTCTGAGATCCTCGATGCCTTCATGGCGGACGTCGCCGCGCGCTGAGCAGCGTCGACTGCTCCGCTCAGCCGATGACGGGGTCGAGCAGCGGATGCAGGTGCCGTGTGCCCAGCACGGATGCCGCCGCGCGTGAGCCCGCAGTGAGGGCGTCCGGAACGCAGGCCCCCGAGAGCCGGGCATCGAGGACGCCGGCCAGGAACGCGTCGCCCGCGCCATTGGTGTCGACGACATCGACCGGCACGGCTGCGACATGGTGTTCGGTGCCGTCTGCGTCGATCGCGACCGCCCCGTCGGCGCCCAGGGTGCACACGGCGAGCGAGGCGCCGCCAGCGACGCATGACCGGAGGAAGCGCACCGGATCGGCCAGACGGTCGGCGTTGCAGAACACGGCCTGCGCTGCAGCGAGGAAGGGCCGGTGGAACTCGGATTCGCCGTCGTAGTCGTGCACGTCGACCCAGATCGGGCGCCCGGTCGCGACGGCCGCGGGGAGGAGTCGCAGCGGCTCGGCCGCGAGGTCGAGCACGATCACCTCAGCGCCGCTCATCGCGGTGTGCAGAGCTGAGTCATCTCTCCCGTCCGTCGCCGAGGGGGACGCGAGATACAGCGAGACTCGCTTGCCCTCGCGGGTCATGAGGTTCAGATGGCGCTCGGTGGCGTCGCCCGTTCCCCACCGTGCACGCACACCGGCATGTGCGAGCGCATCGCGCACGCGGTGTCCCGGTTCATCCGCCGCGGTGAGGGCGTACAGCAGAGCGGAGCGCCCGAGCGAGGCGAGCGTGAGGGCCTTCCCCGCGCTCGTGCCGCCGACGGTCTCCCAGGTCTCCTCGGCGAACTGCATGTGCGGCACCGGCTCAGGCAATCGATCGAGCACGACGATCGAGTTCCACGATGCCGGTCCGGCTATGAAGACGGTGGCGGTCATGAGTACATCCTGCCGTCCGAGACCCCGGTTCAGCCGATCCGCTTGATGAGCGAGTCCAACCCCATGCCGTAGTCGATCCGCACGACGGGCAGGGCGAGCTTGTCCGTGCCGATCTCGGCATACCCGGGCTCGATGGTCCGCGCCATCTCGAACCCGGCCTGAGCGACGCCCTGCTTCGACGTGTCGTCGAAGTGACCGAACGGATACGCGATCACCTCGCGCACCCCGAGCACGTCGGCGGATGCGTTCAGATCGGCGGCGATCTCGTCCGCCGTCCAGTTCACCATCCGGCCCTTGCCGTTGTCGCCGGCCTGATGCATGTCGTGCGTGTGAGATCTGCGAAGGACGTACATCGACGGCGCGGGGTCCTGGCGGTCGGCGGTGATCATGAACGAGGTCGACAGCAGCCTGTGCGCATCGATCACCGGAACCGCGAGGTCGAACCAACTCTGGTCGGCGTCGTCGTCGGTGATGATCACCGAACGAGCAGGCAGCGACAGTCGACCGTCGATGAACGCGCTGAGCTCATCCCAGGTCGGCAGGTAGAAGCCCGTCGTCGCGATGTGGTTCATCTGCGCCTCGAAGTCGCCGATGTACGCGTAGTTGCCGCGGAGCCAGCCGGTCTCGCCCTCGGGGTTCGAGGTGAACTGGTGGTACATCAGGATCGGGACCTGCACGTCCGCCGCGGCATTCGCCTCGGGCGTCGTCCACGCCGCGAAGAGCTCGATCTGCTGATCGACGCACACGACGGGGTCGGCTCCGTTGATCCGCGCGGCGACCGTGCCCCCGGCGGCATCCGCTGCGGTCGAGTACCAGCCGGCGAACACCCGACCGTCCTGCGCCGGTATCGGAAGCGCCACGTACAGTGCATCCTGCCGCTGCAGCATCGGTTCCTGCGGCGCACCGTCGCCGATGAAGCTCACCGCGCACGCGAGCGGGTCGCCGGCATCCGCGACGAGCTGCTGCGCGGGTGTCAGCGGACGCTCGATGGCGTCGCCGCCCGCTCGCGGCACGAGCACCTCGGGCACTCGGGTCGACCATGAGAAGGCCGCGATTGCACCGCCGACGACGATGACGACGGCGCTGACGATCACTGCGACGCCGATACGGCGTCGCTTCCCCCCGGAAGCCATGATCTAGATGTCGAATCCGTCGGCGATCATCTCGACAAGTTCCTCGCGCTCCTCGACGGGCAGAAAGGCTCCGGCCGCCGCGTTGAACTGGAAGGTCTCGAGATCGTCGAGATCGTACTCGAACGCCTCGACCAGGAGCGACAGCTCCCGGGTGAGCGAGGTCGCGCTCATGGTGCGGTTGTCGACGTTGACCGTCACGGCGAAGCCGAGCTGGTAGAGCAGGTCGAAGGGATGGTCGGCGAGCGTGTTGCCCCACGACGCGATCGCGCCGGTCTGCAGATTCGACGACGGGGACAGCTCGAGCGGGATCTCTCGGTCTCGCACCCAGCGGGCGAGGTCGCCGAACTGGACCTGCACCTCGTCGCCCTCCTGCGTGATGACCTGCAGGTCCTCGGCGATGCGCACGCCGTGGCCGAGTCGCAGCGCTCGCCCGTCGATGAGCGCCGAGCGGATCGAGTCCGGCCCGGCAGCCTCCCCCGCGTGGACGGTCACGGGGAAGAAGTTCTCCGCGAGGTAGTCGAAGGCGGAGCGATGGTTCGACGCCGGGAATCCGTCCTCGGGACCGGCGATGTCGAAGCCGACGACCCCGCGTCCGCGGAAGCCGACGGCGAGCTCGGCGATCTCGCGCGAGCGGTCTGTGTGGCGCATGGCGGTGATCAGCTGACCGACGCGGATGCTGTGGCCGTCGCGATCAGCGGCGTCCTCACCCTCCTCGATCCCCTGCTGCACAGCCTCGACGGTCTGCTCGAGGGTGAGCCCACGCGTGAGATGCTGCTCGGGCGCCCAGCGCACCTCGCCGTAGATCACGCCGTCGTGCGCGAGATCCTGCACGAACTCGCGAGCGACACGGGTCAGGCCCTCCTGCGTCTGCATCACAGCCGTGGTCAGATCGAAGGTCTTGAGGTACTCCACCAGCGAGCCCGAGTCGCCCTGCTTCGCGATCCACCTGCCGAGAGCGGCCGGCTTCGATTCGGGAACCTCGAGCCCGATGACATCCGCCAGCTCGATGATCGTCGAGGGTCGCACCGCGCCGTCGAGATGGTCGTGCAGCGACACCTTGGGAAGGCTGCGCAGGGATGCCCCCTGGATGGTGACATCGCCGTTCGCGTCGATCGACATGGGGATTCCTCTCGGTCGCGGATTCGCTCTGTTCAGGCTAGCGGTCGGCGGATCAGGCCGTGATGCGCTCCCGCACGATCGGCCCTGCGGCCGGAGCCTCGTCGCCGATCGCCCAGGACCCCTCGAGCGCCTCGAGAGCGCGGGGGAACCGAGCCTCGTCGGCTGCCGAGAGCGTGAACAAGGGCTGTCCGGCCGCGACTCGATCACCGGGCTTGGCGTGCAGGTCGATCCCGGCCTCGAAGATCACCGGGTCCTCAGCCCGCGCGCGCCCCGCACCGAGACGCCACGCCGCGATGCCGAACGGCAGCGCGTCCATCTGCGACACCACGCCGTCGCGGGGAGCCGTGACCACATGGGTCTCGCGGGCCGTGGGCAGCGGTGCGTCGGGGTCGCCGTCCTGAGCGCGGATCATGGCCTTCCACCCGTCCATCGCGCGTCCGTCGTCGAGAGCGGCCTCCACGTCGGCATCCGGCTGTCCTGCGAGCGAGAGCATCTCGCGCGCCAGGGCGATCGTCAGTTCGCGGACGTCGGCGGGTCCTCCTCCGGCGAGCACCTCGACGGACTCGCGAACCTCGTTCGCGTTGCCGATCGCGCGACCGAGCGGCACGTTCATGTCCGTGAGGAGGGCGGTGGTGGCGACGCCGGAGTCCGTGCCGAGTGCGACCATGGTGCGCGCGAGCTCGCGTGCCCGGTCGATGTCCTGCATGAACGCACCGGAGCCGAACTTCACGTCGAGCACGAGAGCGTCGGTGCCCTCGGCGATCTTCTTCGACATGATGCTCGAGGCGATCAGCGGGATCGCCTCGACGGTGCCGGTGACGTCGCGCAGCGCGTAGAGCTTCTTGTCGGCGGGCGCGAGGCCTGAGCCTGCCGCGCAGATCACGGCGCCCACATCGCCCTGCATCTGGGCGAACATCTCCTCGTTGCTGAGCGCGGCGCGCCAGCCGGGGATCGACTCGAGCTTGTCGAGCGTTCCGCCGGTGTGGCCGAGACCGCGACCGGAGAGCTGCGGGACCGCCACTCCGAAGACCGCGACGAGCGGAGCGAGCGGAAGAGTGATCTTGTCGCCGACGCCGCCCGTGGAGTGCTTGTCGACCGTCTTCTTGCCGAGGGTCGCGAAGCTCATCCGCTCCCCCGACGCGATCATCGCGTCGGTCAGCACGCGGATCTCGTCGCGCTCCATGCCGCGCTGGAAGATCGCCATCGCGAACGACGCCATCTGTGCGTCCGAGACGTAGCCGCGGGTGTAGGCGTCGACCATCCAGCGCAGCGCCTTCTCGGGCACCGCACCGCCGTCGCGCTTGGCACGGATCACATCGACGGCGTCGAAGGGCTCAACGCTCATCGGGCGTCCTCCAGGTCTCGGGGGCCGAAGGCGTCCGGCAGTACTTCGTCGATGGTCCGGATGCCGGAGACGGTCTCCAGCAGCATTCCGGGCATCGCGTGTTCGTAGAGCAGCTGACGGCAACGGCCGCACGGCATGATGGTCTGCCCGTCGTTGTTGACGCACACGAAGGCGACGAGCTGGCCGCCGCCCGACATGTGCAGGTCGCCCACCAGCGCGCACTCGGCGCACAGCGTCACCCCGTACGAGGCGTTCTCGACGTTGCAGCCGGCCACGATGCGGCCGTCTCCGACGAGCGCGGCGGCTCCGACCCGGTAGCGGGAGTACGGCGCATAGGCCTTGGTCATCGCGTCGGTCGCGACCTGACGGAGCTCGTCCCAGTCGATGTCTGTCATGTCTCTCCTAGGACTTGATGTACGGCTTGCCGCTGGCTGCCGGACCGCGGATCTGACCGGCGAAACCGGCGACCGCGAGCAGCGTCACGACATACGGGAGCATCAGCATGAACTCGCCGGGGATGGGGGTCTTGAGGATCGACAGCAGGTTCTGCAGGTTCGTGGCGAAGCCGAACAGCAGCGCCGCGAGCGTCGCGCGGATCGGATCCCACCGGCCGAAGATCACCGCGGCGAGGGCGATGAAGCCGAGGCCGGCCGTCATGTCCTTGCCGAACTGCGGCACCGAGACCAGCGTGAAGTACGCTCCACCGATTCCGGCGATCGCGCCCGCGAGCAGCACATTCCAGAACCGGGTCGCATTGACCTTGATGCCGACCGTGTCCGCGGCCTGCGGGTGCTCGCCGACCGCACGGACGCGGAGTCCCCACTTCGTGCGGTAGAGCCCCCAGGCGACGATCGCGACGGTGATGAACATCAGGTACACGATGAAGGTCTGGTTGAAGAGCACCGGGCCGATGATGGGGATGTCGCTCAGCAGCGGGATCTCGATGCGGCTGAAGCGCACCGGCGTGTTGAGGGCGGCCTCGTTCGGCGCGAGCAGTGCGCCGTAGAGGAATCCGGTGAGGCCGCTGACGAGCACGTTGAGCACGACTCCGACGATGACCTGCTCGACGAGGTACTTGATCGCGAATGCGGCCAGCACCGCGGCGACGAGCACGCCGCCCAGCATCGCTCCGAGGAGTCCGACGAACGGGCTGCCCGTGACGCTCGAGAGCAGAGCGGCCGCGAACGCTCCGAGCAGGAGCTGACCCTCGATCGCGACGTTGACCACACCCGCGCGCTCGCCGATGACGCCGCCGAGCGCACCGAACACGAGCGGGACGGAGAGCGAGACGGCTCCGAAGAGCAGGCTGCTGACGGGCACGAGTCCGCCCGCGCCCGCCCACACGAGGAAACCGAAGACGGCGAGCACGCTGAACGCGATCACCAGCCAGATCGACGGCTTGCGATACGACCATGCCCGAAGGAACGCGAGCACCGACAGCAGCGCGAGGATCACGATCACGACCCAGCTGGTCGGCCCGGTCGGCAGAGCGATATCGGGCAGTGCGAACGGCGACGACGGGTCGTTCAGCCGGAAGCTGCTGGTGCCGCTGCGAGGCACGAGCAGGAAGAGGAGCGCCAGCAGCACCGTGGCTGCGGCGAGGACGATCGGCGCCTTCAGGTGCCGCTCGCGCACGGTGGCGAGCTGCACGGTTCCGTCGGCGGCTTCGCTCTGGACGAGGGAGGTCATGCGGTCACCGCCTTCTTCGCGGCTTTGGCTCTCGCCTTGGCCGCCTTCTCCGCGTCGGTCTTGGGAAGGAAGAACACCGTGCGCAGCAGCGGCGGCGCGGCGATGAACAGCACGACGAGCGACTGCACGACGAGCACGATGTCGACCGGGATGTCCTGAGCCTGCATCGAGAACGAGCCTGCCTTCAGTGCGCCGAACAGGATGCCGGCCGCGAACGTGCCCCAGGCGCGACTGCGGCCGAGCAGTGCGACCGTGATGGCGTCGAAGCCGATGCCGGCGTCGATCGTCTCGGTGATGCCGGTCGTGACGGCGCCCTGCACCTGGTTCATGCCCGCGAGACCGGCGAGACCACCGGCGAGGAGCATGGCGTAGACGTAGACGCGCTGGACGCTGATGCCGGCCGCACGCGCGGCGTGCGGGTTCTCGCCCACGGCGCGCATCCGCATGCCGAGGGAGGAGCGCTCGATCAGCCACCAGACGAACAGGGTCGCGATGATGACGATCACGAATCCGAGGTCGAGCAGAGGGAACTGCGGGCCGAGGAGCGAGGGGAACTGCGCGCTCTCAGGAGTGGCATAGCCGAGCGCCTGGTTCGTTCCGGGCTTCTGGAGCAGTCCGGGGGTGCGGATCATCCACAGCAGCAGGTAGTACGCCACATAGTTGAGCATGATCGTGAGGATGACCTCGTGGGCGCCCGTGCGTGCCTTCAGCAGACCGGCGATCGCCCCCCACAGCGCACCACCGGCGATGCCGGCGATCAGCGTCACGGGGATGTGCAGCCAGAACGGCAGGTCGAGCTGGAACGTGAGGAGTCCTGCCGCGGCGACGCCGATCAGCATCTGGCCGCGGGCACCGATGTTGAACAGACCGACGCGGAACGCGAGGGCGACACCGAGACCGGCGGCGATCAGCGGCGCGGCGAATCCGAGAGTGTTGGTCAGCGGACGGATCTGAGCGGCGAAGTCCGCACCTCGTGCGTTGAAGATCGCTCCGCGGAACAGCGCCTCATAGCCGTTGTAGACGGCGTTCCATGCGGCGGCGATCGTGTCGGTCGGACGCGAGAAGAAGTACCCGGAGGCCTCGATCACGTCTTCGTTGGTGAAGGCGATGAGGATGCCGCCGACCACCAGCGCGAGGAAGATCGCGAGGATCGTCGTGACGGCGCTGCCGCGGAGCATCTCCTTGAGGATCACGTTGCCGCGCGGCGGCGGCGGGACGTCACCCGTGTCGCGCTGCGTCGTGGTCGTGTTCAGCGAGAGCTGGTCGCCGGACACGTCGCCCGCCGGTCCACTCCCCTGTGGCGTGATACCGCTCATGCGGCCACCTCTCCCTCGGCGGCGCCCGCCATCATCAGTCCCAGCGTCTCGCGCGGGGTGTCGCCGGGAACGATCCCGACGATGGTGCCTCTGTACATGACCGCGATGCGGTCGGCGAGAGCCGCGACCTCATCGAGCTCGGTCGAGACGACGACCACGGGGATTCCCGCATCCCTGGTCTCGATGATCCGCTTGTGGATGAACTCGATGGAGCCGACATCGACTCCGCGGGTCGGCTGCGCAGCCACGAGCAGCTTCAGCTCGCGACTCATCTCGCGGGCGATCACGACCTTTTGCTGGTTTCCGCCCGAGAGCGTGCCGGCCGGCGTGTGCGGTCCCTGGGTCCGGATGTCGTACTCGCTGATCCGCGCGCGGGCGAAGTCGTCGAGCGCGGCACGGCGGATGGTCCCACCACGGCTGAAGTCGGCGTCGCCCGTGCGGTCGAGGATCAGGTTCTCCGCCACCGAGAACCCGGCCACGAGCCCGTCCTCCGTGCGGTCCTCCGGAACGAAGCCGACACCGGCGTCGAGGATGCCCCGCACGCTCTTGCCGACCAGTTCCGCGCCGCCGAGGGTGATCGATCCCTCGACCCTCGCCGCGAGGCCGACGATGGCCTCGACCAGCTCGGTCTGACCGTTGCCCTGCACGCCGGCGACGGCGAGCACCTCGCCGGGTCGCACGGAGAAGTCGACGCCGTCGACGACGATCGCTCCCGCGGCGGTGAGCACCCGGAGCCCCGAGACCTCGAGGCCGCCTTCGCCGAGCCGCGGCGGATCCTTGTGCACCGTCAGCTCGACGGCGCGTCCGACCATGAGGGAGGCGAGCTCCGCGTTGGTCGCGGACGGCGACGCCTCGCCGACGATCTTGCCGAGGCGGACGATCGTGATGGTGTCGGCGACCTCGCGCACCTCGCGGAGCTTGTGGGTGATGAAGACGATGGCCGTGCCCTCGTCGCGGAGCTGACGCATGATGCCCATCAGCTCGTCGGTCTCCTGCGGCGTGAGCACGGCCGTGGGCTCGTCGAAGACCAGGACCTTCGCGTCGCGCGAGAGCGCCTTGATGATCTCGACCCGCTGCTGCACGCCGACGGGCAGATCGCCCACGATCGCGTCGGGGTCGATGTCGAAGCCGAAGCGGGCGGCGACGGCGCGGACGTGCTCACGCGCCTTCGTGATGTCGAGGGTGCCGAGTCCCTTGGTCTGCTCGTGGCCGAGCATCACGTTCTCGGCGACCGTGAAGACGGGGACGAGCATGAAGTGCTGGTGCACCATTCCGATGCCGGCGTTCATGGCGTCGCCGGGGCCTCGGAACCGCTGGACGACGTCGTCCAGGAGGATCTCGCCCTCGTCGGCCTGATAGAGGCCGTAGAGCACGTTCATCAGGGTGGACTTGCCTGCGCCGTTCTCACCGAGCAGCGCATGGATCTGACCCGGTTCGACCACCAGGTCGATGTGGTCGTTGGCCACCAGGGTTCCGAACCGCTTGGTGATACCGCGAAGTTCGAGCTTCATATCTGCACCTTATCCAGAAGTGTCATCCAGAGGAGTCCGAAGAATCTCCGGCGCATCGCACGGGGATCACCCGGATGCACCGTGAACAGTCGTCATGGTCCGTCCACGGCGCGGGGCGAGTGGCCACGTGCACCACTCGCCCCGCGCTGGAACTCGATGAATTACGGGGAGTTCGGGGACTCCACCGTGATGTCGCCGGCGATGATCTGCTCCTGCAGAGCCGAGATCTCGTCGAGCAGTCCGTCGGGCAGGTCACCCTCGAAGGAACCGAAGCCCGAGAGCTTCACACCCTCGTTCTCGAGCGTGCCGACGTAGGGAGCCGGGTCGAAGTCGCCCTCGGACGCGGCGATCGTCGCATCCTCGACCGCGACGTCGATGGCCTTCATGATCGAGAAGAGGGTGACGTCCGCCACGCTCTCATCGGCGACGGCGAGGTCGCTGTCGACACCGACGAGGAGCGTGTCCTTGCCGCTGTCCGCGATAGCCGCCGCAGCGCTCTGGTAGATCGGTCCGCCGACGGGAAGGATGACGTCGACGCCCTGGTCGAGCACGCCCTGAGCGGTCTGCTTGGCCGTGTCGTTGGCGTCGAAGCCACCGGTGAACGAGCCCTTCTGCGTGGCGGTGTCCCAGCCGAAGACCTCGACGGCGCCCGACTTGTCCTCGTTGTACTTCTCGACACCGAGCTGGAAGCCGTCCATGAACACGGCGACCGACGGGATCTGCATTCCGCCGAAGGTGCCGACCTTGTTCACGCCGGACTCAGCCGACCAGCCGGCAGCGGCGTATCCGCCGAGGTAGGCGGCCTGAGCGGTGTCGAAGACGAGGGGCTTGATGTTCGGGGCATCGGTGGTGCCGTCGAAGTCGTTGTCCGCGTAGTCGTCGATGATCGCGTAGTCGATCTCGGGGTTCGCGAGCGCCGACTCGACGGTCGCGGCCGACAGCTTGAAGCCGACGGCGACGATGAGCGAGCAGCCTTCCGAGACGGCGGTCTCGAGGTTGGGCGCGTAGTCGTTGTCGTTGGCCGACTCGAACTCGAGCGGCTTGACGCCGAGCTCGTCAGCGGCACGGTCCATGCCCTCCTTGGCGGACTGGTTGAACGACTTGTCGTTCCAGCCGCCCGCGTCCGAGACGAGGCAGGGAAGGAAGTCGGACTCAGCCTCGCCGCCGCCGGTGCCGCCCGATTCGGTCGGAGCCTGGCCGCAGCCGGCGAGTGCGAAGACGACGCCAGCGGCGATGGTTGCGCCGAGCAGCTTCTTGGTGGTGGAGATGGTCAACTCATGCCTCCTGAACGGTGCCGCGGCCCTCGCGGATCGCTCAAAGTTACCTAGTGTTTCGACTTTTGTGCACGTGCGAGGGCGAGGCGCTGACGAATGGTTACAAACCTGAAACCAAGACAGCCGATGAGCGGCGACCCCTGCTCATCAGAGCACGTCGCCCCGTCCGGTCAGCTTCAGGGACTCCACCACGCCCTTCACGCGCTGCGCGTGCTGCACCGTCGTCACGAGCAGAGCGTCCGGTGTGTCGACCACGACGATGTCCTGCACGCCCACGAGGCTGATCACCCTCGATGTCTGACTGACCAGGATGCCGCTGGCCGCGTCGGAGAGCACCCTGGCGTTCGGGCCGAGCACGGCCAGATCGTTCTTGCGCCCGTTCGTGATGAGCTTGGTGAGGGAGGCGAAGTCCCCGACGTCGTCCCAGTCGAAGTGTCCTGGCACGACCGCGAGGCGTCCGCGACGTGCCGCCGGCTCGGCCACCGCATAGTCGATCGCGATCTTCTTCAGTCCCGGCCAGATGCGATCGACCGCAGACCCCCGACGATCGCGATCATCCCAGGCTTCGGCGAGTTCGATCAGGCCGGCGTGGAGTTCCGGCTCGTTGGCCGCGAGTTCGTCGAGGAGGACGCTCGCCTTCGCGATGAACATGCCCGCGTTCCAGAGGTAGCCGCGATCCGCGATGTACGCCTGAGCCGTGGCGAGGTCGGGCTTCTCTACGAAGCTCTCGACGAGGGCTGCCTCGCGCGCGCCGTCGACGACCAGCTCCGGCCCCTTCTTGATGTAGCCGAAGCCGACGGCCGGCTCGGTCGGCGAGATGCCGATCGTGCAGATGTACCCCTCGCGCGCGACCTCCACGGCGTCGCGCACGGCGAACTCGAACACCCGCGTGCCGCGGATCACATGGTCGGCGCTGAAGGATCCGATGATGACGTCGGGATCACGGCGGTGCAGGATCGCCGCGGCGAGGCCGATCGCAGCGGCGGACTCCCGCGGCTCGGACTCGAGGAAGACGTTCAGATCCGGTATTCCGGGCAGTTCGGCCTCTACCGCCGCCCGGTGAGCCCGGCCGGTGACGACGGCGATGCGATCGGCGCCGGCCAGTGGCTCGAGCCGGTCCCAGGTGTCCCGGAGCAGCGAGTGCCCCGAGCCGGTCAGGTCGTGCAGGAATTTCGGCGCGTCCGCGCGGGACAGAGGCCACAGCCTGCTGCCGATGCCGCCGGCGGGAATGACGGCGTAGAAGTCCTCGATAGGTTCGCTCACAGAGTCAGGGTATCCCGACGAAACCTCTCGACATCGAGACACTTAGGCTCGCCTTCGTCGCCCGCACCCGTCACACGGGAATAGGATGGTGTCCGATCGGCCGTGCCTGACGACAGCAGGCTCACGCTTGGAAGACGCATCGCACGCGACCGAGTCACATCGATCCAGGGAGGACGACCGTGTCCACAAGCGCTCGCTTGACACCGTCGATTTCGGAAACCACTTCCAAGACGCCGCGCGGCACCCTCTACCGGGGTCGCGAGGGCATGTGGTCGTGGGTGCTTCACCGCATCACCGGAGTCGCCATCTTCTTCTTCCTGTTGGTGCATGTGCTCGACACTGCACTCATCAGGGTGTCGCCCGAGGCCTACAACGCGGTCATCGGAACCTACAAGAACCCGATCATGGCCCTCGGCGAGGTCGTGCTGGTCGCAGGCATCGTGTTCCACGCGATGAACGGCCTCCGCATCATCGCCGTCGACTTCTGGTCGAAGGGCGCGAAGTACCAGCGTCAGCTGTTCTGGGGCGTGCTCCTCGTCTGGGGCATCATCATGGCCGGCTTCGTGCCGCGTCACCTGATGCTCGCGTTCGCCGGCTTCGGAGGAGGACACTGATGGCCGCTCAGACCGTCGCCGCGCCCATCCGCCGTCAGCGCGGCTTCAACCTCGAGAAGTGGGGCTGGGTGTTCATGCGCGCCTCGGGCGTCGTGCTCGTCGTGCTGATCTTCGGCCACCTCTTCATCAACCTGATGGTCGGCGAGGGCATCCATGCCCTCGACTTCGCGTTCATCGCGGGCAAGTTCGCCACGCCGTTCTGGCAGTGGTGGGACGTCCTGATGCTGTGGCTGGCACTGATCCACGGCGCCAACGGCATGCGCACGATCGTCAACGACTACGTGACGAACAACACCGCTCGCAAGGCGCTGACCTGGGCCCTCGGCCTGGCCGCGGCGCTGCTCATCATCCTCGGCACCCTGGTCGTCTTCACCTTCGACCCGTGCCTCGGCGTGACCGAGTCGAGCACACTGTGGGAACAGTGCCAGACGCTGGGCAAGTAGAAGAGAAGGCATACGAGAAGTGACTACCGAGACCCAGGATTCCGTCGTGCGCGACGGCGTGCATTACCACCAGTTCGACATCGTCATCGTGGGCGCCGGCGGCGCCGGCATGCGAGCGGCCATCGAGGCCGGCTCCGGCGCGAAGACCGCGGTCATCTCCAAGCTCTACCCCACTCGCTCGCACACGGGTGCGGCGCAGGGCGGCATGGCGGCGGCGCTGGCCAACGTCGAGGAGGACAGCTGGGAGTGGCACACCTTCGACACGGTCAAGGGCGGCGACTACCTGGTCGACCAGGATGCGGCGGAGATCCTCGCCAAGGAGGCGATCGACGCGGTCATCGACCTCGAGAACATGGGTCTCCCCTTCAACCGCACGCCCGAGGGCAAGATCGATCAGCGTCGATTCGGCGGCCACACCGCCGAGCACGGCAAGACCCCGGTGCGCCGGGCCTGCTACGCCGCTGACCGCACCGGCCACATGATCCTGCAGACGCTCTTCCAGAACTGCGTCAAGCTCGGCATCAACTTCTTCAACGAGTTCTACGTGCTCGATCTGCTCACGGTGAAGGATGCCGACGGCAAGACCCAGGTCTCAGGCGTCGTCGCCTACGACCTCTCGACGGGCGAGCTGCACGTGTTCCAGGCCAAGGCCGTGATCTTCGCGACCGGCGGCTTCGGCAAGATCTTCAAGACGACCTCCAACGCCCACACCCTGACGGGTGACGGAGTCGGCATCGTCTGGCGCAAGGGCCTCCCCCTCGAGGACCTCGAGTTCTTCCAGTTCCACCCGACAGGTCTCGCCGGCCTCGGCATCCTCCTCACCGAGGGAGCGCGAGGCGAGGGCGCGATCCTGCGCAACGCATCGGGCGAGCGCTTCATGGAGCGCTACGCTCCGACCATCAAGGACCTCGCGCCTCGTGACATCGTCGCGCGCTGCATGGTCCAGGAGGTCGCGGAGGGCCGCGGTGCCGGCCCGCACAAGGACTACGTGCTGCTCGACTGCACCCACCTCGGCGCAGAGGTCCTCGAGACCAAGCTGCCCGACATCACCGAGTTCGCACGCACGTACCTCGGCGTCGACCCGGTCGTGGAGCCGGTTCCGGTCATGCCGACCGCGCACTACGCGATGGGCGGCATCCCCACCAACAACGCCGCCGAGGTGCTCGCCGACAACACCACCGTCGTGCCCGGCCTTTACGCGGCCGGCGAATGCGCGTGCGTCTCGGTGCACGGCGCCAACCGGCTCGGAACCAACTCGCTGCTCGACATCAACGTGTTCGGCAAGCGCGCAGGACGCAACGCGGTGGAGTACGTCAAGACCGCCGAGTTCGTGCCGCTGCCCGAGAACCCCGCGGCATTCGTCTCCGACATGCTCGAGGGCCTGCGCAACAACCAGGGAACCGAGCGCATCGCCGTCCTGCGCAAGGCGCTCCAGGACGAGATGGACAAGGGCGCGCAGGTGTTCCGCACGCACGACTCGCTCGAGCACGTCCTCGGCGTGATCGCCGAGCTGCGCGATCGCTACAAGAACGTGCACGTCGACGACAAGGGCAAGCGGTTCAACACCGACCTGCTCGAGGCTGTCGAGCTCGGCTTCCTCCTCGACATCGCGGAGGTCGTCGTCTACGCGGCCCAGAACCGTGAGGAGAGCCGTGGCGGCCACATGCGCGACGACTTCCCCACGCGTGACGACGAGAAGTACATGCAGCACACGATGGCCTACCTGACGGGTGACCCGCACTCCTCCACTCCGAGCGATCACATCAAGCTCGACTGGAAGCCGGTCGTCTTCACGAAGAACGAGCAGGGCGAGTTGAACTACCCGCCGATGGAGAGGAAGTACTGAGCATGTCGAACGCCATCGCCGAAGCTCCCGCGGACACGACGGAGGAGACGGGCATCCAGTCCTTCATCGTCACGTTCAACATCCGCCGGTTCGATCCCGAGATCGACTCCGAGCCGCACTGGGTCGACTACGACGTGGAGCTCTACTCCACGGACCGCGTCCTCGACGCACTGCACAAGATCAAGTGGGAGGTCGACGGGTCGCTGACGTTCCGGCGCTCGTGCGCCCACGGCATCTGCGGCTCCGACGCCATGCGCATCAACGGCCGTAACCGCCTCGCCTGCAAGACGCTGATCAAGGATCTCGACATCTCGAAGCCGATCTACGTCGAGGCGATCAAGGGTCTGCCTCTCGAGAAGGACCTCGTCGTCGACATGGAGCCTTTCTTCGCGTCGTACCGCGAGGTGCAGCCGTTCCTCGTCGCGAACTCGGTGCCCGAGAAGGGCAAGGAGCGCGTCCAGAGCATCGCCGATCGCGAGATCTTCGATGACACCACCAAGTGCATCCTGTGCGCCGCATGCACCTCGTCGTGCCCGGTCTTCTGGACCGACGGACAGTACTTCGGACCGGCGGCGATCGTGAATGCGCATCGGTTCATCTTCGACTCCCGCGACGACAACGCTGCGGTCCGTCTCGACATCCTCAACGACAAGGAGGGCGTCTGGCGCTGCCGCACGACCTTCAACTGCTCCGAGGCGTGCCCCCGCGGTATCGAGGTCACGAAGGCCATCGCCGAGGTCAAGCAGGCAGTCCTGCGCGGTCGTCCCTGACCCCGTCGCCGACCTGAGAACGGGCGGGCACCCTGATGGGTGCCCGCCCGTTCTCGTCGCTTGGATAGGGTGAGGACGTGTCCGAACACCACGCCGCCCCCGAGCCCCGTCGCCTGGACGCGGCCGTGGAGAGGGCGACCGCTCTGACCCAGCGCACTCTGGGCCTGTTCCCCGTGCGTGTCTGGCGTCATTTCCTGCAGCACAACGGATTCCTTCTCGCTGCCGGGGTGAGCTATCAGGCCCTCTTCGCGATCTTCGCGGCTGTGTACCTCGCCTTCGCCATCATCGGCATCTGGCTCGGTGGCAGCACGGAGGCGGTCGACGGTCTGATCGTCATCATCAACAGCTACGTTCCCAATCTGATCCTCGATCAGGGCGGGGTGTTCACCCCGGATCAGGTGAAGGAGATCGCCGCGAGCACGGCCAGCCTCCTGGGAGTGACAGGTCTCATCGCCCTCGGCACGGTGATCTGGACCGCGATCGGGTGGGTGACCTTCTCACGTCGCGCCACGAGGGACATCTTCGGCCTCCCTCCGGACACTCGCAGTTACGTGATCCTCAAGGCTCGGGATCTTCTCGCCGCGCTGATCTTCGGCGTCTCGCTCATCGTGGGGTCGATCCTCAGCTCCGCCAGTGCGGCGATGCTGAGCTGGCTCCTGAGCCTCCTCGGCTGGGACTCGGGATCCGACGGGCTGAACCTCAGCATCCGCATCGGCACGGTGATCGTGTCGTTCGTCCTGATGTCCGCCGCTCTGGCCGCGATGGTGCGCTTCCTCACGGGGACGACGCTCCATTGGCGCACGATCTGGCCCGGCGCGATCCTCGGCGGCGCCGCGATGACGGTGCTGCAGTACGGTGCAGGGTTCCTCCTGAGCTACACGCCCTCCAACCCGCTTCTGGCCACGTTCGCGATCTTCATCGGCCTGCTGCTGTGGTTCCGGGTGAACGGGGTGGTGATGCTCGTGGCATCGTCATGGATCGCCGTCGCCGCCCAGGACCGGGATCTGCCGCTGCTGGCTCAGTCGGAGGCCGAGCGTCGGATCGTCGAGCATGAGACCCTGCTCATGGCCGCCCGCATCCGCGTCCGCGACGCGCACGCGGCACGCGACACCGCACCCTGGTACGGCGTATGGGGCGCGCGTCGAGCCGTGCATGCGGCGGAGCGGGAACTGGCGGAGCTGGAGGCGTCCGCGCCCCCGCCCGTCGACACCGCGTCGCCACTCGCGCAGCGGCTGCTGGCCGAGCTGCAGCGGACACGCGATGTCGGTGGTGCTCGTTAGGCTGGAACCATGCCTCATCTGCGAATCGCCACGGTCAATGTCAACGGGATCCGAGCGGCGGCTCGCAACGGCATGAGCGCGTGGCTCGACGCGGCAGACGTCGACGTCCTCACTCTGCAGGAGGTCCGCGGCCAGGACGAGCATCTCGAAGCGGCCTTGCCCGGATGGACGTTCGTGCACGACGAGGCGACCGCCAAGGGTCGCGCCGGCGTGGCCATCGCCAGCCGGCTGCCGGCTCTCGCCTCGCGCACCGACTTCGGCGATGCCGACTTCGACTCGAAGGGTCGCTGGATCGAAGCGGACTTCCTCATCGGCGACCGCCCTCTCACGGTCGTGAGCGCTTACGTGCACAGCGGCGAGGCCGACACTCCGAAGCAGGAGGAGAAGTGGAAGTTCCTCGACGCGTTCGGTGCCCGGCTGGCCGAGCTCGGCGCGGACGACGGGGCACTCGCGCTCGTCACCGGGGACCTGAACGTGGGCCACCGCGAACTCGACATCAAGAACTGGCGCGGCAACCGCAAGAAGGCGGGATTCCTGCCCCGTGAGCGGGCGTACTTCGACAGATTCCTCGGAGCGGCGGGTGAGACCGTCGAGGGCGTCGACGGCTCGACCGGCACCGGTCTCGGCTGGGTCGACGTGGGCCGGGTGTTCCACGGCGAGGTCGAGGGGCCGTACACCTGGTGGTCGATGCGCGGGCAGGCGTTCGACAACGATTCCGGGTGGCGCATCGACTACCACCTCGCCACTCCGGCTCTCGCCGAACGGGTCACTGCCTATCACGTCGCCCGCGCGGCCGCCTATGACGAGCGCTGGAGCGACCATGCTCCGGTGGTCGTCGATTACACCTACTGAACAGCAGGCGGCGCCCGGGTTCGGATGGACCCGGTTCGCGCGGTCCGGCACGACCGGCGCCGCCTAGGATTGATGTCGTGACGAAACCTCGCCTTTACTCAGGAATGCAGCCCTCCGCCGACTCGCTTCAGATCGGCAATTACATCGGAGCGCTCCTGCAGTGGCGGGATCTGCAGAGCTCGTACGACGCATACTTCTCCGTCGTTGATCTGCATGCGCTCACCGTCGCACAGGATCCCGCCGAGCTGCGCGAGAAGACCCGCCGCACCGCTGCTCAGTACATCGCCGCCGGCATCGAGCCCTCCCTCTCGACGCTCTACGTGCAGTCTCACGTCCGCGCGCACGCCGAGCTGGCCTGGATCCTGTCGACGATCACCGGTTTCGGAGAAGCCGGTCGCATGACGCAGTTCAAGGACAAGTCAGCGCGCTACGGAGCGGATGCCACCAGCGTCGGTCTCTTCACCTACCCGGTGCTGATGGCAGCTGACATCCTGCTGTATCAGACCGATGTCGTGCCGGTCGGCGACGACCAGAAGCAGCACGTCGAGCTGACCCGCGACCTCGCCGAGCGCTTCAATTCCCGTTTCGGGGACACGTTCGTCGTGCCCCGCCCCGTGATCCAGAAGGACACGGCGCGCATCTACGACCTGCAGAACCCGACGTCGAAGATGTCGAAGTCCGCCGAGAGCGATGCGGGAGTCCTCTGGATGCTCGACGACCCGGCGAAGTCGGCGAAGAAGATCATGCGGGCCGTCACGGACAACGAAGGATCGGTGCGCTTCGACCGCGACACCAAGCCCGGCGTGTCCAATCTGCTGACCATCTACGCCGCGCTGTCGGGACGTCAGGTTCCGGCGATCGAGGATGAGTACGCGGGCCGTGGTTACGGGGACTTCAAGAAGGGACTCGCCGAGGTCGTCGTGAACGAGTTCGAGCCGGTGCGTGCCCGCGCGCTCGAGCTGCTCGACGACCCTGCTGAACTCGATCGGATCCTCGCGCAGAACGCCGCGCGTGCGGATGCCGTCGCCGACGCCACTCTCGGAGCGGTCTACGACCGGGTCGGACTGCTTCGTCGCGTCTGACCTGGCCAGCCATAGGATGGGGGCGTGACTGATCCGCAGCAGCCCCCGTCCGGTGCCGTCCCCCCTGTGCCTCCCGCGCCACGATCGGCCGACGAGCAGCAGCAGTTCGCGCCGCCCGTGCCGCCAGCGCCCGCTGCGTATTCCTCGACTCCCCCGGCGCCGCCCGCATACCAGAGCGCTCCCCCGGCCTATCAGGGTGCTCCGCCCGCATACCAGAGCGCTCCCCCGGCCTATCAGGGTGCTCCGCCCTCGTACCAAGGCGCTCCCGCACCGCAGGCGGCTCCTCCCGGCGCCTATCAGGTTCCGGTCGGAGGCTACGCAGCGCCCGCGGGCGCATACCAGGCACCGGTGATCGCGGAGAAGAAGTCAGCGCTGCTCGGCATCCTGGCTCTGGTCCTGGCGATCGTGGCAGCCGTGGTCACACCGATCGTCGCCGGCATCATGGGCTTCGAGATCGGACGTCGTCTTCCGGGCGGTCTCGACACGACGGCACCGGACTTCCTGTCGATCCTCTCTCCCGCGAGGGACCAAGTCCTGTGGGCGGAGATCTCGTTCTGGACGGGGACCATCCTCGGCATCGCCGCCATCGTCATCGGCATCATCGCCATTCGCAAGAAGCACGCGCGCGGTGCGGGCATCGCCGCCCTCGTGGTCGCCGTGCTCGGCCCGATCATCTTCTGGGTCGTGCTGCTGGTGACACTGTCGACGGGAACGGCGACCGGCTTCCTGCCGTAGCCGCGGGGCACGCGACGGGTGCACCGCCCCGTGTCTCACCGTGGAGCGTGGTGCTTCTGCTGAGCGGCGAGCAGTCCGTCCTCGACGAGCAGCTCGACCGCGTCCGCCGCGTCGGACACGAGTATGGGCAGGTTCGCGCGCTCGTCCTTGCCGAACGGCGAGAGCACCCAGTCCGCGGGGTCCTGGCGCCCCACCGGTCGACCGATGCCGACCCGCACCCGCGGGAAATCCGGAGTGGTGATGGCACGGGCGATGTCTCGGACGCCGTTGTGCCCGCCGTGGCCTCCGCCGATCTTGAGCTTGACGGTGTCGAACGGGATGTCGAGCTCATCGTGGACGACGATGATCTGCTCCGGCGGCACCGAGTAGAACCGCGCCAGGGCGGCGACCGGCGTCCCGGACACGTTCATGAACGTGTTCGGCTTGGCGAGCACGAGCTTGTCGCCGCCCGGGCGCAGCCAGGTCTCGACGACGCGCGCGCCGCCCTTGTGCTCCCGAAAGTTCTCGCCGCGGCGTGAGGCGAGCTCATCGACGACCATCTGGCCGATGTTGTGACGCGTATCCGCGTATCGGGGGCCGGGGTTGCCGAGCCCCACCACGAGCCAGGTGGATGCCATGTGGTCGTCCTCTCGGAATGCGGGCCCTTCGCGGTGCCCGGGTCAGAATACGACAGAGGGGGCGCGATATGCTCGCGCCCCCTCTGTGTTGCAGTCAGCTGTGCGCTGCGCCTGCGGAGATCACTCCGCGGCGGGAGCCTCCTCGGCGGCAGCCTCGTCGGCGCCGGCCTCGTCCTCTTCGAGCGACTCCTCGGCCGGGATCGAGATCGCGACGACGAGAACCTCGGGGTCGGTCAGCAGCGTCGAGCCCTTGGGGAGCTTGACCTCGGCGGCGGTGATGTGCGTGCCGTCCTCGAGACCCTCGACCGAGACCTCGACGTTCTGCGGAAGATGCGTGGCCTCGGCCTCGATCGACAGCGTGTTCGCGTCCTGGTTGACGATCGTTCCGGGAGCCGACTCTCCGGTGACGACGACGGGAACGTCGATCGTGACCTTCTCGCCCTTGCGGACGACGAGCAGGTCGATGTGCTCGATGATCTGGTGCACCGGGTCGCGCTGGACGTCCTTGACGAGGGCGAGCTGGTCCTTGCCGTCGATGTCGAGCTCGAGCAGAGCGTTCGCACGGCGGATGATCAGCGAGACCTGGTGGCCGGGCAGTGCGACGTGCACCGGGTCGGTGCCGTGGCCGTAGATCACGGCGGGGATCTTGCCTGCGGCGCGCAGACGACGGGCGAAGCCCTTGCCGAAGCTCTCGCGGAGCTCGGCCTTGACCTTGGTGTCTTCAGACATGGGGTTCTCCTTCGGGGCACGCAGCGACAGCTACGCGGTGGTCGTGGAATTGTTCTCGAACGCAGACACGTGAGGAAAGCCACCGGCTTGCTTCGCCGCGTCGATAACGGATGCCAGCGCACGCGCAGAAGCATCCCTCGCCGAGGTACTCCTCTCATGGTACCGGATGAGCCGGTAGGCTGAGAACACCGATCCCCTCTCTGCAGAACACGGAGTTCTCTCATGCTCGACGGCGTCTTCTTCTCCCACGCGATCGCCTGGCTCATCGGCGCGATGACCGTGTGCGCCGCAGGCTTCACCTTCGCGGCCCTGTTCTCCCTGGGGCGCTCGGGATACCGCAAGGACTGACCTCCTCGCGTCCGTCACCACCCGTCACACGGGAGCACCACCCCGGACGCCGCGATAATCTGGGAGCATCCCCTTCTTCTCGATCTAGGAGCCATCTGTGCCCGAAGCATCAGCGAACATCGGAGTCGTCGGACTCGCCGTCATGGGTTCGAACCTCGCCCGCAACCTCGCCAGCCGCGAGGGCAACACGGTGGCGATCTTCAACCGCAGCTACGAGAAGACCGCGACGCTCGTCTCCGATCACCCTGAGGCCGGCTTCATCCCCGCCCAGACCTACCAGGAGTTCGCCGACTCGCTGCAGAAGCCGCGCACCGCGATCATCATGGTCAAGGCCGGCGGCCCGACGGACGCCGTGATCGACTCGCTGGTCGAGGTCTTCGAGCCGGGCGACATCATCGTCGACGGCGGCAACGCGTACTTCCCCGACACGATCCGCCGCGAGAAGGCGGTCCGTGAGACCGGAATCAACTTCGTCGGCGCCGGGATCTCGGGCGGCGAGGAGGGCGCACTCACGGGCCCGTCGATCATGCCCGGCGGCTCGGACGAGTCGTGGATCACCCTCGGCCCGATCCTCAAGTCGATCGCCGCGATCGCCGAGGGCGAGCCGTGCGTCACGCACGTCGGACACGACGGTGCCGGACACTTCGTCAAGATGGTGCACAACGGCATCGAGTACGCCGACATGCAGCTCATCGCCGAGGCCTATGACCTCATCCGCCGCGGCACGGGCAAGTCGCCCGCTGAGATCGCCGAGATCTTCGCCGAATGGAACAAGGGCGAGCTCGAGTCGTACCTGATCGAGATCACCGCAGAGGTGCTGCGCCAGGTCGATGCCGAGACCGGCAAGCCGCTCGTCGACGTCATCCTCGACCAGGCCGGAGCCAAGGGCACCGGAGCGTGGACCGTCCAGACCGCGCTGTCGCTCGGCGTTCCCGTCTCCGGCATCGCCGAGGCCACGTTCGCCCGCTCGCTGTCGTCGCACCCCGAGCAGCGCGAGGTCGCCGGAGCCCTCCCGGGCCCGGACGAGGAGTTCGTCGTCGCCGACGAGGCCGCTTTCATCGAGGACGTCCGTCTCGCGCTCTACGCATCGAAGATCGTCGCGTACTCGCAGGGCTTCGACGAGATCCGCGCGGGCGCTGCCGAATACGGCTGGAACATCGACCTGGGCGCCATCAGCAAGATCTGGCGCGGCGGCTGCATCATCCGTGCGCAGTTCCTCAACCGCATCGCCGATGCATACGCGGCAGAGCCCGGTCTTCCCGTGCTGCTGACGGCTCCGTACTTCACCGAGGCGATCACGCGCGCTCAGGCGCCGTGGCGTCGCGTCGTGGTCGCGGCGGCACAGGCCGGCATCCCGGCTCCGGCGTTCTCGTCGTCGCTGTCGTACTACGACGGCATCCGCGCCGACCGCCTCCCCGCAGCCCTCGTGCAGGGCCAGCGCGACTTCTTCGGGGCGCACACCTACAAGCGCATCGACAAGCCGGGCACCTTCCACACGCAGTGGTCGGGCGACCGCACCGAGATCGAAGCCGAAGACACGCACTGAGCGCGTCGCAGACATGACGAAGGCCCCGGCGATTCCGCCGGGGCCTTCGTCATGTCTCACCGGGTGATGTCCTGCATCGTGCCCTTCGCCAGCCGAAGGCGTCTGGTGGCCCGGCGCGCCACCGCCGAGTCGTGAGTGACGACGATCATGGTGATCCCTTCCGCGCACAGCCCCTGGAGCAGCGTGAGGATCTCATCGCGCATGCTCTCGTCGAGGTTGCCTGTGGGCTCGTCCGCGAGCAGCACGCGGGGTCGCTTCACGATCGCCCGCGCGATCGCCACACGCTGCTGCTGACCGCCCGACAGCTCGGTAGGCAGGTGGTCGCCGCGGTCGGCGAGCCCGACGTGAGCGAGAGCCTCGGCGACGCGACCCGTCCGTTCGGTCCGGCTCAGGTCAGTGGGCTCGAGGGCCATGTCCACGTTCTCGGCCGCCGTCAGCGTGGGGATGAGATTGAACCCTTGGAACACGAAGCCGATCTCTTGGGCACGGATGCGGCTGAGCTCCCTCGCGGATGCCGACGCCAGCTCGATGTCACCGAGCTTCAACGAGCCGGAGGAGGGCTTGTCGAGCGCGCCCAGCATCTGCAGGAGAGTCGACTTGCCCCCTCCGGTCGGCCCCTGGATGGTGACGAACTCACCGGGAAGGATCGTGAGGTCGACCCCCGTGAGCGCCTTCACCGTGCGTCCCTTCTGCGTGTACGTGCGAGTGACACCCTGCGCGCGGTACAGCGGCGCCGCGGCATCCGTGCCGCTCGCGGAAGGGGCGATGTCTGCGATGGTCATGTCGTATCTCCTTGTCGTGCGATGGGTGGTCGAGCGTCCGTCAGGCGACGGAGCGCAGTGCCTCTGCCGGGCTGAGGCGGGCCGCGCGCCAGCCTCCGAATGCTCCTGCCACGAGACCGCCGAGCACGGCGAGGCCGACCGCGGCGACCAGCACCCACGGTGTGAACGGTGCGTGCAGCACGATGTCGGCCGCCTGTTGCGTCTGGAACATGTCGCCACCTCCGGTGGGCCCGCCGCCCATCCCGCCGGGGCCGCCTTCCGCAGTGCTCGCGGCAGCAGCCGCGACGGTCGGCTTCACGAGATCGATCACAACGATGCCGGCGATGCCGAGTGCGAGCCCCACGACCCCACCGATCAGTCCCTGGACCATCGACTCGCCCGCGACCTGGCGCACGACGCGACCGTTCGACCAGCCGATCGCCTTGAGCGTGCCGAACTCGCGGGTGCGGCGCGAGACGCCGGACAGCGTCAGCAGCACCGAGAGCAGCACGGCCACGGCGAGCACGATGATCGACAGCCAGGTGCCGAGGTTCGTGATCAGCGACGTGGCACCGGACAGCGAACCGGAGACGGTCGCGGCGAGCTCGGACTGCGACGTGATCGTCGCGTCGGGCAGCTCGTCTGCGAGGGCCGCCTGCACCGTGTCGATCGACGATGCCGACTCGGCCTGCACGTACACCGTGGAGACGACGTCTCCGGCGCCGGAGAGTTCCTGCGCCGTGTCGAGGGGCAGATAGACGTCGGCAGCGGTGTCGGCGGAGTCCGCGGTGGAAGCCACGATCCCCACGATCTCCACATCGGAGCCTGCGACGTCGATGGTGTCGCCGACGGCGATCTCGTTCGTGGTCGCGTAGGTCGCGTCGACGAGCGCGACGAGTGCCCCGGCGTCATCCGTGTCGAGAGTCCGGCCATCGCCGACCTCGACCGAGGCGAGCGGACCCGCTGACGTCACGGCCGGGTCGATGCCGAGCACGGTGAATGAATCGACGCCGAACGAGCCGCCACCCGCGCCACCCGCTCCGCCTTGCGGCGGCGCCTGACCCTCGGTCGGCGCAGTGCTCTCTGTCGTGGCGTCCTGCTCACCGAACCCGCCGCTGGGCAGCTCGCCCGAGAAGGTCGAGTTCGTGAGGCTGAGAGCAGCGGATGCCGCCGTCACCCCATCCGTCGAGGTCACCGTGTCGAGCACGGACGCGTCGAGCGTGCCGCGCATGAAGTCCGTCATGAGAGTCGACTGGCTCAGTGTGGTCGTGTCGCCCTCGGTCGCGCCGTCCTCCGAGCCGAAGTCGAAGCGCTGCCCGCCGCCCTCCCCCGGTTCCGCCGCGGCACCGGTGACCGTGAGGTCGGTGCCCACGCCGTACACCGATTCCAGCGCCTGCGCCTGCGCATCCCGAACTCCTGCCGTGAGGGCGTTCACGATGATCACCAGGGCGATCGCGATCGCGAGCCCGATCGCGACGATCATGGTCTGCTTCTTGCGGCCCGCCAACTCGCGCCGTAGATATGTCCCGTACATGTGTCTCCTTCTGCCGCGCCGTTCGCGGGGCCGATGTCGACGCTAAAGACCGGACTTTTGCGAGATCGAGGGACCGATGATGAGAAGGCTATGGGTGCTTTCTCACAGGCGACGCATAGCGCACTCCATAGAAACCCCATAGGTGATTCCGCAGAATGTACTCATGAGCACTGATCTTCCCGAATTGCGCCGCCCCGACGGCTCCCCCCTGCGCATCCTCGCCGTCGACGACGAGCAGATGCTCACCGACCTGCTCGCGATGGCTCTGCGGATGGAGGGCTGGGAGGTGCGCACGGCGTCGTCCGGCCTCGAAGCTCTGCAGGTCGCGCGCGAGTTCGAACCCGACGCTCTCGTGCTCGACATCATGATGCCCGACCTCGACGGCATGGCCGTGCTGCGGCGCCTCCGCGAGTCGGGCAGCCTCGTGCCCGTGCTGTTCCTGACCGCGAAGGATGCCGTGGGCGACCGCGTCGCCGGCCTCACCGCCGGCGGCGACGACTATGTCACCAAGCCGTTCAGTCTCGAAGAGGTCATCGCACGTCTGCGCGCGATCATCCGTCGCACGGGACACGCGACCGCCGACGACGGTCAGTCGATCCTCCGCGTCGCCGACCTCACCCTCAATGAGGACAGCCACGAGGTCATGCGCGATGGCACCGAGATCGAGCTGACCGCGACCGAGTTCGAGCTGCTCCGCTACCTCATGCGCAACGAACGCAGAGTGCTGTCGAAGGCGCAGATCCTCGATCGCGTGTGGAGCTACGACTTCGGCGGCAAGTCCTCGGTCGTCGAGCTGTACATCTCGTACCTCCGCAAGAAGATCGACGCCGGACGCACCCCGCTGCTGCACACCGTGCGCGGTGTCGGCTACATGATCAAGGCGCCTCAGTGAACAGCACGGGGATGGCCAGACGGCCGATGAGTCTGCAGACACGGCTGATGACAGCCGTGATCGGCTTCGTCTCGCTCATCCTCGTGATCGTCGCCGTGATCACCAGTGCGCTGCTCGGCAGCACGCTCGAACGGCAGCTCGAGGATCGCCTGCTCAGCTACTCGAAACAGGTGACGCAATGGGTCAGCCGGGTGCCGGCCCAGTTCGCGAACATGGACAACATCCTGGAGATCAACGATGCACGGGTTCCGGGACTCCTGCTGGCGGTGTCCAGCACGGAGGGTGGCACCAGCGGCGTGCTCTTTCCCGACACCAAAGACGAGTGGGGCGGCGTCCCGCAGAAGTTGACCAGCGCGGACCTCGAACGGATCGACGCGGCACTTGCCGGCCAGCCCAGCGCCACCGTCGCCCTGGACGACTTCGGTTCGTACATGGTCTTCGCGAAGCAGGCGCCGAACGGGGTGAACGTGGTCACCGGTCTCCCCCGGACCGAGATCCAGAATCAGCTTGCCACACTGCTCACCGTGATCGCCCTCGCGACGATCGGCGGTCTGATCCTCCTCGCGCTCACGACGGCGATCACGATCCGCGTCGGGCTGAGACCGCTGCGTGCGGTCGCCGCGACGGCGACGCGGGTGGCGAACCAGCCCCTCGACCGCGGAGAGGTGCAGATCACCGAGCGGGTGCCTGCCGCGGAGGCCGATCCGCGGACCGAGACGGGTCTCGTCGGCTCCTCCCTCAACAAGCTGCTCGACCATGTCAACGCCTCTCTCGCCTCCCGTCAGAGGAATGAAGAGCGGATGCGTCGGTTCGTCGCCGACGCGAGCCACGAGCTGCGCACACCTCTGTCGTCGATCCGCGGCTACTCCGAGCTCTCTCTGCGTGCGCTGAAGCAGCAGGGCGGAGAGGCGGCCGTCGAGAGCACCACGACGTCGCTCGAGCGCATCCAGGCCCAGTCCCTGCGCATGACGCGCCTGGTGGAGGATCTGCTGCTGCTCGCCCGTCTCGACGAGGGACGGGAACTCGTCTACGGCACCGTCGATCTGACGCAGCTCGCGCTGGAGGGGCTCTCCGACGCGCGCCCGACCGCAGCCGACCACCACTGGAACATCGAGGCGCCGGACGAGCCCATCGTCATCGTCGGCGATGCCGGCCGCATGCACCAGGTCGTCGCGAACCTGCTCGCGAATGCGCGGACGCACACGCCTGCCGGTACGTCGATCACCCTCAGCGTGGCCCGCGAAGGCGACGAGGCCGTGCTGCGCGTGCACGACAACGGCCCGGGCATCGACCCCGGCGTGCGCGACGAGCTCTTCGCACGCTTCGCCCGCGGTGACAGCTCCCGCGCCCGCCAGACCGGCGGCACCGGGCTCGGACTGGCCATCGCGAAAGCGATCGTCGAAGGACACGGCGGTCACCTCACGGTCGACAGCGAGCCCGGAGACACGACCTTCAGCGTGCGGCTCCCGATCAACCCGGCGGCCGCCTCGGACTGACCGCGTCTTCGTCTCCCCTCGGTCCCGCAGAGCCGTCTGCGGGACCGAGGCACTTCTGCAAGGCGAACCGACGACTTCGGTCCTGCAACCGTGCTCTCATCCTGCAGACGGAACACGCCCTTCTCTGCGCCGGCCCATCCCCCGAGGGCCGGCTGCGGGGCCGCGGCACGTTTGCAGGACGAACCGACGACTTTGATCCTGCAACCGTGCTCTCATCCTGCAGACGGAACACGCTCCCCTCTGCGCCGGCCCTCCCCCGGGGCCGCTTGCGGAGCCGCGGCACGTTCGCAGGACGAACGGGCGGCCTCGGTCCTGCAACCGTGCTCTCATCCTGCAGACGGTGAAGCAGACGACCGCACGGACCCACGACTTCTCTTCTGCACAGGTCGGGCTATCAGCCGATACCTTCCACGACCCTCGATTCCGATCCGTCCCCCGCCTCAGAACGGGCAGGATCGATCAGATGCCGACCGCCGCACACGTCCTCTCTCACCTGGGTGATCTGGCCAGGGGTACGACTCTTCGCCAGTTCGGGCTGAGCAGACGGATGCTCTCGTCAGCCGTTCGCGACGGCACGATCACTCGCGTCCGCAACGGCGTGTTCGCGACGCCATCCGCTCCCGCCGACGTTCTCACCGCTGCCGCGCACGGAGGCGCGCTGACCTGCTCTCGTGCACTGCGGCTGCACGGCATCTGGACGCTCGAGGACGATACGAATCCGCATGTCTGGCTCGGCACGCACGGCCGAAACCACCACATCACATGCACGTGCACCGGCCACTACTTCGGCGGACGGACGGTTCTCGGCCTCGCTCCCCTCGAGGACGCCCTTGTTCACGTCTATCTCTGCAAGGGCGATGAGTCGTTCTTCGTCTCGATCGAGTCGGCCCTGCAGCTGCGCAAGATCGGAGCGGCAGGGCGCGCCCGCATCCGATCCCGCCTGCCGGCGAAGGCTCGGTGGCTGGTCGATCTGGCTCGGACGGATGCCGACAGCGGCCTCGAGTCGCTGCTACGTCTTCGGCTTCACCTGCTCGGGATCCGTCTCGAATGTCAGGTCGACATACCTTCGGTCGGACGCGTGGACTTCGTGCTCCATGAGCTGCTCATCCTCGAAGCCGACGGGGCGGAGAATCACGACAGCGCATCGCACCGCCATCGAGATCTGCTGCGCGATGCGGAGGCATCCAGGCAGGGATATGAGACGTTGCGCTTCGACTACGCGATGATCGTCCACGACTGGCCGGTCGTGGAAGCCGCCATCCTTGCGGCCGTCGATCGCCTTCGCGCACGCATCTGACCTACCGGTTGCAGGACCGAGGCACGAATGCGGGACGGCATCAGGAGAACCACCCCGCAGAACGTGCTGGCGTCCTGCACGCGGCACCGGGGAGACCCACTTCGGCGATCTACAGAGCGCTCCGTCGACGCACCGCCTGTACCGATTGCACGACCCGGGCACGAATGCAGGACGGAATCAGGAGAACCGGCCCGCAGAACGTGCTGGCGTCCTGCACGTGGCGCCGGGCGACACCGAACAGACCGGACTCAGTACCCGGCGAAGGCGTCTGTCGTGAGCGACCGCGCCTTCTGCAGGGCGGGAGCGAGGTCGGCGATCAGCCGCGGCGGGCCGGAGATGTAGGAATGCCTCTCGCCGATGTCCGGGACGTAGTGCTCGAGAGCCGCCGCGTCGAGGCGCACACCCTGGGCCCAGGTCCAGCGCGAGGGCAGGTCGACAGGCTCGTCCCGGGTGAACACGATCACGCGCGCACCGGTCGCGGCCAGCTCATCGCGGAACGCGAGCTCCGAGCTGTCGGATGCCACGTAGACGAGAACCACGTCACGCTGCTGCTCGGTCAGCATCAGCTGTCGCAGTTGCGACACGAACGGCGTGACGCCGATGCCCGCGGCCACCATCAGCACCGGGGTCTCGGCGCGTGGAAGCAGGAAGTCGCCCCATGTGCCGGTCACCGCGAGCGCAGCACCCGGCTCGGCGGCCGCCAGCGCGCGCTTGTAGCTCGAGGGATGCTTCTGATCGCCGTCCTTGTAGGCGATGCGCAGCGTCGGGAGGTCGGCGGGCGCTGAGACGATGCTGAACTCGCGACGGGTTCCGCGCGCATCCGGGCGGGAGTGCGGCACGTCCAGCTCGAGGTACTGCCCCGGCAGGAACTTCAGCGTGCCCTTCGCGTGGAACGTCAGCTCCTGAGCCGTCGGCGTGATGAACTGCCGCTTCTCGAGCACGAGACGAACGGATCCGCGCAGCGCGAAGGCGAAGGCGAGGAGGTTTCCGATGAGCAGAGCACGCTCCTGCCCGAGCGTGAAGAGGCCGCCGATCGCGATCGGCCAGCCGGCGAGCACGCCGACGAGAACTGCCACCGAGAACTGCTGCCACCGGCGCGGCGGCAGAGTCAACGGCTCCGACAGCATGAACGCACCGAGGAACAGGAACGGAGACTGCAGGATCGCGAACGAGAGGGCGGAGACGGCGTCGAAGTCGATCGCGAACTCCTGCGCCTGCACGGCCTGACGAAGGACCGAGACGGCGATGGCGACGACGAGGAACACGAAGACGATCCGCACCTTCTCGGTGCGCCACAGCACGGCGAGCCCGAGGATCAGGACGGGGATGAAGAGTGACGGGGTCCCCACCCACCAGGACGACGAGGTCCCGAGCCATTCGAACGCTCCGAACGACCCGAGGATCGACACGACGGCAGCGCCGAACGCCGCCGGGTTGAGGATGTGCCGACCTCGCCACGCGATCAGGTACTTGGAGAGGCTCGCGACGGCTCCGGCGATGGCGAGGCCGAGCAGGGCATTCGGCTCGATGCCGGGGCGGAGCACGAAGAGCAGGATCAGCGCGGTGACCAGCGACGACTCGATCCGCCACGGAAGGCGCAGGATTCGCTGGGCCGCTGCGTCCACCAGCGAGATGACCATGGCCAGGACGACGAAGGATGCGAGTATCTCGACCGGCGTGGGTGAGACGATCACGCCGAGAGCCGAGAGCACCACCGCGATGAGCGCCAGCGTCAACAGCGCGAACAGCACCAGGCGATACATCGAGATGCCGCCGAGCAACGCAAGGACCCGCTGCCGCAGTGCGGTGATGGAGGTGATCACAGGTCTACTCTTCCCTACTTCGATGATTCAACGGCGGGTGGTGAACAGCTGAGCGGGGCAGCCGTTCGAGCGTTCCGCCCGCCCGTCGGTCGTCATCCGCACCCACTCCACGCCCCACGATGCGGCGATCTCTGGCCCGCCCTCGAAGAACAGGGCAGTCGCGACAGCGTCCGCTCGCATCGCGTCGGGGGCGATCGCCCACGTGGCCGCCCATGTCCGCACGGGCACGCCGGTGCGAGCGTCGAGGACGTGATGCAGTCCGTCGCCCCACGCACGGCGATTTACCGCCGAGGCGCAGAGCGCGGCATCCTGCAGTTCGATCACGCCGATCGCCTTCGTCGGATCGTATGGATGCTCGAGGCCCACCCGAACCGCATCGCCGCGAACCCGCATATCACCGCCGGCATCGACCACGACACTCCCGGGAACGTCGGACAGCACCGCGGCGACGAGGTCGACGAGGCGTCCCTTGCCGAGGGCCCCGACATCGAGCAGGGCGGGAACGGATGCCGTGGCCTCCCCCGGCGTCCAGTCCAGCAGGGACGTCCAGTCGCCGGGCGCAGGAACGGGATCGTGCGCGACGAGCGAGTACGACGAGTCGTAGCCCAGGGCCGACAGGCTGTCGGCGACGAGCGGGTTGACCGCCCCGTGGGTCGCGCGGGACAGCTCGCGGAAGGCATCGAGCATCGTTCCCGCATCAGGCGAGGAGATCGAGCCGCCGTCACGGCCGACCCGGGTGACCGAGGAGTCGTCACGGAACCGCGACCACTCTCGGTCGAACCGGTCGATTTCGGCCCCGACTCGCTCACGGTCATGCTCGTCGAGCTCGTGCGACGTCTCGATCTCCCAGGCCGTGCCGATCGCGTCGAAACGCCAGATCGCCATACGTGGTCAGGCGCCTCAGGCGGCCGCCTGCTCCTTGATCGACTCGACGGCCTCGTTGAACCCGCCGCTGGTCAGCGACGATCCGGCCACTCGACTGACCTCGATCTCGTCGAGCGACTTGCCCACGACCTCATCCGAGATCCCGTCGATGAACTGCCCCTGGTACTGCTCGCTCTCGCGTGCCTGCGGGTCACCGGTCACCTCGACCTCGGTGACCAGGCCGTCGGCGACGGTGAGGGTCACGCTGATCTTCTCGACCGTCTCGGGGGTCTGGTACGAACCGTCGGCCGTGTACGTGCCGTCGGTGTAGTCGCCGCTCGTCGATGCGCCCGAATCCGTCGACTCGGTGCTCGTGTCGGTTCCGGCGTCGGTGGACTGGTCTTCGGCATCCGCGGTGCCGGAGCAACCGGCGAGCACGAGGAGCCCGGCGACGCCGACCAGGGCGGCGCTCTTGCGAACAGAAGTCGGTACAGTCGTGCGGATCATGATGGTCCTCCCGGCCTTGATCGATGTGTTGATTCGACCGTAGGGAGCCCGTCTATGTGCAGGCTGTGCCCGATATATGAGTCGCTTACGCGTCTCCGCCGAACATGCTCGTGACGGATCCGTCTTCGAAGACCTCGTGGATCGCACGCGCGAGCATCGGGGCGATCGGGAGGACCGTCAGCTTGTCCCAGCGACGCGACTCGGTGAGCGGGATCGTGTCGGTGATCACGACCTCGTCGATCGAGGCGTCCTGCAGACGCTCCGAGGCCGGATCGCTGAAGATCGCGTGCGTCGCGGCAACGATCACGCGATGCGCGCCGTTGGCCTTGAGCGCCTGCGCGGCCTTCACGATGGTTCCACCGGTGTCGATCATGTCGTCGACGAGCAGACAGGTGCGACCCTCGACCGCTCCGACGATCTCGTGCACCGATACCTGGTTCGCGACCTTCGGGTCGCGTCGCTTGTGGATGATCGCCAGCGGGGCGCCGAGGCTGTCGGACCATGTGTCGGCCACGCGGACACGACCCATGTCGGGCGAGACGACCGTGAGGATCTCTCGGTCGGCGGGGCTCAGCGTGCGCTGGAAGTACTCGAGCAGCACGGGCTTGGCGAACAGGTGGTCGACGGGACCGTCGAAGAAGCCCTGGATCTGTGCGGCGTGCAGGTCGACGCTCATCACGCGGTCTGCGCCGGCGGTCTTCAGCAGGTCGGCGACGAGGCGGGCGCTGATCGGCTCACGGCCGCGGCCCTTCTTGTCCTGACGCGAATACGGATAGTACGGGGCGACGACGGTGATGCGCTTGGCGGACGCGCGCTTCGCGGCGTCGATCATGATGAGGGTCTCCATGAGCCACTCGTTGACCGGCTCACCGAAGGTCTGGATCAGGAAGAGGTCGCAGCCTCGGATCGACACCTCGAACCGGGCGTAGATCTCACCGGATGCGAAGGTGCGGTGCTCTGTCGGCACGACCTCTGTTCCGAGCGACGCGGCCACCGCCGCGGTGAGCTCGGGGTGCGATCGACCACCTGCGACCACGAGTCGCTTCTTGGTCTTGGCAACGAGACCCGGAGCGATGCCGTTGTCCCTGTCCAGATCGACCGTCTTCTTCTTGCGCGCCATCGTTCTGCCTACTCCGCCACTCGGGTTCGGGCTGCGGCGTCTGCCGCGCCCGTGCCTGCCCTGTTCTTCTCGACCCAACCCTCGAT
This sequence comes from Microbacterium sp. AC215, assembly GCF_979258645.1. Taxonomy (NCBI): domain Bacteria; kingdom Bacillati; phylum Actinomycetota; class Actinomycetes; order Micrococcales; family Microbacteriaceae; genus Microbacterium; species Microbacterium sp. AC215. The sequence continues at coordinate 3,640,365 of NZ_OZ409869.1, read as the reverse complement.
GTTGCGCTGAGGGGCGACGCTCATGGCAAGGGAGCCGGCGGGGACGTCCTTGCGGACGACAGCGCCAGCACCTGTCTTGGCGCCGGCTCCCAGCCTAACGGGCGCGACGAGGGTCGTGTGCGAGCCGGTGTGCACCTCGTCCTCGACCACCGTGCGGTGCTTGTTCACGTCGTCGTAGTTCGCGGTGATCGTGCTCGCACCGAGGTTGACGCCTCGCCCGATGGTCGCGTCTCCGACGTACGACAGGTGCGGCACCTTGCTGCCTTCGCCGATCTCGGCGTTCTTGGTCTCGACGTAGGCGCCGATCTTGCCTCTGGCCCCCAGGACGGTGCCCGGCCGCAGGAACGAGAACGGTCCGACCGTGGCCTCGGCACCGATCACCGCGAGCGTCGCATCGGTGCGGCGGACGATCGCGTCCTCTCCCACCTCGCAGTCGACGAGGGTGGTGTCCGGTCCGATGATGGCGCCCTCGGCGATCGTCGTCGCCCGCAGGATGTGCGTGTTCGGGAGGATCGTGACGTCGGGCGCGAGGGTGGCGTCGTCGTCGATCCACGTCGTCGCAGGATCGATCACGGTGACGCCCTCGAGCTGCCAGCGCCGCACGATGCGGCGGTTGAGCAGACGACCGACCTCCGCGAGCTGAGCGCGGTCGTTGACGCCGTAGGTGACGGTGACGTCGGAGACGACGGATGCCGCCACACGGCTGCCGTCGCGGCGGAGGAGCCCCGGCACGTCGGTCAGATACATCTCGCCCTGCGCGTTGTCGACGCCCACCGACGGCAGGTACTTGCGGAGCGTCGAGACGCGGAACACGTACATGCCTGCGTTGATCTCGCTGACGGCAGCTTCTTCGGTCGTCGCATCCTTCTGCTCGACGACGCGATCGACGCCGCCGTCGGCGTCGCGGATGACGCGGCCGTAGCCGGTCGGGTCCTCGACCACGGCGGTCATGAGGGTCGCCTCCGCCTGCGCGGCGCGGTGCGCGTCGAGGAACGAGCCCAGCGTGTCCGCATCCGCGAGAGGGCAGTCGCCCGAGAGCACGAGCACGTCGCCGTCGAAGTCGGCAGGGAGCGCGTCGACAGCCACCTGCACTGCGCGTCCGGTGCCGGGGACGTCGTCCTGATCGATGAAGACCGCGGTCGGATAGTCCTTCTCGAGTGCGGCGACGACCTGGTCGCGTTCATGCCGCACGACGACCTCGATATGATCGGCGCCGAGTCGCGTCGCGGTGGTCAGCACGTGGCCGACGAGCGGACGCCCGCCGATCGGATGCAGCACCTTCGGAAGACGCGAGCGCATGCGGGTGCCCTGGCCTGCGGCGAGGACGATGATCGCGAGATTGTTCCCAGTCATGCTCCGCCGCCAGGACTCGAACCTAGACCTAACAGCTCCAAAGGCTGTCGTGCTGCCATTACACCACGGCGGACCGCGGCCCCCGAGGGCGCCGCGGATCAAGTCTGCCACGTCCACCTGCGTGCTACCGGCGATAATGGACGGATGACTGAGGCGGATGAGGTTGATCGGATCGTCGGCGCCTGGAACACCCAGCGCCCCGACCTCGACTTCTCGCCTCTCGAGGTGCTGTCGCGGATGGATCGCCTGACCAGGCTGCTCGACCGGGCTCGCAGAGATGTGTTCCGACGCAGCGACCTGGAGGCCTGGGAATGGGACGTGCTGTCGGCTCTGCGCCGCGCGGGCGCGCCCTTCCAGCTCTCCCCCAAGCAGCTGCTGCAGCAGACGCTGGTGTCGAGCGGCACCATGACCAATCGCATCGACCGTCTGGTCGGCCGACGTTTCGTGCGACGGGAGGGCGACCCGGCCGACGGCCGCAGCGTGCTCGTGACGCTCACGGACGACGGACGCATCCGGGTGGATGCCGCGATCACGCGCCTCGTCGACGTCGAGGACGACCTGCTGCAGGCGCTGTCCCGCGGTGACCGCGATCGGCTCGCTGCGTTGCTGCGCAAGCTGAGCCTGAGCTTCGACGCGTGAGGGGCTGACGGATGGGCATGCTCTCCCCTCTTCCGGTGCGCGACGGCGTCGGCGCGACACGTCTGCACGTGCCGATGAGCGGCGAATGGCCGACCGTCGGCGCGTACATGATCGAGCGCTTCTTCCACCTCGATCCCGAGGGGCTGCTCAGCCGCTTCGATCGCGGTGAGATCGTCGCCCGCGACGGCACCCCTCTCGCACGGGACACGCCCTTGGGGGTCGAGGAGTTCATCTGGTACTACCGCGACCCGCCCGTCGAGACCCGTCTCCCCGTGGAGATCGAGGTCCTCCATCAGGACGACGATCTGGTGGTCATCGACAAGCCGCATTTCCTGCCCACCATCCCCGGCGGGAAGTTCCTGCAGAACTCGGCGCTGATCCGACTGCGCAACCTTCTCGACAACGACGAGCTCGCCCCCATCCACCGCTTGGACAGGGCCACGGCAGGAGTGCTGATGTTCTCGGCGCGACCGGCCACGAGAGGGCCGTATCAGCTGCTCTTCGAGACGCGGCAGGTGCAGAAGGTGTACGAGGCCGTGTCGGCTCGTCCGGCCGACTGGGATGCCTCACGATTCCCGCTCGTCTACCGCAACCACATCGTGAAGCTCCGCAATGAGCTGAAGGTCCAGGTCGACGACGAGCGGGAGCCGAACGCCGAGACGCAGATCGATGTGATCGATGCCGACGATCGCGTCGTGCACACGCTCCTGCACCCGCACAGCGGCAAGATGCATCAGCTCCGCGTGCATCTCGCCGCGCTGGGGCTCGGCATCCTGAACGATCCGTTCTACCCCGAGTTGCGTGGCGAGAAGCCCGACGACTTCGAGAAGCCGATGCAGTTGCTCGCGCGCGAGCTGCACTTCGTCGATCCGCTGAGCGGCGCGCCGCGGGTCTTCACCACGACGCGCACGCTGCAGGAGGCTCCCGTCAGCGCCGCATGATCCTGCGCGCGAGCCACGTGCCGAGCATCTGCACGAGGTGGACGAAGACGACGATGAGGACGATCGCCGTCCACATGACGACCGGCTCGAACTGCCGGAAGCCGTAGATCTGGGCGAACGCGCCGAGGCCGCCGCCGCCGATGAGGCCTGCCATCGCGGTCATGTCGATCAGTGCCACCACGATGAACGTGTAGCCGAGGATCAGCGGTCCGAGCGACTCGGGGATCGCGACCGTGAACAGGATGCGCGCGGGGCCTGCGCCCATGGCGCGCGCGGCTTCGATCACGCCGGGCGACACCGACACGAGGTGCTGCTCGACGATGCGGCCGATGGCGAACGCCGCGGCCAGACCGATCATGAACGCGCCGGCCGTGGTGCCGATGCCGGTGCCGACCACCGCGCGGGCGAACGGCTGCGCCACGGCGACGAAGAGCACGAACGGGATCGGGCGGAAGAAGTTCACCCCGAGGTTCGCGATGACCGACACGGCCCGGTTCTCGGCGAGCCCGCCCGGACGGGTGACATACAGGATGACGCCGATCGCGAGACCGAGGATGCCGCCCAGCACGAGTGCGAACGACGTCATGTACAGGGTCTCGAGGGCGGCCTTCCAGAGGTCGGGCCACAGTTCGTTCAGACGATCCATCAGCGTGCCTCCTCTTCTGCGATCTCGGTGACTTCGACGCGCTGGCCGATCTGCTCGAGCGTGCGGTCGATCACGGCGCTCTCACCCCGGATCGCGAGTGTGAGGTGGCCGAAGGCGCGCCCCCGGATGTCGTTGATCCCGCCGTACACGAGCTCGAAGTCGAGTCCGGCCCCGGCGAGGTCGAGGAAGACCTGAGCCTGCGACGAGTCGCCGTCGCGGAACGAGAACGTGACGAGGCGGCCCCGGTGGCGCTCCCGCAGCACGCCGAGCTCAGACGGCGACGGGATGCCCTTCACGACCGTTCCGACGAAGCGCTGCGAGGCCGGATTCTGCGGGGCCGAGAACACGTCGAAGACATCGCCCCGCTCGATCACCCGTCCGTTCTCCATGACCGCGACCTTGGTGGCGATGGTCTGGATGACGTCCATCTCATGGGTGATGACGACGATCGTGACGCCCTGCTCCTGGTTGACCCGCTTGAGCAGGTCGAGCACTTCGTGCGTGGTCTGCGGGTCGAGTGCGCTGGTGGCCTCGTCGGCGAGGAGGATGGCCGGCCCGGTGGCGAGGGCGCGGGCGATGCCGACGCGCTGCTTCTGGCCACCGGAGAGCTGTTCGGGGTACGCCTTCGCCTTGTCGGCCAGGCCTACGAAGCTCAGCAGCTCGGCGACCCGCTTCTCGATGTCCGGCTTCGACCATCCGGCCAGCTTGAGCGGGTAGGCGATGTTCGCCTTGACGCTGCGCGAGGAGAACAGGTTGAACTGCTGGAAGATCATCCCGATGCCGCCGCGGACCTTGCGCAGCTCGCTCTCCTTGAGAGCTGTGATGTCGACGTCGTCGACAGTGATGGTCCCGCTCGTCGCCGGCTCGAGCGCGTTGATCAGTCGTACGAGCGTGGACTTGCCGGCGCCCGAGTATCCGATGATCCCGAAGACGTCGCCCTTCTCGATCGACAGGGTCACGTCGTCCACGGCCACGACCTCGGACTCGTCGCGCGTGCGGGAGGGGTAGGTCTTCGAGACATTCGTCAGGGTGACGATCGGCATGCGGTGCTCCGGTCTGTCTGCTTCGGGAACGAAGAATCGGGTGACGCACGAAGCGCCACCCGATTCTCCCTCATCGGACGGGGGTGTCGGCCACCCCGGTCGTCCTACTTGTTGGCCTCGGTGTCCTTCTGGACCTTCTCGAGCGAGGCGACGAGATCCTCGACCGGGGTCTGCAGCGGCACGGCGGTGTCACCCGACGACTCGAGCAGGCCGGCCTGGACGTCCTCATTGGTCTGGAAGATCTCGACGAGCTTGAGGTACGTCTCGTTGTCGGCGTCCTCGGCGCGGGCCGCGAAGATGTTCACGTACGGAAGCGCGTTCGGGTCTTCAGGGTCGTCCTGAGCGATCGCGTCCTCGAAGGTCAGACCCGCATCCTCGACGAAGTCGTTGTTGATGATCGCCGCCGCGACGTCGGGCAGCGACGTCGGGATCAGCGCGGCCTCGAGCGCGGTGACCTCGACCTTGGACTTGCCCGTGTCGATGTCGGAGAGGTCGGAGAAGATCGTGCCGCCGCTCTTGAGCTCGATGAGTCCGGCCGACTGCAGCACGAGCAGCGCGCGAGCCTGGTTCGATGCGTCGTCGGGAACCGCGACGGTCTCCCCCTCGGGGATGTCGTCGACATCGTCGTACTTCTGCGAGTACAGGCCCAGCGGGTAGATCGCCGTCGAGCCGACCGGCGTCAGGTCGGAGCCGGATGCCGTGTTGTACTCGGCGAGGTACACGATGTGCTGGAACTGGTTGAGGTCGATCTCACCCTCGGTCAGAGCGGGGTTCGGCTGCTCGTACGAGCCGAAGTCGACGAGCTCGACCGTGATGCCCTCGTCAGCGGCTGCCTCGACGAAAGGAGCCCACTGTGCGTCTCCCTTGCCGACGACACCGATCTTGACGGTCTCGTCCTCGGAGCCGCCGGAACCGGCGTCGGACGATGCGGTCGCGCAGCCTGCGAGTGCGACGAAGAGCGGGACCGCGGCGAGCGCGGCGATGACGGATGTGGTCCGACGGGATGCTGTGATGGACATGAGTGTTAGGGTTCCTCTCTTGGGGGACTCGAATACGTTAGGCAGGGCGACGCGCTGCGCGACAATCGAGTGTCACAGAGCGTCACAGCTCTCAGTCGTAGTCCTCGATGCCCTGCAGCCGGACCTGTTCGAGGTCGAGTCGTGCCGAGATCCGACGGACCACGAGGTCGTCGACCGTCCCGTCTCTGCGCAGTCCGAGCAGCACCTCGCGTTTGCGGTCGATGAGCGCGAGCTTGAGGCGCGTGTGCTCCTCGTGACGCAGCAGCGGCGACCGCTGCATGACGTCGACGTCGGCCGAGGTGGCGATCATCTGCAGAGTCCTGACCTCGCCGTCCGCGAGCTCACCGTCGTCGCCGACACGAGTCGCGTCCGGCAGTCGCAGCGCGACCGACGCCTCCGCGGCACCGGCATCCGCTCCCCCGTTCATCTGCTGGCCGCCGCCCAGCGGATCGGGCTCGTCGAGCATGACGTCGAGCGCCTGGGCCTCGGCATCGACGATCGCCTGCTCGCGCGCCAGCGCACGCGCGTTCGAGAACTCGAGCATCTGGTAGCCCTCGGCACGCACCTTGTCTCGGATCTCCTGGCCGACGCCGTGCTCGACGGCGAGGTCGTCGAGGGCGGCCAGTGCCGCGCCCGAGATCGTCCGCTCGGCGAGCTCGTACTCCTCGGCCTCCATGTGATCGACCGGGAAACGTGCCCAGCGAACGATCGCCGGCAGCAGCGGCCCCTGTACGAGCAGACTGAGCAGGATCACTCCCGCCGTGACGAACACGATCTCGTCGCGTCCGGCGATCTCGCCCTCGGTCGCGCTGGCGGCCGGAACCGACAGCGCGATCGCGAGCGAGACGGCACCCCGCATGCCTGCGACCGTCGACACCGCCATCGATCGCGCCTTGGCACCACGGGACGGAAGCGCCGGATTGCGTCGCTGGAAGGGCGCGTTCAGCAGCTGGAAGAGATATCTGACGACGAGCAGCGTCCCCCACACCGCGAGGGTGATGAGCACGAGCCGACCGATCGCTGCCGCGGAGATCTCATGCGCGACGAACTGCACCTCGAGCCCGATCAGCACGAACAGCGCTCCGTTGAGCAGGAAGACGCCGAACGGCCATGCGGCGTCGGCCTGCCGCCGCGACGAGGCTGTCGTCACCCGGGGGGAGACATAGGCGACGATGAGACCGGCGACGACGACGGCCAGCACGCCGGAGGCGTGCACGATCTCCGCAAGGAGGAACGCGCTGAACGGGATGAGCAGCAGCGCGACGTTGATGACGATCGTCGAAGAGGTGCGACGCAGCAGCAGGTACCCGAGGCCTGCGATCACGACACCGGCCGCTATTCCTCCGACATAGGAGGTGAGCACCGACATCGTCACCGACAGGGGTGTGATGTTGCCGCCGAGAGCCAGCGAGACGGCGATCGCGTAGAGCACGAGCGCGGTTCCGTCGTTCGTGAGGCTCTCGGCCTTGAGCTTCATGAACATGCGCCGGGGCAGCAGCCTGCCGAGGGCTGCCACGGCCGTCGCATCCGGAGGGGCCACTGCCGCGCCGAGGATCAGCGCGGTCTCCCACGGCATCCCGAACAGCAGACCGATGCCCGCGACGGCGAATGCGGATGCCACGACGAGCACCGTGCTCATCGGGAGGATGTAGCGGAAGTCACGGCGGATCGATCGCAGCGAGGTCGTGAGGCTCTCCCAGAACAGCATCACCGGGAGGAACAGCAGCAGGACCGTCTCAGGGGGCAGCTGGATCTCGCGGAGCTGCGGGACGAAGCCGAGGAGGAGTCCGAAGATCACGAGGACGAGCGGCAGCGCGAGTCGAACGCGCGGCGCGATCAACGTTCCCACGAGGATCGTGAGTCCGATCAGGACGGTGACCTCGAGTCCTTCCATCTGAACCTCCCGGGTACCGCAGGATCAAGCTGTGCGATCCCGGCTGGCATCGAACCCCGCCCAGAGCACAGCGCATTCGACTGCCACCGTATTCCCGCGAGGGCGGAAGGGCCAGACCTCTCGTCAGTCGAGCTGTTCGGTCAGCTCGAACCAGCGGAGTTCGAGTTCCTCGATCTCGGCCTGCTGGTCGCTGATCGCCTTCATCTTGTCGCCGAGGCCGGCGAAGTCCGACTGGTCGTGATCCGCCAGAGCGGTCTTCGCCTTGTCGACCTGCTGCGTGAGCTTCTGGATGCGGCGCTCGAGCGACGAGACCTCTTTCTGGGCGGCGCGCAGTGCGGCACCGTCGAGGCTGGGGGCCTTCTTCTCAGTGTTGACGGCCGTCTGCGACCTGCCCGGTGCCGAGGTCTGCAACTGGCGCAGGCGCAGGTACTCGTCGACGCCGCCGGGCAGGTGCCGCAGGTGGCCGTCGAGGATCGCGAACTGCTGATCGGTGACGCGCTCGAGGAAGTACCGGTCGTGGCTGACCACCAGCAGGGTTCCCGACCACGAATCGAGCAGATCCTCGATGGCCGCGAGCATGTCGGTGTCCAGGTCGTTGGTGGGCTCGTCGAGGATCAGCACGTTGGGCTGGTCGAGGAGCACGAGAAGCAGTTGCAGGCGGCGCTGCTGACCTCCGGAGAGATCCTTCACGGGGGTGGAGAGCTGCGCCGAATCGAAGCCGAGCCGCTCGAGGAGCTGGCCCGGCGTGAGCTCCTGCGCCTTCGAGCCGGATCCCATCGTGTACGAGGTGCGCAGTCGCGAGATCACGACACGCACCGGCTCGCGTCGGACGTCCTCGAGTTCGTCGAGGCGCTGCGTGAGCGTCTTCACCTTCACGGTCGTGCCGCGCTTCACACGGCCGACCGTGGGCTCGACGGTGCCCGAGATCAGCCCGAGCAGCGTCGATTTGCCGGCGCCGTTCACACCGAGGATGCCGGTGCGCTCCCCCGGCGCGATGCGCCACTCGACGTCGCGGAGGACTTCGCGGGTGCCGCCGTCGGCGGTCGGATAGGTCACTCCGACGTCGAGCAGGTCGACGACGTCCTTGCCGAGACGAGAGACGGCGAGCGACTGCAGGGAGACCTTGTCGCGGATCTCCGGCACGTCGGCGATGAGCTCGTTGGCCGCATCGATGCGGAACTTCGGCTTCGCGGTTCGCGCGGGTGCGCCTCGACGGAGCCACGCGAGCTCCTTCTTGGCGAGGTTCTGACGCTTGGCCTCTGTCGCCGCCGCCATGCGGTCGCGCTCGACCCGCTGCAGGATGTACGCCGCATAGCCGCCCTCGAAGGGCTCGACGATGCGGTCGTGCACCTCCCAGGTCTCGGTGCAGATCTCGTCGAGGAACCACCGGTCGTGAGTCACGACCATGAGCGCTCCGGAGTTCGGGCTCCACCGCTTCTTGAGGTGTCCGGCGAGCCAGGTGATGGCCTCGACGTCGAGGTGGTTGGTGGGCTCGTCGAGGGCGATGACGTCCCAGTCCCCCGTCAGCAGCTTGGCGAGTGACACGCGTCGGCGCTGGCCTCCGCTGAGGGAGCCGATCTCCGCATCCCAGGGCAGGTCCTTCAGCAGTCCCTCGATCACGTCGCGGATGCGCGGGTCGCCGGCCCACTCGTACTCCGGGGTGTCACCGACGACCGCCGCGCTGATGGTCAGGTCGTCGCTGAGGGTGTCGGCCTGGTCGAGGACGCCGATGGTCGTGCCGCCTCGCACCGTGACGCGGCCCGAGTTCGGCTCCTTGATGCCGGCGAGCATTCCGAGGAGGCTCGACTTGCCGTCGCCGTTGCGGCCGACGATGCCGATGCGGTCACCTTCTTCGATGCCGAGGGTCACGGAGTCGAAGACGACCCTCGTCGGATATTCGAGATGAAGGGCTTCTGCCCCGAGAAGATGTGCCATGTCACTCCCCAGGGTAGTCGCGCGGTCTGCGTGGCCCGGTCAGCCTCCTGTCACGGCTGCCTCGTCATCCGGCACCCTGCGCACGAGCGCGCCGGCCGAACAGCTCCGGGAGCGACGCCGTGAACTCCTCGAAGTGGCTGTACCAGACAGTGTGCGCGGCTCCGGGGATGCTGCGCACGTCGATGCCGTTCGCCTCGAACCGGGCGACGTCGGCGGCGGTCACCCAGTCGCTCGGGTCGGCGCGGACGATGATCGACCCCGGGTCGGGAAGCCACATGTGATCGCGGCCGCAGGAGACGGATGCCATCGTCGTCGGGTCGAAGCGGCGGGCGGCGAGTGCCTCGATCTCGGCATCCCTCTCCGAGTAGAACGGACGCGAGGCACGGAGGTTCTCCGGCGACTGTCGAGCTTCGCGATCGCGAACGTACCGCTCGATGAGATCGTCACGGTCGCTGCCGCCGGGGAGGACGAGTGCGGCATCGACATAGATGCCCGGTTCAGGTCGGAGCAACGGGGCCGCCTGTGCGAGCACGCTCGCCCCGTAGGAGTGCCCGACGGCCGCGAGCGGCCGTCCCGGGGCGAGACTTCGGACGGTCTCGACCACCGACGATGCAGCCTGCTCGATCGTCAGACGCGGGTCTCGCGGTGACAGACCGTGACCGGGGAGATCGATTGCCAGCACACGGAAGCCCTGAGCAGCGAGCACCGGCATCACACGCCACCAGCTGTCGGCCGAGCCCATCATCCCGTGGAGCAGAACCACCGTACGAGGGCCGTCGCCGACGTCGACGGCGTGAAGGAGCATGACGTCAGTGTCGCATGAGTCACCCCTCTTCCGGGATCATGTCGATTCGGGAATGTATCGAATCTTCGTTCGAATGTCGGTGGTCCGTGATCTACTCGGAGACATGACAGCACTGCTCGACGCGACGGACACGCAGATCGCGAATCTCGCCGATCTCGTCGCCGCGTTGCAAGTCGCAGAGGCGACAGTGAGCAGCATGAGCGCCGCGCGCGACGGGCTGCTGGCGATCGCCAGTCGGCTCGCGGTCGACATCGCGAAGCAGGGTGATCACCCGGACCGGGGAGACCATTCGATCAGGACCATCGCGGCCGAGATCGGAGCCGTGCAGCATGTCAGCGATCGCACCATCGAGCGCCGGATGGCGGCGGCGGAGCTGCTGGTCGATCGGTTCCCCGCCGTCTGGGCCGCACAGGGAGCGGGGCGGATCAGCGCCGCGCACTCCCGTGTCATCGTCGACGTAGGTTCGGGCCTCGAGTCGCCCGATCACCGCGAGGCATATTCCGCGGTGATCCTTCCGCTGGCGGAGGTGGAATCGCCGAACCGACTGCGCGCGCTGGCGCGCCGTGTGGCCGAGCGCTTCGCTCCGACGACAGTGTCGGAGCGGCATCGTCGCGCCAGATCTCAGCGGCGAGTCTGGGCGACGGATGGCGAAGACGGGATGGCGGCGCTGCACACGCACGCGCCTGCCGCGCTCGTCCACGGCATGTTCGACCGTCTCTCGCAGATGGCGCACGCACTGCGCGTCGAGAACCTTCGCGCGAAGCGGCGGGCGGCTCGAGACGGCGATGAGTTCGAGGCGGATGATCGGACGGTCGACGAGATCCGCGCCGACCTGCTCGCCGACCTCGTGCTCAGCGGCCAGCCGACCGGGCACGACAGCGAAGACGGACTGCTGGCGGCCATCAGTGCGCGCATTGAGATCACCGTTCCGGTGACGACCCTGATGGACGACGATGCGCACGAGGGGTCGGGTGCTCCGGATGCCGAGGCGGCGCCGCCCGCCGAGCTCGACGGCGTGATTCCGATCGACGTCGATACTGCGCGCCGATTGGCCGGGCAGACGAAGGGATGGGAACGGGTGCTGACGCATCCGATCACCGGTCATGTCCTCGCCGTCGACCGATACCGACCGAGCCGTCACTTGCGCAGGCACCTGCGGGCAAGATACCAGCGATGTCGATTCCCAGCGTGCGGAGTGGCGGCGCGGAAATGCGACCTCGACCACAACCATGCTGCCTCGACGGGTGGCGCGACCTGCGAATCGAATCTGGCATCGTTCTGTCGCCGACATCACGTTCTGAAACATCACACGCCATGGCACGTCGAGCAGAAGCCCGGCGGGGTCATGGAGTGGACGAGTCCCATCGGGCGGACGTACATCGACACTCCCCCTGCACCGAACACGGTGATCTTCACCGAATCGGATGCCGTGCGCGCGCCGTTCTGAGCGGAGACGTTCGCGCTGGCGCGGACCTGTGGAGAAACGCGACGCGAGCCTGGCCGATTTCACTACGGTGGCGCGGTGACTCCTCCTCCATTGCGCCCCTTGTCCGTTCTTGCGATTCGTCACGGCAGAGGCGGTGGTGCGGCAGTTCCACGGATGGGCGCGCGCATAGTTGCTGTCGCCGTAGTGGCGTTGGGGGTTGGCGCTCTCGCGGGATGCACCACTGAACCGGAGCCCGCCCCTACGCCCACCGCGGCCTTCGCCAACGAGGAGGAGGCGTTCGCTGCGGCGGAGAAGGTGTACCGGGCGTACAACGAGGCGGGTAATGCCAGGAATCGGGGCGAGGCCGAGCCCGACCCGCAGGAGTTTCTTGAAGGAGTGGCGCTTGAGAATGACATCGACGCGCAGAACTCGTTCCGCGAGTGGGGACTAAGCGCCGATGGAGAGGCTAGCGTCGCTCTGTTTCTCGGCACTAACGCGGATGTCGACGGCCGCATCGCGGACGTGACGGGCTACGTATGCATCGACGTGTCCGAGCTCCGCGTCCTGAACACAGATGGCGTGGATGTCACCCCCGCAGGTCGCGGCGATGTTGTTTCTCAACTCGTCCAGTTCACGGGGGACCGCGCGAGTCTCAGAATCAGTCTCGAGAGCTCGGCAGACGAGAACTCATGTTGAGCAAGATCGCCATTGGGGCGTTGGCTCTAGGCCTGCTCATCTCGCTCCCGCTGAGCGCAGAAGGCGCGTCAACGGGCTGCGCCAGCACTGCAGAGAAAATGGGACTCTGCGGCTCGACGGATGGTTCCTCCCTCACCATCTCCGGCACCCAGCAGCAGCCGAGCACTGATCCCGGCACCGACTCGAATTGGAGTGATGGCGGTCCGGGCGACGGCACGGGTCCGGGTGAACCGTCGGGTCCGAGCCAGGAGGCGATCGACCTCGCGGCATGCATGGACGACTCGGGCACCACGCGCTGTGCGCCGCGCCCGAACCGGCCCGCTCCCCCGGCCTCCGCTGCGTCGACGCCGGGCGCGCCGACGATCACCATCTCCGACCTGGCGCGATTCGCACCGGCATCAATCCGCGCGACCGCCGAACCCGGCAACGTCGGGATCGCCGGGATGCCGACGAACTTCACGGCCGCAGCATCCACGCAGATCCAAGACGGCGAGCTGTTCGGCGTGCCACTGCGCGTGCGATTTGTCCCGGCCGGATACGACTACACGTACGGCGACGGCAGCTCCGCGACAGTGACGACACCTGGGCAGACCTGGGAGGCGCTCGGTCAGGCGCAGTTCACGCCGACCCCGACCAGCCACGTCTACCGCGAACCCGGCGTGTACCCGGCCCGCGTGGACATCCGATTCACCGCGCAGGTGGACCTCGGCGGCGGATGGATCGACATTCCCGGGCAGCTCACGACCAGCGGCGCCACGCAGGAGATCCGCATCCTCGAGGCCCGCACCGCGCTCGTCGCCCACACCTGCCACGAGAACCCGGCCGGCGTCGGCTGCTGAAGAACGCACCACAGCAGCACGACAACAAGAAGAGCCGCCGGCCCCGAAGGTCCGAGCGGCCCTCTTCTGCCAGATGGCTGATCGCTTTCTCGTACGACTCGTACGATCTCGAGGAGGCTCGGCCTTCCGAGAGCGAGTTCGCCTACGGCGCTCTGCTCCTCCAGAGGCAGCCGCCGACCGATCCCCTCCGGCTTAAACTAGACAGGTGCCATGGAGTCGCCGGGTGTTCTCGCTCTCACTAGCCAATCGCACGGCAAAGCTGGTGCAGTCGAGAAGGCGCCCCGGTCGCTTCGAGCTCAGCGTGGATGGAATTGCGCAGTCCGTCGTCTCGATGACCGAGCCGACCGCCCTCGAGTACAGCTACACCCAACACATCGCCCGCGCAATGGATGCCGCCGCCGAGCCTGATGCGCCGCTGTTCACCGTGCATCTGGGGGCCGGAGCACTCACGCTGGCACGCTACGTCCAGGCGACGCGCGCCGGATCACCTCAGCTGGTGGTGGAGTTCGAACCCGCGCTCTATGCCGCCGTCATCGACGCGCTGCCGTTGCCTCCCGGGTCTGACATACGAGTCATCCTCGGTGACGCTCGAACGGTCGCGGACGCCGCTTTTCCGAATGAGAAGACATCGCCGGTGCAGTCACCTCCGTCCCCCGGACTTGACGACGCCGCGAGTTATCGCACCGCAATCGACACCGATTGGGTGGAGGCGTGCTTCACCGTCGTCGATCTCTGGGATGCCGCCGTCATCCGGCATCGTGTGGCCAGCCAGGAGTTCTATCGTCGGGTCGCCGCGCGCTCCGCAGCAGCGGGCGTGGTCGCCGTGAACCTGCTCGACGGGCATCCGTTCGAATACTCACGACGACAGGCCGCGACCCTGAGCACCGTGTTCGAGCACGTCGCTGTCGTGCTCGACGCAGAGCCGGAAGATGCGGAAGGGCCACTCGGCAACGTCGTCATTTTCGCGAGCGATGAGCCGCTGGACAAGGTCGCCGCCTCTGTTTTGCTCGACACACCGCGGCCTCATCTCCTCCGCGATGGCCCTCTGACGTCGTGGATCGCTGAAGCGCGCATCATGACAGATGCCGACGGCACAGACTCTCCCGATCCCGACGACCCCGTCTGGGGCTAGCGCCGTGTGCGGACGTCCTCCGACAGGACGTCCACTTTCCGCCAGCGGCTCGCCCGCGCGCGGTGTGGAAAGTCGACCCGACATGGCGAAGAGCCGCCCGGACCCGAAGGTCCGGACGGCTCGTCTGCGGTGAGTGCGATGTCGCTTACTGGTACGACTTCACGATCTCGAGGAGGCTCGGAACGTTGGCGTACGCCTCAGCAGCGTTCTCCTTGGTGACGATGATCGGGTCGAGCAGGTACGCCGGAACGACCTTGGCGCCGTTGTCGTACGACTCCTCGTCGTTGACATCGACGGTCTCGCCCTTCTGCAGCTGGCCGACCATCTTGATCGACTGCTCGACGAGCAGTGCGGTGTCCTTGTTGATCGTGGAGTACTGGATGCCCTCCATGATCGACTTCACCGACTCGACTTCGGAGTCCTGACCCGTGACGACCGGAACCGGCTTGCCGGCCTGCTGCACCGAGGTGATGATGGCGCGAGCAAGGGTGTCGTTCGGCGACAGCACGCCGTCGACCACGGTGTCACCGCTGTACGACGAGGTGAGCAGCGTGTCCATACGGTTCTGCGCGTTCTCCGGAAGCCATCCCTCGGTCGCGGTCTGCGCGATCTCGGTCTGCTTCGACACGACCACCAGGTTGCCGTTGTCGATCTCCGGCTGGAGCACGTCCATGGCGCCGTCGAAGAAGACCTTCGAGTTGGCGTCATCCGGCGAGCCGGAGAAGAGCTCGATGTTGTACGGAGCCTCGTGGCCCGCACGCTCGGCGAGACCGTCGAGCAGGGCCTGGCCCTGCAGCTGGCCGACCTTGAAGTTGTCGAACGCGACGTAGTAGTCGACTGCCTCGGTGTTCTCGATGAGACGGTCGTACGCGATCACGTACGCGCCGGCATCCTTGGCCGCCTGCACCTGGGTGGCGAGCTGCTTGCCATCCTTCGCGCCGATGATGATGACCTTGGCGCCGTTGGTGACCATGGCCTGGATCTGGTTCTGCTGCTCGGCGACCGTGTTGCTCGCCGGAGCGTACTGCACGTCTGCCTTGAAGCCGGCCTCTTCCAGGCCGTCCGTGAAGAGCTGACCCGCGAGGACCCAGTTCTCACTGGTCTTGTCGGGAAGGGCGACGCCGATCGAGGAGTCGGCGGCGAAGCCTGCTTCGGCCTCTTCGCCGGATCCCGTGTCGGTTCCGCCGCCGCGCTCACCGGAGCAGCCCGTGAGTGCGAAGGCAGCCGTCGCGACGAGCGCTGTCGCTGTGACGATGATCTTCTTCATGTGATCTCTTTCTGTGTGATGTGACGGATTCTGCGTGCGAGCACTGCGCGGAGAGTCCGCTTACTCGGCCCTCGTCTTATCGACGGGAGGGGCTTGGTAAGTCCTGTTGGGTTCGAAGGTCGCGGTGGCCTCCGGGTCGCTCCTGCGGCCCGACCGGCGGGTCAGGAGACCGATGAGCGACGGACGGCCCTGCTGCTTGTTCCAGACGTCGATGCCGACCGCGAGCAGGAGCACGAGGCCCTTGATCATCGAGACGACGTCGGCACCCTGGCCGAGCAGAGCGAGACCGTTGTTGAGGAACGCCATGACCAGACCACCGATGATCGAGCCGATCACGGTACCGATACCACCGGCGACCGCAGCACCACCGATGAACACCGACGCGATCGCGTCGAGCTCCCAGCCGGTGCCGTCGTTCGGTCCGGATGCCTGCGAACGGGCGACGAAGATCATGCCGGCGAGTGCGGCCATCATCGACATGTTCATCATGACGAAGAAGTCGACCCAGCGGTCCTTCACGCCGGAGAGGCGTGCGGCCTGGCGGTTGCCACCCACGGCGTAGATGTGGCGACCGAAGACGGTGTTCCGCGTGATGAACGAGTAGATGATCACGAGGGCGAGCAGGATCAGCCCCGGAACCGGGAAGCTCGTGCCGGGGCGACCCGTCGCGAACATCCACGCAGCGGCGAGCACGACGACCGAGAGCAGCACGACCTTGACGACGCTGACCCAGAGGGGCGCACTGTCGGAGCCCATCTTGTGCTGCTGGCGACGGGTGCGGATCTCCCAGAAGACCAGCCACGCCACCGCGACCAGCGCGAGGATCATGGTCGGCACGTTGAAGTCCAGCGGGAGCCCGACCTCAGGAAGGTAGCCGGTGCCGATCACCTGGAAGCCCTTGGGCACCGGGATCGTCTGAGCGTCACCGATCCACTGCTGCGCGCCACGGAAGAAGAGCATGCCGGCGAGCGTCACGATGAACGCGGGCACCCCGACGTAGGCGACCCAGAACCCCTGCCAGGCGCCCACCAGGGCACCGACGCCGAGGCCGAGCAGGATCGCCAGCGGCCAAGGGAGGTTCCAGTCGGCCATCGACTTCGCGACGATGATGCCGGTGAAGGCCGCCACGGAGCCGACCGACAGGTCGATGTGCCCCATGATGATGACCATCACCATGCCGATCGCGAGGATCAGGATGAACGAGTACTGGTTGATGACGTTGATCAGGTTGCCCGACGTCAGCGTCGCGCCGTTCGGTCCGTTGCGCAGCAGCGTCAGCACCTCGAAGAGGACGATGATGACGATGAGGCTGCCCAGGATGCCGAACTGGCGCAGTGACGAGGTGCCGTTGCTTCCGAACATCTTGCGGATGTCGCCGAAGTGGAAGCCGCGCTTCGTTGTCGTGAGGTCGGTGGTCATGCGGATGCTTTCTGAGTCGCGGAGGTCATGCTGCGCATGAGAGCCTCGGGTGTCGCCTGGTCGGCCGGGATGCAGTCGGTGACCCGACCTTCGAAGACTGTGTAGATGCGGTCCGAGATGCCGAGCAGCTCGGGCAGCTCGCTGGAGATGACGATGACGCCCTTGCCCTGGGAGGCGAGCTCGTTGATGATCGCGTAGATCTCGTACTTCGCGCCGACGTCGATGCCGCGCGTGGGCTCATCGAGGATCAGCAGGTCGGGGTCGGTGAACATCCACCGGGCCAGCACGACCTTCTGCTGGTTTCCTCCCGAGAGCTTGCCGACGCCCTCTTCGACGCTGGGCGTCTTGATGCGCAGCGCCTTGCGGTAGCGCTCGGCGACCGAGTACTCCTCGCGCTCGTCGACGACGCCGCGCTTCGAGATCTTCGACAGCTTCGCCGCCACGACAGACCGCTTGATGGTGTCGAGCAGGTTGAGGCCCAGCACCTTGCGGTCCTCGCTGACGTACGCGAGTCCGTGCTTGATCGCCGAGGAGACGTCGGGGATGGTGATCTCCTGGCCGTCCTTGACGATCTGTCCGCCGAGGAACGTGCCGTAGGAGCGACCGAAGATGCTCATCATGAACTCGGTGCGACCCGCGCCCATCAGACCGGCGATGCCGACGACCTCGCCACGACGCACGTTGAGGTTCGACCCCTTGACGACCATCCGCTCGGACACGGTCGGGTGCTGCACCCACCAGTCCTTGACCTCGAAGAACACGTCGCCGATCTCGGGGGTGCGGTCGGGGTAGCGGCTCTCGAGCGAGCGGCCGACCATGCCGCGGATGATGCGGTCCTCGTTGATCTCGCCGCGCGAGATGTCGAGCGTCTCGACCGTGCGACCGTCGCGGATGATCGTGATCTCGTCGGCGATCTGCTCGATCTCGTTGAGCTTGTGGCTGATCATGATCGACGCGATGCCCTTGGCCTTCAGACCCAGGATCAGGTCGAGGAGGTGCTGCGAGTCGTTCTCGTTCAGTGCCGCGGTGGGCTCGTCGAGGATGAGGAGCTTGACGTCCTTGTTGAGGGCCTTCGCGATCTCGATCAGCTGCTGCTTTCCGACACCGAGCGTCTTGATGGCGACGTCGGGGTCTTCGCGCAGGCCGACGCGGGCCAGCAGCTCGACCGTGCGCTGACGCTGGGCGCGCCAGTCGATCGCGCCGAAATGGCGGATCTCGTTGCCGAGGAAGATGTTCTCGGTGATCGAGAGCTCAGGGATCAGCGCGAGCTCCTGGTGGATGATCGCGATCCCGGCCTGCTCGCTCGCCGCGATGTCGCGGTAGCGCTGCTCCTCGCCGTAGAGCAGGATCTCCCCCTCGTACGTGCCGTAGGGGTACACGCCGGAGAGGACCTTCATCAGGGTCGACTTCCCGGCGCCGTTCTCGCCGCAGATCGCATGGATCTCTCCGGCCCGGACGGTGATGGACACGTCGGACAGCGCCTTGACACCCGGGAACTCCTTGGTGATGCTGCGCATCTCCAGGATGGGGCCTGACACGACCGGCAACGTTGCTGTGGTGCTCACAAGATCTTCCTCGCGACGGGCGGTCACCTTCGATGTGACCGTTCACATTGGATTACATAGTCTACGCTCGCTGAGACGGTGTCAAGACCACTCGCGAAAATGTGGCCTTATCGAGGCGCGGACGATTCCCGCGTTCGAAGGGTCGTCTGCAGGGGCCCGAACTGCGGCACCTGCTCACCACGGATCTGCGCGAGCAGGATGCGCACGGCGCGGCGACCCAGCTCGGGGAAGTCCTGATGCACCGTGCTCAGCGTCGGTGCGACATGCGCCGCGACCGGGATGTCGTCGAACCCGACGACGCTCACGTCCTCGGGCACGCGGATGCCGGCATCCCTGAACCCGTGCAGCAGCCCGATCGCCATCTGGTCGTTCGCGACGAACACGGCCGTGAAGTCACGCCGTCGGGCGAGCTCCTGCCCCGCGAAATAGCCGAAGTCGGCCGTCCAGTCTCCGCGGATCGGCGGGAAGGTGGGCAGATCGGCCTCCCGCAGAGCATCGAGGTATCCGCGCATGCGCGACTCGGCCTCGATCCAGTCCTGCGGCCCGGCGATGTGGATGATGTCGCTGTGCCCGAGCCCGATCAGATGCTCGGTGGCGGTGCGCGCGCCCGCGACCTGGTCGGCCGACAGGGTCACCCCGTCGGAGCCGGAGGCCGTCTGCAGCGAGACGAACGGCATCTCGACCGCCATGCCCTTCAGCACATGGAACGCCCGGACCTGCGGGGCGAGCACCACGATGCCGTCGACCTGCTCGCGCGCCAGCTGCCGCAGGGCGTTGCCGATCGCCTCGGGGGTCGTGGCCGAGAGGTTCAGGGTCGAGACCGAGTACCCCTCCTCGCGAGCGGCGTCCTCGATGCCGACGATCGACGACGTCGGTCCGAACTCCCCCACCGTGGCCGAGAGGATGCCGAGCATGTTGGACTTGCTCGTCACGAGCGCCCGCGCCGCGAGGTTGGGGCGGTAGTCCAGCACGGCGATGGCGTCGAGGACTTTCGCCTTCGTCTCGGGACGGATGCTGGGGTGGTCGTTCAGCACCCGCGACACGGTCTGGTGCGACACCCCCGCGAGTCTCGCGACGTCGCGGATGCTCGGCATCCGGGCACGCTCGGAGGCAGTCGACATCACAGACCTCCTTGTATGTGCACGGTCACATCGTCTCTTCATTATGTATGCCAGGCGCGCGGAGCGCACCTCGCCGAGGCGAGGATGCGGGCGGGCCGGGTCAGGCGAGGATGCGCGCGCCGGGCACAGGCCCGTGCACGTGCAGCGACTCGAGTCCGTGCTCACGCAGCAGCGACTGGACCTCCTGCGCACCCGCGGGGCTCGGGCAGAGGAGAGCGACGGTGGGTCCCGAACCCGACACGATGCCCTGCAGAGCGCCGGCGTGGATGCCGCGCAGGATCGTGGTCTCCAGCTCGGGCCGCTCGTACAGGGCGGCCTCCTGCAGGTCGTTGTAGATGCTCTCGGACAGCAGCTCGGGATCGCCGGAACGCAGCGCCTGCAGCACGGGAGCCGGCACCTCGAGCGACAGCGGCGGATCGTCGGCGAGAGAGCCCTCAGCGTCTCGCAGCGCATCGAGTCGCGCATACACGACGGGCGTGGACAGCCCGTCATCGCTCGGGACGAGCACCCAGTCGAACCGCCCCCTCGCCAGCGCGGGATTCAGGTGATCTCCTCGGCCGGTTCCGACAGCGGTGCCGCCGTGCAACGCGAACGGGACGTCCGCGCCGAGGCGGGCGGCCAGCTCATGCAGGCGGGCGGTCGAGAACCCGGTGCCCCACAGTGCGTCGCACGCGACGAGAGCGGCCGCGGCATCCGCCGACCCGCCGCCCATGCCTCCGGCGACAGGCACGCTCTTGCGGATCTCCAGCGCCACCCCTCCGTCGTACTCGGCGGCGGTCGCGAGCAGCTTGGCGGCGCGCATCGCGAGGTTGCGATCGTCCAGCGGCACGGTGTCGGGGTCGTCGACGCCCGAGACGGTGATCGAGAAGTCATCGGCGTGCCGGGCGATCACGTCCTCATAGAGCGAGACCGCCTGGAACACGGTGGCCAGCGCGTGATACCCGTCGTCGTGGCGGCCGCCCACACCGAGATAGACGTTGATCTTGCCGGGCGCGCGCACGTGCACGGAGTCGACGGGGGCGGCGAAGCTCATGTCGGTGTTCCCGTCACAGCTCCGTCGACGTCGCCCACAGGTCGACGTCGATGGCACCGGCCGCCTCGTCGATGCGGCCGAGCTCGTCGTCGGTGAATGACGGACCGTTGACGGCGGCGATGTTCTCGTCGAGCTGCTCGGGACGCGATGCCCCGACCAGCGCGGAGGCGACGACCGGGTTGCGCAGCGTCCATTGGATCGCCATCTGCGCCAGGGACTGCCCGCGCTGCTCGGCGATGGCGTTGAGCGAGCGGAGGGTCTGCACGGCGGCATCCGACAGCGGCGCATCCGGCAGCGAACCGCGCTTCTGCGCACGGGCGGCCGTGCCGTCGCCGAGGTACTTGTCGGTGAGGAGCCCCTGCGCGAGAGGTGTGAACGCGATCGCACCGACGCCGGACTGCTCGAGGGTGTCGGTGAGGCCGTCTTCGACCCAGCGGTTGAGGATCGAGTAGGCGGGCTGGTGGATGACGAGCGGGGTGCCGAGGTCGGTGGCGACGGCGACGGCCTCGGCCGTGCGCTCGGCGCTGTACGACGAGATGCCGACGTAGAGGGCCTTGCCCTGGCGCACGAGCGTGTCGAGCGCCCCGATCGTCTCGGCGACCGGCGTCACGGGATCGGCGCGGTGCGAGTAGAAGATGTCGACGTGGTCGAGGCCCATGCGGGTCAGCGACTGCTCGGCGCTCGCGAGGATGTACTTGCGGCTGCCGAAGTCGCCGTACGGACCCGGCCACATGTCCCAGCCCGCCTTCGACGAGATGATCAGCTCGTCGCGGTAGGGGCGGAAGTCCTCGGCGAAGATGCGGCCGAAGTTCTTCTCGGCCGAGCCGTAGGGCGGGCCGTAGTTGTTCGCGAGATCGAAGTGCGTGATGCCGCGGTCGAAGGCGTGACGCAGCAGCGCGCGCTGGTTGTCGAGCGGGATGTTGTCGCCGAAGTTCCACCACAGGCCCAGCGAGATGGGCGGCAGGAACAGCCCCGAGGTGCCCACCTGGCGGTACTCGAACTGCTGGTAGCGGCTCTCGTCGGCGGCGTACGGCCGGTGCAGCTCGGGGATGTTCGGACGGAAGCGAGGAGAGTCGGTCACGGTGCCAGATTAGCCGGTGACGGCGGCGTCTTCGATCTGCGCGACATGCTGAGCGACACGATGGTAGTCCTCGACCGTGAGATCCTCCCCGCGAGCGGTGGGGGCGACTCCGGCCGCGATCAGCACTTCGGATGCCGCGGCGGAGCTGCCGAAGAGTCCGGACAGCGCCTGACGCAGCATCTTGCGTCGCTGGTTGAAGGCGGCATCCACGATCTGGAACGTGCGACGGCGCTCGTCCTCGGGGCCGCGCTCGCCCTCCGACCGGTCGAACCCGACGAGCAGGCTGTCGACGTTCGGGACCGGCCAGAAGACCTGACGGGAGACCGTGCCCGAGAGCTTCCATTCGCCGTACCAGGCGGCCTTGACGCTCGGCGAACCGTAGATCTTCGACCCGGGCTTCGCGGCGAGACGCTCGGCGACCTCGGCCTGCACCATCACGACGCCGCGCTTCAGGTAGGAGAAGTTCTCGAGGAAGTGCAGCAGCACGGGGACCGAGACGTTGTAGGGCAGGTTCGCGACGAGCACGGTCGGCTCGCCCGGCAGCTCCGTGATGCGCAGCGCGTCGGCATCGACGACCGTGAGCATGTCGGCGGGAACGCCGTGCTCCTCGGCGGTCTGGGCGAGCCGGGCGGCGAGCCGGTGATCGATCTCGACAGCGGTGACGGATGCGCCGGCCTCGAGGATCGCAAGGGTGAGGGAGCCGAGCCCCGGGCCCACCTCGACGACCCGCTCCCCCGGCTGGACCCGGGCGGCGTGCACGATCTTGCGCACGGTGTTCGCGTCGACGACGAAGTTCTGTCCGAGCTTCTTGGTCGGGGTGACGTCGAGCTCAGCGGCGAGGCGGCGGATCTCGGTGGCGCCGAGCAGGGTGACTGTCATTGCTCCATTGTCCCCCACCCCCGCCGGTGTCCGAGCCGCCCAGTAGTCTGCTGTGATGCCCTCCCTCGGTGAACTGATCGCACCACGGCGCATGGGCAGGGATTTCCGCTGGCTGCTCGCGTCATCGTGGACGAGCAACGTCGGAGACGGCGTCGCCCTCGCGGCCGCTCCCCTGCTCATCGCGTCGATGACGTCGTCGCCCATCCTCGTCGCGTCCGGGGCGATCCTGCAGTTCCTCCCGTGGCTGCTGTTCGGGCTGCACGCCGGAGCCATCGCCGACCGGTTCGACCGTCGGCGCCTCGTGATGTTCGCCAACGCGGCACGGGCCGTGGTGCTCGCGGGGCTCTGCGCGTTCCTGCTCACCGGCACCGCGAACATCTGGATCGTGCTCGCCGTGGCCTTCCTCTACGGCACGGCGGAGGTCTTCGTCGACACCGCCGGCAGCACGCTGCTGCCGATGCTCGTGAAGCCGGCCGACCTCGGCATCGGCAACGCCCGACTGCAGGCCGGGTATCTCGTCGCGAACCAGTTCGCCGGGCCGCCGCTCGGCGCGTTCCTCTTCGCCGCCGGCGCGGCGTGGCCGTTCCTGCTCGAGATCCTCTGCGTCCTCCTCGCGGTCGTGCTGATCTCGCGCATGGCCCGCACCCCCGTGCCGCCCCGGTCAACGGGAGACGGCGTGAAGTCGCACGTGCACACCGACATCGGCGAAGGACTCCGCTGGCTGTGGCAGAACCCGCCGGTGCGGATGCTGGTGCTGATCATCCTCGTCTTCAACGTCACCTGGGCGGCCCCGTGGGGCGTGCTCGTGCTCTATGCCACGGAGTATCTCAACATGGGCGCGGTCGGCTACGGCGCCCTGACGACCGCCTCGGCGGCCGGAGGAATCCTCGCCACCCTCTGCTTCGGCTGGCTCGAACGCCACGTGTCGTTCGCGACGCTGATGCGCGTCGTCCTCTCGCTCGAGGTGCTGATGCACCTCGCGTTCGCACTCACCACCGCGGGCTGGGTGGCGCTCGTGATCATGTTCGTATTCGGCGCCTACGCGTTCGTGTGGGGCACGATCTCGACGACCGTCCGTCAGCGTCTGGTCCCCGCCGAGCTGCAGGGCCGCGTGGCCTCGGTCAACATGGTCGGCGTGTTCGGCGGCATGGTCATCGGCCAGGCCCTCGGCGGGGTGATCGCCCAGGTCTGGGGTCTCACGGCTCCGTGGTGGTTCGCCTTCGTGGGCGCCGCGCTGACCCTTGTCCTGGTCTGGAAGCCGATCTCGCAGATCGTCAGTGCCGCACCGGCGGATCAGTCGGTGAACGAGCCGTAGACCCGCAGGGTGTTCGCGGCGAGCCGGGTCGACAGCTCGTCGACCTCGATGCCGAGCTCCGCCGCCATGAACCGCACCGTGATCGGCACGAGATAGGGGGCGTTCGGACGACCGCGCAGCGGCGTCGGGGTGAGGAACGGCGCATCGGTCTCGACGAGGATGCGGTCCAGGGGCGTCACCTTCAGCGCGTCGCGCAGGTTCTGCGCGTTCTTGAACGTGACGTTGCCGGCGAAGGACAGGTGGTAACCCGCATCCGCGCAGATCCTTGCCATCGCATCGTCGCCGGAGAAGCAGTGGAAGACCGTCCGCTCGGGCGCCCCGACGCGACTCAGCGTCTCGAGCACCGCGTCATGCGCGTCACGGTCGTGGATCTGCATCGCGATGCCGTGCTTCTTCGCCAGCGCGATGTGCGCCTCGAACGACTCGAACTGCGGCGCTCGGCGCTCGGGCTCGGTGCGGAAGAAGTCGAGACCCGTCTCGCCGATCGCCCGCGTTCGCGGGTGCGCCGCGAGCTCGTCGATCACCGCGATGGCCTCATCGAGACGACCCTCCTCGGCGTAGGCGGGCGCATCATTCGGGTGGATCGCGACAGCCGCGAGCACGCGCGGGTCCGACTCGGCGGCCTCGACCGCCCACCGGGACGACTCGATGTCACCCGATGCCTGCACCACCCCGGCGATGCCCACGGCCGCCGCACGATCGAGCTGCTCGGTCAGCGACAGCGGCTCATCGCCGTCGAGGATCTCGAGATGCGCGTGATTGTCGTAGACGGGCACGGCAAGGGGCTCCGGAGCCGCGGGGTACCGGAGATCCTTACGTCCGTCGCCGTCTCGCTGCTGCACGTACGTCATGCTCAGGCGGTGGACTCCACGCGCGGGAACAGCGGGGTGAGACCGTTGACGCTGGTGCCGGGACGCAGCACGCCCCAGGCTCCGGCCTCGCGGATCGGCTGGTCCTGCAGACGTCCGAGGCTCTCTGCGGCGCCGAGGGCGACCCAGAGCTTCTCCGTCGACTGCGGCATCACGGGCGAGAGCAGCACGGCGAGCGCGCGAAGTCCCTCGGCGCACGTGTAGAGAACGGTGCCGAGACGGCCGCGCTGAGCCTCGTCGCGTGCCAGTGCCCACGGCTCGTTCTCCGTGATGTAGCCGTTGAGAGCGTCGACGATCGTCCAGATCGACGAGATGGCCTCGTCGATGCGGAACTGCTCGATCGCGGCATCCGCGTTCGAGGCGGCATCCGCGACGATCCTCTGGATCTCGAGATCCTTCTCGGTGTAGTCGGCGGGCGGCGGCACGATGCCCTCGAAGTACTTCTCGATCATCGCCGTGGTGCGCGAGGCGAGGTTGCCGAAGCCGTTGGCGAGCTCCGCCTGGTAGCGGGCCGAGAGGTCCTCCCACGAGAACGAGCCGTCCTGGCCGAACGCGATCGCCGAGAGGAAGTAGTAGCGGTAGGCGTCGGATCCGAAGACGTCGGTGATCTCGGTCGGCGCGATGCCGGTGAGCTTCGACTTCGACATCTTCTCGCCGCCGACGAGCAGCCAGCCGTGCGCGAACACGCCCTTGGGCACATCGAGCCCTGCGGCCATCAGCAGAGCCGGCCAGATCACCGCGTGGAAGCGCAGGATGTCTTTTCCGACCACGTGATAGGCGGGCCAGCGGCGGTCGAAGGTCTCCTGATCGGAGCCGTAGCCGACGGCGGTGGCGTAGTTGAGCAGCGCATCGACCCAGACGTAGATGACGTGCGACTCGTCCCACGGCAGCGGAATGCCCCAGTCGAACGTCGAGCGCGAGATCGAGAGGTCCTTGAGACCCTGACTGACGAAGGAGACGACCTCGTTGCGCGCCGAATCGGGGCGCACGAAGTCGGGCTGGGTCTTGTAGAGCTCGAGCAGACGGTCCTGGAACTCGCTCAGCTTGAAGAAGTAGTTCTTCTCCTGCAGCAGCTCGAGCGGCTTCGAGTGGATGGCGCAGACCTTGAGGCCCTCGAACGGACCGGTGCCGTCGACGATCTCGGACTCGGGCTTGAACTCCTCACAGCCCACGCAGTACAGCGCCTCGTACTCGCCCGCATAGATGTAGCCACGGTCGTAGAGACGCTGGAAGAACGTCTGCACGTTGGTCTCGTGGCGCTCCTGCGTCGTGCGGATGAAGTCGTCGTTCGCGACGTCGAGCGTCTCGAGCAGGGGGAACCACGCCTCGGTGACGAGCTTGTCGACCCACTCCTGCGGAGTGACGTTGTTCGCGGCCGCGGCACGGAGCATCTTCTGGCCGTGCTCGTCGGTGCCCGTCAGCATCCAGGTGTCATCGCCGCCCTGCCGGTGCCAGCGCGCGAGCGCGTCGACCGCCACCGAGGTGTACCCGTGACCGATGTGGGGCACATCGGAGGGGTAGTAGATGGGCGTGGTGATGTAGAACGATTCGCCTGCGGGCATGGGGACAATTCTAGGTGGGATGCAGGGGGTCGTTACGCTCAGGCGACAGACACCTCGATGCGGTGCCACCCCTGGGCGCCGTCGGGCACGACATCGGCCGGTTCCGAGGTCTGCGTCTCCCCGTCGGCGCTGATCGCGCGACACTCGATCGTGTGCGCTCCGCTCTCGGCCGCCCAGTCGAGACGCCACTGCACCCAGGTGTCGTCGGAGATCGCGGCGCCGAGCTCGGCGCGACGCCACTCACCGTCGTCGATCCGCACCTCCACACCCTCGACGCCCACGTGCTGCTGCCACGCCATGCCCGCGATGACGGCGTCGCCGGCCTCGATCCTGGTCCCCCGCCGGGGCACGTCGATGCGCGACTGCAGCTTCACCGGTCCGCGCTCCGACCATCCGCGGTCGGTCCAATAGGCGGTCGTCCGGTCGAATCGGGTGACCTCGAGGTCCGTCACCCATTTGGTCGCCGACACATAGCCGTAGAGGCCCGGCACCACCATGCGCACCGGGAAGCCGTGTTCGAGAGGCAGCGCATCGCCGTTCATGCCGACCGCGAGCAGGGCATCGCGCTCGTCGGTGAGCGCCTCGATCGGCGTCGAGGCCGTGAACCCGTCGGATGAGGTCGACAGCACCATGTCGGCGTCGGGATCGACTCCCGCTCTCGCGAGCAGATCGCGCACCGGATGCCCGAGCCAGAGGGCGTTGCCGATCAGATCCCCGCCGACCTGGTTCGACACGCAGGCGAGGGTGACGTGCGACTCCTGCATCGGCAGCGCGACCAGTTCGTCCCACGTGATCACGATCTCGCGATCGACCATCCCGTGGATGCGCAGCGACCAGTCGGCCGGGTCGATGCGCGGCACGATCAGTGCGGTGTCGATGCGGTAGAAGTCGGCGTTGGAGGTCACGACAGGAGCCAGGCCGGGGATGTCGAGCTCTGCACCGGCCGGCACCATCGGCGCGGGGGCGGCAGCCTTCGGCAGCCGCAACGTCGAGCGGATCGCCTCGATCGACCTCGTCGCGCCGCGGGCTGCGCCGCCGATGACGAGCGCCACGACGCCGGTCGCGGCGACGCCGGCGGTCCACAGCAGGAACTGGCGGCGTTCCTCATGCTCGGCGCGGAGATAGGGGATCGGATGCACCTTGCGCATGAGCGGCCGCAGCGCGACGACCGCGGTCGCGCCGGCGACGAGACCGGGGAGCCAGGCGAAGGGGCCCGCGCCCGGACGGATCATCGCGGCCACCAGCGCCAGCACGCCGAGAGCGGCGAGGATCGCGGATCCCACGCCCGCGCGGCGGGATTCCAGGATGCCGGCGAGCGCGGCGACCCCGACGAGCACCACCGCTATCCCGGTGATCAGCGCCACCTTGTCGCCGGTGCCGAACAGTGCGATCGCCGCATCCTTCGCCCAGCTGGGGGCGAGATCGATGAGACCGCTGCCGATCACGGCGAAGGGGCTCGCGCTCGGCTCGACGATCGCTGCGACCAGCTCTGCCAGGCCGACCGCGACGACGGCCGCGCTCAAGCCGGCGGCCGCCGATCGAAGCCTGTCTCCGCGCTTCGCGCGGACTGCGTGGGTCATGATCAGAGCGTAACCCCGGGGCTGGGCCCCGGGGTCGTGCGGCTCAGAGCCCGTTGCGGCGTGCGACCTCTCCGAGCCAGGCGAGCGAGGGCTTCGGCGAACGCTCGAACGTCTCGTGATCGAAGCCGATCAGGCCGAAGGTCGGGCGGAATCCGCTCGCCCACTCGTAGTTGTCGAGTGCGCTCCAGTGCTGGTAGGCCTTGACCTCGATGCCGTCGGAGATGGCACGGTGGAGTCCCTCGAGAGCGCCCTGGGTATAGGCGATGCGCCGCGTGTCGTCGCCGGTCGCGATGCCGTTCTCCGTGACGAGCACCGGCACGCCGCCGCTGCGCTCCCACGCGCTGCGCACGCCCATCTCGAGCGCCTCGGGGAAGAACTCCCAGCCGGTGAGCGTGGTCTCGACGTCGTCGGCGACCGGACGCGGACCCTCGGGGCCGATGAAGGTGCGGGTGTAGGCCTGCACGCCGACGAAGTCGTCACCGGCCGACTGATCGAGGTACCAGTGGTCGCGGGGGTCGCCGTACTCGGCCAGCATCTCGTCCGCCCCCGGCTCACCGGTGGAGTGGAAGGCCTGCGTCGCGATCGTCCATCCGGCCTGCACGCCCGAGACGGAATGCAGGATCTCGGAGGCCCGGTGGTGCGCGTCGAGCAGCGTGTCCGCGACGGCGAGGTCGGGGTTCGGCAGTCCGAAGGCGACGAGGTTCGAGGCATCCTCTCCCCCGGCGAGCATCGCCGCGATGTTCGGCTCGTTGATCGTGCAGACGTAGGTCACGCCCTCGAGGACCGGCAGCACGGTCTCGACGTAGCGGGAGAACAGGTCGACCGCGTCGTCCGCACGCCAGAAGCCGTCCTTCTGGAACCACTGCGGCACCGTGAAGTGCATCAGCGTCACCGTCGGGTCCAGACCGTTCTCCCGGGCCGTGTCGATCATGCGGCGGTAGTGATCCAGCATCGCCCGCGACACGAAGCCGCGCTCGGGCTCGATGCGCGCCCACTCCATCGAGAAGCGGTACGAGTTCAGACCGGCATCCGCCAGCAGCCGCATGTCCTCCGGGTACCGGTGGAAGTGGTCGGCGGCATCGCCCGAGGGCTCCACCATCGTCGAGCCCGGAGCATGCTCCATGGCCCACCAGTTGCTGGTCGTGTTGTTCCCCTCCACCTGATGGGCTGCGG
The DNA here is from genome assembly GCF_979258645.1 of Microbacterium sp. AC215. Classification (NCBI taxonomy): domain Bacteria; kingdom Bacillati; phylum Actinomycetota; class Actinomycetes; order Micrococcales; family Microbacteriaceae; genus Microbacterium; species Microbacterium sp. AC215. The sequence continues at coordinate 3,611,133 of NZ_OZ409869.1, read as the reverse complement.
TCGCAGCGCCCCAGAGAAAGCCGTCAGGGAATGTGAGCACGAGTGCTCCTCTCTATTTCGAGATTCGGGATGGGTTGGGCACGGCGTCGAGCAGCTGCACCGTGTACGGGTCCTCCGGATGCTGGAGGACCTGAGAGGTCTCACCGCGCTCGACGACGCGACCGCCGTTGAGCACGAGGATGTTCTCGGTGACGAGCCGCGCGCTGAGCAGGTCGTGCGTGATGTAGAGCATGCTGATGCCCCACCTCTCGCGCAGGTCTTCGAGCAGCGCGAGCACTCCGGCACGCAGCGACACGTCGAGCATCGACACCGGCTCGTCGGCGATCAGCACCTGCGGATCGCTCGCGAGCGCCCGGGCGATGACCACGCGCTGACGCTGACCGCCTGAGAGCTGATGCGGCAGCTTGGCCGCGAACTGCTCGACAGGTGTCAGGCCCACGGTCTCGAGGAGCTCGAGCACGCGGGCTCTCGCCTCGTCACCGCGCAACGGCGTGTAGTTGCGGATCGGTCGGCTCAGCGCGTACTCCACCGTGTGCAGCGGGTTGAGCGCGGCATACGGATCCTGGAACACCATCTGCACGTCCTTGCGCAGGTCGCGCAGGCCCGCACGGCGCAGGGCCGCGACGTCGACATCGCCGAAGCGCACCGTGCCCTCGGTCGGCTTCTCGACACCGGTGATCAGCTTCGCGATCGTCGACTTGCCCGAACCGGAGGCGCCGACGAGTGCCAGGGCCTCGCCGGGTTCGAGTCGGAACGACACATCGTCGACCGCGGTGACGGGCTGCTCGCCCCGACGCGGAGCCGGATACCGCTTCGACACGCCCTCGACCACGATCGCGGCGTCCGCCCGGCGCGTGTCGCGCTGCGACACGGTGGGCAGGGTCTCGGTCAGGTCGGTGCGTGAGCGCCCCTCGCGACGGCGCGTGCCGAGGTCGACGAACCCGGGGATCGAGATCGACTCGGCCCGAGGATCGGCGTAGTGGCTCAGCAGCATCCGCGTGTACTCGTCCTGAGGACGCTGCAGGATGTCGAGGCTCGGCGCGTCTTCGACGATCCGACCCTCATGCATGACCATCACCCGATCGGTCGCCTCGAGCACGATGCCCAGGTCGTGGCTGATGAGGATCGCGGTGAAGTGCTCGGTGCGCTGGAGGTCCTTGATGGTGTCCATGACGGCGTGCTGCACGAGCACGTCGAGCGCCGTGGTCGGCTCATCGAACACCATCAATTGCGGCTCGAGCGACAGTGCCAGCGCGATCGAGGTGCGCTGCCGCATGCCGCCCGAGAGCTCGCTCGGGTATCTGGCCAGCACTGCGGGGTCGAGACCGACCTTGCCGATCAGCTCGCGCGCCCTCGCATCCCGATCGTCGCGGGCCACGTGTCCGTGCGCGGCGAAGATGTCGCGGAAGTGGTTGCCGATCGTGCGCACCGGGTTCAGCGCGTTCATGCCCGACTGCAGCACCATCGCGAACCCGCCCTGGCGCTGACGGCGCAGCTCCTCGGCGTCGAGCTCGCGGATGTCGCGCCCGTCGAACAGGATGCGCCCGCCGCTGATGCGCGCCGGCGGCTTCTGGAGCCGTGTCAGCGCGAAGCCGAGCGTCGACTTGCCCGAGCCGGACTCGCCGACGAGACCGACGAACTCGCCGCGACGCAGCGTGAACGAGACGTCCTCGACGGCGGTGACCGGCGTGGTGCCGGGCGAGGCGTACTCGACCGACAGGCCCTGGACATCGAGCAGCACGTCATCCGTGGGGATGTTCGCTTCCATGGCGCTCATCGGCCCTTCCCCTCTCGCAGGCGCGGATTGGAGATCCCATCCACGCCGAAGTTGATCAGTGTCAGGCTCAGGGCGAGCAGGGCGATGCAGAGACCAGGGGCGAACAGCAGCAGCCACTGTCCGGTGAGCAGCGAGTTGGAGTTCTGCGCCCAGTAGAGCATGGTGCCCCAGCTGACGATGCTCGAGTCGCCGAGCCCGAGGAACTCGAGGCCCGCCTCTGCGAGGATCGCCGCGGTCGCCGCTCCGAAGAGCGTGCCCGCGATGATCGAGGTCATGTTCGGCAGGATCTCGCGGAACACGATGCGCGCCCTGCTGTCACCCGAGAACTGCGCCGAGGTGACGAAGTCGTTGCCTCGCAGCGACTGCGTCTGGCTGCGCAGCACGCGCGCACCCCAGGCCCAGCCGGTGACGACGATCACCGCGATGATCATCAGGATGCCGCCGTTCTGCAGGTACGCGGCGATCACGATCATCAGCGGCAGACCGGGGATCACCAGGAAGAGGTTGACGATGAAGCCGACCACCTCGCCCAGGAATCCGCGCATGTAGCCCCAGCTGAGCCCGATCAGCACGGCGACGATCGTCGAGAGGATGCCGGCGGCCATGCCGACCAGGAGGCTGATCTGCGAGCCGTAGATCAGCTGACTCAGGACGTCTTCGCCGGCGGCGGTGGTGCCGAGCCAGTGCGCGGCCGACGCGTCGGCGTTGCGCTCGAAGGTGTTCTCCTTCGGTCCGTACGGGGCGAGCAGCGGAGCGAACACCGCCACCAGCACGAACAGACCGAGGATGATGAGGCCCAGACGGGCCTTGCCGTTGGACCAGAGGGTGCCCACCATCCGGGCGAACGAGCGCCACGGGCTGGGAGCCGCGATCCGGTCGGAGGGAACCTTGACATTCATGGTGGAGGTCATCGGCGGGTCCTTGGATCCAGCACGCCGTACAGGATGTCGACGAGGAAGTTGGCGACGAGCACGCTGACGGTGATCATCAGGAAGAGCGCCTGCATGAGCGGGTAGTCCTGCCCGATCACGGCGTTGAAGAGCAGGTATCCGATGCCGGGATAGCCGAACACCTGCTCCACGAGGATCGATCCGCCGACCACGCCGCCGAGCGTGAGCCCGAAGCCGGTGAGGTTCGGCAGGATCGCGTTTCGTGCGGCGTAGCGGAGGGCGATGGTGCGACCGTGCAGGCCGTTCGCCTCGGCGAAAGTCACGTAGTCGTCACCCAGGGTGTTGATCATCGCGTTGCGCATGCCGATGATCCATCCGCCGAGAGAGGTCAACAGGATCGTGACCGCGGGGAGGATCGCATGCTGCACGAGATCGATGAAGAAGTCCCAGGTGAAGCCCGGCGTGGTCGTCGCCGAATACGCGCCGGTGGTGGGGAACCAGTGCAGCACGTACCCGAAGAAGAACAGCAGCAGCAGCGCTGTCCAGAAGTAGGGGAAGGTGCTGAGGAAGGAGCCGGTCAGCGTCGGCAGCGAGTCCAGCCACGTGCCGCGGCGCCAGGCGGCGGCGGTGCCGATCAGGGTGCCGATCACGAACGCGAGGATCGTGACGATGCCGACGAGGCCGATCGTGTACGGCAGCGCGGTCGAGACCATGCTCGACACGGTCTGAGGGTAGAACGTGTACGAGACACCGAAGTCGAGTCGTGCGACCTGACCGAGGTAGGCGACGTACTGATCCCAGATCGAGCCGGTCGGCACACCGAGCTGCGCCTCGATCGCGGCGCGCGTCGCATCGGACACCGGGCCGTTCTGCGAGAGCTTGGCGATGGCGGCGTCGGCAGGCGAGCCGGGCATCAGCCGCGGAAGGAAGAAGTTCAGGGTGATGGCCGCCCACAGCGTGAGGACGAACAGCCCGATCTTCTGGAAGACGTACTTCATCGGTCGTCCTCCTTCACGCGCTCGAGCCGGGTGAAGATGCCGAGCGGTGCCGAGTCGTAGTTCTGCGGGATCATGTACGGGTCATCCTCTGAGGGCCAGCCGGTGAACTTGGAGTCGTTGAACAGGCCCCAGATGCCGCCGTAGTAGAGGCCGATGACCGGCATCTCCTCGTAGACGATGGCCTGCAGCTCCTGCACGATCTCGGTCTGGCGGGCGGGGTCGACCGTCTCGCGATACTCGGCGAGCAGCGCGTCGGCCTCATCCGACCGATACCGCTCGAAGTTGTTCGCGGTCGTCTCGCCGGACGGCACGTAGAACTCGCTCGAGAGCAGGTTGTTGTATGCCTGGTAGACGTCGCCGTTGCCCATGCCGCCGATGGCCATCTCGAAGTCGCCGTTGCTGATGGCGCTCTGGTATCCGGCCGGCTGCGGGAGCTTGAGCGTCACCTTGACGCCGACGTCGGCGAGTTGGCTCTGCACGGTCTGCGCCGCGCGGGTCCAGTCGGAGAATCCGTTGGCCGTCGTGAGCGCGAACTCGAGCTGCTCGCCGTCTGCACTCACCAGCCGGTCGCCGTCGAGGGTGTACCCCGCCTCGGCGAAGGCCGCGAGTGCGGCATCCCTGTCCTGCGTGATCATGCCCTGATCGGGGATGCCGGGGTCGAGGAACTCCTCCTGGTTCGGGAGCACGAGGCCGGTCTGCCCTGCGGGCTCCATGTAGCCCTCGGAGGCGGTCTCGGCGATCTCCTCGCGGTCGAGCGAGAGGGCGATGCCGCGGCGCACGTTCACGTCGTCGAACGGCGCGACCTCGAGGTTCGGCATCAGCGCGATCACGCCTCCCGGCGGGAACCACCAGTCGTTGTTCTCACTGGCCGCACCCCACGTGCCCTCGACGTCGGAGATGAACGAGTACGCCCAGTCGTAGCCGCGGGTGACGGTGTCGAGCTGCGAGTTCGTCGACGGCAGGATGATGTGCTCGATCTCGATCTTGTCGGCCTGCCAGTAGTCGGGGTTCTTGTCCATCGAGTACTGCTGGTCGTTGTAGTTGCCCAGCACGAACGGGCCGGTGCCGACCGGGTTCTCATTGCGGTACGTGCCCGGGTCCTTCACGTCCGACCAGAGGTGCTCCGGCACGATCATGGTCTGGCCGAGGATCGGCAGCGAGGGCGCGTCATCGGTCTGCAGGTGCATGATGACGTCGTCGCCGTCGACCTCGACGGTCTCGAGGTGCTGCCAGGCGCCCTTGATGTCGAGGGAGGGGTTGTCCTTCAGCAGCTGGAACGTGAACGCCACGTCGTCGGGTGTCAGCTTCTCGCCGTCGCTCCACTCGACGTCATCGCGGATCGTCATCACGACCGTCCGGGCATCGGGCTGCGACCATTCGCTCGCGAGCCACGGGTTCTCGGTTCCGTCGAGCGGATTCACCAGGATCAGGGGCTCATAGATCCACCGCGACGCGGTGCGCGTGTTGGTGAGGTACGGGTTGAAGTTCCGCGTGAAGAACGGGTTCCCCTTGTCCGCGTTGATGAGCATCGTGTCGTCGCCGATCGATGGATCGGGCTGCGAACTGATCTGGATGCTGCAACCGCTGAGCACGACGGCCGCTGCCGCCAGTCCCACGATCGCGGCTCTCCGCCAGCGCCGGAGCATGTGCGTCTTCGCCACACTGCCACCTCATGTCGTCTGTGTCATGAAGGGGGTCCCACGGGTCGGGGCACCCCGCGGCCGAAGCCGCATCAGCAATTGTAAGCGCATACATTTGACCGCTGCAACCCCCTCGCATGACTCCGAGAGCCCCCACTCCCCTGCGACGACCGGCGTGGGAGCGGTATCAAATCCCGTCTCAGTCGGGGCGCTGGGAGCTCTCGCGGACGAGGATCTGCACGGGCAGGCGCACCGTCATCGGCTCGCCGTCCGGGTTCTCGAGACGTCGCGAGAGCAGCTGCACGGCGGCCCGCCCGAGATCGATCATCGGCTGGCGGACAGTGGTGAGGGCGGGACGCGACAGCGCCGCCGCCTCGATGCCGTCGAAGCCCGTGACCCGGACATCGTGGGGCACGCGGATGCCGGCCGAGCGGAACGCGTCGATCGCCCCGAGGGCCATCTGGTCGTTCGCGGCGATGAGTGCGGCGGGGACGCCGTCGGCGATCAGCTGCTCAGCCGCCCGCCGCCCGGATGCGCGGGTGAAGTCGCCGCGCAGCACCGTCACGGCATCCGTCGCGATGCCCGCCTCGGCGACCGCCGCGGCGAAACCCTCCCAGCGCTGGGCGCCGTCGGGCGAGTCCTCGGGGCCGGCGAGAAAAGCGAGCGTCCCCTGATCGGCCTGCGCGAGCACCAGTCTGGTCAGCTCCGACATCGCCTCGGCGTTGCTGACGGTCACGTGGTCGTAGCTGTCGCCGCGCGCCGGCCCCGAGAGCACCACCACGGGGATCCGCTGAGCGAGCCGGGCGAGCACGTCGTCGGGCACGCTCTGCGCCAGCACCATCAGCCCGTCGACGCGTCCGGCGATGTCCCGCACGGTCTCGCGCGTCGGATCGTCACGGCCGACGCCGATCATGAGCACGAAACCCTGCTTCCAGGCTTCGAGCTCCGCTCCCCGCAGCACCTCGTCGAGGAACAGCATGGTCGGATGCGGTGCGCCCGCGTCGGCGGACGCCTGCTCGACCGTGAACGGCGGCGCCTCGCCCTGGTCATCGGCCAGCACGTCGAGGACGGGCGCGTCCTCCGAGGCATCGAAACCGGGGAAGTACAGCCCGAGCACGCCGGTGCGGCGCTCGGCCAGACCGCGCGCGCTGCCGCTGGGCACGTAGCCGAGCGCCGAGACGGAGTCGAGCACGCGCTCCCGCGTGGCGGGGCGCACGGCATCCGGCTGCCGCAGCACGCGGGAGACCGTCGCGATCGACACTCCGGCGCGGTCTGCGACGTCGTAGACGGTCGCCCTCTTGCTCACGCTCGGTCCTCCTCCGCTTGCGTGTGCACCAGGCTACCCGGCGAGCGAGTCACCGCCTGCGTGCTTCGAGTGAGCCGTGAGGGCGGGCGCTGATCTCGCCGTGTTCGCGGCCCCGGGTGTCACTCGTCACGACCTCGAAGCCCGCGTCGGCGAGAAGCCCGGCGAGCGCCTCGGCAGACCAGAAGTACGCCGGCGCGACGGCATGCGCGAACGGCTCGCGCGGCTCGCCGTCGAAGAAGCCGATCAGGATGCTGCCTCCGGGAGCCAGCACGCGGGCGAACTCTTCGAGGATCCCGGGGATGTCCGCCGGCGAGGTGTGGATCAGTGAGTACCAGGCGAGGATGCCTCCGACCGACCCCGCCGCGAACGGCAGGTCGCGGAACGAGCCGACGTCGAAGGAGATGCCCGGATGCCGTTTCCTCGCCGTCGCGATGAACTCCTCCGACAGGTCGATCCCCTGCGCCACGCGTTCGCCGAGACTCAGGAGCTGGGTCCAGTGCCCGGGCCCGCAGCCGGCATCCAGCAGCAGGCCGGGGGCCGTGTCACGCCAGGCCTCGATGACCGCAGCATCCCGGGCATCCATCTGCTCGATCGCACCGGCGAGCTCCACGTACTCCGCGGCCCGCTCGTCGTAGGCAGCGGCGACGCCCGCGTCCGAGGTGCCTTCCATCAGCTGCGCGCGGCGAGCGCTGCCTGATACAGGTCGCGCGACGACAGGCCCGTCGCCGCGGCGACCTCGGCGCAGGCCTCCTTGAGACGCACGCCGGATGCCACGAGTCGCTGCACCTGCGCGAGAGCGTCTTCCGCCGACGCCTCACGAGGCGCTGCACCCTCGACCACCACGACGATCTCGCCCTTGACGCCCGCCGTCGCCCACTCGACGAGCTCGGCGGAGGTGCCGCGGCGCACCTCTTCGTAGAACTTGGTCAGCTCGCGGCAGACGGCGATGCGGCGGTCGTCGCCGAAGGCTGCGCCCATGTCGGCGAGCGACGACGCCAGGCGGGCGGGAGATTCGAAGAAGACCATGGTGCGTGGCTCTGCGGCGAGCGCCCGCAGCGTCGAGCGCCGATCCCCGGGCTTGCGCGGCAGGAACCCCTCGAACGTGAAGCGGTCGGTCGGCAGTCCCGAGATGGAGAGCGCCATCAGCACTGCGCTCGGCCCCGGGATCGCCGTCACCGTCACTCCCTGAGCGACCGCCTCGGCGACGAGCCCGTACCCGGGGTCGCTGATGGCCGGCATCCCCGCGTCGCTCACGACGACGACATCCGTCTCGACCGCGAGTGCGGCGAGCTCCGCCGCTCTCTGCTTCTCGTTGTGATCATGCAGTGCGATCAGCCGGGGGCGGTTCGAGATCTGCAGAGCCTGCATGAGCCGCTGCGTGGTGCGCGTGTCCTCCGCGACGACGACCTCGGCGTTCTCCAGCACCTCGACGAGGCGACGCGAGACATCCCCGAGGTTTCCGATCGGTGTTGCGGCGAGGATGATCACCCGCCCAGCTTAGGCGGCGCCCATCGGCGGAGTGTCTAGGCTGGTGCGGTGACCGCGCCCCTGCCTCTGCTGCCTCCGCCCGAGCAGCGACTGACGCGCTACGAGCGACTGCGCGACCGCGTGCTGCAGGACCCCGACTCGGGGCGCATGGTGCGCTGGTTCGCGCCGCTCGTGGTGACGGCCCTGGCCGCCGTGCTGCGCCTGGTCAACCTCGGCCATCCGCACCAGCTCGCCTTCGACGAGACCTACTACGTCAAGGACGCCTGGTCGCTGTGGACTCTCGGATACGAAGGCACCTGGGGCAAGGATGCGAACGAGGCGTTCATCACACTGCAGCAGCTGCCGCTGTCGGATGCCGGGTCGTTCGTCGTGCATCCGCCCCTGGGCAAATGGCTGATCGCCCTGGGGATGGCCATCGGAGGACCCGACAACACGGTGGGCTGGCGCATCGCGACGGCACTGCTGGGCGCCGCCACCGTGCTGCTCGTCTATCTGGTCGCCCGCCGCCTGACCGGCTCGATCGTGGTGGCGACGGTCGCCGGCACCCTGCTGGCGATCGACGGCCTCAGCATCGTGATGAGTCGCACGGCCCTGCTCGACGGCCCTCTGACGTTCTTCCTCATGCTCGGCGCGCTCTTCATCCTGATCGACCGCGACCGGGTGATCCCCGTGCTCGAACGCGCAGACCCCGATACCGACCCCGACTCCCCCGCGCCGATGTGGGGTCCTGTGCTCTGGCGGCGTCCGTGGCTGATCGCCGCAGGTGTCGCGCTCGGCGCCGCCTGCGCCGTGAAGTGGTCGGGGCTCTATGCGCTCGCGGCCTTCGGCCTGTACGTCGTGGTGACGGATGCCCTGGCACGACGCCGCGCGGGCGTCGTGCTCTGGCCCACCGCGGCGGCCTTCCGTCAGGGACCGGTCTCCTTCGTGCTGCTCGTGCTGCCGGCGCTCGCCACCTACCTCGCCAGCTGGACGGGGTGGCTCGTCACCGCCGGCGGCTATGCCCGGCAGAGCGATCCGAATCCGCTGATCGCGCTGTGGAACTACCACGAGGCGATCCTGAACTTCCACGTCGGTCTCAGCAAGGGCCACCCGTACGCGAGCCCCGCGTGGGAGTGGCCTCTGCTGCTGCGCCCCACAGCCGTCTGGGTGGGCAGCGACCCCGGGCCCTGCGGCGTCGATCACTGCATCGCGGTGATCTCGACGATCCCCAACCCGCTGATCTGGTACGCCGGTGTCGCCGCGGCTCTCTACCTGCTCTACCGCCTCGTGCGCGGGTGGGCCGAACGTCGCCCCGTCGGTCCAGCCCTCACGTTCCCCCTGGTCGGGCTCGCGGCGACGTACGTGCCCTGGCTGCTGTTCCCTGAGCGGACGATCTTCCAGTTCTACACGGTCGCGATGGCGCCGTTCCTCGTGCTCGCACTCGCGGTCGTTCTCCGTCAGATGGCGGGACGCCGGGAGGATCCGCTGCACCGCCGGCAGTCGGGCGAGCGCACCGTGATCGTCTTCCTCGCCGTCGTGGTGCTGGTCTCCGCGTTCTTCTACCCGGTGTGGACCGGCATGAGCGTGCCCTACCAGTTCTGGCTCCTGCACAACTGGCTGCCCGGCTGGATCTGACCCGACCAGCGGCAGCACGTGCGCGCGGTCAGCCCTCGACCACTCCGTCGCGCTCGCCGGCCACCCCCGGGCGAGAGACACCGCGTGTCAGGCGGGCGACGACCAGCAGCACCGCAGTGAGGCCGATCGTGAGCAGCAGCTGCACACGCGCAGCCTCGTCGATCATGGTGAGCGCGATCACGCCGGCGAGCAGCGCCAGGCACAGCCAGGACAGCCAGGGGAAGCCCCACATGCGCATCGGCATCGCCGCACCCTCACGATCGGCACGGCGGCGGAGGATGATCTGCGAGACCGCCGTCGCCGTCCAGATGATGAGCAGCGTCGATCCGACCACGTTGAGCAGCGCCGGCAGCACCACATCGGGGAACGCCCAGTTCAGCCCGACCGTGATGAAGCCGAACGCGACGGAGGCGAGCACGGCCACGACCGGCACGCCCGTCGACGTCGTTCGCGTCGCCGCGAGCGGTGCGAGCCCGCGCTCACCGAGCGAGTAGGCCATTCGCGACGCGCCGTAGATGTTCGCGTTCATCGCCGACAGCAGCGCGATCACGACGATGAGGTCCATCACGAGGCCGACGCCCGGCAGCTGCAGAGTGTCGAGCACTGCGGAGAAGGGACCGTCCTTGACGGCGGGATCGTTCCACGGGAGCACCGACACGATCACGAAGATCGAGCCGACGTAGAAGATCAGGATGCGCACGAGGACCTCGCGCACGATCCGGCGGATGTTGCGTGCGGGGTCGTCGGACTCCGCCGCCGCGATCGCGACGACCTCGGTGCCGCCGAACGCGAAGACCACGATGAGGAGCGCCGCCGCGATGCCCGTGAGGCCGTTCGGGGCGAAGCCGCCGTTGTCGACGAGATTGCCGATGCCGGTCGCGGGCACGCCGGGGATGAAGCCCAGGATCGCGCACACGCCGACCACGAGGAACACGATGATCGCCGCGACCTTGATCGCCGCGAACCAGAACTCGAACGTGCCGTAATTGCGCACCCCGAAGAGGTTGACCGCGGTCAGGGCGACGACGAAGACGAGCACCCACACCCAAGCCGGGATGCCGGGGATCCAGGCCGCGATGATCCCGGCGGCGCCGGTGGCCTCGGCGGCGATCACGACGACGAGCTGGATCCAGTAGAGCCACCCGACCGCGCTGCCGGCGCTGCGGCCCATCGCCTTCTGCGCGTATGAGCTGAAGGCTCCTGAGCTCGGGCGGGCGGCGACCATCTCGGCGAGCATCGCCATGATCAGCACGACGATGCCGCCGGCGACGAGGTACGAGATGAGCACGGCAGGACCGGCGATGCTGATCGCCTGTCCCGACCCGACGAACAGTCCGGCGCCGATCGCCCCGCCGAGTCCCATCATCGAGATCTGCCGACGGGTCAGCCCGGGGTGCAGACCCTTGGTCGTGGTCGTCGTGGTGGGAACCTCGGTCATGCGCGTGCCTCCTGCGTGCGATGAGCAGACTGCTCAGCCTACGCGGCTCCGCCCGCCGTCCAGGATCGCAGCCTGAGCTCACCGCGCGAGCGGGAGGTCTGCGGGGTCGCGCACCGGGAGCCGGCACACGAACGAGCGGCAGTCGAACGCCTGCTCCATCGCGTCGCCCTTGCCGTCGAACAGCTCGAAGCCGGCATCCGCGAATGCCTGGGCCTGCTCCGGGGTGACGATCGCGACGACGTCCGCGTCGGCCCTGCGGGCTGCCGAGGCGAGTGCGCCCTCGGGCGTCTCGGTGACGACGACGAGCTGCCTCGGCGCATCGACGAGACCCGCTGCCACGCGCAGCAGGCTGCCGTGCGCGAACGGCTGTGCGATGGCGGGCGCGGCATGCTCGCGCACGCGTTCCGCGGCTGCCTCGCGATACCGATCCCCCGCGCCGAGACGCCAGGCGGTGAGGGATGCCGCAGCCACGGCCGCCGCATCCGACGGCAGATCGCCGTCGGTCTGATCGGGCGCTGCGGCGATGCCGTGCTCGGCGAGCAGCGGGTCGCCCTCGAAGCCCTCGATCGCCGCGTCGAGCAGTGTGCGTGCCTCCACCGCCCACGCCGCCTCGCCCGTGGCCGCGGCGAGCGCGAACAGCCCGTCGGCCAGGAGAGCGACATCGGCCGCGGTGGCGACCGCACCCGAGGCGACCTCGTCGAGCGAGGCCCGCACGAGAGCCCCGGTCGCATCCCTGTTGACTCGCAGCACGTACTCGGCAGCCTCGGCCGCGGCCCGCACCCAGGACCCTTCCGCCAGAGAAGCTCCCGCGCGGGCGAGACCGGTGATGGCCAGTCCGTTCCATCCCGTGATGACCTTGCCGTCGACGGCAGGGAGCTCGAGACCGGTCCTCTCCGAGGGCGGTCGCAGGTAGTAGCCGCCCTCGCTGCGTTCGCCGTCGATCCACGACTCCGAGTCCTGAGCCGCGCCGAACCCGCCGCCCGCCCTGCGCAGCGTGCCCAGGAGGAAGTCGGCGATGCCGCGTGCGGTCGCGTCGTCACCCGCGTCGAGCGCCACGTCGAGCAGCTGCGCGTTGTCGGTCAGCATCCGCTCGTAGTGCGGCACGCTCCAGTCGCGTCGGGTCGCGTAGCGGAAGAACCCTCCATCGGCATCGCGCAGATCGGAGGCGGCCATCGCGGCGAGCGCCCGGTCGGCCGACTCGGCGGCATCCGGGGCCTCTCTGCGCACGAGCGGTGTCTGCAGCATCCTCAGGGTCGTCGCGACCGGGAACTTCGGCGCATCGCCGTAACCGCCGAAGCGGCGATCCTCCTGAGCCGCGATCGTCCGCGCCGCGCCGGCGAGAGCATCGGCGTCCGGAAGATCGGAGGGGGTCGAGGCGCCTGCGCGGGCGAGGGCGTCCGTGACGGCATCCGCAGACTCCTCGGCCTGGGCACGGCGCTGGGTCCACGCCTCCTGCACCGCGGCGAGCACGTCACGGAACGCGGGCATCGGCTGTCGCGCCTCGGGCGGCCAGTAGGTTCCGGCGTAGAACGTGCGGCCCCGCGGCGTCGTGAAGACGGTGAGGGGCCAACCGAGATTCTGCGTGAACGCCGAGGCAGCAGCCATGTAGGCGCCGTCGACGTCGGGATGCTCTTCGCGGTCGACCTTCACCGCGACGAAGTCGCGATTGATCAGCGCAGCCGTGTCGGGGTCGGCGAACGACTCCCTGGCCATCACATGACACCAGTGGCAGGTCGAATACCCGATCGAGATCAGCAGCGGCACATCGCGGCGCTGCGCCTCGGCGAAGGCCTCCGGGCCCCAGGGATACCAGTCGACAGGATTGTCGGCGTGGGCGCGGAGGTACGGGCTGAGCGTGTCGGCGAGCCGGTTCGTCATACGTCCACGCTACGCCGATCGACGCCTGACGAGACGGTCAGGAGACGAGCAGCTCCGCCGGCCGGGATGCCGCATAGCCGACGAGCGGCAGCGCACGCTCGGCAGCGAGGGCGATGCGCGCGTGGAGCACGTCGGAGGCGATCACGTAGCCGTCGAAGTCGGTGTCGCTGGCGTAGACACCCAGGGGCAGCGTCAGCGCCTGGAAGAACGCGAACAGCGGCCGCAGCTGGTGCTCGATGATGAGCGCGTGGCGTTCGCCGCCGCCGGTCGCCGCGAGCAGCACCGGCTTGCCGACGAGCTCGTACTGACCCACGAAGTCGAACAAGTGCTTGAAGAGGCCGGTGAAGGATGCGCGGTAGACGGGGCTGCCCACGATCAGCAGGTCTGCCGCCTCGATCGCCACCAGCTTCTCCTCGACGCGCGCCGGAAGCTGGTCGCGACGCAGCGCTCCTGCGAGCGACGGGCCGATGTCGGTGAGCTCGATGACCTCGATCTCGACCTCGGCCCGCTCGGCGATCGCCCCGGCGATCGCACGGATGAGCGCCGTGGTCTTGCTGGGCTCGTGCAGAGATCCGGAGACGGCGACGACGCGGTAGGGAGCTGTCATGCGGACGACGCTACTCACGACGACGCCCCGTGTCGCGGGAAGCGACACGGGGCGTCATCTGTCGACACGGAGCGTGTCAGTTCACGTCGTCGGGGTGCGATCCGACCCGACCAGAGCCGTCGAGCGGGTCGAGGGCGTCGATCGCCGCGACCTCGGCGTCGGTGAGCTCGAACCCGAACACGTCGAGGTTCTCGCGCAGGCGCTCGGCGCGCACCGACTTCGGGAAGACGATGAATCCGCGCTGCAGGTGCCAGCGCAGCACCGCCTGCGCGGGGGTGACGCCGTGCGCCGCCGCCGCCTCGGCCACCGCCGGCGTGCCGAACAGGTCGTACTTGCCCTGGCCGAGCGGGCCCCACGACTCGATGCGGATGCCGTGCTCGGTCGCCCAGTCGACGACGTCGCGCTGCTGGTAGGCCGGGTGCAGCTCGATCTGGTTGACCGCCGGCGTCACGCCGGTCTCGGCCACCACGCGCTCGAGGTGCGGAACGAGGAAGTTCGAGACGCCGATGCTGCGTGTCAGTCCTGCCTCGCGCAGCTCGATGAGCCGAGCGAAGGCGTGCACGTAGTCGTCCTTCGCCGGAGTGGGCCAGTGCACGAGGTAGAGGTCGACGACATCCAGCCCGAGCTTCTCGAGGCTCTCGCCGATCGCCGCACGCGGCTCGTCGTCGTGGTGGCGGTCGTTCCAGAGCTTGGTCGTGATGAACAGCTCGTCGCGCGGGATGCCGGAAGAGGCGATCGCCGCCCCGACGCCCTCTTCGTTGCCGTAGATGGCGGCCGTGTCGATGTGGCGGTAGCCGATCTCGAGCGCCTCGCTCACGGCGCGCTCGGTCTCGTCGGCCGGAACCTTGAACACCCCGTAGCCGAGCTGCGGGATGGAATGGCCGTCGTTCAGTTCGAGTGCAGGAATCGTCATGAATCCACCCTACGACCTGTGATGACAGGTCGACCAGGAGGAACCACCGCCATCCTCGAGGCGACCCAGCCGACCAGCCTCTCGAGCGGGCCCCTCCCGAACAGGATCGACCACAGCGTGGTCGCGAGAAGCAGCGCGACGGCCGTCGCCAACCAGAAGGCATTGCTCGAGAAGAAGCCTCCTGGTCCCGCCACGAGCGCGACCGAGACGACGTGCACGCTGTAGGCCGACAGGGGCATCGACCCCAACGCCCCGAGCGGAAGGAGCACCGCACGCAACGGCCCGCTGAGCAGCACGCACAGCGCGATGACCGACAGTGCGAACCCGCCCGAGCCGAGGATCTCGGCCGTTCCGCCGGAGTGCGGTTCGACGGCGAAGATCGCTCGGACGACGGCCCCTCCCGGATCCGCTGCGGCCAGCGCCTCGGAGTAGGTGCTCCACCCCGCGGCGGGCTCGCCGCCGAAGATCGCCGAGCCGGAGCCGGAGCCGAGGCGGGTGACTCCTCCGACGAGGCCCAGTCCGTAGCCGACGACCATGAGTCCGACGCCCGCGCCCAGCGTGATCGCCGCGGTCTCGAGCTTCTCAACACGCAGGCGTCCGAGCGCCATGCCGGCGAAGACGAACGCGAGCCACGCGGTGATCGGATACGAGCCGTAGAGGACGAGGCTGACGCCCGCGCCGGTGGGGTTCAGGGTGAGTGCGGCGAGCAACGCGAGCAGCGCCGGTGCCGCGAGTGCCAGGATGCCGGCGGCGATCAGCAGCTTCCACGGCTGCCACCGGAGGAACGGGATGACGGCGACGTAGAGCAGTCCGTAGAGCGTGAGGATCACCGCGATCGGCGTGTTCAGCATCTCCAGCGCCAGACCGATCAGGAAGATGACCGCTCCGCGACCGATGAGCTGCAGGCGGAGGCTCGGCATCCGCTCGGGATCGGGCAGCACGCTGCGGCCGGTCATCAGGGCGATCGAGACGCCGGCGAGCACCGCGAACAGGATCGACGATCGCCCGTGCACCAGGTCGGTCCAGGTCGACAGGTCGAACGGATCGAACGCCTCGGTCTCGCCGATGTGCGCTCCGGCCATGCCGAGGATCGCCAGCCCTCGGGCGACGTCGAGTCCGAGGATGCGCGGAGCCCGCCCGAACTCGTGGAACCACCGCGATGCGGGAGGAGGCTTCGACACAGTGCTCACGGATGAATCGTACGATGGGAGTTCTATGCCTTCCCCCGTGATCTTCTATCCTCCCGAGCTGCCGGTCAGCGCTGCGCGGGAGGAGATCGCCGACGCCATCCGCGACAACCAGGTCGTCATCGTGGCCGGAGCGACGGGCTCGGGGAAGACGACGCAGCTGCCGAAGATCTGCCTCGATCTCGGGCGCGAGCGCATCGCGCACACGCAGCCCCGACGACTCGCCGCCCGCACGATCGCCGAGCGCGTCGCCGAGGAGCTGCAGGTCGAGCTCGGCGGCCTCGTCGGATACAAGGTGCGCTTCACCGACAAGGTGTCCGACGACACGCGCATCGCGCTGATGACCGACGGCATCCTGCTCAATGAGATCCACCGCGACCGGCTGCTGCGCCGCTACGACACGATCATCATCGACGAGGCGCACGAGCGCTCGCTCAACGTCGACTTCCTGCTCGGATACCTCGTGCGGATCCTTCCCGAACGACCAGACCTCAAGGTGATCATCACGTCGGCGACGATCGATCCCGAGAGCTTCGCCCGACACTTCGCGACGCCCGAGGGTGTGCCCGCGCCGGTGATCGAGGTGTCCGGCCGCACCTTCCCCGTCGAGATCCGCTACCGCGAGCAGACGGAGGAGACCGAGGAGTCCGACGAGGTGACCGCCATCGTCGCGGCCCTCCGTGAACTTGACCGCGAGGAGCCCGGCGACGTGCTGGTGTTCCTGCCGGGCGAAGCAGAGATCAGGGATGCCGCCGATGCCGTGCGCGGCGCGTACGCGAAGGACCGCTCCCCCACCGAGGTGCTGCCCCTGTACGGCCGGCTGTCGGCGGCGGAGCAGCACCGGGTGTTCGAGAAGAGCCGCGTCGCCGGTGTGCGGCGCCGGGTCGTGCTCGCCACGAACGTCGCCGAGACCAGCCTCACCGTTCCCGGCATCCGCTATGTGATCGACACCGGCACCGCGCGCATCTCGCGATACAGCAACCGCTCGAAGGTGCAGCGGCTGCCGATCGAGGCGATCTCGCAGGCCTCCGCGAACCAGCGTTCGGGCCGCGCCGGGCGCACGAGCGACGGCATCGCGATCCGCCTGTACAGCGAGGAGGACTTCGACAAGCGCGCGGAGTTCACCGAACCCGAGATCCTGCGCACCTCGCTCGCCTCGGTGATCCTGCAGATGCTGTCGCTCGGCTTCGGCGACATCACCGCCTTCCCGTTCCTCACCCCGCCCGACTCCCGGGGAGTCAAGGCCGCCGTCGACCTGCTCACCGAGCTGGGCGCCGTCACCGGCAGCGGAGACGCACCTCGACTCACCCGCATCGGTCGAGACATCTCCCGAATCCCGATCGACCCCCGCTTCGCCCGCATGCTGATCGAGGCCGGACGCCCCGGCGGCGCCGACGTCACCCGCGACGTGCTCGCGATCGTCGCCGGAATGTCGATCCAGGACGTGCGCGAGCGGCCGTCGCAGGAGGCGCCGCAGAGCGTGCGCGACGAAGCCGACCGCATGCATGCGCGCTTCACCGACCCGACGAGCGACTTCCTGTCGATCCTGAACCTGTGGAACCACCTCCGGGAGCAGCAGCGCGAGCTCGGTTCGAGCGCCTTCCGTCGCCTGTGCCGTTCGGAGCATCTCAACTACGTCCGGGTGCGTGAATGGTTCGACGTGCACCGTCAGCTGCGGTCGCTCGTGCGGGAGAAGGACTCCTCGCGCGGGGGGACCGCGGATCCGGATGCGATCCATCGGGCTCTGCTCGCCGGACTCCTGTCGCAGATCGGCATCCTCGACGAGCGCAACACCGGCAAGGGCCTCGATCCGAAGAAGAAGAGGATGGCGGAATACCGTGGCGCCCGCGGCATCCGCTTCTCGATCTTCCCCGGATCCGCCCTGCGCAAGAAGGCCCCGCAGGCGGTCATGGCCGCCGAGATCGTCGAGACCTCACGCACCTACGCCCGCACGGTCGCCGCGATCGACCCCGCCTGGGCGGAGGCGCTCGCGGGCGATCTCGCGAAGCGCCAGGTCACCGAGCCGCACTGGTCGAAGGATGCCGGCGCGGCGGTCGCGTACGAGAAGGTGACGCTGTTCGGGGTCGAGATCATCCCCCGTCGCCGTGTGCAGTTCGCGCGCATCGACCGGGCGGCGTCGCGTGAGATGTTCGTGCGACACGCCCTCGTCGAGGGCGAATGGGATCCGACGCGCATCGACAAGCGGGTCAGCGCTTTCTGGCGCAGCAACGCCGAACTGCGCAAGCGCCTCGAGAAGCTCGAGGAACGTGAGAGGCGTCGCGACATCCTCGCTGGCGACGAAGCGGTGTTCCGCTTCTACGACGAGCGGATCCCGACCGACGTCTTCGACGTGCGCTCGTTCGAGAAATGGTGGCGCGACGCGCTGGCCGCGACCCCGAAGCTGCTCGTCATGCGCGAGGCCGACCTGCTCGACGACGAGAGCAGGGCCGACCAGAGCGAGTTCCCCACCCGGTGGACGCAGGGCGACCAGGTGCTCGGGCTCGCGTACCGTTTCGAGCCGGGGGCGACCGACGACGGCGTGAGCGTCGTGATCCCGTTGCCTCTGCTCGCGCAGATCGAGGACAGGGGCTTCGACTGGCAAGTGCCGGGGCTGCGCGCCGAACTCGTCACTGGCCTGCTCCGCGCACTGCCCAAGGCGATCCGACGGCACGTGGTGCCTGCGGCCGATTGGGCCGACAAGTTCGGTGCCGAGCTCGCCGGAGACGGCCCCGAGTCGCACGGCGGCCTTCCTCATCGCACGCTCAAAGAGGCGCTGGCACGCCTCATCCAGCCGCTCGCGAATCAGCTCGTCTCGGCTGCCGACTTCGAAGACGATCGCGTGCCCGCGCACCTGCGGATGAACTTCCGCGCCGTCGACGAGCGCGGGCGCGTCGCGGGATCGAACCGCGACCTCGGTGCGCTGCAGGCCGAGCTCGCCGACCGTGCGCGCAGCAGCGTGGCCCGGTCGATCGCGACCCCGCCCCGCCGCCCCGGCCCCTCGAAGGGACCGCAGCCCGCTGCCGCCGCCACCTCGATCGAGAAGGACGGCCTCACCGCCTGGACGTTCGGCGAACTGCCCGAGGTGCTCGACACCCGCGTGGCCGGCGGAGTGGTGCGCGGGTACCCGGCGATCGTCGACCAGGGGAAGACCGTCTCGGTGCGCGTCGAGTCCACGGCGGATGCCGCCGCCACCGCCACGCGGGCGGGCGTGCTGCGCCTCGTGCTGCTCGGTGTGCCCTCGCCCTCGTCGTACGTGCAGCAGCACCTCACCAGCCAGGAGAAGCTCGCACTCGCCGCGTCGCCCTACCAGTCGGCCGCCGCGCTCATCGAGGACTGCCGGGCCGCGGTCGTCCAGAGCACGATCGATCGGCTGGCGCCGGGCGGCCTCGTGCGCACCGAGGCCGAGTTCGTGCGCGTGCGCGACGCGGTGTCGGCGTCGCTCGTCGACGACCTCTTCGCCTGCGTGTCGCTCGTCGCTCGCATCCTCACGAAGACCCGCGATGTCGAGCGCGGCATCCGTTCGCAGAACTCCCTCGCACTGCTCGGGCCGCTGAACGACATCCGCACGCAGCTCTCGGGACTCCTGCACCCCGGGTTCATCTCGGCGGCGGGCGTCGAGCGCCTCACGCACTTCCCGCGATACCTGGACGGGATGCTCGAGCGGCTGAAGACGCTCGCGAACGAGCCCGGCAAGGACCGCACCCGCATGAGCGAGTTCGAGCGCATGGCGAAGGCCTTCGAGGATGCCGGGGGCGCGATCCCGCTGCCCGCCGACGCGCCGCCGGCCCTGGTCGAGACCCGCTGGCTGCTCGAGGAGTACCGGGTGAGCGTGTTCGCGCAGCGTCTCGGCACCGCGCAGCCCGTCTCTCCGCAGCGGATCATGAAGGTGCTGTCGTCTCGGGGGTAGCCTGAATCCATGGCTCGCGCGATCGTCTACACAGAGTTCGGTTCTCCTGATGTGCTGCACCTGATCGAGATCCCCGATCCGATCGCGCTCAGCGGCGAGGCCGTAGTGCGCATCGAGGCGGCGGGTGCCAACCCGATCGACGCCAAGCTCCGCAGCGCGAAGCGCCCCTCACCGCCGATCACCGAGCCGCGTGCCGTCGGGTTCGACGGCGCCGGGGTCATCGAATCGCTCGGCGACGACGTCGACGGATTCGCGGTGGGCGACCGCGTCGCGATCCGCGACACGGTCGGCACCTACTCGAGCATGCTCGCCGTACCGGTCGACAAGCTCGTCGCGCTACCCGATTCCGTCACCGCAGCGGAGGGGGCCGGCATCGGCATCCCCGCCGGCACCGCCTATCAGGCGCTCCGCTCGCTCGGAGTCACGGACGGCGACGTGCTTCTCGTGCACGGCGGTTCGGGCTCGGTCGGCCAGGCAGCCGTGCAGTTCGCCGTCGCCTGGGGCGCCACCGTCATCGCGACCGCAAGCCCGGCCAGACACGATCAGCTGCGTGACCTCGGTGCGATCCCGGTCGCATACGGAGACGGGCTGCTGGAGCGCGTACGCGAGGCCGCACCCGTCGGGGTGACGGTCGCGCTCGACTGCGCGGGGACCGATGAGGCCATCGAGGTGTCGCTCGAGCTCGTCGCCGACCGCGAGCGCATCGCGACGATCGTCCGCGGCCCCGATGCCGCGTCGTTCGGCATCCGGGCGTTCTCGGGCGGTTCACCGGTGCCGCTCACTGAGCAGGAGCTCGCGTGGCGCGCGGAGGCCCTCGGCGCGACCGTCGACCTGCTGGCGGCGGGCGACTTCACGATCGAGCTCGGCCCGGAACTGCCGCTGAGCGAGGCGGCACGCGCTCATGAGCTCATGGAGTCCGGAGCCGCCTCGGGCAAGATCGTGCTGATCCCGTAGGCCGCTCAGGACCAGACGCGGGCAGCCGTGGACGCCGTCGCCATGGAGAGGGAGTTCGCGGCGATCAGTCGGCGCGTGGCTTCGGCCAGCAACGCTCTCATGCTCTCGAGCGCGTTCGACCACTCCCGCTGGGCACGGTCATAGGCCCGTTGCGCTTCCCCGTCCCAGGTCGATTTCAGTAGCGTCGCCTCGGAATCGAAGGCGTCGAGTTCGTGCTCGATGGCTTTCACGGTGAGCGCGAGCTCGGCGACGGTCTGTGCCACGGCGTCGTGACGAACAGCGACCTTCATCGTTCCTCCGAGAGTTCCAGTGCGAGGTCGAGCTCACGCAGGACGTAGGGCGGCGAGACGGCTTCGGTGAGGTAGAACGTGTAGAAGATCTCCGCGGCTTCGTCGGCGGTGAAGATCTCGTTCGAGAACACTCGTACCGCGCGGTCGTCGCTCATAGGGATGAGAGTGGTCGTGCCGTCAGCGGTCTCGGGCCGGCCGATCGTGTACAGATGGCTCTCCCCGTCGGCGCCGAGGAGCCGCGCTTCCACCGTCATCGCATCAGCCGAGCCCGCGGCCTGCATGAAGAATTCATTCGCCTGCTCGTGGTAGCCGTCGATCCTTGTGGGGTCAGCGCCGCGCCAGATCGAGTACGTGTAGTCCTTGCGGGCGTCCAGCCACTCCAGCGTGCGTCGGAGCCGTTCGGGAATCGTGAGATGCTCGTCGGCCAGCCAGCCGGTGCGACCGTCGTTCGCGGCCTGGACGAAGGGTCCATAGAGCGTCATCGTTCCTCCGAGAGTTCGTTGGAGAGATCCAGCTCGCGAAGCACGTAGGGCTGCGAGACGGCATCGGTGAGGTAGTACGTGTAGAAGATCACTGCGGCTTCGTCGGCGGTGAAGATCTCGTTCGAGAACACGCGCACCGCGCGGTCGTCGCTGATGGGGATGAGGGTGGTCGTGCCGTCTGCGGGCTCGGGCCGTCCGACCGAGTACAGGTGCGACTCACCGTCGGGGCCGGGAAGCCGCACCTCGACAGTCATAGCGTCCGCGGAGCCTGCGGCCTGCATGAACGAATCATCTGCCGGCACGCGGAATCCGATGGTGCTCGAAGGATCGGAGCCCGGCCAGATGATGTACGTGTACTTACCGTCGCCGTCAAGATGTCCCAGCATGAGGCGCAGGTGATCGGGGATCGGGCGATAACCGTCCGTCACCCACCCCCGCATCCCGCTGGGAGACTGCTCGCCGTGCGTAAACGGTGCTCTCATGGAATGTCCTTACTGTCCACCCGTGTGAGGAGGATGTCCTCGCCGTCCATCTTTCCGTGCGCTGGTGTACCCGCGTTCACAACGTCATCGAACTGTCGCTGCGTGCTTCCTGGCCTGTTGTATGCCTCGATAGCACTGCCGGACTTCACCTCCACACCCGTATAGGTATTCGGCCCGTCGGTATTCTTCACAAGCCCGTCGTAGAAGCGCCCATTCTGCGGAGAACCCTCGTAGTCGACTTTGATCTTCGAGCGGATCACCTCGACTTCGAAGTCTTGGGCATACTCCGTGAGGCCGATCTTCTCTTTATCAACCCACAGCGGATCCTTCTGGCCATTCGCGAACGTCCCCGCGTCGTCGCGTCCATCGCCGCGGTCGAGGCCGCGGACTCGGTCGCTGACGCCGTAGCTCTCGGTGAGCCATCGGCCGGCGGCGTCGCCCATCATCGTCGCGCCTGCACCGGCCACTCCGACTCCGGCGACGACCAGTGCGGGCGAACCTGCCAGCGCACCGGCTCCGGTGAAGGTGATGGCCCCGCCTCCGGCTGCCAGCGCCGCGCCGCCGAGGAAGGTGGCAGCGCCGCCCAGGAGTTCGAGGATGATGTCGGGGTGCTCCCAGAGCGTCTGCGCCGAGATCGCGAGCATGTCCATCGTGGCTCGGAACGGCTGGACGACACCGAGGTTGACGATCACCTCGGTCGTCGCGTGCTGTGTTCGTGTCGCGGCCTCCGCGTCGGTCAGCGGAATCCGCGCCGCATCCGCGGCATCGTCCAACCGGATCGCGCAGTCGCGCGCATAGACCTCGAGAGTCGCCCGGGCGTTGAACAGGACCTCCCGCGCTTCATCGTGTGCAGGACCTGACGGATCGACGAAGGGCACGTCGGCCTCGGGGTGCCGGAGCCCTTGCCCGACGCGCAACTCCCGCACGTGTGCACGGTGGGCGGCCAGCGCCGCAGCAGCCTGTTGCTCTGCCTCGTTCCAGAGAGTGATCGCACGGTCGGCTTCGTCCTGCGCCCACTGCAACGCGTCGGCCCACGTGAACAGTACGCTCGCACCCGCGCGGAGCGCCTCGCCCGCATGCTTCCAGTGCAGCAGCTGCCGCTCGAACCGGTCGAGGTAGGCGTCGTAGGCAGCGCCTCTCCACGTGCCGTCGTCATCCAGCGTGGCGAGGTCATCGCGTACACGGGTCGCTTCAGCGCCACGAGCCTTCCACGCTTCCGCGGTCGCCCTGACCTCGGACACCGAGCCCGGCACGAGGTCCGCCGCCGACTGGGTCTGCCCCAGCTCCATCAGTCGTCCCAGATCATCGCGTCGACTTCGACCTTCGCCGCATCGGTGCCTTCGTCGAAGATCCGAGCGGTCGTGCTCAACCTGTCTGCGAAGTCTTCGGTGTCGGCCACACGGACGCAGAGCCCGTCGGACCATGCGCTGCTGAAACGCGTCGCGGCTGCGACGACCCACTCGTGTCCGGCGTCAGCAGGCTTCGCGGCATCGGACGAGCCCAGCTCGCCGACGATGCGACGTGCCTTCGACGCCATCGCACGCAGCACGTCGGTATCGACTTCGTAGAATGCTCCGCCCGCGACTGCCATGCGTCGACGTTAGCAAGCGATACGTCGTCATATGGAGACAGCAAGAAGTATGCCGATACTCTCGCAAAAGGACACCAGCCCACCCCCGACGGTGACACGTCAGAGGTGGGCCGGTGCTGATCTCTCGACCGATCAGACGGGTGCGACCGGCCTCCCGATCGACAGCATCAGACGGTTCGCCCAATTGAAGAACGCGGCGCCGTGGATCACATCGGCGATCTCGAGGTCGTCGAGTCCCGCCGCCCGCAGCCGGGCGATCTCGTCGGCGCCGAAGGTGCTGGGCGTGTCGGTCAGGGCGACGGAGGCCGCGACGACCGCGTTCCACCGCTCCCCGAGGTCGGCGTCTACTCCCTGATCCAGCAGGAGATCGACGTCGTCGAGCCGCTTGCTGTGGTGCGCCGCGAAGCGCGAGTGCACCGAGGCGCAGAACACGCAGCCGTTGTGACGCGAAGCCGCGGTCGCCGAGAGCTCGCGCTCGGCCCGGGGAAGACCCTCCTTGGCGTTGTAGAAGATGTCCTTGTCGACGAGCGTGCGCGCCTTGAGCACCTCGGGGTCGCGCGCCAGCAGCCGGAAGTAGTCGTTCTTCGCCCGAGAGGCGTCGACGAGACCGTCGTAGTGGCGCTCGGTCAGCTCCTCCTCCGCGAGCGGCGGCAGATGCGGGGTCCACCCCACCTCGGCCCGCGTGAACGCCTCGGGGTGCGGTGCGTCATCGCGCAGAAGCTCGGTCATGCTGCCTCCTCCTCGGAGTCGGATGCCGAGGCGATGCCGGCGGCGGAGAGAACCCTCAGGCCCGTGATGACGCGCTGCTGGAACGCGAGGAACGAGACGAGCTGCGAGAGGGTGACGATGCCGTCGACCGACCACCCCGCATCCACCAGCCGCTGGATGTCGACGGCCGCGGATTCGCGCGGCCGGAACACGAGCAGGTGCGTGTGCGCGAGCGCGGCGGCGACCCGCCCGCCGAGCGCCTCTGCGACCTCGGGCGACGGCGCGTAGCGCTCGCCCTCGGTGTTCTCGCCCTGCAGTCCCGCTTCGGTGTACGAGCCGAAGGGCCCGGTCACCGCAGCGTTCGTGGCCTCGGCGATCACGACGGTGGCGCGCTGCGGGTCCACAGCCAGGGCTCGGTCTGCGTAGAACTCGGCCGTCGCATCCGCGTCGCCGGCGAGGCGCGTCGCGAAAGCGGCGATCAGCTCGCGCTCGGCCTGCGACACCTCCTCCGTCGACACCGGCGCGAAGAGCGCGTCGAAGCTCGCCTGCAGCTGCTCCCTGGTGACGGGCCGACGGCGCCGCAGCGCATCGAGCTCGGGCGTCACCCCTACGATCTGATCGACGATGTCGGTGGTCATGCCTTCTCCTTGATGGTGTCGGTGAGGGTGTATCCGAGAGCGGGGGCGACTTGCTCTGCGAAGAGCTCGATCGAGCGCAGCACGTGCTCGTGCGGGGCGTCGACCGAGTGCACCTGGAACGCGACCTCGGTCGCCCTGTCGAGCGTGGCGTCTGCGGCGAGGGACTCGGCGACCTCCTCCGGGGTGCCGAGGTGGGTGTCGAGGGCCACGATCAGCTCATCGAGGGTGTCGCCGGGGATCGTCTGGCCCTGTCGGCGGAACCCCTCGGCGGCACGACGCAGCCCGACCTCAGCGAAGCGCAGGGCCTCCGCGCGGTCATCCGCGACGAACACGGTCCGCGAGGCGGTGACACGCGGGGCGACGCCGTCGGGGAGAGCCTCGAGGTACGCGTCGATGATCGGATCCTGCAGCGCCGAGAGCGGGGCGTGCAGCGCGTCCGTCGACCGCGGCTGAGTGCGCGAGAGCAGGAGGCCATGCCCGTGGATGCCGGCGCGATGGCCTCCGGGGGCCGAGAAGGTCGCCTGCCAGATGCGGTCGCCCAGAGTGCCGGCATCCGGATAGAGGGTGTTGTCGGCGCCGATGTCCCGCCCCGCGAGCGCGTCGAGCAGCAGTCGCAGCTTGCGGTCGTAGGTGGGCGCCTTGTCGCGCACGTCCTCACCGAACGGCACGAAGGACGAGGGGGTTCCGCCGCTGCCGAGCCCCAGGTCGATGCGTCCGCCCGAGAGCAGGTCGGCGACCACCGCGTCTTCCGCGACACGCACCGCATCTTCGAGCGGCAGCGTGACGACCCCGGTGCCGAGACGGATGCGCGAGGTCTGCGCGGCCACGTTCGCGAGATAGACGAGCGGCGAGGGCAGGCCGCCCTCCGCGGCGCGGAAGTGGTGCTGTGCGACCCAGGCGCGACCGACGCCGTGCCGTTCGGCGTGCCGGATCTGCTCGGTGGCCAGCGCGTAGCGCTCGGCGGGCGACGCGTCGTCGAGCAGCCGGGTGAAGAAGGCGATCGTGGGTGCGGTCATGCGGGCTGCTCCGTTCGTCCGGGGACGGCCGCGAGCAGCTCCCGGGTGTAGTCGTGCTGGGGTCGTGGAAGAGCTCCTCGGTGACGCCTTCCTCGACGATCCGCCCGCGGCGCATCACCGAGACGGTGTGACTGATCCTGCGCACCACGGCGAGGTCGTGCGAGATGAAGAGGTAGGTGAGACCGAGTTCGGCCTGCAGCGAGGTGAGCAGTTCGAGGATGCGCGCCTGCACCGTGACGTCGAGGGCCGACACCGCCTCGTCGAGCACGACGATCTCGGGGTCGATCGCGAGGGCCCTGGCGATCGCGACCCGCTGTCGCTGCCCACCCGAGAGCTCACGCGGTGTGCGCTGCGCGAGGTCGCTCGGCAGCGACACCCTGTCGATCAGGGCGAGCGCCCGATCCCTGCGGTCGGAGCGGGAGCCCACCCCGAAGTTCTGCAGCGGCTCGGCGATGATGTCGACGACCTGCTGCTGCGGATCCAGCGATGCGAAGGGGTTCTGGTAGACGAGCTGGATGCGCCGGCGCAGCGCGCGCAAACGCTGGCCCGACAGGCCGGTCACGTCTTCGCCGTCGATCTCGATGGCCCCGGCATCCGGTTCATGGAAGCGCGTGATGAGGCGCGCGGTGGTCGTCTTGCCCGATCCGGACTCGCCGACCAGCGCGTGCGTCGTGCCCCGGCGCACCCGGAACGACACGTCGTCGACGGCCCGGAATCGCTCACGCCCCGCGACCCTGAACTCCTTGATGAGACCGGTCGCGGTGATCGCGAACGGGTTCTCGGCCGCGACCGTCGCGGCATCCCGCAGGAAGGGCGGAGCCTCGGGGCGGCGGAACCCCGTCGTGAACGCCGGGGCGTCCGCGAGGAGCTGCTTCGTGTATCCGTCCGAGGGTGCCGCGAGCACCTGGGCGCTCGCTCCCTGCTCGACGATGCGGCCGTCCTTCAGCACGACGAGCCGTTGGGCGCGGTCGGCCGCGACGCCGAGGTCGTGGGTGACCAGCAGGATGCTCGTGCCTTCCTCTCGACGCAGCTCGTCGAGCAGATCGAGCACCTTGCGCTGCACGGTCGCGTCCAAAGCGCTCGTGGGCTCGTCGGCGATCAGCAGCCGTGGCCGCAGCGCGATGGCCGAGGCGATCAGCACACGCTGGCGCATACCGCCCGAGAGCTCGTGCGGGTACTGCCGCGCTCGGAGGTCCGGATCATCGATGCCGACCCGGTCGAGGAGCTCGATCACCCGCGCGCGCCGCGAGCGACGATCGCGGTGGCCGTGCAGCTTCAGCACCTCTTCGACCTGGGCGCCGATCGGGCGCACGGGATCGAGCGAGGTCACCGGGTCCTGCGGCACGAGTCCGATCTCCGGACCCCGGATGCCGCGCAGTGCGCGATCCGTCCAGCCCGAGATGTCGAGCTCGCCGAGGCGCACCGTGCCGCCGTCGACTCTGCCGCCCTCGGGCAGCAGGCCGAGCAGGGCGTGCGCGGTGGTGGACTTGCCCGATCCCGATTCGCCCACGAGCGCGAGTGCCTCTCCCTCGGCGATCTCGAAGGAGACCCCATGCACCACCTCCCGGCGACCGGCTCGGGTGGCGTACGAGACGGCGAGGCCGTCGACGGTGAGCACGCTCATCGCGGGTTCCTTCCGATGCGGTGCGAGATGCGGTTGGCGCTGAGCACGACGACAACCACGATGAGTCCTGGCAGTGCCGTGAGCCACCAGGCGGTCGCGATGTAGTTGCGCCCCTCGGCTATCAGCAGCCCCCATTCGGGGGTGGGTGGCGGAGCACCGTAACCGAGGAATCCGAGGGTCGAGATCGCGAGGATCGCGGTGCCGAACTGCAGGGCGGCGAGCGCGACGATCGGCGTGAGCGAGTTCGGCAGCACATGGCGACGGAGCACGGTGAAGAAGGTGCCCCCGCTGCCGTACGCCGCCTCGACGTATTCGCTGCGGCGCACTCTGGCGACCTCCGACCGCATCAGGCGGGCGAAGGCGGCGACGCTGCCGAGGCCCACGGCGATCGCGGCGTTCACCGTGCCGAAGCCGAGGAGGATGATCACCGACAGCGACAGCAGCAGGCCGGGGATGGCGAGCAGCACGTCGACGACGCGCATCAGGATGTCGTCGACGACGCCGCCGATCGCGCCGGCGATCGCACCGAGGATCGTCCCGAGCGCGAGGCCCACGGTGACGGCGATGAGCGCTCCCGAGAGCGAGTGCACGGCGCCGTGGACGACGCGGCCGAACAGGTCGCGACCGAGCGTGTCGGTGCCGAAGAGATGCGCCGCGCTCGGTGGCAGCAGCTTGTCGGCGGGGGTGCCGGTGAGAGGGTCGCCGGGTGCGAAGACCCCGGGGATCAGCGCCCAGAGCACGGCGAGCGAGACGACGGCGATCGCGAGGTAGAGCCCCCACGGCAGAGCGAGCAGTCCGCGCGCGCGTCGAGGCGATCGGGTGAGCGTTGCGGCATCCTGCTGCGGTGTCTCGGGCGGGGTGTCGACGGATGCGGCCACGGCGGCGACGGTCATGCCGATGCTCCTGACTTCGAGAGGGCGCGCTGGCGCGGATCGATCAGCGGGGTGACGAGGTCGACGGCGAAGCTGATGAGCACGAAGCCGAGGGCCGACAGCAGCACGACGCCCTGCAGCACCGGGATGTCCTGGTTCGACACGGCCTGCTCGGTGAGGCGGCCGATGCCGGTGCGACCGAACACGGTCTCGGTGACCACGGCCCCTCCCACGAGCTCGCCGAACAGCACCCCGGCGATCGTGAGCGTCGGCAGGGCCGCGTTGCGCGCGACCGACCGGGTGAGCACCCACGACGGCGGCGCGCCCTTGGCACGGACGACGGTGATGAACGGCTGCGCCTGCACCTGATCGATGGCGCGCACCAGCACCTGGGCGAGCGGAGCGGAGATCGGCACGGCGAGGGTCAGCACGGGAAGGACGAGCCCGGCGACAGGGTCGGCGCCGACGATCGGCACCCACCCGAGACCGAACGAGAAGACCTGGATCAGCAGGATGCCGAGCCAGAACACCGGCACCGCGACGAACAGCCCCGGCACCTGACGGATGCCGTCGCGCAGCCACGCGAACGGCGCGAGAGACGAGAGCCCTGCGACGAGCACGGCGATCAGCAGCGCGACCACGAGCCCCAGCGACGCGAGCAGCACGGTCGACGGCAGTGCCTCGGCGAGCATCTCCAGCACCGGGGTGCCGAACTGTGTCGAGTAGCCGAAGTCACCGGCCGCGAATCCGAGACCCGCGTGCACGTACTGCTGCCACCACGGCAGATCGGTGCCGTAGGTGGCGCGGATGCCGTCGAGCTGCTCCGGCGACAGCCCGAGGCTGGGGTCGGAGAACTTGATCAGGATCGCATC
Organism: Microbacterium sp. AC215; assembly: GCF_979258645.1. Classification (NCBI taxonomy): domain Bacteria; kingdom Bacillati; phylum Actinomycetota; class Actinomycetes; order Micrococcales; family Microbacteriaceae; genus Microbacterium; species Microbacterium sp. AC215. Next base: position 3,581,961 of record NZ_OZ409869.1, on the reverse strand, counting down.
CCCCGGCAGCAGCTGCAGGAGGAAGAAAGTGGCCGTGAAGGCCGCGATCAGAACGATCGCGGCCTGCCCAGCTCGTCGGAGGACGAAGCTCATCGGTGCACCGTCTCAGTCATGCTCAGTGCTCGGCGAGCCAGACGCCCGAGAAGGTGGGGCGACCGACCGACTCGAAGTCCACACCGTGCACGTAGGTGGCGGCGCCGTAGACCTGCGGCTCCTCGAACAGCGGGATGACGTAGGCCTGCTCGGCGATGTAGTCCTGCACGGCCTGCGAGGCCGCCGCTCGCTTCTCGGTGTCCGGCTCAGAGGCGACCGCCTCGAGCAGGGCGTCGAGCTCGGCGTCGTTCGAGATCAGCGCGTCACGGTTCTTCGTGTAGTACTGGCTCTTGATCACGTCGAAGTCGGCCCGGCCGACCATCGAGTGGTAGAAGCCCGTCTTGAGCGGGTCACGGGTGTCCTCGGCATACGACCCGGCATCCGCCGGCTTGACCGTGAGCTCCACACCGACCTTCGCGAGCTGCTGGGCGACGAGCTCGAGCGTCTGCTTCGACAGCGGCTGCGGTGCGGCCTCGTACACGGTGATCGCGAGGCGCTCGCCGTCCTTCTCGCGGATGCCGTCGGACCCGGCCGTCCAGCCCGCCTCGTCGAGCAGCTTCTCGGCCTTGTCGGGGTCGTATGCGTAGTGCTCCGACTCGTCCTTGTATCCGAGCGCCTCCTGCGACAGCACCGAGGTCGCGACGGGGTAGTTCTCGGTGAACAGGGTGTCGACGACCTCCTGGGCGTCGACCGCGGCGACGAGCGCCTGACGCACCCTGATGTCGCTCAGCAGCGGGTTCTCGGGACGCAGCGAGATGGAGTTGTTCACGCCACGGGTCTGCGGTGCGTACAGCGTGAAGCCCGCGCTCTCGACCCGGTCCTCGTCGAAGGCCTGCACGTAGCGGACGTAGTCGGCCTGACCCGCGAGCAGCGATCCGATGCGCACGGAGTCCTCGGGGGTGACGAGCACGTGCACGGCGTCGACGTACGGACGGCCCTGGTTCTCGGCGCTCTCCGGCGCCCACGCGTAGTCCTCGCGGGCGGTGAGGGTGAACTCTGTGCCCAGCTTCTCGTCGGTGAGGGTGAAAGGCCCGGCGCCGATGATCTCCTCGGCGTTGCCCGCTCCGAAGTCCTCTATGGTGCCGTCGAGCGTCTCGGGCGAGAGCAGGCCGGAGTTGATGGTCGACGTCGCCTGCAGGAACCCGGGGGCCGGGGCCGAGAAGCGGAAGGTGACCGTGTCGTCGTCGACGACCTCGCTCGAGGCGTAGTTGTTGATCGCCTCGGAGACCGTGAGGCCGCGCTCGGGGTCGCCGAGGCCGTACGTGTCGAAGTTCTTCGCCACGGCCGCGGCGTCCAGCGGCGTCCCGTCCGAGAAGGTGACGTCGGGGCGCAGGTCGAACGTGTACTCGGTGGCGTCGTCGTTCACGGTCCAGGCCGAGGCGATCCACGGCTCGATCTCGAGCGAGTCGGGGTTCTGCCACGTCAGGCGCGCGGCGATGTTGTTGACCACGCCTCCGTTCGGGTAGAACCCGGCCTGCGGCGGGTAGAGGTTCGTGAAGGTCTGGTGCTCCAGATAGGTCAGCGTTCCCCCGGTGACGGGGTCGCCCGCGTCGGCGGAGGCGCCGCTCGGGGCCGGCGAGGACGCGCAGGCGGCGAGCCCCGCCGCGAGGACGAGCGGAAGCGCGACGGCGGCTGCGCGGATGAGACGGCGGTTCATGCGGGTCCTCCTGGACGGGATGCTGTGGTTCGGTGTGCGGGTGAACGTCACGCTAGGGACTCTCACGGTCGTGACGCGAATGGGGTCGTCATGTGCGGACCCGGCCTGTCACGAGGCGTCATGACGGGTCACCAGACGCAATCCGACGTAATGGATGACGCGGTTCAGCGGACGAGAAGCGATGATGCGGCACGCTGCTCGCTGCCGACCTCGCCGCCGCCGACGCCGAGACGGTCCCGCAGCGGGGTGGGCGCTCCGTCGCTGCGACCGAGCAGGCCCCGTCGACGCAGTTCGGGCGCGGCGAGGCGGGTGAAGGCCTCGAACTGTGCGGGCTGGAACGCGGAGAGCACGTTGAACCCGTCAGCTGCACCCTGGTCGCGCCAGGTCTCGAAGTGGTCCGCGATCGTCGCGGCGTCGCCGACCACGAATGCGGCAGGCACGGCATGGGCCGCGACGAGGTGGCGCCAGGTCAGCGCCGTCTCGCCGTCATCCCCGACGCGGAGTCCGGCGATGAGTCGCAGGCGCTCGATCAGCGCCGCTCCTGCCTCCCCGAGGCGCCCGGCCTGATCGCGGGTCACGACCTCGTCGAAGCCGGCGGAACGCAGCGGTTCGTCGGCGCCGACGCCCAGGGCGTCGGCCAGCGCGACGACCGATCTGTTCGCGGGGAATGCCGTGCGGGACGACTGATGCCCCTCGTCGAGCGGGACGAGCGCGAGCAGCCGTTCGACGATGCGGTGAGCGTCGGCATCCGTCCGTGCGACCACAGGAAGCACGGGCGCGATCACCGCCAGCCCCTCGGGCGAGCGGCCTGATCGGAGCGCGATCTCGCGCAGCTGCCGCCGGGTGGCGATCGCATCGGCGATGTTCGGGGCGGCGATGAGCGCGAGATCGGCCTCGGTCGCGGCGAGCGCGCGCGACCGCGGCGAGGTGCCGGCGTGCACGAGAGGGATCCGCCCCTGCGGCGGGCGGGCGACGTTCAGCGGCCCGGAGACGCGCACGTGCTCGCCCCGGAGGTCCGCACCCCGGAGCCCGTCCGGGTCGATGAGCACGCCGCGTGCGGCATCCGCGATCCAGGCGTCCTCGCTCCACGAGTCCCACAGACGGCGCAGGGCGACGACGAACTCCTCGGCGCGGTCGTATCGGCTCTCGTTGTCGGCGTGCGCTTCGCGACCGTGGTTGCCCGCGGCTCGTGGCTCGGCTCCGGTGACGAGGTTGACGCCGGCGCGACCGCCTGTCAGCAGGTCGAGGGATGCGAGCGAGCGCGCCGTCGCATACGGATCGGCGTAGGTCGTGTTCACCGTCGCGATGAGGCCGATGCGAGAGGTGACCCCGGCCAGGTACAGCACGGCGCTCACCGGGTCGATCCGCGCGAGCAGGTACGGGTCGCGGAATTCGAGGTCCGGCCCGGTGGCCAGCCAATCGCCGAAGAACAGGTAGTCGAGCCCCGCGTCCTCTCCCTCTCGCGCGATGCGGCGGAGGATCTCGGCATCGTCCGAGGGGTCGCGATGCGCGCCCGGCTGACGCCAGCCGGAGGGATACGCGCCGAGAGTGCGCACCATGGCGCCGATGATGAGGGGTTCGGTCATGCACCCGAAAGTATGAGCGGGCTCGGGAGCCGGCCAATCGGCGGGGAAGCGCAGCGAAACGGAGCGCAACACGGCGACACATCCTCCCCGAGTGTCGGAGCCCGATCGGAGGATGGGACCATGACCACGACCTCCTCCCCCGCGCTCTGGGCACCGCGGTGCTGACCGCATGACCGAGTTCGCCACGAAGCGCCTGTCGGCCGGGCTGGAGGATCCGAGCGATCTGATCGCCGACCTCGACCGCGCGCTCGCGCTCGTCTGAACGGCATCCGTTCCGGCCGCCCCCGGATGCCCTGGTCTGAACACCCCGTGCTCAGCCTCCACCCCCTACGCTGAGATGATGACTGGTCTTCGTTGGGGAATCCTCGCGACCGGCGGCATCGCCGGCGCGTTCGCATCCGATCTGCGCACCGCCGGGCTCGATCTCGTGGCGGTCGGCTCGCGCTCGCAGGAATCGGCCGACGCCTTCGCCGCCCGCTTCGACATCCCGCGCGCGCATCCCTCGTACGAGGCGCTCGTCGCCGACCCCGAGGTCGACATCATCTACGTCTCGACCCCGCACCCGATGCATCATGAGAATGCCCGCCTCGCGCTCGAAGCCGGCAAGCACGTGCTGGTCGAGAAGGCGTTCACCCTCAACCACTCGGAGGCGGAGGACCTGCAGCGTCTGGCCGCCGACCGGGGTCTGCTCGCGATGGAGGCGATGTGGACGCGCTACCTGCCGCACATGGCCCGCATCCGCGAGATCATCGCCGCCGGGACCCTCGGTGAGATCCGCGCCGTGAGCGCCGACCACACCCAGCTGCTCCCCTCCGACCCCGAGCACCGCCTCAACGCCCTCGAGCTCGGCGGCGGTGCCCTCCTCGACCTCGGGATCTACCCGATCTCCTTCGTGTGGGACATCCTCGGCGCCCCGACCGGCATCCACGCCGTCGGGCGCCTGATCGAGACCGGAGCGGATGCCGAGGTCGCCACCGTCATGACGCACGACGGCGGAGCGATCTCGACGACGCTCTCGTCGTCGCGTGCCGCGGGCCCCGACGCGGCGAGCATCATCGGCACGACGGCGCGCATCGACCTCGACCGCGTCTGGTACACCCCCACCACGTTCCGCGTCGTGCAGCCGGACGGCACGGTCGTCGAGGAGTACGTGTCCGAGGTCGACGGTCGCGGCATGCAGTACCAGGCCCTCGCGGCCGAGCGCCTCGTGGGTGACGGCGTGCTCGAGGGCGACATCCTGCCGATCGCCCAGAGCGTCGCGATCATGGGCACCCTCGACGAGATCCGCGCGCAGATCGGCGTGCGCTACCCGCGCGAAGGAGTGAACCATGGCTGAGGCCACCGACGCCCGCGTCGCCGTCTACCTGGACTTCGACAACATCGTCATCTCCTGGTACGACCGTGTGCACGGACGGAACGCCTATGGCAAGGACCGCCAGCGGATCACCGAGAACCCGACCGATCCGGAGGTCACGGAGCGGCTGTCCCGCGCCATGATCGAGGTCGGCGCGATCATCGACTACGCGGCCTCCTTCGGCACGCTCGTGCTCACCCGGGCGTACGCCGACTGGTCGTCGCCCGTGAACGCGGTCTACCGGTCGCAGCTCGTGGCCCGCGCCGTCGACCTCGTGCAGCTGTTCCCGGCCGCCGCCTACGCGAAGAACGGCGCGGACATCCGCCTCGCCGTCGACGCGGTCGAGGACATGTTCCGTCTGCCCGACCTCACGCACGTCGTGATCGTCGCCGGAGACAGCGACTACGTCCCGCTCGCACAGCGCTGCAAGCGTCTGGGTCGCTACGTCATCGGCGTCGGCGTCGCGGGGTCCACCGCGAAGTCCCTCGCCGCCGCGTGCGACGAGTTCGAAGCGTACGACTCGCTTCCCGGTGTGGTGCGCCCGAGCAAGACCGCGCCCGCGCCCGTCGTCACCGTTCCCGAGGTCGCCGTCGAGCCTGTGGCCGAGCCGGCCGCCGAGCCCGCCGCGAAGGCCAAGTCGCGACCGCCGACGAAGGCCGCCAAGGCGAAGGCCGCCGCAGCGGCGGCGACCGCTGCGGCACCGTCGTCGTCCGCGAAGCTCGACGAGCACGGAGAGGGCACCGAGCAGGGCGAGGCGACGGAGCTGCTGCATCGCGCGCTGCGCCTCGGGCACGACAAGGCCGATGCCGACGAGTGGCTGCACAGCTCGGCGGTGAAGACGCACATGCGTCGCATGGACCCGTCGTTCAGCGAGAAGGCCCTCGGCTACCGCTCGTTCTCGGACTTCCTCAAGTCGCGCGAGAGCATCGCGGAGCTCGAGGAGACCGGCCACGAGCGCCTGGTGAAGCTGCGCGACTCGGTCTGATCCGCGCCGCCGGTCACGTCGTCACTCCTCGAAGTCATACTCCTGGAACGCCGCGACCTCGGGCACCCAGCGTTCCGAGACGAACGCCGTGTGCGCGGGGTGCGCGTCGTAGGAGCGGTACGCATCGCGGTCGCGGAACACCATCGAGAACTGATGCTCGAGGTCGCTCTTCGGGCTCACCTGGCGACGGATCGTGAAGTCCTCGACACCGGGGATCGACGTGAGCACCGCTCTGCCCGTCGCGAGGAACTCGCGCTCCTCGGGGCTGCCCGCCTCGTGCACGAGGCGGAAGACGACGGTGTGCTGGATGGTCATGCGGGATCTCCGGTCTGCTGGCTGCTGAAGGCGGCGTCGAACGCGGCGGTGGGCGCGGGCCAGAGCAGCGACCGCACGTAGGCGAGGGCCTCCGGCGCGCCGTGCAGGCGGTCCATTCCCGCGTCCTCCCATTCGATCGAGATGGGGCCGTCGTATCCGATCGCCTCGAGCGCGCGGAACGCGTCCTCCCAGGGCACGTCGCCGCGGCCGGTCGAGACGAAGTCCCACCCGCGTCGCGGGTCGCCCCACGGCAGATGCGATCCGAGCACGCCCGCACGCCCGTTGTGCGGTCGCATCCGGGTGTCCTTGCAGTCCACGTGGTAGATCCGGTCGGCGAAGTCGACGATGAACCCGACGGGATCGATGTTCTGCCACATCATGTGCGACGGGTCCCAGTTGAATCCGAACGCCCCACGGTGCTCGATCGCCTCCAGCGCCCGCGCGGACGACCAGTAGTCGTAGGCGATCTCACCGGGGTGCACTTCGTGCGCGAACCGCACGCCCTCGCCGTCGAACACGTCGAGGATCGGGTTCCAGCGCGCGGCGAAGTCCTCGAACCCGCCTTCGATGACGGATGCCGGTACCGGCGGGAACATCGCCACATAGGGCCAGATCGATGAGCCGGTGAACCCGACGACGGTGTCGACGTCGAGCTTGCGCGCGACCCGCGCCGCCCGCTTCATGTCGTCCGCCGCACGGGCGCGCACGCCCTCGGAGTCGCCGTCGCCCCACACGTAGTCGCGCAGGATCGCCTGGTGACGGAAGTCGATGGGGGCGTCGCACACCGCCTGGCCCGCGAGATGGTTCGAGATCGCGAAGATCCGCAGACCGTGCCGGTCGAGGATCTCGCGGCGCGAGGCGACGTAGGCGTCGTCCTCGTCGGCTCGCCGCAGGTCGAGATGGTCGCCGGATGCTGCGACCTCGAGGCCGTCGTATCCCCACTCGGCCGCCAGCCGGGCGACCTCCTCGAACGGCAGATCGGCCCACTGGCCGGTGAACAGGGTGACCGGGTGCGTGGTCATGGACACTCCTTCGTATCGCGTGACGGGTCAGGTGCCGAGCGCTCTCAGCGCCTGGATGCTGCGGGCGGCGAGCGCGTCCTGGCTCGCCGCGAGTGGTCGCCAGACGGATGCGGCGACGGCTATCGTCGCGTTCTCGCCCGTGAAGCTCTCCAGCCCGAGCGGCCCTCGATAGTCCGCATCGTCGAGGGCCCGGAGGATCTCCGGCCAGTCCGTGTGGTCGTCGCCCACGGCGCCCCGATCGCTGCCGCACACCTGCACGTGCGCGATCGCCGAGCCCGCCGCGCGGATGGCCTCCGCGGGCTTCTTCTCCTCGATGTTCAGGTGGTAGGTGTCGAGCGCGAGCCCGATGCCCGCACCGAGCAGGGGTGCGAGCGCGTCGAGGCTCTGCTCGACCGTGTTGAGCACGCTCGTCTCGTAGCGGTTGAGCGGTTCGACGGCCAGGGTGATCCCGGCGGAGGCGGCCTCGGCCGCGACCGGCTCGAGGTTCGTGCGCAGCTCGCGCACCACTCGCGAACGGTCCTCGACGGACATCCGCCAGGTAGCCCCGGTGGGTGCGTAGAAGGGACCGGCGACCACCGCGGAGCCGAGCGTCGCGGCCGCCGCGATGCACGAGCGCAGGTAGTCCTGCGTGCCCCCGACATCACCGGCCTGCGCGAGCAGCGAGCGCCGAGGGCCCATGGCCCCGACGACGATCGCGGCGAGGCCGAGGTCGTCGAGCACGTCGCGGGCTCGTGCCGGATCCCAGTCCCCGACGCTCTCGAGCGGAAGCTCGAGCGCCTGATACCCCATCCCCGCCGCCTTCCGCGCGAGCGGCTCGAGAGTCGCGTCGGTCAGTGGAGACGTCCACACCCACGTGTTGACGGCGATCGTGCGAGGCATCCTGCTCCTTCGGGGATGACGCGAGTGCTCCCACCCTCCCATCCGCGAGGCGCAGAGGGGAAGGGTGGGAGCATCACCGCGGGTTACGGGATCTGGCGTTCCTGCCAGACGGTCGGGTAACCGGGAAGGTTCTCCCCGCCGAACTTCGCGTAGTGCCCGTCCGGCATTCCCTCGTTGGCGGCGAGGTAGTCGTCGAGCTCTGCTTCGGTGATCGGCTTCTGCGGGAGCACCCACTCCTTCGGAACCTCTTCGCCGGCGAAGATCATCTGCGCGGCGAGCAGCGGCGTGCGCCACTGGAAGTTCGAGTACACCGGGGCGAGGCCCGTGAGACCCGTGTCCTTCCACTTGCGGAGGAAGCTCATCTCGTCCTCGCCGGTCATCACCGGGTAGTCGGCGCCGGCATCTTCGAAGGCTTCGATCGCGGCGACAGCGCCGTCACCGGCATCCATCCAGATTCCCTGCACGTCGCCCTTGGCGAGCTCGTCGCTGATGATGCTCTTGATCTCCGCGGGGTCGGCGCCCGTGAAGTAGTCCACGGCCTCGATCCCCGCCTCGTCGAAGAGCTTCTCCGCAGCGGCCCACCGGTGCTCGAGCACGTCGACTCCGGGGAGGATGCGCAGCGCCACGACCTTGTCGCCCTCTTCGAGGTTGTCGATGAGGAACTCGGCCGTGTCGATGCCCCACGCGAATCCGCCGATCGGGTGGATGAACGTGACCGGGCAGTCGGTGTCGACGCCGCGGTCGAACACGATCACCGGCTTGCCGGTCTCGCATGCGCGCTCGACGGCCGGCGTCATCGCCGCGGTGCTGTTGGGCGAGATGAGGAAGACGTCGCAGCCGCCCTCGGAGATGAAGTAGTCGATGTCCGCGATCTGCGTGTCATCCGAATCCTGCGCGTCGCGGGTCTCCATCTCGCTGATCGCACCGGCCTCCTGCAGCGACTTGAGCTGCTCGTTCATCGTGATCCAGCCCGTCTGCCGCCACGGGTTCGAGATCGAGGCGTTCGCGAAGCAGGCCTTCTTGGGCCCCTCGCTGGCGAACTCCGACGTGTCGACCATCTCGGCGTTGATGTGCTGGAGATACGGCTCGGTCGCCGGCCCCTGGGGCTCGACACCCCGCTCCTCCATCTGCTTGTCGAACAGTTCCTGGTCGAACCATTCGGTGGTCTCGGCCGACTCCTCCGGGTTCTCCGACTCCGCCGGCGCCACGGACGGGTCTGTCGTACACCCGGCGAGCGCGATGAGGCCGAAGAGAGCCACCCCTGCGGTGGCGATCTTCATCGATCGTCGCATTGCTAATCTCCTCTGGTTTCTGTGTGGATGGTGCTGGTTGTTACGGGTTCTGAGGTCTCTGTGCGCGGAACGTCCGGAGACGGCTGCGGGCCTCGCCGGCGCCGTGCCCGGAAGGCGACCGCGGAGTACGCCACTGCGGCGATGATGATCACGCCCTGCACGGCGTCTCGCAGCGTCGAAGGAACCCCCGCGATGTTCAGCAGCATGAAGAGGGCCTCGAGCGCGAAGGCTCCCGCCGCCGCCGCGACGATCCATCCCCGGCCTCCGCCGAGCACGACCCCGCCGAGGACGACGGCGGTGATGGCGACGAACTCGTAGCCGCGGCCGACCGAGGGATGCACCCCGGCGTACCCCACGAGCAGCACGGCGGAGAGCGTGGCCGAGAGCGACGAGATCACGAACGCCCGTGTCGTCACCCAGGCGCTGCGCGCGCCGGCGAAGTCGACCGCGGTCGAGTTGTCGCCGACCGCGATGAGGAGCTTGCCGAGCGGGCGCTTGGTGATCCAGATGCCCAGCGCGAGCCACCCGATCAGGATGAACACCGCCCAGGGGATGAACTCGAGCACCGGCACGTCACGGATGCCGCCACGACCGATCTCGCGGAAGCTGTCAGCCGGGTTGCCCGTGGCCGCTCCCCCGGTCCACCACATGACGCCGCCGAGAAGGGCGAGCATCATGCCCAGCGTGACGATGAAGGAGGGCACCTTGAGCAGCGTGGTGATGACACCGTTCACGAGTCCGACGACCACCCCGAAGACGATCATGAGCAGCAGCACGGGCACGGTGCGGGAGTCGTCCTGCCCGACGAGGTTGCCGGCGACGATCACCTGCGCGGTGATCAGCGAGCCCTGCGACAGGTCGAACTCGCCCGCGATGATGACGAAGTACTGGCCGATCGCGACGATGGCGATCGGTGCGACGCGCTGGATGAACCTCATGAACTGCCCCGGCTCCGCGAAGCTCGGGTTGAGGATCATGACGGCGACGAGCAGGATCACCAGCAGCAGGAACACCGCGCCCCGAGGGCTCACGAGTGTGCGCAGAGCGTTCACGACCGGCCTCCTTCCGCCACGGTGCTCGTATCGGCGAGTTCGGATGCTGCGGCCGCCATCTCGGACTCGGCCGCCTTGGCGGCGTCGTCTCCCCCGGTTCTCGTGCCGCCGGCGCCGAAGCGCGGACGGCGACTGACGATCGACCGACGACTGTAGACGGCCACCGCGGCGACGATCACCACGCCGCGGACGACGTCCTTCAGGAACGGGTTGACCTGCATGACGCTCATCACGTTGTCGACGACCGCGAGGATCGCGACGCCACCGATGGCACCCCAGATCGAACCGCGTCCGCCGAGCAGCAGGGTGCCTCCGAGCACGACGGCTGCGATCGACAGCAGCGCGTAGCCGCCCTGCTGGCCGACCGTGGGACTGCCGACGCCGAGACGGCTGGCGAGCAGCAGGCCGGCGAGGCCCGCGAAGACGGAGCACAGCACGTGCGCGGCGATCAGCGGCGGGCGGGTGCGCACCCCCGACAGGCGCGCGATCTCGGGGTCGCCGCCGACCGCATACAGGTGGGCGCCGGTGCGCGTGCGGTTCAGCAGCAGCCAGACGACGACGGCGAGCGCGATCATGATGATCGTCGACACCGGCACGGGCCCGACTCCGGTGGCGCCGATGAGCTGGAACTCCCACGGCACGCTGCCCGCCGAGCCCTCGAAGTTGGTGTTCAGGATCCCCTGCAGGATCAGCCCCACGCCGAGCGTCGCGATGAACCCGTTGACCTTCAGCACGGTGACGATGAGTCCGTTGACCAGACCGATCCCGGCGCAGACGAGCAGAGTGATCGAGACCGCGGCCGGGATGTTCCCGGGGTTGCCGTTCATGATCGTCGCCGCCAGGAGGCTCGACAGACTCACGACATAGGTCACCGACAGGTCGAGCGACGCGCCCAGCACCACGAGGGTCTGCCCGATCGCGACGAGCCCGAGGACGCTCATGCCGGTGAGGATGTCGCGGATGTTGCCGGGGCTGAAGAAGTTGCGACCGACGGTGCCGACGAGGATGGCGCCGACGATGAGCGTCAGGATGAGGATCCCGAGCACGATGACGGTCGAGTCGATCCGAAGTCTCTTCATCGTGCACCCCCGTCGACCGTCGCGCCCGTGGCTGCGCCGAGGATCTCGTGCTCCGCGGAACCCGCCGGCAGCTCGGCGACCAGCTCGCCGTCGTGCATCACGAGAATCCGATCACTCATGCCGATCACCTCCGGCAGCTCGCTCGACACCATCAGCACCGCCTTGCCCTGTGCCGCGAGGTCGCGCATGAGCTGGTACACCGCGTACTTCGCACCGACGTCGATGCCGCGGGTCGGCTCGTCGAAGAGCACGATCTGCGGCTGTGTGAGCAGCCACTTGGCGAGCACGACCTTCTGCTGGTTGCCGCCCGAGAGGAAGCGCACCTCCTGGTCGAGACCACGGGAGCTGATCTCCAGCGAGCTGAGCACCCCGGGCACCTCTCGACGGGACGAGGCGGTGCGAGCGGTGAAGACGCTGCGGATCACGAGCAGGGTGTTGTCGAGCACCGACTGCCCGAGCGCCAGTCCCTGGGCCTTGCGATCCTCCGAGACGAGGGCGAGTCCCGCGCGCACCGCCGCCCTGGCGCTCGTGATGCGCGTCGATGAGCCGTCGACCCGCATCGAGCCCCGCACGAACGGGTCGATGCCGAAGATCCCCTCGACCAGTTCGGTGCGTCCGGACCCCTGGAGCCCGGCGATCCCGACGATCTCCCCGGCGCGGAGGGTGAGCGAGACGCCGTCGACGAAGGCGTTGCCGCAGCCGTCGAGCTCGAGCCGCGGCTCGCCGACGACGGTGCCGGCCACGGCATCCGGGTAGTACGACTGGATGGATCGGCCGACCATTCGGCGCACGAGTTCGTCGGTCGTCAGGGCGCTCGTCTCATCGGTCGAGACCAGAGCGCCGTCTTTGAGGATCGTGATGCGGTCGCACAGGTCGAAGATCTCCTTGAGCCGGTGCGAGACGTAGATCACCGCCACCCCGCGAGACGTGAGCCGGCGGATGATCGCGTACAGCAGCTCGACCTCGCGGTCGCTCAGCGCGGCGGTGGGCTCGTCCATCGAGATGACCTGCGCCTCGAACGACAGCGCCTTGACGATCTCGACGATCTGCTGCTCGGCGACGGTCAGTGAACCGACCCGGGCCTGCGGGTCGATGAACGAGACGCCGAGGTCGGCGAGGAGCTCGCCGGTGCGACGGATCATCGCCTTCTGATCGACGAAGCCGCCGCGTCGGGGCTCACGTCCGAGATACACGTTCTGCGCGACCGTGCGCTCGGGCAGCAGCGTGAATTCCTGGAAGACGGTCACGATGCCGTCGTCCATCGCCTGCCGCGGGTGTGCGTGCCGCACCTCCGCGCCGCGGTAGCGCACCACGCCGTCGTCGGCGGGCTGCACCCCGGCGATGATCTTCATGAGCGTGGACTTGCCCGCGCCGTTCTCGCCGACGAGTCCGTGCACCTCCCCCGGACGCACATCGAAGTCGATGCCCTTCAGCACCTCCACTCCGAAGAACGACTTGCGGATGCCCGAGACCTCGAGCACCGGCTGTGTGATCGTCGCGGTCATGCCGCCACCTCCGTCCATCGTCCGTCCGCGGCCGCCGAGGCGAGGACCGCCTCGGTGAGCACCGCCGAGCGGACACCGTCCTCGAACGTGGGCAGCCCGTCGGGGGTCGCGCCGCCGATCGCCGCATACACGTCGGCGATGAAGCCGTTGAACGCGTCCTGATAGCCCATGGCATGCCCCGAGGGCACCCGCTGCAGACGAGCCGAGTCGGGCGATGCGGTGGAGGGGTCCCGCAGCAGCAGCCGGGACTCCTCTCTCATGCCGATCCACAGCTCCTCCGGGCGCTCCTGCTCGAAGCGCAGGGTCTGCCTGGTCCCGTGGAGTTCGAGAGTCAGGGCGTTCTTGCGTCCGGCGGCCATCTGCGAGACGAGCAGGGTGCCCAGGGCACCGGACTCGGTCTCGACGAGGATCGCGACGATGTCCTCCGTGTCGACCGCCCGTCCGGCTCGCTCGGCGAACACCCGGCGGGTGCGGGCGCTCAGCGACCGGATCCGCTGGCCCGTCACGAACTCGATGAGGTCGCAGAGGTGCGAGCCGATGTCGGCGAATGCCCGGGATGCCCCGCCGGATGCCGACCGCACCCGCCAGTCATCGTCCGTGGAGAGGAGCATCCAGTCCTGCAGGTACGAGCAGTCGAGGGTGAGGAGCTCCCCGATGCCGCCCAGGGCGACGCGGGCCCGCGCCTCCCGCACCATCGGGTGGTAGCGGTAGACGAAGGGAACCGCGGTGACGCGGCCGAGAGATCCGGCGACCCGTGCGAGTTCACGGGCGTCCGCAGCGTTCGTGGCGAGGGGCTTCTCGCAGATGACATGCTTGCCGGCTTCGAGTGCGCGCAGCGCAAGGCCGGCGTGGGTGGCGTTGGGGGTGCAGATGTGGACGACGTCGATGTCATCGGCCGCGAGGAGAGCGGCGGCATCGGCCTCAGCACGCCCGGCGCCGAGTTCGTCCGCGGCCTGACGCCCGCCCGCGAGGGAGCCGGTGGCGACGGCGCGGAACTCGCCTCCCGCGTCCCTGGCCGCGGTGCGATGCACGCGAGCCATGAATCCCCCGCCGAGGATGCCGACTCGGATCGTCCCGAGACCGGTGTCTGTGACATCCGTTGTCATGGCGGTGAGTCTGACACGGCTCCTCGACTTTTGCTAGGTGTTCGTCAAAAGTTCTTTGTAACGAATCGGAAGTCGACCGAGCGGTGGCGCAAGTCTGTGGTTTACTGACGCAATGGTCGACGCACTCCGCACCGCCGCGGCAGCGAATCCCGGGGCGGGCGAGATCTTCCAGATCCTTCGCGACGGCACCGCCCGCACCAAAGCCGAGCTCGCGACCATCACGGGTCTCGCGCGGTCGACTGTCGCACTGCGGGTCGATGCCCTGCTCGCCGCCGACCTCCTGCGACCGGCAGGCGAGGCTGTCTCGACGGGCGGTCGACCGCCTGCGCGACTCGCCTTCAACTCCCGTGCCGGAGTCGTGCTCGCCGTCGACCTCGGTGCCACTCACGCCACCAGTGCCGTCGCTGATCTCGCCGGCGTGATCCTCGACTCGCGCACCCGCACGATCGACATCGGCGACGGGCCCGAGAGCCTCCTCGATCTGATCCTCGACGATGCGGGCGCTCTCCTCGAGGCCTCCCGCGCTGCCGGCATCCCGCTGCTCGGGGTGGGCATCGGCGTGCCGGGTCCCGTCGAGCATTCGACCGGGCGACCGACCAACCCGCCGATCATGCCCGGCTGGGACCGCTTCGACATCCCCGCCTACGTGCAGCGCACGTTCGACGTGCCGGTGCTCGTCGACAACGACGTGAACATCCTCGCGCTCGGCGAGCAGGCCACCACGTGGCCGCACGTCGACGACCTCGTGTTCGTGAAGGTCTCGACCGGCATCGGGTCCGGCATCATCGCCGGCGGACAGCTGCAACGCGGCGCGCAGGGATCGGCCGGCGATCTGGGGCACGTCCAGGTGCCGAGCGGCGCAGGCTCGACGAGGGAGCCCGGCGACGAGCGCGACCTCGAAGCGCTCGCGAGCGGGTCGGCGCTGGCCGCAGCTCTGCGGGAGACCGGGCTTGCGGCGCACAGTCCCGCAGATGTGGTCGACCTCGTCCGCTCGGGCAATGCCGCTGCGATCGAGGCGACCCGTCAGGCCGGCCGAGATGTCGGCGAGGTGCTCGCGACCGTCGTCAATCTGCTCAACCCGTCGATCATCGTGCTGGGCGGCAGCATCGCCCGCGCCGGCGAGCACCTTCTCGCCGGGGTGCGCGAGGTCGTCTATCGACGATCCATCCCCCTGGCGACCCAGCACCTCGCCATCGTGCAGTCGCAGGCGGGTGACCGGGCCGCCGTGCTGGGCGCCGCGATCATGGTCGCCCGCGAGGTGCTCTCACCCGCGAACGTCGACCGCTATGTGGCGACGAAGGCGCGCTGACCGCACCGCCGCCGCCACACCGGCTGACCTCAGAGAGTCGCCTCGAAGGGATCGAAGTCGGCATCCAGCGAGCCCACCTCGTCGATCGTGCTCTCGACCTGCACGAAGCTGCGCGATTCGGCGGCCTCTTCGATCGACAGCAGCGTGTCGAGCACGTGATAGCCGAATTCCCCCGTGGCGACATGCGTCCGGCCGGCGGCGATCGACCGCGCCATGTCCAGCAGACCGACGCCGCGTCCCGAGAGCACGCCCTCCTGCTCGACGTCGACGACGTCCTGCACGGTCGGCTCCGGCGGCACGAACACGCGGGACAGCGGTCGCGTGATCGTGATCGGTCCGCCGAACGTGTTGGGGTCGGGGATCACGATCGTGCCCTCGGTGCCCGTGATCTCGACGATGCCCTGGCGCAGCAGAGGTGAGTCGGTGCTGTAGAGGCTCTGCGCCTGTCCGCCCTGCTCGAAGTCCATCAGCACGCTCAGCGTCGACGGGATCTCGACCGGGAACTCCTGTCCGGCGAGCTCTCCCACCTGCACCGTGCGCGTCGGAGCACCCTGGAGTCCGAGGGCTGCGACGGCCGCCACCGGACCGAACACGTGCACGAGCGCCGAGACGTAGTACGGCCCCATGTCGAGCAGCGGACCCGCACCCTTGGCATACAGGAACGCGGGGTTCGGATGGAAGATCTCCGGCCCCTGCCACTGGAACGTGGTCTGGGCGAAGAGGGGACGACCGATGTCGCCGCGGGCGATCGCGCGCTTCGCAGTCTGCACGCCGGGTCCGAGCACGGTGTCGGGGGCGACGCCGACACGGAGACCGGCGGCCTCCGCCCTCTGCAGCAGGCGCTGCGACTCGTCGCGGCTGACGCCGATCGGCTTCTCCGTCCACACGTGCTTGCCGGCGGCGAGGATCGCCTCCGACACCTCGACGTGCACGGCGGGGATCGTCAGGTTCACGACGATGTCGATCTCGGGGTCGTTCAGCACGAGCTCGACACCGCCCGCGCGAGGAACGCCGTACTTCTCGGCCTGCGCCTTCGCGCGGTCCTCGAGCAGATCGCCGACGGCGATCACGCGCACGTCGGGGAAGGTCGTGAGGTTCGACAGGTACTGGTCGCTGATGTTGCCCGCGCCGATGATCCCGACGCCGACGGGTCCGTTGCCGATCGCCATCAGCCGGCGACCTTCTCGTCGAGGTAGACGCGGCTGCGCTCGACCGCATCCCAGAGGTCGCCGTCGAAGTGGTCGAACTCGACGATCGCGAGCTCGAGAGCGGGGGCGGCCGCGATGGCCTCGATGAGCGGCACGGTGCCCTCGCCGGCTGCCACCTGATCGGCGGGCGGGTAGGCGCTCAGGAGCGCGGGATCGAGCGTGCCGTCCTTGGCGTGCACCGCGATCACGCGGTCCCCGAGGCGCTGCAGCAGGGCGACCGGGTCGACCCCGCCGCGTGCGACCCAGTAGAGGTCGACCTCGAGCACGACTCGCTCGTCGAGCAGGCCGGCGAGCACCTCGAGTCCGGTGACGCCGTCGAAGACGGCCTCGAGCTCATGGGCGTGGTTGTGGTAGCCGACGCGCACGTCGACGGTCGCGCCGACGGCGGCCGCCTCGTTGAGCAGGCGCGCGGTCTCCTCGATCTGCTCGATCGACTCCCAGCGCGCCGGCTCCGTGTAGGGGTCGATGACGGTGCCCATGCCGAGCACCTTCGCCGCGGCGAACACCTCGGCGGGCGACGGCACCGGAAGAGTGGTTCCACTGCCGTCCGGGTTGACGAACGACTCGGAGGCGAGGAACGCGTGGCCGGAGGGAGCGGTCAGGCCAGCCGCAGACAGGGCGTCGGCGAGCGGCTGAGCCCGGCGCACGAAGTCGTAGGGCTCGACGGCCGTGAAGCCTCTGGCGGCCACCTCTTTCAGCGAGCCTTCGAGGTCGGTCTCGAGCTGATCCTTGATCGTGAACAGCTGGATGGAAGTCTGAATCGCCACGGGGTCTCCTTCGGTCGTCGGTGACGTGCGGGCTGCCTTCACCCGTCTGTCCGAGCACGCTATCACCAAATACCTCCGCGCGGAAGTTTTCAATCTGTAGACTCGCCTCATGAGTCAGGATCAGGATCGCCCGCGGCAGCGCGGTGCCTACGCGAAGGGCATCGCCCGTCGCCAGGAGATCCTCGATCGCGCCATCGAGGTCTTCGCCGCACGCGGAGCCGACCGCACGAGCCTCCGCTCCATCGCCAGTGCCGTCGGCGTGACTCACGCGGCCCTCACCCACTACTTCGGGTCGCTGGAGGAGCTGCTCGTCGCGGTCTACCAGGAGAGCACGGCGCCCGGTCGCCAGCAGCCCGACGCCCTCCCGGCCGATGCGACGCCGGTCGAGCGGATGATCGAGTCCGCGCGCACCAACCGCGAGGTCCCCGGGCTCGTCCAGCTCTACTCCATGCTCGTCGCGACCGCACTCGAAGAAGGGCACCCGGCTGCCCGTGAGTTCGCGACGACCCGCTTCGCGCGGTTGCGCACGGACATGGCCACGCTCGTGCGAGAGCAGCAGGACACGGGTCTCATACGCGAGGACGTGGATGCCGAGGCCGTCGCCGCCCTGGTCGTGGCCGCCTCCGACGGCCTGCAGACGCAGTGGCTCCTCGACGACACCGCGCCGCAGCATGAGGCACTCGCCCTGCTCGATCGACTGCTGCGTCCGACCTCTCGCTAGGGTGAGGGTGTGACAGCACCCGGCACTGATCGACGGTCGCCCTACGAGCGCGCGCTCGGCGAGCGCATCTCGGAACTCCACCCGAAGACCGCCTGGTACTTCCGCACCATCCCCGACGGGCATGTCGGAGTCGGCACGGGCGTGTTCACGACCGCGGGCTCGCGCCATCGCTGGTTGTGGCCGGTGTTCCGCATCGCGGAATCCCTCGCAGTCGCGTTCGCCGGATGGGAGCACGACGTCCCGTTCCGCATCGAGAACCGCACGGTCGCGGGCGAGGCGCTGGCAGTCAGGCACTTCGATCTCCCAGGACGCACCTGGGTCATGCCCGACGTCGTCTCCCTCGGCGCGAACCGCATCCTCCGCAACGAGATCGGCCCCCGTCGCACGGTCGTCACGACCTTCGACATCGACGTGCGTGACGGTGCCGTCGTGCTGACCATCCGCCGGGTCGGGATGCGGTTCGGGCGGCTGCGCATCACCGCTCCGCCCTTCCTGAGTCCGCGCATCGGTCTCGTCGAGCGCTGGGACGAACAGCGCGAGCGGCACCACGTGAACATGACCATCGACGCCCCGCTGCTCGGCCGCGTCTACGAGTACACGGGATTCTTCGAGTACGCGATCGAGAGCGAGACCCCGTGACGGATCCGATGCCCCTCTCCGCAGGACCCGTCGTGATCGGCGGATCGACCGGCTTCATGGGGCAGTACCTGATCCCCCGTCTGCGGTCAGCGGGGCGGGAGGTGATCACCGTCTCGCGATCCGGCGCCGACATCTCCTGGGGAGACCAGGCGGCGATCGATCGGGCCGTCGACGGTGCGTCGCTCGTGATCGGCCTGGCGGGCAAGAGCGTGAACTGCCGCTATACGCCCGAGAACCGCGCCGCGATCTTCCGCTCGCGGCTCGACACGACCTCGTCGCTGAGCTCCGCCATCGCGAAGGCCGCGAATCCTCCCCCACTGTGGGTCAACTCCTCGACGGCGACCATCTACCGTCATGCCGAAGAGCGTCCGATGACCGAGTCGTCGGGCGAGATCGGCACGGGGTTCTCCGTCGAGGTGGCCAAGGCGTGGGAGCGCGCGCTGTTCGCGGACGACCTCCCCCGGACGCGGCGGGTGGCCCTGCGCAGTGCGATCGTGCTCGGCCACGGCGGCGTGCTCGGCCCGCTGAAGAACCTGGCACGACTCGGCCTCGGAGGGGCGCAGCACGACGGGCGCTGGCCGATCAGCCGCGCACGCCGCGCCGCGGGCACGGGCCACCGCCCCGGCGCACGCCGCGGACGACAGCGGTTCAGCTGGGTGCACGTCGAGGACGTCGCCCGCATCATCGATTTCCTCGAGGTCACGCCGACCCTCGACGGGCCCGTGAACGCCGCATCTCCGAATCCGACCGACAACGCCGACTTCATGGCCACCGTGCGGCGGTTGCTGGAGGTGCGCGTCGGTCCGCCGATGCCTCGGTGGATGCTCGAGCTCGGCGCCATCGGCATCCGCACCGAGACCGAGCTGATCCTCAAGAGCCGGTGGGTCATCCCCGAGAAGCTGACGCTCGCCGGGTTCGAGTTCGCGTATCCCCACCTCGAAGACGCCCTGCGGGAGTCCTTCGATCTCGAGCGCGTCGGCTAGCTCGACGTGTCCGCGGCCCCGCTCGACGACGCGTCGCCCTCGTCTCGCCGGCGCTTCTCGATCTCCTGACGCAGCCGCCACTCCTCGATCTCACGATCGAGATCCGCGATCTGCTGCTCCGTGCTGCGAGCGTCGACCGGCGGGGCCTGGCGTGGCTCGGGTCGGCGGGTCGCGGGGCGCGCAGCCGGCCGCATCCGGGGCAGCCGCAGACCCGCCTCCGAGTACTCCCTGCCGATCGCGAACCACAGCAGACCGCCGATCAGCGGCAGGAGGATCACGATGATGATCCACGCCATCTTCGGCAGGAATCTCACCTGCGCGTCGTCTCGGCGGATGATGTCGACCAGCGCGCCGATCATCAGCGCGATGACGAGGAGCGAGAACAGGAACGGCATGTGTTCAGGGTAGACGACGCCCGCGTCTCGCGCGCCTGCTACGGGAGCAGGTGACCCGCCGCGCGGAAGAGCTCGTACCACTCGGCGCGCGTGAGCTCGATGTCGGCGCCGGCAGCGGCATCCTGCACCCGCTGCGGGGTCGTGGTTCCGAGCACGACCTGCATCTTCGCGGGGTGACGCGTGATCCACGCCGTCGCGATCGCGATCGGTGCGACCGCGTACGACGCAGCCAGCCGATCGATCACGGCGTTGAGCTCGGCATACTCGGGGTTGCCGAGGAACACCCCCGTGAAGAAGCCGCCCTGGAAGGGCGACCATGCCTGGATCGTGATGCCGTTGATGCGGCAGTACTCGACGATGCCTCCGCCGTCGCGGACGATGCTCTGGCCCTCGCCTGCCATGTTCGCGGCGACCGGCTGCGCGAGGATCGGCGCGTGCGTGATCGACAGCTGCAGCTGATTGGCGACCAGGGGCTGAGTGACCGCGGTGCGCAGGAGGTCGATCTGCCGCGGCGTGTGGTTCGAGACGCCGAACGAGCGGACCTTGCCTGCGGCCTCGAGCTCGTCGAACGCCCTGGCGACCTCCTCGGGCTCGACCAGCGCGTCGGGGCGGTGCAGCAGGAGAACGTCGATGTGGTCTGTGCGAAGCGCCGCGAGCGACCCCTCGACCTGGCGGAGGATGTGCTCGTATGAGAAGTCGAACGTGCCCTCGGCGGGGTGGATGCCGCACTTGGTCTGCAGCACGATCTCGTCGCGCTCGGCGGCCGTGAGGTCCAGCGCATCGGCGAAGCGGCTTTCGCAGAAGTGCATGCTGCCGCCGTAGATGTCGGCATGATCGAAGAAGTCGATGCCGGCGCTGCGGGCGGTGTCGTACAGTTCACGGATCTGCGCATCATCCTTGTCATCGATGCGCATCATTCCGGCGACGACGGCGGGGGCTGTGGCGGATCCGAAGGGGATGGTCTTCATACCCCCACGCTAGTGCGGTCAGGGCGTGAGCCGTGCGACCGATATGTCGAGCGCCTGCGCGATGTCGGCCAGATCAGCAACGGTGAAGTCGGCCTCACCCGCGAGCTTCCTGCGGAGCGCTGCGCGGGCGATTCCCGCTCGATCGGAGAGCCAGGGTGCGTCCCGGCCCCCGCGACGCAGTTCTTCTTCGATCGCATTCGCCACCGCACGTCGCACATCTGTCGTCATTCATAGACAGTATCGCCGCATACGGGGTGCGACAAGCGTTCAGCGCACCAGTATGACGGCATCCTGGCTTCATGCCGGTGCTATCGTGACTCACGTGAAGACACCGGGCGAGCAGTTCAATGCGGCGGTAGGCCGCCAGCTCCGCGCCGAGATCGCCGCCGCCGGAAGCAGCATCGCCGCGATGGCGCGCGAGGTCGGCATCGCGAGGAGCGCTCTCGACAACTACGTCACGGGCAAGCGCTCGATCCCGGTTCCCATCCTGTACGCGGTCAGCGCGGCCCTCGACATCGCACCGCACGTGGTGATCACGCGTGCCGAAGAGCGGCTCCGTTCCGAGGGCTTCCGCGGCGCCACGATCACCGCCCTGCACCCCCGCACCGATGTCCGTGGTCGACGCCAGGATGAATCCGAAGTCGCGTTCGAGTCTCCTCTCGCACACGCTGACGACACCGACGATCTCTACGACTGACGACCACCCGGCGAGGAGGATCATGGACGCCCTCCTTCGCCTGCTCGAAGAGAACGGGCTGCACCTCATCGAACGTCGAGGTCGGCGCCCCGGCGGCTACGAACCGCACACCGCGACCATCCGGGTCACCCCCGGTCTCAGCGCGAGGGCCACATCCAGCGTGATCGCGCACGAGCTCGGGCACGCGATGCTCGGTCACACCCCCACAGCGGATTCGTCGATCCGCGCGCGACAGGAGCGCCGAGCAGATGAGTGGGCGGCCCGACTGCTGATCGACGCCGACGCGTACGCCGAGGCCGAGAGAGCGCGAGGCACCCACCCCGCCAGCCTCGCCTTCGAGCTGGGAGTGACCATCGAGCTCGTGACCGCCTATCGACGGCTACTGCGTCGCGTCGGGGACACCACGTACGTCGGCGCGAGGATGGGGCGGGGCCAGTGGGAGCATCGCGCCCCGATCGTGTGACATGGCGCCGGGCGCGGCGCTGATTGAATGGCTGCATGACCTTCCGCACCACTCCGGCCCCGATCACCCTCACCGGCCGCCTCGTCGAACTCCGACCTCTGGAGACGTCTCATCACGACGGCCTCCTCGATGCGCTGCTCGAGGGTGAGCTGTGGAAGCAGGCGTGGTACACCTCGGTGCCCTCCCCGACGGGCTCGCCGCCGAGATCGACCGTCGGATCGGCCTGATCGAGACCGGTGGGATGATCCCGTTCACCGCGTTCGACGCCGAAGGACGGATCCTCGGCCTCACGTCCTATTACGACCTGGAGGCCGACGTCCCCCGGCTGCACATCGGCTACACCTGGAATCGCCCGTCGGCCCACGGCACCGGCACCAACGCCGAGTCGAAGCTGCTGCTGCTCCGGCACGCGTTCGAGGACCTCGGCGTGTTCCGTGTGGGCCTGACGACGCAGTGGGTCAACTTCCAGTCGCGGGCGGCGATCGAACGTCTGGGAGCGAAGCAGGACGGTGTCATGCGCGCGATGAGCCGATACCGCAACGGCGCGCTGCGCGACAGCGTCGAGTTCTCGATCATCGAGCCCGAGTGGCCCGCGGTGAAGGCCAACCTCGAGGCGAGGCTGGCCAGACGCGCCTGACTACTCGGTGGCGTTGCCCGACCAGTTGTCCTTGCGACGGGTGGCCGAGCCGCTGGCGCGCATCACGAACGCGAGCGACAGACTCACGATGAGCAGGCCGGCGATGAAGACGATCGCCTGGAAGTCCTCGAGCGACTGCGCGAGCCCCATGAGCCAGATGCCTCCGAGGAAGAGGATCATGAAGAAGATGAAGCTGAGGATCACGGGATCTCCTGTCGTAGCGGCCGTCATCCAGGATACCGCCTAGCGCACACGCGGCAGCGACGGAACCCCCTGGGCGATCGCCCGCGGGGGTGATTGCGTGCAGGGATGAGCACACGACTGACTGCCCTCGCCATCTCCTGCACCCTCAAGCCGTCTCCCGCGGAATCGAGCAGCGACCTCCTGGGGTCCCAGATCCTGCAAGCTCTCGCGGAGCACGGAGTCGCCGGCCAGCTGGTGCGCGCCGTCGATCACTCGATCAGTCCCGGCGTCGAGACCGACATGGGCGAAGGCGATGAATGGCCGACTCTGCGCGAGCAGGTGCTGGCGGCCGACATCCTCGTGTTCCTGACCCCCACCTGGATGGGCCAGCACTCGAGTGTCGCGCAGCGGGTGCTGGAACGCCTCGACGCCGAACTGAGCGAGACCGACGATGCGGGTCGACCGATCCTGTTCGACAAGGTCGCGATCGCCGGAATCGTCGGCAACGAGGATGGAGCCCACCACATCGCCGCGATCCTGTTCCAGGCGCTGAACGACGTCGGGTACTCGCTGCCCGCCCAGTCGTCGATCTACTGGAACGGCGAGGCGATGCAGACCGTCGACTACAAGGATCTCTCCACGACCCCTGAGAAGGTCGCGCAGGCCACGGCGACGGCAGTGCGCAATGCCGTGCACCTGGCCCGCGGTCTCCAGGCAGACGGATACCCCGCGGAGTAGTTCAGGACTTCGGCGCGCTCCCGCTGTCAGCCTTCGGCTGCACGTAGTCGTCGATCACGAGCTCGCCCGTCGCGTTGAGAGCGCGCATCATCTCTTCGATGCGCGCCTTCTCGATGTTGTGCGGGTCCGGAGAGGTGAAGAGGAACTGCAGCGGGATCGCCGGGTGCATCCAGACGGTGAGACGGCCGGGGTCGCCGCCTTCGCGAGGATGCCAGGTCATCATGAAGCTCTCCTGGCGACGGAGCTTCGTGCCGACGATGACCTTCAGATGAGCGAGCGTCTCGTCGTCGATGAGGATCGGCTCCGA
The DNA here is from genome assembly GCF_979258645.1 of Microbacterium sp. AC215. NCBI lineage: Bacteria > Bacillati > Actinomycetota > Actinomycetes > Micrococcales > Microbacteriaceae > Microbacterium > Microbacterium sp. AC215. The sequence continues at coordinate 3,558,021 of NZ_OZ409869.1, read as the reverse complement.
AGTGCCGTCATATCGCAGTCTTCCCATGAAGGAAACCGTACCCCGACGCGCGTGTCATCGTGTACTCGCGTGCGCGCTCTGGCGCGGCGAGAACGTCACAACCTCATCACGGCGCGAACGCTCCACGTCGAGCCCTGCGAGCTCGAGTCGTCGGAAGACCCGACGCGGAAGCACGGGCAGTTCGGCCGTGCGGCCCGACGGCGGCTTCGCGAGCCCGGTGATCAGCGAGAGATCGACGCCCGCGCCGCGCACCTCGATGCGGGCGTAGTCCGATCGCGTCCGCCAGACGAGGTGCTGCAGCTGCCGGAAGGGGATGCGGTGGGTCGCGTCTCCGGCGCGGATGCGCAGGTCGTCGTCGCCGAACGCGACCCTGCAGGACAGCGTCCGTCGCCTCAGCACGGCGCGGAGCGTCAGATAGACCGGCAGTCCGACGACCGCGCCCGTGAGGATGATCGCGAGGCGGGCGCCCATGTGAATCACCGCGTCGTCGAATGCGATGAGCAGCACGGTGCCCGCGGTGCCGACGACGAGGACCACCGCCACGATGGCGACCGTCAGCGCCCGCATGCGCAGGTCGATGGCGGAGAACTGGACGTGGGATCCGTCGCCGTTCTCGTCACGCTCCCATTCGGGTGCGACAGGAGACGGGCGCCTGAGGGCATCACGCCGTCCGATGCGGTCTGTGACGCGCGACAGAAGGCCCAGCCAGATCCATCCCGCGGCGGGACCGGCGGCGATCTGCAGCACGACGATGACCGCCCGCACGGGTTCGGCCAGGCCGGAGAGCAGCTCGCTCCCGGCGTCGATCACGACGATCATCACAGCCGTCAGCACCACGGCGACACCGAGGTGCACGGCGACGCCGGCGCGCACCGGGCGCATGCCCATCGTCGCGTTGACGAAGGAGAAGGCGATGCTCCAGCCGCCGAGCAGCATGAGCAGGAACGGAAAGAAGCTCAGGTCGTCGCCCGCGATCGTCCACACCGTCGCGGCCACCAGCAGGAGCACTCCCCACGCGAGCGGAGCCCGCACGAGCCGGCGACCGATCTCGCGCCGCAGCCTCCGCTCCGAGGTCGTCGTGGGCGCCGTGTCGGTCATCGCCCCCATCCTAGAGCGAGGCCGGACGTCATCACGGGGTCACGACGTCGTGTGCGGCAGTACCGTGGATCCATGACCGCTCCTGTTGATCCGACACTCACTCCCGCCTGGTCCGAACTCGCCGCGCTGCGCGAGTCGATCACCGCCGATCTGCGAGGCTGGTTCGCCGCGGATGCCGACCGTGCGGAGCGATTCTCGTTCCCGCTCGCAGACCTCCACGTCGACCTGTCGAAGAACCTCGTCACCGACGACGTTCTCGCAGCGCTTCTGCGCCTCGCCGAGCAGACGGGAGTCGCCGAGCGATACGCCGCGATGCTCCAGGGAAGCCACCTCAACACGTCCGAGGACCGCGCCGTGCTGCACACGGCACTGCGTCGACCGGCCGACTCCTCCCCCGCGCTCGTCGTCGACGGACAGGACGTGGATGCCGACGTGCAGGCCGTGCTCGACGCACTCAGCGCTTTCGCCAGCAGAGTTCGCTCCGGAGAGTGGCTCGGCATCACCGGAAAGCGCGTCACTCACGTCGTCAACATCGGCATCGGCGGCTCCGACCTCGGGCCCGTCATGGTCTACGAGGCGCTCAAGCCCTATGCGGATGCCGGGATCGAGGCGCGGTTCGTGTCGAACATCGATCCCACCGACCTCGCGCAGAAGACCGCGGACCTCGACCCCGAGACGACCCTCTTCATCGTCGCGTCCAAGACCTTCACCACCCTCGAGACGCTCACCAACGCCCGCCTGGCGCGCGATTGGCTGTGGGCCGGACTCCAGGCCTCGGGAGCCATCTCCGACGACGAGGACGCCCGCACCGACGCCGTCGCGCACCACTTCGTGGCGGTGTCGACCGCGCTCGACAAGGTCGCGGCCTTCGGGATCGATCCGGCGAACGCCTTCGGATTCTGGGACTGGGTCGGCGGCCGCTACTCGGTCGACTCCGCGATCGGCCTGTCGCTCGCGATCGCGCTCGGACCCGACACCTTCCGCAATCTGCTGGCCGGCTTCCATGCGGTCGACGAGCACGTGCGCACCACGCCTCTCGAGCGCAACGTCCCGGTGCTGATGGGTCTGCTCAACGTCTGGTACGTCAACTTCCACGGCGCGCAGTCGCATGCGGTGCTGCCCTACGCACAGCAGCTGAGCCGGTTCCCGGCCTACCTGCAGCAGCTGACGATGGAGTCCAACGGCAAGTCGGTCCGCTGGGACGGCACCCCGGTCACCACCGACACCGGCGAGGTGTTCTGGGGAGAGCCCGGAACCAACGGCCAGCACGCGTTCTACCAGCTCATCCATCAGGGCACCCGGCTGATTCCGGCCGACTTCATCGCGTTCGTGAACCCGGCCTACCCTCTGACCGACGGCGGGCAGGACGTGCACGAGCTGTTCCTGGCGAACTTCCTCGCCCAGACGAAGGCTCTGGCCTTCGGCAAGACCGCCGCAGAGGTCGAGGCTGAGGGAACCACCGGAGCGCTCGTCGCGGCACGCACGTTCGCCGGCAACCGCCCGACGACCTCGATCTTCGCACCCGCGCTGACACCGCAGGTGCTCGGTCAGCTGATCGCCCTGTACGAGCACATCACGTTCACGCAGGGCACGATCTGGGGCATCAACTCGTTCGACCAGTGGGGCGTCGAGCTGGGCAAGCAGCTCGCGATGCAGATCGCTCCGGCCATCGGCGGGGACGAGGCGGCCATCGATGCGCAGGACGCCTCCACGAAGGCGCTGCTCTCCTACTACCGCGCGAACCGGAAGTAGGCGAGACAGCGGGAGCGGCGAATGCAGTCGGTCACACGCGGCGACGCGCACGTCAGTGCGCGTCGCCGGGCACTGGTCGTCGTCGCCGTCCTGGTCGTCGCGGCCGGTCTCGTCACACAGGTCGTCGGTCGTGGTCCGATCGCGGACGCACTCGGCGACGCCCTCTACGCGGTGATGATCTACGTCGTCATCGCGATCGTGCTCCCACGAGCCCCGGTCTGGATCGTGGGTGCGAGCGCCGCGGCGCTGTGCATGCTGATCGAGTGCTTCCAGCTCACCGGTCTGCCGGCGATCTGGTCCGAGGCCTTCTGGCCGGTGCGACTCGTCCTGGGCGTCGGATTCGATGCGCGCGACCTCGTCGCCTACGCGGTGGGCGCGGGTGCCGCCGCCCTCTGCGACCACGCGATCGGTCGCCGTCTCCGCGCACGCGCACAGTAGACAGAAGAAAGACCCCCGAGCGATGCTCGGGGGTCTTTCTCGTCGGTGGACCTAAGGGGATTCGAACCCCTGACCTCCTCGATGCGAACGAGGCGCGCTACCAACTGCGCCATAGGCCCTGACGTCTTCTACGCTATCACGCTCGAAGACCCTCTCGTGCCGCGAGGATCAGCCCGCTGCACGCTTCGCGAGGAGGTCGCGCACATGCGCCTCGATCTCCGCGTCGTCGACGTATCCCATCTTCGCGAACGGAGACGCGGCGGCCTGCGAGGCCGCGGGAATCTGCACGGGTGCGGCGGGCGCCATGCGCTCCGCTCGCTCACGAAGCTCGGCGAGACGAGCCGCAGCGCGGCGCTTCTCCTGCGCATCCAGCTCCGCTCTCGCCACCTGCGCGCGCGAGCCTGCGACCGACACCAGCGGCTCGGGCAGCGGACGCGGAGTCCATGTCGCCGGGCCCTGATCGTGCAGTTCGGGCTCTGCCCTCTGCACGGGCTGCTCGACGACGCGCACCGAACGCCGGGCGGCGCGGGCGGCGACAGCCGACATGCGCTGCAGGGCGAAGCCGGCGACGACGATGACCGACCCGCCGACCCAGAGCAGCAGCTGCGCCTGAAGCGCGATCAGCTGCCACACGCCGAGCCCCGTGACGACGAGACCGAGAAGCAGGGTCGAGGTGGCGACGATGCGCACACGGCGACGCGCGCGGGCCTGTCGCATGACGGGATCAGCCCTCGTCGCAGCCAGCTCTTCGCGGAGCTTCATGAGCTCAGCGGCTTCCTTCTCGGACTGCAGGCGCTTCGCGAGCTTCTGCTGCGCGAGGGCAGTCCGCGCGTTGAGTTCGAGACGGACCTCGCCGGGGGTCTCGCTGGTCTCGGCCAGCACCCGCAGGGCCTGGTTCAGTCTGACGGCGTTGCGCTCCGCGGCGTCGTACTGGAAGCGCCCACGCCAGGAGGGCAGCAGGTAGAGCATCCACAGGAGCACAGCGACGAGGACTATCACTCCCCCGCTCAGCACCGGCCCGTCCATGTCGACAACGGTACGGGAACATCGCTGGTCACGACGCTCAGTCGGAGCGTGTGTCGCGAGGAGTTCTGAAGTCAGCGGCGTATCAGAGCGCGAAACGGTCCGACGGCGGGATCGTCGCGGCGTCCGGAGGCACCTCGCCGTTCAGCCACCGGGCCAGCACGCCCTGCGGCACATCCTCGCGAGTGAGGGCGAACGCGTAGTGATCCCGCCAGTCGCCGTCGATGTGGATGTAACGGCGACGCAGCCCTTCGTAGCGGAAGCCGAGCTTCTGCACGACCCTCAGGCTCGCGACGTTCTCGGGCCGGATGCAGATCTCCATGCGGTGCAGCGCATACTCCGTGAAGCAGGCATCGGTCGCGAGCGCGACGGCTGTGGGCGTGATGCCCTTGCCGGCGAAGCGCTCGCTCACCCAGTACCCGATGGTCGCCGAGCACAACGACCCCCTGGCGACTCCCCACACGTTGAGCTGCCCGGCGATCTCGCCCTCGTACTCCATGACGAACGGATAGCCCGCGCCGTCGCGGTACTGCTGCAGCAGACGTCGGATGCTGAGTCGCATGTCGAACGAGACCGATCCGTACGGGACGGTGGCCTCCCACGGCTGCAGCCAGGAGCGATTGCTCAACAGCTCGTGCTGAAGAGCCCTCGCGTCCCGAGAGCGCACGAGGCGCAGCTCGATGGGACCATGCCGCATCCCCGTCGCCTGATCCATCCGCGCGCTCCCGACGCCGCGTCGACGCCTAGAGGCGTTCCGCGAACTCCTTGAGCCACGGCCGCAGCTCGGGGCCGAGGTCGTCGCGGTCGGAGGCGAGCTGGACGATCGCCTTGATGTAGTCGACGCGGTCGCCGGTGTCGTACCGGCGTCCACGGAAGATGACGCCCACCACACCGGGGCCGTCGGCACTGGTGGCCAGCTCCTGCAGCGCGTCGGTCAGCTGGATCTCGCCGCCCTTGCCGGGTTCGGTGCGCTCGAGCACCTCGAAGATCGAGGCGGGCAGGACGTAACGGCCGATGATCGCCAGGTTCGACGGCGCGTCCTCGGGTGCGGGCTTCTCGACGAGGTCGGTGACGCGCACGGCATCCGATCCCTCGATGTCCTCGACGGCGGCGGCGCCGTACATGTGGATGCTCGCGGGGTCGACCTCCATGAGGGCGATCACCGCGGCGCCGCTGCGCTCGTGCTCGGCGATCATCTCGGTGAGCAGCTGGTCGCGCTCGTCGATGAGGTCGTCGCCGAGGAGCACGGCGAAGGAGCTGTCGCCGACGTGCGTGCGGGCACGTAGCACCGCGTGACCGAGTCCCTTGGGCTCACCCTGACGGACGAAGTGGATGTCGGCGAGGTCGCTCGAATGGATGACGCGCTCGAGACGCCCCGTGTCGCCCTTCTCCATCAGCTTGACCTCGAGCTCGGGGACCGAGTCGAAGTGGTTGGAGATCGCGTTCTTGTTGCGGCCGATGATGACGAGGATGTCATCGATCCCGGCGCTGGCGGCCTCTTCGACGACGTACTGGATCGCCGGCTTGTCGACGACCGGCAGCATCTCCTTCGGCATCGCCTTCGTCGCCGGCAGGAAACGCGTTCCCAGACCGGCAGCAGGAATGACAGCCTTCATCTTCCGTATACCCATCCACCCAGCCTAGTGGGGATGCCGCCGTAGACTCGGAGCCATGTCCCACGACGTAGAGCATGAGAAGCGCGCGCTTCGCGCCGAGCTCCGCGAACGCCGCCAGCTGCTGAGCGACTCGCAGCGGGAGGCCGCGGCATCCGCCATCACGCAGCGCCTCGACGAGCTGGTCGACGCGCTCGGCGCCCGGTCGATCTCATGCTTCCTCTCGACCACGACCGAGCCGGGCACCCGGGAGTTCGTCACCGGCGCGGTGCGCCGCGGCATCCGGGTCCTGCTTCCTGTGACACGGGCCGACGGCCTTCTCGACTGGGCCGTGGCGACCGATGACGACGATGTCACGGAAGGCCTCTTCGGGCTTCCCGAGCCGACCGGCGAGGTGCTCGGTCCGATCGCCGTCAACGATGTCGACCTGATGGTGATCCCCGCCGCGGCCGTCGACCGCACCGGGATGCGCATGGGCTGGGGGCGCGGGTACTTCGACAAGACCATCGGTTCGATGGAGAAGTGCCCTCCCGTCTACGCAGTCATCTATGATTCCGAGGTACTCGACTTCCTGCCGAGGGAGGTTCACGACCAGCCGGTCACCGGCGTCGTGACTCCCACGCAGACCCTCCACCTGTCGCCCACGCGACGCTGACCCGCGAGGATCGCAATGCCCACCTATGCCTATGCCTGCCGTTCGTGCGGTCACGCCTTCGACGCCGTGCAGAGCTTCTCCGACGACGCCCTCACCGTCTGCCCCGAATGCGGCGGCGAGCTGCGCAAGCAGTACGGATCCATCGGCGTGACCTTCAACGGATCCGGCTTCTATCGCACCGACTCGCGAGCGGGCTCCGGCACTTCCGCATCCGCCCCGGCATCATCGAAGGCGGAGCCGGCCAAGACCACGACCCCGGCCCCTGCGTCGACCAGCACCTCTTCTTCCTGACCCCTATCGACTCCCCGGAGGCATCCATGCTCAAAGGTTTCAAGGACTTCATCCTCCGCGGCAACGTGATCGACCTCGCGGTCGCGGTCGTCATCGGCACCGCGTTCACGGCGATCGTCACCGCCGTGGTGAACAGCATCATCACCCCGCTCGTCTCGCTGTTCTTCAAGGCGGATGCGACGGGCAACTTCGGACCGCAGGTGCAGAGCATCTACGGAGATACCGTCACGTTCCCCATCGGCGATCTCATCTCGGCGATCATCAGCTTCCTCTCGGTCGCTCTGGTGGTGTACTTCGTCTTCGTGCTGCCGATGAACACGTTCAAGGCCCACGTCGAGGCGCGCAAGGGCACCGCGGCCGAGCAGCCGGAGGAAGAGCCGGCGGCCGCCACCGAGGCCGAGCTGCTCGTCGAGATCCGCGACCTGCTCGCCGGGAACAAGCCGCGCAGCTGACTCGCAGTCCGCACCGCGAAGCGCACGGTCCGATTCGGGCCGTGCGCTTCGTCGTCTCCCGAACACGCCTGAGCCGCCGGTGCTCAGTAGTGCGGGGGCACGTCCTGCATTAGGCGGTCGTCGTTGGGCCCCTTCGGGCCCGTCGTCCGCTGAGGTTCCCGGACGACCCGATCCGGGTCCGTGTCGGTGCCCGGCACGGGAGTCAGCCGGGCACGCCGCGATCCGGCGACCCGCACGACCTTCTGCCGCGGGGCACCGGAATCCGGCTGATCAGTCATTCTGCGGGTCGGTGAGATCGATCGGCTGCGTGTCGTTGTCGGCTCGAGCCGCGGATGCCGAGATTCCCAAGACTCCCGCGATGCGCGTGGCCGCCGTGACGGGGTCGCTGTAGAGGTCGAAGGCGTGCACGCGCACGTAATGCCACCCGAGGCGGCGAAGCACGTTCGGGCGCAGCCGCAGGGCCTCGCGCAGTGACTCGCCACGAGACTCCGGGTCGGACTCTATGACGACGGCCTTGCCGTTGTGCTGTGCGACGAGCGGCAGCAGACCGCGGTAGTCGACGTCGACCGCTGCGCCGAGACGGCGCAGCTCTCGTGCGAGGGCGAGCGTCAGCGGGTCGGCGAGATCCTCCAGGCGTGCGTCGCGTCCTCGGGTGGCGAGGCCGCCGAGGATCGACATCAGGGTGGCGGCGCCGAACTCGAGGCGGCCGTCATCGAACGACGAGGGGCGGATCGACGAGACGATCACCATGGACCGGCGGGCGCGGGTCATCCCGACCGTCAGCAGCCGCTCGCCATCCGGCGTGGACAGGTCGCCGAAGTCGCTGAGCACTCGGCCGTGCTTGGTCAGGCCGTAGCCGAGCGAGAAGATCACCCGGTCGCGGCTCTCGGCCACGGACTCCTCGAGGGTGAGCACCGCGAAGGGCTCGGCCGTGTCGCGACCGACGAAGTCGGCGACGTCGGAGCGCCCGGCGAATGCCGAGGTGACGGCGGCCCGCACGCGCTCGGCGTGACGCCTGCTCGCGGTGACCACCATGAGCGACTCGTCCGGGCGATGCACGGCGTGCTCCACGACCAGCGTGACGACGCGTGCGACCTCTGCCTCGGGGCTCTCCACCGCACCCGACACGGGGTCGGGTGCGCCGGTGCCGCCTTCGACGTAGTCGACGGTGAGGCTGCCGCGACCCAGGTACGAGCCCGCCCAGGGCAGCGAGACGATCTCGCCGCCGTAGAACGCGTCGTTGATGAGCTCTGCGAGGTCCTCGCCGCCCGCGCGGTAGCTGCGCGTGAGGGTCATCACGGGAAGCAGTTCGGACAGGCGCTCGAACACCGACACGGAGTCGAAGGGCACCTCGTGCTCCCATTCGGGGCCGGGGTCCACGGCGACGTGGAACGCTGTCGGAAGCTGAGTGACCGGATCGCCGAAAGCGACGACCTGACGGGCACGGCGGATCGCCGGGGCCGCTTCGGCGAGGTTGATCGCGGCCGCATCGACGAGGAGCACCGTGTCGAACTCGACGGAGTCGGGGATCTGCGGCACGAGGTAGGGAGACGAGATCCAGACCGGCGCGAGCACGCCGACGAGGGTGGGCGCGGAGCTCACGATCTCGGCTGTCGTCGTCGCCGGCTGCTTCAGTGCGCGCCTGAGGTTCTGCGACTCCTGCGGCTCATCGACGATGGCGATCTTCCACTGGTTCGCGAGCTGCCAGGCGAGCAACGGACCGGCCATCGCGGCGTGCGCCTCGTCGACGAGACGGAAGTCCCGCTCGAGCCGGTCGACCACCGCCGTGTTCGCACCGAGCAGCGCTCGATCCTCCTGCAGAGCCCGTTCCAGCAGTGTCTGCCACCAGGCGAACTCCAGCTCGTCACCCACACGCGACTCGGCGACGTGGCGAACGGACAGCTCCGCGAGCAGCGGCTCGAGACCGAGGTCGGCCAGCCGATCGCGCAGCTGCGCGCGCTCCACGAGGTTGTCGAAGACGTCGGACTTCGCCGCGAGACCGGCGAGAGTGCGCACGAGGCGGGCGACGGGGAGCGTCGACAGCGGTTCCCTGCGGCCGAGCGCGACATCGAGCTCGGCGAGCTCAGCCGTGACGCGCTGCCACGAGGAGTGGACGTCGGCGAGCCCGAGTGGAACCTCGGGCGCCACCCCGGCTTCCACGAACCGCTGCCACTGGGTGCGCTGCGCCTGGATGCGCAGCAGCGACTCGTGCATCTCGGTGACATGGACGCCCGGGCGCACGTACTCCTTGGCGAGACGACGCAGCCGACGCCGGTTCGCCCCGGACATCGCGGGCGCGTCGCGGCGCGATCCGTGAGCCTGGATGAGCTCGCCCAGCGGACGCTCGAAGACGGTGGGGCTGAACCGGTCGAGAGAGTCGCGGATGCCCTGCAGCAGCCGCAGGTACTCACCGAGCTCGTCGATCGTCGAGAACGGGCGCATATGCGTCTGGGCGATGAGGGCATACCCGCGCTCGAGGAGGGTCGGCACGCTGTCGGAGTGCAGACGCGCTGCCAGCTGGTGCGCCGACTTCGCCGCCTCGGTGCTCGAGAACGTGACTCCGTACCAGGGCGAGTCGTCGGGTCCGAAGCGGAACTCGCCGAGGCGCGCGGCCTGCGCGAGCGCCGCTGCCGCCGACGAGCGATCGTCAGCGAGACGGCGGAGGGTCTCGGCGCTGAGTCGCGCCGTGGTCGACGGCGGGGTGGGCAGGGAGGCGAGCCTCGTGAGATGCCTGGTGGCGTCGAGCACGGACGAGTTCGTCCCCGCGACCGGAGCGGTGAGAGCGCTGCGATAATCCCTGAGCACCGTGCGGAGACGCACGAGAGCGTCATCGACGTCGCTGACCTTCGGAGCCGTCGCCTTCTCGTTCCGGCCGATCGCGCGGACGAGGTCCCGACGCACGTTCGCGGGCGATACCGCCAGGCTGTCGAGGCCGATGCCCGCAAGACGGTGCCGCACGCCGTCGAGGGTCGACCGTCGCGCCGAGACGACGAGCACCCTCTTGCCGGCCCGCACGAGTTCGCCGAGCGCGTTGATCACGGTCTGTGTGCCGCCTGTGCCGGGGAGCGTCGCGACGGTCAGCGAATGTCCGGCGGCGATCCTGGCGAGGAGCGCCTCCTGCTCGGCATCCGCATCGAGCAGCAGATTGTCGGATGCCGGCGCCCGGTCGTCCGGTCCGGTGTGGTGCGGCGCGGGTCGGCGGGCCGAGACCTGCTCGCGGTCACCGACGTGACCGGCCAGAGCGTTGAGCACGACGTGGTCCAGACTCCCGCCGTCGCGGGACATGGCACCGCCGACATCGGCGAAGGTCGAGACCACGAGCCGCGGCAGCACCGTGAAGGTGTCGATCGACCGCGTCGTGGCCCGAAGGCTGTCGATCACGGGCTGCGGCTTGAAGATCCCGCCGTCGTAGGCGAGGGAGGCGAGAGCCGCGGCGTCGATCGTGATGCCGAAGTGCTCACGCGCGATGCGCACGAGCTCGGGGTTCACCTCGAACGCGCCCTGCAGCTTGAGTTCGAAGTCGGAGTGGTGCCGACGGATGGCGAGGGGGCGAAGCAGCACGGGCGCCGAGAAATCCGCCCCGCCGATGCGCCAGCCGGCGACGCCGACTGCGAGGTGCACCGCCTCGATGCCGCGAACGGTGCGCAGCTCGGTGTTCTTCGCCGTGATCCGCTCGGCGGCGAGCCTCGCAGTGCGCAGACCGACCTCGTCGCGATAGAGATTCGACAGCAGGGTCGATTTGCCTGTGATGAACTGGGGAAGACTGCCGGGGTGGGCCTTCGAGATGTCGATGCTGGATTCGACCGTGTCGCGGAAGTTCACGAGCGGCGATGAACCGCCGAGGTCAGCAGCTTCCGCACGCAGCCGAGTGCGCTCGGCCTCTGCCGCATGCGCGATGCCGATACCGGAGACCGGCTCGTGCGATTCGCCGAGGGTCACTGCGGCATCGGTCGCTGCGTCATCCGCAGCCTTGCCTTCACGTCGCCACACACCTCACACACTAAGCGCGCCTCGCCCCACAGGCTGTATCCCGGGCGGGTTTCACCGTATTTCCGCCCGCTCGAGGGCGGAGCGACGACCCTGTGGACTGCTTCTGCACCCGAGCGACGAGTCGGTGCGGTCTCCCCCGGTCGCGCTCATGGGGACACTGCCGCGCCCCCGCTCCGGTCAGTATGGAGGCATGACCTTCCGCTATGACTTCGCACCGACTCCGTTCGGCGACGCCCTCGCGGTGTTCTCCGACGAGGGGCTCGTCCGATTCGACCTCTCGGAGTCGAATGATCCATCGGTTCCCTGGCTCCTCGAGAACGTCGCGAGCCAGCTCCGGGCCGTCCCGGAACCCGACCCCGGTGCGGCAGACGAGGTCACCGAACTCCTCGACGCGTACTTCGGTGGATCGCCGGTGCGATTCCACGATCACCTGGCGCTCGACTGGCGCCTCATCGACGGGTTCGCGCGCACGGCGCTGCAGACCATCACCACCATCGAATGGGGAGAGACGATCAGCTACGGGGAGGTCGCGGTGCTGGCCGGGCGCCCCGGTGCCGCGCGGGCCGTCGGCACCGCCTGCCGTCTCAGTCCCTTCTCCATCGTCGTCCCCGTCCACCGCGTGGTGCGGTCGGATGGCACGACGGGTCAGTACGGCGCGCATCCCGAGCGCAAGAGGTTCCTTCTCGACCTCGAGTCGCACGGCTGACCGCACACGGGGACCCCGACGAGTAGGCCGTCGGGGTCCCCGTTCGCGTCATCGGCCGCTCAGTGGTCGACGGCCTTCTCGGCCCCGAAACCGGTGAGCGAGCGCACTTCCATCTCGGCCGCCAGGAGCGGCGACTCCTTGGTCCGGCTCGTGACCGTCCCGAGCCAGCCGAGGAAGAAGCCGAGCGGGATCGACACGATTCCCGGATTGTTCATCGGCCACAGCACGATGTCGATCCCGGGGATCATCGAGGTCGGCGACCCGGAGAACACCGGCGACAGGATGATCAGGATGATCGCCGCGGCGAGGCCGCCGTACATGCTCCAGACCGCACCGCGGGTGTTGAACCGTCGCCAGAACAGCGAGTAGAGGATCGTCGGCAGATTCGCCGAGGCGGCGACCGCGAACGCGAGCGCCACCAGGAAGGCGATGTTCTGCCCCTGCGCACCGATGCCACCGACGATCGCGAGGATGCCGATCACGACCACCGTTCGGCGTGCGACGCGCACCTCGCCGTTGGGATCCGGCTCGACGGGGTTTCCGGCCGAGTCCTTCTTCCCCTTCTGGATCACGTTCGCATAGATGTCGTGCGCGAAGGAGGCTGCTGCCGTGATCGTGAGTCCGGCCACCACCGCGAGGATGGTCGCGAAGGCGACGGCCGAGATGAACCCGAGGAGGACCGGCCCGCCGAGATACAGGGCGAGCAGCGGCGCCGCCGAGTTCGGACCGCCGGGTGCCGCCGCGATCACGTCCGCGCCGACGAGCGCGCCTGCTCCGTAGCCGAGCACCAGCGTCAGCAGGTAGAAGCCGCCGATCAGCCAGATCGCCCACACCACCGAACGACGAGCCTCCTTGGCGGTGGGGACCGTGTAGAAGCGCATCAGCACGTGCGGGAGCCCCGCCGTTCCGAGCACGAGAGCCATGCCGAGAGAGACGAAGTCCCAGGGGTTCGCTCCGTACTGCAGTCCCGGCGCAAGGATCGCGTCGCCCTTGTCGGAATTCGCCACAGCCGCCTCGAGCAGCGTGTTGAGGCTGAATCCGTTGATCGCCAGCACCCAGATCGTCATCGCGATCGCACCGCCGATGAGCAGGAACGCCTTGACGATCTGCACCCAGGTCGTGCCCTTCATGCCGCCGATGAGAACGTAGACGATCATCAGCACGCCGACGACGGCGATCACGATCGACTGACCGAGTCGGCCGTCGATTCCGAGCAGCAGGGAGACCAGCCCGCCGGCTCCCGCCATCTGCGCGAGCAGGTAGAAGAAGCACACTGCGAGCGTGGTGATCGCGGCCGCCATGCGCACTGGCCGCTGCTTCAGTCGGAACGACAGGACGTCGGCCATCGTGAACTTGCCGGTGTTGCGCATCAGCTCGGCGACGAGAAGCAGTGCGACGAGCCAGGCGACGAGGAATCCGATCGAATACAGGAATCCGTCGTAGCCGTTGATCGCGATCGCACCGCAGATTCCGAGGAAGGATGCCGCAGACAGATAGTCGCCGGCGATCGCGAAACCGTTCTGCGGCCCCGTGAACGAGCGGCCCGCGGCGTAGTAGTCCGCCGCCGTCTTGTTGTTCCGGCTCGCACGGATGACGATGAACAGTGTCACCGCCACGAAGGCGACGAAGATCGAGATGTTGAGAACAGGATTGCTCTCCACCGCGATCTCCCCCGCGGCGGCGTGAATGCGGTTCATGCGTCAGCCTGCGCCTTCTCGAGCTCTTCGCGGATCTCGGTCGCTATCGGATCGAGTCTCCGGTTCGCGAATGCGACGTACCCCATCGTGATCGCGAAGGTGGTGACGAATTGTCCCAACCCCATGAGCAGCCCGACGGTGATATCTCCCCACACTCTTTGAGACATGAATTCGGTCGCGAAGGCGGCGAGCAGGACGTAGACGAAATACCAGATGAGGAAGAATGCCGCGAGCGGGAAGATGAATGAGCGCTGCGTCTTCTTCAGTTCGCGGAATCGTGGTGATTCCTCGACAGCGATGTAGTCGATCGCTCCCGGCGAATCTGCCGTCGGATGGTCGGTCATGGGGCCTCCTTGCCTCATGTTCTGCGGCTCGCCCCGCATTGCCAGGCGAATGATAGGGTCGACGCTACGAAACGGGGACACAGCGCCGTCACCCCCGAAAGTAGGTAGTCGTGAGCACATCGACCGAGATGGAATCAGAGACCGAGCTCGTCGCCAGGGCAGTGCGCGAGCTCGCGCAGCGCACCCGGTTCCCGGTCGCCTTCGGCGGCCTGATCGACGAGGGCGTGGTCAGCGTCACCAGCATCGTCGGAAACCGCACGCACAGCCTCGACGGGTTGCGCGTCAGACCCGAACGCGGTCTCGGCGGACGGGCGATGATGGAGCTGCGCCCTCGCATGACGAGCGACTACGGGTCATCGCAGCAGATCACGCACGACTACGACGTGTTCGTGCTCGGCGAGGGCCTCAGGACTCTGCTGGCCCTGCCGATCGTCGTGAGCGGCCGTCCCCGAGGAGTCCTGTACGCGGGGGCCTGGGACCGGACACCCGTCGGCGGCGTGACCACGGCGCCGGCGATGCAGGTCGCACAGTCCGTCGCAGAGGAGCTCCGAGTTCGCGACGAGGTGGAACGTCGCCTTCGCTCGGTCACGCCGTCGTCCGCATCCGTCCCCCCGCGCCATCGCGAAGAGCTGCGGGAGAGCTTCGCCGAGCTTCGCAGCATCGCGGCATCCGTCGATGATGCGGATCTTCGGGCGCGCATCGCACAGGTGGAGCAGCGCCTCGTGATGCTCGCGGACGACGCGGTCTCCACCGGCACCGGGCCGATCCCGACGGTTCATCTCTCCCGCCGCGAGACCGATGTGCTCGCCTGCGCCGCCCTCGGCGCGACGAATGCGGAGATCGGCGGGCAGCTCGGCCTTCGCGAGGGCACCGTCAAGGCGTATCTCGGCACGGCGATGTCCAAGCTCGACGCCTCGACCCGCCATGCCGCCGTGGCCAAGGCGCGGCGGGCCGGACTGCTCCCCTGAGTCGCGCGGCGCTCCTCGGCACAGCGCTGCACAGGCCCTGCCCAGCGCTCAGGGCTATCGTGGATACTGGTCGGTGAACCCCGGCCCCGGACGAGGCAGACCAGTACCCGGTGAGCGAAAAGACTGGTCCGAAAGGACCGTCATGTCGTGGATCGTGCTTATCGTCTCCGGAGTCCTCGAAGCTGTATGGGCGACTGCGCTCGGCAAATCCGAGGGATTCACCAAGCTGTGGCCGAGCATCATATTCGCGGGCGGTCTGATCCTCTCGATGCTCGGGCTCGCATTCGCCATGCGTGATATCGCCACCGGCACCGCCTATGCGGTGTGGGTCGGCATCGGCGCGACTCTGACAGTGGTGTGGGCGATGATCACCGGCGACAGCGACATCTCCTGGCCGCGGATTCTGCTGCTCCTCGGCCTCGTCGGCTGCATCGTCGGCCTGAAATTGATCGACCCTGGTCACGAATAGCACTGCGGGCTCGGATATTCGGCAGTACTGTATTCCCATGGCAAGAAGAATTGTGCACCAGCTGGTTGACGACATCGACGGAAGCATCCTGGAAGTGGGCGAAGGCGAAACGGTCCATTTCTCGCTGAATGGCACTTCTTACGAGATCGATCTGAATTCCGCGCACGCAGAAGAACTGCGCGCGGCATTGGAACCGTATATCTCGGCTGGACGACGGGCCGGCTCGGCGGCCTCGTCGCGGTCAGCAGCACCCCGGAAGCGCGCGGGTCGCAATCCCGAGGTCGCGGCGATCCGCGCCTGGGCGAACGACAACGGTTACACGCTCTCAGAGCGGGGCCGCATTCCCGCCCCGGTCGTCGAGGCGTACAACGCCGCGCACTGACTCAGTCTGAGGTAGCGACTCCGGGTTGAGCCCACGGCTCATCCCGGAGCGTGATCTCCTGGGCCATGTCGGACAGGAACCGGATGACGACGTCACGCTCGTCCGGAGTGAGTCGCGCCGCCGAGTAGAAGCGCTTGGCCTGCTGACGACCCACCGTCTCCATGGCCGCCTGCCGCGTCTCCGGCGTGATGGTGATCGCGAGAGCGCGCCGGTCGGTCGGATGCGGCGCCCGCCGGATATGTCCGCCCTTCTCGAGGCGGTCGAGCAGCTTCGTCGTCGACGCCGTCGATATGCCGAGGTGCGTCGCGATGCCCCCGGGAGTGGCCGTGGCCCCGCGGTTCGCGCACACGATCAGGTAATGCAGTGCGCGCATGTCCGTGTCGTTCAGGCGCATGTAGCGCCGTGAGGCGAGTGACAGCTTCTGCTCCGCGTCGCGGAGCTCACCGAGGGCGCCCATGACGAGCGCGATCTGGCGCAGGTCCTCGGGGTCGACACCTGATCGATCGATCAGAGTGCTCCGCGGATCCGCCGACTCGACGTCGTAGATCGCCGCGTGCGCGAGGCCATCCGGAGAGATCGGGTCCTTGCGAGACAGCACATCGGACGCACCGCTTCCGCGGGGGGTGGCGTCGGGTCCGTCGTGCATGCCATCATGCTACACACGATTGTTTCGTGTTATGTTGATTATTAGCTAAGCTAGCGAAAATCGAGGAGGTTCCCCGTTGGATGAGGTCACCCTCCTCTCTGCAGACGGAGTCGCGATAGGCGTGTTCGCGAAAGACGCGGTACACACCACCGATACTCCTCTTCACCTGGCCTTCTCCTGCCATGTCTTCGACCGGCAGGGGCGTCTTCTCGTCACGCGGCGAGCGCTGACGAAGCGCACCTGGCCCGGCGTCTGGACCAACAGCTTCTGCGGTCACCCCCGCCCGGGCGAGGACATGACACAGGCAGTGCATCGACGCGCGCAGGACGAGCTCGGACTCCGTCTCACCGACATCTCCCTGGTGCTGCCTGACTACCGCTATCGCGCGGTCGACGCGAGCGGGATCGTCGAGAACGAGATCTGCCCCGTGCACGTCGCCATCGCAGACGGCCCCCTCTCCCCCGATCCCGACGAGGTCGCCGAGTGGGCCTGGGTCGATCCGGCCGAGTTCGCCGACGCCGTCATCGGCGCCCCCTTCGCGTACAGTCCCTGGCTCGTGGAGCAGCTGCCCCGGCTGCGCGACCTCGGGGTGGTGTGATCATGACCGCGACCGTGACGCAGACCGCGCCGCGAGAGGACATGAGCACCCGTGTCGAAGAGGTGCTCCGACAGCGCTTCGCCATTCACTGCGAGAACGCCGAGGTGTACGGAGCCGAGTTCGCCGCCCTCTGGCGCGCGACCGCCGACCACGCTCTCGGCGGCAAGCTCGTGCGCCCGCGGCTGCTGCTCGACATCCACCGCGCGCTCGTCCCGACCGCAGGCGAGGACGCGATGATCGGGGCCGTCGACATAGCGACCCATATCGAGCTCCTTCACTATGCCTTCCTCCTTCACGACGACGTCATCGACGGAGACCTGACCCGCCGCAAGCGACCCAACC
The DNA here is from genome assembly GCF_979258645.1 of Microbacterium sp. AC215. Classification (NCBI taxonomy): domain Bacteria; kingdom Bacillati; phylum Actinomycetota; class Actinomycetes; order Micrococcales; family Microbacteriaceae; genus Microbacterium; species Microbacterium sp. AC215. The sequence continues at coordinate 3,540,557 of NZ_OZ409869.1, read as the reverse complement.
TGATCGGGCAGCTCGCCGCCGGCACACCGGTCGCCTCCGAGCAGGACGCGCTGCACTGGGCCAGGTCCAGCGCGATCCTGATGGGCGATCTGATGCTCTCGGCCGCGATCATGGGCTTCGCCCGGGCGGATGTGCCGGCTCACACACGAGGACGCCTCCTCGACCTGGTCGAGCAGACGATCCTCGAGACGGTGGCCGGCGAGCACACCGACGTCGCATTGAGCCACGGGATCATCGCCTCCGACGTCGACACCGTCCTGTCGATGAGCGTCTACAAGACGGCCACCTATTCGTTCTCGCTCCCGCTGCGCGCCGCGGCGCTCCTCGCCGACTCCTCCACCTCAGCCGAGGAGACGCTGCAGGCCGTCGGCCGCCACCTGGGTCTCGCCTACCAGCTTCAGGACGACCTGCTCTGCATCTTCGGCGACCACCGGACGCACGGCAAGGACCCCTTCTCCGACCTGAGAGAGGGCAAGGAGACGGCCATCATCGCCTTCGCGCGGTCGACGAGCGCCTGGCACGACATCGAACCGCGGTTCGGTTCGGCGGACCTCAGCCTGCAGGACGCCACCTCGATGCGCGATCTGCTGCGCGAGTGCGGAGCGGAGCGATTCGTGATCGGCCTCATCGGCGATCAACTCGACGCGGTCTACGCCCTGCTGTCCGAGGCAGAGCTCGCCGGCGAGATCAGCTCGGATGCCGCACGGTCGATCCTCGTCTCCACCTCCCGCCTCGAAGGGCGTCACGCATGACCCCGAACCCTCACGACGCATCGGGTGCGAGTCTGGGGCGGTTCAACCGCGCCGCCGACACCGCATCCACCGAGGTCATCCGCACATATTCGACATCCTTCGGACTCGCGACGCGCCTGCTCGGCGAGAGACACCGTCAGCACGTGCGCAACATCTACGCGATGGTGCGCATCGCAGACGAGATCGTCGACGGAGTCGCCGCCCAGGCGGGGCTCGACGAGTCGGCGCAGAGCGGAGCGCTCGCGTCGTACGTCTCGGAGACGCACCGGGCGATGCGCGTGGGGTACAGCACGGACCTCGTCCTGCACGCCTTCGCGCGAACGGCGAGGGAGTGCGGGATCGGCGAAGATCTCACGCAGCCGTTCTTCGACTCGATGGCCGCCGACATCGCCGCGGAGTCGCACTTCACGTCCTACGACGCGGCGGCTCATGAGCGCTACGTCTACGGCTCTGCCGAGGTGGTCGGCTTGATGTGCCTGCGCGTCTTCCTGCGGGACGAGCGGCGCACCGACAGCGAGCTCGAGACCCTGACGCACGGAGCACGGCAGCTCGGTGCGGCATTTCAGAACGTGAACTTCCTGCGCGACCTCGCGGATGACACGGATCGCCTGCAGCGCGGTTACCTCGGCGACGGCGGTCGCCTCACCGACGGCGATCGGGACGAGTGGGTGCGAACGATCACGGCGCAGCTCGATGATGCGGCGCGCTCGATCCCGCTGCTGCCCAAGGACTCTCGCGCCGCGGTCCGCAGCGCACTCGCGCTGTTCGCCGCTCTCACGCGCCGGGTCGCGAAGACTCCGGCCTCGAGTCTCTACGAGCAGCGGGTGCGCGTACCCGATCCGGTGAAGGCGATGCTGGCCGCGCGCTCGGTGCTCGTGACCGCGATGGAGCGGAGCCGATGAGCCGGGTAGCGGTCATCGGCGCAGGCGTCGCCGGTCTCGCCGTCGCCGGGCTGCTCGCCCGTGACGGCCACGATGTGACCGTCTATGAGAAGAACGGCCGTGTCGGTGGTCGTGCAGGCACCATCGAGCGCGACGGCTTCCGCTTCGACTCCGGGCCCTCGTGGTACCTCATGCCCGAGGTGTTCGATCACTTCTTCGAGATGATGGGCACCTCGACCCAGGAGCAGCTCGATCTGACCCTCCTCGATCCCGGGTATCGCGTATTCCGGGCGCCGCTCGCGGACGGGCGCACGGCGCCGTCCGTCACGGTTCCCACCGGTCGTGACGCGGTCGCGCGCCTCTTCGAGTCACGCGAGCCAGGCGCCGCACAGGCCCTGGATGCCTACCTCGACTCGGCGCACGACGCCCGTGTGATGGCCGAGCGCTATTTCCTCTACAACCCGTTCACGAGGCTGCGCACGCTGATGACACCGGAGGTGCTGCGCGCACTCCCCCGTCTCTTCAGCCTGCTGGGCACGCGCCTGCAGTCATTCGCCGCGCGGCGTTTCCGTGACCCGGTCATCCGGCAGCTGCTCGGGTACCCCGCCGTGTTCCTCGGCACCGACCCCCGCACCGCACCGGCGATGTACCACCTCATGAGCGCTCTCGACCTCGATGAGGGCGTCAGCTACCCCCAGGGCGGATTCTGGCGCGTCGTCGAGCGCATCGCGGAGCTCGCGGAGGCGGCCGGAGCCGAGATCGTGCTGGATGCCGATGTCACGGCGATCAGCACCGGCGTCCGGTCGGGTGCTCCGACCGTCACGGGCATCGAGTGGCGCGACGCCGACGGAATCGCGCACCGGGCCGAGGCGGACATCGTGGTGTCCGGCGCCGATCTCCACCACACCGAGACGGCGCTGCTGCCGCCGCACCTGCGCACCTACCTCGATTCCTGGTGGCAGCAGCGCACGAGCGGTCCCGGCGCCGTGCTGGTGATGCTCGGCATCCGTGGTTCCGTGCCCGAGCTGCCGCATCATTCCCTGTTCTTCACGGAGGACTGGGATGCGAACTTCGACGCGATCTTCGGCGACGACCCCGAGATCCCCTCACCCGCATCGATCTATGTCTGCCGCCCGAGCGCGACCGACCGCACCGTGGCCCCCGAGGGCCACGAGAACCTCTTCGTGCTCGTGCCGATCCCCGCCGACACGGCGTTGGGAGCGGGCGGCTCCGACGGTGCCGGCTCCGCGGCGATCGAGCAGGCCGCAGATGCGGCGATCGACCAGATCGCGAGCTGGGCCGGCATCCACGACCTGCGTGAGCGCATCGTGGTGCGCGAGACCAAGGGCCCCGCGGACTTCCTCGAGGACTACAACTCGTGGCGCGGCGGGATGCTGGGGCCGGCGCACATCCTGTCCCAGAGCGCGATGTTCCGTGCTCAGAACGAGTCGCGCCAGGTGTCGGGCCTGTACTACGCGGGTGCCACGACCGCGCCGGGCGTGGGGGTGCCGATGTGCCTCATCAGCGCGGAGATCGTTCTCAAGCGCATCCGCGGCGACCATTCCAGCGGCCCTCTCGATGTCGCGACCCCGGCAGGGTCCACCCGCGGGGAATCCTGATGGGCTTCCTGTATCTCGCGCTCCTGCTCATCACGCTCGGCTGCATGCTGCTGCTCGACCGGCGGTTCCGGCTCTTCTTCTGGAGCGACGCGGTGACCGCGGCGATCGTCACGGCGATCGGATTCGCCTTCTTCCTCGCATGGGACGTCGCCGGCATCGTCGGAGGGATCTTCTTCCGGGGCGAGGCCGCCGTCGCGACGGGGATCGTCCTCGCCCCCGAGCTCCCCATCGAAGAGCCTGTCTTCCTGCTCTTCCTCGTCGTCTGCACCATGGTCGTCTACACCGGGGCTGTGCGGATCCTCACCCGACTGCGCCGACGCCCGGTGGAGGTCGCATCGTGACCTACATCGAGCTCTCCGCATGGTTCGTCGGCGTCGCCGTCGTGGCGGCCGTCGTTCTCTCCGTGGTCGCTGGTCGGAACAGAGCCCATCTCGGCGCGATCGCCGCGACCGTCGTCGTGCTCTTCCTCCTCACCGCCGTCTTCGACACCGTCATGATCGCCACCGGACTGTTCCACTACTCCCCCGATCACCTCCTCGGGGTGCACATAGGTCTCGCACCGCTCGAGGACTTCGCCTATCCGCTCGCAGGGGCCGTGCTGCTGCCGACCCTGTGGGCAGCGCTGCGCGCACGTCGACGCGCGCGCGCCGGCCTCCGAGGCGCCGAGGAGGATCCCTCGTGAGCTCCTCGACCCGCGGATCCACCGGTCGCGACGCCCGGCAGATCGTCCTCTCCTCCCGCCCCATCAGCTGGATCAACACGGCATTCCCCTTCGCGGCCGCCTACCTCCTCAGCACGCGCGAGATCGACCTGACGCTGATCATCGGCACCCTCTACTTCCTCGTGCCGTACAACCTGGCCATGTACGGCATCAACGACGTGTTCGATTACGCGTCCGACCTCGCCAACCCGCGCAAGGGCGGGATCGAGGGCGCGCTTCTCGCCCCCCGCATACACCGCGCGACCCTGTGGGCGGCGGTCGTGACGAACGTCCCGTTCCTGGTCTACCTCGTGGCGGTCGGGAATCCCGCATCCTGGCTCTGGCTCGCGATCAGCGTGTTCGCGGTGATCGCCTACTCCGCACCCGGGCTCCGGTTCAAAGAGCGGCCGTTCCTGGATTCGACGACCTCGAGCCTGCACTTCGTCACTCCGGCGATCGTGGGGCTGACCCTTGCCGAGGGCGCCGTCACCTCGACAGCGGTCATCGTGCTGCTCGCGTTCTTCCTGTGGGGCATGGCCGCGCACGCCTTCGGAGCGGTGCAGGACATCGCGCCCGACCGCGAAGGGGGAATCGGCTCGATCGCGACCGTGATCGGAGCACGGGCGACCGTACGGCTGTCGATCGCGCTGTGGGCACTCGCCGGCATCGCCATGCTGTTCACGTCCTGGCCGGCACCCTTGGGCGCCGCACTCGCGCTGCCGTACATCGTCAACGCCGCACCCTGGTGGAACGTCACCGACGACACATCGGCGGGAACCAACCGCGCGTGGCGGCGCTTCATCTTCCTCAACTACTTCGCCGGGTTCCTCGCGACGATGATCCTCATCCTCGCCTGGGTCTCCTGACGCACCCCGATCCCCTGCACCTTCCGAGAGGAATCTGATGTCCACCCCTGAGCACGCGCCCACCCCGCCGACCCGAGAGCGCACGCGTCGGCACTCCTGGGCGCGCGTCTTCATCCCCGTCGCCCTCATCCTCATCTGGCTGGTGGGCGCAGGGCTCGGCGGCCCGCTGTTCGGCAAGGTCGACGAGGTCTCATCGAACGATCAGACGAGCTACCTGCCTGAGTCGGCCGATGCGACGCAGGTGCAGAAGCTCCTCGGCGAGTTCAACGACAGCGATGCCATTCCGGCGATCGCGGTGTTCGTCGCCGATGACGAGCTGTCGGAGTCAGACCTCCAGACCATCTCGGATGCGGTGGCCGACGCGCCCTCCGTCGAGGGCGTGAGCGAAGACGTCTCTCCCGCTCTGACGTCGGACGACGGCAAGGCCGTCCAGGCGTTCATCCCGATCGAGGGCGACGCGGAACTCGCCGACGCGATCGACGCACTCGGCACTCAGCTGCGGGATGCCGCGCCTGACGGCGTCACCGTCTACATCACGGGTCCTGCAGGATTCAGCGCCGACCTCGTCGCCGGGTTCGCCGGCATCGACGGCCTCCTCCTGGGCGTGGCCCTGCTCGCGGTGCTCGTCATCCTCGTGCTGGTCTACCGCTCGTTCCTGCTGCCGATCGTCGTGCTCTCGACGAGCCTCTTCGCACTCTGTGTCGCGCTCCTCGTGGTCTGGTGGCTGGCGAAGTTCGAGGTGCTGCTGCTCAGCGGCCAGACCCAGGGCATCCTCTTCATCCTGGTCATCGGAGCGGCCACCGACTACGCGCTGCTCTTCGTAGCGCGGTTCCGCGAAGAGCTGCGCGTCACCCGAGACAAGGGGGCCGCCGTGCTGGCGGCCTGGAAAGGCTCCTTCGAGCCGATCGTGGCCTCCGGCGGAACCGTCATCGCCGGACTGCTCTGCCTGTTGCTCAGCGACCTCAAGTCGAACAGCACCCTCGGTCCGGTGGCCGCCATCGGCATCGTGTTCGCGATGCTCGCCGCACTCACACTTCTGCCGGCTCTCCTGCTGCTGTTCGGCCGCGCGGTGTTCTGGCCCCGTCGCCCGAAGTTCGAGCCCGAGGTCGTCGCCGACGAGCACGGCATGCGCAAGACGGGCCTGTGGACACGGCTCGCGAACCTCATCACCCGCCGCCCGCGCGTCATCTGGATCGTGACGACCCTGGTGCTGCTCGCCGGTGCTTCGGGCGTCCTGCAGCTGAACGCCGTCGGCGTGCCCCAGTCCGATCTCGTGCTCGGCGCGTCCGAGGCGCGCGACGGTCAGGTGGCTCTGGGCGAGCACTTCCCCGGCGGCTCCGGCAGTCCCGTGTACGTGGTCGTCGCGGAGGACGAGCTGCAGGATGCCGCCGACGTGCTGCTGGCCGACGATGGAATCGACGGGGTCTCTGTCACGGCCGCTGACTCGCCGAGCGGTTCGGCGCCGGTCACGGAAGACGGCCTGGTCGCCGTCGGCCCTCCCGGGACCCCGGTGCCCGAGCCCACCGTCGTCGACGGAGACGTTCTTCTTCAGGGCACTCTGACCGACGCGGCCGACTCTGACGCGGCTGCCGCGACGGTGCGGGACCTGCGCACCCAGCTGGACGAGCTCGATGCTCTGGTCGGCGGAGTGACGGCGACCGCGATCGACACGAACGACGCCTCGATCCATGACCGCAACCTGATCATCCCGGTCGTCCTGCTCGTGATCATGCTGATCCTGATGCTGCTGCTGCGGTCGATCCTCGCGCCGGTGCTGCTCATCATCACCACGGTGCTGTCGTTCGGCACGGCGATGGGCGTCTCGGCACTGGTCTTCAACGGAGTGTTCGACTTCCCCGGTGCCGATCCTGCGGTTCCGCTCTACGGATTCGTGTTCCTCGTGGCACTCGGCATCGACTACAACATCTTCCTGATGACGAGGGTGCGCGAGGAGTCGCTCGAGCACGGCACACGCGAAGGCGTGCTTCGCGGACTCTCGATCACCGGCGGCGTGATCACGTCTGCGGGTCTCGTGCTCGCAGCGACCTTCGCCGCCCTGTCGGTGATCCCGATCCTGTTCCTCGCGCAGCTCGCGTTCATCGTCGCGTTCGGGGTGCTGCTCGACACCTTCGTGGTGCGCTCGCTGCTCGTGCCGGCACTCGCCTACGACCTGGGTCGAGTGATCTGGTGGCCGTCGAAGCTGTGGCGCAACGGCCGTGACTGAGATGTGCCCTCGACTGGATTCGAACCAGCGACCTGCCCTTTAGGAGAGGGCTGCTCTATCCTGCTGAGCTACGGGGGCGAGGATTCCATTCTAGAGGAAGCCCCGCCCCCGCCTTCCGTTCACGCGGCGAGGGCCAGGTACGGCTCCCATCGCGGGTCGCTCCGCTCCGTGCCGCGGACCGTCCACGCCGTCCCGTGCGGAGGACGAGGCGCGAACCTCAGTTCCCAGCGCATCTCCTGCGGCGTGCGGTCGCTCTTGGTGTTGTTGCAGCGCAGGCAGCACGCGACGAGGTTCTCCCACGAATCAGCCCCTCCCCGCGAACGCGGCATCACGTGGTCGATGGTCGAGGCGGCCTTGCCGCAGTAGCCGCAGCGGTGGTTGTCACGGCGGAGGACGCCCCGCCGTGTGACCGGGACCCGTCTGCTGATCGGAATGCGCACATACCGCGAGAGGACGATGACGGCAGGACGGTCGTAGACGCCGTGACTGCCCCAGACGGGGTCGTCCTCGACACGTTCGATGACCGTCGCCTTGTCGTTCATGACCAGGACCAGGGCTCTCTTGAACGACACGATCGCGAGCGGTTCGTATCCTGCGTTCAGTACAAGTGTGCGCATCGTCATCCTCTCGATCCGCCGGGACGGCTTCCCGGCACTCTCGACTCACACGAAGCCGCACAGGACGGAAGCGTTCGCGGGGATGAAAAAGGCGCTGTCTACAGACAGCGCCTCATGCGCACGGCAAGACCGTGGCGTCCCTGCGGACGATGCAGAAGGACGTGACGACCGAGGGCATCCATGGTTCGGATGTTCGGTATTCGCTCCATCAGCTTCTCCCGACTATGCGACAACGGGTTCAGGCTAACCCATCAGCAGCACAGGAGGGTCAAACTGCGGGTGAACGCACGAAGGCGTGTCCGCGAGGGAAAGATGAAGGTGCGAGCGATCAGCCCGCGTTGGCGCCGAGCCAGGCGATCGGCTCCATGAGGCCGCCGTTGACCCAGACCTCGAAGTGCAGGTGGTTGGCCGTCGAGCGTCCGGTGCTGCCGACGAAGCCGATGAGCTGTCCGGCGGCGACGGTCTGCCCCGCCTGGACCTGACGCGAACCGTAGATCATGTGACCATAGGTCGTCTGCACGCGCTGACCGCCCACGACGCTGTCGAGCATGACGGCGACGCCGTATCCGCCGATGCTCTCGGCAGAGGCACGGACGACGCCCGCAGCCGCAGCGTAGATCGGGGTGCCGGCCGGGGCGAGCATGTCGGCGCCCTGGTGAGCGCCGCCGACGGTGCGGCTGACGTTGTAGGAACCCTGAGGAAGCGGGTACCGGACCTCGCCGGAACCGGGCGACACCAGCGCGTAGCGACCGATGTCGAAGCTGGTGTTCGACGCAGAGGCGACGGAGGCTGCAGCAGCGGCCGCGCGGGCCTTTGCGGCCTCTTCGGCCTTCTTCTTCTCGATCTCGTCCGGAGTCGTGGCGCTGAAGGTACCGCGACTCAGCGGAGCGGCGGTCGCGTCGGACGCGACGACCAGAGACTGGGCGTCGACAGCAGCGAGCTGCTGGACGGTCGCCGCGGTCTCTGCCGGCTTCGATGCGGCGTAGGCGGGAAGAGCGACAGCAGCGACGAGAGCACCGACGGCCCCGAAGATGGCGATCGAACGCAAGGGCTTAACGACCTTGCGAGCGTCGACGCGGCTGCGAGAGCTGCGGGCGACTGCTCGATCTTCAGTTGTCTTCTCGGGCGATTCGATGTCTTTGGCCAAAACTTAGTCCTCCTGCGCCTGCACGCTCGGGAAGCGCTGGCTCGTCGGCACTCTGCTCTCGTGGCACGTATGTAGCTCGGGTACGTTGTGCGGTCTGACCGGGAGGTCGACGAGCCTGGAAGGCGAATCCTCTCGGGTGTCGTCAGCGGGCTTCTTCGACGACTCGTCCGAGGTTACCGGAAGATAACGATCCTGTCACCCTGCGAACCTGGCAATCCTCGGAGAGGCGGAATCACGCGGATGTCGGGCCCTTCGGCCTCGAAGTTCAGGCGGGCTCGCCGACCAGGAAGATGTGCGAGGCGAGTTCGACGGGGAGCTCCAGACCGTCTTCCTTGCCCTCCATCTGGATGAGCACGTAGCCCTCGTTGAAGCGATAGTCGCCCTTCGCACCGGGAACCACGCCTGCGTCTCGCAGCTGCTCGAGCAGCTCCGGGTCGACCTGAGCGGGCTCGGCGAGACGGCGGACGGTGCCATCGATCGGAGCGCCAGCGGCGTTCAGCTTCTGCACGAGCCCGATGACGCCCTCGTCGAACGTGCGCGCAGGCGCGTCGCCGAGCTGGTCGAGGCCCGGGATCGGGTTGCCGTACGGGGACTCCGTGGGGTGGCCGAGCAGCTCGACGAGACGACGCTCGACCTGCTCGCTCATCACGTGCTCCCAGCGGCACGCCTCTTCGTGGACGAACGCCCAGTCGAGGCCGATCACGTCGGAGAGGAGGCGCTCGGCGAGGCGGTGCTTGCGCATGACGTTGACCGCCTTGCGACGACCGGCGTCGGTGAGTTCGAGGGTGCGGTCTTCGGAGACGACGACGAGGCCGTCGCGCTCCATGCGCCCGACCGTCTGCGAGACCGTCGGACCCGAGTGGCCGAGCCGCTCGGAGATACGCGCACGCAGCGGCACGATGTTCTCCTCCTCGAGTTCGAGGATGGTGCGGAGGTACATCTCCGTGGTGTCGATCAAGTCCGTCATGTGGCCCTCCGGGTCTTCTTAGGCAAGCCTACATTCCCGCGCGGACATCAGGGCGTCATGCGGTGAAGGCACCGGGGGCCCACGCCGTAGAATCAACGCATGGCGATCGAGATTCCCCGTGACCTCCTGCCCGCTGACGGCCGCTTCGGCTGCGGTCCCTCGAAGGTGCGCACCGAGCAGCTCGATGCGCTGCTCGCCGCAGGTCCGACGTTGCTCGGCACCTCGCACCGACAGGCACCCGTCAAGAACCTGGTGGGCAGCGTCCGCGAGCAGCTCGCAGCACTCTTCCGCCTTCCCGAGGGATACGAGATCATCGTCGGCAACGGCGGCTCGACGGCGTTCTGGGACGCCGCCGCCTTCGGCCTGATCGAGCGCCGCAGCCAGAATCTGGTGTTCGGCGAGTTCGGCGGCAAGTTCGCCGCAGCCGCTGCCGCACCGTGGCTCGAGGCGCCGGATGTGCGCAAGTCCGAGCCGGGCTCGCGCACCGCTGCAGAGGTCGTCGACGGCATCGACGTCTACGCCTGGCCGCACAACGAGACGTCGACCGGCGTCTCGGCACCGATCGAGCGCGTGGTCGCCGACGGCGCTCTGACCGTCATCGACGCGACCAGCGCGGCCGGTGGCATCGACTTCGACGCCTCTCAGGCGGACGTCTACTACTTCGCGCCGCAGAAGAACCTCGGCTCCGACGGGGGCCTGTGGTTCGCCGCGGTGTCGCCCGCCGCCGTCGACCGCATCGAGCGCATCGCCGCTTCGGGTCGGTACATCCCGGAGTTCCTCAGCTTGAAGAACGCCGTCGACAACTCCCGACTCAACCAGACGCTGAACACTCCCGCACTGACGACGCTGCACCTGCTCGACAGCCAGCTCAGCTGGATCCTGTCGAACGGCGGCCTCGCCTGGGCCGGCGCCCGCACGGCGGAGTCGTCCGGCATCCTCTACGACTGGGCGGCGGCGTCCACGGTGGCGACCCCGTTCGTCACGGACGCGGCGCACCGGTCACCGGTCGTCGTGACCATCGACTTCGACGACAGCATCGATGCGGCGGCGGTCGCCAAGACCCTGCGCGCCAACGGCATCGTCGACACCGAGCCGTACCGCAAGCTCGGTCGCAACCAGCTGCGCGTCGCGACCTTCGTCTCGATCGAACCGGACGACATCCGACAGCTCGCCCGCTCTCTCGACTACGTCCTCGGGCAGCAGGGCGCCTGACACCCACCGACGAAGACGAAAGGGGCCGCGTGCGAACGCGGCCCCTTTCTCATTCGTCCCGTGGACGATCATTCCTCGTCGTCGGAGTCCTCGTCGTCGTCGGAGTCGTCATCCTCGTCGTCGGAGTCGTCATCCTCGTCGTCGGAGTCGTCATCCTCGTCGGAGACGTCGTCCTCGTCGTCATCCGACTCGTCCTCGTCATCGTCATCCTCGTCGTCCGCGGCGGCGGAGTCGTCGAGCTCGTCGATGTCGACTCCGTCGAGGTCACCGGCGTGCAGCTCTCGCGGCTCCGCGGCCAGTTCGTCCTCATCAATGTCGTCATCGTCGTCGTCGTCGTCGTCGTCGAGTTCATCGTCGTCATCGTCGTCGAGGTCATCGCCGTCGAGATCGTCATCGGAGTCGTCGTCCTCGACCGATGCGGCATCCTCGTCGTCCGCGGCGGCCGCGGCCGCCTGCTCCGCGAGCTCCACCTGGTGGGCGCGGTACTCGGCGAGGCGTTCAGCCCACGGCACCCATTCGGGTGCGAGCAGGGCGCCGTCGCCCGGCAGCAGCTCGAGTTCGAGCACCGTCGGCTCCTCGTCATCGACGCGAGCGACCGTGACGGTCCAGAACCAGCCGGGGTATCCGGGGAGCCGGTTCTCGAAGCGCAGCGAGACCGAGCCGTCCTCCTCGGGGAGATAGTCGGCTGCGGGTCCGACGGTCGACGCCGGAGTGATCTCGTGCAGGGCGGCGAGCGCGAGATCGTGAGCGTCGATCAGACGCTGGTCCGCCTCAGGCTTCGAGGTCATCGGCTACCTTGCGCAGAACTGCCGCGATCTTGCGGCCTTGTGCAGACGAGGGGTAGCGGCCGCGACGCAGGTCGCCGCCCATTCCGTCGAGGAGCTTCACGAGATCCTCGACGATGATCGCCATGTCGTCCGCGGGCTTGCGCTTCGCCTTCGCGAGGCTCGGCGGCGCTTCGAGCACCCGGACGGACAGCGCCTGCAGGCCGCGCTTGCCGTCGGCGACACCGAACTCGACGCGTGCACCCGCCTTCACAGCGGCGCCGGCCGGCAGAGCGGAGGCGTGCAGGAAGACGTCCTGGCCGTCATCGGCGGCGATGAAGCCGAAACCCTTGTCTTCGTCGTAGAACCTGACCTTGCCGGTGGGCATGGAAGAAACCTCGCTGAGTCGGTGTGGAGCTGGATGGGACGCACGTGTGCGGCCACCCCCAGCCTACCGGTCGCCGGGCACGGAATCCGTAGGTCACGATGCGGAACCGTGCCACCCCGCAACGACTAGGCTGAGACGGATGAGCACCAAGAGTCCCGAACCTGAGGTTCCCGTTCGCCGCATCGATCGCATTCTGGCGTTCACGGCACTCGGACTCGCTGCGGCGTCCATCATCTGCTTCTTCGCGATCATCATCGGCACAGCGGTCGGCATGCAGCAGGAGGACTTCGGTTCAGGCGCATGGCCGTTCATCGCCGCGATCCCCTACTGGGGGCTCCCCGCCGCCTTCGTCATGATCATCGTGCTCCTCGCCATGAGCTTCATCCGCAAGGGGCGCGCGGCATCGCGGCCCTGAGGTATCCGGCATGAGCACGCACGCCCGACCGCTGGCCGAATGGCTGTCCGCGGCGAGCGACGAGCAGCTCAGCACCCTCTTCACGGCACGGCGAGTGCGCCCGGACGTCAACTGGCAAGACTTCTTCGACGCCGCCGAAGCGCTTCTCGATCCCGCGTCGCTCGCTCGGGTCCTCCCCACCCTGACGCGCGACGAGGCCGCAGCCCTTCTCGCGTTCGCAGCGAGTCCCGCGTCGGAACACTCCGCGCAGCGCGAGACCCTCGAAAGCCTCGCGCTGCTGCGCCCGGACGGGGCGCCCTTCCCGCCGGTGGTCACCGCCGTCGCAGATCGTGCGGAGCCGAGTGCACCCAGCGACACCGTGCCGGAACCCACGACCGACACCGAGACGGCCCACGCTGCCGAGCGCGCCTTCACCACCGTCTCGGCCCTGGCCGATCTGCTCCTGCTCGCCCGCGAGAAGCCCTTCACCCTGCTGGCCGGCGGCAACGTCAGCGCCGGCGAGAAGCGACAGCTCGGCGAGTCGGGCGTCGTGGCCGAATCGATCGACGCGCTGATCGCCATCGCCGTCGACTCGCGCCTCGTCGCACCGGACGCCCGCAGACTGCGCACGACGCCACAGACCGAGGACTGGCTGCGATCGTCCGTGGCCGATCGGTGGAGCACCCTGGTCGAAGGCTTCCGCGACGCTCTCCCCCGCGGTCTGCGCACCACGGAGGGCGGGTGGATACCCCCGAGCGACTGGGCCGACGCTCACCCCTGGGACCCTGCCTGGGCAGAGCAGAGCACGGCTCTGCTGGAGCGCGCCCGCCTGCTCGGGCTCATCGCCGATGAGGGCCGTGAGCCCGCATGGGCGGCGGCGATCCGGCGCGGCGCGAGCGTCGATGCCACTCCCCTCACGGCACTCCTCCCGAGCGAGGTCGATCGCATCTTCCTCCAGAACGATCTGAGCGCGATCTCCCCCGGCCCGCTGGCCCCCGGTCTGGACGTGCGGCTGCGCACGATCGCCGCGCGCGAGTCCGCCGCTCAGGCCTCCACCTATCGGTTCACTCCCGAATCGATCGCCCACGCACTCGTCGCCGGCGAGACGGAGCAGTCGATCCTCGAGTTCCTCGAGTCGCTCTCGCTCACCGGCATCCCCCAGCCGCTCCGGTATCTCGTCACCCAGACCGCCCAACGGCACGGCCTGGTGCGGGTGTCGACAGACGCCGAGACCGGGCGAACGCGCATCGAGAGCAGCGACCAGCATCTGATCGAGGCCATGTCCGTCGACCAGGGGCTGCGGCCGCTCGCCCTCACGAAGCACGTCGCCTCGCTCACGACCCGCGTCGGGCGCGACACCGTGTACTGGGCGCTCACGGATGCCCGCTACCCGGCGACGCTCGTCGACGAAGACGGACACGCGGTGGCCGGCGAACGGAACCCGGTCTCCGAGGCGACGCCCGACCCGGCGCCGGACTACTCGGGCCTCATCGCCGCGCTGCGCTCGCACCAGGGTCCCGACGCCGACGCGGCCTGGCTCGACCGCGAGCTCGAGGCCGCCGTGCGCGCGAAGGCCGTGCTGCGGGTCAGCGTGGGCATGCCGGACGGATCGACCAGGGAGCTGATCCTCGAGGCGACCGGGCTGGGCGGAGGCCGGCTGCGCGGGCGCGACCGGGCAGCCGACGTCGAGCGCACGCTTCCGGTGTCGAGCATCCGCGCCGCCACCGTGATCGCACAGTAAACTGGACAGCTATGTCTGATGGCCCCCTGATCGTCCAGAGCGATCGCACCGTGCTGCTCGAAGTCGCCCACGCCGATGCCGAGAGCGCCCGCCACGAGCTGGCGATCTTCGCGGAGCTCGAACGCGCGCCGGAGCACATCCACACCTACCGGATCACGCGGCTCGGCCTGTGGAACGCCCGCGCCGCCGGGCACACCGCCGAGGACATGCTCGACACGCTGGACCGCTGGTCCCGGTTCCCCGTGCCCCCGTCGGTGGCCGTCGACCTGCGCGAGACCGTGAACCGCTATGGGCGCCTCGTCATCGAACGCGACGACGAGGGCACCCTGATCCTGCGTTCGACCGACCCCGCCGTGCTCGCACAGGTGGCGAACAACAAGCGCATCCAGCCGCTGCTGATCGGCCACCCGGCTCCCGACACGTTCGTCGTCGATGCCTGGGCGCGCGGTCAGATCAAGCAGGAGCTCCTGAAGATCGGCTGGCCTGCAGAAGACCTCGCCGGTTACACCCCCGGCACCCCGCACGAGATCGAACTGGCAGAGGACGGATGGGCGATCCGCCCCTACCAGCAGGATGCCGTCGACGCCTTCTCGAAGGACGGCTCGGGCGTCGTCGTCCTCCCCTGCGGCGCCGGCAAGACGATCGTCGGCGCCGGCGCGATGGCCGCGACGAAGACCACGACCCTCATCCTCGTCACCAACACGGTCTCGGCTCGGCAGTGGCGCGACGAACTGCTCAAGCGCACGAGCCTCACGCCCGAGGAGATCGGCGAGTACTCGGGGCAGGCCAAAGAGGTCAAGCCGGTGACGATCGCGACCTACCAGATCCTCACGGCCAAGAGGAAGGGCGAGTACGCCCACCTCGCCCTGCTGGATGCTCTCGACTGGGGCCTCATCGTCTACGACGAGGTCCATCTGCTCCCCGCACCGGTGTTCAAGCTGACCGCCGACCTCCAGGCGCGTCGCCGGATCGGCCTCACCGCCACGCTGGTCCGCGAGGACGGACGCGAGGGAGACGTGTTCAGCCTGATCGGGCCCAAGCGGTTCGACGCCCCGTGGAAGCAGATCGAGGCGCAGGGTTTCATCTCCCCCGCCGTCTGCTACGAAGTTCGGGTCGACCTCCCGCCGGACGACCGGCTCGAATACGCCGCCGCGACCGACGACGAGCGCTACCGCCTCGCCGCCTCCGCCCCGGCGAAGATCGACGCCGTGCGCGAGCTCATCGCGAAGCACAAGGACGAGCGGATCCTCGTGATCGGTCAGTACCTCGACCAGCTGGACTCCCTGTCGCAGTCGTTGAACGCGCCGCAGATCACCGGCGCGACGCCCATCGACGAGCGTGAGGAGCTCTACCGCGCGTTCCGCGAGGGCGAGATCTCGCTGCTCGTGGTGTCGAAGGTCGCGAACTTCTCGATCGACCTCCCCGAGGCGTCCGTCGCCATTCAGGTGTCTGGTTCGTTCGGTTCCCGCCAGGAGGAGGCTCAGCGCCTCGGCAGGCTCCTGCGTCCCAAGCAGTCGGGCCGCACGGCGAGCTTCTACACGCTCGTCGCACGCGACACGATCGACCAGGACTACGCCCAGAATCGCCAGCGGTTCCTCGCCGAACAGGGATACAGCTACACGATCATGGATGCCGACGCGATCGCGGCCTGACCGTCTTCACTCCCTCGGAACAGCGCCGCTACGCGGAGGGCGAAAGCGCCGCTCCGAAGGATAGTCAGCATCCGCATGGCCGAAGTCACCATAATGGGGACATGACTGATGCGCGCATCCTGGTCGTCGACGACGAACCCAACATCCGCGACCTGCTCTCGACGGGTCTCAGCTTCGCCGGGTTCCAGGTGAAGACCGTCGCCAACGGCGCCGCCACGATCTCGGCGGTGCTCGAGGAGGAGCCGGACCTCATCATCCTCGACGTGATGCTTCCGGACATGAACGGCTTCAGCGTGACCAAGCGTCTTCGCGGCGCCGGGTTCACTGCGCCGATCCTGTTCCTCACGGCGAAGGACGGCACGGACGACAAGATCGAGGGGCTCAACGCCGGCGGCGACGACTACGTCACCAAGCCGTTCAGCCTCGACGAGATCGTCGCCCGCGCTCAGGCCATCCTTCGCCGCACGATGCAGGCCGACGAGGAGTCGATCATCCGGGCCGGCGAGCTGTCGATGGATCAGGACACCCACGACGTGCAGGTGGGCAAGGAGTCGATCGAGCTGAGCCCGACCGAGTTCAAGCTGCTGCGCTATCTGATGCTGAACCCGAATCGCGTGCTGTCGAAGGCCCAGATCCTCGACCACGTGTGGGAGTACGACTTCAACGGCGATGCCGGCATCGTCGAGAGCTACATCTCGTACCTCCGCCGCAAGATCGACCCGCACACCGAGGAGTCGGTGATCCAGACGAAGCGCGGCTTCGGATACATGCTCAAGGTCGGCAAGTAGTCCGGCACACCGCCGCACGCTGACGCCGCACAGCATCCGTCTCCAGGGAGGTCCGCATGGCGCACAAGCCTGACGCGATCACCCGGTGGTGGCGGTCGATCAGCCTGCGCGCCAAGGTGACGGGCGTCACGGTCGCGGTGCTCGCGCTGGGTCTTCTCGCTGCGGGCATCGGCACCGTGCCGATCCTGCGCAACTCCCTCATCAGCAACATCGATGCGCAGCTTCCGGCCCTGGTGTCGGCGGATCTCGCGAGCCGCTACTTCGAGGTGACGGTCGAGGACGGCGAGACCGTCTACACCCCCACCGACTCGCCGCGAGACTTCTTCGTCGCGATCTACGACGCCGAGGGCGTGCTGCAGACGACCACCGGGAACTCCGCCAACGGACAGCCCCTCTTCCCCGCGACCTATTCGCCTCTCGACGTGCAGGCGAACGAGGACACGCCGTTCACGATGGAGGGGACCGAAGGGTCGAGCTTCCGCGCCGCTGTCGCGCGGGTGCCCGGAGAGGGCGACGGATCGCTGCGTATCCAGATCGTCGCGATGCCTCTCGAGTACGCGGATCGCATCATCAGCCAGTACTTCGGCATCTACATCACGGTCGCGTTCGTCACGATCTTCCTGGCCGCTCTGCTGACCCGCGGTCTGGTGACCCTGACATTCCGTCGACTCGGGCAGGTCGAGTCGACCGCCATGTCGATCGCCGCCGGCGATTTCACCCAGCGTCTCACCGATCTCGAGCCCACGACCGAGGTCGGCCGCCTGAACAGCGCGATCAACACGATGCTCGACCGCGTCGACGCGTCACTCGCGCAGCGAGATCGCACCGTGCAGCACATGCGGCGCTTCATCGGAGATGCCAGCCACGAGCTGCGCACTCCCCTGGTGAGCGTGCGTGGATACGCCGAGCTCTACCGCATGGGCGCGATCAAGGGCGAGGAAGACACCGCACGCGCGATGGAGCGGATCGAGAAGGAGGCGATCCGCATGGGCGTCCTGGTCGAGGACCTCCTCGCTCTTGCGCGCCTCGACGAGGAGCGGGAGCCCGAGATCGAAGCCCTCGATCTTCGACCGATCGCGCGGGACGCCGCTCTCGACCTGCGCGCTGCGGCTCCGGCGCGCACCGTGACCGTGGTCGATCGCACCGTCGAGGCTCCGCTGATCGATGTCACCACGCGCTCTACACCCGTCGCTCCCTCCGCTCCGGAGACGCCAGCACCCCGTGGGCTCTCACGCGGAACGCTCGCGCGCCTGCGCCGTCGCCCCCGGAACTCCGGTGCGGCCGTGCCGGCGATCGACTTCACCGAAGCGGCGGACATCCCCGTGCGCACGCCGCCGATCGTGCTCGGCGAGGAGAACAAGGTCCGCCAGGTCGTCACGAACCTGCTGGGCAATGCGCGACGCTTCTCGGCGGAGGAGAGTCCGATCGAGATCGTGGTCGACGCAGATCGTGTGCGAGGCACGGGGAGCATCGCGATCGTCGATCACGGTGAGGGGATCCCGCCGCAGATCCGCGAGCAGATCTTCGAGCGCTTCTGGCGCGCCGACACCTCGCGCGCTCGCGAGACGGGAGGGTCTGGCCTGGGTCTCGCGATCGTCTCGTCCATCGTGAAGGCGCTGCACGGAAGCGTCGCGGTGTCGGAGACGCCCGGCGGCGGAGCGACGTTCACCGTCACCCTCCCCCTCGCACCTTCACGCGCGACACCTGCGCATCTTCTCGAGGACACCCAGCCGATCGAGCCGCTCGACATCTGACGGCTCCTGCTGCACGGAGAATCCTCCGCGCAGGTTCTCCACAGCGGCTGCGGGCGATCGCGCCGCATCGGCATCCGGCAGTCGCCCCTCCCCTACCGTCGGAGAACCGAACGAGAGGAGTTCCCATGTCCGTCATCACCGTCGACACCGAAGCAGTAGGTGCCGCCCAAGGAGCCGCACTGGCCACGATGGAGCGTCTGCAGACCGAGTCTGCGACGCTCATGTCCCAGCTGACGCAGCTGCAGGCATCGTGGGTCGGCACCGCCTCAGCCGCGTTCCAGTCATGCGCTGAAGAGTGGCGAGGAGCCCAGCTGCACGTCGAGCAGGTGCTCGAGTCCATCGGGCACTCGCTGGGCAGTGCGGCGACGCAGTACGCGGATGCCGATCAGTACTCAGCGAGCCTGTTCCGCTGACTCACGGGCTCGACCGCCCGCGAACGCAGAAACGCCCCGACCGAGGTCGGGGCGTTTCTGTTCAGCAGTGATGGATCAGAAGTCCATGCCACCAGACGGGTCACCCATCGGGGCCGGAGCCTTCTCGGGCTTGTCAGCCACGACGACCTCGGTGGTGAGGAAGAGAGCCGCGATCGATGCTGCGTTCTGCAGCGCCGAGCGGGTCACCTTCGCCGGGTCGATGATGCCCGCTGCGAACATGTCGACGTACTCACCGGTAGCCGCGTTGAGGCCCTGACCCGAGGGAAGCTCGGAGACCTTGTTCGCGACCACACCCGGCTCGAGGCCGGCGTTGAGGGCGATCTGCTTCAGCGGAGCCTCGATCGCGACGCGAACGATGTTCGCACCGGTCGCCTCGTCGCCCGAGAGCGAGAGAGCGTCGAGAGCCTTGGTGCCGGACTGGATCAGCGCGACGCCACCACCGGGGACGATGCCCTCCTCGACGGCTGCCTTCGCGTTGCGGACGGCGTCCTCGATGCGGTGCTTGCGCTCCTTGAGCTCGACCTCGGTTGCCGCGCCCGCCTTGATGACGGCGACGCCACCTGCAAGCTTGGCGAGGCGCTCCTGCAGCTTCTCGCGGTCGTAGTCGCTGTCGGTGTTCTCGATCTCGCGACGGATCTGCGTGACGCGACCCTCGATCTGGTCTGCCTCTCCGGCACCCTCGACGATCGTGGTCTCGTCCTTGGTGACGATGACCTTGCGAGCGCGACCCAGCAGGTCGAGCGTGGCGTTCTCGAGCTTCAGGCCGACCTCTTCGGTGATGACCTGACCACCGGTGAGGATCGCGATGTCCTGCAGCTGCGCCTTGCGGCGGTCGCCGAAGCCGGGTGCCTTGACGGCGACCGACTTGAAGATGCCCTTGAGCTTGTTGAGCACGAGAGTCGCGAGAGCCTCGCCCTCGACGTCCTCAGCGATGATGACGAGCTCCTTGCCGTCCTGGATCACCTTGTCGACGATGGGCAGAAGGTCCTTGATGTTCGAGATCTTCTGGTTCGCGATGAGGATGTAGGCGTCTTCGAAGACAGCCTCCTGGCGCTCCGGGTCCGTCACGAAGTACGGGTTCAGGTAGCCCTTGTCGAAGCGCATGCCCTCGGTGAGCTCGAGCTCGGTGCCGAAGGTCTGCGACTCCTCGACGGTGACGACGCCCTCCTTGCCGACCTTGTCGATCGCCTCGGCGATGAGCTCGCCGATGGCGGGGTCAGCAGCCGAGATCGAAGCGGTCGCAGCGATCTGCTCCTTGGAGTCGATCTCCTTCGCGCTGGCGAGGAGCTCCTCGGTGATGGCCGCGACGGCCTTCTCGATGCCGCGCTTCAGCGAGATCGGGTCTGCGCCGGCTGCGACGTTGCGCAGACCCTCGCGGACCAGAGCCTGGGCGAGCACCGTGGCGGTGGTGGTTCCGTCACCGGCGACGTCGTCGGTCTTCTTGGCGACCTCCTTGACGAGCTCCGCACCGATCTTCTCGTACGGGTCGTCGAGCTCGATCTCCTTGGCGATGGAGACGCCGTCGTTCGTGATCGTGGGGGCGCCCCACTTCTTCTCCAGCACGACGTTGCGACCGCGCGGGCCGAGCGTCACCTTGACGGCGTCGGCGAGAATGTTGAGGCCGCGCTCGAGGCCGCGGCGGGCCTCCTCATCGAAAGCGATGATCTTTGCCATGAGTTTTGTCGTCCCTCCTGGACGTAGACGTTGGGTTTAGCACTCAGAGTGAGAGAGTGCTAACGCCATTCTGGCACTCGACCCCATCGAGTGCAAGCTGCGGGGAGGGACCGCGCGGCGCTCTACGGGGCAGGGGTGTCTGCGGGAGTCTCGGGAGCGGTGGTCGCGCGATCGAGTCCGATGACCACCGTGAGTTGCTTCGCGCCGGTGTCGTTCAGATCGGTGTAGAAATCGCTCTGCTCCACCTGCGCTCCGCCGATGAGGTTCGCGAGGCCGATGGCCGCGAGCTCGTCCTCGTCGGCGACGTAGTAGACCGTCGTCGTCGAGAAGTCCTGGCTCGCGCTGTCGGTCGCGAACACGACGTCCGCTGCCCAGCCGTTGTTGATCAGGACGTCGCGCATCTGCTCGTCGAGCCCCTCGTCCGGGGATGCGTTGAGGATCATCACCGAGTAGGTGACGTCGACGACTCCGGTCTCGACGGGTGCAGGACTGGCCGTGGGGACGGCCTCCGGGAAGAGGCTGATGCGCCCCATCACCACCAGCGAGCCGAAGATGCCGCCGATGATGAGAACCAGAGCGGCCACGAAAGACCAGAGGAGCACGACCCAGCCGTTCATCCCCGGGGCTTCGGCGCGATGCGCTCCGACGCGTCCGGATGATCGGGGGACGTCGTCGAATCGATCTCGGCTGGGCTTTGACACCCCTCGATGCTAACGGCACCGACCTCTGTATCCGCATCGAGCGCCGTCGGCGCGTGGCGGACGCGCGAGTCAGCCGACGAAACCGGGCGTGCGAGCGGCTCTCTGGAATGATCTCGAGTCGCGGATGCGCCGCAGCCGACGCACCAGCATCGGGTCGTACTCGAGGGCGGCCTCCGACTCGATCAGACGTCCGAGGAGCTGGTAGTAGCGCGCGGCGCTCATACCCAGCTGGGCGCGGATGGTCTCCTCCTTCGCGCCGCCGTGCCGCGGCCACGCGGTCTCCAGCGCGAGGATCGCACGATCGCGCTCGCTCAGCTCTCCCAGCATGAGATCAGATTAGGTCGCCGCCCCGCCGATTCCGGCACGCCACTCCCACCATCGCCCGAGTGGGTCGGCGGCTGCGCGCACCTGCCCGTCGAGCGCCACGACGAAACCGGGCCACTCCGCTGCGACGACGGGCGGATCCCAGGCGTCGAGGAGCGCGGGAGGGTCGATGGTCAGCCAGCGCGCGCCGAGTCCCCGGATGCGGTCGACGAGGGCTTCACGGGCCTCCCGGGGAATGTGCACCAGCACGCCGGGAGTCGTGACGACGAGGGCGGCGTCGCGGGGCGCCTCGGCGGCGAGCTCGTCGATCTGCTCGAGCGCGTCGCCTGCGACGAGGTGGGGAGGGGCGGATGCCGCGATGTCGAGCGCCGCCGACACCCGTTGCTCGCGCCCCTCCTCCCCCGGCCACACCAGACCCAGCAGCCAGCGCCGGTCACGCTCGTCTCGCGCGTCGAGCGGCGCGAGGTCGATGCCCGCTCGCCACACCACATCGGGCATCCGCATCGGCGGAAGGGCTCCGTCGACACGGCTCTCGAGGATCACGGTGGAGGGGCCGTCCGCGGGGTCGAGCGACGCGCGCAGCCGCCCGTCCGCGCCCACGAAGCGATACGAGTACCTGTCCGGATAGAGGCACAGTCCTGCGGAGGCTCCGACCTCGAGCAGCGCGATCGGGCCGTCGATCTCCGACAGCGCAGGCAGAAGTGGCGCGAGACGCAGAGGTTCGTTCGTCTGCAGGCGCCGGCCGCTGCACTCGGCCACGATCTCATCGGCGCGCGCGATCACGAATGACCGCCAGGCGCCGTAGCCGACGAGGCCGGCGCCCAGCATCCGTGTCACCGCGAACACGAGCGGGGGCTGCCGTCTGTTCTCCGGAATCCGCGCGAGCACGCCCTGGACCTCGGAGTCGGCGGCGACACCGTCGGCCCACTCGACATACAGGTCGCTGCGCCCCGGCGCCTCCTGCTCGGCGAAACGCGCGTAGCGCTGCTGCACGGCATCCGTCATGGATCCATTGTCTCGTGGCGCCGAGCGCCTCTGAACGCGAGAGAATGGATCAGACCCCCAGGAGGACCGATGTCGTACAGCGTGGACAAGACCGAAGAAGAGTGGCGCGAGGAGCTCGGCGAGGAGCAGTACGCCGTGCTGCGCGAAGCCGCCACCGAGCGCGCCTGGACGGGCGAGCTTCTCGACGAGGGCCGAGCGGGCCTCTACACCTGCGGCGCCTGCGGTGCCGAGCTGTTCAAGAGCGGCACGAAGTTCGACTCCGGATGCGGCTGGCCGAGCTTCTACGAGTCGATCCGCCCCGACGCGGTGCAGCTCATCGAGGACACGACGCTCGGCATGGTGCGCACCGAGGTGCGCTGCGCGAGCTGCGGCTCTCACCTGGGTCACGTCTTCCCCGACGGATTCGGCACGCCCACCGGCGACCGCTACTGCATGAACTCGATCGCCCTGAACTTCACACCCGAAGAGTCGTGAACGCCCTCGAGGCGGTCCGCGCACGGCAGTCCTGGTCGAAGGTCACCGACGACGCGCCGTCGCGCGATGAGCTGCTGACGCTCGTCGCCGCAGCGGGTCGTGTGGCCGATCATTCGTCGCTGCGCCCGTGGCGTCTCATCGAGCTCCGCGGGTCCGACCGCGAGGTGCTCGGCGCGGCGATCGCGAAGGCGGAGGGTGACAAGTCCCCGTCGACCAAGCCTCTTCGCGCTCCGCTGCTGATCGCCGTGGTCGCCAGCTATCGCAAGAGCGACAAGGTTCCCCGGTGGGAGCAGGAGGCGGTCGCGTCAGGCGTCGCCCACATGCTCAGCCTGCTGCTCGACGAGGCCGGCTGGGGTGTGCTGTGGCGCACCGGTCGGTACACGCGCTCGAAGGCCATCGCGAAGGCTCACGGCATCGGCAAGAACGAAGAGCTGCTCGGCTGGCTGTATGTCGGCGGCAAGCCGCAGGGCAAGAAGCCGGGACGCCGCAAGCCGGTCGACGCCCGGGCACTCGTGACGCGGATGCCGCAGCCGAAGAAGAAGTAGGGCGCTCAGCTGCGTCGGCGCCGCGGGAGTGCGACGACCACGGATGCCACGGCGACGATCACCATGCCGACGATCTGCCAGAGCGCCGGCCCCGCGGCCGCGGGCCAGATGAGGTCGATGATCACCGACGTGGCGAGCTGACCGAGCACCGAGCCGAGGCCCATCAGCAGCACGCCGGTATGCGCGACGATGAAGGCGCCGAGCAGGATGTACGCCGCGCCGAGGAATCCTCCGAGGTACAGCCACGGCTCGGTCGGCAGCGCATCGGGCACCCCTCGCACGGCGATGCTGATGCCCGCGGCGGCCAGCAGCGCGACGGTGCCGGCGATGAAGCTCATGAAGGTGGCCGCGAGGGGCGACCTCACGCGCTGAGCCAGCCTGCCGTTGGTCGCTGCCTGCCAGGCGATGCCGACACCCGCGGCGAACGGCAGCAGCAGCATCCAGAGCGGTGCGGTGGCCAGCACGTCCCCGCTCAGGGAGATGCCCACTGCGGCGAGCGCGAACGCGCCGCCCGCCACGCGTCCCGGCGTGATCGCGACGACTCCCGCCGGGCCGAACCCGATCCTGTCGA
Organism: Microbacterium sp. AC215; assembly: GCF_979258645.1. Taxonomy (NCBI): domain Bacteria; kingdom Bacillati; phylum Actinomycetota; class Actinomycetes; order Micrococcales; family Microbacteriaceae; genus Microbacterium; species Microbacterium sp. AC215. The sequence continues at coordinate 3,516,363 of NZ_OZ409869.1, read as the reverse complement.
GGACGAGGCCGTGCAGCGTCTGTCCCGCCACCACGCCGACCGTGAACAGCGAGACGCCGAGCACGCCGGCGGTGATCCCCTGGGTCGATACGGTGAGTGCGCCGCAGGCGCCGCCGAGCAGCATCCAGAACGGGATGGTCCGATCGCGGATGCCGCTGCGCAGTCGTCCGACGCCTCGACGAGCCGAGGGAAGGCAGACGATCACGACCGCCAGGGCTGCGAGTCCCACGGAGAACGAGATGAGACCGGCCGCGATGCCGTTGTCGATCTCGACGCCCAGCACTCCGTTGATCCGGGCCTGGACAGCCGTCATGACGCCGATCGCGACTGCTCCGCCGAGCGCGAGGGGCGGGGAGAGACGACGAACCTGAGTCACCCGTCGACCCTAGCCGAGCGAGGATCCTCCTCCCGCAGCGTGCACGATGTCCGTGGCCGGGCGTACCCTGACGGCATGTGCGCGAGCTACGGACTTGACCCCCGGTTCACCGACACCGAACTCCTCGCAGCGGCCGACGAGGCCGTGCTCGACGGTCTCCGGGAGTGGGCTGAGCAGAATGCCCGCGAGACCGTTCGCCCCACCGGCAAGAACCTCCGCAATCTCAATCCGATCGTCGTCCAGCCCGACACCGCTCCGACGCTCGAGCCGGCGTGGTGGGGATTCCTCATCAACGGGGAGCCGTCGAAGTTCCCGTCGATCAACACCCGCTCCGAGCGGCTGCAGGAGCGCCCCGGCGGATTGAAGAGTCGCGCGCTCGTCCCTGCGACCAGCTGGTACGAGATGAAGAAGCCCGAGCGCGTGTGGCACGAGTTCCTCGTCGACGAGGGGGCCCTCTTCGGGATGGCCGCGGTCACCCAGAGAGGTCGCACCGCCGACGGCGAGTCCTTCACCTGCTACTCGATCGTGATGCGCCCGGCTCCTCCGCACCTCGCGGACGTGCACGACCGGATGCCGCTGCTGATCCCCGCGTCCCTGAGTGAGGAGTGGCTCACCGCCGAGCCCACGAAGGACATCATCGACGAGGCGCTGCTCGCCGCTGCGACGCTCGACGAGCGCGTGCACGCCGCGCCGCGCGCGAGCGACAAGGGCGCGGATCGGCTGTTCTGAGCTCATGGATTCGACGAATCTCGTCGCCACCGCGGCGGAGCGTGCAGAGGAGCTGCCGGGCGCGGCGCGGGAGAACCCGTTCGGTCCCGAGTGGGACGTGTACAAGGTGCGCGGACGCGTGTTCCTGCTGATCCCTCTCGACCAGACCGGGAGGGTCACGCTCAAGTCGCACCCCGACGACTCGGTCGCATTGCGCGAGACCTTCGCCGACATCGTCCCGGGGTACCACATGAACAAGAAGCACTGGATCACCCTCATGCCGGGGCCGTCACTCGACGAGGAACTCGTGTCCGAGCTGGTCACGGAGTCGTACCGTCTGGTGGTCGAGAAGCTCCCACGCGCCCAGCGGCCCGTGGATCCCGACCTGTTCGGGCGCCCCTCGTCCTGACGATTCCGCACCGGCCATCCACCGTGAGGATGACCCGCTGCCTCCGGGGAACGGTACCCAGGGAGGACGCGCGGGCTGCGGCGCCGTCGATAGCGTCGTAGACATGATCACAGCAGAAGGCCTCACGAAGAGATTCGGAGACAAGACAGCCGTCCAGGACGTGTCGTTCACGGTCAAGCCGGGCACGGTCACCGGGTTCCTCGGTCCGAACGGCGCAGGAAAATCCACCACGATGCGCATGATCGTCGGCCTCGACCGACCGACGTCCGGCATCGCGACCGTCGCCGGCCGGGAGTACCGGAAGCTTCGCGCCCCGCTCACGGAGGTGGGGGTGCTTCTCGACGCGAAGGCGGTGCACACCGGCCGCACCGCTCGCAATCATCTGCGTGCGATGGCGGCGACCCACGGCATCCCCGCGTCGCGCGTCGACGAGGTCATCGACCTGGCGGGCATCGCGCCCGTCGCCCGCAAGCGCGCCGGGAAGTTCTCACTCGGCATGGGGCAGCGGCTCGGAATCGCCTCGGCCCTGCTCGGGGATCCGCACACGCTGATCCTCGATGAGCCTGTCAACGGCCTCGACCCCGAGGGGGTGCGATGGGTGCGACAGTTCGTGCGCCATGCGGCGTCCGAGGGGCGCACGGTCCTGCTGTCCAGCCACCTGATGAGCGAGATGGCGCAGACCGCCGATCACGTGATCGTGATGGGCCGGGGCAGAGTGCTCGCCGACGCTCCGCTCGAAGAGCTTGTCCGCGCCTGGACGACGAACACCGTGCGCGTCCGCACGCCCCGCGCAGCGGATCTGGCCACAGCGGTCGGCGGTCCGTCGGTCGAGATCGTGAGCTCGGCTCCCGACCTTCTCGACATCGTCGGCCTGCCGGCCTCCCGCATCGGCGACCTCGCCGCTCGACACGGCATCCCCCTGCACGAGCTCACCCCGACCACCGGGTCGCTCGAAGACGCCTATCTGGCGCTCACCGGCGACTCGGTCGAGTACCGCACGAAGGAGATCTCATGACCGTCCAGGCTCCTGCCCGCACGCGCCAGCACGTCGACACCGGACACCGCCTCACGTTCGTCCGCGCGATCCGCGGCGAGTGGATCAAGCTCTCCACGCTTCGCTCCACCTGGTGGTCCATCGGCATCGCCGCAGTGCTCACCGTCGGCATCGCGGTGCTCATCGCTCAGGCGATCGACCTGCCGGGCTTCGACCCCATTCAGGCCGTGGTCATGCCGATCCAGTTCACGATGCTGCTCGCGGGCATCCTCGGTGCGATCTCCGTGACGGGTGAATACTCGACCGGAATGATCCGCTCGACGCTGGCAGCCAACCCGAAGCGCGGCTCCGTGCTCGCCGCCAAGGCCGTCGTGATCGCGGTCTTCCTGTTCGTGTCGTCTCTGGTGATCTTCTCAGCCGCAGCTGTCGCCGTCTCCGCGGTCGTCGCGTCGCGCGATCAGAGCATCGACTGGTCCGATCCGGCGGCATCGCTCCTTCCGATCGTCGTGTCGTCGCTTGCCATGTCCGTCTTCGCTCTCATCGGCGTCGCATTCGGCTTCATCCTGCGCTCGGGCGCCGGAGCCATCGCCGCGACCGTCGGCCTGCTGTTCGTCCTGCCGATCGTCGCGAGCTTCTTCACGATCGCCGGCGACGCGTGGACGTGGCTCCTCGAGACCGCGAACTACCTGCCGGTCGCCGCCGCTCAGAGTGCGATCCTTCCCGAGGGAGCCGCCCTCGAGGGCCCGGTCGCGTATCTCACGCTGGCCGGCTGGGTGGCTGCGGGCATGCTCGCCGCCTGGGGCGTGCTCCGCACCCGCGACGCGTGACCGAGAGCCGACCGATGACCGATCCGCGTAGAGTCGGCCGGTGACCACCCCGATCAGCCGCAGCACCTCAGTCCGCGAGGACGAGGGGCTGCGGCTGCCGCGTCCCCCCGGCGTCCTACGCCGTTTCTGGGCGCGGCATCCGGTGGTCGCCGACGTCGTCATCACGATCCTGTGCCTGCTCCTCTCCCTCGTTCCCGCTGGTGCGATCACCCGCGATCTTCCGATGCCCCTCGCCATCGGCGTGGCGATCCTGGTCCCCGCCGCGGTGGTCGGCACCTGCGCGACTCTGCTCTGGCGGCGCAGACACCCGCTGGTGCCGTTCGTGGCATCTTTCGCACTCGAAGCCCTGTTCCTCTTCGCGCTTCAGCCGATCGGCGCTCCTGTCCTGCTGGTCAGCTGCTACTCGCTCGCCGTGTACCGCTCGTCGCGGGCGGCGTGGACCGGCTTCGGCATCGCGATCGCATCGCTCGCGGCGCTCGCCGGTGCGCTCACCCTCACCGGCGTCATCACTCTGCAGATCGCCGCGAACGCCGTCGTGATGTCGCTGGTCCTCGGACTCATCGGCACTTTGATCGGTGTGAATGTCGGAGGACGCAAACGCTACCTGGCTGCGGTGATCGACCGCTCCCGCCAGCTGCTCGTGGAACGCGATCAGCAGGCCCAGCTGGCCGCAGCAGGCGAACGCGCCCGCATCGCCCGCGAGATGCACGACATCGTCTCGCACTCGCTCACGGTGATCGTCGCCCTGTCCGAGGGCGCAGCCGCGACACCGGATCCCGTGCAGGCACGAACGGCGGCGTCCTCCGCCGCCGAGACGGCTCGCAGCGCGCTCACCGAGATGCGCGCGATGCTCGGAGTCCTCCGCGCCGATGATTCGCCACTCCCCCTGGCACCTCTCGAGCCAACGCCGCCGCAGGAGACGGTCGCAGTGGCGCAGCGCGCCGGTTTTCCGGTGACGCTCTCCGTCACAGGCACCGCCTCGATCTCCACCGCTCTGTCGCATGCGCTCGGCCGCATCGTGCAGGAAGGCGTCACGAACGCCATGAGGCACGCGCCGATGGCGACGTCGATCGAGGTCAGGCTGATCTACGCCTCGGATTCGGTGATCGTCGAGATCCTCAACGACGGCGTCTCCGGCCCTGTCGGCACGACCGGGTTCGGCCTGCGCGGGCTCGTGGAACGTGCCGCGCATTCGGGCGGCACGATCACCTCTGAACCCGTCGAACGCGGTCGGTGGATGCTGCGCGCCGAGCTGCCTGTGTCGCCCGCCGATCCTGCTGACCTCGAACCGAAGGATGCACCATGACCGAGCCGATCAGGCTTCTCCTCGTCGACGACCAGGCTCTCATCCGCGTCGGCTTCCGGATGGTGCTCGACGCCGAGGCCGACATGGTCGTGGTCGGCGAGGCCGCGGACGGGCATGACGCGATCGTCCAGGCGTCCGGACTCCGTCCCGACCTCGTGCTGATGGACATCCGGATGCCGGGGCTCGACGGGATCGCGGCGACCGAGGCCATCGTCCGCGAGAATCCGGACACCCGTGTTCTGGTGCTCACGACGTTCGATCTCGACGAGTACGCCTTCGGCGCGATTCGCGCCGGCGCGAGCGGATTCCTCCTGAAGGACGCGCAGAGGCACGAGATGATCTCGGCGATCCGAGCCATCCACCGCGGTGACGCGGCCCTCTCACCGCGGGTCACGCGGATGCTGCTGGAGCATGTGACCCCGACGCTCGGCGCGACACCGGCAGCGTCCGCCACTGCGACCGAGGACCTGACGGCAGACCTCACCGACCGCGAGCGCGACGTCTTCGTCGAGATCGCGCGCGGCCTCACGAACGCGGAGATCGCTCAGGCGCTGTTCGTCAGCGAATCCACCGTGAAGACGCATGTCGGCAGGATCCTGTCGAAGCTGGGATCCCGCGACCGCATCCACCTGGTCATCCTGGCTCACAGGATGGGTCTGGTCGACGGCGGCCTGTCCTCGGGCTCTTAGCAAGGGCGGAGGACAGGCCGACAGCCTCAGGCCTTCGCCGGTGTCCACTCGGAGACGCGGTTCAGCGTCTCGATCTCGTCCTCGCGCAGTTCCAATCGCGCTCCGGCGAGAAGGTCAGGAACCTGCTCGACCGTCCGCGCACTCGCGATCGGGGCGGCGACCGTCGGCTGAGCACGCAGCCACGCCAACGAGGTCGCCGCGATCGAGGCGCCGTGGGCGTCGCCGATCTCCTCGAGAGCGTCGATGATGCGCAGCCCCGCCTCCGTCGCGTATTTGGCCGCACCGGAGGCGCGCGGCGAGGTCTGACCCTCGACGGCCGCCGAACGGTACTTGCCGGTGAGGAATCCGCTCGCGAGCGAGTAGTAGGGCACCAGGCTCAGACCGAACTCCTGCGCCACCGGGATGATCGTCTCCTCGACGTCGTTGCGGTGAACGAGGTTGTAGTGGGGCTGCACGGCGACGGGCGACGCCGATCCCGTGCGACGGGCGATCTCCACCCACTCGCGGATGCGCTGCGCAGTGTAGTTCGACACCGCGACGTTGCGTACGAGGCCGTCTGAGACGAGCTCGCCGAATGCGGTGACCGTCTCCTCCAGCGGCACGGTCTCATCGTCGAAGTGCGCGTAGTAGAGATCGATGGCGTCGACGCCCAGTCGGGCGAGCGATGCCTCGGCGGCCCTGCGCACGTTCGACGCCGACAGCCCGGAGAACTCCGGGTGCTGGCTCACCTTGGTCGCCACGATGACGCCTTCGGGCTTGCGTGACGCGAGCCACTCACCGATGATCGTCTCGCTCTCGCCGCCCGAGTTGCCCGGCACCCACGAGCTGTACCCGTCTGCGGTGTCGATGAAATCGCCACCACCCGCCACGAAGGCGTCGAGCACGGCGAACGAGGCATCACGGTCGGCTGTCCAGCCGAACACGTTGCCTCCGAGCGAGAGCGGGAAGACGTCTAGGTCACTGTTTCCGATACGAGTCATACCGGGGAGAACGTGTGCTCTGCTCGCACTATTTCCCGTGTGACGATCTGTGTCGTCGAGGGAGGCGCGGATGCGATCCGCTGGACGGTGCCGACTACAGGACTCGAACCTGCAACCCCCGTTTGAAGGATGCGGTGTCCATGCGTGTACTTTTCTGGACTCTCTGCGCGATTCCGCGTGGTCAGTACAACCATGTACAGGTTGGTACGCCTCGAAAACCATGACTAAACCATGGATACGACGAGCATCAGCGAGGGGTTACGCCGCGGTCCTGCGCGCCCGCGCAGCAGCGCGGATCGCCATCTGTTCACGGGCGCCGAGCGGTGATCGCGTCGGCTGCCATCCCCTCGGCCGAGCTGGCGGCACGCCTGAGCAGCACGAAGTATCTGATCGGGGTGATGCCGAGCTCGCGGCGGATGCGCTCGGCTCGGGTCGGCGTGTGGTGCGGGTTGGCGGCCTCGAAAGCGAGGATGTCAGCAGGCGTCACGGTTCCGATCATCCCTCCAACCACCGACGTCGGCACGGCGACGTAGACTCATCATCTCGGCCGGAGGAAGGACACCCGGCCATGCCTCGAAGGCTCTCCCCCGACGTGATGCTCAGCATCGAACTCGACGCCATCTGCTCACCCAACAGGTACACCAGCGACCCGGGCCCTGTGATCGCCGAGCTCTACGCGACTGCCGGCGACCGGCTCGATATCCTCACCGAGTCCGTCGGCCTCTGGGTCGGGTTCTTCGAAGAGGCCCACATCATCACCCTGTGCACCGCACTGCGCGAGCTGCCCGGACTCGAGCCGTGGATCGCGATCGGCGCGAACCGCCGCGCGCAGCCCGACCACCGGACGCCGACCGCGCACGCAGGTGCGTCGTGGCCAGAACGCGGCAGGTGACCCGTTCGCTACAGTTGGCCTAATGAGGGGATACGCGGAACGCTTCGACTTCGGCAAGCAGACCATCAGGGGCTGGGTGTACGACGAAGAGGCGGAAGACAACCGGGATGTGCGCGTGGTCGCGACCTTCGACGGCGAGATCGTCGGGGAAACGAGACCGAGCGCAACTCGTAACGACCTGCAGAAGATCACGACCCAAGATGCGTGGTTCTCCCTCGAGTGCTCCCGTGCCTTCACCGCTCTCGATGTCGTATCCGGACGGTTCCAGGTCAAGGCTCTGAGTGATGGTCGAGAAGCAGCTCTGAGCCTCGGAGCCGACGGTCTAGCCACTCTGAAGAAGACCGCCGTCGAAGAACTGAATGGTGAGTCGTCGTCGTCGACGACCCTCTGGTCTTCGGAAGAGCGGAACGCGGTGAAGCACCAGGTCGAGGCGGGCAACCTGTCCCCCATGCTCATGCCGGCCGGGTTGCCGTCGATGGATGGGTCAGCGGTCATCGGTCTGCGCGGGCATCTCTTCCTCACCGAGGGCAGCAACTCCCTGCTGTCGCTGTACGCCGAGCCTGTCGACGATGCACTCATGTCGCGAGTTGACCGGTGGATGGATGTGCTCGCCCAGCGAGGAGAAGGCTGCGAGGCACGTGGGACGCGCTTCGTGCAGACCATCATCCCGGAGAAGCTGACCGTCCTGCGCGACGATGCCCCTGTCGACATTGAGGGTCCGAGCCCCGTGCTCCAAGAGATCGAGAGCAGGCTGCGCGACGCCGACTTCTACGTCAGCGGCCTGTCCCCCTTCGAGCAGTGGAGCGACGTCGACGATCCATTCCTGATGGCGGACACGCACTTCTCAGCCGTCGGCGCTCAGCGAATGTTCTCCGCCCTCGCCGCGCAAATCGACTCCCAGCTCGTGCCCATCGTCGACGCCGTTCGCATGTACCAGTTCCGGTATGCAGTCGGTGACCTCACCGGCCGTTTCAAGTTGCCTCTCTACTCACGGATCGTCGAACCGAGCGACGATGAACTTGCCGCCTACGCGGACGGCATCACGATGATCGAGAACCACTTCCCTGCCGATGGCGGAATGAGGGGCCGGCGTTTCAGGTGGACCAACAGCACCGCGCCGAGCCCGCTCAAGGTGCTCATCTTCGGCAACTCCTTCTTCGGAACCGGTGACTTCGCCGGATACCTCTCCTGGTGGGGAAAGCACCTCTTCAGCGAATTCCACTTCCACTGGGGGCCCGACTTCGACTGGGATCTAGTCGATCAGTTGAAGCCTGACGTAGTCGTGGGGCAGACGGTCGAGAGATTCCTCAACAGAGTCGCCGCGATCTAACGCACCACAACGACGAAAGACCCCCACCCGGCCCGAAGGCTAGGTGGGGGTCTTCTGTGTCCGTGCAGGGCTCAGCGAAGATCGCGGCGCAGAAGCGCGCGCGGAGTCGGCACGTTCGGCACGGTCACCGCGAGGCCGAACAGGCTCGACAGGTAGAGGTAGCCGGCGGTGATCGGGGTCGTGATCTCGGTGATGTCGAACGCGGCCGTCGCGCCGTCGACGACAACTGCCGTGCCGAGGATGATGCCAGCGGCGCCGAGGACGATGCCAGCGGCCTTGCGGACGGTGGGGTTCTGGACGACGACGTTCGGCGTCTGTGTGGGCGTGCTCATGGTGACCTCCTAGGTCTTGGGGTTGAGGGGTTGAGTGGGCCAGTCGTCGCGGACCATGTGGCCGAGGCCGAGGCGTCGAAGGATGGGCTCGGGGAGCATGGGAAGGTCGCCGGGGCGGCCGCGGTGATTCCAGAGCCAGAGCTGTGTCTCGCGGGCTCGGACAGCGTCATGCATCTCGTGCGACTCGGCGCCGACGGTCTTGAGCTTCTCCCGCATCTCCTCAAGCTGCGTAACCAGCTGAGCGGTGCGCTCGTCGACGCGCTCGTCGATGTACCGCATGAGCGCGTCGGCGTCCTTGAATCGGCCGGAGATCGTGCCTTCCTCGACCTGCTGAGCGTCGGCGCGGTCCTTGCGTCGAAACCGCCAGAACGCGATCAGCGCGAGTAGCACCCCCGACAGCAGCGCGATGACGGAGACGATGATGCCGGTATCAGTCACGCGCGACCTCCAACGGCTTCCGCCTCTCCACCGCCCGTCGGTCGGCCCACTCGGTCGCGAGCAGGTCCAGACGGAAGAGAGGCAGCGGCAGCGGCAGGAGCAGGATCACCGACACGAACCACGACGGCGCTTCCTGCTGCGCGATTTGCTCCGGCGACGGGGAAACGATGATCGCGATCGCCTACTACCGGGACTCCGATGGCGTCACCCGTTTGATGCAGCGACAGGGGCGCACCGCCCCGGAGGCAGAGCGCATGCTGATCAAGGCGCTGAAGAAGCGTCTCGCGCCGGCGAGCGAGATGCTCACGTCAGCCTCGACCGTGAGCGACCTCGCGACGATGTGGCTCGACTCGAAGGCGCGGCTCGCCGAGGGATCGATTCGGATCTACAAGAACGCGATCGAGAAGCACATCTCCCCCGGCCTCGGCGCGGTGCGGCTCAGTGAGATCAGCGTGCCGCGGCTCGACCGATTCATCACCGCGCTCACGAAGTCCTCGGGCCCCGGCACCGCGACTACGACGCACGTCGTGCTGCGCGGTATGTTCACGCTCGCTGCGCGCCACGGCGCCGTGCGCCCGAACCCGATGACCGACGTTCCAGCACCGGAGAAGCGGAAGCGCACGACCAGGCGCGCCGCCCCGAACCTCGAGGTCGTGCGGGCGATGCGTGCCCGCTTCGAGGAGTGGGACGCCGGAACCGAGCGGAGGCCCGCCGACGACCGGCGACGCCGGCGGCCGCGCGCGAGTGAGCTGCTCGACACGACGGACATGATCATCGGCACCGGAGTCCGTACCGGCGAGCTGCTCGCGCTGCAGTGGGATCAGCTCGACCTCGACGCGAAGCTCGCCACGATCCGGCGCACGATCGCGCAGGACCGTGACGGGAAGTTCTTCGTCCAGGAGTTCACGAAGACGGACGCCGGATACCGCGAGCTCGAGCTGCCCGATCATCTCGTCGACATGCTGATGCGTCGGCGCGTGGCGTCCTATTCGGCGTTCGTCTTCGCGTCCAGCGTGGGGACGTTCCGTCACCCGAACAACTATCGGACCTCCTGGCGCGACGCGCTGCGCGACACGGACTGGAAGGGCACGACGCCGAAGAGCTTCCGCAAGACCGTCGCGACCGTGCTGCGCGACGAGCTCGGCGTCGAAGCGGCAAAGGATCAGCTCGGCCACGAGTCGGAGCGCACGACGCTGAAGCACTACGCCGACGAGGTGCACCGCGGCCCGGCTGCCGGACTTGTTCTGTCGAAGTTGTTCGTCCGAAAACCATGAGTAAACAACGAACCGCCCCGATTCCGAAACGGAACCGGGGCGGTTTTCTTCGCTATGAACTGGGATTTCTTGTGCCGACTACAGGACTCGAACCTGCAACCCCCGTATTACAAGTACGGTGCGCTACCAATTGCGCCAAGTCGGCGGACACCCCCCAGCTTAGCGATGGGCGGCGGGCACCGACGAACTACGGCGCCGGGGTCTCCGAGGGTGCGGGCTCCGTGGTCTCGGTCGGCGCGGGAGTGGGAGTCTCGGTGGCGTAGTACGCGTCACTTGCGACCGTGAGCACGAACTGGGAGAACTCGCTCGGGTCGTCGAGGGCGCCGACGTAGGCCTCGCCGTTCACGACGATCATGGGCGCGGCAGTGAGCACGAGGTCGTCCGAACCGACGAGCGGGCCCTCCAGCGCACGGGACGTGGCTTCCTTCGCCCAGGTGACGTAGTCCTGATCCTCGATGCACGACCGGACGCTCTTGACGTTGTCCGAGCCGACCGCGCCGGCGATGTCGGCCAGCTGAGAATCGGAGAAGCCGTCGGTGTTCACCTCGGGCTGGTCATCGAGCAGGTCGTGGTTGAACGCGTAGAACTGTGCCGGCGAGTGCGTCGCGACACAGGCCGCGGCCGCCGCCGAACGCAGGGAGTACTTGGTGCCGTTCGAGCTCGCGGTGAGCAGCGCGACCGGGTGGTAGGTGACCGTCGCCGCACCCTCCGAGATCCAGTTGACGAGCTGGCGCGCGTTGGCGCGCTCGAATTCACCGGCATCCGGCGACAGGTAGTCGACGTAGATGTGGATGTCGACCGTGCTCGACGTGGTGGGCTCCGGGGTCGGCGTCGTCTCGCCACCCGCCTCGGTCTCCTCCGGGCTCGGAGGCGCGACCGTCTCGTCGGACATCGCGGACGCGCTGATGTCGGAGACGAGGATGCCGTCGTCGTTCATCCCGCCCGGGGTGAGCTGCGGCTTCGAGACCTGTGCAGAGACGGCGAGCGTGATCGCGGTGCCGATGGCGCCGACGGCGACGACGGCGATCGCCCCGAGGATGATTCGTCGCATCACGCGCGCCCTCGACTGCTGGGCATGCACCTTCTGTGCCTTCTCCCGCACGACCTCACGCGAATTGCGAGGGCTGGGGACGTTCGGCGTCTCGTCGCTCGACATCGTTCCTCTAGACAGTCTCAGGGGGGCAGGGTGGCCCCGGACGCCACTCGGGCGGCGAACGCCGCGTTAAGCGGCCGAGATCGATGTTAACCAGCCAGGCTGAGAAATACCCAGATGCACGGGCATCTGCCATACTGATCCCGACCCGATGAGGGGTCACGGCGGATCGCTCCGCCGCTCTATCACTACGGATCGTCCGGCACGTACCTGCCGGTGAAGGAGAAACACAATGGCATCTGTGACTTTCGACGAGGCCACCCGCCTCTACCCCGGCGGAACCCGCCCGGCTGTCGACAAGCTCAACCTCGAGGTCGCTGACGGCGAGTTCCTCGTTCTCGTCGGCCCCTCCGGCTGCGGAAAGTCCACCTCGCTGCGTATGCTCGCCGGCCTCGAAGAGGTCAACGCCGGCCGCATCCTCATCGGTGACCGCGACGTCACCGACGTGCCGCCGAAGGACCGCGACATCGCGATGGTGTTCCAGAACTACGCGCTGTACCCGCACATGACGGTCGCCGAGAACATGGGCTTCGCGCTCAAGATCGCCGGCGTCGGCAAGGAAGAGCGCGCCAGCCGCGTGCTCGAGGCCGCGAAGCTGCTCGACCTCGAGGAGTACCTGACCCGCAAGCCGAAGGCCCTCTCGGGTGGTCAGCGTCAGCGTGTCGCGATGGGTCGCGCGATCGTCCGTCAGCCCCAGGTCTTCCTCATGGACGAGCCGCTGTCGAACCTCGACGCCAAGCTCCGCGTCCAGACGCGCACGCAGATCGCGTCGCTGCAGCGCCGCCTCGGCGTCACCACGGTCTACGTCACGCACGACCAGACCGAGGCTCTGACCATGGGCGACCGCATCGCCGTGCTGAAGGACGGACTCCTCCAGCAGGTCGGTTCGCCGCGTGACCTGTACGAGAAGCCCGAGAACGTCTTCGTCGCCGGGTTCATCGGCTCGCCCGCGATGAACCTGTTCAGCGCAGACCTGGCAGACGGCGGCGTGCGCTTCGGCACCGAGGTCGTCCCGCTCGACCGCGACACCGTGGGCCGCGCCAACGGCTCGCAGGTCACCGTCGGCGTCCGCCCGGAGGACATCACCGTCGGCCCCGCCGACGGCAAGGGCCTCTCGGTCGTCGTCGACCTCGTCGAGGAGCTCGGCGCTGACGGCTACCTCTACGGTCACACCGAGATCAACGGCAAGCGCGCCGACCTGGTCGCACGTGTCGACGGTCGCAGCCACCCCAACGCCGGTGAGACCGTCACCCTCGCGGCGAACGCGGGCCACGTGCACGCGTTCGACATCGAGTCGGGCGTTCGTCTGAACGACAAGCCGATCGTCTCCGCCTGATCGGACCCACTGACGCGGCGCGGGCTGACTTCGGTCGCCCGCGCCGCTTCTTTCTTTTCCGCCCCGACCCACTGGAGAGACATGCAGGATGCGCTGCGGATCACGGCGAGCTCGATCGACCCGGCCCTGCTCGCCCTCCCCTGGTCGACCCCCCTCGGCAAGTGGCCGTCCGAACAGATCGTGTCGCTCCCCAAGGGGCTGTCGCGGCATCTGGTGCGCTTCGCCGACCTCTCGGGCAAGGTCGTCGCGGTCAAAGAGACGACCGATGAGATGGCGAGGCGCGAGTACGAGATGCTCGGCAACCTGGCCAGGCTCGATGTGCCCTGCGTCGACCGCGTCGCCGTGATCGCGGGGCGATCGGATGCCGCCGGCGAGCCGCTCCCCGCCGCGCTGGTCACCTCGCACCTGCGCTTCTCCATGCCGTATCGCGCCCTCTTCACCCGGGTGCTGCGCCCCGACACGGCGAATCGCCTGGTCGACGCCCTCGCGGTGCTCCTGGTGCGCTTGCACAACGTCGGCTTCTACTGGGGCGACGTCTCGCTCTCGAACACGCTCTTCCGCCGGGACGCCGGCGCTTTCGCGGCCTACCTCGTCGACGCCGAGACCGGTGAACTGCACGAGGAGGGGCTCACCGACGGGCAGCGCCTCTACGACCTCGACCTCGCCCGCACCAACATCGCCGGGGAGATCATGGACCTCGCGGCCGGCGGACGGCTCGAGCACGGCGTCGACGCGGTCTCGATCGCCGACGGCATCGTCTCGTCGTACCACTCGCTGTGGGCGGAGCTGACGGTGCAGGAGTCCTTCGCCGCGGCGGAGACCTGGCGCATCACGGAGCGCGTCGAACGCCTCAACGCCCTCGGATTCGACATCGACGAGATGTCGATGTCGACGACCTCCGACGGCACGGTCGTCGAGATCCAGCCGAAGGTGGTGGATGCCGGACACCACCAGCGCCGCCTGATCCGCCTCACGGGCCTGGACGTCGAGGAGAACCAGGCCCGCCGCCTGCTCAACGATCTCGACGAGTTCCGTGCCCGTTCGACCAAGCAGTGGGTCGACGAGGAGATGTACGCGCACGAATGGCTGACCCGCGTGTTCGAGCCCGTGGTGCGTGCGATCCCCTGGGAGCTGCGCGCCAAGCTCGAACCCGCAGAGGTGTTCCACCAGGTGCTCGAGCACCGGTGGTATCTCTCTCAGGCGCAGGGACGCTCAGTCCCGCTCGCCGAGGTCCTCACGAGCTACATCAACGAGGTGCTGCGCCACCGCCGCGACGAGGCGACCATCATGGGCCCGCCCACCGAGACGATGAGCCTGCCCGTCATCACAGGCACGCACTCCGTCGCCGATGACGACGACGAGGTCGACTGGCGCGACCTCGTCTGAGGTCAATACCCGACCGTGAAGCGTCCGCGACGGTGCACCGGGCGCTCGATCTCGTCGACCACCGCGACCGCGAAGTCCGCCCCCGAGATGAAGGACTTGCCCTCGGCGTCACGCACGAGCACATCTCCACCATCGCGATAGTGACCGGTGCGCTCACCCTCGGCCCAGGGTCCGAAGACCTCGGCCGGGTGGATGAAGAACCAGTCCAGCGACCGGTCCGTGCTCTGGAGCAGTGCGAGCGAGTCGATGCCGACCTGTGCCTCGTGCTTGTACTCCTCAGGGAAGTCGAGGTCGAAGAGGCGCGGGCCATCCGGGGCGACCAGGCTTCCACCGGCGCCGCCGACCACGCCGAGACGGGTGCTCGTATCGGCGAGCTCCGCGATGACGTTCGTCAGCGCCTCGAGCACGCGGTCCGCCATGTCGCCACGCGGGGAGAGGGCCGAGACGACGGCATCCGCTCCGTCGAAGGCGTTCGCGAGCGACGAGGCGTCCAGCGCCGAGCCCTGCACGTACGAGGCGCCGTCGACAGCATCGGTCGGCGTGCTGCGTGAGATCGCTATCACGTCATGGCCGCGGCTCACCGCCTCGGACACGATGTGGCGTCCGGCGTAGCCGGTTCCTCCGAGCACGACGATCCGAGCCATGACTTCTCCCCTACTTCTTCGCGTTGCGGATGGACGACACCTGGTAGAGCGCGACCGAGGTCGCGATGCCGGCGTTGAGCGATTCGGTCACGGCCGAGATCGGGATCGACACGATCTGATCGCAGGTCTCGGCGACCAGACGCGAGAGGCCCTTGCCCTCTGAACCGGTCACGATCACGACGGGGCGGTCGGCCAGCTGCAGCTCGGGCAGCAGGACGTCGCCGTCGCCGTCGAGGCCGAGCACGAAGACGCCCTGCTTCTTGAACTCCTTGAGCTGCGTGGTGAGGTTGGTCGCCAGCGCGACCGGCACGCGTGCCGCAGCACCGGCACTCGTCTTCCAGGCTGCCGAGTTCACACCGGCCGAACGACGCTGCGGCAGGATGATGCCGTGTCCGCCGAACGCACCGGTCGAGCGGATGATCGCGCCGAGGTTGCGGGGGTCGGTGATGCCGTCGAGGGCGACGAACAGCGGGACCTCGCCCTTGTCGATGACGGCCTCGAGGAGGTCCTGCGGGTGCGCGTACTCGTACGGCGGCACCTTGACGGCGACGCCCTGGTGGACTCCGTCGAAGCCGGCCATGCGGTCGAGCTCCTGACGCGTGACCTCGAGGACCGGGATTCCGCGGTGGGTGGCGATCGACAGCATCTCCTTGACGCGGTCATCCATCTCGACGCGCTGCGCGATGTAGAACGCCGACGCGGGGATCTTCGCCCGGAGAGCCTCGAGCACCGAGTTGCGGCCGGTGACGACCTCGACCTCGGTGGTGTTGTCCTTCGCGCGGGCCGAGCGGTTCGGGTTTCCGCCGGACGTCTGACGCTGCCCCGGCTTGCCCTTTCCACCCGATGCCGCATAGCGCTCGGCCGCGGCCTTGCGCTTGCCTGCCGGGTGCCACGCGCGGTCCTCCGCCTTCGGGGTCGGTCCGCGGCCCTCGAGGGACTTGCGTCCGAGTCCGCCGGTGCCCTTGGTGGGGCCCTTCTTCTTGCCGTTGCTTGCGCCGGGGCGCTGTGGCTTAGCCATCGATACTCCAATGAGTTCCGGCCGGAGAGTCCTCCAGCGTGATTCCTGCCGCGGCGATCGCATCACGGATGCGATCGGCCGCCGCCCAGTCCTTGTCAGCGCGCGCCTGCGCGCGCTGGGTGATCATCGTCTGCACGAGCGCGTCGAGAGCAGAGGCCTGCGCATCGCCCGTCGACGCGACACCCGCGCGCTCGAATCCGAGGACGTCGAGCATCGCGAGCACCTCGCTCCTCGCCGTCCCGGCGCCGTCGGCATCACCGGCGTCGAGCGCCGCATTGCCCGCGCGCACGGTGTCGTGCAGGACTCCGAGCGCCTGCGGGATGCCGAGGTCGTCATCCATCGCGGTGGCGAACGCCTCGGGCAGCGGCGTGCGCTCCCCCCAGCCGAAGGTCTTCGGAAGCATGCGTTCAGCGCGCTCGACGAACGTGCGGATGCGGCCGAGTGCCGCCTCTGCCTCGGTCCACGACGACTCCGAGAGGTCGAGGCTCGAGCGATAGTGCGCGGCGGCGAGTGCGTAGCGCACCACCTGCGGATCCCGCTCCGAGAGCACGTCGCTCGCCAGGGTGAAGTTGCCCAGAGACTTCGACATCTTCTGTCCGCCGACCGTCACGAGGCCGTTGTGCACCCAGTAGCGTGCGAAGCCGTCTCCGGCCGCGGTCGACTGGGCGAGCTCGTTCTCATGATGGGGGAAGCGCAGGTCGAGGCCTCCGCCGTGGATGTCGAACTCGGATCCGAGGTAGCGCTTGGACATCGCCGAGCATTCGATGTGCCAGCCGGGGCGACCTGCGCCCCAGGGCGACTGCCACACGGCATCCGCCTGCTCGTCGGGCTTGGCACCCTTCCACAGCGCGAAGTCCTGCGGGTTGCGCTTGCCGCGAGGGTCGGCATCCTCCGCCGCCTCCATCGCGTCGACGGACTGGTTCGTCAGCGACCCGTACTCCGTCCACGAGCGGACGTCGAAGTAGACGTCGCCGGAACCGTCCGGTGCAGGGTACGCGTGGCCGCGCTCGATGAGGATCGCGATCAGCTCCTGCATCTGCGGGACGGACGCCGTCGCGCGCGGCTCATAAGTCGGGGACAGGATGCCGATGCCGGCATACGCGGCGGTGAACTCCTGCTCCATGCGGTATGCGAGCGCCCACCACGGCTCGACGTCTGTCGCGTTGACGAGCACCTTGTCGTCGATGTCGGTGACGTTGCGCACGAACGTGACGCGGCCGTAGCGGTGAGTCAGCCAGCGCCGCAGGAGGTCGAAGCTCAGCGCCGCTCGGACGTGACCGATGTGAGGGCCGGACTGCACGGTGGCTCCACAGACGTACATCGTGATGTTCTCGGGATCGAGAGGCACGAAGTCGCGCAGCTGCTGTGCGCGGGTGTCGTAGAGGCGGAGAGTCACCGCACAAGCTTACCGGGCGGCGCAATCCGAAGACTGGGTGTGACCCCGGCCCTGCCGCCGCTCAGTCGACCGGGTAGACCTGCCCGGTCTGCACGCCGAGCACGCTCTTCGCGAAGGCCTGCCCCACGCGGTGCGACGACACGGGCACGAAGCCGGGGAACGACGAGTGATACGACGGTGCGTCCGCGAGCACCGACGGGCTCACGGCGTTGATGCGGATGCCGCGGGGCAGCTCGGTCGCCGCGGCGACGACGAAGGACTCGATGGCTCCGTTCGCGAGCGACGCCGCGGCGCCGGTGGCGATCGGCTCGCGCGAGAGGATGCCGGAGGTCAGCGTGATCGAGCCGCCGTCGCGCACATACGACGTGCCGATGCGCACGACGTCGAGCTGCGACAGCACCTTGCCGCGGAAAGCCGCTTCGTAGTCGCTCCGACTCAGCTCGTCGAGCGAGCGGAAGGGCACCTCTCCCACGGCGACGATCACGGCGTCGATCTGTCCGACCGAGGCGAAGAGGTGCTCCACCGACGCCGAGTCGGTGACATCGACGGACGGCTCGCTGCTGCGCGACGCCGAGATGACCTCGTGTCCGGCCAACGCGTCGACGGCCGTGCGGCCGACCTGTCCACTGGCTCCGATGACCAGGATCCTCATGCTGCCTCCTCCGGATCGTGCGACGATCGCACGACGTTCTCCGACAACGAGCGCGGATGCTGAGACATTCCCGCGCAATCCGTGACGCCTGTCAGATCGCGTGCACCATCGCGACTGCCGTCACCGCGATCCCCTCGCCTCGCCCGGGAAACCCGAGTCCGTCGGTCGTGGTCGCCGTGACGGATACCGGCGCGCCGCCGAGCGCGGTCGACAGGACCTGCTCCGCCTCCGCGCGTCGCGTGCTGAAGCGCGGTCGATTGCCCTGGAACTGCGCCGAGACATTGCCGATCGCAAAGCCCGCCTCGGCGAGGATCTCCCGGGTGCGGGCGAGGAAGACGTCCGCGTGTGCGCCGGCGTACTCGGGGTGTGCGGTGCCGAAGTGCTCGCCGATGTCTCCGAGCCCTGCAGCGCCGAGCAGCGCGTCCACGATCGCGTGAGCGACGGCGTCGCCGTCGGAGTGCCCGGAGAGCGCCGGCTCCCCCGGCCACTGCAGGCCGGCGAGCCACAGGTTCCCGTCTCCGCCGAATGCATGCACGTCGGTGCCGAGGCCGACCCGGGGTCCCGTCCACGTCGGGGCGAGCTCGGGTGCCGGAATGGCGACAGCCGCCAGCAGCTGGCGGGCGCGCTCGAGGTCGGCGGGCGTGGTGATCTTGAATCCGCTGGGCGAACCCGGGATCTGACGCACGAGATGTCCGGCGGCGGCGAACAGCGCCGCATCATCGGTGTACTCGACGTCCGAGCCGCTCGCAGCATCGTAGGCGGCCTCGAGAAGGGCGCGCGGAAAGCCCTGCGGCGTCTGCGCTGCCGCGAGCTCGGAGCGATCCACCGGCGCGATGACCGCGACTCCGTCGACCCGCTTGAGCGTGTCGACGACGGGGAGCGTCGGGATGACCCCTGTCTCGCCGTCGATCGCCCGGGCCACGGCGTCGATCACTTCCGGCGGGGTCAGCGCGCGCGCCGCGTCATGCACGAGAACTCGCGTGACGTTTCCCCACAGGGCCTTCAGACCGGCGGCGACCGACTGCTGCCTGGTCTCTCCGCCCGTCACGACCCTGCCGAGGTCGACGCGATCGCCGGCCGCAGCACGCACTTCGGTCTCCGCGTCGCCCTCGAACCCTGCGGGGGCGACCACGATGACCTGGGCGGGCCCCGCCGCGAAGACGCCGTCGAGCGCGTGGCGGAGGATCGAATGGCTGTCGATGCCGACGAACGCCTTGGGCGCTCCGGCATCCAGTCGCGTGCCGGAGCCGGCGGCGACGACGATGATCGCGGTGTCAGGGACGGGAAGCATGCTCACCAGGTTCACGTTACCGGCGCGCACGAAAAAAGGCGGATGCCGAAGCACCCGCCTTGTCTCGATCCGCTCAGGAAGCGAGGACCTCGTCGAGCAGCGCGCTCGCCTTGTCCTCGTCGGTCTTCTCCGCCAGAGCCAGCTCCGAGATGAGGATCTGACGAGCCTTCGCCAGCATCCGCTTCTCACCGGCCGACAGACCGCGGTCCTGATCCCGACGCCACAGGTCGCGGACGACCTCGCTCACCTTGATCACGTCGCCGGAGGCGAGCTTCTCGAGGTTCGCCTTGTAACGACGAGACCAGTTCGTGGGCTCTTCGGTGAACGGAGCGCGGAGCACCTCGAACACGTTGTCGAGCCCCTCCCGGCCGATGACATCGCGGACCCCGACCAGATCGACGTTCTCCGCAGGCACCTCGATGATGAGGTCCCCCTGGGTCACGTTGAGCTTCAGGTATTTCTTCGCCTCACCCTTGATGATGCGCTCCTTGACCTCGATGATGGTCGCAGCGCCATGGTGCGGATAGACGACAGTTTCGCCAACCTCAAAAAGCATAAAAACTTGTCCTTTCGGCAACCTCAAGGATACCACAGGGGACATGCGCTAAGGTTCGCGCCGCCGCGTCCTCGGGCGGTGCCCCGCATGCGCATAGAATGGGACGCGGATATCCCGTCGTACCTCAGGAGGACCCGTGAAATCGCGCCTTGTTGCGTCTGCCGCCATCAGCGCCCTCGTTCTTCTGGGCGCGACGGGCTGCACGTTCATCTCGCCGCAGGCGACGACGATCGAATACTCCGCCTCCGACGGCGTCAACGTCTCGGACTCCGACGGCCCCATCGACGTGCGCAATGCCTTCATCGTCGCGAACGAAGACGGATCGGTCGGCAACTTCATCGGCGCCGTGGTCAACCCGACCGCCGACAAGGCGACGCTCACGATGACCGTGTCGGGCTCCGATGAGCCGTTCACCGTCTCCGTGCCCGCGGGCAAGACCGTCAGCTTCGGTGCCGACGAGGAGCCGCTGCGCATCGACGGACTCGACACCATGCCCGGCGCGACCATCGAGATCCACTTCCAGTCGGGCGACGGTGCCGGCACGAAGACTCAGGTTCCCGTTCTCGACGGCACTCTGCCGTACTACGCCGACCTCGTGCCCACGGAGCAGGAGTCGACGCCGACGCCCGAGCCGGCCCCCACGGACACGGCTGCCCCCGCTCCGGCGGAGTGAGCTGGCGCATACGCTGACGAAGAGGCCGACACCCTGCGGGGTGCCGGCCTCTTCTCCGTCATGGGGACGGGCGTGCCGTCCGACGACTGCGTCAGCCCTCGAAGCGGTACCCGAGACCGCGAACCGTGACGAGCATGACGGGCTCCCCCGGGTTCTCTTCGATGCGGGAGCGGATCCGCTTGATGTGCACGTCGAGCGTCTTCGTGTCTCCGAAGTAGTCGCTCCCCCACACGCGGTCGATCAGCTGACCGCGCGTGAGCACTCGACCTGAATTGCGCATCAGCACCTCGAGGAGCTCGAATTCCTTCAGAGGCATGTTGATCTGCTGTCCGGCGACCGAGACGGTGTGGCGATCGATGTCGAGCGAGACGCGTCCCCCGTCGAGCACGCGCTCGTCGAGCTCGCTGTCGGCCTGCACCACGCGACGAAGGACCGCGCGCATCCGGGCGAGCAGCTCGCGGGAAGAGTACGGCTTTGTGACGTAGTCGTCGGCGCCGAGCTCGAGTCCGACGACGATGTCCACCTCCGAGTCCTTGGCCGTGACCATGATGATCGGCACCGCCGAGGTCGAGCGGATCTGCCGGCACACCTCGGTGCCCGGCATGCCGGGCAGCATCAGGTCGAGGAGCACGACGTCGGCGCCGCGCTCGCGGAAGGCGGCCAGCGCCCCTGGACCGTCCTCGGCGATCTCGACCTCGTACCCCTCTCGGCGCAGGAGGTAGGCGAGCGGGTCGGCGAGGTCGGGCTCGTCTTCGACGAGAAGGATGCGGGTCATGCGTTCTCTCCGTTTCGGACGCGAGCAGCGGCCTTGGCCGCTTTGCGCTCGCGCTTCTTCTTGTTCTTCTGGTCCTTGTCGATGCTCGGGGGAGCGTCGATCCTCGGAAGCCTGATGGTGAAGGTCGAGCCTCGTCCGGGGCGCGACCAGAGGCGTACTTCGCCGCCGTGGCGCTGTGTCGCATGCTTGACGATCGAGAGTCCGAGCCCCGTTCCGCCGGTGCGGCGGGACCGCGCCTCGTCCGCCCGGTAGAAGCGCTCGAAGATCCGCTCCCGATCCGCCTCCGCGATCCCGATGCCCTGGTCCGAGACCGCCACTTCGACCACCCCTTCATCGGCCTTCACACCGATGCCGACGCGCGATCCCTTCGGGGAGTAGACGATCGCGTTGGCGATGAGGTTGCCGAAGGCCTCGATGAGGATCTGCGAGTCGCCGCGCACCCAGACTCCGCGATCGCCACCGCGGGCGAGTTCGACCCCGGCGGAGTCGGCCTGCACGACGTGCGCCTCGAGCGCGGTGGCGAGAACCTCGTCGATCGAGACGGGCCGCACATCGGACAGCGCATCGTCGGTCTGCAGTCTCGAGAGACTCATGATCCGACCGGTCAGCTGACCGAGACGTGCGGCTTCGGCCGAGATCCGGGTCGCGAAGTGGCGCACCTGAGCAGGGTCATCGGCCGCCGATTCGATGGCCTCGGCGAGCAGAGTGACGGCTCCCACAGGGGTCTTGAGCTCGTGACTGGTGTTCGCCACGAAGTCTCGGCGCATCTGGTCGAGGCGCTCCTGCTCCGTGACGTCGCGGATGATCAGCAGCGTCATGCGCGGACTGATGGCGCTCGCCCGAGCCGACACGAGCCGTGGATCGAGGCTGAGCCCGCCGCGCGTGATGCGCAGCGACTCGGTCGCCGAACTGCCCTCGATGCGTCCGCCACGCACGAGCTGACGCAGCTCGGGGTTCTCCAGGGGTGCGCCCACCTCGATGCCGAACCTGGTCGCCGCCTTCGAGACGGCGAGCACGAGTCCGGAGGAGTCGACCACGCATGCCGCATCGTCCATGCTGCCGAGCACGGCGGTCACACCCTCCGGGACCACGAGCGAGGTCTCATCGGCCACGCGCGCCCGCGCACGGTATGCCCAGGCCACGAGAAGGGAGAGGCCGACGCCGATCACGAGGCCGACGGCCAACGCGAGCAGCGCGATCTGCGGCAAGGTCATAACCCCAGCGTAGAGTGCGTTCACCCGCGGATCGGCGGGTTCGCCCGCCCCTGAGCCACGGCGAGAAGTACTATTCACGTGCTGGGCACCGTTCGTTAACCTTCGGAGCAGACAATCGCTTTCGGGCCTGTGCGGGAGCGCTGTGCTCTCCTCTCGTGCGAGCGGCCCGGCCGTCTCGCGTTGACACCACAGCCGAGACCCGAACGAAAGGTTGCGCCGACATGCGCGAAGTCTTCCATCAGTCCCTCGAGGACCTGCAGTCCCAGCTCGTGGAGATCGCCGACCTCGTCACGGTCTCCATCGACAAGGCCACCCGCTCCTTCGCCACGAGCGATGTCGAGCTGGCCGAAGAGGTCATCGCCGATGACGCCAAGATCGATGCGCTGGCCGTGGCGCTCGACGAGCAGGCCATCGAGATCCTCGCCCGCCAGCAGCCGGTCGCGCGAGACCTGCGCGTCGTCGTCACCGCGCTGCGCGTGAGCGCCTCGCTCGAGCGCATGGGCGACATGTCCGAGCACATCGCCCAGCTCGCGCGCCTGCGCTTCCCCGAGCGCGCGATCCCGAAGGGCCTCAAGGGCACCTTCACGAAGATGGGCGAGCTGGACGTCGAGATCTCGCGCACGCTCTCCGAGCTGCTGCGAACCCAGGACCTGAAGCTGGCCGACACCATCCGCAACACCGACGACGACATCGACGAGCTGCACGCCAGCGTCTTCGAGAAGGTGCTCAGCGACAACTGGAAGGGCGAGGCCACGGCGACGGTCGACGCGACGCTCGCCAGCCGCTACCACGAGCGCTTCGCAGACCACGCGGTCGCGGTCGCCAAGAAGGTCATCTACCTGGCGACCGGCGACTGGCGCATCGAGGAGGAGGACATCGCCCTCGCGGTCGAGCAGCAGCAGGAGCTCGGCCACGCCTGAGCGCCGATGACACGACGAAGGGGGCGGATGCTGTCAGCATCCGCCCCCTTCGTCTGCGGTGTTACTTCTTGCCCTGCGCTGCCACGGCGGCAGCACCGGCGGCGGCAGCCTCGGGGTCGAGGTAGCGGCCTGGACCGGTGGGGACGTTGTTCTCGTCGAGCTCGTACACGAGCGGGATACCGGTGGGGATGTTCAGCTCGGCGATGTCATCGTCGCTGATGCCCTCGAGGTGCTTCACGAGGCCGCGCAGCGAGTTGCCGTGCGCGGTGACGAGGACCGTCTTGCCTGCTTCGAGGTCGGGGACGATCGCGTCGTCCCAGTACGGCAGCAGGCGATCGATGACGAGCTTCAGCGACTCCGTCCGCGGCACCTCGCCGTCGATGCCGGCGTAGCGCACGTCATTCACCTGGCTGAACTCGCTGTCGTCGTCGAGCACGGGCGGCGGCACGTCGAACGAACGGCGCCACAGCTGGAACTGCTCCGGGCCGAACTCCTCGAGCGTCTGCGCCTTGTCCTTGCCCTGCAGAGCGCCGTAGTGACGCTCGTTGAGGCGCCACGAGCGCGTGACCGGGATCCACAGACGGTCGGCCGCGTCGAGCGCGATGTTCGCGGTCTGGATCGCACGGCTGAGCAGCGAGGTGTGCAGCACGTCGGGCAGGATGCCCGCCTCGGCCAGGAGCTCGCCGCCGCGGCGGGCCTCGTTCCGGCCCTGCTCGTTCAGGCGGACGTCCACCCATCCGGTGAAGAGGTTCAGTTCGTTCCACTCGCTCCGGCCGTGACGGAGCAGGATCAGGGTGCGCTTCGAAGTCATGGCCCCAGTTTATCGGCGCAGCCGGACGCGTCCACGCCCATGCCCTGCGAGGATTGACGCATGGCGTCATCTCCCCTCGGTCGGCCGACCCGCGGCACCACCGGGACGAACAGGCTGCGCCGCAACGACCGCTGGATCGCGGTGAGCCCCGCGTTCCGCCGCGCCGCGGATCCGCTCGTCATCGACCTCGGCTACGGCGCCAGCGGGGTGACCGCCTTCGAGCTCGCCACCCGACTGCAGCGCGTGCGAGCGGATGCCGAGGTGCGCGGCCTCGAGATCGATCCGGTCAGAGTCGCGACCGCGACTCAGCAGCTGGTCGAGGTGCAGGCAGGGAACACCGCCTTCTCGCCCGATCTGCGCGTCTCCTTCGCCCGCGGTGGATTCGAGGTGCCTCTGCCTGCCGGGCGGCGCCCCGCGGTGATCCGCGCGATGAACGTGCTCCGCCAGTACGACGAGTCCGATGTCGCCGCGGCCTGGAGCACGATGGCCGGGCGCCTCGCTCCCGAGGGCCTGCTCGTCGAGGGCACCTGCGAGGAGATCGGTCGGGTGTCGAGCTGGGTCGACGTCGACCCGACCGGATCGCCGCTCCGGTTCACGATCTCCCTGCGTCTCGCGGATCTCGAGCGTCCGAGCATCGTCGCGGAGCGGCTGCCGAAAGCGCTGATCCACCGCAACGTGCCCGGCGAGCGCGTGCACGCCCTGCTCGTCGACCTCGATCGCGAGTGGAGCCGTGCGGCGCCGTTGTCGACCTTCGGAGCGACGCAGAGATTCCTGGGCGCGGTCGCCGCTCTGCGCGATCATGGCTGGCCCGTGCTCGGCGTCAAGAGCCGGTGGCGACTCGGTGAGCTCACGCTCCCCTGGGATGCGGTCGCGCCGCTCCCGTGAAGGGCACTGCTCGCCCCGCGAGTCAGCCCGCCTGGCGCGGATCCGGTGCGCTCGGCCGTCGGGACAGTCGGGTGATACGAGGGATGTCGGCCGTGGCACCGGCATCCGCCGGCACGATCACCTGCTGCGTCGCGGCGATGTCGACCCCCTCGGCGCGGACGACGAGATCGCCGACCGGCGTGCGACGCGACAGGATCGCGAGGGCGATCGGTCCGTCTTCATGGTGCCGGGCGACCGACGTGATGTGACCGACCTCGTCGTCGCCCGCGAGTACCGCATCGCCGACCGCGGGCAGCACGGCCTCGCTGCCGTCGAGGTGCAGTGCCGCGAGCCTGCGCGGCGGGTGACCCAGGTTGTGGACCTTCGCGACGGTCTCCTGTCCGCGGTAGCAGCCCTTGTTGAGGTGCACGGCGGTGCGGATCCAGTCGGACTCGTGCGGCAGCGAGCGCTCGTCGACCTCGGCCGACCACCGCGGTCGCCAGGCGGCGATGCGCAGCGCCTCGGCGGCGAGGAGTCCGGCGACCTCTTCCGGTGAGAGCGTCGCTGCCAGCGCATCTGCTGCCTCGGCGGTCGCGATGGCCACCTTCCAGGCGAGGTCTGCACCCGGGTGATCGAGGACCTCGGCGTACTGGTGACCGCCCGCGCTCACGCGCTGCCACGGATCGGTCCAGATCAGCGGTGCGCCTGCAGGAGCGGATGCCGCAGCAGTCCCACGCTCAGCCGCCGCGCCTCCGTCGACGAAGCCGAGCAGCGCGAGATCGGGACGCACGGCGACGGTGGCCTGTGTGCGGAACTTCATCCGCGTCAGCCAGGTCGCCAACGCCTCGGCGTCGCCGGCATCCGCGATGAGCCAGGTCGATGCCCCGTCGTCGAGGACGCCGGCGGCGTGCTCGACGCGCCCCTGGGGATCGAGCACGAGCATCTCGGTGCTCTCGCCGGGCGCGAGCCGACCGACGGACTGCGAGGTGATGGAATCCAACCATCCGAGTCGTTCGGGGCCCGCGACCTCGATGACCGTCCGGTCGTCGAGCGGCACGATCGCCCCGCCTGAGGCGAGGCGACGCTGCTCACGGAACGCGTCGCCGAAGTGGGCGATCCCGCCGTCGCCGGTCACAGCGCCGGGGATGCCGGAGAAACCGGTCATGTCAGACCTTGGCCAATCGTGCCGACGCGTGCGCCCGCATATGAGTGCCGAGAGCCGCGATGTCCCAGGCCCAGAGCAGGTGGTTGTCGACGAGTCCGTACATGCGCGTCGCGGCGCCGTACTCCTTGGCACCCGCACCGCGGACGATCGCGTCGGAGGCGATGTCGATGCGCGGACCGTTGATCTCGCCGAGGTAGAGCTCGAGCGTCCCGTCGGCATGTGCGAGAGAGACCTCGATCGGGAATCCGCCCGATGCCGCGCGCAGTTGCTCGACGTCGTCGACTCCGCGCGTGACCGGCTCGGTCAGCGGCGGCAGCAGCCCGGGGCCGGGATCGGCGGCGGTGGCCGGACGGCTGAGCCTCCAGAAACCGGTCTCGGCGACGAGCGGGAGGGAGACCGCCTGGTCGTCGCCGGTGAACGTCGCAGTGGCCGAGTAGTTCAGGAACGGGCCGCCGTCGTGGCTGAAGCTCACGCGATGCGTGAACTCACCCTGTAGACGCTCGTCGCCGACCGGATAGTCGATGACGCCGGTTCCCTCCCAGACGCCGATGAGCCACGAGAGCGGCGCGAGGTCGGCGGGGAGATCGGTGGGGAGCTCGAGCACGATGCTCAGCGCTGGCCGCGGAAGAGGTTTCTCAGCACGACGACCGAGACGAAGGCGATCGCGAGGCTCGCCAGGCCCAGGAGGCCGATGAAGAAGAGTTCGAGCGCCATGAGGTCCATGGCCACCACTTTACCCTGCGGTAGACCCGGTGTCTCGTCTGCGGATCAGGTGAGGAGTGCGGCCAGGCCGAAGCCGACGGAGATCACGCCCATCAGCAGCAGCGCACCGATCGTGCTGGCACCCACACGGAAGATGAAGCCCTGTGTGCGCCCGTACTGCAGCTGCACGGCGAAGGAGAGGAGCACGATCGCGCCGAACGCGACGAGCAGCCACGGCACCCGCCACTCCTCGGCGACGAAGATGCCCACGCCGACAGCGGCCACCAAGGCGACGGCCCAGACGATGAGCACGCCGACGAAAGCATTACGCGGTGCGAGCGCTGGATCCGTCATGACTCCATTGTCACCCATCAGCGCCCGGTATCATTGCGGCACGGCGTACCCCGCCGTCCGGAAGGAGTGCGTGTGGCCCAGGTCCTGGTGTTGACCAATGCTCCGGTCTCGGAGCAGGTCCTGCCCGCACTCGAGCTCCTCAGCCATCGAGTGCGTCAGATCCCGGCCGAGCCCGCCCAACTCGTGAGCGCCCCCGAGTACGACATCGTGATCGTCGACGGCCGTCTCGATCTCGTCGGGGCGAAGTCCCTCTGCCGCCTGCTGCGGGCCACAGGGCAGGACGCCCCGCTGCTGCTCGTCGTCACCGAGGGCGGCATGAGCGCCCTCTCGGGCGAGTGGGGCATCGACGACGTGCTGCTGTCGACTGCGGGGCCGGCCGAGACCGACGCGCGGGTCAGGCTCGCACTCGCACGCCGTGACGAGGTCGCCGAACCGACCCGCGTACAGGCGTCTGGCGTCACGATCGACGAGCAGTCCTATTCGGCGAAGCTCCGCGGACGCCCGTTGGACCTCACCTACAAGGAGTTCCAGCTGCTGCACTTCCTCGCCACGCACCCCTCTCGCGTGTTCACCCGCGAGCAGCTGCTCAGCGAGGTGTGGGGATACGACTACTTCGGCGGCACCAGAACGGTCGACGTGCACGTCCGCCGACTGCGGGCGAAGCTGGGCGACCAGGAGCAGATCATCGGCACGGTGCGCAACGTCGGCTACCGATTCAACGTCTACGACGAGGAGCCGGTCGCCGCTGCGCGCTGACGCACGAGAGGTCAGTTCACGCGCGCGACACCTCACGGTGCTTAGATGTACCCCATGATCGATCCCGCACTCGCCGACGCAGGTCTCGGTGACGCTGAAGATGACGACTTCGATGCCATCGAGTCCCCGGACGCGCTCCTCCCCGACCACCGCTACCTCGATCGTGAGCTGAGCTGGCTCGCGTTCAACCAGCGCGTGCTCGAGCTGGCGGAGGATCCCTCGCTCCCCGAACTCGAGCGCGCGAACTTCCTCGCCATCTTCGCGAGCAACCTCGATGAGTTCTTCATGGTCCGCGTCGCCGGGCTCAAGCGTCGCATCGTGACCGGCCTGGCCGTGCCCACCAACATCGGCCGCTCCCCCGCCGACGCCCTCGCCGACATCGCTCGCGAGGCGCACGCGCTGCAGCTGCGCCACGCCGACGCGTGGAAGTCGCTGGTACGACCGGCTCTCGCCGAATCCGGCATCGAGATCACCGAATGGTCCGAGCTCAGCGACGACGAGCGGTCCAAGCTCTCCGAGTACTTCGGGGCGCAGGTCTTCCCCGTCCTCATGCCGCTCGCGGTCGACCCCGCGCACCCCTTCCCGTACATCTCGGGACTGTCGCTCAACCTCGCCATCCGCATCCGCAACGCCCGCACCGGCCGCCAGGAGTTCGCCCGCCTCAAGGTGCCGCCCATGCTTCCCCGCTTCGTCGAGGTGCCCGGAACCGGCGAGATCAAGCGCTTCCTGACGCTCGAGGAACTGATCGCCAACCACCTCGGCGACCTCTTCCCCGGTATGGAGGTCCTCGATCACCACGCCTTCCGCCTGACCCGCAACGAGGACGTCGAGATCGAGGAGGACGAGAGCGAGAACCTCATCCAGGCGCTCGAGGCCGAGCTGCTGCGGCGCCGCTTCGGCCCGCCGATCCGCCTCGAGATCACGGACGACATGGACGAGGTCACGATGGACCTCCTCGTGCGCGAGCTCGAGATCACCGACCAGGAGATCTACCGCCTGCCCGGGCCGCTCGATCTGCGCGGCCTGTTCGACCTGTCGCGCATCGACCGACCCGATCTCCGCTACCCGCCGCATCTGCCCACCACCGCGGTCGCCTTCCAGCCCACCGGCAGCAACACACGGGCCGACATCTTCAAGGCGATCCGCAAGTCGGACGTGCTCGTGCACCACCCGTACGAGTCGTTCACCACCAGCGTCGTGGCGTTCCTGGAGCAGGCGGCGCGCGACCCGCACGTGCTGGCCATCAAGCAGACGCTCTATCGCACCTCGGGTGACAGCCCGATCGTCGAGGCGCTGATCAACGCCGCCGAGTCCGGCAAGCAGGTGCTGGCGCTGGTCGAGGTCAAGGCCCGCTTCGACGAGGCCAACAACATCGTCTGGGCGCGCAAGCTCGAGAAGGCGGGAGTCCACGTCGTCTACGGCCTCGTCGGACTCAAGACCCACTGCAAGCTCGCCCTCGTCATCCGCGAGGAGGACGGCGTGCTGCGCCACTACTCGCACATCGGCACGGGCAACTACAACCCGAAGACCAGCCGCATCTACGAGGACTTCGGGCTGTTCACCACCGACGCCCAGGTGGGCAAGGACCTCACGCGTCTGTTCAACGAGCTCAGCGGCTACGCGATCGAGAAGAAGTTCAAGCGTCTCCTCGTGGCGCCGCTTCACCTGCGCAAGGGACTGGTGCGCCAGATCGACCACGAGCGCCGCAATGCCGAGGACGGCAAGCCCGCCGGCATCCGCATCAAGGTGAACTCGATGGTCGACGAAGAGGTCATCGACGCGCTGTACCGCGCCAGTGCCGCCGGTGTGAAGGTCGACGTGTGGGTCCGCGGGATCTGCAGCCTGCGCACCGACCTCGAGGGCATCAGCGACAACATCACCGTCCGCAGCATCCTCGGCCGCTACCTCGAGCACTCGCGCATCTTCGCATTCCACAACGACGGCGACGCCCAGGTCTACATCGGCAGCGCCGACATGATGCATCGCAACCTCGACCGCCGCGTCGAGGCGCTGGTGCGCGTCACCGACCCGGTCCACATGAAGGATCTGCTCGATTTCTTCGATCTCGCCATGGACCCGGGAACCACGTCGTGGCACCTCGGAGCCGACGGCGTCTGGACCCGCCACGCCGAGGATGCCGCAGGCAAGCCCCTCGTCGACCTGCAGGACAAGACCATGGGGTTGATCCAGCGGCGTCGTCGAGCACGGGCGGTTCGATGAGCGCGCACACGAGCACCCAGACCGCACGGTCGAAATGGACGGACAAGGCCGTGTATGCGGCCGGCGCGGTCGTGTGGAGGCTCATCGACGGCAAGCTGCGCATCCTCCTGATCCATCGCACGAAGTACCGCGACGTCACGCTCCCCAAGGGCAAGGTGGATCCCGGCGAGATGCTCGCCGAGACCGCGGTGCGCGAGGTGCATGAGGAGACCGGCATCCGCGTCTCCCTCGGCGTGCCCGTCGGCGTCAGTCGGTACCACCTGCCGTCGAGCAAGCAGAAGGTCGTGCACTACTGGGCGGCCGAGGCGACGGCCGACGCGATCCGCGCCTCGACGTTCGTGCCCAATCGCGAGATCGCCGCCCTCGAATGGGTGAGCGTTAAGAAGGCCCGCGCCCGGCTGAGCTACCCCGTCGACATCGAGATCCTCGACTTCTTCACGCAGCTCGTCGACGACGGCGTGCTGCGCACCTTCCCGATCATCGCTCTGCGTCATGCGAAGGCGCTCTCGCGCTCGGACTGGGACGGGGCGGATGCCGCACGGCCTCTGACAGACCGCGGCGAGCAGCAGGCGAAGTCGATCGTCGGTCCACTGCGGGCGTTCGGTGTGCGCAAGATCATCACGAGCGATGCCGTGCGCTGCATGCAGACCGTGGCACCCCTCGCGAAAGCCCTCGACCGCAAGACCGTCACGACCCCGAAGATCAGTCAGGATGCGTGGGAGGACGGCGACGACGATCTGCGTTCCGTGGTCGGCCGGCGCGTGCGCTCCGGCAAGCCCGCCGTGCTGTGCAGCCATGGCCCGGTCCTCCCCGGAATCCTGACGGAGATCGCGCTGGCGACCGGCACCGTCCGCGGCTCGTACGTGAGCAGCGCAGCCGATCTCGAACCGGCCGCCTTCTCGGTCGTCCACCTCTCGGCGTCGAATCCGGGGTCGGGGATCATCGCGATCGAGACGCACATCCCCAAGGCGTGACACCGTCCGTCTCGCGCCGCGAGCCGTGGGAAGGCCGCACCCGGTTCCGGGTGCGGCCTTTCGCATGCCCCAGAGAGACGCGTGCCGTTCACCTCCCGTTCACCTGCGCGGGAGAGTCTCGTTAACCGCCGCACATAGCGTCACTGTGTGCCCTGCACCGGGCCCCACCCATCAAAGATCGAAGGATCCACAGTGAAGATCTCCCGAATCGCACGTATCGGCGCCGTCGGCGCCGTTGCCGCTCTCGCACTCGCCGGCTGTGCCGCGAACGAAGGCGGAACCGGCGGCTCCACCGACGCCCCGAGCGAGTCCACGCTCTCCGGCACGATCGAGGCCACCGGCGCCTCCTCGCAGGAGGCCGCGCAGCAGTCCTGGGTCGCCGCATTCCAGACCGCCAACCCCGACACGACGGTGAACTACACCGCCACCGGTTCGGGCACCGGCCGCGAGAACTTCATCGCCGGCTCCTCGAACTTCATCGGCTCCGACCGCGCGTTCGACGCCGACGAGCTCGCCGCAGGCGGCTTCGGCTCCTGCACCTCCGACGACATCGTCGAGATCCCCGTCTACATCTCGCCCGTCGCCGTCGCGTTCAACCTCGAGGGCATCGACGAGCTGAACCTCGACGGCCAGACCATCGCGAAGATCTTCTCCGGCGCCATCACCAACTGGAACGACGCCGCCATCGCTTCGCAGAACGAGGGCGTGGAGCTTCCCGACCAGGCGATCGTCCCCGTGCACCGCGCAGACGCGTCGGGCACGCAGGAGACCTTCACCAAGTACCTCAGCGCCGTCGCCCCCGACGTGTGGACCTACGAGGCCAGCGACGAGTGGCCGCTGTCGACCGGTGAGGCCGGCGACGGCACCTCGGGCGTCGTCGACGCGATCACCAACGGTGTCGGCTACATCGGCTTCGCCGACGCATCACGCACCGCTGACCTGGGCCAGGTCGCCGTCGAGGTCGAGGGCGAGTACGTCGCGTACTCCGCCGAGGCAGCCGCAGCGCTCGTCGAGGCATCCCCGCTCGAGGAGGGGCGCTCCGACCACGACCTCGCGTACGCCGTCGACCCGGCCGCAGCGCCCGCCGGCTCGTACCCGATCGCACTCGTCTCGTACCTCATCGGCTGCGTCGAGTACGACGACGCCGAGACCGCCGGTCTCGTGAAGGCGTACTTCCAGTACGTCGCATCGGCCGAGGGCCAGGACGCTGCAGCAGAGGCCGCGGGCAGCGCCCCGATCTCGGACAGCCTGCGCGAGCAGATCAACACGGCGATCGACGCGATCGTCACGGAGTGATCGACGGCTCAGCACACCGCTGAGCCCCGGTCCCGACGCCCCCGTGGTGTCGGTCGTAGGACTCGACCGACACCGCGGGGGCACCCGCATGAAAACCCCGAACGTCCCTCAGAGCCTGGAGTCGCTCCGATGACCACAACCTCAACGGGTCCCGATACCACCCGTTCCACCGGGACGCGCACCGCTCCCCGCCGCCGCGGCGACCTCGTCTTCTCGGGCACCGCGCTGGCGGCTGGAATCATCATCCTCGTCACCCTCGCCGCGGTGGCCGTCTTCCTCATCGTGCAGGCGATCCCCGCACTGTCGTCCGACACCTCCAACAACCACATCCTCGAAGGGCAGTCGTTCCTGTCGTGGGTGTGGCCGTTCGTCTTCGGAACGCTGTGGTCGAGCTTCATCGCCCTCGTCATCGCCGCCCCGATCGCCATCGGCATCGCGCTCTTCATCTCGCACTACGCCCCTCGCCGCCTCGCCGGCGTCCTCGGCTACATCATCGACCTGCTGGCCGCCGTGCCCTCGGTCGTCTTCGGCCTCTGGGGAGCGCTCACCTTCGCGCCGATGCTCGTGCCCTTCTACAAGTGGCTGAACACGAACCTCGGCTTCATCCCGCTCTTCAGCGGAACGCCCTCCGGAACCGGCAAGACGATCCTCACCGCCTCCCTGGTGCTCGCGGTGATGATCCTGCCGATCATGACCGCGATCTGCCGCGAGGTCTTCCTGCAGACGCCGAAGCTTCACGAAGAGGCGGCCCTCGCGCTGGGAGCCACGCGCTGGGAGATGGTCCGGATGGCCGTGCTCCCCTTCGCACGCAGCGGAATGGTGTCGGGCGCGATGCTCGGTCTCGGTCGCGCACTCGGCGAGACGATGGCAGTGACCCTCGTGCTCTCGCCGCTCGGCATCGTCACCTTCAACCTGATCAACCCGGAGAACCCCACGACGATCCCTGCGATCATCGCGCTGCGGTTCCCCGAGGCCCACGACGAAGGCGTCAACACGCTGATCGCCGCGGGTCTGATCCTCTTCATCGTCACCTTCGCGGTCAACTTCGTGGCCCGCTGGATCGTCTCGCGCCGCGCCGAGTTCTCGGGAGCCAACTGACATGACCGCCACTCTCACGCCCTCACCGTCGCCCGCGTCCGTCGTCGCCCCGACGCACATCACCTCGGCCGGCCACCTGCCCAAGTGGGCCCCCTGGGCACTGCTGCTGGTCGCATTCGTCGTGTCGGCGACGATCTTCGCCTTCATGAACGTGGGCAACGACCCCGCCGACTTCAACATCGCGCTGACGCTCGTCGTCGGCCTGCTGTTCTACATGGTGCTCATCATGGTGATCTCCACCGTGGTCGAGAGCCGTCGCCACGCGATCGACCGTCTCATGACGGCGCTGGTCTCCGGCGCCTTCGTGGTCGCGCTCCTGCCCCTGATCTCGCTGCTCTACACCGTGGTCGTCAACGGCCTCATGCGGTTCGACGGAGAGTTCTTCAGCTTCTCGATGCGCAACGTCGTCGGCGAGGGCGGCGGCGCGGTGCACGCCATCTGGGGCACGCTGCTCATCACCCTCGGCGCGACGATCATCTCGGTGCCGATCGGCCTGATGACCTCGATCTACCTCGTCGAGTACGGCGAAGGCCGCAACCTCGCTCGCGGCATCACCTTCCTCGTCGACGTCATGACCGGCATCCCGTCGATCGTCGCCGGTCTCTTCATCTACTCGGTCTTCTCGATCATCGTCGGACCGGGCACGCGAATGGGCATCATGGGTTCGCTCGCGCTCTCGGTGCTGATGATCCCGGTCGTCGTGCGCGGCTCGGAAGAGCTGCTGCGCATCGTGCCGAACGAGCTCCGCGAGGCGGCCTACGCACTCGGCGTGCCGAAGTGGCTCACCATCCTCAAGGTCGTGCTGCCCACCGCGATCGCCGGAATCCTGACGAGCATCATGCTGGCCATCTCCCGAGTGATCGGCGAGACCGCCCCGCTGCTGCTCACCGTCGGAATCGTGCAGGGCATGAACCTGAACATGTTCAGCGGCCAGATGGCCACACTGCCGGTGTTCTCGTACATGCAGGCCAAATACCCCGGCATCCCCGTCGATGCCTACCTCGAGCGGGCCTGGGCAGCCGCCCTCACCCTGATCGTCATCGTGATGGTGCTGAACCTCCTGGCTCGCGTCATCGCCAAGGTGTTCGCCCCCAAGATCAACGGCCGCTGAGCCGTCATACCCGACTGAAGAAGAAGAAGGATTTCACGTGTCCAAGAGCATCGAAGTCAACGACCTCAACGTCTACTACAGCGACTTCCTCGCGGTCGAAGGCGTCAGCATCGACATCAAGCCCAACACCGTCACGGCCTTCATCGGCCCCTCGGGCTGCGGCAAGTCCACGTTCCTGCGCACCCTGAACCGCATGCATGAGGTCATCCCCGGCGCGCGCGTCGAGGGCGAGGTGCTGATCGACGGCAAGAACCTCTACGGCACCGGGGTCGACCCTGTGCTCGTGCGCCGCCAGGTCGGCATGGTCTTCCAGCGCCCGAACCCGTTCCCGACCATGTCGATCAAGGAGAATGTGCTCGCGGGCGTCAAGCTCAACAACACGCGCATGGCCAAGAGCGACCAGGATGCCCTGGTCGAGAAGTCGCTGCGTGGGGCGAACCTCTGGAACGAGGTCAAGGACCGCCTCGACCGCCCGGGCTCCGGCCTGTCCGGCGGTCAGCAGCAGCGTCTCTGCATCGCGCGTGCCATCGCCGTCTCCCCCGACGTGATCCTCATGGACGAGCCCTGCTCGGCGCTCGACCCGATCTCGACCTTCGCGATCGAGGAGCTCATCGCCGAGATCAAGACCCAGTACACGGTCGTCATCGTGACGCACAACATGCAGCAGGCGAGCCGCGTGTCCGACAAGACGGCGTTCTTCAACATCGCGGGCACCGGCAAGCCGGGCAAGCTCATCGAGTACGACGACACCCGTACGATGTTCACCACTCCGTCTGTCCAGGCCACCGAGGACTACGTCTCGGGTCGCTTCGGATAAGCATCCGCCTCAGCTTCGACCGGGCGCCCGTTCTTCGCGGGCACAGCTTCGGAGCTGCTGGTCCGAAACGCCGTGTGACCCTCTGGTCCCACGGCGTTTCGTCGTTTTAGTCCGAATCGGTGCCCGGGGCCAGACCGCGGCACTCATCCTGCAGAGACGAGCCAGGACGAATTGCGTCCACAGATGCCGGCATCATGGTCGAGAACGGGCATCGGGATCGCGGATGCTCCTCTGATGTGCAGCTCATCATCGATCGAGATCTGGACCTGGCGCGACCTTCGGGCGAGAAGCTCACGCCGGACTCTCGACGCTCGCGTGCGGCGCGGGCAGCTCCGTCGAATCCGACGGGGGGTCTACGCTGCCGACACGGCCTGCGCGAGCGCCGTCGAGGCTGCTGAGCATGGAGGCTCTCTGGGATGCGCCAGCGCAGCACGGCACCTCGGCATCTGGGTTCTCGAGGATCCAGCTCTGCACGTCTGGCTTCGCGCAGACAGACACCATCACCCGGGCGTCAGCCGTGAGTGCACCTGCATCCGTCATTGGGATTCAGGCGCTTCCTCGCGAACGTTCGGGCTCCCTTCGGCACCTCGGATACTGCTGCAGATGCTCCACTGCCGCGGCGGCGAGGCGTTCTTCGTCGCGCTCGAGTCCGCGCGCCGCCTCGGCCTGATCGACGGCGATGGGCTGCGATGGCTGCGGCTGCACGTCGATACCTTTGGACGAGACCTGATCGACTTCTCCCGCGCGGATGCCGACAGCGGCCTGGAGTCACTCGTTCGGCTGCGACTCCGCAAGTACGGATGGTTCGTCCGCTGCCAAGTGCGGTTCGTCGCGAGCGGCATCGTCGATCTCATGATCGATGATTGGCTTCTCATCGAGACGGATGGCAAGGCGAATCATGAGGGACAGTCGCATCGACACCGCGATCTCACCCGGGACGCCACGGCCGCAGCGTGGGGGCACGCCACACTTCGGTTCGACTATGCGATGGTCATACATGACTGGGATCTCGTCGAGCGAGCGATTGTCGGAATGATGGCGCTCAGGCCCTGATCATTCTCGGATCAGCGCCCCATTTACGGGCACAACTTCGAATGCCGGTCGACGACGCGCCGATCCGGGTGACTGCGCGCGGCGGGTCGGTCGAGAGCTCCGAAGTTGTGCCCGTAGCGGGCGGTCGGGCCAAGCGGACGGGTCCTCAGTCGCGGGGCGAGAGGAGGTAGTCGTTCAGCTCGGCCGTCAGGGCGTGATCGACCGGGATGTCGACTCCGTCGACGGCGGTGATCGGGGCGGCGAGGCGGACGCTCGAGACCAGCCATGCGGCATCAGCCCGGGGAAGGTCGGATGCCGGCACTCGGCTGTATTCTGCGACGAGCCCCTTCCCGGCAAGGTAGTCGTAGACGCTCAGCTGCGTCGTGCCGTGCAGGATGCCGCCGTTCGGGGCCGGTGTCACGAAGCGATCCCCGACACGCAGGATCAGCGACGCGGTCGGCGCCTCGAGCACGAAGCCGTCACGCGACAGGAAGATGGCGTCGTCGGCTCCTCGTCGATGCGCCTCGCGAAGCGCCGCCATGTTCACGGCGTAGGAGAGCGTCTTGGCGCCCAGCAGCAGCCACGGTGCTTTCTCGGCCACGTCGAGGTCGTATCCGCGGTCGAGGGTGACGACGCGGATTCCCTGCTCCCGCACAGTCGAGAAGTCGGATGCCGGCGCCGCGGTGACCCAGGCCGTCGGCGTGGGGCCGTGCTCGACGCCTCGGCTGAGGATGAGCTTGATGACGTACTCGCCCTGCTCGCAGTGTGCGGCGGCCCGCTCGATCGCCTGGTGCCACTGCGCCTGGTTGGGAAGCGGCAGATCGCACAGCTGCGCCGAGTGAGTCAACCTCTCGAGATGCGGCACGACCTCCTGCGCATGACCGTCGATCACGCCGATCGACTCGAACACTCCGTCGCCGCGCTGCGTGCTCAGCTCCCCCACGCTGAGCGCCGGAGCGGCCGCATCGACGAGAGTGAAAGTCTCTGCGAAGTCGGAACGGTCGACGTCAGCCGCCGCAGGATCGATCATCAGAGCAAAGCGCCGTGTCATGATCCGAGCCTAGGGCCCCGGGAATAGCTGCAGCATGATCTTGTTACAATGGAGTGGCCGGGCCGCATAACCCCGGGCTCCAATTTTTGCCGCTGCGAGCGGCCTTCCGCCGAGAGGCGTTTTTGCGGCCCGGTCTTTTCATGCCCGGTCGCAGGTCGTGCCCGTCGCGAGTCCGCGAGGGCTCGCGCTCACCCGCACGCGTCCGCTCAGGCGAGGGCTCCGGAACGCCACAGCACAGCGGAGGCCGACAGATCCTGCGCATAGCTGCTCAGCCGCAGGGCGCGGGTGGTGAGCTCACTGGCGCGCGACGGCTCGGTCGGCTCGTAGTCGTCCGCCGTGTGCGTCGCTCCCGAGGCCTGGACCCGGCAGAACGCCGCCGCCCGGTCCAGGGCGACCGCGAAGTCCCCCCGGAACGCGCCACGGAGGATCGTGTCGATCAGCGCGACGAGCTCATCGGGGTTCGCCGGCACCGGCGCCCCGGCGATCACGGCATCCACCGACGCCAGTTCCACCCTGCCGCGCTCGTAGAGCAGGGCGGCGGTCTGCGGGTCGCCGTGGATCGCCAGCTGCAGGATGTAGAGCCGCCAGAGGGCGCCCGGCAGGGTGCGGGACGGTGCCTTCGACCAGAGCTCGGCGATCTCGTCGATGCCGTGCTCATCGGTGAAGGCGACGAGTCTGTCAGCGCTCACACCGCTCTCGTCGGCACGGACACGGGTCAGCAGAGCGGATGCCGTCGCGTGCGCGATGCGCGTCTCCTCGGCGGGATCGTGACTGCCGACGATGTTGTCGAAGGCGCTGGTGGGCCGGCGCACCGGACGGGAGAACTGCTCAGGCATCAGTCCAGGGTACGCGCGATCCGGGAGGTCAGGCTGTCGGAATCACGACGACGGGGTCGGTCGTCGGCAGGCCGGAGGGCGAACCGCCGTCCTGCTCCACCGTGACCGCGATCACGTCGCCTGCCTGCATCTCTCCGGCGAGCACTGCCGTCGCTTCGCCGTCTTCGGCCGCGAACACGCCTGCCGGCACCGGGGTGTCGCCTCGGACGTACCAGAGCTCGTAGGTCTCCCCCTCGGCCAGCGACGGGATGCCGTCGGTCACGAGCACGGACTTGCCGAGAGACGCCGACCAGTGCGCGGTCGCCGTGCCACCGCTCTCGAGAGAGACGCTGGCCTGCTGGGCATCATCGGCCGACTGGATGTCCTCGAGAGCGACGACGCTGGCCGGACGGTTGATGTACGTGTTGATCGCGACAGCGCCCGCTCCCACACCGACGAGCAGTGCGAGGCACGCGGCGAGCGCGAAGAGGAAGCGGAGGCGGTGTGCCGGAGCCTTCGGCGCGGCTTCCCCACCGAGAGCGGTCGGAGCGGAGTCCTCCGCAGGCCCGGCATCCGACGTCTCGTCCGCCAGGGCGTCAGGGGTCGAATCGGCGAACACGATGTCGCCGTTCTGCGGTGTCTCCGCGATCCGTGCGAGCAGCGTCGCGCGGATGTCGGGCGACGGAACCACCGGAGCTGCGCCGTCGGCGAGGAATCCTGCGCTGTCGGCATCCGCATCGACGATGCTCTGCCACTCGGGATGCGCTGCGAGAGCGGCGTGATAGCGCTGCTGGTCATCGGGCGACAGCGCGTCGAGTGCCGCTCCTGCCGCGAGTTCTGCGAATTCCTGCTCGTTCATGCCGTCACCCCCATAGCTGTCCTCAGACGCGAGAGCCCATCTCGCATCCGTGTCTTGATCGTCCCCAGCGGTGCCCCGACGAGCACTGCCACTTCGTTTTGACTGTAACCGCCGTAGTAGGCCAGGACGAGAGCTTCGCGCTGGGCCTCAGGAAGGCCCGAGAGTGCGTGAACGACCTTCTCGCCCTCGATGCCCAGCTCCACCGTCTCCGCGACACTGTCGTGCGCGACTCCGATATCCCTGAACCCGGCTCGCACGTCTCGGTCCGCACTGGACTGGGACGCCCGAACCCGGTCGACCGCACGACGGTGCGCGATCGTCATCACCCAGGTTCTTCCCTGTCCCTTGTTCGGAGCGAACTTCGTAGCGGATTGCCAGATCTCCAAGAAGACTTCCTGAAGCACCTCTTCGCTCTGCGAGCGATTGACGAGAACCCTGAGAATGAGGCCGAAGACACGGGACGACAGACTGTCGTAGAGCTCCGCGAACGCGCGCTGATCGCCGCCGCCGATGCGCAGAAGCAGGTCAGCGACAGCATCCCGAGCCGTACCGTCTTCCGGTACGTCCATTCCGTCGATGACCATCTCTAACAGCATGCCGCATTCACCCCGCTTTCCCGTGCAACCGCCACCCGAAAGTGACGGAAATGAGTCCTCTTAAGTGCGGTTCGTCGAATGATGTTCGCGGCCGACCCCCGGAACGGATTGGATTCGACGACTCGAAAAAAACTTTGCGATTTCTCCCATCCGATCCCGACGGGGCTCCGAACGACTGTCAACGCCACGGAGAGGCCGTGGCAGTGTTCTGAAGGAGCTTGAGATGTTCAGCACCAAGAAGAAGGTCACCGCAGCCATCACCCTCGGCCTTGCGAGCGCATTCCTGCTCTCCGCATGTTCCATGGGCGGCACCACCGAAGAGCCGGCAGAGTCGACGGCCCCCGAGTCGTCCGAGACGATGGCTCCCGAGACCGAGACGATGGACCCGGCCGCCAACCTGGTCGGCCCCGGCTGCGCCGCATACGCAGAGGCTGTGCCCGACGGCGCAGGCTCCGTCGAGGGCATGGCTCTCGACCCGGTCGCCACCGCCGCATCGAACAACCCGCTGCTCACCACGCTGGTGGCGGCAGTCAGCGGACAGCTGAACCCCGACGTCAACCTCGTCGACACGCTCAACGGCGACGAGTTCACCGTCTTCGCTCCGGTCGATGACGCCTTCGCGAAGATCGACCCGGCCACCATCGAGGCTCTCAAGACGGACAGCGCCACGCTGAGCTCGATTCTGACCTACCACGTGATCCCCGGACAGCTGACCCCCGATGAGATCGTCGGAACGCACGCCACCGTGCAGGGTGCAGACGTCGAGGTCACCGGCAGCGGCGACGACCTGATGGTCAACGACGCGACCGTCATCTGCGGTGGAGTCCAGACCGCGAACGCCACCGTGTACCTCGTGGACACGGTTCTGATGCCCCCGGCCGAGTAAGGCCAGGGAACGCCGAGGCGGACACTCGGTAAGCCATCTCACCTCTCGGGGGAGGTCGGTGGGATGGTGCAAGGAGCCGCTGACGACATCGTCGTCAGCGGCTCCTTCTTTGCGCCCTAGACTGGAGGGGCGGGCCTCTAGCTCAGTTGGCAGAGCATCGGACTTTTAATCCGCGGGTCGTGGGTTCGAGCCCCACGGGGCCCACCGTTATCACCGTCGGCCGGATCCGGCCACCCCCTTCACCGCATCCGCATCCTGCGCGAGAGTCGTGGCGTCCCCATCCGGGACATCCACCCCACGAAAGGACGCATCATGGCGACTCTCACCGACAGCCGAGTGGCATTCCTCGCGACAGACGGATTCGAGGACAGCGAGCTGACCAGTCCGTGGGAAGCGGTGCAGGGCGAGGGCGCGAGCGCCACGCTCATCGCACCGGACGGACAGCAGATCACCGGCAAGAACGGTCACGTGCAGCACGTCGACCTCACCTCCGAGAAGGCCACGGCCGACGAGTTCGACGCTCTCGTGCTTCCGGGCGGTGTCGTGAACGCCGACCACCTGCGGCTCGACAAGGCGTCCATCGACCTCGCGCGCTCGTTCTTCGAGCAGCACAAGCCCGTCGCCGTCATCTGCCACGGCGCCTGGATCCTGATCGAGGCCGGCGTGGTCGACGGACGGACGCTGACCAGCTACCCGAGCCTCGCGACCGACCTCCGCAACGCCGGAGCCACCTGGGTCGACGAGGAGGTCGTGGTCGATGCGGGGCTCGTCTCGAGCCGCACGCCCGACGACCTTCCCGCGTTCAACGCGAAGCTGATCGAAGAGGTCGCTGAAGGCAAGCACGCCGAGCAGACCGCGTGATCTGAGCACCGGGCGGTCCGGTGTCAGGCGCCCGCGCGCGCTCGGTGACGCCGGACCGCCGCTCTGTTCGCACAGCGCACCGAGCAGAACCGCTGGCGGCCGTTGCGCGTCACATCGACGACCACGTTCGTGCAGGGCGAGGCCTCGCAGCGCCCGAGTCGATCCATGCCGCGGGTGACCAGGTGCAGCGAGGTTCCGACGGCGAAGATCGCACGGAGGACGTAGGGCAGAGACTGGACGTCGTCGCGGTAGTGCAGGTGCCAGCCTTCGCCGTCGTGGTTCGTGAGGCGAGGGTAGGCCGCCGCCTGGGCCATCTGCGCGTTGAGGATCTCCGCGCGGGCGTCCGGGTCCCGTGCGTCGACGATCGTCAACCAGTCGTCGACCACTTCTCTCACGCGTGCGCGGTCGTCCGCCGCGGGTGGGAACGTCATCGTCATCCCCATCTCGAGTGTGCGCTCCTCGATGCCCGGACGGTCGGCGGGGAAGTCATCGGCGAGGGATGCCGCGAGAAGCACCGCGTATTCTCCGTAAGGGTTGAGATGCATAAGGCCATTACATCACGCTGGAGTCATGACCTCCCTGCACACTCTGCCGATCCCTCACCAGACAGCGAGAATCCACGAGCACGCCTGGACCGCGGACTCCCGGCATCCGACCAGCGAGGGCGTCGTCGTGTACGTCCGCTGCGCTGAGTGCGGCACGCATCGCGTCGATCTCGAGACGCACCCGCAGCGGCCGGCGACGGCCCTCAGCGCCGCGTTCGTCCGGACCCGCCGAGACGAGACATCAGGCCGTGACGATGTCTCCGTTGCGTGGCATCCACGGCTGCTGCCCTGACCGCTGGAAGGCCATCGGGATGCCGCGCGCATCCCGCTCCAGCGTGTCCGACACCTGCAGATGCAGGTGGGGCTCGGTGCTGTTGCCGGAGTTTCCGCAGTCGCCGATCCGATCACCCGGAACGACGAGATCGCCGACCCGCACGGTCACGCTGCCCGCACGTAGGTGCGCCAGCAGTACCAGTCCCCTGTCGCATCTGATGGCGACGTGATTGCCGGCGACAGCCCCCGCGCCCCGACGCACGCGCGAGGGCTGCGTGAGGGCGTATCCGAGAAGGGCACCCACCGAACGACGCGCGACGTGGTCGACCTCGCCGTCATGGACACGGACGACCTCGCCCGACACCGGCGAGAGGATCGAGCGCCCGAAACCGACGAAACCCTCCGGGCTCTCAGTGCGGAGCAGGCTCCGGACCGTGCGCGGCGCGCTGCGCCCGTCCGCGCCCACCGGGACGAAGTCGATCGCATACGAGCTGCCGAACAGCGTCGTGCCGTGGCTCGGAACGCGGGACGCCGGGCTGTTCTGCACCAGCCATCGCCCCGTGAAGGGCAGGGACAGCACCGCCGGCTCCGAGGGAGTCATTCCGTCAGCTCGATGAGCTTGCGCACGGTGCGCGAATTGCGTGCCGTCCCGGCGACGCCGAGCAGCCTATCGAGCACCGCCTTGGTGAGCTTGGTGGTGTGCACGCCTCCCTCGGCGTAGTCGATCCACAGATCGTCGTCGACGAGCGCTATCCGCTCCCCCTGCACGAGCCGCTCCTGCAGGGCGTCGACCGCACCTGCCGACGCGGGGCCCTCGAGGAACATGGCGTGCAGCAGATTCTCGGATGCCCCATGGAACGGCTGGTTCGCGTGCGACCGCACGAGCTGGTCGTGCGTGCGATGGACGACGGGCGTATCGACG
This sequence comes from Microbacterium sp. AC215, assembly GCF_979258645.1. Classification (NCBI taxonomy): domain Bacteria; kingdom Bacillati; phylum Actinomycetota; class Actinomycetes; order Micrococcales; family Microbacteriaceae; genus Microbacterium; species Microbacterium sp. AC215. Next base: position 3,472,786 of record NZ_OZ409869.1, on the reverse strand, counting down.
CCGAACTCGGTCGCGATCATTGCGCGCACGTCGGCGCAGACCGATCGCGGGTCACTCGGCTGCTCGCAGATGATGTTGCCGCTCGCGATGTAGGTCGAGACCTCCCCCAGCTCGGGCGCGATCAGTTCGCGCAGCCGCGCCATCGGCACCCTGTTGCGGCCCGAGATGTTGACCGCTCGCAGGAGCAGGGCACTGCGGCTCACGCAGCGTCGCTCGCGATGAGCTCGGCGCCTGCGTGTGCGAGCTCTGCGAGGGCTGCCGTGCTCGGCTCCGGAGCGACACCCGCGATCAGGTCGGTGAGGATCCGGACGCGGACTCCGTGTGCGATCGCATCGAGAGCAGAGGCGCGCACGCAGTGGTCTGTGGCGATGCCGACGACGTCGGCCGTGATGACCCCGGCGGCGGTGAGGATCGCTCCGACCGTCTCCCCCGACTCGGTCGCGCCCTCGAACATCGAGTATGCCGGGCGACCCTGCCCTTTGTGCACATGGTGCGTGACGGCATCCGTCACCAGCAGGGGATCGTAATCCGCACCCGGCGTACCCGCGACGCAGTGCACGGGCCAGGTGTCGACGAAATCCGGAACCTCCCCGAAGTGGCCGCCGTTGTCACCCTCGGCGTCGTGCCAATCGCGTGAGGCGACGATGACGTCGTACTCCGATGCATGCACCGCGAGGAAGTCCGAGACCGCGGATGCCACGTCGTCGCCGCCGGTCACGGCCAGCGCCCCGCCCTCGGTGAAGTCGTTCTGGACATCGACGATCAGAAGCGCTCTGCTCATGATCCGAGGGTACGCCGCCCGCGCGCGCCCGCCCAACCCCCGGGAAACCAAAAGGCCCCGGGATGTTGTTCACATCACGGGGCCTGCTGGAGCCGCTTGTCAGAATCGAACTGACGACCTTTTCATTACGAGTGAAATGCTCTGCCGACTGAGCTAAAGCGGCGCGATCATCGATATTACCCGTTCCGGAGCCGCACCGCGAATCGAGCCGACATCACTCGCAGCGGACGTCGCTCTCGGGCACCACGTCGTCGAGCAGGAAGGCCTCCACAGTGCTGTCGACGCAGCTGCTGCCCTTGTTGTATCCGGTGTGCCCTTCGCCCACGCGGGTGATCAGCACGCCCTCTTCGAGCTGCTGAGCGAGCGACTCGGACCACTCGTACGGGGTCGCCGGGTCATTGGTCGTGCCGACCACGAGGATGGGGCCCGCGCCCTCGGCGTTGATCTCGCCCCGGGTGCCGGTCGGCGGATAAGGCCACACCGAGCAGGAGTCGGGTCCGTTCCAGTACGGAGCGATGGTCGGAGCTCCGTCCGCGATCTTCTTCTCGGTCGCCGCCTCGGCGGCAGGATCGTCCTCGACCGGGTAGTCCATGCAGTTGTACGCGCGGAACGCCTCGCTCGAGTTGTCGAGGTACGTGCCGTTCTCGCGACCGTTGTAGAAGTCGGCGAGGAAGAACGCCGTCGTCGGGTCGCCCTGCAGCGCCTCGTCGAGGGCCTGGGTGAGGTACTGCCAGCTGTCCGCCGAGTACAGTGCCGCGATGATGCCGGTCATCAGCGAGTCCGCGCCGAGCATGCGTCCGTCGCCGTTCTCGAGCGGAGCGGCGTCGACACTCGCCAGCAGCGCACCGAGGTCGGCCATCGCCTCGTCGACCGTGCCGGTGAACGGGCACTCCCCCGAGTCGAGGCAGTCCTGCATGTAGGCGCGAAGGGCCGACTCGAATCCGAGCGCCTGGGTCGCGCCGACATCGAGGCCCGAGACGGCAGGGTCGATCGCGCCGTCGAGCACGAGGCGCCCCGCCTTGTCGGGGTAGAGGTCGGCGTACGTCGCACCGAGGAAGGTGCCGTACGAGTAGCCCAGGTAGTTGAGCTGCTTGTCGCCCAGCACCGCACGGATCAGATCCATGTCACGCGCCGCGTTGATCGTCGTCACGTACGGCAGGATGCCACCGCTGTTCGCCTCGCACGCGTCGGCGAACTCCTTGTGCGCATCGAGGAGCTCCGCCTCCCACTCGGCGCTCCCGCGCTTGCCCGCGGGGATCGAGTAGAGGTAGTCGTCCATGCCCGCAGCATCGAAGCACGTCACGGCCGTCGATTCGCCGACGCCGCGGGGATCGAAGCCGATCACGTCGTAGTTCTCGATGAGGGCGGCTCCGACGGCGAAGTCGAGGCTGTCGCGGATGAGTTCGACTCCACTGGCGCCGGGACCGCCCGGGTTGGTCAGCAGCGAGCCCTGAGCCGTTCCCGTCGCCTGGTGGCGCACGACGGAGAGGGTGATCTCTCCCTCCCCCGGGTTCTCCCAGTCGAGCGGCGCGGTCACGTCGGTGCAGTCGAAGCCCGTGCCGCATTCGCTCCAGGTGAGCGTCTGCCCGTAGAACGGCAGCAGGTCGTCGGCGACGCCCTCCGTGTCAGGAGCGTTGGTGGTCGACGGCTTCGGCTCGGCCTGCTCGGGGATCATCGAATACAGACACCCGGAGAGTGCGACCGATGCCGCGGCGAGGCCCGCGATCACAGCGACGGCACGTCGGATGCGGGAAGTCGGTCGATTGTTCACGGTGTCCTCCCGCTCGTGACAGTCACGAGCAAGCTCTCGAGGGCGAGCAGCGGTGCGACATTGCGCTCCAGCGACTGGCGTGTGTCGGCAAGGTGGTCGAGTACGACAAGAGTACGGGTCTCGGGCCAGGCCGCCGCGAGAGCAGCCAGATCCTCACGAAGCTCACGGTTGATCAGCTCGTCGTCCCTGCCGAACTGCAGCATCACGACGTCACGGAACAGCGACTGGAGATCGGTGAGCACCCTGTCGATCCCGTCGCGCAGACTTCGGGTCGCGCGTTTCTTCTGATCGTCTTCCAGGGCTGAGATCTGCGCTCGCAGGGCGGGCGGGACAGCCTGCCCCTCGGCGATCCCGACGGTGCGGAGCAGGGATGCGCGCTCGGCCGCATCGCGCTCGGCAGTGAGCGCCTTGGCGTCGTCCGTGGCCGCCTGGATGATGCGCCCGGCGACCTCGACGGCGTCGTTGACACCGCGAACTCCCAGCACCGACCTCAGGGTCTCGTCGCGGCGGCGACGGGCGGATTCGTCGGTGGCCAGACGCTGGGCCATGCCGATGTGACGCTGTGCGTGGCGGGCGGCCTGCTCGGCGATGGCTTCGTCGACCCCCGTGCGGAGGGTGATCAGACGTGCCACGTCTGCGACATCGGGCTCACGCAGTCGCAGCGAGCGGACGCGGGAGCGGATCGTCGGCAGCAGGTCGGCTTCGCTCGGCGCGCAGAGGATCCAGACGGTCTGCTCGGGCGGCTCCTCGAGCGCCTTCAGGAGCACGTTGGAGGTTCGCTCGACCATGCGGTCGGCATCTTCGACCACGATCACGCGGTAGCGGCCCGCAGAGGGCGCGAAGTACGAGCGCTCGACGAGCGCACGGGCCTCCGCGATCGTGATGATGACCTTGTCGGTGCGCAGGGCCGTCACATCGGGATGTGTTCCCGCGAGGACCTGACGCATGGCCGCCTCGTCGTCCGGGTGATCCGCGACGAGCGCCGCGGCGAAGGCATGCGCGAGGGTGGATCGTCCCGACCCGGGAGGACCCGTGATCAGCCAGGCGTGCGAGAGCGCGGACGGATCGTATGCGGCATTGCGCAGCGTGTCGACCGCGGCATCCTGCCCCCACACGTCGGCCCACGGGAAAGGGGCGGCGACAGTCTGGGGCATGCCCTCAGCCTAATCGGGAGCACCGACGTGCGCGGCACCGCCGGGCGATGTACGCGGCACCGACCGGGTGAAGCCCTGGCCATGACGTGGTCGGGCGCACCGCCGGGCGGATCAGCCGATGAGCGTCGAGACCCGATCGCGGATCTGCTCGGCGATGTTCTCCGGAGTCGCGGCGGCATCGAGAACCAGGAACCGCTCCGGTTCGGCCTGGGCCAGGGCGAGGTACGCGTCGCGGACGCGGGCATGGAACTCGGTCTTCTCGGCTTCGAGCCGGTCGAACGGCTTGTCGGCGGAGTCGAGTCGCACGCGCGCCGACTCGGGATCGAGGTCGAGCAGCACGGTGAGATCGGGAAGCGCTCCCTCGGCTGCCCAGAGCGACAGGTCGCGGATCTCGTCGCCGTCCAACACACGCCCCGCGCCCTGATAGGCGACGGACGAGTCGAGGTAGCGGTCCTGCAGCACGACCTCGCCGCGGGCGAGCGCCGGTCGAACGACGGTCGCGACGTGGTGCGCGCGATCGGCCGCGTAGAGCAGAGCCTCTGCCCGCGGGGCGATGTCGCCGCGATGGTGGAGCACGATGTCGCGGATCAGCTGGCCGACCTCCGACCCACCCGGCTCACGGGTGCGCACGACCGTCCGCCCCGCATCCGTCAGCCACTGCCCGAGCAGGTTCGACTGCGTGGTCTTCCCCGATCCGTCTCCGCCTTCGAGCGTGATCCAGACTCCGGAGTCAGACGTCACGAACCGGCCTTCTTCGCGGCATTCGCGGCACGGGTGGCAGCGGCCTTCTTGGCGGCTGCGGACCGCGCGGCTGCCTTCTCCGCATCGGTCGCGGTCGCCTTCTTCGCGGGCGCCTTCTTCGCGGGCGCCTTCTTCGCCGCGGGCTTCTTCGCCGCGGGCTTCTTCGCCGCGGGCTTCTTGGCCGCACCGCGTTTGGGCGCCGGCCCCTTGGCTCGCTTGTCTGCCAGCATCTGCACCGCGGTCTCGAACGTGATGTCCTCGACCTTCTGGCCCCGCGGAATCGTGACGTTGGTCTCGCCATCGGTGACGTAGGCGCCGAAGCGTCCGTCGCGGATGCGGATCGGCTTGCCGCTCACGGGATCTGCCTCGAACTCGGCGAGCGCGCTGGATGCTCGGCGGGATCCGGCACCGTACTTCGGCTGCGAATAGATCTCGAGGGCCTTCTCGAGGGTCACATCGAAGATCTGCGATTCGCTCTCGAGCGAGCGCGAGTCGGTGCCCTTCTTCAGGTAGGGCCCGAACCGGCCGTTCTGCGCGGTGATCTCCTCGCCGCTCTCCGGGTCGGCTCCCACGACCCGCGGCAGGCTGAGAAGCTGCAGCGCCGTGTCGAGATCGATCGTGTCGACCGACATCGAACGGAACAGCGAAGCGGTGCGCGGCTTCGGCGCGGCATCCTTCTTCGCCCCACGCTTGGGCTTGGGCGCCTCGACGACCTCGCCGGTGGCCTCGTCGACCGCCGCATCTTCAGAGACGGGGTCGTTCTCCTGAACGTAGGGCCCGAATCGGCCGTCCTTGACGACGACGATCTTGCCGTTGTCCGGGTTCGTGCCGAGCACGCGGTCGCCGGCGACCGGCGCATCGATGAGCTCCTGCGCCTTGGCCTCGGTCAGCTCGTCAGGAGCGAGGTCTTCGGGAACGTTGACGATGCGCGGCTTCTCGTCCGGAGCGTCGGGGTTCGCGACCTCGAGGTAGGGTCCGTACTTGCCGAATCGCAGGGTGGCGGTCTCGGTGATCGGCGTGGAGTTGAGCGCACGCGCGTCGATCTCGCCGAGGTTGTCGACGGTCTGGCGCAGTCCGACGTGCGAATCCGAGCCGTAGTAGAAGGAACGCAGCCATTCGACGCGCTTCTGCTCACCGCGGGCGATCGCGTCGAGGTCGTCTTCGAGAGCTGCGGTGAAGTCGTAGTCGATCAGGTCGGCGAAGTGCTCCTCGAGCAGGCGCACGACGCTGAAGGCGAGCCACGTCGGCACGAGAGCCTGGCCGCGCTTGGTGGCGTAGCCGCGATCGATCACGGTGCCGATGATGCTCGCGAACGTCGAAGGGCGGCCGATGCCGTGCTCCTCGAGCGCCTTGACGAGCGATGCCTCGGTGAAGCGCGGCTTCGGGGTCGTGCGGTGCCCCTTCGCCTCGGCATCGGACATCCGCAGGTCATCGCCGACGGCGACCGCAGGGAGCGACTGATTCTCGTCGGCGTCCTTGTCGTTGCGCTTCTCGTCGCGTCCCTCTTCGTACGCCTCGAGGAAGCCCTTGAAGGTGTAGACGGTGCCCGACGCGGTGAACTCGGCCTTCTGCCCGCCGGCGTCGACCGCGATCGTGACGGTCGTGGTCTCGTACTTCGCGTCGGCCATCTGGCTGGCGACGGTGCGCTTCCAGATGAGGTCGTAGAGGCGGTGCTCCTCGCGGTCGAGTTCGGCGGCGACCGACTTCGGGGTGCGGAAGTTCTCACCCGACGGGCGGATGGCCTCGTGCGCCTCCTGGGCGTTCTTGCTCTTCGACTTGTAGACGCGCGGCTTGAGCGGCACGGCGCTGTCGCCGTACAACGCGACGGCCTGGCTGCGAGCGGCCTGCACCGCCTGGGTGCTCAGCGCCACCGAGTCGGTTCGCATATAGGTGATGTAGCCCTTTTCGTAGAGCCGCTGGGCGACGCTCATCGCCTGCTTGGCACTCATGGAGAGCTTTCGTCCGGCCTCCTGCTGCATGGTGGAGGTGGTGAACGGCGCGTATGGGCTGCGGGTGCCGGGCTTCGCCTCGACCTTGGTGACCGTGCCCGTGCCTGCGGCGTCGATCGCCAGCGCGAGGGCCGCCGCCTTGGCCTCGTCGAGGATGATGACGGCCTTCTTGAGCTTGCCGTCGTCGTCGAAGTCGGTGCCTCGGGCGAGCTGACCGCCGTCCACGCGGACCAGACGGACCTTGAATCCGGACGACGAGGACGCGAGCGCCTCGACGTCCCAGTACTCGGCGGACACGAACGCCATGCGCTCGCGCTCACGCTCGACGATCATGCGGGTGGCGGCGGACTGCACTCGGCCGGCAGAGAGACCGGTCTTGACCTTGTACCAGAGCACGGGCGAGACATCCCACCCGTACAGTCGGTCGAGGATACGGCGGGTCTCCTGCGCGTCGACCAGGTCGGTGTCGAGCTCACGCGTGTTGCCGATGGCCGCTTGGATCGCGTCCTTGGTGATCTCGTGGAACACCATCCGCTTGACGGGGACCTTGGGCTTCAGCGTCTCGAGCAGGTGCCACGCGATGGCCTCGCCCTCGCGGTCCTCATCAGTGGCGAGCAGAAGCTCGTCGGCAGTCTTGAGCGCCCGCTTGAGTTCGGCGACGGTCTTCGTCTTGCGATCGGAGACCACGTAATAGGGGTCGAAGTCGTTGTCGACGTCGATCGAGTACTTTCCGTACGCCTGCTTGTCCGCGGCGGGGATGTCCTTCTTGTCTGCGAGGTCGCGAATATGGCCGACCGAGCTGAGCACCTCGTAGCCATCGCCGAGGTACCCCTGGATCGACCGCATCTTCGTCGGAGACTCGACGATGACGAGCTTCTTGCCTTCAGCCAAGGGAGCATCCTTTCTTCGAAGCACACCATACACACCGCCGTGATGGGTTGGTCACAGAGGTCGCCTGCATTTTCGCCGGAAAGTGCCTCGCGCCGCAGTCAGATCCCCTCGGGTGGCCCAGCACGGGCTCGGGAGACGGCAGCGAGTCCAGCGTACTTCGCCTTGACCTGCACGGTCGCCACGAAGCCGTCGACGGCGCATTCGGTGAGTGCTGCACCGGAGGCCGCGGCGACCCGCGCGGCGAGGGTGCACGGGTCGACCGTGACGACGACTGCGCCGCTGGCGGCGTCGGCCGCTGCCAGGGCCGCGGCGTCGGCAGCTCCCGCTGCGCGCTGCGCAGTGACTGCCGCGCCGCCGACGGCGGCGAGTCCGAATGACAGAGTCGCGCCGACCACCAGCACGCCGGCCGCGAGCACCGACCCCGCCATCAGTGCTCCACCTCCACCGTCGAGAACATCAGAGTCCTCCGGCGAGCGCGCAACTCGACGCGCGCACGCCGACCCTCACGAAGCCGCCGACGGTGAAGTCCGTCTCTGCGGACACGCATACGAGATCGCCCGACGTGCTGCTCGACATCGACGCACCGGGCACTGCAGCCGACACCGCACGTGCGGCGGCCCCCTCGCCTTCTCCTCTGCCGAGCAGCCGGGCCGCGTCAGCGGTCGCATCCTGCAGTGCCACCTGACGGGAGGCTGCGCCCAGAGCGCCGGCTCCGAGTAGGAGGACGAGCACGACGGCGGGAACCGCGAGCGCGAGCTCCGCAGTCACGGAGCCGCGCTCGCCTGCACGGGCCGGAGTCATCACGACACCGTCAGTGCCCGACGCACCAGGTCCGTGAGGATGCCACGCACCTCGTCTGACCTCATGATGACGACCAGGAGGCCGGCGAAGGCGACGGCCGCGGCCGTGGGCAGCGAAAGACGTATTTCGTAAGACGACTGATCGCTGCGGGTGCAATCACTGCAACAGTCAATCCTCGCTAGGAGCTCGGGGTTGGGGCCCTGAGTTCTGACGCGTCGACGTCGAGAAGGTGGGTGCATGATCCTGCCAATCGAAGGCAGCTCACAGGCGGCGAGCGTATGGTTGCGTTTGTAACTGCAACGACGTATCTTCGACTCAAAGAACGAAATTGCAGACACGGAACAAGCAAACAAGCAACCAGAGAGCAACCAGAGAGCAGATCATGAAGGCCACGCTTCTCGCACAGTCCAGCTCACCTACCGAGCGACTCCTCTTCGATGAGCAGGTCAAGGAGGAAGCACGCGCAGTCGCAGCCGAGGCCCACGACCGCAAGCTGACTGGCGTCGTTTTGCAGCTTGAGGACGGTAGCCAGATTGAACTGCCCACCGAACTCTCTAGAGCGCTACTTTTCACAGTCCGAGGTCTGACCCAGGGCGATGTTTCGATGCGCGCCATTCCGGACGAACTCACTACCTCCACCGCGGCGTCGATTCTGGGCGTCTCGCGCCCCACCGTCATGAAGCTGATCGAGTCGCAGGCCCTCCCCTCTACAAAGGTGGGCAGCCACCATCGTCTGAACGCGCACGATGTGTTCGCGCTGCGGGAGCAGCGCGAAGCAGAGCGCGAGAGGGCGTTCAATCAACTGCGTGAGATGGACCTGGATCGCGATATCGACTGAGGCAGGCTGCGCCCCCGGCACGGTGTGTACATGCGGGGTCTATCCTCATGACATGGGCCTGGTCTTTGTCGACGCGAACGTCCTCCACAGCAAGACGCTGAGGGACTGGACGCTCCTACTAAGTAAGCACTGCAACCGCTTCGCAGTTGTCTCCTCACAGGACTGCATCGTCGAGGCTCTCGCAAGCATTCGCGAGCGTCACCCTCACCTCGACGGCGGCGCCATCCGACAGATCAGTGAATCCATCGATGGTGCACTCCACGACGTCATCGATAACTGGCCCGGTGGCGCGATCGAAGGTATGCCGGATGAAAAAGACTGGCACGTCGTCCACGCCGCCACTCACGCACAGGTCGAGATTCTCGTCACCGAGAACATGAAAGATTTCGCACCCATCGCGGAGACGCTGCCGTTCGACCTATACACTCCCGACGAGTTGTTTATGCTCATCGCCCACAATGATCCCGAAGCGGTCGAAAATACCACTCGGGAGCAGGTCGACTACTGGCATAAGACCGAGGCTCGTCGAGCTCTGGCGGGGGAGCCCGCGCCCAAGCGGATGAGCGAAGCGCTCCGCGATGCGAGGGCTCTCGAGTTTGCGGACGTGATCGATCAGACTCTCCGCAAGCTCGCCGGCATCCGAGAGGATGCACCGAGTGCAGGCTCCGATGAGTCCGGTACTCCGCGGGCAACAGACCGAGAAGGCGTAGGTATTGCGGGAGGGACTGCCTCTGCTTCGTAGGCCAATCGACCGCTACCTAGAGCGAAGACCTCGTTACGGTGGGTACGGCCACGCATCCCTGAACGGCTGACGATCACCCGCGATCGGCGTGGTCGACGTCCAGACCCTGAAGCTCTTCTTTTCCGGGAGCGTTCGGCGAGTAGCCCGTTATGTTCCCGTGTTTTTCGAGACACTCCATCGGGGGGTCGGGTTGGACGGCGCGAGCGATGGATATCGCTCCCCTATGCACTGCTGGAAAGCACCACCCTCGGCTCCGTGCGGTCGACCTACACTGCGCCCGGCGTATGTTGACGTTGTGGATCCATCAGCACCAAGCACGCTTCGCATGTCCCTTCTCGAGAACGCCTATGACTCATTCGCCGAATCGCTTGACTATGTCGAACGATCATCGTCGGATCTGTCGCGCTGGAAGTTCGCAGTGCTCAATCTTGTGCATGCAACTGAGCTAGTACTGAAGCAGAAGCTCCTAGATGAGCATCCTTTACTTCTCTGGCAAGACGTTGATCGGCCTGGTCGCACGACGGTAAGCCTCGAAAAGTCCATCGATCGGCTGCTGTCTGCGGGCGTTGGGCTTGAGGAGGAGGACACTCGAGCGATCAGGGTCGCGATCAAGTGGCGAAACAGCATCACCCATTACGAGGTCGACCTTGTTGCCTCCGAGGTGCGTGAGAACTACCTGCTCATCTTTGAGTTCCTGGACAAGTTCCATGAGGATCACTTCGATGGGTCGCTCTCGGAACACATACCTGACGCGCATGTTCAGACTGCCATGGACCTGGCGGAGTCGTTCAAGCGAGAGTTCATACAGTTTCGTGGTCGGAGAATGCACCGCATGTGGGCGCGAAAATTGGTCGCTGCTCAACGAGTACCCTCACTCTTTCTCCAAGAAGTCGAGTACCCGCGGTTGCGATGGGGTCACGAGCAGGTGTGGAGCGCAGAGTGGATGCGCGGTGTGTCGCCTTCGCAGTATTGCCGAGACTGCGGTGCAGCGATTGACGAGTATCACGGTCCGGGCTGCGTTCTAGAGGAATGCCCACGCCAAGGAGGGCAACTCTTCGGCTGCGAATGCGAGTGGGAGGCCAGCGAGCTATGGGGATTGGATGACGACGAGTGGCCGGAACAGGAGGATCTTGACTAGCGGCGGGCCACGGGGGCGGAACACCTCCAGGGTTCAATAGGAGCAGTTCCTTCTCCGCCCGGCCAAGCCTCCCGGCGAGAAGCCAAGATCCGCACGGCGTCAGGGGCGCGGCTGGCTTATCCGCTGCACTAGGAGGGGAGAGATGGCTTGCATTCTGGTGGGCGATCCGAACGGCACCATCTGGCGATCGCCCGGCTTAGTGGTTCGTACCGGTCAAAAGGCTTCTTGGGCGATGCGCCGAGCGAGCGTAGTGCTCGGGTCGCGCACCACGCGCACCGCAGAGGGTATGAGATTGGGAGTGTTGCCGTCGAGGTCGACAGCGCGCAGGCGGGCTGGGTATCGGCGCTACGAAAGTAGCGTTCTAGTCTGACGTCCCACGCCGGATAGATGCGATAAGTGGTCTAATCGTCGGTAACGGCCAGACAGGGAAGTAAGAAGGGACTGTGCTGGTGCGAGTGCGTTGCCGGCTCTAACTGGTTACTCTTCCGGAGTCTCAAGTACCTCATCGACGAGCGTGATGCCCCCGGAGCTGTTGGCCGAGTGCATAAGTGCTTCGACCCACTTCACGTTCAGGCGCGGAGCTTCCGGCTCGTCGAAGGTGAATCTCATCGGAATCGATGGGTGGAGCCAGATCGTGCTGCGACCCTCAGGATCGCCCTCTGGGTGTCGCCACGACAGCGTGAAGGACTCCTGACGGCGCAGTTTCGTCGCGATGACGACTTTCAGGTGCGCAAGAGCGCGTTCCTCGATGTGGATGGGATCGTCGGATCCGCCGTAGTGAAGTGTGCCCATCTTGCAGGAGGTCCTTTGCTCGTTGAGCCGTACTGCGCGCGGCGCTCGCGCGGCTCGGCGTTGGGCGCCGTGATGTGTGCGACGGGTTGGAGGTCAGCATCGTCGGACCGCGGGGGAGAGGTTTACACCGTAAGTCTAGCGGTGGCAAGCCCCCTCACTGGCACACGATTGCGTCCTATAACGGTTGCCACCGGTCCGCTTGGGTCGGTCCGCGAAAAGGAGCACTCATGTCGGACAGTTTTGAGACGACCAGCCCGAGCGGCTCGGACGTGCCACCCCAGGGCTCGTCGGGAAAGGTCGATGCGGCGAAGCATGAAGCCGCCGATTTGAAAGACGTTGCGACCGGCCAGGCGAAGGATGTTCTGGGCGCAGCGAAGGAGGAAGCGGCTACCGTTGCGACGGAGGCGAAGGCGCAGGCCAAAGACCTGTTCGCGCAGACACAGCGAGAGTTGACCGAGCAGGCTCACACCCAGCAACAGCGCCTCGCCGGAGGGCTGCGCTCCGTCAGTGACGAGCTCGACACGATGGCCGCGAACTCTGATGGATCAGGGATCGCTGGCGATCTCGTACAGCAGGTGTCCGGGCGTCTGTCCGCTGCAGCTGCCTGGCTGGGAGACCGCGACCCCGGCTCTGTACTGACCGAGGTCAAGCGCTTCGCGCGCCGCAAGCCCGGCACATTCATCCTGGCTGCTGCCGTCGCAGGAATCGTGGTCGGCAGGCTCACCCGCGCTCTTGCCGCGAACGCCTCCGACGCTAAGGACTCGACTTCAACCTCGACCCCAGCTCCCGCACCGAGGGAAGTGCATCCTGACCCCTCGATTCCGGTTCCGGTGGGTTCGATGACGAGTGACGTCAGTGCGACCCCGCTGTACGCCCAGACCGCGTCAACGCGACCGAACATTCTGGAGGGCGATGATGACCGATCCCACACCGTCTGAAGCGAAGGCCGCGTCGACGTCGCTCGGAGAGCTGCTCGGTGAGGTCTCGCGCGACATCTCGAACCTCATGCGACAGGAGGTGGCGCTCGCGAAGGCCGAGCTAAAGGATTCCGCAACGAAATCCGCCAAGGGCGCAGGCCTCATGGGAGCGGCGGGGTACGGCGCCTTGATGGCGGTGTTCTTCCTGTCCGTCGCACTGTGGTGGGCGCTCGGCACGCTGATGGGCGGCGGGTGGGCAGGCGTCGTCGTCGCGGTGCTGTGGGCGGTGATCGCGCTGATCCTGTTCCTGGTGGGTCGCGGTCAGTTCAAGCAGGTGAAAGGTGTTCCGCAGACGGTGGACACCGTGAAAGAGATTCCCGAAACGCTGAAGAGAAATGAGGAGAACCGATGAGTGATTCACCCGATGCGATTCGAGCCGACATCGAGCGGACGCGCGAAGATCTAGGACTCGACGTCGATGCGCTGGCAGACAAAGTATCCCCGTCCAAGATCGTGGATCGACAGATGGGCAAGGTCCGCGGCGTGTTCGGATCGGTCCGTGACCGAGTGATGGGGGCCGCTGATGACACCGGTTCCTCGTTCTCCGACGCGGGGTCTCATCTCGGCGACGTGAAGGATCGCGCAGTCGCGAAAGCCGAGGGCAACCCTCTCGCGGTCGGTCTGATCGCGTTCGGCATCGGCCTCGTGGCCGCGTCACTTGTGCCCGCGTCGACCAAGGAGAAAGACCTCGCGGCCACCGTGAAAGACCAGGCGCAGCCGCTCGTCGATGAGGTCACCGACGTCGCGAAAGAGGTTGGCGAGCACCTGAAAGAGCCTGCGCAGGCGTCCGTCGCGGCCGTGAAGGACTCGGCTCAGGACTCGGTCTCGGCAGTCAAGGACGAAGCGCAGACCGCAGCGCACGAGGTCAAGGATCAGGCGCAGCAGGCACGCGAGCACATCGCGGACAACTAACCCTCCCCAGGTCGGGCGGACCCATCCCGCGGGCAAATGGGGTGGGTCCGCCCTCACGATGAAGGAACCACCATGTCCCGTCCCGCATCCACCAGCGACCACCACGCCCCCGATCCCGAAGCGGCAGGCAAGCCGGATTCGCCGGACGATCTGCACAAGCGGTCCTGGAGGTACGTGCTGCAGAAGACGATCCGCGAGTTCTCGTCTGACCAGTGCACAGACATCGCCGCTGCACTGACGTACTACGCGGTGCTCTCGATCTTCCCCGGCCTCATCGCGATCTTCTCGCTCCTCGGCGTCTTCGGGCAGGGTCAGGCTGCAAGCGACGCCGTCCTCGGCATCGTCGAGCAGGTGGCTCCCGGCGACACCGCCGACACCATCCGCGGACCCATCGAGCAGATCTCGGGGTCACCGGCAGCGGGATTCGCGTTGATCACCGGAATCGTGCTGGCGATCTGGTCCGCATCCGGGTATGTGGCGGCGTTCAGCCGGGCGATGAACCGCATCTACGAGATCGAAGAGGGGCGGCCCTTCTGGAAGTTGAAGCCCGCTCAACTGCTGGTCACCATCATCGCCATCGTGCTGCTCGTGATCGCCGCCATCATCCTCGTCGTGTCGGGACCCGTCACCGAAGCACTGGGCAGCGCTCTCGGGCTCGGAGAGGTCCCCCAGACAATCTGGTCCATCGTGAAGTGGCCGGTGCTCGCGTCCATCGTCGTACTCATTGTGGCGATCCTCTACTACGCGACTCCCAACGCGAAGCAGCCGAAGTTCCGGTGGATCAGCATCGGCGCGCTCATCGCCATCGTCGTCCTCGTGCTGGGCACGGTCGGCTTCGGGCTGTATGTCGCCAACTTCTCCAACTACGACCGCACCTACGGGTCCCTCGCCGGCATCATCATCTTCCTGCTGTGGCTGTGGATCGCGAACCTCGCGCTGCTGTTCGGGGCGGAGTTCGACGCAGAACTCGAGCGTGGTCGTCAACTGCAGGCAGGTATCGCGGCGGAAGAGGACATCCAACTGCCCCCGCGCGACACTCGCAAGAGCGACAAGACGGCCAAGAAGGAGCAAGAGGACATCGAAGAAGGCCGCAAGATCCGCGCCGGCATGAGCGCCGAGAAGACGGACGACAGCGACTGACCCGGTGAGAAGCGGATCAGCGGCTGATGTCGGCGCTCAACCGGTCGAGGAGTGCCTCGAGGGAGACTTCGAACTCTTCCTCGCTCCGGTCCTCGCTCAGCAGAGGGCGAAGGCGAAGTACTTCCGGAGCGGTGGTCAGGCTGAGCTGTCCGTCGCGCTCGGGGATGTCGGCACCGCCCTCATCGAGCGGAGTCCCCACGGGGGCGGTCTCAGCCCCATGCACCGCAGACTCCAAGAGGAGCTGCCCGAGAAGGAAGCTGCTGAAGGAACGGTACGTGTCGACCGCCTGCTCGTCCGTGAACCCGAGGTCGATGAGCGTGCGCAGGAACATGTCTACGACCTCCACACTGCGCAGCGGTGGCCGCAGCCACGGTGCCGCCGGGTGCCGGCTCGCCACGAGCGGAAACGCGCGTGGATGCTCGGTAGCGATCCGGCGCACCCGATGCGCGACGGTCTGCAAGAAGCCTTGCCAGTGCTCGGCCAACTCATCATCGAGGCTGGTGGTGAGTTTCCCCATCAGCGAGGCGATGATGCCCTCCAGCAAGTCTTCCCGGCCGTGAACGTACCGGTACAGGGACATCGCCTCGACCCCGAGGTCCTGGGCGAGTGAGCGCATCGACAGGCTGTCGGCGCCGGTGCGGTCGATCTGCTTCAGTGCCGTCTGGATGATGAGCTCGCGGCTCAGCCGCCCCGCGGACGAACCTGATGGGGTGTTCCGAGATCGCTCCGGCATGGTCACACGCTACTCGCATCTCCATCCACGAAGGCCACTAGCGGGCAGATGAGAAATGTAGGGGCTCAGGAACGGAGTTGGCGCCCGGCGTCGGATTCGAGCAGCTTCACGGCGAGTAGTTCGCCGAGCACGGGACCGAATCGGTCAAGGGCGGCGCGATGGAGTCGCGCGGAAGAGTCGAGTATCGGTGTCGTCACGTCCGCAGCCCGGCTCATCGTTTCGACCGTGTCGAGCTCCTCGACCACGCGGTCGATGCCGAAGCTCGCCATGTAGTCACCGCCGAGGAGACGCGAGAGGTGTTCGTCGAGAAATCGACTGCCTCCCGCGCTCTGCCGAAGCAGACCGTGCAGGTCGTCCACGCCGAGTCCCAGCCCCTGCCCGACGAGCATCGCTTCCGAGGCGGCAACGGCGTTCGCGAACCACAGGGCGTTGGCGAGCAACTTCACAATCTGACCATCCTCGGCTCTTGTGCCCGCTCGCCGCACACCATCGGCACGCGCCAGCATCTCGAGGATGAGGCGCGCTCGTTGGACAGCTTCGTCCGCGCCGCTGGCATAGAAAATGAGCTCGCCTGTCTTGGCTTCGGCGACGGAACCTCCCATCGGCGCGGACACAGGCTGCACTCCACGGCGGGTGGCCTGCGCGGCAAGCTCGCGCGTAGCGGCGGGGTCCCCCGACGTCAGATCGAGCCACAACGATCCTCTACGAAGCGCCGGAAGCGCCTCGGCCAGGCACTCGCGAAGTTCGGTCGGCCCCGGCAGAACCGTGATGAAGATGTCGGAGGTTGCGGCGAGGTCGCGTGCTGAGTTCACCCAGGCGGCGTCCGGCACGACTCCGTCCCGCGCTGCGTTGGTGTCGGAGACGGACACCGAGTACCGCTCGATTAGCCGTCTCGCTATCGGAGCGCCCATGCGCCCGACTCCTACGAGTCCGATGTGAGGATTCGCGTTCGCAGTTTCCATTGCCGCACTCTGCCACAGTCGCACTGCGAGGAACATCTCACGGGCTAACGTCGTCCGTCAGCGAGCTCATCCAAGCGAGAGCACGCTCGTCGCTAGCCGCTGCTCGCGACCGATGCAAGCCCCTCATTGACTCTCCAGCCGGACGCGTACTCTCGCCGGGGATCGGAGGCAGAGATGGTGAGAACACGGATCGAAATCGATGGGAGAGGTTTCGTATTGGGTGCTGGTCAGGACGTGAACGAGGTCATGTCCCAGATCAAAGCGGCGGCGGTGTCGCCTCCGGAATTTGTCTCGCTCTCCGGGGACAACCACACCGCGAGCGTACTCATCCAACCCACGACCCGTGTGGTCGTCGTGGTGGAGGAGGACGTCGTTGGTGCCACCGAGCTCGCCCCGCCGGAAGGAGTGGCTGACGACTGGGAGTTCTTCTAGGGAGCCACGCGTCACAGGCCTTCCTAACAGTCAGACACTGCCTGAGACGCCCACGCGGCGGACCGCCCTCGACGACGTATCTGGCGCGCGGCGGCACCACCGGAACACACGTATCCACTTGAGGCCAACTGCCCGTCGCGAGGGGCCCTTATGTGAGGCGTCGTGGCCGAGTACAGTCAGCGGTACGTTGCACCTTCCCCCTTGGGCTGCGACGTCTCGCGGGGTTGTCCGCTTCATCGGCAACATGAGAGGCCGCGGGGATCCGGCCTCTTCCGCCTGCGCCCCTATTGTTCCGTTACTTCGCGAAGTTTGCGGGTCAGGGGCAACGCCTGCGAGCCTGCCGTAGACGGCGGCTGGCACCTCGATATCGTTGCAATATGGCGACTCTTCACTACGGCGCGACGGGCGATCCGGTTCACATCGAGGACCGTGCGCTAGCTCACCTCAAGGTGGTTATCGCGACGAAGCTACGGACGACACGAGAGCTTCACGCTGTCGTGGAAGCACGGGTATGACGACCCTCGTGGTCGGTCGACGATCTGGCTTCATCCGTCGATTCCACTCCGGTTTACCTTCGAGGATCCGGAGGCGCCGCAGCTGAATGTGAAGTGGATTGATGAGCTGATGCAGTCAGCGAACTCAACCGGCGGCATCATGCTCGTCGACGAGGTGATAGACGCGCCCGAATCAGAATGATGCGGGTTCCCGTTTGCTCACAACGCGAGGTGCCTCTGGGTGATCTGCGAACCGGTCGCGGTTACGAATAGGCGTGAGCTGGTTGACCCGGCTCCACTTTCGTGGCGCCGTCCGGTTCGTGCACCACGTAGACCCTGTGGGCGAGTTCGCGGTGAACGTGAGGGCTTCGATCCAGTGGCCGGTTGAGGTCGGCCTGGCCCGGGCTGGAGTACTTGAACACGAGGTCGCTGACGGCCGATATCCACACGGAGCTGCGTCCGCCTCCGACGCTGACGTCCTCTCGCCACGTGAACAGGAATGGCTCCCCTCGGCGGAGTTTCGTCGTGATGACGACCTGGAGATGGTGCAGTGCGCGGTCCTCTATCTCGACCTTCTGATTACCGTCGTAGATGAACTTGCCCATTGTCCGCTGTCCTTTCTGGCTCAGCTCGGTCAGAACGGACGAGGGATCGGCCAGGTGCAACTACCGCAAGAGGCGAGTATAAAATCGCGGGCTGCTGGATAGCTACGGAGGCTTCTCTCGCCGGTGTCGCGGAAGGCGCCACCGGGTTCCGTCGCGAGGTCTAGGCAACGTATGGCCAGGCTACGGCCAACGGGAGGAAAATATCCCCACCTTCGTCTACGTTGCCACCTAGTTGGGCAGCGCTGCGCGATCTGCGGTGCCCCGAGCCTATTGTTGCGCGAGGGGCTGCGCCGGATAGCTGCGATAACTGGTCTTATCGTCCGTAAACGGCCAGACAGGGAAGTAAGAAGGGGCTGAGCAGGTGAGGGCGCGTTTCCAGTGATGGCGCGGGCTCTCGGGGCGACACGCGGACTTGATACCGAAGCTGAGAGCGAGCTAACGCGGAGTCGAAGGCGACCACCACGTGGGTGTGCCGATTGCGATCCTGCGCATAGGCTCTGCGCATGGAACCGAACCCGCTGCTGCCGTCGTTCCCCGACTTGCTGCTGATCGTCGGCATCGCTGTGGCCGTCATCGTGCTGCTCGGGGTCGTGCTCGGGGTGTGGCTGTCCAATCGCTCGCGGGCGCGAAGAGGCTCTGCCCGTGACGATACCCAGGATGGGAAAAATAATGCAGGCCAGTGATGGCGACGATCGGTCGTCCGAGGCCCAGCTGAGAGCTCAGCTTCGAAGTATCGAGGCCGAGCACGCAGACTTGCTGTCTACGACGATCGGAATGGTCAGCGTGGGAAACGCAGAGCTGGCGAGCGGGCCAACGAGCTAGAGCGCAAAGCTGATGTCGTTCGCGCTCGTCTTGGGGAGCCGACCCGGCATCCACCGGAGCCGCCTCGTCGCCGCGTGATTCTGGGGTGGGTCACCCTGTGCGTTGCCGTTGTGGCGATAGTGACGCTTGTGCTGCTCCTGCCTCACTGAACGCCGGGGACCGGGCAGCCGTTCTAGGAGTGCGCTGCGCAATCTTGGCTCTTGCGGGAATGGATCTCAGCGTGGAGCCTGAGGTTTCCAGAAGACGCCGGGGGGCGATCATCTGGCATCAGAGTGACGTCGGCGGGCATCGGCGTCGCTCCGGGGTGCCTCTCTTTGACTTTCCCTCCCTCGGGCGAGGCATCCCGCTTTCGCGCGCTGACGCAACGGGCAGGGCGGTTCGGACTCCGTGCTCGTGGCGCTGACTTGTCCGGTCGCAATTCTGGGAGTGTGTCGGCGAAGACGCGCGTACAGTGAGGGTGTCGGCCCGGACCCCGCTGGCGGTGGTGATGGGTCGGCGTAAGCTGGCCCATCATCTCGAAGCCACAACTCGAGGGCGGTCACAGGTCCCAGTCGGTCAAGTCCGTGGCGAGCGTGGGCTCGAACGTGAGCGTGTCTCGGGCTGGACCCGTACGCTTCGACGTCACGGTGATGGCGACCTTGGACTGACGGCCGACGAGCACACCCACCATCCCGTCGCCGTCGGAGAGATGGACGAATGAGGGGCCCGAGCGGGCGGCAGCTTCGATTTGGCTCATCAACTCGACGAGATCGTGATCCGCCGGCAGATGCCAGGACCATCCGTCGATGATGACCTGCGTGTTCGTCTCCACTCGTGTATCGGTCATCCCGCGAGGGTAGCTTTTGCGGCGAGGCTCGCACTTCGGGGTTGCATCCCAGGGCGGCGCGTTGTAGCGACCACCCACCGAAAGGCGCGCTGAGAGCCGGGGTGATCAGGCCTGCGCTGGGACCGCGACCCGGTCACCAGCCGTCTTCTCGGCCGGCTCGGGTACGAGGTAGAGACCGCTCGGCGAGTTCGCCGTGAACGCGAGAGCGTCCACCCATTCACGGTTGATCGCCGGCTGCCGGCTGCCGTGGAACTTGAACACGAGTGAGCTGCCCGCGTGGACCCACGCAGTCACCCGGCCACCGCCGACGCTGGTGTCTTCGCGCCAGGTGAACGGGAATGGTTCCCCGCGGCGCAGCTTGGCGGTGATGACCAGCTGGAGGTGCGTGAGTGCGCGATCCTCGATCTCGGTCTTGACACCGTTCTCGTAGATGAACTT
The DNA here is from genome assembly GCF_979258645.1 of Microbacterium sp. AC215. Classification (NCBI taxonomy): domain Bacteria; kingdom Bacillati; phylum Actinomycetota; class Actinomycetes; order Micrococcales; family Microbacteriaceae; genus Microbacterium; species Microbacterium sp. AC215. The sequence goes on along the minus strand of NZ_OZ409869.1, from coordinate 3,452,847 downwards.
GCCCATGAGGTGCCTTCTGCTCAGCCACGAGATCCTCGAGAGAGGTGCGGCTGACGATGCCGCACTGTGGTGGCTTCATTGTGACACGGGAGGATGTCTCACGATCTCGCTCATGGCCGTGAATATCCGCCTGACAGCCGCACGGTGAGCGTTCTCCTGTTGCTCGATAGGGTCCGAGGCATGGGAACCATTCAGTACGGCGGCGCCGGCGACGACATCCACATCGAAGATCGAGCTCTGGCGCACCTGAAGGTCGTCATCGCCACGAAGCTCCGCCGCAACGAGAGCTTCACCCTGTCGTGGAAGCACCACGACGGCGACGCGGACGGACGCTCGACAATCTGGCTGCACCCGTCGATCCCATTGCGCTTCACCTTCGAGGAGGCGGAAGCGCCTCAGCTCAATGTGAAGTGGATCGAGCAGCTCATGCACTCTGCGAGCTCGACTGGGGGCATCAGTCTCGTTGACGAGGTGCTGGAGACTCCCGCGGAGTAGGACCTCACCCGCATCGGGTGAGGTCCGGCGTCGGACGGTTTCAATGGTTGCTAGCTTCGGCTCCATTGGTGCACGACTCGATCGAGGAGAGACCCATGGCGGAGAAGCCGAACATCATCCTGTTCATGTCTGACGATGTGGGTTGGGGGGATCTCGGCTGTTACGGCGGTGGGGAGAACCGTGGGGCGCCGACTCCCAATCTCGACCGGCTCGCCGCCGAAGGCTTGCAGTTCATGTCGTTCTACGGGCAGCCCAGCTGCACCCCGGGTCGTGCCGCGGCCCTGACGGGGCGTCTGCCGATTCGCAGTGGAATGACGACTGTCGCGTTCCCCGGTGACGGGGGCGGGTTGCCTGCGCCGGAATGGACGCTCGCGAGTGTGCTGAAAAAGGCGGACTACAACACCTGCCACATCGGGAAGTGGCACCTCGGCGAAGCGGACTACGCGATGCCGATCGCGCACGGGTTCGACCAGATGTACAACACGACGCTCTACCACCTGAACGCGTACACGTACACGGACAAGGCTTTCAATCCCGACTTCCCGTTCGACGACGAGGCCACCATGAAGATGTGGGGCAACGTCATCGGCGCGCTCGACGGCAAGGCGGGTGAAGAGCCCACCGAGGTGGAGAAGCTGGATTCCGCGAACATCCCATTCATCGACGAGAAGTCCACCAACCGTGCGATCGACTACATCGAGTCACACGCCGACGACGACGAACCTTTCTTCCTCTACTTGAACACGGCCAAGCTGCACCAGCCGAATCTTCCTCACCCCGACTTCGAAGGAGCGTCGATGGGGAAGTCGAAGTTCCTCGACTCACTTGTCGAACTCGACCACCGCGTGGGAGAGGTCATCGACAAGATCCGCGAGCTCGGGATCGCCGAGAACACACTGGTCGTGTGGACGACGGACAACGGTGCATGGCAGGACGTGTATCCCGACTGCGGCTACACCCCGTATCGGGGCACGAAGGGGACCGACTACGAGGGCGGCAGCCGCGTTCCCGCCATTGCGTGGTGGCCCGGGACTATTGAAGCCGGCCGCCGCAACTCCGAGATCATCGGGTCTCTCGACCTCATGGCCACATTCGCGAACCTCGCCGGCGTCGACCTCCCCTCCGAAGACCGGGACGGCGAGCCGACCATCTTCGACAGCTTCGACCAGACCGCGCTACTGAAAGGCGAGGGCGGCTCAACCAGAGATCACTGGCTGTACATGACGGAGACCGAGATGATCCCCGGTGCCGTGCGAGTCGGTAAGTGGAAGGCGATCTGGAACGTCCGTGACCAATGGCGTGGGCCATCGTCGTACACGGCGATTGTGCCGGAGCTGTTCGACCTCTGGCAGGACCCCCAGGAACGCTACGACATTTTCATGACCAGCTTCGCGGAGAAGACCTGGCAGGCCCCGCAGATGGCCGCACGACTTCTGAGCGTGCTCCCGAGCTATAAGCAGTATCCGAACCGTCCGCTGCAATCCGCGGGCATCAGCTACGCCATGTTCGATGTCGAGGATGCGCAGGTCCAACAGCAGATCCAAAAGATGGTGCACGGCCTCACCTCGAGCGCCTGAGTGCAGCCCCTCCCGGTAGACGACTTCACACAGAAAGCAGGATGGACATGGCAGATCTCATCGTCATCGCATACGACTCCGAAGCAGACGCAGAGGCGGCCTACAATCGCGTCCAAGAGCTGCAGGGCGACCTCGTGGTCGAGCTCTCCGGCCTTGCGCTGGTGAAGGTCGACGGCGAAGGCAAGACCAAGGTCGAGTACCCCGGAACCACCGGCAAAGTCGGCGTCGGAGCAGCGAGCGGTGCGCTCTTCGGTGCTCTGATCGGGATCCTGTTTTTCGTGCCGTTCGCCGGCATGATCTTCGGGGGTCTGTTCGGGGCGCTGTTCGCAGGCCTGGACAAAACCGGCCTCGACGCCGAGTTCCGTGACAGAGTCAAGTCGACCGTGACCGCGGGCAAATCCGCGATCGTCATCTACGCCTCGAAACTCACTGAAGACAAGTTCGCGGCGGCCCTCGCGCCGTACAACGGCACGGTCGTGCAGACGTCCCTGTCGGAAGAAGACGAGCACGAACTGATCCACGACCTCCGCACCCACTGAACGCTCGCCACCGGTTCTTCAACCCCGGGGAACGAAAACCCGGTTCCTCGTGATCAGCACCCCGAGCACTCGGGGAAACAGACGCCCCGTCAACGTGCCACTCTGAGGCGTGCGCTTCGGATAGCGTGACCGAGTACGGTTCCACCGCCGTGCGCCGGGGGGTCACGATGGCAACGGACAAACTGAACGCTGAGCTGGATCGGATCTTCCGGGAGCGGGATCGCGAGAACATGGCGCCGACGATCGCGGCGCTTCGCCCGATCCTGGAGAAGCACCCGCACGATCCGCGCGTGCTCTACGAAGTCGGCGGCGCGTTCGACACCGCGGGCGAAGAGGTCATGGCGAAGGGCTACTACCGGCGCGCCCTCGAGAACGGACTCCACGGCGACATCCGCCGCCGGTGCTTCCTCCAGTACGGATCCACGCTGCGCAACCTCGGCGACCTGGACAGATCAGCCGAGGTGTTCCGCACGGCTCGCGAAGAGTTCCCGGACGACGTGGCGCTGGGCGCCTTCGAGGCGCTGACCCTACATGCGCAGGGTCACATGAGCGCCGCACTGGGTAGTCTGCTCACTCTGCTCGCGGATCACGTTCACACCGAGGAGCTCGAGCGATACAAGCCGGCGATGCGCGGCAACGCGGAGTACCTCGCGTCACTCGATGTCTAGCTGAGTCTTGCGGGAATGGATCCGAGCGAGGATCCTGAATCTGCCGGATGGCGCCGGGGGGCGATCATCTGGCCGGAGTGACTCCGGCGGGCATCGGTGTCACTCGGGACGCCTCGCATCAGCGTTCCTCCCTCGCGCGAGGCGTCCCGCACAGCCGCCCCCTGTTTCGGTTGGTGCAGCCGCGCTGCGGGGGTGGTCCCGACAGATCTGGGGTACCTTCGGGACCACCCTGCCGGTGTCGCGGGGGACTTCACCGGCCCGCGGATCGCGATGTGTTGCGATCGGCCCTCAAAGTAGCTTTCGGTCGTCACACCCGTAGGACCCTTGAGCGATTCTTCGTCGCGGTCAAGTATTCGGCGTCCCGGTGGTTATCTTCGGGTTCCCCGGAAAGAATCATCGCCGAGGAACCGAGCGCGTCCATCCGGTGTGCGATGGTCGCACCGGCCAAGAAGGTGCGGCTTTGGCCTTCCTGCGGTCGTTGAAACCCGTCACAGCTCCCAATCGACCATGTCGACCACGAGGAGCGGCTCGTCGTCGGCGCTTGTCCGGGCCCCACTCGGTCGATCAGGGTGCACAGTGATCACGACGTGAGACTGGCTTCCGACGAGGACGCGCACGGAGCTGTCACCATCGTCGAGATGCACGAACGAGGGTCCTGACCGCGCCGCAACCTCGATACGACCCATGAGGTCGTCGACGTCCTGGTCTCCGTGCAGACGGAAAGGGTGTCCGTCGATGATGACCTGCGTACTCATATGCACTCCGTCCCTGTCATCCCGCGAGGGTAACCTCTGCCGGAGAGCGGCGACTTCGGGGTTGCATCCCACACGTCGGCGATGTACAGCGCCGCGTCAGGGAGCGAGCCGGGCGGGGTGTGTCAGGCGCGAGCCGGCGTCTCGAGACGGTCTGCAGCGGTCTTCTCGGCTGGCTCGGGAACAAGGTAGAGCCCCGTCGGCGCATTCGCCGTGAATGCGAGAGCTTCAATCCATTCGCGGTTGATCGCGGGCTGGCGGCTGCCGTGGTACTTGAACACGAGGGAGCTGCCCGCATGAACCCACACTGATGTTCGTCCGCCACCTGTGCTGGTGTCTTCGCGCCACGAGAAGGTGAAGGGCTCACCGCGGCGAAGTTTGGCGATGATGACGAGCTGGAGGTGTGTCAGTGCGCGGTCTTCGATCTCGGTCTTCACACCGTTCTCGTAGATAAACTTGCCCATCGGGTGCTTTCTGCTCAGCCACGAGGTCCTCGAGTGAGGTGCGGCTGACGATGTCCGCACCGTGGTGGCTTCATTGTGACACGAGACGATGTCGCACAATCTCGCTCACGACCGTGAATAACTCCGTGCCCGCGGCCGCGTTGGCCGTTCTCCTCTTCCCGGTATTGTTCGACTCATGGGAACTATCCAGTACGGCGGTGTCGGTGACGAGATCCACATCGAGGATCGTGCTCTCGCGCATCTGAAAGTCGTCATCGCCACAAAGCTCCGTCGCAACGAGAGCTTCACCCTGTCGTGGAAGCATCACGACGAGGACACCCTCGGCCGATCGACGATCTGGCTGCACCCGTCGATTCCGCTGCGGTTCACGTTCGAGGAGCCGGAGGCCCCTCAGTTGAACGTGAAGTGGATCGAGCAGCTCATGCAGTCTGCCAGCTCCACGGATGGCATCAGCCTCGTCGACGAGGTGCTGGAGATTCCTGCCGGGTAGGTGAGCGAGAGTGCAGGTGCGAGCCCTGCGAGGCGCTGTATGAGAATCGGCGAAGCATGCGAACCCCGGTTTCTCGACGAATGAGGTGTGAGATCCGGACAGTGCGGCTAGGCAGCTACGGCGGGTGCGGGGGCGTCGATGGCGAGCTTGACGCCGACCGCTCCGAGGATCGTGCCGGTGATCCATTTCTGCCAGCGTATCCATGAGGGCTTGCGCTGCAGGAACGCGGCGATGGAGCCGGCCGCGAGGACGATCACTCCGTTCACCGTCACTCCGACGAGGATCTGAATGGTGCCGAGCTGGAGGCCTTGAGAGACGACGTTTCCCCGCTCGGGGTCGATGAACTGCGGGATCAGCGCCAGGTAGAGGATGGCGACCTTCGGGTTCAGAAGGTTTGTCACCAACCCCATGCGGAACAGGGCGCCCGATGAGTGCCGACGCAGCTCGGTGGTCTGGAACAGTGTGCTGCCCCCGGGACGGAAGGTCTTGTACGCGAGCCACAGGAGGTACGCGGCGCCGACGACTTTCAGCGCGATGAACAGGCCTGGAACAACGACGAACACTGCGGCCAAGCCGAGATTCGCCATCAACATATAGACGACGAATCCGACCGCGGTGCCGGAGAGAGAGATCATGCCGGCGCGCCAGCCTTGTCCGATGCTCCGTGAGACGAGGTACATCATGTTGGGTCCTGGCGTGAGGGCGAGTCCCAGTTCGATGAGGGCAATTCCGGTCGCGGCGGCCAGCGAGATCATGGTGTCCCTTCGAGACGGGGAACATCACCGTTGATGTGAAGGCCGTCCACAGTCTGGCACAGGGATGTCGGCCGACCGGCACAAGCCGCACGATGAGTGAGCGCTCACCCGCGGATTTCGTTCAGGAACGCCCGTGCAGCAGCGCTCGGGTTCTCTCCCCACACGATCCCCAGACGGGATCGCGCCTGCGAGTCGTCGAACGGGATGCAGCGCAACCCCCACGTCGACGCGGTCGTTTCGCTGACGATTGCGACTCCGAGCCCGCGACCTGCGAGTTCCTTCACGAACGAGGGGCCAGCCACTTCCCAGCGCGGTGTGAGGGTGAGGGCGGTGCGCCTCATCATTGCGTCCAGAGCATCGCGTGATCCAGTCCCGGGTTCGAGGCTGATCACATCCACGTGGACCAGCTCAGCAGGCGTGATCGTCGACCGCGATGCCCACGGATGCGTCGTGCCGACGACAGCGACGAGCGGGTCATCCACGATGACGTGCCTGTGAAGGTCCGACGGCTCATTCTCTGCCCAGGTCGCAATCGCGACGTCGACTTCGCCCCGGCGCACCGCAGTCAACAGCGCGTGGGATGTCCCTTCCGACAGGCGCAGATCGACCCCGGGGTGATGGGTATGAAGCTCGTCGATCGCCTCGAAGAGTCGTGGCCAGATCAGGTTCGCGACCGTCCCGACCTTGAGGGACCCGATCACGAGCCCGCGCAGATCGGCGGCAGATGCTGTGACTGCGTCGACGGCATTCACGGCGTTGCGCACGGCGGGGAGCAGAGCGAGCCCCTCATCGGTGAGGACCACTCTGCGCCCGACCCGGCGGAAGATGGCGACGCCCAGTTCTTTCTCGAGCTTGGCGAGCTGACTGCTCACGCCCGACTGAGCGACCTGCAGTTTCCTGGCGGCGTCGGTGACGGAGCCCTCGTCGACGACAGCGAGCAGGTACCTGAGCCGATGCAGTTCCATATCTCAGAATGCTAGATCTGTTCGCCGATAGATGTTGGACGGATGGATCGCTGGCACGGGAGGCTCGAGGTGGAAAGGACACACACCCATGGATTCAGCACTTGTCGGCATTCCGATCCGACTCGAGATCGACACCGTCGCGCCCTTGTTCTCGCGGGCGCTCGCCCAACTCGACGCCGCGACGACGAAGGAACTTGACTCGGCCGCGATAGACCCGTTCTTGCGGGAGCTGATCCGGCTCCGCGCCTCCCAGCTGAACGGCTGCGCGTATTGCGTCTCCGAGCACTCGAAGGACGCCCTGAACGCAGGAGAGCAGGTCGCGCGCCTCGTCGCGGTGAGCGTCTGGCGCGAATCGCCCTTCTTCACGCGACAAGAACGAGCAGCGTTGGCACTCACGGAAAGCATCACACTCGCGGCAGAGAGTCATGTTCCCGACGCCGATTGGCGCGACGCGGCTGCCGAGTTCACTCCGGCTGAGCTGGGAGCCCTAGTCGCGTTGATCGTGACCATCAACGCCTGGAACGCAGTTGGCGTCACCACGCGGGCCTGGACCCCGTCGCTGTGAACACTCAGCAAGAAGCCGGGCAGACGGAGCAGACGCGCACCGCGGTCGCCACCTACTTCGACGCGTGGCGTGCGCGCGACTTCGAGCGTCTGCGCTCCGTCCTGCACCCCGAGGTGACCTTCGTCGGAGTGATGGGCACGGCGAACGGTGTCGACGAGTGCGTAGCCGGTCTCGAGGGAATGGCGAAGGCAGTGATGACCGACCTGGTACTCCATACTCGAGTCGTCGAGAAATCCGATGCCGTCACGTGGTTCGACCTCATCAGTGGAGACGTCCACGTGCCGACGGCGAATTGGAGTCACGTCGAGGACGGGCTCATCACACGGATCCGAGTGACCTTCGACCCGCGACCACTGATTCGCTGAGCTGGCTGCTGCCCCGCCTGCGCCGCTCAGCGTGGGCAGGGGCAGGGGCAGGGGGCGATCCCGAGCAGCCTGAGTCGCCGTGAGGACCTGACGTCGTGGCGGCGACGGGTTAGAAGCTGCCGATACCCTTGCCGATCATCGAGACGCCGATCACGAGCAGAAGCACGGCCATAATGACAGCGTTCTCGTTCTCGAGCCATCCACGCAGAGCACCGAGGGGACCGCGGAGCTTGTCGGAGGCGATGAGGTAGCCGATTACCGGGACCGCGACGGTTGATGCGGCGATCACGGTGAACACGGTCACTGCGATGGTGGTCGATCCGCCGTCGAGCATCGCTGAACCGAGAGCGACGCCCGCCCCGGCCGCCATGATGAGGTTCTTCGGGTTGAGGGCGGACAGCAGGAACCCGAGCCCGGCCGCGGTGACGAAGGTGATCTTGTCGATCGCCTGCATCCATTTGGGCAGCGCTGGCGTCTGGCCGGCTTTAGCTCGCCCGCGCCACTGCTTGATCGCGAGCAACACGAGTCCCAAGCCGAGGAGCAGCTGGATAACACCCTTGACCGGTTTGGACGTGTCCCCGTCATCGTCGGGGAGGACCGATGACACGAGCGTGAAGACCACGACGGCGACGACGATGCCCACGATCCACCCGAGCAGGAAGCCAACGCTCGTCACCCGCGCTTTCGGGGACAGAAGCATGAGTATCGCCGCGATGATCGGAATCGGACTGATGGCGATGCCGAGCGCGAGGGGGAGCATCTCCCCGATGACTTCTCCCACGTCACTCGATCGGGGTGATGTCACCGAGCTTCCAGCTGCGGTCGAAGTACGACTCCAGCGGCCCGTAGAGGCGGAAGTAGGAGAACCAGTGCTGGCCGGGAATCGTCTGCACCCAGTTCGACTCTCCGGCAGTCGGCGCAGATGGACCGAAGTAGAGGTCGACTGAGCCGTCATCGTTGCGAACCAGGTCCGGATCGCGCGAGCCGCGATCACCGCGCTGTTGCTCGTTGTCGATGAGGCACCGGGTGGCGACGTCGTACACGGTCGCCGACCAGAACAGCTTCGCGGGGACATCCGCGGGCACGTGCAACGTGTAGTCGCGGCCACCGTCGAGCCACTCTCCGGCGCCATCGGTGTACGAGCCGAGATAGGCCTGCCCGACGCCCGGAGTCTGACTCTTCATGGCCTCGGAGAAACTGACCGCCTCGTAGAACCAGGATGCGCGCTCGAGCAGTTCGTCGTATCCGTCGCCGCGCTGGGCGGAGTTGTCGAGCACGATCGCCTGCTCCCAGGCGCGATCGGGCCAATACGAGCCCTGCTCGAATCGCTTGGCGAACGTGTTCGCCTGCGCCATCAGCTCGCCTGCGGCCGCGCCCTGTTCGAGAATGCGCGTGAGACGCTCATCCGGGGCGAACGGCTTGCCCTTCTCGATGCCGAGCTGCTTGAGCATCGCGAGATAGAAGCGGTCCCGCTCATCGACGACCTCGCTCTGGTAGATGCTGTGAAGTGTCCGCCAATAGTCCAGGCCCTTCGGCTGGTCTCCCGTCCACGGCCGCCCGTCGGGTGACACGATGCGGGTGGGAGCGGGCTCGTCACGGTCGGCATAGGGGTAGATCCGCACACCGTGGACGAGTGCATCGGCGCGCGTCGGATCCGGGTCGAGAGTTCGGAAGCCGAACATGATGTTCACCCCCGAGGAACGAAGGATGCGGTAGTCCTCGCTCAGCTCGGCCGGTTCGTCGACGCCCGGCGCGAGGATCAGGTACTTGCCGCCCTCGCCGCGATCCGGACCCATCTCGCCCATCGCGCCGACCTCACGTTGCCAGAAGTCGGACACGCCGCCGGCCGTGGGCCCAGCGGGCAGCTCGATCACGAGCGGCCCGCTCTCGGACAGGTCGAAGAAGTTCAGGATGTAGGGCGTGGTGGCGTTCGCCGTGATGAGGCCGAGCCGGTCACGGTAACTGAGGTACCGCACGAGGTCACTGCCCGTGGCGCCGAAGACCTCATAGTGCTGCGTCTTCCACTGCGCATAGGAGACGAGCGGCAGCGCCCACAGGTATGCCTGACACGCGAACTGGTAGTCGAGCTCATCGAAGATCACAGGGATCGACGACCGAGCCGGCAGCTCCCCGTCCATCTCGACCTGTCCCAAGCGCCCAGTCTTCGTCACGTCGATTCCCACGGCTCGTCCCTCCACCTCGCCGATGACCGGGGCCCTTCGCCCGGACTTCCCGAACCCCAGATACTGGCGCGCGAATACCGCTGACGCTACTCACGGTGGGGCTACGGGACAAGGGTTGACTCACCCGATCGGTGCGAGGCAATCGGCTTGAACGCGCCCTGCACGATGCACCCGGTCAGATACCGCCCCATGACGCGGCGTCAGACGTGGGCGTCGAACCGCTGGAAGCCGACACCGTCGGGCTTGGGCGTCGCTTTCCCGCGGAAAGAGGAGTTCGCGCCCATAGTCCGGCCCGGCCGGGCCGGCGCACCGGTTCTCAACTCCGGGCGCCGTGGAGACGCGGTTCCTGGTGGTCAGCGCGCCGAATACGCGAGGTGTCGACGCCCCGTCGACGTCGCCATCTGAGACCGCTGCCTCAGGCGTTCCGCGCCGCCCACTGACGCACGCATGGTGCGCCACTGGCTGTTCGCCGTATTCTCGACGCATGGTGGGATCGAACGATCAGCGGAGCCTTCGGTTTCATCGCGCCATGCTCGGACTCAGCGCCGTCCTGTTCGGATACATGATCGGCCTGCTCACGAGGACAGTCCAACTCGGCACCGACTACTCGCCACTCCAATGGCTTGTCGTTGGGTTGCTCGTTTTCGGGTCTGCAGCGCTGCTCACGTTTCAGGTCGGGCAGGTTCGGCGACGTGGCGGTGGTCACGCCCGGGGCGTAGGGCCGGACCAACGTCTCAATGTCGCTGACGGCGGGAGTACCGATGTCACCCGGTGATGGCGACGCTCAGAGCGAGGACGAGCTGAGAAGCGAGGAGGTTCTGGAGACTCCCGGGGACTGATGCGGAGGCACAGCATCCGGGGGTTGTCGCAGTGGGGGTCTCAGTTCTCGTCCGCGCCCTTCTTCTCGAGATCGCGGACCTCTCGAAGTACTGAGACCAGGAAGACGGCGAAGGCGACGGCCGCGATGGCGAAGGCTGCTGTGGTATACGCCCGTGCTTCACCGCCCTGCATCCGCAGCACGCCGAACGAGACCACCGCAGCTCCCGAGAACCCGGACGTCAGTACGATCGCCCCTCCCGAGCTCGGTTGAATCTAGTCCGATTCACGCCAGGTGCCCATACAGCCTGGCATCGGCACGCCGTAGGCCAGACCCTGCACGTCACAGAAGGCACCGGCTACGTCCAGACCCGGGGTGAAGAACTCATCGAGCTACACCCCGGCGACACCGTCTACACGCCTCCCGGCGAGTGGCACTGGCACGGAGCGACGGCTGACAACTTCATGAGCCACCTCGCACTCTGGGAAGCGCCGGCCACCGACCAAGAGCCAGAAACCGAGTGGGGCCGGAAGGTCGACGCCACCGACTACCCCCGCCTGCCGTAAACGATCGTTTACGGCGGACTTGGGCGATGTCGCTGAGCGGAAGCGCGACACGCCGAAGCACGCTCCGCCGTAACCCCCTGCCGAAACCTAAAGGTGCCGAAACCGCTGGTGTAGGGTATCGGCGCGCGTTGTCGAGCTCATGAAACCATGCCTCCTGGACGTCGTCGTTCGAGCGTAAGCCGGGCGATCTGCGTCATCTGCCTCAGCTTGTCCTCGGCCGCTCCGATGCTGATCTCGATGCCGTTTACTTCTCCAAGCCAGCCCATCCATTTCGCTTCGGCGAGCCGTTCGTGGAGGTTGGCCAGGATGGATTCGAGGCGCTGGCGTTGTGCCGGGTCCGGTCGTAACATCGGGCAGCGGATGCCTGTTGGTAGACGCGCGACGCGGCGATGGGATTCATGTTGAAGCGCAAGAGGGGCTGGTGCGTCAGGTTCCGGATCGGCGTCACCTTCGAGCGGCGGAACTCGATTGATGGTGGTGGCGATACAGTCGTCGTACGCCCGATCGAGACTCGCGTTGGAAGGGTATCCAATGGAAGCTGTTCGACCTTTGAAGATCGACGATGCTGTTGATGCGACGCTCTCCGCTATCACTACCGAAGGTTTCGGCCCAGAGATCGCCGAGGTCCTACGGCTCGCGGCAAACGAGCTTCTGCGCGAGGCCGGCCCCGGCTCTCCTGGGCTCAGCGCGCAGGAGCGCGCATTCTTGATCGAGTCGGGCGAGTTCACACCGAAGGAGTTGGCGGAGACAGAAGCGAGCGTCGCGCGCGGGGATCTTCGAGAACTAGAGAATCGAACCTTGCTCGAAACGATCGCTGCCAGCTTCAGCGAGTCCGAGGCGGCCGAAAAACTTGGAGTCAGCCGCCACCGGGTTCGAGACCTTTGCGGTGCAGAGCAATTGTTCGGCTTCAAGGTTGGGGCGGTCACTGTCTATCCCAGATGGCAGTTCACCGACGCGAGGCCGCAGGGCATACTGCCCCACCTCGCACATCTACTTAGCGAACTTCTGCCCGATGAACGCGATCCTGCGAGCTTGCAAGCATTCATGACGGTACCCAAAGAGGATCTGACGTTCCGGGGTGAACAGCAGACACCGATTCAGTGGCTGCTCCGAGGGGGAAATCTCGATGCGATCGACGACATTGTCGACGGTGAGCGCTGGTACTAATCACGGCCCGAATCATCGAGAGGGCGGAGGTCGCAGTCAGACCTAGCCGGGTTCGGGAAAAATCGCGCTATGTGCTGGAGCATTCGAGCACGGGGCGCACCACGACGTCCACAAGAGGTCGCCGAGAGGTAGAGCGAGTTGTGGCCCACCGAGCAACACCATTTTTCCTCATAAACGAGTCTATCGTGTTGCATTCCGACGCTCGAGAGTGCTACTTTGAGCGGGATCCAACAGGATCGCACCCGACGGGAGCTACGGGGTTGGCCCCCCGCCCGTCGAACACTTGAGGCCCCGCCCGCGGCGAATGCGACACCAGCGCATGTTGACCCGAGGGTCAACGAACTGGTGAACACGGATCGCGATGGCGGTCCTGGCGGGAAAAGGCACCGGCAGGTGGCCCGTGAGACATGCGAGGTGCTCCTTCTCAAACGAGAGGAGTGGGCTTGCCTACTCACGCCACACCTCAAACAGTGTCTCGACTCACCCTTCAGGAAGCAGCGCACGCGCGGCGCATTGGCTACTCCACACTTCGCAAGCGCGTTGCTGATGGGAGCTTGCCTGCGGAGCGCATTGGTCGCCGCATCTATGTTGAGCCCGCCCACCTTGACGCGATGGCGGCTCCGGTCGTCGGCCGGCCGCGAGCGGCGGCGGAGATCGACTCAGCCGTTGCCCGTGTCGTCGCAGCCGCGCCGCGACTTACCGCCGAACAGCGCGAGCGCCTTGCCGTGATCATCGGAGGTGCGGCGTGAATACACCGTTCCACTCCGGCTGGAAAGCGCACGAAATTCGTGACGCCGGCGGCACGTTCCAGGTGTTGGTCCGGCGCATGCAGCGGCACGCTCAATCCGCTCACTTGAGCTCGATTACTGGGGGTCTCCAGAGAAGTGCCCCAGCAATCGAGCCGTCGGGAGCGCAGCGGTCCCTTGATTTTCCGGGGTTTTCGCCGCGGGGTCATAAGGCGCCCATGGGTCCCCGTGTTCATGACCCCGACCCCCTACTGCCCGCGGTGGGCTCCGCCGCCCCGCTCGCGGGCCGTGAAGTCGCATTCGGAGAACTTGCCTCTGTGCGATCGATGGGAACTGGTCGGCGCGCGATCGTCGTCGGGTTCGACTCCGAGTTCACCACTGTGAATGGTGTTCGGACGATCAACAGTTGGCAGTTCGCAACGCCCGATTTGGACGATTCGTCGACGATGGTCCAAGTGGTCATCCTTCCGCTCGATGGACGCAGGATCGGGATGCACACCGCTCTTTGGGAGGTTGTCCGGGCTGCGTCATTGTGGCGGTCACCTCTAGTGAGAGCAGAGGTAGATGACCGCGGAGTGCGGCGCAGCACGGTCATCGAGCAGGCCAGCGCGGGTCCCGCTGGTGACGCCGCTCGAAGCTGGGCGGCTAACCCCGGCGATTGGCAGGCCAGGGCTGCGGCCCTTGCGCCCTGGCGCGTCCCAATCGTCTTGGCCTGTCACTACGGTGCTGCCGATCTGACGTCGTTTCGTGGTGGCGCGAGAGTGACCGATCATCTGACGCGCCTCACGTCCGCTGCCGGCGGCCTTGTCACGCTGCTTCCGTTCCGCCTCCAGAGTGGCGACCAGCGGGGCGATGACTTCGGTTGGTGGCGGTCGTTGAGTGTTACGGTCCGCGACACGATGACGCACGCTCCTGCGGGCAAGCGGACGCTCGCCGCAATCGGCGCGGCCGCTGGCATTGAGAAGCTCGAGGTGCCAGGCGACCGCATCTCGCGAATGACGGATTACCGCCGCGAACAGTTGAACGATTTCCTCGACTATGGCGTCAACGACGCAGAGATCGTCGTCGAGTTCCTCGGCCGCATCTGGGGTGAGGGCGTGCTCCCGCCTGTGACTCTCGGCGGTGGTGCGGCGGCCTCGCTCGTGGCGTCGGGATCGGAGTACTTCGGGGTGGCGTCTCCTAAGGAGTTCAGGCTCGCGTTCTCCGGGCTCGTCGAGGACGAGGCCGTTGATGTTGTAGAAGAAGGTGATGAGTTGACGTTCTACTCAAAGCGTGGTCGCACGCCGTTGGACGGTGCCGCAGCGCAGCTGAGCAAGGCTTTTGCGTCCGCGTACCACGGCGGACTGAACGCGTGTCCCGCGCCCGGGTACTACCCGACGCGAACGATCGATATCGATGCGAAGAACGCCTACCCGACGGCTATGGCGCTCGTGCCTGATCTGGACTGGGAAACCGGTGCTATTCAGGAGGTCGTTCACGAACGGATGCTGAGTACCCATGACGTGCCGGAGCCGACCACGTCCTTCGTGGGATTTGTCTCGTTCGAGTTCCCCGGTCACGTCTCGTACCCGACTCTCCCCATCGTGGCCGACGGCACGCTCATCTATCCGCGGTCGAGCGAGGGAACTGCGGGGACATGGGTTTGCGGGCCGGAGCTCTGGCTCGCGCTCCAGCTTGGCGCGAGGGTGTTTTGCCAGATCGGCTTTGCGGGGCGACCGGCTCACCGTGCAGATGGCTCGCTCAGCCTGTCGCTTCGTTATGGCGTGAAACAGCTGATCGAGGACCGCACTACTGCGAAGCGGCTCTTCGGAAAGGGGTCGCTTGAGGAGGAGACGTTGAAGACGGGCGTATGCACGATCTACGGGAAGACCGCACAAGACGTGGCTGAGCAGCGCTCGTGGGATGCCCACAAGCAGGAGATGGACAATGTCGGTGGCTCTGCGATCTCCAGTCCGTCACATGCGGCCACCACGACAAGCCTCGTGCGAGCTCAGCTCCTGGCGACGATGAATCAGATCACCGAACGAGGCGGCCAGGTCTTCTCGGTCACCACTGACGGATTCATCACGGACTGGTCCGTTACCGACGTTGAGAGTCTCGATCTCTATGGTCTCGCGGAGCATCTGCGCGAAGCTCGCACAGCGCTCACCGGGGATGCGACGATCTGGGAAGCCAAGCACGAACAAGATGATCTGGTGAACTTCACCACACGCGGTAACGTGTCGCTCCGCGTCGACGGCGTGTGCGCTCACAACGGCTTAAAGCCCTCCGCGGGAATCGACGCCGACAGTCTCGAGGATCGTGAAGAGCTGTTGGTCAACGTGGTTACTCGTGAAGGTCGGGTCGAGAATGCCTACCGTCGATTCCCGAGCTTCCAAGAGCTCTCTCGGAGAGAAGGGCGCAAGGACTTCATTCCGTCGGTTGTCGAGCGCGCACTCAGCATGGACTTCGACCTCAAGCGCCGGCCACTGATGGCATCTATGTCCGGCGAAAGCGTCCCGGTTCCAGACGGATCGAAGCACGAGATGGCGACGTTTGAGACCGCTCCGTGGGACTCCATCGAAGAGTGCCTGCGTGCGCGAGCGATCGCTCGCGAGATTGCGAAAACGGGTTGCCTGAGGACCGTCGACGAGTGGAAGGACTGGCACGTCCGATTCGCGCACGGAAAGGGGCACAGGATCGTCACCCCTCGTCGGGCTGTGCTGATGTCAATCGTCATGGCTCACCGCCAGGGAGTCGTCACCATTCCGACCCTGGCAGATCGCGATCTCAGCCTCCTCGAGCGTCTCGACTGGATCGCCCGATGGGATCTCGGCACGGTGAGCGAAGGTGACTGGAAGAACGCTCGTCGGCCCGAGCGAGCTTCGCAGATGTTGCCTCTATCGGAGCTCGAGCCGTGGCTCTCACGCATGCTGTCGGCGGCTCCGGGCACTTCGCCTTTTGAGCCATCGGGAGGCGCGTCGTGACGATCCGTCGACACAGTTGCCGTCTTGTCCGCACAGCGGCCCCCGGAGGGCACCAGGAGCTTCTGACGAGCGAAGCGTGCTCAGAAGTGTATGGGGCTACACCTTCTTCTGACGAGAAGGAGCATCGCACCCTCCAAAGGAAGCGCAGGGGTGGGTTGCGGATGAGCGGCAGGAGAAGCCCCTCGGGAGAGCCGCCGGAGGCTCCGTGGTCTGTTGCGTCGAGGACGGAACAGACCACGGACCACGTCGAGAGGAACGAGGCATGAGTTACACGATGACGTTCGACGTGTCTCACAAGGTGAAGCGTGGAGGGCATGCGAAGGCATTCTTCAGGCACATCGCGCGAGATGCTGACCAGAAAGCTGGTTTCATCTTCCCCCAGTCGAATGCGAACATCATCCCGGAGAGAACCGCTCTTAACATGACGATGGTCAATGACGGTTCCGGTAGCGTGAGGCGTCTTGAATCCGTCGATGGCCGGCCGCCTTCGGACGAGCTCGACGACTACCTCAAGCAGCGCCTTGAGTCGGTCGGAAGGGCCCTTCGCAAGGACGCGGTCTTGATTCGCGGCGTTGTCCTCCAGCTCGATCCGAAGTGGTTCGCCGAGCACGATGCCTCTTGGCGCGAGAAGGGGCCGAGCAAGGAGTCCTACGCGTACATGGGAGCGGCGCTGGATTGGGCCGTCGCCGAGTTCGGCGCTGACAACATCGTGGGGTTCTCCGTGCACCTAGATGAATTGCATCCGGGCCTGCAGGTGGCAGTTGTCCCCGTAACGGGCGACGGACGGCTCTCCCAGAAGGACTTCTTCAAGGGGCCGGCCGATCTGAGGCGCCAACACAAGGAGCTTCGTGCTGTGATGGCCGAAGCCGGGTACGACGTGGAGCACCGAGTTACGGAACGCTCGAGAGAGCATCTCAGCAGCAGCGAGTTTCAGAGAAAGGCAGATTGGCTCCGGGAGGCTACCGGTGAGTTGGAGAAGGAACGGGAGGCGAGCGATTCGGTGCGGCGGCGACTCGCGTCCAGGGATTCGGACCTTGACGATCGGGAGTCCATCGCTGTTAAGAGGGAGCGCGAGCTGGCGTCTCGCCGGGCGGCCGCGGAGCATGCAGTCCGGGACGCGAACGAGGCTCGGCGCCAGGCGCAGCTTGCGCAGCGAACAGCGGCGCAAGCGCGGGAGGACGCCGACGCAGAGAGCCAAAGGATGCGAGACATCAACGCGCGTCTGGAGAGCGTCCCCGCGGATGTTGACCGATGGCTGGACAAGGTGAAGGTTGGCGGTAAGCCTCTTCGCGAGCTCTTCGAAGCCGACATGGCGAAAGCACGCAACACCCGGAGGTCATTGGTCGAGATGATGGAGCGAGACATGCGGCCGGATGTCACGAGGTTCGATCGCGAGCGATAACGCGGACCCGCGGCTTGTGGGCGGCTGGTGTCCGCAGAGTGACCACTATGCGGTCACTCCGCGGACACGCTCGATCTAGATGCAATATCCCGCGCTTACTGACCCTGAACTGGCCATACTGTGACCACGAGGCGGTCACCTTGCGGCCACAACCAGCGGTGGCCGCAACCCTCGCTCGAGAGACTGTCCACAATATGGTCATCTGGCGCCCCATTCGCGGTCACTCGACGGTGCCTGATCCTCAAGCGAGGAGAACGGAATGACCTCGTCGAAGGCAACTCGGCCTTCCACGACGACATTGTCCCTCTCCCCGCCTACGATGACAGCCATGAACTCCCCCGAAGAGAAGTCCGTTCGTCATCGGTGGCAGGCTGAGCCGTCGGCCGTGTCGATGGCCGCACTCGCAGACGCGATCGCGCGACTCAACGCCGACGGCGATTACGTTGCGAGTGTCCTGACCGGTGCGCTCCTCGCGCAGCGACCGGTATCTGACGATGAGGATCCAACACCGCAAGAGGCCGGGTATCTAGTTAGCTCCGGAGCGACCACTCCAGAGGACTTCCAGGAAACCTCGAGCCGAGTGGCGCGCGGCAGTCTCCCCGCAGTTGCGGCAAGCACGCTTCTAACGAGCCTGCACCAAAGCATGTCTGCAGAGAGCGCAGCGTTGTTCCTGCACCTCGATGAAGCTTCACTGAATCGAGCAGTCGAGAACGGTGAGCTTTACGCCGTCGATGTCGCCGGGCACAGACGATTCCCGTCTTGGCAGTTCAGCTTGTCCTCGCCGGGGAAGCTTCTCCCGCACCTTGCGGAGATCATCGCGCTACTGAGGGAGAGGAACTGGATCTCGGTCTCCGGCCTGATGGCAACGCCCCAGACGGCCATGGTGGCCGAAGGGCGTCAGACGCCGGTTGAATGGTTTCGAAGCGGCGGCGGGATCGAGGCGCTTGAGCGCATCGTAGAGGGGCAGAAGTGGCGATGAGTCTGTTGGCGAGTCCGGACCGCGATGGGACAGCGGGGGGAGACGCTGATGAGTTTTGATTGGCGTTCAGAATTGTCCGCTTTCCAAGTTGCTCTCGTCCATGAGACGGCGAAGCGATACGCCGAGTGGTACGCCGGCATGGGCGATGATTGGGACCGATGGGAAGAATACGACCCGAAGCGCCGTGAGCGCCTCATCGATCAGATCGCAGAGATCTTTCTCGTGTCTGAAGAGGCTCGATTCGCCCTCCTCCGGTCCGGGCTCAAGCCCGCTCTCTCCGAGACCGAGCACGAGTCGGGCGCTGGCGCTCAATCCGCAGGAAAGCCATCCGACGCCAAGGCCGATCAGAAGACCTCGGAGGCCGCTGCCCGTTGATCATCGGCCCGCTTGAGCCCCGCAGATGAAGCGAAGCCCAGCCGATCTAGTGAGGCGCTAGCGGCCGGCCACCAACGGCTCTTAGCCGCGTCGCCATTCGATCTCGACGCTCGCCGCGGCCCCATCTGAGGTCATAACACGCTTACCGTGGCCCACAGGTTTGATTCGAACGACCATCAGCCCTTCAACGAGAAGCCGACGCCTAGCCAGGGTCGCTCTGTCCCACCAAGCTTCGACATCATCGACGACGGCCAACTCCGCGAAGGGATCTTCGCGAACAGCGAGAGCGATCTGGTCACTGATCGCCTGAAGTTCTCGCGAGATCTCCATAAGGCTGTCGTCCGCCTCGATGTCGGTCATCAGGCCGCGAGCGACAAAGCTTGCGATCGACTGGCGGCGCGCCGTAAGCGCTTCCCGCTTCGAGTTCAGCACAGCGATGTCGATCGAATCTGATCGCGGAGTGATCAGGTCGATGGCGTCTTCTTGCGACAGGCGAGCGACACAGATGTCTGAGACGTACTGGTCGATGATGTCGCCGTTGCGCATGAAATGCCCCTTCGGACACCGGTACGCGTGATATCGACGTGATGGTGCTGCACGGCCACCGTTTTTGCGGGCAGTGGGATGGGTCTCGCCGCTGGCGGATCTGACTGGATGTGAGCAGATCGCGCACACAGCGAGCCCTGAGAGCAACCACTTCCGTGCAGTCCCGCTGTGGTTCGCCCGGACGCCGATAAGTCGACCACGACTAGCGATGAGCTGATCCCGCTCGACAATCGCCTTCCAAGCGCCCGGCGTGCAGGCGTCAAGGTCGATCGAGGTCGCGTCATACTGGCCGGTTGGCTGCGCGGGGGGCAGAAGCGCTGCGTAGAGCGGGTTCAGGAGGACCCGCCGAACAGTGGTCGACTGCCAGCGGACGCCCCGTCGCGTCAGTCTGCCAGCGTCGCTGAGATCACGTGCAATCTGAGCGAGTGGTGCCCCAGCGAGGAACTCCCGAAAGATCTGCCGAACGTCCTCTGCTTCTGCCTCATCAATTCGGTACCGCGTGCCCGCGGCATCTCGTTCAATGCTCGGCACCCAGCTGTACCCATGAGGAGGTTTACCCGGCGTCGGGTGTCCTGCCAGACGCCGTCCCACGGCGTATCGGGCAGCTCTCTCTGTCTTGATCCGGACTTCTCGTTCGGCGAGGAGCACGAGTTGCTTGAGCATGAAGTCATCTAGTTGAGTGTCGATGCCCTCGCGAATAACTACCACGCGCATGTTCCGGCGCGGCGGCCGAATATCCAGCACGTCAATGAGGCTGCGGGTGATGCGCGATGTCTCTGTGACGATGACGGCGTCGAACTCGCCAGCATCGAAAGAGTTCAGCATCGCCGACCATGCGGTCTTCGGCCCTCGCTCTTTCGAGGCGGACGTGTCGTTATCCTGGTGTTCGGCTACGACGCGCCATCCGCGGCGGTGTATCTCCGCACGACAGTCTTCGAGCTGCTGGGTGATGCCCTGATCCTCGTCGACCGACTGTCTGGCATAGATCGCGACGCGCGGCACTCGAGAGTCGGTAGGGGTCATGCGGCCATCTTGTCAGAGTATGTCTCTAAGCGTCCACGGTGGCCATCGTGGTGATGGCGTACTCGGCGGTGGCCGCGCCACTGTCGTCGCCGAAGAGGGTTGCCGCGCTGCGCCGGGTGAGCGAGGGGATGGTGTTCATGTGTTCCTTCTTTCTATGGGACGGATACGCGGTGCATCCGGTGGAACTCGGCCGTCACAGCGGCAGTGGAGTGGAGGCGAGCACGCTCAGCAGAAGCGGTGCGACGCCGAGCAGCAGGAAGGCCGGGAGAGTGCAGACTCCGAGCGGGATGAGCAGCGTCGTCGAGAGCTTGGCCGCGCGAAGGCGTCCGTCCACCCGTGACGCGTGTCTCTCCTGGCCGGCGGAAGCCCGAAGCAGTTCACCCGCCGGGACCCCGGCAGCATGCGACAGCTCGAGCACCGCGCCGATGCGAGCGTCGTCACCGGTAGACGATGCCGGGCTCTCGGCGACGAGGCGCAGGGCTCGTGGGATCGACGCGCCTCCTGAGAGGGCGACCGCCATGAGCTCGGCTCGCATGCCCGGTGTTCCCGGTTCGGGACGCGCCCGCGTGAGGAGTCGCCCGGTCCACGCGCGCGCCGCGGCGACGAGCAGGAGCCCGGCGACCACGCACCCGGCGCCGGCGGGCGTCCCGACGATGACGCCGACAGTGTCGAAGCCGAGGGCGAAGCCGAGGAAGAGGCCGGCGAACGGCATCCAGAGCAGGAGCTTGGCGGTTCCCGCGGGCTCGGCGAGCGCGATGCGCACGTCGTCCGCGGCGGATGACGCGTCGCGCAGCGTCTCAGCGAGCATCCTCAGCACCTCGGCGAGCGGTGCGCCGACGGTCGTCGCGATCTCCCAGGCGGCCGCGAGGTCACGCCACGCGCCACCCTCCGCTTCGATGGCCGCGATGAGCGGGACGCCGCCATCCACACGGGCGATCACGGACGCAGCGTGACGGTCGCCGATCGAGGCAAGATGGCGCCATGCGACCATCGGCACCGCGCCGGCTTGGAGAAGCACCGCGAGCGTCTGCACCGATGTCGCGGCGTCGCCCCCGGTCTCGACGACCGGACGACGCCATCCCCTCACCACGGCCGCACCTCCTCGATGCTCAGCCGATCCCCGCTCACCGCGAGCTCGCCGGCGTGCGCGATGCGTCTCCGCCCGCCAGGCGCCCTGTCGAGATGAAGGACGATCGTGAAGGCGCTCACAGCCTGGCGCGCGAGCGCCGTGGCATCCATCGCCGCGAGGGCGCCGAGCGCTTCGAGCCGGGCCGGCACGTCGCTGAGACCGCTCGCGTGGAGAGTTCCCGCTCCCCCGTCGTGTCCGGTGTTCAGAGCAGTCAGGAGTTCTCTCACCTCCTCGCCGCGGCATTCTCCGACCACGAGACGGTCGGGGCGCATGCGCAGCGACTCGCGGACCAACCGGGCGAGGCTGATGCCGCCGGCTCCCTCGAGATTCGACTGCCGTGCCTCCAGAGCGACGTGGTGGGGATGCTGCGGGCGCAGTTCGGCGACGTCCTCGATCGTGACGATGCGCTCAGAGGCCGGGACGGCTGACAGCAATGCCGACAGCAGCGTGGTCTTGCCCGTTCCCGTCCCGCCGGTGATGAGGATGTTGGCGCGCTCGGCGACGAGCTCGAGAAGCCAGCTGTGCTGGGCCGCGTCGAAGGAGCCGAGCGCCGCCAGCGCGTCGAGATCGGCAGCGCGCACTCTGGGCACACGGATCGAGAGCGCCGTCCCCGACGTCGAGATCGGCGCGAGCACGGCATGAACGCGGATGCCGGAGTCGAGCCTGACATCGACGCACGGAGCCTGGTCGTCGAGATGTCGACCGCCGAGTCCGACGAGCCCGACCGCGAGGTCGCGGACCTCCCGCTCGGACGCGCTCCACCCGAGCACGGGTTCCGCACCATGCCCTCGGTCGATGAACAGCCCGGATGCGCCGTTGACGAAGATGTCGGTGACCTCCTCGTCTGCGCAGTGCTCGGCGAGGAGGCCGAAGGCGGGATCGACCTGCAGCGGCGAAGGAGCACCCCGGACGGTTCCGTCGACGAGCGCCGCCGAGCCGCGCGGCTGAATGACGAAGGGATCAGGCATGCCCCGAAGCTAGGGCTCACGGCGGATCCGCGGGGTCGCCGCGGCGCTCCCGCGACAACCACTGTGAGCAACGTCTGGACGATGGCATCCGTGCAGAGCGGGTGTGGACGGCGTCAGATCGCGAGCCACAGGATGGGAGCGCTCCCGGCATAGAGATGGGCGGCACCTCACGGGGGGAATGAGATGCCGCCCACGGCGTCCCTCATGGGGGAATCGGGCACGCCAAGGCCAGAATGAGAATTCGGCTGTCGTCGAGTGTACGCAAGGCGACCGTCCTGACAAAACCCGTCGGACTACCGACTTTCGGCAGTAATGCGATGTCCGTGCCCGGGACTAGATTCGCCCTGACCTGATCGCGTCAGAGATGCGTTCATGCCCGCACGACCTGCCACGCCGCAAAGGAGCGCCTGCCGATGAGCAGCCAGATCGATCACCTTCTCGATGAGACCCGCCAGTTCCCGCCGTCCGAGGAGTTCGTCGCCCAGTCGGTCTCGTCTCCCCGGCTGTATGAGAATGCGTCGACCGACCGCGAGGCCTTCTGGGCCGACCAGTCACGCGAACTGCTGGAGTGGCACAAGCCGTTCACGCGCGTGCTCGACTGGTCGACCCCGCCGTTCGCGAAGTGGTTCGACGACGGCGAGCTCAACGTCGCGTACAACTGCCTCGACCGCCACGTCGAGGCGGGCAACGGCGACCGTGTCGCTCTCCACTGGGAGGGCGAACCGGGCGACTCCCGGTCGATCACCTACGCCGAGCTGACCGAGGAGGTCAAGCGCGTCGCGAACGTGCTGGAGGGGCTCGGCATCGCCCATGGCGACCGCGTCGCGATCTACCTGCCGATGATCCCCGAAGCGGTCGCATCGATGCTCGCCGTCGCCCGCGTCGGCGCCATCCACTCCGTCGTGTTCGGCGGGTTCAGCGCCGACAGCCTCCGCTCGCGCATCGATGACGCAGGGGCGAAGCTCGTCATCACCGCCGACGGCGGCTACCGCAAGGGCCGCGTGTCCGCGCTCAAGCCGGCCGTCGACCAGGCGCTCGCCGACCGCGGCGACGGCGAGCAGCAGACGGTCGAGCACGTGCTCGTCGTCAAGCGCGGCGAGAACGAGGTCGACTGGGAGGACGGTCGCGACCTCTGGTGGCACGAGGTCGTCCCCGCGGCCTCCCCCGAGCACACTGCCGTGGCCTTCCCCGCCGAGAACCCGCTGTTCATCCTCTACACCTCCGGGACTACGGGAAAGCCCAAGGGAATCCTGCACACCTCCGGCGGGTACCTCACTCAGGCCGCCTACTCGCACAAGTACGTGTTCGACCTGCATCCCGAGACCGACGTGTACTGGTGCACCGCCGACATCGGGTGGATCACCGGACACAGCTATGTCACCTACGGTCCGCTGGCGAACGGCGCGACCCAGGTCATCTATGAGGGCACGCCTGACGCGCCGCACCCCGGGCGCTGGTGGGAGATCATCGAGAAGTACAAGGTCTCGATCTTCTACACGGCGCCCACCGCGATCCGCTCGTTCATGAAGATCGGCCGCAGCGTGCCCGCGAAGTTCGATCTGTCGTCGCTGCGCCTGCTCGGCTCGGTGGGCGAGCCCATCAACCCCGAGGCGTGGATCTGGTACCGCGACGTGATCGGCGCGGGCAAGACGCCCATCGTCGACACCTGGTGGCAGACCGAGACAGGCGCGATCATGGTCTCTGCACTGCCCGGTGTCACCGCCACCAAGCCGGGATCCGCCCAGGTGCCGCTGCCCGGAATCTCGATCGACGTCGTCGACGAGTCGGGCGCCGAGGTGGGCAACGGCAACGGCGGCCTCCTCGTCGTCACCGAACCGTGGCCGAGCATGCTCCGCGGCATCTGGGGCGACCCCGAGCGGTTCACGGAGACGTACTGGGAGAAGTTCGAGAAGCAGGGCTACTACTTCGCCGGTGACGGTGCGCGCCTCGACCAGGACGGCGACCTCTGGTTGCTAGGCCGGGTAGACGACGTCATGAACGTCTCCGGACACCGCCTCTCGACGGCCGAGATCGAGTCGTCGCTCGTCGCACACGAGGCGACGGCCGAGGCCGCGGTCGTCGGCGCGGCAGATGAGACGACCGGTCAGGCCGTCGTCGCATTCGTGATCATCAAGGAGAGCTACCTCTCGGCGCACGACCCCGCCGGACTCGCGCAGCAGCTGCGCCTCTGGGTGGGTGAGCAGATCGGCGCGATCGCACGGCCCCGCGACGTGTACATCGTGGGCGAGCTTCCGAAGACGCGCTCGGGCAAGATCATGCGGCGTCTGCTGCGCGATGTGGCTGAGGGGCGCGAGGTCGGAGACACCACCACGTTGGCCGACACCGCGGTGATGAGCATCATCTCGGCGCAGGTCAAGTAGCACGGATACAGCAAACGCCCCCTTCCGAACCGATCCGGAAGGGGGCGTTGCCGTGTGCGCGTGGTGAGGGGTGGCGACCTCAGGCCAGGATGAACGTGGCCTCGACTTCGACCGGGCTGTCGAGCGGGAGCACCGGCACACCGACGGCCGCGCGGACATGCTGCCCGGCGTCGCCGAAGATCTCGCCGAGCACCAGGCTCGCCCCGTTGATCACGCCGGGCTGGCCGGTGAAATCGGGGGTGGATGCCACGAAGCCGCCGAGCCGCAGCACTCCGGCGATGCTGTCCACGCCCCCGGCCGCAGCCGCAGCCGCCGCGAGAGCGTTCAGGGCGCAGGTGCGCGCATAGGCGTTGGCGTCCTCGGCGGTGACCTCTGCCCCGACCTTGCCCGTCGCGGGCAGCGTTCCCTCGACGAAAGGCAGCTGGCCGGAGGTGTAGACGAGTCCGTCGTGCACGACCGCCGGGACGTAGGCTGCGACCGGCGCCGCGACGACGGGGAGCTCGATGCCCAGCTCGGTCAGGCGCTCAGAGACGCTCATGCCGCTCCCCCTTCGAACTGGCGGGACGCCTCGGCTGCGGCAGCGAGACCGGCGTTGCCCGAGGCATCCGCCGTCACCGGGCGCTTGAAGTAGGCGACGAGCCCACCCTCGGGGCCCTGGATGACCTGCACGAGCTCCCAGCCCTGCTTGCCCCAGTTGTTGAGGATCGCTGCGGTGTTGTGGATCAGCAGCGGGGTGGTGAGGTACTCCCAGGTGGTCATGGCTCTCCTGTCTGGCGGCCTCCGCGACGGCGGCTGCGTCAAAGGCGGTATTCAGGGAACTCCCCTACGATCTAGCGTATGCCTCAAAAGAATCGCACGGTGAAAGGTGCGCTCGGCGGAGTCCTCGGACTCGTCGGGCTGAGCACCGTCGCCGGTCTCCTCGTCGCGGCCAGCGTCACCCCGGTCCTCGCCATGACCGGTATCGCCGGGTCGCAGGCCCTCACCATCTTCGAGGACCTCCCCGAGAACCTCCAGGTCGGCGCTCCGATGCAGCAGTCGACGATCTACGCGACGGGTCTCGACGGCAACCCCGTCGCAATGGCGTCGTTCTACGAGCAGAAGCGCATCCCGGTCGCCTACGACCAGGTCGCGCCCGTGATGTACGACGCGATCCTCTCGAGCGAGGACAAGAACTTCTACACCCACGGCGGAATCAACCTCGGCGCGACGATCAAGGCCGCAGTCGGGAACGTCGCCGGCACGACCGATCGAGGAGCGTCCACGATCACCCAGCAGTACGTGAAGAACGTCCAGGTGCAGGAATGCGAACAGGACGTCGATCCTGGAGCCGAGGACTACTCGAAGCAGATCGAGCAGTGCTTCCTCGATGCGGCAGTCGCGAAGGGCGGCGAGGGCGTCGAGCGCAAGCTGCAGGAGATGCGCTACGCGCTGAAGATCGAGAAGGACTACTCGAAGAACGAGATCCTCCTCGGCTACCTCAACATCGCCAACTTCGGCGGCACCATCTACGGCATCGAGGCCGCAGCGAACCGGTACTTCTCCACCAGCGCGGCGAATCTCAGTCTCGCGCAGGCGGCGACGATCGCCGGCATGGTGCAGGAGCCCAACCGATTCCGCATCGACCGCCCCGAGGGAATCTGGACGGATGACGCCGGCGTGGCGCACAACGGGGACGCCGACGGCTACAAGGACACGAAGGATCGCAGAGACTACGTCCTCAATCGGATGCTCGCGGACGCGAAGATCACGCAGGCCGCGCACGACGAGGCCGTCGCCTCGCCGGTCACGCCGCTGCTGAGCGAGCCCCAGCAGGGCTGTGCGGCCGCGGGCGACAACGCGTACTTCTGCCAGTACGTGAAGGCCGTCATCGAGAACGACGAGGCGTTCGGCGCCACGGAAGAGGAGCGTCGCTCGAACCTCCGCCGCGGCGGAATGGAGATCTACACCTCCCTCGATCTGCGGGTCCAGCAGCCCGCGATCGACGCGGTCAGGGCGCAGGTCCCGCAGGCGATGCCCGGGATCCTCGTCGGTGGCACCGGAGTGTCGATCGAGGCGTCCACGGGTCGGGTACTCGCCATGGCACAGAACACCGTCTTCAACGAGACGACCGAGGCCAACCTGGCTGCCGGCGAGACCTCTCAGGTCTTCGCGGCCGACAAGGCGCATGGCGGCTCGACCTACGGGTTCGAGACGGGATCGACCTACAAGCTGTTCACGCTTCTGAGCTGGCTGGAGTCCGGCCACTCCGTGAACCAGGTCCTCGACGGTCGCCTCAAGACCTTCAGCCCCTTCACCAGGTGCGGGGACAAGGTGACGAACAGCTCCAAGATCAACAACTTCGGCAACTCCGGCGGCTCGGTGGGCAGCGTGCGACAGTTCACCGCGCAGTCCCTGAACACCGGTTTCCTCGCGATGGCGCAGCAGCTCGATCTCTGCGACATCAACGAGGTGGCGAAGCGACTCGGCGTCCACTACGGCAACGGCGACGACATCACGGTCGGCGGAACGAACGCCAACACCGCTCCGAACGATCCGTTCCCGACGGTTCTGGGCTCGAAGAGCGTGGCTCCTCTGCAGATGGCCGGCGCCTACGCCACCGTCGCCAACAACGGCGTCTACTGCGAGCCTCGCGTGATCGACCGGGTCGTCGGCGAGGACGGCGCCGAGATCACTCCTCCCGCGCAGAAGTGCTCCCAGCAGCTCACCCCGGAGGTCGCCGCGACCGCCGCGTACGCACTGCGAGGCGTCATGGAGGGCAACGGCACCGGAACGAGGGCCAACCCGTACGACGGAACCCAGCTGATCGGCAAGACCGGTACCGCCGAGAAGGAGCACACCATGCTCGTCGAGTCGAGCACCAAGGTCACGACAGCGGTGTGGGTCGGAAACGTCGACGGCCGCGTGCCGCTGAACGACTTCCGCAATGGCAACGGGACGCGACTCGGCGACATCCGCTACGGCCTCGCCAAGGCGATCCAGGGTGCCGCGGATGCCGTGTACCCCGCGGAGGACTTCCCTCGCCCCGACGACAAGCTGGTTCGTCAGGTTCTGACGAACGTTCCCGACGTGGTGGGCAAGTCCGTCGGCGAAGCGACCTCTCTCATCGAGGCTGCGGGCTTCACCGCAGCCGTCGGACCCGCCGTGGACGGTCCCGCCGGCGATGTCGTCATGGCGCAGGACCCGTCCGGACAGGCCCCGAGCGGTGCGACGATCACGATCTCGCCGAGCAACGGCCAGGGCGCGACGGTGCCCGACATCACCGGACAATCGAAGGCCGAAGCGCAGAGCGCGCTGTTCGGGGCAGGGTTCTCGTCGATCGACTTCGACGGGTCATGCAACGGTCAGAACGCCGCGGTCACGTCCACCGACCCGGCCGCGAACACACCGACGACGAAGAGCACGTCCATCAAGGTCCGCTGCAAGTGACGTCTCGCCACGCGGCGCACCCGGCCCTCATCGCGCTCGGCGCGGTGGGGGCCGCTGGTGCCGCAGCCGCCGTCTGGGGCGTCGGCATCGAGCGCTACCTCTTCACGGTGCGTGAGGCGACCGCATCCGCTCTCGCCCCGGGTTCCGCACCGTTGCGCGTGCTGCACATCTCGGACGCGCACATGGCTCCGTGGCAGCACCGCAAGCAGGACTGGCTCGCGTCACTCGCGCAGCTGAAGCCCGATCTCATCGTCAACACCGGCGACAATCTCGGGCACCGCGACGGTCTCGCCGGGATCAGACGTGCCTTCGAGCCGTTCGCCGGAATCCCCGGTGTCTTCGTGCACGGTTCCAACGACGTCATCGGCCCCTCGCCGCGGAATCCGATCCGCTACTTCGCCGGCCCGTCGCAGCGCCCGAGAGAGCTGAACTTCCTCGACACCGATGCGATGGACGCGTACTTCACCGACGAGCTCGGATGGACGAGCCTGAACAACGCCGCAGCGCGACTCATGGTGGCCGACAGTCCCCTGGACCTGTTCGGCGTGAGTGATGCGCACTGCGACTGGGACCGGCTCGAAGACCTGCCGGATGCCATCGATGCTCTCGGCCCGCGGACTGCCGGCACATCCGTTCTCGGCGTCACGCACGCGCCCTATCAGCGCGTCCTGAACGGGTTCGTGGAGATGGGCGCCGACGCCATCCTCGGAGGCCACACGCACGGCGGTCAGGTGTGCCTGCCCGGTTTCGGTGCTCTCGTCGCGAACTGCGACATCCCGCTGAAGCAGGCGAAGGGTCTCAGCACGTGGACTCAGGGCGATCGCGCCGTGCCCCTCAATGTCAGCGCGGGCTGCGGACACTCGATCTACGCGCCGATACGCTTCGCGTGCCGCCCCGAGGCGACGCTGCTGACCCTGACGGCGCGCGGTTGATGCCTCGATTCGGCGCTGGGAGCATTTCGCTGTAGACTCGGAGGGTTGCAAAACGGGGTGTGGCGCAGCTTGGTAGCGCGCTTCGTTCGGGACGAAGAGGTCGCAGGTTCAAATCCTGTCACCCCGACAAGTAACACCGGAAGGCCGTCCTCACGGGCGGCCTTCTCTGTATCCGGAACGAGGAGAAAGGCACCGCATGAGTCGCTTGCTCCCCCCGCCTCGACGACTGACCCGAGGCATCGCCCTCGCTCTCGCCCTGCCGTTCTTCGGCGGCATCGCGCTGCTGACGCTCACGCCGACGCGCATCGAGCAGTCCATGCCGAACCTGCTCGATCTCGTGCTGTCCGTTTCGCACCGACTGGGGTGGGAGTCTCTTGATTTCACCCGCCTCGAGGTCATCGCCAACGTTCTGGTCTTCGTGCCCATCGGCATCCTGGCGTTCATCCTCGTCCCCCGCCGTCTCTGGCCGCTGGCGCTCGCCCTGGGCCCGGCAGTGTCCCTCTCCATCGAGGCCGCCCAGCGCCTCGCCCTGCCGAATCGCACGGCCACCGTGTCCGATGTGATCGCGAACTCCGGCGGCGCGCTGATCGGCGTCGCGCTCGCGATCCTGTGCACCCTCCTCTTCGCTCCGCGTGTCTCTCAGCACCGCCCGTCTACTCTGGAAGCATCATGACCTCGCCTGCACTCGTCGCCTTCGATCTCGACGACACCCTCGCCCCGTCGAAAGAGCCCATCGATGCTCGCATCGCCTCGTTGCTGCTCGCGCTGCTGCAGCGGGTCGAGGTCGCGATCATCTCGGGCGGCAACGAGGCGCAGTTCCGCGCTCAGGTGATCGCGCGGCTCGGAACAATCGACGAGGCGGCCGCGGCGCGACTGCACCTGCTCCCCACCTGCGGCACACGGTACCTGCGCCACGACGGCACCGATTTCTCGCCGCTCTACGCCCACGACCTCACCGCGGAGCAGAAGGCCGGCGCTCTCGCCGCCCTGCGCGAGGAGGCGGAGCGTCTGGGGCTGTGGGAGTCTCAGCCCTGGGGTGAGATCCTCGAGGACCGCGGATCCCAGATCACCTTCTCTGCGCTCGGGCAGAAGGCTCCCCGCGATGCCAAGCACGAGTGGGACCCATCCGGTACGAAACGAGAAGCTCTTCGGGACGCCGTGGCGGCGAGACTCCCCGAGCTCGAAGTGCGATCCGGCGGTTCGACCTCCATCGACATCACTCTGGCCGGCATCGACAAGGCCTTCGGCATGAAGCAGCTCGCCGAGCACACCAGCATCCCCCTCACCTCGATGCTGTTCTACGGTGACCGACTCGATGAAGGCGGCAACGACTACCCCGTCCTTGCGATCGGAGTGCCCTCGGTCGCGGTCGAGGGGTGGGAGGACACCGCAGACAAGCTCGACGAGCTTCTCGCGACCCTCTGACAGCCCTCCCCTCCCCTCGAATCCGGGGACGAGGTCAGCGCACGACGACCTCCGACGCGGCGCGTGCGACCGGCACGAGGCGCGTGAGCTGAGTGACGTGCGACGGCTCGAGCTCCGCCAGTGAGGCGACGCCCAGAAGACGCATGGTGCGTTCGATCTCCGTCCGCAGGATCTCGATCGTGCGGTCGACGCCCGCACGGCCGCCGGCCATGAGGCCGTAGAGGTAGGCGCGGCCGATGAGGGTGAAGTCCGCTCCGAGCGCGACCGCCGCGACGATGTCCGCGCCGTTCATGATCCCCGTGTCGACCATGACCGTGAAGTCGTCGCCCACGGCGGTCCGGACCTCCGGCAGAAGGTGGAACGGAATGGGTGCGCGGTCGAGCTGCCGCCCGCCGTGGTTGGAGAGCACGATGCCGTCGACGCCGGCGTCACGCAGGCGCACCGAATCCTCGACGTTCTGCACGCCCTTGATCACGATCTTGCCCGGCCAGATGTCACGGATCACCGCAAGGTCGTCGTAGCTGATCGTGGGGTCCATAGCCGCGTCGAGCAGCTCGCCGACCGTGCCGCCGGTGGTGCTCAGCGACGCGAACTCCAGCTTCGGGGTCGTCAGGAAGTCGTACCACCACCACGGACGCGGGATGGCATTGATGATGGTGCCGAGCGTGAGCTGCGGCGGGATGCTGAAGCCGTTGCGCTTGTCACGCAGCCGCGCTCCGGCGACCGGGGTGTCCACCGTGAACTGCAGCGTGTCGAAGCCCGCGGCGGCAGCACGGCGAGTGAGTTCGTAGGAGATCTCGCGGTCGCGCATGACATAGAGCTGGAACCAGTTGCGGCCGTGCGGGTTGGCGGCCTTCACGCCCTCGATCGACGTCGTGCCCAGGGTCGAGAGGGTGAACGGGATGCCGGCCGCCGCCGCCGCTCCCGCGCCGGCGACCTCGCCCTCTGTCTGCATGAGACGCGTGAAGCCGGTCGGCGCGATGCCGAACGGGAGCGCCGACGGGCCGCCGAGGATCTCGACCGCGGTGTCGACATCCGGAGCCGGCCGGAGGATCCCGGGGTGGAACTCCACATCCTGGAACGCCTGGCGTGCCCGCGTGAGCGACAGCTCGCCCTCGGCGGCGCCATCGGTGTAGTCGAACGCGGCCTTCGGCGTGCGCCTCTTGGCGATCGTGCGCAGGTCGTCGATCGTGAGCGCCGCGTCGAGACGGCGCTTCTTGCCGTTGAACTCGGGCTTCTTGAACTTCATCAGGTCGAGAAGCTCTGCGGGGTTGGGAACCTGGCGCTGGACCATGGCTGTCCTCTCAGTCGGTGGG
Organism: Microbacterium sp. AC215; assembly: GCF_979258645.1. Taxonomy (NCBI): domain Bacteria; kingdom Bacillati; phylum Actinomycetota; class Actinomycetes; order Micrococcales; family Microbacteriaceae; genus Microbacterium; species Microbacterium sp. AC215. Next base: position 3,420,865 of record NZ_OZ409869.1, on the reverse strand, counting down.
TCGGACGCTGCGGGTGAGCCCCGCCGCGGTGTAGTAGCCGGTGATGTGCGCTCGGACGAGGGTCTGGGCGGTCGCCGCGTCACCCGCGGCGATGGCCTCGATGATGGCTCGGTGCTCGGCGCGCAGCAGGTCTGCCATGGCATCCCAGTCGGCGATGGATGAGGCGCCCTGCTGCACGTACGACTCGATGGAGGTGCGCAGGCCCGCCATGATCGCGGCGACGACGGTGTTGCCACTCGATTCCGCGAGGGCGAGGTGGAGCTGGGCATCGAGGGCGAGGAACTCGTCAGGCGTCAGGGCGCCGACGTCCATCGCATCGAGCACGCTGTGCGCCGCGGCGAGATCGGGCGCGCGCTGGCTCGCGAGAGCGGCGACGACCGCGTCTTCGAGCAGCAGTCGGGTCTGCACCACGTCCGCGAGCGGAAAGCCCTGTGCGGCGACCTGGAGGCGCAGAAGCGTCGACATGCCACCGGACGGGGTCGCGATCACGATCGCGCCCGACTGCGGCCCCGAGCCGGTCGAGGTGCGGATCAGCCCCATGACCTCGAGCACGCGCAGCGCCTCTCGAACGCTCGAGCGCCCGACACCCAGGTCTGCGGCGAGCTCGCGCTCCGAGGCGAGACGATCACCGGGGCCGAGACGCCCGTCGAGCAGGTCGCGCTCGACGTGTTCGAGCACGAGCCTCCAGGCGCGGGCTGGCTGCTCCGGCATCCGCTCTCCTCATCGTGTGCGTCGGCGGCATCGATCCTCGACGCACCTGTGGTCTGACCACAGTAGCGCGTGTGGTCAGACCACGCAATCGGGGTACGCCGACACAGCGCCCGAGGGCGGAGCAGGACGCGAGGGCGTTCAGCCCAGCCGCCCACCCGACTCTTCGAGGTAGCACGCGCCGCACAGCGACTCGTAGGTCGTGATCTCCGGCGCCAGCGATCCGTCAGCGCCCTCGTCGATGGCGACCTGGTCGCCGTCGAAGACGAACCGACCACCGATCACACGACCGTTGAAGACGGCCTTGCGCCCGCAGCGGCAGATGGTCTTCAGCTCCTCGAGGGAGTGCGCGATCGCGAGCAGACGAGCCGACCCCGGGAAGGCGTGGGTGAGGAAGTCATTGCGGATGCCGTAGGCGATCACCGGGATGCCGTCCTCGATCGCGATGCGGAAGAGGTCGTCGACCTGCTCCGCCGTGAGGAACTGCGCCTCGTCGATCAGGAGGCAGGCGACATCGATCGACCCCCCGCGGACCGGTTCATCGGCGACCGCACGGCGCACGCGATCCCGGTGCTCGTCGAAGAGCTCGCGGACGTCCGCATCCGGAGCGATGAGATAGTCGACGTGCCGCGTGACACCGAGTCGACTCGCGATCTCGGATGCACCCTTGGTGTCGATCGCCGGCTTCGCGAGCAGCACGTGCTGGCCGCGCTCCTCGTAGTTGTACGCGGCCTGGAGCAGCGAGGTGGACTTGCCCGAGTTCATCGCCCCGTAGCGGAAGTAGAGCTTCGCCACCGGCGCGCTACTCGTTGATGCCGAGCGTGGCCGCCGTCGCCGCGGTGGACTTCGCCGCCAGCTCGGGGTCCTTGTTCAGCTGCTCGCCGAATGTCGGGATGAGCTCGCGCAGTTCCGACTCCCAGCCGGGGTACTCGTCGGGGAAGCACTTCTTCAGCAGATCGAGCATGATCGGCACGGCGGTGGAGGCGCCGGGCGAGGCGCCGAGCAGACCGGCGATCGAACCGTCGGCCGCGGACACCACTTCGGTGCCGAACTGCAGGATGCCGCCCTTCTTGGGGTCCTTCTTCATGACCTGGGCGCGCTGCCCCGCGTCGATGAGCGTCCAGTCCTCGTCCTTCGCCGTCGGCATGAACGTGCGCAGGCTGTCGACCTTCTTGGCGTGGTTCTTCAGCAGCTCCCCCACCAGGTAGGTGATGAGGTCGGGATTCGCGAACGCGACGCGCAGCATCGGCCACAGATTGTGCGTGCGCACCTGCGACACGATGTCGAGCATCGAGCCGTTCTTGAGGAACTTCGGGCTGAAGGTCGCGAACGGGCCGAACATCAGGGAGGCCTCGCCGTCGACCACGCGCGTGTCGAGGTGCGGGACCGACATGGGCGGGGCGCCCACCGAGGCCTGCGAGTACACCTTCGCCTTGTGCTGCGCGACGATCTTCGGGTTCGAGGTCTTGAGGAACTGCCCGCCGATCGGGAAGACACCGTAGCCCTTGATCTCGGGGATGCCCGAGCGCTGCAGCAGCTTGAGCGCCCAGCCGCCGGCGCCGACGAACACGAAACGCGCCTTGATCTGGTTCGGCGTGCGACCGATCGTCGTGCGGTAGTTGATGAGCCAGGTGCCGTCCTTCTGCTTCTTCAGGCTCTTGACCTCGTGGTTGGTGCGCAGCGCGACGCCCGACTCGGTGAGGTGGTCGAAGAGCTGGTGCGTCAGCGCACCGAAGTCGACGTCGGTTCCGGCGGGCACGCGGGTGGCCGCGAACGGCTCGCCCTTACGGCGCTGCTGCATGAGCAGCGGCGCCCACTTGTTGATGACGCGGGAATCCTCGCTGTACTCGATGCCCTCGAACAGCGGCTGCTTCTTCAGGACCTCGTAGCGGTCCTTGAGGTACTTGACGTCCTTCTCACCGCGCACGAACGTCATGTGCGGCGTCGCGTTGATGAAGGTCGACGGCGCATCGAGCACGCCGCGATCGACCAGAGACGACCAGAACTGACGACTCTGCTGGAACTGCTCGTTGATCGAGACGGCCTTGGCGGGGTCGAGCGGAGCGCCCTTCTGCTGCGGCATGTAGTTCAGCTCGCAGAGCGCCGCGTGGCCGGTGCCCGCGTTGTTCCACGGGTTCGACGATTCCTGAGCCACATCGGAGAGTCGCTCGAACGCGACGATCTTCCAATCCGGCTGCAGCTCGTGCAGAAGGGTACCCAGGGTGGCGCTCATGATGCCACCACCGATCAAGACGACATCGACGGTTTCGGTCACCACGACAGTCTAGTTCGCGGTCACGGCACGACAGACCACGCGGGGCCGTCCGGCGAGACCGGATCCGCATGACCGCGATGCGGTCAGGCTATGGCGACCAGGCGCTCGGCGAGGATCTCGGCGATCTGCACCGCGTTCAGCGCCGCGCCCTTGCGCAGGTTGTCGTTGCTGATGAACAGCACGAGGCCCTTGTTCTCGGGAGCGGACTGGTCGGCGCGGATTCGTCCGACGAAGCTCGGGTCCTTGCCCGCGGCCTGGAGCGGCGTGGGCACCTCGTCGAGGACGACACCGGGGGCTGCGGCGAGCACCTCGGCGGCGCGCTGCGGCGTGATGTCGCGGGCGAACTCGACGTTGATCGAGAGCGAGTGGCCCGTGAAGACGGGAACCCGCACGCACGTGCCGGCGACACGGAGGTCGGGCAGCTCGAGGATCTTGCGGCTCTCGTTGCGGAGCTTCTTCTCCTCGTCCGTCTCGTTCTGACCGTCGTCGACCAGGTTGCCCGCGAACGGGATGACGTCGAACGCGATCGGAGCGACGTACTTCTCGGGCTCCGGGAAGTCGATCGACGAGCCGTCGTGCACGAGGCGCAGCGTGTCGCCCTGGGCGAGGACGCCCTCGACCTGCCCGAGGAGCTCCTGCGCACCGGCGAGACCCGAACCGGAGACGGCCTGGTAGGTCGAGACGATCAGGCGCTCGAGACCCGCTTCGGCGTGCAGCGCCTTCAGAACCGGCATGGCTGCCATGGTCGTGCAGTTCGGGTTGGCGATGATGCCGCGAGGGCGGTCGTCGATCGCGTGCGGGTTGACCTCGCTGACGACCAGCGGAACCTCGGGATCGTTGCGCCAGGCGCTGGAGTTGTCGACGACGACGGCTCCGGCCTCGGCGAAGCGGGGAGCGTATGCGCGGCTGGCGGTCGCGCCGGCCGAGAAGAGGGCGATGTCGATGCCCGCGGCATCCGCCGTCTCGACATCCTCGACGATGACGGTCGCGCCGCCGAACTCGATGGCGGTGCCTGCAGAGCGCGACGACGAGAACAGACGCAGCTCGCGAATCGGGAAGGACCGTTCGGCGAGAATCTCGCGCATCACGGTGCCCACCTGGCCGGTGGCGCCGACGATGGCGACGGAGAGTCCTGAGTCGGAGATGCGGGTCATGATGTTCCTTGGCGTCGTGCAGTGCTGCATGCGAGGCTTCAGGCGCGACGTCGGGATGCGGATGCCGCGCCTGGCGCCGATGTCAGGGTTTCGGTGAGTCTACCGTGCCGTCCGGTGATCGAGGACCGACCGTCGGGCGGGGTGCGGGCCGGGTCAGCATCCCGAGTCAGTGTTGCGGATCGAGTCACGATTCGCGGACGGGATCAGCTGACACTTCCGCAGATCGTGCGGTCATCCGCAGATCGTGCGCGATCGGGGAGGGTCAGCGACCGGTGCCGGCGTGGACCGTGGCCTCGGCATCGCCGTCGAGTCCGTACGCCGTGTGCACGGTGCGGGCGGCCTCGGCCAGGTCGGTGTCGCGGAGCACGACCGAGATGCGGATCTCGGACGTCGAGATCATCTCGATGTTGATGCCACCGGCCGACAGCGCCTCGAACAGCGTCGCGGAGACTCCCGAGTGCGTCCGCATACCCGCTCCGACGACCGACAGCTTGCCGATCTGATCGTCGTGCACCAGGTTCTGGAAGCCCACTTCGGTCTGCTCCCCCGCGAGCGCCTTGAGCGCAGCCGAGGAATCGGCCTTGGGAACCGTGAACGAGATGTCGGTGCGACCCGTGGCCGACACGTTCTGCACGATCATGTCGACGTTGGCGCCGGACTTCGCGACGATCTTGAAGATCTCCGCCGCCTTTCCCGGCACGTCCGGAACGCCGGCGACGGTGATCTTGGCCTGGCCGAAATCGGTGGCGACACCGGCGACGATCGGTTCTTCCATGGCTGCTGCTCCCTCGGCTTCGCGAGGGTTCTTCATACCCTCGCCCAGAACGTATGTGCCTTCGGACGACGAGAACGTCGAACGGGCGTGGATCAGGACGCCGTGACGGCGTGCGTACTCGACAGCGCGGATGTAGAGCACCTTCGCGCCGTTGGCGGCGAGCTCGAGCATCTCCTCGCTGCCGATGTGGTCGAGCTTCTGCGCCTTCGGGATGACGCGGGGGTCGGCCGTGAAGATGCCGTCGACGTCGCTGTAGATCTCGCAGACGTCGGCGTCGAGGGCCGCGGCGAGAGCGACGGCCGTCGTGTCCGAGCCGCCGCGTCCGAGCGTGGTGATGTCGCGGGTGTCGCGGTTGAAGCCCTGGAAGCCGGCGACGATGACGATGGCCCCCTCGTCGAGCGCTTCGCGCAGACGGATGGGGGTGACATCCACGATGCGGGCGGCGCCATGCTGCGAGTCGGTGATCATGCCCGCCTGGCTGCCGGTGAACGACCGCGCCTCGAAGCCCATCGAGTGGATGGCCATGGCCAGGAGCGCCATCGAGATGCGCTCACCGCTCGAGAGCAGCATGTCGAGCTCACGCGGAGCGGGAATCGGCGCGACCTCGTTGGCGAGGTCGAGCAGCTCGTCGGTCGTGTCGCCCATCGCGCTCACGGCGACGACGACGTCATGGCCGGCGCGACGCGTGTCGACGATGCGCTTGGCGACGCGCTTGATGCTCTCTGCGTCGGCGACTGAGGAGCCGCCGTACTTCTGCACGATGAGGGCCACGTTCACTCCCTGGGATGTCGGGCGGATCCGCCCACCCCCATTCTACGTTTGGCGCATATGCGCTTCTTCGCATGTGACGGTCGCGCCCGGGTGGGTCAGGGCGCGGGCGGCAGGGGCACTGCAGGCAGGTCGGCTCGGGCAGCGGCCTGGGGACGGAGGCGCCCGCCGGTGGCCGCGAACCAGCAGCCCGCGATGATCAGCGGGAATCCGATGAGCAGCCCGGGCGTCAGCGGCTCGGCGAGCACGATCGCACCGAGGATGATCGCCACGACCGGGTTCACGTAGGTGAACAACGGCGCGCGGACGGGGCCGACCTCGCGGATGAGAGCGAAGAATGCCAGGAAGGCGACGGCGGTGCAGATGACGGCCAGCGCGAGGAGCGCGAAGATCGAGGGAAGCGTCGGCATCTGGTGCTGCGTGAGCAGACCGATGGGCAGGTAGATCACGCCGATCATGAGCAGCGACAGCGTGATGGTGCCGAGCGAGGGGACGTCGTTCAGCTTTCGGGCGACGATGAAGGGGGCGATCGCATAGAGGATGGCGACCAGCAGCACCTCGCCGGCCGCGATCAGACTGACCTCACCACCGAACAGTCCGGGCCCGGCGACGACGATCGCGACGCCGATGAATCCCACGAGAAGACCGATCCCCCGCGCCGGGCGCAGGACTCCCCGGTCTCCCCCGCCCAGTGCGATGAGCGCCGCGAACAGCGGCACGGTCGCGACGAGCAGACCCGTCATGCCCGAGGGCAGGGTCATCTCGGCGTGGCCGAGCAGCACGAACGGACCCGCCATCTCGACGAGGCCGAACGCGAGCACCCAGGGCCAGTGCTTCCACGCCGCTCTCAGCGCACCGCCGCGAAGCGCGAACGGGAGGAGGAGCAGCGCCGCGATGAGGGTGCGCCCGGCGACGATCGCGGGGGGCGACAGGGACTCGACCGCGATGCTGATGAACAGGTACGGCACGCCCCACAGCAGCGCCATGGCCCCGAAGAGCAGCCACCCGCGTCGCGAGAAGCCGCCCTGTGCGTTCACAGCACGCGCCGACCCTCGAATGCGCGCCCGAGGGTGACCTCGTCGGCGTATTCGAGGTCGCCACCGACCGGAAGGCCGGAGGCGAGGCGGGACACGGTGATCTGCATCGTGGTGAGCAGGCGGCTGAGGTAGCTCGCAGTCGCCTCGCCCTCGAGGTTGGGGTTCGTCGCGAGGATGACCTCCTGCACCGTGGCGTCGCCGAGACGCGACATCAGCTGGGCGATGCGCAGGTCGTCGGGGCCGATGCCGGCGATCGGGCTGATCGCGCCCCCGAGCACGTGGTACAGGCCACGGAACTCGCGGGTGCGTTCGATCGCGGCGACGTCCTTCGCGTCTTCGACGACGCAGATGACGGCCGGATTGCGTCGGGGGTCGCGGCAGATCGCACAGCGTTCCTGCTCTGCCACGTTGCCGCAGATCTCGCAGAAGCGCACCCGCAGCCGCACTTCCACGAGCAGCTCGGAGAGACGCGCGACGTCGAATGTCGGCGTCTGCAGGATGTGGAAAGCGATGCGCTGCGCGGACTTGGGGCCGATTCCGGGGAGTCGACCGAACTCGTCGATCAGCTCCTGGACGATGCCGTCATACATCAGGAGAACCTCGTCGGGGGCTCGTAGGGCTCTTCGCGAACGAACGTCGCGCCGAGCACCTGGCGGATCACGGCCTCGCCGTAGCGCTGGACTCCCCCGGCGGGGGCGCGCTCGGTGATCGCCGGGGCTGCGGCGGCCGAAGCCACTCTGCGCGCAGGGGATGCCTGTGCGGTCGTCGACCGCGCGGAGGGAGCGGTCGACGACGAGCCTCCGGCGGGCGGCGCCGCCTGCGACATCGGCGCCGGCTCGTACGACGGGTCGTAGGGCGGCTCGTCGTCGAAGTACGGCGGCTCATCGTCGATGGGCGGAGGTGCGTCGTCTCGGATCTCCGGTGAGACGTCACTCGTCGCGCGGCTCGGAGGCGCCGCCGTCTGAGGCGCCGCCGTCTGAGGCGCCGCTGCGGCAGAGGTGGCAGCAGGCACAGGCGCCGCCGGCGGAGCGGTCACCGGAGCGGGCTCAGCGAGCTCGGATGCCGGGATCGACGCCACCGCCCACTCGGTGACGGGGGCCGAGGAACTCCCTGTCTGAGGAGCCGACGACCGAGCGGCCACGGTCTCCGTCTTCGGCGACTCACCACGCGGCTTCTCGGCGTGCGGGGTCTGCGATCGCGGTGACTGAGCTCGCGGTGACTCCGCTGACGCAGGCTCCGATGCGGGCGCGTCGTCGGTCGGGCGTCCCGATGAAGGCGTCGCGGGCTGGCGAGGCGCCCCCCCCGCTGGCATCGGAGCAGGGAGGTACTTGACGCGCACGCCGAGCTCCTGCTCGATGGCGCCGCGCAGATGGTCGGAGGGACCCGAACCCGGCGTCGTGCCCTTGAACTTGGCGACATCGTGCTGGCTGGTGAAGCCCAGAGTCAGCACCTCGGTGTCCGTGACGTATGCGAGCGGCTGGACGGCGGTGGCCAGCAGCCACGACGTGCGGCTGACGCTCTCGAGCCGCTTGAGGACGGCCGGCCAGGCGGCGGTGATCTGCTCGAAGGCGACCGGCCCGGAGGGCGCTGCGACCTCGGCGGCCGGTGCGGCGTCGACAGCCGGTGCAGCGCTCGACGTCGCATCGGCAGGGGTCGCTTCGGCCGTGTCGGACTCCCCGGTCTCCCCGCCGGCCGGTTCGGTCGTGGTCGCCGGTCGATCGGCCGCAGCCTGAGGAGCCGCGGCGGGAGCAGCCGACGAAGCAACGGCAGCGGCGGGAGCCGCCTGTGCAGGCGCGGACGCCCGCGGCGGGGCGGAGGCGGCAGCGGCCGGTGCGGATGGGACGGCGGCGACGGCATCCGCTCCCGCAGCGAGCACGCGAGCGACCATCAGCTCGAGGTGCAGACGGGGCGAGGTGGCGCCCGACATGTCGTCGAGGGCGGCGCTGACGATGTCGGCCGTGCGCGAGAGTCGGGCCGACCCGAAGGAATCGGCCTGCGTGCGCATGCGCGCGAGCTCGTCGTCGGCGATTCCACGGAGCACCGACGACGCTCCCGCACCCACAGCCGCGATCACGATGAGGTCGCGCAGACGCTCGAGCAGATCGTCGACGAAGCGACGCGGGTCCTGGCCGGTCTGCACCACACGGTCGATCGCCGGGAACGCCGCTGCGGCGTCGGCGCCGGCGAGCGCATCGACGATCTCGTCGAGCAGCGCGGCGTGCGTGTAGCCGAGGAGCGCCACGGCGCGCTCGTAGGCGACGGTCACGGTCTCGGAACCTGCGGGCGAGTCGGAACCGGCGATCAGCTGGTCGAGAAGAGACAGGGTGTCTCGCGGCGAGCCTCCCCCGGCGCGGACCACCAGAGGAAGGACACCGCGCTCGGCGACCACGCCCTCTTCGCCGCACAGCTTCTCGACGTACTCGAGCATCGCCGCCGGGGGCACCAGTCGGAACGGGTAGTGGTGCGTGCGCGAGCGGATCGTGCCGAGCACCTTCTCGGGCTCGGTCGTCGCGAAGATGAACTTGACGTGCTCTGGCGGCTCTTCGACGAGCTTGAGGAGAGCATTGAACCCCTGCGGCGTCACCATGTGCGCCTCGTCGAGGATGAAGATCTTGTAGCGATCGCGGCTGGGGGCGAACGTCGCCCGCTCGCGCAGATCACGTGCGTCGTCGACGCCGTTGTGGCTGGCCGCGTCGATCTCGACGACGTCGAGCGAGCCACCGCCCGCCCGCGACAGCTCGACGCAGCTCGGGCACTTTCCGCAGGGCACGTCGGTCGGGCCCTCCGCGCAGTTCAGGCAGCGGGCGAGGATGCGCGCAGACGTCGTCTTTCCGCATCCACGGGGTCCGGAGAAGAGGTAGGCGTGGCCGACACGGTCGCCGCGGAGCGCAGTCATCAGCGGTTCGGTCACCTGGGACTGCCCGATCATCTCGCCGAACGACTCGGGGCGGTAGCGGCGGTAGAGGGCTGTGGTCACCAGAACAGCCTACGGCGTGCCACGGACGTTCAGGCAGACGAGCGCCGACGATCGCGCCCGGGATCCGCGACGCGCCGCTGAGACGGCCGAGGTTCGGCGAAGGCTCACGACGACGCGGCCTCGAAGACGCCGCCGACCACCTCGACGACCCCGCCCGTCGCGTCGACCAGCTCGCCGACCGCGCTCACCAGATGCACGACGCCACCCACCGCTTCGATCACCTCGACCACGGCTCCCGCGACCTCCATCGCGCCCTCGATCCCCTCGGTGACCCGCAGGGCCTGCGACTCGGTCTGCAGCACAGCCGTCCATGACCGCTCCAGACCGAAGAGCACCGCATAGGGCAGCAGTCGCTCGTTCAGCAGGAACCTCTGCAGTCGTTCCGCCGACGCCGCCGACGAGACGTCCGCCCGCAGATCCGCCCCGTCCGTCGACTGCGAGAACCGCAGCGGCTCCGCCTCGGCGAGGGCGATGTACTCGCGCATACCGGCGAGGTGCGCGCGCAGCGGCTGCGCCGCAGGGCGGAACCGTCGCCACGCCCGCGGAGCGACCACGATCGCCGCGACCGCCGCGACCAGGCCGACGACCAGCACGGCGTAGAGAGCCGCACCCGGCTCGCTCACCGACCAGGCGGCTATGAGCAGCAGAAGGCAGATGCCCCCCACCAGCACCGCGGCGACGCGGATCAGGAACGTGGCCCACCCGCGTCGACTCCGGTCGATGAGCCCCGCGGCCGCGAGCCGCTTCTCCGCCTCATCGAGGACACCGCGCACCCGGCGGTGCAGGGCCCGGGCATCCGCACTGAACCGTCGCACCCGCCCCGGGGTGTGATCCGGCCCGAACAGCGCCTCGAGCACGCTGAGCTCCTCGGACGTGAACGTCGCACCGACGACGACCTCCATGCCGACGGGTGCACGCCGTTGCGACCTGCCGGTCGTCGCCGCGTCGGCGTCGACCAGCAGCCGCACCTTGCGCTGCACGGCCAGATCGATCAGCGCGGCGGCTACGGCCTTCCGATCCGCGTTCAGCAGCAGCGCGTCGTGCAGCACGGTCGCACCCTCGGCCGGGCTGAACCGCGCACCGGGGGACGCGACGCGCTGCACCGAGCGCGCCCGCTCGACCACCGCGAGCACGAACAGGAGCAGCGCGGGCGCGAGTCCGAACAGCGCTGCGGTGATCAGCACCTCAGTCGATCGGCTCGATGATGGGGATGGCGGTCGTGATCACCGGGACGGATGCGGACAGCCGCGTGCCGTCCTCGCGCAGCGCGTCGGCGAACTGCCGCAGCGACGGGCGACCGGGGATGAGCGGTCCCTGATCCGCGAGTGGGACGACGACCTCCTGCTCGGTCGTGGCGATGTATGCCACATCGCGCACCGTGAACGGCACCGGGTCTCCGGAGAGCACTCGCACGCGCAGCTCACCCGTCGTGAGCGTGACCTGCAGAGAGGCCCCCTGCCACTGCAGCGGGTACGACAGCGACGGCCAGTCGGCGGGCAGCCGCGGGTCGAAGCTGAGCTCGCCGGCATAGTCGCGCATACCGCCGAAACCGCAGACGAGAGCGGTCCACACGCCTCCGGCCGACGCTACGTGCACACCGTCCGCCGCGTTGTGGTGCAGGTCGTGCAGGTCGACGAACAGCGACTGCCGGAAGTACTGCAGAGCGAGATCCTGGTAGCCCACCTCGGCGGCGAGGATCGACTGCACGACGGCCGACAGCGTCGAATCGCCCGTGGTCAGCGGGTCGTAGTAGTCGAAGTCGGCCTTCTTCTCCTCCGGCGTGAAGTGGTTGCCCTGCAGGAACAGCGCGAGCACGACATCCGCCTGCTTGAGCACCTGGAACCGGTAGATGACGAGCGGGTGGAAGTGCAGCAGCAGCGGTCGCTGCTCCTTCGGCGTGTGCGCCAGATCCCAGACCTCGCGCTCGAGGAACAGCGAGTCCTGCGGGTGGATGCCGAGCCGTTCGCTGAACGGGATGAACATCGCGTCGGCGGCGCGCTCCCAGCCTTCCGCCTCGCCCTCGGCGAGTCCGGTGCGCTCGACGACCCGGGCGAACTCCTCGCCGTTGGCCTCCTGCGCCTCACGCACGACCTTCGCCGCGTAGCGCAGGTTGTAGCGCGCCATGACGTTCGTGTAGAGGTTGTCGTTGACCACTGTGGTGTACTCGTCAGGACCTGTCACACCGTGGATGTGGAAGGTCTCGATGCCGTCGTCGTCCTTCGTGTCGGCGACGAGGCGCGAGGTGCGCCAGAACCCGAGTGTCGCCCACAGTCGCGCCGTCTCGATCGCGATGTCGATGCCCTCACGCCGCAGGAAGTCGTCGTCGCCCGTCGCGCGCACGTACTTGCCGAGCGCGAAGCTGACGTCGGCGTTGATGTGGTACTGCGCCGTGCCGGCCGCGTAATAGGCGGAGGCCTCTTCGCCGTTGATCGTGCGCCACGGGAACAGCGCGCCCGCCTCGTTGAGCTGCGCGGCCCGTCGGCGAGCCGCCGGAAGCATGAGCACTCGCGCCCGGAGCGCGTTGCGCGCCCACTGCGGCGACGTGTAGGTGAGGAACGGGAGCACGTAGATCTCGGTGTCCCAGAAGTAGTGTCCGCTGTATCCCGACCCCGAGACGCCCTTCGCGGGCACGCCGGTTCCGTCGGCGCGGGCCGAGGCCTGTGCGAGCTGCAGGAGGCACCAGCGGGTCGCCTGCTGGATGTCGTCCTGTCCGCCGATCTGCACGTCGCTGCGAGCCCAGAAGGCAGCGAGCCACTCGGCCTGTCGATCGAACTGCGCCTGGACGCCCTCGACCGCGACGCGGTCGAGGGATCGACGGCAGCGGTCGACGAGCTCACGGGCCGGCACACCGCGGGAGGTGTGGTAGCTGACGAGTTTGGTGACCGTGATGGGCACCCCGGCCTTCGCCTGCACCCGGAACACGTTCTTCGAGATGTCCGCCTCGATGAGAGTGCGCGAGGTGTAGTCGTTCTCGGTCTCGATGATGTGGTCGGCGACCACTGCGACCGTCATGCCTGATGCCGCGACGCTGTAGGACAGCGCGGAGCGCAGTCCGTCCTGCCAGTACTCGCCGGGCTCGAGCACGCGCTCGGCGATCTTCTCGGCCTTGCGCGGATCGAATCCGCCCTTGGCCTGGTTCGGGGTGCCCGCGTACACGCCGGCACCGTCCTGGCGGTTGATCATCTGGCAGCTGACGGTGACCGGGGCGTCGGCGTTCTCGACGACGACCTCGAGTCGCAGCACGGCGAGGTGGCGCTCCTCGAAGCTGACGATGCGCTCGTCGCGCATCCGCACGCGCTTGCCCGACGGGGTCTCCCACACCACGGTGCGCTCGAGCACGCCGGTGCGCATGTCGAGCGTGCGGCGGTACTCGCGCACGTCCGCTTCGTCGAACGAGATCGGCTCGTCATCGACATAGACGCGCATGACCTTGGCGTCGGGGGCGTTGACGATCGTCTGCCCCACCTCGGCGAAGCCGTAGGCCTGCTCGGCGTGCCGGATCGGCCACGTCTCGTGCAGTCCGTTGATGAAGGTGCCGTGCTCGTGGGCGCCGCGCCCCTCGATGTGGTTGCCCCGGAGTCCGAGGTAGCCGTTGCCGACGGCGAACAGGGTCTCGGCGACCCCGTCTTCGGAGTAACGCGTCTCGATGAGGCGCCAGGGGTCTACGGGGAAGCGGTCGCGGTCGATCATGCGGTCTCCTCGTTGTCGGAGCGGGGTGCCTGAGCGGCGGAGTCGGACGGCGCGGACTCGTCGGCCGCGGGGTCGAGGAACACGTCGAGATCGTCGACGACGACCGTCGCGCCGGCGGCGCGCAGCGCGTCGGCCCCGGTGCCGCGGTCGACGCCGACGACGGTCGCGAATCCGGCTGCGGCGGCAGAGGCCGCGCCCGAGGTCGCGTCCTCGACGGCGATGCTGCGGGCCGGGTCGACGCCCAGCGCCACGGCGCCGGCGCTGAACATGTCGGCGGCGGGCTTGGAGGCGAGGTTCTCGCGCTCTGCGACGACACCGTCGACCACGATGCGGAAGAACGAGCGGATGCCGGCGGCAGCCAGCACCTCTTCGGCGTTCTTGGAGCTCGAGACGACACCGAGCGGGATGCCGGCGGCGGAGAGCTTCTCGACGAGTGCGAGCGATCCGGGGAACGGGGCGATGCCCTCGCCACGCAGGGACTCGGCGAACGCGGCGTTCTTGCGGTTGCCGATGCCGCAGATCGTCTCGGCCTCGGGCGGGTCGTCGACCGCACCCCAGGGGATCTCGACGTTGCGGCTGCGCAGCAGACTGGCCACGCCGTCATAGCGCTTCTTGCCGTCGACGTAGTCGAAGTAGTCGGCATCCGAATACGGAGGAGTGATGCCCCAGCGCTCGAACACGTCGTCGAAGACGACCTTCCACGCGCGCATGTGCACTTCGGCGGTCGGCGTCAGCACGCCGTCGAGATCGAACAGGACGCCTTCGGCGCGGAGCGGATCGGGCAGGGCTTCGGGCACAGCAGCCTCCAGGAGAAGGACGAGGGTTCCGGCACCTCTCCGTGCCACTGTGCAAGCGTAGTGCGGCTCGGCACCGAGCGGTAACCCCCGAGGGCGTATCGGTCAGAGCAGACGGAACGTCTGCCGGGCGATCTCGAGCTCTTCGTTCGTGGGCACCACGAGCACAGCGACTCTGGACGCGTCCGTCGAGATCCGCCGGACTCCGCGCTGGCGTGCGGCATTGCGCCCGTGATCGATCTCCACGCCGGCGAATCCGAGCGTCGCCATCGCTTCCGCGCGCACGGCCGCTGCGTTCTCGCCGACCCCCGCGGTGAAGGAGATCACGTCGACTCCGCCGAGCTGCGCGATGTACGACCCCGCATACGCCCTGAGCCGGTGGATGTAGACGTCGAACGCGAGCGTCGCCGCCGCATCTCCCGCTTCCCTGCCCGCGAGGATGTCGCGCATGTCGCTGCGCCCTGCGAGGCCTTTGAGCCCACTGCGCGTGTTGAGGAGCGCATCGAGATCGTCGATCGAGTACCCGGCTCGACGCGAGAGGTGCACGAGCGCCGCAGGATCGAGATCCCCGGACCGGGTCCCCATGACGAGCCCCTCGAGCGGAGTGAGCCCCATCGAGGTCTCCACCGATCGGCCGCCCTCGATCGCGGTCACCGAGGCGCCGTTGCCGAGATGGAAGACGAGCTGGCGGAGTGTGCCGAGGTCGCGCCCGAGGAACGCGGCGGCCGACTCGCTCACGAACTGGTGGCTGGTGCCGTGGAATCCGTATCGGCGCACCCGGTGCTCCGCGGCGAGCTCTGCGTCGATCGCATAGGTGTAGGCGGCCGGAGGCAGTGTCTGATGGAACGCCGTGTCGAACACGGCGACGTGCGGGACGCCGGAGAACACCGCCCTCGCCGCGACGATCCCGGCGAGGTTCGCGGGGTTGTGCAGCGGGGCGAGCACCGAGAGCTCCTCGATCTGCTCCTCGACGTTCGGTGTGACGAGGGTGGGTGCGTAGAACCGTGCCCCGCCGTGCACCACCCGGTGTCCGACTGCGACGGGCGGATGCTCGTCGAGCAGCGGACCGTGCTCGGCGAACTGGTCGAGCATCACCGTGAACGCGGCATCGTGATCGGCTACGGGCTGCTCGGAGTCGTACGAGGCATCGAGCATCGTGACGACGGCATCCCCTCCGGCATCCGGACGCACCGTGTGGCGGACGGCACTGAGGTCCTGTCCGATCCGGTCGATGAGTCCCGTCGCGAGCTCGTTCTCGTTCTCGATGTCGATCAGGCTGTACTTGAGCGACGAGGAACCGCTGTTGATGACGAGGATCGCGCTCATGCGGTCGCTCCTTCGGACTGCGCCTGGATCGCCGTGATCGCGACGGTGTTGACGATGTCGTCGACCAGCGCACCGCGCGAGAGGTCGTTGATCGGCTTGTTGAGACCCTGCAGCACGGGGCCGATCGCGACGGCACCCGCCGATCGCTGCACCGCCTTGTACGTGTTGTTACCGGTGTTCAGGTCGGGGAAGACGAAGACGGTCGCCCGCCCTGCCACCGCCGAGTCGGGGAGCTTCGCCTTCGCCACCGCTGCGTCGGCCGCGGCGTCGTACTGGATCGGGCCTTCGACGAGCAGCTCGGGTGCACGCTCGTGCACGAGTGCGGTCGCGGCTCTGACCTTGTCGACGTCGGCGCCCGAGCCGGACTCCCCCGTCGAGTACGACAGCATCGCGATGCGCGGCTCGATGCCGAACTGCTGCGCGGTCGCTGCCGACGAGATCGCGATGTCGGCCAGCTGCTCGCTCGTCGGATCCGGGATCACCGCGCAGTCGCCGTAGACGAGCACCCGGTCGGCGAGCGCCATGAGGAAGACGCTCGACACGACGGTGACGCCCGGCTTGGTCTTGATGATCTCGAACGACGGGCGGATCGTGTGCGCCGTCGTGTGCGCGGCACCCGAGACCATGCCGTCCGCGAGGCCCAGGTGGACCATCATCGTGCCGAAGTACGACACGTCGGTGACCGTGTCGGCGGCCTGGGCCAGCGTGATGCCCTTGTGCGCCCGCAGCCGCGCGTACTCGGCCGCGAAGCGCTCGACCATCTCGGGATCGTTCGGGCTGATCACCTGGGCCGCCGATATGTCGACGCCCAGCTCGACCGCCCGAGCCCTGACCGCCGACTCGTCGCCGAGGATCGTGAGATCCGCGACCTCCCGGGCCAACAGGGTCGCCGCCGCTCGGAGGATGCGGTCGTCATCGCCCTCCGGCAGCACGATGCGTCGACGGTCGGAGCGTGCTCGCTCGATGAGGCCGTACTCGAACATCAGCGGAGTGACGACGCGCGACTCCGCGAGACCCAGCTGAGTGGTGAGCTCGGCGATGTCGACGTGGGTCTGGAAGAGCCCCAGCGCCCGGTCGTAGCGGCCCCGCGACTCGGGCGAGATGCGGCCACGGGCCCCCATCACGCGCACCGCGGTGTCGTAGGTGCCGAGGTCGGTCGCGATGATCGGCACGGTCGAGGTGAAGCCGTCGAGCAGCTGGACGATCGGCTCGGGAAGCGGGAAGGGGCCGTTCAGGATGATGCCGGCGACTCGGGGGAACGTGCCGGACGCATCCGCGAGCAGCGTCGCGAGCAGCACCTCGGTGCGGTCGGCGGGGATCACCACGACCGACTCCTCCGTGAGCCGGGGAAGCACGTTCACCATCGACATGCCCGCGACGACGATCGTCAGCGCCTCGCGTGCGAGACGGTCGCGGTCACCCTTGATGAGCCGGCCGTCGACCGCGGCGAGGATGCCGTCGATCGACGGTGCCACCAGGGTGCGGTCCTCGGGGATCGCCCACACCGGCGTGGTCTTCTGCGGGCGCACCGCCGCGACGGCCTGTTCGATGTCGTCGAGCCGATCGGGGTCGGCCCGGTTCACGATGATCGCGAACAGCTCCGCACGCTCGACCTCGAGTTCGGCGAGCGCGAGCGCCCCGATCTGTCCGACCGCGGCGGGAGTGCGGGCGGTGGTCGTGCCCAGCTGCTCGGCCTGCCGCTGCTGATCGCGACCGCTGAGCACGAGCAGCACGGGCGCCGCCAGGTTCGCGGCGATCCGGGCGTTGTACCCCAGCTCTGCGGGGCTGGCGACATCGGTGTAGTCGCTGCCGATGATGACGACCGCGTCGCACTGGGCTTCGACCGCCTTGAACCGGGCGACGATGGTCGACAGCGCCCGGTCGGGGTCGTCTCGCACATCGTCGTAGGTCACGCCGATGCAGTCCTCGTAGTCGAGGTGCACCCCGTCGTGTGCGAGCAGCAGCTCGAGCACGTCGTCGCGCTCGGTCACCGACCGGGCGATCGGGCGGAAGACGCCGACCCGCGGGGTGACGCGCATGAGCGCGTCGAGCACGCCGAGGGCGATGGTCGACTTACCGGTATGGCCTTCGGCCGAGGTGATGTAGATGCTCTGCGCCACAGTCCCACCCTAGGTGCACGACCTCATGATCTCGCTGGGTTGACAGCCGTGCGAAACAGCTCAGCAGGGCGTCGAGAGCGCATCGACCACGGCTGCGGCGTCAGAGGCGTAGCGCGTGTAATAGGTGGGGTCGAGGTTGATCTGCACCCGGTGGATCGCGAGCGACGGATCCATCGACTGCCAGTCGGGGACTCTCGCGAGGCGCTCGTAGAACAGCGTCGCGGCGGTCGCCGGGTCCATGCGCTGCTCGGCCGAACCCCACCAGTGCTGCTGTTGGAAGAGTCCGATGCTCGTCGTCCGGCTGCCGTCGGGGTTCGTGAACCCGCTCGTCTCCCAGTCGCCGTAGTCGATGTTGTTCAGGCTGCTCTCGCCCATCGCCGTCATGACGCCCAGGATCTGCCCGTCTCGACCGAAGCCGAGCGCGGTCGCCGTCTGCATGATGGTCGCGGCGTTCTCGAGCTGCTCCCCCTGCCAGCCCGCGACACCCGCCTCCGGGAACGTGGTCGGATCGGAGATGCAGATCGCCAGCGGCTTCTCGTGGGCGAGTCCCAGCGGGATCAGCACCGCGGCGAGCGCGACCACGATCACCGCCGCCGCAGAGAGTGCGACGCGTCGCAGCACCTTCGCCCGCCGCATCCGCCGCTGCGCTCGACGTCGCGGCGACGCGCGGTGCGTGCGTGCGCGCTGCCGACTCGCCGTCTTGCCGTCGGTCGCCTTGCGGGCGCCTGCCTTCCTGCGAGCCGCCGTCTTCCTCGTGGACGGCGTCTTCCTCGTGGTCGCGCCCCGAGAGCTCATACGCTGCGGGTCTCGCGTCCGCCTCTGCCGACGAACGCGGCGAGGCCGCCCCCGATCGCACCGAACAGATGCGCCTGCCACGAGATGCCCTCGCGAACGCCGACGACGCCGGCGAGCATCGAGCCGCCGTAGAGTCCGATCACGATGAGCGCGACGATCGCATAGAGCACGCGATGAGCGACTCGTCCCGGCGCGAAGACCCGCATCACGGTGTATCCGAAGTATCCGAAGACGAGTCCTGATGCCCCGACGGTCAATGCTCCTGGCGCGTTCACGAGCCATGTGCCGAGGCCGCCGACCACGGCGGCGAATGCGGTGACGGTCCAGAACCTGCGGGCGCCTTCGACAGCGACGAGGCTGCCGAGCACGAGAAGCGGCACGGTGTTGCCGATCAGGTGCGCCCAATCCGCGTGCAGGAGAGGCCCGACCACGATGCCCCCGAGACCCGAGAGGTCCCAGGACCGAAGACCGAAGCCCGTGAAGGACCCGGGGAGGATCGCGTCGACGAGCTGCACGAGCCACATCAGGGCGACGAGCAGCAGAGGCGCCGCGAAACGGCCGAGAGCGCTGGAGCGCGGGGAGTCGGCGGTGCGGGTCACATCGGGCCTTGTCACGTCACGATCCTGTCAGGACTGCCCCGGAGGACCCTGACAAAAAGAAAGTGACCCTCCGCGCACCCAGCAGAGCCCGGTTACCCTTGCTGCGTTTCCGCCCTGGGGGAATTGGCCTGGATGCCGCCACGCGGAGAGCCGTCGACAAGTCTAGCCGATGTCTGCCCCTGCTCTTTGACAGACTGGGCAGGTCATGGATCCCGTCGCCGCCCCTCCCCTGTCGACGTGGCATTTTCCGGGCACGCTGCGCACCTACCAGGCCGAGGTCCTCGACCGGATCCCTCCGGCAGGAGCAGCCCCGCTGCACATCGTCGCCCCGCCAGGCTCCGGGAAGACGCTGCTGGGCCTGCTGCTCGCCGCACGCGAAGGCCACCGCACTCTCGTGCTGTCGCCGACGGTGACCATCCGCCATCAGTGGGTGCGCACCGCGTCGGAGCTGGCGCCGGACGCGGCGGCCGTCTCGGACGATCCCGAGCGTCTCGGCGACCTGACGGTGCTCACCTATCAGCTGCTCAGCGTGACGGGAGACGACTCACCCTTCGACGACCTCGCCAGGGCGATCTGGACGGAGGAACTCGTCGCGAGCGGCCGCAGCGAGGCGGATGCCGCGACGTGGCTCGCCGAGCTGGCGGTCGACAACCCCGCCCGCCACCGCTCCGGCATCCGCAGTCGTGCGCGCCGACTGCGTTCGCGTGTCACCCGCCAGCGCCCTTCGGAGCTCGCTCGCGTGCTGCACCCGAACGCCGTCGCGCTCATCGACCGACTCGTCGAGGCGGGGGTGCGCACGGTCGTGCTCGACGAGTGCCATCATCTGCTCGACCACTGGGCGATCGTGGTGGCCTATCTGGTCGCCCGCATCCGAGAGAGCGGCGCGGAGCCGACGCTGATCGGCCTCACCGCGACCCTGCCGTCGCCCGACGACGAGACCGAGTACGAGAACTACAGCCACCTGCTCGGCGAGGTCGACTACGAGGTGCCGACACCGGCGGTGGTCAAGGAGGGCCACCTGGCTCCGTATCGCGATCACGTGATGTTCACCGAGCCCCTGCCCGCAGAGGCCGCGTTCATCCGACGGCACGAATCGCTGCTGCACGACCTGATCACGCAGGTGCTGTCGACCCCCGACGCGCTGTCGTACCTCGAGCATCACCTCCAACCCGCAGAGCCGCAGGACGCCTCTCTCGCCGAGACTCCGCTCGCCCGCCTCGACCGGGCCTTCGCGACGGACTTCGCCCTCACCCGGTCATGCGCTCTCGTGCTGCGCGAGGTTTCTCCGCAGCATCCGCTCATCGCCTCCATCCCGCCGGCCCTGCTCGACCGATGCACGACCGACGACCTGCTGACGGTCCTGTCACGGTTCGCCCAGGCACGGCTGCTCTCGGATCCCTCTGCCGTGCGCCAGTGGGAGTACGTGCGGCGCTCGCTCGCGGACTTCGGGTACGCGCTGACCGACCGGGGTATCCGACGCGGCCGCAACCCGATCGAGACCACTCTGGCGTTCTCCGCCGCCAAGGACCACGCGGCCGTCGAGATCCTCCAGCGAGAACTCGCCGGCGCCGACGGCGATCGGATCCGCGCGGTCGTCGTGACCGATTTCGTCGAGCACGGCAACAGCCGCGGTCTGGCCGGTGACGCACCCGCCGGGGCGCTCCGCACGTTCGGCCTCCTCGCCGTCGACGCTGTCACCTCCCGACTGCGCCCCGTGCTGCTGACCTCGCAGCACCTGCGTGTCCGCGCCGACGACGCCGCCGACATCGCGGTCGCGCTCGAAGAACTGCTCGGCGAGCCGGTCGGCATCGCGGAGGGCACCGGTCCCGTGCGCGACCTGCAGGTGCGCGCCGCCGGAAGCGGACGAGTCGTCGCGGCCGTGTCCGAGCTGATCCGCCGAGACGATGTGCGCCTGCTCGTCGGCACCCGGGGGCTGCTCGGCGAAGGCTGGGACTGCCCGTCGGTGAACACCCTCGTCGATCTCACGACCGTGGCCACCTCGTCGGGCACCCAGCAGCTGCGGGGGCGCACCCTGAGGCTCGATCCGGCATGGCCCGAGAAGGTCGCGCACAACTGGTCGGCCGTCTGCCTGATCCCGTCGCACGTCGACCTCGACGATGCGTCCGAGTCCCTGCGACTCCGTCGTCGGCATTCGCATCTGTGGGGCCTGAGCGCCGAGGGCGACGGCCGGATCGTCAGCGGACTGGGTCATGCACTCACCCCACCCGCCGTCGAGGCGTGGACTCGTGTGCTCGACAAGGACCCGTCGACGACGATCGCGGATCTCGGCGCCCTCGCGCGCGCGCAGTGGCCCTCTCGGAGTCGGACGAGGGAGGAGTGGCGGATCGGCGAGCCGTACCGTGCCCACGAACGGGAGACGGTGTCGATCCGTCGGACGACCCGCGCCCCACTGCTTCGCGCCGCGCAGACGGCGAGGGCGGGAGCGGTCGGCGGCTTCCTCGCCGGCGCCGCGACGACAGGCGTGCTCGTCACCCCGCTCGCGCTCTTCGGGGTCTCCTTCGCCCCTGCCTTCGGGGTCGCGCTCGCGCTGATCGGGGGCGCTGTCGCTGCGACCGCATCCGCTGTGCGCATGCTCGTCCGCTCTCTGCGCGATCGCTCGAGGCCGGCCGAGATCTACCGAGCCGCGGCGGTCGCCGTCGCCCGCACGCTGGAGGAGGCAGGACGCGTCGGGCGGATCGACGAGTCAGCGATCACTGCGCGGCCGGACGACGCCGACCCCACCCGCATCCGCATCGAGCTCGGCGGCTCCGTCTCGGACGCACGCGTGATCGCCGATGCCGTCGAGGAGCTCTTCGCACCGGTGCGCACACCCCGGTTCCTGCTGCGCATCGACGCGGCCGGGCTGCCGCGGGTCCGGGTGCTCGAACGCCTCGCCGACCGCCTCTCCCCCGGACGCACGCTTCTCGCAGTGCCTCGCCTGATCGCCCGGCGGCGCGCAGACGCCGAGCGCTTCTGCGACCATTGGCGGGCCCTGATCGGCACGTGCTCACTGCACGAGCTGAGCGGGGTGCAGGGACTCGCCCTGCTGCGTGTCGCGCGCAGCGCCGACCGCCGGGTGGACCCCGCAGAACCCCGGGCTCGTGTCTGGGGCTGATGCCCGACGCCGGTTCTCACCCCAACCGTAGGCAGCCGGGTTACGATCGGTTCACGCGCACCGCAGCGCCCACGCGAGAGGGAACGCATGCCAGAGAACCCGCCCCTGATCCCGGCCGTCGTCGACGCCGAGCAGTTCGCCGCGCAGACGTCTGCCATCGTCGAGTCCGTCGGACGGGTGATCGACGGCAAGCCGGATGCCGTGCGGAGCGCGCTCGTGTGCCTGCTCGCCGAGGGACACCTGCTGATCGAGGACGTGCCAGGCGTCGGCAAGACGATGCTGGCACGCGCGCTGGCCGCGAGCGTGGATGCGACCGTCCGCCGCATCCAGTTCACTCCCGACCTCCTCCCCGGCGATGTGACGGGCGTGAGCGTCTACAACCCCGTCGATCGCGAGTTCGAGTTCAAACGCGGCGCGGTTTTCGCGCACATCGTGATCGCCGACGAGATCAACCGCTCGTCACCCAAGACGCAGTCGGCGCTGCTCGAGGCCATGGAGGAGGGGCAGGTGACGGTCGACGGGTCGACCCACATGCTGCCCGATCCGTTCCTGGTCGTCGCGACCCAGAATCCGCTCGAGATGGAGGGGACCTATGCGCTGCCCGAAGCACAGCGCGACCGCTTCATGATGCGCATCTCGATGGGCTACCCGGATGCGGCGGCCGAGGCGCTCATGCTGCGACAGCGAGACACCGTGAACCCGCTCGCCGCGGTGCGAGCGGTCGCCGACGCGGCGTCGATCTCGGGACTGATCGCCTGGGCGCGCTCCGTGCATGTCGCGCCGGCGCTCGAGGAGTACACGGTCGCTCTGGCGCAGGCCACCCGAGCCGACCCGAATCTGCACCTGGGTGCGAGCCCGAGGGCGACTCTTCAGCTGATCCGCGCCGCGAAGGTGTGGGCGGCGCTCGACGGACGCGACTTCGTGATCCCGGACGACGTGACCGCGCTGATCGTCCCGGTCTTCGCCCACCGTCTCCTTCCCGCCCGCGGCGCGCACCGCGCCGGAGCCCAGCCGGTCGAGGCGGCTCTGCGGCAGATCGTCGAGCGCGTGCGGGTGCCCGTGACCGCGCGCTCCTGACCCGCCGCTCGCCATGCCTCGCCGTCGAACCCTCACCCTGCGGGGAACGGGTGCGCTCCTCTCCGGTCTCGGCTGCCTGATCGCGGCGAACATGCTGGGCGCGCCGATCCTCCTCTACATCGGCATCCTCCTTCTCGTGCTCACCGTCTTCTCGGTTCTCGTCGTGCGACTGCCGCGGCGCACGGGCACCGTCACGCGGCAGGTCTCGACCGACCTGCTGACCGTGTCGGAGACCTCGCGAGTGACCCTGCGCTTCACCCTGCGGGCCCTGCGCGTTCCCCGCGGCCTCTGGCGCGACGTGCTACCGCCCGCGGTGAGCGGCGACTCGGCGGGCGAGTACCCGTCCGAGACCGGCCAGCTGACCTATCTGATCACCGGCGTCCGTCGCGGCGTGTGGCCGATCGGCCCACTGGTGGTGCGCACCGTCGACCCGTTCGGTCTCGCGCAGCGCGAGCAGGCGTTCGGCGAGACGCGCACGGTCACCGTCGTCCCTGAGGTGTTCACGCTCGCGCCGCTGACCGTCAAGGTCGGGGCCGCCGGCGGGACCGCGCACACGTCCTCGAGCCGGCTCGGGCAGGGCAGCGACAATCTCTCGCCGCGCCGCTACATCCCGGGCGACTCGATGCGCCGCATCCATTGGCGGGCGACCGCGCATCGCGGACAGCTGATGGTGCGGCAGGAAGAGGAGGAGTCCAGCCCCGACGCTCTCGTGATCCTCGACCGCAGCGCCGCACGCTGGGCGCGCCCGGGTGATGCCGAGGACCCCGCTTTCGAGACCGCGGTGTCGATGTGCGCCTCCGTCGCCGTGCACCTCGTGCAGGAGGGATACGGCGTCGATGTGATCGACAGCGGCGGGACTCTGCTGGGCACGCTGCGCGGCCACGAAGACGATCGGGACGGCCTTCTCGTCGCCCTCGCGCTGGTCGGCCCGCGCGGCGAGCCCCGCGACCTCCCGACTCTGGTCGGTGGCACACCTCCGGGTCCGCTCGTCTACATCACAGGCGAGATCGACGACGAGGATGCCGCCCTGCTGCGCCCGTCCGGAGCGGCAGCGCCGATGCTGTTCGCGACCGCACCGGGCACCGGCGTCGTCGCGGCGGCCGAGCGGAACGGCTGGCGCTTCGCGAGACTCGGCGACGACATCGCAGAGGCGTGGGAGGACGTGCTGCCCGACCGCATCGGCGGCATCGCGGACCACCGGGGAGCGACCGATGTCCCGAGCTGAACGACAGGCTGAACGCGGATCCCGCCTGTCGTGGCACCGCGAGCACGAGCTGCCCGTCGGCACCGTCCTGCCGTCGGTGCTGGCTGCGGCGGCCGGGCTCGTCGCGATGTGGCCGTTCACCTCGGTCATCGAACCCGGCAGCTGGTCGTTCGCGGTGCTCGCCGTGATCGTCGTCACGGCGCTCACGGGCATGACGTGTCGCACGCTGATGCGCGGCCGTCCGGCCTGGGCACGCGACCTCGTCACGATCGCCGTCCAGATCCTGGTGGTGATGGGCACCGTCATCCTGCTCGTCGCGGGCGACACCGCGGTGTTCGGCGTCGTGCCCACCGAAGCGACGTTCTACACCTTCCAGGCTCTCGCTGCCGCTGCCTGGGAGGAGATCGCTTTCGGTTCGGCCCCGCTCGCCGCATCACCGGGGCTCCAGGCGGTGATGGGCCTGGGGTTCGGCGTCGTCGCCATCCTGCTCGACCAGCTCGTCGCCCAGCGCGGCGCGATCCTCGCCAGCCTCCTCACCGCCGTCGTCGGATCCATGCCGATGATCGCCACTCTCGGGGGTGTGAACGTCGTCTGGTTCGTGCTGCTCGGCATCCTGATCCTCGTGCTGCTGCGGTACACGGCGGCGCAGAATCCCGATTCGCCGCGGCGGACATCCGTGGCGGTCGCCGCCGGCGTCGGCGTCGCTGCGCTCGCGGCGACGGTGATCGTCGCACCGGTGCTGCCGGTCTCGGCCACTCTCACGGGTACAGGTACGGGGGTCACCGTCGATGCGTCGCTGCGCCTCGGCGATGACCTGCGACAGCCGAACCCTGTCGAGGTGCTCACGTTGGCGACGACGGCGGACACCGCGCCCTACCTGCGACTCACGACGCTGTCGTCGTTCGACGGGCGCGTGTGGGAGCCCGATCGCGGCGACCTGCAGGCGCAGAGCGAGGGATTCGGCCCCGACGAGTGGGCGGACGACATCGAGACGACCGACCAGAACACCTCCATCCGCGTGATCCGGATGTCGAGTTCATGGCTCCCCGTGCCGTACCCCGCGACCGGCGTGCAGGGACTTTCCGCCGCCTGGCGGGTGAGCCCCGAGAACCGCACTCTCGCGTCTCGCAACGGGGATGCCGTCGGCAACGACTACACGGTGCGGTCGCTCGAGGTCTCACCGACTCTCGAGCAGATCCGCGCGCTTCCCGCCGCTTCGCCGATCGTCGACCCCGATGCCGAGCCGGTCGACCTGCCGGACGTGATCGGCGAGACGGCGGCCGAGGTAACGGCGGACGCCACGAACGACTACGACCGCTTGGTCGCGCTCCAGTCGTGGTTCCGGAGCCAGTTCGCCTACTCTCTCGAGACCCCTGTCGATGAGGGCTTCGACGGCACCGGAGCCGATGCGGTCGCCGAGTTCCTCGAGGTGCGGTCGGGATACTGCATCCACTTCGCCGGGGCGTTCGCACTCATGGCGGAGAGCCTCGACATGGAGGTGCGCATCGTCGTCGGTTACCTTCCCGGTGCGCTGACCGAGACGACGCGCGGCAATGAGGCGGTGTACTCGGTCTCGAGCGACCAGCTGCACTCATGGCCCGAGGTCCTCTTCCCCGGCGTCGGCTGGGTCCCGTTCGAACCGACGGCGTCTCTCGGGGTTCCGACGGCCTTCAGCGCCGCGGCGACGACGGGCGGGGGCACGGGCGGCGCCGCGACGCCCGCTCCGACGGCGGCTCCCAGCACCGAGCAGACCTCGGGACCGGAGCTCGAGCGTGAGGATGCCGGCGACAACGCCGGCGCGACCGGGGAGCGTCGTCAGCTCGACCCCACTCCCGTCGTGCTGACGACTCTCGGGGTGCTGGTGGTGCTGCTGATGCCCGCATTCGCTCGTCTCGCGCTGCGGTTCGCGCGACGCGGGCGCGCGCGGGACGGTGACGCCGGAGCCGCGTGGGCCGAGCTGCGGGCGACCATGCAGGATCTGCGCGTACCCCTGTCGGACGCCGAGACCCCTCGCATGCGCGGCGATGACCTCGTGAGAGACAGCGGCGTGAATGCCGACGCCATCAGAGTGCTCGTCGCCGCAGTCGAGCAGGCGAGCTATGCGCGCCCCTCGGCGAGCGCGGCCCGAGATCTCGACGCCGCTCTGATCGATGTGACGGCTCAACTGCGCCGCAGCGTCGATCGCTGGACGAGGGTCCACGCGTTCCTGCTGCCGCGATCGCTCTTCGTCAGCCGCCGCACCGACGTGCCGCTGCTCGTCTGAGTAGTACCGCGACTGCCGAAGGTGCTGGCCAGGGGATCAGGCGGCGTGCAGCTCGCAGCGCACCGAGTCGCAGGATTCGCAGACGACGAACTGGGTGCGGCAGGCGGGGTCCGGGCAGTTCGCGGTGCGCTTGGTCGGCACACCGCAGCCGACGCACTCGCCGATGACGGCCGCGTGGTCGGAGAAGTCGACGGAGCCGCGCTTGTCGAACACGTAGAGTGACCCCTCCCAGAGGCCCTCGTCACCGTACTGCTCGCCATAGCGGACGATGCCGCCCTCGAGTTGGTACACCTCGCCGAACCCGCGGGCTGTCATCAGGCTCGAGAGCACCTCACAGCGGATGCCGCCCGTGCAGTAGGTGACGACCGGCTTGCCTTTGAGGTCGTCGTAGGCACCCGAGTCGAGCAGCTGCACGAAGTCGCGAGTCGTCTCGGTGTCGGGCACGACCGCTCCCCGGAAGCGGCCGATCTGCGCCTCGAGCGCGTTGCGTCCGTCGAAGAACACGACCTCGTCGCCTCGCTCCCCCATCAGCTCGTGCAGCTCTTCCGGTGTGAGCCGAGTGCCGCCGCCGATGACGCCGTTCTCATCGACCCGCAATTCGCCCGGTGCTCCGAATGACACGATCTCGTCGCGCACCTTGACGCTGAGCTTCGGAAAGTCGACGCTGCGACCATCGGCGTCGACGCCGGTGCCTTCGCTCCACTTGATGTCGGCGTTCTTGAAGGGCGCATAGGCCCGGAATGACCGCGCCCATTTCTTCAGCGCCAGAAGGTCACCGCCCAACGTGCCGTTGACTCCGTCCTTCGAGATGAGGAGCCGTCCGCGCAGCCCGAGCGCTTCGCCGAGGTCGCGCTGCCACACCCGGATCGCATCCGGATCGGCGAGCGGGGTGAAGACGTAGAAGAGGACGATCTTGGGGGTTGCCACCCAGAGATCCTACGTCGCACGAGCGGGAGCCCGACGCCGCAGCGGCACCCGAGTGCCGAGAAGCCGCCCGACGTGACGATGCACCGCGGGCACGAGTCCGACGTGCTCTCCGGCGTCCGCACGTGTGAGCAGCTTCGTCATCACGTACAGCTGAGAGACGATGCCGCTCTCGGTCTCGAGGTCCCGACGGAATCGCCGCGCGATCTGATCTGCCACGTGCGGAACGGCCAGGGAGTGTCCGAGCAGGAACGCCGGGTCATAGCCGCGCGGCGCCAGACCCCAGGACTCCCAGTCGGCGATCGCGAACGGCTCCCGGTGAAGGTTGTTCCAGTGCAGGTCGCCGTGGCTCGCCACCCAGTCGTCCTGGTCGACGTCGAGGTCGATGCCGAAGAACACGCCGATCCTGCGGCGCATGATCTCGGAATCGAGCACGGTGCGGTCCGTCGGCGTCGCCGCGACGGCGTCGAGGTTGCGTTCGAGCGCGGTCCACCACGTCTCGTCCAGCCCGGGCGTCCGCTCGAGCACGGATGTCGGAGCGCACACCCGACCGGGAAGCAGGCTCATGAGGTCGGCCCGATACACCAGCGGTCCTTCCTCCCACGCCCGCGCGTCGATCAGTCGGGGCTTCTCGACCCCGGTGATGGTCATCGCGTCCTGGTTGCCGACCCACCACGAGCTCCTCGCCCACTCGCTTCGAGCCCAGACGACTCGCAACCAGTATGAGGAGCCGGCCCGTTCGACGGCTGAGCCGATCGACCGGTCGCGCCATCCGAAGCGTGAACGGCCGATCGCATCGAGGCCGAGGTCTGCGAGAGCGCGGGAGTGTGCCAGGCGCAACGCGGTGCGCACAGGAGTGCTGGCCACGGTGGGCAGAGGGTCTGTCGCCATGAACGTCCTTCCGAGACGAGTTCGCCGATCGGTGTCGGCTGCGCGGCCGGGCTCACACACCCTGGCCGTGCGCTCTTATATGACTGCATAGTGCCTACGTTCGAGGCTAGAGAGCATCGCTTTGCGGGCGCAAGGCTCGGACAGATCGCATACCGGTGGAGCAGCATCCCGCCGTATGAGGCTCCTCACACGAGCTGGTCATGGGCTGCCCACCCGATCGGATAGACTGTTCAGGTTGTTCCTTGGTGACGTGTCCGAGCGGCCGAAGGAGCACGCTTGGAAAGCGTGTGTTGTGCAAGCAACCGCGGGTTCGAATCCCGCCGTCACCGCCAAAAAGCATGAAGGGTCTCCGCGCCAGCGGGGGCCCTTCATGCTTTTTATCGAGCACCGTGGGATTCGGGGAGGCGCGAGCGCAGCGAGCACCGGAGTCCCGCCGCCCGGCCGAGAGCTCAGTCGAACGTCACGCCGAAGCTCTGTCCGCCCGGCTCCGCAGGGAGCGGTGTCATGCCCAGCCGCTTGTAGAAGGCGGCGGCGCCCGTGTTGTTCGGGTCCATGCCCAGATGCAGCCCCCGCACTCCGCGACGGCGCAGTTCGCTGAAGAGCGTCTCGATCAGCTGGCGCCCGAGTCCCTGACCCTGGGTCTCGGGCAGGAGGTCGATGTGCAGGTGCGCGGGGTACTCCTCCGCGTTCGCGTCCCGGCCCGGGGCCTGCGCATAGCCGTATTCGATCATGCGATCCTCACGGGTGCTCGGCTCGTCGACCCTCGGGTACCGCTCCTGTCGCCTAGGCCACCACTCGTCGCGGAACCAGGTCGCGAAGGCATCCGTGTCGTCCGTCGCCACGATGTAGCCGATCACGCGCTCGTCGTCGGTCTCGACGACCCAGGCGAGGTCGGGGTGGCGTTCGACGTACGGCACGGCGAAGAGGTCACCCCAGAGCGAGTCGTCCGAGAAGATCCCGGTCGCGTCGGCTCCGGCATCCGCAGTCCTGACGCAGACATCGTAGAGGGCGGCGCGGTCGGACGGACGATACGGACGGATGCGCGACAATGCTGCTCCTCGATGCGATGTGGACGGTGTCAGCCTACCGGCGCGACTGCGGGGTCGTCCCGCTGCGACGTCGACTGCACCCACGGCAGCAGCCAGGCCCCCAGCACGAGAACGACGCCGGCGCCGACCAGCGCACCGCCCAGCGTGTCGGTGGCCCAGTGCACCGACAGGAGAGTACGCGAGAGCGCCATCGCGACCACCCAGAGGATGCCGAGGATCGCGGTCCACACGCGAGGGAAGACCAGCCACAGGACCATCGCGATCGTCGCCGCGTTGGCGGCGTGCCCCGAGGGGAACGATCCGTAGTCGCTCACGACGATCATGTCCTCCGGGCGCGCTCGTCCGAACAGGTGCTTCAGCAGCTGCACGGCGCCGGCGCTCGCGAGGAACGCCACAGCGGCGAACACGGCGGCCTGCCATCGCCGAGCCACGAGAAGAGCGGTGATCAGCAGCAGCGGAACGAGCAGGATCGCTATCCACCCGCCGCCGATGCTGTTCAGCACCAACGCGAACGACAGCATCGCGTCGGTGCGGTACGTGCTGATCGTCTCGTTCCACCAGGTGTCGAAGCCGGGAGGCTCGGTGTACCCGAACACGATCGCCGCTCCGAGGAGCGTCGCCGCGACGAGCATCCCTATTCCCCACCACAGCAGCGTTCGTGATCTCATCGAACCATTCTGCCGGTCGGAAGCTGAAAGTCAGGGAGCCAGCATGCCGACAGTCCGTGGACGCACGATCAGCCACAGTGACAGGACCCCGATGGCCGCGCATCCGACCATCACGGAGGCCATGGTCGTGGCGGTGATCCCCGCACCCTGAGAGACCCAGCCGACGACCGGCGAGATCAGCCCTGCGACGCCGAAGTTCGTGGCTCCGATCACGGACGCCGCGGTGCCCGCGGCCTTGCCGTGCCTGTCGAGAGCGAGCACCTGCACGTTCGGGAAGGTGAAGCCACAGGCTGTCATGAAGACGAACAGCGGGATGACCGTGCCCCACAGCCCGAGGCCGAGCTGATCGGTCACGATGATGGCGATGCCCGCGAGAAGCAGGACCGCCGTCGAGTAGGCCATGACCCACTGCGGTCCGAAGCGCGCGGCGAGTCGCGAGGCCGTCTGCACGCCGGCGACGACACCGAGCGAGTTGACCGCGAACAGGAGACCGTACTGCTGCGCGTCGAGCCCGTGCGTCTGCTGGAACAGGAACGGCGAGGCAGACAGGTACGAGAACAGACCCGAGAAGGTCATGCCCCCGATGATCAGCACGCCGATGAAGACGCGATCGGAGAACACCGAGCGGTAGCGCTGCATAACTGTCGCGCCGCCCTTCTCCTGGCGGCGTGCGATCGGCAGCGTCTCGGGGATGAAGACGATGGCCGACACGAGCATCACGACGCCGTACAGGGCCAGCACGACGAAGATGCCGCGCCACGGCATCAGCGTGAGCAGCCATGAGCCGATCAGCGGGGCGATCACCGGGGCGACGCCCGACACGAGGGCGAGCCGCGACAGCATCACCACGAGCCTGCGGCCGCCGAACAGATCGCGGACGATGGCCATGGCGACGACGCCGCCCGCGGCCGCTCCCACGCCCATCAAGACTCGCGCGCCGCTGAGCAGCGGAAGGGTGGGCGCGTACGCCGCCGCCGCACTGGCGAGCACGTGCAGCGCTGTCACGACGATCAGCGGGATTCGGCGGCCCACTTTGTCACTGAGCGGCCCCACGACGAGCTGGCCGAGCGCGAAGCCGATCATCGTGCCCGTCAGGGTCAGCTGGATCGCTGCCGCCGTGGTCTCGAAGTCCTGCTCCAGCACCGGGAAGGCAGGCAGATACAGGTCGATCGTGAACGGGCCGAGCGCGGTGAGCGCGCCGAGCAGCACGATGTACAGGGCTCGACGGCCGTTCGAGATCGAGTCGCCGGGGTGCAGCATGATCGGCGCGGTGGCCGGGTTCGAGCCGAGCGTGCGGATCGCGCCCGTCGACGACGGGATGCGGATGCTGCCCGTGGCGGTCCGCTCAGGAGCGGGGGCGGTCGGGATGGAGTCAGTGCGTGGAGCGTCGGGCACGACGGTCCTTCCGGAGTTGGGGGGGATCAGGTGAGTCGCGAGGGATCACGTCGCGAGAGCGGCCGAATCCGCGACGGAAGTCGAATCGATTCGATCCGGGCGAAGTCCCCATGCTACAGCCCGCTCGCGCCCACCTGCGTGCGCCATCGACGCTGAGGGGTCAGCCGAGGCGAGCGAGCCCCTGCTCGAGGTCGGCGATCAGGTCGTCGACGCCTTCGATGCCGACGGACAGCCGAACGACGTTCTCGGGCACGGCGAGCGCGGTGCCCCGCACCGAGGCGTGGGTCATGTCCGGCGGGTATCCGATCAGCGACTCGACACCGCCGAGGGACTCCGCGAGCTGGAACAGCTCGGTCGATTCCGCGAACGACTTGGCTGCATCGGCACCGGCGGAGAGACCGAGTGACAGCATCCCGCCGAACCCGCTCATCTGCCGCGTGGCGACGTCGTGCCCCGGGTGAGAGGCGAGCCCCGGGTAGTACACGGTCGCGAACTCCGGGCGGCCGGCTGCCCATTCGGCGATGGCCTGCGCGTTCTCGGAGTGCTGGCGCACCCGCACCGCGAGCGTCTTGATGCCGCGGGTCGTGAGCCAGGCGTCGAGAGGCGCGGAGACCGCACCCACCGCGAACTGCTGGAACTTGACCTGCTCGAAGAAACGGTCGTCGCGGAACACGACAGCACCGCCCAGCACGTCGGAGTGCCCGCCGAGGTACTTCGTGGTCGAGTGCACGACGAGATCGGCGCCGAGCGAGAGCGGCTGCTGCAGTGCCGGTGAGGCGAAGGTGTTGTCGACGACGGCGATCGCCCCGGCCGCGTGGGCGATCTCGGCGATGAGCTCGATGTCGACGATCTTCAGCAGCGGGTTGCTGGGCGTCTCGACCCAGACGATCTTCGTCTCGGGCCGGATCGCCGCGCGCAGCTCGTCGACGTTCGACAGCTCGACCGTCGTGGTCTCGATGCCCCAGGGCGCGAGCACCTTGGTGAGCAGTCGGTAGGTGCCGCCGTAGACGTCGTTGCCGAGCACGATGTGATCGCCCGGTCGGAGGATGCCGCGCAGCAGCGCATCCTCCGCAGCGAGCCCCGACGCGAACGACAGCGCGCTCGCGCCGCCTTCGAGTGCGGCGAGCTGCGTCTCGAGCGATGACCGTGTCGGGTTGCCGGCTCGGTTGTACTCGTACCCGTCTCGGAACCCGCCGATGCCGTCCTGCACATGGGTCGAGGCCTGATAGATCGGCGGGATGATCGACCCGGTGGTCGGGTCAGGCGCCTGACCTGCGTGGATGGCTCTGGTGGCGAAGGCATGCTCGGACATGTCCCTCAGCCTACGTCCGCTCCGGCGACCGCATCCGCTCCTGTTACGTCCGGCGTCCGTGCGGGATCAGCGGGAGATGTACGACAGCAGGTCCTGTCGCGTGAGCACCGTGTGCGGCTTGCCGTCGAGGGTGACGAGCAGCGCGTCGACGTCGGCGAGCGCCGCACGTGCCTGCGCGATCGGCGCGTGGATGCCGATGAGGGGCAGCCTGTCCCCCACATGATCGCCCACGGCGTCCGCGGGCTTCGCATCGCCTCGGAACAGCAGGTCCAGCAGCCCCTTCTCGTCGACCGTGCCGACGACCTCGCCCATCATGACCGGCGGCTCGGCGCTCAGCACCACCAGCTGAGAGACGTCGTACTCGGTCATCATGCCGATGGCCTCGAGCACGGTGTCGGTCGGATGCGCGTGCACCAGATCGGGGATGCCCTCCCCCAGGCGGGCCGTGCGCGCGGCGAGCACGTCGCCGACGGTCTCGCCCTCCTCCACCTCGCTGAAGCCGTACGAGCGCATCCAGCCGTCGTTGAAGATCTTGCCGAGATACCCGCGCCCGCCATCCGGCAGCAGCACCACCATCACGGCGTCCGCCGGAAGGTCACGCGCCACCCGCAGCGCGCCGACCACGGCCATGCCGCTGGAGCCTCCGACGAGGATGCCCTCTTCTCGCGCGAGCCGCCGGGTCATCGCGAACGACTCGGCGTCGTCGACGGCGACGATCTCGTGCGGCACGCTCGGGTCGTAGGCGCCGGGCCAGATGTCCTCGCCGACTCCCTCGACCAGGTACGGGCGCCCGGTGCCGCCGCTGTAGACGCTGCCCTCGGGGTCGATTCCGACGATGCGGACCCGATCGTCCGACACCTCCCGCAGATACCGGCCGGTTCCGGTGATCGTGCCCCCGGTGCCGACCCCGGCGACGAAGTGCGTGACGCGGCCGTCGGTGTCTCGCCAGATCTCGGGGCCGGTGGTCTCGTAGTGGCTGCGCGGCCCGTTGGGGTTCTCGTACTGGTTGGGCTTGAACGCCCCGGGGATCTCGCGGGCGAGCCGGTCGCTCACGCTGTAGTACGACTCGGGGCTGTCGGCCGCCACCGAGGTCGGAGTGACGACCACCTCGGCACCATAGGCGCGCAGCACGTCGATCTTGTCCTCGCCGACCTTGTCCGGCAGCACGAAGACGCACTTGTACCCGCGCTGCTGGGCGACCAGCGCGAGTCCGACGCCGGTGTTGCCGCTGGTCGGCTCGACGATCGTGCCGCCCGGCCGCAGGTCGCCCGAGGCCTCGGCCGCGTCGATGATGCGCGAGGCGATGCGGTCCTTCGCGGAGCCGCCGGGGTTGAGGTACTCGAGCTTCACGAGAACCGTGCACTCCACGCCCTCGGTGACGTGCTGGAGCTTCACGAGGGGCGTGTCGCCGACGAGGTCGACGATGGAGTCTGCGTACTTCATGTTCACAGCGTACGTGCGACGATGCCGCGACCGGGGCTGTGTTGCGCCCGATCGCGGCATCGTGTGCTCGACCTGTCTCCGAGAGCCGATCAGCCCTTGGTGGACCCCGCCAGGAGTCCTCGCACGAAGTACCGCTGGAGCGAGAAGAAGACGATCAGCGGGACGATGATCGACACGAAGGCTCCTGCGGTGAGCAGGTACCATCCCTCGCCGCGACCGGTGATCTCGGCGAGCACCTTCGTGATCGGCGAGGCGGCGCCGTCGGCGAACACGAGGGCGACGAGCAGGTCGTTCCACACCCACAGGAACTGGAAGATCGCCACCGACGCGATCGCCGGCATCGTCAGCGGAAGCACGATCCGGAAGAAGATCTGTCCGCGGGAGGCGCCGTCGACGCGAGCCGCCTCGATGATCTCCCCCGGGATCTCCGACATGAAGTTGTGCAGCAGGTAGATCGCCAGCGGCAGCGCGAACATCGTGTGCGCGATCCACACCTGTGCGTAGCCGCCCGAGGCGTCCAGTCCCTGCGTCACCTGGACGCCGAACAGGTTGATGCCCCGCGAGAACGACGACAGCAGCGGCACGAGAGCCATCTGGATCGGCACGATCTGCAGCGCGAACACGAAGATGAACAGCGCGTTGCGTCCCTTGAAGTCGATCCAGGAGAACGCGTAGGCCGCCATCGCCGCGATCATCAGCGGGATGAGCGTGGCGGGGATCGTGATCACGATGGAGTTGAAGAACGACTCCAGGATCGTCAGCTGCGTCGTTCCGGACTGCAGCACGGCGACATAGTTGTCGAGCGTCAGCTGCGGGTTGGTGAAGACCGTCCACCAGCCGCTCGTCTCGATCGCGTCCCTCTCACGGAACGACGAGATGAACAGCCCGAGCGTCGGAATCGTCCACACCACGGCGATCACGATCGACGCGACAGTGGCCCACGGACGGCTCAGGCGCTTGCGCGCGCGGCCGGCCGAGGCTTCGAAGCGTCCGGCGGTGGTGATCGCCCTCGTGCTCTGTCCGGTGTCTGAGTTCACGGTGTCGGTCATCGGATCTCCCGCTGCTTCTTGATCTGGCGCGCGTTGTAGATCACGATCGGGAGCACCAGGATGAACAGGATGACGGAGAGCGCAGCGCTGCGTCCCGCCTCGAACTTGGAGAACTGCGTGTACATCTCGTTCGCGAGCACCGAGGTGCCGTAGTTGCCACCGGTCATCGTGCGGACGATGTCGAAGACCTTCAGCGAGGCGATCGAGATGGTGGTGAGGACGACGATCAGCGCGGGGCGGATCGACGGGATCGTCACCGAACGGAATCGCTCCCACGCGTTCGCGCCGTCGAGCTCGGCCGCTTCGAGGAGCTCTGTGGGAACTCCCTTGATCGACGCCGACAGGACGACCATCGCGAAACCGGTCTGCACCCAGATCAGCACGACGATGAGGGCGAGGTTGTTCCACGGTCCGTTGAGCAGGAACTGCTGCGGTTCTCCGCCGAACCAGACCAGGATCTGGTTGAGCAGACCGATCTGCTCGAACTCCGGACCGCGGTAGGCGTAGACGAAGCGCCAGATGATGCTCGCGCCGACGAACGAGATCGCCATCGGCATGAAGACGAGGAGCTTGTAGATCTTCTCGCCGCGGGTCTTGTCGATGAACACCGCGTAGGCCAGACCGACGATGGTCGAGAGCGTCGGGACCAGGAGCACCCAGACGATCGTGTTCACGACCGAGGTGACGCCGTCGGACTGCGTGAAGATCCAGAGGTAGTTCGAGAAGCCGACGAAGTCACTGCCGGTGGAGTTCCAGAACGACGCGTATACCGTCTGGATGGACGGCAGGATCAGGCCCGCGAGCAGCAGCAGCATGGCCGGGGCCATGAATGCCACGAGCTGGATCAGGTACCCGGCTCCGTCGCGGGAACGGTAGTCGAGGAAGAAGAACAGGGCACCGACGGCGACCGCTACTCCCATCGCCCAGTAATAGGAGTTGAAGAACCACATCACCGCGAACGGGATGAGCAGGCACATCGCCAGGCGGATGCCGGTGTAGAGCGCGCCCTTACGGGGCGCGATGTCGACGAGAAGCAGGATGACGACGACGACCACCGCGAACGCGATGACCACGGCGAGAGCCTGGGCGATCGGGGGCAGAGACCCGATCCATTGGAAGAACACAGTCGCGTTCATGGATTCCCCTTCATGAGACGGAGCTGATCAGCGGTCCGCGCGGCGATGCGCGGACCGAGAGGGAGAAGGTGGGCCGCCCGACGGGGCGGCCCACCTCATCCGATCAGCTGGAGGGCCAGCCGGTCTCGATCTGGGTCAGGACCTCGTCGGTCGAGGTGCCGTTGATCCAGGCGACCATGCCCTTCCAGAAGGTTCCCGAGCCGACGGCGCCGGGCATCTGGTCGGATCCGTCGAAGCGGAACGTGACCGAGTCGTCCTGGAGCAGCTTGATCGACTCCTGCAGGATCGGGTTCTCGACGGCCTCGATGTCGACGCCCTTGTTCGCAGACGTCACGCCACCGAGCGCCAGACGGCTGTCAGCCCACTCGGGGCTCGAGAGGTACTCGAGCACCTTCTGCGTCGCCTCGTCGTCGCTGAACGCGCCGACGATCTCGCCACCACCGGTGATGAACGTCTCGTCCTCGCTCTGGCTCGGAAGCAGGAACGCCCACACGTCGCCGTCCTCGGCGATGTTCGTGCCCTCGGGGAAGAAGCCCGACAGGAACGACGCCTGGTGCGTCAGTGCGCACTCGCCGCTCGCGACCGCAGGGGCCACGTCGCCGAATGCCGTGGAGTTGACCGAACGCACGTCGCCGAAGCCGCCGTTGACGTAGGCCGGGTTGAGCAGGATCTCACCGGTGGCGTCGAACGCCTCCTTGATCTGCGGGTCGGTGAAGGGGATCTCGTTCTTGACCCACTGGTCGTAGACGTCGGCGCCCGCGTTGCGGAGCACGAGGTCCTCGATCCAGTCGGTGCCGGGCCAGCCGGTCGCCACACCCGACTCGAAGCCGGCGCACCAGGGTGCCTTGCCGCTCTTCTCCTGGATGGTCTGGGTCAGTGTGAGCAGCTCGTCCCAGCTCGTGGGCTCCTGGACTCCCCACTCGGCGAACTTCGTCGGCGAGTACCAGACCCAGCCCTTGACGCTCGCCATGAGCGGCGCGCCGTAGAACTCGTCCTCGTAGGTGCCGAAGTCGACCCACCCCTGCGTCCAGTACTCCTTGGCGTTCGCCTCGACGGCGTCAGGGGCCGGCTTCAGGAAGTCGCGAGCCGCGTAGTCCGCGAACAGACCCGGCTGCGGGAAGATCGCGATGTCGGGCGGGTTGCCGCCCTGTGCACGGGTGCCGAGCTGAGTCTCGAAGTCCTGGCTGCCCTCGTACTTGATCGTGATGTCGTTCTCCTTCTCGAAGTCCGCCCAGGACTCTGCGAGAAGTTCTGCCTCTCCTTCGACGATCGTGCCGTAGATCGTGACGGTGTTGTCTCCGCCGCCGCCTTCTCCCCCGCCGTCCGTGCCGCCGGGAGCACCACAACCGGCGAGCGCGATGCCCGCGACTCCCAGCAGTGCGATTGGCGCGTAACGCCGGGAACGCTGTGACAGACCCATGTGAATTCTCCTCTTCGAGTTTCCCGGCTCCCACGTCATTCCGCGCCGCCCCTCGGCACAGAATCGGGAACCGATTCCAGGACAACCTATCGGGGTCCGACGCCGCGGCACAATAAGCCAGGATCACAGACTGACAACCATTCGCAGCGCCCTGGCACGAACCATGGGAGCGCTCCCTCGCAATTCCTGTGGAACCGGTTCCTTTTCGTCCCTGCGACCCGTTACGCTGTCATCGGCGCAGGGGTGGGGGCTCGCGTCGCAGTCATGGTCGAGGAGGACCGGATGAGCACGATCGCCGACGTCGCGGCGCGCGCTGGCGTGTCGAAGGCGACGGCGAGCCGAGCACTCAGCGGACGCGGTTACGTCTCGGAAGACACCCGCAAGCGGGTCGCCGATGCTGCCGGAGAACTCGCCTATGTCGCACACTCCTCCGCGACGAGTCTCGCCACGGGCCGCACGCAGACCGTCGGAGTCATCATGCCGCCGGTCGACCGCTGGTTCTTCTCGGAGCTGCTCGCCGGCATCCAGGAATCGCTGTTCGCCCTCGACTACGAGCTCGCCCTCTACGGCATCCGCGAAGGCAGCGAGACCCGCGAGCGCCTGTTCGACGTCGTGCTGCCCGGGCGACGGTTCGACGGGATCATCGCGGTCGGCATCCAGCCCAGCGCACAGGAGCTCGAACGTCTGCACCGCTCCGAGCGACCGCTCGTCAGCGTCGGTCCGTACAGTGAGGGATCCAGTGCCGTGTCGATCGACGACATCGCCGCCGCCCGGATCGCCACCGAGCACCTGATCGAACTCGGCCATACCGATATCGCGTTCGTCGGCGGATCCACGGATCCGGACCATCTCAGCTTCGGCGACGCCCAGCGCGTGGAGGGATATCTCGAGGCTCTCGCCGCGGCGGGACTCGAGGCGGTCGCGAGGATCGCGGACAGCCGCCCGACCATGCCCGGCGGCTACGCCGCCGCCGTCGAGCTCCTCGGTGACCGCAGAGGACGCCCCACCGCGATCGTCGGCGTCTGCGACGAGGCGGCGATCGGCGCGATGATCGCGGCACGTCGCCTCGGCATCGCCGTGCCGACCGAGCTCAGCATCGTCGGAGTCGACGACCACCAGCACGCCGAGATGTTCGCGCTCACGACCATCAGGCAGTCACCGCGCGAACAGGGCCACGAGGCAGTGCGCCTGCTGCGGCAGCAGATCGACCACCCGGATTCTCCGCGCGAGCGCACCGTGACGACATCCTCGCTGGTCGTCCGGAGCTCCACCGCCGGACGACGCTGACCGCTCCTCTGCGGATCTGCGCCCCGGACGCACGAAAGCCCCGGGCGGACCCGGGGCTTTCGTGAAGCGTTCAGACGCTTCCAGGGCGAGGCATCACGCCGCGACCTGGAACGGATTACTTGAGGGTAACCGTGGCGCCTGCCTCTTCGAGGGCAGCCTTGGCCTTCTCGGCTGCTTCCTTGTTCGCGCCCTCGAGCACGGCCTTGGGAGCACCGTCGACGACGGCCTTGGCCTCGCCGAGACCGAGCGAGGTGAGCTCGCGGACGGTCTTGATGACCTGGATCTTCTTGTCGCCGGCAGCCTCGAGGATGACGTCGAAGGAGTCCTTCTCCTCAACCTCTTCAGCAGCGCCGCCGCCTGCGCCTGCAACGGCGACGGGGGCAGCAGCGGTGACCTCGAACTTCTCCTCGAACGCCTTGACGAAGTCGTTGAGCTCGACGAGGGTCAGGCCTGCGAACTGCTCGAGCAGCTCCTCAGTGGTGAGCTTAGCCATGATGTATCTCCTAGATAGGTGGGTTTGTTGAACGAGATCGTGGGTCGCTCACGCGGCCTCAGCGGTCTCCAGCTTTTCGCGAAGAGCATCGATGGTGGCAGCAGCCTTGCCCATCGTCGCCTTCATCATGCCCGCAGCCTTCGCCAGCAGAACCTCACGGCTCTCGAGCGCGGCGTACTTGTTGACCTCGTCGGCAGAGAGGGCGTTGCCCTCGAAGATGCCGGACTTGATCACGAGAAGCGGGTTGGCCTTGGCGAAGTCACGAAGAGCCTTGGCAGTGGCGACGAAGTCGCCATGCACGAACGCGACAGCCGACGGACCCTTGAGGTCGTCGTCCAGCGCGGTGATGCCAGCCTTGTTGGCGGCGATCTTGGTCAGCGTGTTCTTCACCACGGCGTACTCAGCGTCCTGACGGATGCTGTTGCGCAGCTCCTTGAGCTGGGCAACCGTCAGACCGCGGTACTCGGTCAGCAGAACGGCAGTCGAGTTCTCGAATGACTTCGTGAGCTCGGCAACCGATGCGTCCTTCTGCGCCATGGTCACTCCTTGGTGTGTACGAGGCGCCTCACGGAGGTGAGGCGCCGACCCCTGACCGCATGCAACAGAAAAGCTCCGGCGCAAGCGCACGGAGCTTTGAAAGTTCGTGTCCTGCGCGGGCCCCTGCTGAGCAGAGCTTCGATCGCCTCGCGTTCTCACGCACGACGATGACCAGCGGTCTTCGGTTGATCCCAGGCTACCTCATCGACCGCCGACCCTCAAATCGGACGTCAGTCCCGGTGCGCCGCGCGTCCCCGGTGCCCGGCGAGTGCGTCGGCGGCCCGGATGAGACTCAGGTGCGAGAGCGCCTGCGGAGTGTTGCCGGCCTGCCGCTGGTGTCCGACGTCGTACTCCTCCGAGAGCAGGCCGAGATCGTTCGCCATCGCCATCACTCCGGCCATGAGGGTCTGCGCGTCGCCCGTGCGCCCGCTCGCCGCATACTGCTCGACGAGCCAGAAGCTGCAGGCGATGAAGGGATGCTCCCCTCCACCGAGTCCGTCGACGCCGGACTCGGTGCGGTAGCGCCGCACGAATCCGTTCACGAGCAGGCGACTCTCGATCTCGGCGACGGTGCGCAGCATGCGCGGGTCGTCGGCGGCGCAGTACCCGACCTGCGGCAGCAGCAGCAGCGAGGCATCCACGTCGCCGGATCCGTAGTGCTGGACGAAATGGCCGCCCTCCGCATCGACACCGCGGTCGTCGATCTCGCGACGCAGGCGATCGCGCACGCCCTCCCACCGCTCGGCATCGCCGGCGAGACCGTGCTCCCGCACGGCACGGACTCCCCGGTCGAGCGCGGCCCACATCATGACCCGCGAGTGCGTGAACCACTGCGGCTCGCCCCGGATCTCCCAGATGCCGTTGTCGGGGCGATCGATCGACGCGATCACCTGCTGGACGAGCGCGCGCTGCAAGGGCCAGGAGAAGTCCCCCTCTTCCAGACCCGCGATCCTGGCCGCCTCGAGAGCGACCAGGACCTCGCCGATCACATCACCCTGGTATTGGTCGACGGCCCCGTTGCCGATGCGCACCGGCGCTGAACCGTCATAACCGGGGAGACTGGTCAGCTCGCGCTCGAGGAGATCGCGCTCCCCGGCGATCCCGTACATGATCTGCACCTCCCGCGGTTCCCCCGCGACGGCCCGGAGCAGCCAGCGACGCCACTGATGCGCTTCGGCGAGGAAGCCATGAGCGATCAGCGCCTCGAGCGTCAGCGCGGCATCCCGCAGCCAGACGAAGCGGTAGTCCCAGTTGCGCGAGCCGTCGAAGTCCTCGGGCAGCGAGGTCGTGGCCGCGGCGACGATGCCTCCGGTGTCCTTGTTGGTGAGCGCACGCAGCACCAGCAGAGAGCGGACGACGGCGTCACGATGCGGGCCGTCGTGGCGGATCCCGCTCGCCCATCCCTGCCACCATGCCCGCGTCCCGGCGATCGCCTCTTCGACGTCGAGCGGCTTCGGCGCGTGCTCATATGAGAGGAACCAGCTGAGCGTGAGGTCCCGGATCTCGTCGGGGCCGACCGTCACCGTCGCCCGGTGCCGATGGTCCTCGGCGTGGAATCGCACGCCGCGCACGATCACCGACTCGGGCCCGGCCGTCGCATGCAGCGCCGGGCGATCCGGAGTGCCGACCTGCCGCACCCACGGCAGCCGACGGGAGTAGTCGAAGTGCAGGCGCAGCTCGGTGTCGAACTCGACGCTGCCCGAGACGCCGACGATCCTGCGGATGACCTCGGTGCGGGTCGGCTGGATCGGCATGAACTCGTGCACCTCCGCGACGCCCTCCGCCGTCTCCCACCGGGTGACCAGGATGAAGGTGTCCGAGAGGTAGTACCGCGTCGATGTCGCCCCGGCATCGCTCGGGCGCAGCGTCCAGCATCCGTGACCGGGGTCGCCCAGGAGAGCGCCGAACACCGAGGACGAATCGAAACGCGGAAGGCACAGCCAGTCGATGCTGCCGTCTCGCGAGACGAGCGCGCCGGTGCGGCAGTCGCTGAGCAGGGCGTAGTCCTCGATCGGAGCGGGCATCGACCGAGTCTGACATGTTCACGCGAGGGTCGGAGCGATTACGGTGAGAACATGACCGATGCGACGACGCTGGTGATCCTCGGTGCAGGTGGCGACCTCACCTCTCGGCTCCTCCTGCCCGCTCTGGGCCAGCTGCTGAAGAGAGAACCCGCGCGTTCGGTGCGGATCGTCGGCGCCGATCGCGAGGAGTGGACGGATGCCGAGCTGCGGGCCGTCGTCGACACGGCCTTCGCCTCGATGGACGCCGAGGACGCGGCAGCCCGTGTCGACGTCACCTACGCCCGCACCGACATCACGCGCGCCGACGATCTGCGTGCGCTGCTCGGCGGACTCACCGGCCGCGTGGCCCTCTACTTCGCAGTGCCTCCGGCCGTGGCGGCGGCGTGCATCGCCGCACTCACGCCCGACATGCTGCCCGCGGGCGCCATGCTCGTGATGGAGAAGCCGTTCGGCACCGACGAGTCGAGCGCCCGCGAGCTGAATAGCATCCTCACCGCCCTCGTGCCCGAGACCCAGGTGTTCCGCGTCGACCACTTCCTGGGTCGCTCGACCACGCTGAACCTCCTCGGCGCACGGTTCGCGAACCGCATCCTCGAACCGCTCTGGTCTGCGGAGAGCATCGAGTCCATCGACATCGTCTACGACGAAGCGCTGGCGCTCGAGGG
Organism: Microbacterium sp. AC215; assembly: GCF_979258645.1. NCBI lineage: Bacteria > Bacillati > Actinomycetota > Actinomycetes > Micrococcales > Microbacteriaceae > Microbacterium > Microbacterium sp. AC215. The sequence goes on along the minus strand of NZ_OZ409869.1, from coordinate 3,377,895 downwards.
GCGTGCGGGTTACTACGACAAGGCCGGCGCACTGGTCGACATGATCCAGAGTCATCTGCTCCAGGTGCTCGCCGTGCTCGCGATGGAAGAGCCCGCCACCCTCGACGAGGTCGACTTCCGCGCCGCGACCGGCGCGGTGCTCCGCGCGACCACCGTGTGGGGCGACGACCCCGCCGGGTCGTCTCGCCGCGCCCGCTACACCGCGGGAGAGATCGACGGCACCGCGAAGCCCTCGTACGTCGACGAACCCGGCGTCGACCCGGGTCGGGAGACCGAGACGCTCGCCGAGGCGACCTTCGAGGTCCGCAACGCGCGCTGGGCGGGAATCCCGTTCCGGCTCCGCTCCGGCAAGGCCCTCGGAACGCCCGCCAGAGAGATCGTCGTGCGCTTCCGTCCTGTCCGCCATCTGCCCCGCGGGCTCACCGGCACGTCCGACGGAGCGGTGCTGCGCTTCTCGCTCGGTCCCGACCGGATGTCGCTCGAGCTGAACCTGAACGCATCCGAGGACCCGCTCGAGCTGGAACGCGCGATCCTGTCCGCGGAGCTCGGCGAGGGCGCGCTCAAGGCGTACGCCGAGGTGCTGTCCGGCGTCCTCGACGGGGATCCGATGCTCGCCGTGCGGGGAGACGCCGCCGAGCAGTCGTGGCGGATCGTCGCCCCCATCCTCGAGGCGTGGCAGCGGGGCGATGTGCCGCTCGACGACTACGTCGCCGGATCCGCCGGCCCGGAGGCGTGGCCGACGCACAGCTGAGTCTCTGCCGGGGTCGAACGCCCGAGGGAACGCCCCGGGCGGCGTGTGCGGGAGGGAGAGTCGGCGACCGGGGTTACCCTCGATAGGTGACCCCCGAACTCCAAGCTCGCATCGTCGCGGACTCCCGCGACCGCGTCGCCTGGATGCGGGCACGGTCCCGTGGGATCACCGCCACGGATGTCGCCGGACTCACGAGCGAGCGGTCCATCGCCCGCGCCGCCGACTCCAAGCTCGGCGGCGGGCCCCGGTTCGGAGGCAACGCCTACACCGATCACGGACGCCGCCGCGAGCCCGAGATCGCCGCCTGGGTGGCGGCGACGCACGGCATCCTCCCCTCCTCCGCCCTGTTCCGCGCCGAGGTCGAGCACCGCCATCTCGCGACTCCCGACGGTATCGCCGTCGACGCCGACGGTCGCGTGAAGCTCGCGGAGATCAAGACCACGAACAAGGCGTTCCGCGGCATCCCCCGCACCTACCTGCGCCAGGTGTGGTGGCAGCAGCACGTGCTGGGCGCCGAGCGCACGCTCTTCGTCTGGGAGGAGCACGTCGACTTCTCCCCCATCCATGACGAACCCCGCTGCGTCTGGATCGACCGCGACGACCGCGAGATCGCGAAGCTCGTGGGCCTCGCCACAGATCTCATCGACGAGCTCTACCGGCGCACCACCGGTCAGCAGGTGCCGACCCGCATCGCGGATGCCGCGGCGGCCGCCGCCGCCAGCCGGCGCGAGCACCTGCGCGAGCGCGATGCGTTCCGCGCTCTCGCACTCGCCGACTGAGCCGGTCCGCACCGCACGAACTCACGTGCAGGACGCGTTGAGCCCGAGCAGCGCGATCGACAGCTGGCGCGAGGTCCCGGCCGACACCCAGGACGTACCGGCCAGGAGGTTGGTCACCGTCAATGTCGTGGTGCTGCCGAGAAGGTTGGAGATGAGGCTGGCGAGCAGACTCTGGGTGAGGACGGCGGTGTGGGTGTAGAGGCCGCCGGCAGGACCTGTCGTGGTGATGTTCGCCGCCGGGACCACTGCTGTCGTCGCTCCCTGGGTGAGTGTGAGCCTGACCCCGCTGGCGGGATAGACCGACGTCCACACGAGCCGGACGTTCTGGAAGACGCCCAGACCGTTGTTCGCCACCGTGCAGGCGATGATCGTGGCGGGGGGAACGCGGAACGCCGTGATCGTGGCTCGACCGTACTCCGGGTCGGTGAATGCCGCGTCGGTGATCTGCGCCGGCGGCGCGAGGGCCACTCCGCAGAGCAGCGCCGCACCGGCGACTCCGGCCAGGACGCGCTGCCGCCGCACGATCACGACTCGCCTCGGTGAGCTCCGGTGCTGCGGCGGCGCCGGGTCGCACTCAGCGCGGCACCACCGGCCACCAGGGCCAGCGCCCCGCCGATCGCCCAGGGAGCGAAGGGCGCACCGCCCGTCGTCGCCAGCCCGCCGTCCGGTCCGACCGTCGCGGACTCTCCGGCGCCGCGTGCATGCACGCGCACCTGGGTGCTGCCGTCGTCCGCGCCGTCCAACGCGATGACGAGCCTGAGGTGGGCCACCTCTGTGTCGGCCATCTCGACGAGCGGCACCTCGAGGCCGTCACGAGGTATCGACCAGCCGGACTCGAGTGTGGTCGCGCCTCCCCGGCATCCGCTCTCATCCCACTCCTGCGCACAGCGGAGCACGTCCATCACCAGCGCCGCACCGCCGCTCGCACTGACTCCGACCGCCACGGTCCCGGGGTCCGGTGCCTCCGCGCTCACCGTCACATCCCACTGCACGGGCTGACCAGGCAGGAGGCTCGACGCGGCATCCCAGTCGGCGACGGAGACCAGCCGCAGCACCTGTCCCTGCACGACCTCGGTCGAGGGGGCCGCCCATGCCGGACTCACCGCGACGAGTGCTGCGCAGACGACCGCACAGGCACCCGCGACGCACGCCACCCGCCGGTTCATCGGTCGACTCCCGCCGGATCGACCTGCTCGAGACTCTCCTTCCGGGAGCGCGGCCAGAACGCCCAGACGACGAGGACCGTCGCGCCGATCGTGAGTCCGCCCAGCACGTACGGATCGCCCATCGCGACGATCACGGTCGAGATGCCGGGGATCGAGAACAGCACGATCCGCACGGTCTGCACGGTGTACGGATACGGATCGTCGGCCGCGTTCGCGTCTCCGCGCATCGTGATCACCCGTTCGTCCGCACTCGCACCGGGAGCGATCGAGGTGATGCGGTGCGTGACCGGCAGATCGCCTGCTCGATCGACGGTGACGACGTCGCCGACCTGCACCTCGGATGCCGGGACGCTCTGGACCACCGCCACGGAACCGGCGGGAATCGTCGGCGCCATCGATCCCGTGCGGAACATGATGAGGGTGATGTTCGCCGTGAAGGCGACGATCACGAGCACGATGCAGATGACCCCTGCGGCGGCGGCGAGCCAGAGGAGGACATCGGCGAGCGCCCTCCCGAGAGTGCCTCGCGAGGACGCCGTGGCGGATGCCGGCGACGCGGACGCATCATCGACCGTCGCCTGTTCACGCAGGCTGCGCCTCGTCGGTGCACTCATGTCTCCTCCTCACGTCATCCGATGCTCTGCCCGCACGTCAGCTCGACACTCCGGCGATCTGCCACGTCTGGATCGCCGTCAGCCCTTGCGCGCCGTTGTCGGTCGCTACCGGCAACGTCACTGCGAAGCAGTAGTTGACGGTCGTGCCGCCGTTGGCCGCGACCGCCTGGGTGCCCGTGCCGCCGACCGACAGCAGCGAGTTGTCGGGAACGACAGCCGTCCCGGCCGTGTAGGTCGTGCTGTTGCAGGCCGTCCCCGCGATGGCCCTCACCCCGTATCGCAGGTAGGTGCCGAGCCCGGTTCCCGCCGTCGACGTCACGCTGAGCTGCAGCGTGCCGGCCACTGACGGATTCGCGGTCCGCACGCTGAACAGCGCGTACGTGGTGTTGCCGGGAGCCATGGCCGAGAACGGTGCGCTGAACGACAGCGCCGCCGGCGTGCCCACCGGGTGGCTCGAGAACGTGGCACCGTCGGTCGCCCCGACGATGTCGAACCGCCCGGCGGTGAAGGTCGCATTGCCGTATTCGGAATCGTTCCAGGCGGCCAGGGTCATCGTCGCGCCGACGCCGAACACCAGCCCGCCCGCGAGCACAGCGCGTATCCGACGGGAGAGCAGTCGCTTCCCCTCCCGCATGCCTCTGCGGGTGTCGGCCATGATCAGTCCGCAGTCGAGGTGGCCGTGAACTCCCAGGTCGCGGTCGCGGCGGCGCCCTGCGTGAGACCGGCGCCCGCGGTCACCGCGAAGCACAGCTGCACAGGCGTTCCCGCCGTCCCTGCCGGTGCGCCCTCGGCGAGAGGAACCGACGTGGCTCCCGTCTGAGCGCTCAATGTGGTGCCCGTCGCGACGACGGTTCCTGCCGCCGTGGCGTCGCACACGTCGCCCGCGTCGATGGCCGTCACGGTGTATGAGAGATTGGCCTCGTTGCCCCCCGTGCCCGCGGTGATCCCCGACGGCACCAGCGTGGCGCCGTTGGTGGTCGTGCTGTCGAGACGCACCCAGAACGGTGCGTAGACGACATCGCCCGGAGACATCGACGACGCCACGGCGGGCAGCTGGAAGACGAGCGCCGCTGCAGTGTCCCCCAGATCGACGTTGTGATCGTCGTACCCGTCGGTCGCGCTCGTCGTGGATCCCTCCAGATTGAACGAGCCTGCGGTGAAGGTGCCGGTCGCGAACTCGGAGTCGTTCCATGCCGCGAGCGTCACCCCGATACCGACGCCGAGCACCAGCCCACCGGCGAGCACTGCCAGAACCTTGCGTTGCGTGTCCTTCTCAGCCATGACATTCCCCCTCAGGAATCTCACGAGACGCAGATGGCTGGGGATGGTCGCCCTTCGCGGCCTGCATCCGGTACTCGTGTCGTTCCCGACAGCTTTGTCCACTTCCTGCACCTGTTCAAGGCCTTCCGCGTCACGATTGTGCATTCCGGCTCACGAATTGCGCAGAAACGTCTATCGGTTTCTGCGACCGATCGGATGGTTGCAGTTCGTCCAGAGCTGCAGCTCAGCTCGCGAGAACACGCTGCGCCTCGACGGAGACTTCGGCCGCGATGGTGTCGAGCAGCGCGGAGCGCAGGTTCCACTGTTGCCAGTACAGCCTGACTCGCAGCGGCGGCCCGCCGAGCGGCACGAGCTCGCGCTCCTTCTGCAGGAGCGGCAGCATCCCCCATCCGAGGCCGAGCCGCACGGCGAGCGCGTAGTCGTGCGACGCGGGCACGTAGTGCCGAGGAGCCCCGTGGTGCGCGACCCCCATCCGCTCGAGCCATTCGTGCTGAAGCGTGTCTCGTCTGTCGAAGTCGACGAAGGGCGCCGCGCTCAACGCCTCTCTGGTGACACCGGACGAGAACCAGCGATCAGCGAACGCCGGTTCTGCCATCGCGTGATACTCCAGCACGCCGAGCGGTGCGACGGAGCACCCGGCGACCGGCGCCGCCTCACTCGTGACCGCCGCCATCACCGTGCCGGACTCGAGCAGCCGAGCCGTGAAGTTCTGGTCGTCGCGGTGCAGGTCGAAGTCGAGGTCGTGGGCTGCCGAGAGCCGTGCGAGCGGAGGCAGGAACCACGTCGCCATCGAGTCCGCGTTCACGGCGAGCGGTATGCGGGTGCGGGGCGCCTCGTCGCCCTCGAGGCCGAGTTCTGCGAGGGCATCGTGCTCGAGGAGTGCCAACTGTCGTGCGAGCCGCACGACAGCCTCGCCCGCCTCGGTGAGACGGGCAGGCTTGGTGCGCACGACGAGGACCCGTCCGAGCTGCTCCTCGAGCGTCTTGAGCCGCTGGCTCACGGCGGAAGGAGTCACATGCAGCACCCGCGACGCCGCGTCGAGGGTTCCCTCGTCGGCCACGGCGGCGACAGTGGCGGCAAGCTCCGGATCGATCTTCACATTAGCCATGCTAATGGCACACAAGGAATCATCGCTGGTGCTCATGTCTGCGGCATCCGTACCGTGGACTCATGCTCTCCGTCTTCTCGGGTCTCGGACTCGGCCTCTCCCTGATCGTCGCCATCGGCGCGCAGAACGTGTTCGTCCTCCGTCAGGGCATCCGCAGAGAGCACGTCCTGCCGGTCGTCATCATCTGCGCCGTGTCCGACGCCCTGCTCATCGCCGCCGGCGTCGCGGGACTCGGCTTCGTCATCTCCGCAGCCCCGTGGCTCGTGGTCGTCGCGCGCTGGGCGGGGGCCCTGTTCCTCCTGGCCTACGGCATCCTCGCCGCCCGCCGCGCCTGGAGGGGCGGGGAGGAGCTGCGAGTCGACCGGACCGGTGCGGAGGGCTCGGCGCCCGGGTCGGGCGGCGGAGCCACGACGGCGACCCGCACCGCGCTCGCTCCCGTGATCGCGACGGTTCTCGCCCTGACCTGGTTGAACCCGCACGTCTACCTCGACACGGTCCTGATGCTCGGGTCGATCGCCGCGACGCACGGCGACGAGCGCTGGCTGTTCGCCGCCGGAGCGATCGCCGCCAGCATCCTGTGGTTCACCGCGCTGGGGTTCGGCGCCCGCTATCTCGGCCGCTGGCTGCGCACGGAACGAGCGTGGCGCATCCTCGACGCGCTGATCGCCGTCGTCATGATCACCCTGGCTGTCAGCCTGGTGCTGCCGGTGCTCGGCGGCTGACCCTGCGTCGCAGACGTGAGCGGACGCCCGTCAGTCGCCGTCGAGGGGCCGAAGGATGCGAGTGAGGAACCTCTGGGTGCGCTCATGCTGCGGCGCGCCGAAGATATCGGCCGGCGCGCCCTGCTCGACGACCACACCCGCGTCCATGAAGAGCACATGATCCGCCGCCTCGCGCGCGAAGCTCAGCTCATGCGTCACCACGACCATGCTCCACCCCTCGTCGGCGAGCTCCTTGATCACGAGCAGGACCTCCCCCACGAGCTCGGGGTCGAGTGCGCTCGTCGGCTCGTCGAACAGCAGGAGGTCGGGACGCAGCGCGAGAGCGCGGACGATGCCGACCCGCTGCTGCTGACCGCCGGAGAGCTCGTGAGGTCGAGCATCGGCCTTGTCGGCGAGCCCCACGCGGGCGAGCAGGACGCGGGCCTCGGCGACCACCTCGGCCTTGGGTCTGCCCTGCACCCGCCATGGTCCCTCGATCACGTTCTCGAGCACCGAGAAGTGCGGGAAGAGGTTGTGATGCTGGAAGACCATCGCCGACCGATCACGCAGCGCGAGACGCTTCTGCGCACGTGTGCGCTTCGACACCGGATCCGACGGGGCGAAGTCGATGTCGGGGCCCCCGGCCACGACGATGGTCCCGGCATCCGGCGTCTCGAGCCCGTTGAGCGCACGCAGCACCGTCGTCTTGCCCGATCCGCTCGGACCGATGAGCACGACGACCTCTCCGCGGTGCAGCGTGAGGTCGATGCCGCGGAGCACCTCGTTGTCGCCGAAGCGCTTGTGAAGGCCGCGGGCGGTGAGCAGGGCGTCGGCTGTGGACCTGGGCGAGTGCGCCGGATCAGTGAGCGACATTGCGATCGAGTCTCCTCTCGAGTGCGCTCTGGCCGAACGACAGCACCAGGCAGATCACCCAGTACACGAGCGCGGCAGCCAGGTAGACGACCATGAACTCCAGGGTCGCCGCCGCGATCTGCTGCGCCACCTTGAAGAGCTCGGTCACGAGGATCAGCGAGGCCAGCGACGTGTCCTTCACCAGCGAGATGAACGTGTTGGACAGCGGAGGCACCGAGACCCGCGCTGCCTGCGGAAGGATCACCCGCGTGAGTGTGCGCGTGCGATTCATGCCGACCGTGTACGCCGCCTCCCACTGCCCCTTCGGGACGGAGAGGATGGCGGCGCGCACCACTTCGGCTCCGTACCCGCCGACGTTCAGCGACAGTGCGATGATCGCGCTGGTCCACGGATCGAGCTTGAGTCCGATCGATCCGAGCCCGTAGAAGATCACGAACAGCTGCACGATCATCGGCGTGCCGCGGATGACCGAGATGTAGAACCTGGCGATGCCCGACAGCACGGGATTGACCGAGATCCGCATCAGCGCTGCGCCGATGGCGAGCACGAGACCCAGCGCGAAAGAGATCAGCGCGAGCGGAACCGTCACCGTCACCCCCGCGAGGGCGATCGGTCCGAGCGAGTCGAAGAACAGCTGCCAGGGATTCTCCATGGGTTACTGGGTCACGTCTTCGCCGAAGTACTTGTCGCTGATCTCGGCCAGGGTGCCGTCGGCACGCAGCTCTTCCAGAGCGCCGTCGATCGCCTCGACGAGGTCCGTCTTGTCCTTGGTGAAGACGAATGCCTGCTCACCGGCCTCGTCGGTCTCGGCGGCGATCTTCAGGCCGGACGGGCTGTTGGTGGTCTCATAGTCGAGGAAGGTCAGCTTGTCGTTGACGGTCGCATCGACGCGGCCCTGACGCAGCAGCTCGACGGCCTGCGCCCACCCCTCGACGCCTTCGACGGTGGCACCGGACTCGGTGGCCAGCTCGTACCAGTTGCTGGTGAGAGACTGCGCCGTCGTCTTGCCCTCGAGGTCGTCGAACGACGAGATCGAGTCGTCATCCTCGGCGACGACGATGACTCCCGGCGAGACGGTGTACGGGGTGCTGAACAGGTACTTCTCCTGGCGCTCCTCATTGATGCTCACCTGGTTGGCGATCACGTCGAAACGGCCCGCGTCGAGACCGGCGAAGATCGCATCCCACTGGGTCTCCTGGAACTCGACCTCGAGGTCGAGCTTGTCGGCGACCGCCTGGATGATCTCGACGTCGAATCCGGTCAGGTCGCCGGTTCCGCCGTCATCGTGGAAGCTGAACGGACGGTACGTGCCTTCGGTGGCGACCGTCAGCGTGCCGTCCGTGACGAGGCCGAAGCCGGATCCGCTCTCACTCGAGCTGCTGTCGGCAGGCGTGGTGCTTCCGCTGCACGCGGTGAGTGCTGCTGCGGCGACGACCAGTGCGGTGACTGCGATGATGCGACGGGACATGTGACCCTCCTGGGGTGCGGTGAGGCGCGAGTGCTGTGGCGCGGAACTCATTCACAGTACGCGGCATCGGACCGGCATCCCAACATCCGATGACGTCCGATGTCGTACTGCACGCAGAAAGGCCCCCGCAGAATGCGGGGGCCTTTCCGGAATAACACTCAGATGGCGTTGACGTCCAGCGGGATGCCGGGGCCGAACGTGGTCGACACGGCGCCCTTCTGGATGTAACGGCCCTTGGAGCTCGACGGCTTGAGGCGGACGATCTCCTCGAGCGCTGCGCCGATGTTCTCGTCGAGCTGCTCGGCCGAGAACGACGACTTGCCCACGACGAAGTGCACGTTGGCGTGCTTGTCGACGCGGAACTCGATCTTTCCGCCCTTGATCTCCTCGACGGCCTTGGCCGTGTTGGGGGTCACGGTGCCGGTCTTCGGGTTCGGCATGAGTCCACGCGGACCCAGGACCTTTCCGAGACGACCGACCTGGCCCATGAGCTCCGGGGTCGAGACGGCCGCGTCGAACGCGGTCCAGCCTGCGGCGACCTTCTCGATGAGCTCGGCGCCGCCGACCTCATCTGCACCTGCGGCGATCGCTGCCTCGGCCGCGGGGCCGGTGGCGAAGACGATGACGCGGGCGGTCTTACCGGTGCCGTGGGGCAGGATGACGGTGCCGCGCACCATCTGGTCTGCCTTGCGGGGGTCGACGGCGAGCTTCAGCGCGACCTCGACGGTCGAGTCGAACTTCGACGAGCCGGTCTCCTTGGCGAGGGCGACTGCCTCGGTGGGAGTGTAGAAACGGTCTGCCTCGATCTTCTCGGCGGCAGCCTTGTAAGCCTTGGACTTCGTAGCCATGATTATTCTCCTCAGCCCTCGACCGTGATGCCCATGGAACGGGCGGTGCCGGCGATGATCTTCGAGGCAGCCTCGATGTCGTTCGCGTTCAGGTCGGCCTGCTTGGTCTCGGCGATCTGACGGACCTGGTCCTTGGTGATCTTCGCCACCTTGACCGTGTGCGGCGTCGACGAGCCCTTGGGCACGCCGGCGGCCTTCTTGATGAGCTCCGCGGCCGGCGGGGTCTTCAGGATGAACGTGAAGCTGCGGTCCTCGTAGACGGTGATCTCGACGGGGATGACGTTGCCGCGCTGCGACTCGGTCGCGGCGTTGTACGCCTTGCAGAACTCCATGATGTTGACGCCATGCTGACCGAGCGCGGGGCCGATCGGCGGCGCCGGGTTGGCTGCACCGGCGTTGATCTGAAGCTTGATCAGGCCGGTCACCTTCTTCTTCGGTGCCATATCCTCTTCCTTTCATCGAACGGATGCCGGTTGCATCCGCTCTCCCGCGAACCCGGCATCTCCGGGCTGCGGTCGTCTGCGCGCACGCCGAAGCGGCACACAAACCAGACAAGTCTACCTGATGCGGAGCGGGCCCGAGAACGCGAGAACGGCCGCCCCGAATGGGACGGCCGTTCTCGGAGAAGCGTCGGTCAGACCATCTTCGTGACCTGGTCGAACGACAGCTCGACCGGGGTCTCGCGCTCGAAGAGCGACACGAGCACCGTGAGCTTGCCGCTCTCGGGCTTGATCTCGCTGATCGAACCGGGAAGACCCGCGAACGAGCCCTCCTTGATCGTGATGGTCTCGCCGACCTCGAAGTCGACCTCGGCCGGAAGCGGACGAGCGACGGCGAGGCCGCCCTTCGACGCGATGTTCTTGGCGGTCGGGACGTCCTTGACCTCGACGAGCGACTTCAGCATGTTGAAGGCCTCTTCGAAGCGCAGCGGCGTCGGGTTGTGGGCGTTGCCCACGAAGCCGGTGACGCCAGGCGTGTGACGCACGACCGACCAGGTGTCCTCGGTGAGCTCCATGCGCACGAGCACGTAGCCGGGGATGCGCACGCGGGTGACCATCTTGCGCTGGCCGTTCTTGATCTCGACCACGTCTTCCATCGGGACCTCGATCTGATAGATCTCGTCCTCGACCTCGAGCGTCGACTTGCGCTGCTCGATGTTGGCCTTGACCTTGCGCTCGAATCCGGCGTAGGAGTGGATGACGTACCACTTGCCCGGAAGCATCCGCAGGTCGAGGCGGAACGCCTCATACGGGTCTTCCTCGGCGTCGTCGCCCTCTTCGGACTCATCGTCGTCGGACTCGGCCACGGCGTCATCGTCGCCGTTGATGTCGGGTCCGTCGTAAGGGGTGACCTCGTCGGCCTCAGCGGCCTCGAGCTCGGCGGTCTCTTCCGCCACAGAATCGTTCAGGACCTCAGCGGCAGCCTCAGACTCGGCCGCTTCGTCCAGGTTGAGAGCGTCGTTCACGATCGCGTCCGCCTCCGGGTCGTCGATTTCGATGTCGTTGTCGTCGTCCTGCACATCGGCGTCGGCGTCTCCGTCGACGTCCTCGATGTGGAGGGCGACATGTTCGGCCGAGGTGACCGACTGCTCTTCCGCAGCGAGCACGTTGCCCTCCTGGGCCTCGTCCTCTTCGCTGGACTGCTCAGCAGCAGTCGCCCAGTCGGCGTCGTCGGAATATCGTTCAGACACGTTGTTTCTTTCCAATCACTGCGGCCAGGGCCGCGAGGGCGTCAGGCGCCCGGGACCCCGAAGACGATGTGCGTGACCCAGGCGAACAGGGTGTCGAGTCCGTAGACGATGCCCATGACGATGAGAACGAAGACGAGCACCACTGCGGTGAACTTGACCAGTTCCTTGCGGGTCGGCGTGACGACCTTGCGCAGCTCGGCGATGACCTGACGGAAGAACAGAGCGATGCCCCCGAAGAAGCCCACGATGCCACGCTTCTTCTCGCGGGTGGCGCCGGCCGCGACGACCTCGCCGCGCGGTTCGTCCTGATCCATCCTGAATGTACCTTTCGTGTGTCAGCGTGTGCTGACGCGCAGGGCGGACAGGAATCGAACCTGCAACCTGCGGTTTTGGAGACCGCTGCTCTGCCAATTGAGCTACCGCCCTAGAGACCGGGAGGTCTCGGGGTGTCATCTCCATCCTGCCATCGTTACCCGACCGCAAGGACCGGGGCACGGCGAAAGAATGCAGACAACAACTGCTCGTCAAGCATACGGCATCCGTCGGTCAGCGCCGAACCGGGCCCGCTCTCGTCGTTGTTGTTAGGCTCGGCGGGCGGACGAAACGGGAGGGGGCGCAGTGAGCGCTGACGTGCAGCAGTTCCAGGTGGACCTGCGCGGTGTCGTCGACCTCCTGAGCCGCCACATCTACTCGAGTCCTCGCGTGTATCTGCGCGAACTGCTGCAGAACGCCCGCGATGCGATCACCGCACGCCGCGAGGTCGACGGGCAGGGCGGGAGCATCCGCATCACCGCGCTGACGGACACCACGGGCGAGTTCATCCTGCGCGACGACGGGATCGGCCTGACCGCAGCCGAGGTCGGCGATCTGCTCGCCACGGTCGGCCGCAGCTCGAAGCGCGACATCTTCGACCTCCCGCGCAGCGACTACCTCGGTCAGTTCGGCATCGGCCTGCTGAGCTGCTTCATGGTCGCCGATTCGATCGTCATCCGCTCGCGCAGCGTCCGGGGCGGCCCGGCCGTCGAGTGGACGGGCAGCGCGGACGGGACCTTCCGCGTCGTGGAGATCGACGACGATCTGCCGATCGGCACGAGTGTGCATCTCCGCCCTCGTTTCGATGCCGACGAGCTGCTGCGCCCCGCGGCCGTGCGAGGGCTGGCCACCACCTTCGCCGAGTTCCTCCCCGTGCGGGTGATCCTCGACTCTCCGAGCGGCGACATCGACATCACCCGGCGCGCGCCGTTCCTCGACCCCGCCGACGACATCGACGGCGCCGTGCAGTACGGGCGCGACCTGCTCGGTGCGAGCCCGCTCGACGTGATCGAGCTCAGCGAGCCGGCCACCGGCACACGGGGACTCGCCTACGTCCTGCCCTACGCTCCCCCGCCGGGCGCCCGCCAGGCGACGCGCATGTATCTCGGCAGGATGCTCCTGGGCGAGCGGGTCGACGACGTGCTGCCCGAATGGGCGTTCTTCGTGCGCGCCGTGGTCGATTCGACCGGCCTCGCCCCGACGGCGAGCCGCGAATCGCTCGTCGACGACGCGGCCCTCGAGCGTGTGCGCGAGCAGCTCGGTGCCGGCATCCGCCGCTGGGTGCTCGAGCTGGGCCTGCGCGAACCGCACAGACTCGCCCAGTTCGTGGCGATCCACGAGGTCGGTCTGAAATCGCTGGTGCGGCACGACGACGAGCTCGCGCAGTTCATCACGCGCTGGCTGACCCTCGAGACCACCCACGGAACGATGCGCATCGGCGACCTCGTCGAACGATACCCGCACGTGCGATTCGCGCAGTCGGTCGACGAGTTCCGCCAGGTCGCGGGGATCTCCCCCGGGTCCGAGGTGCTGGTCAACGGCGGCTACCTGTACGACGCGGACCTCGTGCGGATGCTGCCGGAGCTCTACCCGCACGTGACGATCGAACTCGTCGACGTGGCCGGGGAGCTCGATCGTCTCGACCCTCCGCCGCTGGACGACCGCGACGCCGCGCTGGCCCTCGAGGCCCGCGCCGGCGGCGTGCTGACCGCATCCGGCTGCTCCGTCACCGTGCGGTCGATCGACCAGCCCGAACTCGCAGCACTGTACGTCGCCGACCCCGAGGTGCTGCGCAGGATCGACCGCGGCCGCACCAAGGGCATCACCGGATCGCTGTGGGGCGGGGTGCTCGACCGCATCGACTCGACCCTCTCGGCCTCCCGCGACGACGATCTCAGCGCGCGCCTGTGCCTGAACTGGTCGAACCGCGTCGTGCGCGCGCTCGTCCGCGTGCAGGACGACGCGGTGTTCGCCCGCACGGTGCAGCTGCTCTACATCCAGGCGCTGCTGGCGGGACACCATCCGCTCTCCGACGCCGATCGCGCACTCATGTCGACCGCGCTCTCGGACCTCGTCTCGCTGTCCGCCGGCATCGAAGCGGATTCGATCCCCTTCGACGACGCCCCCTGATCTCGCTCCGACCGCTCGCTCCGTTCGAAGGATCCCCCATGACCAGTCCGAAGAAGCGCTTCTCTCAGCTCATCGAAGAGATCGACCGCACGCCCTGGGGTCCGGCGGAGCAGGCGCTGGTGGCGGATGCCGTCTCGCTCGCCGTCGAGCTCGGCGACGAGCGGCTCGAGTACGAGGCGCGGATGAGGCAGACCGCCTCCGCGAACATGAACGGCGCGACGGATGTGATGCTGAACTCGTTCGCGTGGTGCCTCGCCCGACACGACTCCGACCCGCAGCGCTTCCCCGCCGACCTCGACTACGGCGGCGCCGATCTGATGTGGCAGTTCAAATGGATGGCGTCTTCTCTGCGTTCGTCGCCCGCGTTCTCGACCGAGCAGATCACCGCGGTCCTCGACGACATGGAGACGCACTATCGCAAGGCAGGGCTCGGCATGAGCGGAGTGCTCACGGCCCGATTCGAAGACGCCTGGGACGCCGGTCGACTCGACGACGCCGAGGCTCTGCGCGCGCAGCTCGAGGCCACACCCCGAGACGACCACAGCCACTGCGACGCCTGCGGACGCAGCCAGTTCGCCGGCTTCTTCGCCGAGACCGATCGGGATGCCGAGGCCATCCGACTCGTCGAGGAGATGCTCGAAGGCGGCTTCTCGTGCGGCGAGGAGCCCGAGCACGCACTGTCACGCGTGCTCGTGCCCTACCTTCGTGCCGGGCGCTTCGACGAGGCGAGGAGCGCGCACCTGCGCAGCTACCGGCTCGCGAAGGACAACCCGGACAACCTGCGGATCGTCGCCCACAACATCGTGTTCGCCGCCCTCACCGGCAACGAGGCACGCGCGCTCGCGCAGGTCGAGCGTCACATCGGCTGGCTCGCTCACGACGGACTCAACGTCGATGCCCACTTCGCCGCGCTGGCGGCGTTCGCCTTCGCCCTCGATCGTGTGACCGCGGCGGGTCACGGCGATGCCACGGTGCGCGGTGCCGACTCCCCCGCGCTCGAGGAGTTCTTCGGCGAGCACGACGGAGCCTGGGGCGCCGCCGAACTCGCCGCCACCGCGTGGGCTGCCGCCGAGCGCATCGGCTCGGACTTCGATCTGCGGGACGGCACCGAGGGCCACGCCCGCAGCCTCACCCGCCTGCGCGCTCTCGCCGACGAGCACTACGACGTGCCCATCCGTTCGGATGCCTTCGTCACTGCTCCGGACGCGGCGACACCCGACGATCCCGACGCGTGGTTCGAACGGGTCATGAACCTCGCCCAGTTCGGCGCGGAGCACGAGACGTTGCGCGCCCTGCCGCACGCGCTGAGCGTCGAGGACCCTTCGAAGCTCGCCGAGCTCCTGTCGATGCGCCTCGGCATCCTGATCGCCCTCGACCGAGCAGAAGAGGCCGCCGACCTGCTGCCCGCGCGGATCGATGCCCTGCGCGCCGCAGGCCTCGACGCACAGGCCGATCTCGAACTGCGCCTCGGTCTCGCGACCTTCGGCCTGAACACCCCCGAGGCTGCGGCGGCGCTCGAGGACGAGCTCGCGAACACGGACGCTCTGCCCGCATGGTCGCGCGGAGACCTGGCGATCAGCCGCGCGTCGCTGCACCTGCACGCGGATGAACCCGGCGCCGCCCTCGACATGGCGGAGATCGCGGCTCGCGCCTTCGCCGAGGCCGAGGACGCGCGCCTCTCGAACACGACGACGCTCGTCGCCATCTCGGCCGTGCTGCAGAAGGGCGACATCGAAGCGGCATCCGCTCTGCTCGATCGCTTCTTGGCCCAGGACGATCTCAGCATCGGTCATCGCGCGCAGGCGCTGCAGACGCGCGCGAAGGTGCGCGGCGGAAGCGAGTCGTTCGCGGAGGGCGCTGCGGATGCCGACGAGGCGACCCGTCTTCTCGCCGGGCTCGGTGCGACCACGGCCCTGGCCGCCGCGCACCTGCTCGCGGGGGCGCTCTGGGAGGACGCGGGCGACCCGGAGAAGGCCGTCACCCGCTACCGGGTCACCTCGCGGCTCGTCGCGCAGGAGGGCGGCGACCAGGCGGGCGCGGACTTCCGGCTCGCGCGCGCGATGCTCGCGGCCGGGGACGCCGAGGTGGCGGCCGAGCTGTTCGGACAGGTGCTCGAGCGCGAAGAGCAGGCCGAGGTGCCCGCCGCCTCCCGAGCGATGACGGCGTCTCTTCTCGCGCGCGCCCTCGGATCGGCCGGCGAGTTCGGACAGGCTGTCGGTGCATTCGGGTATGCGGGCGAGCTGTTCGGCGAGGCGGAGGAGCATGCCGACCAGGCGATGGCGCTGACCGAGCGCGCCAAGATCCTCGCCCGGTTCGACGAGCACGCGGAGGCGATCGCGACACTCGAATCGGCATCCGAGATCGTGCGCCGGGCCCCCGAGGCGGTCGGCGCCCTCGCTGACGTGCTGCACAACCTCGGACAGGCTTATGCGGCCACACAGGACGACCGCGCCTTCGCCCTCTTCGACGAGGTCGCCGCGCTCGCTCAGGAGCACGAGGCGGCGTGGCTGCTCGCCGACGTCACCGACTCGCGGGGCCGGGCGCTCGCCCAGTTCGGCCGCACCGACGAGGCCGTCGCCGCTGCGCTCACCGCGGCCGACGGATTCGCGGCGATCGGGGATGCGGGCTCGGCCGGCGGCTCCGAGCTGTTCGCCGCCCGTCTGCTGGTCGGCGACGACCGGGCTGCGGACTCCGTGCCGATCTACCGCAGCGCCCTCGAGCACTCCGACGGCTACCCGCCGCTGCAGCAGGTCTCGGCGCTCGAACTCGGCAACGTGCTCGAGGCGCTCGGACGCCACGGCGAGGCGACCGAGGTGCGGGCACTCCTCGACAGCTGACTCAGAGGACCTGCTGACTCAGAGGAACTGACGCCAGTTGGCCCGCGCGAGGTCGAGCAGCTCGTCTCCCTTGCCCGACATCACCGTGCGGATCGCGTACAGAGCGAAGCCCTTGACCTGCTCGGCCTCGATCGCCGGGGGCATCGACAGCTCCTGGCGCTCGGTCACGACGTCGAGCAGCGCAGGGCCGTCATGCGCGAGCACCTCGCGGACGGCATCCGGCAGGTCCTCGCTGTTCTCGACCCGACGGGCGAAGATCCCCATGGCCTCGGCGATGGCCGCGAAGCTCGGGTTGTCGAGCGCGGTGCCGTAGTTGACGAAGCCCGCGGCCTTCATCTCGAGCTCGACGAAGTTCAGCGACGAGTTGTTCACGACGACGGTCTTCACGGGCAGCTTGTTCTGCGTGAGCGTGAGCAGTTCGCCCAGCATCATCGCGAGCCCGCCGTCGCCGGCGAGCGCGACGACCTGACGAGCCGGATGCGAGACCTGCGCGCCGATGCCATGAAGCAGCGCATTCGCCATCGACCCGTGCGTGAACGAGCCGATCAGGCGTCGGTTCTCGGTCATCGACAGATAGCGGGCGGCCCACACGGTGGGCGAGCCGACGTCGGCGGTGAAGATCGCGTCATCCGCGGCCTGCTCATCGAGCAGCCGGGCGAGGTACTGCGGATGGATGGGGCGGCCCGCCTTGGTCGGCGTCGCGAGGTCGTCGAGCTTGGCCCTGGTCTTGCGATAGTGCGCGGTGGAGTCGTCGAGGTGACCGCGGTCGTTCGTCTCGGCGAGTCGCGGCAGCAGCGCCGTGACGGTCGCGCCGACGTCGCCGACCAGGCCCAGATCGAGCGGATGCCGTCTGCCGAGCTGCGAGCCGCGGATGTCGACCTGGATCGTCGTGGCGTGCTCGGGATAGAACTGCTCGTAGGGGAAGTCGCTGCCCAGCACCAGCAGCGTGTCGGCGGCTTCCATCGCCCGGTAACCGGAGGCGAAGCCGAGCAGCCCCGTCATGCCGACGTCGAACGGGTTGTCGTACTCGATGAACTCCTTGCCCCGGAGCGCGTGCACGATCGGCGCACCGAGTCGGTCGGCGAGTGCGATGACCTCGTCGTGAGCCCCCTCGACACCCGCGCCTGCGAGGATCGTGGTCTTCTTCGAGGCGTTGAGCAGCGTCGCGGCGCGCGCGAGCTCGTCTCCGCTCGGCACGATCACGGGGTGCGAGCGTTCGATGACCACGGCTCGGTCGTCGGCGATCTCCGAGAGCGCGACGTCGCCCGGGATCACGAGCACCGCGACCCCGCGCTGCTCGATGGCGGCGCGCATCGCGATCTCCAGCAGGCGCGGCATCTGCTTGGGGTCGGCGACGTACTCGACGTAGACGCTGCACTCGCGGAAGAGCTCTTGCGGGTGGGTCTCCTGGAAGTACCCCGTGCCGATCTCGGTGGTGGGGATGTGCGCGGCGATCGCCAGCACCGGCACCCGCGAGCGGTTCGCGTCGAAGAGTCCGTTGATCAGGTGCAGGTTGCCCGGACCGCACGAACCGGCGACCACCGCGAGCTCACCCGTGAGCGAGGCATCGGCCGCCGCCGCGAATGCCGCGGACTCCTCGTGCCGCACGTGCACCCAGCGGATGCCGCCGTCCTTCCGGAGGGCGTCGGTGAACCCGTTGAGGGAGTCGCCCGGGAGGCCGTAGACACGGTCGATCCCGTTGGCGCGGAGGGTCTTGACGATGTTCGCTGCGACGGTTGCCATGCTTCCAACCTACGCCCGGGTGCCGCGGAGGGATCCGGCATCCGTCGAACATCCGCTCTCCGGATGCCGCACTGCGGAGACGATGATGGGGGCGGATGCCGTGGCATCCGCCCCCATCAGGGAGAGTCGCTCAGCCGATGCGGATCAGCTTCTTGTTGACGAACTCGTCGGCGGCGAGGTGACCCAGCTCACGCGACGTGCCGCTGCGCTTGATGCCGCCGAACGGCAGCTCGGGGCTGTCGGCCAGCACCAGGTTGACGTAGACCATGCCCGCCTCGATATTGTCGGCGACACGCTCGGCCTGCTCGGCATCGGTCGTGAAGACGTACGAGCCGAGCCCGAAGGTCGTGTCGTTCGCGAGGGCGACAGCGGCATCCTCATCGGCGACCCGGTAGACGACCGCCGCGGGGCCGAAGAGCTCCTCGCGGTACACGTTCATGTCGGGCGTCACGTCGGCGAGCACGGTCGGGGCGAAGAACGCCCCGTCGCGGGTGCCGCCGGTCAGCAGCGTCGCTCCCTGCTCGACGGCCTGGTCGATCTGCTTCTGCAGGTTCTCCGCCGCCGTCTCCGACGAGACCGGGCCGAGCACGGTGTCGTCGAGCGTCGGGTCGGTCGCCTGCACCGATGCCATCGCGGCCGTGAACTTCTCGACGAACGAGTCGTACAGGTCGTCGACGATGATGAAACGCTTCGCGCCGTTGCACGCCTGGCCGTTGTTGTCGAGACGCGCGTCGACGCCCGCCTGCACGGTGGCGTCGAGGTCGTCGGTCGAGAGCACGATGAACGGGTCGGACCCGCCGAGCTCGAGCGCGACCTTCTTGAGGTTGCGTCCGGCGATCTCGGCGACCGCGGCGCCTGCGCGCTCCGAGCCGGTGAGCGAGACGCCCTGCACGCGCGGGTCGGCGATCATGTCGGCGATCTGCTCGTTGGTCGCGAGGACGTTCTGGTACGCGCCCGTCGGGAATCCGGCGTCGTGGTAGATCGCCTCGATCGCGGTCGACGACTCCGGGCACTGCGGAGCAGGCTTCAGCAGGATCGTATTGCCGACGATCAGGTTCGGCGCAGCGAAGCGGACGATCTGATAGGCCGGGAAGTTCCACGGCATGATGCCGACGAGCGGTCCGAGCGACGACCGGCGCACGATCGCCGAGCCCTCGCCGAGGATCGCGATCGGCTGGTCGGCCATGATGGCCTCGGCCTGGTCGGCGTAGTACTCGGCGATGTCGGCGGCGAAGTCGACCTCTCCGAGGGCGGCCTCGCGGGGCTTGCCCATCTCGCGCACGAAGACGTCGGCGAGCTCCTCGCGGCGCTCGCGGTGCAGCTCGGCGGCGCGACGGAGGAGCGCTGCGCGCTCAGCCACGGTCGAGGACCGGGACCATTCGCGGTGCGCCTCGTCGGCGGCCGCGACAGCCGCCTCGATCTGCGCATCCGTGAACGTGTCGAAGGACGCCAGCGTCTCTCCGGTGGCGGGGTTGATGACGGCGTAATCGGTCATGTTCTCTCCTCCTCTGGCCGACCGGTCAGGAGACCGGGATCAGCGTGTACTTGGTGGACAGGTACTCGTGGATGCCCTCGAGACCGCCCTCGCGGCCGACGCCGGACTGCTTGACGCCGCCGAAGGGGGCGGCGGCGTTCGACACCACGCCCACGTTGAGACCCATCATGCCGGTCTCGAGCCTGTCGATCATCCGCTGCCCGCGCTGCAGGTTCTCGGTGAACACGTACGAGACCAGTCCGTACTCGGTGTCGTTGGCGAGACGGACGGCCTCGTCCTCGTCCTCGAAGGTCGCGATCGCGAGCACCGGGCCGAAGATCTCCTCGCGGAGGATCGCCGAGCCCGCCACCACGTCGGTGAGCACGGTCGGCTCGTAGAAGGTGCCCGTGCCCTCGACGGCCTTGCCACCCGCGAGCAGGGTCGCGCCGCGCTCGACGGCGTCGTCGACGAGCTCGCCGGCCTTCGCGACGGCATCCTCGTCGATCAGCGGGCCGATGGCCACGCCCTCTTCGGTGCCGCGGCCGATCTTCATCGCGTTGACGCGCTCGGTGACCTTGCGGCCGAATTCCTCGGCGACGTCCTTGTGCACGATGAAGCGGTTGGCAGCGGTGCACGCCTGGCCGATGTTGCGGAACTTCGCGGCCAGTGCGCCGTCGACGGCCTTGTCGAGGTCGGCATCGTCGAAGACGACGAACGGCGCATTGCCGCCGAGCTCCATCGACACGCGCAGCACGCCCTCAGCGGCCTGGGCGATGAGCTTGCGGCCCACCTCCGTCGAACCGGTGAACGACAGCTTGCGCAGGCGCGGGTCGGCGATGATCGGGGCCGAGAGCGCCGACGACTTGGAGGTCTGCACCACGTTCACGACACCGGCGGGGAGGCCGGCCTTCTCGAGCAGCGACGTGAAGAACATCGTCGTCAGCGGCGTGAGTGCCGGGGGCTTGATCACCACGGTGCAGCCGGCGGCGAGCGCCGGCGCGATCTTGCGAGTGGCCATCGCGAACGGGAAGTTCCACGGCGTCACGAAGAACGAGGGGCCGACGGGCCGCTGCGAGACGACCATGTGGCCGGTGCCCTCCGGGTTGATGCCGTAGCGACCGCTGATGCGCACGGCCTCCTCGCTGAACCAGCGGAGGAACTCGCCGCCGTAGCCGACCTCGCCGCGCGCCTCGGCGAGCGGCTTGCCCATCTCGAGGGTCATCAGCAGCGCGAGATCCTCCTTGTGCTCCTGCACGAGGTCGAATGCCCGGCGCAGGATGTCGCTGCGGGTGCGAGGTGCGGTCGCGGCCCATGCGTCCTGCGCGGCGACTGCCGCATCCAGCGCGCGGATGCCGTCACCCGGTGTCGCGTCGGCGATCGTGCGGATGACCGCACCGGTCGCGGGGTCCTTCACGTCGAACGTGCCCCCGGTCTCGCCGTCGATCCACTCTCCCCCGATGAAGAGGCCGGTGGGGATGCTGTCGAGCAGCGCCTGCTCAGTCTGAGTGCTCATGGAATCTCTTTCTGTGGGGAGGATGGGATGCCGGTGCCGCGGGATTCCGTCAGCGCCGGCGGTTGCTCGCGGGAGCATCCATGCTGAGGGTCTCGCCGCGGAAGAACGCCGGGCGTTTGATGGACTGCCAGATCATGATGACGATGCCGATCACGATGATGCCGACGCCGAGGATGAACACGAGTCCGAGGCCTCCGATGTTCGATCCGCTGCCGTACGCGGGGTCCATCGAGTCGATGAGCGTCGTGACGAACAGGACGGCGAGGATCGCACCGCCGACGAGCGGGAACAGGAACGTGAAGAAGAAGCTCCTGGCGGAGTCGAACCACTGCTTGCGGAAGTACCAGACGCACGCGAACGCGGTGAGGCCGTAGTAGAAGCAGATCATCATGCCGAGCGACAGGATGGTGTCGGTGAGGACGTTCTCGCTGACGAGGCGCATCACGGCGTAGAAGACGGATGCGACGACGGCCGACACGATCGTCGAGTAGCCCGGCGTGAAGAACCGCGGGCTGACCCGGGCGAACTTCTTGGGCAGGGCGCCGTAGTGCCCCATCGCCAGCAGCGTGCGAGCGGGTCCGACTGCGGTCGACTGCAGCGAGGCCGCCGAGCTCGACAGCACCGCGAGCGAGACCAGGAACGCCAGCGGTCCGAGGATCGGATCCGAGAGCGCGAAGAACACGTTCGCCGAGATGTCCTCGTTCGCGAGCCCGTAGTCGCCCGTGCCGACGCCGGCGAACATGATGAGGCCGATGGCCAGCAGCAGGTAGAGGGCGACGACGACGACGACCGTGACCATCGCGGCGCGCCCCGGCGTCTTGGCCGGGTCCTTCGTCTCCTCGTTCATGGTGAGGACGACGTCCCAGCCCCAGAAGATGAAGATCGACAGCGAGAGCCCTGCGGCGAAGGCGCTGAAGGACGGAACCTCGAACGGGTTGAACCACGACCACGAGAAGGGGGTCGGCTCGGGAGCGTCTCCGGAGACGGCCTTGACGATCGCGACGGTGGCGAAGACCACGAGCACGAGCACCTGGAAGCCGACGAGGATGTACTGGAACTTCTGCGTCGTCTGCATGTCGCGGTACGACACGAGCGTCGCGCCGAGCATGAAGAGCAGGCACACGACGACGTTGATGATCGGGTTGAACGCCAGGTCGGCGATCTCGGGGTTTCCGCTGAGCTGGGCGATCAGCAAGAAGAGGAACTCGACCGCGATGCCGGCGAGGTTCGACAGCACGATGACGGTGGCGGCGATCAGGCCCCAGCCCGTCATCCAGCCGATCCACGGCCCGAACGCCCGCACTCCCCACGTGAACGAGGTGCCGGAGTCCGGCATCATGCGGTTGAGCTCGCGGTAGCCGAAGGCGGTCAGGAGCATCGGGATGAAGCCGACGAGCATGATCGCGGGCACCTGGGTGCCGACGACGGCGACCGTCGGGCCGAGCGATGCGGTGAGCGTGTAGGCCGGCGCGATGGTCGAGACGCCGATGACGACGGCTCCGAGCACTCCGACGGCACCCGCGCTCAGCCCTTTCTGCGAGATGCCGGTCGTCACACCGGATGCGGGCTCCGTCGCCCGGTTCGTGCTGCTCATCAGCGGACTCCTGCTTCGGCGCGGGTGCGCGGGACGACGATCATGGGAACGGGCAGTTCGTGCAGCATCTTCGCTGCGGTCGAGCCCAGGAACAGGCGGCGCGGCTGCGCCAGGCGGCTGGAGCCGACGAGGACGACCTCGCCGGGGAGCCACGAGAGGTTCGCGACGGCATCTTCGACGGTGTCGCCGGGGGCCTCTTCGACCTCGGCCTTCAGCTCGTCGGGCAGCAGGCTCTTGGCGACCTCGAGCACGTCGTTCGCGTGCGCGTCGCCGACCACGCGGATCGCGCCGGTGTCGAGACCGGGCGGCACGTCGAACGGCACGAGCGAGACGAGGCGCAGGCCGACACGGGACTCGGTGGCGATCGCGGCGGCCTCGTCGAGGAGGTTGTCGGCACCCGCGCGGTTGCCGACCGCGGCCGTCACGCGAGGAAGCACGTGATCGTCCTGGTCCGCGGTGCCCGCAGGGGCGAGCGCGACGGGGATGGTCGACGAGTGCAGCAGCTCCGACGCGACGCTGCCGAGGCGGTGGCGGCCGAAGATGCTGCCGCCGGCCGTGCCGATGACGATCAGCCTGGCGCCGAACTCCTCGCCTGCGGCGATCAGCCCTTCGGCGAAGGACTCGCCGAACCGCACGTGGCCCGTGCGGGTGAGCTCCTGCGGCAGTCGGACGACCGCATCCTCGAGCCATTCCTTCGCCTGGCGGCGGATGTGGTCCTCATACGCCCGCTCGGGGGGAACGGCCGCGCTGCGGGTGCCCTCCGACGGCAGCACGATCACGAGGTGCAGCACCGCGCCGAGGCTGCGGGCGAGCCGCGCGCCGAGCGCTGCGGCATCCGCTCCCGCATCCGTCGCGGTGTAGCCGACGACGACCGCCCCGGTCATCAGCCGACCTCGGCGGTGTCGCCGGCGGCGCGCGTCGCTTCGACGATGTTCGAGGCGACGAGGTGCCCCATGCGGATCGCGCCGTCGACGTGCTGATATCCGGCGCCCGCCATGTCGCTGCACGCGAAGTGGATGGGGCCGACGGCCGAGCGGAGGTCGGCGCCATAGCGGTGGAGTCCGCCCATGTCGAAGCTCGCCGCGTACGCTCCGCGGGTCCACTCCTCCGTGCCCCAGTCGCTCTCGTAGTAGACGACCGGGTTCTTCGCCTCGTCGCCGTAGTAGTGCGAGAGGGACTCGAGGATGCGCTCCTTGCGCTCCTCGGCCGACAGCGTGAACAGGTCGTCGGCGTTCTGGTCGCTGACGAAGCCGACCAGGGTGCCGCGCTCGTCGCCGTGGTTCGTGTTGTCGTACGCCTCGTGCGCGAGCTCGTACGGGCTGAACGCGGTGCCGCTGAGGCCCTGCTCGCGCCAGAACGGGCGGTCGTAGACGGCGTGCACCTTGATGACGAAGCCCATCGAGATGTGCTGGTGCATCTGGTGCTGGCGCCGGGGAAGCGGCGGGACGAAGGCGATACGGCTGTAGAGCACCGGAGCATGCGCGAGGATCGCGAAGCGGGCGCGCACGGTGGTGTCGTCGGTCGTGGCGGTCACACCGTCGACGCCCCATTCGAGCGAGCGCACCGGCTGGTTGAGGATGACGTCGTCGCCCAGGCGCTCGGCGAGCAGCAGCGGCACCTTCTGCAGACCGCCCACCACCCGCTTGTCGAGGATGAAGTCGGCGTCGACGAGGTAGGAGTACGACCCGGCGGATGCCGCCATGAGCAGCGACTGCAGCAGCGAGAACGAGTGCGTCGGCTTGGTGAGCATCGCGGAGCCGGTGGCGAAGGCGAGATTGCGCACGGCCTCGTCATCGTCGGTCTGCACACGCAGCCAGGCGTCCCAGGTGATCGAGTCCCATTCCTTCGCGAGCGGGTGCTCCCACGGGCGGTCGGGGTCGATCTCGGCGACCATGGCGTCGAGGCGCTCGGTGATCTCGGCGATGACGGCCTCGGTCTCAGCGGACACCGGGAACATCTCGCCGGTGAAGCGATGCGTCTGCCCGTCCGGACCGACGTAGACGCTGTCGCCCTCGCGATAGCGGCTGTAGGTCTCGAGCCCCAGCTCGTCGATGGTGTCCTTCAGGGCGTCCTGGTCGGGCGAGACCCACTGGCCGCCGATCTCGAGCATGGCGCCGTCGATGACGTCGGTCCACAGTCGTCCGCCGACGCGGTCACGCGCCTCGAGTACGGCGACCGACAGGCCGGCCTTGCGCAGGTCGTTCGCCGCCGTGAGCCCTGCGGCTCCGGCTCCGACGATCAGCACGTCGCGAGTGATCTCAGCCATCTGCTTCTCCTTCATTGGAAAGGTTGTGCCGGCCGCGACTCGAAATCCCCCGATCCTCGTCGCGGCCGGACGTGTGGTGGCAGTCGCGGACGAACCGCGGCTGCTGGTCTGTCAGCCCGCGGTGGCGGCGAGCGCGGCCGCGACGACGTCGAGGCCCTCGTTCAGGAGGTCGTCGCCGATCGAGAGCGGCGGGAGGAACCGGATGACGTTGCCGTAGGTGCCGCACGTCAGGACGATGACGCCCTGCGCGACGCAGGCCTTGGCGACCGCGGAGGTGAGGGCGGCGTCGGGCGCGTTGGTCTCGGGGTCGACGAACTCGGCGGCGATCATGGCGCCGTGGCCGCGGATGTCTCCGATGCGGGTGTCCTTCTCCTGCATGGCTCCGAGGCGTGCCGTGAGGATCTCGCCGATCTCGCGAGCGCGGTCGATCACGCCGTCGTTCTCGAACACATCGATCGCGGCGAGCGCCGCAGCGCAGGCGATCGGGTTTCCGCCGTAGGTGCCGCCGAGGCCGCCTGCGTGCGAGGCGTCCATGATCTCGGAGCGCCCCGTGACGGCGGCGAGGGGCAGACCGCCCGCGATGCCCTTGGCGGTCGTGATGAGGTCGGGCTCGATGCCGAAGATCTCGCTCGCGAACATGTGGCCGGTGCGGGCGAAGCCGGTCTGCACCTCGTCGGCGATGAACACGACGCCGTTCGCGCGGCACCACGAGGCGATCGCCGGGAGGAAGCCCTCCGCCGGGACGATGAAGCCGCCCTCTCCCTGGATCGGCTCGATGATGACGGCGGCGAGGTTGTCGGCGCCGATCTGCTTCTCGAGCTGCAGGATCACGCGGGCGGCGGCCTCTGCGCCGTCGAGACCGTCGCGGAACGGGTACGACATCGGCGCACGGTACACCTCGGGGGCGAACGGGCCGAAGCCGCTCTTGTACGGCATCGACTTCGCGGTCAGCGCCATGGTGAGGTTGGTGCGGCCGTGGTAGCCGTGGTCGAAGGCGACGACGGCCTGGCGACCGGTGTGCTTGCGGGCGATCTTGATCGCGTTCTCGACGGCCTCGGCGCCGGAGTTGAACAGGGCGCTCTTCTTGGCGAAGTCGCCGGGAGTGAGGCGGTTGAGCGCTTCGGCGACACCGATGTACGACTCGTACGGCGAGATCATGAAGCAGGTGTGCGTGAACTGCGCGGCCTGCGCGGCCACGGCTGCGGCGATCTTGGGGTGCGCGTTGCCGACGGTCGTCACGGCGATGCCGGAGCCGAGGTCGATCAGCGAGTTGCCGTCGGCATCCACGACCACTCCCCCGCCTGCGGCGACGGCCGCGACGGGAACCGTGTGCCCGACGCCGGCGGCGACGGCATCGGCCTTGCGGGCGAGGATCTCGGCCGAGCGGGGGCCGGGAAGGTCGGTGACGAGACGACGCTCCTGGGGGAGGTCGGGTCCGCCGAGCGGGACTGCAACAGCTGCGGTGTCGAGGAGAGCCATGTCCGTGAGCGTACGACCGCATCCGACGTCGGCGCATTCGCCCGGCTGTACAATCTGGGAGAGATCATCGCCCGACCGTATAAGCGCTGATCCGGATGCCGAGAGGACCGCAGCGCATGGACGACGCCGAACAGCCCACGCTGCGCGCTCTCTTCCGGCGCCGCGATCTCGGGCTCGTGCTGATCTCGGACGCGGACGGCCTTCCGGACGGCGCCCTCGATCGCCCCCTGCGGTGGGTGCACAGCTCCGACCTCGCCGACCCGACGCCGTTCCTCGCCGAGGACCTCGCACTGCTGACGACGGGCACCCAGTTCGACGTCGGCACCGATTTCGACGTCTACGTCGGGCGGCTGGCGGATCGCGGGGTGCTCGGCCTCGGATTCGGCACGGACGTGCACCGTGCCGCGATCCCCGACGAGCTGATCCTCGAGTGCGCACGCCGCGGGATCCCCCTCTTCGAAGTCCCCTATCGCACGCCCTTCATCGCCGTCGCCCGCGCGCACTCCGAAGCGATCGCGGCGCAGGCCTACGCCCGCAGGTCGTGGGCGCTCGACACCCAGCGCGCACTCGCACTGGCCGCGCTGCGCCCCCGCGGACTCGACGCGACCGTCGCAGAGCTCGGCCGCCGTCTGGATGTCTGGGCCGGAATGTACGACGCGTCCGGCGCCCTGCAGCTGTCGCACCCCCGATCGGCCGTCACTGCAGGACGACTGACCGAGCTCGGCGAACGGGTCACCGAGATCCTCACCCGTGGGCTCGAGGCCGGGCAGTCGCTCACGATCGACGATCAGACGTTCACGCTCTTCACGGTGGGGCGCGGCGGACACCTGCGCGGGGTGATCGCGTTGGCTGTCGATGCGCTCGACGCCGAGGCGCGCACGGTCGTGACGTCGGTGATCGCGATGGCCGGACTCGCGCTCGAGCAGAGCGACCAGCTCGCCCGCAGCAAGCGTCGGCTGAACTCGCAGCTGCTGAGCTCGCTGCTCGACGACGATCCGTCCCTCGCGCGGAAGGTCCTCGGCTCGATGCCCTCTGCACCCGTGGTGGTCGCGATCGCCGCGGATGCTCCGACCGGCCCGTTCGCCGACTGGTGGGATCGGCGCAGGGCCGAGCACGGCACCGCCAGCTTCCTCGCCGAATCATCCGAGGGCGTGGTGCTCTGCCTGTCCATGGCCGATGACGCACTGCTCGACGAGGTCGCCACCCGGTTCGGCATCCGCATCGGCGCGTCCGGTTCCGAGTCGTACGACGCGTTCTCCCGAGCCCACGCACAGGCGCTCGCGGCGCTGCGCCAGCAGTCCGGCGCCGGGGTGTTCCACTTCGCCGATGCCGCCGGATCCAGCATCCTCAGCGCACTGGCCACGGATGAGGCCCGACTGGTCGCCGAATCGCGGCTCGCGCCGATCCGCGACCACGACGCGCGATCCGGCGGCGACCTCGAACGGTCGCTGCGCACCTGGCTCGAGCACGATGCGAAGGCGGATCCTGCGGCGGCGGCACTCGGTGTGCACCGCCACACGCTGCGGTCGCGGATCGCCCAGGCCGGAGCGCTCCTGGGAAGCGACCTCTCGTCGTTCCCCGCCCGCGCCGAGCTGTGGACGCTGCTGCAGACCGCACGGGACTGAACCGGGGTCCTCGACCGAACGGCCGGCGGTCCCCGCCCGGCGGGGTGGCGGATGCCGGGCCTCCGCCATCCGCGCGCCCTTCAGTCGGGCCGTCGTTCAGCGGGGTGAAGGTAGCGGCCGACGAACTCCTCGAAGAGCGGGACCATGTCGACGGAATCGTCGAGGAGCCACTGGAGCTGGATGCCGTCCATGACCGCGCTGATCAGCCGGGCCGCCCGAGCGGGGTCGATGTCCTCGCGCACCTCTCCGTCGGCCTGACCTCGCCGCAGGATCTCTTCTGCGGCCACGGCGCGCTCGCGGTATCGGGCGGCGAAGTCGGCGTGCGACGGGTGGCCGGGGTCTGTGGCCTCCGCCGAGACGATCGCGTAGAGGGCGGTGAGACCCCGCGAGGTCTGGTTGTGCGCGACGACGCGCGTGGCCTGTTCGATCAGGGTGTGCTCGGCAGGGTCGCCCGCCGCCTCTCGCACCTTCTCGTCACGTTGGTGGAGCACCTCGGCGAAGAGCTCCTCCTTGCCCGCGAAATGGTGCAGCAGGCCGGTCGGCGTCACGCCGACGCGCTTCGCGATCTCCCGCAGGGATCCACCGTGGAATCCCGTGCGGGAGAACACCGCGAGCGCTTCGTCGACGATCGCCTGCCTGCGCGCCTGGCCGGTGGCGTAGGGACCGCGGGGCCGTCGCGCCGCCATCGGCTGCTCATCCGTGCTCATGCGCCCGTCCTGTCTCTCGGCGCGAAAGCGCGGACCTCAGCCGTGGTGGCCGTTCCCCGTTCCCCACGACGAGCCGAACACCTGCTGCCGCATGGCGGGCCGCAGGCGCTGCTCCATGTCGCGATCCACGAAGTAGTCCTTGAGTGTATCTTTCGTGAGCTCGTTGCCGATCGCGGCCATGATCATCGACTGGTCGAGCGACAGGTAGCGCTCGGCGATCGTGCCGCTCTTCACCGCCACCGCGTCGAAGAACCCGCCGGGGCCGTAGGCGCCGAGGTCCGTCTCGATGCCGCGCAGGTTGTCGAGCGCGCCCGTGCGATCGTACGGAAGCGCCAGGAACGCGGCGTGCGGCGTCACGACCCCGTCACCGAACTCCGGAGCGGGATCGGTCCCCGTGGTGCATCCGGGCCTGTCGATGTCGACGTCGGTCTTCTCCGCGTCCGAGGTGTACCCGTCCGCCCGCATCCCGGCTACGTCGACCCCGTACTCCGCGTACCCGCCGAACGGGTCGCTCGCGGGCGAGAAGCCCCAATAGCCGTATCCGGCCTCGTCCAGCCCGTGCTGCTTCTGCACGGCGACGGTGATCGGGTGGTTGAGCTTCCACGAACGCGGACCCCACGTGGTCTCCGGCACGAGCAGGTCGGGCATCAGCGACTCGAACATGCTGCCGCCCCAGCTCGGCACGAACGACATCCCGTCATATGCGTAGGCGCCCTCCCACACCTCGACGCCGTCATAGGTGCGGTACTCGCCCTGAGGGAGCTGCTCCTGCCACGCCCAGTCGCACCCGGGAGGCATCGTGCGATGCGTGCCGTACAGGGCCGTGGCCGGGATCTGACCGTTCGCGATGCCGAGGTAGGTCGCGATGCGGCTCTCGCTCACGGTCGTGTCGTAGTGGTGGCACGTGTAGAACGCGGTGTCCCCCGAGCCGTTGTACATCGGCGCCTCGACGCTGCAGTCCGGCGGAGCCGCATCCCAGAAGCCCCCGCGGTTCGTGCCTGCAGGGAGTCCTGCCGCGCCTTCGGGGTCGAAGAACGCCGCGAAGTCCATGGAGTCGTACAGCGCGTCCGCCTGCTGCGCGAGGTCGGGCTCCGCTTCGCGGACGATGCGCAGTGCGGCGGCGAGCCACCCGTTGTCGACCGTGCTGAGGAACGGGTGCACCGGGTCTCCCGAGTCGGGCCATGTCGTGAGCTTCTCGCCGGTCGTCGGCGAGTACCAGTTGTAGAACATGCCGCTGGCGTCGTTGCGCTCGAGGGTTCCGAGCGTCTCCAGCGTCATCGACATGCGATCGCGCGCCTCCTCGTCGCTGATGACTCCGAGGTCGCGAGCCGTGACCGTCGACCACAGGTATCCGCCGATGTTCGTCGGCGAGGTGTAGGCGCTCGGCGTCTCGAGGTCGCCGCTCACGTTGTCGGCGGGAAGGCCGGTCTCCTCATCGGTCATCGCGTCGAGGGAGTGCCAGGTGTCCACCGCCCAGCGGTTCAGGTCACCGGTGCCGGGGCGTCCACCGCCGGCCGTCGCGGGCCCGGCGACCGTCAGGCCCGCAGTCACGAGTCCGATCGTCGCCAGCGTGCTCATCCATCGCTTCATCGTGTCTCCTCATCGAGAACGGCGCCGCCGAGCGCGGCGCTCCGACCTGCGAAAACCTAACACGTGTTCGTTGTTCGCTCAACCCCCTCCTCGTGACAGGAAGGCGACCGGAATCGACGGCGCGTGCGGGCGCTCAGCGCGGCGCGTACGGGCGCTCAGCGCGGCGCGTGCGCCTCGAGGAATTCGTACACATCCGTCGTGTCGACGCCCGGGAAGGCCCCGGTCGGCAGTGTGGCGAGCAGAGTGCGCGGGGTCCTGACGTTCGGCCAGGAGTTCTCACGCCACCGCCCTTCGAGGTCGGCGGGCGCCCGCCGGCAGCACACCTCGACCGAGTGCTTCGAGACTCCGCGATGCGGGGTGTCGCGCCCGACGAACCACTTCGTGTCGTCGAATCGCACGCCGACGCTGACCGAGTGCAGTCCCTCACTCGACGCCTCGACGCGGGCCGTGCACCAGTAGGTGCCGTTGCCCGTGTCCGTGTACTGGTAGTACGGGTTGAAGCGGTCGTCCTCGTCGAACACCACGCGGCTGGTCCATCGGCGGCAGCACATCTGCCCCTCGATCGATCCGAGGCGATCGGTCGGGAAGTTCACGTCATCGTTCTCGTACGCCTTCGTGATCGTGCCCGACTCGTGCACCTTGAGGAAGTGCACGGGGATGTCGAGGTGGCGCGTCGCGAGGTTCGTGAATCGGTGCGCAGCGGTCTCGTACGACACCGAGTACGCGTCGCGCAGATCCTCGATCGAGATCGCCCTGCGCGTCTTCGCATCCTTCAGCGCCGGCACGACGTGGGCCTCCGGCACCAGCAGCGCCCCGGTGAGGTAGTTCGTCTCGACGCGCTGGCGCAGGAACTCGGCATAGCTGCGCGGCTCGGAGTGACCGAGGATGCGGCTGGACAGCGCCTGCAGCACCGCGGTCCGTGCGTCGCCCTTGGCCGGGACGCTGCTCGAGAGGTACAGACGTCCGTTCGCGAGGTCGGCGACGCTGCGGGTGGTCTGCGGCAGGTCCGGGGCGTAGTGCAGGGTGAATCCGAGGTACGCGGCGATCTCGGAGGCCGTCCGCTGGGTGAGGGGTCCGCCAGGGTGCCCGACCGCCGCGAGGATCTCCGCCGCCTTCGTCTCGAGATCGGCGAAGTGGTTGTCCTGCCGCCGCATGAGGTGGCGGAGCTCGACGTTCGCGCGCCTGGCCTCCTCGGGAGTGGCCGCGCGCTCATCCTTGAGTCGGTCGATCTCGCCGTGCAGTGCGAGCAGGGCCTTGAGCGCGTCCGTCGGCATGCTCTTCGCGATCCGGAAGGGCTCGATGCCGAGAGCCTGGAAGGTCTGCCCCTTCATGGCCCGTTCGAGGGCGATCTCGATCGCACTGCGTTCATCGAGCGGCTCGCCCTCGAGCAGCGCGTCGATCGTGACGCCGAGAGCGCGCGCGATCGACTGCAGCTGCGTGAGCTTGGGCTCGCGCTTGCCCGTCTCGATCATCGACATCTGGCTGGGCGCTCGATCGACCGCCGCCGCGAGGTCGTCGAGGGTCATCCCGCGCGCCGTGCGCAGCTGACGGATGCGGCGTCCGATCGTGAGGGCGTCGGCGTCTTCTTCGACCGCTGGAGTGCTCATGCGGCCGATTCTGTCACAGAAACAGAATTTCGGCTGATCTTCACTCCCCAATTGGCCATCGAAGGGTGCGAACTTCACACACAGTGGAAACACGCCACCCGGCTTCACGATCCGGGCATCCAACGGAGGAGACACCATGACGAACACCGCCCAGAACCACACCCCTCGCCCCGCAGGGCTGCGCGCCGGGGACCAGGTTCAGACGGCCGCCGAGCTCCGGGAGATCTGGGAGACGGATCCCCGCTGGGACGGCGTCGAGCGCACGTACACGGCAGAGGACGTCATCCGCGTCCGCGGCTCGGTCCGCGAGGACGCGACGCTCGCGCACCGCGGAGCCGAGAACCTGTGGAACCTGCTGCACACCGAGGACTACGTCCGGGCACTGGGCGCCTACACAGGCGGGCAGGCGGTGCAGCAGGTGCGGGCGGGCCTCAAGGCCATCTACCTCTCGGGCTGGCAGGTCGCGGCCGACGGCAACCTCGCCGGTCAGACCTACCCCGACCAGTCGCTGTACCCCGCCAACTCGGTGCCCGCGGTCGTGCGTCGCATCAACAACGCGCTGATCCGTCAGGACCAGCTCGAGCACGCCGAGGGCGACGTCACGCAGGACTGGCTCGCGCCGATCGTCGCCGACGCCGAGGCGGGCTTCGGAGGACCGCTCAACGCCTACGAGCTCGCGCAGTCGCTGATCCAGGCCGGTGCCGCAGCCATCCACTGGGAGGACCAGCTCGCGAGCGAGAAGAAGTGCGGCCACCTCGGCGGAAAGGTGCTCGTGCCGACGCAGCAGCACATCCGCACCCTGAACGCCGCGCGTCTCGCCGCCGACGTGGCCGGAGTCCCGACGGTGATCATCGCCAGGACGGATGCTCTCGCGGCCGACCTGCTCACCAGCGATGTCGACGAGCGCGACCAGCAGTTCACCACCGGCGAGCGCACGACCGAGGGCTTCTACCGCATCCGCGCCGGCATCGAGTCGGTCATCAGCCGAGGCCTCGCATTCGCGCCCTACGCCGATCTGCTGTGGGTCGAGACGGGTGAACCCGACATCGAGCTGGCACGTGAGTTCGCCGCCGCGATCCATGCCGAGTTCCCGGGCAAGCTGCTCGCCTACAACTGCTCACCGAGCTTCAACTGGAAGCGCCACCTGTCGGACGCCGAGATCGCGACGTTCCAGCAGGAGCTGGCTGACCTGGGCTACAAGTTCCAGTTCATCACGCTCGCCGGCTTCCACGCCCTGAACCACTCGATGTTCGACCTCGCCCGTGGCTACGCCGAACGCGCCATGAGCGCGTACGTCGAGCTGCAGGAGGCCGAGTTCGCCGCGGAGGCGAACGGCTACACCGCCACCAAGCACCAGCGCGAGGCGGGCACCGGCTACTTCGACGTCATCTCTACCGCGCTCAACCCCGACAGCGCGACCCTCGCCCTCGCCGGCTCCACCGAAGCCGCGCAGTTCCACTGAGCCACTTGTGAAGGACACACGATCATGACCACTCCCATCGCTCCCCCGACCACCAGCCCGACCACGGCTCCGATCCAGACCACGCAGCAGGGTCCGGCGATCGCGGTCACCGGTCCGCTGCGCGACCGCTACGACGAGATCCTCACCCCCGAGGCGACCGCGTTCCTCACCGAGCTGCACCACCGGTTCGCCTCGCGCCGCCACGATCGGCTCGCCGACCGGATGCGCCGTCGGTTCGAGATCGGCAACGGCCACGACCCGCGCTTCCGCGACGATACCGCGCACATCCGCGCGGATGCCGACTGGCGGGTCGCAGGCGCGGGGCCGGGTCTCGAGGACCGCCGCGTCGAGATCACGGGTCCGACCGACCCGAAGATGACGATCAACGCGCTGAACTCGGGTGCTCGCGTGTGGCTCGCCGACCAGGAGGATGCCACGAGTCCGACCTGGAAGAACGTCGTCGAGGGGCAGCTGTCGCTGCGCGACGCGATCCGCGGCGAGCTGTCCTTCCGCTCCCCCGAAGGCAAGGAGTACCACGTCACCGCCGAGCGCACACCGACGATCGTGATGCGTCCGCGTGGCTGGCATCTGCCGGAGAAGCACCTGCAGTTCACCGACCGCGCGGGGCGCCGCACGGCGGCATCCGGCTCGCTCGTCGACTTCGGCCTGTACTTCTTCCACAACGCGCAGGAGCTCATCGCGAACGGTCGGGGCCCCTACTTCTACATCGCGAAGATCGAGTCGAGCGAGGAGGCGAAGCTGTGGGACGACGTGTTCTCCTTCAGCGAGGAGTACATCGGCATCCCGCACGGCACCGTCCGCGCGACCGTGCTGATCGAGACCCTGCCCGCGGCCTTCGAGATGGACGAGATCCTCTACGAGCTGCGCGACCACTGCGCGGGTCTCAACGCCGGGCGCTGGGACTACATCTTCTCGATCATCAAGAACTACCGCGGCCGCGGCGCGCGTTTCGTGCTCCCCGACCGCAGTGAGGTCACGATGACGGTGCCGTTCATGCGGGCGTACACCGAGCTGCTCGTGCAGACCTGCCACAAGCGGGGCGCCTACGCGATCGGCGGCATGAGCGCCTTCATCCCGAACCGCCGCGACCCCGAGGTGACCGAGCGGGCGATCGAGAAGGTCTCCGCCGACAAGAAGCGCGAGGCCGGCGACGGCTTCGACGGCACGTGGGTCGCGCACCCCGATCTGGTCCCCACAGCGCTGGCCGAGTTCGACGCCGTGCTCGGCGACCACCCGAACCAGGTCGGCCGCCAGCGCCCCGAGGTCATGGTGACCGCGTCGCAGCTGCTCGACCTGCACATCGGGCGGCCGATCACCGCGCAGGGTGTGCGCGACAACGTGTCGGTGGCCATCCGCTACCTCGAGGCATGGCTGCGAGGGCTTGGCGCCGTGGCGATCGACAACCTGATGGAGGATGCCGCGACGGCGGAGATCAGCCGTTCGCAGGTGTGGCAGTGGATCCACCAGGACCGCTCCACCGAGGACGGCACCGCGATCACCGCCGACTACGTCGAGAGCCTGATCGCGGAGGTCCTCGGCGAGGTCGACCGGCACGACGGCGACAGGTTCGACGATGCCGCCTCGGTGTTCCGCGACGTCGCCCTGCAGGAGGAGTTCCCGGCGTTCCTCACACTCGGCGCCTACAGCAGGTTCCTCGTCGAGGAGGCCTGAGACTCTGACGAGGAGCCCCTCGGATGCCGCCATCGGCAGCCGAGGGGCTCCTCGTGCGTGATGCGGAGGACCGCCGGAGCCCGCCGCCGCCGGCGGGCGTAGCCTGAGAACATGAGCGACGTGTGGTCCGACATCTCGTCCGAGTTCCTTCACCTCTACCCGCGAGGGCGCCGACTGATCGCGGTCGCCGGAGCGGATGCCGAGCGCTCGCGTCGAGCGGCGGACGACCTCGCGACGGCGCTGATCGCCGCCGGGCAGCACGTCGAGCGTGCGCACAGCGCGGATGCCGATGAAGCGGCGTTGCGCGGCGACGTGATCGCTCCGTTCCGCACCGGCTCCGATCCGGCGACGGTCCTGATCGTCTCGGGCCCGGCAGCGCTGCTCAGCCCGACGGCGAGGGGCATCTGGAACTTCATCGTGTGGCAGCTCGCCGATGATGAGTCCCCGCACTCGATCGCCGGCGCGATCGTCGACGTGACGGACCCGGCGGCTCCGACGCGGCGTTTCGCCGACTACTGCGCGCTGCCTTCCTCGTTCGGCGCGTGACGCCGAGGGGGATTCGCGGGTGCCCCGGTCTCCCCTGACCGAAGCACCCGCACGTCCACCCGCGCCCTCGCGCAGGTGGTCCGTCATGCCCGACGCTTTCGCGCCTGTCCCCCGAACTTCCGGACGGGCGATCCCGCCGCGTCCGGAAGCCGTGACGGCCGATGCGCCAGGAGCGGAGCTCCGTCGCGATCTGCCGTCATGGCCCGCCTGGGGACACGGGCAGGTTCAGGTTAGGAGCGGCTCCGACGATCCGGAAGCGCCGCAGGACGTTGCGTCACCCGGTGCGCTCGGCCCGGCACGCAGAACCCGCGTTGGCACCAGATTCGCGATCATGTGTCACTCTCCGTCGGGGTCGGCGAAGCAGCCGGACCGCACACGGCAGGCCCGCGCGGGCGCGCGCGTCGGTCCGCGACGGACAGCCCCGACCGGGTCGGCCCGATGGGCCGGCCTCGGTCAGGCGGTCGGGGCGGACTGCTCGTCGCTGAGCAGCATCGCCTCGGCGAGACGCGGCGGCTGCGTGCGGGCCGCGAGGCGGAAGGCACTGGGACTGTGCCCCACGTGCCGGGAGAACTGGGCCCGAAGCGCGGACGCGTCGGCGAAACCGGAGCGGGCTGCGACCGCCGCAAGGTCCTGCGGGGGCGTCGACAGCAGCTCTTCGCGCGCCGTCACGAGACGCCGACGCAGCAAGCGGTTCGCGGGGCTCTCGTCGGCACCTTCATACAGGCGGAACAGCTGGCGACGGCTGACGTGCAGGTCGGCGGCGAGCTCTGCGATGCCGAATGCCGGATCACGATGCCGCCGCTCGATGATGCGCCCCGCCTCCGCGCGGAACTCACTCGTCCGGCTGGTCTCGCCGTCGCCGGGGAACTGTCGGAAGAGCCCTCGCACGAGCGCGATCAGCGCCGCCTCGGTGCCGGCGAGCGCCCCCTGACCCTGATCCGGATCCTGCGCCCACTCGAACAGCATCCGCGCGAGCGAGGCTCCCGCTGCCCGGGTGAGTGGGGTGTCCGGGAACATGTCGGCCCCTCGAGCGAGGACGTGCCGATAGCCGGGGAGGGCCGCCACGGGAACGACGACCCCGGTCGAGTTGGTGACCCCGAACTGCTCGACGGCCGATGGGCCCAGGCTCGACATGAAGCCGACGCGGCCGACGCCCATCGCCTGCACCCCCGCCGCGGTGTTCAGGCGCTGCCCGCCCTGCTGCACCATCCCGACGATGATGATGTCCTCGTCCTCGGCGATCGCTCGCTCGTAGCTCACGGTGTGCGCCGTCTCGAGGGTGCTGTAGAGCATGGTCGAGCCGATGGACCTGCGAAGCAGCGCCGCCTCGAACGCATCCGGGTCGTCGGCCTTCATCGCGCCGAAGTTCGACAGCTGCAGCATGCCGATTCGACCGTCGAGGCGAATGACCTGCTCGGAGAACCACGAGGGAAACGCGAGCGTCTCGGCGCCTCCGATCGATGACGACCACAGTCCGCCCGAAAGCCGGGCGAGCCAGCCGGCCAACTCCGCGTCGTCGATCATTCGCCCCATCGCAACCCCCAGCGGAAGCCCGCCGCGTGCGCATCGGCTGCTCCGTCCCCGCCCTCACCCTAGGTTCGCGCCAGGAGCCATGCAATATACGTTGCGTGCGCCCGCGACAGCGGCGCGCCGCCAGCCGTTTTGCGGGTCAGCGGAACGACGCAGCCACCGAGTTGCGGTGGTAGTCGAACACGATGCTGGTCCTGGTCGAGGCGACGCTGCTCTGGGCCGAGAGATGCTCGAGCACGAACTCGCGCATCTCCGATGAGTCGGCCACCGCGATGTGCAGGAGGAAGTCGTCGTCCCCGCCGAGGAAGAAGACCTGGATCACCTGCGGCAGGGCGCGCACACGGTCGGCGAACTCGACGATGCTCTCGCGCCGAGCGCTCGGTCGAAGGCTCACTCCGATGATGGCCTGCAGGCCGGCGCCCAGCTTCCGCTCGTCGACGCTGGCATGGAAGCCGCTGATGACTCCGCGTTCGACGAGTGCGCGCAGACGCGCGTGCGCGGTCGACGGCGCGACTCCGAGGTGACCCGCGAGCTCGGCGTTCGTCATCCGACCGTCCGCGCTCAGCAGCTGTACGATCCTCGCATCGATCGCGTCGAGCGCCGGCGCCCGAAGGGTATTCGGCTGAGGGGTTTCGGGTGACGTCTCCATACGAACGATTATGCAGGAATCAGCCGAAGCGCGAATCTTCTTCAGGCATTCTGTCGAATGATCGAAGTTTCTGCGATTCTGAAATGCACTCACGCAACCGTCACTTGGAGGATCGATGAAGATCGGCGTGCCGACCGAGGTCAAGAACAACGAGAACCGCACCGCGCTCACCCCCGCAGGCGCAGACCGTCTGGTGCACGAGGGCCACCGCGTGCTCGTACAGTCCGGAGCGGGCGTCGGTTCAGGCATCTCCGATGAGGCCTACCGGATAGCCGGTGCCGAGATCGTCGACACCGCCGAGGAGACCTGGGGCGAGGCGGAGCTGCTCATCAAGGTCAAGGAGCCGATCGCCCAGGAGTACGGGTTCCTGCGCTCGGATCTCACCCTCTTCACCTACCTGCATCTCGCCGCCGACCGGGCGCTGACCACGGCGCTCGTCGACGCGGGCACCACCGCCGTCGCCTACGAGACGGTGCAGCTGCCCGACCGCAGCCTCCCTCTGCTCGTGCCGATGAGCGAGATCGCGGGGCGCCTGTCCGTGACGATGGGGTCATACTCCCTCATGCGATCCGCAGGAGGACGGGGCGTGCTCATGGGAGGCATCGCGGGCGCACCGCGCGCCAAGACCGTCGTGATCGGCGGCGGTGTCGCCGGTGAGCACGCGGCCGCGAACGCGCTCGGGCTCGGATCACAGGTGACCGTCATCGACATCTCGCTGCCGCGACTCCGCGAGCTCGAGCACCGCTACGGCGGTGCTCTGCAGACTCGCGCGTCGAGCCGGTACGACATCGCCGAAGAGCTCGCGACGGCCGACCTGGTCATCGGATCCGTGCTCATCCCCGGGGCTGCGGCGCCGAAGCTCGTGACCGACGACATGGTCGCGACCATGAAGCCCGGATCCGTGCTGGTCGACATCGCCATCGACCAGGGCGGATGCTTCGAAGGCTCGCGCCCCACGACGCACGACGACCCGACGTTCGCGGTGCACGATTCGATCTACTACTGCGTCGCGAACATGCCGGGCGCGGTGCCCGAGACGGCCACGCGGGCATTGACCAATGCCACGCTCCCCTATGTCTCGGCGATCGCCGGCAAGGGGTGGGAGCGTGCAGCAGCCGACGACGCCGCACTGGCCCAGGGCCTCAACGTCCAGGGCGGCCGCATCACCTTGGATGCCGTCGCGCGCGCGCACGGCATGCACACCGCCTGAGCGGAGAGCATCAGCACGAAAGAACCGTGATTCTTGACGACCATTCACCCGTCATCGGCGGGGTCGACCCGGGTACGCTCGTAGTCGTGACCGAACGCGCTCCTCTCTCCCGCAAGCTCTCCGCCATCGCCGAATCCGCGACCCTCAAGGTCGACGCCAAGGCCAAGGCACTCAAGGCCGAAGGCAAGCCGATCATCTCGTACGCCGCCGGCGAGCCCGATTTCGCGACCCCGCAGTTCATCGTCGACGCGGCCGCCGAGGCGCTCGCCGATCCCGCCAGCTACCGGTACACCCCGGCTCCGGGCCTGCCCGCGCTGCGCGAGGCGATCGCCGCGAAGACGCTGCGTGACTCCGGCCTCGAGGTCTCGCCGAGCCAGGTCATCGTGACCAACGGCGGCAAGCAGTCGGTCTACCAGGCGTTCCAGGCGGTGGTGAACCCGGGCGACGAAGTGCTTCTGCCGGCACCGTACTGGACGACCTACCCCGAGGCGATCCGTCTTGCGGACGGCACGCCCGTCGAGGTCTTCGCGGGCGCCGATCAGGACTACAAGGTCACCGTCGACCAGCTCGAGGCCGCTCGCACCGAGCGCACGACCGCGCTCGTGTTCGTGTCGCCCTCCAACCCCACCGGATCCGTGTACACGGCCGAGGAGACGGCGGCGATCGGCGAGTGGGCACTCGAGCACGGCATCTGGGTCATCTCCGACGAGATCTACCAGAACCTCACCTATGAGGGCGTCAAGGCGACCTCCATCGTCGAGGCTGTGCCCGCGGTGGCGGGGCAGACGATCCTCGTCAACGGCGTCGCGAAGACCTACGCCATGACCGGCTGGCGCGTGGGCTGGATGGTCGGACCGGCGGATGCCATCAAGGTCGCCGCGAACCTGCAGTCCCACCTGTCGAGCAACGTCAACAACGTCGCACAGAAGGCGGCGATCGCTGCCCTCAACGGGCCCCAGACCGAAGCCGAGCAGTTCCGCGAGGCGTTCGACCGCCGCCGCCGCCTCATCGTGTCCGAACTGTCGAAGATCGACGGACTCGTGGTGCCGAACCCGCTGGGCGCCTTCTACGTCTACCCCGACGTGCAGGGTCTGCTCGGACGCACGTGGGGCGGCAAGACGCCGACGACCTCGCTCGAGCTCGCCGACCTCATCCTCGAGCAGGCCGAGGTGGCCGTCGTCCCGGGCGAGGCATTCGGTCCCTCTGGGTACATCCGCATGTCGTACGCGCTCGGCGACGACCAGCTCCTCGAGGGTGTGCAGCGACTGCAGCGTCTGTTCGCCTGAGGCCGGTCTGCGACGAGATCACTCCTCGTCGTGGAAGCCGATCAGCCAGCGGATGCCGTAGCGGTCGGTGACGGTGCCGTCGTAGTCACCCCACACGCGCTTCTGCAGGGCGTCGGTCACTCGGCCATGCTCTGACAGCCGGTCGAACCAGCTCGTCAGCGTCGACGCGTCGGCGGTGCCGAGCAGAGAGAGGAACATCCCGCTCATCTGCACGGCATCGTCGTCCGCACCGGCATCCGCTCCCGCCAGTTCGACCGGTCCTGAGAGCTGCCCGTGGGCGACCGCATCGGCCGGACCGTCTGCACGACCCGCACTGGCATAGTCGACGAGCTGAAGCTCTCCTCCGAAGACGTCACGGTAGTGCTCCAGCGCTTCGGCCGCGTTTCCGGGAAACAGCAGGTACGGGATCAGTCCGCTCATGCCGCGAGTGTACGGCGAACGGGCGACGTTGTCAGGCGGGCGCGGGCTCGCTGCGTCGCGACTCAGAGCTCGACGCCGAGCAGCACGGGCTCCGGCTGCAGCACGAGACCGAACTCCGAATGGACGCGGTTCTGGATGAATCGTGCGAGCTCCGAGACCTCGGCCGCTGTCGCCCCGCCCCGGTTGGTGAGGGCGAGCGCGTGCTTCGTCGAGACCGAGGCGCGCGAGCGCGGCAGCTTGAACCCCTTGCGGATTCCGGCCTGCTCGATCAGCCACGCTGCGCTCACCTTGACGTCGGGGGCCTCCGGCTTGGCGGGAGGGACATACCCGTCGTACGAGGCGAGCGGGATCACCGTGACGGTATCCAGATCCGGGGTCACCGGCCACCGCGGGCACTCGGGCGGCAGAGCACGGGCCACGACCTCCGGCACGATCGCATTCTGGAAGAACGAGCCGACGCCATGGGTGTCCGGATCGTTCTCGTCGAGCAGCATCCCCTTCGAGGCGCGGGTGGCGAGGATCCGCTCGCGCACCCAGGTCAGCGGCACCGGGGCGTCGGAGTCCAGACCCAGCGCCCTCCTGAGCTGCTCGCCGCGCACCACGCGCTCGTCAGCGACGAGAAGGTCGACCGTGACCGACAGGATGACGGCCCGACGCTGCGGCACGCTGCCGTAGTGATGCTTGAGCACGGAAGTGCGGAAACCGAGCCCCAGTTCGGATGCCGGCACCACCGATACCTCGCCGGTGGCCTCGTCGATCAGCTCGACCTCGACCAGGGTCTCCTGGATCTCCTGCCCGTACGCCCCGATGTTCTGCACGGGTGAGGCGCCGACGGTGCCCGGGATGCCGCTCATCGCCTCGAGACCGGCGTAACCGTGCTCGACCGCATAGGCGACGAGATCGTCCCAGCCATGCCCGGCCTGCACACGCAG
Source organism: Microbacterium sp. AC215 (assembly GCF_979258645.1). Classification (NCBI taxonomy): domain Bacteria; kingdom Bacillati; phylum Actinomycetota; class Actinomycetes; order Micrococcales; family Microbacteriaceae; genus Microbacterium; species Microbacterium sp. AC215. The sequence continues at coordinate 3,336,012 of NZ_OZ409869.1, read as the reverse complement.
CCTGATGCGTCCCGCGTGCGGCGAGGGCAGCTCCTCGATGCCGCGGGTGAGGACGCGGATGACCGTCCCCTCGAACGACTCGTCGCCGATGAACAGGTTGGATCCTCCGCCCAGCACGAACCACTCGTCGCCGCGTGACCACACATCGGTGAGCGCGTCGATCAGCTCCGCCGTGGTCGATGCCTCGAGCATGCGCTCCGGGGCGCCTCCCGTGCGCAGGGTCGTGAGAGTCGCGAGCCTCAGCGGCTCGACCTCGTGCACAGCGCCACCCATCAGGAGGCGACGCGCAGCTGCGCCTTGACGAGGACCGTCGTCTCAGCGAACGTGACCTTGAGATCGATCCGAGTCGATTCGTCGTCGACGGCACCGACGGTCGCGATGACGTGGAGGTCCGCTCCCTCGGTCGGGTGCACCACGACCGGCTTGGTGAAGCGCACGCCGTAGTCGAGGATCCGCGTTCCCGGTTCGAGAGCCGCGACGACCACCGACGACGCGATGCCCATCGTGAGCATGCCGTGCGCGAGCACTCCCGGCAGACCCACCTCGGCGGCGACGTCGTCCCGGTAGTGGATCGGATTGAAGTCACCCGATGCTCCTGCGTACCGCACGAGCGATTCCCGGGTGAGATGGACGGTGCGCTCCGCGACGACGTCTCCGACAGCGAACGGCATCACTCGGCTCCTTCTTCCGCGCCGACCAGCAGCACGCTGGTGGCGGTGACGACGTGCTCGCCATCGGCATCCGTGATCTCGGCCGCGCTGGTGATCATGGCGTTTCCGCCCATCATGCGGATGCCGGTCACGCGCAGTCGACCTGTGAGCTCGTCACCCGCGACGATGGGGCGCGAGTACGCGAACTTCTGCTCGGCGTGGATCGTGCGCGCCAGGACGATGCCGGAGTCCGGTTCGGCGAGGAGCTGCTGGAGGGTGTGGTCCTGGATGACCATCGCGAACGTCGGGGGCGCGACGACGTCGGCGAAACCGGCTGCGCGAGCCGCCTCGACGTCGGTGTGCTGCGGTGCGTCGGCGAAGACGGCACGCGCGAACTCACGCACCTTCTCACGGCCGACGAGGTAGGGGGATGTCGGCGGGAACTCCCGGCCGACCAGATCTTGGTTGACTGCCACCCCTCGATCCTACTTTCTCGGTCATGGGGCACGGTGCCCGTAAGCCGGAACTAAGGGCGTTCAGTCCTTCTTCTTGCGCCCCTTGATCGCCTTCATCGCCATCTGCACCGCGATCACCACGAGGTATGCCGCGAACAGCATGTTGCCCACCGTGGGGTCGATCAGGGTGGCCAGCCAGGCTCCGAGCGCGGTGGTCGTGCAGGCGGAGACCCCGACGATCGCCGCGGCGACGAGATCGACGTTGTGATTGCGCAGGTTGCCGATGGTGCCCGAGATCGCGGTCGGGATCATCATGAGCAGCGACGTGCCCTTGGCCACGAGGTCGCTCGTGCCGAATGCGAGCATCAGCACGGGCACCACGATCACGCCCCCGCCGACACCGATCAGACCGGCGAGGACTCCGGTGCCGACTCCGACCGCGAGCAGCGCGAGCCCGTTGAGCAGCTCCAGCTCGAACTCGGCGTCGCGCGAAGGGACGACCAGGAACAGGCTCACGATCACGATCACCAGGAAGCCGACGAAGAACCAGCGCAGCACCGTCTGCGAGATCTTCGGCAGCAGCCGCGTGCCGATCTGCGCACCCACCACGGCGCCTGCCGCCAGGATCAGAGCGGGGATCCACGCCACCGATCCGTTGATCGCGTAGGAGATCACGCCCACCGTCGCCGTCGGGACGATCGCGGCGAGCGACGTGCCGGCGCCGAGACGCTGATTGAAATGCAGGAAGAGCACGAGCAGCGGAACGATCACCGTGCCGCCGCCGACGCCGAAGAGGCCGGAGAGGAGGCCTGCGATCAGGCCGATTCCGATGAATGCCGTATAGGCGCGAGGCCCTCTGCTCGGGGTCTCTGCATCGCTCACCGGATCAGCCTACTCTCCGCCGCACCGGCACCTCGGTCATGTGTCCTCCATACCCCTGGGACCGGGTCTCCTCCTGTGCGACACTGGATCGCATCAGACGGCGTCGTCGATGACCCGGATCGAAGGAGATCTCATGGTGCGCAGTTCCTATCCCGATGTCGAGATCCCCGCGGTCTCGATCCACCAGTTCCTCTTCGGAGACGTCGAGGAAGACCGTCTCGACGCGGTCGCCCTCGTCGACGGAGTCAGCGGCGCCACCACGACCTACCGTCAGCTGATCGCCCAGATCGACCTCTTCGCGGGCGCGCTCGCAGCGCGAGGGGTGGACGTCGGGACGAAGGTCGGGGTCCTCTGTCCCAACATCCCCGCCTTCGCGACGGTCTTCCACGGCATCCTGCGGGCAGGAGCGACGGCGACCACGATCAACTCCCTGTACACGGCCGAGGAGATCGCGAACCAGCTGACCGATGCCGAGGCGACGTGGCTGATCACCGTCTCGCCGCTGCTGCCGGGCGCGAAGGCCGCCGCGGACGCCGTCGGACTCGCCGACGACCACGTGATCGTCCTCGACGGCGCCGAGGGGCATCCATCGCTGCCTGCCCTGCTCGGCGAGGGTCGCCCCGCTCCCGAAGTGAGCTTCGACCCGGCGACGCATCTCGCCGTACTCCCCTACTCCTCGGGAACGACCGGCCGGCCCAAGGGCGTCATGCTGACCCACCGCAACTTGATCGCGAACGTCAGCCAGTGCCGCTCGACGATCTCTCTCGGTGACGACGACCGAGTACTCGCCGTCCTGCCGTTCTTCCACATCTACGGGATGACGGTGCTGCTGAACTTCGCGCTGCGCCAGCGCGCGGCTCTTGTCACGATGCCGAAGTTCGACCTGACGGAGTTCCTCCGGGTCGTGCAGGAGCACCGGACGAGCTGGGTCTTCATCGCGCCGCCGATCGCCGTCGCGCTCGCGAAGCATCCGCTCATCGATCAGTACGACACCTCCGCGATCAAGGTCATCTTCTCGGGGGCTGCTCCGCTCGACGGCGCTCTCGCATCCGCAGTGGCCGATCGGCTGGGGTGCACGGTCTGTCAGGGCTACGGAATGACGGAGACGAGCCCGGTCACGCACGCGATCCCGTACGACCGCCCTGACATCGACCGCTCGTCCGTGGGGATGCTGCTCGCGAACACGGAGGCGCGTCTCGTCGCGGGGGACGGCTCCGATGTCACTGCGCCGGCCGAGGGCGCAAGCGATCCCGGCGAGCTCCTGATCCGCGGTCCCCAGGTGATGGCCGGATACCTCAACCGGCCGGATGCGACGGCCGAGATGCTCGACAGCGACGGCTGGCTCCACACCGGCGACGTCGCGACGGTGACGCACGACGGCATCTTCCGGATCGTCGACCGTCTCAAGGAGCTCATCAAGTACAAGGGCTACCAGGTCGCGCCGGCCGTGCTCGAAGCGGTCCTGCTCGAGCATCCGGCCATCGCCGATGCGGCCGTGATCGGCGTGCCCGACGCGGATGGGCAGGAGGTACCCAAGGCGTTCGTGGTCGCGCAGCAGGGAGCAGACCTCGACGCGGATGCGGTGATGGCGCACGTCGCCGCCCATGTCGCGCCTCATGAGAAGGTGAGGCAGGTCGAGTTCATCGACGCCATTCCCAAGTCGGCATCCGGCAAGATCCTTCGCAAGGATCTGCGCGCACGCTGAGTCCAGACGCCGGATACACGAAGAAGCCCGCCGTCCCTCACGGGGCGGCGGGCTTCTTCGAGTGAGCGAGGTGCTTACTCGGACTTCTTCTCGACAGCGTCCTCGGCGGCAGCCTCGGCTGCTTCGCCCTCGGCCTGCGACTCGGCGCCGGCCTCGACGGTCTCGTCTGCCGGAGCCTCCTCGACGGGAGCCTCCTCAGCGGGAGCCTCCTCGACGACCTCGGCCGGCTTCTCAGCCTTGGCAGCCTTCTTGGTGGACTTCGCCTTGGGGGTGACGGGCTCGAGAACGAGCTCGATCACTGCCATGGGGGCGTTGTCACCCTTGCGGTTGCCGACCTTCGTGATTCGGGTGTAGCCACCCTCACGGTCTGCGACCAGCGGGGCGATCTCGGCGAAGAGCGTGTGCACGACGCTCTTGTCGCCGATGACCGAGAGAACGCGACGACGAGCGTGCAGGTCTCCGCGCTTGGCGAAGGTGATCAGGCGCTCGGCGAGCGGACGCAGGCGCTTGGCCTTGGTCTCGGTCGTCTTGATCGACTTGTGGGTGTACAGAGCCGCCGCGAGGTTGGCAAGCAGCAGGCGCTCGTGTGCGGGGCCGCCTCCGAGGCGGGGACCCTTAGTGGGCTTGGGCATAATCGTCTAACTCCTGGTCAGAAAGGTCGGGTATCAGAAGGACTCGTCTTCGCTGCCGCCGTAGAAGTGGGCGCCGTCGAAACCGGGCACCGAATCCTTGAGCGACAGACCGAGCGAGATGAGCTTGTCGCGCACCTCGTCGACCGACTTCTGGCCGAAATTGCGGATGTTCATGAGCTGCGTCTCCGACAGGGCGACGAGCTCGGAAACAGTGTTGATGCCCTCACGCTTCAGGCAGTTGTACGAGCGGACGGAGAGGTCGAGGTCCTCGATCGGCATCGACAGCTCGCTGGAGTTCACTGCCTCCACCGGTGCCGGGCCGATCTCGATGCCCTCAGCCTCGACGTTCAGCTCGCGGGCGAGACCGAACAGCTCGGTGAGCGTCTTCGCAGCCGAAGCGACGGCGTCGCGGGGGCTGATGGCGGACTTGGTCTCGACGTCGAGGACGAGCTTGTCGAAGTCGGTGCGCTCACCCGCACGGGTGGCGTCGACGCGGTAGCTGACCTTGAGCACCGGCGAGTAGATCGAGTCGATCGGGATCTGACCGGCCTCGGCGTACTCGTTGCGGTTCTGCGTCGCCGAGACGTAGCCGCGGCCACGCTCGATCGTGAGCTCGAGCTCGAACTTCGCCGTCTCGTTGAGCGTCGCGATGACGAGCTCGGGGTTCTGGACCTCGACACCGGCCGGAGCCGAGATGTCAGCGGCGGTCACTTCGCCCGAACCGGTCTTGCGCAGATAAGCGGTGATGGGCTCGTCGCGCTCCGACGAGACCACGAGCTGCTTGATGTTGAGGATGATCTCGGTGACATCCTCCTTCACGCCGGGGATGGTGCTGAACTCGTGCAGCACGCCGTCGATGCGAACGCTGGTGACCGCGGCGCCGGGGATCGACGACAGCAGGCTGCGACGAAGCGCGTTGCCGATCGTGTATCCGAAGCCGGGCTCCAGAGGCTCGATGATGAACCGGCTACGGTTCTCGACGATCTTTTCCTCGGTCAGTGTGGGACGCTGTGCAATAAGCACTCTGTGTTCCTTTCGATCACATGCCCGCTATATGACATGTGGTGGGGTGAGGTCTTGAGTTTTGGGAGTCGATGCCCGCGCTGGCGGGCGTCGAGCCGCTCGGACCCGAAGGACCGAGCGGCTCAACAAGCCGGATCAGACGCGGCGGCGCTTCGGCGGGCGGCAGCCGTTGTGCGCCTGCGGCGTGACGTCCTGGATCGAGCCGACCTCGAGGCCGGCGGCCGTCAGCGAGCGGATCGCGGTCTCGCGACCCGAGCCCGGTCCCTTGACGAAGACGTCGACCTTCTTGACGCCGTGCTCCTGCGCCTGGCGGGCGGCCGACTCGGCAGCCATTCCAGCGGCGTAGGGCGTCGACTTGCGCGAGCCCTTGAAGCCCACGCCACCCGACGATGCCCAGCTGATGACAGCGCCGGACGGGTCGGTGATCGAGACGATCGTGTTGTTGAACGTCGACTTGATGTGGGCGTGGCCCAGCGCGATGTTCTTCTTTTCCTTGCGGCGCGGCTTGCGCGCGGCGGCCTTGGGTGCAGCCATGAAAGTGTTCTCCTAGTCCCTGGGGCCGCGCTTAGCGGGCCTTCTTCTTGCCTGCGACGGTGCGCTTCGGGCCCTTGCGGGTACGGGCGTTGGTCTTGGTGCGCTGACCACGGACCGGGAGGCCACGACGGTGGCGGATGCCCTCGTAGGAGCCGATCTCGACCTTGCGGCGGATGTCTGCGGCGACCTCGCGGCGCAGGTCACCCTCCACCTTGTAGTTGCCTTCGATGTAGTCGCGGAGGGCGATCAGCTGGTCATCGCTGAGGTCCTTCACGCGGATGCTCTCGTCGATCTCCGTAGCCTTGAGGATCTCGACCGAGCGGGTACGGCCGACGCCGTAGATGTAGGTAAGGGCGATCACCACGCGCTTATCGCGCGGGATGTCAACGCCGGCAAGACGTGCCATGCGGTTCTCCTGAGTGTTGTGGAGGTGTGGAGCAGGATCGGTGCTCGGGCCTCCGCCCCGAGGTGTCCCCCACTCGCGTGGGATCTGATCCTGCCGTTGTGTGTATTGAGTTGTGAGTCAGATCCGAAGAGTCCGTCGGCATCGCCGACGGGCGCTCAGCCCTGGCGCTGCTTGTGGCGCGGGTTGCTCTTGCAGATGACCATGACGCGGCCGTGACGGCGGATCACCTTGCAGTGATCGCACATGGGCTTGACGCTGGGGTTGACCTTCATGATGTGTCCTATTCGCTGTCTTCACCGGGCAGGCTGAGTGCCTGGGGTGTTACTTCTCGACCGATCAGCGGTAGCGGTAGACGATTCGTCCGCGGGTCAGGTCGTAGGGGCTGAGCTCCACGACCACACGGTCTTCGGGGATGATGCGGATGTAGTTCTGCCGCATCTTGCCTGAGATCGTTGCAAGGACCTTGTGTCCGTTGGAGAGCTCAACGCGGAACATCGCGTTGGGCAGAGCCTCGGAGATCACGCCCTCGATCTCGATGACACCGTCTTTCTTAGCCATAGCCTCGCTGACGCTTCTGCAGACCGGTCGATCTGCGGTGGGTGATTGGATTGCGATACCTCTGCCGATTCAGACACGCCGAATCAAGGCGCAAGGCACCAAGGATCTATGTTATCCGACAACGGGAGTTCCGGCAACCTGAGCAGAATGCCGGAACTCCCGTTGATCGGACCAGACGGGATCAGCCGAGGATCTTGGCGAACTCCGCCTCGATCTCGCTGTTCTCGATGCGGTTCCCGTTGACCTCGACGGTCGGGGTTCCGGTGATCTCATGCGCCTTCGTCTGCGAGTCGGCGAACTTGTTGTAGGTGCCGTCGGCGATGCAGTCAGCCGCGGCGCCCGCCCCGGCCTGCTCGGCGAGCGCGCTCAGCTCCTCGACGCTGAGACCGGCCGAGTTCTCCTCCGGCTGGTTCGCGAAGAGCAGGTTGAAGTAGTCGAGAGTCGAGTCGGGAGCCTCGGCGGCGACGCAGTACATCGAGCCGGCCGACAACGAGGAGTACTCCCCCGTCGTCGAGTAGCGGTTGAGGATCGACACCGGGTGGATGTTCAGCGTGATCTTGTCGTCGGCGGCTGCCGCCTGCAGCTGCTCGCCGTAGACGTCCTCGAACTGCCCGCAGACGGGGCACATGAAGTCGACGTAGGTGTCGATCTCGTCCTCGCCCGACCCGAACGAGATGGCGCCGGTCTCCTCGTTCACGATCGAGCTCTGCGGGGCCGTGCCCGGGGAGGTCGCCTGGTTGTTCAGGAACACGACGACGAAGGCCAGAACGGCCAGCACGACCACCACTGCCGCCGAGACGCCGATCACGAACCAGTTGGTGTTGCTCTTCGCGGCTGCCATTGCTTTCCGTTTCTGTCGCGGTCCGCCCATGGCGGACCGGGCTTGAAGTCCTCGGGCGCACGCGCACCCATACACCCATTGTGCCCGGAGAAACCTATGCGCACGTTGTGATCGAGCGCTGGATCGCCGATCGCGCCGTGACCGACAGCGCCGGCTTCAGGCGATCGGGGTCGGCGTCACGCCGAACGGGGCGAGACCGGCCGCTCCCCCGTCTGCCGCGGTCAGCACCCAGATCCCATCCGCGTGCAGTGCGACGCTGTGCTCCCAGTGCGAGCCGTCGGTGCCGTCGACCGTCGAGACGGTCCAGTCGTCGTCCTCGACGAAGGTCTCGTCGCTGCCGGCGGTGACCATGGGCTCGATCGCCAGCACGAGACCGGGCTTGACCTCGGCGCCCGGGTCGGGCGTGCGGTAGTTGAAGACGCTGGGCGCCTCGTGCATCTTGCGTCCGATGCCGTGGCCGACGTACTCGCGCAGGATGCCGTACGTCTCGCCGGAGACGGCTGACGGGCCCTGTGCCTCGATGTAACCCTGGATCGCGGCTCCGATGTCACCGAGGTGCGAAGCGGACGCCATGGCGGCGATCCCCGCCCACATCGAGCCCTCCGTGACCCGCGAGAGCTCCTCGCGCCGGGCGACCAGCTCGGGGCGCGTCTCATCAGGGACGACGACGGTGATGGCGCTGTCGCCGTTCCAGCCCTGGAACTGCGCGCCGCAGTCGATCGAGACGATGTCGCCTGCCTGAAGGACCCTCTCACCCGGGATGCCGTGGACGACCTCTTCGTTCACCGAGATGCAGGTGGTGTGCCGGTATCCGCGAACGAGCTGGAAGTTCGATTCCGCGCCACGGGCGAGGATCACACGGTTCGCTTCGGCGTCGAGCTCGAGAGTCGTGACACCGGGTCGTATCAGCGGCCGCACGGCGTCGAGCGCAGCCGCCGTGATGAGACCGGGCTCCACCATCGCACGCAGCTGAGCCGCGCTCTTGTAGATCGACTTGCGGAACATCGTTCGGTGATCAGGCCGCGAGGCGCAGACCGCGTGCGGTCAGCGCCGCGAACACGCGCTCGGTGATCTCGTCGAGCGAGCCCACGCCGTCGATGCGGTCGACGATCCCACGGGGGCCGTAGACCTCGAGGATCGGGGCCGTCTCGTGCTCGTAGATGTCGAGACGGTGTGCGATCGCCTCATCCGTGTCATCCGAGCGACCCTGCTCCGCTGCACGGAGCTTGAGACGCTCGATGCTCTCTTCGCGCGGGACGTCGAGCAGGATGACGGCGTCGAGGGACTCCCCCCGGGCACCGAGGAACGCGTCGAGGTGCTCGACCTGCGCGGCATTGCGGGGGTATCCGTCGAGCAGGAAGCCCTTGGCTGCATCGTCCTGCGAGAGGCGATCGCGAACGATCTCGCTGGTGAGCTCGTCGGGAACGAGATCGCCCTTGTCGAGGATCGCCGTGACCTGCTGGCCGAGCGGCGTGCCCTCCTTGATGTTCGCGCGGAAGATGTCGCCCGTCGAGACGACCGGGATGCCGTAGGACTCTGCGATGCGGACGCCCTGCGTGCCCTTCCCCGAGCCCTGCGGACCGACGATGAGGAGACGAGCTGATCGAGTCATCGGAGGAGCCCTTCGTAGTGTCGCTGCTGCAGCTGTGCGTCGATCTGCTTGACCGTCTCGAGACCGACACCCACGATGATGAGGATCGATGCGCCGCCGAACGGGAAGTTCTGGTTGGCGCCGACGGTGGCGAGAGCGATGAGCGGGATCAGCGCGATGAGGCCGAGGTAGATCGACCCGGGCAGCGTGATGCGCGTGAGCACGTAGTCGAGGTACTCGGCGGTCGGACGACCGGCACGGATGCCGGGGATGAACCCGCCGTACTTCTTCATGTTGTCGGCGACCTCGACCGGGTTGAAGGTGATCGCGACGTAGAAGTACGTGAAGCCGATGATCAGCAGGAAGTACACGGCCATGTAGATCGGGCTGTTGCCGGTCGTGAAGTTCGCGCTGATCCAGGTGACCCACGCTGCCGGCTCGGAGCCGTCCTGCGGGGTGTTGAACTGTGCGATGAGCGCCGGGATGTACAGCAGCGACGAGGCGAAGATCACGGGGATCACACCGGCCATGTTGACCTTGATCGGAATGTACGTGTTGGTGCCGCCGTAGGTGCGGCGACCGACCATGCGCTTGGCGTACTGCACCGGGATGCGGCGCTGGGACTGCTCGACGAAGACGACGAGGCCCATGACGATGATTCCCACCAGAAGCACCAGGAGGAAGACCTCGAAGCCCTTGCTCTCCCAGATGAGCCACATGGCTCCGGGGAACGTGGCGGCGATCGAGGTGAAGATGAGCAGCGACATGCCGTTGCCGATACCGCGCTCGGTGACGAGCTCTGCGAACCACATGATGAGGCCCGTGCCGGCGGTCATCGCCATGATGATGAGCAGCTGCGCCCACCACACGTCGTTGGTGAGGAGGTTCTGGCACGCGGCGATGTCGGTGGTGCCGAAGAGCTGACCGCTGCGTGCCACCGTGACCAGCGTCGTCGACTGCAGCAGTGCGAGAGCGATGGTGAGGTAGCGCGTGTACTGGGTCAGACGGGCCTGGCCGGCCTGGCCCTCTTTGTGCAGAGCCTCGAAGTGAGGGATGACCACGCGAAGGAGCTGGGTGATGATCGTCGCGGTGATGTACGGCATCACGCCGAGGGCGAAGATCGAGAGCTGGAGGAGCGCGCCACCCGAGAACAGGTTGACGAGTCCGAGGAGTCCCTCCGTCCCGGAGTTCAGCGCGAGGCACTCCTCGACGTTCGGGAAGTTCACGAACGGAGCAGGCACATTCGAGCCAAGCCGGTAGATGGCGACGATGGCGAGGGTGAAACCGATCTTCCGACGCAGGTCGGGCGTGCGGAAGATCCGCGCGATGGCGCTAAACAAGGACGTCCTCCTGAAAGGTTGCCGATCCCTGAAGGACGGCTGAAAGAACAGGCTAACCCATAAGAGGGGCCGGAGAATCTCCGACCCCTCTCATGAAGTGGTTACTTGACGGATCCGCCAGCCGCCACGATCTTCTGCTCGGCGGAACCCGAGACCTTGTCGACCGCGACGGTGAGCTTCACGGCGATGTCGCCGTCTCCGAGAACCTTGACCTTCTCGTTCTTGCGAACGGCACCCTTGGCGACCAGGTCGCTGATGGTGACGTCGCCACCTGTGGGGTACAGCTCCGCGAGCTTCTCCAGGTTGACGACCTGGTACTCGACGCGGAACGGGTTCTTGAACCCGCGCAGCTTCGGGGTGCGCATGTGCAGAGGCATCTGCCCACCCTCGAAGCCGACGCGAACGGTGTTGCGAGCCTTCGTGCCCTTGGTACCGCGACCCGCGGTCTTACCCTTGGAGCCCTCACCGCGACCGACACGGGTCTTCGCGGTGTTGGATCCGGGGACCGGACGCAGGTGGTGCACCTTCAGCACGCCGGGGCGGGATGCCGGAGCATCCTTCTTCGGCGCAGCCTTCTTGGCGGCCGGCTTCTTGACGGCGTCGGCCTTGGCCTCGGTCGCCTTCGCCGGTGCCTTCTTGGCGGCGGGCTTCTTCTCGGCTGCGGCCTTGGGAGCGGCAGCCTTCTTCGGGGCCTTCTCGGCGCCTGCGGCTTCGTTCTTCTCAGCCATTAGTCGATCTCCTCAACCTTGACGAGGTGGGCGACGGTCTTGACGTAACCGCGCGTCTGCGCGTCGTCGGGGCGAACGGTGCTGTCACCGATTCGCTTCAGACCGAGGCTGCGCAGCGTGTCACGCTGGTTCTGCTTCTCGCTCACCTTGGACTTGACCTGCGTGACCTTCAGGCGCGCAGCCATCAGGCACCTACCTTCTGTGCGGCGATGGCGTCAGCCTCCGCACGGACGAGACGCGCGGGTGCGACCTGGTCGAACTCGAGGCCACGACGTGCGGCGACCGCACGGGGCTCCTCGAGCATCTTCAGGGCCGTCACCGTCGCGTGCACGATGTTGATCGTGTTCGACGAGCCGAGCGACTTCGACAGCACGTCGTGGATGCCGGCGCACTCGAGCACGGCGCGAACCGGACCACCGGCGATGACACCGGTACCGGCAGCGGCCGGACGGAGCAGGACGACGCCTGCTGCGGCCTCACCCTGCACGGGGTGCGGGATGGTGCTGCCGACGCGCGGAACGCGGAAGAAGTTGCGCTTGGCCTCTTCGACACCCTTCGAGATCGCCAGAGGGACCTCGCGGGCCTTGCCGTAGCCGACGCCCACCAGACCGTTGCCGTCGCCGACGACCACGAGAGCGGTGAAGCTGAAGCGACGACCACCCTTCACGACCTTCGAGACGCGGTTGATGGTGACCACGCGCTCGAGGAACTGGTTGTCCCCACGGTCGCGGGAGTTGCGGTCACGGCCACCCTGGTTGCGGTCGCTACGGCCGCCACGGCGGTTGTCGCGCTGAGACGGCTCTGCCTGCGTGGTGCCGGTGGCAGTCTCGGAAGTGGCAGCTGCCGCTTCGGTCACTTCGTTCTCCTTGTTGTCACTCACAGTGCCAGACCCCCTTCGCGGGCGCCGTCGGCGATGGCGGCGACACGACCGGCGTAGCGGTTTCCGCCACGGTCGAACACTGCCTCGGAAACGCCGGCAGACTTCGCACGCTCGGCGAGAAGCTCGCCGACCTTGCGGGCCTTGGCGGTCTTATCACCCTCGAGCGAACGCAGGTCGGTCTCGAGCGTCGATGCCGACGCGACGGTGTGACCCTTGCTGTCGTCGACAAGCTGCACGAAGACGTGGCGAGCCGAGCGGTTGACGACGAGACGCGGACGCGCCTCGGTGCCGACGACCTTCTTGCGAAGGCGGGCATGACGACGCGCGCGGGCGTCAGACTTTGACTTGAGAGCCATGGTTACTTACCACTCTTTCCGGCCTTGCGACGCACGACCTCGCCGGCGTAACGCACGCCCTTGCCCTTGTACGGCTCGGGCTTGCGGATCTTGCGGATGTTCGCAGCTGCCTCGCCGACAGCCTGCTTGTCGATACCACTGACGGTGAGCTTGTTGGTGCCCTCGACCGTGAGCGTGATACCGGCGGGCGGGTCGATGAGGACCGGGTGCGAGAAGCCGAGGGCGAACTCGACCGAGCTGCCCTTCTGAGCGACACGGTAACCGGTTCCGACGACCTCGAGACCCTTGGTGTAGCCCTGGGTCACGCCGATGATGTTGTTGTTGATGAGCGTGCGGGTCAGGCCGTGAAGCGACCGGGACTCACGCTCGTCGTCGGGACGGGTGACGAGAACCTGGTTCTCCTCGACCGCGACCTCGATGGGCTTGGCGACCGTCAGGGTGAGCTCACCCTTGGGGCCCTTCACCGCGACCTCACGGCCGTCGACCGAGATGGTCACGCCCGCGGGAACGTCGATGGGAAGTCGTCCAATACGCGACATTTTCGATTACCACACGTAGGCGAGAACTTCTCCGCCCACGCCCTTCTGCTCTGCCTGACGGTCAGTGAGGAGACCGGAGGAGGTGGACAGGATGGCCACGCCGAGTCCGCCGAGGACCCTGGGCAGCTCGGTGGACTTCGCGTAGACGCGGAGGCCGGGCTTCGACACGCGCTTGATGCCCGCGATCGAACGCTCACGGTTGGGGCCGTACTTCAGCTGCAGGGTGAGGTTCGATCCGACGCGAGCGTCAGTCGTCTCCCATCCAGCGATGTAGCCCTCCTGCTGGAGGATCTCGGCGATGTGCGTCTTGAGCTTGCTCGACGGCAGGGTCACGGAGTCGTGATGCGCCGAATTCGCGTTGCGCAGACGGGTCAGCAGATCTGCGACCGGGTCTGTCATTGTCATTGTTGTTTTCCTTTGTTCATGAGGTTCCGGCTGCCGTTACACGACAGACGGCCTGCGATGACACGCAATCTTCAATTGTACGGGATCGGGCGGGGCGCTGTGCGCCCCGCCCGAAACCGCTTACGCCTGGGCGTCTTCCGTACGGAAGGGGAAGCCAAGGTGACGAAGAAGCGCGCGACCTTCGTCGTCCGTCTTCGCGGTGGTGACGACGGTGATGTCGAAACCGCGAACCCGGTCGATCTTGTCCTGATCGATCTCGTGGAACACGCTCTGCTCCTGGAGACCGAAGGTGTAGTTGCCGTTTCCGTCGAACTGCTTGCCCGAGAGGCCGCGGAAGTCGCGGATACGGGGCAGAGCGAGCGAGACGAGACGGTCCAGGAACTCCCACGCACGGTCACCGCGGAGGGTGACGTGTGCGCCGATGGCCTGGCCCTCGCGCAGCTTGAACTGCGCGATCGACTTGCGAGCCTTCGTGACGAGCGGCTTCTGACCGGTGATCTTGGTGAGATCGTCGATCGCGCCGTCGATCACCTTGCTGTCGCGGGCCGCTTCACCGACACCGGTGTTCACGACGACCTTGACCAGACCGGGGATCTGCATCACGTTGGTGTAGCCGAACTCATCCTGCAGCTTCTGCTGGATCTCGGCCTTGTACTTCGCCTTCAGGCGGGGCTGGATCTTGCCAGCCACCGCAGCGTCGGTGGTTGCCATCAGAGGTCCTTACCTGACTTCTTCGCGTACCGCACACGGACGGTGCGCTTGACGCCGTCCTTGGTCTGCTCCTCGACCCGGTGGCCGACCTTGGTCGGCTTCTTGGTCGAGGGGTCGACGAGTGCGACGTTCGAGATGTGGATGGAGGCCTCGACAGTCTCGAGGCCGCCCGTCTTGGTGCCACGCTGCGTCTGTCCGACGCGCGTGTGCTTGGTGACGTAGTTCACGCCTTCGACGATGACGCGGTTCTTGTCGGACAGGATCTCGAGGACCTTGCCCTGCTTGCCGCGGTCGCCGCCACGCTCCTGCGTGGCTCCGGTGATGACCTGAACCAGGTCACCCTTCTTGATCTTCGCCATGACTTAAATAACCTCCGGCGCCAGCGAGACGATCTTCATGAACTTCTTGTCACGAAGCTCACGACCGACCGGTCCGAAGATACGGGTGCCGCGGGGCTCCCCGTCGTTCTTCAGGATCACGGCGGCGTTCTCGTCGAACTTGATGTACGAGCCGTCGGGACGACGCGTGGACTTGACCGTGCGGACGATGACGGCCTTGACCACATCGCCCTTCTTGACGTTGCCGCCGGGGATCGCGTCCTTGACGGTCGCGACGATCGTGTCACCGAGTCCGGCGTAACGACGGCGCGAGCCGCCGAGCACACGGATGGTGAGCAGTTCCTTCGCGCCGGTGTTGTCGGCGACCTTGAGGCGGGATTCCTGCTGGATCACTTGGCCTTCTCCAGAATCTCCACCAGACGCCAGCGCTTCGTGGCGCTGAGCGGGCGGGTCTCGTTGATCAGGACGAGGTCGCCGATGCCGGCGGAGTTCGCCTCATCGTGCGCCTTGACCTTCGAGGTGCGGCGGATGACCTTGCCGTAAAGCGGGTGCTTCACGCGGTCCTCGACCTCGACCACGATGGTCTTGTCCATCTTGTCGCTGATGACGTAGCCACGACGCGACTTGCGGTACCCACGGGCATCCGCATCGCGAACATCGTGCTCTGCGTGCTCAGCCTCGACGGCAGCTTCCTTCTTGGTGGCCATCACTCAGCCTCTTCCTTCACGGCGTCGTCAGCGGAGTCCGCCTTCTTCGCCTTCGACTTGGTCGCCTTCTTGGCCGGAGCCTCGACCGGAGCGGGCGTCGCACGGATGCCCAGCTCGCGTTCGCGGATCACGGTGTACAGGCGCGCGATGTCGCGCTTGACGGCGCGGATGCGGCCGTGGCTCTCCAGCTGGCCGGTGGCCGACTGGAAACGGAGGTTGAACAGCTCCTCCTTGGCCTTACGCAGCTCCTCAACGAGGCGCTGGTCTTCGAACGTGTCGAGCTCTGCCGGAGCGAGCTCCTTGGTGCCGATCGCCATTACGCGTCGCCCTCCTCGCGCTTGATGATGCGTGCCTTCAGCGGCAGCTTGTGGATTGCTCGGGTGAGGGCCTCGCGAGCGAGCTCCTCATTGACGCCTGCGACCTCGAAGAGGACGCGACCCGGCTTGACGTTGGCGACCCACCACTCGGGGGAACCCTTACCGGAACCCATGCGGGTCTCGGCAGGCTTCTTGGTGAGGGGGCGGTCGGGGTAGATGTTGATCCACACCTTTCCACCACGCTTGATGTGACGCGTCATCGCGATACGAGCGGACTCGATCTGACGGTTGGTCACGTAAGCGGGCGTGAGGGCCTGGATGCCGAAGTCGCCGAAGGAGACCTTCGTGCCACCGGTGGCCTGGCCATCACGCTTGGGGTGATGCTGCTTGCGGTACTTGACCTTGCGGGGAATAAGCATCAGGCAGACGCTCCTTCTGCGACAGGGGCCTCGTTGCGCGGCGCGCGGCGGCGGTCGCCACCACGGTCGTCACGACGGGACTTCGGGGCGTTGGCCTGCTCGCGAGCAAGCTCCTTGTTGGTCAGGTCACCCTTGTAGATCCAGACCTTCACGCCGATGCGGCCGAAGGTGGTCTTCGCCTCGTAGAAGCCGTAGTCGATGTTCGCGCGCAGCGTGTGCAGCGGCACACGACCCTCGCGGTAGAACTCCGAGCGGCTCATCTCGGCGCCGCCGAGGCGGCCGGAGACCTGGATGCGGATGCCCTTGGCGCCAGCGCGCTGCGCGCCCTGGAGACCCTTGCGCATCGCACGACGGAACGCCACGCGAGCAGACAGCTGCTCGGCGATGCCCTGTGCGACGAGCTGAGCGTCAGCCTCGGGGTTCTTGACCTCGAGGATGTTCAGCTGGATCTGCTTGCCCGAGAGCTTCTCGAGGTCGCCGCGGATGCGCTCGGCCTCGGCGCCACGACGACCGATCACGATGCCCGGGCGGGCGGTGTGGATGTCGACGCGGACGCGGTCACGGGTGCGCTCGATCTCGATGTTCGAGACACCGGCGCGGTCGAGCTGCGTCTTCAGCAGGTTGCGGATCTTGATGTCCTCGGCGACGTAGTCGGCGTAACGCTGACCCGGCTTCGTCGAGTCCGAGAACCAACGCGACACGTGGTCCGTGGTGATGCCGAGGCGGAAGCCGTACGGGTTTACTTTCTGTCCCATTACTTGCTCGCCTTCTTGTTGCTGTCGCTTGCAGCGGCCGGAGCCGCCTCAGGCGTCGAGAGCACGACCGTGATGTGGCTCGTGCGCTTCTTGATCTGGAAAGCGCGACCCTGTGCACGAGGCTGGAAACGCTTGAGCGTCGTCCCCTCGTCTACGTAGGCGTTAGCCACGTACAGGTCCTGCTCGTCGAGGTACTCGCCGTCACGATCCGCCTTGACCTGTGCGTTGGCCATGGCCGACGCGACAAGCTTGTAGATCGGCTCACTGGCGCTCTGCTGTGCGAACTTCAGGATCGCCAGAGCCTCCTGGGCCTGCTTGCCCTTGATGAGCGCGACGACACGACGAGCCTTCTGAGGGGTCACGCGGATGTGTCGCACGCGTGCGATGGACTCCACCATTTCTCTCTCCTCTATCGCCACCGCGTCAGCGGCGGCGGCCCTTCTTGTCGTCCTTCTCGTGGCCGCGGAAGGTGCGGGTGGGCGCGAACTCGCCCAGTTTGTGGCCGACCATGGTCTCGGACACAAACACGGGGATGTGCTTGCGACCGTCGTGGACCGCGATCGTGTGACCCAGCATGGCCGGGATGATCATGGACCGGCGAGACCAGGTCTTGATGACGTTCTTGGTGCCGGCTTCGTTCTGCACGACCACCTTGCGAAGCAGGTGATCGTCGACGAAGGGGCCCTTGTAAGACTGCGAGGCATCTTCTCTTACTCCTACTTACGCTTCTTGCCGGCGTTACGACGACGCACGATGTACTTGTCGCTTTCCTTGTTGGCGTGACGGGTGCGACCCTCAGCCTGGCCCCACGGGGAGACGGGGTGACGTCCACCGGACGTCTTGCCCTCACCACCACCATGCGGGTGGTCGACCGGGTTCATCGCGACACCACGGACGGTCGGGCGGACGCCCTTCCAGCGCATGCGGCCGGCCTTGCCCCAGTTGATGTTCGACTGCTCGGCGTTGCCGACCTCGCCGATGGTCGCGCGGCAGCGCGCATCGACGTTGCGGATCTCGCCCGAGGGCAGACGCAGCTGGGCGAAGTTGCCATCCTTGGCCACGAGACGGACGGATGCACCGGCCGAACGTGCCATCTTCGCGCCGCCACCGGGACGGAGCTCGATCGCGTGGATGACGGTACCCGTCGGGATGTTCTTCAGCGGGAGGTTGTTGCCCGGCTTGATGTCGGCACCAGCACCCGACTCGACGACGTCGCCCTGCTTCAGCTTCGCCGGCGCGAGGATGTAGCGCTTCTCGCCGTCGAAGTAGTGCAGCAGCGCGATGCGTGCCGTGCGGTTGGGGTCGTACTCGATGTGAGCGACGCGGGCGTCGACGCCGTCCTTGTCATTGCGACGGAAGTCGATGACACGGTACTGGCGCTTGTGGCCACCACCGATGTGACGGGTCGTGATGCGGCCCTGGTTGTTGCGACCACCGGTCTTCGAGAGCGGGCGCAGCAGCGACTTCTCCGGCGTCGATCGGGTGATCTCGGCGAAGTCAGCCACCGACGAGCCGCGACGGCCCGGGGTCGTGGGCTTGTACTTGCGAATAGCCATTATTGTCCTTATCCCCCGGATCAGCCGATTGCCGTGAAGATGTCGATGGTGCCCGACTTCAGGGTCACGATGGCGCGCTTGGTGTCCTTGCGCTTGCCGGTGCCGAAGCGGGTGCGACGAGCCTTGCCGACGCGGTTGAGGGTGTTGACCCCTGCGACCTTGACGCCGAAGATCTTCTCGATGGCGAGCTTGATCTCGGTCTTCGAAGCGCGCGGGTCCACGAGGAAGGTGTACTTACCCTCGTCGATGAGACCGTAGCTCTTCTCGGACACGACCGGCTTCAGGATGACGTCGCGCGGGTCCTTGTTCAGGGCCGTCTGGAGAACAGATGCCTGCTCGCTCATGCGGAGACCTCCTGGTTGGCGCCGGACTTCGAGGCGATGAAGCCCTCGATCGCGGCCTGGGTGAAGACGATGTCGTCGGAGACGAGAACGTCGTAGGCGTTGAGCTGGTCGAACGTCAGAACGTGACCGTTGCTGAGGTTGCGGATGCTCTTGAGCGCGAGCTCGTCGTTGCGCACGATGACGACCAGGACGTTCTTCGACGTGGCGACCTGCGAGAGGAAGCTCACGGCTGCCTTCGTCGAGGGGGCGCCATCGGTGCCGAACGTGTCGATCACGTGCAGACGGTCCCCGCGGAAGCGATCGCTGAGTGCACCGCGGAGGGCTGCGGCGATCATCTTCTTGGGGGTGCGCTGCGAGTAGTCGCGCGGCTTGGGGCCGTGCACGATTCCACCACCGGTCATGTGCGGCGCGCGGATCGAGCCCTGACGGGCGTTACCCGTGCCCTTCTGCTTGAAGGGCTTGCGGCCTGCACCCGAGACCTCACCGCGACGCTTGGTCGAGTGGGTTCCCTGGCGAGCCGCCGCGAGCTGCGCGACGACGACCTGGTGGATGAGCGGGATGTTCGTCTTGGCGTCGAACAGTTCGGCGGGAAGCTCGATCGAGCCAGCCTTCTTGCCGTCTGCCTTGAGGACGTCAAGCGCGAGAGTGGAGTCAGCCATGATCAGGCACCCTTCACTGCGTTGCGGACGTAGACGATGCGACCACGAGCACCGGGGACGGCGCCCTTGACGAGCAGCAGACCCTTCTCGATGTCGACGGCGTGCACCGTGAGGTTGAGGACGGTCACGCGCTCGCCACCCATACGGCCGGCCATGCGCATGCCCTTGAAGACGCGGCTCGGGGTCGACGATGCGCCGATGGAGCCGGGCTTGCGGTGGTTGCGGTGCGAACCGTGCGAAGCCGAGACGCCCTTGAAGTTGTGACGCTTCATGACACCGGCGAAGCCCTTGCCCTTGCTCGTGCCGACGACGTCGACGAGCTGACCGGCTTCGAAGGTGCCGTCGACCGTGAGCTCCTGGCCCAGCGAGTAGTCAGCGGCATCCGCGGTGCGGATCTCGGTGACGTGACGACGCGGCGTGACGCCGGCGGCCTCGAAGTGAGCGGTCAGCGGCTTGTTCACCTTGCGCGGGTCGATCTGGCCGTACGCGATCTGCACGGCGTTGTAGCCGTCCTTCTCGGGGGTACGGATCTGCGTGACCACGTTCGAGGCGAGCTCGATGACGGTGACGGGAACGAGCTTGCCGTTCTCGTTCCACACCTGGGTCATGCCGAGCTTGGTGCCGAGCATGCCCTTGGAAATCTTGGAGTTGATGTCAACCATGTCCGACCTCAGAGCTTGATCTCGATGTTGACATCGGCAGGCAGGTCGAGACGCATCAGCGAGTCGACAGCCTTCGGCGTCGGGTCGACGATGTCGATCAGACGCTTGTGGGTGCGCATCTCGAAGTGCTCGCGGCTGTCCTTGTACTTGTGGGGCGACCGGATGACGCACACGACGTTCTTCTCGGTCGGAAGGGGCACGGGGCCGACGACTGTTGCGCCCGCACGGGTCACGGTGTCGACGATCTTGCGTGCGGACGTGTCGATGACCTCGTGGTCATACGACTTCAGGCGAATGCGGATCTTCTGTCCCGCCATTGTCTGCTCTCTCTCTTTAAGCGTCTTACCGACCTGGGCCGGGTGACCCAGGGGCATTGGACGCACGTCGGCGCTGTTCGCGCCTCGGCACTCGAACGGCTCTCGCGAGTCGATCTGCTGCACCACTGTTCTGCTGTCATCCCGCACGCCTCGGCGAGCGGATGTCCGACCTCCGCCGCGCACGGCGAAGCCCTCGTGATGAAGATGTCGGGATCGTTCTGCCACCCGCGGCCTAGGTCCCTGCGCGTCTGCGCCGCCTATGCACTGTCGTGATGGTGATCCGGCTGACGCTGAGCGCGCCGGAATGTCGAACCTGTCTATTCTGCCACGGCCGATTTCACTTGCGCAAACCCGGGCGTGTCGCATTCGCTGAGCATCCCCTGAGTGCGCACCCCAGCCGTCGGATCGGCGCCTCTGATCGACGCCGCCGACGACCCCTCAGCGCGCTGAGGAGAGCGGGGCGAGGCATCCCCATGCCTCGCCCCGCTTGGGGAGGGCGTTCAGTGCGAGGGGGCACACCGAACGCGAGGACTCCGGCGTGAAGGGACGCCGGGTTCCTCGACCGAGGGCGCGGCGAAGAGACCGCCGCGCGGGCGGGAAGACGTCTGAGCGCACAGAGTGCGCGCGTCGCACGATGATCCCCAAAATCGTTATCCCCAGTTTGACGCGGCGAACCGCGTGAATTCGGGAAGTCGAACCCCTTCGACATCCCTGATCGCAAGTTCCCCAGGCGATCGTCATCCATTCTAAGGGAACCCGGACGTGAAACGCGATACCGGCGGGCCGAATACTTGGTGCCGCACGCAGAGGAGCGGCGACTCCCCCGTGGGGGAATCGCCGCTCTGCGTCTCAGACGCGTGGTCTCACTCGTTGCCGACGGCCTTGTCGGCGCTGTCGCGGATCTCGTCGATCTTGTCAGCGGCACCCGGTGCGATCTTCTTGGCGAAGTCGGCGACGCCGTCGAGCACCTTGTCGCTGATGTCTTCCGCCTGCTCGCTCTTCACTGCCTCGGCGATCTTGTCCTTGTTCTGCTCGTACAGATCCTTGCCCTTGTTGACAGTCTCATCGATACCCATGCGGGCCCCCTTGTGTGCGATCAGTGCGACGGATCCCCGACGCACGTTCATTCTGCACGCAACGGGTGGTCGGCGGAAGACGTTCGGACGGGAACGTCCTCCGAACACGACCCCCGCGGCTGCGACACCGACACTCGAGCGGAGGATGTGCGGCTACGACTGCCAGTAGTTCTTCTTGAACACGACCTGCTGCACCCTGATACCCGGATTGAGAGCACGGATATCGGCATACAGGCGCAGCGGACCCGACAGGAAGTACGGCAGCGTGTAAAGGCCGTATGTCGGAGAGTTCGCTGCGGTTGCCTTCGTCGCCGGGACCTCGAGCATCGGTTGCGGGGATGTGCTCACAACCCCTCCGCTGCCATTGAGGGTCTGTGCCACGACGCGGACCTGGAATCCCTTGGTGACCCCGGTCGCCGTGAGATAGAGCGAGAGCTCGCCCGTCTCCTTGATGGTCGCGCTGCTCTCAGCCAGCCAGAAGGCACCGGGGGCAACCGGTATGCGAGCCCACGCCCCCTCCGGCAAGACAGCGTTCCACGACAGTGTCGATGACTTATGGGTGGGCACAGGATCCTCCGCTGGGGGCTGGTAGGGACCGGTTTCGACGTAGTTCTCGAAGTCGACCGAGTTGGTGAATCCCAGCTGGAGCGGCGTGCCACCGATCCAGAGGGAGACGTGGACATGGGGGCCGTAACCGGCATCGCTGCCGAAACCGGACGCGCCCGAGTAGGCGATCACCTGTCCGCGAGCGACACGTGCACCCAGGGGAACCGTGCTCGACTGCAGGTGCAGATAACGGATGTAGTTGCCGTCGTCGGCCCGAAGCGCGAGGTAGCGTCCGGTCGCGGTCGTCGTCGAATCCTTCCGATCGACGATCACTCCGTTCGCGGCCGCCCGGATCTGCGTGCCGGTGATCACCGCATAATCGGTGCCCGGCTCGCCCGAGGGCGGATTCCGGCTCTTGTGCCCTTGCCAGGAGCTTGAGATGCGGACGTCTCCACACGGCCGAAGGTAGGTCCCCGCCGCGGTCGCGCTGAGACCCGGCGAGAACAGGTCCCACCCCACGGCGGAAGCCCCGACGACCCCGCCGGCGGCGATCAGCATCGCGCGCCGAGAGAGGAGCGGCTGTGGTGAGCGGCTGGCCGAGGGCTCAGCGTCCCCCGCGTCGCACACTAGCGGTCGCCGCCTTCGTTCTCGCCGCGGATCAGGTTCTCGATCTGCTCCTCCGGGAGTGGCTCGAGTGATGCCGACGACATGCCGAGCTCAGGCGCGGAGGGCGAGCCTCCGATCGTGCACTGGGCCTGCGCCTCGAGCCCGGAGGCCTGCGCCGGAACCAGCACGAGCCATTCTGGAGCGACCGACCGCTTCTCGATGCGGGTGTCTTCGATGGTGAAGGCGACGTCGGCGGGGAATGCCGAGAGCGTCGCGTCGATGCAGATCTGCGCCAGCTCTCCACTCTCGAAACCACCGAAGCCGTCGGACGGAGTCGCCGTGGGCTCCGGGCTGACCGAGGGGTCGGGAGTGGGGTCTGCGGCCGACGGGCTGGGATCGGGAGTCGAGGCCGTCGAGGTCGGCACCGGGCTCGACGCGCTCGGCAGCGCAGCGCAACCCGAGGCACCACCGACGAGGAAGACGACCAGAGCACTCGCGGCGACACACCGAGCAAGGGGGGATCTCATGATTTTGAATGTACCCAGCGCCTGGCGTCAGCCGTGGATGCGACGCGGACAGTCGCGGGGAATCTTCGCGACGATCGCTCAGTGCGCCGTGGCACCGGGGGCAACGACCGTGCGGACGGTGCGGAACAGAATGATGAGGTCCTGCATGAGCGACCAGTTCTCGACGTAGTACAGGTCGAGGCGGATGGTCTCCTCCCACGACAGCGAAGAGCGTCCACTCACCTGCCACAACCCGCTCATGCCGGGCTTCACCAGCAGGCGGCGATGCGCGAAGTCGTCGTACAGCGCGACTTCCGTGGCGCGCTGAGGCCGTGGACCCACCAGGCTCATGTGCCCGAGGAAAACGTTGACCAGCTGAGGCAGCTCGTCGATGGAGTGCCTGCGGAAGAAGCGTCCGACTCTGGTGATGCGCGGATCGTCGTTGATCTTGAACAGCGGCGTTCCTGCATCCCCCTGCAGATCGAGGAGGGTCGCCAGCTGGTCGTCGGCATCCGCCACCATCGATCGGAACTTCAGCATGCCGAAGGTGCGCCCTCCGCGGCCGATCCGTTCCTGACGGAAGAAGATGCCCCCGGGTCCGTCGATACGGATCGCGATGGCGGCGATCAGGAAGACCGGCGACATGAGGACGAGCAGCAGCGAGGAGCCGACGATGTCGAAGGCCCGCTTGAGGAAGCGCTTGGCACCTTCCATCCGCGGGAAGTCGACGTGCACGAGAGGCAGACCGGCGACGGGCGTCGCATGCATGCGAGGTCCGGCGATGTCCGTGAGCACCGGGGCCATGATGAGCTGGATGTCGCGGTCGGACACCGAATACCCCAGGCGGCGCATCGTCAGTGGGTCGAGATCATCGGACCCGACGATGATCAGCGCATCGAAGCGCACCTCGTCGAGCACTCTCTCGACGTTCGCGATGTCGCCGAGCACCTCGAAGCCCGAGATGTCCGCAGCGGAGGTGGTCTCGGTGATCACTCCGAGGATCTCATACCCGCTGCTCTTGGCACGCCGGATCTCGCGCCCCACGAGGGCGACCTTCGACGGCTCGCCGATCACCACCGCCCTGTGCAGATACCGCCCCGTCTTCTGCCGCCCACGCAGCCACTGCCTGCACATCCACCGCGACAGGAGGAGCAGCACGAGTCCGAGGGGGAAGACGACTGCGACGAGCGCGCGCGAAAGCTCCATGCCGAGGAAGAACGCGATGGCGACGGTGACCGCGAACACGGCGACCGACGCGTTGACGATTCTGCGGTACTCATCCGCCCCGTGCCCCACCGTGTGACGGTCGCGGGAATCCGTCACGTCGAGAGCTATCAACCACAGGATGCCGATCAGCGCGAGCACCAGGAGATACGACACTCGGGGCCCGCCGGGCCAGGAGACACCGGTCAGCAGCCCCGGAAGCACGATAATCGCCGCGATGATGAGTGCGAGAAGGACGACGACGACGTCGTTGTAGAAGAGACGACTCGCGTAGAGCCGAGTCCATGCGACTCGCCGGGCTTTCTTCATCTGCACCGGGGCGGTGTTCCTCGGCTCACGCGCGGCGCTGGAGCCACCGTGCTCGAGTTGAACGACGACGACACTCACCCCCCTTGACCGCGCTGACGTCAGAACGCGTGCAAGTATATCGGGCTGCCGCCGAGCCGGGGATAGACCTCAGCCGGCGCAGTCGTCGGTGACGACGGGCTTCTCTCCCCGCACCATCGGGTTCGTCTGCACCGCGAGCGGTCCGTAATCGCCGTCTGATCCGACGAACGTCGCCGTCACGTCGATCGAGTCCCCTGGGTCGAACCACGCCTCGAACGCGACGACCGGTCGGCCGAGGTCATCGATGTCGCGGTGCATGACCGACACCTCGTCGCCGTTGAAGGTGGCGTCGCTCAGCGTCGTTCCCGGAGGACCGTAGATGAAGATCCAGTCACGGAACCGGGCGCCGAAGGTCATGCTCTGCACATAACGGGGCAGCGCCTCGGCCTGACGTTGGGTCAGCGGTAGCGTGAGCGAACCCGTGGCTGTGAACGTCGTGTTGCCCGCCTCGCAGATCGCCGTGGCCGTCGTCGCGGTCTCCGTGAAGTAGTCGATCTTCGAGCCGTTGCTGTTGTTGAAATAGATGCCGACAGTCGTCGCATCGGAGTTGTCCGTCGGAAGAACGCCGCTGATCCTTTCGCCTTCGATCGCGGCGGCGACCTGAGCGTCATCACTCCAGGCGAGCACGCTGCCCTGCGACGCGCTCTCCGTGATCGCCCACATCATGTCCTTCAGATCGAAGTCCCCGGACGCGATCTGGTCGAACACTGCCGCGGCGGTGTCGGCGAAGAATCCATCGACGAGTTCGGGTTCCTTGTAGGAATCCCAGCGTCCGTAGACCTCGCTCAGCAGCAGCGAGACCGCGTTCTCTTCGGAGAGGACTTCGCCCGAGGCCAGCTCGATCGGACCTGTGGCCTTGAGGATGCGCGACAGCGCCATCGGATCGATCGAGACCACGCCGGCGATCTCGTCGTCAGCGATGTCTCGCTGCCACCAGGCGCGCATGATCTTCGCCGCGGTGGGGAAGTCGGGGCGACTCATGCTCGTGTTGATGTGGTCGACGAGGTAGCTCGTGTACAGCTCGATGGCGCTCGGGGGGACGTCGACGTCAACCGCGACGCCGTTCTGGTAGTTGCCGCTGTCGCCCTGCGCGCCGATCGAGATCGTGCCGTTCTCGACCCGCACGAGGGTCTGCGCGGCAGCACTGCCTCCGAGGGCGAGTGTCTCGGCGTTGTTCTGAAAGACGAGCAGATAGTTGCGCGCGCCTTCGCCTCCGAGCAGCGTCGGGAGCACTCCGATCATGGGGGCGGCCGCCGACATCACCTCGTCGACCTGGTCGACGCCCTCGCGCACGACCGACACGAGGAAGGGAGACTGCGAGACGGACTCCAGCCCGTCCGCGAGCTCGGTGATGTGCGTCGCCTGATCGTCGGTGGCCTCGAGCAGCCGCTCCGTGATCGATCCCGTCGAATCCTCATCGCCCATCACGGGCAGTGCGACACCGTTGACGAGCGCGTCGAGCGACTGTGCCGCGAGGCGCACCCCCTTGAGGTTGTCGCCCACAACGGGGACCCACTCCATGACCCACCACACCGGATCGGATGCCGCGGCACCGGCGCTCGCAGCGCTCTCGGACAGCTCGGGGAGGACCTCGTCGACCTCGGCGCCACCGTCCTGGATCTGACCGATGAGCTCTTGGCTCTGGATCAGCCCGTCCTTCACGGTGATGGCGCGGAGCCCGACCCAGCACACCGCGAGGAGGAACGCTATGACGACGAGAGCGAGAATCACCCAGACACGACGTCGTCGACGCTGACGGCCCGACTTCTGCTCGTCGATGCTCTGCGCATCCTGACTACCTGCGCTCATGGTCGACTTGCCTTTCGTGCTGGAGTGATCTGGTGAATTGTACTGGCGACACCTGAGACCGTCTTCGCGGCGCTCACTCCGCTTCCGATGAGATGAAGATCGGAGACGCGCCGAGGGTCAGAGTGACCTCGCCGCCCTCGGGGACGATCGACTGCGTCTGCCCGGACATGTCGGTGACCGTCACGGGGACGTCGGACGCGAAGGTGCGCTGCACCTCGCCCTGCTTCGCCCACGCGATTCGCGTCTCGTCGCCTTCCGTCCCGAACACCTCCACCGTGGTCGTGTCGTCGGATTCATCCGAGGCGAAGGCCTTGTCGCGGAGCTGTGTGATCATCAGAGCCTGAGCGAAGGCCCCGGGCTTCGGAGCCAGAGCGACGACGTCCGGGCGCGGCGAGTTCTCGTAAAGGCCGAAGTTCGACTCCCCCGCGGCGGGGTCGGCAGCGTCGTTGACGAGGTCGTACCAGAAGTACTTCTCCACGCCGTTTGCAAAGGCAAGGGCCTGGTTGCGCACCATCATCTGCCCCTGCTCGAGCACGGAGACCCCGTCGTAATGCGTGGGGAATCCCATCTCGGTGACCCACACAGGCCGCGTCTCCCCCGCGAACTCCTGCATGTCGGCGTAGGACTGCTGCACCGTGCCGGCGATCAGATCGGCGTCGCGATTGATCCACGACTCGTAGGGGTGGTAGCTCGCCGCGTCGGTCACGGCCATGCCGCCGGCCTGCCAGAACCCGGTGAACCACTCGCTGTCGTAGAGGGCGGTGGAGCCCGTGACGATGGGGAGGTCCGGATACGCCGTGCTGACGTGGTCGCGGACGGCCTGCGCGATCGGCACGTAGCAGGCGGGCGCCGGCCCGCAGGCCGTGTCGTTCTCGCGATGGTTGAACTCGTTCAGGACTTCGAGACCGACGAGATCGAACCGGTCGGCGACGGCCTTCGCATAGGCGCCGTATGCCTGGATCGCCGCCTCGTTGCCCGGCGCCTTCCTGGCACCGTAGAGCCTGTTGCCGTACACGACGAGGCCCAGCAGCTTCACGTCGTTCGCGTGCATGCGCTCGAACTCGCGCACATAGTTCTCGTCCCACACGTACTGGCCGGCGACCTTCTCGTTCCGCTCCCACGAGATGTCGTTGCGCACCTCGGCGAAGCCGATCGCGGCCGCCAGAGATCCGGTGCCGATGAAGGCCTCCTTCTCGACGTGCGCTCCCACGCCGAAGCGCCCGTCCTGGCTCACGGAGAAGCCGTCGGTGTCGATCACTGCGACGTCCGTCTGGATCTGCCGCCCGGAGGAGTCGTTGACGGCGACGGTGTAGTGCCCCTGAGTCACGCCGGTCAACGGCAGGGCCGAGAGAGGGCCTGCGGACTCGAACTCGCCGGTGATCGGCTCACCGCCGGCCGTCGATGTGGCGCTCCACTGCACGGGCCCCTCAGCGAGAGAGACGGCGAGCACCGCGGATTCATCCGTCATGACGAGTGAGTCGTTGACGATGCCCGCCGGAGTCTGCACGGCTTCGAAGGAGCCGTTGGGCACGAGGTTGTCGGTGCCGGCCGCGGTGATTGACACGTCGTCGATCCCGAACCCGCGCACGGCACCGGAGAGCACGACGTCCAACGTCGATGCGGCGGGCTGATCGGCCGTCGAGGTGAACGGGAACTCGATCGTCTCCCATTCCGCATCCAGCTCGGGAAGCGTGAAGGTCTGGCCTCCCGCGGTCAGGCGAACACCGGTCTCGGTCTTCTCCTCTGCGAGCACCCGCACCGAAGCGGTGAGCGTGTATTCCGTGTCCGGCGCGAGTGCGACGGGAGCGGTCGCGGCGACGATGTCCGCATCATCAGCCGGGGCATCCACTCGCAGAGACACAGCGCCCTGCGCGGCGTCGCCAACTTCGGGCAGAACCGTGCCGACCACTCGGCGGTCTGCGAGTGTCCATCCGTCGACCGATGCGCGTGCCACATTCGTCACCGGAACCACGGCCGGCGACTCGGTCACGACCGGCTCGGGAGAAGCCTCAGGAGAGGCATCGGCGCGAGGCTGCGCCTGCTGCCCGGAGATGACCATCGCAGCAGCGGCACCTCCTCCGACAAGGAGCACGGTGACCGCGCTCGCGATGATGATCGTCTTCTTCGTCGCGCGCAGAGCCATCATGTCCTTTCCCCCGAGTGTTCGTCTCCAATGTATCGGGTCGTACTCGGGACGAACCTGACAGCCGCCCTGGGCCCGCCCGCCGAGAACTTCCCTAGACTCGACGCATGCTTGCAGAGGCCCAGCCGACACTGCGCGCCCGCGTGCCCTGTGGTGCGAGGTCGGCGCTGTGAGCGGTGTGCTGGTGCACGAATGGCTCGCTCCGAGAGGCGGCTCCGAGAACGTCTTCGAGGCACTCAGCCGGGTCTTCCCGGACGCAGCGCGCTATTGCCTGTGGAATGAAAGCGAAGGCCGCTTCGTCGTCGATGGCGAGACATGGCTGGCCCGCACACCGCTGCGCGGACGCAAGGCCGCAGCCGTCGGTCTGATGCCGCTCGCCTGGCGGACTCTTCCGAGCGTCGATGCGGACTGGATCCTCACGAGCTCGCATCTCTTCGCGCACCATGCGAGATTCGGGGGCTCCGGGCGCGGCGCCCCGAAGCTCGTCTACGCCCACACCCCGGCGCGCTACATCTGGAACCCCGAGCTCGATGTGCGCGGCAACACGTTCGCCGCGAGGGCCGCTGCGACGCTGCTGAAGGGGCTGGATCGCCGGAGGGCCCAGGAGCCCGTCGCGATCGCCGCGAACAGCGTGTTCGTGCAGAAGCGCATCGCCGAGGCATGGCATCGCGAGAGCACGGTGATCCACCCTCCCGTCGATGTGACCGGCTTCCTCCGCGCACCTCAACCGGACGAACGGGATCAGGACGCGCTCGCGCAGTTGCCCGAGACCTTCCTCCTCGGCTTCTCGCGGTTCATCCCCTACAAGCGACTGGATCTCGTGATCGAGGCCGGCAACGCCGCCGACATGCCGGTCGTGCTCGCGGGTGCGGGACCGGATGAGGATCGTCTGCGCTCGTTCGCCGAAGAGCGCGCGCCGGGTCGGGTCTTCTTCGTGAGGTCGCCCGGAGCGGAGCTCTACCGCGCGCTGCTGCAGCGCTGCATCGCGCTCGTCTTCCCTGCGGTCGAGGATTTCGGCATCGTCCCGGTCGAGGCCATGGCGGCAGGTCGACCGGTGATCGCCGCACCCGTGGGCGGTACGACCGAGACCATCGTCGAAGGCACCACCGGCGCCTTCGTCGAGAGCTGGACGCGCGACGAGCTGCGCCGAGCCGTCGAGGTGGCCGCCGGTGTCTCACCCGACGCGTGCCGCGCGCAGGCGATGAAGTTCTCCGAAGCGGTGTTCGCGGATCGCATCAGGGAGTGGGTGGCGGAGTCGGTCGATGGCGCACACTCGTCGGAAGCGAGGAGCGCATGACCGTTCTCGTGGATGACCGATACCGCGGCGCACACGGCATCGGCCGATACGCCGCGGAGGTCCTCCCCCGGCTGAGCCTGCCCTGGAAGCCCCTGCACCTCGCTGGCACCCCGTTCTCCGCGGTCGATGCGTTCCGCTCGGTGGGTGCCGCCACCGCTCCCGACGCCCTCGTCTACTCGCCCGGCTATGGCGCGCTCCTGCGCGCTCGAAAGCAGCTGCTCACCCTGCACGATCTCATCCAATTGAGCAGTCCGGGGCTCGGAGGGTGGAAGTTCGCCGCCTACTACTCCGGCCCGGTCAGGAACGTCGTGCGCAGAGCCGGCGTCGTGCTGACGGTCTCCGAGACATCGGCTCGAGCGCTCCGTTCATGGGTGGACGACGACGACGTCGAGATCGTGAACGCGGGCAACGGATGCTCGGATGCGTTCCACCCGCGCGCAGGCACGTCGGAGCAGTCCGACCCCTACGTCCTGTTCGTCGGCAACGGCCGTGCCCACAAGAACCTCGACGTCGTGCTCGACGCCCTGGTCTCGGCGCGCGACGTTCGCCTGGTCGCCGTCGTGCCCGAGCGCGAGATCGCCGACCTCGACGCCAGGGCGGCGTACCGGCGCGTCGACACGAGAGTGCGCTGGGTGAGTGGCGTCGACGACGAGAAGCTGGCGGACCTCTACCGGGGCGCCGCGGCGACGGTGATGCCCTCGACCCTGGAAGGGTTCGGTCTTCCCGCATTGGAGTCGATTCGCTGCGGAACGCCCGTCGTGTACTGGGCCGGGTGCGAATCGGTCGCGGAGATCGTCGAAGATCGCGGTCACGCGGTGACCTCCCGTGACGATGCGCAGGAGTGGGCGAGCGCGCTGACCGAGGCGGTGGCCACCGAGCGACGGGTCGTTCCGCCCGACGGCTATGACTGGAACCGCACCGCGGCGATCATCTCGGACACGATCACCAGACTGCTCGACTGACTACGCTCTGCGTCGCCGGACCGACGGGAGAAACTCCTCCAGCGAATCGGTCTTGTGCTCCCACGAGGCGGAGGACGCGGCCTGTCCACCGGCACGATTCGGTGACGGGTGCCCCAGGGCGCGCTCCAGCGCGGCGTCCGCGTCACTGACGTCGGTGTACACCTCGATGCCGAGATCGGGTGAGGCGCGGATGCCGGGCGTCTCACGCGCCACGACGGCGAGACCTGCCGCGAGATACTCGTAGAGCTTCATCGGGCTTCGACCGGCGTTGAGGGGACTGTCGGACAACGGCAGGAGGCCGACGCGCGCCGTGTGCAGCAACGCCGGAACGTCGGCGTAGGGGACGGGGCCGACGACGTCGACGTTCGACGGCACGGGCCGCGGCGGTCGGCCGTCGGGGCCGGCGATGACGAACTCGACCTCTGGTCGCGCTCGGGCCCAGGCCTCGACGCGCTCCCAATCGAAGCGATCGTCGAGCGCCCCGACGTAGACGCACCGCGCCGGACGGGGACGAGCCTCGGCAGCTGGCTGTGCGAAGCGCGCGACCTCAGCCCCGTTGCCCAGCACGAGCGAGGGGACGTGCAGCGCTCCGAGCCCTCGCAGGACCTCGTCAGAGGTGGCGACGACACCGTCGGCCTCGGCGAGTATGCGCCGCTGCAGCGCATTCTTCAGCCCACCGGGGTACAGATCGGTGGGTCGATAGATCACGCGTTCCGAAAGCGATCGCACGGAGTGGTCCCAGAGCAGTGGCTGATCGATGAGCACGGCGTCGAATCCTGCGGAGATGCCCTCACGCTGCAGCATCCGAGCCACACTGGGGGCTCCGACAGGCGCCGGCAGGATCGTGCGCGGGACGACCTGGAGGACCCCGTCGTCATCTCGCCGAGCGCGACGCGGCACGCGTGCCAGCTGCTGTCTGTCCACTCGTCCGGTCAGCCGATGCACGAGGGAGATCGGAGTGCTCAGATGCACGACGTCCGCTCCACGCTGGGAGAGCACACGGGCGTAGTGGTGACTGCCGACCCGGAAGGCGCCGAACGGATGGCTGTGCGAGAGGAACAGGATGCGCGCGGGCGAGGCGCCGGCTCGCCCCGTGGCATCGGTCATGCTCGCGCCCTGCGCACGGCGTCACGGATCTCGTGCTGGATGCCCTCGAGAGTCGCCGCCGCGTGACGCACGCGTTCGGAGACCTCCGATGCGCGCTCCGGCGTCGGGAGAAGCGCAGCGAGCATACGAGTCGGATCGCTCGCAGACGAGTCGACGGAGACGCCGTGCAGTCCGATGGCGGCGAAGGCTTTCGTGATCTTCATCGTGGGGCCGGGAACCAGTTCGAGCGGAACCGCCCCGCTCAGAGCGGCGAGCACAAGCACATGCATGCGGTCGCTGATGACGACCTGCGCCGCGTCGTAGCGTTGCCGGAGGCGCTCCTCCTGAGCCAGCGGATCGGTGTCGCCCCAGGCCTCGAACTCACCACCGAGCAGCTGTGCGAGCTCTCGCGCTCGGCTCTCGTCCTCCCGCACCTGGACGACGGTACGGATGGAGAGGCCGGCGCGCTCAGCGGCCTCACGCACCGTAGCGAGCCAGTCTGCATCCGGCAGAGGACGCGCGCCGCGCAGACTCACCAGAAGCTCGGGGCGCTCGCCCCACGGGATTCCGAGGCGCGAGCCGGCGGAGAATCCGATGTCCGGAGCGAGCCGACCGCATCGCGCGGTCCTCAGCGTCGCCTCGTCGCGCCACAGCGTCACCTGCGAGAGACGAGCTGCCAGGCGATGAATGGCGAGCGCGGGCTGCGACGGCGCTCGGATACCGCGCGGCGGACGGACGACGATCCCTCCCTTGAGACGGACGATGAGGGTCTCGACGAGGAAGACCAGCTCTCGCAGACCGTTGCCTCGGTCGAGCGGGATCTCACCGGCTTCGAACACCAGCACGGGGCGACGAGGGGCGAGAACCAGCAGCCGGAGCCAGCGCGGCACGGACTTCTTGTTCCGAAGCACGATGGCCTCAGCAGGCAGGCCCAGTTGCCTCAGCCACACATCGGGCGCATCCCCCGTGTACGCGACCAGCTCGTCGCTCGTGCCCAGCGACCACCCGAGGGTCTCGCGGCGGATCAGCGCGTCACCGATGTTGCCGGCGGGACCCGTCAGCGACACGAAGGTTCGGGTCGCTCGGGACGCCTTGGACGATCGTGATTCCCGGCGGCGCATGAGGTACATCTCCTCGCTTCCCCGAGGGGAGCTGTTCTCGGATGCGGTGCGGCCGCCCCGCACGCTCACGGGATGGTCGTGCCGGTTCCCGGATCGAAGACGGGAGGCTCGGTGATCGGCGGCGTCGTGGGCTCCGGCGTCGGCTCCGTGGGCGGCGTGGTCGGCTCGGGCTCGACAGGCACCTCAGGGGCGGGCGGGGCGACCGGCTCGGGTTCGCTCGGCTGCGAGGGCCGCGGGTCGGGCCGGGGCGCCTCGTAGTCGGGTTCTTCGGTCTCGACCGGGAGCACGCGCGTGACCGTTACGGGGGCGCTGACTCTCACGCCATCCTCGTTCTCGGCGGTCACCGTGTAGACGACGGCCTCGGTCGCGCAGGAGAAGGGAACGGCTCGGTCGGTCAGATTCGCCGGCAAGGCTGCAGCGAGTGGGAGCTCGAGCGCGTCGACCTGCGTCTCGGCCGCTGCGATCGCGACACTCTTCGCGTCATCGATCTGCCAGCTCAGCAGCACCTGTGCGTCTTCGGCCTCCTCGGAGGCGCATTCGACTGTCGCGGTATTCGCGGTGAAGCTCTTGATCACGGGGTCCGCCGCAGGAGTGGACTGCTGCGGCGTCGGTCGCGTGGACGGTTCGGCTCCGGCCGGTGCCGCGACGCTGCTGAGCGTGCCGATGATCGCACCGGCGGCGACCGCGAGCAGCACGGCGACCCCGGAGAGCACCATCAGCAGGGCGCTGCGCTTCCTCGTGCGCCTTTCGGCCCGACGGTGCCTGTCGCGCCGGGCGAGAGCGCGCGGCTCTCCGGCATCGGAGGAGATCGCGGCCGCCGCGGGCGCGCCGCTCGTCGACCGAGCACCCTGCGGGTCATCAACGTCACTGGCATCGAAACCGACGGCCACGGGGGCGTTCTTCGTCGAGGGCCTGGGCGCGGAGGCCGCACCCACGGCGCTGGACCCCGGGTTCTTCGTCCAGTCGATGTACTCGGCGATGACGTCGTCGGTGGGGCCGTCGGCGATGAGCTCGCCCTTGTGCACCCACAGCACCCGCTCGCAGGTCTCCTTCAGCGAGCTCGTGGAGTGGCTGACGATCATCACGAGACCGGCGCTGGCACGCAGCTCGTTGATGCGCTTCTCGCTCTTGGTCCGGAATCGCCGGTCTCCCACCGCGAGGGCCTCGTCGATGAGGAGGATCGAGTGCGCTTTCGCCGATGCGATCGCGAATCGCAACCGTGCCGCCATGCCGGATGAGTACGTGCGCATGGGGTGGTAGATGAAGTCGTTGAGCTCGGCGAAGTCGGCGATCTCGTCGACGTGCTCGGCAGCTTCCTCAGGTGTGAAGCCCATCGCCAACAGCCCGAGGCGGATGTTGTTCTCACCCGAGAGCTCGGGTACGAGAGCCGCGTTCACACCGAGGAGCACAGGACGCTCTCGGGCGAAGATGCGCCCGTCCGAAGGCGGAATCAGCCCGGTCATCGCCCGGAAGAGCGTCGACTTGCCAGAGCCGTTGTGTCCGACGACGCCGATCGACTCGCCCTCAGAGGCCGTGAAGCTCACTCCTCGCAGTGCGGGGACGGTCTGAAGGTCTCGTCCCCCTCTGAGCGAGCGCAGGCTGAACATCGATTCGCGGGTGGTCATCCGCTTGCCCGATGCGTAGACGCGATAGTTGATGTGCACATCGTCTGCCACGATCATCGCTCGGGGCGCGTGATCGTCGATGGCCGGCTTCTGGCCGGGGAGAAGAAGATCAGTCACTGAGGCCATACTTCGGTTCGGCTTGCCAGAAGTAGATGATGCCGCCGACGAGCACCACCAGTGCCCAGATCGGAGCAGCGACCCATACGAGCAACGGAGCCGTGTACCCATCGAGCAGCACGTCACGTGCGATGGCGATGAACTCGTAGATGGGGTTGAGGTGCACGATGGTCAGTAGCGTCGGATAGTCGGCGAGCGCTCCGTCGACGTCGAAGAAGATGCCGCTGGCGTAGAACAGCACACGGGTCACGATCGGGATCAGCTGCTGCACATCTCTCGTGCGCACAGAGATCCGAGCGACGATGAGAGCCACCCCGAAGTTGAACACGCCCATGACCGCGAGGACCGGGACGATGAGCAACCATGACCAGGAGATCGGCTCGCCCAGGATGAGCAGAAGGATGCCGAGGAGCAGAACGACGGGAATCATCCGCATCGCCTGCTCGACGATCACCGAGAGCGGGAGCAGGACGCGCGGGAAGCCGAAGCTCTGCACGAGCTTGCTGTTGCTGGTGATCGCCTTCGAGCCGTTGCCGAAGCAGCCTGTGAAGAACTCGAAGACGAAGACGCCGACGATGAGGAACTGGACGAAGTTCTCGGGCCGGGCGGCGCCCGAGAGGATGAAGTGGAAGATCACGCCGTACGTGATCGCGAGCGAGAGCGGTTTGAGGACGATCCAGAGCACACCGAGGCGATTCGGCAACAGACCCGAAATCAGGCGACTGCCTGCCAGCCGCACTGCGAACGCGCGAAGTCGCCATGACTCTGCCAGATAGCCGCCAAGCCGAGGGCGGGTTCCCACCTCGGTCAGACCGGCAACCGCGGGCGCAGCGATCGCTCCCATTCGGATTCCTCTACCTCTCTCTACCCTGACGCGAGACGTCCAAGAGCCAGGGCGGCATATCGGAACATGCTACCCCAGCGACTATCCGTCGTCTGAGCGTCGGTCAGTCGCGGCCGTAGATGTCGCGCGTGTAGATCTTATGGGCGACGTCGTCGAGCGCATCGGTCGAGCGGTTGGCGATGATGACATCGGCCCGGGACTTGAACTCGTCGAGATCGCGCACGACCTCCGAGTGGAAGAACTCGTCTTCGTCGAGTGACGGCTCGTACACGACCACCTCGACGCCCTTCGCCTTGATGCGCTTCATGATCCCCTGGATCGATGACGCGCGGAAGTTGTCCGACCCCGACTTCATGACGAGGCGGTAGACGCCGACGGTGCGCGGCTTTCTGGCGAGGATGTCGGTGGCGACGAAGTCCTTGCGGGTGCTGTTGGCGTCGACGATCGCCGCGATGAGGTTCTGCGGCACCTCGGAGTAGTTCGCCAGCAGCTGCTTGGTGTCTTTCGGGAGGCAGTATCCGCCGTAGCCGAAGGAGGGGTTGTTGTAGTGCGACCCGATGCGCGGGTCGAGTCCGACACCCTCGATGATCTGCTTCGTGTCGAGCCCGTGCACCACCGCGTAGGTGTCGAGCTCGTTGAAGTACGCGACTCGCAACGCCAGGTAGGTGTTGGCGAAGAGCTTGATCGCCTCGGCCTCGGTCGACTCGGTGAGCAGCACCGGCACGTCGGTGGCGATCGCGCCCTCGAGCAGAAGGGCGGCGAAGCGCTCCCCGACGGGGCCTCGGTCTCCGACGACGATGCGCGAGGGATAGAGGTTGTCGTGCAGCGCGCGCCCCTCTCGCAGGAACTCCGGGGAGAACACGATCTTCGACTGCGGATGCTCCGCCTTCATACGCGCGGTGAACCCGACCGGCACGGTCGACTTGATCACGATCGCGGCGTCGGGATTCACCGCGAGCACGGTGTCGATGACGTTCTCGACCGACGAGGTGTCGAAGTAGTTGGTGACCTCGTCGTAGTTCGTCGGAGTCGCGACGACGACGAACTCGGCATCCCGGTAGGCGGAGTCGGCATCGACCGTCGCCGTGAGGTCGAGCTCGTGCGTGGCGAGGTAGTCCTCGAGCTCGACATCGGCGATGGGCGAGACTCTGCGGCTGAGCATCTCGACCTTCGCCGGGTCGATGTCGACGGCGAACACCTCGTGGTGCTGGGCGAGGATGACGGCGTTGGACAGGCCGACGTATCCGGTCCCGGCGATGGCGATCTTCATGCCCTCAGGCTATCCCGGCCCGCGGATAGACTCGTGCGCGATGACACCGCGCCCTCTGCTCTCCATCGTCATACCGGTCTCGGGTGACGACGCGACTGTCGCGACGGCTCTCGAGAGCGCCCTCGCGCAGAGCCTCGTCGACATCGAGATCATCTGCGTCGATGACGCCTCGACCGACGGCACTGCCGGCGTGCTCGAGCGATTCCGGCTACGGGACCCGCGAGTGCGCGTCGTGCGCCACGAACGCAACCTGTCGGCCTTCCAGGCTCGCCGCACGGGGATCCTCGCGGCGAGCGCCGATCGCGTGATGTTCCTCGACGGCGACGACGAGCTGACCCCGGATGCCG
This sequence comes from Microbacterium sp. AC215, assembly GCF_979258645.1. NCBI lineage: Bacteria > Bacillati > Actinomycetota > Actinomycetes > Micrococcales > Microbacteriaceae > Microbacterium > Microbacterium sp. AC215. The sequence continues at coordinate 3,298,736 of NZ_OZ409869.1, read as the reverse complement.
CCGCGGTCGCGGTCGCGAAGGCCGAGGAGACGGACGCGGACATCGTCGGGTTCGGTGTCACGGTGATCGAGCGCGACGGCCGCACCGGCAGCCCGTACGAGGTGCGCCTGCAGCCGCCGCAGCATCCGCACGCCGGCGATGACGTGCTGCGCGCCCTCTTCCCGGTGGGAAAGCCTGCTCAGGGTCAGCTCTGGCGATTCCTCTTCCGCACGAGCGTGCTGCGCGAGGCGTACTCCCTCGTCCCCGACGACCTCGTGCTCCCGCGCATCAACGACCTGCCGCTTCTCTTCCTCGTGGCCATACTCGCCGAGAGCTACGCGGCGGTCCCCGACAAGCTGTACCGCTATCACTTCGGTCGCGGTGGCAGCGGGCACCGGGTCGACACCCTCGAACGGGCGCGGTTCTACACAGGGGCGATCCGCTCGGTCGACGTGATCGGATCGGCTGTCGAGGCACTCGCAACCGCACATGCCGATCCGACCCTCGTCCGCGACACCTACGCGTCGGTGCGCTTCTCGATCATCGGATACGTGTGCTTCCAGCTGGTCGAGCACAGCGACGAGGGCATGCTCGACGGCGCTCTCGCACATCTGCACACGGTCGTCAGCGGCCCGGACATCATCCATGCCGCTGCGCGGTTCTATCCGGCGACTCTCAAGGCTCTCAGGTTCCACACGACGTGGCAGGGGCTGCCTGACCGGCCCGCACGCAGCATCCTGCTCGTCACGTCGACCCTCCGTACCGGCGGCGTGTCGGCCGTGCTCACCTCGCAGGCGCGCTATCTGCATGAGGCGGGCTACCGGGTGACCGTCGTCGCCCGCAACGGCGGCAGCGACGCGACCGTTCTTCCCGCCGGCATCCCGTTCGTCGAGCTGACCTCACGTCAACTGCCCGCCCAGCTCACGCAGTGGGCCGAGATCTGTCGCGCCCACGAGGTCGACGTGGTCATCGACCACCAACTGCTCTACACCGACACCTGGCCCGAGTTCGCGCTCGTGGCACGAGCCGAGGGCGCGGCGACGATCGGCTGGCTGCACAACTTCGTCGCTCGACCGGTCTACGACGGCAACGATCGGCTCACCCTGATCGAGCACTGCAGTCCGACGCTCGCTCAGCTCATCACGCTGTCACCGCTCGACGTCGCCTACTTCCGCCTGCGCGGCATCGAGAACGTGGCGTACCTGCCGAACCCGCCCTCGCCGTTGATGCTCGAGTCGGCGGCTCACACAGGTGCGAAGACGCCGCCGTCCGACCGTCTCGAGCTGGTGTGGTGGGGGCGACTCGAGCAGCGGACCAAGCAGGTGCGGGAGCTCGTCGAGGTCGGAGTGCAGCTGCGCGCCCTCGGCGTGCCTTTCACACTGCGGATCGTCGGCCCGGACTGGGATGACGTCACCGCGAAGAAGCTCAACGCCCTCGCGCGTCGTCGCGGCGTCGGAGATGCCGTCGTCGCCGTCGGGCCTCTGCGAGGGGCTGCGCTGGTCTCGGCCATCGACTCCGCGGATGCCTTCGTCTCGACCAGCATCATCGAGGGGTATCAGCTCACGATCGCCGAAGCACAGGCCCGGGGGCTCCCGGTCTTCATGTACGAGCTCCCCTGGCTCACGCTCGTGCAGGACAACCAGGGTGTCGTCGCCGTGCCCCAGGGCGATAGGCGCGGGCTCGCCTCCCGACTCGCGGAGACGTTCGAGGATCCGGAGCGCTATGTGCAGCTGTCGCTGGCCTCGTCGGATGCTGCGTCACGGTCGCGTGAGTACGACTTCGCACAGCTCTACCGCGACGTGGTCACCGGTGCGCTTCCGCCGAGGTTCTCACCGCAGCCGACGCTCGACGATGCCAGGCAGCTGCTCGGTCTGCTGGTGTTCTTCGCCCAGCGCGCCGAGGGCCGCACCGTCGCATCCGCCGATTCATCGACGTGGGGCACGCGCGTCTGGCAGTCGGCAGCACCGCTCGGGCGCGCGACGCTGCGACGGGTGCCCGGGCTGCAGCCGCTCGCGCACCGCGCGAAGAGATGGCTCGGCGCGCGCTGACCTGTGATGTCCGGCGTTACGCCACAGCATCCATCGCCGCGTGGATGCGCGCGGTCAGGCCCGCGATATCGACGCGAGCGGCGTCCACCGCGGGGGCGAGCGTCGGAAGGTGAGTCTCGAATCGACGGGCGAAGTCGTCGAACTGGTCGTACCCACCTACGAGGGCGCCGAGCCCCACCGCCGTCAGCAGGCGGGAGATCTTGTTCGGGTCGCTTCCCGAGCCGATCGGATGAGCGCCTTCAGTCGCGCCGATGATGAGGCCGTGTGCCCGGTCGCTGATGACGGCGAGCGACTGCCGGTACACGGCGCGCACGTATTCGTCGAGGACGTCGTGCCGCATGCTCGAGGGCATCACGTACTCGCCGCCGAGAGCGCGCGCGAGGTGAACGCCTCGTGGCGCGTCACGCGCCACCTGCGCCACGGTGACGATTCGGGTCTGCGTCGCAGCTGCGAACGCGCGGACGGATGCGAGCCACTCCTCCCCCGGCCACGCCCGGTCGAAGCGCATCGTCACCGCGATGAGCGGCCGCCCGGCAGCCGGCGCCCACTCGTCGACAGCCGCTCCCTCCGAGTACGCCCAATCCGGCGCGAAATCACCGAAGCCGGCGCCGTCGCGAGACCCCCGGTCCCGCCACGACATCACCGGGGCCTCGCGCATGACCGGGTCGAAGGCGACACCCTGCAGTTTGTCGACGTTCTTGATGCCGAGGCCGGCGAAGATCACCGTCCCGCCCGCGTCGAGAGCGCGCGCACACTCGGCCGCACGTGTCGGAACGGGAAAGTGGCCGGTACGCGGATTGATCTCACCGGCGTTGAACGCCAGCACCGGGCGAGCCGTCGCGGCTTCGGCAGCTGACCACTGCGCTCTCGCGCTGTAGATGGTGAGATCGGGCGCAGGTGCGAACCCCGCCATGAAGTCGCTCGTCGCTTCCCCGAGGTGCAGGTGCACATGCCGCCCCGGGCCTCGAAGTGCGGCGAGATACGCCAGCCGCAGGGCAGAGTCGCCGAGGTTGTCGTCCTGCCCGCTGAGATGGGCGAAGACATGCTGAGTCGGTTTCACAATCACTGCACCCCACTATATGGTGGCTCTGTGTTCTCCGTGCCCGTTCCCAGGACCGGGGCAGCGACTGAACAGGGCGCGACCGAGGCTTCCGTTCCGACGGTGCTCGTCACCTCGCGTCCCCCGCGATATCGGGTCGACTACGTCGACCAGCTCATCGGCGACGACTCGGAGGGGCGGGCGCCGAAGGATGTCGTGCTGGAGTTCCGCACCGACCCGTTTCGCGCGCGTGGGGCGGATGTGATCCATCTCACCGACATCTCGAGCGTCCTCGGAGACCGCAGTGCTCGCGACCGCACGAGGCGTGCGAAGCGCTTCATCCGGCTTCTGCGGCGCCGACGCATCGCACTCGTGCGCACACTCCGCGGCGAGGAGGCGAACGGCCCCGACTCTCGAGCAGAAGTCATCGTGGACGGCGCCGCGGCTGCGGTGCTCGCTCTGCACCCCACGACTGCGGCGGATGGCCGATCGGCGCAGGTCGTCGCCCACAGCCACATGCGGGACCGGTTCCTCGGCTTTCCTCGGCAGGAGTCCGTGCCAGGGCGCGTGCTGATCACGGCGGTCACCACGCTCCATCCGACATGCCGAGCCGCTCTCACGGTGTTCGGCCTCGCAGACCTTCCCGCGTGGACGCTGCGCGTCGCAGGCAAGGTGCCAGTCGAACACGAGGCAGCGTACATGCGAACCCTCGCGGACCACCCCGACTCGATGTCACTCCGTGACGAACTCCTCTCCGATGCCAGTTGCGTCTCCGAGGTGAGTCAGGCCGAGATCGTGATCGTCGGAGCGGCCGAGGCCTACGAGTCCCAGAGCATCCTCATGCTCGCCCTGTCCCTGGACCGGCCGGTGCTCGTCGAAGACACCGAGCAGACGCGGTCGCTGGCCGAAGAGGTCGGCCCGTCCTGGGTGCGGCGTCACAGCGGCCCGTTGACGGCCGACGAGCTCGAGAAGACGCTCGCTTCGTTCCGAGCGGATCCCCCCACCGGCCGACCCAACCTCGAATCGCGGGCACCCAACCTAATCAGCGCGCAGTATCGCGCCGTGTATCGCGCCGCGGCGGCAGCGCGCTGACCGCCACCCGATCCCATGACGACGCCCTCGACTCCCCTGGTCTCCTTCATCATCGCTGCGGACGCAGACTCGGACGCCGTCGATCGCAGCATCCGCTCCTGTCTCGCGCAGTCGCTCACCCGGATCGAGGTCGTGTGCGTCCGCGCAGGCGGTGCCGGCTCCGGCGCGATGACCCACTTCTCCGACGAACGCGTCGTCATCATCACCGAGCCGTCGGATTCCGCTCACGCGCAGCTGCGTCGGGCCGGCATCGAAGCTGCGCGCGCACCGTATGTGCTGGTGCTCGAACCTGGAGACGCAGTGCAGCGTGGCACGGCGATGCGCCTTCACCGCCGCGCAGTGGAGTCGCGTGCGCAGCTCGTCGGGTTCCCCCTCCCGGCGACGAAGGGCGCCCGCTCCCGTGTGAAGCGCACCGTCGAGGCCCGCCCCCTCCGCGGAGTCGACATCCTGCGCAGCCTCGTTCCGCGAGACACAGCGGCGGAACTGGACATCTCACGTCACCTGTTCGAGACGAGTCTGCTCAGACAGGCGTACGCCGCGACCGCCGCCGACCACCCGCTCGATGACCGCGCGACCGTGCTGCTCGCCTATGCATCGGCCACATCGTACGCAGCTGTCAGCACGGTCGAGTATCTGCACCGGTCATCCCGTCGCGACATCGAGACCGAGCCGGAGCACCGCCTCGATCGGGCACTGCATCGCATCGCGTCGTTCCGGGCCATCGAGGCGACCATCCGGGAGCAGGCCCGTCACAGCTCCGACCCCGAACCGCTGCTCGACGGCCACATCGCGGCCTACCTCACTGCCATCGGGGAAGCGCTTGACGCCTTCACCTCGCTGCCGCCGGAGATGCGCGCCCGCGGGTACGAGGCACTGCGTGCCTGCGTCACCGACCTCGACCTCATCTCAGCCGCCGTGACGTTCGCTCCCGACACGATCCCCGCGCTCGTCGCTCAGGGGGAACGCCTCGAACTCGGTCGCACTCCGGTGCACAGCGTGCTGTTGACGACCAACGTCCTGACCACGGGCGGAGTCTCCGGTGTGCTGCTCGCGCAGGCGCGGATCCTGATCGGAGCCGGATATCGTGTGACGATCGCCACACACCGCGCGGGGAGCGCCGAGTCGCTCGTGCCCGAGGGCGTGACGCTCGTGCAGTTGACCGGCATCAGCCGACGTCAGCGCGTGATGCAGTGGGCGCAGCTCTGCCGCCGCTTCGACGTCGATGTGGTCGTCGATCACCGCGTCCTGTACTCCCGAGATTGGCCGTCGTTCGCACTGGCTGCCCGCACCGCGGGGTCGGCGACCGTCGGGTGGATGCACAACTTCGCCGGGCGGCCCACCTACAACGGAAACGACCTGCAGACGCTGTTGCACACCCACCTCCGGGCTCTCGCACACCTGGTGGTGCTCTCGCCGCTGGATGTGGCGTTCTGGAAGCTGCGGGGTATCCGTCATGTCAGCTACCTCCCGAACCCACCGTCGCCGTTCCTCCTCGCCGCCGGCGAAGTGCGCGGCCCGAAGCCTGCGCCGCTCGACCGGCGACTGGAGCTCGTCTGGTGGGGCCGGCTCGAGGAGCACACCAAGAAGGTCACGCAGCTCGTCGAGGTCGCCGCGGCACTGCAGCGGCTCGGAGTCGACTTCCGCCTGCGGATCGTCGGTCCTGATTGGGCCGATATGAGTGCGGATCGGCTGCTGGCTCTCGCCGAGGCCCGCGGCGTCTCGGAGCGTGTCGAAGCCATCGGCCCCCGGCACGGTGCCGATCTGCTCGAAGTGATCGACTCGTCTGATGTCTTCGTGAACACGAGCATCATCGAGGGTTACCCTCTGACGCTGCCTGAGGCGCAGTCGCGCGGTCTTCCGATCGCGATGTACGACCTGCCGTGGCTCTCGCTCATCCAGGGCAACGACGGAGTCATCTCCACCCCCCAGCAGGATCCCGAGGCTCTCGCCGGGGCGATCGCCGACCTCGCCGTGGATCCGGCGCTGTACGAGGCGATGTCCCGCGCCTCGGTGGCAGCTGCTGTCGAGGCGACTTCGCATGATTTCTCCCAGCTCTACTCGCAGCTGCTGCGCGGGGAGCTGGCGCCGGAGCTCTCCCCCGAGCCGACGCTCGAGGACGGACGCAAGGTGCTCGAGCTGCTCGTCTTCTTCGCCGAGCGAAGCACGCCACCCCCGCGTCCCGCACCGGCCCGGTCCACGACGAGCGCACCCGCGCTCGCCGCTTCATCGCGGCCGGCTCTTGGAATCCGCATCGAACGCGTGCTTACCCCCATCGGCCGTCGCGTCATCGATGCGGCCCCCTGGCTGCGACCGGCGGCGACGAAGGTCACACGCATACTGCGGCGCCGATAACGAGAGATCACATGACCGCGACTCCCCTCGTCTCCATCGTCGTCCCCGTCTTCAACGACGCGGACGTGATCTCCGACGCACTCGACAGTTGCATTCGACAGACTCTCGCAGCGATCGAGATCATCGTCGTCGATGACGCGTCGACAGATGACACCGCCGCGATCGTCGAACGCTACATCGCGAGAGACCCTCGTGTTCGGCTGATCCGTCACGAGAAGAACGCGTCGGCGTACCACGCACGTCGCACCGGGATCCTCGCGGCGAAGGCGGACCACCTGCTGTTCCTCGACGGCGACGACGAACTCGCCGGCACCGCAGCCGAGGCAGCGGTCGAGAAGGCGACGGCGACCGGTGCGGACCTCGTGCAGTTCGGCGTCGAGGTCGTGCAGCTCGACGGTCGCACCGGCGGGCGGTTCGAGTCGCGCCTGCAACCGAAGCACTCGTCGCTCGCCGGAAGCGATGTGCTCCGCAACCTGTTCCCACTCGATCGTCCCGCCCAGGGGCAGCTGTGGCGGTACCTGTTCCGTACCCGCCTACTCGTCGATGCCTACGCGCTCATGCCCGCAGATCTCGTGCTGCCGAGGGTCAACGACCTGCCGATCACTTTCCTCGCCGCAGCGCTGGCCACGCGCCTCGAGTCGATCCCGGACCGTCTGTACCGCTATCACTTCGGGCGCGGTGGGAGCGGTCAGAAGGTGCGCGATCTCCGCACAGCATCGTTCTACGCGGGCGCCATCCGATCCATCGATTCGATCGAGCCGGCGGTTCGACAGATCGCCAGCACCAGCACGGACTCCGATCTCGTCCTCACGAGTTACGGGTCCGTCCGACGCGCCATCATCGGCTACACCACGCGCTATCTCGCGGAGCACACGCGCTCGGATCTGCGGAGTGCGATGTTCGCCGACCTGTACACGCGAGCGTCCGCCAGCGACATCGTGCAGTCCACCGCGCTGCACTGGCCCCAGGCGATCGACACGCTCGCCGCGCACGGTGACGCGATCGACCTCGCAGCTCGCCCGGTGCGCAGCATCATGCTCGCAACGAACCATCTGCGCACCGGCGGGATCTCGGGCGTCGTGATCTCTCAGGCGCGAGTGCTGCAGGAGTCCGGGTTCCGGGTCACGGTCGTCGCGCGTGAGCCGGGGAGCGACCTCTCCAACCTTCCGGCAGGGGTGGGGTTCGCCGAGGTGTCGACTGACACTCTCGGCGGCGCGCTCGCGCAATGGGCCGAGGTATGCGCGCTCCACGAAGTGGATCTCGTGATCGATCACCAGTGGCAGTACTCGACGTCATGGCAGGCCTTCGCCCTCGCGGCTCGCGCAGAGGGCGTCGGCACCATCGGCTGGTCGCACAACTTCGCCGGTCGATCGCTGCTGCTGGGTCTCGCACGGCTCGAATCCGCCCCGCGCTACTTTCCCCTGCTCTCGCATCTCGTCGTGCTCTCGCCGCTCGACGTCGCATTCTGGAAGCTGCGGGGGATGCCGCGTGTGTCCTACCTGCCCAATCCGCCGTCCTCGAACCTGCTCGCCGCGGGCATCGAGGCCGCGCCTAGGCGCGCACCTGCGGGCCGTCGGGCCGAACTCGTCTGGTGGGGGCGACTGCAGGAACGCACCAAACGGGTGAGCGAACTGATCGACATGGCCGAGCATCTCGATCGCATGGGTGTCGACTTCCGCCTTCGGATCATCGGTCCCGACTGGCGAGACATGACTGCCGCGCAGCTGAACAGAACGGCCAAGGAACGAGGACTGGGCAACCGAGTCACGGCCGTAGGACCGCTTCGTGGCGACGCGCTCCTCGCGGCGATCGACTCCGCCGATCTCTTCGTGAACACCAGCATCATCGAGGGCTACCCGCTCACCATCCCCGAGGCGCAGTCGCGAGGTCTCCCTGTCGCGATGTACGACCTGCCGTGGTTGGCCGTGACCCGCGAGAACGGCGGCGTCGCGACGACGAGATGGGGGGATGCCGAGGCGCTTGCCCGACGTGTCGCCGAGATCGTGGCTGATTCGACCCGCTACGCACGCATGTCGGACGCATCGCTGGTCGCGGCCGAGCGCGAACTCTCCCACGACTTTGCGTCCTGGTATCGCGGACTCGTCTCCGGCACGCTGCCGTCCGAGCTGTCGCCCGAACCGACTCTCGCCGATGTCCGGCAGATCGTGGACCTGTCCATCATGTTCGCCGAGCAGCATGCGGCAACGCGCTCTCCTTCGCGCAGCACGAATGTGCGCAGTGGCGGCGAGGACTCCACGACGAGCAGCCGGGGCACGCTCGCACGACGCCTCTCGCGCAAGACGATCCCGGCGGCGCGGGCTGTGCTCGCGCGCGCGCCGTGGCTGAGACCCGCCGCCGAGCGTGTGCGGCGTGCGATCACCTCCGCATGAGCGCGGACGACATCGAATAGCATCAGACAAAACGCCATATATCAGGGGGAATCGCGAGTGTCGGTAGCAGGATTGAAGAAGACGGCGCGGGCTCAGTACATCGAGGCACGCCGCGTGTACGCCACGGGCGCCTTGCTCAGGAGCGGGATATTCGACCATTCCTACTACTCCGAGATCGTCCAGCTGAAGGGGCAGACACCCCGACAGGCGATGCAGCACTATCTCGCTCACGGCATCGGATCGGGGCTTTCTCCGCACCCGCTGATCGAGATCGAGTTCTTCCCCTCGAGCGTCCGCAGTGCGACCCGCGCGCGAGACGGCGTGGCGACCTTGCTCAGCTACCTGCGCAGCCCCCACGCGCGGACACATGCCTGGGGGCCGTTGTTCGATCCTCGCCTCACCGACGAAGACCCCCTGGACCTGCTCTCCCGTCTCCGCCCCGACCAGGTTCTCCCTGTCCCCGAGGGGTTCGCGGGCGCCGTCCCGACCTTTGGCGAGGCGCGCAGGGCGGCCATCGAGTTCGCAGAGACCCACCGGGACCAGATGGCCGCCGCGCTGCCGCCTCGTCGCAAGACATGGGACCACAAAGAGACTCAGCAGTGGATCACGGGCGTCACTTCGGCGAACGCTCCCTCGCGCGCGCTCGTCTCCGTGATCATGCCGGTTCTGAATCGAGCCGATCTCGTGGGGGTGGCGATCGAATCCGTGCTCGCGCAGACCCATGACCAGTTCGAATTGATCGTCGTCGATGACGGGTCGACCGACACCACACGTGACGTCGTCGCAGAGTACGTGCGCACCGACCCTCGGGTGCGCCTTCTCGCAGGTCCCCACGCGGGCGTCGGCGCCAGCCGCAACACCGGGCTGGAGCAGGCGCGGGGCGAGTTCATCGCGTTCCTCGACAGTGACAACAGTTGGACCCGCAGATTCCTCGAGCTGTCGTTGGCTGCCCTCGACGCGGCTCCCGACGTCGTCGCGTCCCATGCTGGACTGCGATTGCACGGCGACGACGATGTGGCCTATCGCGGCGGCGATGCACAGCTCATCGACCTTCAGCTCGCAAACTCCATCGACTTGAACGTGCTGGTGGTTCGGGCGCAGGCCCTGCAGGAGACCGGCGTCTTCGACGTCACGCTGCGCCGCTGGGTGGATTACGACCTCGTCCTTCGACTGGCGAAGCTGGGACGACTCGAATACCTCCCGTTCGTCGGATGCGAATACGACAACAAGAGTGCCGACGGGCGCATCACTCAGAATGAGTCACAGCACTGGCAGTGGGTCGTCACTGAGCGCAACCTCATCGACTGGGAGGCCACGCGCCGGTCCGTCGATGACCGCGTCGCAGATCGCACGAGCCTCGTGACTGTCGTCGCCGGATCGACAGGGCACGCCGCTCGGTCCATCGACCGCCTCCTGCACTCCTTCGATGACGATCTCGAGGTCGTCATCATCGACAACGGTTCACGTGCTGCGGTCGGTCGGCACCTGACGCTCCGCTATATGAGCGAACCGCGAGTCCGGTACGTCCGCCTCCCGGCGAACAACAACTTCGCCCTCGCGGCCAACTACGGATTCTCCCTCACCACGGGCGCTCAGGTCGCGTTCCTCGACCCTGATGCGGATGCCCGAGACGGTTGGCTCGAGGCCCTGTCGACGAGGCGGCGGGAGCGCGGGGCAGCCGGTGTTCAAGCCCTCCTGGTGAACCGGGACTACACAGTGCAGCACGCCGGCTATGCCTTCTACGACCAGCTGCCCCTGCCGAGCGGGCTGCTCGCGAATCTCACTATCGACGACGCCGCAGTCGTACGGACTGATGACCTGACCGCCATCAGCGCCAGCGCCAGTCTTTTCGACGCCGCGATCTTCGCCGAGCTCTCGGGCTTCGACCCGATGTATGCGAACGGCCTCGAAGATATGGACTTCTGCCGTCGGGCGAAGCGCGAGATGCCCACGGCTCGATTCGAATGCGAACCGCAAGCGATCGTCGTTCATCAGCCGGGCACCAGTGCCTATCGCGAACGCCGACAGGTGCAGAATCGCCGCACCTATCTCGAGCGTTGGCACGGACAGAGCGCACCCGACGACCGATACCGCTACGGCGCTCTGGGTATGACGGTCGCCGGCTTCGCGCCCACCTTCAGCCCTGGGCAGCCGTCGGCCAATCCAGTGCTGCTGAGAGAGTCGCGTCGTCTGGAGACCGCATCCGCGACCTCACCCACGCAGTTGCGCTGGGCCATCAAGACCGGCGTTCCATGCACGCGGGGCGGCGATCACTGGGGTGACATCCCGTTCGCGTCCGATCTCGCACGCGCACTCAGGGCTCAGGGGCAGCAGGTTGTCACGGATCGGCATGAGGCCTGGACCCGGTCGACCTCGTACCTCGACGACGTCGTGCTGACACTGCGAGGACGCCATGCGATCCCTCCGCAGCCCGGGGCTGTCAACATCCTCTGGGTGATCAGCCGACCGGAGCTGGTGACTGTCGACGAGGTTCGCGGATACGACCTCGTGTACGCCGCCTCGGAGAAGTGGGCCGCTTGGATGTCGGCACGCTCCGGTCGAACCATCGAGCCGCTTCTGCAGGCGACGTCGCCTGAACGCTTCCGGCCCGACCTGGACCCGGTCAGTGAGCCCGATGATCTGATCTTCGTCGGAGGAAGTCACGGGCACGAATTCGGACGCGCCATCGTGGGAATGGCCGTGCAGGCCGAAGCTCCGGTCGGCCTCTGGGGCCCCGGCTGGCACAAGTTCGCGCCCGAGCGCTATGTGCGCGACGGGTACCTCGATGCCGATCGTCTGCCGCACGCCTACAGGTCGGCGAACATCGTTCTCAATGACCACTTCTCCGACATGGCGGAGTGGGGCTTCATCAACAACCGCACGTTCGATGCCCTCGCCTGCGGAACACCGCTGATCAGCGACGCGATCGACGGCCTGGAGATCTTCGAAGGTGCCGTGGTCGTCGCGGACTCGGTGGAGCGCATGCGCGAGCTCGTCACCGATCGAAGCTGGATGCCGTCGGCCGAGCGGATGGCCGAGATCGCCTCGAGAATCCGCGCGGATCACTCCTTCGATTCGCGGGCCCGTACGCTTCTCGACGCGGCGCTGTCGCGGCGTAGCTGACGTGAGGGCACGTGCCACGCCTCCACAGCCCGGGTATCCGAATGGGATCGATCATCGGATGCCGGCACGCTTCCCGAACCCCGGCGAGGCCAGTCCACGACTACTCGCCTTCTCTCTCGATTCGCTTGTATAGTTCGTGACAGCGTCGCCGGTCAGAAGACCACCCGAAGGTTCCGCGCCCGTCGAGTACCCGCCCGGTTCGACGAGCGGCTCCGGCGCCTCGACTTGCTCTGACATGAATACCCGCATCGTGCACGAAGACTGGGAGACCTAGTGCGAATTGCTCACTTCGGCACATTCGACGTCGCCAACTACGGCGATCTCCTGTTCCCCGTCTTCTGGAATGGCGACTCGCAGACATCTCAGATGAGGTCGTTCATATATCGCCGGTAGGCGGCATACGGATCTATCGGGATGTTCCCGTCAGCCGTTCTCTGGCCGACGTGCAGCGAGCAGGAACCGAGTTCGACGCCGTCGTTGTCGGGGGCGGGAACATCATCCATGACAATGGGACCAACCTCGCCACCTACAAGAGTGTGAAAAGCGTGGCGTACCCGCGATTGTGGCTCGGTGCCACGCAACTCGCAACGAGACAGCGGATCCCTCTGGTGGTGAACGCCCCGGGAGTTCCCAAGGTGCCGGGCAGGACGGCCGCACCTCTGATGCGTCGCTTCGCCTCCCGAGCCGATTACCTCTCCGTCCGCGACACCTACAGCCAAGAGGTACTGCGGTCTATCGGCGTCCCGGGAGCCACCGTGGTCCCCGATTCCGCACTGGAACTCCGCGACATGTTCACCACGAGCGCGCCTGCGAACCTGGACGCGCCGACCCGGCTGACGGAGACGTTGGACTCCCGGTTCGCAGCAGTGCACATCAATGCCCGCTACAAGGGCGGCGACGTCGCGTCGCTCGCCCGACGTCTCGATGAGCTATCCGCGACGCTCCAAGCGACGATCGTCCTCATCGCCATCGGTCCTTGTCACGGCGACGACGATTTCGCCGAGACGGTGGCTGCACAGATGCACTCTGACCCGGTCGTGTTCGGAGCGCCGAAGGCCGTAGAGGACATCGCCTACGTGATCTCTCGCTCGTGCGCGTACATCGGCTCATCCATGCACGGGTTCATCACTGCCGCGTCGTTCGGAGTCCCCGGACTCATCGTCGCCAGCCACGCCGCCCAGCACAAGTTCCGCGGGCTGCTTGCGCACCTCGACGCCGAAGAACGCCTGGTCTCGAGCTGGGACGAGGCCCTGAAGGTCCTCAGCGCCGGCGGCCGGCAGACCGCACTGACCCCCGTCGATATCGAGCCGGCCCTCCGGAGAATCGACGATCACTGGGCTGAGCTTCGAGGGGCACTGCAGTGCGCTGCCCGGACGGTCGCTGCCCACTAGCAGCGCGTCGGCCAGGAGGCGGACACACTCGCCGTCGGCCCCGCGCAGCGGGGCCGACGGAATCACACCGCGATCATTGCGTCCTAGTGCGGGGTTCTCGCGGTATCCACCGCTGATCTCAGGAACCGATCGAACCGGGGCTGCTGACCCGCGAGCATGCCGTTCTCGACCAGCCAGGCGCGGCCCTCGATACGCGATCCTTCCGACTCGACCTCGGTGGTCGTGCGACGGAGCGCATCGACCCATGTGTCGACCGAGTTCGCGACGGCTGTCACCCCGGGGATCGAGGTCTCCCGGTACGGCCCGACGGCGCTGGCGACAGTACGCATCCCCAGGGCGAGATGTTCGAGGAGCTGGAGGTCAGACCGGGACGCGTCGAGCTCCGTGCCCGCCAGCGGTGCGATCGCGAAGTCGACTCGTTCGGCACACTCATGCAGCCATTCGACGGACTGCGGGAACTGCCGAACGCTCTCCGGCGCCTCGAAGCCCTGCAGCCAGGGCCGGCCGTCTCGCAGCTCTTCCAGCTCATCTTCAGCGGTGATGCCGATCAACACGAGTTCGAAGTCGGGGCGGGTGGCCGCGAACGCATCGAGCGCCGGGAGCACCACGTCGAGATCCGCGCGGTGCGTCCGGTCTCCGAGGTACAGCGCGCGGACCTTCCCATCTCGTACCCGCGGACTGACCGGCACGCTCCACAGACGATCACTCAGCGCGGCAGGGAAGACCTCAACCGGAACATCCAGATCCGCCAATCGGTCACGGCGCGCCTCTGTCGACACCGAGAAGGCCGTCGCGCCGCGCAGCAGCGCCGTCGATGCAGGTGCATCCGCGACATCTCTCAGGCGCGCGTCGCTTTCGGAATCGGCCGGCATCAGATCGCCGTCCTCCTCGATCACGAGCGCCGCACCGGCCGCGCTGAGTGCCGTGATCAGGTCAGTGACGGCTGCGGCGGGTACCGCGTCGCGCTGCACGATCAATCCGTCGATCAAGCCCTGCCGCACGGATGCGATCGCGCCGTCCGGTGCGACCCGCACGAAGTCCACATCGCGGGCCACAGAGTTCCGCGTGCGTTCCCACAGTCGGATATAGGTCGATGCGGGGGCTCGCGTGAGGTCACGGGAAGAACGGGAAAGGACGCCGACTCGGAGCGTGTCTGACGAATCGCCCTCCGATCCGGCGAGAATCCGGCGGTAGACGTCGAGGTACCGCAGCGCCATCTGCTTCGTCGTCCACGCGATGCCCCAACCGTTCTGCCAATCGTGGACACCACGCAGAGCCGCCACGCGTGCCTCACGATCGTAGAGCGCCTCCGTCATCTGCGTGAGCAGGGAGGGGGCGTCCAGGCCGTCGAGAACCCAGCCGGCATTGAAGCGTCTCACGCGCTGCGCAACGTTGGGGAAGTCGAGAACGAAGACGGGGATGCCGACGCTCCACATCTCCGTGACGGTATGACAGTAGGTTTCGTCCCAGATCGAGAGCACCGCTCCCGCATGGGGCGCGATCTTCTCGACGAGTTTGCCGAAGTTCTCACGCTTGTAGGCGCCGTGGTAGACGACGCGTGACCCCTTGGATTCGAACTTCTCTTTTATCGGTCCGAGAATGTGCCACTCGATCTGCCCCTGGGCATCGGCGTCCGCCATCGATCGCAGAATCTCCGCGCCCTTCGCCGCGTTGATCCCCCCTGGCACCAGAATCCTGATGGGCTCGCCATATACCGGCCGAGCGGCGACGAAGCGGAGGACTTCGAAGTCCCGACCGTGTTCGATGACACTGAACCGCTCGGGATCCATCTCGGGAAAGTGGTAGAGGATCAGGTCGCGGGCGCTGTCCGACGTGGTGACGAATGCGTCGCACATCCGGATCGCCCGCCAGAAACGGTCCTGCCACCATTGCAGCCATTCGCCTGTCGGTGTCGGGTATTGCTGCACCGGCCAGCCGGAGTCGCGGTACACCGAACCTGACCCGACGTACTCGTCACCCAGGTAGGTGCCCCGATCGTCGATCAACTTCAGGTTGGGAGACAAGGCGTAGTAGTCGTGGAAGGAGACGACGACCTTCATCCCGAGCTGGCTCGCGATGCCCGGCAGCGACAGCGAGTGCCACAGCAGATGCCTGATGTGGACGATGTCGAAATCGCACTGTCTGAGCCACGACCCGACCACGCTGTCGTACTCGGGCGAGATGTGACCGATCGGCTCGAGCTCGTGATGCAGTTCGTGTCGGTACACTTCGTGAAGCTCGCCGTCGACGACCCGGCTCAGAGTCATCTCCCGCGAATCGCAGCGCAACACCCAAGGCTCCACGGCGTCGTCGAGCGCGTTCATGAGGTCCGCATTCGTCTGGGGCGTCCCACCCGTCGTCGTCGAGATGACGTAGAGAACACGAGGAAGCGCGACAGCGCTCCTGGACGCCACGGTCAGCGCGACGTGCGCACGATTTCGCGCGATCGCGATCTCCGGGCTCTCTCGGAAAACGCGGATCGCGTGCTTGTATTCGGGGTATCGAGCGTCTACGACGGCCCGGCCTGCGGCGAGCAGCTCGGTCTTGGTATCGCCGAAGCTCTTCGATCGATCGTGGAAGACATAGGTGCTGTCATCGATGACGTGGATCCAACCGGCGCGGCCCGCGCGCATGCAGAAGTCGTTCTCCTCGCCATAACCACGCGGAAAAGCCTGCGAATCGAGCGGCCCGATCTCCTCGATGCAGAGTCGGCTGATCCACATGCAGAAACCGTTGCCGGTGGGGACTCTCGGATACACCCGCACCGATTCCCGGCGGAACGCACGCGCATACGCGATCTCATCGACGCCGGCAGGCAGCGGATTGTCGTTCCCGATTCGCGGCGCCGAGAACGCGCCGGCTCGGTCCGACATGGCGGTCACTGTCGCGGTCCGAGGCGAGTTGGCGGCGGCCGCGAGCATGCCGTCGAGCCATCCGGGCGTCACGCGCGCGTCCGAGTTCAGGAGCACGACGTCGTCATCCCCTGCTTCGACGATCCCCCGGTTCACGGTCCTCGTGAACCCCATGTTCGTCTCGTTGCCGAGGATCCGTAGCCTCGTCTCGTCGCGGTGGCGAGCAAGCACTTCTCTCACCCGTGCATCGGGTGAGCAGTCGTCGATCAGCAGGATGCGTGCGGATTCAGGGGTGTGAGCCAGGAGACGCTCGATGCATATCGCCACATCGTCCGGCGCGTTGTAGATCGGGACGATGATGGTCACGCCACGGCGCGAGGGCTCCTCGAAGCGGACGCTTCCCCCTGTGACTGGCGCGGGTGTGAGCTGAAGCGATACTCGCTACTCGTCGTCTGGTCGGGGAACCGCAGCGAGAGTGCGTGCTCAGCACCGTCGGAGATCCATCGGTGCAGCGGATTGATGAATCTCACTCCGCCCTGGCCGTTGGCGAGGCCGGCTTTGCGCAGGTCATTTCGCGGCAGCGAGTTCTTGACCGTCAGATATGGATGGCCGTCGAGAAGCACTTCGACATCGAAGACGTCATCCGGCCAGTTCTCATTGATGGCCCATCCGCGCACGTCAGCGTCGTCGGTGCCTTCGAGGCTGCCGCGGTACGAGTCTTTGAGGGCGGCGGTGCTCACCTCTCTCTCGAGCATGATCGACCCGTCTGCGGGATCGCGGAGCGACACCACGACGGAGTCTGCCGAGGGGCGGAACTTGCCGGTGGGAACACTGAATCCCCACGATCCTGTTCCGGCTCCCGTGGTGAGTTCCGGAACTGCGAGGTCGCACCTGTGACTTGCAGCGACGCGGTGTTCGTTGAGATAGATGTCAGCGACGACAGGGTCGTTCTTGCCGTTCAGCTTCACCCAACCGTTCAGCGCCCGGTTCTTGGGCTCGCGGATGGCACCGCGCCAGGGCGTGCCGCTGAAAGGCGCTGCGAACTCGCGCTCTGCGATCAGTTCGCCCGATCCGTTCGCCAGGACTGCGACCTTCACACGCTCCCCGAACGTCGCGGAGGCGGGGAGTTCCCACACGTAACCGTGCCTGCCATGAGCGTCACCGGCGGAGACGAGATCCTTCCGGAACCTGTCGGCGGGGACGTTCGTCGCGACGAGCACGCCGTCGAGCTCGATGTCGATGTGAAGACTCGAGCCGTCGCCGTCGCGACGAGCCCACCCGAACACACCTCGTCCATTGAACCCGTCGATCACTCCGACCAGTGCTGTCATATCGGCAGCCACACCCCTCCTAGTACGGCACGCAGAAAGAACCTGTCTTTGCGGATCACGAGCCGATGCCAGGATATCGCAACGCCCCGCGCGGCCCCGGTCCCCGCACGCCCCCGTCGCCACGCCGTCATATCGGGCGGCTCAGACCGAGAAGTGCAGCGCGAGCGCGCGCATGTACGCTACTGAAGGCAGACGCGCCTGCGCGCAGATGATTGGGAGTGGCTGGACAATGAGCGACTATGTGTTCATCAGTGACCGGACTGGCCAGGGTGCACAGATCCTCAACAACCGGTCCTCTTCCTTGATCGCGGCGCTCGGATACCGCTCCGAAGGCGCGGAGCTCTTGGTCTCAGCCGACCGACGCATGGCGGCCATGCACTTCTCGCGCTCCACTCACCTCTATCGGGCGAGCGATCAGAGGCACACGGACCTAGACGGCGCGGTGACCCTGCTCAAGGGCCATGCGATCAGGCGCGGGCGGGACGATGCCCACCTCCTGACCGCCGAGGCGATCGCCCGCGAGATCACGGGCGGAGGCTCGCCGACTCTGCGCGAACGCCTCGTCGGCGACTACGGGATCTGTCACTTCGATGGAAGTGACGCAACCTTCGTGAGTGACCCCCTGTCCATGGTCCCGCTCTTCTACCACGAGGCCGGGGATGGGACATGCATCGTCACCACGCGACCGCGTTTGATTCAGGCCCTGATGCCGCACTTGGACTTCGACTACCGAAGCCTCGCCTGGCAGGCGATCGCATTCTGGCCCTTGGGAGAGGACACCCTGGTCAGCGGCATTCGTCGCGTGCCCCAGGGTGGCTGGCTCGGAATCACGGACAGCGGCGTTCTGGTCCATGAGCGCCCTCTCTCTTATCTCAACCGTCAAGACGGCGGCGAGATGCGCGCGGAACTCGCGCGAGATCCCGAAGCGGTGTTGGACCGGGTGGTCGGCGAGATGGCCGGCTCGCTTCGAGCTGTGTTCGATACGGGAGCGAGGGTGAACCTGGCGCTCACCGGTGGCCGCGATTCTCGCGCCATCGCGGCCTTGGCGACCATGACCGGTCCGCTCCCGGCCACTCTGGCGGCGTTCTCCAACGGTGTCCCGGATCACCCCGATGTCGTCGTGGGCCGTAGTGTCGCCGAGGCGATCGGCGCTGAGTTCACCAACAACATTCCCAAGCCCGCGAGCTTCTCCTCGGGAGACATATTCAGGCAGCGCCTCGGCGCGGTCTTCCGCTACGACGGAATGCTGCCGATCTGGGATGGCGGAGGGAGCGCGGGCATCTCGCCCGCGGTACTGCTCCAGGGTCACGTGGGTGAGGTGTATCGGGACAAGTGGTTCAGCACTCCGTACGCTTCTCCCGAAGATTTCGCTCAGCGGATGTTCGCGGGAGCCAACATCGATCCGAATGATCTCCTGCGGGCGGACGCTGCCGCAGACCTCAAGGAACAGCTGGTTGAGCGCGCACGCTATTACGTCGACAGCGGCGCGAGCGTGGCCCAGCTCGGAGGCGTCTTCCGCATCGAGGGCATGCAGTCATGGGAGAGCGCACAGTTCTCCCAGGGAGCATTGTGGGCGAGCCACCCCGTGCATCCTCTCTACGACCCGGACCTGATCGATCTCTCCTTCCTGGCTCCGCCGGAATGGCGAAACGACGAACGTATCCATTACGAGATCGTCAAGCGGAGTCGTTTCGATCTGGTCGACCTGCCGTTCGCCGAGCACGGTTGGCACGGCGGATTGGAACTGAATGCGGGGTGCAGCGCCGTCCACGTGCCTCCCGTGCGGAACACCCGCCAGCTCGTGTCGGCGTCGGGCTGGCAATCTGCCCTGTTCTTCAAGTCCCCCTTGCAGCGGCGCTTCCTTCAGATCATCGACGAGTGCGGATCGAGCCCCCTCTGGGACTACTTCGACAAGGAGAAGGCGAGGTCCGCCATCACGGACGCTCGCGCGGACATCCCGTCGATCAAGATGACCCGGCTCTATTCACTCCTGACATCTCTGTGCTACGCGCACGGCTATGAGCTCCCGCTCAAGTTCAACGCCGAGGCGGGAACGGAGACGCTCGAAGCGCGAACGATATTGCGCGCGAAGTCGGGCGCAGCTGTGCTGTTCGACGGGCGTCAGAAAGGGACACCTGTCGATCTCACCGCTTCCGACGCGCTCGACGGCGTTCCCGTAGCGGACGCGCCCGACCTCGTCATCGACGCCGCGTCCGGGAACGACGCCGCTTTTGCGAGGGACACGGACGTCTACGATCTCCATCTCGAGCTGCGGCAGGTCGCCAACGAGAGACGCAAACTCGAAACGGAGCTGCGCGCCGTACGGCGCGAACTGGATTCGTTGCGCAAGCGCGATTCCCCCGCTGTGTGATCAAGCGTCTGATCGACGATCCGGCTGAGAACGGCTCCTACCTACGGGGAAGTCCACCGTTGGGGATGGTCGGCGCTGCCTCCGGGCATCGGCGATCTGTCGCTCCGGCGGAATCGCCACTCATGCGATCCGTCGCTCTGGCGGGACCCGGCGATCCGCGAGGAAGGCTCTGGACTGTGCCGCGCGCGGTGAGCTGATGCTTCTCCAGGCCTCCAGGAACTCGGGCTCGAAGGGCTCTGCGATACCTCGGGACGCACGGTACAGCGCGAAGGGCAGGGCGTTCTCATCCGAGTACACGCGGGAGAGATAGCGCTCGGCGTTGCCCGTGAAGATGATGTCGGGCTCGATCAGTTCCACCATCTCGCGGTGATAGAACCTGGTCCTCAGACACACCACCCGGGTGAAGACTCCGCTCAGGTGTTTCAGCATCAGCCGGAAGAAGGAATCTCCGAACAACAGGACCGTCTTGTTGATCGGCGCGTCCGGACTGAGGAGGATGTCGATCATCCCATCGTTGAAGCCGCCCCCGCTGTTGAACTCCTGCACCTCCCAATCGGGGTGGAGCTGGAGCGCCTCTTGAAAGCGCTCTGGATTCAACTTGCTCCCGAGGTCTCCTGACCAACGGCGTGGTCGCATGATCCGGCTCGCCACTCGATCGAGTGCCTCGGGTGCCTCCACTCCGACAGCCGCCACCATCTCGCGCAGGACGACGAGCGAGCCTGTGTGCGACAGATGGGTGTCGAGAGGCAGGCAGCTGTTCGGCTCCTGGCGAAGCTCGCGCACGGGGTAGACGACGCGCGGAACCATCGTCGCTGGAAGCTGCTCGAGATACGTCTCGCTCAACCTGACGACAGGCTGGAACGGAAATTCTTCCGTCAGGACGGACTGCTTGTCCGGGAACACGACATGCGCGTAGCCCACACCTCGTGCGAAGGTGTCGGCAGCGCGAGCCTCGAGATTGCGAGAGAAGACTCGGACGGACTCCGGCGCCGGTTTCAGCTCGCCGGTCGCATATTGGAGAGGCTGCTGATTTCCCCCGGCCAGGAAGGCGACTCCGCTGCTCGAGACCAGAACGTCGTTCTCGATCCGCCAGCTCGGGAGCGTTCCTCGATCTTGATCTCTGGCGTTCATGGCGTTCCTCCGATCAAGATGCTGGTTGTCCAGCCCCCGAAATCCTATCGGCCTGCCCGCAGTCGAACTGAACCCCCACGCTGTTCCAGATCTCGGATACGGCAGCCTCTTCGAGAACCTAGACCGGGATCCGCACCGTAGGCGCGTCCCCCGTCTCCCAGAAGTCCGCGTCCAGCACGCGGGTCACCGGATCGGGCTCCTCGGCCCACGCCGTCGCCGCCTGCACCGGTGACGCGTGACGAGCCGCCGCTCGCGCCGCGTTCTGCCGTTGCAGTTCGGCGGCGGCAGCGCGACGCTCCCAGAGCTCGCGTTCGATCATGGTGCGATCTCTGGCGTGGATCATCGCCCTCAGGATCATCGCGAGCAGCAGCCCCAGGTACCCGCCGACCGTGTTCGACAGCACGTCGAGAACGGTCGACACGCGCTCGTCCAGGGCGATGCCCTGCGTGAACTCGATCGCTCCGGAGAAAGCCGGCAGCAGGAAGATCGCGAGCCACCAGGCCTTGCGCGCGAGCGCGAGTCCGAGCAGGAATCCGAGCGGCACGAACATGCCGATGTTGGCGACGAACTCCAGCTCGTTGTAGCCGAACCGCTCGGGCACCCCGAGGTTGTGCAGTGCGCGGAGCACCCGCCCGGCGATGCTGTCGAACTCGAGCTGCTCGGGCTGCGGCCACATCGTCACCAGCAGCACGAAGGCGGAGTAGACGATGAGCAGCAGCGTCGAGATCCACAGCCGCGCATGGCTTCGCGGGGGCGGCGGTCCCACGTGGATCTGTGTCATGGTCGCGTTCCTCTCATGCCCGGGGCCGGGCGACGACGCCTGCGGACAGACTCGGGCCATGCTATCGATCGTCGATCGCATCTCGCCGCGAAGTCACCGAGAAACCGCCTCGGAGGCCCACTGCCCCGGGTACGACACAGGGGCCGGACCCGAAGGCCCGACCCCTGTGCGAGAAAGCAGATGCTTACTTGATGATCTTCGTGACCGTACCGGCGCCGACGGTGCGTCCACCCTCACGGATGGCGAAGCCGAGGCCCTCCTCCATGGCGATCGGCTGGATCAGCTCGACCGTCACGTCGGTGGTGTCGCCGGGCATGACCATCTCGGTGCCCTCGGGCAGCGTGATGACGCCGGTGACGTCGGTGGTGCGGAAGTAGAACTGCGGGCGGTAGTTCGTGTAGAACGGGTTGTGACGCCCACCCTCATCCTTGGACAGGATGTACGCGGTACCGGCGAAGTCGGTGTGCGGCGTGACCGAACCCGGCTTGACGATGACCTGACCGCGCTCGACGTCCTCACGCTTCGTGCCACGGAGCAGGAGACCACAGTTCTCTCCGGCCCATGCCTCGTCGAGCTGCTTGTGGAACATCTCGATACCCGTGACCGTGGTCTTGACGGTCGGACGGAGTCCGACGATCTCGACCTCGGAGTTGATGGCCAGCGTGCCACGCTCGGCGCGGCCGGTGACGACGGTTCCACGACCGGTGATCGTGAAGACGTCCTCGACGGGCATGAGGAACGGCTTGTCCTTGTCGCGCACGGGGTCGGGAACGTTGTTGTCGACGGCCTCCATGAGGTCGAGGATGGACTGGGTCCACTTCTCGTCACCCTCGAGTGCCTTCAGAGCGGAGACGCGGACGACAGGAGCGTCCTCGGCGAAGCCCTGCGAGGCGAGCAGCTCGGAGACCTCGAGCTCGACGAGCTCCAGGATCTCCTCGTCGTCGACCATGTCGGCCTTGTTCAGTGCGACGAGCAGGTAGGGGACGCCGACCTGCTTGGCGAGCAGCACGTGCTCGCGCGTCTGAGCCATCGGGCCGTCGGTGGCGGCGACCACGAGGATCGCGCCGTCCATCTGAGCAGCACCGGTGATCATGTTCTTGACGTAGTCGGCGTGGCCGGGAGCGTCAACGTGCGCGTAGTGGCGCTTCGGGGTCTCGTACTCGATGTGCGAGATGTTGATGGTGATTCCACGCTGGCGCTCTTCCGGCGCCGAGTCGATGGAAGCGAAGTCGCGCTGCACGTTCGTGTCGGAGGGGTACTTGTCAGCAAGCACCTTCGAGATCGCTGCGGAGAGCGTGGTCTTGCCGTGGTCGACGTGACCGATGGTTCCGATGTTGACGTGCGGCTTGGTCCGCTCGAACTTGGCCTTAGCCACTTGGTCCTCCTCAGGACGTCGTGTAGAGGTCACCGGGCACTGGATTGCGACCGGATCTCTACGGGTTAGGTTCTCAGTTTAGTAGAGAGGGAATGTGAAGTTGTAGGGGACCTGGGAGCCGGGCGTGAACCCGGCTCCCAGGAAAGTGTTACTCGCCGCCGCCCTGGTGCTTCTGGACGATCTCGTCGGCCACAGCGCGGGGAACCTCAGCGTAGCTGTTGAACTCCATCGAGTAGACGGCGCGGCCCGAGGTCTTCGAGCGCAGGTCGCCGATGTAGCCGAACATCTCGGACAGCGGGACGTGTGCACGGACGACCTTGACGCCTGCGGCGTCCTCCATCGACTGGATCTGGCCACGACGCGAGTTCAGGTCGCCGATGACGTCGCCCATGTACTCCTCAGGAGTACGCACCTCGACCGCCATGAGCGGCTCGAGCAGCGCCGGGTTCGCCCGACGAAGGGCTTCCTTCATGCCCATCGATCCTGCGATCTTGAACGCCATCTCCGAGGAGTCGACGTCGTGAGCAGCACCATCGACGATGGTCGCCTTGACACCCACGATGGGGTATCCGGCGAGCACGCCGACGTTCATCGCGTCCTGGAAGCCGGCATCGATCGAGCCGATGTACTCACGCGGGATGCGACCACCGGTGACCGCGTTGACGAACTCATACGTCTTCTCGTCGTCGAGGTCGAGCGGCTCGATGTTGAACTGGATCTTCGCGAACTGCCCCGATCCACCGGTCTGCTTCTTGTGCGTGTAGTCGTACTTCTCGACGCCCTTGCGGATCGTCTCGCGGTACGCCACCTGCGGCTTGCCGACGTTGGCCTCGACGTTGAACTCGCGCTTCATGCGATCGACGAGGATGTCGAGGTGCAGCTCGCCCATGCCCTTGATGGTCGTCTGACCGGTCTCGGGGTTGAGCTCCGTGCGGAAGGTCGGGTCCTCTTCAGCGAGCTTCTGGATGGCGACACCCAGCTTCTCCTGGTCGGCCTTGGTCTTCGGCTCGATCGCGACCTCGATGACGGGCTCGGGGAACGTCATCGACTCGAGGACGACCGGCGAGGCCGGGTCGGTGAGGGTGTCACCGGTGGTGGTGTCCTTCAGACCGATGACGGCGTAGATGTTGCCGGCGGTGACCGAGGGAACCGGGATCTCCTTGTTGGCGTGCATCTGGAAGATCTTCCCGATGCGCTCCTTCTTGCCCTTGGTCGAGTTGATGACCGCAGCGCCGGAGTCGAGCTGTCCCGAGTAGACGCGGACGTAGGTCAGGCGACCGAAGAACGGGTGCACGGCGACCTTGAACGCGAGAGCCGCGAACGGGTCCTTCGCGTCGGGGTGACGCTCGATGATCGTGTCGTAGTCCTTGGGGTCGTGCGCCTCGATCGAGCCCACGTCGAGCGGGTTCGGGAGGTAGTCGACGACGGCATCCAGCATCGGCTGCACGCCACGGTTCTTGAACGCGGAACCGCAGAGGACCGGGTAGATCTCGGAAGCCACGGTGAGCTTGCGGATCGCGCCCTTGATCTCGGCGACGGTCAGCTCCTCGCCACCGAAGAACTTCTCGAGCAGCGCGTCGTCGGTCTCGGCGACGGTCTCGAGGAGCTGCTGACGGTACTCGTCGGCCTTCTCCTTGAGGTCGGCCGGGATCTCCTGGATCTCGTAGGAGGCACCCATGGTGACGTCACCCTTGGAGTCACCCGCCCAGACGAGCGCGCGCATCTCGACGAGGTCGACGACGCCGATGAAGTCGTTCTCCGCACCGATGGGCAGCTGGATGACCAGCGGCTTGGCGCCGAGGCGGTTGATGATGGTGTCGACGGTGAAGTAGAAGTCCGCGCCGAGCTTGTCCATCTTGTTGACGAAGCAGATGCGGGGGACGTTGTACTTGTCGGCCTGACGCCACACGGTCTCGGACTGGGGCTCGACGCCCTCCTTGCCGTCGAAGACGGCGACAGCACCGTCGAGGACGCGGAGCGAGCGCTCCACCTCGACCGTGAAGTCCACGTGACCGGGGGTGTCGATGATGTTGATCTGGTTCTTGTTCCAGTAGCAGGTCACGGCGGCAGACGTGATCGTGATGCCGCGCTCCTTCTCCTGCTCCATCCAGTCGGTGGTCGAGGCACCGTCGTGGGTCTCGCCGAGCTTGTGGTTGACGCCCGTGTAGAACAGGATGCGCTCGGTCGTGGTGGTCTTGCCAGCATCGATGTGAGCCATGATGCCGATGTTCCGAACCTTGCTCAGGTCGGTGAGCACGTCTTGTGCCACAGGAGTGTCCTTATCTTTTGTGCAGTCGTACTGCGAAGAGGGGGTGCCCGCCCCCGATGTGTGATCGGGGGCGGGCGAAGCTGTTTACCAGCGGTAGTGAGCGAACGCGCGGTTCGACTCGGCCATCTTGTGCGTGTCCTCGCGGCGCTTGACCGCTGCACCGAGACCGTTCGACGCGTCGAGGATCTCGTTCTGGAGACGCTCGGTCATCGTCTTCTCACGACGACCCTTGGCGTAGCTGACGAGCCAGCGCAGCGCGAGGGTGTTCGCGCGGTGCGGCTTGACCTCGACCGGAACCTGGTAGGTCGAGCCACCGACGCGGCGGCTCTTGACCTCGAGAGTCGGGCGCACGTTGTCGAGCGCCTTCTTCAGAGTGGCGACGGCATCCTGACCGTTCTTCGCCTCGACGCCACGGAGGGCGTTGTAGACGATCGACTCGGCGAGGGACTTCTTGCCGTCGACCAGGATCTTGTTGACCAGCTGGCTGACGATCGGAGCGCCGTATACCGGGTCGTTGACGACGGGACGCTTGGGGGCGGGACCCTTACGAGGCATTGGACTCAGCCCTTCTTTGCGCCGTAGCGGCTGCGAGCCTGCTTACGGTTCTTGACGGCCTGGGTGTCCAGGGCGCCACGGACGATCTTGTAACGGACACCGGGGAGGTCCTTGACACGGCCTCCACGGACGAGCACCAGCGAGTGCTCCTGGAGGTTGTGACCCTCACCGGGGATGTAGGCGGTGACCTCGGTGCCGTTGCGGAGCTTCACACGAGCGACCTTGCGCATCGCCGAGTTCGGCTTCTTCGGGGTGGTGGTGTAGACGCGGGTGCAGACCCCGGCCTGCTGCGGGTTCGACTTGAGTGCAGGCGCCTTGGTCTTCGAGACCTTGGGCGAGCGACCCTTGCGAACCAACTGCTGAATGGTTGGCACGTTCTCTCCTCATAATGCTGCACGGTGACAGCGTGATGGGTTTCACATCAGTGACCCACCGGCACGCCGGAATCGACGAGCCTTTGTGGTGGTGGGTATGCCGTGGGGGCGGACCGGCATGGTGCCGACGCCCAGCGCGCACGTCGAGACGTGCACACACCTGATCAAGTGTAATGCCGCGTAACGTGGTGGTCAAATGAAGGCCGCTCAGCGGCGGTCGCTAGGTCTGGTCCGAGTCGAACGGGGAGTCGAGCGAATCGGTGAGCTCGGCGAGCAGCGCCTCGATCTGCGGCTCGACATGCTGCGAGATCGCGGCCTGGATGTAGATGCGGTGGCGCAGCAGGATGCCGCAGATCTCACGGCCGACCATGTTCGCGTACTCGTCGGCGAGGGCGACCTCCTGTCGCAGCGCCACCTTCGCCTCGTCGCTCAGCGGCGGCAACGGCGGCAGATCGTCGACCGCCTCGTCCGCCAGTCCCGCGATCGTGAAGAGGAACGGCGCACCGGGGACCGGCTCAGGATCGAGCGGGAGGCCGTCGAACTCCGGATCCAGCCCGTCGGCCGGACGGTAGCTGCGCGCCCGGTTCCGTGCGGCCTGCTGGTCGAGCTCGCGCTGCAGCATAGGGAGGTTCCTCGCGGTGTACTCGGCCACGGCATGGTCGACGATCGTCTTGATCCGAGTCGAGAGGCCGTGCTGCACGCCGTGCGGCGTGTTCGAGCCGATGCCCGCCGCCGACAGGATCGGCGAGCCCAGGCAACGCCGACAGGGCGCGACCCGACCACGATGGGTCGCCGGCTCCCAGCGCGGCACCCACCGCAACCAGGCCTCGACGGCCTGGTCGACCTGCGTCTCCAACGAGCGCTCCACACGTAGAGCGTACGGCGCGTGCACCGCTGCTGCCGAGATTTCGTCTCGACGGCGGGGCGTCATTCCTCGTCGTCGCGCTCCCAGGGCCACTGCGGCTGCTGCGCGCGCGTGCGGCGGAGCGCGATGCCGCCCCAGGCGGCGATGGCCCCGGCGGCCAACAGCACCGCGCTCGCCCCCCCACGGACGAGATCGCCCGCGACGACCGTCGCGACGATCAGGTCACCGCTCGCGACCGCGACCGCGATCCAGAGGACGACCAGATGCGCGAGCGCCGTGCCCAGCGCGACGGCGGGCGCCGCGAGGAACGACGGATGCGATCGCCGCAGCGACCCCCAGAGCGACAGCGCGAACGCCACCACCGCCGCGAGCATCCCGACCGCTCCCGGCACCTGCCCCAGGCCAGGGACGGCGATGATGTCCCGGTCGGTGGCCACGCTCAGCGCGCCGAGGCCGAACACCGCCAGGGCGAAGAAGCTGATCGTGGCGAGAACCAGAGCCAGGATGGCCGAAACCCCCGGGGACGCGGGTCCACGGGGGTTCGGCGATGACATGTTCGTGATTACCTCGAGAGCGTCGGACCGGCCTCGAGCGTGCGCTCGTACTCACGCTGCGCCTCGGCGTTGAGCTCGGTCTTGCGCGCCCCACTGCGGGCGACCCACGCGCCGAACCAGATGGTCAGCTCACGGCCGAAGACGAACGCCGCGATGGCGAGCGGGTGGAAGAGCTGGGCTCCGATGAGCTCGCTCCCCTCCCGAGCCGTGAGCAGCCAGAACGGCGCCTCGAAGAGAGCACCGAGGATGTGTCCGCCGTAGGCGATGAGCCCGACGATGATGCCGAAGACCACCCAGAGTCCCCAGCGTCCGCGGTTGATGAACGCTCCGAGAAGCCAGAAGCCGAGGAAGAACACCACGACGGGGACCCAGAACCCCCAGGTCATCAGCGGAGCGAGAGCCGCTTCGCCGATGTTCTCGCCCGTGATGTCACCCGCGACGGCACGAAGGCCGAGCGTCGCACCCAGGTAGAGGATCGCGAAGGCGACGGTCGCGAGCAGACCGATCGCACCAGCGGTGCCGCGGTTTCCCCGCTCGCGGGGCGGCTCGGGAGCCTGGACGAAGATCGGCTGCTGCTGGACCGGCGCGATGACCGGTTCGGCGGCGGCAGGCTCGGACGGGACGATCCGGGTCTCGGTGTGGTCGGCCGACGAGTACGCGGCTCCGGCGAGAGCGGACTGCTCGTGCGCGACCGGCGGCGTGTAGGCGGGGGGTGCGTCCGCATCCGTGCCGAACGACTTCGTCGTGTCCGCATCCGTGTTCCGCGACGTCGTCGTGTCGTCTGCGTCGAGGTACTTCGGGTCGTTGAGCTCGGGCGTCGCGAAGGTGCCGGGGTGATCCTTCTCGGCGGCTTCGAACGCGGCGAGATCCGGGTCGACGGCGGGCTGGGCAGGTGTCGGAGCCGACGTGTCGTGCGTAGCGTCCGCGGGCGTGCCATGCACGCCTGCACCCGCTGCGGCGGCGGCGTCGAGTCCAGCGTTCGCGCTGTCGACGACGTCGTTGACGTCCTTCGGCCGCTCGGGCTGTGGAACCTCGGGGTCACTCATGGGGGTGCGCCTCTCATCGGATGTGTGCATTGCGAGATTACCGCCGCCCGACCGCACCCCGAGGGAGGCGTGCCGACGTGTCGTGCAGCCCGTGATCGCTAGGGAAGCGTCGAACGGAGGGTGTCGCCGACGAACGATGCGACGACCGGCACGATCGGCATCGAGAACCAGACGAGAGCGCCGATCACGCCCGCGCACAGCACTCCGGCGACCCAGCTGATCGCCACGTTCCGCCCGGCCACACGCGTC
The DNA here is from genome assembly GCF_979258645.1 of Microbacterium sp. AC215. Taxonomy (NCBI): domain Bacteria; kingdom Bacillati; phylum Actinomycetota; class Actinomycetes; order Micrococcales; family Microbacteriaceae; genus Microbacterium; species Microbacterium sp. AC215. Next base: position 3,269,569 of record NZ_OZ409869.1, on the reverse strand, counting down.
ATGCCATCACGCTACGGCCGCCGTCGCACGACGGGTGATCGCAACGCCGCGAACGCTGCGACCATGATCGCGGATCAGCCCTTCGTGGCGCCCGCGGTCAGTCCGCCGACGATGTACCGCTGCAGGAACAGGAACAGGATCATCACCGGGATGGCGGCCATTACCGCGCCGGCCGAGAAGGCCGACCAGTCCGCGTATCGCGGGTTGGCGACGAGCTTGGTGAGACCGACGACCAGGGTCTGCTGCTCGACATCGACGAGCATGACGCTCGCGATCACGTACTCGTTCACCGTGCCGATGAACGACAGCAGCGCGACGACCGCGAGGATCGGCGCGACCAGCGGCAGGATCATCGTGAAGAAGATGCGCGCGTGTCCGGCGCCGTCGATGCGGGCCGCTTCATCGAGCTCCATCGGCAGGGTGTTGAAGAACCCGTACATCAGGTAGGTGTTCACCCCGAGCGCGCCGCCGAGGTAGACGAGGATCAACCCCGTGTGCGTGTTCAGTCCGATCGCGGGGAACCAGTCCCCCAGCGTCGACATCAGCAGGAAGATCGCGACCACGGCGAGGAGCTGCGGGAACATCTGCACGACGACGATCGTGACGAGGCCGATGCGGCGACCCGCGAAGCGCATGCGCGAGAAGGCGTATGCCGCGAGGGCGCCGATGAACACCGTCACGGCTCCCGTGACCACGGCGATGACGAGCGTGTTCAGGAACCACAGCCCGTAGGGGTTCTGCGGGTCGCTCAGGATGCGCACGTAGCTGTCGAAGCCGAACGCCGAGAACAGCTGGTTCGATCCGGTCAGCGTTCCTCTCGGGTTGAGCGACGCCGAGACGACGTACAGCAGCGGGAACAGCGCGAAGGCGCTGACGACGATGGCGACCACATGGCGCCATCCGGTGTCGGCGAACCATGCGCCGAAGCTGCGGCGACGCGGCGCGAGGTTCTGTTCGACGGCGACGGTGCGGGCGGTGGTGCCGATGTCCGTGGTGCTCATGTCAGTTCAGCTCCTCGAGGGCCTTGGTCTTGCGGAAGCTGATGATCGAGATCGTCGCGACCACGATGAAGATCAGGATCGTGAACGCGGAGGCGAGTCCGTAGTCGCGGGACTGCCCCGTGAAGGCCACCTTGTAGACCATCGAGATCAGGATGTCGGTGTGCCCGACCGGGATGCTGACATCGTCGAACCGCGGCCCGCCCTTGGTCAGCATGTAGATCAGGTTGAAGTTGTTGAAGTTGAACGCGAACGACGAGATCAGCAGCGGCGCCACCGTGACGAGCAGCAGCGGAAGCTTGATGCGCCGGAAGACCTGCCACGGGTTGGCGCCGTCCATCACCGCGGCCTCGTTGACGTCTTCGGGGATGCCCTGGAGGGCGCCCATGCAGACGAGGAACATGTAGGGGAAGCCGAGCCAGAGGTTCACCAGCAGCACCGAGACCTTCGCGAGGTTCGGATCGGTGAGCCACGGGATGTCCGCTCCCCCGAAGATCACCTGGTTGATGAAGCCGAAGCTCTCGTTCATCATCCCGGCCCAGACGAGGGCGGAGAGGAACGCGGGGAATGCGTACGGGAGGATCAGGATGATCCGGTACCCGTTGCGGAAGCGCATCCGCGTGTTGTTGAACACCAGCGCGAGGAGCAGGCCGAGGAAGAACGTCGTCGCCACGGAGAGCACCGCGAAGACGAAAGTCCAGATCGTCACCGAGATGAGCGGGCCGCGGATCGAGTCGTCGGTCACCGCGCGCACGAAGTTGTCGAACCCGACGGTGGTCTGCCAGCCGGGAAGCAGCTCGGTGCCGTCCTCGGCGATGAACGAGCCCTCCCCCGTGTCGGAGTACACCGCGCCGGTCGTGGTGTCGGTGATGGTGTCGGCATCCGCGTCGTACTCGAGCGTCGAGACGTACAGGTAGCCCTTCTGGCCGTCGGGCGCACGCAGGCTGCCGTCGTTGGGGTCGTCGCTGAACGGCACCGAGAGCTTCTCCAGCTCTTCCGAGAGCGTGAACACCTTCGCGAGGGGCAGCGTGGTCCAGCCGTCGACGGCCACAGCCTGGTCGCCGTCGAACTCGGCGTCGACCTCCTCCAGGGGCTGCTCGGCCGTGCCGAGCAGCGCGTCGCCGGAGTCGGGATCGGTCACCAGCAGGCCGTAGGTGCCGAACTGCTCGACGACCGTGACCGGGTACGTCGGGGAGTCCTCCACGCGCTCCTGGGCGGAGGCGAGGAGCGACGAGATCGCCTGGTCCTTCGTGCCGTTGTGGCCGGTGCCGTAGTTGGTGAAGCCGATGTACCCGGTGTACAGCAGCGTGAACACCTGGAAGATGATCAGGAAGATGATGCCGGGCGTGAGGTACTTCGCGGGGATGCGCTTGCGCGAGAAGTAGATGTAGTTGACGAGCACGGTGACGGCCACGACCAGGCCGAGCACCAGCCACTCCTGCTGCCCGAAGAGGACGAACGCCGCATACAGCGCGATGGCGTCGACGATGGCCAGCAGCAGGATCTTCAAGAGCATCCAGCCGATCGGCCCGGATGCGGCCTCGGCGATGCCGGCGGCCTGGCGCTGGCGCTTGGTGAGTGGAGCCGTGGGCTCGGCGGTGTCTGTCATCTCGTCCCCGTCGTCGAGCTGCCGGGGCGGACGAGGTCCGCCCCGGCAGAGATGGTGCTGGGTGTCTTACTTGATCGCTGCGGTGACGTCGTCGACGAGCTTCTGCCACGTCGACGCCGGGTCGGAGCCGTTGATGATCGCGGCCTCGGCCACGCCCCAGAACTCCCAGACCGATCCCATCGCGGGGATCGCGGGCATCGGGACGGCATCCGCACCGACGGCCTGGAAGCCGGCGATGATCGGGTCGGAGGCGGCGGAATCGGCGGCGGCCGTCAGCGCGGGGAGGATGTTGCCGGCCTCGAACAGCTCGAGCTGCACCTCTTCGGTGCCGATGTAGTTCACGAGGAAGTCGTTCGCGGCGACCTTGTTCTTCGACTCGGAGCTCACGAAGAAGCCCTTGACGCCGGCGAACGGCGACGCGGTCTCACCCGTGGGGCTGGGGATCGGGTCGATCGCGACGTTGATTCCGGCGTCGACTGCGGCGCCGACGTTCCACGGGCCGGTCAGCCAGAAGGACGCGGTGCCGTCGAGGAACTGCTGCTTGGCGATCTCGCCGTCGACGTCGGTGTTCAGCGTGCCTGCGGCGCCCTGAGCGGCGAGCCAGTCGGCGAAGGCCGTTCCGCCCTCGCTGCCGAGCTGCAGATCTGCGGAGTCGTAGCTGCCCGAGTCGTCGGTGCCGAAGACCGGAGCGCCGAACGCCGTCTGGAACGGGTACAGGTGGTACGGGTTGCCCTCGGTGCCCTGCTCGACGACGAACGCGCCCTTCGAGACCATGTCGTCGAAGCTCGTCGCGGCGGCGGGCACCATGTCGGCGTTGCGCAGCACGGCGATGTTCTCGACCGCGTAGGGAAGCATGTAGACGGTTCCGTCGTAGGTCGCCGCCTGAAGGGCGACGGGCAGGTAGTCGGCCGACGAGTCGCCGAGCTCGAGCGGGGCGACCACGCCGTTGGTCGAGAGCTCTCCGAGCCAGTCGTGCGCGCCCATGACCACATCGGGGCCCTTGCCGGTCGGCACCTGCTGGATGAAGTCGTCCTTCATGTCGTCGACGGACTTGCCGACGAGCTCGACCTTGACTCCGGTCTTCTCCTCGTAGGAGTCGGCGGCGCTCTGCAGCGCGTCGACGCGCTCGGCGTCGACCCAGACGGTCAGCGTGCCGCCGTTCTCACCCTCGGATGCGTCGCCGCCGTCGGTCGCGGTCGAGCAACCGGCCAGGGAAAGAGTCGAAACGATCGCGATGACGCCGGCGGCGACGATGCCCCTCTTGTTCACCTTCATTGGTGTGTGCCTCTCTGAGTACTGGTGGCCTGCAAGGACTGCAAGCGCTTACAGTATGCATCGAGAACGACGGGAATCGCAATGCAAAAGCCCTTCGATATCAAGCTGTAACCGCGGATTGGTGCGTGAGAGTCGATGGAAGCGCTTCCAAGCGAGCGTGAAAACGGCGGTGTCGATACACTTTGCGTATGGCTGACAGTTCCTTTGACATCGTCTCGAAAGTGGATCACCAGGAGGCCGAGAACGCCCTGAACCAGGCGCGCAAGGAGATCGAGCAGCGCTACGACTTCAAAGGCACGGGCGCCTCCATCGCCTGGAGCGGCGAGCAGATCCTGATCATCGCCGGCACCGAGGAGCGCGCGAAGGCCGTTCTCGACGTCTTCCAGTCGAAGCTCATCAAGCGCGGCATCTCGCTCAAGAGCCTCGAGTCGGGCGAACCCTTCGCCAGCGGCAAGGAGTTCCGCATCGTCTCGACCCTCAAGGACGGCATCTCCTCGGAGAACGCGAAGAAGATCAACAAGCTCATCCGCGACGAGGGTCCGAAGGGCGTGAAGAGCCAGATCCAGGGCGACGAGCTGCGCGTGCAGTCGAAGAGCCGTGACGACCTCCAGTCGGTGATCGCGCTGCTCAAGGGCGCGGATCTCGATCTCGACCTGCAGTTCATCAACTACCGCTGATCCCACAACGCAGGGGACGGATGCCGCCGCATCCGTCCCCTTTTCTGTGCCCTCGGATCCCATTCCGATATATGGGTCGGAGTGACCGAGACTGGATGCAGTCGCGTCCCGATGCGACAGACGATGCGGCGATGCATGACGCGCTGCCGAACCACGGTTCCGCGCTTCGCGGATCGCGGTTCCCGCCTTGTGGGGACTGGGCGCAGTTCAGCTCCGTGCACGCCATCGTCTGTGGTCGGCGAGTGTCCCAACACTCGCCGACCACAGAATCACCCGTACTCAATCCTGCGACGACGCGCCGACGACAAGCGCCTGCGTGATCGTCGGAAAACTCGTCTGTGGATTATTGGCATCGCGATCCACTTCGTGATGTAGTGGCCGTCCGGGCACATCATGGGGAGCCCGGATCTGGAAAGCAACTGGGGGCAGTCCATGAACACCAACAACTCGATGACGAGTATTCGAGAAAGCAAGCAGCTCTTGGCGGAGGAGGTGTTTCAGCACATCGGCGCGCAGATCGTCGACGGTGTGCTGGAGCCGGGGTATCGCATCCGCGATGTCGACGTCGCCGAAGAACTGCATGTGTCACGGACTCCGGTGCGAGAGGCGTTACAGCGTCTCGAGCGTCTCGGGCTCGTGACGATGTACCCGAGCAGATACACCGAGGTCACCGCCGTCACGGCAGAGACCGTCGAGCAGACGCTCGAGTTCGCGGGGTATCAGGCGGGGATGGCCGCGCGGATGGGCGTCGCGCGGATGAGCCAGCAGGACCGCGAGAGTCTCGCCGCACTGGTCGAGGAGATGTACACGGCGCTCGATGACGATGTGCACATCTCCAACACACGGTGGGCGGTGTTCTCGTTCCTCAGCGCGCGCAGTCGTAACGCGCAGCACCAGGTGCTGATCAACGACGCGAGCATGGCTCTCTTCCGCAATCTCCGCGGCTGGAGCGTGCCCGAGAACGACCGCGAGCGCATGCTCCAGGTCTACCGGGACTTCCACGACGCGGTGCTGCGCGGCGATGCCGACGAGGCCGAGCAGCAGGCACGTCTGATGCACTACGTCTGACCACTGGGTCGGACACTGCGCCTGATCACTGTCGGCGCGCGGCCGTCCAGCCTCTGACCCATCGGTCGAGGCGGCGATACGCTTCCTCTCTGGCCCCATGCCGCGAGAGGAAGACGTCGTGCAGGGCTCCGTCGATGCGCTCGACAGTGACAGACGGACCGAGCTTCAGCGACGCCCGCGCGATGTCGTCGACGACCAAGACCGAGTCTGCTCGGGTGAGGTCCTCCGACCATCGCGTGGGCGTCGCTGAGCGCGCGGACAGCAGCACGCACACGGGCGCGTCGATCGTCAGCCCCGCCGCGACCTTGGCGTGTCCGGTGAGTATCGCGTGGAACCACCCCGCGTGGACGGCCATCGTCTGCGCCGGACGCCAGAGGAGGTTCACCTCGACCGGATCGTCGGGGTCGGCGACCTCCTGCTGCGCGCGGGTGTAGAAGCCGAGATCGACCTGCGGCGCGACCTCCCGAGGAGCCCACCTGGCCTGCAGCTCGGCGACCGGAGCGATGAGCGGGCGGGCGGAAGCGACCTGGAACTCGAGCCAGGGGCTGTTCAGGATCACGGCATCCGCCGCCTCGGGGTGCCGCGACGCCCACAGGCTCAGGGTGAGTCCGCCGGTCGAGTGGCCGAGCAGCACGAGCCGCCGGGGGGATGCCGCGGCTCCAGTCCCGTGCCCCATCGCGGACAGAGCCGCGGCGATGTCCTCGTCGTACGCGACGAGGTCGGTGATGTAGCCGGGAGTCTGCCCATCGCGCAGACTCCGGCCGTACTTGCGCAGGTCGAGCGCGAAGAAGCGCGCCCCGCGAGACGTCCAGAATCGAGCGAGCCGCTTCTGGAAGAAGTAATCCGACCAGCCGTGCACATAGAGCACGTCGACATCGTCCAGCGGGAGGCTCTGCCCGCGCAGCCGGTCCCACCAGGGCCGGTCCCGCGGCACCGCACGCACGAGCGTGGCGACGAGCGGTCCCTCATCGTCCTCGCCGAGCTCGAGCGTGAGCTGCTCGAACTCGTCGCCGAGGACGTCCGGTATCCACTCAGGCATGCCGCCAGGCTATCGAAACGGTGTCGACTACTGGGGAGCGGTGTGTCCGACCGTGAGGCTGCGCACGACCTGCTGCGCGAGCGGTGCCGGATCAGCGGCCCCGGCTCCGTTGTCGAAGGTCACCAGCCGGATCCAGTCCGGACCGACTCGCACGTCGACGATCTTCTCGCCGTTCGCACCCGTGCTCGCCGTGGCGGCATCGGCTCCCTCGAGTTCGACGGGTTCACCGTCGATCTTCTCGAACGCCCATGCCCCGGCGGGAAGTGTCGTGAGCATCAGATAGCTGGATCCTTCGTACTCACTCCCGGCCGACTTGAAATAGCAGATGCGCGATCCGTTGACGACCTCGTACACCTCCGCTGGGATGCCCCAGCCGCCGAAGTCCGAGAAGAGCGCGGCATCCGTCACTCCGAATTCGGCATTCACCTGCTCCGGTGTGATGAAGCGCTCGCACGGCGCACCGACGATGTCGCTCTCGACGTAGTCGACGTCGCGCAGGCTCGCAGCCGCCGAGGCGGCGATCCGACGCAGCGCCTCTTCGATCGGAGCGGTGTCATCCGCTCCCAGATCGGGGTCGACGACGGTGGCCGACAGCAGCACGTCTCCGTCGGGAAGCTCGAAGCCGCAGCGCCCGTCCTCGCAACTCGCCTGCTCACCCCAGAAGCCCTGACGCTCGGTCGCGCCGGCGATCACAGCCTGGGCATCCGGCACGATCGTGACCTCCCAGCTGCGCTCCGTGTCACCCGCGGAGCACGCGATCCCCCCTGCGCGCTGGAACATGTACTGCCCGGGGCCCGGCAGCCAGCCCATCGCAGACACCAGCGACAGCGCCGGTGCGACCGGCGTCGACGGCTCCCCCACGAGTTCGGCCATGGTGGCGGCGACGTCGTCGCACGTCACATCGAACGCCGCCGCCGGTTCGACGACGGGCGCCGGCGTCGGGGACGGTGTGCCGGTCGACGACGCCGTCGCAGACGGCGACCCTGATGGCTTCGGCTCGGCGGCCGGCTCGGCAGTGCACCCCGACACCAGCAGCAGAGCGGCGGTGCCGAGGACGATCAGGGATCGCAGTCGCATCCCTTCACCCTACGGATGCCGCCCCGCAGGCGCACCGGGTGCCGACAACGATCCGGTGTCGGTCACTCTCCGCGGGAGACGCGCACCATCTCGTCGCGCGGCACGACCTTGACGCGCGCGCGCTCGTGCGGCGCACCGAGAGCGACCTCGTGCTCGTCGAGCCGGTGCCAGCCTTCGAGGTCGGTCCACTTCACACCGCGCTCGAGCAGCAGGGCGGGGATCGCCTCTTCAGACGGGTCCTCCGGGTGCCACCACGAGCCCTGGTCGTTGATGATGTGCCGCACGGTCTCCATGGCATCCGACTTGGTGTGGCCGATCAGGCCCACCGGTCCGCGCTTGATCCACCCTGTCGCGTAGATGCCGGGCATCTGCTGGTTCGAGTCCTTGGCGAGCACCTGGCCCTCGCGGTTGGGGATGACGCCGTGCTTCTTGTCGAAGGGTACGCCCGGAAGCGGCGAGCCGAAGTAGCCGATGGCGCGGTAGAGCGCCTGCAGCGGAACCTCGCGCATCTCGCCCGTGCCCACGGCTCCGCCCTGTCCGTCGGGCTTCGTGCGCTCGTAGACGAGGGCCGCGACGCGACCGGCGTCGTCCTTGCGGACCTCGACCGGGCGGGCCCAGAAGTGCAGGTGCAGACGACGCGATGCCGTGCCTCCCGCATTGTTGACCGAGTCGCGCTTGCGCCACGACTGCAGGATGCGGTCGATCACCATGACCTGCTTGTTGCTGGCCACCGCGTCTTTCGACGCCTCGTCGTAGTCGAAGTCCTCGTCGTAGACGACCATGTCGACGTCACGCAGCTCGCCGAGCTCACGCAGCTCGAGCGGGGTGAACTTGACCTGAGCGGGTCCGCGGCGTCCGAACACGTGCACATCGGTGACGGCGCTCGCCTTGAGACCCTCGTAGACGTTCTCCGGCACCTCGGTGACGAGCAGGTCTTCGGCGTGCTTCGCCAGCATGCGGGCGACGTCGAGAGCGACGTTGCCATTGCCCAGCACACCGACCGATGCGGCGTCGAGCGGCCACTCGCGCGGCACATCGGGGTGGCCGTCGAACCAGCTCACGTAGTCTGCTGCCCCGTAGGCGCCGACCGCGTCGATGCCGGGGATGTCGAGCGTCGTGTCACGGATCGCGCCGGTGGCGAAGATGACCGCGTTGTAGTGCTTCTTCAGGTCGTCGAGGGTGATGTCCTCGCCGAACCGCACGTTGCCGAACAGCCGGATGTCACCGCGGTCGAGCACATCGCGCAGCGCGTTGACGATGCCCTTGATGCGCGGGTGGTCGGGTGCGACGCCGTAGCGGACCAGGCCGTAGGGGGCGGGGAGCTGCTCGAAGAGATCGATGGAGACGTCGAACTTGCGCTCGGCCTTCAGCAGGATGTCTGCTGCGTAGATGCCGGCGGGGCCCGCTCCGACGATGGCCAGTCTGAGCTTGGTCATAAGGGGTCCTTTCGTATGCCGTCACGCCCGGCGCACGCGGCCGAGGGCCGCGACGCGATCAGCTGGAGCGTTCGACGAGGGTCTCTGCGAAACGAGTGAGCGCTTCGCGCACGGTGCCACGCGGGAGCGGGGCGAGCGCGTCGATCGCATCCTGAGTCCAGGAGTGCGCGAGCGCGAGGGTCTTCTGCGTTCCGACGTGGTCGCGGAGCTCGGTCAGCGGTCCGTCGAGGATCGCGGGGTCGGCCCCTTCGGCGATGCGCGCCACCCCGTCGTCGATGCGAGCGGCGAGACCGATCGAGGCGTCATCGGCCTCGGCCTTCAGCAGCAGGTACGGCATCGTCGGAACCCCGGCCCGCAGGTCGGTGCCCGGCACCTTGCCGGTGTCCTCGGGCTTCGCCGACAGGTCGATCACGTCGTCGAGCAGCTGGAAGGCGACGCCGATCTTCTCGCCGTACACGCGCAGCGGCTCTTCGTACTCCGACGGTGCGTTGGAGAAGATCACGCCGCCCTGCGTCGCCGCGGCGATGAGAGAGCCGGTCTTGTCGGCCAGCACCTGCAGGTAGAACTCGATGGGATCATCGTCGGGCTGAGCGCCGATCGTCTCGTGCATCTGTCCGAGGACGAGGCGCTCGAAGGTGTCGGCCTGCAGCCGGATGGCCCGCTCGCCCAGGCGCGACATCAGCTGGCTCGCACGGGAGAAGAGGATGTCACCGGTCAGGATCGCGATGTTGTTGCCCCACACGGTCTGCGCCGCGGGCACTCCACGACGGCGATCCGCACCGTCCATGACGTCGTCGTGATACAGCGAGCCGAGATGGGTGATCTCGAGCGCCTTCGCGACATCGATCACCTGATCGGTGTTGCCGTCGCCGAGCTGGGCCGCGAGCAGCGTCAGCACGGGGCGGATGCGCTTGCCCCCCGCCTCGTACAGATAGCGGCTGGCGGCATCGGCGAGCGGATCGGCCACACGCACGTCGTCGGCAAGACCGGTCTCGACGAGCTCGAGCCCGTCTTCGATCGCCTGCGCGATGCGTCGACCGGCGGTGCCGATGAAGACACGGTCGCTGAAACCGAGACGGCTCGCCAGTCGCGAACCCGGGGCTACGCGGCTCGAAGTCACGGTCTCAGCCTACCGTCGTCAGCTGGGCGGGTACGCGCGTCGCATTCACGCGGGCTTGAACGCCCGGTGCAGCGCGACGATACCGAACGAGAGGTTGCGGTATTCGACCTCGGTCCACCCGGCCTCGCGGATCCACGCGGCGAGCTTCTTCTGGTCGGGCCAGTCACGGATCGACTCGTTGAGGTAGTCGTAGGCGTCGCCGTTGGTGCCGGCGACGCGAGCCACCCGAGGAAGCACCTGCGAGTTGTAGAAGCGGTACGCGGCGCGGAAGACCGAGCCCGGCGGGGTCGAGAACTCGTTGATCACCAGACGACCGCCCGGCTTCGTGACGCGCAGCAGCTCACGCAGCGCCTTCTTCGGGTCGTTGACGTTGCGCAGCGCGTACGACATGGTGACGGCGTCGAACTCGCCGTCGTCGAACGGCAGATCGGTGGCATCCGCCTGCACGAACGAGAGATTGCGGATGCTGCCGTGGCGGCGCTGCCCCTCGGCGAGCATGCCCGGCGAGAAGTCGGCGGCGACGACCTGCGCACCGCTGCGGGCGAGGGATGCCGACGAGGACGCGGTGCCCGCACCGAGGTCGAGGATCTTCTCCCCCGGCTTCGGGGCGACGGCCCTCGTCGTGGCCGCGCGCCAGAGCGCGTCGTTGCCGACCGTCATCGCCGTATTCGTCCGGTCGTAGCCCGCGGCGACCTGGTCGAACATGCCGCTGACGCGGGCGGGGTCCTTGCCGAGATCGGCGCGGTTGGCTTCGTTCGAGGTCACACGCCCAGTCTAGGCGCGAGGTGCAGCGCGTCGAGGCGGTCGAGCCAGAGATCCGGCGTGGCATCGTCGAAAGGGGCGAGGCGATCTCGCACCCGCCGCTCGAGATCGAGGGCCAGAGCCTCGAGTCCGGCCATGATCTCGGCGGGGTATCCGTAGCTCATGCTGTGCTCGGCCCACTCGTCGCGGTCGTCGACCCATGTGCCGCGCGGACCCTCGACCCGCACGACGTCGAGGTCCATGTCGATGCCGACGGCGAGGAGCGGGTCGTCCGACCAGCGCACCTCCCATCCGATGTCGATGTAGATCCGCATGCCCTTCGGGTGGTCACGGTTCACGGTCAGGGCGAAGTCGGACCGCCTCGGCACGAGCGTGACATTGGGGGCCTCGGCGATGTAGCCCGCGCCCGGTCGAGCGCTCGACCAGCCGACGGGCTGGCCGAGCCAGTCGCCCCACTCGTCGGCGCCGAGGTACACGCACTCATGACGCCAGTGCGGAGACCCGTCCCACTTGCGCCACTGGAAGATCATCTCGGTGCCGGGTGCGGGGCGGACGTCGCTCATGCACTCAGCGTAGGCGTGGCCTGTCACATCCCGGTCGACGGGTGACGAACTAGGCTGGAGGGGTGAGCAGCAGGCTGGTCGTGGAGACCCGTGAGATCGATCCGGTCGAGGATCTCCTGGCCTACGCCGACCCGTCGCGGCCTCTCGCCTGGCTGCGCCGCGGCGACGGCATCGTCGCCGTCGGCGACGCCATCGTCGAGACGGTCCGCATCCCCGCCGGCGCAGCGGCCCTGCGATCCGCTGCGATCGCTCGGGCATGGCGAGAGCTCGCGCAGGATGCCGAGATCGACGACGAGCTCGGGCTCCCCGGCTCCGGACTGGTCGCCTTCGGTGCGCTGACCTTCGACGAGGACTCCGCCGCCGACAGCATCCTCGTCGTGCCGGCGCTCGTGATCGGTCGACACCACGGGCGCACCTGGCTCACCCGCATCCGCTCGTCTTCGGCGTCGGCACCCGCGCCCGAGCCCGAGCCGCAGCCTGAGGCGGCGACGATCGCCTACGGCCCGCACTGGGCCGGCACCGTCGGCCCCGGTGCCCAGAGTCCGCAGGGCTATCAGGACTCGGTGCGCCAGGCACTCGAACGCATCGCCGCCGGCGAGCTCAGCAAGGTCGTGCTCGCACGCGACCTCACCGGCAGCATCCCGGCCGGTTCCGACCTGCGCCGGCTCGTGCGCGCGCTGTCGACCGGATACCCCGACACGTGGGCGTTCGCGGTCGACGGGCTGATCGGCGCGAGTCCCGAGACCCTCGTCACCGTGCAGCAGCGCACCGTCACCGCCCGCGTGCTCGCCGGAACGATCGGACGCGGAGCCGACGCGGATGCCGACACCGTCGCATCCAGCCACCTGGCCTCGAGCACCAAGGACCTCGACGAGCATGAGTACGCGGTGCAGAGCGTGCTGGCCTCGCTGCGTCCGCACACCCGCGCACTGGCGGCGAGCGAGCAGCCGTTCCTGCTCAAGCTGCCGAACCTCTTCCACCTGGCGACCGACGTCGAGGGCGAGCTGGCCGATGGCGGCTCGTCACTCGACCTGGTCGGCGCCCTGCATCCGACCGCCGCCGTGGCCGGCACCCCGACGTCTGCGGCGATCGCGGCGATCCGCGAGCTCGAGCCGTTCGACCGCGGGCGGTATGCCGGTCCGGTGGGATGGGTCGACGCGGCCGGCAACGGCGAGTGGGCGATCGCGCTGCGCTGCGCGCAGTTCACCCCCGCCGAGACCGAGATCGCCGTCACCGCCTACGCGGGCGCAGGCATCGTCGCGGGCTCCGACCCCGAGTCGGAGCTGCTCGAGACCCGGGTCAAGTTCCGTCCGCTGGTCGACGCGCTCGCCTGACCCGCGCCCGGACCGCCCGCAGTCAGCTCGCTGCGAGGCGCTCCTTCTCCGCGTCGACATCGAAGTCGGCCGCCGGCCACTGCGGATCGATGCGCTGCAGCGCGTCGAGCAGCAGCTCCTGCACGGCGAGGCGGGCGAACCACTTGTGGTTCGCCGGGATCACATGCCACGGAGCCGCCTCGGTCGAGGTGCGCTCGAACATGATCTGATACGCCGCCATGTAGTCGTCCCACAGCAGTCGCTCGTCGACATCGCCCGGGTTGTACTTCCAGTGCTTGTCGGGTCGCTCGAGCCGCTCCATCAGTCTCGACTTCTGCTCGTCGGGCGAGATGTGCAGCATGACCTTGACGATGCGCGTTCCCGATGCGGCGACCGCGGCCTCGAACTCGTTGATCGCGTCGTACCGGCGCTCGATCTCGTCCGCCGGGGCCAGCGAACGCACCCGGCCGATCAGCACGTCCTCGTAGTGCGAGCGGTCGAAGACGCCGATGAACCCGGGCTCCGGGAGGCGCCTGGACACGCGCCACAGGAAGTCGTGCTCGAGCTCTTCGTCGGTCGGCGCCTTGAACGCCGTGAGTGCGACGCCCTGCGGATCGACCCCGCCGACCACGTGGCGCACGATGCCTCCCTTGCCCGCGGAGTCCATCGCCTGCAGGATCAGCAGCACCGAGTCCTTCGCCACGCCGACGCGGCTCTCGGCGAAGAGCCGCTCCTGCAGCTGATTGAGCTCGTCGAGGCCCGCCTCGAGATCGCGCTTGCCGTCGGCTTTCGCGCCGCTGTAGCCGGGTGTGCTCTGCGGATCGAGGTCGGAGAGGCGGAATCCGTCGCCGACCTGGAGGGCCTTGGCCCACTCATGCGCTGTCATGCGTTCATCCTGCCACTGCGCATCCGCAGCGGAGGCGAAGATCCTCAGCGGGACAGCGGGATTTCGATCAGCTGACGGCCACCGGCCGGGGTGGTGAGGGCCTGGTCGAGTGCCGTGCGGGTCGTCACGCGCTGGTACTCCCATCCGTAGGCGAGTGCCAGCTGCTCGAGCCGCACGGCATGGGGCGTGTAGAACGCGCGATCGAGATCGGCCCGATCCGCCGTGCCCGCGACCTCGAGGCCGTCGAAGATCGTGCCGCCGCCGTCGTTGCCCACGATGACCTGGATGCGAGGCTCGTGCTCGTCGGGCGGGAGCAGCAGGGCGCCGACATCGTGCAGGAAGGTCAGATCGCCGAGCAGCACGCGGGTGACCCCGGGCGCTCCCCCGGCCTGACTGGCGAGCGCGATGCCCGTGGCGGTGGCGATCGTGCCGTCGATCCCCGCGAGCCCGCGGTTGGCGTGCACCGGGACCTTCTTGCCACCGAGCACCGCATCGGCCACCCGCACGAGCCGCGACGAGCCGAAGACGAGTCGATCGTGCGGCCAGGTCGCCCGCCAGACGGCGTCGGCGAGCAGCTCACGGTCGAGCGGCCGGCGCACCGCCGCCAGCTCGGCCTTCACCGCGTCGCGCCGCGCCGACGGATCGGTCGACGTGAGACCGTCCTGGTCGGGCGCCCGCTCGCTGAGATCGACGGCGTGAGCCGCGGATGCCGTGAGCCACGCACCGAGCCACTCGCGGTCGGCGACGCCGGGTGCGACCGATACGGACGCCGCGGCCGTCGTGCGGCCGTTGAGATCGAGAGCCTCGCCGCCACGTCGGACGGCGATCACGTCGACATCCGGCCGCGACAGCAGGCGAGCCACCTCACGACTGAGGGTCGGGTGCCCGAGCACGACGGCGCGCTCGATGCGGCCGCCCAGCTCGTGGTCGCCCAACAGCGCGCGATAGCCGTGCACGACCTGGCGACCGAAGCGCGCACCGCTGACGATCTCGGCGATCAACGGCCAGGATCCGGCGTGCGCGATCTCTTCGGCATCCGGTCCCGCGTCGGCGCCGGCGATGACGACCGTGCGCGGCCCCCGCTCGAGCAGGAGCGGTTCTGCCGCCACTGGTCTGGGCACGTCGCCCGGCACGATGTCGACGGTCGGGAGGTCGCCCGACAGCGGCTCGCGCGACGGCAGGTTCAGGTGCACGGGGCCGGCGACACCGGCCAGACCGTGGGTGGCATCCGCGCCCATCGCCGCGGCGACGGCGCGCATCGCGAGACCCGCCCAGTCACCGTCGCCCGGCACGGGGGCATCGATCTGCTCGCGCACCCAGGAGGCGAACATGCCCGGCTGGATGGTGGCCTGATTGGCTCCCACTCCGCGCAGCTCGGGCGGCCGATCGGCCGTCAGGAGCAGCAGCGGCACCCCCGAGTGGAAGGCCTCCATCGCTGCGGGAAGGAGGTTGGCGGCAGCGGTCCCCGAAGTGCAGAGCACCGCCGCGGGCACACCCGTCTCACGCGAGAGACCGAGCGCGGTGAATCCTGCGACCCTCTCGTCGATGCGCACGTGCAGACGCAGCTGCCCCTGATTCGCGGCATGCACCGCGGCGAGCGCGAGCGCCTGAGATCGAGACCCCGGCGAGAGCACGAGATCGCGCACGCCGTGGCCGATCAGGTCGGCGATCAGGGATGCCGCAGCATCCGTCGCGGGCGATGACGTCACGGACGCGCGTCCGGCGCCGTACCGTCCGGTGCGGCTCCGTCGTCGGTCTCGTCCTCGAGACGAGCGAGCTCCTCCTCGAGACGGCGGATGCGCGCATCCTGCTCGCTCTTGCTGATGCTGCGGAGGAACTGGGGGTCGTCGTCGGGCGCGATGATCGTGATCGCTCCGCCGTTGTCGTTCGCGCGGCGTCGGCCGATCGTGAACCAGAGGATGCCCCCGATGACCGGGATGAGGATGACGATGGCGATCCAGGCGGCCTTGGGCACACCCCGGTGTCGCGTCGGCGGCTGCACTGCGCAGTCGACGATGCTGTACACCCAGAATATGGCGGCCAGGAAGCCGCCAACGATCAACAGTCTCGCCACCCCTCCAGTGTAGGCGGCTCTGTGTCGCGTGGATCTGCCTGGGCGCTCAGCGCGGGCGCCGATGCCCGATTGTTAGACTGCGCGGACCATGCCTGCCCCGTCGATGCCACTGCGTCACCAGGGCGTCGAGCGGATGCTGATCCTCCGGGTCGGTCTCGCCCTCGGCCTCGCCCTGCTGCTCGTCATCGGCGCGTGGTCGGCGTCGCACGGCAAGGCGGATGCGCACACGACGCTGTGCCTCGCTCCGGGCGCGAGCGTCGCGTCGGTCACGGCGCACCACGACGAGACGAGCATGGTCGAGTCCGCTCCATCGGACGACGCCGGGATCGTCATGGTCGCGGCGCTCTGCTGCGTCCTCCTCGTGCTGCTCTCGTTGCGCTCCGTCAGAGGCGCGCCGCTGATCCGTCGCGCTGCGGTGGTACGTGCATCGGCTCCGAGCCGCGCGGGTCCTCGTCTGCACGTCCCCGCACTCACCCTCGCTCAGCTCTCGGTCTCCCGCACCTGAATCAGGCACGCCGCTCGTCGACGACCCCGGCCGCGCTCGTCGCGGCTCACTCACCCTGCCTGATCCGAACCGTTGGAGAACCCCATGAAGACCCCTGTCAAGGTGGCCCTGATCACCGTCGCCGCCGCGATCGTCCTCGCGATCGTCGGCGTCGCCTACGCCCTGTCGCAGCGCCCCGCAGAACCCCTGTCGCCCGAGGGTGAGAAGCGGCAGACAGTGCGCACCGACTCGCACGTCCTCGACGACGGAGGACCGGACGCCGTCACCGTCGTCGAGTTCCTCGACTTCGAATGCGAGGCATGCGGAGCGTTCTATCCGATCGTCGAAGACCTGCGCGAGAAGTATTCGGGCGAGATCACCTACGTCGTGCGGTACTTCCCTCTGCCCGGTCACATCAACTCGACGCAGGCCGCTCTCGCCGCCGAAGCCGCGGCGCAGCAGGACCGCTTCGAGGACATGTACCACCGCCTCTTCGAGACGCAGGCCCAGTGGGGCGAGAAGTCCGAGGAGACGCCCGAGGTGTTCCGGGGAATCGCGGCCGAGCTCGGACTCGACATGGCCGCCTACGATGCGGCGATCACCGACCCGGCGACGCTCGATCGCGTGCAGGCCGACAGGAGCGACGGCGAGCGGCTCGGAGTGCGCAGCACCCCCAGCTTCTTCATCGACGGCGAGCCCGTGGTGCTGGAGGCGTGGGGGGACCTCGAAGCGGCTCTGGAGAAGGCCGTGGAGCAGTAGCCCGCAGAGCCGCCGTCAGAGGAGTCCTCGGGCGAGGAGCGCCTCCTGGTACGCGCCCGCCTTCGCGCTGACGACCTGACGGCAGGCGATCAGCGTCTCGATCTGCGCGTCGAGAGAGCGCTCGTGCGCGCGCAGCAGGGCGAGACGCTCGGCCTCGTTGCCGCTGCCGGCGCGCACCAGGGCGGCGTACTCACGCAGCAGGGCGATGGGGGCGCCGGATTCGCGCAGTCGCGCCAGCAGCGCGAGCCACGCGAGCGAGTCGTGCGCGTAGACCCTCCGACCGCCGGGGGTGCGCGGCACGTCGCGAGGGAAGAGCCCTTCTGCCTCGTACCAGCGCAGCGTGTGCACGCTCACGCCGGCCAGACGGGCGAGCTCGCCGATGCTGAACGTGCGCGTCGTGTCGATCACATCCTCCACGAGGACTCCTCCTTGACTTCGAGTGCACTCTAGATCGTACGGTCGGAGCATGACAGATGCACTCCCCCCTCTCGACATGATCGCCCGTCAGCAGCCCCTCGCCTCGGAGTTCGGCTACCGCTCCACTGCGGCCGAGGTGATCGCCGGGGTCGACCTCTCGGGCAAGACCGCGATCGTCTCGGGCGGATACTCGGGACTCGGACTCGAGACGGTGCGTGCGCTCGCGAATGCCGGAGTGCGCGTGATCGTGCCTGCGCGTCGTCTCGACGCCGCCGAGGAGGCGCTCGCAGGGATCGACGCGGTCGACGTCCGCAGCGCCGACCTCGGCGACCTCGACTCGGTGGCAGCGTTCACCGAGACCGTCCGTCGCGACGGACGCCCGATCGATCTCGTGCTCGATGTCGCCGGCATCATGGCCACCCCGTTCGGTCACACCGCGCAGGGCTTCGAGTCGCAGTTCGGCACCAACCACCTCGGCCACTTCGCCCTGGTCAACGGAGTGGCCGACCTGCTGCCGGAGGGCGCTCGCGTCGTCTCCTACTCCTCGGGAGGGCACTTCCGCTCCCCCGTGCGATTCGAGGACATCGACTTCGAGACGACGCCCTACGACCCGTGGGTCGCCTACGGGCAGTCGAAGACGGCGAACGCGCTGTTCGCCGTCGGGCTGGCCCGTCGTGGCGCGGCCCGCGGCATCCTCGCCTTCTCGGTGCACCCGGGCGGGATCATGACCGACCTGCAGCGGCACGTGCCCCGTGCGGAGCTGATCTCACGCGGCTGGATCGACGAGGACGGCACGCCGAACCCGCGCTTCAAGACTCCGGCAGAGGGAGCGTCGACGGGTCTCTGGGCCGCGACGGCTCCCGAACTGGCCGATCGCAGCGGCGCATACTGCGAGGACTGCTCGATCAAGGGCATCGTCCCGCCCGAGCACACGGACATGACGACCGGCGGCGTGAAGCACTGGGCGATCGATCCCGAGGCCGCCGAGCGGCTGTGGGCGCTCTCGGTCACCGCGACGGGAGTCGACGGCTTCGCCTGAGCGGCGGCCCGCGTCGGGCTGCTGCCGTCAGTCGGCGGCGAGACGGAGGATGCGGTCGTCGCCGGGCGAGGGGCTTCCGCGTCCGTCGGTATCGTTCGTGAGCACCCAGAGCATGCCGTCCGGTCCGGCGACGACGTCGCGCAGCCGGCCGAGCTCCCCGACGAACCGCTCGGTGCCGGAGGTCAGGTCATCGAGTGGCACGACGCGCAGCCGCTCGCCGCGGAGCGTGGCGATCACGATGTCCGCGCCGACGACAGCGATGCCGCTCGGGCTCGCCTCGTCGGGCCTCCACTGCTGCACCGGATCGATGTGCTCGTCGTCATCGGCGATCCCCTCGACCTCGGGCCAGCCGTAGTCGCCGCCGGCCTCGATGACGTTGAGCTCGTCCCAGGTGTCCTGTCCGAACTCGCTCGCATACATCGTGCCCTCGGCATCCCAGGCGATGCCCTGCGGATTGCGGTGTCCGTAGCTGTAGACGGGCGACTGATCGAACGGGTTGTCGGGGGGCACCTCACCCGCGGGAGTGAGGCGCAGGATCTTGCCCGACAGCGCGTCGAGATCCTGCGCACTGTCGCGGTCGCCGGCATCGCCCGTCGTGACGTAGAGCATCCCGTCAGGGCCGAACGCGATGCGCCCGCCGTTGTGATTTCCCGCGGCGGGGATGCCGTCGACCACAGTGGTGGCGGGTCCGAGCGACAGCGCACCGGCGGCTCCGACGATCGGCCGCCGCTCGACCCGGTTCTCGTCGTCGGCGGTGACGTATGTGTAGAGCTCGCCGTCGTGCACCGCGAGCCCGAGCAGGCCTCCCTCGCCACCCGGCGAGACCCCGTCGATCACGTCGACCTCGCGCGCCTCGCCGTCCTCGGCGATCTCGAGCACGCGGGCGGTGTCGCGCTCGCTCACCAGGGGCACGTCGCCGTGGAATGCGATCGACCAGGGGGCGTTGAGATCCTCCGTGAACGACTCCGCCCCCGACACCGACGTCGACGTCGGCTGCGCCACACAGGCAGCGAGCAGGGCGACGCTCGCCGTGATCGACGCGATGGATGCGCGCCGACGTGTCGTCGAGGAGCGATCGGATCGGTGCGCGGACATGACTCCATCCAACGCGGAATCGACGCCGAGCGACAGCGTCGACCGGGTGTGCGTGCCGATGAACCCATTTCGGAGAGTCGGATGCAGGAGCACAATACCGATATGAACGAGGGCGCTTCCGTGGAGCAGCCCGTGCCTGCGGAGGGGCCGGGAGGGCCGCACGACGATGTCGCGCCGCTACGGACGAGCGGGGAGTCGGATGCGGTGCTGGGCCGCCGTGCGCAGCTTCTCGCCACCGAGCACTGGGGGCTTCTCGCCGCCCGCAGCACCGCGCAGAGCGAGGTGCTGTCGCGCATCACGATCTTCCTGACCCTCGTCTCCGCCGGACTCGTGACCATCGGACTGCTGGGGCAGGCGTCGGACTTCGGCGGGTGGTTCGGCGGCGCGTCGCTCGCGATCCTCGCGTTCCTCGCGGTCATCGGCTTCATGACCCAGGTGCGCGTGATGAACGTGTCGGAGGAGGACATGATGTACGTGGTCGCGATGAACCGCATCCGCGGCGCGTACGTCGACCTGGATCCGGAGGTCGCCGATGTCTTCCTCGCCTCGCCGCACGACGATGAACCGGGGATGAAGCGCACGTACTCGTTCCTCCGTCCCCGTCGCCTGAGCATCCTGCTCGGCAGCTCGGTCATGCTGCTGATCGTCGTGAACGCCTGCGTCGTGGGGATGCTGGTCGGCTCGGCCGTGATCGCGGGTGGCGGCGCTTTCGCCGGGGCTATCGCAATCGGCATCGTCGCGGGAGTGGTGCTCGCCGCCGGCTTCATGACGTTCGGCGGCGTCGGCTACCGCTGGGCATGGAGCCATCACGCGCCACGACGTTCCACTCCGGAAGGCGACGGTCGGTCGCTACGCTGAGCGCATGACCGAGGCGCGAACCCCCACATCGCATCCCGTCGCCGCCGTACTGCGGCGCATTCCTGCCACCCTCACGATGGTGGCTGTGATCCTCGCCGTCGGCGTGATCTGGCAGGGCCTGTGGACCCCGTTCGAGAAGACCGACCTGTTCGGCACCGTCGCATACGGCCTGCCCAACCTCGCGCAGGGGATGTGGTGGACGCCGCTCACCGGCACGTTCTTCGTCAACGAGCCGTGGGTGTACCTGTTCACGATCTCGGGCTTCTGGGGCATGGCGTATCTCGAATACCGACGTGGCACCAGGGTCGCGCTCGCGTACTACTGGGTCGGACAGCTCTTCGCGATCCTCGCCACCGCGCTCGTCCTGTTCGTCGCCTCGCAACTGCCCTGGGCGTGGGCTCAGGAGCAGGCCCAGGCGCTCGATGTCGGCGCCTCCGGCGGCACCATGGCGTGCATCGCCGCCGCGATCGGGCTCTTCCGCCCGCCGTGGCGAGTGCGCGGCTGGCTCGTGCTGCTCGGTTTCGTGTTCATCGCGATGCTGTTCTGGGGTGCGGTCGCCGATCTCGAGCACCTGCTCGCGGTGCTGCTCATCCTCGTCGTCGACCGCACCCTGCGTGTGCAGCGGACCACGGTGCGAGAGCAGCGTCTGATCGCCGTGATCTCGCTCATGGTGCTCGGAGCGGTCGAGATCATCACGACTCTCGTCGCCACCGACGGCCCGTTCGGCCCGACCGAGCCCGCGTCGGGAGGGTTCATCGACCTCGCGCTCGACCTCGTCGTCATCGTCGTGCTCGTGAACGGACTCCTGCGCGGCCGTCGCTGGGCGTGGGTTCTCGTGATGCTGCTCGGGCTCTTCAACATCCTGGTCGCAGCTCTGGTCCTCATCCTCATCACGGTGTTCTCGCAGGCGCAGGTCGATCTGCGGTGGGACGGTGAGACGGAGCTCGCGCTCGCCAACGGCTTCCTCTGGGTGATCCTGCTCGTCTACCTGATCGCCGTGCGCCGCGCGTTCCGGGCGAAGCGCAAGTCTCTCCTCGGCATCCAGCCGGCCCCGACGGTCGACGACGTGAAGACCGAGCTGCGCGCGCACGGCGGGGGCACCCTGTCGTGGATGACGACCTGGGAGGGCAACAACTACGCCCGCAGCGATGCCGGGATCGTCGCCTACCAGCGACGGGCCGGTGTGGCGCTCGCGCTCGCGGATCCGATCGGGCCGCCCGCATCCCGCGCGGTCGCCGTCACAGAGTTCATCCGCACGGCGGAGCTGGCAGGCCTCGTCCCGTGCTTCTTCAGCGCAGACGACGCCACCCGGGCCGCCGTGCCCGCCGGCTGGCGCAGCCTGGTCGTCGCCGACGACACCATCGTCGACCTGCCGGGTCTGGAGTTCACCGGCAAGCGCTGGAACTCGGTGCGCAGCTCGCTCAATCGGGCGGGGCGCGAGGACATGACCTTCCGGATGACGCGCCTGGCGGACGAATCGTGGGGCGTCCGGCAGCAGCTGCGTGCGATCTCCGAGGCATGGGTCGGCGACAAGGACCTGCCTGAGATGCGGTTCACTCTCGGCACGCTGGATGAGGCGGAGGACCGCGAGGTGCGACTCGCTCTCGCGATCGCCCCGAACGGCGACGTCGACGGCTTCCTCTCGTGGCTGCCGGTCTATGGCGAAGGCGGCGTCGTGCGCGGCTGGACGCTCGACCTGATGCGCCGCCGCGACGGCGGCTTCGCACCCGTCATGGAGTACCTGATCGGTTCGTCCGCGAAGCAGTTCTCCGAGGAGGGTGCCGAGATCATGTCGCTCTCGGGTGCTCCGCTCGCGCACGACTATCCGCCGGACGCGGGCATCATCGCCGTCCTCAGCGAACGCCTCGCCGAAGCGCTCGAGCCCGTGTACGGCTTCGGCTCGCTGCACCGCTTCAAGCAGAAGTTCCACCCGCGGTACGAGACCATGTATCTGCTCTTCCGCGACGAGAGCGATCTCGCGGCGATCGGCACAGCGCTCACCCGCGCGTTCCTGCCGGATGCGACGCTGAGGCAGTTCGCGGGAGCGGGGCTGGAGCTGGTGCGCGGCAGCAAGGACTGAGGCCTCACCTTCCTGAGGTGATGATTCCGCGCTCGCCGAGACCGGCACCGCCAGGATGAAGCCATGACCGACACCTCCGTTCCCGTCACGTTCGCGAACTTCGCCGAGATCGAGACGGCCCGCATGTTCGCCGCGATCGCGGCGTCGGCCGACGGTTCCAACCGGTGGAACCACTATCGAGTGCCCACGCCGATCGACCAGCAGACCGTGATCAGGATGAATCGCGACACCCTCTACAGCGCTGCGATCATCGACATCTCCGAAGGGGCGACGATCACCGTGCCGGATGCCGGCGACCGGTACGTCTCGGTGATGCTGGTGAACGAGGGCCACTACATCGACCGGGTGCTGCACGACCCCGGCGTCCACTCGCTCTCGGCCGAAGACCTCGGTTCCGATTTCGTGCTCGCGGCCACTCGCATCCTGGTGGATTCCGAGGATCCTGATGATGTCTCGATCGTGAACGCCCTCCAGGACGAACTCGCTGTGAGCTCGACCGGCGCGCGGGAGTTCGCTGCGCCGACCTACGACGAATCGAGCTTCGCCGAGACCCGCCAGGCGCTCCTCACCCTCGCGAAGGGCCTCGGCGGTCTGGAGCGCTGCTTCGGTCGAGCCGAGGACGTCGACCCCGTGCGGCACCTTCTGGGGACCGCAGCCGCCTGGGGCGGTCTGCCCGAGAACGAGGCCTTCTATATCAACGTCGATCCCCGGCTCCCGGTCGGCGAGTACACGCTGCGGGTCGGCGACGTGCCGGTGGACGGCTTCTGGTCCGTCTCGCTGTACGACGCGGAAGGCTATTTCGCTCCGAACGACGCCGGCGCATACAGCGTCAACAGCGTGACGGGCGTGCGGGATCCGGACGGGTCGATCACCGTGCGCTTCGGCGGCGACCCCGCACTGCCCAACGTGCTTCCCCTCACTCAAGGGTGGAACTACCTGGTGCGTCTCTACCGACCTCGACCAGAAGTGCTGGACGGCACGTGGTCGTTCCCCGCACTCACGGCGAGCTGATCCCGCGCCCGAGGGGTGGCGCTACGGGGTCGAGCGGAGCGGCACCGAGACGTCGCCGCCCGCTTCCTCCGTCAGTCGCTCCCCCATCTGCACGAAGGTCGGCTCGGCGATGAACCCCCCGGCGAAGAGGGCCTGACCCTGTGTGAAGGTCTGGGACCTGCGGATCGCCTCCTCCGGCGCGAAGCCGAACACCTCGGCCAGCTCCGCCAGGTCGCGCGGCGCGTTGACGCGCATCAGACCGAGGTTGTCGCACTGCGAGAGCACGTTCGGATGGATCTTCGTCGGCCGCTGTGTCGACAGGAACAGCCACAGCCCGAACTTGCGACCCTCGGCGGCGATCTGCACGAGCTGCTCGGTGAGCGCCCGCTCGACCTCGGTGCGCGGGTCGGGAGGGCACAGATTGTGCGCCTCGTCGATCACGATGAGCAGGGGCTTTCGCTTCTCGCGACGAGCCCACAGGTGCTCGAGCACCGCGAGGGCTGCGACCTTCGGTTCGGCGGGGTGGTCGAATCCGCCGAGGTCGAGCACCGTCACCCGCGGCCGCTGCTCGATCACGTCGACGACCGACGGCTCGCCGCGGGACCAGAGCTCCCACTCCAGCACCTGCAGGTTCTCCATGCGGTCGGCGAGTCTGTTGCGGGCGTCGTGCCCGCCGTCGCGCAGGTGGGGCACGATGCGATCCGAGCCGAGCAGCCTCGCGTTCTGATCGAGATGGAGGAGGACGTTGTACTCCTCGGCATCCTGGATCGGACTCATCCGCAGCACGGCTGCCTTGGATGCCGGCGACAGATCGATGTAGCGCACGCGCAACGGCTCGCCCTCGACGCGCCCCGAGCGGAACACCCGGATGTCGGAGTCCGCGATGCGCTGGGCGTGATGCGGGGCCGCGGACGGCCGCGTGCTCTGCAGCCGCACGAAGTCGGCGTTCGGGTCGAGGATCAGCATCGGCAGCTCGGTCTCGAGCAGGAGCTGCTCGAGCACGACGCCCAGCGCGTAGGTCTTGCCGCTGCCGCTCTGGCCGCACCAGAAGGTGTGCCGGTTGAAGCGCCGCGGATCGAGGGTGACGGTTCCGAGCCCGCTGTCGAGAGGCGTGCCGATGGTGAGTGCGGTCATGAACTCAGAGTGCCCGCAGAGGGCGGGTGGCGAAAGCGGACCTCACCTTGTCGGTGCGATGCGCGGGTCAGTCGCTCGGGCGCCTGCGCAGCTGCTTGACATCAGTGCGCTGCTGCTTCGCCTTGAGCCGCCGCTCTTTCGACCCTCGACTCGGCTTGGTCGCGCGGCGCTGCGGCGCCGGCGGACGCAGCGCCTCGGCGACGATGCTCGCGAGTCGTTCACGTGCGGCGTCGCGGTTGCGCAGCTGGGCGCGGTGCTCGGATGCGGCGATGGTCAGCACGCCGTTCACGAGACGCCCGCTCAGCCGATCGAGGAGGCGATCACGCTGGTGCGGGGTGAGCGTCGTGCTGCCCGCGGCATCCCACAGGAGTTCGACCCGCGAGTCCGCCGTGTTCACACTCTGTCCGCCGGGGCCCGACGACCGCGAGAAACGCCATGACAGCTCGGCCTCGGGGATCGTGAGACCCGACGAGACCCGCAGACCGGGGCGATGAGGACTGGGCATGTATCCATCATCCCCCGGCTGCGGAGCCTGCGTCTCAGCTGCGGGCGTCCGTGACCGCGACCGGGACGTCCCTCGCGTCGGTCTCGACCTCGGCCCCAACATCGTGCGTCCGCGCGTCCTTCTTCGCCGTGTTCGCGATGTGCGCACGGGACACGACGATCACGGCGACGATCATCAGCGCGACGCCGAGCCAGTAGGGAGCCGCATGGCTGACCGTGACATAGAGCGCACCGGCGATCAGAGGGGCCGCCGTGTTCATCGCGGCGTTGAGCGACTGCGTCGCTCCGCCGAGC
The DNA here is from genome assembly GCF_979258645.1 of Microbacterium sp. AC215. NCBI lineage: Bacteria > Bacillati > Actinomycetota > Actinomycetes > Micrococcales > Microbacteriaceae > Microbacterium > Microbacterium sp. AC215. The sequence goes on along the minus strand of NZ_OZ409869.1, from coordinate 3,244,018 downwards.
CAGCCCTGCTCGTCGTCGCCGACCGCGTTCGACATGGCTCCGTCCATCGCCGCGGTCGAGGCGCCCTGCCCTGCGGCGAGCATCAGCGCACCGACGATGAACACCCACGGCTGCGCGAAGATCGACGCGACGACAGCGAGCCCGGCCAGTCCGATCGCCTGCGCCACGATGCCGCTGATGATCACGCCCCGCTCGCCGATGCGAGGAAGCAGGATGCCGAGCAGCACGCCCTGGATGAGGATGTCGATGATGCCGACGCCTGCCGTGAGCAGACCGATCTGCGTCGGCCCCCACTGGATCGAGTCCAGCGCGAGCACGCTGAAGTTGTTGACGAAGAAGCCGAACGGAAGCGCCAGGAGGCCGAATCCGATCATCAGACCACGCAGCTCCTTGCGTCCGAACGCTTCCTTGAAGACGCCGAACGGCTGGATCTCGCGCACCGAGATGCGCTCGATCCGGTTCTCGGGCGCGAGGCTCTCGGGCAGCAGGAAGATGCTGAGGATCGCGATCACGAGGGCGACGGCTGCGGTGAGGAAGACCGGCAGCTGCAGGCTGACGGCCGCGAGCAGTCCGCCGATCGCGGGTCCGATCATCATGCCGATTCCCGAGAGCGCACCGAGCAGACCGAACCGCTGAGCGCGCTTCTCGGGCGGCGTGATGTCGGCGAGGTAGGCGAAGAGGGCCGGAAGGTCGCCGGCGGTCAGTCCCTGGATGACACGCGCGAGCACGAGCACCCAGATCGCTCCCCCGATGCCGAACAGCGCCATGGCGAACGCCGCTCCGAAGGCGGCGGCGATGATCACCGGTCGTCGCCCGAAGCGGTCGGACAGGCGACCGAGGAAGGGGGCGACCAGGAAGGCGCACAGGCCGTTGATCGCTTCGAGGATGCCGACCCAGATCGCGAGGTCGCCTTCGTGCGACACGTACTGCAGCACGACGAACGGCAGGACGGGAAGCACGACGGTCATGCCGACGACGGTGAGCATCGTCAGCACGATGAGCATGGTCCAGGCGCGCTTGTCGCTGCGCGCGAGCGATGTGTTTAGTGAAGTCACTCCGAAACTGTATCAATACCAGTTTTGTTGTCAAGCCAGTTTCGGATCGGGTTCGCGATATCGTGGACACATGACGAACGCTGAGCCGATCGGTCGCCGCGAGCGCAAGAAGGCCGCGACGCGCAAGAACATCTCCGACGTCGCGACGATGATGTTCCTCGAGCGCGGGTTCGACAACGTCAGCATCCGCGAGGTCGCGGACGCGGCCGACGTCTCCCCGACGACGGTGTTCGCGCACTTTCCGCAGAAGGAGGCGCTCGTCTTCGACGAGGACGACGAGCAGCGGGACCGGCTCGTCTCCGCCGTTCGCGACCGCGCCCCGGGCGTCACCATCAACCGCGCGATCCACGACTTCTACACGGCCGAGGTGGACGCGAACCTCGCCGAGCACGGCGCGGAGGTGTCGCAGGTCTTCTCGCGGTTCCTCAACGAGACGCCGGCGCTGCGTGAATACGCCGCCCGGATGTGGCTGCGACACGAGGACGCGCTCGCGGATGCGATCGCGGTCGAACTGGGGCTGACCCTGGCCACCCCGGAGATCCGCGTGTACTCGCGGTTCGTGCTGCAGATGCAGCTGCTCGTCAACGAGAGCGACGACCAGCTCGGGCTCCTCGCCGCCGGATTCACCGTGCTCGAGAACGGATGGGCGCCGGTCGAAGCGCGGATCACCGGCGAGGACTGACGGCGTCACCTGTGAAGTGGACGCGACGGCGGGAGTCGAACCCTACGCACTCCCTCGCCACCACGTGAGCACAGCGGGCGATGGTTGAAAACACGCGGATCTTGATCCTGCTCCAATCACCGCAAAGCGATCTGAATCACGGCTTGTGTTGTCACGGTGTTGTCATGTGGTCGATCCCGCACAGCGGTGACACCATGCGGTCATGGGCACTGGGGAACGGACTTGGCTGAATCTGTCCGCGGCGGCGAAGCGGGCGAAGTTGGATCGGCGCACGATCAGGCGGTGGCATCAGCAGGGGATGCCGACGGAATGGCGCGACACCGCAGACGGGCAACGCGAGCTCGTAGTCGACGAGGAGACGCTACCCGCGTGGAAGCGCAGGAAGAACTCGAGCAACCCGGCGCAGTTCTACCGGCTGCGGAAGCGCCTTGCCGACTTCGGAGCGCCCCCACCCGAGATGCCCGCCGAGATCCAGGCTCAGCGGGCCAGGAGAGCCGCTAGAAGCGCCGGAGACGTCCCGGGGGGCGAGCAGGAGCCAGAAGCGCCTCAGGTCGCGTGGGAGGCGATCCTGCGTGAGCTTCCGAGGCTCCGTGCGTCCGATGAGTACGCCGCGCTCGACACGGCACTACAGGACGACGAGCCTGGATGCCGCGACGTCGAGGCTTTCACATCAGAGAACTTCGACACCGACGAGCTTCCAGTGCTGCGATCGATCTGCGCAGCATGTGACGTGCTCGATCAATGCCACGCGTTCGCGCTCGTTGAGAAGCCGAAGCTGGGATTCTGGGCAGGTCAGACGTGGCGAGAGATGCGTCAGAGCATCCCGTAGACGTCTCGTCGCGCCGGTGTCACGCGACGCGTGCGCATCACTAGAGTCGGAGCATGCCGCCAAGCACACAACCACCTGTCGACTCTGGACTCTCGACCGCTGATCTCGTGAGTGGCGGGCTGTCACTGGCGGCACTCATCGTGTCAGTGGGGGCGTTGCTCTTCACCTTGCTGTGGCGAGCTCGACCGTTGATCCGGGTCGAGTTCAGCGCGATCGAAGGCAACGATTCTTCGCATGCGAGTCCCACTTGGCGAGTGCGTATCGCGAACCGTGGCAACGGTGACGCCTGGGACGTGAGGCTAAAAGCGGAACCGGGTGACGGCCTGGGGTCTGTGATCTTGGTGGGCACTCTGAAGCCCGACGAGATGTATGACGAGGAGCTCATGATCTCGCCGTTCGTACCGTCTGACCCCGCGCGCCCCCGGGAAGATGGCAGCTGGGATAGCGGCCCGGTTGACGAGAAGAAGCTGAAACTAGTCATCAGATGGCGAGCGTTGCCATTCATCCGGTGGTACCGGTCAAAAACCGTGAAGGCGACGACGGTTGTCGAGGAGTCGGAGTGGTACATCCATGCCCCCGACAGCGACCTAGGAAAGCGGTCAATCTAGGCGTCGAATTCAACCGCGGTGCGACGCGTCGTGCGGATCCTCGCTACGCGTCCCACCTGGTGCAGGCGACGCGTCGTCCGTGGCCGGAAGCGACACCTTCGATCGAGCCGCACGGTTTTTAGTGATGGTCTCGGTCAGTTCGTCGACCGACAACCCCCCGGGGTGCCATGCACGCTCCGCCGCTTCTCGCGGGGTGAGAGCGGCTGTCTGCTCGGCGCACTCGGCGACGAAGTCAGACAGGCTCTGCAGCGCTTCTTCCCGAGTCGTCATTCGCGATGCCTTCAGGCGATCAGGTGCCCATCGGGAAGAGTCTCGTCCGTCGGGATCTCTCCGCGGTCCATAGCGCGTTGCCAAAGGAGGTATCGGATCGACTTGATCTCAGGCTTGGGCAGTCCGCGAAAGTCAACGAAACAGTGTCCGGGTGCGCGGTCGACCCCGGGAATCTCAGGAGACTCGCTGTCATCGATCGCATAGACCCCGGCCTCGAGAACCTCTCCCACACTTACCGCCCAGACCCCTGTAGACCGACTTCCAGTGCTACGACTGTTATGCCAATCGCGCGCCGTCTGCGCGTCGACCACTGAATCGCGCGAGTACGACGGCATGCCGCGGTCCGCTGTAGACGGTCCGAACACGTGCGTCAGGATCGTGCCGTCGGGCACCATCCATTCCGTTATCTGGCGCAGGGCCAGTTCGTCCGGGTCGACCAGCAGGGTCTCGCCTTCTGCGAGCTCCAGGTCAGGAACGTTGGTCACGCGCTCGCTCCCTTCGCGAACGACGCCGCTTCGGAGGCGTCGTTCGTTTCGATCTGCCGTCCACGATGCTCATCGCGGGCCATGCTGAACAGCTCGAACGTGCCGTCCTCGAGGATCTCAACGGAGCGAATGCCCTCTTGGTCGGTCCACTCGAGAAGGACGCCACCGTCTTCGGTAGGTGCCATTGCCGGAGGTGTAACCCCAGCTCCGATGAACCGCATCAGAGCCTGCGTGGCGTCAAGTGCGATCGAACTGATCTGCTCTCCATGCCCTCCGGCCCACGCCTTCGGCAACGAGGCGTAGCGCGCGAGCGAACGACCCCAGTCCGTGTCGTCGAATTCGACGCGCTCGATCTTCGTCGTTGTCCAGAAGGACCACGGTTTTCCCGCTCTGTGCCGCAAGTCGCCGAAGATGCGGGTCAGAGGGCCGTCGCTTGTCGAGTTCACTACATCGCGCAACGCGTCGAGCATTTCTGGGTTGTCCCGATAGCGACCGTGGATAGGCCCGTACGCCTCGCTGTTGAGCTCGTACTTCATGTTCTCTGCGTCGATCACCGTGACGCGTGCGACGAGGCTCGTTTCTTCGTGGGTGATCCCAGTTGCGGGCTTCACGAGGGGCGATTGCAGGAAAGTCGAGAGGATCAGACGCTCAGCAGCAGCTGGCCGCGATTCCACTGTGATCGCGATCGGCTCCGAGCGCTGACCATCGACGAAGAACTGCAGTGACTGGCCTGCCTGCAGGGTCTCGCCGATCTCGGCGAGCGTGCCCCGCACTTCGTCGCCAACTTCATCAGGAAGTTCGGGCAGGTCTAGCCCTAGATACGCCGCCTCTATTGTCGAGTCGACTGCATCCTGCGCACTGGCTTGGTACTCCTCGAACACTGCGTGCTGTTCGAAAGCGAGGAAGATGTCCGCGCTACCCTCTTCGATTCTCTCAATCGCGAGACTCACGGCTTCAGTGATTTCGGCGGGAGGAATCTCGCCCGGGTGCTCGCGGCGCCACTCGTGCTCCGCCATGAGTTGCACGGCGCGCTGATAGCGCTCGAGTTCCACCAGCGAATCGATCGGGAGACGGCCCCCCTCGAAGCGAGGGCCGGTCAGCTTGATGCGCTTCGCACTCCGCTGTTCCTCGCCAGTCATGAGCCTCATCGTAGGGGGCACCAGCGACGAAGCGCTATTCGCTCAGCGTTGCTGAGTGAGATCCCGCATGAGGCCAGCGCACAACTGCTCGATTACCCGGTGCACTCGGTCGTAGACCGCCTGGCTCTGACGCCAGCGATTGCTCACCGGGGTCACGTCGATCTTGTCGCGACTGCCCGGGACCGCCGCCGCCCTCAGACGGATGCACATGCCGGCCCACCCGTCGAGAACGATGATGCTGTCCGCATCTCGGATCCAACTCCAGTCAAACTGCCGCGCGACGTGGTCGCTGCAGTCATAGCCCTCGGCCTCGGCGCTCCTCCGAGACCGAGCGCGGACGGAGCTGCGCGGTGAGCTCGCCGTTCTCGAAGGCCCTGTAGAGAGCCTTTCCGTTGGGCCCACTCACCGCTCGCCTCAGTCTCGAGGCTGGTTCAGGAGTGGCATTCGCGGTCACAAAATGCTCTTGAACTGGGGTTTTTGTGTCGAGGTGGTGGGAAATCCGAATCCAACCCCGGGGGGAGAGGAACAGCCCGGGCGGGAGGTGTCCGCTGGTGGGGTGGTTGTTGGATTTTTTGGTGGGGGTGGGTGCCGGTCGGGGGTGGCTGACAAGATGGGGCCAATTAAGGAGAAGGAGGAGCAATGGCGCTTCAGGTCACCGCAGTGCGCAAGGACGGGGATGGTGACATCACTCATCTGAGTGGTGGATTGTGGCAAGACACGATCGAAGGTGTCATCAAGGACATCGAGCAGGGGAAGTACGGCTACTACGTGCGGGTGGGTGGCGTGGATGCTGCGGTCTATGTGGTGCCCGCGACGATCTACCGCAAGAAGCACTTGAGGACTACTGCTGACACGACGACCCGGAACAACCTCGACGAGTTGCCGACCTTCTGATCGGCGCGGGTTGTGTCGTGGGGTCCGTGTGTGACCCGGACCCCACGACGGGTGGTGGAGAGCCTCGCGAGGCGAGTGGCCTAATCCCTCCACCGCGGCGCCGACCTTCGTGCCACCATCGGCCGGCGCCGAGTCATCTATCCAGCGAAGGAGAGCGTCCCTGCTTCGAACGCGTGCTCGGAGTCCGAGAGGAGCGCGATCGCCGCCGCCTGTGCGCGCTGAGCTTCCGCTTCCTTCTCGGCCCTCACTGCCCGGGCGATACGCGCATCGCGGGATGCGAGCCTGTCGTCCACCTCGCTGGGCGTGTTGAGTCGGAGTCCTCCGCGCGCGAGCTCGAACCAGTCGATCGAGTTCGACCTCTCGACGCGGTACTCATCGCCAAGCGACCAGTTGTCTCCGGCTGCGAACAGCACCGACATGTTCGGCTCCCGGTGTCGGGATCGCGTGGACGGCTGCTCATGCTCAGCAGGGCGGAGGTTGAACACCTCGACCATCTGAATCCGGAGCCTCACGAGCGGATAGATCGCCTCCCATGAACGGCGGGCGTCGCGCCAAGCCGATGTCGCGGCATCGTTCTCCATGCTGATGATCTCGTCAGCGGTCGTATTCAGCGTGAAGCCGAACTCACTCACCGCATCGACCAGCGGTGCCGCCGCTTCCTCGAAGCGAGGCTGCAGCGCGACCACGATGTCGTCCAGCTGAGGGATCACGGCATCTGAGAACTCGCGGGTCGCGGCCTTCGTGAACGCCGAGATTCCGGGCTTCAGGCCTTGGCCGTCGCCAGGCGAAGCATGAAGCCTCACCGATCGATCGGTGACGAATTCACGGATTTGCTCGGGAGTCATCGCGAGCAGACCGCCCGCTTCAGGTGCATCCGCGAACGACTCAGCGGTCGCGATCACATCTTTGACGGCGTAGAGCGACGGCGGAACCGGCACACCGAAGCGCTCGCACTGCTCGAGGAACTCGGTCGCGTGGTACAGATTCACGAGCGGCTTCTTCATGCCCCGAACACCCGCTCGTACAGCCCCGCATCAGATCGCGGAGCTTCAGCGGCCTCCGATGCCCGCTCTCCATACACCGTGTCCCACAGAGCAGAGTCCGAGCTCTGCTCGCGGTTCGCCGCGGGCCGGGAAGCGGAGGCGTCGGGTGCAGTGGCGGATGCCTGAGCGCGCCGTCGAGCGGCGAGGTGCGCATCCTTCGCCGGAGTCGAGGTGATGCGTGCCGGTGGCATCGCGTTGAATACACCGGCACGCATCGACGGCGTGAGATCCGGAAGAGGGAACGGAGGAAGGGAAGCCATGAGAGAACTCGATTCGAGTCGATCCACCGCACCGGCCCCCGACCCGTCGTGCGTTGCTCCCTGAGCTCCTGCCCCAAGTCGACGGCCCCTAGCTCACGCCGACTGTTGCTGGAACCATTCTACCGCTGAACTGGACTTTTTAAACGGATCACGCTCGTGTGACGGCGTGCCGAGGTGCGGTTTCGCGTCGAGGAGCTCGCTCACGAGCCTGTCGACGAGCCGCCAATCTATGCGCCCCGACGGTGCCGTGAACTCCGACTGCTTCACGAGGAGCGTGAAGTCAGACGGATCCGCGAGACGCTCCTGCAGGAAGACGGTCAGTAGAACCCTGTTCTGCTCGGCGATGATCGCCTGAGCCTCTCGGTACGACCGCCGCCACCTCGCGGCTTCGTCCGCGAGGCGGCTGTCCTTCGGCTGTCGGCTCATGACGCCGCCTCGCCGCATTCCAGCTGGATTCCGCCCGGATTCCGTGCGGAATTGCGGCCAGGAACCGCGGAGTTACGCGATCGATGCACCCCATCCACGTCACACCGTCCGGTACAGCTTGCCGCTGTTCGGTTCGATGTAAATCGTGTTCGCCGGGAGCCCAACCGATGGGCCAGAGACGGTCGGGAAGTTGGAGTGGACGTCGCCGAAGTGCATTCGGCCGGCGTTATATGCCCCGGTGCCGGGGTTTCGCCATTGGCCCCAAAGCTGGGTGCCGGGGTACGGGGGATCAATAGCCATGTCGTTCCTCGCTTTCAGCCGCACTTGCGGCGCTGTCCGATCGCGTGATTGTCACGCGCGTGCTGAGTTCCTCGTCACCGAAACGGGAGGGCATGCAGTTTGCCGTCTGGCCCGAGATAGAGCCAGTAGCCGCCGTTCGTTACGAGCCACTCCCACGTGCTCTGCCTGTCGGCGGCCGTGTGGATAACGATCTCTGTTGGCACGCTGGCCACGATTACCTGCCTCCTGCCGCAACCGCGGCGTCGCTCTTGCTCATGGCGGGATCGGAGGCGGCGCGCATAGACGATGCATGACCGCACCAGACCGTTTCCCCCGTCGGCTGTTCGCACGTATCACGAACATGCGAGCTCACATCGACAGCGCCTCGACCTACCTCGGAACCCGCGATCCCCAGAAGCTCGCGGAACTGTGCATCCTCCCCACCGACCTCGGCACGTGGATGCACTGGGTGACCTGGCTCATCATCACGCTGCTCGAATGACGCCTCGCGCGTACTGAACTCGCGCTGGGTACTCGCCACCTCGCCCCCATGCTCGGATCCGCCGACCGGGCGACGGGGTCGACCACCTTGCCACCGCGTCCTCATCAGCCAGCGCGAGCGGGAGCGAGCAAGACCGTGCCCAACTCCAGAGATGACCTCGCCCTGAGCCTCTTCGCCAGAGGGGCGTCGAGCCGCAAGCGGCCCGACGAAGCCGATCAAGGAAGATCCTCGCCTCATATCTGCGGCAGACCGGCTCGCGCTAGTAGTTATACCCTCAAGCCCGACCATCGGGCATGTTGCCACTCCCGAAGTTGCCCCGTGAATCGGGCATGTTTCAGGCCGCGAAGGTGCCCGATGATCGGGCAGGTTTGAGGTCTCGGATATCCCCAAACCGATACCGCGTCGCTCGACCTTGGCGCCCCGGCTCATGCTCGAGGATCGCGCCCGTCTCGAGCAGTCGCGCGATCGACGCCTGGATAGTGGATCGCGCGATGCCGAGGTGGTCACGTAGGTGAGTCTGCGGGATCCAGGCGATGCCGTCCTGTTCGTGATCGAGGAGGGCGATGAGGACGAGAGCGTCGCTCTGGGTGAGGTTGAGTTCTGCCATGCCGCCCCGCACGAGCCAGCGGGTGGTGAGTCGGGCCACACGTCACACACCTCCCTCTCGGTCGCGCAGCGCCTCGTCGACACGCGAGCAACGACGCACAGTCCGGTTTCCTCTCTCGAGCTCCGCTGCGGCAGCGACAAGGTCGGCGGCGAGCGCGCGCATCGCGGTCGAGTCCATGTCGTCCGGAGCGGTGACGAAGACGTTTGGCCGGGTGACGTCGTCGAGGAACTCGATCGCGCCGTTCTCAGCGACGGCGCAACGCTCGAGAACGACCTGGCCGAAGACGTGGGTGAAGGTCACCCCCGCCGTGCCTTGGTAGTCGCAGTCGTCCACCGAGACGGCGTTAGCCCATGCGGGTCGGGATGCGGTGATCGCCTCGAGCAGCCGATCGCGAATGAGCGCCGCGTCGGAGAGGTAATCGATCATGGCCTGCGCCTCGGGCGCGAAGCGGATATTCTGAGGCACGTTCGCTTCCTTTTCTGCTGAATCGGTTGTGTCATTGCCCTCGTCGCCCTGCCAGGCGCCGGGGGCGTTCTTCTTGTCCTCCATCGTCAGACTGCCTGCGCCGTGCTGGTGCGCTCGGACGCCTCGAGCCACTCGATGATGTCGCGACGCCGGTAAACGACGGTTCGCGGCGTCGGCTTGAGGAACTTTGGCCCCTTGCCGGTGAAGCGCAGTTGCGCCAGGTTGCTCTTCGACATGCCCGGGATCAGCAAGCACGCCTGCTCCGGGCTGAGGTAGGTCTCCGCGGCTTCCATGAATCGTCTCCTGTTCGGAAAAACTGTACTTGAGTTCGGATTATCCGAACTGGCTAGATCAAATCATATGATCTGCTCTAGAGTCAAGATCATGGCAACTTCCTCGATTCCGATTGGCGAGACTGGCGAAACAGTCGCCGCGAACATCCGCCGCATCCGTGGCATTCGTCGCATGCGACTCGAGGACGTCGCGGACCTCATGTCGTTCCACGGCAGGAAGATGTCCAAAGCGACCCTGAGCCAGATCGAGAACCGTCAGCGTCGAATCGACGTTGACGACCTCCTCGTCTTTTCGCGAGTGCTGAAAGTCAGCCCACTCGACCTCCTCGTTCCCCCGGCGTTCCCGGTGGGAGAGACAGCCGTCAAGATGACCGGTTTCAACTGGACGACATCCGACCGGGTCACCGACTGGGTCGACGGCGTCGCTCCTCTCGCGGATGCAGACGCGTTCGAGGGCGCCAACGACGACGACTGGGACGCCTGGTATCGGGTCGATCGCCGGAAGATCGCCGAGGAGCCGGAGGGTGCTGACTTCCCGAACCGCAAGCGGCCCTGATGGGCAGCGTCCACTCCTACACGACGAAGGCCGGGAAGCGGCTCTATCGGATCGCGTACCGGCGCCCCGATCACTCGCAGACCACTGAGCGCGGCTTCACGACGAAGCGGAATGCTGAACTGCGGCTCGCCGAGGTCGAGGTGTCGAAGGGGCGCGGCGAGTACGTGAACCCCTCGACAGCGAGAGTGACCATTGGAGCGCTCGGCGAGGCATGGCTGCGCGACAAGGAGGCGAGCCTGAAGCCCTCCACCTTCCGGGCCGTGTCGGATGCCTGGCGGGTCTATGTTGCCCCGAGATGGGGGGAGACGCCCGTCTCCGCGGTGCAGCACTCTGCAGTGCGGGAGTGGGTGCGGCAGCTGTCTGACGGCACAGCTCCGAGCGCGCGCCGCGAGTCTGCGAGAACTGCGGGCTTGGCGTCGAAGCCGAAGAGCGCGACGGTCGTCCTGCGGGCGCACGGCGTGCTTGCGGCGATCCTCGACGTCGCGCTCCGCGATCGCCGGGTGACACAGAACGCTGCCCGCGGCCTCGACAACCTCCCCCGCAAGGTGTCCAAGCCCCACGTGTATCTGTCTCATGAGCAGGTGGGCGCGCTCGCCGAGGCATCCGGCGAGAACGCGACGCTGATCCTCACGGCGGCGTACACGGGCCTCCGGTGGGGCGAGCTCACCGGATTGCGCGTCCGGGACGTGGACGCACTGAAGCGGCGGCTGAGCGTCCAGGAGAATGCCGTGAAGGTCGGAGCGACCATCCACGTCGGGACGCCGAAGACGCACGAGCGGCGAAGCGTTTCGTTCCCGCGGTTCCTCGCGTTGCCAGTCGCCCGCGAATGCGAGGGCAAGAGCCGTGACGCACTCCTGTTCGGCGACGGACTCGTGCACGTTCCACGACCACGCACGAGCGCAGGATCCCGTTCCTGGTTCATCACCGCGCTCGAGACAGCAGGACTCCCCCGCATGACCATCCACGACCTGCGGCACACCGCGGCGTCACTCGCGATCTCGGCCGGCGCGAACGTCAAAGCCGTGCAGCGGATGCTTGGACACAAGTCCGCCGCGATGACCCTCGACGTCTACGCCGACCTTTTCGACGACGACCTGGAGGCCGTTTCGGATGCTCTCGATCAGGCTCGCGCATCGTCGAGTGTTGCTGTTTCGTTGTCACGGAGCGCACCCTAGGACGCGAAGAAGCCCCGTAAACCCTGATATTCCAAGGCTGGCGGGGCTTCTGAGTTGGACGCGACGGCGGGAGTCGAACCCGCAACGCCATCAGGTATGAGCTGAGGCCCGGGACCGCCCGGATCGCCGCGATGGGAATGACGCTACCCGGCCCCGACCGGGAAGACCAGGAACGTTGCGGGGATTGACAGAGTGAGTCCGCGCATGACAAGGGCCGTCGCGGGGCGTCACACGTCGGCGTCGGCCCGGCGGTGTACCGTCACGATCATGGCAGCCGCAGACGCCCTCGTCACGACCGGACAGAAGACGCATCGCTACCTGCGTCTGGCGCTGGTTCTCATCGTCGTCGCGCTGATCTTCTCTGTCGTGCTGCAGAGCGTCGTCGTGTCGTGGACACCCCTGATCTTCGGCTGGAACCCGCTGCCCTCGATCAGCCACGCCTTCTACACACCGGTCCGCGACATCTTCGTCGGCACGCTGATCGCGGCATCCGTGGCCCTGCTCGCGCTCTCGGGACGCAGTCGCGCGACGACCCTGCTCGACGTGTGCGCGGTGTTCGCGCCGCTCATCGCGATCGTCCCCGTGGGCATCGCCGATCCGCGCGCGGTCGACCGGATGCCGTGCCCGACGGCGCAGGAGTGCATCCCCGTCGACGCCGTCGCAAGCGCGAAAGCGGGAATCGCCGTCTACGCCGTGGTGGTCGTGGCGGTCGTGGTCACGATGGCGCTGATCCGTCGCCGCACCCGCACCCCGAATCGCTCGGCGATGCTCGTCTCGATCATCGCGCTCGTGACCGCGGTCGTGGTCGTGGCGCTCGCATTCGCTCCGGCGGTCAACGAGCACTTCCCGTTCAACTTCTGGCCGGTCAACAGCATCCACTTCGCAGCGACCCTGTTGTTCTTCGGAGTGTTCGCAGCCGTCCCGATCCTCTACGCGGGAGGGCCGCTCGACCCGGACGAGACGCCGCCCACGCCCCGACAGCGCACGATCTATCGGTGGATCTCGGGGCTGATGATCGCCGACCTCGTGCTGCTGGTGGTGGCTCTGCTCTTCCGTCAGGCCTTCGGTGAGACTCCGGTCGTGCTGATCGGCGAGGCCGTCGCGCTGATCCTGTTCGCCACGTTCTGGTGGGTGCAGACCTTCCAGCGGTGGAACGACCCGAACCCGCCGTCGATCTCCGCGCCTCGACCGTCCGCCGCGTGAGGGCACTCAGCCGTGTGAGGGGTCGGCAGCGCCCTCAGCGCCGGATCGAGTCGTGGAAGGGGTTCGGCTCGAGCGTGAAATCGGTCGACGCGTCGGCCCAGGTGCCGCTGCCCACCGACGATCGACCCCGCCGCAGAGCGCCGAGCAGCGCCGTGGCGGGCACGCCGACGGCGAGCGCCGCGGTTCCGCGGAGTGTGCGGTCGTTCGCCCCGAGCACACTCGCGCGATGCCACGCCTCGTGCATCGCGCCACCGCGGGCCGCCGGCACGCGCTTCGCCGGGAGTCCCCCGGCGCGGCGCAGCGCGACGAGCTGTTCGACGTGCTCCCACCAGGTCGATTCGGCCGAGGGGTGGAAGTAGTTGTCACGCAGCCAGACGGGGTGCGGATGCCGGAAGCGCCCGGCCACGACCTCACTGCGCCCGCCCAGCAGACCGCTGCCGACGAACACCGTGTTCAACAGGCTCTTGCTCACTCCGAACGAGTCGAGGGCGATCACGGGCACCCCCTGCGCCACCGCCTCGACCGCCGCGGTGGAGCTGACCGTGACGAGTCCGGCCGCCGTCGACAGCGCCTGTGCCATGGATCCGTACGAGACGACGAGGTTCCCCGGACGCCTCGCAGGGAGCAGATCGAGGTACGCGTCGCGTTCGAGATGCGTCTCCGACTCACCGGGCCGCGACCGCAGCTTGACCACCACACGGCGGTTCGGGTCCGCTGCGGCCGCGCGCACGAGGGTGGCCGCGATCTCGGCCCGCTCCTCCCGGTCGGTGGGCACGAGGGCCTGGGCCGCGAACACGATGTCGGTCGCCGGCATCCGCACCGCCCGGGGCTCGGCCGGCCTCTCGGCGACGAGGGTTCCGGTCGATCCTCCGGACTCGGCCGCGATCACCCGTGCCCGATCAGCCGCCACCATCCGCGATCGGGATCTCGCGAACGGCAGGGTCGCGAGCGCTGTCGGCACCTGCACGCCGATCCGGCGACCCAGCTCGGCGAACGCGCGCTCCTCCCGATGCGAGTGCACGACGAGCAGATCTGCGTGACGCCGGTACTCGAGGGCACCGCGCTGTGCGGGAACGGCCATGCCCGGCAGTCCGGCGACGACGACCGGTCGCACGGTGAGCCCGTCGACGACCCGGCCCAACAAGCGCACGAACGGGCCGCGGCCAGCGAGCAGCACGACGTCAGGACGCTGCCCCTCGAGCCAGGCGCTCACGCGCGCGAAGGACAGGCGGGTCACATCGTCGGACAGCATCCCCGTGCCCGCCAGCGCACTCCGCTGCTGGTCGAGGCTGGCGGTCAGCGGCGTCTGCACGAGCAGCAGGTGCGGACGGATGCCGGGCACGCTGCCGAGCAGCGACGCCGACCATTTCACGAACGAGTCGGCGTCGGCGATCGCGACGACCCGCAGCGAACCGGATCCGCTCATGCCGGGATGCGGCGCAGCTTGGCCATCGGCGCCCGCTCACTGTCGAACACGCGCTTGACGCCGTCGCCCAGGGCCATCTCGATCACGCGGATGTCGCGCACGAGGTGCTCGAGTCCGGTGGGTTCGAGGGATGCCGCATGGTCGGAGCCCCACATCGTGCGGTCGAGCGTGATGTGGCGTTCGACGGCCACCGCTCCGATCGCGACGGCGGCGAGCGAGATCTGCAGCCCCCGCTCGTGGCCCGAGTATCCGACCGGAACACCGGGGTAGCGGTCGCGCAGGGTGGCGATCGCGCGCAGGTTGGCCTCTTCGGGCTCGAGCGGATACGTCGAGGTGGCGTGCATCAGCACCACCCGGTCGGTGCCGAGGGTCGTGAGGGCGCGATCGATCTGCTCGATCGTCGACATGCCGGTGGAGAGGATGACGGGCTTGCCGGTCTCGCGCAGCGCGACGAGCAGCTCGGTGTCGGTCAGGCTCGCGGAGGCGACCTTGTGCGCCACGACGTTGAGGTCTTCGAGGAAGGCGACGCTCGGCACGTCCCACGGCGACGCGAACCAGTCGAGCCCGAGCATCGTGGCGTGATCGCCGATCGCGATGTACTCGTCACGGCCGAACTCGACGCGGCGGCGGTAGTCGAGGTAGCTCATGGTGCCCCATGGCGTCTCGCGCGGAACATCGCGCATGTGCTCGGGGGTGGAGATCTCGGGGGTGCGCTTCTGGAACTTCACGGCGTCGGCTCCCGCCTTCGCCGCGACGTCGATCAGGCGCTTGGCGAGGTCGACGTCGCCGTTGTGGTTGAGGCCGATCTCCGCGATGACATAGGCGGGGTGACCGCCGCCGATCACGCGTGAGCCGATGCTGACAGTCATGGTTCCTCCGGTCGTCGAAATGGCCTTCTCTCCTGAGTACGCGCCGGGGGTGAACGCCGAACGACAGGAGGGTTACCGGCACCGGTCAGGCGGGCAACACCCGTTCGATCAGCTCGCGGACGGCGCCGTGGCCGCCCCGGCGCGTCAGCACGACCCTGGCGGCCTCGAGCACCAGCGGATGCGCGTCGGCCACCGCCACCGGCCAGCCGACGATGCGCAGCGCCGGCAGGTCGTTCACGTCGTTGCCCAGGTACGCGATGTCGGCCAGCGCGATGCCGACCTCCTCTGCCCACCCGCGCAGCGCGGACTCCTTGTCGTCGATGCCGTGCAGCACCGGAACGCGCAGCTTGTCGGCCCGAGCCCGCACCACCGCGTTGACCTCGGTGGAGAGGATCAGCATCGGGATGCCGGCCCGCCGCAGCAGCGACACCCCCATGCCGTCTTCCCGGCTCACCCGCACCCGTTCGATGCCGTCGGCGTCGACCGTCGCCGTGTCGTCGGTGTGCACGCCGTCGAAGTCGGTCACGATCGCTCGCACCGGCACCCGGTCCGGGCTCTCGTGAAGGGCGGCGAGCGCTCGGGCGATGCGGAGCTGCTGCTCGTCGTCGATCTCGATCGCCGTCCATTCGGGCACCTCGGCGATGCGGATGCGGCCGAAGAAGCGGTGCTCCGCCTCACGGAAGCCCTCAGCGCGGAAGACGTAGAACGCGCCCGTCTCGAGGTAGTGCGGCTCGCGATCCTGGCGACGCGGGCGACGCGCGGCGTCGTGGTTGAGTGCGACGGCTGCGTCGGCATCCGCGCTGCGTGCCCAGAGGAATCCGTAGGTCTCATGGGCCGCGAACACGCTGTCCGCCCGACGCTCGCTCACCTCGCGCACGGCACGAGACAGGGCCTCGCGCGGGATGAACGGCGATGTCGCCTGCAGGAAGGCCACCACGTCAGCCCGGTCTCCCCCGGCGGCGAGCTCGTCGAGAGCATGCAGGATGGCCGACTCCGACGACGCCGTGTCGCCGGAGATCGCGGTCGGACGCCGCACGACTCGCGCCCCGGCCGCCTCGCTCACCGCCGCGATCTCGTCGTCGTCGGTCGACACCACCACGAGGTCGATGCCCTCGGCCTCCAGCGCCGTGCGCACGGCGCGTTCGATGAGAGGCACACCGCCCACACGGCGCAGGTTCTTGCGCGGCACGCCCTTCGACCCGCCACGTGCCGGGATGATGGCGACGACCCTGCCGACATCCGTCCTCTGCTGCTGCTGCTCGTCGATCATGCCGCTCGTCCCCTCGCCGTCATCGCCCGTCATCGTCCGTCATCGCCCTCTGAGCACGCGCCAGGCACGCGAGAGTCTGCGCCGCGCGGCGAGCACGGTGAGCCGCACCTGCTCGACTCGACCGATGCCGCCCACCGGGCGCAGCACGCGACGGATCGCCGTCTCGCGCGGCGCCCCGGGCAACCGCAGTTCGATCAGCCTCTCGGGCGCGAAGTAGCGATCGCGATCGGACGGGCGGATGCCGGAGAGCAGCTGCTCGGCACGATCGCGGAGGTGTGCGGCGACGACGGGCTGCATGACGTAGCCGACCGCGTCGATCAGGAGCTGCATGCGCGCCGGATCGCGATACGGGGAGTCCGGCCTGGTCAGCGCGTCCACGATCGTCGCAGGCACCCGGTTGCTGTTCTCGTACGGGGTCAGACGTGCGAGCACGGTGTCGGTGCCCACCGCCTCGATCTCTCGACCGAACAGGGCCTGGACGGTCGGCAGCGCCGTCGAGAACCCGGCGATCACGGCCCTGGCATCGACCCGCTCGGCCAGCGCCTCTGCGGCGAGCGCGCCGCGGTACTCGCGGAAGTCGATGTCGTGGACCGCTGCTCGGTCGCGCAGTGCGTCGCTGAGCCGAGGCGGCGCCGACGGGTGCGGCTTGAAGACGATGTGCTGCGGTCGCCGGCCGGCCGCACGATCGATCATCTCCTTCTGCAGCGCGATCTCCTCGCGCTCGCCGACCAGGCCGAGGGCAGACAGGTACTGGCCGAGGACGAGCACTGTCGGCTCTCCGTCGAGCGCGCTGTCGAGCTCCGCCGTGTCGTCGACCGCCTCGGCGGTCTCGGCGAGCACCGCCCGGAACAGATCGGGTGAGACCGGCACCGGCGTCGCGACGGGCGAACCCACCAGCGGTGTGACCCCCGGCACCACGTCGACGTGCACGACGCGGCCGATCCGAGCGGTGATCGTGTGCGGCATCCGCACCCGCATCGGCGAGTACGTCATGAGCCCGTCGCCGATGATCGTGAGACGCGCATGAGGGAAGATCTGCATCAGGACGCGCGCCGGGGCGACCTGCGGGCTCTGCACGAGCAGTTCGAGGTCGCCGGGGTCGATCCCCCATGCCTTCGTCAGCAGTCGCCGCAGCAGCGGCAGGTCGCCGGCATCCGGCTTCCAGGAGCTCGGATGGAGCGGACCGAGCAGCGCGTCGAGATCCTCGATCCGGTCGAACCGGTCGCGGAGGCTCGCGAGCGCCGGGTCGGCGACGATGCCCACGGACGTCTCGGGCACCCGCGAGGACACGAACGGCACGAGCACGCGCTCGCCGTGCTCGCCGAGCAGCCCGCCGTCGAGCGCGGCGGCGACGGTCGCGAGCCCATAGGCGCTGTGCACCGCGAAGAGCTGAGTCATGCCGCACGTCCGACCGCACGCAGCAGCGGGGCGAGCACGCGGCGACGCGGCCCGTCGAGGCGCGACAGCACGGCCGTCGTCTCACTCTGGGGCAGGCGGGCCAGCAGCCCGCGGAGGCCCGCGCGCATCTCGGCGCGCAGCGACGGCGTCATCCGCCTCGATCGCACCAGGTGCCGGGACGAGAGGGCCATCACGCTCCACACCGCCTTCGGGAGGAAGCGGTCGGCCTCGGCATCCGCCTCGACGATGTCGAGCACCTCGCCCATCGCCCGCACGAAGTCCAGTTGGCGGCGGTCGCGCACCTGGGTGAGCGATGTCGACACCCCCCGGCGGTAGAGCAGGGCAGGAGCGTCGACCACCGCGAACGACCGGGCCCGCAGATGCAGACGCCAGATCCACGGACGATCCTCGGCGGTGAACAGGCCGGGTGTGAACCCCGCGAGTCCCTCGTCGATCAGGCGACGGTGCAGGATGCCGGCCCACGCGAACGGATAGTCGACCATGGTCGGCTCGTTCTCGGGCAGGATCGCGTCGCGCGGAGAGCCGACCGCCTCGCGCCACGGGTGAGGCGCCGGCACGAGGGTGCGCACGCCGTCCTTCACGGTGACGTGATCGGTGCGGAGCATGTCGCAGCGCAGCTCATGCAGTCGGCGCACCAGCACCGAGAGCCGCCCCGGCTGCATCCAGTCGTCGCCGTCGAGAAAGCAGAACGCGTCGCCGTCGACCCGCTCGAGCCCCTGATTGCGGGCGCTCGCGAGCCCCTTCGGCCGGGCGTTGACGATGACCTCGGCGTGCGGGAAGCGCTCGGCGTAACGTCGCATGAGCATGCCGGTGTCATCACGGGAGCCGTCGTCGATCGCCACCAGCTTGAGCGCGGCGGGATCGTCGAACTGCCGTGTCAGCGTCTCGAGCGTCGTGCCGATGTAGGCGCCTGCGTCCTTGGCGGGCAGGATGACGGTCACGAGCGGTGTGCGCACAGAACTCCCCCGGGTCGACGGTGTCGGAATGCTCTCAGGCGCTCCTTGCCGGTCGGCGGCCTGCGGGTGAACGCGCGGTGACGTGATCTCGGTCGACCCCGGCGTGGCGATGCCGGATTCGCACCGCGCCCGGGGATCGGCGACGATGGGAGCATGCTCTGGCCGTTCGGAACGACGTGGCGCCCGGTGCGGCAGAAGCGCCGCAGCACGGTCGACCTGCGGTGGCTGAGCGCCCGCACCTGGACCCGCCGCTGGTACCCGCAGGGCATCGACCTGGGCCTGTGGCAGGGGCGTCGGACTCTCGCCGTGAGCTGGTTCCGGCAGCAGCTCGACGGACACCACCTGGCATCGCGGGTCGCGTTCGTCGACCTCGAGCGCTCCCGACATCTCGACGTGCTGCTCGCGATCGACGAGGACGGCGAGCTCCAGCCCGCCCGGATCCACGCCGGCGGACTCGCGTGGTTCGACGACCGCCTGTTCGTCGCAGCCACCGGCCGTGGCATCTGGGAGTTCGACCTCGCCGACATCCGGCGCGTCCGCGGCCCGGAGGCGCGACGCCTCGCCGGCGCGCGGGGACGCGGTCTGCGGGCCACCGCGCTCGTCGCGGTGCGCACCCGCGTGCACCCGCTCGACCTCCGCTGCTCGTACCTCGGCCGCGTCTACGACGACGAGGGAGTGCCCCTGCGGAGGGTGCTCATCGGCGAGTACACCCGCGACGACGAGGGACGCATCGGCGAGTTCTCCGTGCCGGACGGCGATGGCGACGAGTTCCGCGAGATCAGCCGTTTCTCGCCAGGCATCACGCACATGCAGGGCGCCGTCCGCTGGGGTGACCGGCACTTCGTCTCGCAGTCGGATCACATGCGACCCGGCGTCCTGTGGACGGGGAACCGCGATTCGCTGGCACGCGACCGGGTGCCGCTGCCCGTCGGCTGCGAGGACCTCGCGCTCGACCTCGACGAGAAGCTGCTGTGGTCGCTCGGCGAGCACCCGTGGAAGCGCGTCGTTCGCGGCATCCCGTTCCGGACGCTGGGCATCGACGGCTGACAGCTGACCCCTCAGGTCGCGAACGTAGACTGGGCAGGTGAAGAACCGTGCACCTTTCCTCGTCTACACCGTGCTGCGTCTGCTGGCCTTCCTCGTGCCGCTGGCGATCATGTGGTTCTTCTTCCCGATCTTCCGCGAGTACTGGTGGCTCGCCGCGATCTTCGCCGCGCTCATCGGCGTGAGCATCTCGATGCTGTTCCTGCGCCGGCCGCTCACCGACGCCTCGGCCCGGATCGTCGAGCGCCGCGAAGGCAAGAGCTCCGCCGCGCAGAAGGACGCCGACGTCGAGGACGACGCGATCGACGGCGCCGAGAGGGCCTGACGCACAGCGCCAGCCGGTTCGATCGGCGGCTCAGCCGGCGAGGGCCCAGAAGAACGCACCGGCATAGAGGAGTGCGGTCAGCGATGTCAGCGCCAGGGCCGTGACGAGCTCCTTCGCCTGACGATAGGTCCAGACGATCAGGATGGCCGGGAGCCCGGCGAGCAGCGCGAGCAGCCCGATCCACGCGATCGGGTACAGCAGCGCGATGAACGCGAGGATGCCGAAGGGCACGATCACGAACAGCGTGAAGAGCACCTGGGTCGCGCGCTTGCCGATCAGCACCGTCAGCGTGCGCTTGCCGACCAGGCGATCCTGATCGATGTCGCGCAGGTTGTTGGCGAGGAGCACGGCGCAGGCGAAGAGGCCCGCCGCGATCGCCCCGAGCCACGCCTGCTGGGGCAGTTCGAACGCCTGCACCCACGTCGTGCCGAGCGTCGCGACGAGGCCGAAGAAGATGAAGACGAACACCTCGCCGAGAGCGTTGTACCCGTAGGGCCTCTTGCCGCCGGTGTAGAACCACGCGGCGATGATGCACGCGGCGCCGATGGCCAGCATCCACCACTGCTCGGTGCGGACCACGATCGCGACGCCGACCGCCGCAGCGAGTGCGAAGAAGACCAACGCGGCGACGAGCACGGTGCGGGGCTTCACCCGACCGGATGCCGTCAGGCGGGCCGGGCCGACGCGCACGGCATCGGTGCCCCGGATGCCGTCGCTGTAGTCGTTCGCGAAGTTGACGCCGACCTGCAGCAGCACGGCGACCGCGAGGCACGCGAGCGCGATCACCCAGTGGAACTCCGGACCGGTGCTGCGTGCGGCGCCGGTGCCGATGACGACGGGGGCGACGGCGAGCGGCAGAGTGCGCAGCCGTGCGGCGCCGATCCAGTCGCGGACTGTGACGGGCCCGGCGTCGATGGCGGTCTGGGTCGCCGGATTGCCGCTCGCCCGCTTCGCGGGATTGCCGCTCACACGGGGCTGATTCTTCTTGCGCTTCGAGGATGCTGCCACGCAGGGAATCCTACTGGGGGCGCCGATGGACGCCCCCTCTGCGCCTCAGTCTCGGCGGAAGTTCAGATGGATGACACCGCTCTCGGCCACCTCGGAACGCAGCTCGTAGTCGTTCTCGATGCCGCGCAGTCCGTCCCAGATGCGCTGCCCGCTGCCGATCACGAGCGGGTTGACCGCAAGGTGCAGCCGGTCGACCAGGCCCCTGCGCAGGAACTGCCGCACGACGTCGATGCCGCCGCCGACGCGCACGTCCCGGTCGCCGGCCACCGCTGCAGCCCGGGCGAGCGCCTCCTCCGGGGTCGTCTCGAGGAAGTGGAAGACGGTCCCGTTGGCGAACTCGATCGGCTCGCGCCGTGCATGCGTGAGCACGAAGACCGGCACCTCGAACGGCGGCTCGTCGCCCCACCATCCGCGCCACTCGGTGTCATCGGGGTTCTGGTGCAGACCGAACATCCCGGCACCCATGATCTCGGCGCCGACGCCCTCGAAGTACTCCTGGGCGTATCTCTCGTCGACGCCGGTCGTGCCGGCACCCGACGTGTCGCCGAGCACGCGGCTGCGGAACGTCCGCGTCGCGGTGTACGCCGCGACCAGACGCGACCAGTCCTCGCCGAACGGATTCTCGGGTGATTGGTCGGTGGTCGTCGCGAATCCGTCGAGAGAGACGTTGAGATCGACGCGGACTGCCATGTGGCTCCTCGGTGCGGTGTTCTGGGTGTTCTCGGTCGTGCGGTGGGCGGGCGGGATCAGCCGTCGGGGTTGGTGTCCTTGCCGTCGAGCCAGAGCGTGTCGGACGCATCGCCGTGCGCGCCGCCCTTGCCGACGTGCTTGTCGCTGATCTTCGGCCCCTTGAGGATCACGTGGACCATCGCCTGGGCATGCCCGTGCCCGAGGCCGTAGTCCTGCTTGAGCCAGTTGAGGACGACGGTGGACTTGGTCGTCTCGTCGAAGCCCTGCTCCTTCGCCAGTTCGATGAACTGCCGCGGGGTGAGGCCGGTCTGCGTCTCGACCTTGTCGAGGTATGCCTGGAAGGACATGGGTGCTCCTGGTGTGTCGTTGGTCAGTCCTCGGAGAGGAAGGTCTGGATGATCGTGGCGGACGCATGGATGCCGATGAGGCGCAGCGTTCCGCGACCGATGTTCGTGAAGGAGTGTGGCACGAAGGCCGGGCCCGTTGCCGTGTCACCGGCGGAGGCGACGATCGTGTCCGCGCCCACCGTGATGCGCGCCGTGCCTTCGAGCACCACCCACGTCTCGGGGTAGGGATGCCAGTGCAGCCCGGGCCCGTCGCCGGGCTGATTCTCGACGTAGAAGTAGGAGATGGCCGCACCGTGATCCGCGCCGACGAAGCGTCGGCTGTTCCCGGTTCCGATGCGGATGTCCGCTGCGGCGACGGCTGCGAGAGCAGATGACGTGGTGTTCATGAGCCCAGTCTCGACAGGCCGTGATGAACGAGCTAGAGTTTCGATGTGGATCGAAACTCTGTCGTCGCAGGTGCCGGCACGCCACGCGAGGGCGTCGAGCATCCCGACCACCGCGTGGAGTTCCTTCTGAGCCCCGGAGACATCCAGGCGGTGCGATTCGGCATATCCCCCGGGCATGAGCTCGCCCACGCCGTGCGCGTGCTGCTGCGGCCGGCCCAGCATCCCCTGCAGTGGGGATGGCTGCGCGCCGTGCGCGATCGGCTGCCTCGCGAGAGCTTCCGCCTGCTCGCCGTCGTCGTCGGCGATGACGGCTATCTTCCCGACTTCTTCACGACCGCCCCCGCATGGGACATGACACCGGAGACCGAGCTGTCGGCGCTGCGCAGCGCACCCCTCGATCCGCTGCGCGTCGACCTCGGCAAGATGGTCATCCGCTCGACCGGCGCTCGCCGACGCGCGCTGCGCGACATGCAGCAGCAGCCCGAACGAGCGCGGGCGATGATCGCAGACGCCTGGTCGGAGATGTGGGATGCCGCACTGGCGCCGGTCTGGCCGCAGCTGGATCGGCTGCTGCGAGCCGACATCGCGGTCCGATCGCGCGTGATCGCCACGTCGGGGATCAGAGAGATGGCCGGGGGTCTCCACCCGAAGGTGACCTGGGGCGACGGGGCCGTGCGCGTCTCGCTGCGACGCCACAGCGAGGTCGTCGACTGCCACGGAAGCGGGCTGGTGCTCGTTCCGTCGGTGATGTCGACATGGGGGTGCATGGTGCTCACCGAGCCGCCGGCGCAACCCACGCTGTTCTACCCGGCGCGCGGGGTGACCGCCGGCTGGTCGAGGGACGCCGCCGAGATCTCCGGGGCGCTGGGCGCCCTCCTCGGCCCCGCTCGCGCCGGCATCCTCCTCGGATCCGGCACGTCCCGCACGACCTCGCAGGTCGCTCAGGACGCGGGAATCGCGGTGTCGACCGCATCCCACCACCTCACCGTGCTGCGCGATGCGGGACTGATC
Source organism: Microbacterium sp. AC215 (assembly GCF_979258645.1). NCBI lineage: Bacteria > Bacillati > Actinomycetota > Actinomycetes > Micrococcales > Microbacteriaceae > Microbacterium > Microbacterium sp. AC215. The sequence continues at coordinate 3,220,496 of NZ_OZ409869.1, read as the reverse complement.
TCGAGCGAGCGCGACGGCGCGAGGATGCTGCATCTGCGCACGCCCCTCGGCGAGGCGATGGTCGGCGCCGCCCTATGAGCACCGCGCGTCCGCGCTATGCGGATGCGTCCGGCGCGACCGAGATGATCGGCCGGTGCTCGTAGTAGGTCTGCAGCACGACCGTGGTGCGGGTGCTCACGTTCGCGGCCAGCCGGATGTCGCGCACGAGCTCTTCCAGCGCGCGGGGCGAGGCGACCCGCACGAACAGCATGTAGCTGGCGTCTCCCGCGATCGAGTGGCACGCCTCGATCGCGTCGAGGTGTTCGAGAAGCTCGGGGGCGTTGTCGGGCTGCGCCGGGTCGAGCGGCGTGATCTCGATGAAGGCGGACAGGGGCGTGCCGACGAGTTCGGGGTCGAGGATCGCGCGGTAGCCGGTGATGATCCCGCGCGTCTCGAGGCGACGCAGACGTGACTGCACGGCCGACACGGAGAGGCCGACAGCATCGGACAACTGGGACAGTGTCGCACGGCCGTCTCGTGAGATCTCGGCCAGGATCGCGCGGTCGACAGAGTCATCCATAGATGTAATATTATCGTCAGGATTCCGTATATGCCGGAATCTTTCCGTCAAACTCTCCGATCGGAGGTCCCGATGTCCATCATTTCTGCCCACAGCACCGCTGTTCAGGCCATCGTCGGCGAACCCGAGGTCGTCGAGGACGCATCGATCGCCGAGCAGAGCGTCGCCTGGGCTCAGCTCAAGGACGCCGCGATCGCGATCCGCGAGATGCAGATCAAGGACGGATCGATCCCGGATGCCGCGCACCACGCCACGGCGCGCGACCTCGTCGCCGCGATCACCGCCGGCATCCGCGCACTCGCTCCCGCCTTCCCGCACGACGCAGAGTACCTCGCGGCCTCCGTCGTCGACTTCGACCGCTGGGTCTCGGAGGGCTTCGGCGTGCCGGACTTCCTCGACTCGCTCCTGGCGTTCCAGCCGCAGCAGCACCGCGTCGACGGCATCCGCCACCTGGTCGTCTTCCCGATGTACACGCAGAACGGATCGAGCGACCGACTCGTCGAGGCGCTGATCGTCGAGACGATCTGGCCCGAGTTCATCGCCGCCCTCGAGGCCGGCGACTACGGCAACAAGCTGTTCGTCTCGCTGCGTCTGGTCGACTTCACGCCCGGCTACGACACCAACTCGGCCGTGCTGTTCCCCGAGACCGTCGCGATGCGCGAGATCCCCTCGTTCACATGGGGCGCGATCTTCCAGGACCGCGAGGCCGCACGCTACCGCCGGGTCACCCGCGCCGCTGCCGCGATCACCAACCTCGACCTGCCTGAACGCGCGAGCGCGATGCTCGACGATCAGCAGGTGGCTGAGAAGACCTTCGTCATGTGGGACATCATCCACGACCGCACCCACATGCGCGGCGACCTGCCCTTCGACCCGTTCATGATCAAGCAGCGGATGCCGTTCTTCCTCTACTCGCTCGAGGAGATGCGCTGCGACATGACGGCGTTCCGCGAGTCGGTGAACATCGAGCGCACCCTCGCGGCCCGCATCGCCGCGGGTGAGGAGCTCACCGAGACCGAGCAGGAGATGCACGACTACGCGCACCTCGTGCAGTACGCGGTGATCTTCGACCGGATCTTCCGCTTCTCGATCACCGGCACCCGCACGCGCAACTACGACGCCGTCGGCGGACAGCTGCTGTTCGCCTGGCTGCACCAGCGCGGCGTGCTGCACTGGACCGACACGGCGCTCACCTTCGACTGGGACAACGTGCCGGATGCCGTCGTGGCTCTGGGCGACGCGATCGACGACCTGTACTGGCACTCGATCGACCGCCCGAAGGTCGCGCACTGGCTCGCCGCGTACGACCTCGTGCGCGGCACGCTCACGCCGCACCCGGCATCGCAGTGGGCCCGCGGTTTGTCGGACGAGATCCTCGCCGGCGCGCCGAAGGGTTACACGGATGCCGTGATGGACGACGAGTTCCCGCTGTCGATGTTCTTCGAGACCCTCGACAAGAAGATGAAGGCGGTCATCGAGTCGACCGTCGGCATCCGGGGCACCGACGACTGACTCGAATCGCGCATTTCTGGGGTCCGATCGTGTGGTGCGACCGGACGCAGCGTCTGCGGCCATTCCTGCCCGGGGTGGCCGCAGAACTGTTTCTTCACGAGAGTTGAGCACATGAGCGTCAGCGACCGCACGATCCTCCTCGCCGGAGCCACCAGCCCGTCTGGCCTCGCCCTGGCGCGAGCACTCGTCGACGCCGGCGCGCGCGTCGTCGCCACCGGTCGATCCTCAGAACGGCTGCACGCGCTCGACGCACTCGGCGCACAGGTCGAGGTGGCCGACGCGACCTCGCTGGCGTCGATGACGGAACTCGCTTCCCGCCTGCAGGCGATCGACGCCGTGATCCCGCTGGTCGGCGGCTGGCGCGGCGGAGGGGGCCTCGCCGGGCAGACCGACGACGACCTGCACGCGCTTATGCCCGCGTTCGATGCGGTGCGCGCCACCAGCCGCGCCTTCGACTCCCTGCTGCGCGCCTCTGACGCCGGACGTTTCGCGATCGTCTCGTCGACAGCGGTCGGTCGCCCTCTGGCGGGAGGCGCGAACTACGCCGCCGTCAAGGCCGCGAGCGAGGCGTGGACGCGCGCGGTGGCGCAGGGCTTCGCGAAGGCAGCGCGGGATGCCGTCGAGCCCCTGCGCGCGGCATCGGTCGTCTTCCGCGCCAAGGCACTGGACCCGGACTCGCTCGCGCCGCAGGTGCTCGCGCTGTGGGATGCGGACGCCGCCGATCTCAACGACCGGATCATCACGCTCGACTGAACGCCGCAGCCCGTTCCGCTGCCGACGCGTTCGGCTGGTGACGCCGTTCCGCTAGCGGCGCGCCTCCGGCACCTCAGGAGGGAGCCCTCGGAGGGGCGGCGGAGCATCCGCGACGCGCGCATCGACGCTGCGGTCCTCCGCGGAATCCGCTCGGCCCTCGGCCACCGCGTCCGCGTTCCACTCGGCGCCGGTGCCCGTGCCGCCGCCCGTGTTCTCGCCTGCGTCGTCCGGTGCGCCGTCGCCGTCGGGTTCGCCGTCGCCGGGATTCTGCTCCGGCGCGTTCGCGTAGAGCTCGGTGAGCTTGCGATACGACTTCGTGAAGAAGGCCAGCGTCGCGGCGATCACCATGATGATGCCCGCGAACAGGCAGATCAGGGCGATGCCCCGAGCCTCACCCTCACCCAGCAGCCATTCCCACTGCTGCTGCCCCTCGGGCGTCCTCATGTACGGGATGATCAGGAACTCCGCGATCGGCGCGATGAGGAATGCCGTGATCGGAGCGGCTGCGGCCTCCATCGCCGCGGCGACGCCGAACACACGCCCCTGCCTGTCATAGCGGACGACCTTCTGGATGATGGTCTGCTCGGCCGCCTCGACGGGCGGCACGAGGGCCATGTAGATCCACATGCCGACGACGTAGAGCGGCCACCATTCGCGCAACATGAACACCGACCCCAGGATGCCCATCGCGATCACGACGAGCAGCAGGGTGCGCATGGGTTTCGCCCCGAGGCCGAACTTCGCCACGAGCCCACCGCCGATCAGGAACCCGGTCGACGCGAACGCCAGCGCGAAGCCCCACATCTGCGCGTCGAAGAGCGTGAGACCGTACGGATCCATCAGCGCCATGTACACGCCGCCGATGAGGTTGTTGAACGTCGAGAAGATTATCAGCGCGAACAGTCCGGGGGCCAGCCGGATCGCCGCGACACTGCCGCGGAAGTCGAGGGCGCTCTTCGCATCGGGGTCTGGCTGCGGCGCCCCCTCGGGGATGCGGATGAAGAGCAGGTGCACGAAGGTCAGCACCATCGCGCCGATCGCGATCGCGAGCGTCCACCCCATGCCCAGGAAGCCGATAGACAACCCGGAGAAGACGCTGGTCACGAGGAAGGCCAGACCCTGCACCGTGCCGACCAGGCCGTTGGCATTGGCCCGTCGATCTTCGGGGACGAGCAGCGTGACGGTCGTCGAGAGCGCGATGTTGCGGAGCTGCTCGATCACCCCGCCGAACAGGATGATCGCCGAGAACAGCCAGAACCACGGACCGCCGAGGTCGAGCAGCGCCGCCTCCGACTGCCAGACGTAGAGAACGCCGGCGATCAGGAAGGCGACCGCCGAGATGACGCTCGAGAGCAGCATCACCGTGTGTTTGCGATTGCGGTCGACGATGGTGCCGAAGATCATCGCGAAGAAGGCGATGAACAGCATGTACGCGCCGCCGATGACGCCGGTCGCGAGCACGGACTGCGTCTCGATGTAGACCCAGAAGGTCAGCGCGAACCACAGAAAGCTCGTCGTCACGTTCGCGATGAGCGTGTTGACGAGGACGTTCGCGAAGGCGGTCTTCGCAGCGCTGCGCTCCATGAATTAGAGGGTAGGCGGGGCCTCGGACATTCGCTAGAGCGGTATGCCGGCCGGGGGACGCCGGGCTCGGCATCCGCCCGTAGGCTTGTGCGGTGACTATTCAGCATGACCCCGCGGTCCGGGGCTTCGCCAGCGACAACTATTCCGGCGTCCACCCCGAGGTCCTCGCGGCCATCGCAGCGGCGAACGGCGGCCACCAGGTCGCGTACGGCGAGGACGCCTACACCGCACGTCTGCAGGAGGTGTTCCGCGCCCACTTCGGCGAGGGCATCCAGGCGTTCCCGGTGTTCAACGGCACGGGTGCGAACGTCACCGGCCTGCAGTCGATGCTGCCCCGCTGGGGAGCCGTCATCGCGGCATCCTCCGCGCACATCAACGTCGACGAGGGCGGAGCGCCCGAGAAGATCGGCGGATTCAAGATCCTCGCCGTGCCGACCGAGGACGGCAAGCTCACGCCCGAGCTCGTCGACCGCGAGGCCTGGGGCTGGGGCGACGAGCACCGCGCGCAGCCGCTCGTGGTCTCGATCACGCAGTCGACCGAGCTCGGCACCCTCTACTCCGTCGACGAGATCCGGGCTCTCGCCGATCACGCGCACGAACGCGGCATGACCCTGCACCTCGACGGCGCGCGCATCTCGAACGCGGCCGCAGCCCTCGACGTGCCGCTGCGCGCGTTCACCCGCGACGCCGGCGTCGACGTGCTCAGCTTCGGCGGCACGAAGAACGGCGCCATGCTCGGCGAGGCCATCGTGGTGCTGAACCCCGAGGCATCGAACGGACTGCAGTACTCCCGCAAGTTCAACATGCAGCTCTCGTCGAAGATGCGCTTCGTCTCCGCCCAGCTCATCGCGCTGCTCGAAGGAGACCTGTGGCTGCGCAACGCCCAGCACGCGAACGCCATGGCGCAGCGGCTGCGCGGGGCGATCGAGGCCGGCATCGCGGCCGGCGAGATCACCGGCGTCTCGTTCACGCAGCCGACCCAGGCGAACGGCGTGTTCGCGCAGCTGCCCGATGGCATCGCCGACCAGCTGCGCGAGAAGTTCCGCTTCTACGACTGGGATGCCGCGCGCAACGAGGTGCGGTGGATGTGCGGCTTCGACACCGAGGAGTCCGACGTCGACGAGTTCGTCGCAGAGCTCGCGCGCCTCACGACACGCTGAGCTGAGCGGAACTGAGCGGAGCGGCTAGCGCAGCAGACCGAGGTTCGCGAGCGCCAGGCGGATGAGGGTGCCTCGCCCGCCCTCCATCTCGGCGGCGACGGCGTCCGATGCCGCGGCCTCGGGCGAGAACCAGGTGACCTCGAGTGCATCCTGGCGCGGCTCGCACGTGCCGGTGACCGGCACCACGAACGCGAGCGAGACGGCATGCTGACGGTCATCGTGGTAGGCGCTGACCCCCGGGATCGGGAAGTACTCGGCGACCGTGAAGGGCAGCGGCTGCGGCGGCAGCAGCGGGAACGCCATCGGGCCCAGATCGTTCTCGACATGGCGGAACAGCGCATCGCGGATCGTCTCGCCGAACCGCACTCGCCCCGAGACGATGGTGCGCGTCATCTCGCCCATGGGCGTCGAACGCAGCAGGATGCCGATCTCGGTCACCTGCCCGGAGCCATCGGTCCTCACCGGGATCGCCTCGACGTAGAGCATGGGCAGATGGCGTCTCGCCTCCGCCAGCTCGAAGTCGCTCAACCACCCCGGGTTGGAGTCACGCGAGGGCTGTGCGGCGCCGAAGCCCTCCATGCCGTCGTCGGGCTCGGGGTCGGGATCAGGTGTGCGGACGGCCATGTCTCCTTTCTACCAGCAGCGCCCTCCGGCGAACACCGACTTGAGGCCACGACCGGCATACGATCCGATGATCGTCTCCTGCGGGTGTCGGACGGCGCTGGCAGGATGGGACCGTGAGCGAAGAACTGATGATCGACGGGCTCCTCACGCGCTGGTCGACGGAAGATCGCGCGGGGATGCCGCTGCTGGTGCTGCTGCACGGATACGGCGCCGACGAGCACGACCTGTTCGGTCTCGTCCCCTACCTGCCGGACGGCATCGTGGTCGCGTCCGTCGCCGCCCCGCTCGCTCCCCCGTGGCCGATGCCCGGGCGCTCGTGGTACGCCATCGAGGGTCTCGACGGCCGCAGCTCGGCATCCGTCACCGTCGCGGCAGAGGCGTTCCTGCGCTGGCTCGACGATGTCAGGGCCGACGCCCCTGCCGTGGCCCTTCTCGGGTTCTCGCAGGGTGCCGCCGTCGCCCTGCAGGCCATGCGACTCGCGCCCGGGAGCATCGACACCGTGGTGGCCCTCAGCGGTTACGCCGCGCCCGGCGAGCTGCCGGGCGACGATGCGCTGACCGAGGCGCGACCGCACGTCTTCTGGGGCCGAGGCACGAACGACCAGGTGATCCCCCAGGCGCTGGTCGCGCACACCGCCGAGTGGCTTGCGGCGCACTCCGAGTTGTCCGGACGCGTCTACACCGGGCTCACGCACAGCATCTCGGAGGAGGAGCTCCGAGACGTGCGCGCGTTCCTCACGAAGTGGTTGGAGCGCGCCGTCGAGGCGTGACCGCCCCCGCACGCAGCCGCGACACGCCCGGGGTTGCGAAACTCCGACACGCCCGGGTATCGTCGTTGAGTCCTGTCCGCCGTGTCTGGAAGTCCTTTGATCTGATCCGTCGCCTCCGCGCTCATCTTTCCGCGCGCTGACCCGACGATCGCCGACTCCACGGCAGACCACCGCCCGCTGTCCTTCGACAGCGACCCGCTCAGACGGGCCCATCGGGCGACCGGTGTCAGTGCACCCTCGCACCGGACAGGAGACACCATGTCAGTCCCCACTCTTCATTCATCGGTCACCCTCGATCGACTCACCTTCACCTGGCCCGACGGCACGTCAGCGCTCGACTCGGTCTCCGGATCATTCGGCTCCGGTCGCACCGGCCTCGTCGGTCGCAACGGCGCCGGCAAGTCCACGCTGCTGCGGCTGATGGCGGGCGAGCTGACCCCGACGGCCGGGCACCTCACCACCACCGGCGAGGTCGCCTACCTGCCGCAGCAGCTCACACTCGACGTCGACCGCCGGGTCGCCGATCTTCTCGGAGTGGCTCCCGCCCTCGATGCCGTCCGTGCGATCGGCGCGGGCGACGTCGATGAGGTGCACTTCGACACGGTCGGCGACGAGTGGGACATCGAAGCGCGCGCCGAGATGTCCCTGGCAGACGCCGGGCTCGCCCCCGAGTTCCTCGACCGGAGGGTCGGCGAGCTGTCGGGTGGTGAGGCCGTGCTGGTCGCGATCGCCGGCATCCGTCTCCGGCGCGCGCCGATCACCCTGCTCGACGAACCGACCAACAATCTCGACCGCGACGCCCGCGCGAGACTCGCGGCGATGGTCCGCTCGTGGAAGGGCACACTCATCGTTGTCAGCCACGACCTGTCGCTGCTCGAACTGATGGACGACACCGCCGAGCTCTACGCCCAGACGCTGAGCGTGTTCGGCGGGCCGTACTCCGAATGGCGCGCCTGGTTGGACGCCGAGCAGGATGCCGCGAGGCAGGCGGAGGTGACGGCGAAACAGGAGTTCCGCAAGGAGAAGCGCCAGCGCATCGAGGCCGAGGTCAAGCTCGCCCACCGAGCGCGCACCGCCAAGAAGGCCGAGATCGAGAAGCGCGTGCCGAAGATCGTGGCCCACGGGCGCAAGATGGCGGCCGAGGTGTCGGCGGGCAGGCTGCGCACGGAGGTCGGGGCGAAGGAGGATGCCGCCCGCACCGCGCTCGACGAGGCGGGGCGGCGCCTGAGGTCCGACGCGTCGATGAAGATCGAGCTGCCGGATCCGCAGGTGTCACGCAGTCGTCGCATCGCGACGATCGGCGACGGCGAGAGGTCGTGGATCATCCAGGGCCCCGACCGGGTCGCGCTGATCGGGCGCAACGGCGCCGGAAAGACCACGCTGCTCGAACGGCTCGTGGCCGACGTCGGCCACGACTCCGGAGAAGCGCTGCCGCTCGACGCGGACCGGCCCGATCCGTCAGGTGACGACGCGGATCTCCGGAGCTCCGGAGCGCGCCTCGTCGCGACAGCTCTCACCGACCGGATCGGCTACCTGCCGCAGCGCGTCGACGGGCTCGACGAGAACCGGTCGGCATTCGAGAACATCGCGGATGCCGCACCGCAGGTGCCCGAGAAGGAGCTGCGCAATCGCCTCGCACGGTTCCTCATCCGAGGGGCCACCGCGGAGCGACCTGTCGCCGCTCTGTCAGGCGGCGAGCGGTTCCGCGTGGCTCTGGCGAAACTGCTGCTCTCGGACCCCGCACCCCACCTCGTGGTGCTGGACGAGCCGACGAACAACCTCGACATCGACACGGTCGATCAGCTGGTCGAGGCGCTCCGGGCATACCGCGGGGCGGTGCTGGTCGTGAGTCATGACGATGCGTTCCTCGCGCGTCTCGACCTGGGACTCACGCTCGAGATCGACGTCGACGGCTCACTGACCGCGAGGTGAGCTCACGCCCGTCGGCTCCGCATCGCCCGGGTATGGGCGATCGCGGGGTCGGCGGCGAGCAGGGTGTAGTCCTCGGATTCTCGAGGGACGAGCGCGACCCGCCCCTCGGCGTCGTGGGCGATCCCCCACCCGTAGCGTTTTCCCAGCGGTGATGAGCGCAGGCAGGGCTGCCCCTTCGAGAAGAACGCCTCGCGTGCGGCGGAGTCGTCGGGGTCGATCCCGGCACGCAGCGCATGCGTGGTGAAGATCACGTCGTCGGAGGTGCGCGCATACGGCTCCTGCGCGATCAGTCGATAGTGCAGTGCGGCGATCGTGGGCCTCTCACCCGTCGGCGGCTCTTCGGCGTGGTCGAGGGGACAGTCTTCTGCGACCTCGATGAACGTGCTCGCATAGTTCGTGGTGTGCGTCGCCATGCCTACAGCATGCCCTCACCCTCGGACAATGCCGACCCCGATGTCGGTGGCACGGGTGATGATGGAGGGATGAGCGACGTGCTCGAACGCTTCACCCCTGCCACGCAAGACTGGTTCCGGGGTGCGTTTCCCGAACCCACGCCCGCCCAGTCGGGCGCCTGGAATGCGATCTCTGCCGGAAAGCACGCGCTCGTCGTCGCACCGACCGGCTCGGGCAAGACGCTCTCGGCCTTCCTCTGGGCGATCGACAGCGTGTTCCGCGAGCGCATCGAGCAGCCCACCCCTCCCGCGAAGCGCACGAAGGCCGCCGACGCCTCGCGCACGCGCATCCTCTACATCTCGCCGCTGAAGGCGCTCGGCGTCGACGTGGAGCGCAACCTGCGCTCGCCCCTCATCGGCATCGGCCAGTCGGCCAGGCGGCTCGGCGTCGAGGCCCCTTCGGTGACGGTCGGCGTGCGCTCGGGCGACACGACCTCGAGCGATCGCCGCAAGCTGGTCTCCGATCCGCCCGACATCCTCATCACGACCCCCGAGTCGCTGTATCTGATGCTCACCAGTCGCGCCGGCGAGACGCTGCGCGATGTGCACACGGTCATCATCGACGAGGTGCACGCGGTCGCCGCGACCAAGCGCGGAGCCCACCTCGCGGTGAGCCTCGAGCGTCTCGATGCGCTGCGTCGCACCCACGGCCACGACCAACCCGCACAGCGCATCGGACTGTCGGCCACCGTGCGTCCGATCGACGAGGTCGCGCGGTTCCTCGGCGGCGCGGCGCCTGTCGAGATCGTCGCGCCGCCGGCGTCCAAGACGTTCGAGCTGGGCGTCGTGGTGCCGATGGACGACATGACCAATCCGCCACCCCCTCCCGGCGCGCCGAAGGACGCGGGAGACGCGGCGGATGCGGAGTACGCCGAGGTCACCGGCTCCGTGTGGCCCCACGTCGAGGAGGCGATCGTCGATCGCATCCTGCAGAACAAGTCGACCATCGTGTTCTCCAACTCGCGTCGCCTCGCCGAGCGCCTCACCGGGCGACTCAACGAGATCTACTCCGAGCGCATCGGCGTCGCACTGCCCGAGGCCTCCGTGCCGGCAGCCATGATGGCGCAGGCAGGTGCCACCGCCGGAGCAGACCCCGTGCTCGCCAAGGCGCACCACGGGTCGGTCTCGAAAGAGCAGCGCGCCCAGGTCGAAGAAGAGCTCAAGTCCGGTGTCCTGCGCTGCGTCGTCGCGACGAGCAGCCTCGAGCTCGGCATCGACATGGGTGCGGTCGACCTGGTGATCCAGGTCGAGGCTCCGCCGTCCGCGGCCTCCGGTCTGCAGCGCGTCGGGCGAGCAGGTCACCAGGTCGGCGAGATCAGCCGGGCCGCCCTCTTCCCGAAGCACCGCGGCGACGTGCTGCACACCGCGATCGTCACCGAGCGGATGCTGGCGGGCAAGATCGAGGCGATCCAGGTGCCCCGCAATCCTCTCGACATCCTCGCGCAGCAGACGGTCGCCGCCAGCGCCCTCGGCGAGATCAGCGTCGAGGAGTGGTTCGAGACCGTGCGTCGCTCGGCTCCGTTCCAGTCGCTCCCGCGATCGGCCTACGAGGCGACGCTCGACCTGCTCGCCGGACGGTTCCCCTCCGATGAGTTCGCCGAGCTCCGCCCGCGGCTGGTGTGGGACAGAGACGCCGGCACCCTGACCGGACGTCCGGGCGCGCAGCGCATCGCCGTCACGAGCGGGGGCACGATCCCCGATCGCGGACTCTTCGGGGTCTTCGTCGCCGGCGAGTCGACCGGCGCCCGCGTCGGCGAGCTCGACGAGGAGATGGTCTACGAGTCGCGAGTGGGCGACGTCTTCACGCTCGGCACGACGAGCTGGCGGATCGCCGAGATCACCCATGACCGGGTCAACGTCATCCCCGCCTATGGCCAGCCCGGCAAGGTGCCGTTCTGGCACGGAGACGGCATCGGCCGACCGTTCGAGCTCGGCGAGGCGCTGGGGAGGTTCTCGCGAGAGGTCTCCGCCGCGACTCCCGAGAAGGCCACCCAGCGACTGATCGACGCCGGACTCGACGCGCAGGCGCGGATGAACCTGATGGCGCACCTGACCGAGCAGCGCGAAGCGACCGGAACGCTGCCGACCGATCGCACTCTGACGGTCGAGCGCGGGCGCGACGAGGTCGGCGACTGGCGGGTCATCCTTCATTCCCCGTACGGCATGAAGGTGCATGCACCGTGGGCGCTGGCGATCAACGCCCGCATCCGCGAGCGACTCGGAGTCGAGGGCTCTGCGGTCGCGAGCGACGACGGCATCATCGTGCGCATCCCGGATGCCGAGGCCGAGCCGCCCGGGGCCGAGCTCTTCGTGTTCGACCCGGATGAACTCGAGCAGCTCGTCACCCAGGAGGTCGGCGGCTCGGCGCTGTTCGCGTCGCGCTTCCGCGAATGCGCGGCGCGCGCGCTGCTCATGCCGCGCACCAACCCCAACCGGCGCACCCCGCTGTGGCAGCAGCGTCAGCGTTCGGCGCAGCTGCTAGAGGTGGCGCGCCGGCACCCGACGTTCCCCGTGATCCTCGAGACGCTCCGTGAGGTCCTGCAGGACGTCTACGACCTGCCCTCGCTGCGCACGCTGGCGGTGTCGATCGCCGACCGGCGCATCCGGCTCGTCGAGACGCAGCCGTCTCAGCCCTCGCCCTTCGCCCGCGACCTGCTGTTCGGCTACGTCGGCGCCTTCATGTACGAAGGGGACTCTCCCCTCGCCGAGCGCCGGGCGGCCGCCCTCTCGGTCGACCCCGCGCTGCTCGGCGAGCTGCTCGGCACGGTCGAGCTCCGTGAGCTGCTCGACCCCGATGTCATCGCCCAGTTCGAGAGAGAAGCGCAGCGCCTCGACCCCGAGCGACGAGCGCGAGGTCTCGAAGGCGTCGCCGATCTGCTGCGGATGCTCGGTCCGATGGATGCCGCCGAGATCGACGCTCGCCTCGACCCGGAGACGGGGTCCGCATCCGACCACCTCGACGCTCTGATCGCCGCTCGCCGCGCGATCCCCGTCACCGTCGCCGGCACCACGCGCGTCGCAGCCATCGAGGACGCCGGTCGGCTGCGTGACGCACTCGGTGCCGCGCTGCCCACCGGCATCCCCGTCGCATTCCTCGAACCGCTCGCCGATCCGCTCGGCGACCTCATCGCGCGCTATGCCCGCACGCATGGTCCCTTCACGACGGATGCCGTCGCGACGCGATTCGGGCTCGGCGCCGCCGTCGCGCGGCATACCCTGCAGCGGCTCGAGCACTCGGGCAGACTGACCAGCGGTTACTTCCTGCCCGAGGCCTCGGGCACGGGGAACGAGACCGAATGGTGCGACACCGAGGTGCTGCGCCGCCTGCGGATGCGGTCGCTCGCCGCGATCCGAGGCAGCGTCGAGCCCGTGTCACCCGAGGCGTATGCGCGCTTCCTGCCGGACTGGCAGCACCTGGGACGCCCGCTCGAGGGACTCGACGGGGTGCTCGCGGTGATCGAGCAGTTCGCCGGGGTGCCCGTGCCCGCGAGCGCGTGGGAGTCGCTCGTGCTGCCCTCTCGGGTGCGCGACTACTCCCCCGCCCTGCTCGACGAGCTCACTGCCTCGGGAGAGGTCATCTGGTCGGGCCACGGCACGCTGCCGGGGCGCGACGGCTGGGTCTCGCTGCATCCCGCAGACCTCGCGCCGTTCACGCTGCCCGAGCCCGACGACGAGATCGCCGCCGACTCGCTCGAGGCCCGAGTGCTGATCGCGCTGGATGCGGGTGGCGCGTACTTCGCCGGTCAGCTGAAGGACATGACCGGCGCCGAGAACGAGCAGTCCGTGCTCGAGGCGCTGTGGGCGCTGACGTGGGGCGGCCGGGTCACCAACGACACCTTCGCCCCGATCCGGTCGCTGCTGGCCGGTGGTTCCCAGGCGCACCGGGTCACCCGACGTGCTCCGCGCACGCGCACCTATCGGGGGATGTCGCTGGCACGGACCGCGCCCCGACCGACGTCGATCGGCGGGCGCTGGTCGCTGCTGCCCACCGTCGACACGGATGCCGCTCGTCGTGCGACCGTCACCGCAGGGCTGCTCCTCGACCGCTACGGCGTGGTCACCCGCGGAGCCGTGCAGGCCGAGGGCGTGCCGGGCGGGTTCGCGCAGACATACCGGGTCCTCGCCGGCTTCGAGGAGGCTGGGCACTGCCGCCGCGGCTATGTGATCGAGAGGCTCGGCGCGGCGCAGTTCGCGGCATCCGCCACCGTCGACCGACTTCGCACGTTCGCCGGGCTCGCCGATCCGCCGCCTCGCAATGCCGTCACGCTCGCCGCGACAGATCCCGCCAACCCCTACGGCGCGGCGCTCGGATGGCCCAAGCGCGACGAGGTCTCGCATCGCCCCGGGCGCAAGGCCGGAGGCCTGGTGGTGATCGTCGACGGATCGCTCGTCCTCTACCTCGAACGCGGGGGACGCACGGTGCTGTGCTTCACCGACGACGCCGAGGTGCTGCGCGCGGCAGCGACCGACCTCGCAGCGACCGCCCGTGCGCGGCGCCTCGACACCCTCACGGTCGAGAAGGTCAACGGCGAAGGCGTGTACGGCACCGAGCTCGCCCTCGCTCTGCAGGAGTCCGGATTCGTGGCCACCCCCCGCGGCTACACGCTGCGCAAGGCGATCTGACCGGCCCATGACCACTGCTTCTAGGCTGGACGCATGATCGGGGAGTTCATCAGCGGCGTCCGCACCCTGCTGCGCGGTTTCGGCACATGGCGGCGCCGACCGGGGCTCATGGCCCTCGGTCTCGTACCGGGCTTCATCGCCGCGCTGGTGCTGCTCGCCGGACTCGTGCCGCTCGCGCTCTCTCTCGGGCCGATCTCCGACGGTCTCACGCCCTTCGCCGACGGCTGGATCCCGGCCTGGCGCTCGGTGCTGCGCGCCGCCGTGGGCATCGTGATCTTCGCCGCGGCGCTCGCACTCGCGAGCGCCGTGTTCAGCGCCCTCGCCCTGACGATCGGCGACCCGTTCTACCAGCGCATCTGGCGCGCTGTCGAGGCCGATCTCGGCGACGCCCCGCCCTCGGACGGCGGCGGATTCTGGATGGCGGTCGGCGAGGGCCTGAGACTCGTGGTCCTCGGCATCCTGATCGCGATCGCCGTGCTGCTCCTCGGTCTCATCCCTCTCATCGGCGGATTCCTCGGTGCGGTGGGCGGCGTCGTGCTGTCGGGACGGATGCTCGCCCGCGAGCTCACCGGGCGGGCGTTCGACGCCCGCGATCTCAGCCCTGCCGACCGGGCGGTGCTGTTCCGCGGCAGCCGCGCGCGCGTGCTCGGCTTCGGTGTCGCCACGCAGCTGTGCTTTCTGATCCCCGGCGGGGCTGTCGCGGTCATGCCCGCCGCTGTCGCGGGTGCCACTGCCCTCGCGCGCACCATGCTGCAGCGCACGCCGCTGCCACAGCACACCCCGCAGCACGCTCCACAGCACACTCCTCCGCCTCCCCTGCCGGGCAGCGTCTCGGCGCCGCTGCCGCCACCCCCCGGGTCAGGGCACGCCTGATGCCCGAGGGCGATACCGTCTTCCGCACCGCCAGACGTCTCGACGAGGCGCTGGTCGGCGGTGAGGTGGCGCGCTTCGACCTTCGGGTGCCGCGATTCGCGACGCTCGATCTGACTGGTCAGCCGATCCTCTCGTCGATCGCGCGCGGCAAGCATCTGCTGCTGCGGATCGGCGACAGCACGCTGCATTCCCATCTGCGCATGGACGGCGCCTGGCTCGTCTACCGGGCGGGTGAGAAGTGGCGGCATCCGGCGTTCAAGGTCCGCGCGATCGTCGGCACGGCGCAGCGCGAGGCGGTGGGCATCGACCTCGCCGAGATCGAGGTCGTTCCGACCCGCGACGAGGACGAGCTCGTCGGCCATCTCGGCCCCGATCCGCTCGGCCCGGACTGGGATGCCGTCGAGGCCGCCAGACGCGTGAGCGCCGACACCCGCAGCATCCACGTCGCCCTTCTCGACCAGCGGAACGTCGCGGGGTTCGGCAACGAATACGCCGCGGAACTCCTGTTCCTCCGCGGAATCCTGCCGACGACCCCCGCACCGGAGGTCGACGTTCCCGCGCTGCTCGACCTCGGCGTGCGCACGATCCGCGCGAACCGCGATCGTCGCCATCGCACCTTCACCGGAGTCGATCGCCCCGGTCAGGGGACGTGGGTGTACGGACGTGCCGGACGCCAGTGCCGCCGCTGCGGAACCCCCATCAGACGCGGCGAGCAGGGCGCGGATCCGACCCGCGAGAGGATCACATTCTGGTGTCCCGTGTGTCAGCGATGACCCGCATCCATGCTCGGGAATGAATCCGGCACCCCCGTGGTTATTGATATATCCGGAGAACTCCGGAACACGGGAGGAATCGTGGGAAAGAACTACGTCGACATCGAGAACGACCAGGGCGCCACGCTGCGATACCGCAAGCACGCCAACGGTCGCGGTCTCGTCGCGCACGGCGCGAAGGTCCATCCGAAGGCGCACATCGAAGCGGGCGCCTACATCGAACCCGGCGCCCGTATCGGCGCGGGGGCGACCATCGCCCGCGGCGCATGGATCGAACCGGATGCCGTGATCGGCGAGGGTGCGCACGTCGACGCGCACGCACACATCGGCCAGGGTGCCGCCGTCGGAGACGGCGCGCACATCGGCGTCCGCACCGAGGTCGGCGCGGGAGCGCGGATCGTCCGCGGTGCGCGCATCGGCGACGACGAGACGGTCGCGGCCGGACTGACGGTCGCCACCGACCCGAAGGGGCTGTGGCTCGCGGCCTGATCGGCCGCGCTCTCAGAACGTCTCACCGCATCCGCCGGGTACCCTGGAGCACATGGCGACTCAGGGACGACGACCGGCAGGACGTGCCGGCAAGGGCTCGCCCGTGCGGCGCAACAAGGCAGCACCGGCTCAGCGGTTCCCGCCGCCCAAGCCTCCGAAGAAGACCGCCAAGGTCGTCTTCGACGCGCCGGACACCGAACCGGAGCAGCCGCGTACATTCCGTCTCGGGGTCGTCCCCGGCGCGACACCGGGCAAGTGGATCGATGCTTGGAAGCAGCGGATGCCGCATGTGCCCATCGAGCTGGTGACGATCGAGGTCGCCGATCAGCGAGACGCCATCGGCGACCTCGATGCGGCCCTCGTGCGCCTGCCGCTGTCGGATGAGAACCTGCACATCATCACGCTGTACGACGAGGTGCCGGTGGTGGTCGCATCGATCGAGTCGCACCTCCTCGCGGCCGACGAGTTGACCGTCGCCGATCTGTCGGGCGAGATCGTGATGGTCCCGACCGACGATGCGCTCGGTCCGATCGACATCCCGGGTGCCGTCGCGCCGGCCTTCGCACCGCTGTCGGTCGCGGACGCCATCGTGACCGCCGCCACCGGGACGGGCGTCGTGATCGTCCCCATGTCGCTCGCACGCCTGCACCACCGCAAGGATGTCGGCCACCGACCCCTGGCCGACGGCCCCACCTCGACGGTCGCCCTGGCTTGGCGCCGCGATCACACCACCCCCGACGTCGAGACGTTCATCGGGATCGTGCGCGGCCGCACGTCAAACTCGTCCCGATGACGCGAGCGCGCCGCCACCGCGACGGCTCCGCGGCGGCTCCGTGATGTGGTCGGAGTCGGCGGCGACGTCGACCGTGTCCCGTCGTCGTTAGACTCTCGTGGTGGTCTCGCTTCTCTACGTCTGTGTGCGCCCCGAACTCGGGGCGGCGGATGCCGAGCACGCCTCGTTCCGACGGGCGCTCGGCGTCGACGTCGTCGACCGCCTCGACCTGCTCACCGAGCGCCTCGACCCCGCGCGCCTCGCGCGATACAGCGGCGTCGTCGTCGGCGGCTCGCCGTTCAACGTCAGCGACGTCGAGAAGTCCGCTGTGCAGCTGAGGGTCGAAGCGGATCTCGAGCACATCGCGCGGCTGGCGATCGACTCGCAGGTCGCCGCCTTCTTCACCTGCTTCAGCATCGGCGTGGTGACGCGGATGCTCGGCGGCCACGTCACGTCGGACACCCCCGAGTCGGCGAGCGCCACCGTGATCGAGACCACCGCCGCCGGCGCCGCGGACCCCGTCTTCGGTCCGAGCTCCCCCGCGCTCACCGTCTTCACCGCTCACAAGGAGAGCGCTGCGGCTCTGCCGGAGGGCGCGGTGCTGCTCGCCACGAATGACACCTGTCCCGTGCAGGCGTATCGGGTGGGCACCCACCTCTACACGGCGCAGTTCCATCCGGAGCCGACTCCGCGGGACTTCGCCGATCGGATGACGTTCTATCGCACCACCGGGTACTTCGACCCCGACGAGTTCGACGCCGTGCAGGGGCAGGTGCTGTCGGCATCCGTGACGGAGGGTGCGGCGCTGCTGCGCCGTTTCGCGCAGACGTTCGCGGCAGCCTGACGCCCGCGGGCTCAGCCGAGCCGCGGGCTCGGCCGGTCAGCCGAGCCCGTCGCCTCAGCCGCGCAGCAGCACCACCCGTTCGCGGAGGTATGCCTCGAGCGGCATCCAACCGCCTGCCGTGCTCCATCGCACGGATGGCACCGTGTCGATCATCGCCAGAGGCCCGGACGCTCCGCCCGCGTCCACGGCGGCGAGGTCGATCACCGACCACCCGACGTGCACGACATCGCCCTCGTCGAACCCGCCCCGCAGTGCCAGGGCACGTCGTTCTGCGCGCTCGCGCGCGGACTCCGCCGTGTAGCCGCGGCGCCCCGGATCGGCGGCCCTCAGCACTTCGGCGGTCGCCAGTGCGTGCGTCTCGGTGAGCAGCAGCACGCCGAGGTGCCACGCCTCGCCCACCCGCACGATGCGGCGTCCGCGCCACCGCGATTCGCGCTCTTCACCGAGTCCTTCCTTCGGAAGGCCGGCGAGCGCACGCACCGCGTCGGCGACGAGCGCGGACGCGGCCGTCACAGCTCCCCCTGCGGTGTATCGCGGACGAGCGCCGGGTCGACGAGTCGTGCCGCCTCGCCGCGGATCAGCATTCCGATCAGGGGGAACAGCAGCACAGACAGCATCCCTGCCCCGACGAGCGCTGCCGCCGTGCCGGTGTCGATCATCTTCTGATCCACCCCGATCGCCGTCACGGCGACGATGATGGGCAGCCCGGTGGCGGCCAGCAGCCCGATCGCGGTGCGGTCCCTGGCGCTCGCGCCCATCGGCGCGGAGAGCTGCGCGGTCGTGCCTCGGAGCACGAGCAGCGCGACGAGGAACAGCGGAAGCATCAGCATCGCCGACGACGAGCCGGTGAGCGCCTGCAGGTCGAAGTTCACGCCCGTGTAGAGGAAGAAGATCGGCACGAGGAAGCCGAACGCGATGGCCTCAAGCTTCGTCTCGACCGCCTCGGCGTCCTTCTCGGGCGCGCGCGCCATGATGATGCGCCACACCGCTCCGGCGACGAATGCACCCAGCAGCATGTCGAGGTCGAGCACGACGCTGAGGCCGACCAGCGACGCGATGAGCAGCAGCACGAACCGCACCCCGAACTGGTCGGAGGTGTGCAGAGTCGCACGCACGAACGAGTGGAGGCGCCCGTGCGGCATCCTCCGAGCCATGAGCACGGCGAGCCCCGCGAGCACGACGAAGGCGAGCAGCACCGCGGTGGCGAGCGGGGTGGTGCGGGTGCTGAGGAAGAGCGAGATCGCGATCAGCGGCAGGAACTCGCCGACCGCGCCGATCACGGTGACCGCACGTCCGAACGGGGTGTCGGTCTCCTGCGCATCCCTGAGGATCGGCATCAGCGTGCCGAGTGCGGTGGAGCTGAGGGCGATCGCGATCACGACCATCCCCTCGCCCGGGGCGAGGAGGAAGCCGATCCCGATGCCCAGCACCACGCTGATGGCCCACCCGATCGAGGCGCGGACGAGGGGCCGTCCGGCGACCGCCCGGAAGTCGATCTCGGAGCCCGCGATGAAGAACAGCATCGCGAGACCGAAATCACTGAGCTTCTCGAGGATGGGCGTCGGCTCGACCCAGCCGAGCACCGCGGGCCCCGCGAGAATCCCGAGGACGAGCTCGAACACGATGATCGGCACGCGGATGAGGGGTCGGATGCCGCGCGCCAGCAGCGGCGCTGCCACGGCGAGCAGCGGGATCAGCACCAGTCCGAGATCGCCCGCGTCCACGCTCCCAGAGTAGCGACCCGTCGTCGCGATGCGTCCGATTCGCCCGGTGGTCGCATCCACGGCAGAATCGATGCACACCCCCGAGGAGCCCTCATGTCTCAGCCCGACACCGCCCGCCTGCTGATCGCCTGCGATGATCAGCCCGGCATCGTCGCCGCCGTCGCCGGCGTGCTCTCCGTCCACGGCGCGAACATCATCTCGCTCGACCAGCACTCCACCGACTCCGAGGGCGGCCGGTTCTTCCAGCGCACGGTGATCCACCTCCCCGGGCTCTCTGCGGCGCGCACGGCTCTCGAAGCCGATCTGGCTCAGGTCGCCGAGCGGTTCGGCATGGAGTGGTCGCTGCACGACACCGCGCGGCGCAAGCGCGTCGCGATCTTCGTCTCGAAGTACGATCACTGCCTGATGGAGCTGCTGTGGCGCACGCAGCGAGGCCAGCTCGACATCGACGTCACGATGGTCGTCTCGAACCACCCCGACCTCGCCGAGTCCGTACGCTCGTTCGGGGTGCCGTTCGTGCACATCCCCTCAGGCGACAAGCAGACGATGGAACAGCGTCAGCTCGAGCTCCTGCGCGGCAACGTGGATCTGGTGGTCCTCGCCCGGTACATGCAGATCCTCACCGACGACTTCATCGAGGGTCTCGGTGCCCCGATCATCAACATCCACCATTCCTTCCTCCCCGCGTTCATCGGGGCGAACCCGTATGCGAGGGCGAAGGACCGCGGTGTGAAGCTGATCGGAGCCACCGCGCACTACGCGACGGCGGATCTCGATGAGGGACCGATCATCGAGCAGGACGTCACCCGTGTCACGCACTCGGAGTCGGCCGCCGATCTGCAGCAGCGCGGCGCCGACGTCGAACGCCTCGTTCTCGCCCGTGCCGTGCAGTGGCATGCCGAGGACCGTGTGATCGTCCACGGCCGGTCCACCGTCATCCTCTGAGGTGGCGCTCAGAGGGGTGCGACGCCTCTAGCCGATGACGTCGCTGGCAAGCCCCCGTACCTGGCCAGCTTCACAGCCCGGATCGACAACGACCCTCACCGGGCCTCCGGCACTCCCGCCAGCAGTTCGGCGAAGGCCTCGGCGGCGGTCGCATGACCGGCCAGTGCCGCGCCCTGACCCATCCAGAGCGACTGCAACTCGCCGAGGTTCTGTTCGCCCGCTGCCGCGCGGAATCGGCCGGTGAGCCAGTTCTGCATCGGGAACGGGGCGATCGTCCCGCTCGCCTCGATCGCCCGCACCGCACGGTTGCGGGTGCCGCGGGCGAGGCGTCCGCTCATCGCCTTCGTGAGAACGGTGCCGTCGGCGGCGGTGGAGCGGATGGCGTCGCGATGCGCCTGGTTCGCCGCCGACTCCACCGTCGCGAGGAAGGCCGTGCCGACCTGCACGGCTGACGCTCCGAGCGCGAACGCGGCGGCGACTCCGCGCCTGTCGGCGATGCCGCCGGCCGCGATGACCGGCACATCGACGGCATCCACGACCTGCGGCACGAGTGCGAAGGTCCCGACGAGCGATTCCTCGGCCGGACGGAGGAACGACACCCGATGGCCGCCGGCCTCGAAGCCGGTCGCGACGACGGCGTCGACCCCGGCGTCCGCGAGTGCGACGGCTTCGGCGACGGTCGTCGCGGTTGCCACGACACGGATGCCGCGGCGGTGCGCCTCGTCGACGACGGCCCCGGACGGAACCCCGAAGACGGTGCTCAGCACGGCCGGCGCCGCTTCGAAGATCGCGTCGAGCTGCTCTTCGAGGGGAGGCAGGTAGCGCTCGGGGCGGGCGGGCACCTCGAGTCCGACCGCGTCATAGAACGGCTGCAGCGCCTGCGCGAACACGGTGTGCTGCGGATTCGGCTCGACCTCGTCGCCGGTCGGCAGCCAGATGTTCACCGCGAAAGGACGCGAGGTCGCCTCCCGCAGAGACGCGATCGTCGCACCGATGCGGTCGGCGTCGTAGCCGTAGAGTCCATAGCCGCCGAGGCCGCCGGCCTCGCTGACCGCCGCCGTGAGCCCGACGGAGGAGAGCCCGCCGAACGGACCGAGGATGATGGGGTGTTCGATGCCGAGCAGTGCGCGCAGATCACTCATGCCTCGAGGCTATCTCCGCTCCCCTGCCCCGAGGCGGGCACGCGACCGATGCCGCACTCGGATGCCGGTGATAATCTCGGCGTGAGGGATCAGGGAGGCGCGCATGAGCGAATGGTTCGGGCAGATGCTCGGCTTCGTCGCGGCCGCGCTCGGAGTCATCGCGGTGCCGGATGCCGCGGCACTCGGTGTCGCGATCGCGCTGATCGCCCTGACGACCCTCACGATCGCCGTGGCGCTGAGCGTCGCACCGCCCTCTCCACGCAGCGCCCCGCACCCTTTGCGGGCGATCGACGTCTCGACCCTGCTCGCCCAGAGCGATCCTGACGCCGCCGGTCACCCGCGTCCTCGTGCGCCGGGAGTCGCCGTCTCCGCGTAGTCCGTCCTCGTACGGGACTGCGCGGCTTTCGCCGACCCTTCCCGACACACGAACGGACTTCCATGGACATCTTCGCCTTTCCACCCCTGACCTTCCTGCTCGACGCGGCGTACGGCGCCCTCGCCGGGCTCTCCGCACTGCTCGAACCGCTCGCCGGAGCATCCGCCGCGGCACTCGCCGTGGTGCTCGTCACGCTTCTCGTGCGCGCCCTGCTCATTCCCGTCGGCGTCTCGCAGGCGAAGGCCGAGCAGACCACAGCGCGCCTGGCTCCTCGGCTGCGCGAACTGCAGCGCCGGCACAAGAAGAATCCCGAGCGCCTGCAGAAGGAGATGCTCGAGCTCTACCGCTCCGAGAACACGTCTCCGTTCGCCGGGATGCTGCCGGTCCTCGCTCAGGCGCCGGTCGTCGGCATCCTGTACACGCTGTTCATCCGCCCCGACATCGCCGGGCACCCGAACGACCTGCTCACGCACGACCTGCTCGGTGCACCGCTCGGCACCAGTTTCGTCTCCGCCGTCTTCGGCGGCACGGCGACGCCGGAGACGCTGTGGGTCTTCGGTGCGCTGATCGCCGTGATGATCGTGGTGGCCGAGATCACACGACGGGTCTTCCGGCCGGCCGTGGTCGACGACGACTCGCCGCTGAACTCGCCGACGATGCTGCGTGTGACCAGCGCTCTGCACTATCTGACGGCCGTCTTCGCGATGTTCGTGCCGCTCGCCGCCGCGCTGTATCTCACCGTGACCGTGGTCTGGACGCTGGTGCAGCGGATGCTGCTGCGGCGCCGCTATCCGCTGCCCGTGCCTGCTGCGGTCAGCGCCTGACGGGTCGGCCGGTCATTCGGGCAGCGGGATCGGCGCGGTGAAGGGACCGGGCTCGTCGTCGCGGCGGGCGCCGTCGGGCGCGGTCCCGACCTCTCGGGCTGCGGCCGCATCGTCTCGACGGCGCTGACGTCGCACGCCGAGCGTCGTGCCGACGCTCGCTGCCACCACCAGGGCGATCGCGAGCATCCGCAGCGGAGTCGCCGACTGCCCGAGGATCAGCCACCCGGCGAGCGTCGCGAATGCGGGCTCGAGGCTCAGGAGCACGCCGAACACGCGTTGCGGCAGGCGACGCAGCGCGGCGAGCTCGAAGCTGTAGGGGATCACCGACGACAGCACGGCGGTGACCGCGGCGAGTAGCAGCAGCTGCATGTCGCCCGCGACGGTGACCGCGGCCGGCACACCGACCGGGATCAGCAGGATCGCGGCCACGACCAGGCCGACCGCGAGTCCGCTGCTGCCGGGGATGATGGCACCCACCCGGGCACTCATCCGGATGTACATGGCCCAGAAGCCGGCGGCGATCAGGATGAAGACGATCCCGAGCGGATCGAGGGGCTCGGCGCCGATCAGTCCGTCGACGCCGAGCAGCACCATCCCGAGCAGCGCGACCCCCACCCAGGCGGCATCGACGAAGCGCCTGGTCAGCACGGCGGCGAGGACGAGCGGCCCGAGGAACTCGATCGCGACGGCCGGGCCGAGCGGGATGCGGTCGATCGCCGCATAGAAGAAGCCGTTCATCGCGGCGAGCGAGACCCCGAACAGCACGGCGGCGAGCCATTGCGACTTCGTCCACCGGAACGGTCTCGGGCGCACGATGACGACCAGCAGCAGCGCCGCGATCGCCACGCGCAGCGAGGTCACACCCCACGGGCCGAGCACCGGGAAGAGCTGGGCCGCGACCGCGGCCCCGAACGGCAGAGACAGGCAGGAGCAGACCACGAGCACGACGCCCACGAGCGGACGGGACGGCGTGGACTGCTTCACCCAGCCAGCCTACGGCGCGCGCGGATGCCGACGAACCCGCCCTGTCAGAGGTGCTTGCCGCCGGTGACCGCGAGCACCGCGCCCGAGGTGTACGACGACTCCGCCGACGCGAGGTACACGTAGGCGCCGGCGAGCTCTGCCGGCTGTCCGGCCCGGCCGAGAGGCGTGTCGGATCCGAAGGTCTTCACCCGCTCGTCCGACCAGCCGGTGGCCGGGATCAGCGGCGTCCAGATGGGGCCGGGAGCGACGGCGTTCACGCGGATGCCGCGCTCTCCCGCCTCCTCGGCGAGCGCCTTGACGAACGCGACCTGCGCCGCCTTGGTCATCGCGTAGTCGATGAGGTTGGGCGACGGCTCGAAGGCCTGCACGGACGACGTGACGATGATGCTGGAGCCGGACTCCAGATGCGGGTACGCGGCCCTGGCCGAGTACAGCAGGCCGAAGAGGTTGGTCTCGAACACGCGGCGGAGGCGGTCGGTCTCGAGATTCTCGAAGCCGTCGATGTCGTGCTGGTACGCGGCGTTCAGCACCAGGATGTCGAGGCCGCCGAAGGCGCTTCGCGTCTCGGTCACCACCTCGGTGGCGAAGGCCTCGTCGCGGACGTCGCCGGCGAGGCTCAGCCCCTGGCGGCCTTCGGCGCGCACGAGGTCGATGGTCTCGTCGGCATCCGCCTGCTCCTCCGGCATGTGCACGATCGCCACGTCGGCTCCCTCGCGGGCGAAGGCGATCGCGACGGCTCGGCCGATTCCGGAATCCCCGCCGGTGATCAGGGCTCGACGCCCCTCAAGACGCCCGTGGCCCACGTACGACTCCTCGCCGTGGTCCGGAGCCGGGCGCATGTCGTCGGTCAGTCCCGGCTGGTTCTGCTGCTGACCGGGGAATTCCTCGTCGCGGTGCTGGCTGCGGGGGTCGGGGGTGCTGTCTGCCATGGTGTCTCCTCTTCCTCGCGACTCGCCATCATCGTGCGTGGCCTGAGTCGGGCGTTCAACGAGACTCGCGGCCCGTCGGCGCCCTCGGGAGGGGGTTGACAATCGACACCTCGATCGACGATCGGAGTGCGACAGGTGAATGGCTCGGGCCGCTCAGGCCCCGGGAGCGGCAGGCTCGTCGTCGGCCGGCGCGACGGGGCCGGACGTGTCCTGTGGCTCGGGAACGAGATACAGCCCGCTCGGCGCGTTCGCGGTGAAGGCGAGCGCCTCGATCCAGGCGCGGTTGATCGACGGCTGCCTGCTGCCGAAGTACTTGAAGACGAGCGAGCTGCCCGGCTGCACCCACACCGTCGTGCGGCCGCCGCCGACGCTCGCGTCTTCGCGCCAGCTGAACGGGAACGGCTCGGCGCGTCGCAGCTTGGCGGTCATCACGAGCTGCAGGTGGGTGAGGGCGCGATCCTCGATCTCGGTCTTCACGCTGCCCTCGTAGATGAACTTGCCCATTCGCCCTCTCCTCTGGTGTGCAGGTCTTCGTCATGCAGTTTATGGGACCGCAGGCCCTCGATGCGTCGGCCCGAGCGGGCTGTCCAGACGGGGTCGGAGCGGGCCGAAGTCAACCCCCTGCGTGCGGATCCCTTCGCCGATATCCTGGCAGGAACCGCGAGGAGACCCACCATGAACGCACGACACATCGACGACCGTTCCGATGAGGGCTACACCCCCACGACCACTCACGCCGAGTTCGGCGAGGGCAACCCGCGCCTGCGCGTCACGCGCGACGGCGAGCGCGCCGAGTTCGCCCTCGAGGTCGACGTGGTGCGCATCGGCTCCGCTGCCGACAACGAGCTGCGGCTCGACGGCGCCGATCCCGTGCACGCCACGATCACGCACGACGACCGTGACGAGTACGTCCTCGAACTCCACGGCGAGGGCGAGATGAACAGCAACCCCGACGCCACCGCCACCCACCCCGGCGATCGCACCCAGACGCTGCGCACCGGCGCACGCTTCACCGTCGGCGAGTGGGAGCTGGTCTACGCACGCGACGAGTTCGCCGACCACGGGCGCCCGTACGGCGGACGCCTCGGCGGCGAGTACTCCGACCAGCCGCTGCAGCCCCCGCGGCCCGACTACTCCGACGAGGCGACCATCGAGTCCGACGCCCCGACGCACGCGGACTCCGCTGAAGAGAAGTGACAGCAGAGCAGTCACCGCTGGACCGCGTCAGCGAGGTCGCCGCTGAGCGCGGACTGCGCATCTGCGTGGTGGAATCCCTGACCTCGGGACGTCTGGCGAGCACGATCGGCGCGGGGGCCGACGCCGGTTCGTGGTTCGCCGGCGGCATCGTGGCCTACCTCACCGATGTGAAGGAGAGCCTGCTCGGACTCACGCCCGGAACGGATCCGTGTTCCCCCGAGTGCGCCGAGCATCTCGCCGCGAGCGCACTGCGGCTGTTCGACGCCGACGTCTGCATCTCGACGACGGGGGTCGGCGGGCCCGATCCTGAAGGCGGGCACGAGCCCGGCACCGTCTACGTCGGATGGGCCACGGCCGACGGGGTCGGTCACCGCAGGCTGGCGCTCAGCGGCGATCCGCAGGAGGTCCTCGACGAGACGGTCGACACCGCCATGCGGCTGCTCGCTTTCCATGCCGAGGGCATCCGCCCTGCGGGACCGCGGCGCTCGGGACCGGGGTCTTCGGCATCCGCGGCTGCCGAAGACGACGCCGAAGACGACGCCGAGGAAGGTGGCGCGGCAGAGCCCACGGCCTGAGCCCTGGCTCTTCTGCGCTCGAGCCGTCTCCCGTCAGCGTCCGGGTACGACGCCGATGCGCAACGGCGCGCCGGGAGCGGATGCCGCGGTGATGGCCTCGTCGAGGTCGGCGAGCTGCCGCACTTCGCCGACCGCGTCCACGAACGGGTAGGCGCGTCCTCGTCCTGCGAGGAATGCGACAGCCTCGGCGAGCTCCGATCCCGTGTAGTTGTGCACGCCGGTGACGGTCACCAGCCGGCGAACGATGCTCTCGGCGTCGAGGGGCACCGGCTCGGCAGGGAAGACGCTCCCGACCAGCACGACCGTGCCCCCGGTGGCGACGCCGGCGAGCGCCTCGGCCACGGCATGCCCCGAGGCCTCGATCACGACGTCCGGGTCACGATCGATCGGACCGGCACCGAAGCGTGCGGCCAGAGCCAGCCGTTCGGGTGCGGGGTCGAGCACCTCGACCGTCGCGCCGTGCTCCACCGCGATCGCCGCGGCCGAGAGCCCGACGAGTCCGGCTCCGTGGATGCGGACGGTCGCGCCGTCGAGGTCGTGATCGCGCGCAGCCCGGGCGACGGCGGCCCAGGCGGTCGCGGTCGCGCACGATGCCGGAGCGAGCACCGCGGCCGGCAGGGACTCGGGCACCCGCACGATCGCCGTGCCCGCCCGCACCTGGACGTGCGAGCCGAACGCGCCGGTGAGGTCGCCGTGCACGCCGATGCGGTCATGACCGTACTTGCCGAGCGTGCGGCACTTCTGCGGCACACCCCGGGCGCATCTGTCGCAGGTGCCGCACGAGATCGTGACCGACCAGACGATCCGATCCCCGATGCGCACGGGGACGCCGTCGACCGTCGAGGCCCCGCCGTCGCCCAGGGCGATCACGCGTCCGACGCTCTCGTGTCCGAGCACCAGCGGCACCGGGGCGGACCGACGTCCGTGCACGGTGTGGACGTCGGACCCGCAGATCGTCGACATCTCGACGGCGACGAGCACGTCGTGCTCACCGAGCGCGACACCGGGAACGGCGATCATCTCGTGCGGGTGGCCCTCCCCGATCCACACCATCGCTGTGGCCGCGGGCCGCAGGGCCACGTCGCGACGGTGGCCGGGAGGACGGATCAGCAGAGTTCCCATGTCAGGGCCTCAGACCGTGGGCACGAGAGGGAGCAGCCCGCGCTCGGTGAGCGTGCCGCGAAGATGCGTCACGTCCTCGAGCACGACGTCGGCACCGGCGAGCTCGAGCGCGCGTGCGTCGTGGGCGCCCGTCAGGACGCCGGCGACGAGACCGGCGCCTGCGCGGCGGCCCGACTCGACGTCGCTGATCGTGTCTCCGGCGACAGCGACAGCGGCGACCGACGAGGTCTGCGTGCGGATCAGCGCCGTGAGCACGAGATCGGGTGCCGGACGCCCGCGCCCGGCGTCGACCGGAGAGAGGGCGAGGTCGATGAGCCCGCGCCAGCCCAGACCGTCGATCAGCGCATCGCGGGTGACCGGCGCGAATCCGGTCGTGAGCACGACCCTCAGACCGGCGTCCTTCAGCCCCTGGATCGCATCGGCCGCCCCGGGGATCTCGGTGACCCCCTGCTCGGCCACGATCTCGGCGTAGGCGCCTTCGAATGCGGCCGTCGCGCGCTCGGCGGCGGCACGGTCTCCTCCCGCGAGGTGCGTGAAGACCTCGATCTTGGACTGCCCCATGGTGGCGCGCACGTGCGCGAGCGCGTCGTCCCACGGCATCCGATCGGCGACTCCGGTGCGTTCGGCGGCGCGCTGGAACGCCGTCTCGACGACCCCGTCGTCGAGCACGGTCGTGCCGGCCATGTCGAGCACGATGAGTTCGAGCGCCGGCGCCGGAGCTGCGTCGAGCTGAGTGGTCATGGGGTTCCTTCCATTGCAGGTGTCCACCCGAAGGCGGCGGTGAGATTCTCGTCGGCGAGCCCCAGACCCGTGGTCATTCCGATGCCGGTGGTCGCGGCGAGCACCAGCACCCCCTCGTCGACCGTGTCGATGAGGAAGTCCTTCGACGCCTTCGCATACACGCCCTGCCAGCGCTCCAGCACCCGTGGGGCCGGCATCTCGAACAGCGCCTCCGCCTCGGCGAGGAACGCCGTGAACGCGGCCTCGGGTTGGAACGGCTCCGGCGCGGTCGATGTGGCGTGCGAGTCGCCGATGATGAGCGTGCCGTCCGGCAGCTGCGTGTACATCTGATTGAGATCGAGCGCGGCGAGGTCCGGACGATCCGAATGCAGGCGATCGCGGAGCGCGGCGGTGGCGGCACCGTCGGCGAAGCGTCCGTAGCGGACGAGCGACCACCCGGTCAGCAGCGGGGCGGAGAGCGGATGCCCGAGACTCACCGCTGCACGCATCATGTCGAGAGCGCACCGGACGACGCCTGACCGTTCCGCCACCTCCGGCAGCAGCTGGTCGATGTCATGATTCGCCGCGACGACGACCGCGCCCGTGGTGATCGCGCCTCTCGTCGTCTCGACGCGGCGTCCGGCGACGGAGGTCGCCGCCGTGCGGAAGCGGAAGTCGACGCCCAGTCCTGCGAGGTGCCGCACGATCGCCGCGGCGGCGGTGCGCGGATCGGTCTGCAGGTCGGTCTCGATGTGCGCTCCGCCGAGGAGTCCCCGGCGACGGAGCGGGGCGAGGCGCAGCAGCTCATCCGCATCGAGCATCCGGATGCCGCCATCGGCCGCCGCCTGCTCGAGCACGGCGATCTCGTCGGCGTGGCGGGCGGCGACCAGCGTCCCCGACTCGCGGATCCAGAACCCTGCATCCTGAGCGAGGCGCAGCCACAGGTCTCGGGACAGGTCCGCGTAGCGCCGGGCCTCCCCCGTCTGCGCGCCGATGCAGAGGTGGCCGAAGTTGCGGATCGTCGCGCCGACGGGAGCATCCGCTCTGTCGACGACGATGACGCTCAGACCCCGCCGCACCGCCGCGTAGGCGGCGCCGAGGCCGATGATCCCCGAGCCGACGACCACGAGGTCGGCGGAGTCGGTCGAGCCGGTGCGGCCGCTCATCGGAACACCTTGCGCATCCACATCGCGAGCCCTTCGACGACGAGCACGGTGACGAGGATCATCAGCACGATCGCCGTCACGGTCTCATAGCGCGAACCCTGGCTGGCGTTGAGCAGGTAGTACCCGACACCGCCTCCGCCGACGATGCCGAGGATGGTCGCGGCGCGGATGTTCGTGTCGAGCATGTAGAAGCTGTGCCCGATGAGCGCCTGCATGCCCTGCGGCACGGTCGCCGAGGCGTAGGTCTGCAGCCGGGTGGCGCCGACCGCCCGCAGGGCCCGTTCGGGCCCACGGTCGACCTCCTCGAGGGAATCGGCGATCAGCTTGCCGAGCAGACCGATGCCGCCGATGGCCAGCGCGATGACTCCCGCCTGGGCGCCGAGGCCGGTGATGACGACGAGCACGATCGCGAGGATCAGCTCGGGAATGCCGCGGATGCCGACGAGCAGGAAGCGCGCGATGCCCCGCGCTCCCGCTCCGGGTGCGACGTTGCTCGCGGCGAGGGAGCCGAGGATCAGCGACGGCAGCAGCGTGAGTACCGTCGCCGCGAGTGCGATCGCGACCGTGTCTCGCATGGCCGCGATCATCGCCGACGCCTCATAGCTGCCGAATGACGGCGGCCAGAACTTCGCCGCGACCTCGGGGAGCTTGGCCCAGAAGGTGAAGAAGTCCATCCAGTTGATCTGGCTGACGACGACGCTGCCGATGACGACGAGCACCGCCGTCCCGATGCCGGTCGTGTTGCGCACCCGCTCTGCGGTCCACGGTCGACGCACGGCGGTCTGCGGGCTGGCCGCCCACTCCGGGCGCTCCGTCGTCGCCGCGCCCGTCGCCCCGCGCAGTCGCGGGTGGATGATGCGGTCGATCCACGACCGCGTCTGCCGCTGCTGGCCGAGCATTGCCCCGCGCACCAGGCTCGACACGATCTCCATCACGACGCACAGGATGAAGATGACCAGGGCGATGCCGAGGCCCTTGCCGTAGTTCAGCGACTTGAAGGCGTAGGACATCTCGAGTCCGAGGCCGGCCACGCCCACGTAGCCGAGCACGACGCTGCCGCGCAGGTTGATGTCGTTGCGGTGCAGCACCGTCGCGACCCAGCTCGGCAGCACCTGGGGAAGGATTCCTGAGGCGAACTCCTGCATCTTCGATCCCCCCGCGGCGCGGATCGCGAGCCGGGGGCCCTCGTCGATCTGCTCGATCGCGTCGGCGAACATCTTCGAGATCATCCCGATCGAATGGATGCCGATGGCGAGGATGCCGGGCAGGGTGCCGAGCGAGAACATGAGAACGAACGCCATCGCGAGCACGACATCCGGCAGCGCTCGGGTGAGCACTCCCACGAACCGCGCGGCGGCACGCCATCCGTTGCCGGGGGTCGTGTTGGAGGCTGCGAGGTAGGCGATCGGCACCGACAGGGCGGCGGCGAGCAACGTGCCGACGAGCACGAGCCCGACGGTGAGGGCGATCAGCCAGGCGAGGTCGGCCGGTTCAGGGAACGAGAGGCCGCCGACTCGGGCCATGAAGTTCTCGGCGTTGCCCCAGCTCTGCACCATCGCCGGGATCGAGATGCCGACCTCGTCGACGGCGAGGATGCCGAGCACCAGGAGCGCCAGCAGCGTCAGCCCGGCGGCGATGCGCTCGGCGGAGATCGGGCGGCGAGGAGCTCGATCGGCGACACTTGTGCGTGCGGGGGTCGCGTGCGCCCGCGGCGGGTCCGAGAGGACGGTCATGAGGCCCGCGCCTTGTCGAGCTGGGCGACGTCGACCGTGATCTCGGTGAGTTCGTCCTGCACGGCGCGGATCTCTGCGGTGGTCGTGGCGACGCGGCCGTAGATCTCCATGACCTCGGCCTTGGTCAGGTCGCCGGTCGGGGTGTCGAGCACGATCTCGCCGTGGCGCAGCCCCACGATGCGGTCGGCCCACGAGATCGCGAGGTCGACCTGGTGCAGGCTGCAGACGACCGTGAGCCCCTCGTCGGCGGCGATCTCACGGATCAGCGCCATCACCTGGTCGCTGGACTCCGGGTCGAGGGATGCGACGGGCTCGTCGGCGAGCAGGATGTCGGGCTTCTGCATCAGGGCGCGGGCGATCGCCACACGCTGCTGCTGGCCGCCGGAGAGGGTGTCGCTGCGCTGATAGGCCCGGTCGAGCAGCCCGACGCGATCGAGGTGCTCGAGGGCGCGCAGCTTCGCCGCCTTCGAGTAGCCCCAGAGGCCGAGCCGCGGGCCGCGGACCTCCGACAGAGATCCGGTGAGCACGTTCTCGAGCACCGTCAGCGAGGGCACGAGCTCGAACTGCTGGAAGATGAATCCCACCCGGCTGCGGAGGGCGCGCAGCGCCTTGCCCTTGAGCGTCGGGACCTTCGCGCCGAGCACCTCGATCTCGCCCGAGGTCGGCACCTCGAGACCGTCGAGGTGGCGCAGCAGCGTCGACTTGCCCGAGCCGGAGAGCCCGAGCAGCACGACGATCTCGCCGCGTGAGACCTGCAGCGATGCGTTCTTCAGCGCGGTGGTCGAGCCGAAGGTCTTCGTCACACCGTCCAGGCGGATGAGGGCATCGGTTGCCGTGTTCATGTCAGTTCTCCAGGGTCGTGGCGTCGAGCGTGGTTCTTGCGGGTGAGCGCCCCGCGCTCCGCTGCCCCGGGGTGGGAGCACACTGCGGAACGGGGGCGCTCGGCTGACGCTGCGGTCAGCGATCGGGCGTCAGCCCTGGCACTGCTCCGCTTCGGTCTCCTTGCAGATGTCGCGGATCAGGTCGTAGTACGCGTCGTCGACGGGCTTGGTGGCGTAGAACACGCTGCGGAACGCATCAGTGTCCGCGCCCTCGATGCCGGCGGCGATGATGTCGTCGATCGTGATCTCGGAGAGTCCGTCGATGAGCTCCTGCGCGACGTCGTCCGGCAGAGTCGACGAGTAGACGAGCGGCGCTCCGGGGACCATGGTCTCGTCGATGACCTTGACGGCATCCGACTTCTCGACCTCGGAGTCCTCGGCGAATCCGACCTCGCACTCGACGCCTTCGCCGACCTTCTGCACGCTCACGTCATGCTTACCCGCGAAGACGGGCGTGATGTCGGTCTTGGGGTCGATGCCCGCCTCGAGCAGGTTGTAGGAGGGGAAGAGGTATCCCGACGTCGACGAGGGATCGACGAAGCAGACCTTCTTGCCGGCGAAGTCCTCGATGCTCGAGATGTCGCTGTCGGCAGGCACGATGGCCTGGGAGTAGTACCCGGGCTCCTGGCCCTCCTCGGTCACGATCGAGGAGATCGGGGTGAGCTTCGCGCCGTTGTTCGTCGCGGTGACGTAGGTGAAACCCGAGAACGAGGCGACATCGACCTTGCCGGCGACGGCGGCCTCGATGAGCGCCGCGTAGTCGGTGGACTCGTGGTACTCCACCGTCTTGCCGGTGATCTCCGCGATGTAGTCCATGAGCGGCTGGTAGTTCGTCTCGGTGTCGACCGAGTCGGGCACGACGCCGAAGACGAGCGTGTTCTCGTCGACGGCGAATCCACCGGCGGCCGATGATGCGTCGGCACCGGACGCGCCGGTGGCCTCTGCGGAGCCGGAGCAGGCGGCGAGGCCGAGCGCGAGGATCGCGGCGCCGGCGAGTACGGGGAGAGCGCGGAGCTTCATGAGGACCTTTCAGAGTGGGAGGGGTGATCCACGAGCCACTCTGACAGGACAACAGCCAAGATATGTACCTAACTTGGAAGAGTTCAAGGTCCGTTCACCCGCTCTTTCCTCGGATGAACGTCGAGGGAACGCGCAACCGTTCGGCATCGATAGCGAAGTAGTATGCCTATGTGGCCGAAGCTGTATACACCCAGATCGCAGACGACCTCCGCGCGCAGATCGCGGCGGGCACCCTGCGCCCCGGCGACGACGTGCCGACCGAGGCGGAGCTCGCCGAACGGTGGCGCACCTCGCGGGGTCCGATCAGGAACGCTCTCGCCGCCCTGCGCGGAGAGGGCCTGATCGAGACGGGGCGGGGACGCCCCGCGCGGGTCGTGTCGCGCAAGGCCAGCCAGGCGGTCGATGTGTCGGTGCCGTTCACTCGCTGGGCCCGCGATCTCGGGGTGACTCCGGGCGCGCAGACGCAGGAGTTGAGCCTTCGCAGGGCCGGTGACCGCGCAGAACTGCTCGGAGTGTCGCCCGACGACACGATCGTCAGCGTCGTGCGACTGCGCCTGCTCGACGGCCGGCCGACGATGCTCGAGCGGCTCTTCTACACCGAGGCAGTAGGACGACGACTGCTCGACGTCGACACGGACGAGATCTCGATCACGGAGTACCTCGGGTCGGTGGGACACCCGATCGTCGGGCTCGAGCACCAGATCGACGCCGTCGCCGCCGACGAGCAGGATGCCGCCCTGCTGCGCGTGCCGCAGGGAACGCCGATCCTTCGACTCAGCCGTATCTCCCGTGATGCGGGCGGGCGCATCTTCGAGGCATCCGAAGATCGCTACCTCAGCGAGGTGGTGCGGTTCACGGTCGCGGCGTCGGGGATCTCGACGGACGGGCACTACATGCGTGCGGTGGGCGGCTGACAGCCGGCCAGTCGATCGGCATCGATTCCTCGAGGTGACTCGTCGGAAGAAGCCGATCGCGAGCGCGATGGGGATCAGATTCCAAAGACCGCGCTCGCGATCACAGCGCTGGGGATGCGCTATTTCTGGGGTATACCCAATGTAAGCGCCCGGCTACACCATGGAACACGGTCTATAGTCGAGATCTACCCTGGACTTTCGTCTAGGTTTCACGTCGAAAACCCCGGAATTCCGCGGATCTTGCTCCCAGCGTACCGGAATACCGGTACGCAATCCCCTGCCATTTTCAAGCCGGGATGCTGGGATGCCGGAGGCGTCAGACGATCGGCAGCAACGCCGAGACGACCCAGCGGCCGTCGACTTCACCGGCGCTGAATTCGCCGCTGGCACCGAGAACTCGTTCGGCCATGCGGCCGATGCCCGTGCGGCTCGAGGAGAGCTCGCGACGCGGCGTGATGGAGAGCGGACTGCTCACCGCCATCTTCGCGGCGTCGTCGTCGATGTCGAATCGGATCTCGACTTCGCCCGCGCCGGCGTACTTGAGGACGTTGGTGGCGGACTCTCGCATGATGCGCGCGAGGATGATCTCGGCGGCCCGCGGGACGCGCTCATCGGAGGGGTCGCCGATGACGGCCACGGCATGGCCGGCGGCTTCGAACTCCTGCGCGGCCTCCTCGACGGAGGCCACCAGATCACCGGAGGGCATTCCCTCGGAGCGGGGTCCGTCGTCTGCGAGGTCGATCACGAAGCGGAGGTCGGTCATCGCCTTACGTGCGGCGATGCGAATCGCCTCCTGCGAATCTCTGCTCGTGCGATCGTCGTCGAGCATCTGCACGTGCAGCGCCACCACGGTGAGGTGGTGCGCGATGCTGTCGTGCAGCTCGCCGGCGATCCAGCGCCGCTCAGCGAGTACTGCCTGGCGTTCCTGCTCGGCCTTCTCGGCCAGTTGCATCTCGAGCGTCCGCCCTCGAGCGAATGCCAGGCGAAGCGCATAGCCGACGGCTCCGGATACTGCGGCGCCGACCAGGAAGATGCCGATGTTGAACGCATCCGTCGAATCGCCCATGGCGACCAACGCGGATGCGACGAGGAAGACTCCGACATAGGACAGGACCAGTGAGGTCCACCCCAGGCGCACGATCAAGCCGGCCGCGAAAGCGGCGACGGTCAGCACCTGGGCTTCGATGCCGGGGATGAAGGATAGGGCGAACACGACGCCGAGGGCGTATGTCGCGATGAGTGGCGACCAGAGGAAGAGGCCGAGGACTGCAGTGGATGCGATCCCGATTGCCGCTGTCAGAGGTTCCAGCCCCGGAGGGAGGAACAGTCCGACGATGTCGAAGATGACGATGGTCCCGACGACCGCCAAAACGGCGATGCGTTCTATCGTGCTGAGCTTCTCGCCCCTGCCGAGTCGGGTGACGTCAGAGCGGTCACCCGTCGAAAGACTTGAAGCCATACTTCAGTATCTCCTTTTCGCCATATATATTAGCGGTAGAAGCCGAAGAAGTGACCAACCTGGTTCCAGAAAGACATATACGTTCACCTCCTTTATTGCACTTTTGACTAGCGATGTACTCATCTTCTCGGTGATCTGCGAGCGGCACATCTGTCTCACGGCTACACCTCGATAGCCAAAGGTCTAATACCTCGCGCCGCAGGTAGACCCCGGTTAGGCTTCCTCCATGTCCCAAATCCGCGTCGTGATCGTCGATGACGATCCCCTGGTGCGCTCAGCGCTCTCTCACTTCGTCTCCCGCGACCCGGAGATCACGGTGATCGCCGAGGCGGAGTCCGGGCTCGAGGGCATCGAGGTCGTGGAACGCGAGCGTCCCGACGTCGTGATGATGGACGTGCAGATGCCGGAGATGAACGGCATCGAGGCGACGGCGGTGATCAGCGAACGCTGGCCTGAGATCAAGATCCTCGCGGTCACCACGCTGGACGGCAGCGATACCGTGCTTCCGATGCTCAGCGCAGGTGCGTCGGGCTATCTGCTGAAGGACTCGAGCGCGGCGAGCATTCTCGAAGGTGTGCGAGAGGTGTACAGCGGAGCGAGCTCGCTGTCGCCGCGAATCGCGTCGCTGCTGATCAAGCACGTGCGGGATACGGAGCCCGTCGGCGGCGACGACACCCTGGAGGCGCTCACGGATCGCGAGCAGGAGGTGCTGCAGCGACTCGCGCAGGGGATGTCCAACGCCGAGATCGCGCGCACACTGATCGTGTCGGAGGGAACCGTGAAGGCCCACCTCGGCCGCATCATGTCGAAGTGGCACGTGCGCGATCGCGTGCAGATCCTCGTCACGGCAGCGCACGCCGGGCTGGTCGACTTCCGCTGAGGCGGGACCCCTGACCGGCGAGACCGCTGACCGGCGAGATCGCTGACCGGCGAGACCCCTGACCGGCGGGACCCCTGACCGGCGGGATCGCTGACCGGCGGGACCGCTGACCGGCGAGACCGCTGACCGGCGGGATCATTGGAGTGAGACTGCTGAGGCGAGCCGTTGAGCCGGGCACTGTGAGTCCGGCTCGCTGAGTCTGGCCGGCTGTTCGGGATCAGCAGCACTTGCCGTAAGGATGCCGCCGCGTATCACCCGGTTCGAACGAGGCGCCTTCGGTCACGGTCCGCGGGGAGGCTGTGTTGTGGGGTGCGCCAGTGTTGGTCGGGGTCCCACCAGTTCGGTCCACGGACTTCGGGGAGCCCGTGGTTCATGCGGATCTCCCACTGCGAGGTGCCCAAGGATCGGTGGTGCCACCAGCACAAAGGCACACCATTGTCGGTGTGGGTCGGCCCACCGCGGGCGTGTTCGGTGACGTGATGGATCTCGCACCAGGATGCGGGCACGTGACACCCGGGGATAAGGCATTCCTTGTCGCGGGCGATGATCGCCCGGCGTTGATGCACGGTGAACACCCGGTCGGTGGTGCTGATCCCGATGATGCGCCCCTCGTCCAGGAGCACCCGTTGGATCGCCCCCGCACATGCGGTCTGCGCCGCGACGGACACAGGCACATGCGCACCGGATCCAGGGATCGTCGCCCACCCGCCGTTGCCCGCACCACCACCCGCGCCGGCGATGCCCGCACCGAGAGCAGAACCTTCCGCATGGTGGGCGAGGTCTGTCGCGTCGACGGTGACGACGAGCACCGGGGATGCACCACCGAGCGTGGGCATGTCCTTGTGACGGGCGGCTATCGCGAGAGCGGCGGCGAGGGCATCGTGGCGTTTCTGCGATGACGTGCGATCATCGAGCGCGCTGCGCTCATCCACATTGAACGGATCAACCCCCGGGTCAGCACCGGTGTCTGTGTCTGTGTCTGTGTCTGTGTCTGTGTGACCGGGGTCACCGCTGGGGGTGAAGAACACTCCCGGCATGGGCGGGCCGTCACCCTTCGGGTTCAGCATCGCGTCCAGGATCAGCTGCAACTGGGCCGCGGCATCCGGAGTCAGATACCCCCGGATCGCATGCATCCCGTCCGTGAGACGACCGATCGTGATCCCGCGCTTGCGCCGCGCGTCCTCATCCTTCGGCTCCTCCCCGTCCGGGTCGAACATCGAGGCGAGATCCTCCGCAAGAGCTTTCAGGTCCTGCACCGTCGGCGCCGGACCAGAATCCGCGCCCCCGCCGATCCCGTGCCCGCGGGCGCACCCCGCCAACGCCACATCCGCCGCCAACCGCTGATCCACGCTCAACCGGTCCCACACCCGCTCGATCGGGCCCGTCGCCGCCAGAAACCCCGTGACACCCACCACACCATCCAACAAGGCCACGCGCATCTCCGACCACCGCGCCGGCATCCGCTCCCCCGCCAGACTCACCGGCCGGCGCACCAGATCGACGACCCTGTCGACCCGGGACGCACCCCGCACATCCACGCCGACCATCCGCTGCACCAGCTCGTTCACCCCGCGACACCCTGCCGCATGCGGAAACCCCGCAGGATCCCCGGTCGCCACGCTCTCCACGATCACCGCCTCGGCCCGCCGGAACACGGCCCCCACCGCCTGCAGCACCGCGACACGCTCCGCATCGCTCA
The DNA here is from genome assembly GCF_979258645.1 of Microbacterium sp. AC215. Classification (NCBI taxonomy): domain Bacteria; kingdom Bacillati; phylum Actinomycetota; class Actinomycetes; order Micrococcales; family Microbacteriaceae; genus Microbacterium; species Microbacterium sp. AC215. Next base: position 3,182,486 of record NZ_OZ409869.1, on the reverse strand, counting down.
ACCCCGCCAACGCGTCATCACACAGCACCGCATCAAGGTCAGTGACGACCCGACCCAGACGCTCCACGATGCTGTTCATACCCTCGAGTCAACACGGGGCCACCGACATTCGACCCCCGAAACCAGTCCGATTTATCCCAGATCACAGCACGTATTCCAATCTCCCGGAATGCCGCACAACGCAGGCACAAGAGGAGCGGAGAGACCAGTCAACGAGGGCAGAAGAGACAAGAGGAGCGAGAAACGAGGAACGAGGAACGAGACACGAGGAACGAGGAACGAGGAACGAGACACGAGACACGAGAAACGAGGAACGAGACACGAGGAACGAGGAACGAGGAACGAGGAACGAGGAACAAGGACCCAGACACGAGGAACGAGACCCCAGACCGAGCACCCGTCACGGGGCACCCGATCAGCGCCGGAGCGGCTCGGCCTTCATGAAGACGTCGACCGCGTCTTCGCTCTCGAGCTCGAAGCCGTGCCTCTCGTACAGCCGTCGCGCCGGACTGCCCTGCAGCACATTGAGGCGGAACGGCCGGTCATCGCCCGCATGACGCGTCTCCAAGGCGTCCGCCAGCACCGCGGAGCCGAGGCCGCGGCCCTGCTGAGCGGGATCGAGGTAGAAGTGCTCGATCCACACCGCGTCGCTCTCGGGCCTCACCGCGATGAGCCCCACGTCCTGCCCGGCAACCACGATCACTCGCGTGTTCTGCGGGACGAACCCATCGAGGAACCGCTGCCGCACACGCACCGGGTCGAAGCGTCCGAGACGCTCCAGATCGGCACGCATGACGATCGCTCGCAGCTCCGACATCCAGTGCGCATCCGACGGACTGCTCTCTCGAAGACTCCACCCGGCGCACACAGCATCCATACAATCACGCAGGCCACGCACCCGGAGCGACCACGACCACGACCACGACCCCAGAACCACCGCTGCAGACCCACCGCTACAGCGCGAGCAGCACGATTCCGCCCGCGACGACCGCGGACGCGGCGAGACGCCATCCGGGCCTGCTCTCCTTCAGGGCGAAGACACCGAACAGGCTGACCAGCACGACGCTGACCTCGCGCAGCGGCGCGACCAGTGCGACCGGAGCGATCTGGATGGCCGTGAGCACCAGGATGTACGAGAGCGGCGACAGGATGCTGAAAGCCACGATGCGCTTCCACTGCGTGCGGCCGAGCGCGCGAACGGCCGCCCATCGGCCTCGGACGCCGAGCGAGTAGAACGGGATCTCGAGCAGCATCGTCCCCACCATGAAGGCGACGGGCGAGAGGTTCCACGTGCGCACGGCGTTGGCGTCCCAGATCGTGTAGACCGCGATCGCGACGCCGGTGAGCAGACCGAACACGAGCCCGGGATCCAGGCGACGCGACCGGTCGGCACGTCCTCGGTCGACGAGACCGATCGCGACGACTCCGAGGATGATCGCCGCGACGCCGGTGAGCGCGAGGGCCGACGGGCGCTCCCCGAGCACCAGCACGGCGACGATCACAGAGAGGAACGGCCCGGTTCCCCGAGCCGTCGCGTAGACGGTCGAGAGGTTGCCTTCGCGATATCCGCGTTGCAGCACCGCCATGTAGGCGACGTGCAGCACACCGGAGACTCCGACGCCGAGCAGGAACGCCAGAACGTCGTCGGTGCCGAGCCCGCCGGTGAACGGCACGACCCCGATCCAGACGGCGGTTCCTCCGACGGCCCCCCACCAGAGGAACGGCGTCCCTGCGCGGCTCACGCCGTGGGCGATGATGTTCCAGGCGGCGTGCGTGACGGCTGCGGCGATGACGAGAGCGAAGGCGAGAGCGGACATCAGAGACCCTTCCGTTCTTCGCGGGCGCGACGAACAGGGTCCTCCGGGCTTTTGTCCTGTCAGATGACGGCGCTCCTGCGGAGGAGCACCGTGGCGCCGCTCGGACCAGACGGGACGAACCCCGGAACCCTAGGCGCTATCGAGATCGACCGTACCGGCCGATGGTGACGAGAAGGTGAACGACCGCCATCCGACCGTCGCGGAGATCGCGCATCGAGTCGCCGATTACGATCGAAGGACCGCCCCTCCAGGAAGGTCGCTCATGCCCGTCACCCCGGACGCTCTCGCCCACGCCGAGGATCTCGCCGACTTCGTCGCCGCCTCGCCCTCGAGCTATCACGCCGCCGCCGAGGTGGCCAGGCGCCTCGAGGATGCCGGTTTCACGCGGCTCGAAGAGGATCAGGCCTGGGATGTCGCCCCCGGCGGACGCTATGTCGTCGTACGAGACGGTGCCGCGATCGCGTGGACGGTTCCGGGGGACGCCACCGCGACCACGCCCGCTCACATCCTGGGTGCTCACACCGACTCCCCCGGCTTCAAGCTCAAGCCGCAGCCGACGACCGGTTCGAGGGGCTGGCTGCAGGCGGCCGTCGAGGTGTACGGCGGTCCGCTGCTGAGCTCGTGGCTCGACCGCGAGCTGCGTCTCGCCGGACGGCTGGCTCTCGCCGACGGACGCGTGGTGCTCGCCGACACGGGAGCGCTGCTGCGGCTTCCCCAGCTCGCGATCCACCTCGACCGCGAGGCGAACACGGGCCTCGCGCTCGACAAGCAGTTCCAGACGCAGCCGGTCTGGGGCCTCGGCGACCCGACCCAGGAGGACATCCTGGCCGAGCTCGCCGGTTCGGCCGGCGTCTCGGCATCCGACATCCGCGGTTACGACGTCGTGATCGCCGACACAGCGCGCGGCGCGATCTTCGGCAAGGACCGCGCGTTCTTCGCTTCCGGCCGACTCGACGACCTCGCCTCGGTGCACGCCGGCGTCGTCGCGCTCGAGAAGATCGATACGGCCGTCAGCGGACCGATCGCGATCCTCGCGGCGTTCGACCATGAGGAACTGGGCTCCAACTCCCGCTCCGGCGCGGGCGGCCCCCTGCTCGAAGACATCCTCGGCCGCGTCTACGACGCGCTCGGCGCCGACGCCTCCGAGCGTCGACGCGCGTTCTCCGCGTCGTGGTGCCTGTCGAGCGACGTGGGCCACTCGGTGCACCCGAACTACGTGCACAAGCACGACCCCGTCGTGCAGCCGGTGCTCGGCTCGGGACCGATCCTCAAGCTCAACGCCAACCAGCGCTATGCGACGGATGCCGTCGGCTCCGCCGCCTGGCGCGGCTGGTGCGAGACCGCCGACGTGGTCACGCAGGAGTTCGTGTCGAACAACAACGTGCCGTGCGGCTCGACGATCGGCCCGATCACGGCCACGCGTCTCGGCATCCGCACGGTCGACGTCGGCATCCCGATCCTGTCGATGCACTCGGCGCGCGAGCTCGCCGGCGTCTCGGACCTGCACGACCTCACCCGCGTCGCCGGAGCTTTCTTCGCCGGCTGAGCCCTGCCGACGCCCTCACGGGCCCTGCGCAGTGCCAGGATGATGGCATGACGGACATCAAGCCTGCTCTCATCGAGCGCGCGGGCATCGAGATCATCCCCGAATCCGAGCGCACCGCGAAGCCGAGCGACCTCTTCTGGCCGTGGTTCGCGGCGAACGTCTCGGTGTTCGGCATGTCGTACGGCTCGTTCGTGCTGGGCTTCGGCATCTCGTTCTGGCAGGCGACCCTCGTGTCGATCATCGGCATCGTCGTGTCGTTCCTGCTGTGCGGACTGATCGCGATCGCCGGCAAGCGCGGTTCGGCGCCCACCATGGTGCTGTCCCGTGCGGCGTTCGGCGTGCAGGGGCAGAAGGTTCCGGGCATCGTCTCGTGGCTGACGTCGATCGGCTGGGAGACGTTCCTCGCGATCATGGCCGTGCTCGCCACGGCCACCGTCATCACGCAGCTCGGAGGTGACGGCGACAGCATCGCGCTGAAGATCACCGCCACCGTGATCGTCGCCGCGCTCATCGTCGCGGCATCCGTGCTCGGCTATCACACGATCATGAAGCTGCAGTCGGTGCTCACCTGGGTCACCGGCATCGTGACGGTGCTCTACATCGTCCTCGCCGCTCCGAGCATCGACATGGCGGCCGTCCTCGCGCGTCCGGACGGCGGGATCGGACAGGTCACCGGCGCTCTCGTCATGGTCATGACCGGCTTCGGCCTCGGCTGGATCAACATCGCCGCCGACTGGTCGCGATACCAGAAGCGCACGGCATCCGACGGAGCGATCGTCCTGTGGAACACGATCGGCGGCTCGGTGGCTCCCGTGATCCTCGTCATCTTCGGTCTGCTGCTCGCCGGATCCGACGACGAGCTCAGCGCGGCGATCGCCGCCGACCCGATCGGCGCGCTCGCGACGATCCTGCCCATCTGGGTGCTCGTTCCGTTCCTGCTCACCGCCGTGCTGGCGCTCGTCTCCGGCGCGGTGCTCGGCATCTACTCCTCGGGCCTCACGCTGCTGAGCCTCGGCATCCGCATCCCCCGCCCGTCCGCGGCGGCGATCGATGGCGTGATCCTCACGATCGGCACGATCTACGTGGTGTTCTTCGCGACCGACTTCCTCGGTCCGTTCCAGAGCTTCCTCATCACGCTGGGCGTGCCGCTGGCGTCATGGGCCGGCATCCTGATCGCCGACATCCTGCGCCGCAAGAAGGACTACGACGACGAGGCGCTCTTCGACAGCCGCGGCCGCTACGGCGCGTGGGACTGGATCTCGATCGGCACGATGGTGATCGCGAGCGTGATCGGCTGGGGCTTCGTGCTCAACGGATTCGCGGATGCGGCGCCGTGGAACAACTGGCAGGGCTACCTCCTCGGCCTCGTCGGGGGTGTCGACGGCGACTGGGCCTATGCCAACCTCGGGGTCTTCTTCGCCCTCGTGCTGTCGTTCGTCGTGACCTGGTTCGCCCGGGCCGGAAAGATCCGCGCGCAGGAGGCTTCGGCGTGAGCGACGGTCCCTGGCTGATCGTGATCGACCCTCAGCAGATCTTCGCGTTGCCCGGATCTGCGTGGGGATCGCCGTTCTTCGCCGACACGATGCCGCGCATCCGCGAGCTGGCCACGGCTTTCGGCGACCGCGTGATCGTCACGCGCTGGATGCCGACGGCAGACCGCTCGACCTCCTGGGGCGCCTACTTCGCCGCGTGGCCGTTCGCCGACCAGCCGCCGACGGATCCGCTGTTCGACCTCGTCCCCGACGCGGCCGGGCTGTCGCCGCATCCGACTCTCGACCTGCCGACCTTCGGCAAGTGGGGCACAGAGATCGAGGCGGTCGTCGGCCGAGGGGCGCACGTCGTGCTGGCGGGTGTCGCGACCGACTGCTGCGTCATCTCGACCGCACTGGCCGCAGCGGATGCCGGAGCGCACGTCACCGTGGTCGGCGATGCCTGCGCGGGATCGACGGCGGAGAATCATGCGGCCGCGATGCAGGTGATGGGTCTCTACCCGCCGCAGATCACGATCAGCGACACCGCCTCCGTGTTGTCGGGGCTCTAGCTCCCCGCGCGCACCGCGGCCGCGATGTCGGCGGGCGACCCCCGCCACGGAGCTCCGTGCCCGGGCAGCACCCATGATGCCGACACGGCGGCCAGCCTGTCGAGAGACGCGATGGCCTCGGTCGGCTCATCCGTGAATGGCGCGGGCTGAGGACCGACCTGCCCCGTCAGCACATGGCGCGTGGTGAGGGCGTCGCCGACGAACACCGCGTCCGCTGCGGGAATGTGCACCGCGATGCTGCCCGGCGAGTGTCCCGGCATCCCGATGATGACCGGAGATCCCGGCAGGTCGAGGACCTCGCCGTCGGCGACCGTCATGACGTCGGTGACATGGCGCGCGCGCAGCCCGTTCTTGCGCACGCCATAGGCGAGGAAGCCGAGCAGTGGACCGACGCGAGCGGGTCCCATCGGGGTCTTCGGCTTCTCACCCGTGCGCACGCGGTGCGCGTCGGCGCTATGGATGAAGATCGGCACGTCTGCTTCGCTGCGCAGCCGCTCGGCGAACCCGATGTGGTCGCTGTCGCCGTGGGTCAGGACGAGACCCCGGATGTCGGAGAGCGGGCGCCCCAGTTCTGCGAGGGTGCGCTGCAGATCGTTCCAGTGGCCGGGCAGCCCGGCGTCGACGAGCGTGATCCCCTCGGGCAGATCGATGAGGTATGACGCGACGATGTCGTTGCCGAGTCGATGCAGGTGCGGTGCGAGCTTCATGGCCGTTCCCTTCGCGGTGGCTTATGATGGCTAGACTACGTAGCTATCATAGCTAATGTCAATAGCCATGAAGGAGACCCGGATGCCGTCCCCCGAACGAACCTCGCTGGCGGCCATCATCGACGCCGGTCGCGACATCCTCGAGTCCGCCGGACCCGCGGGACTCACCATGCAGGCGGTCGCCGAGCGGGTGGGCGTCCGCGCACCTTCCCTCTACAAGCGAATCCGCGATCGTGACGCTCTGCTCTCCGCAGTGGCGGAGGCCTCGGCCGACGCGCTGACGGTCAGGCTCGACGCCGCAGGCGACGAGCTCCCCCTCCTCGCCTCCGCCTACCGCACCTTCGCGCACGAGCGCCCGCACGCGTTCCGCCTGCTGTTCACCGCCTCCGCGCCCGAAGACGCCCTGCACCGGACGTCTGTTCCGGTGCTGCGCTCATGCGCCGCTCTCGTCGGGCCGGATCGGGCGCTCGATGCGGCCCGGCTCTTCACCTCCTGGGCGACCGGGTTCCTGCAGATGGAACTCGCCGGAGCCTTCCGTCTGGGCGGCGACGTCGACGAGGCGTTCGACTACGCGGTGGAGCGCATACTCGCGGGACTGACCGCCTGAGAGGTCGGAGCACCCCGCTCGGTGGCCTGCCGATCTCACCGCTCGGCGAGCGGCTGCGCCGAAGAGCAACCGGAATACTGCCAAGATGATGCGCGGAGAGGGGTTTCCATGACCGCGAGCGCGCACGACGACGGATCCGTCCACCCGACGAAGGGTCGTCGCCCCTGGCATCGCACGAAGGTGGCGGTCGGAATCGTGCTGATCGTCGTCGCCGTGGTGACGATCATCGGCGCGCTCACCCCCTGGCCGTCCGCGATGGTCATCCGCGCGGTGTTCACCCAGGGCGGCGACGAGACTGCCGCCGAGATGGACAAGCACGTGCCCGACACCGAACTCACCGAGAAGCTCGATCTCGCGTATGCGGACGGCGGCGCCGACACCACGATGGACGTCTTCACACCGGCATCCGCCACGGGCCCGCTTCCGACCGTCGTCTGGATTCACGGCGGCGCCTGGATCTCGGGATCGAAGGAGAACGTCGACCCGTACATGCGGATCCTCGCTGCGGAGGGCTACACGACCATCGCCGTGAACTACACCATCGGACCCGAAGGGGTGTATCCGCTCGCCGTGCACCAGCTCAACGACGCGCTCGCCTACATCGACGCGCACGCCGACGAGCTGGGCGTCGACCCGACCCAGATCGTGCTCGCGGGCGACTCCGCCGGAGGTCAGCTGGCCAGTCAGATGGCGACGCTCATCACGAGCCCCGACTACGCCGAGATCATGGACGTCACCCCGGCGCTCGAGGCCGAGCAGGTGGTGGCGACCGTGCTGAACTGCGGCGTCTACGACCTGGCCGCACTCGCGACGCTCGACGGCATCGCCGGCTGGGGGCTGAAGACCTCGATGTGGGCGTACTCAGGCACCAAGACCTGGGCCGAGGACTCGACCGGTGCCACGATGTCGACGATCGACTGGGTCACCGAGGACTTCCCGACGACCTACATCTCGGGCGGCAACGGCGACGGTCTCACCTGGCTGCAGTCGATCCCCATGGCCCAGCGGCTCGACGCGCTCGGCGTCGACGTGACGACCCTCTTCTGGCCTGCGCCGCACGAGCCGCAGCTGCCCCACGAGTACCAGTTCCATCTCGACATGCCGGATGCGCAGACGGCCCTGCAGAAGACCATCGACTTCCTGGACGCGCACACCACCCGCTGACGGGGCGGGGTCGGCGTGGACCGTCTTTCGTGTCCCGCTGCCTACTTCATCGTGTCGAGGATGCCGACGAGGTCGTCGAACGTGGTGAGCGGATTGAGGATCGCGAAGCGGGTGTTCGGGCGGCCTCCGTGCGAGCTCGGCACGACGAACGCACGCTGCGAGTCGAGGAGCTCGTCGGACCACCGGTCGTAGTCGCCGCGTTCCCAGCCCTCGCGTTCGAAGACGACGACCGACAGCTGCGGGTCGCGCACGAGACGGAGCTCGGGCCGCGCGGCGATCTCGGCGGCGATCCGCTGCGTCAGAGCGAGCGTCGCGCTCACGGCCTCGCGATAGGCCGTCACCCCGTACGTCGCGAGCGAGAACCAGAGCGGCAACCCCCGGGGTCGCCGGGTGAGCTGGATCGAGTAGTCCGACGGGCTGAAGTCGCCCGCGTCGGTGAGCGTGTCGAGGTATTCGGCGTGCTGGGTGTGCGCGCGACGACCCGCATCGGGGTCGCGGTAGATCAGCGCACAGCAGTCGAAGGGCGCGAACAGCCACTTGTGCGGATCGACGATCACCGAGTCGGCTCGCTCCACCCCGGCGAAGACACCCCGAGCCTCGGGGGCCAGCATGGCGGTCAGCCCATACGCGCCGTCGATGTGCAGCCAGAAGTCGAACTCGTCCTTCAGCGCGGCGATGCCGGCGATGTCGTCGACGATGCCGAAGTTGGTCGAGCCGCCGGTGGCGACCACAGCGCAGATCTCGTCGCCGTGCTCGGCGAGTGCGTCGCGCACCGCGTCCGCCCTCAGCACGCCGTCGTCTCCGGCCGGCACGAGCAGCACGTCGGCGTCCATGACCTTCGCCGCCGACTTGTTCGAGGAGTGCGCCTCGACGCTGCACACGATCTTCCAGCGACGAGGCAGCTCCTTGCCCGCGTCGAGCAGCTTCGCCTTCGCCGCCTCGCGCGCCGCGACGAGTGCCGACAGGTTGCCGATCGTGCCGCCCTGCACGAACACCCCACCCGCGGTGTCGGGAAGGCCGAACTCGGAGGCGAGGAACGACAGCACCTCGTTCTCGGCATGCACGGCTCCTGCGCCCTCGAGCCAGCTGCCGCCATAGAGGCCGGATGCCGAGACCACGAGGTCGAACGCGATCGACGCGATGGTCGGCGCCGTCGGGATGAACGACAGATACGCCGGGTGGCTCGTCGTCAGGCAGGCGGGAGCGAGGATGTGCTCGAACACGCTGAGCGCCCGCTGCGATCCGAGACCCGCATCGGTGATCGTCGTGCCGACCAGACGGTCGAGCTCGGCGGGCGACTGGGGCTTGTCGAGCGGCACATCGGCCGCGAGCATCCGCCGGCGCGAGTAGTCGAGCACTGCATCGACGATCGCCGTCGATTCGGCCGAGGCCGCGTGCATGCGTTCTGCTCCCATGAGCTGTCCTTACCTGAGGGTTTCTGCGGGCTGTGCTGCCCGTCGTGCTGCGCCGGGCTCGAGATCGTCCGACACCGGAGCGGAGGGCTCCGGAACGTCCGTCACGGGGACATCGAGCACGGCGGAGAGGGTGCGGCGAGCGAGTGCCGCCCGATCGCGCGGCGCCCAGTGCACGAGCGAGTGGGCGCTCATCCCGTCGACCATGGCGAGCAGCATCCACGCCGACGAATCGGGATCGACCCGCACTGCCGGATCTTCGGCGATCGCCCGGGCGATGAGGTCTTCGAGGGCGCTGTGCCAGAGGTCCATCTCGGTGCGCACCCGGGTGCCGAGCGCCTCGTTGCGGGCTCCGAGCGCCCACGACTGCACCCACACCATCGCCACGTCGTCGCGCGAGTCGTCGAGCAGCGTCTCGATGAGACGCAGCAGATTCGTGCGCAGGTCGACAGTCGGGTCGTAGGAGGAGATGACCTCTTCGCGCTCGGCCGCGACGATCGTCGTGAAGACCTCGGCGACGAACGACTCCATCACGGGCCGGTAGTGGGCGACGAGAGCGGGTGTGACGCCGACCCGCGCAGCGACGGCTCGCACGGTGAGGGCCTCGAGGCCGCTCTCAGAGGCGAGCGATACGGCGCCGTCGAGGATCGAGCGTTCGCGCTCCTCCGGCGGCAGCCTGCGCGGTGCGGCGGCTCTTGACGTGGTCTTCATCACGGGTTACCGTATCACTCGTTGATCGCGTGTTCAATAGCGACGGCGACTCTCGTTCCCGAGGTCGTGATCAGCAGCGAGGGAGACAACCATGGCCTGGCACATGCCCGCCGAGACCGCACCGCACGACCGCACCTGGATGGCGTTCCCCGCCGAGGGGCCGACGCTCGGCGAGACGGCGGCCGAGCGCGACGAGGGCTACGAGACCTGGACCGCCGTCGCCCATGCGGTCGCCGAGTTCGAGCCGGTCACGATGATCGTCGACCCGGCGGAGATCGCCCGCGCCCGGCGGATGCTCAGCGGTGCCATCGACATCGTCGAGGCGCCGGTCGACGAGTTCTGGATGCGCGACTCCGGGCCGACGTTCGTCATCGACGACGAGCGACCCGGCGTGCTCGGCGCGGTGGACTGGATCTTCAACGGGTGGGGCGCACCGGCCTGGGCGCAGTGGCAGAAGGCGGCGCAGCACGCGCGCATCATCGCCGGGGCCGTCGACGCCGAGCTCGTGAGCTCGACCCTCGTCAACGAGGGCGGCGGAATCCACGTCGACGGCGAGGGCACCGTGCTGCTCACCGAGACCGTGCAGCTCGACCCGCGCCGCAACCCCTACGCCGACAAGGCCCGCGTCGAGGCCGAGATGGCCCGCACTCTCGGCACCTCGAAGGCCGTATGGCTGCCCCGGGGCCTCACCCGCGACTACGACGACTTCGGCACGAACGGCCACGTCGACATCGTGGCGACGATCGTCTCCCCCGGTCGGCTGCTGCTGCACGATCAGCAGGATCCCGCGCACCCCGACCACGAGGTCACCCGCGAGCTGCGCGCGCACCTCGGCGATCAGACCGATGCCGCCGGTCGCCGCTTCGAGATCGTCGACCTGCCCGCGCCCGCGACCCTGCGCGACGGCGAGGGGTTCGTGGACTGGAGCTACGTCAACCATCTGGTCACCAACGACGGCGTCGTCGCGTGCGGGTTCGGCGACAAGAAGGCCGATGCCGCCGCGAGGGCCATCCTCGCCGACGTCTATCCCGGCCGCCGGGTCGTCACCGTCGACGCGCGCCCGCTGTTCGACCGCGGCGGCGGCATCCACTGCATCACCCAGCAGCAGCCGAGTGTGGGGGTGTCCGCATGATCGACGTGGTCGAGGCCTCGATCGCCGACCTGCGGCGAGCGCTGGAGACGGGCGCTGCCACCTCCGTCGAACTGGTCGACGCCTACCTCGCGCGCATCGCCGCCTACGACGGCCTCGATACGGACACGGCTCTGAACGCGATCGTCGTCGCGAATCCCGAGGCGCGCACGGAGGCCGAGGCATCGGACGCGAGACGTGCCCGTGGCGAGACGCGGGGGCCGCTCGACGGCATCCCGTACACGGCGAAAGACAGTTATCTCGTGCGAGGGCTCACGGCGGCCGCCGGCAGCCCCGCCTTCGCCGACCTCGTCGCGCAGCGCGACGCGTTCACGATCGAGCGTCTGCGGTCGGGAGGCGCGATCTGCCTCGGGCTGACCAACATGCCGCCGATGGCGAACGGCGGCATGCAGCGCGGCGTCTACGGCCGCGCCGAGAGCCCCTACAACGCCGACTTCCTCACCGCGCCCTTCGCCTCCGGGTCGTCGAACGGCTCGGGCACGGCGACGGCTGCCAGCTTCGGCGCGTTCGGTCTGGGCGAGGAGACCTGGTCGAGCGGTCGCGGCCCGGCCACGAACAACGCCCTGTGCGCCTACACGCCCTCACGAGGCGTCATCTCGACGCGGGGCAACTGGCCGCTCGTGCCGACGATGGATGTCGTCGTGCCGCACACCCGCACCATGGCCGATCTTCTCGAGGTGCTCGATGTGATCGTCGCCGACGACACCGAGGTCCGCGGCGATTTCTGGCGCGCACAGCCGTGGGTGTCACTGCCGCAGTCCTCCGAGGTCCGCCCCGCGTCGTACCGCGCGCTCTCCACCGATGCGGCGGCAGCTCTCGACGGCGCTCGCATCGGAATCCCGCGCATGTACATCAACGCCGACTCCGACGCGGGCACCGCCGACGATGCGGGCATCGGCGGCCCGACCGGCCGGCGCATCGCGACGCGTCCGTCCGTGATCGACCGGTGGCAGGCGGCCCGACGGAGCCTCGAGGCGGCCGGCGCGACGGTCGTCGACGTGGACTTCCCGGTGGTGTCGAACTACGAGGGCGATCGACCCGGCGCCCCGACCATCGCCACCCGCGGGCTCGTCACGCCGGAGTACCTGCACCGCGAGATCGTCGACCTGTCGGCCTGGGCCTGGGAGGATTTCCTGCAGGCGAACGGCGACCCGCGGCTGCACACTCTCGCGGAGGTCGACGGGGCATCGATCTTCCCCCACCCTGAGGGTGCGCTGCCCGACCGCTACACCGGCTTCGACGACGACATCGCCGAGTACCCGGAATGGGTGCGCGAGAACCCCGGCGTCGGATTCGAGGACATGCCCGAGCTGCCTGACGGCCTCCGCGGACTCGAGGAGACCCGCCGGGTCGACCTCGAGCAGTGGATGGACGAGCTCGAGCTCGACGCGGTCGTCTTCCCCGCGGTGGCCGACGTCGGGCCGGCTGACATGGATGTGAACGAGTCATCCGCCGACCTCGGCTGGCGCAACGGCACCTGGATCGCGAACGGCAACCTGACCATCCGTCATCTCGGCATTCCGACCGTGACGGTGCCGATGGGTCTGATGGCCGACATCGGCATGCCGATCGGCCTGACGCTCGCCGGCCGCGCCTACGACGACTCGTCGCTGCTGCGACTCGCGGCCGGGTTCGAAGCCGTCGGCGCACCCGGCGAGCGGCGTACTCCCCCGCTGCGCACGCCGCGCCTCTGACCTCGGCGGAAGCCGATCCCACCGCGCGACATTTCACTATTGTGACGCTCGCCACGATTGTTATATGTTCTTCCTGTCCGTCACGACAGGAAGCAACCCATGAGCACCGAGAACAACGAGCGCGAGCTCGAGGCCGGCATCGTCACCGATCTGTCCGGGCGCATGACGTACGGGTCGTATCTGTCGCTCGACCAGCTGCTCACCGCCCAGAATCCCGTCAGCGTCCCGGAGCACCATGATGAGCTGCTGTTCATCATCCAGCACCAGACGACCGAGCTCTGGCTCAAGCAGCTGCTGCACGAGCTGTCGTCCGCACGCCAGCTGCTCGCGAGCGACAACCTCCGTGAGGCGCTGAAGAGGGTCGCGCGGGTCAAGCGCATCCAGGACGTCATGACCCAGCAGTGGGCGATCCTCGCGACGCTCACGCCCACCGAGTACGCGCAGTTCCGCGGAGCGCTCGGCAATTCCTCCGGCTTCCAGTCGGTGCAGTACCGCGCCGTCGAGTTCGCGCTGGGCAACAAGAACGAGAAGATGCTGAGCGTCTTCAGCGACCACCCCGCGAACCTCGCGCTGCTCACCGCCGAATGGCACAAGCCGACGCTCTATGACGAGTTCCTGCGCTACGCCTCGCGACGCGGCCTCCCGATCCCGACCGAGATCCTCGACCGGGACGTGCGTCTCCCCTACCGCGAGACGCCCGCACTCGTGCCGGCCATCCGCGAGATCTACCAGAACCACCAGCAGCACTGGGATCTGTATGAAGCGTGCGAAGACCTCGTCGACCTCGAGGACAACTTCCAGTTCTGGCGCTTCCGTCACCTCAAGACCGTCGCGCGCACGATCGGCATGAAGGTCGGCACCGGCGGCTCGAGCGGAGTCGGATTCCTGCAGCGCGCCCTCGACCTGACGTTCTTCCCCGAGCTCTACACCGTGCGCACAGAGATCGGCGGCTGATGCACGCGGCGACCTTCTTCGACGGCGAAGGATGGCGCGACGGCATCATCGACCGCGACGGCGAGCGGATGCGACTCCGCGCCGAGCCTCCCGCCCGCGATCTGCCCCGTCTGGACGGCGTGGTCATCGGCGGCTTCACCGACCACCACGTGCACCTTCAGCTCGTCGACCACACGCTGCTCGCGAGCTCGACCCTGGGCCGCGTGGTCGACCTCGGCGCGGACCCGGCCGTCATCGAATCGCTGTCCCGGGCATCGTCGCCCGACGACTCCGGAGATCTGCGCCACACCATCCCGGATTCTGCGGATGTCCGCCGATCCGACCCGGGGATTCGGGAGTTCCGGCGAACCGACGCCCCGCACCGTGTCCAGGTCGACTTCGCCGGCGCATTCCTCACTCCCGTCGGCGGGTACCCGAGTGACCGCGACTGGGCCCCCACAGGATCCTTCCGCGAGATCGCGAACGCAGAGACGGCGCGCGCGGCCGTCACCGCGATGGCGGATGCCGGAGCATCCTGCATCAAGGTGGCGAGCAACGCCACCGCAGGCCCCGTCTTCGACGACGACCTGTTCCGCACGATCGTCGACGCCGCCTCGGCCCGCAGGCTGTCCGTGGTCGCCCATGCCGAGGGACCGGGCCAGGCGCAGCGCGCCGCTCGCCTCGGGGCCGCCCGCCTCGCCCATGCACCGTTCACCGAACGGCTCGCCGACGACGAGATCGCCCGACAGGCGGCATCCGTCTCGTGGATCTCGACGCTCGCGATCCACGATGCGGACAGCGACGAGCGAGCCACCGCGGTCGACAACGTCCGCCGCTTCCACGCCGCCGGCGGAATGGTGCTCTACGGCACCGACATGGGCAACGGTCCGACGCCCGTGGGCCTGAACCCCGCCGAGCTCGCAGCGCTCCGCGAGGCAGGCATCGCGGGCGATGACCTCCTGCGCGCTCTCGCGCCACAGGACCCGCTCGATCCCGCCGCTCTGCTCCTGAGACTCCCCGGCACCGACGCCGACCCGACACTCGCCCGCCCGCTGACCAGCGCCGATCTGAAGGCATGACATGACCGACTCACCCGAGACCACGACCGCCGCTCCGACCGCCGACAGCACCCTCCTCGACCTCGCGCAGGCTCTCGACGCGGCCGATCCGCTGCACTCGCACCTCTCCGCCTTCGCCGAAGCGCCCGGCGTCGGCGCCTACCTCGACGGCAACTCGCTCGGCCGGCCCCTGAAGGACACCCCCGAGAAGCTCGAGGCATTCGTGCGCGACGACTGGGGCACCCGCCTGATCCGCTCATGGGACGAGCAGTGGATGGCCCTTCCGATGGAGCTCGGCGATCGCATCGGACGTGTCACCCTCGGCGCCGCCGCGGGTCAGACCGTGGTCGCCGACTCGACCAGCGTGCTGATCTACAAGCTGATGCGCGCGGCCGCCACCGCCGACCCCTCGCGCACCGAGCTCGTCATCGAGGCGGGCAACTTCCCGACCGACCGGTTCATGGCCGAGGGCGTCGCCGCCGAGACCGGCATGACGGTGCGGTGGATCGAGCCCGATCCGGTGCTCGGGGTGCAGATGGCCGATGTGGTCGCTGCGATCTCTGCGAAGACGGCGCTCGTGTCGCTGAGCCACGTCGACTACCGCTCCGGCGCCCTCGCCGACATGCCGGCGATCACCACCGCGGTGCACAAGGTCGGCGCGCTGATGATGTGGGATCTGTGCCACTCGGCCGGCGTGATCCCCATGCAGCTCGACGACTGGGGCGTCGACATGGCCGTCGGGTGCACCTACAAGTACCTCAACGGCGGCCCCGGCTCCCCCGCGTTCGCCTACCTGCGGCGCGAGCATCAGGGCGTGCTGCGCCAGCCGATCCAGGGGTGGTGGAGCGCCGCCGACATCTTCGCGATGGGTCCGCAGTACGAGCCGGCCGGCGACATCCGTCAGCTGCTCAGCGGCACTCCCCCGATCACCTCGATGCTCGCGATGCAGGGCATGCTCGACCTCATCGAGCAGGCGTCGGTCGAGGCGATCCGTGAGAAGTCGCTCTCGCTCACCGATTTCGCGGTCCGCGCCCACGACGAGGTGCTCGCGCCTCTCGGCGTGCGCCTGCTCAGCACCCGCGACGCCGTACGGCGCGGAAGCCACGTGACCATCGGCCACCCCGACTTCCGCGCGGTGACGCAGCGGCTGTGGGCCGACGGCATCATCCCCGACTTCCGCTTCCCCGACGGCATCCGTCTGGGGCTCTCCCCTCTCAGCACGTCGTATGTCGAGACGCTCACCGGCGTCCTCGCCGTGCGCGACGCGCTGGAGTCGCATGACCGCTGACCGCGCAGAGGCGACCACAGGCCCCGTGCTCGATGACATCGATGCGCGCCCCGGCAGCACCGCCTCCCTCTTGCGCACTCTGGTCGGGCTGTATCTGCGACCTCTCGGCGGCTGGATCTCGACGGCCGACCTGGTCGCCCTCGCCGGCGATCTCGGGATCCCCACGGCGCAGGCGCGCACCGGCGTCACCCGTCTCAAGCAGAAGGGGCTGCTGCTCGCCGAGCGCAGGCACGCGGCCGGGTATCTGCTGAATCCGGATGCCGCGACGATGCTCGAGCGCGGCGATCGGCGCATCTTCGAGATGCGCGAGATGACGGATGCCGACAGCTGGTGCCTCATCTCGTTCTCGATGCCCGAGAGCGCGCGAGCCACCCGGCACCAGCTTCGCCGTCGCCTGCAGTGGATCGGGGCGGGTGTCGTCTCGCCCGCGCTGTGGATCTGTCCGGGGCATCTGCAGGGCGAGGTGCAGGAGATCGTCGACGACCTCGAAGCGAGCGAGTGGGTGACCCTGTTCCAGGCCGGCACGCCGACGACGGCCCGCACACTGCCCGAGGCCGCCGCCGACTGGTGGGACCTCGAGTCGCTGCGCGCCGAGCACCTCGCGTTCCAGGCCTCGCTCGCGACGCTGCCCACCGCGCCGTTCGCCGCGTATGTGCAGCTGCTCGACCGCTGGCGAGTGCTGCCCTACGTCGATCCGGGGCTGCCGCCGTCGATGCTGCCGGCCGAGTGGCCCGGTCGGCGCAGCGTCGCCGAGTTCCAGAGGCTGTCGGCAGAGCTGTCGGATGCCGCGTGGCGGCGTGTGCGCGACGTCACGCGACACTCCGCGGCCGGAAGCTCCGCGACCGGCGCCGAGCTCACCGCGGCGGGGCGGTCGTAGCCCGCACCACCAGCCGCGTCGGCAGGATCACGTGCATCTCGTCGACCTCCTGCCCCGCGAGCAGCGTGAACACCATGTCAGCCGCGACCGCGCCGAGTCGCCGCATCGGCTGCTGGATGGTCGTGAGCGGCAGCGCCCTTCTGGTGGCCTCCGGCACGTCGTCGAATCCGATCACCGACAGATCGTCGGGCACCCGCAGACCGAGCTCGTGGGCGACATCGATGACCGCGATCGCGGAGAGGTCGTTGGCGGCGAAGATCGCCGTGGGACGCGAGTCGCCGCTCAGCATGATGCGGGCGGATTCCCTGGTCGCGTCGAGCTCGTAGCGACCAACACCGATGAGGGACGGATCGAGGGGGATCCCCGCGTCCGACAGTGCCCTGCGATACCCGGCGTCGCGCAGCCCGGCCGAGCGCAGGTCGGGGCGACCGGCGAGGAAGCCGATGCGGCGGTGGCCCAGTTCGATGAGGTGTCTGGTCGCGACGAGCGCGCCTCCGAAGCTGTCCGACTCGACCGTGGGCAGGTCGGCCCGGCCCGTGTGCGGGTCGATCGCGACGACGGGGATCTCGGTGCCGGCGCTGACGACCGTGGGCGTGACCATGATCGCGGCGTCGATCAGCGTGCCGGAGAGCCTGCTCAGGGATCGGCGTTCCCATCCGTCGCCCGCGCCGAGGTGGGAGCCGCTGTATGCGAGCAGATCGAAGGAGGTGTCGTGCACGGCCGAGCCGACGCCCTTCAGGATCTCGGCGCTGAAGGGTTCGAAGTCCGCCAGCAGCACGCCGATCACACCGGTGCGCCGCGCGCGCATGCTGCTCGCCACGAGGCTCGACTCGTAGCCGAGCTCCTTCACCGCGTCGAGTACGCGCTGCACCGTGGCATCCGCGATCCCGTACCGGCCGTTCACCGCCTTCGAGACGGTCGACACAGACACTCCCGCCGCTTTCGCGACGTCATGGATCGTCGTGCGTGCCCCCATGAGACGCCAGCGTAGTCTCCCGTCGATCGCGATGGAAACTGTTTTCGAAAACGTTTGACGATCGAGCGCGTCCGCCGGAGACTCATGCCACTGCGGTCTCACCAGAGTGTCCGCAGGCGCCCCGCAGTGACGCGGCGCGCAACTCGATGAGGAGAACGATCACATGAACAGCAGAAGGCTCCCCCTCGCCTCCGCAGTCACGGTCCTGGCCGTCGGAGCGCTCGCGCTCTCGGGCTGCACCGCGGACTCGTCCGGCTCCGGAGACGGCGGCGACACCAGCATGACCCTGTGGCACAACTCGACGACGGGCCCCGGAGTGGAGTTCTGGGAACAGACCGTCGCGGATTTCGAGAAGGACAACCCGGGCGTGACGATCGACATCCAGTCGATCCAGAACGAGGATCTCGACGGCAAGCTGCAGACCGCCCTCAACTCGGGCGACGCCCCCGACATCTTCCTGCAGCGTGGTGGCGGCAAGATGGCGGCGATGGTCAAGGCCGGCCAGCTCAAGGATCTCACCGACGCCATCGACGGCCCGGCCGCCGACGAGATCCCCGATGCGTCGTACTCGGCGAACAGCCTTGACGGCAAGATCTACGCCATGCCCGTCGCCGTACTGCCCGGCGGCCTCTTCTACAGCCAGGACCTCTTCGACCAGGCCGGCATCACCGAGAACCCGACGACCCTCGAGGAGCTCGAGGTCGCCACCGAGGCGCTGAAGGCGGAGGGGATCGACCCGATCGCACTCGGCGCCAAGGACGCCTGGCCCGCCGCGCACTGGTACTACTGGCTGGCGCTGCGCGAATGCAGCTCGGACACCCTCGCCGCCGCGGCGGACGAGATGGACTTCAGCGACGACTGCTGGGTGCGTGCCGGCGAGGACCTGCAGGCGTTCGCCGAGACCGAGCCCTTCAACTCCGGATTCCTGACGACTCCCGCACAGCAGGGCGCGGGCAGCTCGGCCGGCCTCATCGCGAACCACCAGGCCGCCATGGAGCTCATGGGCGCCTGGAACCCCGGCGTGATCGGCTCGCTCACCCCTGATCAGAAGCCGCTGGCCGACCTCAGCTGGTTCCCGTTCCCCGAGGTCGAGGGCGGAGACGGCGAACCCGGCTCCATGATGGGTGGCGTCGACGGCTACTCGTGCTCGGTGGATGCACCGGACGCCTGCGTCGACTTCCTGAACTACATCGGCACCTCGGACGTGCAGACCGCGTACTACAAGGCGTTCAACGCCCCGCCCGTCAACACGGTCGCTCAGGAGGCCGTCACCGAGCCCTACCTGCAGACGATCCTCGAGGCGTACAACGCTGCCCCCTACGCGACGCAGTGGCTCGACACCGTCTACGGCCAGAACGTGGGCAACGCGCTGAACGTCGCCGTGGTCGACCTGCTCGCCGGCAACAGCAGCGCGGAAGACCTCGTCAAGGCTGTGCAGGATGCCGCAGCGAAAGCGTGACATGCGTGCCCGGCTGGAAGTGATCCTTCTGGCCGGGCCCGCCCTGCTCGTGTTCCTCGCCTTCGTCATCTTCCCGGTGCTGATGGCGGCGTACTACGGGTTCTTCAGCTGGCAGGGCTACGGCCCTCCCACCGACTTCGTCGGGCTGAAGAACTACCTCACGATCCTCCAGGATCCGCTGTTCCACGACGCGCTCGCGCACAACGGGTTCATCCTGGTGTTCTCCCTCGTGCTCCAGGGCCCGATCGCCATCGTGCTGGCGCTGCTGCTCAACCGCAAGATGCGCGGCCAGTCGCTGATCCGCGTGCTGATCTTCGTCCCGTACGTGATCTCCGAGGTCGTCGTGGGCACGGGGTGGAGCCTGATGCTGCAGACCAACGGCGCGATCAACGCGATGCTGACGAACATGGGCCTCGGGTTCCTCGCCACCGACTGGCTGTCGGATCCTGGCTTCGCGATCTGGACGCTGATGGCCATCATCACGTGGAAGTACATCGGCTTCGCGGTCATCCTGTTCCTCGCAGGCCTCCAGGGCATCCCGGAGGAGCTGCACGAGGCGGCGGCGATCGACGGCGCGTCCTACTGGCAGATCCAGTGGCGCATCACTCTGCCGCTCCTGGCGCCGACTCTGCGCATCTGGGCGTTCCTGTCGATCATCGGCTCACTGCAGCTGTTCGACCTCGTCTACAT
This sequence comes from Microbacterium sp. AC215, assembly GCF_979258645.1. Classification (NCBI taxonomy): domain Bacteria; kingdom Bacillati; phylum Actinomycetota; class Actinomycetes; order Micrococcales; family Microbacteriaceae; genus Microbacterium; species Microbacterium sp. AC215. The sequence continues at coordinate 3,162,356 of NZ_OZ409869.1, read as the reverse complement.
CATCTGGGGCCAGTACATCGCTTCCACCGCCGGTACGTCGACCATGGCGACCTACATGGTCTCCGAAGGCCGCAACGCCGGCAACTACGGCTACGGCAACGCGGTCGCGGTCGTCCTGTTCCTCATCTCGCTCGTGGTCGCTCTCATCTATCAGCGTGCGGTGCTGCGCAAGGACACCGACGGCGCCCTCACGGGTGCCTCGGGTCGCAAGCGCGGCTCCCGGTCGCGCGCGTCGCAGGATGCCGTCCCGCAGGATGCCGTCGCAGACGCAGACGCCGACTCCGGTGCAGACGCCACCACACAGAAGGAGTACGTCCGATGACCGCCACCTCGGTGCTCGTCACCCAGCGACCCGCACGTCTCGGACGCCCGGGTCGAACCGCCAAGCCGAAGCTCCCGTGGGCGCATCCGACCGTGTACTTCGTCGCGCTGATCGCCGTCGGACTGATGCTCGCGCCCATCGCATACATCATCACCGGCGGGTTCCGCACGAACGCGCAGATCACGACCGACCCGTCGGGGTTCCCGTCTCCCTGGGTGGTGTCGAACTACCTCGACGTCCTCACCGGCGACGTGTTCTGGCGGCTCGTGGGCAACTCGACGATCGTCGCCCTCGCGACCACCGTGGGCACCGTCGCTCTCGCGCTGATGGCGGCATACGTGCTCGCTCGATACCGGTTCGCCGGTCGCGGCGTGCTCTACGCCTTCTTCGCCGCGGGCCTGATGTTCCCGCTGACCGTGGCGATCACGCCGCTGTACATCGTGGTGCGCAGTCTCGGGCTGATGAACTCGCTCGGCGGAGTGATCCTGCCGCAGATCGCCTTCGCCCTGCCGACGACCATCATCATCCTCGTGCCGTTCCTCCGGGCGATCCCCGATGAGATCGAGGAGGCCGCGTTCATCGACGGATGCAGCCGCATCGGGTTCTTCTGGCGGATGGTGCTGCCGCTCTCCCTGCCGGGAGTGATCACGACCGGCATCCTGGCGTTCATCGGCAGCTGGAACGGCTATCTGCTGCCGCTGTTCATCCTCAACGACGCCTCGGCGTTCACCTTGCCGCTCGGCGTGCAGTCGTTCGCCTCGCAGTACTCGGTCGACACCGCGAAAGTGCTGGCATTCACCTCCCTGTCGATGATCCCTGCGCTGATCTTCTTCAGCCTGTTCGAACGGCGGATCGTGGGAGGGCTGACCGGTGCTGTCAAGGGCTGACACGGTCGCCGTCGCGACCCCGCACGTCGACGAGAACGAGAACGAGAGAGAGAACAAGATGTCGCAGTACGCAGGCGCCGCGCCGCGCTCGCCCCGCGTCGAGGAGCTCCTCGCGCGGATGACCCTCGAGGAGAAGCAGGCGCAGCTCGTCGGCTTCTGGGTGGACCAGGGCGTCGAGGTCGTCGCGCCGATGTCGGGCGAGAAGAAGAGCTCGACCCGCTACGAGGACGCCTCGGAGCACGGGATCGGTCACCTCACCCGGGTGTACGGCACGCGTCCGGTCGACCCTGTGGAACGCGCCGAGTGGCTGTGGGCCGAGCAGCGCCGCCTGAAGGAGCAGACCAGACTCGGCATCCCCGCCATCGTGCATGAGGAGTGCCTGACCGGTCTCGCCGCCTGGAAGGCAGCGACCTTCCCGACGCCGCTCGCCTGGGGCGCCGCGTTCGACCCCGAGCTCGTCGAGGAGGTGGGCCGAGCGGTCGGATCATCGATGCGCGCACTCGGGATCCATCAGGGCCTCGCTCCCGTGCTCGACGTCATCCGCGACCCGCGCTGGGGCCGGGTCGACGAGTGCATCGCCGAGGACCCGCTGGTCGTCGGCCGGGTGGGCACGGCGTATGTCCGCGGCCTCCAGTCCGAGGGCGTGCACGCGACCCTGAAGCACTTCATCGGATACTCCGCTTCGAAGGCCGGACGCAATCACGCGCCCGTGAGCGCAGGCCAGCGAGAGATCGAGGACGTGCTGCTCCCGCCGTTCGAGATGGCGATCCACGAGGGCGGCGCCCGCAGCGTGATGAACTCCTACGTCGACATCGACGGCGTTCCCGTCACGGCAGACGCGCACTACCTGACCGGCATCCTGCGCGATCGCTGGGGGTTCGACGGAGTGGTCGTGTCGGACTACTTCGCGGTCGACTTCCTCTACAGCATGCACCGCGCAGCCGCGGACTCAGCGGACGCCGCCAGGCTCGCGCTCACAGCGGGAATCGATGTCGAGCTGCCCTCGCCCGACGCCTTCGTCACGCTCGCCGATCAGGTGCGGGACGGTCGGCTCCCGGTCGAGATCCTCGACAGGGCCGTGGGCCGGGTGCTCGCGCAGAAGGAGGAGCTCGGGCTGCTGGATGCCGACTTCGACACCCCTCCGACCGCGATCGACCTGGATCCGGCAGAGCACCGTGCGCTCGCGCGCCGTCTCGCCGAGGAGTCGATCGTGCTGCTGAGCAACGACGGATCCCTGCCGCTCGCGCCCTCGACCACCGCCAGGATCGCCGTGATCGGGCCGAACGCCGACAGCGCCGAAGCGCTGATGGGGTGTTACTCGTTCGTCAACCATGTGCTCGCGCATCACCCCGACACCCCCACAGGCATAGATCTGCCGACGGTCGCCGGCTCGCTGCGCGACGAGTTCCCCGCCGCCGAGATCGTCTCGGCGATCGGATGCGATGTCGAGGGCTCCGATCGCTCCGGCATCCCCGCCGCGGTCGACGCCGCCTCCGCTGCCGACGTCGCCGTCGTCGTGGTGGGCGATCGCGCCGGCCTCTTCGGACGAGGCACCGTGGGCGAGGGCAACGACGTCGAGGACCTCGAGCTCCCCGGCGTCCAGCGCGAGCTGGTCGAGGCCGTCGTCGCGACCGGCACTCCTGTGATCCTCATCGCGATGACCGGACGTCCGTACGTCCTCGACTGGGCGCTGCCGACCCGTGCGGGCGCCGCCGGGACCATGACCGGCCTCGGAGCGGTCGACGGCTCGGCCGTGGCGAACGAGGCAGCCGCGGGCATCCCCGCGGCTGTGCTGCAGACGTTCTTCCCCGGCGAGGAGGGCGGCCCCGCGATCGCGCGGCTGCTGAGCGGTCGCGTCGCTCCGTCGGGTCGGCTGCCGGTATCGCTGCCGCGTTCGGCGGGAGCGCAGCCGTACTCGTATCTGCACCCCGTGCTGGGCGGACTCACGGATGTCACGAGCGCCGACTCGACGCCCGTGCGGCCCTTCGGCTTCGGTCTCAGCTACACGACCTTCGCCCACGATCAGCTCACCGCACCCGCATCGGTCACCTCGGGGGAGAACTTCCGGGCGACGGTGCGCGTGCGCAACACCGGCGAGATCGCCGCGACGGACGTCGTGCAGCTCTACGCGCACGACGAGGTCGCGAGCGTGACCCGTCCGGTCGCCCAGCTGCTGGACTTCCGGCGGGTCGCGCTCGCGCCCGGCGCCGAGCAGATCGTCGAGTTCGACGTGCCCATCGACCGGCTGGCCTTCACCGGGCTCGACGGCGTCAAGCGGGTCGAAGCAGGAGCCGTACGCCTGTGGGTCGGCGGCGCCTGTGACGAGGAGCAGACGGTCGCCCGGCTCGAGATCGTGTGAGGCGTCAGCCCTTCACACCCGCGATGAACGCGCTCACGTGCTCCTGGAGCTTCAGGATGCGCATCTCGCGGGCGAGCTCGCGGTCGTAGCCCTCGTACGCGAGCGGCGGCAGCACGCGCACGTTCTGCGAGCATCCGAACTCCGCGCAGACGAGAGTGCCGATGCTGTCGCCCTTGCGGCCGGCCGGACCCGCCTTGCGGGCGACGTACAGCTGCACGTCGTTGCGCAGGGTGACGTCCTCGCACCAGGAACACTGGGCTCTGGCCGTGACGCGCTGCTCGGCGCGCTGCAGGATCACGCCGATGAGGACGTCATCGACCCAGGCGACGACATACGAACGTCGAGGGAGCTTGGGGTCGACCCAGCCGAGGTAGTCGAGCTTCTCGACGTCGAGGTCGGCGAAGCCGGCGGGCAGGGTGAGATCGGAGACCTCCTTGCGGGAGGCGTTGATGAAGGAGGCGCGCAGGGTGCGCTCGTCGATGGGACGCATGGGTCGGTGCTTTCGTGTGGGCCGCAGAGGGCGGCGGAAGAGGAATGGAGGACGGCATCCGCACGGATGCCGGGTACGACGTGGTTCCGGGGACGGGATGTTCCGCCTCCGGCCGATCGTCAGCCTCTGTCCGTGGCGCTGAACGCGCCCACGGCTCCATTCCGCGCTCGATCCGGAATCCGGAGAGCGCTCTTCGACAACAGCACCCCGAGAGTCTACGCCCGTTTGTTTCGGAGCATGTCGGCTCGGGTTTCCTCGCTGCCACGGCCGACCTACTCTTGCCGGAACGTCCGCTCATGAAGGAGACCACCGTGTCCACGCCGCTGAACCGCCTTTCGCCCCTCTCGGTGCGTGAGCGTTCTGCGTGCATGTGCCGCCACGGCTTCGCGTGCTCCTCGTTCGAGGCGGGTCACGCGCTGCACCTGATCCAGGCGCGCATCGCATCGGCGACCCCGACCGAGTGGGCCGACGCGATCGTCGAGCACGCCGACGCGGCGACCGGCGAACTGACCGTGCGCACCCTCGACGGGGCGACTCACGCACTGTGGAACAGCGGCGGCGCAGCGCTCGAGGCTCCTGCGGGCACGCCGATCGCGCTGCACGTGCGCTACGGCGTGCTGGCCGTCGGTCGCACGCAGTTCAACGTCGCGCTCTCCTGAGGGCGCCGTGCGACTCGCTGCCGCTCAGGCGGCCGCCATCATCATGTCCTTGACGGCCATGCACGCGTCCATGCAGTCCTTGCAGGTCTGAGCGCACATCTTGCACACCTCGCTGTGGTCGGCGTGCGCCATGCACTCGTCCATGCACGTCTGACACATCGCGATGCAGGCGTCGAGCATCGCCATCATCGACGCAGGGGTCATGCCCTGCATCCGCATCATCGACCGCATCATGGTGTTGCACATGTCCGCGCAGTTCATGCATGCCGGTGAGCAGTCCATCATCTGCGTCGAGCACACCGTGCACGCCTGCTCGCAGGCCGAGCACGCGTCCATGCAGGCCTGCATGACCGACATGTCCATGGTCGCCATGTCGGGCATCGACATCATGTTCGAGCGCATGGCGCCCATCATCATCGAGTCCATGTTCTACCGCTTCCTTCGTCGACCGCAGCCGAGGTGAGAGCGGGCAGGACCACCCGCCTGGGGCCAGGCTAGTCGTCGCCGACGTCCACGTCGACGGGGAGGTGGCGCTGTCACGCCCGACCGCGGTTGTCAATCCCGTGTGCAGGATTCTCGGTCCGTGCGACGGTGGACATCCATTGATCGACTGATGAAAGGAATCGCGCCATGAGTGGAGCAGACGACATCAAGAACGCAGCCGAGAAGGCCGGCGGAAAGATCAAGGAGGGCGTCGGAAAGGCGACCGACAACGAGAGCCTCGAAGCCGAGGGTCGCGCCGACCAGACGAAGGCTTCGGTCAAGCAGGCCGGAGAGAACGTCAAGGACGCCGCACACAACGTCGGCGACGGCCTGCGGGACGCTTCCCGGGACTGATCCCTGAAGACGGAGTGAGGCCCGCCGAAGCGGGCCTCACTGCGTGGATCAGCGGGTGCGGCTGCCGGAGATCGCTCGGATCAACCAGGCGATGACCGCGATGGCCAGCAGCACCAGGCCGACCCACAGGAGGAACTGCAGGGACTGCACGAGCCCGCCGGTGATCGCCAGGATGATGGCGACCACGATGATGATGATCAGCAGGATGTTCATCGGTCTTTCCCTTCTTGGGGGCGCGGGGGAGTGCGCCCATCGGTCACTCAACCTAGACCCCCGGGGCCTGTCACCGGAGGGCCTTGACGCGGGGCTTCCCGCCGTGCGAGAGGAGCAGACGACATGCCAGGACGCAGGAACAACTCACTGAAGGATCCGGAGCTGTACGAAGAGCTCCGCGATGACGGCGCCTCGAAGGAGAAGGCCGCCAGGATCTCGAACGCCGCAGCCAGAGACGGCCGCAGCACGGTCGGGCGCCGAGGCGGCGAGCACGGCGACTACGAGGACTGGACCGTCGACGAACTGCGCACACGCGCCAAGGAGATCGGCCTCACCGGTTACAGCGGCAAGCGCAAGGCCGAGCTCATCTCGGCGCTGCGCGATCATTAGGTCCGCGTCTGTGGCCCGGTTCGGTGTCGAGGAGGAGTTCGTCCTCCTCGACGAGCAGACACTTGTGCCGTCGGCCATGAGTCCCGAGACGCGCGAGCGCATCCTCGACGCGGCGGGCGCCGGTCTCACTCCTGAGTATCTGACCTGCCAGCTCGAGTCGGCGACCGAGCCGTGCGTCACGCGAGCGGATGCCGAGGGGCAGCTGCGTCGCACGAGAGGGATTCTCGGCGAGGTCGCTGCGGAGCAGGGATCGATCGTGGCCGCCTCCGGCACCCCCTTCGTCTCGCCCAACCGCCTCGTGGTCTCGTCGTCGCCCCATTACGACGCCGTGTCCGCCCAGCTCGTCGAGATCACGCGTGAGCACGAGGTCAACGGGCTGCACATCCACGTCGAGGTGCCGGACGAGGAGGAGCGCGTCCGCGTGGTCAACCGCGTGCGGGCCTGGTTGCCTCCGTTGCTCGCCATCACCGGCAATGCGCCGTTCGCGCACGGGCGGGATTCGGGCTACGCGAGTTGGCGCAGCATCCTGATCCGTCGACTTCCTGCCTCGTGGAGTCCTCCTCTCTTCCACGATCTGAGCGACTACCGCTCGCACGTCGATCAGCTGGTCTCGATGGGGGCCATCGCCGAAGCCAGCTCGCTGTCATGGACCGTCCGCCTGTCCGAGAGGTTCCCCACCGTCGAGGTGCGCGTCTTCGATGCGCAGCTGACGGTCGACGACACTCTGCTCGCCGTGGCCCTGACTCGCGCGCTGCTGGTGAGCGACGCCCTCGACGACTGTCACGGTCTGAGCCTCGACGCGATCGACGCCTCGCTGTGGACCGCGGCCAGATACGGCACGGATGCTCGCCTCGTCGACCCGGTGGACGGATCGATCGAACCGGCCTGGACGATCGCCGACCGGCTGCTCGAACGGCTGCGCCCGGCGCTCGCCCAGCTCGGCGACGACGATTTCGTGGTCGACGGCCTCGCCCGCCTCCGATCCGAGGGCACCGGCGCCCAGCGCCAGCACCGCGCCTACGCGGATGACGGCGCCGCCGGACTCCGCGAGCTGTATCGGACGAGCACCGCGACCCGCTGACCGCCCCGGAGGTCTCCCGGCGGCAGTAGTGTCGCCGTGTGGCATCCTCTCGCTTCGCGCCGCTGCAGCGGCTCGTGATATCCGTCGCCGTCCTCGCGTCCTTCGTGACCTTCCTCGACGGCACCGTGGTGACCGTCGCTCTGCCCGCCATCAGCCGAGAGCTCGGCGGCGGCATCACCACTCAGCAGTGGGTGGTCGACGCATACCTCATCACTCTCAGCGCGCTGATCCTGCTCGCGGGGTCGCTGTCGGACGCCTACGGCCGGGTGCTCGTCATGCGCATCGGCCTGATCGCCTTCGGCGTGGCATCGGTCGCGGTGGCCGCCGCACCCGATCCCCTCATCCTGATCATCGCGCGCGCGGCGCAGGGCGCCGCGGGCGCACTGCTCGTGCCCAGCTCGCTCGCGCTGATCACGGCGACGATGCGCGCCGACGTGCAGTCGCGGGCGATCGGCGTCTGGACCGCGTTCACGACGGCGGCACAGCTGGTCGGCCCCCTGCTGGGCGGGCTCTTCGTCGACTTCCTCTCGTGGAGATTCGTCTTCCTCATCAACGTGGTGCCGATCGCCGTCACGCTCGTGCTGCTCTCGCGCCTGAAGCTGAAGGAGCACCCCAGCGGTGTGCGGGTCGACTGGCTCAGCGGGGCGCTGTGCGCGATCGGTCTGGGCGCTGTGGTCTTCGCGCTGATCGAGCAGCCGAACCTCGGGTGGCAGTCCCCCGCGATCTGGATGCCCGGCATCGCCGGAGCGGCGCTGTTCGCCTGGTTCCTGGTGCGCCAGCAGCGCTCGGCCTCCCCGCTGATGCCGCTGTCGCTGTTCCGGGTGCGCGACTTCGCCTGGGGCAACCTCGCCACCCTCTTCGTCTACGCCGCACTGTCGCTCAACGGCTTCGTCGTCGGCGTCTACCTGCAGCAGGGCGCAGGTCTCAGTGCCACGGCGGCCGGCCTCGCGAGCCTGCCGATGACGATCCTGATGATCCTCGTCAGCTCGCGCGCCGGATCCTGGGCCGGTCGTTTCGGGCCCCGCATCTTCATGACCGTCGGTCCGCTCATCATGGCGGTCGGCGCGCTGATGCTGCTGCTCGTCCGCGAGGACTTCGACTACTGGTGGCAGGTATTGCCGGCGATGATCGTGCTCGGCCTCGGGCTCTCGCTCACCGTGGCTCCGCTCACCTCGGCGATCCTCGGCGCCATCGACGAATCCCGCTCGGGCATCGCCTCCGCGGTCAACAACGCGGTCTCCCGCGTCGCCGGGCTGCTCGTCGTCGCGATGCTGTCGACCATCATCGGCGGCACGCTCGATCTCGCGGGCTTCCACAACGCGGCCTGGGTCACCGCCGCGCTGCTCGTGCTCGGCGGTGTGGTGTCGTGGATCGGCATCCGCCGCAATCCGGCCGAGGAGGCCGAGGCTCCGGCCGTCGACGGGGCACCCTCGCCGATCGGTTGACGATGTCGGTGGTCGGGCGCACACTGGGGGCATCGTCCTACCGAGCACCCGGAGGTCCACCGTGAGCACGCCCCAGACGCCCCTTCCGCCCGTCGTCGACGTCGACACGTGGCGTCGCGAGCTCGACGCACTGCGCGTGCGTGAGAAGGCGGCGACGCGAGAACTCGATGCGATCGCGGCACAACGACGACGACTGCCGATGGTCGAGCTGCCCGACTACACGCTCGTCGGCGAAGACGGGCCGGTGCGGCTGCCCGAGATCTTCGGCGAGCACCGCCAGCTCATCGTCTACAACCACATGTGGACCGACGGCAATGAGTGGCAATGCCCCGGCTGCACCGGCTTCACGTCGCAGTTCACCCGCCTCGACTTCCTCGAGCGCTACTACGACGCCCGCTTCGTGATCGTGACGAACGGACCGATCGATGAGGCACTGGCCTACCGCGACAGGGTGGGCAACCGCATGACCTGGTATTCGAGCGCCGACAGCACCTTCGGTGCCGACATGGACGCCGGGCCGAACGAGGGCTTCGGCGTGAACGTGCTGCTCCGCGACGGCGACACGGTCTATCGCACGTGGCACACGAACGGCCGTGGCACCGAGCGCATGAGCCAGCTGCAGGGTCTCGTCGATCTGCTGCCCTTCGGCCGACAGGAGGAGTGGGAGGACTCCCCCGCCGGCTGGCCCCAGCATGAGACGTATTCTCAAGGGATGGGTTCGAAAGAGATCGCCGCACTGTACGGGGCCGGCAGCTGAGGCGCGCCACGGTCGAGGTCGCCGCCATCGCCGTGCTGGTCCTCACGCTCACAGGGTGCGTCACGACCATCTCCGACCCTCCGGCGCAGTTCGCCCTTCCCCCCGCGGGAGCGACCCCCGACTATCAGCTCGGCGGCGGCTACGACCCCGCCGACGGAGTCGGCATCGTCGGCCGGGACCGCTCGGATGTGCCCGCCGACGGGCTGTACTCGGTCTGCTATGTGAACGGATTCCAGACCCAGCCGGGCGAGCTCGACACCTGGCCCGACGACCTCGTGCTGCAGAGCGACGGCGAGCCGGTGTTCGACCCCGATTGGCCCGATGAGGCTCTGCTCGACACGTCGACGGACGAGCGCCGCGAGCGCATCGCCGAGATCGCCGGACCGTGGATCGAGGGGTGCGCCGAGTCGGGATTCGACGCGGTCGAGTTCGACAACCTCGACTCGTACACCCGCTCGGACGACGCGCTCACTCTCGACGACAACCTCGCCCTCGCGGCGCTGCTGGTCGACGTCGCCCACGACTCCGGACTCGCGGCCGGGCAGAAGAACGCCGCCGAAGACGCACCGGTGCTGCGCGAGCGCGCGGGATTCGACTTCGCCGTCGTCGAGGAGTGCAGCGTCTTCGACGAGTGCGGGGCGTTCACCGACGTCTACGGAGACGCCGTGATCGACATCGAGTACTCCGACGAGCTGCCGCGGTCGTTCGACGAGATGTGCGCCGACGACGACGCCCCCTCGTCGATGGTGCTGCGAGACCGCGACCTCGTCACGCCGTCGGACGACGGGTACGTGTTCGAGACCTGCGATCGCTGACCGTCGCCTCAGCAATGCACATCGATATGCTGGCCCCGTGAGCATGACGGGGGATCACGGTGGCGCCACGCCTGCGGCCTCGCGCCCGGCGCCCGCGCAGGTCGTGCGGCACGCTGCCTCCCGGTGGACGCGCGGGATCGCCGAGCTGCCCCGATGGATCTGGTTCGCCGCAGTCGCGGTCGCCGCCGTGGCCATCGTCGTCGCGGCGATGGGCGGGTTCGCCCGTGCAGAGGCTTCGCCGACGCTGCTCGGCGCGGATGAGGAAGTGCGCACCTCGCAGTACGCGATCACCGTGCTCGACGCCGAGTTCGCCACCGAGGTCGAGTCGGAGTATCTCGAGGCGGAGCCCGGCGAGAAGTTGCTCGTGATGAGCACGCGCATGGAGAATCTCTCGGATGCTCCGATCGGAGTCGGCACCACCGTCGACCGCATAAGCACCGGGTTCGTCAACACCGGCCGTCCGCTTCTCGACCTCGCAGGCGTCCCCGCGAGTGACTCGGTGGCGGTCTGGCGAGCGGACGGGTCATCCGGCCAGGTCATCCTGCAGCCGGGCGTCCCCAGCCAGGTGACCTTCGCCTGGACCATACCCGAGGACGCGTTCCTCGACGGTTCTGTCGCGCTCGACGTGCACGAGGTGCAGATCCAGCGTGGAGCGGTGATCCTCTCCTCACGAGCGGTCACGTGGCGCCCTGCCGCCCTCAGCGCACGCATCTCGGTCACCGCCCAGGAGACACGATGAGACGCGCGACCCCCTGGCTGGTCGGCGCTGCGCTGGTGGTCGCGGCCGGCGCGCTGACCGCCGTCACCCCGACCGATGACGACGTCATCGGTCCGACCGTCGTGCGTGGCGCCTTCGGCGACCCCGTCGAATCCCGCACTCTGATCGCGGCAGCGACGGACGCGACGTTCGCGGACCAGGTGGCGGTGTCCGGTGGCGACTGGAGCGCGGAGGGGAACTGGCTCGTCGTGACGGTGATCGCCTCGGCGCCCCGCACGGAGGTGGATGCCGCCATCCAGCTCGCGACGCTGACGATCGACGATCGCGTGTTCCAGGCCAGCGAGCGACCCGACGCGACGCTGACGTCGACCCCGCTGCGACTCGGCATCGACACGGTCGGGACGCTGGCCTTCGAGCTGCCACCGGATCTGACATCGGGGCAGGCGGACCTGCGTCTCATCTCCTCGTACTTCACCGCCGAGCTCGACGACGTGATCGCCATCCCGTTCGAACTGGACGACCTTCCTCGCACGCCGAGTCTCGAGCTCGATGACCCCGAACTGCGGATCCCATGAGCTGGTGGCGGACGCAGCGGACCGGGCTGATCGCGTTGGCGATCGCGGCCGTCGCGATGGTGGGCGCCACGGCATGGCTCGACATCGCGCCGAGCATCCGGCCGACGGATCGGGTGATCGACGCCGACACGACGGTCGACATCGCCGGACAGACCCTCACGCTCGGGCCCACGGAATGGGCGGAGTTCGAGGCGCCTGCGGGGAGCCGCACGCTCAGCGTCCGACTGTCGTCGAGCGGCGGATCCGCGGCATCGCTCTGCGGACAGACGACGCTCACAGAGATCGACGCCGATCGCACCTGGCTCAGCTCTCGCGCAGACCTCGATGTGCCCTACGACGAGGGCGAGAGCTCATGCATCGCCGAGCCGGCGTCGTACCGCATCCTGCTGACCTTCCTGCTTCCCGACGACGCCGATGGCCCGTTCCTGCTCGACATCGAGGGCAGTGACGACGACCTCGCCCGCTTCCGTATCGAGCCCTGACGGGCGGGTGTCGAGGCCAGACCGGGGCCGGCCGATGACGGCGTCATAGGCCGTGGCGACGATCGCCACCCTGAGCGGTTCGGCGACGGCACCGATGGCGACGGTGACGAGCGGGAAGAACCCCGCCCAGAACGACGATTCGTGGCCCCCGATCAGGAGCAGGACTCCCCGGGTGCCCGCCTGCTCGGCGAAGCCCCACGCGGCGTAGGCCAGTGCGTAGACGCCGAAGAGCAATGGCCCGCCACGCCAGATCACCGCGACGGCAGCCCAGAGGCCTTCGAGTCGCATCACCAGCGTGCGCGCGATGCTCAGGGCCGCCCCTCGCGCCGCTCCCCCGCCGACGCGTGCGAACGGCGGAGTCGAGTCGAAGGTCGTGCCGAAGATCACACCGGCGACCGTGAGCCAGGCCGCGGGGACGAGGAGTGCGGCGACGAGGATGCCCGCCAGCCAGGTCGCCCCTTCCCATACGGCGGCGATGGGTTCGATGTTCACCGAGAACCAGTCGCCGAGGCTCTGCAGCCACCCGGCCGCCTCTCGTTCACCGAACCAGTCCAGGACGCTGACCCACCACCGTGCGACGAGTGTGAAGAGCATGAAGGTCCACAGCACCTCGGCATAGGTGGCCAGGATGATCGTCCACCGCGGCAGCCGGTCGGCGAAGCGCGTGAAGAGCAGTCGTGCGATCAACGCGATCACGAGCACCGTCACCGGCAGCACGCCGACCGCGATGACACCACCGCGATCGCCCATCTGGACGAGGTCGTACCCGGAATCGGCCAGCGCGATCGCGCTCGCGATCTGGAAGAACTCGATCTGGTCGGCGTCGAGCAGACCCCACGCGGTGTAGAAGGCGAAGAACGGCAGGATCGCGGCGAGAGTCGCGGAGGCGAACTCGCGGAGGCCACCGGCATCCTCCCTCCGGCTGTGCGGCAAGGAGGGTCGCACAGTGAGATACATCGCGACGTACGCGACGAGTCGGGCGGCGACCGCCAGCGGCAGCAGCAGCAGGCCCCCGAGCGTGGTGTGACCGCCGACGAAGCCGGCGAGCTCGATCAGTACGCGATGCAGCGCCTCGCCCCCGAGATACCAGGCCATGAGCGCAGGCCAGTGTCGGGCGAGGATGCGCCCGAACGTGCGGAGGGCCTGTGACATGTGCCCTACCGTACCGGTGGATCACCGTCGTCGAGCGGCATGAGGACACCGACCCCGGCTCACGCCAGCGGCATACTCCGCGCCACATCGGGCGTCAACCCGGTTCTCACCGCCGCCCTGCGGGGGCACCATGGCGTCGTGAACGCATCGACGTGGACTCCCCGCCGCGCGGTCTCGGCCGCAGTGGCGCTGTTGCTCGCCGCCGCACTCTCGGGCTGCGGCCTGACCATCCCGGCCGACCCGGACGGCACTCTCGCGTCGGCGACCGGCGCTGACCTGAGGGTCGGCGTCTCGGCCGATCCCGGGCTGGTCGACACTGATCGGGACACCCCCACAGGAAGCATCGCCGACCTCGTGACAGGCTTCGCCGACAGCATCGATGCCGACATCGACTGGACCTACGGGTCGGAGGAGACGCTGGTCGGGATGCTCGAGCGCGGCGACCTCGACCTCGTGGCGGGCGGCTTCACCTCTGACACCCCCTGGATCGACAAGGCCGGGGTCACCCGCGGCTATCCCGAGATCGACGGAGCCGACGGTCGCGAGATCGTGATGCTCGTGCCGCTCGGCGAGAACGCGTTCCTCAGCGCTCTCGAACGTCACCTCGACGAGGCGGTGGGGTCGCGATGACCGTGCAGCGGATCGGCCGCACCGAGCTGCCGGACGAGCAGCGCGCAGCGCTCCGCCGAGCGATCGGGTGGGAATGGTTCACCATCGCCTACACGTCAGTGACGATCGCGGTGATCGCCCTGGTCGTCGGCAACTCGCAGGCGATGCGCACCGCGTGGATCGAGGACATGCTGTCGCTGATCCCGCAGATCGCCTTCCTCGTCGCGCTGATCTTCATCCGCAAGCGCCCCTCGGTCAAGCATCCCTACGGCCTGCACCGCGTGATGGGAATCGGACACCTCGTGGCGGGCGTCGCCCTGCTGGCGGTCGGACTCAATCTGGCGGTCGAAGCGGTGACCGGGCTCATCGCCCGCGAGCACCCGACCATCGGCACAGTGCAGCTGTTCGGGCAGACGATCTGGCTCGGCTGGCTGATGGTCGCCGTGATGGCCGTGGTCATCGTCGGGCCGGTGTTCTTCTACGGACCGGCGAAGGCGAAGCTCGCGCCCGTGCTGCACAACAAGCTGCTCTTCGCCGACGCCGACATGGCCAAGGCCGACTGGCAGACCACGGTCGCCTCGATCGTCGGCGTGCTCGGTGTGGGTGCCGGCGTGTGGTGGCTCGACGGTGCTGCGGCTCTCGTGATCTCGCTCGGGATCGTGTGGGACGGCTGGCGCAACACCAAGACCGCCGTGATCGATCTCATGGACCAGCGCGCCAGGACGTACGACAGCAAGCACCCGCATCCGCTCGCCGGTGACGTGATCTCGACCATGCGCTCCCGCCCCTGGGTCACGGATGCGGGAGTGCGGATGCGGGATCAGGGGCAGGTCTTCCACATCGAGGCGTTCGTCGTGCCGCATCGCGGAAAGGTGTCGATGGGCGACGTCACCGACCTCGCGACGCGCATCACCGACCTCGACTGGAAGGTGCAGGATGTCGTCGTCGTCCCGGTGGAGGAGCTCCCCCAGGGCGTCGACACCTCGGGCCGCGACTGACCGTGCTCGGAGCGAGACCCCGGACGGCAGGACGCCCACCGCACCAGTTAGGGGGAGTCCGTGCGGCGGGCGCCGTAGCCGATCGCTCGGGGCGACCGGCCGCTCTCGGCAGGCGTCAGAGGTCGTCCTCGTCGTCGCCGTCCTCCGAGCCCGCGGCGTCCGGATCGTTCGGGACCGGGTCCTCGGACTGCTGACGCGGCGCGAGCTCGTCGGGGATCATCGGCGTCTCGTCCGCCTCGGATCGCCCGTCGTCGGGGGTGGATTCGATGTCTGACATGGTGCTCCCTTCGTCGGTGTGGGCAGTCCGGTCAGCATGCCGGGGCGGAGCAGCCGATGCGCGCCCCTTGACAGAACGCGCTCACCCACTCAGTGGAAGGGGCACCCACGGGACGCGGGTGCCGATGACGATGCCGATACGGATGCCACCGAGCGCACCGCACCACCGGACCGCGGCTTGGTGGGCAGCCGACGCCGGTCGACGTCGAGTCCTTGGTCGAGGATCCGCAGGTCGGGGTCGCTGAGCACCGTGACCGCCGCGGCCAGCCCCGCGATCGCGAGCTTCTCGCCCGGGCAGCGGTGCCCCGTCGGGACGTCGGCGCCACCATGAGGAACGAAGGCGGCGAGCGCTTCGTAGTCCTCGATGTCACGGAAGCGCTCGGGGTCGAAGCGCTGGGGACGCGCCCAGAAGCGGTCGTCCGTGTTGGTGCCCTGCAGGTCGAGGACGACGCGTCCTCCGGCATCCACCGTCTGACCGTCGATCGCGATGTCCGCGGTGGCCCAGCCGGGAAGCATCGGCACGAAGGGAGAGGTGCGACGGATCTCCTGCGCGAACATGATCGACAGCGGTCCGCCGACGAGCGACCCGCGCTCGACGGCCTCGGCCGCGATGCGCTCGCGCCAGTCGGGACGCTCGTGCAGCTCCTTCGCGGCGAAGGCCACGAACCGGGCGACTGCGATCATCGGACGGATGCTGTTCTGCAGCTCGACACCGGCGACGCGCGCCGGGAGCAGTTCGCCGTCCTCGTCGCGGTGATGCGCCCACACCTCGAGCGCCGTGCCCGGTTCGGCGCGCAGCGAGCCGTGCCGCACCGCCTCGATGAGCCGAGCGGAATGACGGTCCGACCACCACCGGTTCGCCAGGGCGGCGATGTACACCGGCGAGTACGGCGAGCCGAAGCCGTCGACGATCTGGGCGAGCCGCGCCGCCCATCGGGTCTGGGCCGCCGGCGTGCCCGGCACACCCGCCCAGCCCATGATCGCCCGGCCCAGCGCGCCGACGGCCGCGTCGTAGGCGCTGCGGGTGCCGCCGTCGAACCACGCCCGGCGCTCGCTCTGCCATTCGCGCTCGAGCCAGGGCGTGAGTCGTGCGACCTGCTCGTCCTCATAGAGGGCGCCGACGAAGGCGGCTTTGCGGTGCCGGTGGGCTGTGCCGTCGAGGCTGTGCACGGAGCCGTGCCCGAACAGGCTCTCCTGCACGATCGCGGGCATGGCTCCGGAGCGCGCGATGCGGGTCTCGTCGTAGAAGAGCTCGACCCCCTCCACTCCCCTGACGAAGACCGCGTCACTGCCGAGCAGCCGCATCGGCGCCGATCTCGCACCCGGCGGCACCCGTCGCCAGATCCGTGCCCCGAACCCGTAGCCGCGGGTCAGCAGGGTGGGAGCGTCGTCCTGTGCCAGTGCGCCGAGCTTTCGCGCCGCACGCGCGGGGATGTCGATGAGTGCCATGCTGCGACGTTCGCAGAGACGTGGTCGCCGAACCAGGGGGAGGCGCGAGCGGGGCCTCTGTGCTAGTGCCTCACTCGTGCCGCGCGACCCGCACTCCCCCACGCGCGGTCGTCAACCCCCTGTCTGCGAATCGGAAGCCACGCGATCATCGTCACGACGCGAGAGGAGTTCCGACATGGCGAAGAACGTGCGCACGATGGACTGTCAGCCCGACGATGTCTTCCGGGTGCTGGGCAACGGTTGGCTGTACCCGGCGTGGGTGGTGGGCGCCTCGCGCATGCGCGACGTCGATGAGTCGTGGCCGCAGCCGGGCGCTGAGCTGCATCACTCGGTCGGCGTCTGGCCCGCTCTGCTCGACGACACGACCGTGGTGGAGGAATGGTCGCCGCCGAACCGCATGGTCATGCGCGCGAAGGGTTGGCCGATCGGCGAGGCCCGCGTCACTCTGCGGGTGCGGTCGTATGACGGCGGCACGATGGTGCGCATCGACGAGGAACCCGTGAACGGCCCCGCCACGCTGCTGCCCGGTCTGCTGACCGCTCCCCTGCTGCGCTGGCGCAATTCCGAGACCCTGCACCGCCTCGCCTACCTCGCGGAGGGGCGCGCGTCCTGACCCGCTCCTGCCCATATATTGGGTTGTGAGCCGCGACCTCCGCGGATGCGGAGGGATGGACGATGACCGATGTGACGCAGTCCGCCTGGCGACGCTTCTGGGAACAGGGCGGCTGGTGGCGGGCCGTCATCCTCGTGGTCGTCTACTTCGTGCTCTACAACGGGCTGTCGCTGCTGTTGACCCCGTTCGCGGCTCAGATCGAGGATCCGCAGAGCGCGGCGGGGATCCTCGTGTTCTACGCGATCCCGGTTCTCGTCGGCTGCCTGCTGCTCATCGGCTTCGCGGCATCCGTCGGCTGGCTGGGTGAGATCTTCCGTCCGCAGCCGATCCGCGGACGCGGATGGATGTGGATCGCGATCGCCGTCGTGCTCCTCTTCAACGTGCTCCACCTGTTCGCCATCGACTACGGAGCGGCCGGATTCGAGGTCGTCGCGACCTGGCTCCTCGCCGGACTGTTCATCGGCTTCGCCGAGGAGGTGCTGACGCGCGGCCTCGTGGTGAACCTGCTGCGCAAGGCGGGTCAGCGTGAGCTCGTCGTCGCGGTGATCTCCTCGGCCCTGTTCGCCCTGCTCCACGCCGGCAATCTGCTCACCGGCCAGTCCCTGTTCGCGACCCTCATCCAGCTGGCCTACACCTTCGCGTTCGGCATCTGCATGTACCTCGCGATGCGCGTGACCGGGACCATCGTCGCGCCGATCCTGCTGCACGCCAGCACCGACCCGAGCATCTTCCTGCACACGACCTACCCGGCGGAGAGCGCGTTCGGCTCGATCGCGAACCTCGGCAACATCGTGGTGATCGTCGTCGGCGTGATCTGCCTGTTCTTCATCCGCGGTCGCGTCGAGCAGACGCAGGCGGCGGCCCCGGGTGTCGGGGCCGCCGCCTGACCCTCACGCGGCAGACGGTCGCAGCACGACCTTGATGCAGCCGTCCTCCTTGCGCTGGAAGGTGCGATAGAGCTCCGGCGCATCCTCGAGCGGGGCATCGTGCGTCATCAGATCCATCACGCCGAGGGGGTCGGAGAGGTCTTCGACGAGCGGCATCAGATCGTCGGTCCAGCGCTTCACGTTGCACTGGCCCATACGGATGCCGATCTGCTTGTCGAACAGGGTCTTCATCGGCAGGATGTCGGCATCGCCCGCGTAGACGCCGCTCAGCGACACCATGCCGCCCCGGCGCACGACGTCGATCGATGCGTACACGGCGGCGAGTCGGTCGATCCCGGCCTTGTCGAACACGGCGCGGGCGGCCGGATCCGGCAGCAGTCCGACGGCCTTCTGCACGAGGGCGACGCCGGCGTTGCCGTGCGCCTCCATGCCCACGGCGTCGACCACGGAATCCGCGCCGCGTCCGTCGGTGAGGTCCCGCAGCTCGGCCACGACGTCATCCGTGAGGTCGAAGACCTCGACTCCGTGGCGTGCCGCCATCTCCCGGCGTTCCGCGACCGGGTCCACGGCCAGCACCCGGTATCCGCGGTGCGCTCCGATGCGGGCTGCGAACTGCCCGACGGGGCCGAGCCCCATCACCGCGAGCGTCCCGCCCTCCGGCACGTTCGCGTACTCCACACCCTGCCAGGCCGTCGGCAGGATGTCGCTGAGGTACAGATACCGCTCATCGGGGAGATCGGACGCGATCTTGATGTGGTTGTAGTCGGCGAGCGGGACGCGCAGGTACTCGGCCTGCCCGCCCGGCACCTGGCCGTAGAGCTTGGTGTAGCCGAACAGCGCGGCGCCGCTGCCGTACTCCTTCACCTGCGTCGTCTCGCACTGCGACTGCAGGCCGCGCAGGCAGAAGAAGCAGTGCCCACACGAGATGTTGAAGGGGATGACGATGCGATCGCCGACCGCGAGGTCGCGCACACCGCTGCCCACCTCCACCACGACCCCCATCGGCTCGTGGCCGAGGATGTCACCCTTGTCGAGGAACGGTCCGAGCAGTTCGTAGAGGTGCAGGTCGGAACCGCAGATCGCCGAGGAGGTGATCCGGACGATCGCATCGGTCGCGTGCTCGATGGTCGGATCCGGTACCTCCTCGACCGCCACGTTGCGCGTTCCCTGCCAGGTGAGTGCCTTCATCGTCATCCTCCTCGTTACGTGTCGAACGGCCACCCTCCATCGACGGCGCGCGAAGTGACAGAGGGTTGACAGGCGGTTCCTGAACGTTCGACAGGCGCGGTGCACATCGGAATATGGGAAACTGGATCCACCATCGGTGATCATTCGATACGCCTCGTCTCGCGGGCACTGTGGCGTACTGGGGAGATCATCATGGGCAAGTTCATCTACGAGGGCACCGTCAAATCGGACATCGAGGACAGGGCGCTCACGCACCTGCAGCTCGTGATGACGGCGAAGCTCAGGAGAGGCGAGCCCTTCTCGTTCTCCTGGCGCGAGGACATGGCTGTCGGCGGCGGTCGGACGACTGTCTGGGTGCACGCCGGCAGCTCCCTCGTCTTCAAGTACAGCGGGAGCCGTCAGCCGCAGATCAACCGCGCGTGGATCGAAGCGCTGGCATTCACGGCGAACGCCCCCGGCGGTCTGCGCCTGGTGAGCGAGCCGGCCGAAGGCACGGCGCCGCCGGTCGAGCGCGTCGAGGTTCCGGCGCAGGCCTGACGGATCTTCTCCTCCCCAGTCCTCGCGGCGTCGGATGCACCGGTCGCGAGGAGGAAGAATGGGATCGTGTCCCCGAATCCCCAGCGGCGACTGCTCGCCTCCGTGCGCAGGATCCTGCACACCGACCCCTCATCCGTCGCCCACACCGAGGCGATGCCGATCATCGACGAACGCACCGTGCCGCGTGTGCTCGACCTCGCGACCCGCATCGGCGAATCGATGTTCGGGGTCGGCGCCTCGGCGCACGAGGTCACGCTCGCCATCACCCGCATCTGCGCCGCGTACGGCATGCGGGACGTGCAGGTCGATGTCACCTACAACTCGATCACGGTCTCGTTCCACCTGAGCGGCGAGGTCTGGCCCGAGACGCTCGTGCGGGTCGTGCGCGTCGCCGCCCCCGACCACGCCAAGCTGCAGAGAGTGCAGGCCCTGGTCGCCGACATCGACGACGGACTGGATCTCGAATCGGCCCGCTCGACGTTCCGTGCCCTGCGGCGCGTGCCCTTCGGCTACCAGCAGCCGGTGGTCATCGTGGCACGAGCGCTGCTCGCCGTCGGAGTGAGCATCATGCTCGGGGCCTCGCCGCTCATCGTCGGTCTCACGTTCATCGCGGCCCTCTGCGCGGCGTTGACCCAGGCCGGCCTCGCGCGCGTGCGCGTTCCGCTGTTCTTCAGTCAGATCGCCGGAGGGTTCGTCACCACGGTCGTCGCGGTCGCCGTCTCGGCCCTCGGGGCCGCCGGCATCGAGCCCTTCGTCGGCATCCGACCATCGATCATCGTCGCGTCGGGAATCGTGCTCATGCTCGCCGGACTCACCGTGGTGGGGGCCGCGCAGGATGCGATCGACGGATTCGCGCTCACCGCAGGCGGACGCATCCTCGATCTGACGATGCAGACGCTCGGAGTCGTGATCGGCATCCTCGTCGGCCTCGAACTCGGCAGCGTGCTCGGCTTCACGATGGGTCTGCCCGATGACCCGGCCCCGTTCGGTCCGCTCCTGAACCAGTTCGCGGGGGCGATCATCATCGCGATCGCCGTCGCCGTCTTCAACGGCGCGGGTCTTCGGATCATCCTCGTCAGCGCGCTGCTCAGCGCCGTCACCATCGCCGGCTATTCGACGATGGTCGGTCTGAACCTGCATCCGGCTGCGGCGAGCGCGATCGGCGCCCTGCTCGCGAGCTTCATCGGGATGCTGATCGCGGTGAAGCTGCACGTCCCGTCGGTCGCGGTCACCACGGCCGCGATCGTGCCGCTCGTGCCCGGTGTCGCGGTGTTCCAGGGCCTGCTCGAGATGATCCACGCGGCAGGGTCGGCATCCGGGGTCGTCGGCATCGGCGGCTCACTGGTCGATGCGGCGGTGATCGGAATCGCACTGGCTTCGGGCGCATCGCTCGGCCTGTATCTGGGAACGCCCGTGCGCGCCACCCTCAGCAGCGTCGCGAAGAACCGGGCGCGCGTCGTCCGGCGCTGAGCCGAACGACGCGAGCGACTCAGACCTGGGGTCCGAGCGCGCCGCCGCCGGGCTCCCCCGCGGCGTCGCCCTTCAACTCGACGAGGATGGTGTGCGTCGACGTCGCGCCCGTGTTCTCTCCCCAGTGGCGTTGGGCCGGCAGCCAGACGGCCTGACCCGCGGTCAACGACGTGTCGAAGGTGCGCTCCCCCGCTGACAGACGGCGGGAGAAATCGCTGAGGGTCACCATCACGCTGTTCGGATGATCGTGAGGAGTCGTGCGGTCGCCCGGCTCATCCGTGTACTCGAGCACGCGCACGAGATCGTTCTCCCAGAGCGTGCGGTAGTGATCGGGGTTGGTGACAGTGGGATCGTCGGTGACCATGCGGTCACAGTACGCTCCGATATTCCGCGCCGACAGGGGTACTTCGCGCAGCTGCGCGCGTCAGGCGTCGGCGCGCACGGTCTCGAGCGACGGGTAGTCCGTGTATCCCTCGGCCGTGCGTCCGTAGAACAGCGCGGGGCGCGGCTCGTTGAGCTCGGCGTCCTGACGCCAGCGCTCGACGAGGTCGGGGTTCGCGATCACCGGACGACCCGCTGCCACGGCGTCGGCCCATCCCTCCGAGACGAGCATCTCAGCCTCGTCGCGGGTGGTCTGCGCGGCGAATCCGGAGTTGACGATCAGCGGGGCACCGGCCGTGCGGCGGATGCGCTGCACGAGCTCGCTGGTCGGCACGGCGCTGAGCACGTCGATGAATGCGAGGCCGAGCGGTGCGAGGCCCTCGGCGACGGCGAGGTAGGTGGCGAGTGCGTCGGCGTCGTCCTCCTCGAGAACGCCCTGGATGTTGTGCTGCGGCGACAGACGGATGCCGGTGCGGTCGGCCCCGACCGCCTCAGCCACCGCCGACGTGACCTCGATCGCGAACCGCGCGCGGTTCTCGGGCGATCCGCCGTACTGATCGTCACGGATGTTCGACACCGGCGAGAGGAACTCCTGCACGAGGTAGCCGTTCGCGCCGTGCACCTCGACGCCGTCGAAGCCCGCGGCGATCGCGTTGCGTGCGGCCTGCACGAACTGCTCGACGACCATCGGGATCTCGTCGAGCGTGAGAGCGTGAGCGACCGGCATGTCGACCTTGCCGACCGGGGTGTGCGTCTGGCCGGGGGCGGCGAGCGCGCTCGGGCCCACGACACGCGGCTCACCGGAGATCTCGGGGTGCGAGACGCGGCCGCCGTGCATCAGCTGCATGACGATCGTGCCGCCGGCCTCGTGCACGGCGTCGGCGATCCGCCGCCATCCGTCGATCTGCGCGGGAGTGACGATGCCGGGCTGCCCGGAGTACGACTTGCCCTCGGCGGCCGGCCACGTGCCCTCGGAGATGATGAGACCCTGGCCCGCGCGCTGGCGGTAGTACTCCACCATCGTCTCGGTGGGCACACCGTCGTCATCCGCACGGGTGCGGGTGAGCGGCGCCATGACGACGCGGTTGGACAGCGGGAGGGCGCCGAAGACGGCCGATTCGAAGAGGGTCACGCTCAGGGACAAGCGCCCTGGGGTGCCGAGTATTCCCCTGCGGAGATATGCAGACCGGATGCTCAGTCGGCGACGCGGCCGTACATCTCCCCCACGGGCACCGCGACCTCGAGCACATTGCCCGGCTGGGCGAGCGGGCAGGCCCACGCCGGGTCGTAGGCGCACGAGGGGTTGTAGGCGAAGTTGAAGTCGAGCACGATCGTGCCGCGCTCGGCATCCGACCCGAGGTCGGCGCCCTTGATCGTGTCGATCAGATAGCGGCCGCCTCCGTAGGTTCCTCCCGGACGACCGGCGAGAGCGTCGCGCACGGGGATGAAGATCCCGCCGCCGTAGGTCGTCAGACGCCACACGTCGAGCGACCCGGTGTCGGGGACCTCGACCCTGCCGATGCGCTCGAAGGGAACCACGCCGTCGGTGCCGGTCGCGAACTCGAAGCCCCCGGGCTCGGCCTCGAGGATCGGCAGCTCGAAGCGCCACTGCGGATCGTACGACGCGATCGGGAGCCCTTCGAACAGCGGTCGATCGTCGGCCATCAGCGGGGTCGCCGCATGGTGCAGCAGCAGGTCGTCGCGCTCGATGCGCCAGAGCTCGTGCGCGTCTTCGGCGGAGTCCGCCCGACGCACGGCGTCGTAGAGGGCGAAGACACGGCGTCGCCAGTCGACGACCTCTGCGGCGGTGCGGGCTTTCGTGAGCGTCATGTGGTTCAGGCTACGCGGCTCGCGCCCCCGGGTTCACACGTCGGTGTCGCGCGGCAGCACCGTGAGCACGCGTTCGATGTGGTCTCGGAACTCGACCAGGTAGTCGCGGAGGAAGGTCGCGGTGCCCTCGTTGTGGACCGTCCCGTCATCGGCGAAGGTGTCGGGCGAGAACTGGATGTAGGCCTCGGGCGCCGTCATCTGACGGGCGTTGCAGAAGCTCAGCACCCCGCGCAGGCTCTGCTGGGCGACCGCCGTGCCGATCGCGCCCACCGAGGCGCCGATCACCGCGGCGGGGATGTGGTCGAAGGAGTTCTGCCCCCACGGCCGCGACGCCCAGTCGATCGCGTTCTTGAGGCCGCCGGGGATCGAGCGGTTGTACTCGGGTGTCACGAAGAGCACCGCATCAGCCGAGGCGATGGACTCCTTCAGATCGACGGCCACCGCGGGGTAGTCGGCGTCATAGTCCTGGCTGTAGAGAGGGAGGTCTCGGATAGGGATCTCGAAGAACTCGAGATCATCCGGCGCCAGCCTGATCAGCGCCGTCGCGAGGATGCGGTTGATCGAGGTGGACGAGAGGCTTCCGACGAAGTATCCGACCCTGTATGCCATGACTGTTCCTCATTCCCGTAGTCGTGAGATCAGTCTCGTCCGGGCTCGCGTCTGCGTCCAGCCCCCCGTGTCGAGCGGTCCGCCGCGCTTCGGCTCAGTCGCCGAAGGCGGCGAGCAGCTCCGCGAAGTGGTCGAGATCCTCAGCCGTCCAGCGGCGCAGCCTCTCGCCGAGGCGCTCTTCGTACCGAGCGCGGGCGAGGGCCACCCGCTCCTGCGCCAGCTCCGTGGCGACGAGCACCCGCGCGCGGCGATCGTCCGGGTCGGGGACGCTCTCGACGAGACCGAGCTGCTCGAGCTGGCGCACGTGCCGACTGACGGCCGATTTGTCGGTCTGCAGCCGCTCGATGATGGCGCCGGCCGAGGTCGCCTTGCCGGTGGCGATCGACGTGAGCACCTGGTATCCGAGAGGCTGCAGGTCGGGATGCACGGTGGTCGCGGCTTCGCGCCAGCTCACCCGGATGCGGGCGAAGAGCCTGCCCAGCTCGTGCTCGACCCTCGAGATCGCCTGATCGAGGTCAGGGGTTGCGGCGCCGTCTATCGGGGCGACTTCGTCGGACGAGGCACTCATGCTCGCCAGCTTACGATGAAGCCCCGCCGGCGCTGTGCCGGCGGGGCTTCGATCAGATCACCGACTCGTGATCCGTCCGCACGATCACTTGTCGAGCAGACCTGCGGTGGTGAGCCATTCTTCCGCCGCGGTCGCAGCCGACGCCTTCTCGTCGCCCTCGACCCGTTCGCGCAGATCGATCAGGTCGTCGGTGGTGAGCTTCGCGGAGATCGCATTGAGCACCTCGGCGAGCTTGTCGGTGTAGATGTCCTTCGAGAGCAGCGGGATGACGTTCTGCGCCGAGATCATGTTCTCCGGGTCCTCGAGGACGACGAGGTCCTCGGACTTGATCGCCGGCGACGTCGTGTAGATGTCGGCCACCTGCACCGTGCCGTCGACGAGCGCCTGCACCGTGTCGGGACCGCCGAAGTCCTCGTACGGGACGAACGTGACCTGTCCCGCTTCGACGCCCACGCCGTAGACGTCGCGCAGCCCCGGGATCCCGTAGCCGAGTTCGCCGAACTGCGGGTTCGACGCCAGGGAGAACGGCTCGAGAGCCTTCAGGTCGCCGATGGCCGTCAGGTCGTTGTCCTCGGCGGTCTTCTTCGTCACCACGTAGGCGTCCTTGTCCTCGGCCTCGGCCGAGTCGAGCACCTGCAGGTCGTCCGCGCCCACCGCATCCGGCAGCGCCGCATCGACGTCCTCGGTCGTCCGCTCCTCGTACGCCGTGTCGTAGTAGGCCAGCAGGTTGCCGTTGTACTCCGGGATGAGGTTGATGGACCCGTCCTGCAGCGCGGGGATCGTCTGCTGGCGCGGACCGATGTTGAACTTGGTCGAGACGTCGAAGCCCTCGGCCTCGAGCGCCTGCGCGTAGATCTCGCCGAGGATCTCGCTCTCGGGGAAGGCGAAGGAGCCCACGACGATCGCGTCGCCCTCGGCGGCGTCACCGCCCGAGGACGTCGGGTCGGCGGTCGCGCAGCCGGCGAGCGCGACGGTGGTGCTGACGGCGAGCAGGCAGGCCGTCAGCCAGGTCTTACGGGCTCGAGAGGTCATGCGGGGGTCCTTTCGTCGACGATCGGCGCCACAGCGGCATCCGACCTGTTTCGCTGCACACTGCGGAGGGGACGGCTCGTCTGCCCCCGAGTACGGGTGAGGCGCTGGAGGAGCGCGAAGACGCCGTCGACGCTCAGCGCGAGAACGGTCACCAGGAGCGCCCCGCCGAGGATCACGGTGTAGTCGTTGAGGCCGATGCCCGACGAGATGATCCGCCCGAGGCCGCCGAGTCCGACGTACGACGCGATCGTCACGGTCGCGATGACCTGCAGCGTGGCCGAGCGGACCCCGCCGATGATCACCGGCAGCCCGAGAGGGATCTCGACCTTGCGGAGGATCTGCATCTCGGTCATCCCGATCGCGCGCGCCGCATCGATCGACTCGCGGCTGACGCTCTCGAGCCCGGCGTAGGCGCCGGCGAGCAGTGACGGGATCGCCAGCAGCACGAAAGCGACGACGGAGCCGACGAGGACGGCCGGAGTGGTGCTGAGACCGGAGCGCAGCACCATCGTGAGGAAGAACAGGAGCCCGAGCGTCGGGAGAGCGCGCATCGCACCGGTGAAGCCGATCACGAACTGGCGACCGTGCCCGGTGTGCCCGATGTAGAAGCCGAGCGGCAGAGCGATCAGCATCGCGATGACGAGCGAGACGCCCGAGTAGATGAGGTGCTCGACGAGTCGGTCGCCGATGGGCAGCGGGCTCTGCGAGCCCGGCACCCAGTTGGCGGGGTCGAGGATCCAGGCGATGGCGTCGAGGAAGAAGTTCATCGGACACCGGCCCCCGGGGGCGCGAGCACCCGACGGGTGCTGACACCGTCGGTCGCGGGGTCGGGGTCGGTCGGTGCGCCGCTCTTGCCGCGCACGCCGGCGGCGCGGCTCCAGGGCATGAGGACCCGCCCGATCGCCACGAGGATCAGGTCGAAGACGAGAGCGATGAGCAGGCTCATGACGATCCCGACGACGACCTCCTCGAGGATGCCGCGCTGCTTGCCGTTCTGGAAGAGGTAGCCGAGATTCTCCGAGCCGATGATCACGCCCACCGAGACGAGGGCGATGGTCGACACGGAGACCACGCGGAGGCCGGCGATCAGCACGGGGCCGGCGAGAGGGAACTCGACGCGCCAGAACCGGCCGCTGCGCGAGAAGCCGATGGCCTTCGCCGACTCGATGATCGACCGATCGACCGATCCGAAGGCGTCGGTTGCCGAGCGCAGCATGATCGCGACCGCGTAGATCGTCAGCGCCACGACCAGGTTCGTGTCATCGAGGATCCGGGTGCCGAGGATGACCGGCAGGATGACGAAGAGCGGCAGGGACGGGATCGTGTAGAGCAGGCTGCCCGTCGTGATGATGAACGTCCGGGCGACGCGATTGCGGCTGGCCACCCAGCCCAGCGGCACCGCGATCAGGAAGCCGAGGATGATCGGAATGATCGCCAGACGCACGTGATTGATCGTCAGATCGACGATCAATCCGAGGTTGGAGGCGATCCAGTTCATCCGAAGTACCGTTCTTTACGGTCTTGGGACGCCGAATCGCGAAGTCAAGACATTCGACTGAACCACAGAATATCGCTCTCGACAACCCGGGCCGACACGTCGCGTGATCGGCCCGGGCTCTCGGTCAGACCTCTGAGAGCAGACGGAACACCTTGGATGCCGCGTGGATCTCGTCCTGCGTGAGCTCGGCCACGACCGTGCGCAGGCGCGAGGCGTGGTCGCTGCGCAGCTCGGTGAGGGCGGAGCAGGCCGACGGCGTCGCCGTCAGGACCCGCAGCCGGCCGTCACGCTCGTCCGGCCTCGACTCGATCAGGCCCAGCTCCTCCAGCATCCGCACCTGGCGACTGATGACGGACTTGTCCATCTCGAAGCGCTCGGCGAGCTCGTGAGCGCTGGCGGAGCCCGCCCGATCGATGAAGGTCAGCAGCTTGTAGCCGCCCACCTGCAGCTCGGGGTCGATGCGCGCCGCCGACTCCCTCCAGAGCGTCCGAGTCCTCGCGAAGATGAGGTTCAGATGCGTCTGGAGGTCGCCGAGGGCGGTGTCGACGTCGGCGGGCGCCGCCGCTTCGAAGGTGACCATGTCAGCGCCCCGACTCCCGCTCGTCGCGCTCGAGCACGGTCGTCACCGAGCCGGTCGAGGGTGAGGCGGACTCGGTGCCCGAGATGCGGATGGCTCCGGTCGACATGGTGGCGCCGACCTCGGCCTCGGAGACCTCGAGAACGGACTCCTC
The DNA here is from genome assembly GCF_979258645.1 of Microbacterium sp. AC215. Taxonomy (NCBI): domain Bacteria; kingdom Bacillati; phylum Actinomycetota; class Actinomycetes; order Micrococcales; family Microbacteriaceae; genus Microbacterium; species Microbacterium sp. AC215. The sequence goes on along the minus strand of NZ_OZ409869.1, from coordinate 3,134,498 downwards.
GGCCTGCTCGCGCAGCTGCTCGGCGGCGTTCTTCGTCGACAGCGGCTTGTTCTTGATGAACGCGATCGCGATGATGGCGATCACTGCGAGCGGAATGGCGATGATGAACGCATCCGCGATGCCGTGGCCGTAGGCTCCCTCGACGATGGTGCGGATCGTGTCGGGCAGCTGCGTGACCTTGGGCACATCGCCAGAGGCGAGGTGCTTCAGCGCGTCGATCTCATCGGGCGTCGTGGGAGTGAATCCCTCGAGCGCGTCGGAGATGTAGTTGCCGACGCTGGTCGAGAGCGAAGCGCCCATGACCGTCACGCCGATGGTGCCGGCGATCGTGCGGAAGAAGTTGACGTTCGACGAGGCGGCGCCCAGCTGCTGCGGCGCGGTGTCGTTCTGCACGATGAGCGTGAGGTTCTGCATGACCATGCCGAGACCTGCGCCGAGCACGAACATGTAGGTCGCGACCAGCGGGAACGGGGTGTCGTAGCGCAGGGTCGCCATCAGGCTGACGCCGATCGTGGTCAGCACGGAGCCCGTGAGCATCCATCCCTTCCACTTGCCGAAGCGGCTGACGAGCTGGCCGATGATGATCGACGCACCCATCTGTCCGACGATCATCGGGATCGTCATGAGGCCGGACTCGGTCGGTGTGGCACCGCGGGCGAGCTGGAAGTACTGGGCGAGGAACACCGAGGTCGCGAACATCGAGACGCCGATGGCGATCGACGCGATGACCGACAGCGTGAAGGTGCGGTTGCGGAACAGCGACATCGGCACGATCGGTTCCTTGACGAAGAACTCGACGGTGATGAACGCGGCGATCGCGACACCCGCGGTGACGGCGAGCATGATGCTGGTCGAGGAGTCCCAGTCGAACTGGCTGCCGCCCATCGAGACCCAGATGAGCAGGGTCGAGACGCCGACCGCGAGCAGCACGATGCCGAAGTAGTCGATCGACACCTTGCGGTCGCGCTGGGGCTTGGGCAGGTGCAGGGTGAACTGCAGCAGCACGAGGGCGAGGATGGCGAAGGGCACGCCGACGAAGAAGTTGGAGCGCCAGCCCCAGACGTCGGTGAGGAGTCCGCCGAGCAGCGGGCCGCCGATGGTGCCGAGGGCCATGATTCCGCCGACGACGCCCATGTACTTGCCGCGTTCGCGCGGCGAGATGATGAGGGCGACCGCGATCATCACGAGCGACATCAGTCCGCCGACGCCGATGCCCTGGATCACGCGGACCGCGATGAGCATGTTGGTGTCGGTCGAGAAGCCGGCGATCACGGTGCCGACCGTGAAGATGATCAGCGACAGCTGCACGAGGATCTTGCGATCGACGAGGTCGGCGAGCTTGCCCCAGATGGGGGTCGAGACGGCGGTCGCGAGGAGGCTGGCGGTGATGACCCAGGTGTACTGCGACTGGGTGCCGCCGAGGTCGGCGATGATGACCGGCATGGAGGTCGACACCACGGTGCCCGAGAGCACGGCGACGAACATGCCGACGACGAGGCCCGAGATCGCGGTGAAGACCTCGCGAGGCGAGCGCACCGCGTCGCCTGAGGAGGTGGGTGAGATGTGTGTCACAGTGGAGAGCTCCTGTGTAGAAAGTTGATAAGAGTCAACTATACGCCTATTGGTTGCGAAAGTGCAACTGTAGACCGGAGGCAACCATCTGTCGATGGAGTGGGACGCTAGCCGCGGCTCTCGTCCTTGGTCGGCTCGACGACGCGCTGGCCCAGGGACCACGACGCGAGCAGCGCGAGACGCTCGGCCGAGGGCGAGCCCGGCTCGGCCGAGTAGATCAGCAGCACGTTGCCCGGCTCGGCGGTGATCGCGAGCTCCTCATACGCCAGGGTCAGCTCGCCGACGAGCGGATGCCGGAACCGCTTCGTGCCCGCGCCGTGGATGCGCACATCGTGCGCCGCCCACAGCCGGCGGAACGTCTCGCTGCGCGTCGACAGCTCGCCGACGAGATCCTGCAGACCCTTGTCGTGCGGATCCCGCCCGGCTTCGGCTCGCATGATCGCGACGCACATCTCGGCGAAGAGATCCCAGTCGGGATAGAAGTCGTGCGCTGCCGGGTCGAGGAACTGGAAGCGCGCGAGATTCGGGGTGCGGCCGCCGTCGCCGATCACCGGCGAATAGAAGGCTCGGGCGAGATCGTTCGTGGCGACCAGGTTCTGGTGGGGGTCCCGGACGAACGCGATCGCATCGGTGATCGACGACAGCGCCCACTGCAGGCTGGGTCGTGCAGCCCCGGGCTTCGCCGACCGGCGACGCGAGCGGCCGCTCGACGGGATGCCGTCGGCGGCGCGGGCGAGATCGAGCAGATGCGCGCGCTCGGCGTCGTCGAGTCGAAGGGCTGACGCGAGCGCGTCGAGCACCGCGGCGGAGGCGCCGGCGATCGCGCCGCGCTCGAGCTTCGCGTAGTACTCGACGCTGACTCCGGCGAGCGCTGCGGCCTCACTGCGCCGCAGGCCGGCGACACGTCGGTTCCCGCCGGCCGGGATGCCGACCGACTCGGGCGCGACACGCGCGCGGCGGGTCATCAGGAACTCGCGGACCTCGGATCTGTTGTCCATGCTCAGGACGCTACCCCCGACCGTGCTTCGGAGGGAGGTTCTCGCAGTACACCCCTCGACAGGGACTCCCTCGGAGCACCCGACAGGCGCAGAGTGGACAGCATGACATCCGCAGCCCGCCCCTCCGTCGACCGGGTGCTCCCCGCCCTGCTGCTTCTGCTGACCGTCTTCGGGCCGATCTCGATGGACCTCTACCTGCCCGCTCTTCCGGCTCTCACGGCAGCGCTGGGCGCCGCCACGTCGGTCGCGCAGCTCACCGTGACCGCCTGCCTCATCGGTCTGGCGGCCGGTCAGCTCATCGCCGGGCCGGTGTCGGATCGATACGGCCGCCGCGGCGTCCTGCTCATCGGCATCGTGGCGTACATCTTCACGTCGATGCTGTGCGCGATCAGTCCGACGGTCGAGCTGCTGATCGCCGCCCGATTCGTGCAGGGACTCGCCGGCGGCGTCGGCATCGTGATCGCACAGGCGGCCGGGCGTGACGTCTTCTCCGGCGGGACGCTGATCCGCTTCTACGCGCGGCTCACCGTCGTCGGCGGCTTCGCGGCGATCGTCGGCCCGCTGCTCGGGGGCCTCCTCAACACGATCATCGACTGGCGGGGACTCTTCGTCTTCCTCGCCGTCATCGGCGCCGCCATCCTGATCATCGCGCTCGCGCGGTTCGGGGAGACCCTGCCGATCGAGGCACGGACGACCGGCGGTCTGACCCGCACCCTGAGCGACTATCGGACGCTCCTGCGAGACCGCGTCTTCGTCGGCGCCGTCCTGAATCAGGGGCTGATGTACGCCGCGCTCTTCGCCTACCTGTCCGGCGCGACGTTCGTGCTGCAGGACATCTACGGCCTGTCGCCCCTCGGCTACGCCCTCGCGTTCGGCGCGAACTCCGCGGGATTCATGGTCTTCGGCCACCTGGCCGGCCGATTCTCCGAACGAGGGCACGTGCACGCCGTCCTCGCCGCCGGTGTCGTGGTCGCGACCGCCGGCGCTCTCGGCCTGCTCGCCGCCGGACTCACGACGATGCCGCTGTGGGTCGTGCTCGCGTCGCTGTTCGCTCTCGCCGCGGGCGTCTCCATCTCGTCTCCCCCGGCCACGACCCTCGCTCTGGTCGGATACCCGCAGATCGCCGGCACCGCCTCGTCGCTTCTCGGGATGGTGCGGTTCGGCTTCGGGGGCATCGCCGCCCCGCTCGTCGGCGTCGCCGGGGCCCTGAGCATCCTGCCGCTCGGCGTGGTCACCGTCTCCGCGACCGTGCTCGCGGCCGTCACCCTGGTGCTGATCGGCACCGCACGCGGGCGCACGCCACGGCACTCGCCGCACACGACCTCATCCGCCGCCCTCACCCACTGAAGGAGAACATCATGAGCACAGACACCGTCAGCACCCGCACCATGCGCGCCGTCGTCATGCACGCCCCCGGAGACGTCCGCGTCGAGGAGGTCCCCCGCGCTTCCGTCGTCGAGCCGACGGATGCGGTCATCCGCGTCACCGCCGCCTGCATCTGCGGCTCGGACCTCTGGCCCTACCGCGGCATCGAGCCGGTGGACCACCCCACACCGATGGGTCACGAGTACATCGGCGTCGTCGAGGAGGTCGGCGACGAGGTCCGTGACATCGCGGTCGGCGACTTCGTCGTGGGATCGTTCGTCGCGTCCGACAACACGTGCGAGATCTGCCAGGCGGGATTCCAGTCGCGCTGCATCCACCAGGTCATGATGGGCGGCGTCGGCACCCAGTCCGACTACGCCCGCATCCCTCTCGCCGACGGCACTCTCGTCGCCGTCGAGGGCGATCCGACCCCCGCGCAGACGCGCAGCCTGCTCGCGGCATCCGACGTCCTGGGCACCGGATGGTTCGCCGCCGTGGCCGCCGAGGCGGGGCCGGGCAAGACCGTCGCCGTGGTCGGCGACGGAGCCGTCGGCCTGCTCGCGATCCTCGCGGCCAGGCAGCTCGGAGCCGAGCGGGTCATCGCGATGTCCCGCCACGCCGACCGTCAGGCTCTGGCGACGAAGTTCGGGGCCACCGACATCGTCGAGGAGCGCGGCGACGCAGGCGTCGCGAAGATCAAGGAGCTCACCGGAGGGTACGGCGCCCACTCCACCGTCGAGGCGGTCGGCACCCAGGAGTCGATGATGCAGGCGATCCACGCCACGCGTCCGGGTGGACACGTGGGGTACGTCGGCGTGAGCCACGGCGTCGAGCTCGACGGCCTGGACCTGTTCTTCTCGACCGTCAGCCTTCTGGGCGGGCCGGCGCCGGTGCGCCGCTTCCTGCCCCAGCTGATCGACCTCATCATGACCGATCAGATCGATCCGGGGGCCGTCTTCGATCTGACGCTGCCGATCGAGCAGGCGGCCGAGGGCTACAAGGCCATGGACGAGCGCCGCGCCACCAAGGTGCTGCTCACCACCGACTGATCAGAACCTCCGACGGCGGCGGGCGCCTTTCTCGTGCCCTCCGCCGTCGGCGAAGGAACCTCGCGGTCAGCGTGCCGCCGCGGCCGAGCCGTCGAGGTCGAGGTCCACATCGACGTACCAGTCGCTGTGGCCGCCGTGCTCTCCCGAGTCCGGAGAATCGGGATAGAGGCGGTGCGCCTGCAGCTTCGCCGCGTGCTCGCTGAAGTCGGGCTCGTCGTCATCGAACTCGTGCGGACCGACCAGCAGGTCGTTCCCCACGCCGATCACGAGGTCGGCGCAGTCCTCGCGCCCGCCGACGAGGATGGGGATCTCGACGGCGTCGGCCTCCCCCTCTTTGGCGACGGCTGCGGCGAGAGTCACGAGAGAGTCCGCCACGTCATCCGTGGTCACCAGCTGCTGGCCTGCGTACGAGACGATCTTCATGGATCCATCCTGGCCGACTCGGCCGATCCGCGGTGCAGGGTTGCGCGGCGGATCACGGTTCGATATGCGGGCGGGGTCAGCTCACATCCGGGCGTAGCGGGCGCGGGCGAAGCAGAACAGGCCGTACAGAGCGAGGCCGGCACCGACCACCCACAGGATGACGGCGCCGAACGGGAGTCCGGCCAGAGCGCGCAGCGCCGAGTCCAGGCCGCCGGCGGTCTCGGGGTCATGCGTGAGCGCCGCGATGACGAACAGCACACCCGCGACCCCGACCGCGATGCCCTTGGCGACATAGCCGGCCGTTCCGAAGGCGGCGATGCCGGATCGCGCTTTTCCGGACGGCACGGACAGATGCTCCATGAACGCGCGAGTGATGCCCCGGACGACGAAGGCGACGCCGACGGCCGCCACTCCGAGCCCGACGAGCACGAGGAGCACGACGCCGGCCGGCACCGCGAGCAGCTTCGCGCTGAACGACTGGGAGGATTCGGACGACTGCGACTGGCCCCCGAGCGCATAGACCAGAGCCGTCGCGCCGATCGCGAGATAGGCGACAGCCGTGCCGACGAACTTCGCCCGGTGCGCCCACTTCTTCTTCGCATCGGGATCGCGCTCGACGACCGCCTCGGCGATCTGCCAGATCGCGAGAGCGAGAAGGCCGAGCACGATCAGCCACAGCAGGAACACGCCGGCGGGAGACTCCTGGATCTGCTGCATGGCACCGCCCTGATCGGCGTTCTCGCCGCCGCCGCCGGTCGCGATCGAGATCGCGATGCCCCCGATGAGGATGTGCAGGATGCCGAGCACGACGTAGCCGACGCGGGCGAGGACGCGGAAGGCGGTCGAGTCCTGGGCGGCTCTCGCGGTGGAGGCGGCCGAGTCGCGAGTGTTCATGGGTTCACGGTGCTTTCGATCGGTTCTTCGGAGATGTCGGGAGTGGGGGTCGCAGACGCGAGGCGCCGCGCACGGATCGCCTCCATGCAGGCCCAGACGAATGTCGCGACGGCAACGCCCTCGAGCATTCCCGCGACGACGTCGCTGAGCCAGTGGGCATGCAGGTAGGTGCGGCTCCACATCATGAGGAGCACCCACACGACGCCCACGACCCAGACCCATCGACGACGGAGCACGAGTGCGAGGACGACCACGACGGTCGTGGCGACAGCCGTGTGCCCGGATGGGAAGGACGTCGCGACGCTCTCGGCGAGCGAGTCCGCCGGTCGCGTGCGCCCGATCACTGCCGCCATGGTCGCGCCGATCGCCACGACGGCGACCATGGCGATCGCCAGCGTCGCGGCATCCCACCGCCGACCGCGCCAGATGAGCGCGGCGATCAGCAGCGCTCCGACGACGATCATGCCGATGGTGCCGCCGACCACCGCCGGGACCCAGGCGACGACGACCCAGATGTCGCTGGTCAGCGCGACCATGAGGTCGTGCCACCAGACGTCGATCGCGAGCGGCTCGTGACCGCCGAGGGCGACCACCGCCCGCAGCACGACGAAGGCGAGGGTCGCCGCGACACCGACGACGATCGCGCCGGTGCCGCGCTGCACCTCGGTCACGCCGACATCAGGCGAGGGGCTCGTTGTCGCGCATGCTGCGACGGGTCACGCGGTCGCCGGTCGCCGGGTCGACGGCGGTGCGGTCGACGGTCTCGGTGCGACGGCTGCGCATCGTGAGGATGAGGCTGATCAGGAAGACGACGACTCCTGCGCCCATGAGGATGTAGCCGATCAGATCGAGATCGACGTAGCCGCCGGTGTCGATGTTGAGTGCGAAGACCAGGATCGCTCCGATGACGAAGAGCGCGATGCCGCTGCCGATGCCCATATGTCCATTCCTCTCCGAGACCGCGTCCGCGGTCTCGCGACGACCAGAATATGGTCAACACCGATTGAGTCAATACCCGTGGACACGTCCGTCATCCCGTGATATGGATGGGAACGATGACTGATCTCGAACGCCGCGTGGCGATCTTCGCCGCACTCGCCGATCAGACGCGCCTGCGCATCGTCGACCTGCTCACACTCGGCGACCTCTCGTCGTCGGAGATCGGCACGACGCTGGACCTGAGATCGAATCTGATCGCCCACCATCTCGGCGTCCTCGAGTCCGCGCGCATCATCACGCGCACGCGCTCGGAGTTCGACAGGCGGCGCAGCTACATCGGGCTCCGCCCCGAGGTGTTCGACACGCTCGCACCGCCGAGCGTCGCTCCCCCGCGCCGGGTGCTGTTCGTGTGCACCGCGAACTCGGCCCGATCGCAGCTCGCCGAGGTCATCTGGCGCGACGTGAGCGCGATCGACGTGGCCTCCGCCGGCACCCAGCCCGCCTCCGCGGTGAACCCCGAGGCGCTGGCGACAGCCGAACGCCACGGGCTGATCATCGACCCGGCCCGGCCACCCCGCCACGTCGACGAGGTGCGCACCGACGACGACCTGGTGATCACGGTGTGCGACGACGCGCACGAGCGGATGCTCACGGGCGACGACCTGCACTGGTCGGTGCGGGATCCTGCCAGGGTCGGCACGGCCGCCGCCTTCGAGAGCGCCTTCGACACGCTCTGCCAGAGGATCCGCGCGCTGTCGTCGCGGCTGATCGCGGCCTGACAGCCCCGGCCCGGATGTCCCCGGCCCGTGCGACGATCTGCACGTCGACGGGAGAACACGATGCGGGGCGAAGCCACCGTGCTGCACGCCGATCTCGACGCGTTCTACGCCTCGGTCGAGCAGCGCGATGCGCCCGCTCTGCGCGGCCGGCCCGTCATCGTCGGCGGAGGCGTGGTGCTGGCGGCGAGCTATGAGGCCAAGGCCCGAGGGGTGCGCACTGCGATGGGCGGCCGCCAGGCGCTCGAGCTCTGCCCGGATGCCGTCGTCGTCCCGCCGCGCATGGAGGCGTACTCGGCGGCGAGCAAGGACGTGTTCGCGATCTTCCGCGACACGACCCCGCTCGTGGAGGGCCTCTCGATCGACGAGGCCTTTCTCGAGGTCGGTGGGCTGAGGCGCATCGTCGGCACCCCCGAAGAGGTCGCAGTGCGGCTGCGGGATCGGGTGCGCACAGAGGTCGGCCTCGCCATCTCGGTGGGCGTGGCGCGCACCAAGTTCCTCGCCAAGGTCGCCAGCGCGGTCAGCAAACCCGATGGGCTTCTCGTGGTCGAACCCGACCGGGAAGAGCAGTTCCTGCTGCCGCTGCCGGTCGAGCGCCTGTGGGGCGTCGGGGCGGTGACGGCCGAGAAGCTGCACCGCTACGGGGTGCACACGGTCGGTCAGCTGGCGGAGCTCGAGCCGGCGACGGCCGAGCGGGTGCTGGGCAAGGCTGCGGGCTCGCACCTGCACGCCCTCTCCCGCCTGCGCGACCCGCGCCCGGTCGACACGACCCGGCGCCGCGGCTCGATCGGCTCGCAGCGCGCCCTCGGCTCGCGCGCCCGCACAGCGGACGAGCTCGACCTCTTCCTCACGCAGATCATCGACCGGCTCGCCCGCCGGCTCCGCGACGGCGGGCGCGTCTGCCGCACGGTCGTGCTGCGCCTTCGTTACGGGGACTTCGCCAAGGCGACCCGATCACGCTCTCTCCGGGCGCCGACCGATCGCACCGCGATCCTGCTCGACGTCGCGCGGACCCTGCTCGCCGCAGCCTGGCCCGAGATCGAGGCGCGGGGCATCACCCTCATCGGGATCTCGCTGTCGCAGCTCGACCGCGCCGAGAACGCGCCACCCGAACTGCCGATCGACTGGGGCGACGATGAACGACTCGACACGGTGCTCGACACCCTGCGCGGTCGCTTCGGCGCGGCATCCGTCTCGCGCGCCGCTCAGCTGGGGCGCGACCCGGGGTGGTCGAGTCCGATCCTCCCCGAGCACGAGTGAGCGCTCGACGTCAGAGCTGGTCGAGCACCAGTTCGCCGCGCGAGTTCAGCTGATCCATCATGTGGGCGACCCGTTTGGGGTCGATCGCGGGCATCGTCGGGTCATCGAACTCGAGCACCAATGGGATGCTGGGGTGCACCCAGATGGTCATGCGGCCGGACGATGCCTCGGGCTTCGAGAGCCAGGTCATCATGAAGCTCTCATTGCGGCGCAGCTTCGTGCCGATCACGATCTTCACGTGCGCCAGAGTGGCGTCCTCGATCTCGATCGCGGGCCGCGAGCTGTTGTACTCCAATTTCCCCATGATGAGAACTGTACGCTCAGCGGAACCGATCGGGACCGCCCCACCCTCCGACCCATGACTCCACGTGCGGGTTCGAGCGCAGCAGATGCACGCCTTCCGCACGGACGGTCAGGGTCTCGAATCCCTCTGCCGTGCCCCATCGCGCGGCTCGCCGCAGCGCTCGTCGCGAGTGCAGCACACCGGCGGACGAGCCGGCGGAGTCGACGAGATCGACGGTGCCGACGTCACCCGCACCGAGGCCCGCGACGAGCTCGGCGATCCCTGCCGACTCGAGGACCACGACCGGGCGGTCGAGCTCCCAGAGCACCCTGGCCTCGGGTTCGTCGCCGTCGATCACGATGCGCGGGTCGTCGATGTCGAGTCCGGACGTCGCATCGAGCATCACGCGCGACCGCGGGAACGCGGTGAGGATCGAGTCCACCGCGATGAACAGCGCCTCCCGGGTGTGCGTGCCGCGCAGCCGGACGACGAGATCCGGGACCGCCGACAGCAGTCCCCGCGGAGCCGAGCCGTCGACCGGGATCGACGAGACGAGTGTCATGGTCTGGGCGTTCGCGCGCTCGAGCCCGGAATCCGTGCGCTCGGCCCACTCGGGCCCGTCGTGCCAGGCCACGGCCGTCGGCACGTGCGCCAGCACGGCGCCGGCCTGCCACATCCGATGCGCCCACTCCCAGTCCTCCCCGCCGTAGGTCGAGAACGACTCGTCGAAGCCGCCGGTCTCCTCGAACAGGCGACGCGAGCAGGCGATCACCGCGCCGATGACGAACCGGTACGAGCGGTCATCGGCGTCGAGCAGGTCACGGCTGCGTGCGTACTCCTCGGCGAGCCAGGCCGGCTCCGGGAGCTCACGACCGATCACCGCCTCGATCACGGGCGTCTCCGCATCGATGCCCGAGAAGTCGGCGTGGCGACGCCGCCCGACCGTGACCGCCTCGGGAAGCAGCGCCGGAAGACGGGTGAGAGCCCGCACGTACCCGGGTTCCGGGGCGGTGTCGGCATCCAGGAAGCAGAGCACGTCCCCGGTGCTCGCTCGTGCGCCGAGATTGCGTGCAGCGGCGAGGCGGAAGCCCCGGTCGTCCTGCCGCACGAGGGTGACCCCCGGCGGCACGAGGACATCCCCGGCGGAGCCGTCGTCGGCGACGACGATCTCGAGGAGTTCGCGCGGATAGTCCTGCGTCGACAGCGCCGACAGCGTGCGGGCGAGCTCCCCGGGCTGCTCGTAGTGGGCGACGATCACCGACACTTTCGGCAGCGTCTGCGGCCGGACCCCGTCGAGCGAGTCCCACCTGTTGCCGACGACCCACGGGCGCCGTGTCACCACGCCAGCCCGCCCCACCAGCGCACGTAGGCCTCCGCCGCGTCCGGCCACGACATCGGCAGCCGAGTGAGTCCGTGCCAGGTCGTCTCGGGTCGTTCGAACGCCGCCCGCACCGCGGTGGCGAGCTCTGATCCGTCGACGGTCTGCACGGTTCCCGGACGCAGCGCCGCCATCTCGTCCATGTAGCGATTGCGCACGGCGACGGGACGGCGCCCCCAGCCGATCCACGATGCGAGGGACCCCGACGCCGACACATGGCGATGGGCGATCACCGGCACCGACACCACGCGTCCCCGCCGGGCGATCTCCTCGTCGTCGAGCCAGCCCGTCACGTCGACCTCGACCCCGAGGGCGCCCGCGCGACGGACGAACTCCTCGAGCTCCGCGGCGTGGCCGTCGGACGCCCGGCCGAGAACCGTCATCCTCGTGATGCCCGCGGACGCGGCTGCGCGGGCCGCCTCGTCGTGTCCCTTGCCCGGGTAGAAGTAGCCGAGCACTCCGATCGACGCGTCAGCCGGCGTCCGCGGCACCTCGGGCCGCAGCTCGACGGGCAGCGGGATGCTCACCGCCGGGCCCGTCCACACCCGCTCTTCGCGCAGCAGCGCACGCTCATGGTCGCTGTTCACCGCCACTCCACGCGCCGCCGCCGCCACCGCCGCGTACGCGGCCCGCCGCCGGGGCAGGTTGCGCTCGCCGTCCGACGCCTGCGGCACGTCGTGCAGGGTGACGCTGATCGCGCGCCCGGCGGCGAGGTCTCCGAACGCCTGCGCCGCCTCCCCGGGAGAGCGCCCCCAGAGTCGGTCGGTGAAGTGCACGTGCAACGGGGCGCGGTCGTCGTCCGCATCCAGGTCGTGCGGTTCCACGGTGCGGATCGACGGATCCGCGACGCGGACCGCATCGGCCATCTGCCGTCCGTACATGGCGACGCCGTGCGTTCCAGGGTGGACGAGCAGCAGCGGGGTGACGCTCATCGTGCTCGCCAGACGTCGAGAAGGGGCGCGAGACGGGTCACGGCGGCGTCGACGAACTCCGGGTGCGTGGCGTACCACTCGCGGTGAGCGGCACGCACCTCGGCGTCGTCGACCGCCACGCCGTCGACGATCCAGTGCGCGCGCGGCTCGTCCGCCAGCCCCCACGCGTCGACGACCTCCGGCTCCAACGGCGCGCGCACCGAGTTCAGCAGCGGGCGCCCGGGGTCGGTCGGGCCGCCCGTATGGCCGAGCATCTCGAGCATGCGGGCACCCAACGGCATCCACACCGCATCGCCCGGATGATTGACCGTGCGCATGTGATCGGCCGTGACGGAGTCGAAGAGGTCGGAGACCGCCACGTCGGCGGTCTGCTCGCGCAGGCGCAGCGTGTCGATCGACGTCTGTCCCACGGCCCGCACCTCAGCGGGCGCGAGCGCGGCGACGACGGGGATGCCCGCGGCGGCGGCGAGAGTGCGCACGTCGTGGTACGCCACGACGGGCGGATCTCCCTCGACGCCAGGAACCCGGAAGGCGGATTGAAACGGATGCAGTCCGGCGAAGCGCACCGGGGGCACGGTCATGACCCGGGCATCGGTCACCGCGGCGATCTGCTGCGTCCCCAGCGGCAGATCGCGATAGTCGTCGCGGATCGGCTGGCTCACCACGACGTCGGCGAGGCCGGCGATCTCGTGCAGGCGCGCGGCGTCGGCGGCGGTCATCTCGTGCACGGCGGGGACGCGCACGAATCGGTGCTCCGGCGCATCCATCACCACGCGCAGCGACTCGGCCTGGCAGTTGCCGAGGACGACGCCGAATCGTTCGGGAAGCGGGGTGAGCCCGTAGAACTCCGAGTAGTGCTTCTGACGCGCTAGCACCACGGAGCCGGTCGGCGCAACGCCCGTGCGCGGTTCGGGATCGTGGCTCATGATTCGAACGTACCCCCTTCGATCGCATCAGTCGTGCGCCCCCTTTGCTGTGCGGTCACCCCCGTCATCGCGACCCCGCACGTCGATGCTCTGCCCGCCCACGGAGAACCACATCGTCACCGAACCCGCCCTCATCCGCGTCGCCTCGATCCCGGCCACCCATCCCTACGTGCGCGCCATCGCCGACACGGAGCGAGTGAAGGTCCTCCCCGATCCGCCCGTTCTCGGCGCAGCTGCGGGCGTCTGGTGGCCTCCGGTGGCTCTCACCCCGCAGTGGCTGGTGTCGCACGCAGATGAGTTCGATGTGCTGCACGTGCACTTCGGCCTCGAATCCTTCTCGCCCGACGAACTGCGCGAGGCGCTCGAGACCGCGCACCGGCTCGGCCGCCCGGTCGTGTACACCGTGCACGACCTCGAGAACCCGCAGCTGGTCGACCAGGCGCCGTATCGAGAGCTGCTCGATGTGATCATCCCGTCGGCCGATCACCTGGTCACGCTCACCGCGACGGCGGCGGCCGAGATCGAACGACGGTGGCACCGGAGCAGCGAGGTGCTGGCGCACCCCACCCTGCTCGACGATGCGCCCGTGATCGGGCGCTCGGGCGACGCGACCGTGCGGGTCGGCATCCACCTGCGCGACCTGCGTCCCAACATCGACGCGGAGCGTGCGGTCCGCACGGCTGTCGACGCGGCCGGGCAGCTCGCCGAGGCGGGTCGCGCCGTCGACTTCGAGATCCTGCTGAACGAGCGCACGCGGGATGACGAGGCGGCAGCCCGCGTGGTCGCCGCCGCGGCCGACCACCCGTCGGTGCACGTGCGGCGCACCCCGCGGCTGAGCGACGCGGACATCGCCGCGTGGATCGGCGGCCTCGACCTCTTCGTCCTGCCGTACCTGCACGGAACCCACTCGGGATGGGTCGAGCTCTGCCACGACCTGGGGGTCCCCGTGGCCGGGACCGAGGTGGGGCACATCGGCTCGCAGCATCCCGACGACTTCTTCATCATCGGGCTCGACGACCCGCGGACGCTGGCCGAGGCCGTGTCGCACGCGGCGGACGCGCCGCCCCGTCCGCCGATGGACACGCGCAGGTCCGAGAGGCTGGCCGAGCGGCAGGAGGTGCGCACCGCCCATGCGCGGCTGTACGCCGAGGCATGTGCGCGCGTCACCGAGGGGGTCCGCGCATGATGGGTCGCGAGCAGCTGCGGGTGCTGGTCGTGGCGCCCGAACGTCATCCTCTTCGCCAACCGCACGCGGGCGGGCTGGAGGCCGTGGTCTGGAACCGCGTGCGCTGGCTGCGCAGCCGCGGCCACCATGTGGAGCTGTGCGCGGCGGAGGGATCGGACTTCCTCGACGCCGACATAGACCTGCACCTGCCGAGTCCGCGGTGGCACCGGGCGCGGGATGCGTCCGACACCGACTTCCCCGAGGGGCACCGCCGTCTCATGACCGACGCCTTCGCCCGAGTGCGGGATCGGCTCGACGCGCCGGAGACCCGCGTCGATGTCGTCGACAACCACAGCCTCCACGGCGATCCGATCCTGTGGAGCCGTGAGATCGGGGTTCCGGTCGTCACGACGCTGCACACCCCTCCCCTCGCCGACATGGTGATCGCGTCGAATGCTCTCGACGGCTCGTCGCCGCACAGGTTCCTCGCGGTCAGCCAGTACACGGCGCGCGCGTGGTCGGCCGAGGGCGTCGAGGCGTTCGTCTTCACCAACGGCGTCGACACCGCACAGTGGAGTCTGGGATCGGGCGGAGGGGACTGGGTGTGGTTCGGCCGGATCGTGCCCGAGAAGGCACCCCATCTCGCCATCGACGCTGCTCGACGCGCCGGCGCGCGCCTGAAGCTCGCGGGCCGCGTCGGCGACGCCGCCTATTTCGACCGCGAGGTGCGCCCGCGTCTCGGCCGGGGCATCGACTATGTCGGCGCGCTGCGACAGCCCGAGCTCGCCGCGCTCGTCGGGGCCTCATCGGTCGCCCTCGTGACACCGGTGTGGTCGGAGCCCTTCGGGCTGGTGATGGCCGAGGCGCTCATGACCGGCACGCCCGTCGCCGCGTTCGACTCGGGAGGCACCAGTGAGGTGCTCGCCGGAATCCCCGGCACCGCCGTGGTGCCGTCCGCCGACACCGAGGCGCTCGCGCGCGCCGCGACGAACCTGGTCGCGCAGTCGCGCAGCGGACTGCGCCGACGGGATGTGCGCGACGCCGCCTCCGCGCGGCATTCGCTCGACCATCGGCATCGCGAGATCGAACGGGTCCTCACCGTCGCCGCTCAGAGCGCGATGCCCGCCCACGAGTTCGTGGAGGCGGTCGGAGCATGATCGCCTGGTACGTGCACCATCACGGGTGGGGCCACCTGACGCGGATGCAGGCGATCCGCCCGCACCTCGCCGACGAGGTCACGGTGTTCTCGAGCCTGCCTGAGCCCGAGTCCCTGGCACCGCGGACGACATGGGTTCAGCTGCCCTCCGACTCCGACCCGGTCGTCGGGGCCGACGGAGTGCGCCGAGAGGCGCACGAGCTCGGCGATGTCACCGCGAACGGCAGCCTGCACTGGGCACCCCTCGGGCATCCCGGGCATCAGGCTCGCCTCTCGGTGATCGCCGACTGGGTGGCCGTCCACCCGACCGCGGCGTTCGTCGTCGACGTCAGCGTCGAGATCACGATGCTCGCCCGCCTGATGGGCGTGCCGACGATCGTCTTCGCTCAACCGGGCGAGCGCACCGACGCCCCGCACCGGCTCGGATACGACCTCGCCGACCTCATCGTGACGCCGTGGCCGCAGGGAACGATCGAGGCGACGGCGCTCGTCGGCCGCGAGCGCGTGCGAGCGGTCGGCGGCGTGTCTCGCTATGACGGCCGAGCCCGCGTCGACACCGGCGATGAGCACCCCCGTCGCGTGCTGTTCCTGGGCCGCGCTCTCGACCGTGACGGGCTCTCCGAGACCGTCGAGCTGCTCAGAGCGGACGGGTGGGACGTCGAGAGCGCCGGCGCGAACGACGACGATCGGGTCGACGACGTCTGGCCCCTGCTGTGCCGCGCCACGGTCGTGGTGAGCGCGGCGGGCCAGAACAGCATCGCCGACCTCGCCGCCGCCGATGTCCGCGCCGTCGTGATCGCCCAGGAGAGGCCCTTCGGCGAGCAGGAGGACATGGCCCGCGTGCTCGCCGCACAGGGCTTCGCCCAGAGTCTTCCGGTCGATGCGGAGCCCTCCCAGGTCGTGGACGGCATCCGCCGAGCTTCTGAGACCGCTCCCCGCTGGCACGCGTGGCAGGTGCACGGGGCTGCCGCCCGCGCCGCGAGCGCGATCGAGGAGGTGGCGTGATGAGCGTCCGCGTCGCCGTCATCACGCCGGCTTCGATCAACCGTCTCGACCATCTGCAGCGTCAGCGGCGGTTCCTCGACGAGGTGAGCACGCCCGGCGTCGAGATCGTCCGCATCGAGGCGTGGCTGGATGCGGAGGCCCCGCCCGTGCAGCCCCCG
Source organism: Microbacterium sp. AC215 (assembly GCF_979258645.1). Classification (NCBI taxonomy): domain Bacteria; kingdom Bacillati; phylum Actinomycetota; class Actinomycetes; order Micrococcales; family Microbacteriaceae; genus Microbacterium; species Microbacterium sp. AC215. The sequence continues at coordinate 3,118,219 of NZ_OZ409869.1, read as the reverse complement.
GCCCTGTTCGTGCATGTGCCGCCGGGCGACCACGGCATGCGCGTCGGCGCGGCGCGGAACGCGGCGGCCGCGCTCGCGCTCGCTCGGGACGTCGACCTGCTGGTGTTCCTCGATGTCGACTGCCTGCCGGGACCGGGACTCGTCGAGCGATATATCGGTGCCGCGCGAACGCACCCGCAGGACCTCCTCTGTGGCCCGGTGACCTATCTCCACAGTGTGCAGCGCCCCTCGACACCGCACGATCTCGGCATCCTGACCCGTCCGCACCCGGCTCGCCCGCTGCCCGCGGGCGACGCCGTCGTCGCGGCGACCGATGACGAGTTCGACCTGTTCTGGTCGCTCTCGTTCGCGGTGACCCCCGAGACCTGGACGCGTCTCGGCGGATTCGACGAGGTGTACGAGGGCTACGGAGCCGAAGACACCGACCTGGGTCGACGCGCACGGGCTCGTGGCATCGGGCTGCGTTGGGTCGGCGGCGCGCATGCCTACCACCAGTGGCATCCGGCCGGCTCTCCGCCCTGGCGCCACCTCGACGACATCCTGCGCAACGGGGCTCTGTTCGCCGAGCGATGGGGCGAGTGGCCGATGCGCGGCTGGATAGACAGCTTCGTCGAGGGCGGTGCCGTGGAACCTCACGGCGGCGGCTTCCGCCGCGTCGATCGCGCGAGCGCATCCCGTCGCTGAACCGCTCGACGGGAGGTTCGGATGCCGGGGAATCCGCACTACGCTCGGCAGCATGACGGCGTCTTCCCCCGATGAGCACCCGCTGCTTCGCGCGCACCGCACCCTGCGTCCGGGATTCGGCACCGAAGCGGCGGTCTACGGAACGATCCTCGTGAGCGGACTGATCGCCGTCTCGTCCGCACACGGAGAGACGTCTGCCGCGGTGCTCCTGTCGGTCGGAGTGACCGTCATCGTCTTCTGGGCGGCCCACGTCTACGCGGGTGCCGTCGCCCGGCTCGGCCGCGACGATCCCGAGCAGATGGGCGTGCGCACGGCCGTCGGCCGCTCGGTGCGCCATTCACTCGGGATGCTGAGCTCGGCCGGGATCCCCGCGCTCATCCTCGTCGCCGGCACGACGCGGGTCATTCCCGACGATGCCGCGAACGACGTCGCCCTGTGGTCAGGAACCGTCATCCTGGCCTTCCTCGGCTACGTGGCCTTCCTCCGTCGGGGCAGCTCCATCCCCGTCCGCATCCTCGGCGCGCTGGGCACAGCGCTGTTCGGGGTGGCCTTCGTCGTGCTGAAGGCGTTCGTGCATTGACGTCCGGTCAGGCCGGCAGGATCACTCTGATCTGCGCGGCGACCTCGTCGACGATCTGCTCGACCGAGTGAGCGATGTTGATCGTGGCGGACATGGTCAGGAACATGACGGCCGAGACGATGCGGGCGAGCGCCGCGGCCTCGTCGGCCGAGACCCGCGTATCACGGGCGATGACGTCGGCGACCAGCTGCTCGGTCTGCCCGGTGAGGGCGAGCGCCTCACCGTGATGCGGTTCTTCGGGGTCGCCGAACACGATCTCACGCAGGTAGGTGCGGCCGTTGTCGATCTGGGTGCGGTTGCATTCGATGACCGGCCGGATCACCGCCAGCACACCCTCGAGAACACCGTCCGCGTCGGCGGCGGCGGCGCGTCCGCGCCCGAGCGCCTCGGCGTACATCGAGTTCTGCACGAGCAGCAGCAGCTCGCCCTTGGTCTTGGCATAGAGGAAGAGCGTTCCCGTGCCGATGTCGGCGCGATCGGCGATCTCCTGCGTCGTGACGTCGTCCACCCCTCGCTCGGCGAAGAGCTCGCCGGCAGCGGTCGTGATGCGCTCGAGCTTGTCGAGCTTGTTGCGCTCACGTCGACCGAGAGGGCGGGAGTCGACAGTCATGGCGTCCTTCGGAATAAATAATGATCACGCTCAGTTCTGATCATAGTCACCAGGGCGTGGGCTGGGTCCGCCCATTCTCCCACGAGCGCCTCATCGATCCACGGTGAAGCCGTGACGGCATCCGTTCGATCCCTCCCACAGAAAGCCCACCCTCATGCCTTCTCTCTCTGGAGCAGTAGTCCTCGTCACCGGCGCGAACGGAGGGATCGGCACGCACTTCGTCCGCGAAGCCCTCGCGCGCGGCGCCTCGAAGGTCTACGCCTCCGCACGCACGCCCCGCGAGTGGGATGACGAGCGCATCGTGCCGCTCGCCCTCGACGTCACCGATCCGGCATCGATCGCCGCAGCCGTCGCGGCCGCACCCGACGTCACGGTGCTCATCAACAACGCCGGCGCTTCGCCCTCCAGCCCCGGCATCCTCTCGCACAGCGACGAGGAGATCCGCGCGAACGTCGAGACCAACTTCCTCGGCCCGCTGTTCCTCGCTCGCGCCTTCGCGCCGATCCTCTCGGCCCAGCCGCAGTCGGCGCTCATCGACATCCACTCGGCCTTGAGCTGGTACGCCGTCGCCGGCATCTACAGCGCGACCAAGGCGGCGCTGTGGTCGGCGACGAACTCGCTGCGCCTCGAGCTCGCCCCGGCCGGGGTGCACGTCGTCGGGGTGCACGTCGGATACGTCGACACGGCCATGGCGGCGAACGTCACCGACCCGAAGCTCGACCCGGCCGTGCTCGTGACCAAGGTGCTGGATGCCACGGAGGCGGGCGAGTACGAGGTGCTCGCCGACGACACCTCGGTGCAGGTCAGGGCCGCCCTGAGCGCCCCGCTCGAGGCGCTCTACCCGCAGCTGGCGCGCACCTCGGAGCAGTAGTCCACACGGCGAAGGCCCCGGGAGCGATCGGATCGCTCCCGGGGCCTTCGTGCGTCCGGATGCTCTGCAGCGATCAGGACTCAGGCTCCCCTGATCACGACCTTGCCGCAGATTCCGCCCCGGGTCAGCGACGCGATGCCGTCGGCGGCCTCCTCGAACGGGAGCACGCGACCGACGATCGGGCGGATGGCTCCCGCGTCGACGAGTTCTGCGATCTGGCGCAGCTGTTCGCCGCTCGCCCGCATGAAGAGGAACGTGTAGGCGACGCCCAGGCGCTTCACCTGGGCCCGGACCTTGCGGCTGAGCACGGCCATGGCCAGTCGGCGCAGTGGATTGAGGCCGGCTGCGCGGGCGAACTCGGGTGTGGGCGGACCCGAGATCCCGACCGCCCTGCCTCCCGGCCGCAGGATGCGCAGGGACTTCTCGAGGTTCTCGCCGCCGAGGCTGTCGAGCACGACGTCGTATCCACTGAGGACCTCCTCGAAGTCCTCAGACCGGTAGTCGACGACATGGTCGGCGCCGAGCATCCTCACGAAGTCGGCGTTCGCGCCGCTCGCGGTCGTCGCCACCTCCGCGCCCAGGTGCTTCGCGAGCTGGATCGCGATCGATCCGACGCCACCGGCTCCCGCATGGATCAGCACCTTGTCGCCCCGCCGCACCTCGCCGATCTCGACCAGGGCCTGCCAGGCCGTCAGCGCGACGAGCGGCAGCGACCCCGCCTCGTCCATCGTGATCGACGCGGGCTTCAGCGCCACGTCGCTCTCGTCGATCGCGATCCGCTCGGCGAAGGTCCCCATGCGACGATCGCGTGGACGCGCGTAGACCTCGTCGCCGATCGCGAAACGGCTCACGCCGGCGCCGACGCGGATGACCGTGCCCGCGACGTCATGCCCGAGGACGATCGGCAGACGGTACGGCAGGATCGCTCTGAACTCGCCGGCGCGGATCTTCTCATCCAGCTGGTTGACACCCGCCGCCTGCACGCGGACGAGCACGTCGCGCTCGCCCACGGAGGGCTCGGGCACGTCGGCCGCGTGCACGGCGGTGTCGTACTTCGAGAGGACGAAAGCTCTCATGGGTGATCTCCGGAATCCGTCGCAGAATAACGACTGAACTCTATTATGAGCGCACTCAGTTTTATTGTCAACGGCGAGATGCTCTCAGTCGAGTCGAGAGGACAGCTCCTCGATGATCTGCGCGACCTCGCGTCGCGCATCCGCCAACCGTTCGATCTCCGCGTCGAGGCCGGCGAGCGCGGTGTCGGACGATCCGTGACGGCGTGCGATCTGCAGGTTCGCCCGGATGTTCAGCGACGCCCCCGACAATCCGGCGCCCAGGGCCTCTGCGGCGACGGCGAGATCAACGGCGATGTGAGGGTTGCCCGCCTCGACGAGCACCCGCACGTCGCGCAGCATCCGCACGCCGATGCCACCGACCTGCGCCGCGGACTCGGCCGCCTCGACGGCCGCCTCGCGGACGCGCTCGTCGCGGGACGGGTCGTCGCTCGGCAGTGCGAGAGCAGCCCCGAAGCGTGCCGAGACGACGCCGTCCGCTTCGACGGCCCGCAGCGCCTCGACGCGTCGCCCGGTGAGCGGATCGAGGCGCTCCGATGCTCGAGGGTCGTCATCGGAGTACCCGCCCACCATGCTCATCAGCGAGGCGGCGATCGCGAGCATCACTCCCGACGCGGCGCCTCCCCCGGGAGAACCGGTCGGACGACTCAGCGCGTCGAACCAGTCGTCCATCGGGGTGGATGCGGGGATGTCGGCGGAGTCCTCCATGACCGTCACCCTACGAGCTACGACCAGAGCAGCGGGAGCAGCGACACCACGAGACCCACGAACCCGACGCCGGCGAACACGATCCCGAGGGTGACGACGACGCGGCGTGCATGCGGCGGCTCCCCCACCCGCGCGTGGGAGGGGTTGTTCGCGCTGACCACTCCGTCGGCCCAGCCCGCCTCCGCGGTCGCCGATTCCTGCCGGCTCAGCGGTCGCTCGTGGAAATCTCCGCCGGCGAACCAGCGGGCGAGCAACGCCCCGTCGCGCTCGATGACGGCGATCTCTGCGGGCAGCCACGGCCCCTCGATCGTCCGGATGAGGACGCCGATCAGCAGCATCGGCAGACCGAGCCCGAGACCGACCCACGACAGCACCTCGCCGACGAGCGCGAGGGTGTCGAGCATCTGCATGATCTCATCGTAGAGAGTTCGGTTAACCCTCGTCGGCCTCTGACGCAAGGCCCTCGGCACACTCGCTTCGATCGCATAGCGTCGGCCACACGAGAGGGAGGAGCGCACAATGAGCACGAACATCGAGATCGACGGCCGGAATTTCGTGCTGCGTGACGATCGCCCTCTGAGGCAGGTGATGGACGAGATCGAGGCCGCCGCATCCGCAGCGCCGACCTTCATCACCCTGTCGGGCGACGACCGCAGCATCAGCGTGCTCATCCGCCCCACGACGCGCGTGGTGATCTCGGTCGAGAAGGCGGCGCACGTCGATACGACCGGACGCATCGAGCCGGACCACGCCTCATGGGACCTCCCGTTCGAAGACTGGGAGATGTGACGTGCAGGAGCTGTGGCTCGTCAGGCACGGAGAGAGTGTCGGCAACGTCGCCGCGACAGCCGCGGAGACCGCCCGCGCCGAGGTGATCGACCTCGCGACCCGAGACGCCGATGTGCCGTTGTCGACCACCGGTGCCGAGCAGGCGCGAGCGCTGGCGACCGCGTTGCACGGAGGCCCTGTCACGCCCCAGGTCGCCTGGTTGTCGCCGTACGTGCGGGCCCAGCAGACGTTCGCGCTCAGCATGGAGGGCGTGGAGGGCGTCGCCGGCGTCGAGCGGGTGCTCACCGACGAACGGCTGCGCGACAGAGAGCTCGGCATCCTCGATCTGCTGACCCGGTGGGGCGTCGCCGCCCGGCATCCCGAAGAGGCCGACCGTCGGGCGCGACTGGGCAAGTACTACCACCGGCCGCCCGGAGGAGAGTCGTGGGCCGATGTGTCCCTGCGTCTGCGGTCGTTCCTGCGAGACGCACTGGCCGACGACGCCCGCGTCGGTCTCGTCGTCGCGCATGACGCGGTCGTGATGCTGCTGGTCGCACTGCTGACCGGGATGGACGAGACGCGCCTCATGCAGTTCGCCTCGACGAACCCGGTGCTCAACGCCTCGGTGACGCGGCTGCGCCTGGACGGCCGGCAGTGGCAGCTCGAGGACTTCTCCGACGTGCGCCACCTCGCGCAGCTGGGCGCCGACATCACCGTGCACCCGGGAAGCCCCGATGTCGGCCCGGGATGAGCCGACGCGGGTGACGCCGCAGCTGCTGCAGGAGTGGGGTCTGCCCGACCCCGGCGACTCTAAGAAGTCCCGCGGCACGGCGGTGATCATCGGCGGCTCGTCTCTCTCGGCCGGCGCGGTCGTGCTGGGCGGGGAGGCCATGCTGCGCGTCGGAGCGGGCAAGGTCGCGGTCACGACCGACGCCTCGGTCGCGGATGTCGTGCGGATCGCGTTCCCCGAGGCCGGGGTCCACGAATCGCCCGGCCCGGGCGAACCGATGACCGACGACCTGCGCAGCGCCTGCGAAGGAGCGGATGCGGTGCTGGTCGGGCCCGGGCTGGACGACCCCGAGGATGCCCTCGGGTGGCTGCGGCGGCTGGCGGGCCACGACATCTCGTGCCTCGTGGTCGACGCCTTCGCCGTCGGTGCACTGCGCGACGTGCCGCGCTCGGATCTTCCGGCGTGCCTGATCGTCAACGCCAATCTCGACGAGGCCGAGCTCCTGCTGGGCCGCCCCGTCGACGACCTCTTCTCGGAGCTGCCGGGACTCGCTCAGGAGCTCGACGCCGTGATCCACTGCTACTCCGCCGTGGTCTCACCCTCGGGCGCCGCATGGCGACTCGACGACGGCGGCCCCGGCCTCGGCACGGCCGGATCGGGCGACGTCGTCGCGGGCGCCATCACCGGCTTCGCCGCCCGAGGACTCGCCCCGGAACGCGCCGCCGTCTGGGGAGCATGGGCGCACGCCCGCGCAGGAGACCGACTCGCCGAGCGCAGGGGTCTCGGCTACCTCGCCCGCGAGCTGGTGCGCGAACTCCCCGCCGCCGTGCTCGACGTCGACGGGGCTCGAGGCGACGTCGACTGAGCCTCAGGTCACGCGTCCGTCGCCCGGTCGCGAGACCCGGAGCCAGCGGTAGCCGTACGCCGGCACCTCCAGTTCGACCTCGCCGTCCGGCCCCAGCGCGATCTGGGCGGGATCGAGCAGATCGACGAGCCTCGTGCCCTCAGGCTCGTCCTCCACCCGGAACGACGTGGTGACCGGCACCTCGGCGAAGTTGTGGAGGGCGATCATCCTGCCCACGTCCGCGGCGAGCGAGTGCGCGAGGAGCGAGGCGGCCGGCTGGTCGATGATCTCGAGCGTTCCCCAGCCGAGTTCCGGCGAGATCCGATACGCCGAGGTGAGCGCCCGCACGAAATACAGCATCGACTCGCGGTCACCCAGCTGCGCGGCGACGTTCACGTGCTCCGGCGCGTACCCGTCGGACGGTGGCCGAGCGACGAGCCGGCTGGGCGCGGCATCCGAGAATCCCCCGTTCTTGTCGACCGACCACTGCATCGGCGTCCGCACCGCTTCGCGGCCGGGGATCTCGATGTTCTCCCCCATGCCGATCTCCTCGCCGTAGAACAGCACCGGGGTGCCGGGCAGGGTGAAGAGCAGGCTGTAGGCCATGCGGATGCGACGAGGGTCGCCCTCGAGCATCGGAGGAAGGCGGCGGGTGATGCCCCGCCCGAACACGCGCTGGCGCTCATCGGGCGCGAAGGCGTCGAACACCTCCTGACGCTCGCTGTCGCTGAGCTTGTCGAGGGTCAGCTCGTCGTGGTTGCGCAGGAAGTTCGCCCACTGCACCTCGGATCCGAGCACGGGTCGAGCCCGCAGCGCCTCGATCAGCGGAGCGGGGTCCTTGCGGGCGAACGACAGGTACAGCGACTGCATCCCGACGAAGTCGAACTGCATGGTGAGCTCGTCCTCATCATCACCGCCGAAGTACTGCACCTGCTGGTCGTAGGGCAGGTTGACCTCGCCGAGCAGGATCGCCTCGCTCGACCGGCGCTGCAGGAAGCGGCGGATGTCGCGCAGCAGATCGTGGGGCTCGGGGATGCCGGAGCCCTCGGGGATCTCGAGCAGGAAGGGCACCGCATCGACGCGGAAGCCGGAGATGCCCAGCTGCAACCAGAAGCCGATGACCTTCGCGATCTCGTCACGCACCCGAGGGTTGGCGATGTTCAGGTCGGGCTGGTGCTCGTAGAAGCTGTGCTGGTACCACTGCCCCGACTTCTCGTCCTTGCCCCAGATGCCGTTCGCCTGCCCGGGGAAGACGGCGTTCTTCTGTCCCTTCGGAGGTGCGTCGTCACGCCACACGTAGTAGTCGCGATACGGCGAATCCACGCTCCGTTTCGCGGCGAGGAACCACGGATGCCGGTCGGAGGTGTGGTTGATGACCAGGTCGACGATCACCCGCATCCCGCGGTCCCGTGCAGTGCGGATGACCTCGACGAAGTCGCCGTGGGTGCCGAGTCGCGAGTCGATCCCGTAGAAGTCGCTGACGTCGTAGCCGTCGTCGCGGTCGGGCGTCGGATAGAACGGCATCAGCCACAGGCAGGTGACGCCGAGCTGCGAGAGGTAGTCGATGCGCTGGGAAAGGCCCTGTAGATCGCCGACGCCGTCGCCGTTCGAGTCGAGGAACGTCTCGACGTCGAGGCAGTAGATGACTGCGGTCTTCCACCAGAGGTCGCTCGTGTCGGTGATCTTCACAGTCGCTCCTTCAAGGCGGGGATGAGCTCAGATGCTGCGGCGTCGAGGTATCGGGACTGCTCGGAGCCGACGTGATGCAGGTAGACGCGGTCGAACCCGATCCGAACCAGATCCGCGATGCGGTCGGCCAGTGCGGTCGCGTCGTGGTCGATGAGGACGGCCTTGCGGAGCCCCTCCTCATCGATCCCGACCAGCGCCGCCTCGAAGTCCTCCGGCTGCTCGAGATCCCAGGTGACCGGAGGCGCGAGCAGACCGTTCCGCCACTGCTCGCGCGCGATCCCGAACGCCGCGTCGTCGCTCTCGGCCAGGCTGAGATGCACCTGCAGGATGCAGGGACCCGTGCCTCCTGCACCCCGGTAGGCATCGACGACGCGCTGCAGTGCGGCCGGTTCCTGCGCGACCGTCGCGAGGCCCTGCGCCCACGAGGCCGCCCACTCCGCCGTCTCGGCGCTCACAGCGGTCGCGAACAGCGGCGGCGGTTCAGCCGGTCGGCTCCAGACCCGCGCGCGATGCACCCGCACCAGACCGTCGTGGTCCACCTCCTCTCCCCCGATCAGCCGGCGGATCACATCGACGCTCTCGCGCAGTCGGTCGTTGCGGATGCTCTTGTCGGGCCATCCGTCGCCCGTCACGTGCTCGTTGACCGCTTCGCCGCTGCCCATCGCCGCCCAGAAGCGGCCGGGGAACATCTCCTCCAGCGTCGCGAACGCCTGCGCGATCATCACCGGGTGATACCGCTGACCCGGAGCATTGACCATGCCGATCGAGAAGCGGGTGCGGGCGAGCGCGGCGGCGATCCAGCTCAGGGCGAAACCCGACTCGCCCTGAGTCGTGGTCCACGGTGCGAGGTGGTCGGAGCACATCGCCCCGTCGAACCCTGCGCGCTCCGCCTCGACCACGGCCTCGAGCAGGGCGCTCGGGGGGATCTGCTCGTGCGATGCATGAAAACCGATGAACACCATGCGCCGAGTCTGGCAACGAACAGCGCGCGGCGGCAGTGGTGGACACTCCGGAAGGAGTCTGGCAAGATGCGACGCCCGGACCGGCCCGCGGTCTCAGCTGCCCGGGCTCACGATCCCGAGTTCGTAGGCCAGGATCACCGCCTGGACGCGACTGGGTAGATCGAGCTTCACCAGGATGCGGCCGAAATGCGCCTTGACCGTCGACTCGCTCAGATGCAGCGTCTGCGCGATCTCGCTGTTGGTGAGGCCGCGCGCGACCTGCAGGAAGACGTCACGTTCCCGCTCGGTCAGCGCCGAGAGCGCGCCCTCACGGGCCCCGGGGTTCGGCGGCGCGAGGTGCGGCAGGGCGACCTCGATGAGCTTCGCGGTGATGCGGGGTGCGACCACCGCATCCCCGGTGGCGACCGTGCGGATCGCGGCGACGAGCTCGGCCGGTCTCGTGTTCTTGAGCAGGAACCCGGCGGCCCCGGCCTGCAGGGCTCCGAAGGCGAACTCGTCGAGATCGTACGTGGTCAGCACCAGCACCCTGGTCCGCGGCAGACGCGCGGCCAGGTCCTGCGTGGCCCGGATTCCGTCGATCCCCGGCATCCGCACATCCATCAGGATGACGTCGGGGGTCAGCGCGATCGCGGCCTCGACGGCGGAGGCGCCGTCGGCCGCTTCGCCGACCACGTGCACGTCGTCCTCCGCCTCGAGCACGAGACGGAGGCCGTAGCGGACGAGCTCCTGGTCGTCGGCGATCAGCACGCGGATCCGATCGGTGGGTGTGTCCGGGGTCATCCCGCTGCCTCCGTCTGAAGTCGCACGAACACGCGCCAGCCGCCGCCCGGTCGGGGCCCCGCCTCGACGTGTCCGTCATAGAACGCGGCGCGCTCGCGGATGCCGACCAGACCGCGGCCCGGATCGGCGATCGGCACCACCGGCGCGGATCGATCCTCCACGAGGATCGACAGTCCGTCGTCGGCGACGCTGATCCTCACCAGCACGTCCTGCACCTCGCGCGCGTGCCGGAGGACGTTGGTCAGCGCCTCCTGCACAACGCGGTACACCGTGAGCCCGACCATGGCATCGGGGTCGATGGCACCGACCTGCTCGAACCTGACCGGCAGTCCTGCGCTGCGCGATTCGGCGATGAGGGCGGGGATGCGCTCCATGGTGGCCTGCACCCGCTGGCGGTCGACGGCGTCGGTCTCACCGCGGACGGAGGTGAGCAGGCGACGCATCTCGACGAGGGTGCGGCGCCCGGTCTCGGCGACACGTCCGATCGCACGACGCGATTCCTCGGGGCGCGATTCCGCGGATGCCTGCGCACCGTCGGCGACGGCGATCATCACGGCGAGGCTGTGGGCGATCACGTCATGCATCTCCCGCGAGATCCTCTCGCGCTCGAGGACGGCGGCGATGTGCGCTTCCTGGTCCCGCTCTCGGCGCATCTGCTCCGCGCTCTCCACGAGTGCCTGCAGCTCGCGTCGCCGATGGCCGACGTCGAGTCCGACGAGGGTGGCGATCAATGCGACGGCGATCACGACCGCGCTGATCCCGAGCCAGTCCAGTGGCCAGGCGTCCACGTCGACCCGCGGCGCCAGCCCGAGCAGGGGCGGACCGACGCGCACCCGGATCGCGAGCACCAGTGCAGCGATCGTCCCGGCCGCCGCCGCGGCGGCGAATGCCAGCCACGCCCGCTGCGGGCGGGCGACGACGCCGCTGCGGTACAGCGCGCCGACGACCAGCACCGCTTCGGCACCGGAGCCGCCGGCGAACGACAGGGGCAGGAGCACGAGCACGACGATGAAGGCCGCCAGCGGATGCCGTCGCGACACGAGAACCGCTGCGACGCCGGCGACGAAGAGCGCCACCAGCGCCCACGCCGGAGTCGTCAGCGAGGACTCGACAGACAGATAGCCGAGCACCAGCGAGACGGCCGCGTAGACCCCGAGCATCGCGAGGTCTGATCTCCGCCCACTCATACGTCTCTCGTGCGCAGATCGAGCGCACCCGCGGCGAGCGCGACCGCTGCCCAGATCGAGGCGATGAGCCAGCCAGCGCCGACGCTGATGTGTCCGGCCCACAGGTCGAGGAACGGTCCGCCCTCCGCACCGACACGGCTCATCGCGTCGCCCGCGTTGCCCAGCTGTCCGATTCGCAGGATGCGGGAGATCAGGCCGTAGGGAAGCAGCGACGTGAGCACGGGAAGCAGCAGAGTGGCGAGGAAGACGATGATCGCGCCTGCGGTCGTCGACCGCACCAGTGCCCCGATTCCCACGCCGAACAGCGCGCAGAGTCCGAGGTACGCGGCCGAGCTGAGAAGGGCGAGCACGACTCCCGGCGCGGCGAGCGGTGCCGCGAGGCCGAACTGCGCGTAGATCGGTGTGGTGAGCGCCCACGCGCTGAACACCGTGATCAGGGCGACAGCCGTGACAGCGGAGGATGCGACGAGCGCTTTCGCGCGCAGTATTCGCAGCCGGTCGGGCACGGCGACGAAGGTGGGCTGAATGGAGCCCGATGCGTATTCGGCCCCGATCAGCATGACTCCGAGGATACCGGCGATGATCTGCCCCAGAACGACGGTCGGCACGGTGACGTCGGCCATGGTGCGTTCGATCGACGGCACCGACGGCGCCCCCGACGATTCCAGCGTCACGCCGAGGAAGAGGCTGCCGCCGATGCCGATCAGGAAGATCCCGATCAGGGCGAGCGCGGCGGAGGGAAGACTGAACAGCTTGATCCACTCCGAACGGAGCACGTGTCGGAACGCGGGGCGGCAAGTGCGGGCATCCGCTCGTCGGGGACTCGTCGTGATGGTCATCGTCGTGCTCCTTCTTCGGTGTGCTGCGCCCCGCGCGGTATTCGGTGTCGGTTGCGGTGAGGGCGAGGTAGGCGTCCTCGAGCGACCCCTCGATGGTGGCGATCTCATGCAGCACGATCCCCGCGTCGGCTGCCCTGCGAGCGATGTCCTCCGCGTCGAGGTTCTCGATCTCGAGCGCGCCGTCGACCTGCGACGCGACCGTCGCCTCCGGCCCCGTCAGGAGGGCCGCCAGTCGGTCCGCCTCCCGCGTCCGGACGCGCACCACAGAGCGCGTCGCACCGGCGACCACCTCGTGCAGAGGTCCGTCGGCGAGGATCGATCCTCGCCCGATCACGAGCAGATGGTCTGCCGTCTGGGTCATCTCGCTCATCAGATGCGACGACAGCAGCACCGTCTTCCCCTCCCCCGCCAGTTGCCGCAGCAGAGCCCTGATCCACAGGATGCCGTCGGGGTCGAGACCGTTCACCGGCTCGTCGAGGATGATCGTCTGCGGATCCCCCAGCAGGGCGGCGGCGATGCCCAGCCGCTGGTTCATGCCGAGCGAGAATCCCCCGACTCGCCTGTCGGCCACGGCATCCAGACCCGCGATCCCGATCACCTCCCGCACTCGGGCCGCACCGATCGCGTGCGTGGCGGCGATCGCGAGCAGATGCTTGTAGGCGGTGCGGCGTCTGTGGGCCGACCGGGCGTCGAGCAGGACGCCCACCTCGCGCAGCGGCGCGGGCAGATCGGCATAGGGGCGACCGTTCACCTCCGCCGTGCCGGCCGTCGGCCTGTCCAGACCCACGATCATTCGCATGGTCGTGGACTTGCCGGCCCCGTTCGGCCCCAGGAATCCGGTGACCGTACCCGGTTCGACCGTGAAGTCGACTCCGTTCACCGCCACCCGCTCGCCATAGTGCTTGGTCAGAGACTGAACTCGGATCATGTCGCGCCTTTCGTCATCTTCGACGCTACGAACGGCTGCGCACGGGCACATCGGGCTGCGGTCCTGAACAGGGCGAGCGGGCAGTACCTGGGTCTACAGAGGGATGCCACCGGTGATCCCGCCCGAATCGGCCTCACCCGCTTCGGATGAGCCGATCGCACATTCTCTGGCCGACCGGTGCGCGCACTGCGATACTGAGCGCAGAATCTCGATGACCGCCTTCTCACGTGCCGGTTCCACCCGAGATGAGGAGCGAGATGGCGAAGACCCGTTCGTCCGACGCACCGGGAGCACCTGCAGCACCGCACCCGGTCGCACCTGATTTCGTCCTGCGGCGCAGTCGAGGAAGGGATGCCCGGATCCGCGCCCCCAGATCGGGCCAGGGGCCGTGGATCACACCGACGGATCGCGCCGATCCGATCGGGCTGCTGGAAGGCCAGGCGGCCTCACGGGTCGAAGAGCTCGTGCCTGTGCGGCACTCTCGGATGGCGGCTTCTCCGTTCGCCTTCTTCCGCGGCAGCGCGCTGCTCATGGCCGCGGATCTCTCGACGACACCTCACAGCGGTGTGATCGCACAGATCTGCGGTGACGCGCACCTGTCGAACTTCGGGCTGTTCGGCACGCCGGAGCGCCAGCTCATCTTCGACATGAACGATTTCGACGAGACGCTGCCCGGGCCGTTCGAGTGGGACATCAAAAGACTGGCGACGAGCTTCGCCGTGGCCGGACGCCAACGGCGCTTCACCGCCGCGCAGATCCACGACTGCGTCGAAGCTGCGGTGCGCGGATATCGGATCGCCATGAGCCGCGCTGCCGACGCGTCGGTCCTCGACGCCTGGTACGACCGATTCGACGCGGACCGCGCGCAGCGGCGCATCCGTTCCGCGAGGCGGAAGGGGCGGTCCGACGACGAGACGGTCGATCGGCTCGACGCCGCACTCGCCAGAGCGCGGAAGCGCGATCACGCGAAGTCGTTCTCGAAGCTCGTGGACCGCGAGGACGGGCAGCTGCGGATCCGGGGGAATCCGCCGCTGATCGTGCCCGTGGACGAGCTCGCCGCAGGCTACGACGGATTCGACGACGTGAGCGCGATGCGGGAACTGCTCGAGGAGTACCGACGGACTCTGCCCGGCGGTCGCCATCCCCTCTCCGAGTACCGCTACCGGCATATGGCGCGCAAGGTGGTCGGGGTGGGCAGCGTGGGCACCCGCGCGTGGGTGATCCTCCTCAGCGGACGCGACGACGACGATCCGCTGCTCCTGCAGGCGAAAGAGGCGCAGCCGTCGGTGCTGGAGCAGTTCCTCGGTCCCAGCGAATTCGATCACGCCGGCGAACGAGTCGTTCGCGGGCAGCGACTGATGCAGGCGGCCTCGGACATCTTCCTCGGATGGCAGCGCGTCACCAGCCTCGACGGCGTCACCAGGGACTTCTACATCCGCCAGCTCCAGGACTGGAAGGGCGGGATCGATCCCGAGGCGATGACTCCCGGAGGCGCCGCGCTCTACGCACGGGTGTGCGGTGAGACCCTCGCCCGGGCCCACGCCCGCAGTGGCGACCGCCTCGAGATCGCCGGATATCTCGGGCGCGGCCGAGGATTCGAGAGCGCCATCATCGCGTTCGCCGACACCTACGCCGACCAGAACGAACGGGACTTCGCCTCGTTCCGCGCCGCTTTGGATTCCGGGAGGCTCGCCGCCGCCGATCTCGAACGACCCGCGCCATGAGCACTCCGCTTCAGACGAGGCGCCCGGTCGCTGCGCATGCCGCGGGACGCAGAGCCCTGCGCGGCAGGCACGGCGTCCCCGGCTACGTGGCCGCCCTCGTGCTGCTGACCCTCTCCTACTGGCTCTGCGCCGTCCAGCGCACCACGAACCCGAGTCCGTCCGCCTTCCTGCTCATCCTCGCCACGGTCGCCGTCGTCTTCCACATCACCGCCGTGCGAGCCGTCATCCAGCACGTCGCGTGGATCGTGCTGGCCACCGCCGGCGTCACGACGATCGTCGCCACGCTCGTCGGGGCGGAAGGGCGGATCCTGGACGTCATGTTCTCGGCCGCATCCATCGCCGCTCTTCTAGTCGCTCCGGCCGCGATCGTGGCTCACCAGGCGCGGCGGCGTGGATTCAATCTCGAAGCGCTGATGGCGACGATCACCGCCTACCTCCTCGTCGGCATGCTGTTCACCTTCGTCTTCAACCTCGTGTCGCTCGTGTCGAGCGCTCCGATGTTCGGCGACGGGAGCGAGGACTCGCTGTCGAATCAGCTCTTCTTCTCCTTCACGACGCTGACGACGACGGGATACGGCAACCTCGCACCGGTGACATCGGGCAGCCAGGCGGTCGCCGTCGCCGAGGCGATCACGGGCCAGCTGTTCCTCATCACCGCGGTCGCGCGCATCATGCGCGACCGCAGTCTTCGACCGGCCACCCGGCCCGACTCTCGCCAGGAGGCGTCATGAAGAGGTGGAACGTCGTCATCGTGCTCGGCAGCGCGCAGTTCGTGATGGTGCTCGACGGCACCGTCATGAACGTGTCGATCTCGACGGTCGTGGACGACCTCGACACCACCGTGGCCGCGATGCAGGGCGCGATCACGTTCTACACGCTGACGATGGCGGCCTTCATGCTGCTCGGAGCGAAGCTCGGCGATGTGTGGGGTCGGCGGCGAGCCTTCGTGATCGGATCCTGCGTGTACGCGGTCGGCTCGCTGGTCACGGCGGTGAGCCCGAACGTGCAGACCCTGTTCCTCGGCTGGTCGGTCATCGAGGGGCTCGGCGCCGTGCTGGTGATACCCGCCATCGCCGCGCTCGTCGCCGACAACTATCAGGGACGCGAACGGGTCACCGCGTTCGCCGTCATCGGCGCGGTCTCCGGGGCCGCGGTGGCCGCCGGTCCGCTCATCGGGGGCTTCGTCACGACGTACTTCGACTGGCGCTACGTGTTCGCTGCAGAGGTGGTGATCATGATCGGGGTGGTGCTGTACGCCCGGATCATCACCGACGCCACCGAGCGGGTCCGCATCCGCATCGACCTCCTGAGCGTCGCGCTGTCGTCAGCGGGCCTCGTCGCTGTCGTCTTCGGGATGCTGCAGAGCAAGGTGTGGGGATGGATCGTGCCCCTGCGCATCCCCGTCATCGGGGGCGTGCCGGTCGCGCCGCTCGGCATCTCGCTCGCGGCGTGGCTCATCGTCGTCGGCGTGCTGCTCGTCGCGCTGTTCATCGCCAGGCAGCGGATGCTCGTGCGCGTCGGGCGTCAGCCCCTCGTCACCGTCGAGATGTTCCGGATCAGCTCTCTTCGCAGCGGTCTCTCGGTGCTCGGCGCGCAGTACGCCGTGACGGCGGGACTCTTCTTCATGGTGCCGGTGTACCTGCAGATGACACTCGGGCTGGATGCCCTTCAGACCGGTATCAGGATCTTCCCGCTCTCGGTGGCCCTGGTGCTGTTCTCCATCGTCGGCACCGCCCTCACGAAGCGGATGTCCCCTCGCACCATCGTGCGGATCGGTCAGCTCCTTCTGGTCTTCAGCGCGCTGGTGCTGCTCGGATCGGCGACGAGCGACCTGCGCAGCGGCCTCTTCGCCGTCGGCATGTTCCTCTCGGGTGCGGCTCTCGGGCTGCTCGCCTCGCAGCTGGGCAACGTCAACATGTCGAGCGTGAGCGCGAAGGAGACGAGCGAGGTGGGCGGTCTGCAGGGGGTCTTCCAGAATCTGGGATCATCGCTCGGCACCGCACTCATCGGGTCGATCCTGATCGGGGCCCTGTCGACCTCGTTCGCCTCCGGAGTCGCCGCGAGCGACCTCTCCGCGACGACCCGCGCCTCGGTGGCCGCGTCGACCGAGCACGGCGTCACGATCGTCCCCGCGTCGGCCGTTCCCGCGATCGCCGAGGAGGCGGGGCTCAGCGCCGACGACGCAGAAGCACTGGCCGAGATCTACCGCGAATCGCAGCTCTCCTCGCTGCGTGTCGCGTTCTTCGGACTCATCCTCATCAGCCTCTTGGCGCTGTTCTTCTCGCGCGGCATCCCTCAGGAGATCGAGGTCCGTCGACGACGCGAAGACAGGGTCGTCGACGGATGACCGGGCGGTCCTCAGACCGCACGGTCATCGCCGGCGCTCAGAGCCGCGACGCCGCCTCCCGCGCACCGCGCACCGCGATCGCGACGCTGGTGAGGGTCGGATTCATGGTGTTGGCGGTGGGGATGAGAGCGTTGCCGCCGACCACGAGGTTGTCGAAGCCCCACACCCTCGAATACGGATCCGCGACGCTGGTGCCGTCGTCGTCGGTGCCCGCTCGCATGGTTCCCATGTAGTGCAGGCTCGACCCGTTCGGCAGCAGCCGCGGCTCGGCGATGAACGTGCCCAGGGCCGCACCGGCGCGACGCAGATGCGCCGTGGCATCCGAGATCTCCGCCTCCTCGACGTCGGTGAGGGCGTACTCGATCGTCATGTTCGGCAGACCGCGGTAATCGAGCTCGTCGTCGTCGAAGCGCACCCCGTCCTCGATCCGCGGATGCTTGCGCACTCCGTACCCCATGTTGACGTATCCCCAGCGGTTGCCTGCGTGCGGGTGCGACGCGTCGAGCGGGAAGGGCGGGTTCTCGGCATACATCACCTGCAGCGAGAAGGGATGGTCGGGCTCCGAGAACGGGATGCGGTTCACGGCGGCGACGGGATCCGCCGGGTTCGTCGCGCGGCGGGCGAGCTCGCGCTCGAGCTCGTCGTCCGTCACGAGGTCGGCCATCCGGTCGCCGTCGAGCGACACGGTCGAGATCACCACGTGGTGCTCGGTGAGATAGCGGCCGAGGGCCGTGGGGCGGATGCCCGATGCCCACAGCAGCTGCGGCGAACGGAAGGCGTCGGCGGCCACCACGACGAGGTCCGCGGGAAAGGACGACGTCTGCCGGGTGCGCAGGTCCTCGACCACGACTCCGGTCGCGCGGCTCCCGTCGTGCTCGATCCGCCGCACCAGCGAGAGGTCGCGCAGTGCGAAACGGGCGCTCTCGTCGGTGCCCGGCTCGATGAGCGGACCGAGCACCATGTCGGCGCCCGCCCACACCATCGTGCCGTCGGGCTGGGGGTCGCCGGCGATGGGCAGAGTGCTCACGCCGTATCCGTCGGGGAGCTCGGCGGCGAACTCACCCTCGAGCAATGCGCGGATGGCACTGCCGATCGGCGAGTCGGCGAAGGCCGCACCCTGGTGATGCAGCAGCTCCTCGGCCGTCGTGATCAGCTCTTCCCACTCCTCGTCGTCGATGAACGGGAGCTTCTCGCTGAATGCCGGACGCGGGATCGCGCAGGTCCAGTGCGATCCCTGGCCCCCGACATTCGTCGCCGCCGCGACAGCCGGGAACGTCGGGGCGTGGGCTGATCCCTCTCCGCCGAAGTCGAGCAGGTGGGTCCCCTGCCGCGCCGTGAACATGCCCTCGACGACGACTCCGGCGGGGATGCCCAGAGACTCGCGGAAGGCGCCCGCCTGCGGACCCTGCGCCATCTCACGCGCGCGAGCCTTCTCCTCGGGATCGGCGATGTTGCGGACGCTGGCGCCCGGCCGCTCGGTGATCTGCGGTCCTGCTTCGAACATCACGACCCGCGCGGTCGGATGACTCTGCAGGATCACGCGCGCGTAGGCGGAGCCGATGGGTCCGCTGCCCACGATCGCGACGGTCGGATGCTCGGAGGCGGTGTTCTCAGACATGGTTGTTCTCCCGGTGCGTGCGGATTCAGGCGGTGACGGATTCGACGGAGGCGATGGGGTCGTGCTCGTCGGCCAGACGTCCTCGGGGCATGAGCAGCGCGACGACGAATCCGATGGCGTAGGCGACGGCGAGCGCGGCGAACACCGGTGCGAAGACATCGTGGTAGATGCCGGCGACCTCGATCTGCAGGGCCGGGTCCGACACCTGCACCAGCTGCGGGGTCAGCGCTGTCGCGTCGAGCCCCGACGGCAGGAGCGCTGCGACGCCGAAGCCGACGACGCCGCCGATGACGGCGGTGGTCACAGTCGCGCCGACCTGTCGCACGATGTTGACGGTCGCCGTGAGGGTGCCGGTCGCGCTGCGCGGTGCGGCGCTCTGCACGACCGTGACGATCAGGCTCATGAACGCGCCGGTGCCGATGCCGACCACGAACATGACGGCCATCGGCGCCCACAGCGGCAGGCCGACCGGCAGCAGCGCCATGACGGTCAGGCCGGCGGCCCCCAGAGCGGTGCCGACGATCGGGTAGACCCGGTAGCGGCCGGTGCGGCTCGCGAGGAAGCCGGATGCCAGGTTGCTCAGCAGCATCCCGAACACGGTCGCGATGGGCACGAGCCCTGAGACGGTCGCCGTCGCCTGGTACGCCATCTGCACGTAGGTCGGCAGGTAGGCGGTGATCGAGAAGAGGCCGACGCCGATGATCGCCGAGAGCGCTGTGCCGACCGCGATCGTCCGATTCGCGAAGAAGCGCAGCGGCACGATCGGCTCCTCCGCCCGCAGCTCGGCGAGCAGGAACGCGGCGAAGGCGACGAGGGCCGCGGCGAAGGCGACGACCGTGGCGGTGCGCAGCGCCGGGTCGGCCACCCACGAGACGGCGAGCACGAGGGCCACGAGCGCGGTCGTGAAAGAGACGGCGCCGGCGATGTCGAACCGGCGCAGCGCGCCCGGTGCGATGCGCGGCACCGCGACGAGAGCGAGCGCGAGGGCCGCCACACCGACGGGGATGTTGACCCAGAAGACCCACTGCCAGCCCCAGAAATCGGTGATGAGCCCGCCGAGGACGGGACCCACGAGGATCGCGATGGGGAAGGCGGCCCCGATGACCGCCATGTACTTCGGACGCTCCCGCGGCGAGGTCACCTGGGCGATGATCGTCTGCGACATCAGTTGCAGACCGGCGGAGCTCATGCCCTGCAGCACTCGTGCCCCGATCAGCCAGGGCATCGTCTGCGCGAAGCCGCAGGCGAGTGAGGCGAGGAGGAACACGACGAGCGAGGTGAGGAACACCGCTCGGGGGCCGACCACGTCGCCGAGCTTGCCGAGCACCGGAAGCAGCACGGTGCTCGCGAGCGTGTACCCGACCACCACCCACCCCATGTGTTCGAGGGCGCCCAGCTCACCGGCGATGGTGGCGAGGGACGTGGAGACGATCGTGTGGTCGAGCGCACCGAGGAAGGACACGGTGAGCAGCGAGACGACGAGGAGACGCAGACGCAGCGTCGAGAGTGGAGGCATGACCGATGACCCGATCGATCGGGCAGTCGACGCGACTTCGTGTGCCCCGCTCGCAACGTCACGAGCGGGAACGGGTTCGAGGAACCCCGGCGCCGAGTTCAGCATACGGGATCTTTAGTCGGTTTTCAACTAAAGTGCACGCCGACGCGCACGGGATCGGCTCCTGGCACGCGGCACCGCGGGCGCGGTGACGGGCGCGCCCACTCTCCCGACGAGTTCACCGATCCCCTCCACCACCATGCGCACCACGTCGCCGTCGACGAGCGGAGGTGGCGTGAGCGCGCCGTTGCGCCCCCACAGCTCGCCCAGGCACCCGCCGTTGCCGACCGTGCCGCTGCCCAGGACGTCGCCCGGCACGACCCGCGAGTTCCGCGAGGCATAGGCGACGAACTCGGGAAACGGCCAGCCGGCGTTCGAGACGAGGTCCTCGCCGATCAGCTCGTCGTTCACGAAGACCTCGGCGCGGATCGCGAGGAAACCGTCGTCGTCGAGATACGGCTCGAGCTCATCGGCCGTGACGATCCACGGCCCCAGGCTCATCCCGAAGTCCTTGCCCTTCGACGGACCGAGGCGCACCTTCATCTCGCGGGCCTGCAGGTCGCGGGCCGACCAGTCGTTCATGATCGTGTATCCGAAGATCAGCGAGGCCGCCGCCCCGGCGTCGAGATTCGACTCCCCGACCCCCGGGGCGCCTCCGATCACGACCGCGACCTCCAGTTCGAAGTCGAGTCGTTCGGTCACCGGCGGATGCAGCACCTCCGCGGGCCCCAGGATCGTGTGCGGGTTGCCGAAATAGAAGGTCGGCGCGTCGTACCACTCCGGCGCCACGTCGCTCTTGCCCTCGACGCCGGCACTCACTCCCTCGACGTGCTCCTCGAAGGCCACGAAATCGCGCACCGACGCGGGCACGACCGGAGCGAGCAGGGTCACCTCGGCGAGCGCCGCTCCCATCTCGCCCTCGACCTCGCGGTGCAGGTCGCGCGCGGCGTCCAGCCCGAGCGCGAGCACATCGGCCACACGCAGCCGGCGCGGGAAGGAGACCACCCGATCGCCCTCGACGAAGCCCTCGCCGACCTCGCCGTCGATGCTCCAGCGGGCGATCCTCATGCCCGCACCCGCCGCCCGAGAAGCTGTGCGGCGTTCTCCTCGAGGATGCGGTCGACGACCGCGGCTTCGAGCCCCGACCCCCGCACGAAGTCGACCGGGTCGTCGAGCCCCATGTCGAACGGATAGTCGCTGCCGAGCAGCACGCGCGACTCCCCCGCGACCTCGATGAGTCGCCGCAGCGCGTCGGGGTCGTGCACCACGGTGTCGAACCAGATCTTCGAGAGATATGTCGAGGGCGCGTGCGCGCAGCGCTGAGCCTCGGGACGCACCGTCCATGCGCGGTCCGAGCGCCCGATCGACAGCGGCAGGTAGCCGCCGCCGTGGGCCGCGACGATCGTGAGCTGCGGATGCCGGTCGAGCACACCCGCGAAGATCAGGTGCGAGAGCGCGACGGCGTTCTCGGCCGGCTGCCCGACGGTGTTCGACAGGTAGAACCGATCGAGTCGTTCGTCGAGGCTGCAGCCGAACGGATGCAGGAAGACGACGGCGCCCAGTTCGGCAGCCCGTGCCCAGAACGGCTCGAGTCGCTCATCCGAGAGCTCCACGTCGCCGGCGAACGACGAGATCTCGACACCGGCGAGACCCCGGCCGAGCACCGCGTCGTCGAGGCACTCGACGATGCGCTCCGGGTGCTGCAGCGGAACGAGTCCGAGACCGATGAGCCGCTCGGGCGCCTGCGCCACGTGCTCGGCGACCAGTCGGTTGGCCTCGTTCGCCGCCCACACGGCCAGCCCCTCGGGAGCCCAGGGGTAGAAGTGGTTGGGTGAGGCGCTGACCCACTGCACGTCGACGCCCTGCGCATCCATGTCGGCGAGACGCACCGGCACGGACGTGAGCTGGGGGATGCGCGCGCCCACCATCGGGCCCGAGACAGCCAGGCTCTCGGCACCGTTCCGAGTCAGCTCGAGTGCGGCGGCCTCGCGCACGAGGTCGGGCACGCGTCGCTCGACCTCGGCCTGCAGCGACGGCAGCAGGACGTGAGCATGGACGTCGGTGGTCATGCCGGTGCCGCCATCTTCTGCGCGATGCCGAAGATGAGTCCGCCGGCGTCGGCGTCGCGATCGTGCTCGAGCTGCCAGCGGCCGAGCTGCACCGAGGCCTCGACGACGGCCTGCGCGCGAGGCAGGCGACGCGCGTGGAACTCGTCGAACAGCGAGTCGTCCACGGCATCCCGCGTCGTCAGCAGCTCGGTGAGCACGAAGGCGTCCTCGAGCCCCTGCGCAGCGCCCTGGGCGATAGTCGGAGGGCAGGAGTGCGCGGCGTCGCCGATCACGATCACCCGCCCGCGGTTCCACGGCGCGGGCACGACGTGCTGGGTGAACCAGGTGTAGTTGGCGACGGCGCCCGCCTCGAGATCGGCGCGGATCGAGTTCCACGGACCGTCGTAGGCACGCGACGCCTCGAGCATGATCTGCGTGGCCTCCTCGCCGGAGACCCCGAAGCGATCCTGCGCGTCCTCCACGAGGAACGCGTACATGGTGTCCTCACCGGTCGGCGTGTACCCCGCGATGTACATGGGCCCGCCGTAGTAGAGCTCGGACCGTTCGACGTCGGCGGGGCGCGAGACGAACGCGCGCCAGATGCCCATCCCGGTCGGCTCCGGCTTGGTCTCGATCCCGACGAGGTCCCGCACGGCGGAGTGCAGCCCGTCCGCGCCGATCAGCAGGTCGTACTCGCCTGCCGACCCTCCGTTCACGACGACCTCGACGGAGTCGGGACCATGCTGCTCGACTCCGGTGACCTTCGCACCGAAGCGCACGTCGGCTCCGGCCGCGCGCGCGTGCTCGAGCAGGATGCTCGTCAGTTCGGCGCGAGGCATGCCCATAGCGGCCGGGTAGTCGGGGCCTCCGGTCTTGACGTCCGGCAGCGCCGCCACGATCGGGGCGCCGGGACCGGGTGCGCGCAGATTCAGTCCCTCGAACGGGAATCCCGCCGCGCGGATGTCGTCCCACGCGCCGAGCGCATCGAACACGCGCAGGGCGTTGCCCTGCAGCGAGATGCCGGACCCGAGGGTGGACGGCGCGTCCTTCGCCTCGAAGACGTCGACCTCGACGCCGGCCTTGGCGAGCTGGATGGCGGCGGCGAGTCCGGCGACGCCGGTGCCGGCGATCGCGACCTTGCGAACTGCGGTCATGAGCAGAACCTCTCTGTTCTGGGTGATCGTGCGGGTGTGAGTGGACTAGAGGATGGCGACGGGGTTGACCGGCGAGCCGACGGCCCCCGTGATCGGGAGCGGCGGCGCCGACAGGAGGAAGTCCCACCGGCCGCGCTCGGCACAGGCCTCGGCGAGCTCATCGAGGTTCCACATCTCGCCGATCGTCAGGCCGAGGTTCGGGATGACGACCTGGTGCAGCGGCTGGAAGGCCGGCACGTCGAACTCGTTCGGACGCACCTCGAACCCCCAGGTGTCGGTCGCGATGGCCGCGATCTCCGTGCGATGCAGCCACCCCGCGGTGGTCAGCGACAGTCCGGGCGCCGGTCCCCCGGCATAGTCGCCCCAGCCCTCGCGGCGGGTGCGTGCGTACTGTCCGGTGCGGACCACGACGATGTCGCCGCGCCCCACGACGCTGGAAGCGCCCTGCGCGGCGATCGTCGCCTCGATATCCGCGACCGTGATGGCGTGACCGTCC
Organism: Microbacterium sp. AC215; assembly: GCF_979258645.1. Lineage (NCBI taxonomy): Bacteria > Bacillati > Actinomycetota > Actinomycetes > Micrococcales > Microbacteriaceae > Microbacterium > Microbacterium sp. AC215. The sequence goes on along the minus strand of NZ_OZ409869.1, from coordinate 3,094,024 downwards.
GGCAGCTCACCGGTCTCGGGGAACAGGTGTCGGCCGACGTCCAGCAGCACCCCGCGCGAGACGATGACGGATGCCGCGTGCTCGATGCCCGTGACGAGGTCGCCCTCGCTGGTCACGACGTCGCCCGCCCGTCGCCCGTTCCAGGCGTTGCCGTGGTCGAAGATGTGGCCGAGGCCGTCCCACTGCGTCGAGCACTGCAGGGGCATCGCGATCACGTCGTCCGCCCCGCCGATGCCGTGCGGAAAACCCTGGTTGCCGCGCTCGGCGTCGACACCGGTGTCGGTCATGGTGTGCACCGGGTTGGTACGCCTGCGCCACCCCTTCTGCGGGCCGTCGGTGTCGAAGCGCTGCGAGAGCGAGACCACCCGGCCGGAGGACACGAGCGACGCGGCCTTCACTCGAACGGCGTCGTCGATGAAGTTGAGGGTGCCGAGCACGTCGTCGCTCCCCCAGCGCCCCCAGTTGCGATAGGCCGTCGCCCGGGCCGCGATCTCGGACTCGGGGTCGGCGCGGTCGAGATCGGCCGGATTCTCGGAGGGCGTCCCCATCACGAGGCCCCGTCCGTCTTCTGGGCCACGCAGCGCACGACCTGGGTGCCGAGGTTGGCGATCGTGCCGGTCATGACGTCTCCGTCGCGGAGGAACCGCCGCCAGTGCTGGCCGTTGCCGGCAGGGCTGCCCGTCAGCAGCAGGTCACCGGGGTACAGCGGGTGGGTCTGCGACGCGGCCGAGAGCAGCGCCGGGATGTCGAACAGCAGATCGCTGGTCGATGCGTCCTGCATCGTCTGCCCGTTGAGGTCGAGGCGCACCGCCGCGTCACTCGCCGAGACGAACGGTGCCGGTACGAGGAACGGACCGGTCGGCAGGAATCCGGGTGCGTTCTTGGCCCGATACCAGTCGGTGCCGATCTCCTTCATGTCCTTGCGGAAGACCAGATCGCGGGTCGTCACGTCGTTCACGATCGTGTAGCCGGCGATGTGCTCCCAGGCGTCCTCGCGCGAGACCTGGAAGGCCTCCTTGCCGATCACGAGGGCGAGCTCGAGCTCCCAGTCGTGCACCTCGCTGTACGCGGGCAGCACGAGGGGGACGTCGTCCCCGACGACCGCGGCGGGCAGGCCGATGAAGAAGTAGGGCTCGCCGTTCGCCTTGCGGTCGTCCATCATGGTGGCGGCGAACTCCCGCGCCTCGTCGGGCGTGCGATCGGAGTTCTGGGTCAGGCCGGCTGCGACGAGCTCGATGACGTGCTCGCGGTAGTTCGCGCCGGTCTGCAGCACCTGACGCGGCTCGACGGGAGCGGTGAGGGTGACCTCCGCGAGCGGGATCCACGGCCCGTCGCTCCGGGCGATCGCGTGCAGTCTGTCCCAGTCGGGGGCCGCGAGGAACTGGTTGAGCCCGTCGGCTCCGAGCTCCTCGGACGAGAGCGGGCGGATGCGCTCGCCGACCGCGAGGCCGAGACGCACGCGCTCGTCGTCGCGATAGCGCGCCAGTGCGAAGGGTGCGTCGGGTGCTGTTGTCGTCGTCGTCATCGTCGGTCGATCCTTTGTCGTTCAGTATGGCTCCACGGAGGTTCCGGGGCGGACGTCGACGTCCGCCCCGGACGGGCGCTCAGCCCTGGCCGTGCTTGGCGTACGGGTTGAAGAGCGCTTCCTTGATCTCGTCGGGCACGCCCTCCTCGGTGGCGGAGGGGCCGTCCGCGGGCGGGAACGACTCCGTCATCGACATCGGCATCGCTCCGTTGCGGTAGAAGTTGTTCGAGCCGAGCGAGGGCTTCCAGGTGTTCGCCTCCCAGTCCGGGACGTAGTTGCGGTAGCCGCCCGTGTTCAGCTCGATGCGCAGCGTCGACGGCTCGCGGTAGTAGAGGAACGTCTGCTCCCCGATGCCGTGGATGTTGGGGCCGTATTCGATCGGGATGCCGTTCTCCATCAGGGTGTCGGCGGCGATCAGCAGCTCTTCGCGGGTGTCCACCCAGAACGCGTAGTGGTTGACCCGACCGGCGCGCGTGGATCCGTCGAGCACGACGCCGAGGTCGTGCGACTTCTCGTTGGTCGTGAGCACCGAGAACACCGAGATCGGCGCCTCGTCGAGCACGGTGCGCGCCATGAAGCGGAAGCCGAGCACGTCGACGTACCAGGCGACGAAGGCGTCGACATCGCTCGTCGCCACCGTGACGTGGTCGAGCTGACGCGGGGCGCCGGCGATCTTGCTGCGCTTCTCGGGACGGTCGGGGTAGATCGAGGCGGCGTCCGTCGTCGACTGGTGGCGCTCGACGTCCCAGTGGAGGGTCATGTCGTGGCCGAAGGGACCGGTGAAGCGGTAGGCACGGCCGATCTTGAATCCGTCGATCCACTCGCCCTGGATCCCCGCGGCCTCGATGCGCTTCGCGGCTTCTTCGAGCGCCTCGGCGCTGGACGTGCGCCAGGCCATGGTCTCGAGAGACGGCTCGTCTCCGGGGACGACGACCACCGAGTAGGCGTAGTAGTCACCCCAGCAGCGCAGGTAGACGCGACCGTCTTCGCGGGCCACCTCGGTGAGACCGACCTGGGTCTTGTAGAACTCCACCGATGCCTCGACGTCCGGCGTCGTGATCGCCACGTAGGACAGGTGGGAAAGCAGCTTGATCATCTTCGATCCTTTCGTGGGGGCTTTGGGACCTGCCCCGCGATCTACTTTTGTCGGATATCGGCTATTCAGGAATCCCGATGTGGCTATGCGCGGAATCAGCCTCGTTTATCCGTTCCCCACATCCCCTCAGCGAGCTGCACGTCGTGCCGGAACTCCCGGACATCCGCCGGAAGCGTGCCCTGCAGCGCTGCGTCGATCGCTCGACGGAGTGCGAGCCGCTCACCCGACTCATGCCGCCGAGGCAGGCGCAGCACGCCGTCGGCGCTGCTCGACTCCACGCTTCTCACATCGGTCGCCGCGTCGAGATCAACCTCGATGCGCGTCTCTCCGACGGCGAGTGCCCGGAGCCGCGGTCGCCCTCGGCCGACCAGCGCCGAGACCGTCAGCGCGGCCGCCGTTCCCGACGTCGGTTCCTCGAGCAGGGCGATCAGCCCGTGCGGCAGCGCCGCTACCGTCCGCAGCACGAGATCGCCTCCGCCGAGCACCCGCAGCCAGCCGACCGCATCCCTCGTCAGTTCGCCCATCGCTGGCGCCGCTCCGGCTGCATCGACGGTCAGCTGACGCGCCGGGACGGCGACCGCCGCGTCGGCGACGACGTCGGCCCGCAGCCACGGACGGTCCAGCACCACCGGTGCGCCCTCGGCGACAGCCTCGAGATCGCCGATCTCCGCCGGATCCGTCGGGACCGGATTCCCGACGAGCACCGCGACCGCGCCCCGGCGCACGGCCTCGACCGCCCGCCCCGGCCACCCCGAGGCGCCGTCGACCACGACGACCGCACCGGAGGCCGTGGAGGTCGCACGCGCTCGCAGTGGCAGCTCGGCGAGTGCCGCCGCATATCCGGCCGTCGCTCCGGTGACCCCGATCATCGCGTCATCCCCTCGCGCACGGCGGTGGCTGCGGCATCCGCCAGGTCGATCGCGTAGTGCGCATCGGCGAGCATCTCGTCGTACTCGACCGCGTCGGCGCCCGCGGCGAGCGACGCCATCGCCCGCCACTCGGCCAGATAGCCGTCATCGGGCAGCGGCGGGTACTCCGACACCCGGCCGTCGACATGGCGCACTCGTGCTCGCGCGCTGCCGTCGTGCACGAAAGCCGGAGGGAACTCGATGTCGATCAGATCGCGTCCGGTCGCGACCGAGAAGCGCCAGAGCGCCTCCGCCCCCTCGCGCAGCATCACCGCGGTGAGGCGGACGAGCACGTCGCCGGCGATGAATCCCACGCAGTACCCGATGGGGGCGACGGGACGCGCGAACACCACCCGATCGACACGCGGCGCGAGGTCTCGCAGCAGGGGGAGATCGTGGATGCCGAGGCCGAGGATCAGCTGCCGGACCACGGCCGAGGAGAACCCCGGATCCTTCCAGTCCGGCGCGGGTCGGGCAGGTGCGGCACCCGGCAGTGACTCCGTGACGACGTCGTGGTATCGGCCGTTCGGCGGCAGCGCGACGGTGATCGAGACCGCGCGCACCGGAGCCTGCTCGGCGGCGATGTGATGCCGAGCCCTGCCCCATGCCGGATCGAAGAGGTGATTCGTCCCGACGACGAGCGCCGTGCCGGCTCGACGGCATGCGTCCATCGCGGCATCAGCGTCGTCTCTGGTGAGCGCGATGGGTTTCTCGCACAGGATCGCGCGCACGCCGGCGGCCACCGCATCGAGTATCTGAGCCGCATGCTGCTCAGGGGGCGAGCAGATCGCGACCACCTCGACCTCGGGATCGGCGAGAAGCGCCGCCGTGCCCGCTGAGTACCGCGCTCCTGTGCGCTCGGCGAGGGCCTCGGCTCGTCCGCTGCCGCCGTCGGCGATGTGCACGACGCGGAACAGCTCCGGGAGGCGATCGAGGGTGGGCAGATGCAGGGCCGACACCCCCGGGCCCGCTCCGATGATTCCGACGCCTCTCGTCATGAGATCGTTCCTCTCGGGAAGCATCAGGCCTCCATCAGCTTATGTTGAAACTGTACTTAAGTCTGTCCGCGCACGACAATAGATGACGCGATGAACGCGGAATCCGGCAGACCCTGTGTGAAAATCGGGTATGGCTAGTGAGTCCACCCTCCGATTCGGCGCGCAGACCGATGAGATGACGAGTCTCCTGCGCATCGTCAACCTCGTTCGCACGGGCGAGGCGGTGACCAGACCCGAGATCGGTCGCCTGACCGGACTGGGGCGAGGCGTCGTCGCCCAGCGGGTCGACCACGCGATCGAAGTCGGGTTCCTGCAGGACGGGGAGTTCGCGCCGTCGTCCGGCGGCAGAGCGCCACGCACGCTGCGCTTCCGCGCCGAACGCGGGCGAGTGATCGTCTGCGCGCTCGGAGCCCTGCACATCCACGTGGGTCTCGCCGACCTCGACGGCGCGATCCTCGCCGACTCGCATCGCGCCTGGGACATCGCCCGGGGACCCGAGGAGACCCTCGACGAGGCGATGTCGATGATCGACCGCCTGGTCGCGGAGGACGCCGCGCCCGGCACGCCCGTCTGGGCCATCACCGTCGGCGTTCCGGGCCCCGTGGACTTCACCTCCGGCCGCCCGGTCGCGCCGCCCATCATGCCCGGCTGGAACGGCTTCGACATCCGCACCCGGTTCGAGGAGCGCTTCGACGCCCCGACATGGGTCGACAACGACGTGAACATCCTCGCCTTCAGTGAGCGCGAGCGTCGCGAGAACGACAGCATCGACCTCATCTACTGCAAGATCGGCTCGGGAATCGGCGCCGGGCTCCTCTCTCGTGGGCGCGTGCATCGCGGCGCGAACGGCGCGGCCGGTGACATCGGTCACGTGCGCGTCCTCGACTCCGAAGAGCTGTGCCGGTGTGGCAAGGTCGGCTGCCTCGAGGCCGTGGCCGGGGGCTGGGCGCTCGTGCGCGACGCTCAGCGGGCGCTCGACGAGGGCGGCGGTGGAGCTCTGGCGAAGCGGGTCGCCGACGGAGAGGCAATCACGCCGGAGTCGATCTCCCGCGCCGCCGAGGGCGGCGACGCCCTCGCGATCTCCCTGATCCGCAAGTCCGCGCGGGTGGCGGGCGAATCGATCGCGACCCTGGTCAACGTGTTCAACCCGAGCATCATCGTGATCGGCGGCGCCGTGGCCGCCGCGGGCGAGCTCTTCCTGGCGGAGGTGCGGCAGCGGGTCTACGAGCTCTCCCTGCCTCTCGCGACGCGCGACCTGTCGATCGTGAACTCGCTCAACGACCAGCGCGAGCCCCTGCGCGGTGGCGCCGCGCTCGCTCGGGAAGAGCTGTTCGACGAGACCTTCCCCCGGTGGTTCGCCGACGGGGCGCCGACGGTCGCGCGCATCCACTCGGTGGACTGAGTCCCTCACTCTCGCACTTCTTCCTATTTCAGACATAAGCAGGTATGTTCTGAACTGAAGTCGAACGAGAGGCGTCGAAGATGATGCATGCCATGCCGGGCGAGTGCTCGGATGCCGCCGCAGACCACAGAGGCGCACCGTGCTCGACGCGCTGACGGCGAGTTCGCTCGTCGAGGATGCGACCGGCGCTGTCCTCAGGCTCGCACTGCCGTGGATCCGGGCGCTGCCCCTCGCCGCCGTGCGAGACGTCGAGGTGCACATCGACGGCGTGCCGGTTCCGCACCTCCGTGTCGTTCTCGGTCAGCGCGACATCGCGCCCGCCGACCTCGCGCACGAGGACGGCTGGTGGTTCGTGCAGGACCGGCTCGCGCTGCGGCTCGGACGGCGTCTCTCCGCGGGCACGCACTCGGTGCGGGTCTCCTTCCGTCTGGCCGTCCCCTACCTGCAGACGGGCCCGGACGGTCCTCTGATCCTTCCCTTCCACTTCGCCCGCGACCTCGACACCGTGACCCCGGGCGCCAGCGCCGATGCGGCACGCGACGTCGCCTGACCCGGAGACCGCACATGACGACCGCACTCCCCTCCGACTGGACGCTCTCTGCGAGCGCCTTCAACTGGTCCTCCGAGATCGTGCGTGCAGAGCGCACCGCTCCGGACATCGCGATCGGAATCGTGGCGGAGGGCATCGCCTCGGTCATCGAGGTCGAGCTGGGCCAGCTGTGGCGCTCCTATCCGGTGCCGACCGACGCCGAGGCCGAAGCGCTGCGCGAGTCGCTCGCCGCAGTGGGCGGTCGGGTGAGCATCGTCGGCGCGAGCATCGACGACTGGGACCTGCCTGCCCGACGGCTCAGCGACGCCGAGAGACTCGCGTTCCTGCTGCCTCAGCTGCGGGCCGCGCATCGACTGGGCGCCTCGGGACTCCGTCTGCCGATCGGACAGGCGGGTCCCGCGCTGCTGGCCGACCTGCTGCCGCACCTCCATGAGCTCGACCTCGTGCTGTTCGAAGAAGCGCAGGGCCGCCAGACCCCCTCGGCCCACACTGCGGACTACGACACCGTCGCGGCGATCGACGACCCTCGCGTTCGGCTGCTGATCGACATCAGCATGCTCATGCCGGCGCTGCCCACGACCTACCTCGAGCGCCTGAGCTCGGGCGGGATCCCGCCCGAGCTGATCTCCCGGCTCACCCACGACTGGCGCGAGGCCGAGACGCATGACGCCGTGATGGATCTGCTGCGGTCGGGCGGCGTGCCCGGCCCGGTGCACACGCTCTACATGGACATGCTCGTGCGCTTCGGGCGTTCGGATGCCGCGGAGCTGCGCGGCATCCTTCCGCTCGTCGGTGCCTTCCATCTGAAGTTCTGGGATCTGGACGACGCGGACCACCGCATCTCCACGCCGATCCGGGCTCTGGGCGCCGAGCTGGCGGGGCGCGACTTCCGCGGCACCTTCACGAGCGAGTGGGGCGGGCTCGAATGGCTCGACGACGACGCGGCCGAGATGACCCGCGCGCACCTGGCACTGGCCCGCACGGCGCTCGGGATCGGCGTCTCGTCGGCCCGCGTCTGACCGGCGCACGAACACAGGAGCACGAACACGGCGCACGAACACGGCCTCGAGCCTCCGGATCGGATGCTCGAGGCCGTCGCCTGTTCGAGGTCGCGGTCAGCCCTCGCGGTTGTAGTACGGCCAAGGCAGGAATCGACGGTCGCCGCGCCGATCCGGCCCCTCGAGGCTCACCTCGCCCGTGGCCGCCCACTCGACGCCGCGCGGGAACATCCTGATGAACTCGATGCGCCGGAACGTGTCGATGTCGTGACCGATGGTGATCGTGAAGCTGCGGCCCGAGCCGTAGTCGTTGATCCAGGCGATCGGCTGATCGGTGTTCATCCCGGGCAGCGCTGCGATGCCCTCCGCGGGAATCGCGACGGGATAGTGCGACATCGGCCAGACGGGCGCCTTCTCGTACGACTCGAGATCGTCGAAGGTCGTCAGCAGAACCTGCGCACCCTCATACAGCTCGACCCCGACGAGGATGTCGTCGCCCGTCACGGTCCACGTCTCGGTGATGCCGTCGGTGATCGCGTGACGTGGCTCCGTCGTGCGCAGCAGCGCCTCACCCCACGGACGGGGACGGATGCCGGTCGGCACGCTGAGCTTCGCACCGCGCATGACGTTGTACTCCTCGGGGTAGCCCCAGTCATCCTCCTGCACCGCCGAGCCGTGGAACCACACGATGCCCTTGCCCCGGTCGTGCACGAATCGCAGCAGCGCGGCATCCGTCTCCGGCCCGAAGCCGACGGCCCTGTCGTGGTAGCCGTCCCGCCCCTCGAAGACGACGATGATCACGTCGTATTTGTCGATGATCTCGGCGCCGAGGCCGCGCGGATCTTCGATCACGCGCACGCGGAAGCGCCCGGTGTCTTCGAGCAGCGTCGTCAGCCACTGATTGTGGGTGCGGAAGCTGCGGTGCTCGTTGTCGTGCTCGATCGTCATGTGCCCCGAGAGGATGAGCACGTTCAGAACGTCGGCCATCAGGCGGTCTCTTCGACCTTCGAGGAGAACGCCGAGTCGAAGGCGGCATCCGGAGGCGTGATCGCGGCGAGCCCGCGAACGAACGCGAGCGCCTCCGGGGCGCCGTGCAGGCGGTCCATGCCGGCGTCCTCCCATTCCACGCTCGTCGGGCCGGTGTAGCCGATCGCGGTGAGCGCACGGAACAGCGGCTCCCACTTCACGGCCCCGTGGCCGGTCGACACGAACGTCCAGCCGCGGCGCGGGTTGGCCCACGCGAGGTGCGAGCCCAGCACGCCGTTGCGGCCGTCGAGGTTGGTGATCGACTCCTTCACGTGGACGTGGAAGATGTGCTCGGCGAAGTCGAGCACGAACGCGACGGAGTCCAGCTGCTGCCAGACGAAGTGCGAAGGATCGAAGTTGAACCCGAAGCTCGTGCGATGCCCGATCGCGTCGAGGGTCGCCTTCGCGGTCCAGTAGTCGTAGGCGATCTCCGAGGGGTGCACCTCGAGAGCGAAGCGCACCCCGACCTCCTCGAACACATCGAGGATCGGATTCCAGCGGTCGGCGAAGTCGCGGTATCCGGCGGCGATGAACTCGTCGGATGCCGGGGGGAACATCGCCACGGCCTTCCAGATGCTCGATCCCGTGAAGCCGTTCACCGTGGCGACGCCGAGCTTCGCCGCGAACCGGGCGGTGTCCTTCAGATCCTCCGCGGCCCGCTGACGCACGCCCTCGGGGTCTCCGTCACCCCAGACCCGGTCCGACAGGATGTCGCGGTGGCGCACGTCGATCGGATCGTCGCACACCGCCTGCCCGGTGAGATGGTTCGAGATCGCCCATACCCCCAGGCCGTTGCGCTCGAGGATGTCGCGACGACTCTGCACATAGGCGTCGTCGTCCCAGCGGGAGACGTCGATGTGATCACCCCAGCAGGCGATCTCGAGTCCGTCGTACCCCCACTCCCCCGCCAGACGCGCGACCTCCTCGAACGGGAGGTCGGCCCACTGACCGGTGAACAACGTGATCGGACGTGCCATGAACGACTCCTTCGTAGAACGGATGGCGATGTGTGACTGCGGTGGGTGGAGGACTCAGCGGATGCCGACCGGCGCCTCGGTGCGCACGCGCACCCAGGCCGCATCGTCAGCCGCGCTGCGCGCGACCGCATCGAGCACCCGCTGGACTCCGAGACCCTCCGCGAAGCTCGGATGCGGTGCGGTGCCGTCGTGGATCCCGCGCACCAGATCGACCACCTGATGCGTGAAGCCGTGCTCGTAGCCGAGCATGTGGCCCGCGGGCCACCACGCGGCGACGTAGGGGTGCGCCGCCTCGGTGACGATGATCTTCGTGAAGCCCTGTCGGTCGTCGGGAAGGGTGCGGTCGTAGAACTGCAGACTGTTGAGGTCCTCCAGGTCGAACGCCAGTGCGCCCCGGTCTCCCGACACCTCGATCGTCAGCGCGTTCTTGCGGCCGGTCGCGAAGCGCGTGGCCTCGAAAGAGGCCAGCGCCCCTCCCGAGAGCCGGCCGGTGAACAGCGCGAGATCGTCGACGGTGACGTCGCCGTAGCCCGCCCCGGCAGTGCCGGACAGCCCGGATCCCCCCGCGCTCAGCGGACGTCGAGACACGATCGTCTCGGTGACGCCGGTCACGGCCTCCACCGTCTGCCCCGTGACGAACTGCGTGAGGTCGATGATGTGGGCGCCGATGTCTCCCAGCGCCCCGGAACCCGCGTGCTCCTTCTGCAGACGCCAGGCGAGCGGCATCTCGGGGTCGACGAGCCAGTCCTGCCGGTAGGCGGCCCGCACCTGCTGCACGCGCCCGATCACCCCCTCCGCGATCAGATCGCGCAGGAAGGTGGCAGCGGGGACGCGCCGATAGGTGAAGCCGACCATCGAGACCACGCCGTGCTCGGCCGCGCGTGCGGCGGCATCCGCCATCGCCTCAGCCTCCTCGACCGTGTTGGCGAGGGGCTTCTCGCAGAGCACGTGCTTGCCCGCATCGAGCGCGGCGATCGCGATCTCGGCGTGCGAGTCACCGGGCGTGACGATGTCGACGATGTCGATGTCGGGCCGGGCGATGACCTCGCGCCAGTCCGTCGACGTCTCGGCCCACCCCCACTGCTCGGCGGCTCGCTGCACGGAGTCGGCCGTGCGACCGACGAGAACGGCCATCTCCACGTCATCAGGCAGGTCGAACATCCGCGGCGCCTGACGCCAGCCCACCGAGTGGGCCGCGCCCATGAAGCCGTGGCCGATCATCGCGACACGCAGCGTGCGGCCGGTCGCCGGCTCTCGGGTCATGCGAGCACGACCTCGCGCTGCACCGGGACGCGGTTGGTGACGTAGCGCCCGGGGCCGCCGTCGACGCCCGGCATGATCTGCATGTAGAGCAGACGCATGGTCAGCACGACCTCGACGGTGAGGGCGTCGCCCGCCTGCGGCACCGGGTCGAGGTCGATGAGGACCTCAGGGCGCTCGGCGACGAACCACAGCGTCTCGTGCTGCTCGGGCAGCTCATCGACGCGGTAGGTGCGCCCCTCGAGCTCGAACCGCAGCGACTCGGTCGGGATATCGACGCCGTTCACACGGGCGGCGACGCCGTCGACGGCCGACAGCCAGAGGCTGCGGTACCAGGGCAGCTGCACCGCGACGGCGATGCCGGTGTCGGTGCGGCGGACGTCCTTCTCGGAGAACAGGGAGTTGTGAGTGGCCATGAGTGTCTCCGATTCAGACCGCGACTGCGGTCTCTTCGATCGCACGACGCATGAGGTCGTGCTGCTTCTTGACGAGGTCGATGGGGTCGCTCTCGCCGAGGTCCGAGAACGCGTGACCCTCCCACTCGCTCGAGAGGTACCCCTGGTATCCGCCCTCGACGAACTGGCGCACGATGCGGGGGATGTCCATCGCGGGCTCCTCCCCGTCGGGGCCGATGTCGTAGAACTTGGCGTGCACGTGGAAGATCTGCGGCATGATGTCGAGCCATTCCTCCGGCGGCACCAGGCCGTGCATGTTGAACGCCAGGCGCGTGAAGGGTCCGAGGCGCGCGAAGTCGAAGTTCTCCGACGTCAGGAAGTCCTCGAACTTCTGATTGCGCACGTGCATGGGCGTCGGCTCATGCCAGATCTCGTCCATGACGGCGAAGTACTCCTCGGGCATGCCCATCTGCCGCATGGTGCGCAGAAGGGTGGGCGAGAGCGAGTGCATGGTCGACGAGAAGTCGGCGGTGAAGCCCAGTCGATCGGACTGCAGCTCGTCGTACATCTCGCGCATCTGCAGCACCTGCGGGTTGTTCGGACCCGACGGCGCATGGATCTCGTAGCCGAGCTTCTGGTCGTACTTCTCCGCCAACGGCAGCAGACTGCGCAGCAGCTCCTTGCCGTGCGAGCGGATGACGACCTTCTTGAAGCCGAGCGTGTGCGCGGTCTTGAGCTGTCGGGCCAGGAAGTCGTGCTCCTCGTCGGGGGTCATGTCGCGATCCTTGCGGCGGCCCATGTCGAGGTTCGTGCCGATCGCACTCGGCTCGAACCCGTAGCGGTCCATGCTGTCGCGCCAGAGCCGCACGAAGTCGTCGTCGACATCGGGGTAGGTGCGCAGCATCTGCGCGATGTTGAACTCGATCCCGGGGCCCAGGCCGTGGTCTGCGGCGGCCTTGATGAGCGTCTCGGGCGTGTAGAGCCCCGCGGCGAACTCGGAGGTGAGCGAGTAGAGCGTGATGCCCAGCTTGATGCCGGTGCCGGCGATTCCGTCGGTCATGCGCGGAGTCCCTTCGTGAGAGCGTGCGGGAGGTGGGCGGCGAGCGCGCGGTGCGCCTCGGCCGCGTCGGTGATCATGCGGCTGCCGGCGTTCTCGGCCGCGGAGCGCTGAACGGCCTGCTCGCCGGCGATGATCTCGAACGGGCTCTGCCAGTGGTTCCAGTGCCAGCCCTCGTATTCGCTCGACACGGCACCGGAGTAGCCGTTCTCGACGAGCAGCGTGATGAGGTCGCGCACCGGCACCGACGGCTCTTCGCCGTTCTCGTCGATTCCGAAGAACTTGCCGTGCACGTGCTTCACCCACGGCATGATCTCGAGCCAGTCGTCGACGCGCGCGGGTCCGAACAGGCCGGTGCCGTTGATGCCGAAGTCGATGCCGAGGTCGGGTCGACCGTTCTGGGCGGCGAGTCCGATGAAGGATCCGAAGCGCTGCCCGTGCACCGCCTGATCCGCCGGCGGGCCCTGCTCGTAGTAGGTGTTCCACAGGTCGACGACCTTGCCCAGCAGCTCCTCTGACGCACCACGCCGGCGGTAGGCCTCGATGAGCGAGGGCGCGAAGCCCGAGACCGTGGCGCCCCAGTCCATGGTGAATCCGAGGAAGGGCGATCCGACCTTCTCGTAGCGGTCGCGGAGCGCCAGGATGCGCGGATGCGAGGCGTACTGATCGGCATGCACCTCGAGGGCGAGCGTCACCCCGTGCTCCTCGGCGATCGGCGCGAGCGCCTCCATCGAGTCCGGGGTGATCGAGATCTGCACGCGGGCGATCGGGAAGCCGAGCTTCGCCGCCGCCTTGATCTGCAGGGTCATGTAGTCGATGAGCTCGTCCTGCGTCAGCAGACGATCGCGATGGATGCCGATGTCGGCGTTCACGGCGAGCGAGGTGGTGACCAGGCCGACCTCGTCGATCAGGTCGCGGAACCACCCGGCGAAGGAGTCCTCGATGTGCGGGAAGCCGCGGAAGCTCGAGAAGCCGATGATCTCGAGACCGGGCCCGTAGCCCTCGTCCGCCACCTTGCGGATCAGCTGCTCGAGGTCGTATTCGCGACCGTGGAAGGCGCGGGTGAAGCTGTACAGCGTGACGCCCTGGATGGGTGTGCCCTGAGCGGTCATGCCGCCACCTCCTGTGCCTGACGCGCGGTCATGGTCTTGGTGTCGTGCTCTTCGATGTGCAGCGTCTCGGTGTCCGAGATGATGATGTAGGGGATGTACAGCGTCAGGTCGACCCGCACCTCGTGCTCGTCGTCCGCCGTGATCGGCAGGTCGCCCGAGAGCACCGCCGAGTCGACGGGGAACCACCACTCCCCCGTCTCATCGAGGAGCTCGTCGAAGCGGAACTCCCGACCGTTCATGCGCCAGCGCAGCGAGTCGGACGGCGCCTCGACGCCGTCGATGGTGAGCGTCGCTCCGGCGATGCAGCTGCCGGGCAGAGCGCGGTACCAGGGGAGGCGCACCTCCACCGACGCGCGTGTGCCGTCGACGGCGAGCGTGCCTTGTTCGATGATGCGATCGGGGATCACGTGCTTCTCCTTGACTACTTTGTCTTGATTTAAACAGACTAATGTCGTTTTCCTGCATAAGCAAGAGTCAGCGCAGAGATCCGGCGATCTTCCTCGCTCCGCGCACGGCGAGAGCGACCGAGGTCAGCGTCGGATTGCAGGCCGTCGACGTGGGGATCACGTTGTTCCCCGCGACGAAGAGGCCGGGGATGCCCCACACCTCGCTGTCCGGCGAGCAGACGCTGCGACCATCGTCGGTCTGGCCCATGCGCGTGCTGCCCTGATAGTGCAGCGAGGCCCCGGCCGGCATCGTGAACGGACGCTCGTCGAGAGGGTCCCCCACAGCGCGACCCAGGCGCGCGATCTCCTCACGGGCACGATCCATCACCGCGTGATCGTGCGGCGTGAGCGTGTAGTGGATGGTCATGGCCGGCATCCCGTAGCCGTCGACGACATCGTCCGAGAACTCGACGCGGTCGTCCCACTGCAGGTCCTTGGCACAGAACAGGCCGAGACCGACGATCGAGCCGGGGACGATCGGATCGTCCTCTGCGAGCGGCACCGGCGAGGCGTCGAGCTGCATGATCTGGCCGTGGAACGGCATCGCATCGGTGAACGGCACCCAGGTGACGCCGCTCTGCTCGCTCAGCGCGCCCGACGCTGCGACAGCATCCTCGGGCCCGGCGTGCACGTCACGCAGACGCGCGGCGAACACGACCTGCGTCTGGTCGTTCAGCATGCGCCCGAGTGCTTCCGGACGGATTCCCGACGCCCACAGCACCTGCGGGGTGCGCAGGCCGTCGGCGGCGACGACCACGCACCGGGCGGCGACCGACTGCAGCGTTCCGCTGCGCAGATCCCGGACCTCGACCCCCGACGCGGCGCCGCCCTCGGTCAGCACGCGTGTGACCAGCGACTCGTCGTAGAGGGTGAAGCGCGGATTCGTCCGCGTCGCGTCACCGAACACGACGTCCGACCCCGACCACACCAGGCGACCGTCGTCGCGGCGATGCACGGCCAACGGCATCCGCTGCGCCCGATGGGCGTGGTCGCGGTCCGCGTCGACCGCGGCGGAGAGCCGTTCCCGCACGATGGTCGCGAAGGGCGACGAGTCGAACGCGTCGGTCGTCACCCCCAGCAGTCTCTCCGCCTCGGCGAGCAGCTCGTCGAGATCGGGCAGGAAGTCGATGCGCTCGCTGTCGTTGGGCCGAGGGCACGCGGCGGTCCAGTGCGCGCCCATGCCGCCGACGTTGCTCGAGAAGGCGGCGACGGGCATGCCGTCCTCGCCCTCGACGCGATAGCCGTCGGGCAGCAGGTAGGTTCCGGCACGTCCGCGGCGCTGCCCCGACTTGGCCGCACCGGGATCGGAGATCGTCGCCGCGCGCTCGCCCGGCCCCTCAGACCGCGCCTGGGCGAGAGCCCGCTGCTCGGCATCCTCGATGTTCTTCACGTGAGATCCCGGGGGATCCGACACGGTCGGCCCGACCTCGAACATCGCTATCGAGACGTCCGGTGCCAGCTCGCTCAGGATGCGCGCGTAGGCGGCGCCGTTGGGCCCGCTGCCGACGATGACGACGTCGACCGATGCGGGGTAGTCACGCGGGTTCATGCTGCCGCCGCGACCTCTCGGATGAGTCGGACCGACTCCTCGGAGGCGGTCTGCGGGTAGTACTCCAGGCCGATCGGCCCGTCGTATCCGGAGGCCCGGAGGATGCCGAAGCGCTCCGCCCAGTCGAGCGACCCGGTGCCGGGCTCCCCCCGACCGGGCGCGTCGGCGAGCTGCACGTACTTGATGACGTCGCCCGCGTTCTCCAGCTCGGCGGCCATGTCCTCCCCCTCGACCGCCGAGTGGTAGATGTCGTAGAGCACCCCGAAGTCGGGCGAGTCGACGCCTCGGGCGACGTAGACGGCCTCGGCCGTCCGATCGAGCAGCGAGCCCGGGTGGTCGACGCGCACGTTCACCGGCTCCAGCACGAGGGTGACCCCCGACCCGTCGATCTGCGCGATCGCCTTCTGATAGATCTCGATCAGCTTGTCGAGCTGCACCTGGCGCTTCCAGCCGCCGAAACCGGTGCCGCTGCCCACCACGAGGCGCGGCGTGCCCAGCTCCCTGGCGATGTCGACGCCCTCGTCGAGCTTGCGGAAGAACTCGGTGTGGTCCCACGGCGGGATCATGAACTGCGTGCGGGGCTCGGCCAGCTGAGCGGTCAGCTGCACGCCGGTCTCCTCGAGCGCTGCCTTGAGTGCGGGGATGTTCTTCGGGGTGGCGGGAGCGTCGACTCCGGTCGGCCCCCACATCTCGACGGCGGTGAATCCCGCGGCCGCGGCGGCCCTCACCCGGTCGTGGTAGTCGCCGGCCTCGGTGAAGAGGAGCTCGATATTGGGCGCAAGAAGGTACATGATGCTCGTTTCTCGACGGGACGTCGGTGCAGAGGAGGCGGTGAGAGGGGTCGGTGGAGGACGGCGAGTGCCGGAGCACCGCCGAGCGGTCAGCCTTTGAGTCCGCCCGCGAAGCCCTGGATGAAGCGCTTCTGGGCGAAGAGGTAGAACACGAGGATCGGGATCATCGACACGATGACGATCGCGAAGATCTTGTTCCACGACGAGACGAGCGAGCCGATGTAGTAGTACATCGCGACCGGGAGGGTCTGGTTCGCGGAGCCGCCGAGGAAGATCAGCGAGGTGAAGAAGTCGTTCCAGACGATCAGCCCCGCGAGGATCGCGACCGTTCCCGTGGCCGGCGACATCAGCGGCAGCACGATGCGGAAGAAGATCTGCGTGCGAGACGCTCCGTCGATCGTCGCGGCCTCCTCGTACTCGGTGCCGAGACTGCGGAAGAAGCCGGCGTAGAGGAAGATCGACAGCGGCAGCAGCATCCCGGTGTAGAGGATGACCATCCCCCAGAGCGATCCGGTGAGGCCGAGCGTGCGGGCGCCGATGTACAGGGGCACGGTGCCGAGCTGGGTCGGCAGCACGATCGCGATGAGGAACAGCATGTAGGCGGTGCGGCTCCATCGGCGGGTGCTGCGGGAGATCACGTAGCCGGTGATCGCACCGAGCAGCACGAGGCAGAGGATGCTCCCCGCGGTGATGATGATGCTGTTCACCAGCCCGAGCACGACGTTCGAGTTTCCCTGAGCGGTCAGCACCTCGACGAAGTTGCCGAGGTCGGGGCTGGTCGGAGGCGCGAGGTTCGACGAGGTGATGACCTCCTGGTCGGACTTCAGCGCCGTGGTGATCAGGAAGTAGAAGGGGGCCAGGAAGACGATCGCGATGATCCAGATGAGGACCTCGCGCAGCGCGGTGAATTTCGTGTAGCGGAACATGTCAGTCCTCCTCGGGGCGACCGTTGGTCAGACGCTGCTGGATGATGGCGAACACCAGGATGATCACGGTGAGCAGCAGCGCGAGCGCGGCACCGTATCCGAAGTTGCCGAGGGCGAACGACTCCTTGTAGACCTGCGTCGCGAGCGTCTCGGTCGCGCCCGCGGGTCCCCCGCCGGTCATCGCCATGATCTGGTCGAAGATGCGGAGTCCGTTGACGAGACCGAGTGTCGTCGCGATCGCGACGGCGGGGCGGATCGACGGCAGCGTGACGTGCCAGAAGCGCTGCCACAGGTTGGCGCCGTCGATCGCGGCGGCCTCTTCGATCTCGACCGGCACCGCGGCGAGGCCCGCCATGTAGATGACCATCGCGAAGCCGATGTTCTGCCAGACGACCACCACGAGGATCGTCCAGATCGCCCACATCGGGTCGGCGACCCAGGCACGGGCGAACTCGTCGAGTCCCAGTGCCCGGAGGAACGCGTTGATCGGCCCGTTGTAGTCGAAGATGAACTTCCACACGTAGGCGACCGCGAGCGGGCTGAGCACGACCGGCATGAAGAAGAGCACGCGGAGCGCGTAGCGGGTCTTCAGGCCTCGGTTCAGCCCCAGAGCCAGCGCGAGGCCGGCGATGTTGCTGAGGATCACCGACACGAACGCGAGGAAGAGCGTGTTGCCGAGGGAGCCGATCTGCGTCGGATCGCCGAAGATCTTCACGAAGTTGTCGAACCCGATCCAGGCGAACGTGCCGATTCCCGACCAGTCCGTGAAGGCGAAGAAGCCGCCGATCGTCGTGGCCACGTAGTGCACCGCGAGCACGAGGATGATCCCGGGAAGCGCCCACCACCAGTGGCCGAACTTCAGCAGACCGGGCCTGCGCGGAGCGGGCGGGCGGCGGCGTCCGTTCTGCGAGCTCTTCGGCACGATCACCAGCTCGGTCTCGGACTCTGTCCTCAGGCTCATGATTCCCTCATGTTCGTACGTCGTCGTGCGAGTTATGGGAGCGGCCGTCCGGGTGCGCGTGCGCGACACCCGGACGGCCCTCGTCGTCAGTCGCCCCAGGCGTTGTCCATGTCCTGGAGCACCTGGTCGATCGTCTTCTGCCCGGTGAGCAGTCCCTGGACACCGACCTGCAGCGCCTCGTAGACCGACGGGTTGGGCCAGATGTTGTTCGGCAGCGTGGCGTACGAGCCGTCTGCGATGAGGTCGACCACCGGCGAGTAGATGGTGTCCGAGAGGTCGAGGTTCTCGTAGCCCGAGATGGGCAGCAGGCCGGACTTCTCGTAGTACAGCTCCTGAGCCTCGTCCGTGGCGAGCCACTCGACGAACTCCTCCGCCGCGGGCTTCACCTTCGAGGCCGCGTTGATCGAGATCGTGTAGTTCGAGCTGGCGAGGATGTACGGGTCTCCGCCATCCGCGGCCGGGAAGGGCTGCACCTTGAAGTCGGCCTCCGCCGGAGCGGCCGTCGCGATCTCGACCGCCGACCCCGAGGGGATGAAGCTGCCGACCGAGGTGCCCTGGGCGAGACCGTTGGTGATGGCGTCGAAGCCGCCGCCCTCGGCGCCGGGCTGGAAGCAGCCGCCGTCCTTCAGATCGATGAGGGTCTGGAGGGTGTCCTTCCACCCGTCGGACTCGGCGAACGTCGTGTCGCCGTCTGCGCGCTTGGTGTTCCAGTCGGGGTCTTCGGCGTAGACGCGCGTGGCCGCGATGCCCTGGGCGGTGAGTCCCGCGTTCGGTCCGGCTGCACCCGCGAGGGCCAGCAGCGACTTGCCGTCGGCCGAGAGGGCGTCGCAGGCCGCGTAGAGCGACTCCTCGTCGGTCGGGAACTCGTCCAGTCCGTTCATCGCGGCCGTGCCCATGCTGGCGACGACCGCCGCGATGGTGAAGTCCATCGGCTGGCCGTAGGTCTCGCCGTCGATCTCGAAGATCGGCTCGCTTCCCGCCGGCACGAGGCCCGTCGCGGTGTCGCCCAGCGGCTCGAGGAATCCTGCCTCGGCCAGCGGGATGAGACCGCGCGCATCGCCCGAGCCGGGAGTCGTCTGGATGACGTCCGAGGCGTTGCCGGCCTGCAGCTGGGTGCGGATGGTCTCGCCGTACTTGTCGTTCGGCGTCGGGTTGAGCGTGATCTTCACGTCGGGGTTCGCGTCCATGTACGCCTTGGCGAGGGACTCGTACGGGCTCTCGAGGTTGTTCGAGGTCGCGAAGGTGAAGCTGAATGCCTGGTCTCCGCCGGAGTCGCCGGTGCCGCCTTCGGGGGCGGATCCGGAGCATCCGGCGAGGATGACGATGCCCGCTGTCGCCGCGGCGAGAACGCCTGTGCGGAGGACGCGAGATCGAGAGTGCTGTGACATGTCCAGCCTTTCTGACTACGTTGTCGGGGACTCAGGGGCCTGAGTCCTGTGCTGTTCTGCCAGTATCGACCCGATTGGTCAGAAACACACATAAGTGCTTTGGATGCATCGCATAAGTCCGCCTGAACGGGGCCGGGAACCCATCCAGCGCACCGATGGTCGCCCCCTGCCGGATAGATTCGGTCGATAGGATGGGGCAACGCAACCCGATGCCGAAGGATCACACTGTGGTGACCGACCATGCCCTGCTGTCCCGACTCGACCTCAATCTGCTCGTGTCGCTCGACGCTCTGCTCACCGAGCGCAGCGTCACCAGGGCGGCGGAACGGCTGCACCTCAGCCAGCCCGCTCTGAGCGCCTCGCTGTCACGCCTGCGGACCCACTTCAACGACCAGATCCTCGCTCGACGCGGCAACACGTACGAGCTGACGCCGTTCGCCCTGCGTCTGGCCGAGCACACCACGACCGCCCTCGAAGCCGCCAGACGCGTGTTCGAGAGCCAGGCGACCTGGACCCCCGCCGAGTCGACGCGTGAGTTCTCGATCTACGGGTCCGACTACGGCTTCGCCACCATCGGCGCCGTGGTCTCGCGCTTGGCCGCCGAGCGCGGGCTCGGGGTGCGCTTCCGGTTCATGCTGCACAACCCCACCGTGGTCGAGGACGCACCGAATCGGCTGCGTTCCGTGGACGGGATGATCATCCCCCACGGGTTCCTCTCGGATCTGGCCTACGCCGACCTCTGGCGCGACGAATGGGTGGCCCTCGTCGCCGACGGCGAGCACGGCATCGACGGCGACTTGACGATGGAGCACCTCGCCGAACGCCCCTACGTGATGACCTACCAGTCGCGCACCGCGTTCACCTCGGCGAGCCGGCAGATCCAGCAGCTCGGCGTCGAGCCGCGCGTCGACGCCGTCGTCGAGAGCTTCCTCGCCCTCCCCCTCTACGTGGCGGGCACGCGTCGCATCGGCCTGATCCAGCGGGCGCTCGCGCCGCTCGCCGCACGGCTCGGCGGTGTGCGGATCGTCGAGCTTCCCTTCGAGCCCACTCCGCTCGTGCACGCGCTGTGGTGGCATCCGGTGCATGCTCGCGACCCCGAGCACGCATGGATGGTGGAGCTCTTCCAGGAGGCGGGACGCATCGTGGAGTCCGGCGCGCACGCCGACGACTGACCGCGCCCGCAGCGCGTCAGACGGCGGCCGTGACGCTGCGCATGCTCTCCCGGATCAGGTCGTGCTGGCGACGCACGAGGATGAGGGGATCCACCTCACCGAGCTCGGCGAAGGCATGACCCTCCCACTCGCTCGACCAGTAGCCCCGGTAGCCGCCCTCGACGAACACCCGCACGAGCTCGGGATAGTCGATCGCCGGCTCCTGTCCCTGCTCGTCGATGTCATAGAACTTCGCATGCACATGGGTGATCTGCGGCATGATGTCGGCCCATTCGGACGGCGCGACGTGTCCGTGCATGTTGAAGGCGAGGTGCGCGAAGGATCCCAGCCGACCCGGGTCGAAGTCGCGTCCGCGGAGGTAGCCGATGAACTCGTCCTGGCGCTCGCGCATCGTGGCGTCGGTCGCCCAGATCTCCTGCAGTCGTCCGACCGCCCCGTCATCGAGACCCGCTCGTCGCACCGCTCGGAGCAGGGTCGGAGACATCGAGTGCATGGTCGACGAGAAGTCGGCCACGAACCCGAGCAGCGGCGAGTCGAGCTCGGCATACGTCTCGCGCACGCGGAGGATCGGATCGGAGTTCGGACCCATCGGCGCATGGATCTCGTACGCGAGCTGGAGCTCGAGCCGCTCGGCCACCGGAAGCAGCCGTCGCAGCAGCTCGGGCTTCGCGCTCTGGATACGCACGAGCGGGAAGCCGAGCTTCTTGGCCCCCTCGAACAGGAGCTCGCTGAACTCGAACTCCTCGTCGGGCGTCATGTCGCGATCGCGTCGGCGGCCCATGTCGAGGTTGGCGCCGAACGAGCTCGCGTCGAATCCGTGGCGATCGAACGCCGCACGCCAGGTGCGCAGGAAGTCGTCGGAGACCACGGGATACGTGGGCACCATCTGCGACGCGACGATCTCGATGCCGGGGCCGATGCCCAGCTCCGCGACGCGATCGAGAAGGCCGTCGAAGTCGAACCAGCCGGCACGGAATTCCGCGCTGGCGGAGTACAGCGTCAGCCCGAGGCGGAAGGGATCGGACTCGGTGGCCGGCGGTGGTGGCGCGGCCTCGGAGACGAGCGCGGGCGCGGCATCCGGCCCCTGCCTCACGGTCAGGTCGAGCGACTGCCGCACGACGTTGGGCACGTACATCCCCGGGCCGCCGTCCGCGCCGGGCGCGATCTGCATGTACGGCAGCCGCAGGTCGCCGGCGATGCCGATGCGATGCGCCTCGCCGAGGGCGAGCGGCCGGTGACGACACACCACGAGCAGCGGATGCTGCTGCAGGAACCAGAGCGTCTCACTCTGCTCCGGCAGCTCGTCGATCCGATAGGTGCGACCGTCGAGT
This sequence comes from Microbacterium sp. AC215, assembly GCF_979258645.1. Lineage (NCBI taxonomy): Bacteria > Bacillati > Actinomycetota > Actinomycetes > Micrococcales > Microbacteriaceae > Microbacterium > Microbacterium sp. AC215. Next base: position 3,072,156 of record NZ_OZ409869.1, on the reverse strand, counting down.
TCGACGCGCAGATCCTCACCGGGCACCTCCTCTCCGTCCACCGTGACGGAGATCGTGCTGACCGACGACAGCCAGAGGCTGCGGTACCAGGGCAGGGTGAGGGCGAGGGCGACGCCGTCGGGGTGCGCGCGCAGGCTGTCCTGCTGGATGAGTCCGTTGGGCATGATGCGTCCTTCGTGAGATGTCAGTCGAGCCCTGCGACGACACGTCGCAGAAGGGAGTGCTGGCGGCGGATCTGCTCGATCGAGCGCCAGGGGTCACGGACGCCCTCGTACTCGCTGGAGAGGTAGCCCGTGTACCCGGAGTCCTTCAGCGCCTGCAGCACCGGTTCCCACGGGATCTGCTGATCGTCGAGGTTCTCGTCGATGTCGTGGAACTTCGCCTGGATGAACACGACGTACTTCGCGATGTCGGCGATGTCGGCGGGGTCGACGGCGATGCCGTCCATGAAGGCGGGACGCTGGCCCGACAGCTCACCGGGGCGCAGCGCGATCGGTCGGTCCTGGAAGATGCCGGTGTCGAGCAGCAGGCCGAAGTGCGCCGTTCCCGTGCGCTCGATGAGGTCGATGTAGTCGTCGACGACCTCATGCTTGATGGGCGTGGGCGAGTGGATCTCGGGACAGATGATCACGTCGAGCTCGGCCGCGAGGTCGAGCGATCGTTCCACCGATTCGGTCCATGCCGGATGCGGCACCAGATCGCTCGACACGACGCCGATCTTCGGGCGCACGAATCGGAAGCCGAGCTGCTTCGCGAGTCGCAGGTCTCGCTGCAGGATCTCGGCGCCCTCCGCACCGGTCAGGTCACGGGCGTTGCGGCCGCTCGAGTGCAGTCGCGTGTCGATCCAGGATCCGTAGTTCGTCGGCTCGAGGCGATACGTGTCGAGCAGCTCGAACCAGCGATCGAGCCAGGCCGTCGACGGGGTCGGGTAGCCGGCGACGTGCCCTTCGCCGAGGATCTCGATGCCCGTGGCGCCGACGTCGGCGACGTGGCGGAAGGCGGTCTCGAGATCGAGCACGGTGCCGAAGTCGGTCATGTAGCTGTAGAGCGAGACGCCGTACTGGAACGGGCCGCCGTCTCTGTCGGAGGTGAGGGTGATGTGCCGCGTCTCGCGGTAGGTCGACGGCTGGTGCTCGATCGGGATGTACGACATTCGCAGACGCAGTTCGATCGACACCTCGTGGATGCCATCCGGAAGCCCGCCGGCGAGCGGCACGGTCACGACCGCGGCCTCCTCGAGCGGCCAGCGCACCCCGTCGCCGTCCCACAGCTGCTGCAGCGTGTACGTCGCACCGCCGAGCGTCCACAGCGGCACCTCGGCAGGGACATCGACGACATCGCCCACCCGCACGGCGACCCCGTCGATCAACGACGCGGACATGCCGCGATACGACGGCATGCGGAGCCTGATCTGGAATCCGGTCGTCGCTCCGCTCTCATCGCTGACGTTGCGGAAGCCGGTGGCCTGGAGGATGTCTCGTTCGAGCAGCATCGGAACTGGGTCTCCTTGTCGTGCCGCGTCGTCGCGACAGGACGAATCTATCCTCTTATGCGTGCTTTCGTCATAAGTAGTACTGATACGCGCATAAGCAACGACAGCGGCCCGTACTCATCGCTCCAGGACGAGCGCGAGCCCCTGGCCGACGCCGATGCACAGAGCCACAACCGCAACGCCTCCGCCACGGCGCACGAGCTCGTGCGCCGCTCGCGCCACGACCCTGCCCCCGGATGCACCGAGCGGATGACCGATCGCGATGGCGCCTCCGTGCACGTTGAGTCGGTCGGGGTCGAGGTCCGGCCATCCGGCCAGACACGCGAGCGACTGCGAGGCGAACGCCTCGTTGAGTTCGACGAGGTCGACCTCGTCCCATGTGCGCCCGGCCCGCGTGAGCGCGCGATTCGCGGCTTCCACCGGCGCGATGCCGAACACATCGGGGTCGTTGCCGAATACTCCTCGCCCGGCGATGCGCGCGAGCGGCTCGCCGTCGATCACGCCCTCGGCCCCGAGCAGGACCGCAGAGGCGCCGTCGTTGATCGGCGAGGAGTTGCCAGCCGTGACGGTGCCGTCGGCGGCGAACAGCGCTCGGAGGCCTGCGAGCTTCTCGAGGGTCGTGTCGTCGCGGATGCCTTCGTCCCGCGCGAGATCGATGCCGGGCACAGCGACGATCTCGCCGTCGAAGACGCCGTCCGCCCACGCCTGGGCGGAGCGCCGATGGCTGCGCAGCGCGAAGACATCCTGCGTGTCGCGCGTGATCCCGAACACCGTGGCGAGCTTCTCAGCCGATTCGCCGTTCGAGATCGTCCAGTCCTTCGGCAGGGCCGGGTTCGTCATCCGCCACCCGATCGCGGTGTTCCACATCGTCGGGTTGCCGACCGCCGGCCACGGCTTCGGCGACTTCTCGACGACATACGGTGCGCGACTCATCGACTCGACCCCGCCGGCCAGCACGATGTCGGCGTCGCCCGTCTCGATCGCCCGGGAGCCCTGGATGACCGCTTCGAGACTCGACCCGCACAGGCGGTTCACCGTGGCCCCGGGCACCGTCGTCGGGAAGCCGGCGAGCAGGGCGGCGAAGCGGGCGACGTCGCGGTTGTCCTCCCCCGCCTGATTCGCATCGCCCAGGAGCACGTCGTCGATGCGGGCGGGGTCGATTCCCGTGCGCTCGACGACGGCGGCGAGCACCACAGCCGCGAGATCGTCGGGCCGGACGCCCGCCAGCGCCCCTCCCGCTCGACCGAACGGCGTGCGGACCGCGTCGTAGATGAAGGAGGCGGTCATGAGAGCTCCAGTCCGGTCAGTGCGCGCAGCGTCTCCACGGTGTTCTCGCCGAAGGCCTCCTGCACGACGAAGCGACCGTCGACGACGTCGAAGACCGCATGGTCGGTGTAGACGCGGGTCACGCAGCCGACCCCGGTGAGAGGGTAGGTGCACTCGGTCACGAGCTTCGACGAGCCGTCCTTCGCCAGCAGGTCGGTCATGACGAACACCTGCTTCGCGCCGATCGCGAGATCCATGGCCCCGCCGACGGCCGGGATCGCACCCGGCGCACCTGTCGACCAGTTCGCGAGGTCCCCGTTCTGGGCGACCTGGAAGGCACCGAGCACGCAGACGTCGAGGTGCCCGCCGCGCATCATCGCGAAGGAGTCGGCGTGGTGGAAGTAGGCGGCCCCGGGGAGCGCAGTGACCGGCTGCTTGCCCGCGTTGATGAGGTCGGGGTCGATCCGGTCCGCGACCGGCGCAGGCCCCATGCCGAGGAGTCCGTTCTCGGTGTGCAGGATGATCTCGAGGTCGGCCGGCAGGAAGTTCGCGACCAGGGTCGGGGCCCCGATGCCGAGGTTGACCACGGCGCCCTCGGGGATGTCGGCGGCGATCCGTGCCGCGAGCTCGTCACGCGTGACGCGGGTGGTCATCGCACGCCTCCTTCGCCGGCGGTGCCGGTGGCGGCGGCATCCAGCGGCCGCCCCTCGATGTCGACACCGCCGATGAACCCCGCGTCGCCGAGCCAGGCACGACGCCCGACGGCGACGACACGATCGACGAAGAGACCGGGGGTGACGACGGTCTCGGGATCGATGGACCCGAGGGGCACGATCTCGTCGACCTGGACGATCGTCGTAGCTGCCGCCGATGCCATGACCGGACCGAAGTTCCTGGCGGTCTCGCGATAGACGAGGTTGCCCCATCGATCGGCGGCGCGGGCGCTGACCAGCGCGACATCCGCCGCGATCGGGTATTCGAGCACGTAGCGCCGACCCTCGATCGACCGCTCCTCCTTGCCCTCGGCGAGCTGGGTGCCGACGCCGGTCGGAGAGAAGAAGGCCCCGATGCCCGCGCCGGCTGCCCGGATGCGCTCGGCGAGATTGCCCTGGGGCACGATCTCGAGTTCGATCTCATCTGCGCGGTAGAGGCCGTCGAACACCCAGGAGTCGTGCTGCCGTGGGAACGAGCACATGATCTTGCGCACCCGCCGCTCGGCGAGCAGCGCTGCGAGCCCGGTGTCGCCGTTGCCCGCATTGTTGGCGACGATCGTCAGGTCGCCAGCACCCTGCGCGATGAGGGCGTCGATCAGTTCGACCGGCTGCCCCGCGCGCCCGAAGCCGCCGATCATCACCGTGGCACCGTCGGTGATTCCGGCGACCGCGGTCGCGGCATCCGGCACGGTCTTGTCGATCACGATGCCCCCTCGGCGGCGAAGACCTCGCCCGCGATGCGGAACGCGGTGTTGGCCGCGGGGACGCCCGAGTAGACCGCGGACTGCAGGATCACCTCGCGGATCTCGGCGACGGTCAGACCGTTGCGCAGAGCCGCGCGCAGATGCATCGCGAGCTCTTCGTGATGACCGTGCGCGATGAGCGACGAGATCACGGCGATCGACCGCGAGCGACGATCCAACCCTGGACGCGACCAGACCTCGCCCCAGGCGACGCGCGTGATGAAGTCCTGGAAGTCGGCGGTCAGGTCGGTTGTGGCGGCGATCGCACGGTCGACGTGCTCATCCGAGAGCACCGCTCGCCGCACCGCGAACCCCTGGGTCCGACGTTCGTCATCGCTGAGACCGGTCATCGCCGGCTCCTCTCGTTCAGGAAGTCATCGAGCAGGGCGGAGATCTCGGCAGGGGCGTCGACCGGTGCGAGGTGCGACGCGGACGCGACACCGGCAGTCCGTCCGTCGCGCACGCCGTCGGCGATCTCTCGCGCGGAGCTCTCAGGCGTCACCTGGTCGTGCTCGCCCCAGATCGCGAGCACCGGGGCGTCGATCTCGTGCAGTCGCGCGCGCACGTCGTACTCGGCCAGCCCCTCGCAGCATCGTGCGTAGCTCTCGTCGTCCGCGTCCTGCAGCGCGTGCAGCAGACGTCCGGTGAGATCAGGATGCGCGGCGACGGAGCCGGGCGCGAACCAGCGCTGCGCCGAGGCGATGATCAGGGCCGACGTGGACTCGGCACGCACTCTCGCGGCGCGCTCGCGCCAGGCCGCGGCCTCGCCGATCACCGCGCCCGAGCAGAGGATCGCACCTCTCTCGACGAGAGTCGGATGCCGCAGCACCAGCTCCAGGCCGACTGCTCCGCCGAGCGAGACGCCGGCGTAGCGGACGCGGTCGGCTCCCCGATCCCGAACCGCGGCGGCGACCGCATCCGCGAGGTCGGACACCGAGAACGGCACGGTCGCCGTGGTCGAGGCTCCGTGCCCCGGGAGGTCCCAGGCGACGACACGGTGCGACGTCGCGAGCGTCGGGGCGACCGACTCCCAGAGGATCGTCGAAGTGCCCAGCGACGGGCCGAGGACGAGCAGCGGGGCGCCGGATGGTCCGATCGGTTCGGTGAACGAGAGCTCGATCATCGGCCATCCTCCGATCCGTCGGCGCCCGTGTAGGACGTCGGGTCGAGCAGGCCGTCGAGGTCGAGATCCGCGGCTTCGGGCAGCGCCCGCACGAGCCCTCCGAGATCGGCGCCCTCGGCGGCCGACGCGATGAGCTCGTCGAATCTCGCCCGCCCGATCAGGGGCACGAGCACGATCGCGAGCCGCTCGCTGACGATCAGGGCGCCGGTGAGCGCGAGGTTCCGCGATGCCGCACTCGGATCGACGCGCAGGCTCCGGGCGAGCGAGGACGCGTGCGCCGAGGCGCCGAGCGCGAGTCGGAGGAGTTCGCGCAGCGTCGGCCATTCGGCGTGCCATGCGCCATCGGGCCGCTCGTCGACGGCCAGCGCTGCGACGAGGTGCAGTGTCGCTCCCAGGTGCGGCGCCCGCAGGGCGGCGGAGCGGATCAGCGTCGATGCGACGGGATTCTGCTTCTGCGGCATCGCCGACGACCCGCCGCCGCGTCCCTCGCTCAGCTCGCCGATCTCGGTGCGGCTCAACGTCGCCACGTCGCTCGCGATCTTGCCGAGCGCGTCGATGGTCTGCACCAGGGCGTCGCCGAGCTCGGTGATGGGCCAGCGTGTGACCTGCCACGACTCGGCGGGAGTCTCGAGCCGAGCGTGCCGCGCGAACCATTCCACGAGCGACTCGGCTCTGTCGACGGAGCCCGTGATCTCGACGAACGACGCGCGGGTGCCCGCCGCTCCCGCGAGCTGCGCCGGGAACTCCAGCGCAGCGAGTCGGGTGATCGCCCGGTCGACGCCTCGCACCCAGGTCGCGACCCGAGCTCCCAGGGTGATCGGCAGAGCGTGCTGGGTCAGCGTGCGCGCCGCGACGACATCGCGGCCGTGCCGCTCGGCGACTCCGCGCAACCCGTCGACGACCCCGGTCAGAGACTCGCGCACGCGCTCGACCGCGGCGAGGGCGATGATCATCATCGCGGTGTCGACGATGTCCTGGCTCGTCGCGCCGCGGTGGACCCAGGGACGCAGAGGCTCCGGCACGCGGTCCTTCAGCTGCGCGACGAGGGGGATGACCGGATTCCCTCCGTCGACCGACGCCGCGACGAGGGCGGGCAGATCGACCGCATCGGTCGCGGAAGCATCCCCGCGCAACGCGCGCACGATCACCTCATGCTCGCTCTCGGGCAGCATCCCGATCTCGCGATAGGCCGTGACCAGCGCCTGCTCGGCACAGACCAGCGCCTCGAGCACGGCCGCATCGCTCACCGCCTCGTCGTGCCCGGCCGTCACCGGCGAGAGCAGCCCCTCATCAAATGCCGTCATGACTCGCCTCCTCCTGCTCGACGCGCGCGACGCCGCCGATCGCCTCAGTAGACAAGGAACACCGTCTCCCCGTCGCCCTGCAGGCGGATGTCGTGTGTCAGCCAGCCGTCGGGGGTGCGCGTCGCGATCAGGGTCGCACGCTCCTCCGTCGACAGCGAGGCGAGCAGTGGATCGGCATCGAGAGCTGCCGAGTCCTCAGGCAGGTAGATGCGCGTGTGCAGCTTGTCGGGCAGGCCTCGGGCGTAGACGATCGCCGCGAAGAACGGTGCGCGCGCGCCTGCTGGGCCCGGGTTGCGCGTCCAGAACTCGTAGCGGCCCTCGTCGTTCGTGAAGGCACGGCCGAATCCCGTGAACGTGTGGTCGTCGCGGCGGAACGATCCGCGGGCGCGGGGCACGGTGCCGTCGGCATCCGCTCCGAAGATCTCGATGAACGCATCCGGGATCGGGTGGCCCGCTCCGTCGCGCACGGTGCCGGCGAGCAGGATGGCGCCTGGTGAGTGCGGCGAGGCGATCTCGTGCATCTTGGGGTACTCGACCCCGTACGCGAAGAACGGACCGACGGTCTGTCCGGGCGTCGGTCGGCGGGTCCTGGTCGGAACGGACATGCTCACGCCTCCTCCTGCTCGAACCACGTGGCGTCGGGGCCGTCGACGACGATGTCGAAGCGGTAGCCCGTCGACCACTCCGGCGATGTCAGATCGTGGTCGTAGACGCCGATGAGGGCGTCGCGGTCCTTCTGCCGCCAGATCGTGTTGTAGATGGGGTCCAGGGCGAAGAGGGGATCGCCCGGGAAGTACATCTGCGTCACCAGCCGCTGGGTGAACGACGAGCCGAACACCGAGAAGTGGATGTGCGCGGGCCGCCAGGCGTTCGCGTGGTTCTTCCACGGATAGGGCCCCGGTTTGATCGTGGTGAAGCGGTACTCGCCGTCGGCGTCGGTGATCGCGCGACCGGCGCCGGTGAAGTTCGGATCGAGCGGGGCCGGATGCTGATCGCGCTGGTGGATGTACCGGCCCGACGAGTTCGCCTGCCACAGCTCGATGAGCTGGTCGGCGATCGGACGACCCCAGGAGTCGAGCAGCCGCCCGCGCACGGTCATCCGCTCGCCGAGGGGCTCCCCCGCATGCTGGATGGTCAGGTCGGACTCGATCGCCGCGACATCGCGCTGTCCGAACGCGGGCGACAGCAGCTCGATGGTCTCGGGGTCGACGAGGCGCGGGTTCTTCGTCGGATGCCGCAGCAGGCTCGAGCGATACGGCGCGAAGTCGTGCATCGTCGCGGGGAGCACCTCACCCGCGGCCTCCCGGCGCTCGAGTGACGCGTGCAGGTCGACGATCTCCTGCGTGATCTCGGCCTGACTGACCTGAACGGGCGATGCGAGCAGCGACTCGGGCGCGGCGGCGATCGTTCCGGATGAGGCGGTCATGGGTGTCTCCTTCGACACGGCGGGCTGCGTTCACAGCATCCTGATCCCCGGGGCGGACGAATGGTGTCCGATTCCCATCCAATGAGACACGAGGCGCGCTGCGTGCGATCATCGACGCATGGCCAACTCCTCCTCGGGCGACTCCGTCACCGAACGACTGATCCGCGTGCTCGAGACGTTCACGCCCGCGCGCACCGTGCAGAGCGCCGCCGAGATCGGCCGCAGGGCCGGGCTGCCCGCGTCCTCGGCGCATCGCATCGTGGGCGAGCTCGTCGATGCCGGAATGCTCGAACGCGACGACGACCGGAGGATCCGCATCGGGATGCGTCTGTGGGAGCTCGCCACGCGGTCGTCCCATGCCCTGCGTCTTCGTCAGGCGGCGCTGCCCTTCATGGAGCGAGTGCAGTCGCGGGTGCGCGAGCACACCCAGCTGGCGATCCTGGAGCAGGACGAAGCACTGTTCCTGGAACGCCTCAGCAGCCCGGAATCCGGCTCGAACGTCACTCGGGTGGCGGGGCGTCTTCCCCTGCATGCGTCGTCATCGGGGCTCATCCTGCTGGCATACGCCGACCGGGCGGTGCAGGAGCGCGTCCTCGCCGGTCCGCTGCCCGCGGTCTCCGCTGAGACCATCACCGACCCGGCCGCGCTGCGTCGCAAGCTCGCCGAGGTCAGGGCGGTCGGGCATGCAGCAGCACCCGGATACATCGAGGCCGTATCCACGGGTGTCGCCGTGCCCGTGCACGATGAGACCAGGAGCGTCGCGGCGGCGCTCTCGGTCGTGCTGCGCCGCGAGGCTCCGATCGAGCCGGCACTGCGCGAACTGCTCGCGGCGGCGCGGGACATCGAGCGCGCACTGGGCGGGCGCCGCTGACGCGGAATCCCATTCAACGGTAGAACTCGCTGGGCGCCGCGCCCAGGAGCCCACAATGGCTGGCGACACATCCGTCGAAGGAGACGCCATGACCATCACCGTCCGCACCCGCGTCGCCATCGTCGGCGCCGGCCCCGCCGGGCTCCTGCTCTCGCACCTGCTGGCCGATGCCGGCATCGAGTCGATCATCCTCGACAGACGCGGCCGCGACGAGATCGAGTCCACGATCCGCGCCGGCATCCTCGAGCAGGAGACCGTCCGGGTGCTCAGCGAGACCGGGGCGAGCGACCGGGTGCTGACGGTCGGCAACCGGCACGACGGCATCGAGCTTCACTTCGAGGGCGAAGGTCATCGCATCGACTTCCCCTCCCTCACCGGCCGCAGCGTCTGGCTGTATCCGCAGCACGAGGCTCTGAAGGATCTGATCGCCGCGCGGCTCGCCGCAGGTCAGGATCTCCGATTCGAGACCGAGGCCACTGCCGTCGGCGACGTCGAGAGCGATCACCCCTGGGTGACCGCGACCTCAGCGGACGGCACCGATCTGCGCATCGAGGCCGAGTTCGTGGTCGGAGCCGACGGCTCGCGCAGCGTCGTGCGCCCCGCTGTCACAGGCTCCTCCTCCGGCGGATACTTCCGGGAGTACCCGTTCGCGTGGTTCGGCATCCTGTGCGAAGCGCCGCCGAGCTCCGACGAGCTGATCTACAGCAACTCCCCGGACGGGTTCGCGCTGATCAGTCAGCGCAGCGCGACCGTGCAGCGCATGTACTTCCAGTGCGACCCCGAAGCCGACCCGCATGCCGTCTCCGAAGCCGAGATCTGGGACACCCTGCAGGCGCGCGTTCCCGGGACGGCCCTGACCGAGGGTCCCATCTTCCAGAGGGACGTTCTGCGCTTCCGCAGCTTCGTCGCGCACGAGCTACGCCACGGACGCGCCGTGCTCGTCGGCGACGCCGCGCACACCGTGCCCCCGACCGGCGCCAAGGGCATGAACCTCGCCGTCGCCGATGTCGTGCTGCTCGACCGGGCCCTGCGGGCCCTGCTGCTCGAGAACGACACGCGTCTCATCGATGCGTTCGCCGACACCGCACTGCGCCGCATCTGGAAGGCCCAGCACTTCTCGTGGTGGATGACGAGCATGCTGCACACCGCGTCGGATGCATCCGCGTTCGATCAGCGTCGACAGGTCGGGGAGCTGCGCTCGGTCGTCGAGTCGGAGGCAGGTCGCACCTTCCTCGCAGAGGCATACACCGGATGGCCGCACGGGGTCTGATCATTCCGCGGCGAGCGCCGCCCGCCGGGTCAGGCGACGACCGCGTGCGGCAGTGCCAGCTCCACGAGGCTCACGACGAACTTCCCCGGCTCCTCGAGCATGCAGAGGTGGGCCGAGTTCTCGAACCAGACGACGTGCGTCGACGGAGCGGACACGCGTTCGATCCACCGTTCGACGGGTGGCGTGGGAGTCGTCCAGTCATGGCGTCCGAGGAACTGGAGCATCGGCACGTCGAACGCGGTCCTGTCGCTCGCGTCGAACGACAGCAGAGCGGGCAGCACCTGCGGCATGGTCACCTGCTGCCCGACGCTGATGAGTTCCACCTCGTCCTCCGTGTAGTACGGCGAGAGTGCTTCGGAGTCCGTGAAGTACGCGGACTCCGACCGATAGGCAGACAGCCCGCCGTAGTGCTGCGCCCACCTCCTGCACGTCACGATGCGCTCCAGCGTGAGCGGCTGCGCTCCGGGATACTCGCCGAGCGACTCGAGTTCGGCGACGGCGTCGTCGTTCTGATCGGCGATCGCACTGCGCATCGCGAACGCGATGCTCTCGGCCTCGTTCTCGGGGCCGGAGATCACCTGCCCGACCCCGATGTAGGCCCAGAGCAGATCGGGTCGCCGCTCAGCCACCGTGATGCCGATGATCGTCCCCCAGCTATGGCCGAGGACCCCCACCCTGCGCACGCCCAGTTCGCGCTGGAGCCACGTGATCAGCTCCACGAGATCGTCGACGTACCGCTCGACGCTCAGGTCCATCCCGTCATGCGCGCCGACCGCAGACCTGCCGCTGGCGCGCTGGTCGTAGTTGACGACGGTGAAGTAGTCCTCGACAGCGCGCTGCCAGATCCACGATGACGGCAGAGCGGGAAGCGCCGGTCCGCCGTGGCAGACGACGAGGACCGGGTTGCGGGCATCCCGACCTCGGATCGAGACGAACTGCGCGACACCTCCCAGCTCGACGTACGCGGTGCGATCGATCGCGTCGGGGTTGGGGATGCGGCACAGATCCGCGATGACGGCTCGGCCTGTGTCGTCGGTCATGGCAGCCAGAGCAGCCGCGGGACACGGCGATCCGACGTCGCCCGACCTCGAGATGCGAACGGCACCACGACCTCAGGGAGTGACGATGTCGAATGCCGGATCGCCGGCCGTGAGCACCGAGGTGAGCGTGGCGAACGCCGAGGCATCGCCGGTGATCTTCACGCCAGGGCTGTCCGTGTCCCCGGCGACGAGGGCGAGCAGCCGAGGCTTGGTCAGAGACAGTGACGCCTGAGCCGTGTCGGAGTCCGCGGCCTTCTCGATGTAGACGAGCACCCCGTTGCGGAGCGTGACACGGAAGTTGCGCGCCTCGTCGGTGAGGGTGAAGTCGAGCGCGACGTCGAGGTCCCACGCACGCGGTCCGTCGACCGAGATGGCGACGGAGTCGAACAGCTGCTCGGCGGTGAGCTGGGCGACGATCTCCGGGGCGTTCGTGGTCGTCGGAGTACCGAAGTTGCCGGTGCGCAGCTCCGTCGCCCCCGACATGTAGAAGTTCCGCCAGGTGCCGTTCTCGGCTCCGTAGGCGAGCTGCTCGAGGGTGGCCGCGTAGAGCTCTCTGACGGACGGGTTCTGCGGTTCGGTGAAGATCGCGTGATCGAGCAGCGTCGCCGCCCACCGGAAGTCGCCCTGGTCATACGCCGCCTGCGCCGCGTCGACGATACGGTCGATCCCGCCGGCCAGAGCCACGTACCGCTCGCCCAGCGCCTTCGGCGGGTGGGGCCACAGGCGCGCGGGATTGCCGTCGAACCACCCCATGTAGCGCTGGTAGATCGCCTTCACGTTGTGGCTGACGCTGCCGTAGTAGCCCCGGGCATGCCACGAGTTCTCCAGAATCGGCGGCAGCTGGATCTCTTCCGCGATCTCCGCGCCGGTCATGCCCTGGTTCGTCATCCGCAGAGTCTGGTCGTGGAGGTACGAATAGAGGTCGCGCTGGAGACCGAGGAATTCGAGGATCTCAGCATTGCCCCAGGTCGGCCAGTGGTGCGAGGTGAAGACCACGTCGGCCTGATCTCCGTAGCGTTCGATCGCCTCGGTCAGGTAGCGCGACCAGACGTGCGGATCGCGGACGAGCGCCCCGCGAAGGGTCAACAGGTTGTGCAGGGTGTGCGTCGCGTTCTCCGCCATGCACAGGGCCCGATACTTCGGGAACAGGAAGTGCATCTCGGCCGGTGCCTCGGTGCCGGGCGCCATCTGGAATTCGATGACCAGTCCGTCGACCGTGTGGGACTCACCGGTCTCAGAGACCTCGATCGTGGGCGGGATGATTCCAGCGTGGCCGGTGGAAGTGGTCTGCCCCAGGCCCGCGCCGAGCGCCCCCTTCGCGCTGCGCTCGAGAGCGGCGCCGTACATGTATCCGGCCCGCCGCCCCATCGCGGTGCCCGCGTAGACGTTCTCCGCCACCGCTTCGGCCACCGTGCCCTCGGGGGCGATGATCTGCACCCGACCCGACTCGACGTCCTCCTTCGACACGATGCCGAAGATCCCGCCGAAATGGTCGATGTGACTGTGCGTGAAGATGACGGCGACCACAGCGCGGTCGCCGCGATGCTCGCGGTACAGCGACAGCGCCGCTTCGGCGGTCTCCTTCGAGATGAGCGGGTCGACGACGATCACGCCGGTGTCCGACTCGATGAAGCTCACGTTCGACAGGTCGAATCCGCGCACCTGATAGACGCCCTCGACGACCTCGAACAGCCCGTGCTTGGAGACGAGAGTCGACTGACGCCACAGGCTCGGATTCACCGTGTCTGGGGCGTCGCCGGTGATGAAGTCGTAGCTGTCGGCATCCCACACCACATTGCCCTCGTCGTCGTGCACCACGGCGGGGCTGATGGTGCCGAGGAAACCGCGGTCCGCCGCATCGAAGTCACGGGTGTCGTCGAACGGCAACGCCGCCTTCAGCGCCTCCTGCTGCTTCGTGATCGCCGCCGTCGCATCGTTCTGCACCATCGTCTCCTCCTGGGATAGCGACCGCGTCACCGCGGTGGTCGTGCGACTCAGCCTCGCTTCTGCGGACCGGCGGTGCAATCGGCGCTTCACCCATCAGAGGTGAGCCCCGGCGCGCTGCCATCCGAGCCGTCGCCTTCTCGCCCGGACGAGGAGCAGAACCCCGCCCCCGAGCACGGCGATGCCCACGCCGATCGCGAGCCATGCGTCCCGCGCGTCGAGTCCCGTGGAGGGAAGAGGTGCGATGAACGTGTTCGTGAAGACGAGGCCGATGGTCTGATCGGAGACCGTGACCGTGGTCGATGTTCCGGGAACCTCTTCACCGTCGACCGTGATCCTCGTCTCGGTCGCCCCGCCCGTGTCCGTCTCGGTGACCACGCACTCGCTGCCCGAGGGCACTCCCTCGATCTGCGCCGTCGCTCGGTCCGGTCCACCGATCTCGTACGACGAGTCGAGGACGACGAGGCCGGGGTCCGGGTGGGACGAATCGATGAGCACGCATGTCACCTGCACCGGGAAGAGCCGGGAGACGGCGTCCGCACCCGATCCGTCGACGATCTTCGTGATGCGGAGATCACCGGTGGTGAACACGTTGGTGATCGCCACAGACGTCTGATCCGCGGAGTCCACATCCGGGAGCGGTGCGAGCTCCGCTGCGGTTCCCGCGACGGCGTCGCCTGCCTGTCCGCCCTCGGTCACGACCAGGGTGGTGTAGTCGGCATCCGCCGGATCGGTCTCCGTGACTCCGCACTCGGCGCCCTGCGGAAGCTCGGTCCACGTGATCGTCTCTCCATCGGCGATCGTCCGGGTCATGGGCTCCAGCGCCTGCACCTGCTGCTCGTCCCAGACGCATTCGAGGGTCACCTCGAAGGGTCCGTATGCGACGGGTTCGCCGTCCGCGGCCACGGCTCCGCCGCCATCGACCGTCTTCGACACAGAGACCTGTGCGAGGTCGAAGGTGTTCTGCACGTCCAGTCCCGGCTGCGGCTGGTCGTCGACGCTCAGGATCGACGGGTCCGTCTGCACCGTGAACGCGTAGCTCTCGCCATCACCGGCGACGACCTCTCCTGCGGAGTTCAGGATCGCCGTCGAGCTGGCACCGCCGTCATCGACCTCGGTGAGGCGGCAGGCGGACCCGGTCGGAAGCTCCTCCCACAGTGCCGTCGGAGAGTCGGCGCTGACGACCCGCACTGCCCCGTCGGGGATGCCGACGACCTCTCCGTCACGGACGCACGTGAGCCGCAGCTCATACGCGGCGTTGCCGAACTTCTCGACGCCGTCGCCCGCGAACGTCTTCGTCACCTCGAGCGAGCCGGTGAGATACCAGTTCGTCGCGGTCACCGTGACGAGGCCGCCGGTCACCGGCACCACGCCGATGCCGACAGAGGTGTCCGCACCGTCGTTGGGCTCGATCACCACGGCATCCGCCCCGTTGAGGTCGTCCTCGGTCACGGTGCACTCGGATCCCGGAACGACATCCGTCAGCGGCGTCGACCATCCGTTCGCCGCATTCAGCTCGACAGAGGTCGACAGCACCGTCTCGCCGGCGAGCACGCAGACGACGGTGAAGGTGAAGGTCTCGTCGGATCCGAACTGCTCGGCACCCGCACCCTCGAGATCCTTCACCAGCAGCAGCGCCGTGGCGTCGTACAGGTTCGTGTAGGTGACGGTGTTGACGGTGGTGTCGGTGCCCGGCTGCAGCTCGGGGATCACCACCGTGCGGCTCTCCTGGTCGATCTGCGGTGCCAGCTCGCCGTCTGCTCCGACGACCTCGGCCGCGGTGATCGTGTCGTCGGCCCCCCGGTCGTCCGTCTCGGTGACGGTGCACTCCGAGCGTGCGGGGATGGGCGAGATCACCTCGGTCTGGCCGGCATCGAGCGTGAACGTGTCGTCCACCACGACTTCTCCGCGGAAGGTGCACACGACGTCGAACTCGAAACCGGTGGGCACGAACGGGCTGTCGGATTCGACGATCTTGCCGACCTCGAGCGCCGCCCACTCGTAGGAGTTCTCGACGGTGAGCGCGAACACCTGATCCGCTGCCGTCACGGTGACGGCCTCGGGAGTGACGACGGCGGCCGTCTGGCCGGCGTCGTCCTCGGCGACCGTGCAGACCGAGCCGACCGGAACGTCGGGGATGACGACCGGGGCTGCGCCCGGGACGAGCGTGACGACCCCGTCATCGACCAGCGGCACCGCGGCGCCGAACCAGTCGCACGACACCGTCGCGGTGTATTCCGCAGCCACGGGGAACCCGTCGGGAGCCTCCACGGTCTTCTCGACCGACACCGAGCCGTTGTCGAACTCGTTCGTGACGGACACCTCCACGGGCGTCACGTCGTCGCCGATGATGACCGGTTGGGCCGGACTGATCGTCGTGCCGGTCGCGTGCCCCGCCTCGGGCTCCGAGACCGTGCATGCGGCTCCGGTCGGCAGGCCCTGATAGAGCGCGCTGCCCGCGCCGACGATGATGCGGGTGGGTCCACCGGGAATCTCGATGTCGGTGATGACGCCGTTGACGTCCCGTGTGCAGGCGAGGCTGATCAGGTACTCGTCCTGGATCGCCGGATCCAGCTCCGCGGCCGGCGCGCCGACGAGCTCCTTCTGCACCTGGAGGGCGCCGACCGTGAACGTGTTGGTCACATCTGCCTCGACGGGAGTCGCCGGGTCGTCCCCGACCACGACGGCGACGGGACCCGTGCTCGAAGTGGCGCCGCCGTCAGCCGTCTCCGTCACCGTGCACTCGGCACCGGTGGGAAGATCCTCGACCAGCCAGGTGGGGTCGTCTCGACTGAGAGTGGCGGAGTCCGAGTACACCGGATCCGGGGTCGCACCCTCGAGCGTGCACACCATCTCGACGGTGAAGGTCGCACCGCCCCACTCGTCTCCCCCGGCGCCCGCGATCGACTTCGTGACCTCGACGGCACCGGTGGTGAACGCGTTCTCGACGCCGACGACGGTCAGCGCCGCCGACGACCCGTCCGCATACGGGAGGATCGTGAAGGAGGTCTCGTCGGTGACGACCTCATCGCCCACCACCCCGTCCTCCGTGACGACGATGGTGGTCTGCGCCGCGCCGGCCGCGTCGGTCTCGGAGACCGAGCACTCGGATCCGGCAGGGAGGTCGGCGAAGGTCCGGATGTCGCCGTCCTGCAGCGTGAACTGCCGGTCGGCCTCGGGGATCGCCTCCTGCCCGAGATAGCTGCACGTCGCCTCGAAGGAATACGTGCGCGTGTAGGCGACGGGCTCACCGTTCTCGTCGGAGGCACCGCCGTTGTCGACGCTCTTCGCGACGGAGAACCCACCGGCGGCGAAGTCGTTGATGACGGTGATCGCCGCCTGCTCGGGGTCACCGCTGTAGGGGTCCCAGATCGACGGCTCTTCACTCCAGTCCCGATCGGCGGTCACTCCGGTCTCGGGATCCACGGTCACCGTCACCCCCGGGAGCACCGGGTCTTCGGCCACGGTGCAGGTCGAGAAGAGGGGCAGGTTCACGGGTCCGGTCTCGCTGTTGTACTGGAGCACGGTGCCGTCGGCGTCGACCGACGGACGGCTCGCGTCGCTGCCGTCTGCACGCAGCAGGGTGACGGCCTCGCCGCCGGAGGTGCAGGTCACGAGAAGCGGGTAGCTCGCCGGCAGCTCGATGTCGGTGGAGAACTCCGGCGCCTGCACGTCCTTGGCGAGGAGCAGCTGGCCGGTGGCCGCCGCGACGCCCACCTTCTGCGGTTCGACCACGAGAGAGGGCCGCTCGGGCTGCGAGACGGTGGCGTTGGAGCGGGATGCGGTGGCGAAGGAGTTGTAGGCGACGGGAAGACCCGACGGCACGGCCGACGCCGCCGGCAGCACATACGGCGTCTGCGTCTCGTAGGTGAGTCGCAGCGTCTCGCCCGGACGAAGTCCTGGTGCCGGCGAGAGGGCGTCGGGGTTGTCGTACTCGAGCACGAGGAGCACGCTGCGCGCGGCGGCCAGCGTCTCGGGCGGCGTGGCATCGCTCGCCAGCTCCCATTGGAAGTCGCAGGCGGGTTCGACGGCGGCATCCTCGGTGAACACCTTGATCGCGTTGTCGTTGCAGGACTGGCTGAGCTGAGCCGGAGAGAGATAGATGCCGTACGTGGCATACGCGCTGTCCTGGAGGGAGGCGAAGTTCGCGGCGAGCGTGCCCGACAGCGTCACCGGGAACTGAGACCCTCGGTCCGCGGCGACGATCACGCCCTGGTCGCCGACCGTGGGCAGCGTGTCGACCGCCGCCACCACTCTGGCACTCGTGTTGCCGTTGTTGGTGAAGTCGATGCGCCACGACTCCTCGCCTCCCGGGCGGGTGACAGGGGCGCACGGGAACGAGTGGTAGCCGTCGTCCACGACGCCCGGCAGCGACGGGTCGCACGCCGCCGCGTCGCCGCTGACATTGAGCACGCCCAGATCGTCGTCGGCTGTGGCGGGGTCGCCCGCGCCTGTTCCCTTGACGTACTTCTTCGCCGAGATCGCCGCACTGGCGAGCGGCGTGACCTCCGTGTCGGCCGAGCAGGTCGCGACACCGGACTCGGGACTCTTCGGCGCGAGATCGGTACCGTCGATCACCGTCGTGCCCTGGCAGGTCTCGAAGAGGCGGTCGGAGCTGACGGTGACCGTGTTGCCGACGGTCGTGTCCGGGGTGAGGTCGTCGCGGAACCGCAGCGGCGCGGTCACCGTCAGCGTCCAGCCGGCCTCGAACACGAAGTCGTCGGGCGCAGTGATGGTGAGCAGACCGGTGGCCTCATCCAGCTCGGCGCTGAAGCCCGGGTCCTCGGTGGGGGCACCGGAGCCGCTGAGCGCGAAGGCATACGCCGGCGGAGTGGGTTCGACGAGCAGCGAGCCCTCGGCATCCGTCTCGATCTGGTCGACCACCTCGAAGCCGGTCATGTCCCACTGCCCGGTGTTGGCGACGGTGATGACATAGGGGATCGTGCCGGAGGCGCTCACGAGCGCCGACGATCCGCGGGTCTTCGTGACCTCGACCGTGTTCGGGCGATGCAGCACCACGGTCGAATCGGATGCCTGGCCTTCCTGCTCGAAGACCTGATCGGGACCGAACTGCGCCGTGCTGTACGACTGCACGTCGTCGCTGATCACGCCCAGCTCCGTCTCGCCGGGGTTCGGCTGCAGATCGGGTCGGGTGGTCGAGACGAGGACATCGGGGTCGCTGCGCAGGAAATCCCGACGCTCGGTGGTCACTGCGAACGTGAGCTGCGGGTTGAAGGGACGCTCCCACTGCAGGATCTCGCCGTCCGCGTCCACCTGACGCGCGCTGAAGCGCACGCCCACGATCGTGTCCGCGTCGACACCCGCCGGTGGGTCGAGCTGAACGGTCGACGGCGTGGGCGATGCGATCCACTCGCCGGTCTCCCAGCACGGCGAGGCGTCCGTCACCGGTGCGCCGTTGCAGGTGGCGACGAGATCGCCGGCGACCTCGTCGTACTCGACGTCGCGCCCGGCGTCGTCATCGACGAGCACATCCATCGCCACTTCGTTCACCGGGGCGGGGACCGCGATCTGCGCGCCCACGAAGTCCATCGTGTTCCAGAACGTCGGCGTGCTGTCGGTGAGCTCGAAGGACGTGGTGCGCGCGGTCCCGTTCGGTCGTCCGCCGAGCTCGGTGACGTACGTGGTCGATTCGTCCTCATAGACGGATTCGGGACTGATCGTCTTGGTCGTCTCGATCGCATAGCTCGCCGCGACGATCGCGAACTCGTCAGCGGCATCCGCGATGCCCGTGCCGCACTGGTTGTCGGCGCATCCCTCCAGCACCGGGCTCTCGAGCTGCACATGGGCGTCGTTGACGATCGATTCGCCCGCGGGGGTCACGGTGACGGGTTGTGCCGGGTCCGACCTCAGCACGTCTCGCAGCTGCCAGGTCAGCAGGACTCGTCCCGACGCGCCGGTCGGGATCGCCGGGGTCCCGTCGTCCGAGCGGAACGCGACGGAGAGTCCCGTCACGTCGGCGAGGTCGGTGGAGTCGAGCTCGAGGGCCTCGGCATACGAGTATTCCGTCGAACCCGCACCGCGGGCGAGAGTGACCACGGTCTCTTCTTCGGAGATGCCCGCGGGCAGCTCGATCGCGTCGATGTCATGAAGATCGAGGGTGTCGAACGCGGTGTCCGCAAGCGCCTCCCCTGCGGTCGGGTCGTCGATGACCATGCCGGACACCCGGGCGGCAGAGATGTTCGTGGCCACGAGGGTCGCGCTGATGAGCGGATAGTCGGACGGGTCCGCAGGCGGATCCACGGCCGGCAGCCCCAGCTGATCCTGATCGAAGGTCTTGGTGAGCGTGGCGTTGATGGGCTGATCGACGATCAGGATCGTGTCGTCCGCGCCGTCGAGGCTGTCGACTCCTGTCGCTGCGTTGACGCCGCGGGCGCTGGCGGTGTTGTCGACGAGTCCCGGCTCACCCGTGTTGTACGTGTAGTCGTGGAAGTTGCCCAGCACCGCCTGCGAGGGAACGCTCCGCAGCGTGTCGCGCACCTGGAACTGCAGATCCAGGGGACGGCGTTCGTACGACGACCCGACGCCATCGCCGTCCGTCCCCTCCGAGATCACGATCCGGACCGCGAGAGCGTCGGCGCTCTGAGCCTCGGTGAGCGTGTAGCCGCCGAACTCCCCGTCACATCCTGCCGCGCATGCCTGCGCGGTGATGTCCGTCCATCCCGACCCGTCCAGGTACAGCGCGACCTCGGAGACGACGTCTCCCGCGATGAGGGGGTCGGTCGTCGTCGTGATCGGATCGATGGCGACGAGGTTCCACGCGTCGTAGACCGATCCCGCCGTATCGGCCGGGTCCGCCGTCTCGGAGATGTCGGTGAGGGTCATGCTGCTGATGTTCAGCCCCTCCGTCGACCAGAGGAGCCGGGCGGTGCGGCGTTCGCCCGACAGCGCGGGAACGTCGTCCTGCAACCACTGCTTGTCGAGGAAGTCCGGTCCGACCCCGCCGTCGATGGGCAGCACGTCGACGTCATCCGATGCGTCCGCGGTCTTCTCCCCCCGGCATCGGGGTTGTCGACGAGCGACTGCGCGGTGTTGGCGAAGGTCGCCTCCTCGTCCTGCGCGTCGGTCAGGTCGACGCCGATGTGCGTGGCGACCGTGAACCCGGGCGGGAGCAGAACAGGACAGCCGTCCGCATCCAGCGGCAGGTATTCGAGCTGGATGCCGCCGATGTCGTCCTGGAGATCCGCGGGGATCTCGTACGACCACAGCGACTCCGGGCCCGGCACCTCCGTCGCGTCCGGGAAGTCGGTCCACGGCCCGTCCGGTTCCTGCCAGTAGCGGACGGTGAGAGTCGTGCATGCCGGGATGTCCGTGTTCGTGATCTCCGTGGCCGTGAAGGCATCCCAGAACGCCGTGTCGGCCTGCGGGTCCGCCGGGTCGGAGATGACGAGACGCTCGGATCCCGTCGTGGATTCCGGCGTGACGTTGCCCGTCAGCGTGACATCCGCGTCGGTTCCCGGCACTCCCCAGATCGTGTCCGGAGCGATGGACTTGGTCACGGAGGTGTCGAGCGTGAGGGGGTCGATCGTGAACGGGGCCGACGCGTCATCGATGCCGATCTGGCCGGCGCTGTTCTCGGCGGCGGTGTCTACCGCGTTGGTGCTCGCCACCGCGTCGTCGGTCGGCAGCGCCGTGATGTCGATGGGGATCGCCGCGTAGGAACCGGCGACGATCGCATCCCCCTCGGCCGAGTAGACGATGGTGAATCCCTCGACCGTGCAGCCGTCGGTGGGCTCGGGCAGCGTATCGGGAGTGGTCGTCGATTCCGTGCTGGCTGCGCAGTCGCTGTACTGATAGGTGATCTCGGCAGCGGTCGCGGCGACGGGCCATTCCACATCGCCGAATCCGTCGAACCGCAGCCCCTGCTCGGTGAAGGTCGCGGCGCCCGCAGTCGGCTCGGTGACGGTGAGCGTCTGGACGTTCTGGGATCCGACGGTGGCGACGATGCCGGCGGTGGCGCTCTGGCCACTGACGAGTGTGTTGTCGCTGAACGACTTCTCGATCGTGACGTCGGGGAGGCGCTGGGCGATCACGACGGACGCCGAGTCCGTCGTGGGGTCGCTGGATTCTCCCGCGCGGGCGACCGTCGACGACGCATCGTTGACGACCGTCACGTCGGTGTCATCCGGAATCGATGTGACGGCGTCGTTCGTGACTGTGTGGACGACGACCTCTCCCGTGGCCCCGGGCGCGAAGGTTCCGGTGAAGGTCACACGGACACCGCCGGACTCGCTGATCGGATCCGGGGCTGTCGTCGTCCAGGTGCCGTCGACCAAGTACTCCGTCGTCGTCGACTCCGTTCCGTCCGGAGGCGTGATGTCGTAGCCGGTCACATCGAGGTAGCCGCCGAACTCTCCCGGGGGTGTCACCGGGTCCTGGATGACGATCGTGTCGACGTTCTGGTTCGAGGCGTTCCCGGGAGTGACCGTCCAGTCGACCACCTCACCGGGTACCGCCGGAAGGGTGCTCGTCGGCGCGACCGTCTTGTCGATGCTCGACTCGAGCGTCGTGTCCACGGCGAGCACGACGTCCGCGGTCGCCGGCGTGGCCGGCGCGTTGTCGGCGACCGCCGTGGCCGTGTTCGTCACCGTCGCACCGTCCCACGTGCCATCGGCCGCAGGGTCGACGATCGCGTTGACGGTCACCGTCATGCTGTATCCCGCGGGCCAGATGACCGGGTCTGCGGTGAGATCCAGCCCAGGGGTGATGACGAAGCTGTTCCCCGCCGTGTCCACGTCGAGGTCGTAGTCGCCGGCGGGCTGTCCGGCTGGCGGGTTGATCTGCACCGTGACCGGACTCGCGATCGCCGGGTTGAACAGGAGCGGATCCGGGAGCTCGTCGCTGATGACGGTGTCGAGGCAGCCGGGGTCGTTCACCGACGAGCAATTGACGGTGATCTGATAGGTCACCGTGTCGCCGGGTCCGAAGGGGCCCGCCTCGACTGCGGACTTCTGGATCGAGAACGCCGCCACCGCGAAGGCCGGCGCCGCTCCGAAGACCAAGGATGCCGCGGCGAGCGCGAGCACGGTGAGTCCTGCGAGAAACCGTCGTCGCCGTTCCATGTCGATGACCCCCCTGAGCCTGCGTGGATCAGGCCAGCGTAGGAAGGTCCCGAAGAGACCGACAGGACGCCCTCACCCGGCCCGGGTGACACCGGGTGGTGGCGCGGCGAGCGTGCCCATCCGCCTCAGATGACGGCTAGCGCGACCGAGCTTCGCTCTCGACGGGCTGCCGGCTGGCCGACTCACGCACTCGGAACCACAGCGTCAGCTCCATGATCGCGCGACCGATCATGTCGTGATCGCCCATGCGGAGATCGTCGAACGAGTCGCGATATCCCGAGGCCGTTCCAGGCTCGGGAGCGACGAGGGACTGATATCCCATCGTCCAGTCCCGGAAGCGCCGTTCGTGCAGCGGTTCTTCGATCAGCACGCGGACATCCGTGTGTCGCGGGTCGCGGCCGATCCTCTCCATCAACGCCTCGACGTCAGCCCTGGGCCCTTCGAGGATCTGCACGAACTCTCCGCCGCGGTAGAGCAGCATGCCGGTGATGTCGCGGTCGCTGTTGCGGGCGCGACTCACTGCCAGCAGTTCACCGAGCTCGTGTTCGCCGAACGGCTGCGTGGCGCTGCTGCAGTAGACGAGCGAGACGAGCGGATTCTGTTCAGTCATTCCGCACCCCGTCCCCGCCGTGGTGAGCCGACCGATGCGCGCCGACCTCGACGGTGGCTGTCACCGCCGCCATCGCTCGATGGTGGTCCGCGAAGTCGCCGATGGAACGCGAGGCCGCGTCGAATGCGCGCCAGACGCCGTCGGACAGACGGTCGACGTAGCCGAGGAAGGAGCCGTCCTGGCTGCCCACGTAGAAGCCGTCTGCCACGCTCGCCCAGAGCGGGCGAACAGGCGTCGGCGATTGATCACCCATGCCCTCAGCGTACCTTCGAGATTCCGGGCGGGCTCCGGATCATCCTCCAGGCGGAGTGACGATCGGAACGCGCGGTCCGGCTCTGGCAGGATCAAGGACATGATCACGGTTCACCTGCGCTACGAGATCGACCCCGACAAGCTCGACGACTTCACCGAGTACGGCAGGGCATGGATCCGTCTGGTGGCGAAGCACGGCGGGACCCACCACGGCTACTTCATGCCGAGCGAAGGCGACAGCGATGAGGCGTTCGCGCTGTTCACGTTCCCCTCGTTGGCCGAGTACGAGGTCTACCGCACGGCATCGAAGACCGACCCCGAGTGCATCGAGGCCTTCGAGTTCGCGCGCAGGACCCAATGCATCCGCCGCTACGAGCGCCGCTTCCTCAGCCCCGTCTTCTCGGCCGACGCCGACTGAGGAGGATGTTCCCGCCCGGTGCGTCAAGGGGGTTCGACGGTGCCGCTCTCCGTCCTAGCGTCTGCGCATGGCTATCGAACTGAATCACCCCGCCCTCGAACACGCCCGCTCGCTGGTCCGCGACGGCAAGGTCGTCCGCGACGAGCGCGACGACTGGTCGGAGGCCGCGCCCAGCGCTGACGACGAGAACCGCTTCATCGAGCAGCACGGATGGACCGAGTTCTCCCACTGGCACCTGGGCATCGACAAGAGCGAGAACCCCGAGACGAAGAAGGCGTACTCCTTCCCCTTCGGGGATCTCCGCTCGGTACGCCGCTCGGGAGTCATCTCCGGTGAGAGCCGTGCCGGGCAGTACGACCACACCGAGATCCGCGACGAGCTGCGCAAACTCCTCGAGCTGATCGACGCCGACCGCGACTAGCTCGGACTCCGCGGGATCGACGTCGCGCTCTAGGAGTTGCTGCTCGAGTTCGACGAGCGGTCGGGCAGGTACGGCTCGATCGCAGCGGCCAGCTTCGCCGGAGTCATCGACTGCAGCCAGATCCGGCCGGGGCCGTGGATCTCGGCGAGGAACAGCGAGTCCCCGAAGAACTTGTTCTTGATGCCCTTGACCGAGGTGAACTCCAGCTCCATCTGCGACTCGAACATGGCGAGATGACCGGGATGGATGAGCAGCGATTGCCCTGCGGCGAGCTCGTACTCCGTGATCTCGCCCGCGAGCTGAACCCAGGCAGTACCGTTGCCCGCCAGCTTCTGGAACACGACTCCGGCTCCGCCGAAGATCCCGACTCCGAGCTTCTTCTGCAGGCCCACCGAGACCTCGACGCCCGTCGTGCTCGCGGAGTACGACCCCTGCTGCACCATGAAGGAATCAGCAGGGTCGATGTCGAGCTGACGGATCGTGCCCGGAAGTTGCGCGGCGAAGGCCACGAGACCACCCTGCGCGGGCGCGGTGTACTCCGTCAGGAACAGCTGCGCTCCGCCGAGCACGCGCTTGAGCCCACTGAGGAAGCCGCCCTGTCCGCCGGTTCCATGCACGGTCGAGGTGTTGAGCTCGAAGCCCGGCGACATCCAAGCGACGTCACCGCCTTCGGCGACGATCTTCTCTCCCGCCTCGAGCGTGACCTCGAGGATCGGCATGGTCGTTCCCGCGATAGTCGGCTTCATGCGTCCAACATACGCTCGATATACCGATATCTAGCGCCCCGGCGCGTCGCTGAGCGCGTTGCGCTTGTCGCGTCGGCTCTCCCGGATGACGCTGATCACGCTGATCGCCAGCAGGACCATGAGCAGGATCTCTATATACGCGAGCGCGCCCACGCCCGAGTCGTCGGCAGGGGCGTGCTGGACAGGAACAGAAGCGGACGGCGGCCCGTCCGCGTCCCCGACGTAGAGGACCCAGTCGGTGAGTGCGTGAACGATCATCGCGACCCAGATGCGTCCGGTGACGCGCCGGATCCAGTAGTACGTCGCACCGGCGGACATGAGGGCGATCACGTTGAAGGCGATGATGAAGAGCGGCAGATCGATGAACAGGTACCCCGGGATGTGGGCGAGAGCGAACACGAAGCAGGTGATCAAGAACACCGAGAATTCTCCGAAGCGTGCTCGCACGGCCGTGAGAAGAACACCGCGGATCGCGAGCTCCTCCCCGAAGCCGACCATCAGCGTGCCGAGCGCCAGCACGACCAGGAGTCCGAGCGAGCGCTCAGCCCAGGGCACGTCGAACATCTCGATCACCGGAATGGCGACGGCAAGGACCGGGATGGCGATCAGCCACCAGCGGCGCGGAGTGAGCGTCGGGGTGGGGCGCTCTCGCCACACGTCAGCACCCCAGCGGGTCCAGCGCAGGAACAGCAGGATGCCGCCGATTGCGACGGCGAGCGGGATGAAGTGGCCGAAGGAGAACTCAGCCAGAGGATCGTCCTCGCTGGCCAGTCCGCCGAGAAGGTTCCCGAGCCCCCACGCACACAGCACGTAGAACACCACGACCGCGAGGGCGAGCCAGATGCTGCGGGGACGTTCGATTGCGGTCTTCATCCTGAGGCTCCCCTGATTCGTCGGACGGCGCCCCGTCGGCGCCGCATGAGAGCGAGCTTCCGGTCTCCTTGGCAATCCTAGGGTTGCGGACCCTCCGCTCGTCGTCCGCCGACTGACGCAGAGACATCGCTCACCCCTTCGGAGCGAACGAGCCGAGAGCCGACCGATACTGCGCGCTGTCGCTGCGCACCTCATCAGTGACCAACAGCGCGTGAGGGCCGATCTGTCGCACGTGCGACTCGCGGCACGGGATGGTCACTACCTTCAACAGGCCGCGACGCCAGGCATCCGCGAGCGCCTCGACGTCTCGATGCTCGGGACTCTCGGCGAGCGTCGTCGGTCGTGTCTCGACGTGAGAATCGAAGCCGCGGCGCTCCCAGTCTCGGTATGCCTCATCGTCGAAGACATCGCCGCCGAACTCGTCTCGCCATGCCGGCCCGACGAGCTCGCGCAGAAGGCGCTCCCGCTCCGTGGAGCTCAGATCTGAGCTGAACACCGCGTCGAGCAGCCCCCGGTCGGGTTCGACGGCGGCGTGAGCGAGCACGTCCTCCCAGATCCGCGACCAGGCTGCCGACCAGCGGTCGCGGGTGACGGCATCCACCGGGTTCGCCGCAGCCGCGGGCGTCTCGATCAGCCTCGGCGGCAGCGTCTCGCCGACAGGACGCAGATCGTGCGCCTCTCGAATCCAGAGCAACTCGAGCAGGAGCTGTGGTCTGTCCTCCACGGTGATGGACATGTCGTGCGGCCAAGGGTTGCCCGGCATCGGAGTCGTCGATCGCATCCCGTCAGTCCATCGGATCACCGTTCGGCTTTCAACCGGTTGCTGTCCCCCGAACGGCGGATACCGGAGGATGCCGGCATACGAGAGGATGGCCTTTTCTGCGGAATGCGAGCGACGGGTGGACGCGATGAGGGGCTCTCGATGACGGCACCCGGGCAGCCGGTGGATGGGCTGTCCGATTTCGTGGAGCTCATGGCGCATGAGCAGGAGTTCAGCGGTGATCGGGTCGACCCCGCGGTGCGCAGAAGACGCCGGCGACGAGGACTCATCATCACCGCCGTCTGCGTGGTCCTGGTGCTGGCCGTGACCGGAGGGTACGTCGGGTGGGCGCTCACGGCTCCGGTGGGTCCGCCGGCCGTGACCGCACGCGCACCGCAGGTCCCGGTCGGCGACGCGGCTGCCGTCGCCACGCATACCGCGGCAGCATCGGCGATCAGCGTGTCCGGCGCCGACGCGTACCTGGGCGAGGGGGCGAGCGGCACGTGGTCGGCGACGGGGACGGGCGAGCCGCTCCCGATCGCGAGCATCACCAAGCTCATCACCGCCCTCGTCATCCTCGACGCGTCACCGCTCGCCTCCGCAGACGACCCTGGACCGACCATCACGTTCGGCAAGGCCGATCACGACCTCTACGACCAGTACTACGTGCAGGGTGCGACCATCGCTCCGATGCCCACCGGCACCTCGATGTCGTTGCACGATGCCCTGGCCGTCATGCTCATCCCCTCCGCGAGCAACTACGCCGACGCGCTGTCCTCCCGGATCTTCGGGTCGCAGAGCGCTTTCCTCAGTGCGACGCGCGCCTGGCTCGCATCCCACGGCCTCACCGGAACGACGGTCACCGAGCCCACTGGCATCAGTCCGCGCAACACGAGCACGCCCGCCGATCTGCTGGCCATCGCGAAGCTCGCCGCCGCGCATCCGGCGATCGCTCGGATCGTCGCGACCCCCTCGGTCTCGATCCCCGGCGCCGGTCAGCTGATCAACACGAACGCCCTCCTCGGCACCGCCGGGATCACGGGACTGAAGACCGGCAACCTCGGCGAGGGCACGCACAGCCTGCTGTACACGGCGACCCTCGACGTGGGCGCGGCCGATCCGCTCGCGATCACCGGCGTCGTCCTCGGCGGATCATCGCGCGAGTCGGTGAATGCCACCGTGATCGCCGAGCTCGAGAGCATCCGCTCCGGCTTCCATCAGGTGCCCGTCGCGAGCGAGGGCCAGGAGATCGGAACGATCTCGACACCCTGGGGGTCCACCGCCACCCTGGTCATCGGCGAGGACGCATCGATCTTCACCTGGTCGGACACGCCGATCGAGCTGACGATGGACATCGACACCCCTCCCACCTACCGCGACGGCACGGCCGTGGGGACCGTCACCTGGACTGCCGGACCGAACACCGTCACTGCCCCGGTGACCATCGCAGGGACCATCGATCCGCCCACCGAGTGGTGGCGGCTCACCCACCCGTCCGAGCTCGGCTCCGCGACGGACGCCGAGGGCTGAGGCCGCTCGACCGCGCATAGGAACGCTGCGTGCCGACCTTCGGACGAAAGTCGAAAGATCGACCGATCGACCTCCGCCTGCGTTCTCCGGCTATACGATCTGCATCGAGGCGCCAGGCTCGATGTGCTCTGCGGAAGGACAGCCGGATATGTCAGCAGACCCGATGACCTCTCGACCTGTGGCACCGAGATCCGCCGCCGTCTCCGCCTGGGCGCCGCTGGCCATCCCGGCATTCCGGGTGCTGTGGTTCGCGCAGCTGGGCAGCAACATCGGCACCTGGATGCAGACCGTCGGCGCACAGTGGTACCTCGTCGACGCCGCGGCCAGCGCGACCATCATCGCCCTCGTGCAGACGGCGAGTCTGGCCCCGGCCGTGCTGTTCTCCCTCCCCGCGGGCGTGCTCGCCGACTCCCTCGACCGCCGCAGACTGCTGATCTGGGGGTCGGTGGCGAGCGCCGTGATCGCCGCGGCGCTGACCGTCATCGCCGCCCTGAACGAGCTCACTCCGTGGACGATCCTCGGCTTCACGTTCCTGCTCGGTATCACCTCCACGCTGACGTCCCCGGCCTGGCAGGCGATCCAACCGGAACTCGTGCCCCGCCCGCTCATCGGCGCGTCCTCCGCGCTCGGCGGCGTCACGGTGAACGGTGCCCGCGCCGTCGGCCCCGCGCTCGCTGGCGTGCTGCTGTCGCTGTTCGGCGCGCCCGTCGTCTTCGGCATCAACGCGCTCAGCTTCATCGGAGCAGTCGTCGCCCTTCTGTGGTGGCGACGGCCGCCGCAGAGCGGACTCGACGACAGGGAACCTTTCACGGCCGCGCTGCGGGCAGGAGTCCGGTACGTCTCATCCGCCCACCTCGTGCGCCGCATCCTTCTGAGGTCCGCTCTCTTCGCCCTGCCCGCCAGCGCACTGTGGGCGCTGCTTCCCGTGACCGCCAAACGGCTCGACCTCACAGCGAGCGGATACGGCTTCCTGCTCGGAGCGCTCGGCGCCGGGGCCGTGCTCGGCATCTTCGTTCTGCCCATCGCCCGCAAGAGGTTCTCGGACAACGCGGTGATCGCGGTGAGCGCTGTGCTGTTCGCAGCCGGCACGCTCGCCGCGGCATGGCTGCCGTTCGTCCCCATGCTGCTGCTGCTCGTTCTCGCCGGGGTGGCGTGGATCGGCACGCTCACCGTGCTGAACGCCGCACTGCAATTGACCCTCCCGCAGTGGGTGCGATCGCGAGGAGCATCGATCTACATCCTCGTCTTCATGGGAACGATGGCCGTCGGGTCGTTCGGCTGGGGTGCCCTGGCCGGAGCAGTCGGCACGGCGACATCGCTGGCCGTGGCCGCGGCGCTGCTCGTCGTCATCGCAGCCAGTGTGATGTGGCTGCCCCTTCTGCCGGGCACCAGCACCGTCGACCGGACCGTCTCGATGTCATGGCCCACCCCGACTCTCGTCCTCGACCCCCAGCCGACCGACGGCCCCGTTCTCGTGCAGATCACCTACACCGTGCGCCCCGACAGCATCGACGCGTTCCGAGAATCCATGCGACTGGTGGAGAGTTCGCGGCGGCGAACCGGCGGGTACCGATGGACTCTCCTCCGCAGCGGCGAAGAGCAGGACCTGCTGCTCGAGTCCTTCATGGTCCCCTCCTGGGGAGAGTACCGACGGCAGCAGACCCAGAGACTGACCGGTCGCGACCGTGAGATCCAGGCGACCGCGCGGGCGCACACCGAAGGCGAGCCCACAGAGGTGCACTACTTTCCCGAGCCCACGCCGCCTCGCAGGAGACCCGGACCTCAGCGCTGAACGGGCTCAGGGGGACAGAAGAAGGCCTGCGCCTTTCGGATGCCGGGCATCTGGGAATCCCGTGAGAATCGACGGGCTGGTCACGACCGCGCCGATAGCGTCGAAGCATGGATATCGACACCAGACGACCCCAGGTTCGCCGTGCACGCATCCTCTCGCCCCTGTTCGGGATGGCGGTCACGGCTGCGCTGCTGGCCGGATGCGCAGCCCCCGCGTCCCCCACCCCGACGGTCACGCAGACGGTGACGGCATCCGCTGATCCTGCGCCGAGTCCGTCGCCCAGCGCATCCTCCACGCCGGCCGCGGGCGTCAGCCCATCGGGCATCGGAGACGTGGAACTCGGCGCGCCCTACGACGAAGCCGTGGCGGCGGCGGGTGCCGCTCCAGTTGACGCCTGCCCGTGGCTCGCGTCCACGGAGGCCGACGGATACATGCTCACCGTTCAGCGCCCCGAGGTCTCGGAACAGGACCCCGCGGTGGTCGACCTCGTGCAGGTGTCCGCCTCGCCCGTCGACCTCGAAGGCAAGCCGGCCGTCGGCCCGCTGACCGCTGGGGGGATCGGTCTCGGTTCTCGGCTCGACCAGGCGCTGGCCGTCTACCCTGACGCGGTCGAAGTCGAGAGCGTCGGCGATCGCCGCTATCTCGCGATCGAGTCGGAAGCCGGCACCGGTTCGGTCTTCCTGACCTATACCGCCGGAACCGACATCATCTGGGGCGTGACGGCGACGACCCTCGACGAGCCGCCATACGAATCCTGCGCGTGAGCGCGGGCGCGAGGCGGGAGCATCCGGAGTCGAGCGTCAGGCGAAGGGTGAGTCGGTCTCGTCTCGAACTCGCTCACGCTCGGGTGCGAGAGTAGCGACTGACCCAGAGGCCGGGAATCGGCTCGGCATCCGACTGGTGCACGAAGCCGAGGGACTCGTACAACGCTCGAGCTGGCGCATTGTCGCGCCCGGTCGCGACGACCGTCTGGGGCGCGAGCGACATGACCTGCCCCACCAACGCGGCGCCCAGGCCTTTCCGGTGATGGGTGGGGTCGATCATGAGGCGGTCGAGGTCGACGACGTCATTCTCGATCACGTATCCCACCGCTCCGGCGATCTGGTGATTCTCGTCGACGCAGACCAGCCACTCCAAGGCAGCCGAAAGCAGGTCGGACGCCGTCTCATGAAGCGGCGGAATGCGGTCGTCACCGATCAGCCGAGCCTCGACAGCGTACGCCTCGTGCTGAAGCTCAAGGAGGCGCGGCGCGTGTCTGCGCACTTCATCTGCGGTCAATCTTCGCGTCTGCACAGTCCGCTGCTCCTTCACCCGATCGAGCCGGTAGACCCGGCCTTGGCCTTTGTGTCGCCACAGAGACCACATCAGTTTGGCGCGACGACGGAGAGTCGGGGGCCGGCCCCAGCTTTTCTTCGATCATGCGCCGCCTCTCGATCCGTGGCGCTGTCCGACGGTGCGATCTGGGTGCGGCGACAGCTCAGCGATCCGCTGGCTTCGTCGACACACGGCATCACCGCTGTGACCTCCCGGGCCTCTCGTCGCGGAGGACGGATGCGGGACGCCTCGCGCGAGAGAGGAACGCTGATGCGAGGCACCCCGAGTGACGCCGGTGCCCGCCGGAGTCACTCCGGCCAGATGATCGCCCCCGGCGCCATCCGGCAGATTCAGGATCCCCGCTCGGGTCCGTTCCCACAAGACGTAGCTAGGCGTCGAGTGACGAGGTACTCCGCGTTGCCGCGCATCGCGGGCTTGTACCGCTCAAGGTCATCGACAGTCACCATGATCGACCCACCAGACCAGGCGCGTCTCGCACGTCTCCAGGAGATCCGAGTCGCTTCGGATCGAGGCTCTCGCCGAACGTGGAGGTAGAACCTTCACGACCGAAGAGACGCTCGCGTTCATCCGGCGACATGATCTCGCCGCAGACAGCCCCTCGCGCCAGACGCGGGTTGATACACGCCCTACCAACACCTAGTTTCATAAGTGTTGGTATCATGGTGTGATGTCCACGTCTTCGCCGAGCACCCGCATCCCCATCGATGCTGTCTCGAGCGAGACCCTGGACTGGAAGCCGCGGGCACCGGGGATGTTCTCACGGGCCGAGGTTGTGCGTCAGACCGGGCCCTTTGAGGCGACGGTCACAGCTCCGATCGCTCATTGGAGCCCGCAGGTCCCGAGCGAAGATGCCGCTGATGTCGAAGACGCCACGCGCCAGCTGGTCGCGTTCGACGAGCATGCGCGGCGCACGTTGGGCACCGACAACCCGGCCCTGGGCCCGATGACCGCGATCCTGCTGCGCACAGAGTCCGCGTCCAGCTCACAGATCGAGCAGCTGACGACGTCGGCGAAGCAGCTCGCTCTCGCCGAGATCGATGAAGGCGACAAGGCCAACGCGCTCACGGTGATCGGGAACGTCCGCGCCATGGAGGCAGCCCTCGCGCTCTCGGACGAGATCTCCGAGGATTCCATCCTGCAGATGCACCACGCTCTGCTGCGCCACCAATCCGGCCTCGAGCAGGAAGCCGGTGTCTACCGCCAAGAACAGGTCTGGATCGGCCCCGGCAACGCCGGCCCCCGCCAGGCGGAGTTCATAGGTCCCCACCACGACCGGATTCCCGGTGCGATCGGTGACCTGGTCAGATTCGTGCAGCGCCAGGACATCTCCGTGCTTGTTCAGGTCGCTGTCGCGCACGCCCAGTTCGAGACCATCCACCCGTTCGTCGACGGCAACGGCCGCACCGGCCGCGCGCTCGCGCAGTCGATCCTGCGCAACAAGGGTCTCGTCGGCTCCACCGCCGTACCGATCTCTGCAGGACTGCTCGTGAACACCGGGCGCTACTTCCAGGCGCTGACCGCTTTCCGAGCCGGCGACGCTGCCCCGATCATCCGCGAGTTCGCCATGGCGAGTCGCATCGCCGCGTCCACGGGGACGCAGTTGGTCGACGATCTCGTCGCGCAGCTGGACGAGTCCCGCGCTCTACTCCAGGGCGTCCGCTCCGACGCTGCGGTCTGGAAGGTCCTTCCCGCGCTCGTGGGCCAGCCGGCTGTGAACACGAAGTACCTCATGAGCGCGCTCGGACTCGGCGAGATGGCGGCGCTGCGGGCGCTGGACACACTCACCGATCGCGGGGTGCTCACCGAGACGACCGGCCAAGGACGCAACCGCGTCTGGCAGCACCGCGGGATCTTCGACGTCCTCGACGGATACGCCGAGCAGATCCGCCGGATGACCGCTCGAGGCTAGCCGCGCGCCAGCGCGGGGTCATAAGCCCCGGCGGGTCGGCACTGCTTATGACCCCCGATCCGACTTCCGCGGAATGTCGCGGATTTCGTGCGCTCCCCTGCGCTCGGTTGCTGGGCACTTCGACGGAGACCCCCAGCAATCGAGCGGATCCGAGCGCGCATTGCCTCTGAACGAGGTCTAATCCGGGTCCGGACCTGCGGCTGCAGTTCCCTCGAGCTCGCGAAGCCGTTTCAGCTGCGCCCACGGCCAGAACGCGATCCACCCGATCGAAACGATCGAGCCGCCCATGATCATCGAAGCGATATCCATGCGCTTCACGCTACGGACTCGGCGTGCCCGCGGTCATCCCCCGCGCGACGGATCCGGTCAGCCGGCCACTGCGGCTGGCGACCGCAACCTCAGAAACCTCTCTATGCGGAGTCCTCGTCGATCCGCGTGATTCCGGGGGTTTCGAGTTTCCAACCTCACAAACCTCAGTTGCTCAGCGAGCCTCCACCCACGCTCGTCACGACCGCCTCCTGACCCCGAATGAGTGACCCCATGCCTGAACCGAAGCCGATCGACAAGAAGACCGCCCGGCACATCCGAGCTCTCGTCATCACGCAGGACGACGCGCTGAAGGGTCGCCCTTGGCGGTCGATGAAAGCGATCAAGCGCGCGCTGAAGGCAGGCGAGATCACCTGACCTGCGCTCGACGCTCACCCCACACACGACCTCGAGGAGACACCGATGGTTCTCATCTACAGCACGACCCCGCACGACACCGACGAGCTGGTCGCTCTGCGTCAGGTCATCAACGACAACGAGCGCGAGGCAGTCCTCCTGACCAAAGCGGCGTTCAGCAAGCGGCTGCGGAAGGTGCCCGAAGACGAGATCCTCGCGCTTGACGCCGCGGGCGCCGCCCAGCTCTAAGCTGATCTGCTCACTGAGTGATCGCCAGCTAGGCACCTGACCCTTGACCGTCGGAGACCTGCTTCTGTGAAGCGGTGCGCACCGCTCGGATGAGGATGGGAATCACGGCGCCGAACAGCAGTGCCAGGGCGACGCCGATGAGTGTTTCGAGTGCCCGCTCGGCAAAGCGGAGTCCTGGTCGTTCTCCGATGCCCTGCAAGATGAGCGTGAGCGCGAGATAGGTGGTGAACGCCGGAGCGATGTACCACCGGCTGCCCTGTGTTGCGGCGAGGGCAGCGATCGCCAGTCCGACAGTGGCGATCGTGACTGCGACAGGGGGATCAAGTCCGGCCAGGTATGCCGCAGCGAAGGCTCCGGCCACGACGCTCGCTGCTCGCCCGACACCACGCAAGACGAGTTGCTCTCGGCCGGGTCGCATCACCAGCAGGACAGTTCCCGTCGCCCAGCCGACGTGCTCCAGTTCGAGCACGTATCCGAGGAGCGCGGCGATCGCGGCTGCCATACCGAGAAGGGCGCCGTATGTGAGCGCCTCCTGCCGCGTCGGGGTGGGTGGACGCGCAGGAGGGGCGACCTGCCTCTCCGGCCAGAGCATCGCCACGCCCCATGCGTAGAGGGATCCAGCGAGCATGAGGACGGCAATCAGGGCACCTTCCGCGAGATCGCGATAGGACAACGCGATGCCCGTGAGTGGAAGAACCACCGCAAGCGCCAGCGCGCCCGCTCGAGCTTGCCGCGCCCACCAGGTGCAGCCGACGGCGAGGCCGAACATGGCGCAAACCGCAAGGAACGGCACCTGCGTCAAGAGAGAGCCGGTCAGGAACCCCACAGCGCTGAGGAGCCCCACGAGGGGGATGATGCGTCGACCTCTGCGGTAGCCGGGAAGATCGAATGCGGCGACCGGGATGACCCCGACCGCGAGAGCGAGCCCCGCTGTTGGGCTGAACGGCATGACGATCATCGCGGGCACGGCGTACACCGCACCGAGCAAGAACATCGTCCAATGCCACTGGATTGGGCGGTGGGCCAGCGCCGAACGAGGATCGTTCATGGCCTACCCGAACGAGGTGGAGTGACGATGCCGCCCATCGCCGACGCCGGCGTTGAGAGGCATGGGGCCGGCTGCGGAGGTGGTGCGTCGGCTACGGATCGCGCAGCAGCCTCCCCAGATTCGTCGTCCCGCGCGACGAATCTGGGGCCGACCGCCTCAGCGCACACGTAGCGATCGATCAGTGCGAGCCCAGGTCGTGGATGAGTTCCTTCTCGTCTTCCTCCGACAGTGATGTCTGCACGACGGTGCCGTTGTACGGAGCGAGCGCTGCAGCGAACTTGTCCTCGGTGAGCTTCACGGCGTAGAGGACAATGGCGGACTTCCCGGCGGTGACCGTCGATTTCACGCGGTTGCGGAACTCGGCGTCCAAGCCAGTCTTGTCCAGGCCCGCGAACAGGGCACCGAAGAGTCCTCCGAAGATCAGTCCCGCGAAGGGGACGAAGAAGAGGATCCCGATCAGTCCGCCGAAGCGAGCCCCGCCGGCGGCACCGGCGCCCACCTTGCCGGTGGTCCCGGGGTATTCGACCTTGGTCTTACCCTCGCCGTCGACCTTGACGAGTGCGAGCCCGGCGAGCTCTACGACGAGGTCGCCCTGCAACTCCTGCACCCGGTTGTACGCCGCTTCCGCGTCCGCTTCGGAGTCGTATGCGATGACGATGAGATCGGCCATGGGGATCCTGCTTTCGTGGAAGTGCCGTCAAGAAGCTCCTTCTCGGCGGCAGATGGTTCTGAGCCTGGAACGGCCGGACAACGCCACCGGCGCCGCCTGCCAGATACAGGATGCGGCCTCGCAGGACGGGGCGTTCCCGCCCCTCACCTTCGAAGGGTGACCCGCCCGTTTCCGCCTCGCGCGTGGCGCATACGCTCGGCCGCACAGGGCGAGACCGGCTCGCCGTACCTCAGGGAGTGGCGATGTCCGACGTGCAGCGTTCTGTTCTTCCGATCCCGGACCTCGCCTACACGGGCACGGTCACCTACGACGCGACCGACCCCGACACCACGTTCCCGCCGATCACCCCGGTGCGCCCCCCTGAAGGCTCCCCGAACGTCCTGATCGTGCTCATCGACGACACCGGATTCGGCGCTTCCAGCTCCTTCGGCGGACCCGTGCAGACCCCGAACTTCGAGCGCGTCGCGGCCGCAGGACTGAAGTACACCCGCTTCCACACCACGGCGCTCTGCTCACCCACGAGGGCGGCACTTCTCAGCGGACGCAACCACCACACGGTCGGCATGGGAGGGATCACCGAGATCGCCACCTCCGCACCCGGCTACAGTTCGCTGCGTCCCAACAGCTGCGCTCCGCTGGCTGAGACGCTGAAGCTCAACGGCTACAACACGGCTCAGTTCGGCAAGTGCCACGAGGTGCCCGTGTGGCAGGCGAGCGCGATCGGCCCATTCGATGGATGGCCGAGTCCCGGCAACGGCTTCGAGTACTTCTACGGCTTCATCGGGGGCGAGACCAATCAGTGGTACCCGGCTCTGTACGAGAACACCACACCCGTGGAGCCCTGGGGTACCCCCGAAGACGGATACCACTTCATGGGCGACATGACCGACAAAGCGATCGCCTGGGCCCGCGAGCAGAAGTCCCTCGCGCCTGACGTGCCGTTCTTCACCTACTTCGCCCCCGGCGCCACTCACGCACCACACCATGTGCCTGCTGAGTGGGCCGACAAGTACAAAGGACAGTTCGACCAGGGCTGGGACGAGATCCGCAAGGAAACGTTCGCGCGCCAGCTCGAGCTCGGCGTCATCCCGCCCGACGCCGTACTCACCGAGCGCAGCCCGGGCATCCCCGCGTGGGACGAGATGAGCGATCTGATCAAGCCCGCTCTCGCCCGCCAGATGGAGGTCTACGCCGGATTCCTCGCCTATGCCGATCACCACGTCGGCCGGCTGCTCGACGCCTACGAAGAGCTCGGCATCCTCGACGACACCCTCGTCTACGTGATCATCGGCGACAACGGCGCCAGTGCCGAAGGGTCGATGCACGGCACGACCAACGAGAGCTTCACGATCAACCACATGAACGAGATCGAGACCGAACAGTACGTCGCCGATCACATCGACGACATCGGCACCCCGCGCTCCTACAACCACTACGCCGTCGGGTGGGCTCACGCGATGGACACCCCATACCAGTGGACCAAGCAGGTGGCGAGCCACTGGGGCGGCACCCGCAACGGCACGATCGTCAGCTGGCCGAACGGCGGAGTGGAGAAGGGCGGCATCCGCAACCAGTTCAGTCACGTCATCGACGTCGCACCCACCGTGCTCGCAGCCGCCGGAATCCCCGAGCCCAGCATCGTCAACGGTGTCACCCAACGCCCCTACGAGGGCACGGCGATGAACTACACCTTCACTGACGCGGATGCCGACGCGGCCGAGCAGCACGAGACCCAGTACTTCGAGATGATCGGCAACCGCGCGATCTACCACAAGGGATGGACGGCCGTCGCGAAGCATAAGGATCCCTGGCTCGCGTCATCCCATGGCCTCGACGACGATGTCTGGGAGCTGTACAACGTCGAGGAAGACTGGACACAGTCCAACGACCTTGCCGCCGAGGAACCCGAACGCCTCGCTCACCTGCAGCGGCTGTTCCTCATCCAGGCGGCACGCTTCAACGTGCTTCCCCTCGACATTCGCTCCGCCGAGCGGATGAACCCGGACATCGCCGGCCGGCCGCAACTCGTCGTCAGCGACACGCAGAAGTTCTATCCCGGCATGAAGCGCATGAGCGAGAACACCACGATCAACATCAAGAACAAGTCGTGGACCGTCACCGCGCAGGTATCGATCCCCGACGCGGGTGCTGACGGTGTGCTCATCGCGCAAGGAGGCGCGTACGGAGGCTGGTCGTTCTACCTGAAGGATGGTGCTCTCGCGTTCGCGTACAACCTCCTCGGCATCACCGTCGACATCGTACGCTCTGACGAGCCTGCGCCAATCGGCGACCGCCAGTTGCGAGCACACTTCGCCTACGACGGAGGCGGCGTCGCGAAAGGCGGCACGGTCACCCTCTTCGCCGGCGAAGACAAGATCGGTGAAGGCCGAATCGAGAAGACAATCCCCTACCAGTTCACCTTCGACGAGACCGTCGATGTCGGCCAAGACCTCGCATCGCCGGTCTCACCCGATTACGGCGCGACCGGCAACGCGTTCACCGGAACGATCGACTGGGTACGCATCGACCTCGGCGACGACGACCACTCCCACCTGATCGACGACGAACACAAGTTGGCCGTCGCGATGCTCAAGCAATGAACGCGTGAGACTACGGGCAGCGAGACGTCCTCGAGGTGGGATGCCCCGCCTCGAGGGAGGTAACGCTGGCGGGGCATCCCGGGTGACGCCGGTGCCCGCCGGGCGTCACACCCGATGTCAGCGCACGCCCCCCGGCGCCCGCTGACAGACTCACGATCGCACCATCTCGGCCCGAGCGTGCGCGACCCTCATCCCGCGAGGGCGATGCACCGGTCCAGCGTTCAACGGTGCTCATGCGCGTCGAGCGAGACCAGGTAGTCGGCGTTGCCGCGCATCGCGGCCTTGTACCGCTCGAGCTCATCGACATGCACGTGATCCGCGAGTAGCAATAACAGGCTCCCCAATGCTCTGTTCGCGTGCCCCTGCGCATGCAGCGTCAGCGCTTCGAATGCGCC
Organism: Microbacterium sp. AC215; assembly: GCF_979258645.1. Lineage (NCBI taxonomy): Bacteria > Bacillati > Actinomycetota > Actinomycetes > Micrococcales > Microbacteriaceae > Microbacterium > Microbacterium sp. AC215. Next base: position 3,033,613 of record NZ_OZ409869.1, on the reverse strand, counting down.
CAGCGCCACGTCGTCCGGGAACTCCTCGCGAGCTGTCCGGAACACCTCTGCTGATCTGTCCAGATCGCCGAGGTTGCGCAGCGTGGATCCGTACTGGAGGAAGCACCGGCGGCGGATGTCGCCGTGGAGTCCGTTCTCGAGGGCGCGCCGGTAGTAACCCTTCGCCATGACTTCTTCGCCGGCGGTGTCGAACGCGCCGCCGACTTCGTAGAGCACGCGCGGATCGTGTGGGTGCTTCTCCAGGATCGGGCGAAGCGCCGCGATCGTCGGCGCCATGTTCTCGCGGTCTCGCTCCTGGAAGATCCGATCCAGCTCAGCGTTCAGCTTGTCCGTTGCCATCGTGGCCCCCCGGTGCACGGCGGTGGAACCGTACTCGGTCACGCTATCCGAAGCACACGCCTCAGAGCGCGACGTCGACGGGCCGTCGGTCTCCTCGCGTGTTTGGGGTGCTGATCACGAGGAACCGCGTCTCCGTCTCCCCAGGGTTGAAGAACCGGTGCGCGAGCCCAGGCGGGACCTCGACTCCCTGCCTGGCCTCGAGGTCGACGGCGCCCTCAGCGGTCTGCATCTGAGCGGTTCCTTCGAGCACGTAGAAGAACTGCGTCGCAGTTTCGTGCACGTGCCACTCTTCGCCGGCTCCGGCCGGTACTCGCTCCTCGATCACCGACAGCCCTGGACTGTCGAATAGTCGCCACCCGTCGGAGACCTCGCCCCACACGTAGTGATCAGCATTGGTGACATCGACAGGTTCGGGCACTCTTCGATCCTCGCAGACGATCTACTTTGCAGACGCGAGCGCCCTCGCGATCCCGCTCGAGCACTGCTCAAACGCGAGATACCTGCTCAGCCCCATCTCACTTCAACGTCTGGCCCATTGGCCACGATAAGACCACTTATCCGGACTATCCGGGGAGGCATGGTCACGCGAGCGAGAGTGGTTGGAGTGTGGCGCGACACCTGAGCTGGTCAGGGCGATAGCTTCAGTCTCGCGCTGGTCCTGCATTTCGCTGCAATACCGGGATCGTGTTCGGCTCTTCGAACCAATCTGCCGGCAACTCGTGTGCTTTCGCAGCTTGGATGGTTGCCTGAGCAGCGATCGCACTCCCCTTCACTCTGATCCAGGCCGCCGCTGCCTGTCCCTGCGTTTCCAGATGGCGGACGGTCGGCACGAAGTGCTGACTGGACGCGGGAGTGAGCTGACCGACCCGCTCTCCATCGATCCGGATCTCGATCAGCGTCTTCGGTGCGCGCGCTGTCCCGCCGTCGATCACCGCAAGCGTTCCCAGGGCGATTCCGTCACCGATGCCAGTGATGAAGTCCGAAAGGACATCCTGATGCTGCTCCTCCCCAGTGACCTGGAGCGCCGACCCCCAGGGCAGGATGCTGTAGCTGCCGGCCGGAGGCTCATTCATCGGCAACAGGAGATGCGGCTCGTTCAGGGCGATCGAAACTCGCGCCACATACTTCAGTTTGCGCGACGAGTCCCACGATTCCCGGGCCGACGCCCAGATGCGAGCGCCGGTCGCAGCGACATGGCCGGAATTCCAGACATCGCTGATCGCGGAGACGTAGACATGACGAAGGCCCCGCATCCCAGTGTTTCCAAGGGAGTCGGGGCCTTCGTGGTGGCGGTGACGGTGGGATTTGAACCCATATCGATGCCCAGCGGACTGTGCGTGGGAGGGCGGAATCAGCGGAAAAACGGGGAGGTTGCTCACATCTGCGCACATCGGTTCACGGTGCGTCGCATGCGTTCCGTTACTGCTGCGTTACTGCTGAAGCGCAGCGGCTCGCTGACGGTCCAGCGCCGAAGCAACATCGTCCAGATCGTCATCGAGCAAGTCGGCGTACGTGTCGAGGGTCATCGCGGCACTCGCATGACCGAGCATTCTCTGTACAGCCTTCACGTTCGCACCAGCGCTGATCGCCAGGGACGCCGCCGTGTGCCGCAGATCATGGGGCGTGACTCGCGGCATGACGGCACGGATGCCCTCGCCGCGCGAACGCGCCTCAGCGGCATCCGCCGCATCCTCTCGCCGCGCCCGTTTGCAGGCACCTGCAAACCATCCCGACTGGGCATTACCCTGCCGAAGGTACCCTCCAGCATCCGCCGGAAAGACCAATTCGTCCGGTCTTTTATGCGACGCAGCTCGCGTCATCGCGTCGTCCAGAAAGGCCGGATATACGACAGTCCGCCTCTCGTGGGTCTTCGGCGTACCGACGACGACATGCCCATTGACGGTCACCGCGTTCGAAGTGATGTTCAGTCTGCGCCGCGACAGGTCGATGTCCGCCACCTTGAGCCCGGTGGCTTCTCCCCAACGGAGCCCCGTGTAGGCCAGGAAGCGCACCAGGTCCGGGTAAAGCGATGCGTCTGCCAGCCGCTCAACCTGCTGATGGGTGAGGTAAGCCCTCGGCTTCGGAATCTTCCGAGGTGTCTTGACGTCGCGTGCCGGGTTCGATTGGAGGCGACGGTCCCGCACAGCACCGTCCAGAATCGCAGCGAGCACGCCATGACAGCGCTTGACGGTCGTCGCCGACCGGTTCCGGCTCAGCTCCGCCACCCACGCGGATACCTCGGTGTGGCGAATTGTTCCGACTTGGCGATCTCCCCAGACCGGCTCGACGTGGACTCTCCACGCGCTCTCATCACTGTGCAACGTCGACGGCTTGACCGCCGCTCCGTGTGCCGTCAGCCAGGCCGCACCAAGCGTACCGACCGTGACACGCGACTCCCCCGGCGCGATGTACGATCCCTGGAGCTTCGCCGATTCCACCGTAGTGAGGTAGGCCTCCGCGTCGCGCTTCCTCATGAAGCCGCCCTTCCGAGCGGTCTTCCCGTCGGGCTTGCGGTATCGCGCTTCCCACCGTTTGCCTTCTCTGGTGTCGTACGAGTAGGCGCTGCCCATCGGTCCTCCGCAAGTCCTGCTCTCAGTGTGGAGATGCGAGCTTACGACACGCCACTGACATCTGTAGCGTCCCGCGTCAACGACGTCGACCGCAGCTTTCTGCTCGCAAACGAGTGAAAACGTATGCTACGGTGTCGGCATACATGATTCTGCAGCCCGAAAGTAAAAGGCTAGTTTCCGAATCCCTTCCAGGTTGAGCCCAGTTCGGGCGGTAGCCCTCCTGGAAGCTCCGGGGATGCGACAGAGACGGTGCATCCGCACCAACCGCTTCACCAATATTGGCCGGTACACGACGACCAGATGAAGCGGGTCTCTTGGAGAGAGAACTACCTCCCAGGGATCTGTATGCCTGCTTCGACCACGCTCCCCTCTCCGTCGGTCCTCGCGACGCTCATCACGCCGGCGGCGCTGGCAGAGGCACTGGGCACAACTGAGCGCACTCTGAGCGAGTGGCGCATCCGCGGCACGGGTCCCGCATTTATCCGTGCAGGCGGCAGGGCCGTCCGCTACAGGCCCGAAAGCGTCGACGAGTGGCTGATGGCACAGGAGCGCCGTAGCACTGCGGAAGAACTCAGCGCGTAGGCCTTCCTTTCTCGCGAACGCATCCCGGATCCGCGTCAATCGCTTAGGCGATGTCTACCAGCCGCTCTTCGGTACGCGCATCCCGCGGTACCGCAAGTCGCCTCGCGCGTCGACGCGAGCCCCTGCAAGCCGGACCCCGCGAGTCGGGGTCGCTCCCCACCCCAAAACGTTGAAAGGCACGCCATGAGAATGACCACCTCCCAGCTTCGCGCAAAGCAGATCGCCGAGCTTCAAGCAGAGCAGTCCGCGTACGACAAGCGGATCGAAGAAGCTATGCAGTCCGCCGGATACGCACGATGCGCACTGGCCGAAGATCTCTATGAGCTTCTGGACATCAGGCCAGAGCATCGAACCCGCAAGAGCCGCAACGGTGCAACGATGCAGGTCGCGAGCGACAAGGATGAGGCGATTCGCTCGGCTCGGCTGCTTGCGGCTGTCGCTCAGCTCATCGAGCCGGCAACCCGAAGCAGTCCGTAAGCGGCCTCGCCGGGAACGGCTTGCCCCGAGAGGGAGGCCCGACAGCTGCGACGCCGATCCTCCCTCTCCTCTAGGCCCTTCATCGACCTGCCGAGCGGGGCGGACTCCGTCAACACGGGGGCGCCCTGCGCGCAGATCGGCGTCGACGTCCGTGAGCTCATGCTTTTCGAGCGAGGCCAAGAGATCCTGGTCGCCAATCGCTACTTCGCAGCCTTGATCGCATCGGCCTGACTGTCCTCACCCAGTTCACGATTTGCGCCCCGGGGCGATGGCTCCCGGCGCATCGGTGGCGGACAGAAACATAGGCCGCACGGTTGCTGCGACAGGAATCGTCGTCGATCGATTACGCAGATGGCGACGGCATCAAGAGCGACCGGAACCCCGCACTGGTGGTTCGGTCCGCTGCTTGGCGTGATTCTGATCTTTGCCGGATGAAAGAAGCTCGCGCGCTCCGGCGCCTATGTCGCGAGTCCGTTTGGCCACACCCATGGCGCACTCTGAACCGAGGCGCACGCCGAGCTCAGTCCTCGCCGCGAAGGAATTGCTTCCCCGCGACTACCTACGCGCGTGAATCTGCTGGGCGATAGTCGTGATGACTCCTTTTTCGCGCCGCCTCACGACGTTGTATGACCGATCGCCTTCAGCTAAGCCCACTCATCGGCGTACCCCAGCAGTTCCTCGTGCGCAGGTGAAGTCGTCTTCCAGCGGTAACTCGCTCCTGAGGGCTTCGACCGGCTCAGCGCTGTCGTGAGCACGAGCTCGTCCTTCGCTCGTGAGATTGCCACGAAGAACTCCGCTTTCACATCGGCGTCGTCGTTACCCCAGAAGAACTGCGGCTCGACACCGAAAACAACGACCTTCTCGAACTCCAGGCCTTTGCACTTATGAACCGTCAGGATTCGCACGGCGTCCTCTTCCGAGAGTCGGTCGAGTGCCGCGACGGGATCGCCATCCACGTCGAGCTCGCGTTTGAATGCGCCGGCCGCTTCCTTGATGACGTCGTGAAGGCGGGAGCCCTGCTGGTACGACGGCGAGAGTGCGTTCAGCGCCGGACGCGTCACGAACTTCAAGAACGGAGATATGAGCGGCTTCCACGACGCAAAGTCCGTCTGGTCGAAGCCTGCGGCGCGCACGATCAGGCGATCCCTGCGAAGAAGTGTGCGCAGCTTGCTGTCCAGCACGCCGTCGACCTCGTCGATACCGCCCCGAGTCACAACGCGCACGAGCTCGCCATAGGCGATCGGTCGTCCTTCATCCGCAACCACCCGCAGGTAGTTGAAGATCAGGGCCGCGACCGGCTCTGCCGTCAGGTCTTGGGACTGCTGCTCGTTGCGGAAGGGAATCCCGGCTGCCGTGAGGTGCTCGGCCAGCACGGCCGTGATCAGATGCGGCTGTTGCCGAGCGAGCACGGTGATGTCCCGCGGCGGCACGCCAGCGTCGAGCCACTCCTGAATCAATGCGGTCACAGCTGCCGCCTCGTCATCGTCGGTGTCGAAGCGGAGCACCTGAAGCACACCGTCATCACCGACAAGGTCAGCCTCGGGGCTGGCGGCTGTTGGATCCATCTCGAGAACCATACGGTTCTGCATCCGTCTCAGGCGCGGCTTCGACCGGAAGTTTTGGTATAGCTGCAGCTCCGTCGCGCCGAAATCTGACGCAAACGTCGCCATGACCCCTTCAAGCGCATCGGCGAAGCCCATAATGCGCTGCTTGGTGTCGCCGACGCCGATGAGCTGCACTCCGGTGCCCGCGAACGCTTGCTTCAAGAATGCGTACTGTGCCGTCGTCGCGTCCTGGAACTCATCCATGAAGACGTGGCTATAGGTCTGCCGGAGCGCCCCGCGGGCGTAGGCGTTCTTCTCCAAGATCTCCAGCGCGAGAGGGACGAGATCATCGAAGGCGATCTGCTCGTTCTGTATCCGAGTGTGCGCGTCGATCCGGTAGTCCGGGTTGAGGGCGTTCTGTCCGGTCAGCGCCGGACGGAAGTTGTCGATCAGTCGCTTGGCGAAGGCGTGGAAGGTGAAGCTGTCGAACCGGGCAGCATATTGCGCCCCGGAGCGCAGGCGAACGCGAGACCGCAGGTTGCGCGCCGCATCGACCTTGAACGAGATCGCCAGGATCCGTTTCGGATAGGGGCTCGCCCCAGTTCGGAAGAGGTAGTCCGCGCGCTGGGCCAGTAGCTCCGTCTTGCCAGCGCCAGGGCCGGCGGTCACCACGACGTTCGCCGCGGTCTCGCGGACCGCTTTCAGCGCGTTCGACTCGAGGTCGAGTCCACCGACCGGACGCCAGTCATCGGAATGGATCACTCGGGGAGCGCCTCAAGCTTCGCGCGCACGTCCGCGACGAGACGTCCGAGCACCTCGGGAAGATCTTCGAGGAGCTTCTCGTCCGGCAGCGCCGCCATCGCCTTGAGGTGAGAGGCCGGCTTGCTCCTCAGGTCGAACATGCGGTGGTAGTCGGCGAAGAGAGCGAGCACGTCCGCCGGGAGGCGATCCTCGTTCGCGTGAGATCTGCCGAGGACAGCAGCGACGGTCTTCTCGTCGGGAGCAACCGCTGGTTTCGCGCCATAGGCGTCCGGGAACGCCTCGAGCATCATGAGGTCCAGGTCGACGGGGTGCGAGAAGTAGACCCCCCTTTTCTCGAGGACGTTGATCGCTCCCTTGCCCCCGGTGAAGGTCGGGAAGTCCTTCGCATCGTCCCACTCCGGAAGTGCGTCGATCTTGTCCTGGGCGAAGGTTTGCTTCAGCTTGTTGTATTGCTTCAGCGCGTTGCGAACCCGACCCCAGCCACCCTGATGCCGCCCAGAATCGAGGTCGAGCAAGGTGACATGCGGAATCTCCAACTCGTTGAGCAGGCGCCAGAAGTGATTGACGTGGCGTCCGCCGAGCGGCACGACCGACACGGAGGCGTCATCTTCCGCGATGCCCGCCGCGGCGAGAACGCGGGGAAGTACAATCTGCTCGCTGTCGCCCTCTCCGAGCACGACCAACCGCGAGAAATAGAGCTCAGGGAACGCCAACACGGCCTCCCGCACGTACTTGGCGGCATCATCCTTCGCCGTCGTGGGCAACACGATCCGTCGCACCTGAGACTGGCGGGTGCCATCGAGGCGCAGGAAGCAGATCGACTCAGGGTCGACCCGGCGGAGTAGAGCGGGTGAGTGCGTCGCGATGAGCGACTGGGAGTCGCCGTGCTCCGCAGCCTTTCGGAGCTGCCGGATGATGCGGCCGAGATACTGCGGAGCGAGGCTGTTCTCGGGCTCCTCCAGCGCGATGACGGTGTGGACAGGGGGACGCAAGCGGTGCTGATCGAACGACGTCTCCGTGCCATCCAGCACTCCGCGCGCGAGGGACTGCCAGGCGAGCACAAGCGAGATGTACAGCAGCGACTTCTGCCCGTCGCTGAGCCGATCGAACGGCAGGGACGAACCCGCTGGCGACGGCGCAAACGACACCGTGAGCTGTCGGAGCACGCTCTCCAGATCGCCGCTGCCAAAGGCGATTGAGGGGTCGGTGAAGAAGGCGCCCGAGTGGAGTCCCTTCCACTCCCCCGCGAGCTGAACACCGATGCTCTTCACGGCCTCGTTGTCGGCAAGTGCTTCGGTGAGATCCTTCGAAAGCGTGTCGAGGGTCGTACGCTCGGCCGTCCAGTCCGCGGCGCGAAGCGCGCGGCCGACCAGCGAAGCGGTCGTGTAAGCGATGTGTTCGGCGGGGTCGCGACGAGCCGGCAGGTAATGCACCTCGATGTTGGCGCGGTCGAAGCGCGACATGTCGGACCGCTGGAGCGGCTCTCCGTCCGCGTCCGCTTCGAGGATGTACTCGAGCTTCTCCTCGATCACGTTGTCCGGAGCGATGGTGGCCGTGAGTCGCACCCGGATGCGCGGCACACCGTCCTCGGTCGCAATGCGCATGTGCGCGAAGTTCGCTGGCACCGCTGCATGGTCTCCCTCTGCACCCGACTCCGGGATCTCGACATCCACTTCGATCCACAACTCTGGCCCGCCGGCATGTACTTCATCCGTCGATTGGTCGCTCGGAATGTGGAAGTCGGAGTGACGAATCTTTCGCTGCGCAGACAGCGGGCTGAAGAGCCGCGAAAGTGCTTCAAGCACCGCCGTCTTGCCTGCGCCATTCGGGCCGAGGACGTAGGTAATGTCGCGCAGCGCGATCTCGGTCGCGTCATGGCCGAACGACTGGAAGCCGGACATCCGGAGATGGGTGATCTGCATCAGACGTCCTCGTCTAGCTGCGCACACAGAGTGGCTTCCTGGGCCAAGCGGGCAGGTGGGTTAGTGCGAAAGGGCTTCATTCGGGTGGTCTATTCGAGCAGGCAAACAGTGTTTTGCTCATTCTCCTTTGTGCACCTAATTATGAGCTATCTGGCCCGCCGGCAACAGTCAAAACGTTGTCACTTAGGCAACGGCGGCCCGGCACGGATCCTCCCGTGGGTCCGAGGTCGACGCCCATATGGACTAGGTATGCCCGCTCGGGGCTGCGGAGAGCGGGGTGCACGTGGTCGGTCGACTGAGCTGCGCGATCACTTCGAGCTGCGCACGCAGCCCGTAGGTGATCCGCACGCTCAGCGGGCGGATGGGACCGAGAGCCGTGGCCGGCACCTCGGGAAGTTCGTTCTCGCTCGCTACTCCGGGTCTTCGACCCTTCGACACCAACGCGAGACATCGACACCGCGGAGAGCCACTTCAAGGACGCGCTCGAGCCGTCGGCACGGCCTCAAGCGGAACTGAGCGTCAAACCCGAGCGGCTGCTCGCAACCGATCTAGTTCAACGCCTCGTCATCAACGAAGGGCCGGATCGCCATCCAGTCGACATCTTCGTTGACGAAGAAGTACTGCCGGCCGTTCGGACCATGCCGGAGCTTGCCCATGATCGCGAAGAAGGATCCTGACAAGTCTTCGAGCTCATCGAGTCCGGAGCGTTCGAGCAGCGTCGCGAGCTCATCTTCCTCGATCACGACGGTGGGTGACCCACGTCCGGTGTTGAGCCAGGCCCCGCCGTCCTCCTTCGGGCGAGGGAAGCGGATCGTGCCCCAGTACACACGCAGGCGGTTCCGGTGCTTGTCCTCGATCTCCGAGAGATGCACGCACCCGGACTTGACTGTCTGACGAGTGTCGTCGGACATGATCAGCAGCGTCCGGCTGCGCCGGAACGCCTCGCGCATCACGAGCTGACGAAGGAGTCGACCAAGCCCCATCGAGGACTGGCGCACGTTGCCTCGACCCCGACGGGTGTAGCGGACGGCCGATCCGCCAGTCGAGGGCGGCGCTGTCGGGTCGTGGCGAACGTGCCGGATGGCGCGGCCCCGGTTCGGGTCAATCCGAAAAGTGTCGCCCGCGTTGATGAGCTCGTCGACCTCATCGAGCGGAGCACCGCCACCGTCCTCCGTGACGAAGGAAGCCAGCTCGCAGTCCTCGCGGTGCGGTCGAGCACCGAAGCAGGCGCGACGACCGTTGCGGGCTTCGCGGATGAAGTAGGCGTCGGCCCCGCACCCGGTGCAAATCAGCGTCTCGCGCAGGACATCCCGCTCCTCCGAACCTAGGGCAGCAAAATCCTCGGCGTCCCAGATGGCGCCGGTCCTGCGACTCTTCGCTTCCTCCACGACCCGCCTCCTACGCCGCCAGGCCGCGGAACTCCGCGCCGAGCTCCTCGAGCCAATCATCGATGAGGTCGGCGGGTGCTGCGGCGACCGTCAAGGTGCGGCGCACGTCGATGAAGACCGGCTCGAGATGTGTCTCGAGGCCGTCGCGGGTCAACAGGTGCCGGACTCCCGCGAGCGTGTCGTCCCGAAGCTCCTCCTTGTTGAACCAGACGTAGGCAGCCTCGGCATGACCATCGGTCCACTGCTCGGAGAAGAGCGGGTTCACGCGAACCTGCAGCCCACCGATCTCGATCCGGGCGGCGTGCGACGGGATATGGGCGGCACCGTTCCAGCGCGGCGCGACACCGTCCCAGCGGACGCTGATCTCCTCGAAGCTCGGGCGACGACGATCGGGAGCCGCCTGTGCGACCTGACGCAGCGCCTCGCCGTCACGGGTGGTCTTGCGGTCACGGTTGATCGCGTGTCGCATAGGACGCCAGAAATCCGTCGCAGGGGCGTAATCACTCCGCGACTGCTCTGCGATCTGGCGCGCCAGGCGGGGACGAGCCCGCGGGGTGGCGTTGGCGAACTTGATGAACGCCCCGAGTCCGATCTCCATCATTAGTCCTCTCGTCGGACGCCCTTGAAGGGCTTCCCGTCGCTCTTGCCGTCCATGAGCCGCCCTGTGGAGGCATCCCGCTTAACGTGGGTCTGGGTCTTGGGGTTGTAGGTCTGCGAGCGCCCCGTCACTGCGCCCTGCCGGTAGCCCTTGCCGGTGTTCTTCGCCATACCTTCCTCCTCGGAGGTGTTCTAGTAGCAAAACAATACCTCAAGAGTAACACGTTGTTCCAGTTGCGCAACATTTCATCGCGCACGGGTTACGCTGGAGGTACGGGCCGCAGGACGGCCCAGAAGATTGGGAGCCTCATGTCACACACAGTCATCGACGTAGCAGGCCTCGCCAGCGCACTCGAAACGCGAGTCAAAGCAGACGAGATCTCTTGGCGAACGGCCGCCGGCCAGATCGGCGTCAGCCCGTCACTTCTTACCCGGCTGCGCAACGAACAGCGCCCCGATCTTGACGCGTTCGCGCGAATTGTCCGGTGGCTACGAATTCCCGCCGATCAGTTCATGGTTGATGCTGACGAGCTCGCCAACCGAGAAGAGCCAGAGCTCGGCTCATCGATCAACGCACTGCTTCGTGCGCGTAGCGACCTGGACGAACAGGACAAGCAACACCTCGAGTCGATCTTGAAGTCAGGACTCGACTACTTTCGCTCCACGAGGAAGACGAGATAAGTCATGAACAAGGCTGCTCTCGGCCGACTCGCCAAGGAGGTGAGGACGGACTACGACCTGTCAGAGGACGTGCCCTTCGATCCGTTCCATTGGTCGGGCGAGAACGGCATCCCGTTCATCTCCCTGAGGGACTTCTCCTCCAGGAAGCGGCCATGCGCCGCTTCCTGGAGGAGAAGCCCCACGTCTGGTCCGCGGCACTCCTTCGCGATGGTCGACGCAGCCTTGTGATCTACAACCCTGAGCGAAGCAACGAGCGCATCCGCTCTGACCTGACGCACGAGGTAGCGCACTTCGAGGCCGAGCACAATCCGTCACCGCCATGGACGGGCACCGACAGCAGCTGTGGCGGCACGTCGAAGGATCAGGAGAAGGAAGCCGAAGAGCTGGCTGGGGCACTACTCGTTCCGCAGGAGAAAGCAAAGATCGCGGTCATCAGGGGTATCGCGCCGCTCGTCGTCGCCAACCGATACCAAGTCAGCGTCGAGATGGCGACCTGGCGCATGAAGATGTCCGGCGGCTACGCCATCCGAGAGCGCAGCCTACGGAAGTGGGGCAACACCGGCTAGTCGCCAGTCGATGTCGCGGGCCGATCCAGACCTAGACCGGGTATCGTCTAGCTACTGATCGTGATCGCCGGTCGGTTCCTGAGACGCCAGACCCTCAGGAATCATTTCCGCGTACTCCTCACGAATGAACGCGAGTCCCTCGGCGAGCGACGGGTCGAACTCGAGCGAGCTGGTCACGAAGTCGAGACGGCGCTTGTTCTCAGCGATGATGTCACTCCACCGTCGCACATACGCACGCGCCGCCGGTCTGCCGGGCTTCCGCTCCGGCTCGAGAACGAGGCCGACCTCGCGGTTGTCGCTCTTGAAGGAGTTCTCGATCAACTCGTCGTAGTCTGTGACCACGAGGATGAAGTCCCAGGTTCCTCGTTCGCTGGCGAAGGCTGGCGTGCTCACCACGACGTTGACGTAGTCCTCGACCTGGTCGCGCTCCTTGCGACCGGCAGTGACGCCCGGTGCCTTCAACTCGACAACGAGATGCCGAACTCGATCGTGCTCCTGCGACATGGCTGCCACGTGCAGGTCCACGCGGCCCGACTTGCCGTCCCAGCGCTTGACCGGCTCGACCTTGCCATCCGGAAGGCCCTCGAGCTTGAGGTGGGTGCGGAGCATTTGTGTCAGCCCACGCTCGCTGTTCATGAAGTGGTACTCCTCGCCGAAGATCCAGAGTTCGTGCTCAAGGATCTTGTGGAGGTGGTCCCGCTCTCCGACCTTCTTCGAATCGTCCGGATCGAAGAGCAGATGCTCAAGACCCGCCAAGAACTTACGCCGACTCGTCACCAGATTGGCGGCCCGAATGACGCCGGCCAGCGTCGTCTCGCTGAGCAGCTTCGTCAGCGCTTCACGGTCCTGCTCGGTCAACGCCACGAACTCGCTGACCAGCAGGGCGAGGTTCTCGGGGTCGGTCCTCAGGGCATCACGCAGCAGGTTGAGGGTGAGCTGCGCGCCGTCCTTGCTCTTCGGAATCTGCGGTACCAGCGCACTCGACACGATGTCGAAGACGGCGCGCTCCGCCTTATCCGCCTCGGTGGCGGGCTCCTCCTTGTAGGGATAGATGCCCTTGTTCTTCCAGTCGTCGATCTGGTCCCGACGACGCGCGCGGCGCCGCGACGCGAAGTGCTCGCGAACGGCCGTGTTAGTCGCGCGCCAGACAGCCCCAGCCGGGTCGGGTGCCATCTCTCCGAGCCCAAGGTCAGAGAGCGAGTCGACGTCGAAACCGTCCCACGTCACGTATGCCGAGAAGGCGGCCTGGCTCTCCAGCTCGGCGCCCGACATCTCGACAACAAAGCGCTCGGCGTCCTCACCGAAGTACACGGCCCGGTGCTTACCAGTGCGCCACTCGATGATGCGCACCGAGACAAGCGCTTCCGCACCGGAATCGAGCGCGACCGTCACGGTTGTGTCATCGAGGATCTCGTCAGCAGGGTCGAGCTCCGCCCCGTCGAAGACGATCGCCAGCTTCTCGTCGTTGAGCAGTACAGGCGCGAAGTGCGAGGTGAGAACCGTCAGCGTCGTGTTGCTGATGAGCGGGTTCAGGCTGCGGTGTTGTTCATTCAGCGCGGTGACGACCGTGCCGGTGACCGTCTCAGTCGACGGCGACGCTTCCCAGCTGAAGGGTTCTGCGCGCTCCTTCGCGCCCTCGATCATGACCCGCTCACGGTCGCCCGCGGTGTTGACGCTTTCACTGGCCCAAGTCACGTGTGATCCGAGGGCGAAAGCACGGAGACGGCCTTCGCCGAGCTTGCCGTGGAGTCCGCGCTTGTCGTTTTTCGACCGTGCTGCAAGCGCCTTCCACGAGCCACCAATACGCCCGAACGTGGCCCGCACTTCATCGGAAGTGATGCCGTGGCCGTCGTCCTCGACCGTCACGCTTTCGATTGCATCCATCTCGGAGCGAGCGAGCGTCACGCGGACGGTATCCGCCTCAGCATCGATCGCATTCCAGACGAGTTCGACGACGGCGCGAACGGGGTCGCGTTCGCGGGCCAGGCGCGTGACCAGGTCGCCGCCGGCGGAAAGTGGAAGGTCCCTCACCAGACTCACTGTAGGGCCAGCGTTCCTCCCACGCCCATTGGCTCAGTCCGGGAACGGAGGCTCGTCGCCCCACATGCCGGAGGCGCCGCGGTTGCCTGCACCGCTCCCTCCACGGTTCGCCGAGACGGAAGGACTCGAGATCCGAGCGGAGTGCGTCGAACGGTAAACAACCCGCTCCCCCACGATGGTGCCGGCGTAGCGACCCGACGGGTCGAAGACGTAGTCGCCCTTGATCTTGCCTAAGTACGTTCCCGAGCGCGCAAACAACTTGTCACCGCTGCGCCGCAGCGGACGGCCATCCTTCGTGTATAGGTCTGCCACGAGATCAGTGTGCGCGAGGCCTCCGACATCGAGAGGAGCGCCGGATGCCGACGCTGACGCTGATGGACGAGCAGAAGGCAGAGCGTGCGGCGAAGCGTCAAATGACAAGTGCACTCAAGGAGGAGGCGAGGGCGCAGGGCGACGGAGCGAAGCGGCGCGAGTGGCGAGAGAAGGGGATGCAACTGACCCGCGAGCAGGCAGCGGCCGGCGAGCCATGCCGAGGCTGCGAACTGCCGGTCATCGACAACCTCGGCAACTGGCCCGAAGGGATGTGCCTCACGCCGAGCAGAAGATCGAATGCGATGCCGACCAAGCGAAGTACAAGGAGATGCATCCGAACTGCGAAGCCCACCGCTGGAGCGTGTCCGCATCTCGCGCCACTCACTGCGGCTACTGCTGCCCACCGATCCCAATGTCACCCGAGCAGTACGAGGACATCAACCGAGTCCTCCTGAGCAGTCCGCGCCGCGAAGAAGAACTGGACCTCTGTGAGCGCACGCTGACCTGCGGTCACGACATAGAGCAAAGTGTGCACCACTCCAACCAGCGCCCGAGCTTCTCGACCGCCCGGTGTGCGGACTGCGAGATGGCCCGCGTCGTCGTGAGTTCCGTGAGGGCCGTTTAGGCCGCAGGCCGCAGGGCGAATGGCGGAGGCGAGACGGAAGCGCGACGAAGCCGTCGAACGTGCGGAACGAGAACTGAAGAAGGCCGAGAAGGCTGCGACGGACGCGCGAAAGAAGCTCAACGAACTGCGGGCGCGCCAGTAGCCCGAGAAGGACAACGCAGCCCGCTGAATGAAGACCGACGACGCTCGACAACGAAGACGCAGTCGCGAAGGCGATCGGCGCGGAGTCGCGCGACAGCCTCACTGACGCGCAGGTGGTCGCGCTGGCAGAGCATCTGAGCGAGGCCACTCCCGAGCTCCAGCCCCACCCCATCAAGACCAACCCGCAGCTCCACGCCTACGCCCTGGGCAGTGACCGCGGTCGAGGATGATCTGCGCACCACCACCTCAGCGATGAACGAGAACAGCAAGCAGGCGTTCGAGGCGCTCGGCGAGACCCACGACATCATTGCGGGCGAGCTGAACAAGCCTGACCTCAGCGACGAACGCTGGCGCTATCTCATCGACAAGCTGACGGACAGCGAGGACAAAGCAAAGGCAGTCGCCGAGGGTACCAATCACCTGATAGCTGATCAGTCCAATGCCACCCGCGGCGCGAAGTTGGCGATCGCTGCCATGCCGTACGTCGAGGTCGTGCTCCACGTAGGCATACGCCTCCTGGTCAGCCGGGGCCGCCTCTAGGTCTGTATGCCAGGACGCGACGACGTGATCTCCTAGCCGCGCTCAAGTCGATTGTCATACGGATAAACTGCTTGCGGTCGTTGGGCTATGCTCACAATACGCTCATATACGCGCAAGCAGCGGGCCGGTCTGCACTTGAACTCGAACGAGGTGGACCGACAGATGGCAGCGACCGGGGACGCGAAGAAGAAGCCGACGAGGCACACGCGCCACAAAAAGACGACCTTCGGCGAACGCCGCAGTATCCGCTTCAGCAAAGAGGAAGAGCGCAGCGTCAAGGACTTGCGCGAAGCGATCGCGTTGCGGTCACGACGGGCGCTTGAGGACGTCACGTTTAGCGAGGCTGTGCGGCTCCTCGTACGAGACAAGAAGAGTGCTGCAGAGATCGAGGCCCGTGCTCTCGCGATCCAGCGCGGCAGCGGGAACGCATCCGAGTGGGGGCTTTGGGCGATCTCAGACCGGCTCGGATATGAGATCGCGCCGATGCGAAGGCACATCGCACGAATCGGCGGCGACCTCAATCGAATCGCCGCTCGGCTTGCCACAGAGGAGGCGGTTCCTTACGAGGAACTCGCAGATGCTCTGCAGGCCGCGGCTGACCTTCGGCATATCCCCGACGAGATTGAACGAAGGATCGCTCACCTAGTGCAACGCGGTCTTCCCGAGCGAGGCGTGAAGTAGATATGGCTGTCGTGATGGCGAGCTCCGCGCGCTCCGCCGACGACCTCATCCGCTACGTTCTCGAGCCCAAGAAAGATCAGCGAGGCGAGCGCTACGTGATGGCATCCGGGACGGGTGGACTGCTTGTGTCATTGGCCAAGGACCAAATGCGAGATGTTCGCGAGAAGTGGGGCAAGAATCAGCCCGGCGCATACGTGCAGGCGTATCACGTCATCCAGAGTTTCTCAGCGAACGGTGAGCTTGACCCCGGCGATCCGAGCGACTGGATGACTGCACAGGACCTCGGTGTCGCACTCGCCGAAGAGGTGTTCGCAGGGCACCAAGTATTAGTCGTCACTCAGCGGGACGGGGCCGGCGGTTGCCTGCACAACCACTTGGTCGCATCCAGTGTAGACACACTGACGGGCGACAGCTTAGACAGCGCGGTCGTCATGCATGCGCGCCTGGTCGAGACGCATGAGGCGGTTCTGGAGCGCGAGGGATTCGATCAGCGTGACGACTTGAAACAGGCATACACCGACGCGCTGGATCGCCGCGATCGTGGCGAGCCCAGCAGACTCCGCCGCGCGGCGACGAAGGAGCAGCGCGCACTTGTCGAGGCAACACGCCATGCGCAGTGGCTCGCAGAGCGCGCGACAGCGGAGTCGGGTACAGCGCGTCGGCTCGAGCCTTTCAGCTTGCTCGTTCTGAAGCACCGTATTGACAGCGCAGTGACGGCCCGCAGTACGACAGACTGGGCAACATTCGTCACGAACGCGCGTACCGAGGGGGTGACCGTCGAACGCGCAGATCGAGGTGCTGATCAACTGTCTTTTGGGATGATGCGTCGAGCGCACGACAGATCTTTCCGTGCACCTACGGCCAGCGATCGCCGCCGTGGTTCCACGATTGGCGAGGACTACACCGCGGCCGCACTCGAGCGACGGATCGCCAGCCACGTCGATGCGATAGCGCGATCCGCGCGCGTAATGAGATCCGTATTGACCGCAGAGGATGAACGCGAGGTCGAGGCCCGCATGGCCATCTATTGGGCCCAGCTCGAGAGTGAGCGCGCGACGTCGGTTCGCGAGCGGAAGTTTATCGATCAGCCTGCGAAGGAAATGCCGTCGGCGGCGATTGTCGATGCGGAGCCGAGTGACTCACCGACTGACGCATCGACGAGCGAGCTGCAGGGAGAGAGCGACTTGAACGGCCTCCAGGTCGAACTTGAGCACAACTCTCTCGGAAGTCTCCCGGCGCCGGCCTCTGCCGGCGCCAATGACGCCATCGATCCTTCAAATCCCGGTATCAGGATGGAAGTTGACTCCGAAGCTCCGCTGTCGACCACACCTGAGAAGCGCGGTGCGAACTCGATCGCGGAGGCGAGACGACGCAGACTGAGACGACAGGCGACGTTCGACTTCGATCCACAGGACGACAGCTCGCCCCGCGTTGAGGGCGAACTGGAATTGTAGTCGACCGCTACCGGCTGCGGAGGTCGGGGATTGGCTTCGGAAGAAGCTCCTCGATCGGCACTTGAAGTACCTGAGCGATCGACAAAATTGAGCGCAACGCCGGGTTGGCTGCGGTGCCCCTCCGTGACTCACCGCTTTCGTACTGGCGGTAGATGAAGCGGCTCAGGCCTGCACGAGACGCCACTTCCTCCTGACTCAATCCCACTTCGAGACGGAGCCGGCGCAGCTGGACCGAAAGTTTCAGGACGAAGTCCTGCCACTCTGCATCCGCCGCACTCACGCCGTTCTTCACATCATCAAGCGTTCCGACGATGGCAGCCTTGTATGGGCTTACGAGTAAGCCATAATGTTGAGAGCGGGAGCTGATCGCAACACGTCGAAATCGTCGATCGCGCACCAGCACATCCCGCGCCGGACGAAGCGAAACTCCCGGCAGACCCGGCTGACTCAGAAGGAGCGAGAGGATGACAGCTGCCAAGCCGAATCCACGATCAACACGCAGTGTCAATCCGTGGTGGGGAGGGACAGTGAGCCCGCCTGCTGCGTGGATCACGACATTCAGTGATTTCACTCGAGGCGCCTCAGGACGCGAATGGGGGCTGGCAGCCTCACTGTTCGTCATGCACCATCATCGCAAGTTCTCGGAGGGCCCCACCTTCCGCGAAGTGTTCGAGCATCTCCTGCCCGAGACGGGCGGAGCACCTTCGGTCCTCACCGGGTGGGAAGCCGCCGAGCGAATTCAGGCGGTCCACCGCTTCCGATACTTCGCGTTGTCGAAATGGAAGCAGGGCGGCTTCATCGAGTTCGACAAGGGAGTCAGCCGAAGCCTGCGTACAGGACCGCAGTTCCGCGAAATTGCCATCCGTGAACGACACATCCAAGCCCTCGTCCGGAAGAAGCCTCCGCGATCTGGCCGTGGGCCGAGCGACGCGGTGGCGGCGGTGACTCTTGATCTTGAAGGCGCGGCGGCCCGACTCCGCATCAGCCAAACCGCGTTGAGGCGCCTGACGAAGGCCGGGTACCTCCGAGTGGTCACACACGATGGTGAAGCGCTGTATCCGTCATGGCAGTTCTCGCCCCAGCCGGACAAGCAGGTTGTCGAAGGCATCAACATCGTCGCTCCGGCTATGCCGGAGCAATGGCCACTGGCTGCGGAACATTACTTCATGGCCGCGCCCCGCATGGAACTCGCAGTCGACGGCCGGCACCGCTCTCCCTGCGACTGGCTCGATCTCGGCCTGAACCCCCACATCGTCGCCGGCATTCTTGAGAAGTACTCCTATGACATCGACCAATGATCGCGAGGAGCACGCGGCGACCGCGGAATGGGAGCCGTGGACTCAAGTCGACGCTGACACCATTTCGAAGTCCTTGAATCACCTCATTGAGACGGCTGCAGAGCAGGGACGTGACGGAAAGCTGGTGAGCGCTCTCCTGACCACTATGACGGCGTTCATCGCAGAGCGAGGCGCGGATGTTCTCGCCCCGCCAGATCCGGAGGGTTCGAGGCATCGGCTCCGGCCAGAGTTCAGAGCAAGAATCGAAGCAGTCGTCGATTCGCTGAGCGATGATGAGGCGGCCGCTTTCCTCGGCATAGGCACACGACAGGTGCGGCGACGCGCGCACGGTGGAGCTCTATACTTCTTCACCGTTGGAAAGCGACGCCGCTACCCGGCGTGGCAATTCGATGAACTGCTCGGTGTGCTGCCTGGTCTCCGCGACATCCTGCGGGCGATTCCTGAAGACTGGACTTCTGAACGAGCACATGCATTCATGACCGGGCTCGAGACGGAACTCAAGATCGCTGACAAGCCGATTGCGCCCCGGACCTGGCTGGTTATTGGCCTCGATCCTGCGGAGATTTTGGACCTGATCCGGGAGAAGGCGAAGAAGAACAGTTGAGCGATCGATGCCACGGAAGAGTCAACTCGAGAGCCGGCGGCGAACCTGGCTCATGGGACGAAACGTCGTGCTCATCAACAGATGGAGTCCTCCTCATCGAACTGGGCGCAGTTCGCTAGTAAGCGATTCCGCCTACGGGGTGCGAATCAGAGATTCTCGAAAGCGCGTGCACGCCGGATTCATTCGACCGCCTCACTCCGAGACGGCGCCGAGAGGCGCTCGCTCCCCGTCATCGATGCGATTTTCCTTGAGGAGCCCACCTTCGCCCTTCAGGCGGGCCACACTTCCGTGGAGGAGGCACTCGATCTGGTGCAGCGCATACTGGCGCATAAACGTCACAGTCGATTACTTCGACGCAGACGAGTTCCTCGACGGGTTCGATGACGCAGCGCCGGCCGATGTTGTCGATCTCGCTCGAGAGCATTGCGGCGAGCTGCAAAGTATCTCGATGCGCTTGTCCGGACTCGGGGCGACAGGCCTGTTCCTCGCGGCCAGGAAGTTGGCGCCCGAACTCAGCGCCCGCCAGAGCGTGGGGGCGCAACAACAACGGGCCGCCTGCGTCGTCGGGCGCGATACCCACGCCGTGCGCGTGGCGCATCTCGCTGATCGCATCGAGCAGGATCCCCGATACCGAGCGGTAACCCAGAACCAAAGAACTGTCATGGGTCGGCTCGTGATAGAGGAACTCTGAACCGGGGATGAGGGCGCGATCACGCCGAAGTGGGCACTCGAGGGCGCCAGCAATTCGGTGCGGGATAACGCGGCAGCTGCATAACTGACGATCTCGGATGCGCTAGAGGAGGTCGCAGAGGACTGCGCGGCACGGAAGACTGGAGGGAGTCCCGCACTGCACGTGAGCGAGAAGCGACCGCACGGGCGTTTGTCCTGAGCAAGACCGGCTACGCACCAACATCCGCCCTCGTGGAACTAACAACTCGGCAAGCTTTCACCTGGCAGTGAGCGTCGGGGGGCCGCAACTGAGTGCAGACGATCTTCATCGCCTCGGCAGCGAACAGGTCATCGTTCAATCACGACGTGTGGGAGCGAACGGTGTTGTAGATCAAGTCGCCGAGACGCTTCTTTAGTCCTGCGAAGTCACCGACGTCATCAAGCGGCGACTCGTGGAGGTTGAAGCGCTCGCGGATCTCTCGTATGACACGTCGTACGCTCTCTTCCTCCGCGCCGGATCCGACAAGATGATGCTCGACCTCCCGCAAGAAACGCTCAACGGTGACCTTCTGTGCGCGAGCTCGGTGGTCTCGTCTGAATCGCTCCACGAGCCTGCGGGTGACATGCGTCAGTCGATCCTGGTTTGCGAGCTGCGTCGACAAGTCTTGGCGGACCACGATCTCCTGGAACAGGGTCGAGAAGTTGGAGTAGAGCGCTTCACGGTCATCAGGCTGCAAATCTGACGCAATTGACCCCAGGGTGCGCGCGAACTCGATCTTGCCCAATACGAGAGGGCGAGCAATAGAGCTGCTCGCTTTGCGCGCTGCTTCTGCGGCGACGTCGAAGACCCGTTGAGACTTGGATACTTTGAGCTCCGCCGGAAGTTCAGCAATCACGGCAGATGCAGCTTCTGGGGCCAAGACGTCCTTGGCGAAGCGTGCCACGATCTGAAGTGCGACAGCAGAAGGCACAAGGTCTTCTGGCTCGTGTACCTGCTCTACAGAAAGGTTGGCTGACCTGAAATCAATCGAGCCAACGGGGAGGATCAGCCGAGGATCAATGATGTCAGCATCGCCGTACCCCTTCTCCAAATCCTCCAGCGCTGCTTGACCCGCCGGGTCGGAGTCAAGCAGCACGACGACCGCCGGACGATCAAGGTCTCGGCCGCGAGTGAGATGAAGTGTGTACCTGTATTGGGTGGAGCCGTGCACGGGCACCATAGTGAGGGCGTTCAAGTCAAGATTCGCGCCCTGATAGCCGTCCTGACGCATGGCAGCGCTTACGCCTGAGAAGAGCGCAAGATCAGCAGGTCCCTCGACAAGTAGGTTGCAGGTGCCAATGAACGCGGTGTCGGCGTGGAACGACCCGAACGCGGACCGCAGCGGCTCGTACTTCTCAGTTGCGGCCTTCGGCACGATTCTCGTGCCTTCGTCGTCGTATCCCTTCTGAAGCACGCGTATGCGTTGCGGGTGATTCTTGTCGATGAGGAAGGGGCTATGTGTGACGTACAGCACCTGCGCTGGCTGAGTGTCGTTGTCTGGGTAAGCGTAGCTCGTCAGAACCTTCAACAGATCCTGCTGCCCCTGAGTCGACAGGAAGGCATCGGGCTCGTCCATAAGCAGGATCTCTTGCCTGCCAGGCACGCGTGGTCCGTACGCCTGGTATTGGACGAAGTAGCTTAGGAAGTATTTCATGCCTCCGCTACGCTCATCGAAGGTGTAGGTCTGACCTGTGCGATCTCGCATGGTGAGCACTAGGAAAAAGCCGTCCTTGTGGACCTCGAGGGCAAAGTCTCGATCCTGAGACCACCAGTGCGGAAAGTTCAGCGAAACGGCTACGGCGTCGCTGATACTCGACGTTATAGCTTCGCTGTATCCGTCGTCAGCATCACCTGCAGCCAAGAGTTCAGCGAATGCGCGCTGGTCGACATCCGCAACTTTGACGAGAAGGTCCCGAACGAGATCAAGAGATTTCCCGGCGGCGGCCGCCTCCTTCGGCGGCCTAACCGGTGGTACCGGTAGCAGCGAGGCGATCGTGTCGGTCGTCGACGGATAAGTGTCCTCACCGACCTTCAGCGCGCGGTAGATACCGTACCAATCTGCCCGACCACGTGGATGGGGGGCGCGTGCCCCGCCGACAAGGTCATACAGACTGACGCTCGCAGGGAGGGCAACGTCTGCGTCAATGCGTCTCGCGACGGGAAGCGGCAGCGCAGCAAGTTCATCAGGACTTAGGTGCCGTTCACTCCATCCTGCCTGATCCCGCCAATAAATCCGCGGCGACGAGTCAGCTCGGAACATCCAAAACTCAGAACTGGTGAACGGAGCGCCAAGCAGAGCCTGAAGAGCCTGGAGGTCCTGCTCATTCAAGTGAGTGAAGCGTCCCCCGAACTGTGGCAGCGGCATCGTGCCGCGGACGCCGAAGAACTGTGAATACCGACAAAAATCCTTCGGAGAGATCGCTCGATCGCCGAGCAGACACTGGATTGCAACGATCAGTTGACTCTTTCCAGCCTCGTTTGCTCCGACCACAGTTGTGATGTCGTCTTCGAGGTCCACCTTGACGTAGGGGTAGAACGCGTCGGGCTCCTCTGGCAGCGTGTCCCACGGAAATCGATCGACTCCGTCTTTGTCTTGACGGAGGTAGTCAAAATTGAAAGAACGGAAGAAGCGAACATAGACAGAACCAAGCAGCACCCGAGAATCCCCCCCAGCGGTGCCTCGCCATTGGACACCGTTGACACCCAACATAGAGCAACCCGTCGACACCCCAACAGGCCAGGTCATGTTCTCCAGCACTCCGCGGCCTCACGGTGAAGCTCATGGACGTCAACCAACTCGACGAGTTCGCCGCCGGCCCGCTTCAATGCTGAGAGCGCGCTCATCTGCTGAGCCTGTTCGTACTTCCCCGTCTGGCCGTTTACCGACGATAAGACCACTTATCGCAACTGTTTCAAGCAGCCTGCTCCGACGCAAGGAGGCCCGACATGGCTTTCGCTCGGCCGGACAGCACGCGAAGCTGACATCGTTTCAATGCGATCCGACGAGTCATGCGGCTTGGTGAACCCAACCTGGATGTGATCAACGACGAGCACGCCGAGAGGTTTGACCGTCCGGCGACGAGGGTTCATAGATCCACGACTTCCGCCGCCGTCTCCAGCTTGGTGCGCAGCGATCGGGGGGCGACTACGGAGCGATTCACGAAAGCTCGTCTCCCTCAACGAGTTCGCCTCCGGTGGAGCGCCAGCCAACGAGCCCACGCGTCATGTTCGCTGCGTCATATCCGAACTCAGCGAGCAGGTTCGCCGCGCCGCTCGACAGCAGGCCGCCGGTGCAGAACGTGATGAGCAGCCGATCTGCGGGCAGTTCATCCATACGCTCCTCGAGCTGCGCGAGGGGTATCAGCACCGATCCCGGTATGTGATGCCGCCTCCACTCCCGCATGCCACGCACGTCCATGATGAGCGCGCCGGACGCCGCCAGCATTCGCGCCTCCGACGGGCTGACCGTCCGGGGGCGACGGAAGAAATACCGTGCCGGTGTCACCGACGGGCTTCCCTTCGCACATTGACCAGCGTGAGCACACCGCCAAGCACAGGGATCAGCGCCATGAGGCGGGTTCCCAGCAGCAAGCCACGCCCGAACAGCGCCGTGACCGCGACGGCGAGGTACAGTGCGCCGTGGATCGGCCCGATCGCCGGGGCTACCCCGTCGGCATGGATCAAGAGCAGGTTGACGAGCAGGACCGCGATGCTCAGCAGCTCCAGCACCGAAAGCACCTCGAGGGTGCGCAGCAACGACCTCATTCTGCACCCGGCCGAACGATCATGAGCACCACGACGGCGACCCACAGCAGGTTGAACACTCCGGTCATCGCCCGCATGCTGCCCAGGCCCCCGCGATCCGGCACTGAGGCGAGCGCATCTCGTTGCGCGGGCACGATCCGCAACACGAGCAGAGCGCCGGCGATCGCGGTGAGCACCATCGCGATCGTGATCCATATCTCCCCCAACCGCCCCTGCACGGCGGCGAGCGCAAGCCCGACGAGTGGAACGGACAACGCAAGGATGCCGTAGGTGCGGGTGATCCGATGCAACAGCCTCGCTGCATCCACCCCCGCGACCGCGCCATCGGTGGCGGAAGCGTCACTGGCGATCTGCGGAGCGAATCGCGGGAAGAGACTGGTGGTGACGGCGACAGGACCGACGAAGAGGATGCCGGCGACGACGTGCAGGGCGAGGAGAGCATGTTCCACACCTGTAGTTTACCTAAAGGTCGACGATGCCCGCAAATGTCGCGAGCATGTGAACGCGCAACGCGTCGGTGAGCTCTAGATGCTCCTGAGAAAATGCTCTATCGAGGTCGGCCACTCGCTCTGCAGCGTCTGCGAGCAGGTCCTGCCCGCGGCTCGTGACCTCCAGCCGCGAAGCAGCGCCCGCACGCGCCGTGGCGTCGGTGACCAATCCCGCCTTCTTCAGTGCACCGACAGCGATATGGGCGCTCGCCGCCGTGATGCGCGATCGACGAGCCAGCTCACTGAACGAGATGCCCGGCGTGGCACGGACGTGTCCGAGCAGTGCGTACTTGCGCAGCGTCAGGTCAAGCGGCTTCAGCGCATCGGCGACACGTTCCTGCCAGCGCGCTGCAACAGTCAGCAGCGCGATCGTCGGGCTGAAGGGTGGAGTCTCGGTCACTCGCTCAGGCTACCCGCCGGGGTGGATCAGAGACCGCTCGGTCATCGCTCCGGATCTCTGTAGATGTCGCGCAGAGTACCGATCGGACCTACCTGCATGCGGACTCTCTCTCCCCGATGACTGCGACATCTCGGCCGGGCACATGGGCGCCCATACTTCACCGAGTACCCCCTGCCCCCGTAAATGAAGTCCCCGACACTTCATGGATCAGTTCACGTTCGCGAGCCAGGCGACGAACTGGCGGGAGGGCAATATCGCCAGTGAGCTCTTCCACCAGATGCGTCGAGAGAAGCACCCTGTGCCTGAATGGATCGTGGTCGGTGCCGGCACCGGTGGAACGAGCACGTCGATCGCACGGTATGCCCGATTCACCGGTCTCGCTACGCGCATCGCCGTGGTGGATCCGGAGGGTTCAGCCTTCTATGAGGGCTGGCGCCGGAACGACGTCTCCTACGTGACATCGACACCGTCGCGGATCGAAGGTATCGGGCGCACCCGCGTCGAAAGATCGTTCGTCCCGAACCTGATCGATGAGGTCCTCCCCGTGCCCGATGCAGCGTCGATCACCACCATGCGATGGGCATCCCGAATCATCGGGAGACGCGTCGGAGCCTCCACCGGCACGAACATCTGGGCACCCTCCAACTCGTCCAGCGGCTCGGCTCCGGCCGACGCACCGGGAGCATCGTGAGCCTCATCTGCGACACCGGCGACAGGTACTCCTCCACCTACTACACCGATGACTGGCTCGCGGAGCGCGATATCGACATCACGCCGTTCGAACGGGCTCTCGAGGACTTCTCCTCCACGGGGGCACTCCGGGCCGCCTGAGCGCTCAGCGGCCGCGTCAGCTCCGGCGATACAGTTCTCATGGCCCCGTGTCGACAGGGGAACCGAATCTCAGGGAGGCAGCCGATGAGCGTCGCCGGTCATGACCGTATCCGATCCGAATCACCCGATTTCGTGCAGATCCGTGGGGGACGAGTCCACAACCTCAAGAACATCGACGTCGACGTACCGCTGCGTGGTCTGGTGGCGATCGCCGGGGTGTCCGGCTCCGGCAAATCGTCGCTGGCGATGGGGGTGCTCTATGCGGAAGGCTCGCGCCGCTATATCGAAGCGCTTTCGACCTACACTCGGCGGCGGATGTCCCAGGCAGCACGCGCGGATGTCGACTCGGTGCGCCATGTCCCCGCCGCGCTTGCCCTCCGCCAGCGGCCAGGCGTACCGGGAGTTCGGTCGACCTTCGGTACGTCTACCGAACTGCTGAACGTGATCCGGGTGATGTTCTCCCGGCTCGGCTCACATGTGTGCCCGAACGGTCACCGGCTGGGGCCGACGATCGATGTCGCCGCGAACCTCGACCTGGTCTGCCCCGAGTGCGTTGCGGTGTTCTACCCACCCGGCGCGGAATCCCTGGCGTTCAACTCGGAAGGTGCCTGCCCGACCTGCGCAGGAACGGGCATCGTGCGGGCGGTCGATGATAGTTCCCTCGTGCCCGACACTTCGCTGACGATCACCGCGGGCGCGGTGGCGCCCTGGGGCATGTTCGGCCTCACCGTGATGCCGCAGGTCGTCGCCGAGTTCGGCGTGCGCACCGACATTCCCTACGCAGAGCTCTCCGACGCTGAGCGGGAGATCGTTCTGCACGGCCCGGAGGAGAAGAAGCACATCGCCGTGCGCTCCAAAAACGGCAAGCTCTTCGAGCTGGACTTCACCTACCGCAACGCGCGACTCGCGGTGCAGGAGGCGCTCAACAATGCGGGGAGCGAGAAGGGGCTGGCCCGAGTCAACAGGTTCATCACGTCACAGACGTGCACGGCATGCCAGGGCACGCGCCTGAGCGACGCAGCGAGACTCCCCCGCGTCGCTGGCAGGAATCTGGCCGAGGTGACCGCGATATCTCTCGACGACGTCATGCCGTGGCTGCAGACCATCCCCGCGACTCTCCCGCAGGAGATGCAGACGATGACCATGTCGATCATTGGTCAGTTCGCGCAGATGGCGGCCCGACTGCTCGAACTCGGGCTGGGTTACCTGAGCCTCGATCGCTCCAGCTCGAGCCTCTCGACAGGGGAACGGCAGCGAGTGCAGCTGGCCAGAGCCGTGCGCAACGAGACCACTGGCGTCCTCTACGTCCTCGACGAGCCGTCCGTGGGACTCCACCCGGCGAACGTCGACGGTCTGATCGGGGTGATGCGCGATCTGCTGTCGAACGGCAACTCGGTGGTACTCGTCGACCACGACGTACAGGTGCTCCGCGAGGCGGATTGGATGATCGAGATCGGCCCGGGGTCAGGGGCTGCCGGCGGCACTGTCCTCGCCGCCGGCACTGTGGCAGAGCTCGGCACACTGCCCGAATCGCTGATCGGCGGATTCCTCGCCGATCGTGAGCCGCTGTTGGTGCGCGACCGCGCCGAAGAAGATGATGTCTTCGCTCGTGGCCGCATGGCACTGCGCACGCGGGCTCTACACACCGTCCACCCCCTCGACACCGCGATACCTCGCGGTCGCCTGACCGCAGTGACGGGGATGTCCGGCTCGGGGAAGACCACCCTGGTTTTGGAGAGCCTGGTCCCGGCGCTGCAATCGCTCATCGGCGACACGAGCCGCCCTGCACATGTCCTCGATCTCACCGCGCCTGGCATCGCGCACGTGCACGTCGTGGATGCCGCGCCGATCGGCACGAACGTGCGCTCCACCATCGCCACGTACAGCGGAGCCCTGGACGATCTCCGCAAGGCCTATGCGGCGTCACCCGATGCTCAGGCGCGCGGGCTCAAGGCCGCCGACTTCTCGTACAACACCGGGTCTCTACGCTGTCCACGTTGCGAGGGCACCGGCCAGGTCGTCCTGGATGTGCAGTTCCTTCCTGACGTCGACATCCCCTGCCCCGACTGCGCCGGTAGCAGGTACGGCGCCGAAGGCCATGCGATCCGGCGAACCGCATCCGATGCTCCCCCGATCTCGCTTCCCGCACTGCTCGAGCTCACCGTCGCGCAGGCATTGCCGTACGTGACGGACCTTCCGAAGGTACGGAAGAAGCTCCAGACCCTGATGGATCTCGGGCTTGGATACCTCACGCTCGGCGAAGACACTCCCGCGCTGTCCGGCGGGGAGGCGCAGCGGCTGAAACTCTCCACAGAACTCGGGCGCGATCAGTCCGATTCGCTCTTCGTGCTGGACGAGCCCAGTGTCGGCCTGCATCCGCTGGACACGCGCGTGCTCCTGCGCGTGCTCGATCGCTTGCTAGAACGCGGAGCAACGGTGATCGTGATCGAACATGACCTCGACGTGATCGCGAATGCCGATCACGTCATCGACATGGGGCCCGGCGGCGGAGCCTCCGGGGGACGAATCGTTGCGAATGGCACTCCCGAACAGATCGCCACTGCGGCGGAAAGCATGACCGGTCGCTATCTCGCGGCCGCGTTCGCGCGTCATCCCACCGGCGGCTCCGAGGCGTAGAGGCCATTGCTGCACGGAACGCAACGAGTACATCTCCCGCACTGAAGGCCGTATCCTGAGCCCATGAGATTCGATCATTGCGCGTTGCAGGAGTGCGGCGTCGCGCGGTTCCTCAGCCTGCTCGACGGCCCCTGGGCGACGCTCATCGTGCGCGAGCTTCTGAAGAAGCCGCATCGGTTCAACGAGCTCCTCTCGGCACTGCCGGGAATCAGTGCGCATACGCTCTCGAGCCGACTGCGCAAGTTCGAAGCGCACGAGTTGGTGACCCGCACCGCCTACGCCGAGATCCCTCCTCGCGTCGTCTACGAGCTGACGCCGGTGGGGATGCAGCTGCGCCCTGTGCTCGACGCCATGAACGCCTGGGCGATGACCGTCCCGCCCCGCCTCTTCGGCCTCGATGAGGAGCCGGCGCCTCCGGTCACCGCCGACTGATCGGGGCCCGGTGACGGCGAACGGCATCGTAGTTGCCGCACTTCGCCGAGCAGTAAGAGCGCCGCCCATTGCGACTGGTGTCCACGTACACGACAGGGCAGCGATTCCGCAGGCAGGCGCCCAGCCGAGCCCCCTCCGACTCGACGACGAAGAGCGCGAGCCCACCCGCGGTGACAGCACGCACCCGTGCGACGACATCCTGGGCATCAGGGGCGAAGTGCAGGTGCGGACGGAGCCCGTCGTGCGTCGTGAGATACGGACTCGTCGCGCCGGCCGTGAGAAGGCGATTGATGGTGCCGCAACGCTCATCGACGGTGGCTGCGAGGAACACCGGGACGATCTGATCCGCCCATTCCCGCAGCTGCTCGCCGCCCCGTTCGTTCAGCTCTGCCCGTCGGATCTCGTGGGCCTCCAGGACTACGGTCGCGGCGCCGACGTCCCAGCCCCGCCGCACGAGGGTCACGAGATCCGCGGCGAGTAGGGGGCCGGTCATGTTGTCATGGTTGAACTGCATTGACCCATTGCATCACATTGAGGGGATGGACGTCATCACCCCGGGGATCGCCCCGATAATCCTGCTCCTCGGGGGCGGCCTGGTCCTTCGTCGACGTGTGCTGACAGACGCCGGATTCTGGTCGGGACTGTCGTGGGTGAGCTACTGGGTCTTCACTCCCGCGCTCTTCCTCACATCGATCGGCGACGCAGATCTCACGGCCGTGTCCGTGGGACCACTTGCGCTCAGCGTCGGCGTTCCCACACTGCTAGTAGCAGCGCTGTCGTTCGGCGCGGCGCTCCTCAGCCGGGCGGATGGCCCCCAGCTCACGTCTCTGATGCAGGGTTCCATCCGCATCAACACCTACGTCGGGCTGGTCTTCGCTTCAGCGCTGCACGGGCAGGAAGGCGTGGCGACATTCGCACTCGCCAGCGCCGTGGTCGTACCGCTGGTGAACGTGATCTGCGTCACGACGCTCTCGCTCTTCGGCAGAAGGGACACAGGACGGCGGCGCCTCGCGCTGTGGAGGGACCTCGCATCGAATCCCCTCATCCTCTCCTGCCTGGCCGGAGTGGCGCTCAACCTGGGCGGCATCGCGACGCCCGCGCTCCTGCAGACGACGATCGAGATGATCGCGGCCCCCGCCCTCGTCGTCGGCACCATGGTCGCGGGTGCCGCACTGCGATTCACGTTCCGCCCGCGAGACCTGGTCGATGTCGGTACCGCTGTTCTCCTCAAACTACTCGCGCTGCCGCTCGCGGCGATGTCCATCGCGCTGGCGTTCGGAATCACCGGCGCGACCCTCACGAGCATCATTCTCATCACGGCGGTCCCGACTGCGCCCAGCGCCACCGTCCTTGCATCGCGGATGGGGGGCGACACTCGGCTCATGGCGGCCATCATCGGCGTCCAGACCGTGCTCGCCGTCGCCACGATCCCGCTCCTGCTTCTTCTCGCTGGCACCCTGTCCGCGTGATCCGATCACGCGGACAGGGTCGTCGTGTGGGGGCGGGTCAGTGCACCTCGTAGCTCAGTCCGTGCCCGAACCGCAGCAGCGGATCAGCCGTGTCGAATGGCACATCAGAGCGCGAAGCCTCCACTGCCGCCATGCTGGACGGCAGATCGAAGGGGAGGCGACCCCTCGGCGCATCGTGACCGAACAGCACGTCGAGCACCGCGCGCGGGTGGGCACCGTAGTTGGCGACGACCGCATGCGCCGATTCCAGGATCGGGGTGAGGATCGCCGGACGATCGAGGAAGACATCGACGACCGTGGTTGTCGACGCGCTCAGCTGAGCGATGTGCGACACGGTCTCGTCATCCATCGCGAGCGAGCCCGCATGGAAGTAGTTTTCGAAGGCCGTGGAGCGCTTCTCATACGGTGCATGGATGCGCACGATGGCGAGGTCCGCCTCGAGCGGATCGGTGACGACAGTGCCGTACTCCGCAGCGACATCCTCGGGGAGGCCCTCGACGTACAAGCGCCGTCCCTCCGCGGCAGGCAGAGCGGATCGTCCGTCCTCGGCGCGGTTGGTGAGCAGCGTCAATGACGCACGCTGAGCCGCGAGGCCCGCCGCGATGAACGCGGGCGCACCGACGACGCGGGCCGCCTCCGCCGGATCGACGTACGGGTCATCGAAGAGACCGAGCACGAACTTCTCGGCGAGGAGCCTGCGCGCAGACTCATCGAGTCGAGCTTCCGAGATTTCGCCCGCCTCGACCAGCTCGACCAGCATCTCGGGGCACGCTTCGCCTCCGAACTGATCCACACCCGCGTCGACGGCCTTGCGCATGCGCTGAGTCGGAGTCAGGTGTTCGACACCCCAGGCCCGCGCGGGGAAGGGCTCTCCTTCCACTGTGGCGTCGTTGATCAGGCCCCAATCCGTGCAGACGATGCCCTCGAAGCCCAACTGTTCGCGGAGGAGCTCGGTGATGATCGATCGGTTGAACCCGAATCCCACTTCTTCGTACTCCGTGCCGACCGGCATGCCGTAGTAAGGCATCATCTGCGACGCGCCAGCGGCGATCGCCGCACGGAACGGCTCCAGGTGAAGATCGAACTGACCGCCGGGATACACCTGCTCGCGTCCGTAGGCGAAGTGCGGGTCCTCGCCATCCTTCTGCGGCCCGCCGCCCGGGAAGTGCTTGGCCATCGTCGCGACCGAGTCCCGTCCGAGCGCCTCGCCCTGGAAGCCCTGGATGTACGCGACACCGAGCCGACTCGTCAGTTCGACGTCTTCACCGAAAGTGTCGAGCTGGCGCGCCCAGCGCGGCTCGGTGGCGAGATCGATCTGCGGGTGCAGAGCAACACGGATGCCGACGGCGAGATACTCCTGGCGAGCGATGTCAGCGAACTGCCGAACGACGCCCTCGTCTCGGATCGCGGCGAGCCCCAGGGCTTCCGGCCACACGGAGAACGCCCCGGCGAGAAGTCCGGCGAGCGGATTGTCGCTGTAGGAATTCCGAGGGTCGGTCGACACCGTCACCGGAATCCCGAGCCGCGTGGTGAGCGCTAGGTCTTGTATGTGATTGTTCCAGCGCGCCATCGCCTCCGGCGACCCTCCGGTGAGGAGGTTGAAGTGACTCATGTGCCGATGTGACACATACTCCGCGTTCGATGGGAGGTCGAACTCTTCATCACCATCGGAGAGTGCACCGTCCTCCCCCATCGAGATCATGGCGTGGAAGAACAGGCCGGCCTTCTCCTCCAGCGTCATCTGGGCGAGGAGGATCTCCACCCGCTCCTCGACCGGAAGACTGCTGTCGCGGAAGCGTACGTCGATGCTCTGATTGTCGGAATCCATGAGTGCGCCTTACTTCGTGCCCTTGACTCGGAAGATGAGAACTGCGCCCGCCAATGCGGCAGCCGCGCCGACCAGGTAGAACAACGAGTAGCCGCCGATCGCGGTCGCCGCGCCCAGCGCGATGACTCCCGGTGCGATGGCCGGAGCGATGGACTGCGGCAGCGCATTGGCGATGTTGATGACGCCGAGGTCCTTGGCCGTGTCTTCGACATCGGGGAGCACCTGCGTCGCCAGGGCGAGCGAGACCGAGAGGAAGGACCCGATGCCGAGTCCGATCAGTCCCTGACCGACGATCACCATCTCGACGGTCGGCGCGAAGGCGAGCACGACGAGCCCGGCCACCATGATGATGCCGGCGGCGAGGACGAACGGCTTCCGGCGCCCGAGCTTGTCGGAGAGGTAACCCGCGAGCGGCCCGGAGATCGCCTGCGCGCCGACTGCCGCGAGGTTGCAGATCAGGACGGCCGTGATGGCCTCTGCTTCCGTCAGGAGGAACTTGTCGGTCAGATAGAGCGGCAGATAGGTGGCGATACCGGCGTAACCGAACATCACCAGGAATGTCGTGAGCCAGGTCCAACCGAAGTCGGGGTTCTTGCGAGGGTTGAAGACGAAGGATCCGGCGAAGTCCTTCCAGCCGTAGCTCGTCGACGGCGGCGTGAGACGCACCCCATCCTTCAGCAGCATCGCGAACAGCACCGTCAACACCAGACCGATGAGCGCGGGTACCGCGAATCGCGAGAGATCCGAGTCGAGGAAGTTGACCGCGAACGTTCCGCCCAGGATGCCGAGCGACGTGGTGATCCCGATGATTCCTGACGCGAGGCCGCGCTTCCATACCGGCATGCGATCCGCGATGGTGGCGTTCAACGCTGCCAGCGTGCCATTGAGGGCGGCCTGCGCGACGCACCATCCCACGAGCACCATCCACACCTCGCTCGCCAGACCGATCGTCACGAGAGCCGCGAATCCGACCACGGCACCGAGGATCAGCCAAGGCCGTCGCATACCGAAGCGCGACATGGTGCGGTCCGACAGGCGCCCGACGAGCGGATTGAAGATGATCGCGAAGAGCGTGCCGACGCCCATGACGAGGCTGAGCGCGGCGACCGACTCGCCGCGGTTCGCGGTGATGTGCTCGAGCTTGAAGGCCAGTGAGACGAACACGGGTGTGAGCAGCGCCAGGTACACGCCGAAGTTGGCGAGACCCAGCGTCGGCAGATACGCCGGAGAGACGGGGCCGGCCGGCAGGGACCGGGTGAGAGGCGTGGTGGTGGAGGGTTCAGTCATCGTCGACTCCTTGGTCGCGCCCGAAGGGGGTGGGCTCGGACCAGAGTAACGCAAATTCGAACAAATTGTAAGTCAATGCCGATCTATTCGTAGATGAAACGCGCGTGCGATCATGAGACGGTGAGATCTTCCGAGCACGCTTCGTCCCGCACCGCATCGACCGCGCTGACGCGACAGCGGATTCTCGCTTCAGCCAGAGCGCTGATCGGCTCGCGAGGCGGCGCACAGGTCTCACTCGAGGACATCGCGGCTGCATCTGAGATCACGCGCCCCGGGCTCCTCGGCCACTTCCGCTCGATGGATGCGCTGATGACAGCGGTGGAAGCCGAGTTCTGCGCGGAAACCGGACTGCAGATGTCGACTGGTGTCCATTCCTGGGCAAACCTGTTGGAGATCCCGGACTATCGCTCGATGTCCGTACAGTTCTTGAGCCTCGCATTGACGACCGATTCACCATCACCGTCCGCGGCCTGCCACCACAGGCAGCTCCTCGAGTCAACCGAGAGCCTCCTCATCCAGCGTTCCGCCTCGACCTCGCTGACCCCTCAAGGGCTCGTCGCCGCGTGGGAGGGGCTGCTCGTACTGCAGGCATACTTCCCGTCGCTCGATCCCGCTCGAATCGTCCAGGCGCGCCTCGATCCATCGCACGCCCGGCCGTCAACACCCTCCTCCCGCACGGCCCCCGCATCCCCGGAATCGCTGATCCCCGACCAGTTCGGCTATGCGCGTGGTCGCTCCCGTCGGCGGGAAATCGTCGAAGACGCCACCATGCTCTTCGCCCGCAACGGATACCACGGAACCACCATCCGGCAGCTCGCATCCGAGGTGGGCATCTCCGCGTCCACACTTCTCCACCACTTCGGACACAAGGCGGGCCTGCTTGCGGAGGTGCTTCGCCACCGAGACGAGCAGCTCGTTCATCGGCGCGGTCAGCGGGACATGGATGCGCGCACGGAGCTCGCAGAGCTCGGCGATGAGGCGCGCCGGGATCTGGACGTGGAGCGAGGGCTCGTAGACATGTACGCCGTGCTCTCCACCGAGGCCATTCACCCCGACCATCCAGCGCACGCCTACTTCACCGATCGCTACTCCCGCACGATCGACTACTTCGAGGGCCTCATCGCGAACAGCGACTCCGGGTCTCCGGATCCACGGCTCGATGCCGTGTGGCTCGTCGCGCTGTGGGACGGACTGCAGTATCAACTGATCCTGAGTCCTGACGATATGGATCTCCCCACACAGCTGGATCATCACATCCAGACATCCCTGGGAATCGCTCCGGCCACGAAGAGCTCAACCCCTGACGAACCTCACGCGCCGGATGAGCGCACATCCTCCAAGGTGTAATACAGTAGCTACCAGGTTTGTAGAGTAATCCGATTCGGACCTCATACCCCAGTCGCACGGAGGAGCCATGGCCGGAGAGAGAACTCGAGAGCGAGGCGAGCTCGAGGGCGAGGTCATGCGGCTGCTCTGGCAGCACGTGGATCCCATGAGCGCGCGCGACCTGCAGGAGCTTTTCACCGGACAGGTGCCCGCGTACACGACCCTTCTCACGGCGCTCACCCGCTTGGAGAAGAAGGGGCAGGTCGTCCGCTCGGGAGACTCCCCCCGGAAGGTGCGCTTTCAGGCCGCGCGCTCGGGAGAAGAGTTCACGAGCGATTCGATGCTCTCCGCCTTGGATCGGGCAGGAGACCGCCACGCGGCACTGCTCGCCTTCGCCGGAACGCTTGACGACGACGACGTCGCGCTGCTGAAATCCGCGTTCGGTCGGAAGTCCTCGAAGCGCTAGCAGATGCTCTTCTGGGTTGTGCTGGCCTGCGGCATCGCATCGATCACGGTCGCCCTCCTCGCACCCCTTCTGCTCACCGTGGGACGCTGGCAACTTCTACACCCGCGTACCGCGCTCTCGGTGTGGTTCGGGGCGTTCTTCACCGGCATCGCACTGGCCCTCGCCGGGCTGATCATCGGCGTCGCCGGCGCCGTCGTCGCCTCGCATACCCCGACCGGTTCAGAAACGCTGTTGATGACGATCCTCGGCTGGGCCGGCTTGGGCGCCTTCGGCGCGATCGCCGCTTTCGTCGCCGTGTCCGCCGAGCCGGTCCTCTCCTCCGAGACAGGGGCGCTGCATTCGCTGGCACCGATCGCCATCAGCCGCGAACAGCGACGCGGGTTCACCCTGGTCCGGTTCGAATCGGATCAGCCGATCGCCTTCGCCGCATCAGGCAGACCGTCCGAGATCCTGCTGTCGACGGGCATGGAGTCGCTGCTCCCCTCCGCTCAGTTGCAAGCCGTCCTCGCTCATGAGTACGCGCACCTGAGGCAACACCATGCGTGGGCCACGCGAATCGCTCGGATCAACGCTCTCTGCCTCCCGCGAACACACTCCGCGCGCGCGCTGCGAAGAGCCACCACGCTTCTCGTCGAACTGGCTGCGGACGACCAGGCAGCGCGCCTCGCCGGACCCGCGCATCTGGCGAACGCTCTCTCAACGCTCGCTGCAGCATCGAACGATGTCGGTCTGGAGCTTCGCGCCGAGAGGCTCGTGGACAAACGATGGCCGGGCGCCGTCAAGCGTCGACGGCCCCCCGCTGCCTTCGCCAGCGATTCCTCGGCGTGAGGCGGCTCTGGATCGCACCTGCTCTCGCATCGTGGCTGTTCAGGCCCGAGGCTTCCAGCCGCACGCACGGATCACCCATGACCACGCCGCGCGCGCCCGTCGACGGATCCGATGGAAGAGGAATCTCGTCGCATCCCATTCCTCAGCGAGAGTGGACGGGCGGTCATCCTCATCCCTCGGGGGCGCAGTGAGTCCGATGACCAGGATCAGCACCAGGAGCGCCACCAGCAGCATGACGGCGGAGATCATGCTCACTTTCGCGACTCCGTCATCTGACTCACCTCTTCGATTCCGCCTCTCAGGAGATCGGCGATACGGGCCTCATCGAGATCCGAAGCAGGTAGTGTTAACGCTACATCCGGTAGTTATCCCCGCCATCGCGGCGCGCTGATAAAACTACAGGATGTAGACTTGAATGCAGTAAAGAGTGGAGTGGAAATGTCGGAGTTCACATTCGAGGTCACCGGAATGACGTGCGAGCACTGCGAGCACGCGGTGGGATCAGAACTGTCCCAACTTCCCGGTGTCCAGAACGTCGTCGCGGATGCGACGACCGGACGCGTGAGTGTCACCCACGATCTCCCGGTGGACCGGAGTTCCTGGGAAGCCGCGGTCGGTGAGGCCGGGTACAAAGTGGGTTCGTGGCCTGTACGCCACGATGCGTGAAGATTCTGCCTCGAAGGCCCCCAGCGATCCCGCTCTACTGCGCCCGTCCCGTCGCCTCCTGATCGGGGGCGGCATCGTCGCTGCCATCTTCGGGATAGGTCTGCCCGTCGGCATCACTGTCGCACTCGGGGAGGCGCCCTACAAGAAGCTCTTCCAGTCGTTCCCCGGCCTTGATGTCGGGGTAGTGACCACCGCGCTCTTAGTGGCGGCGGACGCCGGGATTCTGCTGAGCATGGGCATCCTCGCCTACCTGCTGTTCTTGCGCGCCACGCCCGCGAAACGCGCGATGCGCTTCGAGTACGGCTTCGAACTCCGCGCTCTCCGAGTCACTGCATCGATCTGGGCGGCGAGCGCCGCGGGCCTGGCCGTGTTCGAGTCCTTCGATGCTAGTGGTGCGCAGCTCGAGCGCATCCTCGAGCCGGGAGCACTCGCGTTCCTGTTCGAGGCGAGCACTGCCCCCATCGCGTGGACGATCAGCCTCGGAGGGGCACTCATCGTCCTGTTCGCGTCGTTCTTCGTCGATCGCTGGACGGGAATGCTGATCCCGCTGTGGGCATCTTTCCTCGCCACGCTCGCTCCGGTCGTGTCGGGGCAGGTCCTCGTCGGCCCCGATCACGATTTCGGCGGCGATGCTGCCGTCTTCCAATCGCTCGCGGTCAATCTGCTCTTCGGCGTCGTCGCGGTCTACTGGCTTCGGGTGTGCTCCGGTCGGTTCATCGACCCCGAGTCCCTTCGGCGCCTCTTTCTCCTGGCGGCGATCCTGCTGCCGGTCATCGCCGCGTCCGACGTCGTCATCACCTTGTTCAAGCTCGCCGGGACACCCCTCCTCGGGGCTCTGACCGGCTGGCTGATCGTCGGGCGATGGGCCGCATTTCTCATCGTCGCGATCCCTCTGATCGCGCTTCGCGCTCTCTGGCGCCGCGCACGCGTCCGCGCGGAACATATCGTCGCATGCCTCTCCGTCGCGTCCTTCGGCGTCATCGCCTGGGTAGGCACCACAGCCGCAATGACCCGGCAACCCCCGCCGCAGTACTTCGTGCCGACGACCATCTCGCAGACCTTCATGGGTTTCGAGGTCGCAGATGCGCCGAGTATCGAGGTGCTGTTCGGGCATTGGCGACCGAACGTGCTGTTCCTGGCGATCGCGACGGTCGGGATCGTCGTGTACCTGCTCGCCGTACGTGCGCTGCACCGCCGTGGCGACCACTGGCCGCCCGGGCGAACCGTCGCGTGGCTGCTTGGCTGGGCGATCATCATCTTCGCGACCAGCTCAGGCTTCGGCAAGTACTCGGCGCCGGACTTCGGCATCCACATGATCGTCCATATGAGCCTCAACATGCTGGCACCCGGCATGCTCGTGCTCGGCGGGATCGTCACGCTGCTCCTGCGTGCAACGCGCTCGGTGCCCGAATCACCCGTGGGGCCGCACGACTGGATCACTTGGGTGCTGCACTGGCGAGTGCTCCAGTTCCTCTACAACCCCCTGATCGTGTTTGTGGTGTTCATCGGCTCGTACTACGGGCTGTACCTCACGGGGATCTTCGGCGACTACATGCGCTTCCACTGGGCGCATCAGTTGATGAATCTCCACTTCCTGATCGTCGGCTATCTGTACTACAGCCTCATCATCGGGGTCGATCGCCCGCCCCGCCCGCTCCCCCATGTGGGAAAGCTGGGGTACGCGCTGGCCGCGATGCCCTTCCACGCGTTCTTCGGCATCATCCTGATGACGAGCACGACCCTGATCGCCGAGAATTTCTACCTCTACCTCAGGCTCCCGTGGGCTGACCTTCCCGCGCAGCAGTATCTCGCGGGCGGTGTCGCCTGGGCGGGAGGAGAGATCCCGCTCCTGATCGTCATCATCGTGCTTCTGATCCAATGGGGTCGCCAGGACTCGAAGGAAGCACGGCGCAAGGACCGGCACCTCGACACGGGGAGGGATGTGGAGTTCGACGCCTACAACGAGATGCTGCGCCAGCTCTCCGCCCGCTCCGCAGCGAGCGATGAACTACGCCCGGGCCCGCAGCCCGAGAAGGAGCCACAGAGATGACCCCCCCGACTACGCGAGAACTCGAAACCCCCTTCGAGCTCGACGTCTCCGGCATGACCTGCGCGGCGTGCGCCGGTCGTGTCGAACGCGCTCTGAACAAGCTCGACGGCGTCACCGCAACCGTCAACTACGCGACGGAGCGGGCCGTGCTGACCGGCATCTCGACCGAGGAGTCGGCACGCGCGATCGCGCAGATCGAGAGCGCGGGCTATGGCGCCCATCTGCGAGACGGATCAGATGATGCCTGGTCGCAGCGTGCCACTGAGTTCCGGATCTCCTCGCTCCGGCGACGACTGGCGGTGGCCGCACTCCTGACCGTCCCGCTGATGGACATCACCCTGGTCCTGGCCCTCGTCCCCGGATGGCGGTTCCCCGGCTGGGAGTGGGTCTGCGTGCTGCTCGCACTGCCGATCGTCACCTGGGCCGCGTGGCCGTTCCACCGCGCGACCTTCCGCAATCTGCGTCACGGCATGGTCAGCATGGACACCCTGGTGTCTCTGGGCATCGCGGCGTCGTTCGGCTGGGCGGTGGCGACACTGCTCTTCGGCGTGGGTGCCGGGTCGGAGGGCTATTGGCTCGGCTTCGGCTCGACCCCCGAGGGCGCCGACTCGATCTACCTCGATGTGGCCGCGGGCATGACCACCTTCCAGCTCGCAGGCAGATACTTCGAGACACGCTCCCGCCGGAAGGCCGGAGACGTGCTCGGCGCACTGAGCGCACTCGCTGCCACGCATGTGCGAGTGCTGCGCGACGGGGTCGAGACGGTGGAGCCGGCCGGCCAGCTGCGCTCCGGTGACGTGTTCGTGCTCCTGCCTGGCGAGACCGTCCCCGCTGATGGTGTCGTCCTGAGCGGCAGCGCAGCCGTCGACGCGAGCATGATGACGGGCGAGCCGATGCCGATCTCGGTCACCAGCGGAGACACCATCACCGGCGGCACCATCAGCACCGACGGCCGGCTCGAGGTGCAGGCGACCTCAGTCGGCGCGCACACCCAGCTCGCCCAGATGGCTGCGCTCACCGAGCAGGCGCAGGCCCGCAAGGCCGATGTGCAGAAGCTGGTCGACCGCGTGGTGACCTGGTTCGTTCCCGTAGTGATCGGACTCGCCATCGTCGTCGGGATCGCGTGGGCACTGAGCGGCGCCCCCGACGACAAGGCAATCGGCGTCGGGATCAGCGTGCTGATCATCGCCTGCCCCTGTGCGCTCGGACTCGCTACCCCCACCGCGCTGATGGTCGGCATCGGGCGCGCTGCGACGCTCGGCATCCTGATCAAGGGGCACGACGCTCTGGAGGCATCAGGCGCGGTCACGACCGTGGTTCTCGACAAGACGGGCACACTCACCACCGGCACGATGACGGTGCAGGACACGGCGGTGTTCGACGTGGAGCCGCACGAGATGTGGAGGCTCGCCGCCTCCGCCGAACGCGGCTCGGAGCACGCGATCGCACGCGCCATCGAGCGTGCGGCCGCACCGTTCTCGACCGATCTGCGCCCGCTCAGCGAATTCACGGCGAAGCCAGGACTCGGCGCTGTCGCCACGATCGACGGCACCCGTGTCGTCATCGGCAACGTCTCACTGATCGAAAGCGAGGCGGTGCGCTTCCCGGCCGAGGCCCGCGCGGCCGTCGAACGTTTCGAGAACGATGGCCACACGACCGTGCTCGTCGCCGCTGACGATGTCGTGATCGGCGTGCTCGCGCTGTCGGATTCCCTCAAGCCTCGCGCGGCTGACGCTGTCAAGGCTCTCCGCGAGCAGGGGCTGGAGATCCTGCTGCTCACCGGCGACTCTCCGGCGGCTGCGGCGCGCATCGCTGCCGAGCTCGGCGTTGATGGGGTCCACGCCGGGGTGCTTCCGGCGCAGAAGGCGGACGTGATCTCGACACTGCAGGCTCAGGGCAAGCGCGTCGCGATGGTCGGCGACGGCGTCAACGACGCGGTCGCACTGGCCACCGCCGACCTCGGCCTCGCGATCGTCACCGGCACGGACATCGCCCTCAAAGCGGCCGACATCATCCTGGTCCGGGATGACCTGCTCGTCATTCCCGACGCGATCGCGATCTCGCGCAAAACGCTGCGGACGATCAAGATGAACCTCGTCTGGGCGTTCGGTTACAACGTCGCGGCGATTCCTATCGCCGCCGCGGGCCTGCTCAACCCTCTGATCGCCGCCGCCGCGATGTCGCTGTCCTCGGTGTTCGTCGTCTACAACAGCCTCCGTATCCAGAAGGTGCGCGGCTCGCGCTGACTCCCCTGACTAACGCAGGTCGTACGCCTCTCGCGCCACGAGCACCTCTTCGATGTGACTCTCCGCCCACAATCCCAGCGCGGTCAACGGCTCGCGCAGCGTGAGCCCGAGCGGCGTCAGCGCGTACTCGACACGGGGCGGCATCTCGTCGTAGGCCGTGCGCGTCAGAAGACCATCGCGCTCCAGATCGCGAAGCGTCTCCGCGAGCACCTTCGCGCTGATGCCGCCGACGCGATCTCGGATCGTTCCGAACCGCGCCGGCCCGTCACTCAGAGCGATCACGATCATGGCTGTCCACTTGTTGGCCACCCGTGCCAACGATGTGCGCGATGGACACGTCGCCAGCATCACGTTCCAGACAGGATCAGCCATTTCGGAAACCCACTCCCTTAGTTACGTTGAGGTAACAGGTTACCATATGTAACCATGGTGACGTACCACTCATCCAAGGAGAGAATCATGACTGACACCACCCCCGCCGGCATCGCCACCACGTACTTCGACGCGCTCGCCAAGGGTGACATTCCCACCGTGATGGCGCAGTTCAGCCCCGACGTCGTCTGGTACCAGCCCGGCGGCCACCAGTTCTCCGGCCAGCACACGGGCATCGACGGCGTCGGCGCCCTCCTCGGCGGCATGATGGAGGCGAGCGAAGGAAGCTTCGCCCTCGTCGTCACCGGTCCGGCGATGGTCAACGGCGAGATGGTCGCGCTTCCCGTGCGATTCTCGGGCACCCGCACGGGCACCTCGATGGACATGGCCGGCGTCGACCTGCTCACGGTTCGCGACGGCAAGATCGTCGCAGTCCACCTGTTCTCCGAAGACGGCACCAGCGAAGACGCCTTCTGGGGCCAGAGCTGATCGACAGTCACGCGTGCGGGTGAGGCCGGACTCCCGCCTCACCCGCACGCGTGACTTCGCCGCGCAGTCAGCCGTTCATCAGCACCAGCATCCACCCCATGCCCGCCGCCATCGCGATGTGACAGACAGAGTGAATGCGATGATGCGACGACCGAAACAGGCGCCAGACCCACCACACCGTGGCGGCGACGCACAAGGCGATGAACATCCCATTGACAGCGTCCGCCCACACAGGCGTCGGCTCAAGGGCGAATCCGCCACCGCCGTGGTGCTCCGCATGAGCCCCACCGGCATCGTCAGACATGTCCATCCCGGCCATGAGCAGGGGCATCGCGGCGAGCATCCAGATCATCGCAGCGTCGAGCACGATGTGGCCGACGAGGTCGACCGCCTGCGCTCCGTTCGCCCCACGGAAAGAGGGCACCAGGGCCAACGCCAGGATGGCGAAGATGGCCACCTGCGCCCAGGTTACTGCATCCCATACTGTCCACCAGGTCATGACGATCATCGCGACGCTCATGATGCCGTGCGTGATGTCGATCAGGTCCGTGTCCGTCAGTGCGGAACCCTCCGACCGCGTGCGCGAGCGTGCGGCGAGTCCCCAGAAACAGATGATGGCGGTCATCACGAAGAGCAGAGTGAGGAGGATGTTCCAGGGTGCGGCGATCACGGCTTCAGTTTAGTACTACATTATGTAGATATCTGATTCCGCCCAGTGAAAGGCCCGACGATGACCACGATCGACTTCGAGTCGACCGGTGCACCAGAGAAGACAGGGCGTGCTCGCCCCAGAAGGATCAACTGGTTCGGCGCATTCTGGCGCTGGCACTTCTACGGAGCACTCCTGGTCATCCCCGTCCTCTTCGTGCTCGCCGTGACGGGCATGACGTACCTGTTCCGCGCGCAGATCGACGCGGCGATGCACCCGGGCGTCATCACGGTCGCCGTTCCGGACGGCGCGGAACGACTGCCTCTGTCCGCCCAGCAGGAGGCGGTTGCGCAGGAGTTCCCCGACCGATCGGTCGTCTCACTGTTCGACAGTCTCGGTGACCGCTCGACGGTCTTCGTCACCGAGCTCCCCGACGGTACCACCCAGAATGTCTACGTCGACCCGTACCGGGCCGTGGTCACCGGGTCGCTGACTGACGATCAACTCATCTCGGACGTCTTCATCCGAATCCACGGGAATCTCCTTGCAGGAGACTTCGGCGATCGGCTGATGGAGCTCGGTGCCAGCTGGGCCATCGTGCTGACGATCACCGGATTCCTGATCTTCTTCCTGGGGCGCA
The DNA here is from genome assembly GCF_979258645.1 of Microbacterium sp. AC215. Taxonomy (NCBI): domain Bacteria; kingdom Bacillati; phylum Actinomycetota; class Actinomycetes; order Micrococcales; family Microbacteriaceae; genus Microbacterium; species Microbacterium sp. AC215. Next base: position 2,990,912 of record NZ_OZ409869.1, on the reverse strand, counting down.
AGCCGCGAAAGCTGGCCGCGCAGAAGAAGCTGAAGGGTGCGAGGCTGCGCAGTGCGCATGCGCTCGTCGGCCTTCCGGTCGGCCTCGGAATCCTGATGCTCGTCATCTCCGGACTCCCCTGGACCGGCCTGTGGGGCAGCGTGTCCGAAAAGGTCGCAGCAACCGGCGGGTCCTCGCTGTGGGGCGCCGACCCCGGGGCTGAGTCGACGATGAAGGACCTGATCGAACAGACCGACGGATCCAACGCCCCCGCCGGCTGGGCGGTGGGCATGGGGCCGACCGGGCAAAGCGACGGAGAGGGTGCAGGCGTCTCGATCGACGCCGCCATCGCTGCCGCCGAGGCCGAGGGCGCGCCGAGCCCCTACTACGTGATCTACCCCGTGGACGAGACTGGGGTGTTCAGCGTGATGAGCAGCCAGTGGTACCAGCAGGGCAACCCCGCGGAGTCCGATGTCACCCTCGAGCAGACGGTGCACGTCGATCAGTACTCCGGCGAGGTCGTCGCGCAATACGGCTACGACGACTACAGCCCGCTCGCCCAGGTCGTCTCGCACGGAATCGCGATCCACGAAGGGCGGCATTTCGGCCCCATCAACACGATCCTGACGACGCTCTTCTGCCTTGCCGTGATCTTCATGTGCATCTCCGCACCCATCATGTGGTGGCGTCGCCGCGGCACCGCGAGCGGCATGGCAGCGCCGCGCGCGCGTCTGCCCCTGTTCGGGAACATCGCACTGCTCGTCAGCGTGGTCGCCCTGGGGGTCTTCCTGCCCATGTTCGGGCTGTCCGTGCTGGTGATCCTGGCCGTAGATCAGCTGCTGATCCGGCGTATCCCCGCCTGGCGGAAGTTCTTCAACGCCGTGTGAACGGGGATGGTCTCGGTTGCCACAGCGACCGAGACCATCCGTGCAGTCACAGCGATCAGACGGCGAGGTCTCGCAACCAGGCCTCGACGGTCCGCGGAGTGATGCCGAGAAGCTTCTGCGCGGAGCGCTCTTCGTCGATCACCTCTCCGGGCTGGGTCCACCGGAAGTGGTACGAGTCGACCACGGGGCGCGCAGCATCCGCCCCGAACATCGGGATGATCAGTTCGCCGTAAGCCTCGGGCTCCTGTGCCTCGAACACGACGGGCTTGTCGAAGTACCGAGCAAAGCCCTCGGCGAGATCTGCTCCGAGCTGAGGAGGAAGCGCGCCGGCAGTGACAACACCCGTGACCGAGTCGTCCGTCAGCAGTGCGACGGCGATGTCGGCCATATCGAGGTGCGACACCCAAGAGACGGGGTAGTCATCGCGAATCGGGTAGTGCAGCGCTCCGTCTTCCCGAGCCGGGCCCAGCGTGACCGGCAGCAGGAGGTTCTCCAGGAAGATACGGGGAGCGATGACCGCGTACGAGACACCCGACTCCGCCAGGGCCGCCGCGAGCACGCCGTGCGCCGTCAGCGTTCCGTCGGGAAGCTCGGTGGGATAGCCGCTGGTCGAGAACACCACTCGACCAGGACGCGCCTGAGAGACAGCCTCACCGATCGCCTGGGCGTAAGCGAGTTGCTGGTCGGGGCTGGCGAGCGGCAGGTGAACGAAGACCGCGTCCGCACCGGTGTAGGCCTGCACCAGCGACTCCACAGAGGTGTTGTCAATGGAGATTGCAGGTGCGGTCGCCTTGGCACTGTCGCGCACTGCAGCCGTCGGGGTGTGTCCCGCCGCGAGCAGAGCAGCAAGAACAGGGGAACCTTGAGCGCCGGTGGCGCCGTGAACGATGATTGTCATGTTCCCATTAGTGCATACGATGCATCGGTTATGTCAACTGCATTAATGGAGTTTGGACCGACCCTGATCACTTAGATGTCGAGCGTCAGCTCGGCGGTGAGTGAACGCGAACAGCACACGTTGATCTGAGAGTGCGTGGCGTGTTCCCGCTCGCTCTGCACGTGGTCCCGGTGATCGGGCACACCCGCCAGCACCGGCACGATGCATGATCCGCAGACCCCCTGCCCACAGCTGCGGTACGTCTCATACCCGTGGCGCTCGAGCACGGAAGCGATCGACTCGGTGCCCTCCACCCTCATTGCTTGTCCGGTCGATGCGGCGACCACGGTGAACGCCCCATCCGCAGAAGAGCGAGGCGGCGCTGCCGAGGAGAAGCGCTCCGTGACGAACTGGTCGTCGCGCCACCCATACTCCAGTGCCCGCTCTCGCGCGAGCGCGATGAACCCCTCCGGCCCGCACGCGTAGATCATGCCGTCGGCCGTCGGCTCGAGGAGGCCGCGCGGCCCACTCTCACGGAAGGAGTCACCCTCATCACTGAAGTGCGGGAAAACCGATGCTGCGAACGAGCCCGACCGCAGCTGCTCGAGCAGCGGGAGGGAAGCAGCACGTGGGGCGTACGCGTGCAGCTCGAAGGCACTCGCGCTGCGATGCAGCGACTCGGCCATCGACACAAGCGGAGTGATTCCGACTCCGCCCGCGAGCAGAAGTGATCTCGACGCTCCGGACTTCAATGCGAAGGTGTTGCGCGGCGGAGAGATGTGCAGCCGATCGCCGACGCCCACATTGTCATGCACGTGACGTGATGCGCCGCGCCCTAGATCCTCCTTCTGCACGCACACCGAGATGACTCCCTCTTCAGGCGACGCGTCGACGAGAGAGTATTGACGGATCAGCGTTCCCGTCAGGTGGAGGTCGACATGAGAGCCCGGCTCGATCGTGATCATGGCATCGGTCCGCATGAACCGAAGGTGAAGCAGCACTGCACGGTCGGAGACGACCGTCCGCTGGGACACGACCACTTCGAGGCGCGAGGACCGCGATCGGCTCCCCGCCACCGCATCCTGCCGATTCCGCCTGCGCACCGCGCCCAGAAGCCCCATCTTCCGCTCCTCTCATGTGAGCGGCCACGTGCGGGGTGCCCGCGGTCCGCGCTCTGCACGAACAGACGACGACGGCGAGCCCTGGTGACGACCATGGCCCGCCGTAGTCTGTTCAGTTTTCGTGCATCTTAACTCTACAACATGTAGCTTTACATTCGCACACGCGATCGGCGCGACTCCGCGCCATGTATCGGCGGCGATAAGTGACCCCGATACAGACCGTGCGCACGGTCTGTATGTTACAGTGGCTTCCACGCGACGCCGCGACGCTGTCACCTCGGCTGTCGAGACGCCTGACAGAAGGAGACCCCAGTGCTCATCGTGATCATCGCTCTCGGAGTGGTCATCGGGGCACTCACCGGATTGCTGGGGGCTGGTGGCGGAATTCTGACCGTCCCCGCCCTGGTCTACCTCGTGGGGCTGCCCGTCTCCTCAGCGATATCGACCTCTCTCGTCGTGGGAGCGATCGGCCCTCTGGCCGCATTGGTCCCGCGCCTGCGCGGCGGCGTGGACTGGAAGATGGTGCTACCTGTCGCCGGCGCGGGCGTGGTGGCGGCATTCGGCGGCACGCTCGTCGGCCGGCTCATCTCGGAGGAGATGCTCCTGCTGATCTTCGCCCTTCTGATGGTAGCCTCCGGCGTACAGATGCTCCGCGGGCGGCCTCGCGCCACAGGCAACGACCGCCGACCGAAGCTCTGGGCCCTGCGGGGAATCGCTGTCGGGCTGCTCGTGGGGTTCCTGACCGGACTGCTCGGCATCGGCGGCGGCTTCATCACCGTCCCCGCTCTGGTCTTCCTGCTCGGAATGTCCATGAGGCTGGCGATCGGCACCTCACTGGTCGTCGCCATGATCAACTCATTGGCCGGCATCGCGGCGCACGCGGGGGTGTCGAACCTTGACTGGGGGCTGATCATCGCCTTCGTCGTACCCTCGATGGTGGCATCGTTCGGGACAGCGCTGCTCGCGAAGCGCATGAGCAACGTGTTCCTGCAGAAGGCCTTCGCGATCATGGTCCTGACAGTCGCCGCCATCACGGTGGCGCAGGTGCTTCTGCCCTAACCGGCGAATGCGCAGTTCAGCGCCGTCAAGAAGGCGAAGGACCGGTCTCCCAGCACACTCGGAGACCGGCGATGTGAGCGGATACCTGACTCACCATGTCGATTCGCCGGTCGACCAACCATTGCTGTTGGATGCCGTCGAGCACCGCGATCGTGTTTCCGACCAGCAGCTCCGTCGGGGCATCCGCGCGGATCACACCCGATTCCTTCCCCTGTTCCACGGCGTCACCCAACCACGCTCGTGCACTGGCGTAGTGATCTCGCAGCCATTCATTTGCCGGATGGTCGGGCTCGGTGGCCTCCGCCGAAACGCGGACGAACACCCCCACCCACTCCGGGCGGGTCGAGTTGCGGGCCGTCAGAGGCACGAGAGCCTCGAACGCGTCCCACCCGAGCGGAACCGTGCCGTCGCCGAACAGGAATGCATTGTCGTCCCGCTCCCGCTGCTCCAGAATCGCTGCCAGCAATGCGACCTTCGAGGGGAAGTGATGCAGCAGACCCGACTGGGAGATTCCGCTGGCGGCCGCGACATCCGCGATCGACATCTTATGAAAACCGACCTCGGCGATCTGTTCCACAGCGGTGCCGACGATCTGCTGCTGCGTCTCCGCGGCAGATCGTCTCACACGACGCTTGCGGGTGTCAGGCGCGTATCTCGGGGGGAAGGACAAGGATGCCTCTCTCGACGGGGATCGAAACCGACTGACGATGCGCTGTCAGCCGGCCTCAAGGAATCGTAACGCGGACGTCTCCCAAGCCTCGACCTATGAGCACAGATCCCACTCGAAGCGGTACCCACCGCTGCGCGTCCTGGTCCCAGCGACGCTGGAGCCGGAGGTCGCATGTGGCTCGAATCCTGACTTCCTGAGCGGGATGCACCTCAGACTGCCCCCAGCCGATCAGGCGGATCGGCTCGTCATCGCTCTCCGGGTCGAAGTAGATCTGCACGGTCTCACGACCCTCGAGTCGACCGGAGTTGCGCACCGTGACGTCGACAGCATCGATCCGCCCATCGGACGACCGCACGATCTGCGCCTCCGAGTACTCCCACGTGGTGAGCCCCAGCCCGTGCCCGAACCAGAAGGCCGGCACCTCCCCACTCCCGAACCAGCCGCGATGGCCGATCGACGTTCCCTCGGCATACTCCAGGACACCCCGTCGAGGCGTGGTGCTCCACGCCGGTCCGCGGTGATTGCCCACGGGGAATGTGGTGACCAGACGACCCTCCGGAAGCACGTCACCCAGGAGCGCAGCCGCGACCGCATCCCCCGCTTCCTGACCGGGGAGACCGGTGAACAGCACAGCATCGACATCAGCAATCCAGGGCATGAGCACAGGTGTGGCGGCGTTGATGACGACCACGGTGCGCGCCGCGACGTTCGCGACCGCCGCGACGAGAGCATCCTGATCGCCGGGCAGCGACAGCGTGTTCTTGTCCTCGCCTTCCGTCTCCTGGTCGGGAGTGAAGCCCACGACGACGACAGCCACATCGGCGGTTCGAGCCGCTGCAGAGGCGGCGGCGATCGCGGAGGCCGACGATCGCACCGCCTCGCTGACGACCAGGCCGAGGATGCGCGGCAGGGTATCCTTCTCCACGGTCGCGGTGACGAGCTGCCCCGGCTCCACCCGCACGGCTGCGGCATGGCTCTTGGGGCGGAAGAAGCCACCGCCAGGACCGGGGTGATAGTCGATCCGGTAGCTGCTCTCATGCCCCTCCGTGACCAGATGCCAGTTCCCGGGGCCCCGGGTTCCGAGCTGCACCATCCGGCCCTCCCGGATGTCCAGAGTCGCGCTCAGCTCGATGCGAGCGGCACCCTCGAGCCATCCGATCTGGCTGTCCTCGAGCTCCGCCACTTCGAGATGGCGGCTGTGCACGAGATCGCCGGCGTCGTCGAATACCCGCACACGGATGCCGTGCTCCCCCGTTTCGGGATCACGCACGCGCGTGGGCTTCACGGTGGGCAGCGTCTTACGCGTCTCCACGCCGTCTGTGAAGATGACGTGGTCGGCGCCGAGGCGCGCCGTCATCCCTTCGACGATCGAGATGACGTGCGGAGCGCGAACCTGAGCGGATCCGCCGCCCTGACCGATCGTGTCCGTGGCATGGCGACCGATGAGGGCGTACGTGGCATCCTCACGGAGGGGAAGCGTCTCGTCGACGTTCTTGATGACGACCATGCCGCCCGCTGCGAGCCGCCGGAGTTGCGCGCGCCGCAGTTCGCCGGCTGGCGCCTCGACGGAGTCGGGCCACCCGCGAGGGTCGGTGAGGCCGCCCACACGATGGGCGAGCCGGAGCAGGCGTCGCACGTGGTCGTCGATGGCGTCTTCAGAGACGGCGCCCGCACGCACCTCCTCCTCCAGCGATTCAGTCCAGGGTGTCGCGGGACCGGGCATCACGAGGTCGAGCCCCGCGGCAGCGCTCTCGGCGGCCGTCTTGGTGGCGTACCAGTCCGACAGGACGAGTCCGTCGTAGCCCCACTCGTCTTTCAACACCTGGGTGATGAGGTCATGGTGCTCCGTCGAGGGAACCCCGTTCACGCTGTTGTACGCCGCCATCACGGTCCAAGGATTCGCATCGTCGACCGCGATCTCGAAGGGCGTCAGGTACACCTCCCTGAGCGTCTTCGCCGTCATCCGCACATCAACCTTCGTCCGCTCGGTCTCGGACTCATTGCCGAGGAAGTGCTTGGCGCTGGCACCGACGCCCCTCTCCTGAAGTGCGTTGATGTACGCACTCGCAAGGCGGCCGGTGAGCAGCGGGTCCTCACTGAACGCCTCGAAGAGCCTGCCGCCCAGTGGGGACCGGTGCAGATTGATGGTCGGCCCCAGCACGACGTGCGTCCGTTGCGCCTCTGCTTCCTCGGCCAGGATCGCTCCTGCTTCGGCGAGCGCCTCGGGATTCCAGGTCTGAGCGAGCAGGCTCGCGTTGGGCAGCAGGCAGCTCTCGCGACCCCCGACGACGATCTCACCACGCACCCCAGTCGGGCCGTCCGAGAGCACGAGACCTTCGAGACCGATCGACGCATCGGCGTGCAGCGAGAAGTTGTCGGCTCCGGAGAGCAGCCGCACCTTCGCTTCCAGTGTCAGCCGTCGAACGAGACCGGCGATGACCGACTCGAGTGCGGCGACTCCTGCGGCGTCCTCCTCATGGATCGTCATCGGGTCACCTCACGCTTCGGACGGGAATGATCAGTACGGCACCGATGACGGCGATCGCACCGGCGATGATGAGCATGATGTCGTAGTTGGTTCCGCTGCTCAAGCCGACGATCCAGGCGGCGAGCGCAGGCGCCACCACCTGCGGTCCCGCCATCGCGATGTTGAAGACACCGAGGTCCTTCGCCGTCTCTTCGGGGTCGGGCAGCACATCCAGCACGAGCGCGAGGTCGACGGCCACGTAGGCCCCGAACCCGACCCCGATGATGGCCTCGGCCACGAAGAACATCGTGGGCTCCGTCGTCTGCGTGAGAAGGATCGTGCCGGCGGCGAAGATGAGGGCCGAGACGACGATGAAGACCTTGCGTCGTCCGAGCTTGTCCGACAGCCATCCGGCGATCTGGCCGCTGACAATCAGGGCGACCGTGAAGACCAGGACACCCGTCGCCATGATGCGCACTGCTTCGGCAGGCTCGAGGTTCATCTCGTGCTGGATCCAGAGCAGTCGGAAGGTGATGAACATGAAGTTCGCCAGCACGACCAGGAAGCGCGACCACCAGGCGAGTCCGAAGTCGGGGTTCTTGATCGGGTTCACCCAGAACGTCTTCAGCACGGTGCGGATGCCTCCGCCGGACTGAGCGCGGAAGGGGCGCGGCTTGTCGGGCAGCATGATCGCGTAGATGAGCACCAGGATGAACCCGACCACTCCGGGGATCAGGAAGAGCAGCAGCAGCTGGGTGGCGAAGAACTGTGCGGCGTATGCGGCGCCGAGGGTCGCGGCCTGCTGGGCGATACCGATGGCCCCGGCGACCTTGCCGCGCTGCGAAGAGGGGAGCTGATCGGCGATGGATGCGGTGTGGGCAGCGATCGCCGCGTTGGCCGTGATCTGCGCGAGGATCCATCCCCCGCCGAGCACCAGAGCCGAGGGGGCGACCGCCATGATCAACAGCGCGACCAGCAGACCCGCCATGCCGACGATCATCCAGGGCCGACGTCGGCCGAACCGGCTCATCGTCCGGTCACTGATGCGTCCGAACACCGGGTCGAAGAACAGTGCGGAGAGCGCGCCGATGGACGTGATCAGTCCGAGAGTGCCGATCACCTCTTCCTGCGGCATCAGAGACTGCAGCTTCAGCACGAGCGCCGCGGAGATGACCGTCGACAGGGGAAGCATGAGGCCCAGGCGTGCGAGCACCATGGTGGTGACCACGGCGGGCCGTGCACGCACCGTGGGCGCGGCGAAAGTGGGGGGTTGGGGTGAGTCTCCGACAGCAGTGTCGTCGATCATGGCGCTCCTCATTGAGTTCTATGTACAGACCGAGCACTCGGTCGGTATGACTGTAGCGCACTGCCGGGCAAGGCGCAACGCCCGGGTGATCACACCAGCGAGGAAGAGAAAACCGAACAATATGTAACACATCCGTCATGCGGAGGAATCGGCCGGGAAACGCTCCGCGCGTACGGTGTGGCTCACCCGGCATGATTCCCGTGCCGGGTCCGACGAACGGAGGTGGGGCGGATGGAACTTCGCCAACTCCGCTACTTCCTCCGCGTTGCGGAGACCCTTCATTTCGGACGAGCCGCCGAGCAAGAGAACATCGCCGCCTCCGTGGTGAGCACACAGATATCTCGACTCGAGCGCGAGCTCGGCGTGGACCTGTTCCGACGAACGAGTCGGCGCGTGACCCTCACCCTCGCCGGCGACAGCTTTCGCGAGCATGCCGAGAATGCGCTCGCATCCCTCGACGCCGGAACTGCGGCCGCACGCAGAAACATCGTGGAGATGCAGCGCCTGCGGGTGGGATCCTTCGCTGATGACCCCCTGACGCATCGGTTCCTCTCCACTTTCCGCAGCCGCTATCCCCGGGTGCCGCTGAGCTATGTCGAACTCTCCATCTCGCACCAGGTCTCCAGCGTGATCGAGGGCGACGTCGACCTCGCCTTCGTCTGGCTCCCGGTCGACGACCCGCGCGTCACGGTCGATACGCTCTACTCCGAGATGCCGGTCGCGGCTCTCTCCTCCACCCATCGCCTCGCGAATGAGGCGCGGGTGCACGTCGACGACCTGCTCGGCGACTCGTTCGCCCTCGCCGCCGCAGGGACCCCGCCCGAATGGCGGGCCCATTGGTCGCTCGACGCCTACCGCGGCGGTCCACCGCTCCGCTCGATCGAAGTGAGTTCGGCACGCGAGTCCCTCGCCGCGGTGGCCTACAGCGGAACCGTGGACACCATGTCCACGAACTCGGCCGCACTGTGGAGTCATCCCGGCGTCCGTTTCCTGCCACTCCCCGACGCCCGCCCCACGAGCCTCGCCCTGATCTCCGCAGCGAACTCGCGGGAGCCACTGGTACAGGCTTTCCGCGAAGTCGTGGCCGATGTGGTCAGCAGCGAGCTCGACGCCGTCCCCGGGGCCGTCTCACTCGTCGGCTGACACAACACGCTCCGCCCCGTGTCGGCACCCGCTGGTCGCGCCATCCAGCGATTCGGAAGCCCTCGCAATCATTCGCTTCCACGGAACGATTGTTCGCATTCCGGCCATTGATCGGCGGCAAAGCGGCCCGCACCCTGGAAGGACCACGCAGCCCTCTCGGGTCGTGACACCCCGATCCCGCTGTCCCATGGCCGCCAACCTTGCCGGCCCACCCAGGAGAAGATGATGCTCACCCTCGAAACCGCCACCCGTCGATTCACCGAGAAGTTCTCGGAGTCCGCACAACTCACCGTCGCCGGACGGGGTGTGATTCCCGGCGGCTACAGCCGTACGTCGTTCAACTTCGGCCCGCATGCCGTCTTCGTCACCGGCGGCGACGGCGCCTACATCGACACTGTGGACGGACACCGCCTCCTCGACCTGAACAACAACTTCACGGTCAACATCCTCGGCCACGGTGACTCCGTGATCAGTGATGCGCTGATCGCCGCGATTCCGTCCGGCGCCTCATTCGGCAACCCCGTCACCGAGGAAGCAGAGCTCGCCCAGATCCTGATCGACCGCATCGCGTCGATCGACATGGTGCAGTTCTCCTGCTCGGCATCGGAGTCGATCCTGAGCGCGGTGCGCGTCGCCCGGGCATACACCGGCCGCACCAAGATCGCGAAGTTCGAGGGCGGGTACCACGGCTTCACCGACCCGGTGAGCATCTCCGGTCACCCGCACGACGCGGCGGAGTACGGGTCCGATGACAGCCCGCTTCCGGTGGCCGACAGCGCGGGCATCCCGGCAGCAGTCGTCGAGCAGGTCGTCATCCTCACTCAGAACGACATGGTCGGTACCGAGCGGATCCTGCGGGAGCACGGGTCCGACCTCGCATGCGTCATCCTCGAGTTGGAGAGCGGCGCCGGCGGCCACGTGGTCCTGCGCAAGGAGTTCGTGCAGATGATCCGCCGGGTGACAGCGGAACTGGGCATCCTGTTCGTGCTCGACGAGACCATGAACCTTCGCGGCGCATACAACGGCATGCAGAGCCTCTACGAAGTCGCTGGCGATCTCACCGTCATGGGCAAGATCATCGGTGGCGGACTCCCCCTCGGAGCCGTGGGCGGGAAGGCCGAGATCATGCAGGTCATGGCCGACGGCACCGTACCGATCTCCGGCACGCACCACGGCCACCGTCTGGCACTGGTCGCGGGAATCGCGTGCATGCGCGCGCTGGACGAGGATGCCTACAACCGACTGAACACGATGGCGGCGCGCATTCTGTCGGAGGTCGGCGAATGGACAGCGGCGCGCAAGAGCCCGTTCACGATCTACGGCGGTGGATACTCCTCGCTCGCGTACGCCTACCGCACCGAGCCGGGTCTGACAGTGGAGACCCAGCGCGACCTGTGGCGCAACGTCGATGCGGACAAGACCCAGACCTTCTCACTCGAGCTCGCGAACCGCGGCTTCTTCCCTGTCGCGCGCGGCGAGATCTCCCTCTCCCTGGCGATGACCGATGACGACATCACCTCGTTCATCGAGGCCGTCAAGGAGATCGTCATCGAGATGGAGAGCTGACCGCACCGGAGCCTTCCGTCTCCGGCGCGGTCACGTCGCGAGAGCGATGACCCTGCCGAGGGACGTCAGCGGTGGGCGAGGACATGAATGCCCACGCCCACCGCTGGAGAAGAAATGTCGAATGCATGCGTTTACTCTACGTGATGTAGATATACCGGTTCTTCAGTTCGTGGGCGCTCGAAGCTCCTCCTCCAACGGAGCGAGGAAGTCCCGAGACAACTCCGTCAGCGCTGCGCCCGCCAGCTCGGGGGTTCCGGTGTGGAACGGCGGCTCGGGAGCGTACTCGGCACCCAAGACTGCGAACCGCGCCATCTCCTCACCGGAGAGGTACGCGAGGAGCCGGATGCCGAGGTCCATTCCTGCGGTCACACCGGCCGCCGTCAGACGGTTGCCGTCTTCGACCAGGCGTTCGTCGACCTCGATCGCGCCATAGTCGCCGAGCAGGTGCCGTACGGCCCAGTGCGAGGTGGCCCGTCGACCGTCGAGCAACCCTGCATGAGCGAGAGCGATGGAGCCGGAGCACACACTGGTCACGTACTCGGCATCCTGACCGATCCGACGCAGGTGCTCCATGGCACGGGCATCCCGCAGGAGGATCCCGGTGTCGCCGCCGGGCACGAGGATCACGGACGGCGAAGTCGTCACCTCGTCGAGTGTCAGCGCAGGCTCGAGTGCCACACCGGCCCCGCTGACGACAGGCTCGCCCGCGGGGCCGGTGGTCACGAACTGCACCGTCGCACCCGTCCCTGCGAGGAAGTGGAACGGCCCCACCACGTCGAGGAGCTCGAATCCGGGGTGCAGGACGATCAGAATCGTCTTGTCCGTCGCGAACCGCACTCCGGGCAGTGCGGCCAAGGTGTGGTGTGCGGCGATGGACCGATCGACGGCCTGCTGCTTGGCGGGGTCGTCTCCGATCACCGAGAACAGCGTGCTGACTGACGTGTCGAACCCGGTCGGGTGCCCTGGCAGATCCATCACCTCAGGGACGACATCACGGTCTTCGTGCATGCGGGGTTACTCCTCATTTCTCAGGACCGACGAAATGTCGGCGCGGGGTTCGGTCATGTGGGCGCTCACGTCACGTTTGCGGGACCACTGTCTGCGAAGACGAGCTGCAGTCGTCCGGTGAGCGGGTTGATGAGGGTGCCGGCGCGCACGCCGAACACGCGCAGCAATAGCTCTGGGGTGAAGACCTCGTCAGGGCCACCCGATGCGACGACGCGACCTTGCTCGAGCATGACGATCTCGTCGCAGTAGGACGCCGCCAGGCTCAGATCATGCAGGGTGATCAGAGTGGTGATCTCGAGGTCCCGGATCAGCGTGAGTAACTGGAGTTGATGGCGAATGTCGAGGTGGTTGGTCGGCTCATCGAGCACGAGGATCTGCGGCTCCTGAGCGAGGGCGCGTGCGAGCTGCACCCGTTGACGTTCACCTCCTGAGAGCGTGCTGACATCGCGGTCGGCGAACTCCGCGACGCCCGCGGTCGCCATAGCCCGATCCACGGCTCGCCGATCTTCCCCGCGGTCCGCTCCAATGAGTCGGCCGTGCGGGAGACGTCCGGTTGCGACGCATTCGGCGACGGTGAGTTCGAGGTCCGCGGGACTGTCCTGCACGACAGCGGCAGTGATGCGGGCGGCATCCCGGGCCCGCATCGACCAGACATCGCGACCATCGGTGAGCACCTGTCCTGCGGCGGGACGCAGCATCCGATAAACCGTTCGCAGGAGCGTTGACTTGCCGCTGCCGTTGGGCCCGACGAGCCCGACGATGTTCCCCTGCGCGCGCAACACCACATCGTCGATGATCCGTCGACCGGCGATGTCGACATCGACGCCCTGAACTTCGAGCGGCGCCCCCTGCCCTTCACTCATCTCTCGCTCCGACCGGAGCGTCGTAGCAACCATAGGAAGAACGGGGCCCCGACGACCGCGGTGAGGAGACCGACCGGCACTTCTGTCGGCGCGAGGAGCAGCCGTGCCCCTATGTCCACGACCACCAGGAGAAACCCGCCGGCGAGTGCGGACGCGGGGAGCACCCATCGGTGATCGGAACCGATCATCATGCGAACTGCATGCGGGACCACCAGCCCGACGAATCCGATGGACCCGCTCACCGCGACTGCGACACCGACGAGCAGCGAGGTGATGATGAACAGCATCAGCCGCATCCGTCCGACGTCGACGCCGAGGCTCGCTGCCGTCTCGTCGCCGGTGAGGAAGGCGTTCAAGACGGGAGCGAGGAGCACCAAGACAATCGTCGCCGCGACCAGGACGAGCATGGGCACACCGAGGTCCTGCCACGTCGCCGCCGCCAGGCTGCCGGCGAGCCACGACAACACCTGTCCGATGCCCTGGTTGGCGCTGCTGGATCGCAGGACGAGGTAGCTCGTGATCGAACTGAGCAGGTACGACATCGCGACCCCGGCCAACACCAACCGGTTCGGTGCGACCCGCCCGCCCTGCTGGGCGAGCGCGAAGACGAGCACCGTCGCGAGGAAAGCTCCGATGAAAGCAGCGATCGGCGTCGACACCGAGGCGAACAGCCCGCTCGTGAGCGTGAGCGCGGCGACCGCGGCCACGGATGCGCCGGAGGAGACGCCGAACACGAACGGGTCCGCCAGCGGATTTCGCACGACGGCCTGCAGCACCGCGCCGGCGACCGCGAGCGCTGCCCCCACGACGAAGCCGAGCAGCGCGCGCGGCAAACGGAATTCCCACACGATCTGGTCGTCGAGCCCGTCGACGCCGCCAGCGCCCCAGGGCAGCAGGTGTGCACCGATGACCTCGATGACACGGCTCGGTGCGATGTTCACGCTCCCGACGGCCACAGAGAGCACGACTGCGACGATGCACGCGACCACGAGGACACCGATCACCGATTGCGTACGCCGCCCCGTGCGCGCAGCCGACCGAGCCCGCACGGCCGCCTTCGTCACGAGGTGGGAACCGCGAGATCGAGGTCGGCGTGAAGCGCGTTCGCGATCTTGGTCAGCCCCACCATGACGGAGATCGACGAATCGGTCTCCTGCGTCGGGACCTCACTGATCCGGCCGTTCTTCACCGCGGGGAGGTCGGGGAAGTTCTCCTCGAGGAACGCCTTCTGCGACGCGAAGTCCTGACCAACGAACGTGCCCACCAGGATCACGTCGGGGTCCGACGCGGCGAACTCTTCTTTGCTGATGTAGACGGAGTCCGAGGGGAAGACGTTCTCGCCACCCGCGGTCTCGATCAGATCGTCGTAGATGCCGCCGGCCAGGACGATCACCGGACCGGTTCCACCGTTGAAGTATGCGGTCTTCACGGTCGGTTCATCTTTCACTGCCGTGACTACCTTCTCCTTCGCGCTCTCCAGCTCCGCGATGACCTCGTCAGCTTTCTCCGAGACACCGAAGATCGTCCCGTAATCGCGCAGTACCTTCGAGACGGAGTCGACGTTCCAGATGTCCGAGCTGAGATAGTCCGTCGCCCCGCAGAGGCTGGCACCGTAGACGGTCACCCCCGCCTCCTCCAGCTGCTCGACCGATGCGTACCCCTGCGAAGTATCGAACGCGTACCCCTCCAGCACCTGGCCGGTCACGAGGTCGGGTGCTTCGCTCAGCAAGACCTCTTTCGAGGGGAACCCCATCATGCTGCCGATGGTCTTGAGCCCTTCCGCCGCCTCCGCCACGGATTCCGGGTATGGCGAGTAGTTCTCCTGGACAGCGACGATCTTGTCTCGGAGGCCGAGCGCGAGGAGCGCCTCGGTGTTCGACTGCCACAGGCTCACCACACGCTCAGGCTCGGAGTCGACAGTGATCTCCCGGCCACAGTTCTCCAGCGTCACCGGGTAGCCCGCCCCTGCTTCGCCCGGCGTGGGTGCCGTCGATGCCGGGGTGTCGCTTCCCGCACACGCGGTGGTCAGGAGCAGAAGAGCTGCCACCGCTGCGGTGCTGAATACGGATCGTCGGACGGTGGGTCGCATGGAACTCCTTCGGGGAACGGGACAGCTCTACTTCTTGTAGAAGCATACCGGTTCGGAATCACGGCACCACGAGAGCCTCTTGGCGCATTCCTGCGGAACGAGCGCCGAGGAGACCATTCGGATGGCCCGAACTCATCGTTAAAACGCATTCACGCCAATGGTCATTGGCTTCCTCCTCGAGGATGCTGGAAGCTCACACCACTTCCGTCTTCAGGAGGACACATGTCAGCCCCACGCCGCTCGGCCACCCCACTGCGAGCACCTACAGCGCGGCACTCGCGGAAGGATCTGGTTGAGACGGCCTGACGCCGCTCTTCCTTCTCTATCGACAGCGAAACCACCGTGCCGGATACGTCCACGATCCTGCTTGGGCGGGTGGACGGCGGCGATCGAGGCGCCATCGGGGCTGTAAAAGTTTCCTTGATCAGGACTTTGGTACTCACAGCTTGTCTGGAGCAGCTGTGAAATGCACGTCCGGCGGACTCTCGGAGATCGACGGAACCTTCAGTCCGGGAAGCAGGGCAAGAACAGGTCAGTAGTCCGGAGTAGCTTTGGAAGTGACATGTCGCCCATCAACGCATCGGCGCCGTGAGCAGATGCGGTCGGCCCGTGATCGGATGCTCGATGAGTCGCGAATCGACGGCGAAGACCTCTCGCGTCAGTTCTGATGTGAGCGTCTCGACAGGGATGCCGACAGCCCGAATCCTGCCTTCATTCATCACGACGATCTGATCGGCATGGGCGACCGCGTGATTGAGGTCATGCAGAACGACCACACGCGTGAGATCGACGGACTCCAGAAGATTCAAGAGGTCGTGCTGCGCCGTGATGTCGAGGTGGTTCGTCGGCTCATCGAGCATGAGAACCGGGGCATCCTGAGTGAGCGCACGCGCGAGGAGCACCCTCTGCCGCTCACCCCCGGAGAGCGTGGCGTACTTGCGGTCGGCCATGTGCGCGGCCCCGCATCTCACCAGTGCGGCGTCAGCATGATCGCGATCAGCCTTGGTCTCGCCTCGGTACCACGGCTGGTGGGCATGACGCCCGGTCGCGACGATGTCGCGAACCAGCATGCTGTCGTTGCTGGTCTGATGCTGCGTCACCACGGCGCGCAACTGCGCCGCTCGCCGTGGTGCGACGTCCCAGACATCCACGCTCCCGATGAGGATGCAGCCGGCATCCGGCTTGAGCGCTCGATACATCGCACGCAGGAGCGTGGACTTTCCTGAACCATTCGGACCGACGATCGCGACGAATTCACCCGAAGCGACCTCGAGCGAGAGTTCCTCGATGAGGCGCGCGCCGCCGACACTGAGGTCGAGGTCCGTGATCGCGATCTTCATGTGCGGCCCTCCGGTGATCTCATCAGCCAGAGGAAGAAGGGTCCTCCCACGAGCGCGGTGAAGATCGTCAGCGGATACTCGTTCGGGCTTCCCACGGTACGGGCCACCAGGTCGACGGCGATCAGGAAGATCGCCCCCGCGAGCGCGGCGACCGGGAGCAATCGCCGATAGTCCGCCCCGACGATCATGCGCACGGCATGCGGAATGATCAGACCGACGAAGCCGACGCCGCCCGCGACCGCGACGGTCACGGCCGTGAGGAGTGCGGCGACGATGAGGAGTCCGAGTCGGAAGCGGCGCAGATTCACGCCGACCGCCACCGCGTCGTCGTCGCCCAGCGCCAGCGCGTTCAACCCTCGCGCCTGGCTCAGCAGCCAGGCGCCGGCGATGACCATGACGACAGTGGGCAGCAGGAGGCCATCCCATCTTGCTCCCGCGACGCTCCCCATCATCCAGAAGAGGATCCCGCGCACCTGCCCTGGCTCGGCCTGCAGCTGAGCGAAGCTGGTTCCCGCCATGGCGACGTATCCCAGCGCGACACCCGAGAGCACGAGTCGCATATCGGTGAAGGAGCCCGATCGCTGGGCGAACGCGAAGACGAGCACGAGGATGACCAGTGCGCCGACGAACGCCGCCGCCGGAGTGGTGAGTCCGAAGAGCACACTCGAACCGAAGGTCATCACCAGCACCGCACCGAGCGACGCTCCTGACGAGACACCGACGATGTACGGATCCGCCAGCGGATTCCGAAGCAGACCCTGCAGGGCTGCGCCGGCCAATGCAAGCGCCGCCCCGACGACGCCCGCCATCAGCACCCGCGGGACGCGCAGCTCCCAGACGATCTTCTGATCGATCGAATCGACAGCGCCGGAGTCGCCGGTCACGTTCGCCCACACCACCCCGATCACGCGATCGATACTGACGTTGACGCTCCCGAAGCAGACGGCGACCACTGCACTGACCAGGATCATTGTGGCCATCACGATCACCCACAGCGACAAGGGCACCACTGCGGCGATGCGAGGTCGGCGGCCGCGAACGGGTGCCGTCTCCGAGAGCGTCACGAGTGCGAAGGCAGGACGAAATCTCCGCCGGCGTCGTCCGCGGGTCTGCGCACGAAGGGGCTGAGCGCGACGGTAGCGAGGGCGATGAGCGCGGCGATCAGGAACGCCGCGCGTGCTCCCGGCGCTCCTGCCGTGGCGGCCGTGAGACCGTCGCTCTCACCTGCGTGCAGGATCGACGAGTATGTCACCAGCATCACTGCGACTCCGGCCGCACCGCCGACCTGCTGCAGCGTGTTCAGCACCGCAGTGCCGTGCGAATACAGCGGGCGGGGGAGAGACCCCAGCGAGGCGGAGAACAGTGGGGTGAACGACATCGCGAGTCCTACCGACATCACCGCCTGCACGATGATGAGCACCCACCACACCGTGTGCTCACCGACGGTCGAGTAATAGAACAGCGCGGCCGTCACGAGGATCGTGCCGGGGATCAGCAGTATGCGGGTGCCGCGTGCATCATAGATGCGTCCAGTCAGCGGTCCGAGCAGGCCCATCAACAGGGAACCGGGCAAGAGGATCAGACCGGACTGGAGCGGATTGAGGCCGGCCACGTTCTGCAGATACTGCGGTAGCAGGGTCAGCGTGCCGAACATCGACAGCGCGAGGATCGTCATGATGATCACCGAGACGGTGAAGTTCCCCGAGCGGAACACGCGCAGGTCGAGCAGCGCGTCGTCCTTGCGCTGCAGCAGGAGCTGACGCCAGACGAACAGGCCGAGCGACACGCCACCGACGACGAGCGAGAGGATGCCGGCCGTCTCGCCGGATCCGCCCTCGCCGCCGAACTGGCTGAGACCGAACACGATGCCGCCGAAGCCAAGCGCGGCGAGCGGGATCGAGAGCACGTCGAGCGGGACCTTGCGGGTCTCGCCGAGGTTCGTCATCCACTTCGCCCCCATGATCAGGGCGATCAGCGCGATCGGCAGGATGATCGCGAACAGCGCACGCCAGTTGGCCAGCTCGAGTACCGCGCCGGCGAGCGTCGGGCCGATCGCGGGAGCGAGAGAGATCACCAGGCCGACACGGCCCATCATTCGTCCGCGCGACTGCGGCGGCACGACGTTCATGATGGTCGTCATCAGCAACGGGATCATGACGCCGGTGCCGGCCGCCTGGATCACGCGTCCGACGAGAAGCATCGTGAAGCCGGGAGCGACGAGTGCCACCAGGGTGCCCAGCGAGAAGGCGATCATCGCGGCGATGAAGACCTGGCGAGTCGTGAACCGCTGCAGGATGAATCCGGTCGTCGGGATGACAACGGCCATGGTCAGCATGAAAGCGCTGGTGAGCCACTGGCCGAGCTCGGGTGGGATGCCGAGGTCGGTGTTGAGGTCCGGGATCGCGATCCCCATCGTGGTCTCGTTGAGGATCGAGACGAACGCTGCCACCAGCAGCAGCCAAATCACACGCATGTCAGAGCGCGGGATCATCCCTGACGTGGCAGCCGGAATCTTGATCGGACCAGTATCGACGGCAGACATACGGCCTCCTGGGCCTGGAGAGAATGAGGCGGCGAACGGGAGACCGGACCGTCAGGGCAAGGACGAGCGGCCCACGCCTGCCGACCGGAGGACGGGATCGGGATGCACGGCTCGGTCTTATTCTACGGTACGTAGAGTTAACTGCGGCATTCGCGCCTGCAGGGCGGATCTTTAACACTACCTATTGTAGAGTTAAGCCACTTGACCCCTAGGAAGGTTCGTCCGATGCACATCACGAAATCCCGAGCTGCGACCGCGCTCACGTCTCTCGTAGTTCTCAGCGTCCTGGCTGGGTGCTCCGTCAGCCCGTCCGATGCAACCAAGACCGAAGCGCCGACCGTCGATGGAACCACCCTGACGGGCGGGAGCACGGAATACCCCCTCACGATCGGCAACTGCGGCTTCGAGCAGACGTTCACGGAAAAGCCCGAGCGCGTGGTGCTCATGAACGGCGCCTCCGTCGCCGAGGTCGAATCCCTCCTTCTGCTCGGGCTCGACGACACCATCCTCGCGAACATGCAGAACTACGGGATGTCCGATCAGCCGGAACTGGTCGCGCAGATCGACGCGCTGCCCACGGGCGACCTGGACATGGCCGGGAGCTTCGAGATCCCGGCCGAGCAGTTGCTCGCCCTCAAGCCCGACCTGGTGATCGCGACAACGTCAGGCGGTTTCGACTCGGCCAACGGCCAGGCATCCCGCGACGAACTCGCTGCCGAAGGCATCAACACGATCGTCAATCCTGCGAACTGCGCCATGGGCAAGGAAGACGCTACGGAAGAGGAACTCTCCGCCTTCGACAACGCGACCGTCGAGTCGTCGTTCGGGTTCCTCAACCTCGTCGGCAACGTCTTCGATCGCCAGGCCGAGGCTGAAGCGCTCGTCAGCGAACTCCGTTCTCAGATCGACGCAGTGTCGTCTGCGGTGGAAGGCAAGGAGACGCCGACCGGCCTCATCGTCTTCCCCGGCATGTCGATGATGACGACCAACGGCATGCCCGCGGTCTTCCTCGGCGGCATCTTCGACGACGTTCTCAACCGGGCCGGTGTCGTCGGATCGTTCCAGGACAGCGACCTGACCTTCACGTCGACGATCGACGCCGAGCACCTCGCTACAGCCGACGTCGACGTTCTCGTCGTCGGTGGATTCATGCCGGGCGAGGATCTCGACGCTGAAGCCGCTACCCTCTTCGCCGAGTACCCGCAGTGGGACGCCGCGAAGAACAACAACTACGTCACCGTCTCCGACGGCGTGTACGTCGGCCCGACGAACGCCGCGGCGATCGAGAAGATCGCACGCGCCGCGCACCCCGACGCATTCTGAACTCTCCCGCAGATGGTCCGGCGATCCTGTGATCGTCGGACCTTTCGCACGCGTGAAAGTGGCCCGACTCGGGCGCGAGCCCGCACGAGCGGAGAGAGCCGGCGCCCCCAGGAAGCGCTTCCTCCGCTATGCTGAGCGGCAGCATCCGGAGCCCGATGCCCCGAGCCGCAGAGGATTGAAGATGGCGAGACTGGCCCAGCGCATGCCCACCATGGACGACGTCGCCGAGCTCGCAGGCGTATCGAGAACTACGGTCTCGCGGGTGTTCAGCAACACGGTGACCGTCGACCCGCTGCTGTCGCAGAAGGTTCATGACGCTGCGGCGAAGCTGCGCTACTCACCCAGCCAGATCGCTCGTGGTCTCGCCAAGGGCCGGACGCACTCGGTGGGCATTCTCGTCCCCGAGCTCGACAATCCCATTTTCCAGCGCACGCTCACCGGCCTCTCGCAGGCGGCCGGCGAGGACAGATATCAGGTGCTGATCGCTGACTCGTCGGAGCGACTCGCGAACGAGGCAGAGCTGATCACCGAGCTGCGGCGCCGATGCGATGCGATCGTCCTCTGCTCGCCGCGAATGGACGACGCTGAGCTGTCGACGCTGGTCGCACGCCTCGGCCCGGTCGTGATGATCTATCGCTCTGTACCGGTTCCCGGAGTTCCGGTCATCGCCGTCAGCCTCGAGCATGGGGTACAATTGCTCGCTGAGCACTTGCACGAGCTCGGGCACCGTCACATCGCATTCCTCGACGGCGGCGAGAAGTCAAGATCGGGCGCCCGTCGATTCGCCGCTCTCGAGGAGTTCTGCGCAGATCACCCTGACGTACGAGTGAGCCGCGTCACCGGCGGAGGCACCATCCAGGCCGGCTACGCCGCCGCGGATGCCGTCCTGGCCACGGACGCGACAGCCGTGATGGCCTTCAACGACGTCGTCGCGATGGGCCTGCTCAGTGCGTTGCAGCGACGCGGCGTCGCCGTCCCTGAGCAGCTGTCGGTGACCGGCTTCGACGACATCACGTTCAGCGAGTTCACCAACCCGCCGCTCACGACGGCGGCGATTCCGGCCGAGGAGCTCGGGCGTCTCGCCTGGGAACGGCTTCACGCGATGCTGGTGGACGGTGAGACGGATGACGGAACGACTGTCGTCCCGTCGGTGCACCTGCGGGCCTCGACGTCAGCAGTGATCTCGGACTGACACCGGCTGCACCGTCACGGTGAATCCGCGCCGGTGCCGCCGGCGCAGGTCAGGCTCTGCTTTCTGCCACAGGCTGCCGATCGCGCTTCAGGACTGCAACGGCTGCGGGCTCGAGAGTCAAGGTGTCCCCCGCGACGACGGCAACGCGCCCTGTCAGCAGCTCCGCCGCACCAGGGGGGACCGTGATCTCTGCAGAGTGCTGCCCGTGGTTGAGGAGGAAGAGATATGACCCCTCAGGTCCGTGACGTTCGACCGCCTCGACTCCGGCAGGCGTCTCTAGGACAGCGGCGACCTGTGCGTCGGCGAGCACGGTGTCGAGCACCCGATCCATGCCCGTCTCGCTCAGCTGAGTGCCGAGATACGTCACCACACCGTCGCCGAGCTCGTGGCGCAGGATCGCCGCCTCCCCCTCGAGGTAGCCGTCCGTGTAGGTCGCGAGAACCGTGGCACCATCGGTGACGAGATCGTCCTGCCACAGGCCGGCGTCCGTCTCTGAGCCACGCATGTCCACACGCACTCGCTCGTCCGACGGCAGCGGCGAGAACTCGCGAACGCGTCCGCCGATGAGCGACAGAAGACCACCGGGATAGCCGCCAGGGATCACCCGATCGTGCTCGTCAACGATGCCCGAGAAGAAGGAGATCAGTACGTGCCCGCCTGACCGCACATAGGCACTGAGCTGCTCGGTCTGCGCCTCGCTGAGCACATAGCTGTTCGGTATCACGATGAGGCGATAACCGGACATGTCGGCGTCGAGGGTGATCACGTCGGTGGCGATGTTGCGTCGCCACAGCGGGGTGAAGTGCCGCGTCACGATGTCGACGTAGCTGAGCTTCGTGGGGTGTGCGACGCCTTCCATCGCCCACCAGTTCTCCCAGTCCCAGACGATGGCCACCGCCGCCTCCGCAGTGGTTCCTGCGATCTCCTCGAGCTGTGTGAGCTCCTGTCCGAGATCGACGACCTCCTGCCAGGTCCGGGTGTCGGTCCCGCTGTGCGGCAGCATCGCCGAATGGAACTTCTCCTGGCCGTATCGCGAGGCGCGCCACTGGAAGAACATCACCGCGTCGGCTCCGTGCGCGATGGCTTGGAAGGATCCCAGACGCATCCTGCCCGGCTTCTTGACGAGGTTGAGCGGCCACTGACTGACGGCGCTGCTTGCCTGCTCCATCATCAGCCAGGGCTGCCCGCCCTTCAGCGACCGCATCAGGTCGTAGTTGAACGCAGCGGTGATGTGCGATTCGGCGTCGGCGGGGTTCGGATAGATGTCCAGCGCGACAGCATCCTCCTCCCTTGCCCATCGTGTGTAGTCGGCACCGGGGAAGAACCGCATGAAGTTCGTCAGCACCGGAATATCGGGGGTGATCGCGCGCATGATGTCACGCTCTTCGCGGAAGCAGCCGAGCAGGAGGTCGGAGGAGAACCGCTTGAAATCGAGCTCGCGCGCGGGGTTCACGTTCCCCATCACGGGCTTCGGCAGGTCGACCTGACTCCAGTCGCTGTAACGCTGGCTCCAGAAGGTGGTACCCCAGTGCTCGTTCAGGACCTCCAACGATCCGTGTCGGTCGAGGAGCCAGTCGCGGAACCGCGCACCGCACTGATCGCAGAAGCACTGCGTGTGATATTCGTTGCCGATGTGCCACATCGCCAGAGCCGGGTGGTTGCCATAGCGTTCCGCGAGCGCTCGCGCGATCTTCTGGCTGCGCTCGCGGTAGACCGCCGATGACGGGCAGAAGTGCGCCCGGCTTCCGATCGCGATCTTCCGCCCCTCCCTGTTGGTGGGAAGCACCTCTGGATGCTCGGTCGCGAGCCACGGCGGCGGCGCGGCGTTCGGCGTGCTGAGGTTCACGGAGATCCCGTGTTCGTGCAGGATGTCCATCACCTCGTCGAGCCACCCGAACTCCAGCTGGCCGTCAGCGGGTTCCAGTGACGACCAGGAGAAGACGCCGACGCTCACCAGCCGCACGCCCGCTTGCCTCATCAGCGCGGCGTCCTCGAGCCAAGTCTCCCTCGTCCATTGGTCGGGGTTGTAGTCGCCTCCGTAGACGATGCCGGGAAGCCGGGCGGTGAAGTTGTGGATGGGGTTCGTCACGTGACGCCTTCTGGTCGATCTGATCGGAGTCGGAGTGCGCGGGGCCCCTGACACGAGGCCCCGCGCGCAGCGAGGCTACATCGCCGCTTCGAGCTCGGAGATGAACTGCTTCGCTGCTTCGTCGGGGGTGATCTGATCGAAGATCACCTGCTGGTTCAGTCTGGCGAACAGCGGCACGAGCTCGGGCCCGGCGTCGAGGTTCGGCTTCGGGAAGCCGGCGACCGACAGCTCGGAAACCTCTGTCACGTAGTCCGCCAGCTTCTGCTCCGACGGCGAGAAGTCACCTTCGATGGACGCGAGTACCTCACTGTTCCCCGGTACGCCACGGTCAGAGCGCAGGATCGCACCCGCCTCCTCGCTGTTCACGATGAAGTCGATCAGCATCGCGGACTCGACCGGATGCTCCGACTTCGCCGAGACCGAGTAGTAGACGCCGGGCTTGACGTAGGCACCAGGGCGGTCGCCGTCGGACTCGCCCGGGAAGAGGAGCAGCTCGAGTTCGCGTCCGGAGGCTGTCTGCAGCGCTTCGACCTGGTTGGCGGAGAGGATGGACATCGCGGCGGTGTGGGTCGCGATCGGAGACTGCTCCAGTCCGAGCGATGCCTGCTCCACCGCGAGCGAGGCCGACGGCGTCGCGCCACTGTCGCGCAGCTCGAGGATGTACTCCCACCATGCGGCGGCAGTCTTCTCGGTGAAGCCGACGGTGGCGTCGTCGGGGCTCCAGAGATCTTCGCCACGCTGACGGATGAACATATTGAAGCCTTGTTCGTCGAGCGGGAGCGTGGCGCCGTAGACGTCGGGCCCTGCCTTCTCACTGATCTCCGCGGCGATGTCGAGGTAGTCGTCCCACGTCCAGGTCTCGTCGTCGGGCACCTCGATCCCCGCCTCCGAGAAGATCTGCGGATCGATGACGACGCCGAACGTGCCCACTCCTCCCGGCACCCCGTATACCCCGTCATCGATCGTCGACCCTTCGAGCGCGCCCTCATCGAACTGGTCGAGCGGGAGCACATCCGCGTGGTCCGACAGGTTCACGAGCAGACCGCCGTCGACGTAATCGTAGATGAAGGGGTCGACCTGCTGCATGACGTCGGGGGCGTCTCCTGCGGCCACGGTCGTGGAGAGTTTGTCCCAATAGTCCGTATAAGGAGCGAACTCGGGCACCACGGTGATGTTCGGGTGCTCCTTCTCGAACAGGTCGATCACCTGCTGCGTCATGGTGTGTCTGGTGTCGGATCCCCACCAGTTGAAGCGGATGGTGACCGGCTCATCGGAGGCTGTCGCCGGTGCGGATTCCGATGGCGCCGCGCATCCGGCGAGCACCATCGTCACGGCGGCACCGAGAGCTGCGAGGCGTACGAGTCGAGCCGTATGGCTCGTGCGGGGGTGTGTCATGTCATTGCTCCATTGCAGTTGTGATCGATCAGGGAAGAGGTCATTTGAGTCCGGTGGTCGCGATGCCTTTGATCAGGTAGCGCTGCCCCACGAGGAAGACGAGGAAGACAGGGATGAGGGTCACGACCGACATCGCGAACAGCGAACCCCAGGAGGATCCCCCTGTCGAGTCGACGAAGTTGCGGAGCGCGACCGGGACCGTGAGAACGTCCGGACGCGTGAGGTAGATGAGCTGACTGTAGAAGTCGTTCCAGGTCCAGATGAAGGTGAAGATGGCGGTGGTGGCGAGCGCCGGCACGGAGAGCGGCAGCAGCACCTGGAAGTAGGTGCGCCAGTACCCCGCGCCGTCGATGCGAGCAGCCTCGTCGAGTTCCTTGGGGAGTCCGCGGAAGAACTGCACCATGAGGAAGATGAAGAATGCGTCGGTGGCAAGGAACTTCGGGACGATGAGCGGCAGGAACGTGTTGACCCAGCCGAGGTTCGAGAAGAGGACGTACTGCGGAACGATGAGCACGTGGATCGGCAGCATCAGAGTCATCAGCATGAGTGCGAAAAAGATCTTCTTGCCCCGGAACTCCAGCTTGGCGAACGCGTAGGCGGCCATCGAGCAGGTGATGAGGTTGCCCAGCAGACTGCCGAGGACGATCGCACCCGAGTTGAGCAGATAGAGACCGAAGGGACTCGACAGCGCGTTCCAGCCATCGGTGTAATTGCTGAAGTCGATCGTCTCGGGAAGCAGCGACGGATCGCGGAAGATCAGCTCCTCCGGCTTGAGGGAACTCGCGACCATCCACAGCAGCGGATAGATCAGCAGCACGCCCACGGCGATCAGGATGATGTGCCTCACGACCTTCGAGAGCGTGATGCGGCGGGCAGACGGCGCGATCGAGCGGCGCTTCAGGAGATCAGTCGCGGTCACTGTAGAACACCCAATGCTTGGAGGCGATGAAGTTCACCGCGGTGAAGACGGCGATGATGAGCAGCAGGAACCAGGCCATCGCGGAGGCATAGCCCATGTCGCGCTTGCCGAAGCCCTCCTGATAGAGGTAGAGCGTGTAGAAGAGAGTCGAGTCGGCCGGACCCCCTGAACCACCTGAGACGATGAACGCCTGCGTGAACGTCTGGAACGAGCCGATGATCTGCAGGATCAGATTGAAGAAGATGATCGGCGAGAGTAGCGGCAATGTGATGCTTCGGAACTGTCGCCACCGACCCGCGCCGTCGATGGACGCCGCTTCGTAGTACATCTCCGGGATCTGTCGCAGCCCTGCGAGGAAGATGACCATCGCGGACCCGAAGGTCCACACGTGCAGCGCGACAAGGGTGCCGAGCGCCGTGTCGGGGTCCGAGATCCAGCCGGGGCCATCGATGCCGAACAGCGCGAGAAACTGGTTGACGAGCCCCTCCGTACCGAAGAGCTGACGCCACAGGATGCCCACCGCTACCGAACCGCCGAGAAGTGACGGCAGGTAGTAGACCGAGCGATAGATCGCCAGGCCGCGGATGCCGCGGTTCAGCATGATCGCCAGGCCGAGCGCGGCAGCCATGAGCAGCGGCACCCCCAGGAACACGTACGTGAACGTGACGCCCAAGGACTTCGCGAGTCGGGGATCGTTCAGCATGTCCGCATAGTTCTCGAGACCGATGAACTCAGGCGGCTTGAGGAGGTTGTAGTCGGTGAAGGACAGATAGAGCGAGGCGACCATCGGGAAGGCCGTGATCGCCAGCATCCCGACGAACCACGGAGCAAGGAAGCTCCACGCTGCACGTTCCTGGTGGCGGGCGGCCAGGCTGAGCTTGAGCTTCTGCTGGGGTGGGGCGGCGGCCATCAATGCCCTCTCCATCGTCGTCATTGAGCGGGGAAGCGCTTCCTTGGGAAGCGCTTCCCCGAGTATAGGGCGAGTCATGAGACATGTAAAGTCACGCAGCCTGAGACCGACGCGCAGTGGCGGGCGCGGCATGTCGGCGCCCACCCCTGCGCATACTCACAATTGGCGCGAATTCATCTGTTAGATGCATTCATGCCAATTGCACGATCGTGAAGTCTCTACGAAGCTGGAAGCACAATCCGCTCCCATCTCCAGGAGGACACATGTCGGCCCCCCGCCGCGCCCTGATCGTCATCGACCCCCAGCAGGAGTACTTCACCGGCCTCCTGCCCATTCAATACCCGCCGCGCGACGAGTCGATCCAGCGCATCGCGAATGCCATCGACGCTGCCGAGCGCGCCGGCATCCCCGTCGTCATGGTGCAGCACACCGCCGGGGACGACGCACCGGTGTTCAACCCGACCCAGCCGGGGTTCCGACTGCACCCCTCGCTGGAGGAACGCGACTCGAGCGCATGGAAGCACGTCGTGAAGAACTACAGCTCGATCTTCCCCGAGACGGGAGTTCATGATTGGCTCCGCGAGAACAAGATCGACACGATCACCCTGGTGGGCTACATGACCAACAACTGCGTCCTCGCCAGCGCCGCGGACGCCGAGTCACGCGGGATCGCTGCAGAGGTGCTCGCCGATGCCACCGGTGCGATCAACATCACCAACGACGCAGGATCCGCCGACGCCAAGACCGTGCACACCACGCTCATGGCCCTGCTGAACTCGAACTGGGCAGCTGTCGCTCCGACCGCCGCGTGGGTCGGAGCCGTCGAGGCGGGAACAGCGCTCCCCAAGGGAAACCTGGGCGAGTCGGCCGCCATGGGCGCCGCTGCACACGCCTGATCCGAATCATCCGGCCGGGCGCCACGCGCACGTGGTGTCCGGCCTTTCTCAGAAAGGTCCCGATGCTTCGTCCGTCACCATTCGGAAGCGCCCCGTTCGCCCTGTCGGTTCTCGACGGAGGCCTCACCGGCATGGGCTCCACCGCCGGTCGTGTCCTCGAAGAGGTGATCACTGCCGCGCGGATCGCGGACGCGCGGGGGTATGAGCGGTTCTGGATGTCAGAGCACCACGCCATGCCCGGAGCCTCGATCGCCTCGCCTCAGCTCATGGCCGCGCGCCTGATCAGCGAGACCCAGCGGATTCGCCTGGGTGCGGGCGGCGTCATGTTGCCTAATCATGCGCCGCTCGTGATCGCCGAACAGTTCGGCATGCTCGAAGCCCTCGCTCCTGGACGCATCGACCTCGGCGTGGGACGAGCCCCCGGCACCGACCATACGACGGCCGCTTCATTGCGGCGTCACGCGTCTGCGAACGACGAGTTCCCTCAGCAAGTGCAGGAGCTGATCGCGTTCCTGAAGGATGATTCTTCCGATGCGCTGGCCGACGTTCATGCGGTTCCGGGCCCCTGGCAGGAGCAGCAGAACGACACCGGCGCTCCAGCGTCGCCACCCAGGCTGTGGATTCTGGGGTCTTCGTTGTATTCAGCCCAACTCGCCGCCGCACTCGGCCGACCGTACGCCTTCGCACTGCAGTTCGGCAGCCCCGATGTCGCCAACGCGCTCCGCATCTACCGTCAGCACTTCCACCCCTCCCGCGTACTGAGCGCGCCGTACGCGATCGTCAGCGTCGGTGCAGTGGCAGACGAAGACCCGGCGCAGGCTCGCCGCGAGTCGACGACCAATGCCATGGGGATGATGCGGATGTTCCAGCGCGAGACGTTCGCGTTGCCCTCCCCCGATGCCGTGCGAGATCATCCGTCATCGGCCGCACAACACCAGTTCATCGATGACTGGACCGACCGCACGTTCCACGGAACGGCATCAGACGTCGCCGCGCAGCTGGAGGAACTGCACTCGATCACCGATGCCGACGAGTTGATGCTGGTCACCGGCAGCCACGGCGTGCAAGCTCGGTCGACCACTCTCGAGCTGATCGCCGACCATTTTGGTGCGGGCGATTCCCGCCGGGTCTGAACCCCCACCTTCGATGGTCGCGCCGGTTCCCACCCCGGCGCGACCATCGCGGTCATCGCCGGAACAGGCGCGAGAAGAACCCGGTGGCGGGCGCCTTCTCGTGGCCGGGGCAACGCTGATCCAACGGCACGTGACGCATGACATCTGCGACGTGCTGGCCGCATCCGGCCCAGGTCGTCTTGCCGCAGATCTTGCAGGTGACTGCTCTGCACATGAGAGGTCCTTTCGTATGAAGAATCTGATCGGGCGCGGCCTCAGGCCAGGCTGAGGAAGACCTTCTCAAGCTCTTCCACGGTCGGACCCTCTGTGTCATCTGAGCGCCCGACGCACTCCTCCAGCGCCGAGGCGACGATGACGAAGCCGGCCCTGTTGAGCGCGTGCGTCACGGCTGCGAGCTGGGTCACGACATCGCGGCACGACGCCTCGGCTTCCACCGCAGTTATCACCGCGTCCAGCTGCCCCCGTGCGCGGCGAAGCCGGCTGACGACGCGCCGCTGGGCCTCTTGCTCCGTACTATGCATCGGCATCTCTCTCTTTCTCTGACACCCGAACAGAACGATCGTCCTGGCCTGTCGATGGTTCTGCGATTGAATCCGACAGCGTGCTCGTGCGAACCCATGAGGTTGCGCACCGTCCGGTCGCCGCCATCGCGACCACGCCAGCCGCGATCAGCCCCGCCACGACCGCGACCACCGGCGACGAAGGCACCGTCAATGCCCCGAACGCGGCGACGAAGACCGCGATAACCACGAAAGAGAGCCGTTCCGCTGTCGTCGCACGGCAGACGACACGCGCGGGGCGATCAGACATGGAGCGCGAAGGCCGGCACGGCGAGCACTTGATCCACACGGTCTGCGAGCACCGCGCGCAGCGTCGTCATCCCGCCGGAGAGCGAGGCGGAGTCGAACCCCGACTGATCGAGGATCCGATGCGCGATCGCCGAACGGACACCCGATGCACACATCACCCTCACCGGCCGTCCTGCCGCAGCCAGATGCACCTCCTCCAGACGCTCCCGCAGCTGGGTGTGCGGAATGTGAAGCGCATCGGCAATCATTCCCTCCGCGACTTCGGCATCGCCTCGCACATCCAAGATGAGCGAGGTCTCACGTGCGAGGTCGAGGTCGCGCGCATCCCACAGCCGCATCGTGCCGTCGAGGACATTGGCACCCAACATGCCTGCAAGATTCACCGGGTCCTTGGCCTGACCGAACGGGGGTGAATAGGCGAGATCCAGATCGATCAGATCGGTGACGGCCATACCCGCGCGCAGCGCGGTCGCGATCACGTCGATTCTCTTGTCGACGCCTTCCCGTCCCCATGCCTGCGCGCCCAGGATCAGCCCATCCCCCTCTCGGAAGTGAACGTTCAGGTGAACCGGAACGGCACCGGGAAAGTACCCCGCGTGCTGGTTCGGATGCAGGCTGATCGTCCGGAACGCGATTCCCGATCGAGAGAGCATGGCGCGGTTCGCGCCGGTGAGGGCGACCGTCAACTGACCGACCCGCACGATCGCCGTTCCCAGAGGTTGCGGAATCGGTCGCGCCTTGTCCGGGCGGATGATGGCATCGGCCACGAGCCGTCCGGCTCGGTTCGCGGGACCTGCCAGCGCCACCGGCCGGCGAATGCCCGTCACAGGATCCTGGCTGAGTACGGCATCTCCCACAGCCCACACCTGCGGCAACGAGGTACGTCCGTGCTCGTCGACGATCATCGCCCCGCGCTCGCAAGCGACCCCGGCCGCCTCGAAGACCGCGGTGTCGGGGCGCGCCCCGACAGAGAGCACGATGAGATCGGCGACGACTTCGGTGCCGTCCGACAGAGTGATGGCGTCAGCATCATGACCCGCGACGATCGCCTCGGCAGCGACCCCCGTTCGAACGTCCACACCCAGTCGGCGCAGCTCTTCGACGACCATCCACCCGAACTCCGCATCGACCGGCGAGAGGACGTGGTCGGCGACCTGGACCAGAGTGGTCTCCACGCCTTGCAGCGCCAGGGCCTCTGCCGCTTCGACGCCGATGAACCCCGCCCCGAGGACAACGGCTCGCGTCACGCCGGTCTCGACCTGCGCGCGCAGATACGCGGCATCTTCCACACTGCGCAATGTCCGCACCCGCGGAGAGTCGAGACCGGAGATGTCCGGACGCACGGCTCGCGCACCCGGCGCCAACACCAGGGCGTCGTACTCGATGCGTTCCTCTCCCGCCGCTGTGCGAACGACGACGCTCTGCGAGTCGGCATCCATACCGACCACATCGTGCCCGGTGCGGACGTCGAGGTTCAACGACGCCCGCAGCGTCTCGGGCGTCTGCACCAACAGCGAGCCCTCTTCTTCGATCTCGCCCCCGACGAAGTAGGGAAGCCCGCAGTTCGCGAACGACACGTGCGCGCCACGTTCGAGCACCACGATCTCGGCGGACTCGTCGAGGCGCCGAGCTCGCGATGCGCAGCTCATCCCCCCGGCGACCCCGCCGACGATCACGATCCTCATGAGGTCGTGGCGTCCTGAGCGGCGATCTTCGCACGCACCTCATCCATGTCGAGACCCTGGACTGCTTCGACGACTTGCTGCAGACCCGCTGCCGGCAGCGCACCGGGCTGCGAGAAGACCAGGATGCCGTCTCGGAAAGCCATCAGCGTCGGGATCGATCTGATCTGGAAACCAGCGGCGAGCGCCTGCTCCGCTTCGGTGTCGACCTTGCCGAAGACGAGGTCGGGGTACTTCTCAGACGCGGCCTCGAAAACCGGCCCGAACATCCGACACGGGCCGCACCACTCCGCCCAGAAGTCGAGCAGCACGATGCCCTCACCGTTCATGGTCTGGTCGAAGTTGGAAGCCGTGATCTCAGTGGTAGCCATGGGTAGACTTTATACCCCCAGGGGTATATCTGTCCGCGGCAAGCAGGCCGATGTGCGATGAGAAAAGGCCACACGAGGAGTTCTATGAGAATCGCGATCAATGCCTTCACGGACGTGACGATGTTCCATCTCTCCGTGCCGCAGATGGTGTTCGACGAGGTCTCCCGACTGGGTCTCGCTGATTGGTCGTGCGTGCTGTTCTCCGAGCGCGGTGGCACCATTCGTACGGCCGAAGGCTATTCGATCAGCGGGGTTCAGCCCCTGACGGTCGTCGCCGACGCCGATCTCATCGTCATCCCGTCGTGGGTCGACGATGGACGCGTGCCGAGTGCGGCCCTGCGCAGAGCAGTTGTCGACGCGCACGCCCGTGGCGCCGTGGTCGCCGGCCTCTGCCTCGGCGCGATCGCCGTGGCCGACGTGGGCCTACTCCGAGACAGGAGCGCCGTCACGCACTGGCGCGCTCTGAGCACCCTCGCCGGAAGGCACCCCGAGATCAGCACCGAAACAGACGTGCTCTACATCGATCATGGCGATGTGCTGACCTCGTCCGGCACCGCGTCGGGCATCGATGCGTGCCTTCACATGGTGCGTCAGCGGCTCGGTGCGGAGGCCGCCAATCGGGTCGCGCGCAGCCTGGTCGTGGCGCCGCACCGCGAGGGTGGACAAGCCCAGTACATCGAGCACCCCGTGGCCGTCCGCGAAGCGGATGACCCGGTCGCGATGGCATCCGCCTGGGCTCTCGCCCATCTCGATGAGGATCTCACCATCGAGGCTCTCGCCAGCGCCGCGCATGTGAGCCGTCGCTCGTTCGTGCGTGCCTTCCGCTCATCGACCGGCTCCACGCCCGCGGCATGGGTGCGATCGCGACGTCTCGACGAAGCTCGGCACCTTCTGGAGGCCTCGAGCCTCTCGATCGATCAGATCGCGGCATCCTGCGGGTTCGGGAGCCCGATCACCCTCCGCCAGAACTTCATGTCCGCCTTCGGAAGCACGCCGTCCAGCTATCGGCGGCGGTTCGACGCTCGCGCGTGAGCGTCAGCTTCGTCGGGAAGTGATCATCCCGACGACCACAGCGAGTCTTCCGGAGTGCACGCCGCGAGCGAGCACGACCGCCCCCGAGCAGAGGTGGCCCGCCCGCACTGCTGCCGCTACCGCACCGCCTTGGGGAGCGCGAAGGTGACCACGGCGACGAGCGCCGCCACCACCAGCATGTAATAAGCCGGAGCGAGCAGGTCGCCGGTGGCCTGCACAAGCCAGGTGCTCACATACGGAGCGGTTCCACCGAACAGGACATAGCCCGCGTTGTAGCCGATGCCAGCGCCGCTGAGCCGATTCTTCACAGGGAACAACTCGATGAACGCGACGCCGAAGGGGCCGAAGAACACGCTGATCGCAAGGGCCAGGAGGAGCTGCCCTGAGATGGCCCCGACAGCTGTGCCATTGCTCGCGAGCAGATAGGCCGGGACAGCGACGATTGCGGAGAGTGCCGCGCCCGTGATCAGGACGGGCTTACGACCGATCCGATCGGACAGCAGTCCCGTGAGCGGCATCGCGAAGAAGACTGCGAGCAGGGCGATCGCGTTGGACGCCAGAGAGACGCCCTGATCGAGGTTGACCGTTTCGCTGAGATACGTCGGCAGGTACCCGGTCAAGGTGTAGAAGCCGAGGCTGGAGAGCGATGCCAGCGCGAATGCGTAGAAGACAGCACGAGGAGATTCTTTGATCGCCGTCCACAGGGGGAAGCTTCGTTTGCCGCCCAGCGCCGGAGATTCGCCCCTGCGCGTGGCCTGGAACTCGGGGGACTCGTCGACCTTCTGTCGGATGTAGAGCCCGACGAGAGCGAAGACGCCACCCAGTAGGAACGGAACCCTCCACCCCCACTCACCGTACGCGTCACTCCCCAACCCGCTCGAAAGAAGGAGGATGAGCAGTGAAGCGAACACAGCGGGAACAGTCGAAAACGACAGAGTGAATGCGACCGCCAAGCCACGACGGTGAGCAGGTGCATGCTCGGCCACCAAGGTGTTCGAGCCTGTCGTCTCCGCCCCTGCGGAGAGACCCTGCGCCAATCGGCACACAACCAGAAGAACGGTGGCGATGACTCCGACCTGGCCGTACGTCGGGAGCAGACCGATTGCGACCGTCGCTCCACCCATGATCAGAATCACCGCGGCGAGTACATTGCGCCGCCCGACGGTGTCCCCGATATGACCGAAGATGATCGCGCCCAGGGGACGCATGACGAATCCGGCTGCGTACACCGCGAACACCGCCAGCAGGGAAGCCACACGGTCCTCCGCCGGGAAGAACAGAGTTGCAATGACCGTGGCAGAGTACGCATAGACGACGAAGTCGTACCATTCGACGAACTGCCCAATGGCAGCTGAAGCGAGGACTCTACGCAGTTGCGTTCGATCCGGGGTTTTCGATGCCGACAGCTCATCAATGTTCTTGGACGTCATTATCCGAGTACTCCTTCTAACTTGTGCGAGGGGGAGATATCAGCGCGAATGACCTGTCAGTCGATAGCGCTGATTCGTTTCCACGGGCTGAGCGATTCGAGCTCGCCGCAGAACGTCTGGATCGAGCGTGGCGATGGCGAGCCCCTGGTCCGTGAGCACTTCTGCCATGCGCTGGCCATGTGGGTTGATGACAGCGCTCTCGCCCGTCGAGGCTGCGCCGGCCTGATTGCTCAGCAAGAAGTACGAGGTCGTTTCGATCGCCCTGGCCGAAGCCAGAGTACGCAGTTGGAACGCCTTACTCGGCCCCTCGGCCCACGCGGAGCTCATCGAGATGACGTCGACTCCTCTCTGGAAGAGCCCGAGGCTCAACTCAGGAAAGCGGAGGTCGTAGCAATTCAACAGACCTACGCGCCAGCCGGCGATTTCGACAACCGAGAGTTCTGAGAAGTCCCCCAGTACAGGCCCAGGTGAGATGTACTCCGATTCGCGATACTCGAACGCATCGTAGAGATGAACCTTGTCGTATGACGCCGACACCTCACCGTCGGGGGTTACGGCGAGCAACCGGTTGTACGGCCGCTCGTGCGCGGCGTCCGGCGCGTACGTACCGAAGATGATGTGGATCTCGTGCCGGACAGCTATGGAGCGCATCCGATCGACGAACGACTCCGAGTGCTGAGCGGCGACGAGTCGAATCTCGGCAGGATCCGACGTCCACTCGATAATCGACGACTCCGGCAATGTGAGCAAAGACGCACCTTCCGCAGACGCTCTCATGGCGAGGAGATCGATCGCCCTGAGATTCTCTGCAACATCGGACGTCGAAGTGAACTGACCGGCGGCAACCGTGATCGATGTGGTCGGCATCTTGTTCTTCATGCCAGTCAAATCGTTGTGGCCCATGATGGAAAGCTAGATCAACTGGCCATCCGTGTCAATATGGAAACGTGAAGCCCCTGCGGGCCATGGCGATCGCTTGGCTCACCACAAGTTCGGAGCTCCTCTAAAGCGATCAGCGAAGGAGTTGCAGGAGATGGCGGGATCATCGCCCGCGCGGGACCGCCTCGGCCGCCAAGTCACCATCAAAGATGTCGCAGCGCTGGCTGGCGTCTCACCGGCCACCGTGTCGCACGCGCTATCAGGGCGTCGAAAGATCTCAGAGTCCACGACTCAGAGAATCAGGGAGGCCATCGACGCCCTGGGGTACGCGGCAGACCCCGTCGCGACGGCCCTGCGACGCGGCTCGACCCGCCTCATCGGCCTGGTGTTACGACCCCGCGATGCAGTGCAAGGCTCGCTCCAAGGCGCTGCGGGGTTCCTGGAGCTCATGGGGACAGCAGCCATCGCATCACTCGAGCAGGGATGGGGACTCGTCCACGTGCCCAACACAGCGAGCGAGTGCGACCTGTCCCTACCGGTTGACGGCTATATCGTTGCCCACCCCTTTCGGGACGATCCCGTCCTCGCTCAGTTGCATCGAGCTCGAAAGCCGGTCGTGACCATCGACGGGTTCGACGATCAGGACGACCAGTTCGACGTGCGGATCGATCACGCTCACGGAGTGCTGGAGCTTCTGGGCGGTCTGGACCATCGCGCCCGCACTCACACGGCGCTCGTCACCGGCACGGAACCGAATCGGTGGAACGAAGAGGTCAAGAAGAGCGTCATCGAAGTTTTCCACGAAGAGGGCAGCCCGCTCGATGTCATCTCCCTGTACGAGGGCGAGGGAGTTCAGGGAGCGCGAAAGTTGATAGAGGGATTGATCCGCGATGGGGCGCGCCGAATCCTGGTCGGGCCGAGCCGCTTCGCTCTCGGCGCGTTGGACGCTTCGCGCTCACTCGGCTTCGCCGTTCCCGAGGAGGTCGAGGTGGCCGCCTTCACGGACAGCCCTCTGGCAGCCCACGCGCAGCCGGGGATCACCGCGATGGATGTGCAGGCCGCGGAGGCCGGCAAGAGAGCTGTCGAAAACCTCCTCGGACAGTTGAGCGGGTCAGCGCACGAAGGCCGGAAGATCGTCCCTGCGGTTCGCTGGCGTGGATCAACAAGAGGTCAGGCCCCGGAATCAGGGTCGCAGGCGACGAAGCCGGGGATGAGCGCTCCGACCTCGTCCTAGACGCCGCTGGTTCTGCGCACTCGTGAACGCGTCGAGTTGCGTAGCAACCGTGAGAACGCAGCCTCTTGCGCCAGATGAGCGGGGAGAAGAGACTGCGTTCGTCACCGGAACCGGGCGCTCCGGCCAGTACTCGTACGAGATGGTTCCCGTGCATGCACTGGTCTGCACGTGACGGCGCGCGGGCGTGAGGCCCCGATTCCACGGCACTTCACCACTGCGCGCAGCTCACACCTGATCGGCGAGGATCTGCGCCGTCACGTCATTCGCACCATGCAGGACGAACTCCACACTCCCGTCGGCGGCGACCACCGGGAGGAATGTCGGCTGCCAGTAGCGGATGTCGAAGGAACCGTCCGGCTGCTCCATGTCATATCGCACCGGCGGCACGATGGCCTCCTGCCCTGTCTCAATCACCGTGCTGATCGCGCCGTGGAGCACCTCAGTCCCCTTCGCGTCCGGGTCATCGGGGTTGTCGGGGAACACCAGCAGAATGTCGACGCCCAGAGCGCGCTCACGGGAAGAGCCGGTCGCGGCGAAGAACGAGTCGGTCGCCGCCACGATCACCCCCTCGCGATCAACCACGACGTAGGACTCCGGAAGCGCGTTGAAGATGCGCCCGAGCTGGGCGGTGTCGACGGTGGTCGGTTCCATGTTCTTCTCCTTCTCAATGGGGATGCAGTGCTTCCAGACTCCACCCGATCGTCACAGCGCAACCAGTCGCGAATCTGTACTGCGTGATTCAGCGGGAAGAGGTACAGATCATGCACTGCCGTGAACGCATAGCGAGGAGTGGAATGACCTTGAACATCCGATCGCCGCGGGCTCCGATAGAAGGCCGCGGCACATGACGGCAACAGCAGAAGGAGTACGCAATGAAGATCCGCCAGATCCGCAACGCCACACTGGTCCTGGACATCGGTGACGCCCGTATCCTCGTGGATCCGTGGCTGTCCGTCGAGGCCACCACCGTGTTCCCCGGTCCGACCGTCTCGTTGGTCGTCCCGATGGAGGAGATCGTCAACGTCGATGCCGTCATCCTCACCCACCTACACCCCGACCACTGGGACCCGACGGCGATCGAGAATCTCGCGAGCGAGGTTCCGATCTTCACTCAGCACGCTGCCGACCGCGATCGAGTTCACGACGGGCAGGCGATGATCGTGGAAGCTACCGGAGAGGTCTGGTACACGCACGTCGAAGGCAAGAGGTTCGAGAATGCCACGGTCCTCACGGGCAACCCCGAGTTCAAGGGCGTGAAGATGAAGAAGGTTCCCGGCCAGCATGGTTCTGACTTCGCCGTGCAAGCCGCGTACCAGATCCTCGCCGAGGTGATGGGTGTCGTCCTCTCCTCCCCCGGCGAGAAGACCCTGTACATCGCAGGCGACACCACGTGGAACCAATACGTCGAGGCGAACATCGCCGAGTACAAGCCGGACATCATCGTGGTCAATGCCGGCAACGCGAAGCTCCCGGGCATCGACGACTCGATCATCATGTCGCCGGAAGACGTCGTCAAGGTCTGCGAGGCGGCCCCGGGTGCGATCATCATCGCGAGCCATCTGGATGCCGTCGCCCACGCGACGACCTCCCGCGCTGAGCTTCGCGCCCACCTCGAAGCAATGGGCCTCGCACACCGCGTCCTTATCCCCGCCGACGGCGAGACCATGACGCTCTGATTCCGAACGCAACCTGAAAGGGTGTGAGTCAGGCCGTGAGTGTTGCGGGGCGGAACCAGCCGGTGTACGACGCGGCCAGATCAGGTGCGCCTTCGAACCCGACATCGCCGCGCGCGATCGCGTCCGCGCAGGCGCGCTTGCCCCACCACAGCTCATTGAGCACGCCCGCGTCGACGATCACCGTCAGATCGGGCTGCCGCTCCGGCACTCCGACAGACGCCCGCGAGCCCTCCCGGCCCACATGAATCCAGGCGCTGGAGAGTCGCGAGTCAGGAAACCGGAACGCGAGCGTGAGCTCACTCAGAGGCAGAACCTCTGGGACGATGCCCTGGTACATCTGCCAGATCAACGTCGCGACGTTAACCTCACCGACGGACGTCGGAGGGAGGTGCCAGTCGCGCGCCCATACACCCAGAGCCTCCAGGACCGGACGCAATGCAAGTCCTGACTGCGTCAACCTGTACTCACTCCGACTCCCGGGTGATGTCGCGCCCAGGTGCGAGATCACCCCGATACGCTCGAGGTATCGGAGCCGCGATGACAGCAGCGTTCGCGACAGGGCCGGCAGTCCTCGATGGATCGCGTTGAATCCGGTCGCACCGACGAGAATCTCCCGGATGATGAGGACCGTCCATCGATCGGCGATGAGTCGCGCGCCAAGCGAGACAGGATAGTACTCAGTCGGCGGGAACCAGCCATCAGGGCCACCCTCGGAGTTCGGAACCGCACCACTCGACTCGACCATGAGGAGCCCTCTCTCGGCAATCGCCGCGACGGCGCATCCGGGCCAGAGGCGATCTTATGAGAATCTCACGATCGACCTCGGATAAGATGTGCATCGCGCACACATTGGAGTCGTTGCAAGTGTCAGTCGCACATGTCCGAGACATATCGACGACGTAGATTCTCCGATGGGCCTCGACCTCGGAGGCGCTAGATCAGAAGGTGACACCGTGCCCGAAGCAGAACGCGGAACCCTCGCCGAGCGCCGAGCCGCCGTCCTTTCGCAGCTCGTGGTGTTGCTCACGCAAGGGCGCAGTCCCGCCGAACTCGCCGACGAAGCCGTTCGCCTGGTCGCCGCAGCAACCGACACCGCAGCTGTGTTCCTCTATCTTTGGGACGAGGAGCAAGAGCGGCTCGTGCTCCGCGTCGCAGGGGCGGTTCCGCAGCAGATCGGGGTCAACGAGGTTCGACTCCGACTCGGCGAAGGCATCGCCGGTTGGGCTGCCCTGAGAC
The DNA here is from genome assembly GCF_979258645.1 of Microbacterium sp. AC215. Lineage (NCBI taxonomy): Bacteria > Bacillati > Actinomycetota > Actinomycetes > Micrococcales > Microbacteriaceae > Microbacterium > Microbacterium sp. AC215. Next base: position 2,951,789 of record NZ_OZ409869.1, on the reverse strand, counting down.
AGAAGTCTGTGATCATCAACGAACGGCCAGAGGATGACCCGCGTTATGTCGGTGTCGATTGGATCGACGAAGAGGAGTTCAGTTCGGTCCTCGCTGCGCCGATCGCCGATGAGCAGAGTCAGCTCCGCGGTGTTTTCGCCCTCTACTCGCGGAACGAGAATGCCTTCGGTGATGACGAGCTCGCCATTGCCGTTGAGGTCGGGAGGCTCCTCGCCTCAGGGTTGGTGCGTGCCGAGACCGTGACGAGCCTCGCCCGGCAGTCGGCGAGCTCCCACTTCCTTCTGGACTTCCCTACGGCCTCGCGCACATCTCTCGTCCCTGCCCTGGAGTTCGCGGCCGGCCGGCTGCTCGAGCTCCTGAGCGCGGATGTATGTGTGCTCGAGTACATGAGCAGGCGGGAAAGCGGGGCCGCGCCGATCATGTTCGCCTTCCGCTCAGAAGACGGCTCGCATCGCCTGTGGTCTACCCATGCGCGCGCCACTGCGCAGGCGAGTATCGACGAGCATTGCGCCAGCATGGAACGCGCATCTGTCGCACTCGGGATGGGGGCGTCGAGGGGCGTCCTCTCCTTTTACAGGACTTCTCGCTTCCGCGCAGACGACTTCGACCGGCTCGGCGCCCTCGCGATGCAGCTGAGCGTGCTTCTCGAAGCAGTCGACCTCAACTCGGTCGGATCGACTCTGGCGACGCGCCTGCGGTTCACCCAGGATGACGTGGAAGCCGGGAGCATCATCGGCGAGTTGGGGATCGAGGGCTCGATCTGTCCGATTCTGGTTCGCGTCCACTCGGTGCGTGGCGATTGGGGCACTGCGAGCCGCACCCTCAAAGATTCACTCGTGGTCGCGGCGGGGAGCAGATCGGTCGTGCTGCTGGACTCGACCTGGGGTTTGGTGCTCGCCGACGCTCCCGGCGGACGCATCGCGCCCGAGCTCTCCGCCCGCATCCTTCAGACGACACGCCGTGTGGCAGCCGAGGCGGGTCTCGTCGCTTCAATCGGCGTAGGCAGCGTTGCACACTCGTCTGGTCATATCCGTCAATCCCTCACGCACGCACGCGAGGCCCTCGATTGGACCGAGGCATACGACTCCGATGAGGCAGTGACACTCGCTGTCTACGAGGAGGTCAAAGATGCCCTTCCTCTGACGCGCATCGTCGGAAAACTCGCCCCCTCGCTGCTGGACAGACTGAGGACGCTGGAGCCGTTGACGAGGTACGACATCGATCAAGGCTCGCAGCTCGTTCGCACTCTTTCTGTGCTGGCGGGGTGCGGCGGATCCGTGAACGAGACGGCATCACAGTTGGTGATACACCGCAATACGCTACGTCAGCGCTTGCAGCGCATCGAGCAGATTCTCGGGACACCCATCGATCCAGCGATCGACTGGACGGTACTTTCACTCGCGACTCTCGTCGCTGCGGATCGTGTAGACGCGATGCGTGCTCAGCGACACTAGCCGTAAAAGCGCGCATCCCCTGCTCCACCCACAATGAAGGGCAGATCAGGGGACGCGCCTGGCGTGCGGATCAGGCTTCGACGTCTGGACCGCGAGTCGGAACGTCCATCGCGTCCGGCATCTCGTTCTCGTCGTAGATCTGACCGATGCGTTCGTATCGCGAAGGGCTTCGCTTGCGCAGGTAGAGCGCGAATCCGACCCCTGCGAGAACGATCGCGGCGACATACACGGGGATCAAGTTGACGACGACCTCATCAGCACCGGCGAGGAACGGAATGTACGTCACAAGCAGGATCAGCACGATGGCCTGCGCGACCGCCCCGACGACGGGCGCGACCAGCGTCTTCCAGATATCGCCGGCCCCGCTGCGCCCGACCCGGTTGAAGTAGGCGATCACTGCCAGCGATACGAGGAACTGCACGAACACCACACCCGCGGTGCTGAAGATGGGCAGCCACGTGCCCAGTTGCAGAAGCGGGTCCGCACCAACCAGCGCGAACAGCGCGACCACGACCATCGCCACGACAGCCTGCACGCCGTTGGCGACGTAGGGCGACTTGTGCTGTGGGTGCGTGCGCCCCAGCCGTTCGGTCAGGATCCCGTCACGACCCATCGAGAAAAGGTACCTCGACGCGTTGTTGTGGAAGGCGAAAGCGCAGGCGAAGAAGCTGGTGATCACGAGGAAGTCGAGCATGATCCGGATCGGGTGCCAGGTGTACGCATCAGCCAGAACGAAGAAGTAGTCACCCAGCAGGCTTTCGGCCTGACTCATCGACTCATCTCCGAACCCCACGAGCCCGGCATACGCGACGAACGTGTAGAACACGCCCAGCGTGATCACCGCGATGTACGTCGCACGAGGGACCGCCTTCTTCGGATCGGTGGTCTCCTCGCCGTAGATCGCCGTCGTCTCGAAACCGATCCACGACCAGAACGCGAAGAAGAACCCGATGCCGATCGCCGGAGCGACGAGGAACCCGGACGGGTCGAAGACTTCGGGCATCTGCCCCTGGGCACCGCCTTGAACGATGATGGAGGTGGCCAGGATGAAGATCACGAAGATCTCCAACGAGAGCGCGATTCCGAGAACGCGGCCTGCCACGGTCACCTTGAAGTACGAGATGAGCCACATCAGCCCGATGCCGAGGATGCTGCAGATCCACCAGGGCACGTCCCAACCGAGGTAGGTCTTCATCGTCAGGGCAGTGAAGTAGCCGAAGCCTCCGCTGATCGCCGGCACGATCATGCTGTACGCGGCCATCACCGTCCAGCCGGCGCCCAGACCGAGGGGCTTACCCAGGCCCTGCGTGGTGAAGTTATAGAACGCTCCGGCGGCCGTGATCCGCTTGGCCATCTGAGCGAAGCCGACGGAGAACACGAGGAGGATCAACGTCGCGGCGACGTACGTAAGCGCTGTTGCGAATCCCGACCCGTAGGCATACGAGATCGGAATGTAGGTGGAGACGACGACCAGCGGCGCTGCCGCCGCCGTAACCATGAGCACGATAGTCAGGAATCGAATCGACCCTTTCATGAGGTCGGTCGACGACTCGGCGGAACTCCGCTTCGTGGCGTGTGTGGACATTCGGGTTACCTCTCAGTGCGTAAAGCCTGATGTGCGGTCAGCCCCGCTGATGAGTGGGGATCGGGCCCCAGGAGCTCAACTCGTTCTCGGGATTGGAGGCAACGTAGCGACCTTCCCTGAGGTCACCGATGTGATCGGTGACCATCATCGCGCCCCAAAGTGTGCATATCGCATACTTTGGGGCGGCATCCCTCGTTCAGCGTGCCTTCGCGGATGCGACACGGTCACGTACCACGCTCACGAACCGCTGCGCGAGATTCTTGGCGTCGGCACTGATCGTCTCGTCTGCCTCCGTGAACTCGTGGGCCTGCTCATCGATCAGCGACAGCATCGCCTCCGGCACCTCATCGCGCCACTCAAGGAAGCGCTCCGGAGATATCTCTGCGTGAAACTGCACGCCCCATGCGGAGCCGACGCGAAAGACCTGGTTCGGGTACCGGTCCCCGGTGCCGAGGAGAACTGCCCCCTCGGGTAGCCGAGTAACCGCGTCGAAATGTAGAGCCGGCATGTGGAATTCAGCCGGCATATCCTGCATCAGCGGATCGTTTGCGGATGCTTCGAGCATGGAGACTTTCACGACCCCGCTTTCGAGTCCGCGGGCACCGACCGCCACCTCGCCCCCGAGCGCGTCTGCGAGCATCTGTGCGCCTAGGCAGACACCCAGCACGGGGATCTGTGCGGAGACTGAAGTGCGCAGCAGCGACTTGATGTCTGCAAGGTACGGGAACTCACCTTCGTCGCGCGCTCCCATAGCCCCACCCAGAACGATCAGCCCGTCGCCCTCGACCGAGCGGGGGACAAGGTCGCCGTCGAATGGCCGCACGATGCGAAGAATGATGCCTTCGTCGCTGAGCCACCGCCCCATCCGATCGATGTCCCCCTTCACATCGGGTTGGATCACGGTAATCCGGATCGGCTGATCATCACCCATGTCGAAATCCTCCATATTCAGGCCTTCGGCGCCTGTAACCTGAACGCCGTCCACAACGTTCCCAGCATGCGGAGCCGACCGGCTCATTCCATGTCGCTCGCGCACACCGCAGCGGTCCACTACGTGCATCCTGCACGTGAGTGACTCGAGCGTTCACGCAAGTATTCCCTGAGTGAACTTGAAGGGGATGACATGCCACGCATACCGGTGAAGGCGGCGGTACTGAGGGAGCCGGGCGAGCAGCTCGCGCTCGAGACCGTGTACCTGGACGAGCCCGGGTCCGGTGAGGTGCTGGTGCGAACCACGGCGGCCGGCCTGTGCCACAGCGATCTCCACTATCTCAAGGGGACGATGGGCATCTCACTTCCCGCGGTTCTCGGTCATGAGGTTGCGGGAGTCATCGAGCGTTGCGGCCCCGGCGTGAATCGCATCACTCCCGGCGACCGGGTCGTCGTCACCATCACGCCGAGCTGCGGCCAGTGCCCGGCGTGCGTATCGGGAACGCCCACTCGCTGCTCACGCGTCAGTCAGATGCGCGAGCGTGCGGAGCCCCTCCTCGTCGATGAGGCCGGCGAAACGATTACGTCGCTCGGCTCCATCGGGGCGTTCGCCGAGGCGATCGTGGTTCCCGAATCCGCGCTCGCCGTCGTCGGCGCAGACCTCCCCCCTTCGGTCGCGGCCCTGCTGGGATGCTGCGTGAGCACTGGCGTGGGAGCCGTGATTCACGGCGCCCACGTCGGTCCCAACGACACCGTCGCGGTCATCGGATGCGGTGGAGTCGGCATGGCGGCGATCCAGGGAGCCCGACTCAGCGGCGCGCGACGCATCATCGCCATCGATCTGCATGACGAGAAGCTCGCGCTGGCGACCCGACTCGGTGCCACGGATGTCGTGAACTCCTCAGACGAGGATGTGCGGAATGCGGTGCTGAACCTCATACCGGGAGGAGTCACCCACGCGTTCGAAGCGGTCGGACGACCGGCGACCGCCGAGCTGGCGTTCTCACTGCTGGCTTCGGGCGGCGTCGCGACGATCCTCGGCCTCATGCCCTCCGGCAGCCAGATCACGATCGAAGCCTCTGAACTCATCGAAGGAGATCGACGAATGCAAGGCGCATACATGGGCGGCAACCGCTTCCTCGCCGACATCGACACGCTCACCGACCACTACCGCTCGGGTCGCCTCGACCTGGACGCGATGGTGACCGGCTCCGTGTCGCTCGCGGGGATCAATGACGGATTCACCGCCATGGCGAGTCGTTCGTCCATTCGAAATGTCGTGGCGCTCGGAGAAGGGACCTGGTGATGTACGAGATCCCGATCGTCGAGACCCGCCTCTACATCGACGGCCAGTGGCGCGTGGCCGCCGACCGGCTCGGCATGCTGCACGACCCGAACTCCGGCGCCGAGCGCACATCCCAGTTGGGCGCCACCGCGCGGGACGTGGACGATGCGCTGCGCGCCGCCGATGCTCTCCACACCTCCCAGGTACTCGACCGCATTCCCGCGGCCATCCGCGCCGCAGCCCTCGAGGCGTGGGCGGATGCGCTCGATGCCCACGTCGAAGACATCGCCGTGCAGGATGCGATCTCCACAGGCAATCCGATCGCGACGACGCGCACGCTCGCGTCTTTCCTCGGTGCACGTGTGCGCTCCACGGCACGACAGACCAATGAGATCGGCGATGGTCACTCGCTCGAAGCGGGAGGGCGTGCCGTTCGGCTGCTGCACCGAGCACTCGGGCCGACGCTGGTGCTCGCACCGTGGAACGCTCCGACGTTCGTTGCGGTCTCGAAGGTCAGCGGGGCGATCGGCGCGGCTTCTCCTGTGATCCTGAAGCCGTCAGAGTGGACACCCAGCGGGGCTCAGATCGCTTTCGAACTGCTGCAGTCCGTGCTGCACGAACACGACTTCCCCCGGGCGACCGCACAGCTCGTCCATGGCGCGGGCGCCGTCGGCAGCGGTTTGGCGAGCGACCCGCGGGTTCGAGCCATCAGCTTCACCGGCGGACTCCCCGCCGGTCGGGCGGTGGCTCGCGCCGCCGCCGAGACACTGGCAGTCGTGCAGCTGGAGTTGGGATCGAACAATCCTGCGATCGTTCAGCCGGATGCCGACATCGAACGCACGGCAGCGCTGCTGATCGCGGGCACAACGCGCCTGAACGGACAGTGGTGCGAGGCGCCGGGCAAGGTGCTCGTTCCGAAGGAGCTCCGAGACGACCTCGTGGAAGCTCTCGTATTGCAGGCCGCCGCGTTGCGTATCGACCACTCGTTCGCGGGCGACAGCCAACTCGGACCGCTCGCCTATCGGGTCCACCACGATCGGCTCGAAGCCCAGCTCGCAGAATACGCCGCCGGCGGTGCGACGGTTCTGCGTGCAGGCACTCTGCCCGATCTGGGCGGATGGTTCTTCCAGCCCGCGATCGTGACCGATATTGATGCCACTGCGGCTCGGACCGAACTGTTCGGTCCGGCGCTCTCGGTGCACGCGGTGGAGTCCGTCGATGAGGCCGTCGAGATCGCGAATCTCCCCGGTGGAGGCCTCGATGGATACGTGTTCGGCGAAGACGAGGAAGCTGCTCTGCAGACGGGTTCGCGGATACGCGCCGGTGAAGTCCGGATCAACGGCACCTTCATGGCCGACCTCGCCGATGGCTCAGAGCAGACTTTCTGGGGCAGCGCGGGCGTCGGCGGTCATGACCCCGCACACGGGGTGGCATTCTCCCAGGGACGCCGCGTCGTCGGAGTGGATGCGATCGACCTTCCCGTCTGATCCGGGATGAGCATCCGCACAAGCAATCAGCGCAGGAAAGCAGGAGCAGCATGAGCATCGACGGAACGTCTCGCGCCTCGGCGCCGGCCGACGAAGGATCACCCGCGGCATCCCCTTTCACGGCCAGAGCAGACCTGGGTTTCGCGTGGAGCGTGAAGGACAGCTTCCTGCAGTACATCCGCGGAATGCGCGACGGAGACATCGGCTGGAATGCGGGAGCGGCGGTCACGAGCACCGGCGAGTTCTTCTTTCCCTTGGCGGGCGTCGCGCACGTCGGGGAAACGATGATTCTGTCGTTCCGCGGCACCGTGAGCTTCACGGCACACCACGGCCTCCTGTCCGTCTCCGTGAGCCGACCTCGGATCACCGTCGGCGATGGGCTGGCCCGCCTCACCACCGAGGTGGGGGGAGTCGAGCAGCAGATCGCCGCGATCGACCTGCCTCCGCGCATCCACGACGGAGACGTCACCATGTGGCTCAACTGCGCTGTGCGCCTCAGTGGGGTGGGACCTGAACACTTCGGCGGATCGTACGCAGAGGGAGAGCAACTCGCCCCTCTCACCGTCCGCATCCCCACTCGTTCATTCGCCAACGCCGCCACGACCACCGAAAGCGAGAAGCACGACTGATGATCGAGCTGCCCTCCAGCGCACTGCTCAAGCAGAACATCCGCGAGCACTACCCCGAAGTGACTCACGGCAGTGGCGTGTACCTCTACGACACGGACGGCAAGGTGTATCTCGACGGGTCCAGTGGTGCGATGACGGCCAGCATCGGACACGGCGTCGCCGAGATCGGCGACGCGATCCGCGCCCAGGCCAGCGGCGTCGCTTTCACGTACCGCACGCAGTTCACGAACGGGCCTGCGGAACAGCTCGCAGAGCGTCTCACCGCTCATGCTCCGGGCGACCTGGACTTCGCGTTCTTCGTCAACAGCGGGTCCGAAGCCTCCGAATACGCCATCCGCACAGCCGTGGGGTACTGGCGGGAGAAGGGTCTTCCGCGGAAGACCAAGATCCTGGGCCGTGGAACCAGCTACCACGGCATGACGATGGGTGCGCTGTCCATGTCTGGTCACGCTGCCCGTCGTCCCGACTACGGTGATCTGCTGCATCCGTTCGCCGTCGCGCCCCCCGCCCACGCCTGGCGTTTCGCCGCTGACGGCGAAACGGAGGAAGCGTACGGACGCCGCGTGGTCGCAGAGTTCGAGTCCGCCGTGCGCGCCGAAGATGTTGACACGGTTGCTGCGGTGATCGTCGAGCCCATCGTGGGAGCCGCAGGCGGAGTACTCGTCCCACCTGTCGGCTATCTCGCCGCGCTGCGTGAGATGTGCGACCGCCTCGGTGTGCTGCTGATCGTCGATGAAGTGATCACGGGTATCGGGCGCGCTGGAGAGTGGTTCGCGTGTGGCGGCGAAGGAGTCGTGCCCGACCTCCTGCTCCTGGGAAAGGGCATGAGCGGTGGCTATGCAGCGGTGGCGGGAGTGCTCCTGCGCCGGCCGATCGTCGAGGCTTTCGCGATCGGCAGCGGCGTCGCCCCGTTCGGACATACCTTCTCGGGAAATCCGCTCGGCGCCGCCACGTGCCTGGCTGTGCTCGACATCCTGGAACGCGAAGACGCGTTCGACAACGCTCGACAGCGCGGACGGCAGCTCGAGTCTGGGCTGCGCGAACTCCAGGCCGTGCACCCACGCATGGCAGACATCCGCGGTCGGGGCCTCCTCTGGGGCTTCGAGTTCGTGACGGATGCCGAATCACTGCGCACCCCTGATGTTTCCCGGAATGCGGCGGGGGCGTTCGTGCGGCTCTGCAGAGAGCACGGACTGATCGTGTACCCCGCGGGGATCGCTCCGTACAACAACGCCATCATGATCTGCCCTCCGCTCACCATCACGGAGGAAGAGATCGTCGACCTCCTCGATCGCCTGTCCGCCGCGCTTCCGGCGATGGATGCGCTTCTCGATGAGTGGACGTTCAGCGACTGATCGCTTGCGGGCGACGTGGGAACAAGTCGCGCCAGGGCAGGTCACCCGCCACGGCCGGGGCTCCGTCCAAGATGCTTATCAGAGGGCCCAACGGGTCGATGGTCGCCGTTGCCAGCGTTCGCCATCTCAATCCGAATCGTGCATCCGATTCTGGGACGCAACACAGGTGCGGTTCGCCGGGGCCGGACAGCAACAGCGGAACCAGCTCGCTCGGGCTGAACGGCGACTCCGTTTCGTCAGCCCGCTCGTCGATCAACTGCAATCGCGCATAGGTGTCGTCGCCGAAGCTGCCGGGATTCTCGCCGGATACGAGCCCATCGCTCAGAAAGTGGTTCGTGTGCGCGAGATGGCGCTGTGCCCCCATCTCGATGACGGCGATACCCACCGGGCTGAGTTCCACGGTGACGGCTCGGTGCGGATCGATCAGGGTGATCGCACTCGAGCTGGCGATCGGAGCGGAGCGAAGCAGGTCGATCGCGTCTGAGACAGTCGCCGCGGTTTCCAGGATCGCTGCGAGCAGAAGGTGAACCGGCACCCCGCTCACCTCGTCACTCGCGCTCGAGAGGATGTTCAGGAACACACCCAGCCCGGCATCGTTCACACCGATCTTGGCGAGGATTCCATGCTCGGTCAGCCCCACGAAACTCCGGGCACTGCCATGAACCGTCTGGGTATGCCAGAACGAGGAGAACTCGTCCTGCCAATCCCACGTTTGAATCCCGACGGGACCCCGAGCGCCCCGCTCACGGACCAGCACGGAGCACTCGGCCGGCGACATGGCGGTGGACTGGGAGATGATCTCGGTCCGACCGTTCAACGCGATCACCTGCCATGCTGGGATGCCTGCTCCCGCCGCGATACCGTGCATCTCGTCGACGTACCGGGAGTCCCACTGCGCCGTGTTCTTTTCGATCCGCGAAGCCAGTTCACGCACACGGTCGGTGTCGAGCCCCCCGATCGCGAACAGCGACAGGTATCCCCCCACGACGTCACCCAGCCGTGTGCTCAGCGCGAGCCCGCGACTGCTACCGCGCGCGTAGGAGGGCCCGCCCGAGACCTCGAGATGCTCTCGTGTCACTTGCCGGACACCCCTTCGTGTGCCGCCTCCGCGACGAGCGAAGCCTGGCGCCGGTAACCGACGCGGTAGAGACCGATGACGCCACCTGTCGTCGCCAGCAGCAGCGCGACGTAGTAGGCCATCACAGCCCACGGGTTGTTGCCGGAGGCGTTCAGGATCCACTGGGCGACCAGCGGCGTCGATCCCCCGATCACCGACGAGCACAGTTGATAGGCGAGTGAGACTCCGGAGTACCGCAGCTCCGGCGGGAACGCGTAGGCGAGGAAGCTCGCGTACACGGCGAAGTAGATGGTGACGCCGGCGAACGAGACGTACAGCATCACAGCGATGAGTACGACGTTCGCGCTGTCGATGGCCGCGAAGAACGGCACCGCGAAGACCAGTGACAGCCCGAGCCCGATCAAGATCACCCGCAGTCGACCGAACCTCTGTGCCGCATGGCCCGCGAGCCACTGTGCGATGAACTGCACGACCGTGGCGCCGACGAGAACGTTCAGTATGACCTGACGCTCGATACCCAGGGGGCCGGTCGCCCAGGCCAGTAGGAACGTGTTGGTGAAGTAGGCCATTGCAATCGCGATGACCGATGCCGCGATTCCCAGCACGAGCACGAGAGGGGCACGACGAAGCACGGCAAGCGCCGGAGCCTTCTCGACGTTTCCTTCGGCCTTCGCCGTGACGAACTCCTCTGACTCTTGAAGCCGGAGCCGCAGAACGATGCCGACGACGACTAGGATCGTCGAGGCGAGGAAAGGGATCCGCCACCCCCACTCGAAGAACTGCTCATCGGGCAGCATCCCCACGAGCGCGAACGATCCGGTGGCCAGCAGGGACCCGACGGGACTCCCCTGCTGCACCCATGCGGCCGCGATCGTCTTGCGATCCGGAGCTGCGTTCTCGGTGGCGATGAGGACAGCGCCACCCCATTCGCCTCCGACGGCCAGCCCCTGTGCTGCGCGCAGGACGACCAGCAGAATCGGCGCAAGGATTCCGATCTGCGCGTATCCCGGGAGCACTCCGATCAACGCCGTCGCCGTGCCCATGAGCAGCAGGGTCACGAGAAGCACATTCTTGCGACCGACTCGGTCGCCGAAGTGTCCGAAGATCAACGCCCCCAGCGGCCGAGTGAGAAAACCGACCCACAGCGTGGCGAAGGAAGCCAGCAGCGCGGCGCCCGCATCTATCTCAGGGAAGAACACGCGGCCGAAAACGAGCGCACTGGCCGTGCCGAACACGAAGAAGTCGAACCACTCGAGCGAGTTGCCGATGAACGCGCCGATGACCGATGTTCGTTCGCGGCTGGTCGAGCGTCCTTGCATAACCGTTCCCCTTCGAATGCGCACGCGTGTCGGTGCGATGTTGATGAGTCTCGGGGAGAGCAGGCCATTACGTCCAATGAATAATAGGACGGTTGGCGATAACCTGCGGGAATGGATAGTCAAAGCCTCACCTACTTCGTCGCGGTCGCGCGGCTCGGCTCGGTGACTGCAGCAGCGAATTCCCTGCACATCACACAGCCCGCTGTGTCGAAGAAGATCGCTCAACTCGAGCACTCCCTCGGAGCCGCCCTCTTTCGGCGGATGCACACGGGAATGGCGCTCACCGCGTCCGGTGCGACCCTCTTCAGCATCAGCACGAGCGTCCTCGAGGCGCTCCGACGAGGCGAAGCCCTCATGCGCTCGAAGCACGGTCAATCCTCATTCGTGATCGCGTGCCCACCCACCACGGCAGACCTGGTGATCGCCCCGTACATGGCCGACCTCAACCCACCGGTGGTCGACCTGCGACTCACCGAAGCCCCCGATATCAACCATGCGATCGAACGTGACGCCGACCTCGGCGTGAGCTCGATGCGACCCCCGAACGATCGAGCCTCGCTCTGCGTCGCTGACATTCCGATCACTGTTCAGCGGCCCGGCAGTTGGGGCGATGCGAATCCAGTGGATCTCGACTCCCTCCACGATCAATGGCTCATCGTTCCCCGCACCGGCGTGCAGCCCGCAGTGCGCGAACGCCTGTCGACACCATCACGTTCGTGGCTCATGCGAGATGCCGCGACCGGCACCGTCGCCCAAGCGCTCGCGGCAGCCGGGCATGGTTGGGCTCTCGTGACGGAACCGGCTCGTTTCGGCCTCCAGTCCGCCCCCGCGCATGCGGCAGGTCAGCCGCTGCAGATCTCGCTTTACGCCTCCTGGGACAGGAATCACTACGCTGCCCCGCAACTAGAGGAGCTGGCCGTCCAACTACGCGGGCACATTCAAGACCATGTGCCGTGGCAGGCTCCGCACCCGCGGACCTGAACCCGGCAGGGTCGCCGTCGCACGAGCGCCACGTCGACCGAGTCTCGCCACGCGGCGCCCTCCACCTGTGGAGCCGATGCACAAGCAGGTGAGGAACGCAGTGCGCCGCGCACACATCCGAAACATTCGCTTCCACGAGGGTGGTGGCGAGGTGATAGCCGATGACGACTCCTTCCCGACCACGCATGGTGTTCTTCGTATCCGACAGCACTGGCATCACGGCGGAGACCCTCGGAGACGCGTTGCTGGCGAACTTCCCCGACTTCGACTTCGTGCGCCGAACGATGTCGTTCGTCCAGAGCGTGAAGGAAGCGCACCAAGTCGTCGAGACGATCCGTCGCGTCGCGGCAGAACAGGAACCACCGATCGTCTTCTTCACCGTGAAGGATGCCGAGATCAGCCGCGCCTTCGCCGACGTGCCCGCGGTGCGGATCGACCTGTTGCGAGGTCATCTCACTGATCTCGAGGCCGCCCTCGACGCAACCTCATCAGAGGGCTTCGGACGCTACCACTCACTCGCCGATGCCGAACGGTACTTCCGCCGCATGAAGGCGATCGAGTACACCATCGAGCACGACGACGGACAGAGCTACCGGGCTCTCGAGCACGCCGAGGTGATCATCATCGCGCCGAGCAGATGCGGCAAGACCCCCACGTCGATGTACCTCGCGCTGCAGTACGGCCTTCGCGTCGCCAACTACCCGCTGACAGACGACGACCTCCCTCACGAGGACCTGCCTGGCCGCATAGCTCCGTACGCCGATCGCTGTTTCGGGCTGACCACGACTCCTCTACGTCTGAGCCAGATCCGGCACGAGCGACGACCCAATTCGCACTATGCCAGCCTGCCCCAGTGCACCGCTGAGCTGCGGCGTGCGGAGAACCTCTATCGCAGCACGGGCATCCCCTTCCTCAACTCCGCCACGAAAAGCGTGGAAGAGATGTCCGCTGTCGTGATGCAAACCCTGAATCTGCGCAAGTGACCCCGTCGAAGGAGACCACCATGACCAACATCCTCTGGTTCGAGCAACTGGGTATGGCCGATCTGCCTCAGGTCGGAGGCAAGAACGCCTCATTGGGCGAGATGGTGTCCCATTTGAGCGCACTCGGCGTACGGGTGCCGCGTGGCTTCGCGACGACAGCATCGGCCTACCGGGACTTCTTGGCGCACGACTCTCTCGCCGGCACCATCGACGGCATGCTCGCCGGAGTGGACATCGAGAACATCCGCGAGCTCACCCGTATCGGTGCAGAGATCCGGCGCCTCATCATGGAGCATCCGCTGCCGCAGTCACTCGAGAGCGAGATCCGCGACTCATACCAGCGGCTCGTGGAGTCGGATCCGGAGCCGGACTCGGTCACGTGGGCTGTCCGTTCCAGCGCGACCGCGGAAGACCTTCCTGACGCCTCATTCGCCGGGCAACAGGAGACCTTCCTGAACGTCGGAGGGATCGAGAACATCCTGATCGCAGTGCGATCGGTGTTCGCCTCCCTCTACAACGATCGCGCGATTGCCTACCGGGTGCACCAGGGCTTCGACCAGGAGGAGGTTGCGCTCTCCGTGGGAGTGCAACGAATGGTTCGTTCCGATGTCGGATCCTCAGGGGTCATGTTTACCGTCGACACCGAGTCGGGTTTCGATCAGGCGGTCTTCATCACCAGCGCCTACGGACTCGGCGAGGCCGTCGTGCAGGGCGCGGTCAACCCCGATGAGTTCTACGTCTCCAAGCCGGGGCTCCGCGCCGGGAGACCCGCGATCCTGAAGCGGACTGTGGGCGACAAGGCGATCGCGATGCGATACACCGACAGTCGCGAGCCTGGCGCCAGCACGGTCTTCACAGACGTCCGCGATTCCGACAGAAGGCGGTTCTCGCTCACCGATGCTGAAGTCGAAGAACTTGGCCGCCAGGCGTTGACGATCGAACAGCACTATGACAGGCCGATGGACATCGAGTGGGCCAAGGATGGCGTGGATGGCGAGCTCTACATCCTGCAAGCGCGCCCTGAAACTGTTGTCTCCCGAGCCACGCAGAACACGATCTCTCGATTCCGGTTGATAACGGCGGGCTCTGTCGTCGCGGAAGGAAGGGCGATCGGTCAGCGGATCGGGTCAGGACCCGTGAAGGTGTTGAACGACATCGCAGACATGGACCAGTTCCGCACGGGGGACGTCCTCGTCGCAGATATGACGGACCCCGACTGGGAGCCGATCATGAAGCGTGCCTCCGCGATCGTGACGAATCGCGGAGGGCGCACCTGCCACGCCGCCATCATCGCACGAGAACTCGGTATCCCTGCTGTCGTCGGCGTGAGAGACGCGACTGACATCCTCACGGACGGCATCGATGTCACGGTCAGCTGCGCAGAGGGCGACGTCGGCCGAATCTACGCCGGTCTCCTCGATTTCGTCGAGGAGACGACTCACCTCGATGAGATGCCCGACCCGCCCGTGCGAATCATGATGAACGTCGGCACACCGGACCAGGCATTCGCCTTCTCCCGACTCCCTCACCACGGTGTCGGCCTCGCAAGGCTCGAGTTCATCATCAATCGGCAGATCGGCATCCATCCGAAGGCGCTCCTCGAGCTGTCATCACTTCCGCATACGCTTCGCGAGGAGATCGAGCAGCGCACATCCGCGTATGCCGGTCCGCGTCAATACTTCGTGCAGCGCGTCGCTGAAGGCGTGTCGACGATCGCGGCCGCCTTCGCTCCCGCGCCGGTGATCGTCCGCCTCTCGGATTTCAAGTCGAACGAGTACGCGAACCTCCTCGGCGGCGAACGGTATGAGCCCCGCGAAGAGAACCCGATGCTCGGCTACCGCGGTGCGTCTCGGTACATATCCGAAGGCTTCCGCGGGTGCTTCGAGATGGAGTGCGAAGCCATCCGGTTCGTCCGGGATGAGATGGGGCTGGAAAACGTCGCGGTGATGGTGCCGTTCGTGCGCACAGTGGAGGAAGCGTCCGCGGTGACGGAGCTTCTCGGCGAGCACGGACTTCGTCGAGGAGAGAACGGGCTCAAGATCATGATGATGTGCGAGCTCCCCGCGAATGCGTTGCTCGCGGACGAGTTCCTCGCGTACTTCGATGGGTTCTCGATCGGCTCGAATGACATGACCCAGCTCACCCTCGGGCTGGACCGCGACAGTGCGATCGTCGCGGACCTCTTCGACGAGCGAAATCCAGCCGTGTTGAAGCTCCTGTCGCTGGCGATCGACGCGTGCGCACGCAACGACAAGTACATCGGAATCTGCGGGCAGGGCCCGAGTGATCATCCGGAGTTCGCCGAGTGGCTGGTCCGTCAGGGAATCCAGTCGGTGTCGCTGAACCCGGACACCGTGGTCCAGACTTGGCTCGCACTCTCCACGTCGGAGCGTCCTGCCTGAACACCGAAGGGGTGGCGGTCTGGACAGGACCGCCACCCCTTCGCTCGCAAGCGGCACCTTCAGACGCTCAGTAGACGTCCTTGACGTACCGCTCGGCACGCTTGAGCTCGGCGACCAACGTGTCCCCCGCCACCGCGTCTCCGGCCCCCAGGATCTCCGCGAGCGCTCGATCGACATCGGCAGCCATCCGGGCCTTGTCACCACAGACGAAGATGTACGCCCCCGCGTCCACCCACTTGCGAAGCTCCCGCGCGTTCTCGCGCATCGCGTGCTGAACGTAGCGTTTGGCGGCCTGGTCGCGCGAGAAGGCGAGATCGACGCGGCTGAGGATGCCCCGCAGCTGCAGATCACCGAACTCATCCTCATACAACCAGTCGAACGCGCGGTGCTGATCTCCGAAGAACAACCAATTGTCGCCGGCAGCCCCCCGCGCGTCTCGTTCACGGAGGAACGCGCGGAACGGCGCGACGCCCACACCCGGACCGATCATGATCACGGGGACGTCATCGGCGGGGAGGCGGAATTCGTGAGCCGGGACGCGCCTCACCTCGAACTCTCGCCCGTCTTCCGCCCGGGCTCGAAGATAGTCCGTCGCAGCACCCGCGTGGCGGCCGTACGGGCTCTCGTACTCCACACCGGCGACCGTGAGATGCACCTGCCCGTCATCTCGGAGCGGACTCGATGAGATCGAGTAGTCCCGATGCTGCAGGGGGCGGAGTTCCTGCATGATCTCCACAACGGACAGGTCCGCGCACCCGAGGTCGATCACCACATCCAGAACGTCTCGCCCCCAGAGCCATGCATCGAGCGCCTCCCGATCGCCCGATTGAAGGAGCGCCACGATCGCTGCCGCCTGGGAACTCTCCGGGCACCGGCGTGCCAGCCCGACCACGAGACCGGGATGCGGAAGTCGCAGTTCGACTTCGTGAGTGAGTACCTGCCTCAAGGAGCCTCCGGCGAGCTCCTGGTCCCCGAAGTGTCCGATCCACCGGTCGACAAGCGCATCGCTGTTCTGGACGAATACGGAAAGGGAGTCGCCCGGCGCGTAGTCGAAGCCGCCAGCATCGAAACTCAGCTCGTAATGGGTGACGCGCTTCGTCGATCCCGGCGCCGAGAGCACGCGCGATGCAGTGATACGTGCTGTGCACGCCTGATCGCCGATCGCACTCTGGCTCTGCTTTTCGTCAGCCTCGTGCGGCAACTCCGTCGGCAGCGACCCATCCCATGCGGTTGCGTCGATGAGCGACTGTACAGCCGGTGTCGCCCATCGCTCCGCGCTGAACTCGAAGTCGATGTCACAGTCGATGCTCTCCACGATGCGAACGGCACCGAGTTCTTCCAGACGCTGATCGATGTCATGGCCCGCCTTGCAGAAGTCCTCGTACATCGAATCACCGATCGACAGCACCGCATAGGGCAAGCCGTCCAGCGCGCCGCCCTCGAGCGTCTGCAACCAGGACCAGAACTCCGCGGCGTTGTCCGGCATGTGGCCGTTGTCGTGAGTGGAGGTCACAACGAGCAGTCTCTTGACTCCGCTCGCCCTGTCGGCAAGCCAGTCATTCAGAGATGCGTAACCTGCATCCAGGCCATTCTTCACGGACTTCGCATGGATCTGGTAGGCGAGGTACTCGGCATTGCCCGTCTGGCTTCCGAACAGGATGCTCAGCTCAGCCGTCTCGCTATCGGTCATCGTGCGTCCCCCTCGTCGATGCCCAGATCGATCGTCATGATCCCGTCGAGATGAAGACCGACTTGGGCTCTGTGAATCCCCTGACGCCCTCCATTCCCAGTTCGCGACCGATACCGGACTGCTTGAACCCACCGAACGGCACCTGCACGCGGATCGAGGAGTTCGAGTTGACCGAGATCGTGCCACTCTCGATGCCACGAGCGACGCGGAACGCACGTCCAACATCCTGCGTCCAGACCGAGCCGCTCAGCCCGTAGATCGTGTTGTTCGCCAGACGGATCGCATCCTCCTCCGTGTCGAAGGGGATGACGACCGCGACCGGGCCGAAGATCTCTTCTGAAGCCGCTCGGGTGGTTGCATTTTCGTCGATGGCGATATGAGGTGCCATCCAGTAACCGGGTCCAGTCGGCGTCTCACCGCGGTAGACGAGATCCAGCCGATCATCGACGAAAGATGAGACGGTCTGCCGATGCTCGGCCGAGACCAGCGGCCCGAGATCCGTGGAAAGGTCGGATGGGTCTCCGATGCGGAGCGCCCGGGTTGCTTCTACGAAGCCCTCCATGAAGCGCTCGAGGGCCGGCCTCTGCACCAGGATCCTGCTTCGGGCGCAGCAATCCTGACCGGTGTTGTCGAAGACTGCCCAGGGAGCGGCGGCGGCTGCCTGGTCGATATCGGCGTCCGCGAAGACGACGTTGGCAGACTTGCCCCCCAGCTCGAGCGTCACCCGCTTCATGGTGTCGGCACTGGATCGTAGTATCGAACGTCCCACCTCTGTCGATCCCGTGAAGCTGATCTTGCCGACGCGGGGGTCATCGATCAACGTCCCTCCGACCTCGGCGCCGCTGCCGGTGACCACCTGGAGCAGGTCCGGGATCGGCGAGACCTCTGCCGCGAGCTCTCCGAGCCTTCTGGTCGACATCGGCGTCATGCTGGCGGGCTTGACGATGACGGCGTTGCCAGCGGCGAGCGCCGGCGCGATGCTCCAGCTCGCGATCGGAAGCGGGAAGTTCCAAGGGGTGATCACACCGACGACGCCGACTGCCTCACGGAAGGTCATGGCGACGCCCCCGTCGACGGGGATCGTCTCTCCCGTGAGTTTGTCGATCACGCCTGCGTAGTAGCGGAAGACCGCGGCCACGCTGTCTGCTTCGGCGAGCGCAGCTCTGAGGGGCTTGCCGACGTCGCGCGACTCCAACGAGGCGAGCTCATCGCGATGCGCGGAGATGGAGTCCGCGAGGTCGTAGAGGAACTGCTGCCGGCCGGAGATAGGCAGACGCGCCCACGCCTTCTGCGCTTCGACTGCCCGCGCGATCGCATCATCGACTTCATCGCGGCTGAATGAACGAACGGAATCGAACTGCAGTTCGGTTGCAGGATTCCATACGGGAATAGCCAGGTTCGTCATCGATCCTCTTCTCACCGGGGAGCGGTAGTCCTCCGCACCATCACAGATCAACCCTCCCCGACGCGGGCCCGCGAGCGGCGTGCAGGAAGTACCCAAAGAAACGGGGGCATGTGCGTGATGCACATGCCCCGTTTCTTCCCTCCGCTTCGATCTACACGCCCATGAGGAGCTTCGCGATCCGAGGTTGGGCGTTCACCCCGATCCAGGCTGGCTCCGCCCCCTCGTCCCCCACACGATAGAGCGCCGCGCGGCGGTCGGGGTTCTCCATCTCGAGCGACGTGACCGCACCCATGCGGAGGGTTCCGACCACCTGAAGTTTCCGCCCGGCGATCTCGGTCCAGAAGTATGGCAAGGGCGCAGCTTGAGGTTCGCTCCCGCTGATGTTCTCTGCGAGTCGTGTGCCGTGTTGTCGTGCTTCCGCCCAGCTCTCGGTGCGGCACAGCGCACCGTCGAGCCCTCGGAAACTGATCGCGTCGCCGATCCCGAAGACGTTCGGGAGGGCGGTGCCATCCGCGATGACGCGCCCTTCATCGTCGACGACCAGCGCCCCTCCGGTGAGGAGCCCACTCTCCCGCAACCATTCGACTGCCGGCCTCGCACCGACTGCGCTGATCAGAACGTCTCCGCAGAGCTCGGCGCCGTCTGCAAGCTCGACCACCCATCCACCTTCTACGGCGCTGATGCGCGAGATGTCGGCCTCCCAGTGACAGTCAATCCCCGCCTCGCTGAGCCACCTTGAGGTTTCCTCTTTCAAGTGGCCGGCGAGCAGTCGCTCGAGTGGACCGGATGCGCGATCGAGCAGCGACACGCGAGAGCCGCGCGCGGCCAGGGACGACGCGAGCTCGACGCCGATCGCACCTGCCCCGATGACCACCACCGACTCCCCTGCCGACGTCCTCGCTCGGAGGCTCCTGGCGTCAGCGGCGCTGCGCAGCACAGTCGTCTCCTCCGGCTCGATCGGCAGACGCACCGGTAGAGCCCCTGTGGCGAGGACGAGTCGACCGAAGGGTACGACCTCCTCGGTGCCGTCCGGATGCTCGACCGTGACGGTCGCTCCGACGGCATCGACGCCGGTCGCCCGCCCTCGGGTGAGCTCCACGTCAAGATCGGTCCAGTCGACGGCGATGTCCTCAACCTCGCCGTCGATCAAGTAGTGCTTCGACAGCGGTGGTCGGTCGTAAGGAGCATCCGGGTCGCTGTCGATCACCCTCACCGGATCAGTCCAGGAAAGCTCACGGAGCCGTTCGATGAAGGCGGTCGTCGCGACCGAAGCCCCGACGACCACGAGAGGCCCCGTCACGATGCTCCCGACTCCACTAGCTTGATAGCGCGCTCAGGGCAGTTGCGGATGGCTTTACGGACGTTCTCCTCTTCGTAGGAGCCTTCGCGCCCCTCAATCACGTGCCCGTATCCTTCGTCATCGATGTAGAACGTCTCCGGTGCCAACATGTAACACCGGGCATGCCCCTGACAGCGCGCTGGATCGACCCATACCTCAGTCATCACTCACCTCCGGTCAGTCGCAGGCGAAGGGGACCGACGCCATGCCAGGGTGCATCTTCAGCGAGTTCGAACTCCGGAATCGTCGCGAGGAAATGCTGCATCGAGATGTTCACTTCCTTGCGCCCGAGATTGGAACCCAGACAACGGTGGATGCCCCCACCGAACGCCAGATGGCGATTGTTCTCCCGCGTGATGTCGATCTCGTTCGGGTTCTCATAGGTCTCCGGGTCGCGGTTGCCCGCTCCGAAGACGAGGATCGCCCGCTCGCCCGCCTTGATCTCCTGCCCGCGAACGGTCGTGTCGCGCAAGGCAGTCCGCGCCATAGCCTGAACCGGAGACAGGGTGCGGAGGAACTCCTCTGTCGCATCGGGTATGCGCTCCGGCTCCCGACGCAACAGCGCCTGTGCTTCCTTGTTCCCCGCGAGATACCACAGCGACGAACGGATCGCCCACGCCGTGGTATCCAGCCCCGCGAGGAAGAGCAGGTAGCCGTAGGAGGTGAGCTCGTCATCGGTGAGAGGGCGACCGTCGATGGTCGCCCGAAGCAGTTCTCCGCTGATGCCCTGCAACTCGGTTCCCGAACGGCCGTCATCGATAAGTCGCTGCACGTAGGCGATCAGGTCGTTCGACGCCGCGGCCGCTGTCTCCGGAGACACCGTGCGCTCGTAGATGATGTCGTCGACCCACTGATCGAAGAGCGGCCAATCCGCTTCCGGATACCCCGCGAGCCGACTGAAGATGATCGTCGGGTACGGTCGCGCGAACGCCGAGGAGACATCGACCACACCGTCTGACTGGAACGCTGCATTCACCTGGTTCGAGAGCTCGACCGCGGTGGCATGCATCCCCGGCTCCAGCTTCGCGATCGCCATCGGGGTGAACATCGGAAGCAGCAGCTTTCGGAACCCCCCATGGGTGGGAGGATCGATATCGATCGGGATGAGCGGCATGTCGGTGCCGAACGAGGGGAGGAGCATCGACGGGCCAACCGACCACGTCTCCGGATCCTGCTCGGCGTCGAAGATGTCATCGCTCTTGGAGATGTACCAGAAGCCGCCGTACTTGGAGCTGTGTCCCACCGGCTTCGCCTCGTGCATCTTCGCGTATTCGTCGAAGATGGTGTCGAGAGCCTTCCCGTGGAAGTCGAACTCGGCGAGGGTTTCGTTGTCAGACATGAGCCGGTTTCCTTTCCCTGCACACGCTGGCGCGGCGAACCAGGTCGTCGAAGAGCGCGTGATTGTTGATCGATGTGCGGAACAGATGTTCTGGATGCCACTGCACCGCGACGAGGTCGGCCGTCGGATCCTCGACGGCTTCGACCACCTCACCGGCGCGGGCTGTCACGACGAGGCCTGCACCCAGGCGGTCGATGGCCTGGTGATGGTAGCTGTTGACGCCCATTGATGTGCCGCCCACAATCTGGGCCAATCGTGACCCCTGCTCGATCTCCACGTCGTGATCCGCCTCATCGGAGGCGCGCGACTGCCAGTGCCCGTCGAGGTGCTGAACGAGCGTGCCCCCGCGCAAGACGTTGACCAGCTGAAGGCCACGGCAGATGGCCAGGATCGGGATTCCGCGCTCCTGCGCTTCGCGCACGAGCGCGGTTTCGAAACGATCTCGGATCGGGCTGATGCCGTAAGCGGCGTCAGCCGCCTCCTGCCCGTACATCTCAGGCGACAGGTCTCCCCCTCCCGTGAGCATGAGACCGTCGAAGCCGTCGAGAAGGTCCTCAGGAATGACCTCGGTCGCGGGAAGGAGTGCAGGCCGCCCACCGGCCGAGACGATCGCCTCGGAGTAGTTGAGCACCTGCAGGGTCGAGTCCCGCGGGCCGAAGGCCGACGGCTGAGAACTCCGGTCTGCGGTGACGGCGATGAGAGGACGAGACATCAGTAGATCGTCCAACCACCGTCGACAAACAGCGTCGTTCCCGTTACCCAGCTCGCGTCATCCGAGGCGAGGAAGGCTACACCGTTTGCCACATCCTCCGGCTTGCCGATACGTCCCATCGGAGTGCGCTCGAGAAGCCAGTTGCGCACCTCTTCGTTCCCCAGAGTCTCGGCGGTGAACGGCGTCTCGATGAATCCGGGAGCGACCGCGTTCACGCGGATTCCCGATGAGGCAGCCTCGACAGCAAGAGCACGCGTCAGCTGAAGCAGGGCACCCTTGGACGCGTTGTAGTGGATCTGAGGATGTCCGCTCGAAGAGATCACGATATGCGCCTCGACGGACGTGATGTTCACGATCGCACGGGTGTGATCCCCGTCGCCCGCCTTCAGCAGCGGGTACGCCTCGCGGGAGACGATGAACGGGCCAGTCGAGTTGACGGCGAAGACCTGATCCCATTCCGCGACCGAGAGATCTTCGAACGTGCCGAACTTTACGATACCGGCGTTGTTGACGAGGACGTCCAGACGACCGAACTCCTCACCGATCTTCGCGAACCCTGCCCTCACGCTGACCTCATCGGCGACGTTCGCCTGGATGTTGATGACGTCGTCCCTGCCCCCGAACACCTTTTCGAGCGCGTCCAGGTTGAGGTCGATGGCGGCGAGCTTCGCGCCGTCCGCCAAGAGCTTCTCCGCGATCGCACGTCCATTACCGCTGGCGGCGCCGGTGACTGCGGCGAAACGTCCTTCAAGTCGGTTTCCCATGATTCTACTTTTCTGCTTTCTTTCGAGAACGGTGGTGTGGGATGGATCTAGATGTGCTCGAGGTAGCGCGCCGTCTCCCACTCGGTGACGGTCTTCTGGAACTGTCGTACTTCCCACCTGCGCGTTTCGGCGAAGTGCTGCACGAAGTCCTCCCCGAAGTACTCCTTCGCGAGCGCGCTCTCAGCGAAGACCTCCGTGGCGGCTTCCAGAGAATGCGGCAGTCGCGGCGACGCGTCGTCGTCCTGCTCGTACGCATTGCCGGTGACGGCCGGAGGCGGAGTCAACTTCCGTTCGATCCCGCTGAGCCCGGCAGCGACGTTCGCCGCGAGAACCAGATACGGATTGGCGTCGGCACCCGGGACCCTGTTCTCCACACGCGCCGCCGGTCCGGCAGACGGGATGCTGCGAATGGCGACCGTCCGGTTGTCGAGACCCCACGTGGCGCTCGAGCCGGCCCACTGACCGCCCTCAACGCGCTTGTACGAGTTGATCGTCGGAAGGTAAAGCGCCGTGAAGTCTCTGGCGCCGGCTACAAGTCCGGCGAGATACGCCTGACCGATCTCGCTCAGCTCGATGGGGTTCTCCGGATTGGCGAAGAGTGCATCACCATCCTCGACACTGACGAGGCTCTGATGCACATGTCCCGATGAGCCGGCCTGATCCGGCCGAATCTTCGCCATGAACGACGCAGTCAGTCCGTGAGCTGCCGCGATCTCTTTGACCGTATGCTTCAGGATCAGCGCACTGTCCGCGGCCCGCAACGTATCGCCGTAGTGGATGTTCACCTCGAACTGTCCTGCGCCATGTTCGCTGTTGCTCGCCTCGATGAAGACGCCCTGCTCCGCCAGGCGATCGCGAATGAGTCCGATCACATACTCAGTGCCGGAATCGCGATACATGTTGTAGGTGTGGTTCCCGCTCGAGATCGGCTCGAGATCGCGCCAGCCACGACGCGCAAGCTCCCGCGGCGTTCCCTCGAAGAGATAGAACTCGAACTCGTAGGCGCACACCGGTTCATAGCCGAGTGACTTGGCCCGGTCGAGCACCCGCCGGAGCACGCCTCGTGGAGACAATGCCAGCGGCGTTCCATCGGGCTGGTAGATGTCACAGATCACCGACGCCACTCCCGGCTCCCCGGGAACCGTACGGAGCGTCGTGAGATCCGGGCGGAGGTTCACGTCGGGATATCCGCTGTGCCAGCCGGTGAACGTCAGGTTCGGGATACTCGCGTCCTGGATATCCCATCCGAAGAGAATGTTGCAGATATTCGTGCCTGCCTGGAACGCTGACTCCACGAAGTACTGCGCCGACAAGCGCTTCCCTCGCCACAGACCGTCGATGTCGGGCGCACCGATCTTGATCACCTTGATCCCGTGCTCGGCGACGAACTCTTCGACGTAGCGTTTCGGATCCTCGATCAGAACCTCATCGTTCATGTGCCCTGCCTTTCAGCTGTGTCTTGTGACGTGAATGAATCTCTAGAGCGTGCAGCGAGACTATATTTGCTCGGGAATCGCCGTCATGTGCATGACGCACATGGTTTCACTGCCTGCGGTGCAACGCGTACCGATCACTCGGTCGCTTGCTTCGACGCGTCGACGCGAAGCAGTGCGTGGCCACATCCACCTCACCGCTTAGCGCGACGCAACACGTGTGCGTGAAGCACATCCCTCTCGACATCACCGTGCCGCGCGCACCTCTGCCCGGGGGATGCGCCGCGCATGATCTCGGGAGACGACACTGCGCTCGATGCGGTGCCGTGCGCCCACAGCTCGGTGGCAGACCTGCCGCAGAGTCGACCTCCGGGTGCAGCGCTGCGCCTGCGCATCGTCAGACCACGAACAACACCAAGAAAGCAGGACGAGATGATCGTCGGTGTCCCCACGGAAATCAAGAACAACGAGAATCGGATCGCGGTGACACCAGCGGGGGTCGCCGAATTCGTCGACCACGGCCACTTCGTCATCGTGCAATCCGGCGCAGGATTGGGAAGCGCCTTCTCCGACGACGAGTACGAGCAGGCGGGGGCGACGCTCGCCGCTGACCCCTCGGCCGTCTGGGCCGCTGCCGACATGATTCTCAAGGTCAAGGAGCCGATCGGCAGCGAGTACCCCCTGATGCGGGACGGGCAGATCCTCTTCACCTATCTGCATCTCGCAGCGGACGCACCCCTGACACAGGCTCTGCTGAACAGCAGGACGACGGCGATCGCCTACGAGACGGTGCAGCTGCCTGATCGCAGCCTGCCCCTCCTCTCTCCCATGTCAGAGGTCGCAGGGCGCTTGTCTGCCCAGGTCGGCGCGAACCAGCTGATGCGCACCCAAGGCGGTCGAGGTCTTCTTCTGGGTGGAGTGCCCGGCACCCCCAAGGGCAAGGTCGTCGTTATCGGCGGTGGCGTCGCCGGCGAGCACGCCGCGGCGATGGCGGTCGGGCTCGGGGCTGAGGTCACGATTCTCGACGTGAACCTCTCCCGGCTCCGTGCCCTCGAAGCGCGTTTTGATGGTCGAGTCACGACTCTTCGCTCCAATCCCTACACGATCGCAGAGAACCTCGCGGATGCCGATCTCGTCATCGGGTCGGTTCTCATCCCGGGCGCAGCCGCCCCCAAGCTGGTCACCGACGCCATGGTCGCGCGCATGCGGCCCGGATCGGTCCTCGTCGACATCGCCATCGATCAGGGCGGTTGCTTCGAAGGGTCACGTCCGACGACTCACGATAACCCCACCTTCCCGGTACATGACGCCATCTACTACTGCGTGGCGAACATGCCCGGAGCGGTTCCGCGCACGTCGACGATCTCGCTCACGAATGCCACCCTGCCGTATGCAGTCGCTCTGGCCGACCGAGGTTGGCACGAGGCGGTGCGGGCCGATGCGGCACTCGCCAAGGGGCTCAGCACCCACGCGGGTCACCTCACGAATGCCTTCGTGGGCGAAGCTCTCGGCATGGCAACGACCACTCTCGAGGCGGCACTCGCGGCCTGAACCGCCGGGGATGAGCCCTAGGCGTTCGCATAAGTCCGTTACCGCTGCGTTACCGAAACCGAGACTCCAGGCATGACGAAGGCCCCGCATCCCAGTGTTTCCAGGGGATGCGGGGCCTTCGTGGTGGCGGTGACGGTGGGATTTGAACCCACGGTAGGGGGTTACCCTACACAACTTTTCGAGAGTTGCACCTTCGGCCGCTCGGACACGTCACCGCGGACTAGCTTACGACAACCCGCGCCACGGCGCGAATCGAGTGGGTCAGCACCGGATCACCAGGCGGCGGCGACCTCCGCGTGCGTGCGCAGGATGCCGTCGGTCGTCCCCTCGGGGGCCCGGCCGATGCCACATTCGGTCGCGACGCCGAACTGCGGAGCGAAGCGCTGGGCCACGGCGATCCGCCGCTCCGCTCCCTCCGCGCCGTCTTCCCGGTGCACGAGCCCCAGGTACAGCTCACCGTCGTACGCGAGGTCGGCGAGGGGCGCGAAGTACGCCTCGTCATCGCGTTCGATCGGCACGGGCAGGTGCAGCCAGGTCAGCGGGCGGGCCGATGCGGCGATCACGGCGTTCGCGTAGCGGACGAGGTTCGCCGCATCCGTCGGCTCGAAGAAGTGCTTCTCGGCGACGTCTCCGTAGCAGAGGTGCACTCCGACCTCGACGTCGGCCGGCACGACGTCGATCAGTCCTGCGAGGCGCGAGACGAGACCGGGGAACGGATCGCCCTCCCACCACACGTCCATGACCCGCCCGAACGCCGGCGCGGCCTCGATGATCCCCATCTCGCTCGCCACGTCCCACTGGATCGCGAGGTCGCCGTGCGGGATCGCCGCGAGGATGCTGTCGACCTCGCGCAGCAGCGCGGCGGTGTAGACCGGGTCGATGGCGGCGCGGTCATCGCCGAAGAAGAACGATGAGACGACCGCGACCGTCGTCGGAAGTGAGACCTGGAAGCGGGTCGCGGCAGGTACGACGCCCTCGTCTCGCAGGCGCGAGAAGATCGCATACGACTCGATCGCGGCATCCGCATATCCCAGCGGCGGGAGCTGGATGCTCGCCGCGTCCACCCCGTCGGCGATGCGCAGCGGTCGAGCGTCGATGCCGGCCCTGAACGGGATGGGCTCATCGCCGATGCGCTCGATGCCGTCGGCCTCGCCGAGCACGTCGGGCTGGAACATGATCCAGTGGAATCGCTTGCCGACCTCACCGTCGGGGATGCGGCGGAGTCGCGGACCCAGCAGATCGGCGGCGGTGCGCATCGTGGTCTCGGCGTCGTCGAAGTTCACACTGCCCACGAGGAGGGCACCCTGCGGCTGAGTCATGCATCCAGGTTATCGGCGCGTGTTTTCTCCGGCACCCTCTCGGGCGAACGCCGCGCCTCCAAGTTAGGCTGTCCTAAAGGCATCCGTCGCAGGGTGCGCCGCGGAGTCGAGGCACGGAGGGGACCCAATGGGCTTCATCACATCGGAGGCGCTGGCAGAGACCGGCTACGTCGTGCTCGACGACCACGATCAGGCATCCGATCCCGCCGAGTGGCTCGACCTCGAGTACATCGGCTGGCGCTCGTCGGGCGTCACCCGCTTCGCCCCGCTCGCCAGCTACGCCGGCGCGATCGAATGCAACGGCTTCTGGAACCAGACCCCTCCCCGCACCGACAAGGACGGCGTGTGGGTCGAGTCGCAGGTCGCGATCGCCCCGACCCTGCAGCGACGCGCCCTCGAGCCGGGCGCCGGAGTCGGCCGCTGCCGCGTCATCGAACTGCAGCCCAACGACTACGCGGATGCCGTCTACAACCTGCACCAGGACGACAACAACCGCCTCAACGAAGACGGCACCGGCTGGGTCGTGCGCGGCTACTACAACCTGTCCGATGACACGGATTCGCTGCTTCTCCTGCGCTCCGACCGCTTCGACCCGGCGACCGAGATCCGCCTGCCGTTGCGCGAGGGATCCCGCATCATCGTCGACACCCAGCGCTTCTGGCACGCGGTCTGGCATCGCGGCACGACCCCGCGGTACGCCCTCATCACCTCGTGGACGTCGGGTCCCGAGCTCGACGCCTACATCGAGGCGAACCACGGCGACCCGCACCCGGCGACCGTCGACCTCGACCCGCAGCTCGTCGACGACGCGCAGGTCGAACTCCACCGTCGCATCGAAGAGCGCCGCCGCGTCTTCGAGGCGCAGGGCATCGTGATGGAACCGCGCGCCGACCTCAGCGTCTGACCTCCGCGCTTCCTCGGTCGGGCATGATGACGGAGCCCCGCCCCGATAGGTCCGGCATCTGAACTCGGCCGGGCTGGCGTCCGTCTGCAGGACCGAAGCACGTATGCAGGACCAGAACGCAGTTCTGAACCGACATCGGTGCTTCCGTCCTGCACACGGTCGCCGACATGACACCGGGCGGGCCTGTCATTCCCGAACCCCGGCACGACGTCGGACTGCACCCCCGACACACCGAACGGACGAACGGATGCCAGGGCACGCCGCCCTAGACGTCCGACACTGTGCCCGGGGGTAGCGGCGAGAAGTCGCCCCTGAACCCCGACAGCCGCCGGACTACTCCGCGACCGTGCGCCCGTCGTCCAACCGCACGACCCGGTCGACGGTGCCCGCGGGCGGGGCGACGTGCGAGATCAGCAGCACCGACTGCTCCCCCGCCGCGTGCAGCAGGTCGCGCAGCAGCGCATCGGATGCATCGGGGTCGACACCCGCGGTCGGCTCGTCGAGCACCAGCACCGGGAAGCCCCTGAGCAGCGCGCGAGCCAGAGCGATCCGCTGCGCCTGCCCGCCGGACACGAGTCCGCCGCGGTCGCCGACCCGCGCATCCAGTCCGCCCCGCTCACGCACCCAGGCGCCGAGGCCGACGCGGTCGAGCACCGCGAGCAGCTCATCGTCGGTCGCGGAGTCTCGGGCGAACAGCAGGTTCTGGCGGATGTCCTCGTCGAACAGCTGCGGACTCTGCTCGCACAGCCCGATCGTGCGTCGCAACGCGGGACCGGAGAGTTCCGCCGCATTCCTGCCTCCGACGGAATACTCCCCATCGATCCGCAGGAACCCCACGAGCGCGGCAGCGAGCGAGCTCTTGCCCGCCCCGCTCGGACCGGCCACCAGCACACGCTCTCCCGGAGGCAGGTCCAGGTCGACTCCTCGGAGAGCCGGCGTCCCCCCGGGCCACCACGCGCGCACATCACGGAGTCGCAGCGCGGGAACTCCGACGATCGTCACATCCTCGCCGTCGTCCGACCTCAACTCGGCCGGGATCTCCGCCGGCAGCACGTCGACGATGCGCTCGGCGCTCGAACGCACGCTGCGCCAGGATGCCGCGGCGATCGGCACGGCGCCGAAGACCTCGAACACGACCATGGGAACGAGCACGGCCACGGCGAGCCAGGGTCCGTCGATCGCCCCGGTCGTCAGCCCGGGAGCCGCGACAGCCAGCGCCCAGACCGACGCCGCGCCCGCGACCGCCGACACGACGCCGGCCGCGATCGCCTGCGCCAGGGATGCCGTGCCGACGGCGCGGCGCAGCTCGGCATCCGCCTGCCGCACCCGCTCGCGGGCCTGCGGTTCGGCTCCATAGGCGAGCAGCACATCGAGCGTGCCGAAGTAGTCGGTCAGCGCGGCGGAGAGGTCGCCGCGACGGCGGGAGACGGCGGCCTCGGCCCGAGAGCCGAACACCCACCCCAGTCCGATCGCCGCAGCGGCCGCTACCACGAGGCATGCGGAGAGAGTGAGCGCGGCCGGCAGCGACACGAACGCCAGGAATCCGACGGCGCCGAGGGCGACGAGCCCCGAGACTGCGAGCGGCTGCACGACCCGCAGCGGCAGGTTCTGCAGGTTCTCGACATCGTCGACGAGGGCCGAGAGCACGCGACCGTGGTCGGTGCGTCCGAGTCCGGCAGGCGACAGCGGAGTGAGGCGCCGCACCATGTCGGCGCGTGTCGAGGCGAGCTGACGCAGCGCCGCATCGTGGCCGCTCAGCCGTTCCAGATACCGGGTCACCGCACGAGACACCGCGAAGAACCTCACCCCGACCACCGCGATCGACAGCGGCACGAGAGAGTCGACGATCGATGCGCTGACGATCAGCCAGCCGCTCACCGCGAGCAGGCTCACCGCGGCGCCCGCCGACAGGAAACCCCAGATCGCGCCGGGGAGGAAGCGGCGCATCGGCGGCTGCGCGAGTCGGAGGACGTCGCGGATCCGGGCGGAGTCGCTGATGCTCATGCGTGCACCCCCAGCTCGACGACGTGATCGGCGATGGCCCTGGCCGAGCGGCGGTGCGAGACGAGGAGGACCGTGGCTCCGGCATCCGCTCGCTCGCGCAGCGACGACCAGAGCCGTGCTTCGGTGTCGGGGTCGAGGGCGCTCGACGGCTCGTCGAGAGCGAGCACCGCGTCCGGATGAGCGGCGTGCCGATACAGCGCCCGTGCGACGGCGACGCGCTGCGCCTGGCCGCCCGATAGACCGCTCCCCTGCACGCCGAGCTCGAGCGCCGGATCGAGGTCGGTCGCGCACGCGTCGTCGAGGGCGCGGCGGATGCCGTCGTCGTCGGGCTCGTCGTCACCGAGCGCGACGTTCGCGGCGATCGTGCCGCGGCTCAGCTGGGGGCGCTGTCCGCTCCACGCCAGCCACTCGGACGGAGCGAGGTCGCCCACGCCGACTCCGCCGACCGTGGCCGACCCCTCGAACTGGACGGCACCGCGCAGCGCCGCGAGCAGGCTGGACTTGCCCGCGCCGCTCGGCCCCTCGATCAGGGTGATGGTGCCGGGCGCCGCGATGAATGAGACGGGTGCCAGATCGCGCACGCGCAGGTCGGTGACGACCAGGTCTCGCGCGTTCGTGCTCCACGACTCCGGAGATCCATCCGGAGAACCGGCCGGATCGGCAGGATCCGGCCCGACCGTCGCCCGATCTCCGGAGTCATGGAGCGAGTCCGCCCGAGCCCCGGCCGCATCGAGCACCTCGAACACATCCTCGGTCGCCGCGACCCCCTCGGACGCGGCGTGGAACTGCACGCCCACCTGGCGGATCGGCAGGAACGTCTCGGGCGCGAGCAGCAGCACGAACAGCCCGACCTCGAGCGACAGGTCACCCGACAGCAGCCGGAAGCCCACCGCCACGGCGATCAGCGCCACCGCGAGCGAGGCCAGCAGCTCCATCGCGAAGCCCGACAGGAACGAGAACCGCAGCACCTTCATGGTCTCGCGACGGTACTGGTCGGCCGTGTGCTCGATCTGCGCAGCGGCCCTGCGCTCGCGCCCGAACAGACGCAGCGTCGAGAGCCCCTGCACGGTGTCGGCGAACCGTGCCGCGAGTCGCTGCAGCGTCTGCCACTGCGTGCGCTGCACCGTGCGGGTCGCGATGCCGATGAGGATCAGGAACAACGGGATCAGCGGCAGCGTGATGAGCGCCGTCAGTCCACTCGGCCAGTCCTGCCACCACATGACCGCGAGAAGCACCGGCGTCGCGATGACGGTGAGCACGAGCTGCGGGATGTACCGGGCGAAGTACGCGTCGAGCGCCTCCAGCCCGTGCCCTGCGGTGACGGCGAGGCCAGCCTGATTGCGCTGCGCGAGCCATCCGGGTCCCAAGCGGCCGACGGCGGCGATCAGAGCGGCACGCAGCTGCATGCCCGTCTTCGCCGCGGCGCGGGTCCCGGCGGCATCCGAGGCCGCGATCAGCACGCCCCGCAGGGCCGCGAGTCCGAGCAGCCAGAGCAGGGATGCCGTGACATCGCGCCCGGCGAGCGCGCCGGTGACGGCATCCGTCAGCATCCACGCGAACGCGATGGTCACCGCGGTCTGCACGACCCCGATCGCGCCGGAGAGCAGCAGGAATCCGCGGGCGGCGCTCGCATACCGCAGCAGCCGGATGTCGACCGGCTTCACCGCGCCACCCGCTCAGCCGTGGTCAGACAGGTCGCTCCGGTCGCAGTTCGTGCCGCTCCCCGATCAGAGAGGCGGCGCGAACTGCGACCGGAGCAGAAGTCGTGTCTCACGCGTGCGCCGGAGCCCCCTCGATCGAGCTGCGGGTGACGCGCTTGCGGAAGATCCAATACGTCCAGGTCTGGTACGCGAGCACCAGCGGCAGGGCGATCAGGGCGGTCCAGCTCATGATCGTCAGCGTATACGGCGTGCTCGAGGCGTTCTCGATCGTGAGGCTGAAGGCCGGGTCGATCGTCGACGGCATCACGTAGGGGAACAGCGCCGCGAACAGCATCACGACAGCGGATGCCACGGTGACGGCGCCCGCCGTGAAGGCCCGTCCGTCACGTCCGCGCATCGAGAAGAGCACCGACGCGATCAGGGCGAGCGCGGCGACGAGACCGCATCCGATGACCATCAGCATGAGCGGAGACTCGCGATCCCAGGCGATTCCGATCGTCCAGAGCACGGTGCCAGCGGCGGCGAGCACCGTCGGCCCGGCGGCGAGCTTGACCAGACGACGAGCGTCCGCGTGCACCTGTCCGTCGGTCTTGAGCGAGACGAACAGCACGCCGTGCAGGAAGAACAGCAGCAGCGTCGTGATGCCGACGAGCAGCGAATACGGGTTCAGCAGTGCGAAGAACCCGCCCACGTAGATGTGGTTCTCGTCGATCGCCACGCCCTGCACGATGTTGCCGAACGCGACACCCCACAGCAGCGCGGGCACGGCCGAGCCGATCACGATCATCCGGTCGAAGCCGCGCTTCCACTGAGTGCCCTCACGCTGGTGCCGGTACTCGAACGACACCCCGCGCAGGATCAGCGCGAGCAGGATCAGCAGCAGCGGCAGGTAGAACCCGCTGAACAGCGTCGCGTACCACTCGGGGAACGACGCGAACAGGCAGGCGCCGGCGACGATCACCCAGGTCTCGTTGAGATCCCAGATGGGGCCGATCGTGTTGATGACCTGGCGACGCGAGACGTCGTTCTTGCCGAGGAACGGCAGCGACATGCCCACGCCGAAGTCGAACCCGTCGAGCACGAAGTAGCCGACGAAGAGGAAGGCGACGATCCAGAACCACATGTATTCCATGACTGATCCCTTTCTCAGTACACGACGGACGGCAGCTGGGCCGTCTCCTCGTGGGGCTGCTCTTCGGTGTCCGGACCCTTCTGGGCCGCACGGATGATGAGGCGGATCTCGACCACGGCGAGCGCGGCGTAGATCGCGGTGAAGGCGATCAGCGAGATCAGCACCTCGACGCCGCTGACACCCGGCGAGACGCCGTCCTGCGTGGTCATGAGTCCGAAGACGATCCAGGGCTGCCTGCCCATCTCGGTGAAGACCCAGCCCATGATGTTGGCGACGAGCGCGAGCGGGAACGACCAGATCGCGAGCTTCCACATCCACCGCGCCGGCGGGTTCTTGGCGCTCTTGCGGGTGACCCAGAGGCCGACCACGGCGACGAGGGCGGCGGCCATGCCGAGGCCGATCATCCAGCGGAACGCCCAGTACGTGACCCAGAGGATCGGAGCGAACTCGGTGAGTCCGGTGTCGGCGAAGGTGGTGGCGTACTCGGCGTTGAGGTCGTTGATGCCGTGCACGCACGCGTCGAACGTGTGGGTCGACAGCAGCGACAGCAGGTACGGCACGCGGATCGAGAACAGCTCGGAGCTGCCGTCGGGGGTGCCCAGCGTGAAGAGGCTGAAGGAGGCATCCGGGCCGCACACCGTGTTGAAGGTCGCCTCGGCGGCCGCCATCTTCATCGGCTGAGCGGCATACATCGCGAGGCCCAGCTGATCACCCGTGAGCACGACCCCGGCGGTCGAGAAGATCATCGCCCACAGGCCGAACTTCAGCGAGATGCGCATGGTGTCGAAGTGCTGTCCGCGTGCCAGGTGCCAGGCCGAGACCGAGATCACGACGCCGGCGGCGAACATCAGCGCGCCGAAGATCGTGTGCGGGAAGGCGGCGAGCGCGACCGGGTTGGTCAGCAGCGCCCAGAAGTCGGTGAGCTCGGCGCGGTTGGTCTCGGGGTTGAAGACGTACCCGACCGGGTTCTGCATGAAGGCGTTCGCGGCGATGATGAAGTACGCCGAGAGGATGCTGCCGATCGAGACGCACCAGATCGTGGCGAGGTGCAGCTTCTGCGGCAGCTTGTCCCATCCGAAGATCCAGAGGCCGATGAACGTGGCCTCGAAGAAGAAGGCGAGCAGCCCCTCGAACGCGAGCGGAGCGCCGAAGACGTCGCCGACGAAGCGCGAGTAGTCCGACCAGTTCATGCCGAACTGGAACTCCTGCACGATGCCCGTCACGACGCCCATGGCGAAGTTGATGAGGAAGATCTTGCCGAAGAACCGGGTGAGGTGCAGGTACTGCACCTTGCCGGTGCGCACCCACGCGGTCTGGAAGATCGCGGCGACGAACGCCATGCCGATCGTCAGCGGCACGAACAGGTAGTGATAGACGGTCGTGAGACCGAACTGCCATCGAGACAGGACCAGCGGGTCCAACCATTCCATGAGCCACTCCTTCTTCCGTGCCCTGGGTGCCACGCTAACGACGGGCCTGCCGCCCCCGATGGGCCGCCGACCGTGAATAAGGCAGATGCGCGCCTAGGCGGCGGACATCTCCGTCAGACGCAGCTGCACGGTGCAGTCCGCCGGCAGGACGGAGGTGCGAACGGCCTCGGCGGCGAGCGGCCCACCGGCTTCGGTGAGCACCCCCTGCATGAGGCCGAGGTGCACGGAGCACAGCATCGGACGGTCTTCGGCGCGACCCGCGGCATGCGGGCACGGGCTGAGATCGACGGTGAGCTGCTCGTCATCGACGACGGGCTCGAAGCCGCTCTCCTCCAAGTGTTCGATCAGGGCGTCCAGCTGGTAGGTCGCATCGCGACCGAGAGAGGATGCCGACGCAGGCAGGACCCGACGCAGCAGATCGCCGCGGACGGCGGCCGCCTTCGCCTTGTCGCGGGCGATGGGGCTCGAGGCATCCGCCGCACCGGTCACTGCGCTGTACAGCGTGCGCGGACGGCCGCGAGTGGTGCGGCGCTCACTGGCCTGGATGACGTAGCCGCCTTCGATGAGGCGCTGCAGGTGCTCGCGGACCGTGTTGGGATGCAGGCCGGTGGCCTCGCACAGCTCGCCGATCGTGCGCTCCCCGCGGGTCCGGACGGGTCCGCCGTCGTGCTCGGCGTCGCCATCGATGCGGGGGCCGCCTTCGAACAGCGCGTGCAGGATCTGCACTCGCGAGAAGGTCGAGATCGGCCCGCAGACGGGCCCGCCGTTGGCCATGGATCCAGTATCCCGCGGGGGCTCGGCGCCATGGGGTGGTTCGGCCGTGAATAATGCCCCAGGCGATAGGGATGTCTGATCTCGGCGATAGCCTGGCTGCATGGCCACCCGAAAACCCGCCCCTCCTGCGTACGTCTGCACCGAATGCGGGTGGACGACCGCCAAGTGGGTGGGTCGCTGCGCCGAGTGCCAGCAGTGGGGAACCGTGCAGGAGCAGGGCACCCAGACGGGCATCCTGAGCCGGATCACGCCGCTCGCGCCGACCGCGGCGAAGGCCGCGCGACCCATCACGCAGATCACCACCGAAGACGCCCCACGTCGCACGAGCGGGGTCGGCGAGTTCGACCGCGTGCTCGGCGGGGGCATCGTTCCCGGCGCGGCGATCCTGCTCAGCGGAGAACCGGGTGTGGGCAAGTCGACGCTGCTGCTCGAGGTCGCCGCTCAAGCCGCCCGCTCCGGCCGTCGGGTGCTCTATGCGAGCGCCGAGGAGTCTCCGGCACAGGTGCGCCTGCGCGCCGAGCGCACAGGCGCGCTGCACGACGAGCTCTACCTGGCGAGCGAGACCGACCTCGCGACGATCCTCGGCCACATCGACGAGGTCGCCCCGCAGCTCGTGATCGTCGACTCGG
This sequence comes from Microbacterium sp. AC215, assembly GCF_979258645.1. NCBI lineage: Bacteria > Bacillati > Actinomycetota > Actinomycetes > Micrococcales > Microbacteriaceae > Microbacterium > Microbacterium sp. AC215. The sequence continues at coordinate 2,916,215 of NZ_OZ409869.1, read as the reverse complement.
TGCAGACCGTCTCGTCGTCGCTCATCGACGGCGCGGCCGGTCAGCCGAGCCAGGTCCGAGAAGTGGCGGCCACGCTGATCCGCGTCGCGAAGGACCGCGGGCTGCCCGTCATCCTCGTCGGGCACGTGACGAAAGACGGCACCGTCGCCGGGCCGCGCGTACTCGAGCATCTCGTCGACGTCGTCTGCCACTTCGAGGGCGATCGTCAGACATCGCTGCGTTTCATCCGCGCGCTGAAGAACCGCTTCGGTCCCACCGACGAGGTCGGCTGCTTCGAGATGACGGGTGCGGGCATCTCCGAGGTGCCCGACCCGTCCGGCCTCTTCCTGTCGCAGGGTGCCACCGAGCCGGGAACCTGCGTCGCGATCTCGCTCGAGGGCCGCAGGGCGCTGCCGGTCGAGGTGCAGGCGCTGACGATCACCACCACCGCGCCGAATCCCCGTCGGGTGGTGCACGGACTCGACTCGTCGCGTGTGGCGATGGTGCTCGCGATCCTCGAACGCCGCGCCGGCCTCAAGACGAGCAACCTCGACGTCTACGTCTCGACCGTCGGCGGGGTGCGTTTCACCGAGCCTGCGGCCGACCTCGCGATCGCGATCGCTGTGGCGGGGTCGATCCAGCAGATCTCGGTGCCTCGCACGGTCGCCGCCGTCGGAGAGCTCAGCCTCGCCGGCGAGATCCGCCCCGTCACCCAGTCGGCGCAGCGTCGGTCCGAGGCGTCGCGGCTCGGCTACGACCAGGTGGTCGACGACCGCTCGAAGACGCTGCGTGCGGCGCTCAACGACGTGCGTGCGCGGAACACGAGCAGGCGCAGCGAAGCCGACATCCCGCCGTTCTGAGCTCGCGGCGATGAGCGCCTGTCCCGCGCTCATCCGGGTCGAACACCGTCAAGCAGGGCCACTTCCGCACCGCACCGCACCGCGGGGCCATTTCCGCACCGCACCGTCAAGCGGGGGCCACTTCCGCACCACACCGCCAAGCGGGGCCACTTCCGCACCCCAAATGGGCGATCGGGATGCGAAACTGACCCCGCACAGATCATCCGATGCGAAAAGTGACCCGGCACGGGCCGCGGGGCCTGCGCCGGTCGCCTGGGCGAGCGAGCTCGCGCCGCTACTCAGGCGTCGAGGGCCTTGAGCAGCTCCTCGGGCGAGGCCTGCATCGGGTGCGGTCCCGCGATGTCGAGGAACACCGTGGTGATCGGGTGCGCGCCGAGGAACTTCCGCAGCCACTCCGCACTGTAGATGCCGACCCCCGGCGGGAGGTTGGCCGGCTTGTTCTTGGCATCGCTGAACAGCAGCAGCGCCAGATCGCCCGAGTTGGGGTCGCGATAGGTCCAGACCTCGCCACTGTCGAGAGGGTTGTCGCGGGCGCCGGGCTTCACGAGCGGCACGACCGTGGTGCCGTGGCGCAGTGCGAGAGCGACCGCGGCGATGTCCTGCTTCTCCAACGCCTGGGCGAGGGCATCCGACCGGAAATCCTCAGGTGCGGGCTTGCTCTTCGCGGATTTCGACTTCTTCGCTGCCATGCATCCAGCATATTCAGCGGATGCCGCAGCGCGGTCCGAAACCGAGCCGGGAGAAGAAAGGGGCCCTCTCGAGTCATCCATTGGGGACTGGGGTACTCGAGAGGGCCCACGGACCCTCGGGCGGCATGTCGAAGCGCTGGGGACGCTGTGCTCGACGCCACTGGGGATGGCATGCGCCGCAAGTCTGCGAGGGTCACTCCAATGGTATCCCAAAGAAACAGCAGTGTCACCCGAAACTGAGTGCAGGACTGTATTCAAGACCTTTGGCTAGTTTTTGCCTCAATACAGGAGGATCTGCTTCGTCGTCGTGCCTTTGAAGCCGCCGATCTCGACAGCGACGTGATACGACGCTCCGCCGCCGGGAGCTCGCGGCCGATTCTCGTCCGCGCACGTCTCGACGCTCGACCGCGTGCGGTCCCAGGTGACCGGCACCTTGCTCGTCACGGTCGCGCCGGCGGTGAGCGTGGCCACCATGCTGCTCGGGTTCTCCTGGCAGTCGGTCGACGTCCACCAGACATCGGTGCCGCTCGACACCGTCATCCGCTGAGTCGTCGACCCCACGTCGATCGCGCAGTCGGTCGACCCGCGGTTCGTCAGCGAGATCGACAGCTGCGGCAGCACCCCGGGATCGTACGAATCGGCATCCGTCACGGCCGCCACCTCGACGTCCTTGGCCTCGCACGCGACGATCCCGGGCGTCTCATCGGCCGACGGCTCAGGCGACGGCGACTCGGCTGCGGGTGGCTCGGAGGTCGTGGCATCCGGCGACGGGGATCCCGAGGCCGAGGCGCTCGGCGAGGGCGTCGCCTCGGCGGCGCTGGCCCACGGGCGTGCCAGGAGCAGCCACACCGCGGCGCCGATGACGGCGACGAGCAGGATCGCCGCGACGAGGGTCACCAATCGTCGGCGACGATAGACGGCGGCGGAGTGGCGAGGCATTGATTCAGGTTAGTTGAGGCTCTTCAGCATCCTGGTGTTGCCGAGCGTGTTCGGCTTGACATGCGCGAGATCGAGGAACTCCTCGACACCCGCATCGCCGCTGCGCAGCAGCTGAGAGTAGACGTCGGGGTCGACGACCTGTTCGCCGATGATCGAGTATCCGCGGCGGCCGAAGAAGTCGACCTCGAAGGTCAGGCAGAACAGTCGGCTGAGCCCGAGCTCGCGAGCCTGCTCTTCGAGCGCGCCGACGATCGCGCCGCCGACGCCGTGGTGCAGCCAGTCCCCGCGGACCATGAGGGTGCGCACCTCGCCGAGGTCCTCCCAGAAGACGTGCAGCGCACCGCATCCGATCAGCTCGCCGTCGGCTTCGGCCACGACGAACTCCTGCACGGCGCCGTAGAGCACAGCGAGATCCTTGCCGAGCAGGATGCGCTGCTCGACCATCGGCTGCAGGAGGTTCCGGATGCCAATGATGTCGGCGCTGCGCGCAGGCCGGACGATGTACTCGCTCACACCGTCAAGCCTAGAACCCGTCACCTCCCCAGACCCTGAGCGAGCCCGGAATGCCGGAGTGCTGGAGTCCCCCGGACATGCAGAAGGGGCGGATGCCGCAGCATCCGCCCCTTCTGTGATCAGGTCACTCCCCGCTGGCGACCGCCAGGTCGGGGGTGCCGGAGATCGCTCCGCCGGTGTTGACGCCGACCGCGACCTTCTCACCACGGGGACCGTGCTCGAAGAGGAACTCGCCGTCCTTCGCGTCGACCTTCACGTGGTCGCCGGGGTTCAGCTCGCCGTGCAGGATCTTCTCGGACAGACGGTCCTCGACCTCGTGCTGCATCGCGCGACGCAGCGGACGGGCACCGAGCGCCGGGTCGAACCCGATCTCGATGAGACGCTCCTTGGCGGCCTGCGAGAGCTCGATCGTCATGTCGCGGTCGAGCAGACGCTCGCCGAGGCGCTTCGTGAACAGATCGACGATCTGCACCAGCTCTTCCTTCGACAGCTGCGGGAACACGATGATGTCGTCGACACGGTTGAGGAACTCGGGCTTGAAGTTGCGCTTGAGCTCTTCGTTGACCTTGCCCTTCATCCGCTCGTAGTTCGTCGAGTTGACGCCCTCGATCTGGAATCCGACCGGACCACCGGCGATGTCACGCGCACCGAGGTTGGTGGTCATGATGATGACGGTGTTCTTGAAGTCGATCACTCGGCCCTGACCATCGGTCAGGCGACCCTCTTCGAGGATCTGCAGCAGCGAGTTGAAGATGTCCGGGTGGGCCTTCTCGATCTCGTCGAACAGCACCACGCTGAACGGCTTGCGGCGCACCTTCTCGGTGAGCTGGCCGCCCTCTTCGAATCCGACGAACCCGGGAGGGGCACCGAACAGACGCGAGACGGTGTGCTTCTCACCGAACTCGCTCATGTCGAGCGAGATGAGAGCCGCTTCGTCGTCGAACAGGAACTCGGCGAGCGCCTTGGCGAGCTCGGTCTTTCCGACACCCGTGGGGCCGGCGAAGATGAACGAGCCCGAGGGACGCTTCGGGTCCTTGAGGCCGGCGCGCTGACGGCGGATCGTCTTGGAGAGCGCCGCGATGGCCTCTTCCTGACCGATGACGCGCTGGTGCAGCGCCTTCTCCATGAAGACGAGTCGCGAGGACTCCTCTTCCGTCAGCTTGAATACCGGGATGCCGGTGGCCTGTGCGAGCACCTCGGCGATCAGACCCTCGTCGACGACCGCAGCGGTCGCGACGTCACCCGAACGCCACTGCTTCTCGAGGCGCAGGCGCTCGGCGAGGAGGCTCTTCTCCTCGTCGCGCAGCGATGCGGCCTTCTCGAAGTCCTGGTCCTCGGACGCGACTTCCTTCTGCTCGCGGACCTTGGCGATCTTCTCGTCGAATTCGCGCAGCTCGGGCGGGCTCGACAGGATGCTGAGGCGCAGGCGTGCGCCAGCCTCGTCGATCAGGTCGATGGCCTTGTCGGGCAGGAAGCGGTCCGACACGTAGCGGTCGGCGAGGTTCGATGCCGCGACGATCGCGCCGTCGGTGATCTGCACCTTGTGGTGCGCCTCGTACCGGTCGCGCAGCCCCTTGAGGATGTTGATCGTGTGAGGGAGGCTCGGCTCGTTCACCTGGATCGACTGGAAGCGGCGCTCGAGAGCGGCATCCTTCTCGAAGTGCTTGCGGTACTCGTCGAGGGTGGTGGCGCCGATGGTCTGGAGCTCGCCACGAGCGAGGAGCGGCTTGAGGATGCTGGCCGCGTCGATCGCACCCTCGGCGGCACCCGCACCCACGAGGGTGTGGATCTCGTCGATGAAGACGATGATGTCGCCGCGCGTGCGGATCTCCTTGGTGACCTTCTTGAGACGCTCTTCGAAGTCACCGCGGTAGCGGGAACCGGCGATGAGCGAGCCGAGGTCGAGCGAGTAGAGCTGCTTGTCCTTCAGCGTCTCGGGCACATCGCCCTTGACGATCGCCTGGGCGAGGCCCTCGACGACGGCGGTCTTGCCGACGCCGGGCTCGCCGATCAGGACGGGGTTGTTCTTGGAGCGGCGAGACAGGATCTGCATGACCCGCTCGATCTCCTTCTCGCGCCCGATGACCGGGTCGAGCTTGTTGTCGCGCGCGGCCTGCGTGAGGTTGCGGCCGAACTGGTCGAGCACCTGCGAGCCGCCCTGGGCGCTCGGGGTGTCGTTCGACTGCGCGCCGACGGCTGCCGGCTCGCGTCCGGGGGCACCCGAGAGCAGCTGGATGACCTGCTGGCGGACCTTGTTCAGGTCTGCGCCGAGCTTGACGAGGACCTGGGCTGCGACACCCTCGCCCTCGCGGATGAGGCCGAGCAGGATGTGCTCGGTTCCGATGTAGTTGTGGCCGAGCTGCAGGGCCTCGCGGAGGCTGAGCTCGAGCACCTTCTTGGCGCGCGGCGTGAACGGGATGTGACCGGTGGGCTGCTGCTGGCCCTGACCGATGATGTCCTGCACCTGCTCGCGGACGGCGTCAAGGGAGATGCCGAGGCTTTCGAGCGCCTTGGCTGCGACACCCTCACCCTCGTGGATGAGGCCGAGCAGGATGTGCTCAGTGCCGATGTAGTTGTGGTTGAGCATCTTCGCCTCTTCTTGGGCGAGGACGACCACTCGACGGGCTCGGTCCGTGAATCTCTCGAACATGCTGTGACTCCTTATTCGCACGTGTTGTTCGACACTGGCGAAGACGCGTGAAGCGCTTGTACATCGAGAGTAACCACCGTGCGCAGGCAGTATGCCCGTGTTCGCCGTCGGCATAGTGCCGTGACCGCCGGTGACGCGTCTCCTGGACCACTGGGGTTGACGGACTTATCGACAGTCGTTATGTTAACGATTATCGGTAATAACGACTCTCGATAAGGAGTGGACGATGACCTCGACGAAGGACCGCACGATCTCTCGCGGCGATTCCGGAGCCCTGATCGGCTTCTGCATCGCAGGAGCACTGATCGCCGCCTACATCACGGTGTTCTCGATCATCCGCATCATCGAACTGACTCGCGGGGTCGACGTGCCCGTGCTGGTCGAGTTCGTCGGCTCGACGGCGCCTGTCGAGCTGCCCCTCAGCACCGGCGACTCCATCACGGTCGGTCTCGACAGTGCGATCATCACCGCCCCGCAGCTTCCGGCGATCGCCGCCGTGCCCGGCATCATCGGGCAGGTCGCGCAGATCCTCACGATCGTCCTCGTCATCGGATGCCTGATCCTGCTGGCGCGGAGCGTGCTGACCGGCCGCGTGTTCAGCCGCCGCAACACCGCTCTCGTCGCGACCGCCGGGATCGCCGGCCTGGTCGGGTTCGCCACCGTGCGCTTCTTCGACAACATGCTGGCCAACGCGACGGTCGCCAGGATCACCGACAACGGGGTGGACAACGCCGTGATCAGCGTCGAGCCGTTCACGTTCGTCCTCGGGGCGTTCGTCATCGCCCTCATCAGCACGGTCTTCGTGATCGGCGACCGGCTGCAGCGCGACACGGACGGGCTCGTCTGATGATGAGCACGACCACCGCGACACGTTCGCAGACCGCGGATGCGATCACCGTGATCCTCTTCGGCGCAGCCGCTCTGCTGGTCACCTCGATCAGCACCGTGTTCCGGGTGCTCGGGACCTTCCGAAATCAAGGTATCGCGTGGTCCATTCCGATCGACGAGCAGCCGATCGACGCGACCGTCGGCTCAGGAGCCGCGTCGGTCGAGGGGATCGCTCAGGAGGCGATGGTGTTCGCCACCGGGGTGGACGCCGCTTCGACCGCAGCGATCATCGGCTCTCTCGTCCTCTGGGCGCTCGCCCCGCTGATCGTCATCGTCGGCGTGATGCTCGTCGCCTGGAACTTCCTCCGCGGACGCTTCTTCGTGCGGAGCAACGCACGGGCCTTCGACGCGATCGGCTGGACCCTCGTGCTCGCTCCGATGTTCATCGTGCTGCTCGAGAAACTGGGGCTGAACGGGGTGTCCGCCGCGGTGGGCATCGGCACGGGCGAGCCGGTGCATCCGATCGATTTCTGGTCCATCGTCCCGATCTTCGCGACCGGCGTCGCGGTGGGCCTCATCGCAGCAGCGTTCCGTCAGGGCATCCGCCTGCAGCGCACGAACGCGGCCCTCGAGGATGAGACTCGGGGTCTCGTATGAGCCCGGCGGAGAACGACGACGAGCTCACCGGCATCCACTGCCGGCTCGATGAGCTGCTCGCCGAGCGAGGGATGACGCTGACCGAGCTGAGCGCACGCGTCGGGGTGAGCATCGTCAACCTGTCGGTGCTCAAGAACGACCGCGCGCGAGCGATCCGGTACTCGACCCTGCGCGCGATCTGCGACGCCCTCGGGTGCGAGGTCGGCGACCTGCTGGTGCTCGCGTAGGGGGGACCGCGGTGGGGGGCTCCTGTTCCGATGACCGCCCTCGGGTGACGGCGCGGGACAGCATCACGGACGGCATGCTCAGCGCAACCCCTTCTATGAATCTCCTGTGGGTCGATAGCGTTGACCCCATGAAGCTCAACGACCGGAACCCGCGCACATCCTCCCGCATCCTCATGGCTCTGCCCATCGCCGCACTCGCCTTCTCGCTGGCCGCCTGCGGAGGAACGTCCCGCCCCGCGGTCGAAGACGTCGCCGACGGCATCCAGAAGGTCTACGAAGAGCAGGGACTCGGTGATGTCGTGACCGACGACGTCGCGACCTGCTTCGCCGACGCCCTCGTCGACTCCGACCTGAGCAACGAGACCCTCACCTACATCGCCAACGGCGAGGACAAGCAGTCCAGCGAGGAGGACAAGGCACTCACCACGCAGATCCTCACCGACAACCTGGAGAAGTGCGCGGGCTGACCCCCGGGCCGACCCCGAAGGATGACGGATGCTGCGGCATCCGTCATCCTTCGTCATCTCCGCCTCCGGTCGCGTGCGCGGCTCCTAGCGTGGACGGATAGCGCGCACACGGCGCGCACCGATTCTGGAGTCCCCGATCCAATGAGCACCACCGTCCGCGCCACGAAGGCGCCAGACACCCGCGGTCCCGTCCGGAAGCTGCTGACGTCGTTCGGCTTCCAGATCCTCGCCGCACTCGTCCTCGGCATCGCCGCCGGCCTGATCGCCCGTCAGCTCGGAGCGACCGGCGACGAGCCGAACGGCCTCTCGGCCACCCTCGACACGATCGGCAGCTCGTACGTCACGCTGCTGCGCACGGCCGTCGTGCCGCTGATCTTCACCGCGATCGTGGCGAGCATCTCGAACCTGCGGCGCGTGCAGAACGCCGCACGCCTGGCCGGCCAGACGCTGCTGTGGTTCGCGATCACCGCGTTCATCGCCGTGAGCATCGGCATCGTGCTCGGACTCGTGATCCAGCCCGGGTCGCGCGCCGGCGACGACCTCGCCCCGAGCGCGCCCTACACCGTGGGCACCTGGTGGAACTTCCTGCTCGGTCTGATCCCGCAGAACTTCCTCGGCCTCAGCGTCAGCACCAACCCCGGCGCGACCGAGGGCACATTCTCCTCGAGCGTCAACTTCAACATCCTGCAGGTCATCGTGATCGCGGTCGCCGTCGGCATCGCGGCGCTCAAGGCCGGCAAGAAGGCCGAGCCCTTCCTCGCGTTCACCGAGTCGCTGCTCAAGGTCATCCAGCGCGTGCTGTGGTGGATCATCCGCATCGCCCCCATCGGCACCTTCGGCCTGATCGGCGCCGCAGTCGTCGAGTACGGCTGGGAGAAGCTCGCCTCGCTCGGCTGGTTCGCGATCGCCGTGTACATCGGTCTCGCTCTGGTGCTCTTCGTCGTCTACCCGGTGCTCGTGAAGACCAACGGCCTGTCGATCAGGCAGTACTTCTCGGGCGTCTGGCCCGCCGTGCAGCTGGCGTTCGTCAGCCGCTCGTCGATCGGCACCCTGCCCCTCACCGAGCGCGTGACCGAGCGCAACCTCGGCGTTCCCCGCTCGTACGCCTCCTTCGCCGTGCCGTTCGGCGCGACCACCAAGATGGACGGCTGCGCCGCCATCTATCCGGCCATCGCCGCGATCTTCGTCGCGCAGTTCTTCGGCATCGAACTCACCCTCGTGCAGTACCTGCTGATCGTGCTCGTCTCGGTCGTCGGCTCGGCGGCCACCGCGGGCACCACGGGCGCGACCGTGATGCTCACCCTGACGCTGTCGACGCTCGGCCTGCCGCTCGAGGGCGTCGGCCTGCTGCTCGCGATCGACCCGATCCTCGACATGGGCCGCACCGCGGTCAACGTCGCGGGCCAGGCGCTCGTGCCCACCATCGTCGCCAAGCGCGAGGGGATCCTCGACGAGGAGCTCTACAACGCGCCCCGCGAGGGCCTGCCGTTCGCCGACGACTCGGCCGACGACGACGCACCCGAGGCGGATGCCGCGGCATCCGAGACCGAGCCGGCCAGCACCCGCTGACCTCTCTCCGTCACCGCCCGAGCGCCTCGTCCCTTCCGGGGCGCTCGTCCGTCTCCCGCTATGCGCGACCCTGCTGGCGGGTGGCACCGCGGGTGTCGAGCGCGAGCTCCTCGGCATCCATCGCCGTCATCAGCTCGCGCATGAGCTCTTCATCGAGGTTGCCCGCGTCCCTCTCCGCGAGAAGGATGTCGCGGCGCACCTGCAGCCATCCCCGGCTCAGGGCAGCCAGGTCGTCGAAGGACGGGCGAGCTGCGGCATCCTCGACCTGCTGCGCGTCGTCGGTGTCCTTCTCGACGCGGGTCATGCGCTTCGTGAACGCATCGAACACTCCCAGGTCGACCTCACCGTACTTGGCCTCCCACTCGACGCGCTTCTCGGCCAGGAACGCCTTGCCGGCCTCTCGGCTCTTCTCCCGCACCGCGGCGAGCGCACGCTGATCGTCGTCGTGATCGACGTCTCCCTCGATGCCGAGGCGGCGGATCAGCATCGGCAGCGTGAGCCCCTGCAGCAGCAGTGTGCCCACGGTCACCACGAACGCCACCACGACGATCGCGTGCGAGGCCTCTTCGTCGAGCGTCGCGAGATCGGCGGCCGCGAGAGCGATCGCGAGCGTCACGACGCCGCGCATACCGGCCCATGAGATCACCGCGCTGTCCTTCCAGGTCAGCTGCAGCCCGGCCATCTGGTCGCGCACGATGTGCGTCCGCAGCTCGTCGGCCGTGAACTGCCCCCACCGCCGGGACTTCTCATGACGTTTCTCGAACTCCCCGCTCTCGACGCCGCGATCCCAGCGCTGAAGGCGCTTGCGGTCCTGGAAGTTCGCCCACGCGCTCGTCGGATAGATGTACAGCGGACGCACCACGAGCACGACCAGCAGCACGATGCCCGACAGCACGAGGATCTGCTCGACGGACTCGCTGCCGAGGTCGCGGAGCACCCGGGGGAACTGCAGACCGATGTACGCGAACACGAAGCTCTCGAGCAGCAGATCGGCCGACAGCCAGAGCGGCTTCTCCTGCTGGCGGGTCGTGTAATCGGTGCGGGGTGAGTTGTATCCGACGTACAGGCCCATCGCGACGACCGCGAGCACTCCGGAACCCAACAGGTGCTCGGCGATCGCATAGGCGCCGAACGGTGCGAGCAGGCCGAAGGTCCCGATCACGACCGCATCGTTGATCCTCATGCGGAGCTGATGCAGCAGGATGCCGAAGACGAGTCCGATCGCGACACCCACGGCGACGGCCAGCAGGAACTGTCCCACGCCGCCCCACACCGACACGGTCGCGCCCGCGAGGATCGCCGCGAACACGCGGTACAGCGTCAGCGAGGTCGCATCGTTGATCAGACTCTCGCCCGAGAGCACCGTCATGATGCGGCGCGGCAGACCGAGCTTGCGGCCGATCGCGGCGGCCGACACCGCATCCGGCGGCGCCACGATCGCGCCGAGCAGCAGGGCGCCCGGCAGGGTCAGCGACGGCATGATCCACCAGGCCACGAACCCCACCGCGAGCGCCGTGAGCAGCACGAGCCAGATGCCGAGCCGGCGGATCTGCGGGAGGCTGCGCTTGAAGCCGACGAACGAGACGTCCAGGGCCGCCGAGTAGAGCAGCGGCGGCAGCACGAGGTTCAGCAGCAGATGGCCGTCGATCTCGACATCCGGCACAAAAGGCAGGAAGGATGCCGCGAGCGCCACGACAGTGACGAGGAGCGGCGCCGGCCAGCCGCGCCATCGGGCGATCGCGGCCACCACGACAGCACCGACGAGCACGTAGAAGATCTCGGCATCCATGCCCCTAAAGTACTGCCCTCCCGCGTCGGTCGCGGGGCGCAGCCGCGTCGGTCACGGGGCGCAGCGGGCCGCGGATCAGGGGCGATCGTCGGCGAGCTCGTCGCGGAGCCCGGCGTTCTCGTCCTCCAGATCGAGCACGCGACGGATGCCGACGATGTTGATGCCCTCGACGCGCAGCCCGGTCACCCGGCGGATGCGCTCGAGGTCGTCATCGCTGTAGCGGCGCGTGCCGCCCTCGCTGCGCGCGGGCGTGACCAGCCCCTTCGCCTCGAAGAGTCGGAGGCTGGCCTCAGGGACCCCGCTGAGCTGCGCGGCGACGGCGATGCCGTAGACCGGCATGCTCGGATCACGATCACCCATGGGCACCTCCCTCTACGCACTTGCATTCTATCTCGCGTTGTTCTATAAAAAATCTATAGCGACGGTTGCAGATAATCTGCACCGGAGAACGCCCGCTCGGGCCACACGAAAGGAGACACTCATGGCCATGTCCTTCGATCCGTTCAGTCAGCTCGACCGCTTCGCTGCGAGCGTGCTGGACTCCGTCCGCGCACCGCGTCTCATGCCGGTGGACCTCTACCGCGACGGCGACAGGTACATCCTGCACGCCGACCTCCCCGGCATCGATCCGGGCTCGATCGACGTCGACCTCGACGGCGGACAGCTCACGATCCGCGCGCAGCGCACGGCCGACGGTCGCGAAGGCGTCCGCTGGCTCGCACGCGAACGCGGCGCGGGCTCGTTCCTCCGCCAGTTCTCGCTCGGCGACGGCGTCGACCTCGACGCGATCAGCGCCTCGTACGAGAGCGGCGTGCTCTCGGTGATCATCCCGGTCAGCGAGCGCGCGAAGCCCCGCAAGATCGAGGTCGAGTCGAGCGACAACCGACAGCCGATCACCGCCTGACCCTTCGGTGGGCCGGGGCGCACACCCCGGCCCACCCCGCTCTCTCTTCGGAAAGGACGATCCCATGCGCCCCTCTTCTGCTCTCGACCGGTTCCTCCGCGGCATGGAGTACCCGGCGACACGAGACGACCTGCTCCGCGAAGCAGCCCGCGACGGCCTCGGCCCCGATGACCGAACGGCCCTCGCCCAGCTTCCCGAGCAGAGCTTCAGCGCCGCCTGGCACATCCGCTATCACCTCACGCGACGCGCGCTCACCGAGGAGTTCGCGCCCTCGGCATCCGCAGGTCTCGTCGCTGTCTGAGACGCACCGGCGACGATGGGGCGGACGGGAATGCCCCGCCCGCCCCCGCCGTTGCATTCGGGGATGACTTCCACCGCGCTCTCCGTCCTCGACCTCGTCCCGGTTCGCACCGGCCAGACCAGTGCCGAGGCGATCTCCTCCTCCCTCGATCTCGCCGCGACCGCCGACCGGCTCGGCTACCGCCGCTACTGGTTCGCCGAGCACCACAACATGCCGGCCGTGGCATCCACCACTCCCCCGGTGCTGATCGCCGCCGCCGCGATGCGCACGACGCAGATCCGTCTGGGATCCGGCGGAGTGATGCTCCCCAACCACGCACCGCTCATCGTCGCCGAGCAGTTCGCCGCCCTCGAGGCCATCGCGCCCGGACGCATCGACCTCGGCCTCGGCCGCGCGCCCGGCAGCGACCCCGTCATCACCCAGCTGCTGCGTGGATCGGGCACGACCAGCGACGTCGAGCAGTTCCCGCGCAACGTGCAGGACATCGCCGCACTCATCTCGGGCGAGGGCGCCACCGTGCGATTCACCTCGGGTGGCGAGTACACGGTGCACGCGACCCCGGCCGCCACCGGAAGCCCCGAGGTGTGGCTGCTCGGATCGAGCGACTACTCGGCGCAGCTCGCGGCATCCCACGGCCTGCCCTACGTCTTCGCCAACCACTTCTCGGGACAGGGCCTCGAACGCGCACTCGACCTCTACCGCACCGGCTACCAGCCGAGCGAAGAGCACCCCGAGCCGCGGACGTTCCTCACGGTCAACGTCGTCGCCGCGCCGACACAGGAAGAGGCCGAGGCGCGCGCCCTTCCGCAGCTGCGCATGATGTCGCGCCTGCGCCTCAACAAGCCGCTCATCGCACTCGAGACCGTCGAAGAGGCCCTCGCCGCAGAATCGGATGCCGCGACCGACCAGGTCGTCGAAGCCGCCCGCTCGCGCTGGTTCGTCGGCACCGGCGAGTCGGTCGCCGCCGAGGTGCGCGCGTTCGCCGAGAAGTACGGCGTCGACGAGGTCATGCTGTCGCCCGTCGCCGGTGCATACGAGTCCGAGCCTCGTGACGCCGCCGCCGGCCGCGCCCAGACGCTCGAGCTCATCGCCGCCGCCCTGTAGGCGCCGCGGGCGCCGCGCTGTAGGCGCCGGGCTGTAGGCGAAGGGGGCGCCGCGTGCCGTCGCGCGCTGGGCCGTCGCGCGCTCGTCGCCGGGCGCTGGTCGCCGCGCGCTGGTCGCCGCACGCTGGTCGCCGCGCGCGCTCGCGCACGCGAGCGGGGCCACTTCCGCATCCCGCCGCCAGGCGGGGCCACTTGTGCATCCGAAACGCCGGTTTCAGATGCCGAAGTGGCCCCGCTCGCGGCACCCGATGCAGAAGTGGCCCCGCTCGCGGCACCCGATGCAGAACTGGCCCCGCTCGCGGCACCCGATGCAGAAGTGGCCCCGCACCACGCCGGAGGAACGCGGCGCCCATTCTGTCCACAGGCGCGACTTGTCCACATCTCTCGGGATCTCGCGGTCATCAGGCCAGGAAGACACATCCGACCAGCGAGCCTGATGGGATGCGCCATCGGATACTCCTGCCCGACGAACTCGGGCGCCATTTCTCCGTGCGGCAGGCCGCGGCCGCCGGTGTCGGTCGGGGTCGCGTGTCCGCGCGCGATCTCGACAGGCCCTTCCGCGGGGTGCGTTCGGTCACGGCTGTAGAGACACCACTCGATCGCGTCGTCGCCCTCGCGCCCCTCCTGCACCGTGGTCAGCTCATCGGCGGGGAGACGGCGATGCGGGTGTGGGGGTATCCGCATCCCGGCATCTGGAACGTCGAGACAGCGATCCTCGTGGTCGTGACGACGGGTTCGGCGCGCGTCCGCCGCCGCGGCGTCACCGGCCGACGCCTGGCAGAGGGACGGGCCCATCCCTGGCGAATCGGTGGGATTCCGGTCGTCGATCCGGCCGCGGCTCTGTTCATGTGCGCCGCGACGCTGACCGAGGATCAGGTGGTCATCGCCCTCGACGCAGTGCTGAGCACGGCCGACAACTATCCCGGGCTGCGTCAGGGGCGCCCTCCCCTGACAGAGACCGACATCGAACAGCGCCTGCAGGCCTGGGGCCGCTTCCCCGGCTCTCGACGAGTCCGTGACGCGCTGTCCCGTGCGCGCGAAGGAGTGGAATCGCCCAAGGAGACCGAGACGCGGTTGCTCATCGTCGCGGGAGGTCTTCCTGAACCCGTCGTGCAGTACGAGATCCACGAGAACGGACTCCTCATCGCGCGCAGCGACATGGCCTATCCCGACCTCAGGATCTCGATCGAGTACGAGGGCGACGGCCACCGCACGAGTCGCGATCAGTGGCGCCGCGACATCCAGCGGCAGCGGGATCTCGAGGACCTCGGCTGGATCGTCATCCGCGTGACTCAGCTCGACCTGGACGACGGGCGACCGCTGATGGACCGCATCCGTCGCGCGATGGCATCCCGTCGCTGACGCTCGCACATCTCTGCGTCCCGCCCGCCCCTCCCACGCCCGCAGGCGGGGCCATTTCCGCATCCGGCGTCCCGGCGGTGCCAGTTCCGCATCCGGATCATCCGTTTGCGATGCACAACTGGCCCCGCATCACCGGCGCCATGTGGCGAATGCCGCCAAGACTCCGCGTCAGGGGCTGGTATTCCGGTGCGCCGGGGCGTAGGGTCACCCGCAACGGAAGGGGTTCGATGATGAGCACTACCAAGACCCTGGCCCTCTGGGTGGCGTACGGCACGAACGGCGTCGTCGGCAGCCTCCGACATGACGACGAGGGATACACCGTCGTCATGGCCGGATCCGATGCGGCGACAGGCACGTACCCGACCTTGGAATCGGCGAAGGGCGCGTTGCATTCGCACATGCTGCCGGGCAGCGGTTGGCCGATGTTCCGCGAGCACTGACTTTCGAACGGGGAAACAAGGGGCAGAGGGGCGGCGCGGTCGCGGGGCATCCCCGCGACCGTCGTACGCTGACTGCATGCGAATCACCACTCCCCTCGCTCCTCCGGCATGCTGACGGTCGAGGAGCAGCGGGCGAAGGTGATCGCCGCCACCCGACCGCTGGATGCCGAATCGGTGCCGCTCGCACGGGCGGCGGGCCGCGTCCTCGCCACGACCGTGCACGCTCGGGTCGATGTGCCGGTGTTCGACAACTCGGCGATGGACGGATATGCGGTCCTGTTCACCGACGTCGAGTCGGCCACGGCCGTGCACCCCGTCGAGCTCGCGGTGGTCGCCGACCTCCCGGCGGGGTCGGCCGACGAACCCGAGCTGCGTGAGGGACGAGCCGCACGCATCATGACCGGCGCCCCTGTGCCGCACACGGCGACCGTCGTCGTGCCGTTCGAGCACACCCGCGACGGCCTGCAGGCGTGGGATGCGCCTGCGATCGTGGTCACTGCGCCGACTCGCGCGGGTGCCAACATCCGCCGCCGCGGCGAGGAGCTGCGCGCCGGAGCCGTCGTCGCGACAGCGGGCACCACCCTCGGCCCGCTCCAGCTCACGGCCATCGCGGCCACCGGCATCGACACTGTGCCGGTGCATCGTCGTCCTCGCGTCGCGGTCATCTCGACCGGCAGCGAGCTCGCCGACCCCGGCGCCGACCTCGCCCGCGGGCAGATCCCCGAGTCGAACTCGGTGCTGCTCGCTGCGCTGTGCGCGGAGACGGGCGCTGACGTCGTCTCGGTCGACACGGTGACAGACGAGGATGCCGCCTTCACCGCACTCCTCGATCGCGCGCTCGTCGATGCGCGCGTCGATGTCGTGGTCACGTCCGGCGGAGTCAGCGCCGGAGCCCACGAGGTCGTGAAGAACGTGCTGCGCGATCGCATCGAGTTCGTGGCGGTCGCCATGCAGCCGGGCAGGCCTCAGGCCTTCGGGCGCCTTGGCGACGCGCTGGTGTTCGGACTGCCCGGCAATCCGGCGAGCGTCGCCGCGTCGTTCGAGGCCTTCGTGCGGCCGGCGCTGCTCGCTCTCCAGGGTCGCGCAGGCCTGCAGCGCCCGATGCTCCGCCTCGCCAGCACCGCAGCGTGGCGCAGCCCGGTAGGACGACAGCAGTACGTGCCCGTCGCCCTCGACCGATCCGACCCGGCCGCCTGGTCGGTGCGCCCGGCGGCCGCCGACGGGTCATCGGGCGCGCATCTGGCGGCAGGACTCGCCAGAGCGGATGCCTATGCCGTCGTGCCCGCCGACGTATCAGCCGTCGCAGCAGGCGACCTGGTCGATGTGATGCTGCTCTCGTGACCGGGACGCGCACGACCGAGACACCGGACGCCGCGACACCGGCGTCCGGGCCGACTGCCGCGATCATCCTCGCCGGCGGGCGGGCCTCACGACTCGACGGGACTGCCAAGCCGTTGCTCGAGGTCGGCGGCCGCACCCTGCTCGACCGCGCCATCGCCGCCGTCGACGGCTGCGACCCCATCGTGGTCGTAGGTCCACCGGCGCCGACCCGTGTTCGCGTCGTATGGACCCGGGAGACCCCGGAGTTCGGCGGACCGGTCGCCGGCATCGCCGCCGGCCTCGCTCTCGTCGACACCGCCGACGTCCTGGTGCTGGCGGCCGACCTGCCGAACGCCGAAGGCGCCGTGGCGCTGCTGCACCGGCATCCGCCCCTCTCCGCCGACGCCGACGGCAAAAACGGCAAGGCCGACGCCGACGGCAAAATCGGCAAGGACGACGCCCCCAGCACGAATGGTGCGCACGGCATCGACGGCGTCTGCCTGATCGACGCGTCGGGACGCATGCAGTGGCTCGTCGGCCGCTACCGCACCGATGCCCTGCGATCCGCCGCCGCGGCTCTCCCCGACGGCGGCCGCGACGCGTCGTTGCGATCGCTGCTGGCGCGCCTGCGCATCAGGGCGATTCCGGCGGGAGACCTGGCGACCGATGTCGACACGTGGGACGATCTCGAACGGGCCCGCGCCGCGGCACCGATGCCCCCGCGCGACGGAGCACCAGATGAGGAGACGACATGACCGACAAGCCGCAACACCTTCCGGTCGAAGCCCTGGACGACTGGACCACGGCGGTCTGCAGCGCGCTCGGGATCGATCGCGAGTCCGTCGATGTCGCCCTGCTCCTGGATCTCGCCCGGGATGTCGCGCACGGCGTCGCCCGCCCGGCCGCACCGCTCAGCGCCTACCTCGCCGGCCTCGCCGCAGGTCGCGCGGGCGGCAGCCGCGAGGACACCGCTGCGGCGGTCGCCACCATCACCGAGCTGGCCGGGGAATGGCGCGCCGAAGACCAGGATTCCTGAAGTTCTCTCATCGCCCACCTCGCCGATGTGATCGAGAAGTAATCGTCCGGTAATCGCACTCGTGCGGCCCTGCAACATCCGCCGCCTACGTTCAGAGCATTCACCTCTCGAACGCAGGAGCCGCGATGTCCCAGATCACCGGAAGAAGCAGCGTCGACACCCCCGCCGTGACCCTCACGCGCCGCCCCGGCCGGTGGATCGACGGCTGGAACCCCGAGGATTCGGCCTTCTGGGCCACCGAGGGCAAGGCGATCGCCCGCCGCAACCTCGGCTGGTCGATCTTCGCCGAGTTCCTCGGTTTCATCATCTGGCAGCTCTGGAGCATCGTCGTCGTGCTGCTCCCCGCCGCCGGGTTCACTCTGAGCACCACCGAGTCGTTCTGGCTGATCTCGCTGCCGAGCCTCGTCGGCGCGACGCTGCGGTTCCCGTACACGTTCCTCGTCGCCCGCTTCGGCGGACGCAACTGGACCATCGTCTCGGCGCTGCTGCTGCTGATCCCCGCCGTCCTGCTCGGCATCGTCGTGCAGGATCCCGAGACCCCGTTCGGCGTGCTGCTCGCCGTCGCGGCTCTCGCCGGTTTCGGCGGCGGCAACTTCGCCAGCTCCATGGCGAACATCACCTACTTCTTCCCGCAGAAGGAGAAGGGCTGGGCGCTCGGACTCAACGCCGCCGGCGGCAACCTCGGCACCTCGGTCGCCCAGCTCGCCGTGCCGATCGTCGTGTCGATCACCGCCGCGTCGACCTTCAGCCTGTCGTTCGCCGGCTGGATGTGGGTGCCGCTGATCCTCGTGGCCGTGTGGGGAGCATGGCGCCACATGAACAACCTGTCGTCGGCCAAGGCGGACTTCGCCGGGGCCGCCGCCGCACTGCGCGAACCGCACCTGTGGGTGCTGTCGCTGCTGTACATCGGCACGTTCGGATCGTTCATCGGCTTCTCGAGCGTCTTCCCGAAGCTCATCGCCGACACCTTCCCCGAGTTCTCGACGTTCCAGATCGGCAGCGCCTCG
The DNA here is from genome assembly GCF_979258645.1 of Microbacterium sp. AC215. Classification (NCBI taxonomy): domain Bacteria; kingdom Bacillati; phylum Actinomycetota; class Actinomycetes; order Micrococcales; family Microbacteriaceae; genus Microbacterium; species Microbacterium sp. AC215. The sequence goes on along the minus strand of NZ_OZ409869.1, from coordinate 2,897,575 downwards.
CTGTCGCTGGCCTTCCTCGGGGCCCTCGTCGGCTCGCTCGCCCGCCCCTATGGAGGAAAGCTCGCCGACCGCTTCGGCGGAGCACGGATGACGATCGCCGCGTTCTCGCTCATGATCGTCGGCGCCCTGTCGCTGCTCGTCACTCTCGAGGCGAACAGCTTCGCGCTCTTCCTCGGATGCTTCCTGCTGCTGTTCGTCGCGGCGGGCGCCGGCAACGGCGCGACCTACCGGATGATCCCCAACGTCTTCGCCGCACGCGGTGCCGCGACCGCGGGCGACGCGCTCGCTGTCAGCACCCAGCGCAAGGGTGCGGCCGCCCTGGGGCTGATCTCGGCCATCGGCGCCTACGGCGGATTCGTGATCCCGCAGGTTCTCGCGGCGGCGAAGAGCGGCACAGGTTCGTACGCTCCGGCATTCGGCGGATTCGTCGCCGCCTACATCGTGCTGCTCCTCATCACGGTCTTCGTCTATCTGATGCCTCGGCCCTCGCTCGCCGGACACCGGATCTGACCATGACCGAGCGCATCGTCGTCATCGGCGCGGGGCCTGTCGGCATCCGCTTCACCGAAGAGCTCCTGCCGCTCGTGGCAGGGGGTCGGGCGACGGTCACCGTGCTGGGCGCCGAGACGGCGGATCCGTACAACCGGGTGCTGCTCGCCGAATACGCCGTGGGCGAGGCATCGTCCGACGAGCTCACTCTCGCCACTGCCGCGAGTCTCTCCGGTGTGGATCTGCGGCTGGGGGCGCGAGCGGTGCGGATCGATCGGGATGCGCGGGTCGTCGAGCTGGTCGACGGATCGACCGTCGGGTACGACCGCCTGGTGCTCGCGACCGGCGCGCGATCGATCGTCCCGTCGCTCGAAGGCCTCGAGACCCTCGGTCCGGACACCACCGGCCTCGACAGCAGCCTGACCGCAGGGGTCTGCGTGCTCCGCGATCTGTCGGATGCCGAGCAGGTGCGCGCCGTGGTCGCACGCGGCGGCCGGGTCGTGGTGCTCGGAGCCGGCGTGCTGGGGATCGAGCTCGCCATGCTGCTCGCTGACGCCGGCGCCGTGCCCTCCGTGGCCCACTTCGGTCCGATGCCGATGCCCCGCCAACTCGACCGGGGGTCGGCGAGCATCCTCTCGACCGCTCTCGCCTCGGCCGGCGTCACGCTGGTGCCGCACACCCGTGCCGAGGGTGTGATCGGGGTCGAGGGCGACGACGGCATCCGCCGGTTCCGTGCACTCGCGAGCTCCGACGGCAAGCGCATCGAGGGCGATCTGCTCGTGCTGTCGTGCGGCGTCAGGGCGCGCACCGAGCTCGCCGAGGCCGCGGGACTCCGCGTCGGCAACGGCGTGCTCGTCGACGGCGCACTGCGCTCGTGGTCGGATCCGCGCATCCATGCGATCGGGGACTGCGCCCACATCGCCGACCCCGCCGAGTTCCTGCACGACCGCCAGGTGCCGGGCGGACCGCACGGCCTCGTCGGCCCCGGCTGGCGTCAGGCGAGCTGGCTCGCCGCGGCCATCGCCGCCGAGCTCGACAGTGCCGACGACCACCCGGGCGAGTTCGCCGACGAGCACCCCGGCGTCGTCGTGCTCAAGGGCGAGCTGGTCGACATCGCATCCGCGGGCGACGTCTCGGCCGACCCCTTCGCCCCTGTCCCGGCCGGTGAGGATGCCCCCGGCATCGCCGTCTGGGCCGACCCCGAGCACGGCACCTACGTGAAGATGGCGACGCGCGACGGCATCCTCACCGGATTCGTGGCGGTCGGGATGCCGCGGGCCGCGGCCGAACTGAGCGTGCTGTACCTGCGCGGCGGCGAACTGCCCGCCGACCGCTCGCTGCTGCTGCGTCTCGATGATCCTGACGCCGATGCGATCGCACCGGCCGGTCGTGACGCGACCCTCTGCATCTGCAACGCCGTCACCGTCGGCCAGATCGAGGACGCGATCGACGACGGCTGCTCGTCGGTGGCTGCGGTCGGCGAGTGCACCCGCGCCGGCACCGGATGCGGAGGATGCCGCGCCCGCATCACCGAGATGCTGCACGCCCACGCGGGGGCCGTCGCATGACCGACACCCACTGCCCCTACTGCGCGCTGCAGTGCGCGATGACGCTGACCCCGACCGTGGGCGCACCGCTGCCGGTCACCGTCGCCGGACGCGACTTCCCGACGAACCGCGGCGGGCTGTGCAAGAAGGGGTGGACCTCGGCCGAGCTGCTCGCCGACGCCGGTCGCCTCACCACTCCCCTGGTGCGCGGGACCGACGGCGAACTGCACCCGGCGGACTGGGACGTGGCCCTCGATCTGATCGCCGCGCGGCTGCGTCTGATTGCCGAGGAGGACGGCCCCGATGCGGTCGGCGTCTTCGGCGGCGGCGGGCTCACGAACGAGAAGGCGTACCAGTTGGGCAAGTTCGCCCGCATCGCACTGCGCACGTCGCGCATCGACTACAACGGCCGCTTCTGCATGTCATCCGCTGCGGCCGCCGCCAACCGCTCCTTCGGAATCGACCGCGGCCTGCCGTTCCCGCTGACCGACCTCGACACCGCCGAGACGGTGCTGCTGCTGGGATCGAACGTCGGCGACACCATGCCGCCGTTCGTCTCGCATCTGCAGGGCGCCAGGGCCCGCGGCGGTCTCATCGTCGTCGATCCTCGCCGCAGCTCGACGGCACGACTGAGCGCCGACGGCGCCGGCATCCACGTGCAGCCGGTGCCCGGCACCGATCTCGCGCTGCTGCTCGCAGTGATCCATGTCGTGATCGCCGAGGAGCTCTACGACGACGGCTATGTGCGCCAGCGCACATCGGGCTTCGACGCCCTCCGCCAGTCGGTGTCGGCGTGGTGGCCCGAGCGTGCCGAGACCGTCACCGGGGTGCCGGCGCGCAGCATCCGCGATCTGGCACGCAGACTGGCGGACTCCGACTCGACCTACATCCTCACCGGCCGCGGCGTCGAGCAGCATGTCGACGGCACCGACACCGCGACGGCCGCCATCAACCTCGCACTGCTCCTGGGTCTTCCGGGGACACCGGGGTGCGGCTACGGCACGCTGACCGGGCAGGGCAACGGCCAGGGCGGACGCGAGCACGGACAGAAAGCCGACCAGCTTCCGGGGTATCAGTCGATCAGCGACCCGGCCGCCCGCGCCTCGGTCGCGGCCGTGTGGGGCGTCGACCCCGACGACCTTCCCGGGCCCGGCATCCCCGCGGTCGAGCTGCTGCAGAGCGCCGGACTCCCGGGCGGCGTGCGAGCGCTGCTCGTGCACGGCTCGAACGTGTTCGTGTCGGCGCCGAACGTCTCGACCGTGCGCGAGGCCCTGGGCCGGCTCGATCTGCTCGTCGTCTCGGACTTCTTCCTCTCGGAGACCGCGAAGGCCGCCGACATCGTGCTCCCCGTGCTGCAGTGGGCCGAGGAGGAGGGCACGATGACCAACCTCGAGGGCCGCGTGCTGCGTCGCCGCCGAGCGGTCGACGCCCCCGCCGGCGCCCGCAGCGAGCTGTGGATCATGGCCGAGCTCGCCCGTCGCCTCGACGCCCCCGGCACCTGGAGCCTCGTGCCGTCGGAGGTGTTCGGCGAGCTGGCCCGCGCCTCCGCCGGCGGCCGCGCCGACTACTCCGGCCTCAGCCACGAACTGCTCGACCTCGGCATCGAGGCGCACTGGCCCTTCCCGATCGGGAGCCTCGGCACCCCTCGACTGTTCGCCGACCGCTTCGCGCACGCAGACGGGCGCGCGAAGCTCGTCGCCGTACGGGCTCGGGAGCATCCGACGGCGAGCGCCGACCGGCTCACCCTGATCACCGGGCGCCTGCTCGAGCAGTACCAGAGCGGAGCGCAGACCCGCCGCATCCCCGAGCTCACCGAGAAGCGGCCCGATCTCGTCGCGCAGCTGCACCCTGCGACCGCGCGTCGTCATGGGATCGGCGAGGGCGACGGCATCCGTCTCTGGAACTCCCGCGGCACCCTGCGGGCGCGGGCCGAGCTGACGAACGACATCAGGCCCGACACGGTGTTCCTGCCGTTCCACTATGCGGATGCCGAGAGCGCCAATCTGCTCACCGACGACCGGGTCGATCCGCACTCGGCGATGCCCGAGTTCAAACGGGCTCTGGTCGAGCTCCGCGCCGTCTGATCGTGGAGGCGGCGCTCAGTCGTCCGGCTCGCCGCTGAGGATGCCGCGCAGCCAGTCGCGCGCCTCGACGAAGATGTCGTCGGAGTAGCGCTCGGGGTACTGCACGATCTGCCGGTCGGCTCGCGGATACGACCCGAGGAACACCACGCGCGGGCTGAAACGGCGGATGCCGAGCAGGGCGTCGGCCATGCGCTCGTGCTCGATGTGGCCGTCGGCGTCGATCACGAACCGATAGCGGCCGAGCTCGTCGCCGATCGGACGCGACTGGATCAGCGAGAGGTTGATGCCGCGGGTCGAGAACTGCTCGAGCATCTCGAGCAGGGATCCGGGGTGATCGTTCGGCAGCTCGACGATCAGCGAGGTCTTGTCGGCCCCGGTCGGCGCCGGCGCCGTGGTGGTGCGGGTCACGAGCACGAAGCGGGTGACGGCCTGAGCGTTGTCGCCGATGTCCTCGGCCAGCACGTCGACGTCGAGGTGCTTCACGACGCCCGGGGCGGCGATGGCCGCCTGGGCCGGAAGACCGCCGTCGAGCATGCCGATCGCCGACGCGACGTTGCTCGCCGCGGGCACATGCGAGTGCCTGGGGAGGTGCTCCCCGAGCCAGCCGTGGCACTGGGCGTACGCGACAGGGTGCGCGGCGATCACGCTGATGTCGGCCAGGGTCGTGCCCCGAGGCGCCACGAGCACGAAGTTCACCGGCACGAGGTACTCGCCGATGATCCGGAGGCCAGGCAGAGTGGCCAGCGCATCCTGCGTGGTCGAGACGCCGCCCTCGATCGAGTTCTCGATCGCGATCATCGCGGCGTCGCTGCGCCCCTCGAGCACATCCGCGAGGGCTTCTCCGACGTTGTGCACGGCACGCCAGTCCTGACCCCGTGCTTCAGCGACCTGTTCGAGCGCCGCTTCGGTGAATGTTCCGGCGGGGCCGAGATAGCTGTAGGTGCGGCGTTCAGTCACGCGTTTCACCTTAGGGCACCGGCACACGCCCAGAAGATGCGCGGATGCCGAGATGGGGGCAGACTGTCTGCATGACGAGCCGCGCCGGCCTCCCTGCCGAGGAATCTGATCTGATCGATGTCGACGAGCTGATCGCCGCTTACTACGACCGCGTTCCCGACCCCGGGGTCGCCGCCGAGCGGGTCGCGTTCGGCACCAGCGGTCACCGCGGGTCGTCGCTGACCAAGAGCTTCAACGAGAACCACATCCTGGCGACCACCCAGGCGATCGTCGACTACCGCGCGAGCCAGGGGATCACCGGTCCCCTGTTCCTCGGTCGCGACACCCACGCGCTCTCGCTGCCCGCCGAGCGCAGCGCCATCGAGGTGCTCGTGGCCAACGGCGTCGACGTCCGCGTCGACTCGCGCGACGCCTGGGTGCCGACGCCCGCGCTCAGCCACGCGATCCTCACCTTCAACCGCGACCTCGCGCCGGATGCCGCCGGCCGCGCCGACGGCATCGTCGTCACCCCGTCGCACAACCCGCCCCGCGACGGCGGCTTCAAGTACAACCCGCCGCACGGCGGACCGGCCGACACCGACGCGACCGGCTGGATCGCCGACCGCGCCAACGAGCTGATCGCCGGCGGTCTCGTCGACGTCAAGCGCGAGCGGTTCGCCGACATCGACTGGGACGCGCTTCCGGGGTACGACTTCCGTGACGCCTACGTGCGCGACCTGGCGACGATCATCGACATCGACGCCATCCGCACCGCCGGAGTGCGCATCGGCGCCGATCCGCTCGGTGGCGCATCCGTCGAGTACTGGGCGCTCATCAAGGAGGTCTACGACCTCGACCTGACCGTCGTGAACCCCGAGGTCGACCCGACCTGGCGCTTCATGACACTCGACTGGGACGAGAAGATCCGCATGGATCCGTCCTCCCCGTCGGCCATGGCCTCGCTCGTCGCCAAGAAGGGCGACTACGACGTGCTGACGGGCAACGACGCGGATGCCGACCGCCACGGCATCGTCACCCCCGACGCCGGGCTCATGAACCCGAACCACTACCTCGCGGTCGCGATCGACTACCTGTTCTCGCACCGCTCCGAGTGGCCGCGCGACGCCGCGATCGGCAAGACCCTCGTGTCGTCGATGATCATCGACCGGGTGGCCGAATCGCTCGGACGCCGCCTCCTCGAGGTGCCGGTGGGCTTCAAGTGGTTCGTGCCCGGTCTGCTCGACGGCTCGGTCGCGTTCGGCGGCGAGGAGTCGGCCGGAGCATCGTTCCTCCGCAAGGACGGCACCGTCTGGTCGACCGACAAGGACGGCATCCTGCTGTGCCTGCTCGCGGCCGAGATCATCGCGGTCACCGGCAAGACGCCGTCGGAGCGGTATGCCGAGCTGGAGCAGGCCTTCGGCTCGTCGGCCTACCAGCGCGTCGACGCCCCGGCGACGCCCGCGCAGAAGGCGACGCTGGGCAAGCTCGCTCCGGATGCCGTCTCGGCGACGACCCTCGCGGGTGAGGAGATCACCGCCAAGCTGTCGCACGCCCCCGGCAACGGTGCGGCGATCGGCGGCCTCAAGGTGCAGACCGAGCACGCCTGGTTCGCCGCCCGCCCCTCGGGCACGGAAGACGTCTACAAGCTGTACGCCGAGAGCCTGCGCGGCCCGGAGCACCTCGCCAAGGTGCAGGCGGAGGCTCGCGCCGTCGTGTCCGCCGCCCTCGGGGGCTGATCCCGCGCCCTTCGGGCTGTTCTTCTGCCCCCGCACGTCGCCCGTGTGGGGGCAGAAGTGCATCCGGGACCGGAACGCTTTCGTGGCGGAACGCCCGCGTGGCGGAACGCCCGCGGGGCGGAACGCCCCCGGGGCGGACTGCCCCACGGCATCCCCTCCTTGTGCGTGCGGGGTCAATTACGCACCCGAAACGGCCATCCCCGGTGCGAAAGTGGCCCCGACTGGCGAGCCGGCTGCGAAAGTGGTCCCGACGGGCTGGCGGGCGGATGCTGCGGGGGCGGGGGGCAACCCGGGCGGAAGAATGCGGACGAATGCGGACGGATGCTGCGCAACAGCGACCCCACCGTGGGCCGACGCGCGCGGACGCGAGGCGTCAGACCGAGCGGGCGAGCAGGGCTCCGGCCTCGCGCAACCAGCGGGCGGGGTCGGCGAGCGCGGCATCCGACGATCCGGCGATCTCGGTGAGCGACGCGGATGCCGTGAACAGCGCGGTGTCGGAGTCGGCCGTGATGCGTCCGGCGGCGAGCAGGGCGGTCGCACCGGTCGTCGACGCGAGGCCGGCGATGAACGAGGGCACCTTGCCGTCTCCGGACTGACCGTCGTACGACCCCTCGCCTGTGATGACATGGTCGGCGTCGGCGATCGCGTCGGCGAGGCCGATCAGGTCCGCCACCTCGGCAGCGCCCGGGGCGAGCGTCGCACCCCAGACGACCAGCGCACCGCCCGTGCCACCGGCGGCTCCGGTGCCCGGAAGTGCGGAGTCGAGGCCGAGCAGTTCGGCGAGGCCCGCTAGTCCGGCATCCACCTCGTCGAGCTCCGGGCCGACGAGACCCTTCTGCGGTCCGAACACGGCTGCGGCGCCCCGCGGGCCGACGAGGGGATTCGTGACGTCGGTGAGCACGCGCACCTGCGGCGCCGTGCGGAGACCGCTCAGGTCGACGGAGGCGATGTCGGCGAGACCGCGGGCTCCTCGCGCGACCGGCTCACCGTCGGCATCGAGGAATCGCGCACCGAGGGCGGTCAGCATCCCGGTGCCGCCGTCGGTCGACGCGCTCGACCCGATGCCGACGACCAGTCGCGTGACGCCGTGGTCGAGGGCTGCGGCGATCGCCTGACCGAATCCGGTGGTGTCGGCATCCCACGGACGCAGTTCGTCGAGCAGTTCGATGCCCGAGGTCGACGCGAGGTCGACGACGGCGGTCCCCCCGGGAGAATCCCCCGAGACGGGAAGCAGCAGCCAGCTCGTCTCCAGCGGCAGCCCCGCGGGTCCGTCGACGACGACCGGCATGCGTCGCGCTCCCGGTACTGCCGCGTCGAACGCGGCGACGGTGCCCTCGCCGCCGTCAGCCATGGGGCGGTGCACGAACGTCGCGGTCGGCTCGACCGATGACCAGCCTTCGGCGAGGGATGCCGCCGCATCCGCCGCGGTGATCGTGCCCTTGAAGCTGTCCGGCGCCAGCACCACGCGGGTCATCGGGTGAGTCCGGGGGTGCTCGCCCGCACGATGACCTCGAGCGGAAGCGGAGCCTGCTGCCAGTCGGCGTCGACCGTCGCACGGAAGGCCTGATATCCGACCTCACTGAGCGGCACGCGCACGGTGGTGAGCGCCGGGGTGACATCGCTGCTCGAGGGCACGTCATCGAAGCCGCAGACCGCGATGTCGGCGCCGACCTCACGACCGGCCTCGCGGATCGCCGCCATCGCTCCGATCGCGACCACGTCGCTCATGCCGAACACGAGGGTGCCGGGTTCGACGTCGTCGGCGAGGGCCGCCGTCATCGCCTGCGCACCCGATTCGCGGCGGAAGTCGCCGCGGATCACCCGCTCGATCGCCCCGCCGTCGGTCTCGAAGCCGGCGCGGAATCCGGCGAGACGCTCGTCCGACGTCAGCACTCCCTCGGCCGCACCGATCGCGATGGCGGAGCGGTATCCGAGAGACGCCATGCGACGACCGAGCGCTTCGGCGCCGGCGCGGTTGTCGATCTCGACGTGGCGGTTGTCTGCGCTGCCGGCGCCGAACGTGACCACGCGTCCACCGAAGCGGGCGTACTCCGCGAGCTCGCGTGAGGTGTCGGAGTCCGTCGGCTCGTTCGTGCGCGATGCGGCGAGGATCAGGCCCTGGGGTCGCTGCCCACGGAGGGCCCGCACGATGCGCGCCTCGCGTGCCGGATCTCGCTCGGTGATCGCGATCGTCACGACCAGGCCCTGTTCGTCGGCTCCGCGGGCGACACCGGCCGCGATGAGTCCGAAGTAGGGGTCGGCGATGTCGGCGACCAGGAGTGCGATGACGGGCGAGCTTCCTCGGGCGGTCGCCTGCGCCGATGCGTTCGCCGTGTAGCCCAGTTCGGCGGCCGCCTGCTCGACGCGCTCACGGAAGGACTCGGCCACCTTGCGCTCGGATCCGTTGAGAACACGGGATGCCGTGGCGAGCGAGACCCCGGCCTCACGGGCGACGTCATGCAGGGTCGGGGCCGCGCCCCGCGAATGCCGCGGCTGACGCACGCGGGAAGGGCTTTCCTGCTGACTCATGCCCTGAGCATACTGCGCGGTGAGGGCGATGCCGGGGAGGGTCCGGCGACCGGGCTGCGGGGGCGCATCGCTCAGAGGGAGAGGTAGGCGCGCAGCGTCGCCGCCTCGCCACGCAGCAGCGTCGGATCATCGCCGGGTACGAACTCGAGCAGCGCATCGCGGGGCGGAGTCGTCGCGGACAGCGCCTCCGCGAAGAAGCGGGTCCACAGGGCATCCCTCGCCCGCAGCGGAAGCCTCTCGTGGTCCGGCCACCACGAGAACACGTGCGCGGCGCTGACCCGGTCGGCGACCGCGCGGTACTCGTCGAGCACCGCATCGACCGTGGCACCGACCGTCGGCTGCCAGTACGAGCTGAGCGTCGGCCGAGCCACCTCGTCGAGCACCCGCAGCGTCGTCGGGGCGGTGTCGGCGAGCGTTCCGGAGTGGAACTCGAGCGCGAGCGAGATTCCCCGGGCGGCGGCCTCATCGACAGCATCCTGCAGTCGGGCGATCGTCGACGCCCAGTCCTGCGGCGACGCCTCGTCGGACCCGATCGGCCCTGCCCAGACGCGCACGCGATCGACACCGAGCGCCTCGGCGGTGTCGAGCACGGGGGTGATCGGCTCGTCGGCACCGGCACGGAAGTACGAGCCGTAGGAGCACGCGACGAGCCCGGCATCCGTCGTGAGCGTCGCGACCCTCGCGGCCTGCTCGACGTCGCCGGGCAGCACGTGCGAATCGGCTCCCCACTCGATGACCTCGAGTCGGGCGTCGGCAGCGAGGTCGACCACCTGTTCGGCGCTCAGCGACCGGAAGGTCACCGAGCAGAGTCCTGGGCGGATCTTCGTCATGACGTCATCCTCTCAATCGTTCGGCGGGGTGTCTCGGGGCTTGCGCCGTGCGCGACCGCCGCGTACAGGTGGGCGGTTCCCGGGTGGGGATCCGGTCTTCGGCGGCGTCCGGACCGGTTCGGTCTTGTCCGGTCCGGTCCGGTCCGTTCCGGTCCGGTCTTTTCCGGTCCGGTCTTTTCCGGTCCGGTCCCGTCGGACGAGAAGACCGCCGCACCCCCTCCCATCTGCAGGACGCAGACACGGATGCAGGACAGAAACGGTGTCACAGCCCTGCATCCGTGCTCGAGTCCTGCACGTGCTCCGGCGAACGGTCCGGTCCGGTTCCGGTTCCCTCGGCCGGTCCGGTTCGGTCTTGTCCGGTCCGGTCCGGTCCGACGAGAAGACCGCCGTCCCCCGTCCCATCTGCAGGTCCCAGGCACGGATGCAGGACAGAAACCGTGTTACGGCCCTGCGTCCGTGCTCGGGTCCTGCAGACGGTGGAAGCGTGGCCCACTCGCGGGGGTTTGCGGCCGGTGCCCGACCCGAAACCCGACCCCGACCGGATCTCGGCGGCCGTCAGCGCAGATGCGGCGAGATCGCGGTGCCGAAGGTCTCGGCCGTACGACGGACGACGTGCTCGGGAGCGTCCGCCCAGATGTCGGCGTTGAAGATCTCGACCTCGATGTCACGGTCGTATCCGGTGTCGATCACGGCCCGCGTGAGCGAGCCGAAGTCGATCACGCCGTCACCCGTGTAGTGCCGCGACAGCAGCACATCGGCGGCGAGCGGGGTCTTCCAGTCGCACACCTGGTACGTCGCGATGCGCCCCTCGCGGCCGGCGCGCGTGATCTGCTCGAGCACCTGCGGATCCCACCAGATGTGGAACGTGTCCACCGCCGCGCCCACGACGTCGGCATCGAAATCGGCCGCGATGTCGAGCGCCTGCCCGAGCGTCGAGACGACGGCGCGGTCGGAGGCGTACATCGGATGCAGGGGCTCGATCGCGAGCGTCACGCCCGCCGCCTTCGCGTCGGACGCGAGCACGCCGATCGCATCGCGCACACGCTCGCGCGCGCCGATCAGATCGCGCGATCCCACCGGGATGCCGCCGGCCACGAGCACGAGAACGGCCGTCGATCCGTCGGCGCCCGCGGCGGCGAGGGTCGCGGTCTCCTCGATCGCTCGGCGGTTGTCGTCGAGCGCAGCAATGCGATCCGGCCCCTCCGGAAGGGTGAAGAAACCACCGCGGCAGTGGGTCGTGAAGCGCAGCCCCGAATCGGCGAGCATCTGCGCGGCGACGTCGAGCCCGACCTCGTTCACGGGCTCGCGCCACAGGCCGATCGCCTGGATGCCGGCATCCGCCGTCACCCGCAGCGCCGTCGCGAGGTCTGCGTGCTTGATCGTGGCCTGGTTGATCGACAGGCGCGGGTCGACGGTCACAGGTCCACTCCGTTCAGGCGGAGCATCCCGTGCCAGCGCTCGCGTGCGAGTTCGGGATTCTCGAGGGCGAGCGACGCGTTCGCCAGCTCGACGATGCGGCTGAGGTGCGGAAGGCTGCGCGCCGAGTGCAGTCCGCCGACCATCTGGAACGCGGGCTGGTGCCCGTTGAGCCAGGCGAGGAAGGCGACACCGGTCTTGTAATAGAAGGTCGGCGCGGCGAACACCTGGCGGCTGAGCTCTTCGGTCGGGCCGAGGATCTCGAGGTAGAGCTCGGGGTCCCCGGCATCGAGCGCCTGGATCGCCGCGGAGGCGACCGGAGTGATGGCCGCGAACGCGCCGAGCAGCGCGTCGGAGTGCCCGTCACCCTGCCCCACGGTGTCTCCGCCGATGAGGCCGACGTAGTTGAAGTCGTCGCCGGTGAACATGCGCACACCCTGCGGCAGTCGCTCGCGCACCGAGATCTCCGACTCGGCGTTCAGGAGGCTCATCTTCACGCCGGCGACCTTGTCGGGGTTCTCGGCGATCACGTCGAGCAGCACAGCGGATGCCGCCTGCCAGTCGTCCGCTCCGAAGTACCCGGCGAGCTCGGGGTCGAAAGCCGTGCCGAGCCAGTGCAGCACGACCGGGACGGTGGCCGCCGAGAGCACCTCGCGATAGACGCGACGGTAGTCGTCGGCGTTCTCAGCGACACGGGCGAGGTGGCGAGAGGCCATGAGCACCGGGCCCGCCCCCTGCTCCTCGGTGAAGTGCAGCTGCTCCTTGTAGGCGTCGATCACCTGGTCGAGCGAGATGTGCGACTCGGCGACGTGATCGGTATTGACGCCGACCACGACCGAGCCGCCCTCCTCGCGGGCGACCTCGGCGCTGCGCGCGATGAGCTCGCGCGTCGCCGCGGCATCCAGCCCCATGTTCCGCTGAGCGGTGTCCATGGCGTCGGCGACGCCCAGACCCCACGAGTACACGTTGCGGCGGAACGCCAGAGTCGAGTCCCAGTCGATGTCGGCGGGCTGCCCCGGGGTGTTGTCGGCGTGCACCTTCGGCACGACGTGGGCTGCGGCGTACGCGACGCGGCTCTGCAGCGGAGAGGCCGGACGCGTGTACCCGCCGCCTTCGCGCAGCTCGGCATCCGTCACCGCGCCCGCGGCGTCGAGAAGTCGGAGAGTGGTCATGCTCAACCCAGCGTCAGCGGGGTGAGTGCGATCTTGCGGCCTTCGGCGCTGGAGGTCAGCCCCGCCTCGGCGAACTGCACGCCGCGGGCGCCCGAGAGCAGGTCGAAGGGGTACTTCGTGCCCTCGACGAACGAGACCAGGTATTCCTCCCACTGCTGACGGAAGCCGTTGAGGAAGACATCGTTGGTCGGGACGTTCTGCCAGTCGGCGTCGTAGTCGTGGCTGTCTTCGAGGTCGGGGTTCCAGACCGGCTTCGGAGTCGCGTTGCGGGGCTGGATCTTCGCGCCGAAGAGTCCGACGACCGCGGATCCGTGGGTGCCGTCGACCTGGAACTCGACGAGCTCGTCGCGGTTGACGCGCACCGTCCAGCTGGAGTTGATCTCGGCGACGATGCCGCCCTCGATCTCGAAGATGCCGTACGCGGCGTCCTCGGCGGTGGCGGTGTAGTGCTCGCCGTTCTCGTCCCAGCGGTCGGCGATGTGCACGGCGGCCTGCGCGTAGACGCTCTTGACCTCGCCGAACAGGTTCTCGAGCACGTAGTTCCAGTGCGGGAACATGTCGACGATGATGCCGCCGCCGTCTTCGGTGCGGTAGTTCCAGCTGGGGCGCTGCGCGGGCTGCCAGTCACCCTCGAAGACCCAGTAGCCGAACTCGCCGCGCACCGAGAGGATGCGGCCGAAGAAACCGGAGTCGATGAGGCGCTTGAGCTTCTGCAGGCCCGGCAGGTAGAGCTTGTCGTGTACGACGCCGGTCTTGACGCCGGCCTCGTCCGCGAGACGCGCGAGCTCGAGGGCCTCGTCGAGCGACTCGGCGGTCGGCTTCTCGGTGTAGATCGCCTTGCCGGCCGCGATCGCCTTGCGAAGGGCCGAGGCGCGGGCCTTGGTCACGAGGAAATCGGCGTAGATCTCCCACTTCGGGTCCGCGAGCGCTGCGTCGAGGTCGGTCGTGTAGTCGTCGATGCCGTGCTTCGCGGCAAGCTCGGCGAGCTTGGCCTCGTTGCGGCCGACAAGCAGCGGCTTGACCGTGATGCGGGATCCGTCGGGCAGCTCGATGCCGCCCTGGTCGCGGATCGCGAGGATCGACCGCACGAGGTGCTGCCGGTAGCCCATGCGCCCGGAGACGCCGTTCATGATGATCCCGATCTCGCGGGGTGTCGCCTGTGACATTGCTGGTCCGTTCTGTGGGAAGCCCGTGCGCCGGTCGCCCGATGTGGGTAAGCGCTTTCCGTCAGCATGCCACGACTCCGTCGGGCGCGCAAGCGGCGGGTGGAAACCGCTATCCGGGTTCGCGGGGCGGTGGCATGGCCCCCCCCTGCCGCGTGCGTGGTCACAAACGCATCCGAAGGCGCGATTCACGTGCGTTTCTGGCCACGCACCGCGAGGGGGCGGGGCCGGGGTGCGGGGGCAGGCGGGGTGCGGGGGCAGAGGGTGCGGGCGGCGCGGCTCAGCGGGTGCTGGAGCGTTCGACCAGAAGCGTCGGCACGACGACAGCGGATGCCGCACCGCCCGCGGCGCCCTCGATGTCGGCGACGAGCAGGTCGACGGCGCGGTGTGCCAAGGCGGCGAAGTCCTGACGGATCGTCGTCAGCGGTGGGCGGTAGTTGGCGGCATCCGGCACGTCGTCGAAGCCGATGACGCTGACGTCCTCGGGAACCCGCCGCCCCGACTCGGCGAGCGCACGGAGGAGCCCGAGCGCCATCTGGTCGTTGGCGCAGAACACGGCGGATGCTGCTCGCAGCGCCTCGCCCGCGGCGAACCCTGCCTCGGCGGTCCAGTCGCCGCGGACGACCTCGGTCGCCTCGACCCCGACCTCCGCGAGCGCCTTCCGCCATCCGCGCTCGCGCTCGGCGGCCGCGAACGAGTCGGCAGGCCCGGCGAGGTGGTGCACCGTCTCGTGTCCGAGGCCCAGCAGGTGAGCGGTCGCCGCAGCGGCGCCTCCGACATGGTCGCTGTGCACGACCGCCAGATCCGCAGACCCCGGGGCGTCGACGACCACGAGGCGCAGTCCCGGCGGCCGATCGGCTGCGGGTACCAGCGCCGACGCCTCGTTCAGCACGATCGCGCCGTCGACCTCCTGCTCGGCCAGGCGCTCGAAGGCGTCGGCCACGCTGTCGCCCGCGGTGACGAGGGTGAGGGCGTAGCCGCGTTCAGCCGCGGCCTCGGCGGTGGCCTGCAGCATCCGCGAGTTGCCGACCGTCGCGAGAGTGGTGACGACGAGTCCGATGGTCTGCGAGCGTCCGGTGCGCAGAGCGCGCGCTGCGCGGTGGGGGCGGTAGCCGAGCTCGGCCATCGCGGCTTCGACGCGCCGGCGGGTCGCGGGGTCGACGCGAGGGCTGTCGTTGACGACGCGCGACACGGTCTGACCCGAGACGCCGGCGCGGGAGGCGACCATCGCCATCGAGACACGACCGGACGGGGCCTGGCGGCGGCGCGGGCGCGCGGCGCCGCGACGCAGATCATCGTCGCGCAGCAGCTCGTCGTCCACGGGCACCCTCTCTACGCGCTCACAACTCCGGAATGTTGACGTTACCACGGCGCTGTGCGTACCATGTTTACGTGAACACGCCCGAATCTCCCGAGTTGCGAACCGAGACCCTCTCCGCCGGCATCGTCAAGCGCGCGACGACGCTCGCCGACGGCCGCGAACTGATCTACTTCGATGATCCCGACACGACGCTCGGGGCCGACCGCGCCGTCGACAGCCGGACGCTCGACGCCCGCGGCGAGACCGCCACGATGCGCCTCGATGTGCTCACCGGCGACTGGATCACGGTCGCCGCCAACCGGCAGAACCGCGTGATGATGCCGAGCGCCGATGCCGACCCGCTCGCTCCGCAGTCGCCGACCAACCCGTCTGAGGTGCCGTCGCTCTACGACGTCGCCGTCTTCGAGAACCGCTCGCCCGCGTTCGGCCCCGCTCTCGCCGAAGCCACCGGCACCGCCCCCGCAGCGAGCAACCCTCCGCGCGGGCTCGACGACCTCAGCGCCCTGGGCCTCGGTCGCACCCGCACGTCGGTCGGACGCTGCGAGGTCGTGTGCTTCAGCCCCGAGCACACCGGCTCGTTCGGCACCCAGTCGGTGACGCGCGCCCGCACGGTGATCGAGGCCTGGGCCGACCGCACCGCCGCCCTCTCGAAGCTGCCGGGCATCCAGCAGATCTTCCCGTTCGAGAACCGCGGCGAGGCCATCGGCGTCACGCTCCCCCACCCCCACGGCCAGATCTACGCCTACCCCTACGTGACGCCGCGCACCACGCGCCTGCTCGACTCGATCGATCGCACCGCGCCCGACCTGTTCCAGCACATCCTCGAGTCCGAGCAGGCATCCGAGAGGGTCGTCTTCCGCGGTGAGCACTGGACGGCATTCGTGCCCTTCGCCGCCCGCTGGCCGCTGGAGGTGCACCTCATGCCGCACCGCCACGTTCCGGACTTCGCCGAGACGACGGATGCCGAACGCGACGAGCTCGCACCCCTCTATCTGCGACTGCTCCGCGGCGTCGACGCGCTCTACGACACCCCGACGCCCTACATCGCCGCCTGGCACCAGGCCCCGGTGAACGTCGGCCGAGACAGCGTGCGCCTGCACCTGCAGCTGACCAGCCCCCGCCGCGCGGCCGACAAGCTCAAGTTCCTCGCGGGATCCGAGGCCGCGATGTGGGCCTGGGCCGCCGAGGTCACCCCCGAGCAGGGTGCGGCCCGCATCCGCGAGGCCATCGCGAAGGCCGACGCCGCACACACCGCATCCGCAGACCAGAACGCAGACGAGGCATCCGCATGACCACCACCCAGGACGCCGCGCGCGCACTCTTCACCGACCTCACCGGTCGCACCCCCGAAGGCGTCTGGTCGGCGCCGGGGCGCGTGAACCTGATCGGCGAGCACACCGACTACAACGACGGATTCGTGCTGCCCTTCGCCATCCCGCATCGCACAGTCGCCGCCGTGGGAATCCGTGACGACCGCCGCATCCGCGTCGCCTCGACCTTCGCCGACGAGCCGGTCGAGGTCTCCCTCGACGACCTCGACGAGCTGTTCCCGACCCCGACCGGCACCGCGCCGCGCGTGCCCGAGTGGGCCGCCTACCCCCTCGGCGTCGCGTGGGCGCTGCGCCAGGCCGACGGTGTCGCTCCCTCCGCGGCCACCGGTTCAGGGCTCGACATCGCCATCGCATCCGACGTGCCCGTGGGCGCGGGGCTCTCGTCGTCGGCGGCGATCGAGGGTGCCACGGCATCCGCGCTCAACGACCTCTGGGCCGCCGGGCTCGACCGCGTCGCCCTCGCCCGCGTCGGTCGGAAGGCCGAGAACGAGGCGGTCGGCGCCCCGACCGGCATCATGGACCAGATGGCGTCGATGCTCGGCGAGCCGGATGCCGCGATCTTCCTCGACTGCCGCTCGCTCGATGCGAACCTCGTGCAGGTCGGCATCGCCGAGGCCGGCCTCGCGATCCTCGTGATGGACACCCGGGTCAAGCACGCGCACTCCACGGGCGGATACGGCGAGCGCCGTGCGGCCTGCGAGCGCGGTGCCGCGATCATGGGCGTGCCGAGCCTGCGCGACGTCTCGGTCGACGACCTGCCCCGCGCCGAGGAGCTCATGGACGACGTGACGTTCCGCCGCGTGCGGCACGTGGTCACCGAGAACCAGCGCGTGCTCGACACCGTCGTGGTGCTGCGCGAAGACGGTGCCCGTGCGATCGGCGACCTGCTCGTGGCCTCGCACGCCTCGATGCGCGATGACTTCGAGATCTCGGTCCCCGAGCTCGACACGGCGGTCGAAACGGCCCTCGCGGCCGGCGCACTCGGTGCTCGCATGACCGGCGGAGGCTTCGGCGGTGCGGCGATCGCGCTGATCGAGCAGGACTCGCTGCAGCAGGTGACGGATGCCGTGTCGGCGGCGTTCGCCGCATCCGGTTTCACTTCCCCCGTGATCTTCACCGTCACGCCGTCGGCCGGGGCGCATCGCGACGCGTGACCGCTGCCCGCTCGACCACGTCGTGAACGCGCGGCCTCAGAGTCCGCCGATCGCGACCTGAGATACTGAACACTTCCCCACCCTGAGGAGCACAATGTCCTGGATCGTGACCGGCGGCGCCGGCTACATCGGCTCGCACGTCGTTCGCGCACTGGCGGATGCCGGGCTCACGCCCGTCGTCCTCGACGACCTCTCGAGCGGCGTCGCATCGTTCGTGCCCGAGGGCGTGGCTTTCGTGCAGGGCAGCATCCTCGACCGTGAACTGGTCGAGAAGGCGCTGCGCGATCATGACGCCGAGGGTGTCATCCACGTCGCCGGCTACAAGTACGCCGGCGTCTCGGTGCAGCTTCCGCTGCACACCTACGCGCAGAACGTCGAGGGCACTCGGGTGATCCTCGAGGCGATGGATGCCGCGGGCGTCACCAACATCGTGTTCTCGTCGTCGGCGGCCGTGTTCGGCACTCCCGATGTGCCGCTCGTCGTCGAGGAGACCGCCAAGAAGCCGGCGAGCCCCTACGGCGAGTCCAAGCTCATCGGCGAGTGGCTGCTCCGTGACCAGGCGATCGCGACCGCCGACTCCGACAAGCCGCTGCGTCACACCTCGCTGCGCTACTTCAACGTGGTCGGCTCGGCCGACCCGTCGGTCTATGACCTGAGCCCGCACAACCTCTTCCCGATCGTGTTCGAGAAGCTCATCGCCGGCGAGACCCCCCGCATCAACGGCGACGACTACGACACCGAGGACGGCACCAACGTGCGCGACTACGTGCACGTCGGCGACATCGCCGCCGCCCATGTCGCCGCAGCGAAGCGTCTCGCCGGTGGCGAGCCGATCGAGGCCGCGTACAACCTCGGCTCGGGCGACGGCCTCAGCGTGAAGCAGATCATGGACGCGGTCGCACGCGTCACGGGCATCGACTTCACCCCTGAGATCGGCCCTCGGCGTCCGGGAGACCCCGACCGCATCGTCGCGACCGGCGAGCTCGCCGCGCGTGACCTCGACTGGAAGATGCGATACACGGTCGACGAGATGGTGCGCACGGGCTGGGAGGCCCGCCAGGCCGCGTCCTGACGTCGGTCAGAGGTCGCGCGTGCGGATCGGGTAGAGCCAGAAGCACAGCCACGCGAGGGCGGCGAAGACGAGCGGGACCACCGCGACCATGACGCGGATCCCGCCGTCGACGGCCTCCGGCTGCGCATCTCCGAGCGAGGCGTCGAAGCCGGATGCCGTGAGCACCACCGCCGCCACGACGGCCTGCAGCACGACCGAACCGCGCACGACGAAGCCGTTCACCCCGAAGTACGCGCCCTCGCGTCGATGACCGGTGCGCGTGGCGTCCTCGTCGATGATCTGGGCGAGCACGACCTCGAGCAGCTGCAGCAGACCGCCGACGCCGACGCCCACCGCGACGCCGATGAGCGCTGCGGCGAGCACGGTCGACGGCAGCAGGTAGCCGAGCACGGAGATCCCGAACACGGCGACGCTCCACAGCAGCGCTGCGCGGGGTGAGGTGCGGCGCACGATCGCGCTCCACAGCACGATCGACGGGATGGCTGTGACGAAGATCGCCCCCAGCAGCAGACTCGCCTCTCCCTCGGCGGCGCCCAGCGAGTAGCGCACGTAGAACGGCAGCGCCGCGAGGATGACGGCGATCGAGGTCTGGATGAACAGCGAGCCGAGCACGTAGGGCACGAACGCCCGGTTCGCGAACGTGTATTTCAGCTGGTCGCCCCAGCGCATCGCCTCGGATGCGGCCTCGGGCACTCGACGCTCGATCATGCCGCCGAAGAACGACCAGACGAGCAGCACGAGGCAGACCGCCGAGAGCACGAGGGCCATTCCCGGCCAGCCGATCGAGTCGTACAGCGCAGGGGCACCCGCGGTGCCGAGCACCATGCCGAGGATCGCGAAGATCTGCCGGGGCACGTTGCCGCGCGCCCGCTCATCGGTGGTGCGGAAGATCTCGGGGAACAGCGCCGAGATGTTCAGCACGACCACGACGAAGGCGATGTCGTACACCGCCACCACGATCAGGAACCAGACGATCAGCCCGGCGGTCGGCAGCTCCGGCGGCATCCACACCAGCGCGAAGGCGACCACGAGCGGCACGATGCCGAGACCGATCCACGGGATGCGGCGGCCCCACCGCGTGCGGATGCGGTCGGACAGCGCCCCGACGACCGGGTTGAGCACCGCGTTCAGCACGCCGTGCGCGATCATCGCCGCGGCCACCCATGCTGGCGCGACACCGAGGTGGGTGACGTAGAAGTAGACGACGAAAGCCGAGAACGTCTGCGCCATGAGCTGGGTCGGGAACCCCGATGCTCCGAACGCGATGGCCTGAGCCCTCGTGGGGGCGGCGTCGAGTCGTCGGTCGCGCAGCCGCGTCGTCAGCGAGGTCATGCGCGTCGGCTCCGCTGCAGATCGCGCAGATCGCGCCATCCGAGCCGCACCAGTCCCTCGTCGGCGAACACCTGCAGCACCTCGGGGTCGGAGAGCAGGCGAAGCTCGTGCCCGCGTTTGGCCGCACCGAAGTCGACGGCCGCGCGCAGCTCGTCGTCGTCGACCATCGGATGCAGGTAGATCTCGGTCACTCCGGCCGGAACCGCGCGCAGCAGCGCGATGAACCCGTCGCGCACCTGTTCGTACGACTCGTCCGGCGCCTCTTCGAACGGGTGGCTCCACAGCCGATCGATGATCTCGACGCCGAGCGCGTCGGCGGCGGCCGAGGCCTCGGCGAGCTTCGCCTGCAGGGCGGCGTCGTCGCCGGTCCCGTCCATGCTGCGCGGCAGCCGGAACGGCAGGCCGTTGCGGGCGGCGAGCTCGAACACCGGGCCGAGGAAGTCCCGCCCGGTCAGCAGACCGTAGACAGACCCCATGTGGTTGTCGAGATGCGTCACGTCGACCCCGGCGTCCAGCGCCGTCTGCAGCTGTGCGGCGATCTCGGCGGTGACGTCGTCGACCGACGCGAGCTCTTCGATCGCGAGAACGCCGGCGGGAAAGTACCCCGCGTCGTCGACGAGGGTGGTGTCGGTGCCGGTGAGGGGCCGCCAGCGGTAGTCGGTCCACTCGCTCGTGAGCACGAGGTGCACGCCGACGTCGAGGTCGGCGCGCGAGGCCGCGAAAGCGAGCGCCTCGGGTGCCCACGCGCACGGCACCATGAGCGTCGTCGAGTCGATGTGCCCCGCATCGAGCAGCTGCATGATCGCGGTGTTGGCCGCGTGGCACATGCCGAAGTCGTCGGCGTTGATGATCACGCCCCTGGCTCCCGGCGCGAGGCCGAGGCGATCCGCGAGGTCCGAGGTCATCGCCGACTCCTGTCCGATGCGGGAAGCAACCGCGAGAACACGGTCGCGCGAAGAGCGGATGCCGCCTCACCGACTGCGCCGACCAGCGGCGCCTCCGGGCCGAACGACGAGACGAGGAGGGTGAGCGGGAGCTGCGGGGCGAGCTCTTCGGCGAAGGCGACCGCCGCTCGGGCCAGCGCCGGGTGCGCGGCCGTGCCGCTGAGGAGGAACGCCTCGGGGTCGAGCACGAGCGCGATGCTGCCCGCGATCAGGGTGAGCCTGCGTCCCATCTCGGCGGCCATGGCGAGTGCGGCCGGATCGCCGGCGGAGGCGGCGTCGAGATGCTGGTCGATCGTCTCGTCCGGGTCACGCCCGTTCGCCAGTGCGAGGTCGCGCACGACGGCGTCACCGAGCACGGGAGCGCCGATCGGCAGCGGACTCTGCGGCAGGTACATGACCTCGCCTGCCACGCCCGAGAAGCCCCGGTGCAGGGAGCCGTCGATCACGATGCCGGCGCCGAGTCCGTCGTCGAGGAGCAGCAGCGCGAAGCTGCTGAGCGCCGCGCCGGCGCCCTCGGAGAGCTCGGCGAGCGCCGCGAGGTTGACGTCGTTCTCCACCCGCACCGGGCAGCCGAGACGCGTCGACAGGGCGTTCTTGAACGCGCCGCCGTCGGGACCCTGATCATCGCGGATGCCCCCGTCGGCGGTGACGATGCCCGGGATGCCGACGACCGCGAGCAGCAGCGGACCGGCCACCGCCCTCTGACAGGCATCGATGAGGCCGGCGATGTGCTGCACGCGGTCCCCGCGCACGGGGAAGGCGGCGTGGCTCTCGGCCCGCACGGCTCCGGTGGGGTCGACCAGCGCGACGTGGGCGGCGTGGGCGTCGACGTGCACTGCCGCGGCGAGTCCGAGATGAGGATGCAGCGAGACGCGCCCTGCTGCCGGTCCCCGCGTGTCACGATCGACGCCCGCAGCGGCGACCGCCGACGATGATTCGAGCATCCGCAGCACCTGCGTCACCGCAGTGCGAGAGAGACCGGTCTCGGCGACCAGTTCGGCGCGGGTGAGCGGGCCTCGGCGCGCGAGCGTCTCGAGGATCGCGCGGCCGTTGAGTGTTCGGAGCAGGGTCTGGGGCCCCGCAAGTGGTCGTGCCAAGTTGATCCCCCCGGATTCGACGTCCGCCCCAGCTTGACACATCGCGTCATACGTGTCGAGAGATCCGGACCCTGATCCGCGTCACGATCCACGGCCGTGCGTGTCTTGCTTCAGGGAGCCACCGTGGCCCCGTCCGACCACAGGGAGGAGGCATCCGATGCGACCGACCATTTCGCACCGACTCGACCGACGTCCGTCGTCGCGCAGCGACACTCCGACCCCGGCCGTGTACCCCTATGAGGTGACGGCCCTGCTCGAGCGCGGGTGGTGGGTGCTGCACGTCGCCGACCTCGACGTGCGCGGCGTCGCCGCGACGCTCGCCGAGGTCAGATCGGCCGCCGAGCTGCTGCTCGCGCGAGCGCTTGATGCCCCCGTCGGCAGTGTGCCGATGACGATCTCGGTGGTGCGGTTCACGCGAGGGTCGCTCATCCGCTCGCGCTGGTAGCCCGAGACCCTGTCTCAGTCCAGCGCGGACATCACGTGCTTGATGCGCGTGTAGTCGTCGAAGCCGTACTGCGAGAGGTCTTTGCCGTAGCCCGAGTGCTTGAAACCGCCGTGAGGCATGTCCGAGACGAACGGGATGTGGGTGTTGATCCATACGCAGCCGAAGTCGAGGTCGCGCGAGAAGCGCATCGCGCGGGCATGATCGGCGGTCCACACCGAGGATGCGAGGGCGTAGGGCACGTCGTTCGCCATCTCGAGCGCCTGCTCCTCGGTCTCGAACGACTGCACGGTCAGCACCGGGCCGAAGATCTCGCCCTGCACGGCCTCGTCGTCCTGATGCAGACCCGACACGATGGTCGCCTCGAAGAAGTAGCCCTTCTCACCCTGACGCGCACCGCCGGTCTCGATCGTGGCGTGTGCAGGCAGGCGGTCGACGAAGCCCTGCACCTGAGCGAGCTGGGCAGCGCTGCTGAGGGGACCGTAGAGCACGCCCTCCTCGTGCGGGGCGCCCGTGCGGGCATCCGTCTTCGCCTTCGCGACCAGCGCGGCGACGAACTCGTCGTGCACAGACGAGTGCACGAGCACGCGGGTGGCCGCGGTGCAGTCCTGTCCGGCGTTGAAGAACGCGCCGGTGACGATGCCGGATGCCGCCTTGTCGAGGTTCGCATCGGGGAAGACGATCGCGGGCGCCTTGCCGCCGAGCTCGAGGTGCACCCGTTTGATGTCGTTCGCCGCGGATCGCGCGACGGCCATCCCGGCGCGCACGGATCCGGTGATGGCGACCATCTGCGGCGTCGGATGCTCGACCAGCGCCACGCCGGTGTCGCGGTCGCCGAGCACGACGTTGAGCGTGCCGGCGGGCGTGTGCAGCGCGACGATCTCGGCGAGCAGCAGGGTGGTCAGGGGCGTCGACTCGGCGGGCTTCAGCACCACCGTGTTGCCTGCGGCGAGCGCCGGGGCGATCTTCCACACGGCCATGTTCAGCGGATAGTTCCAGGGGGTGACCTGTCCGATCACGCCGATCGGCTCGCGTCGCACAAACGAGGTGTGGCCGGCGAGGTACTCCCCCGCCGCGCGTCCTTCGAGACTGCGGGCGGCTCCGGCGAAGAAGCGCAGCTGGTCGATCGACTGCAGGATCTCGTCGGCCACGAGGCTGGCACGCGGCTTGCCGGTGTCCTTCGACTCGAGGTCGGCGAACTCCTCGGCGCGGGTCTGCATCTCATCGGCGATGCGGAACAGCGCGAGCTGGCGATCGGCGGGAGTGGTGTCGCGCCAGATCGGGAACGCGGCGGATGCGGCGGCGTAGGCGGCGTCCACGTCGGAGGCGTCCGAGACCGGCAGCTCGCCGTAGGCCTCCTCGGTCACCGGGTCGATCAGCGGCATCCGCTTCTGTCCGCTCAGGGGAACGTACTGCCCGCCGATGAAGTTCTGAAGGAGTTCTGTGGCCATGCTCGCCATGCTAGCGACCGGATCACGAATACAGAAGAGTGAAGTGACCTTAACGATGGAATCAGTTGCCAGGGAGCGCCGATCCTGTCAATATCGACACATGAGCACCACGCCGAAGCAGCCCGTGTTGGACGACATCTCGAAGCGGATCGTCGAGTTGCTGCAGGAGGACGGTCGACGGCCCTATGCCGAGATCGGCCGAGAGGTGGGGCTCAGCGAGGCGGCGGCGCGTCAGCGCGTGCAGCGGATGACCGAGGCGGGCATCATCCAGATCGTCGCGGTGACCGACCCGATGCAGCTCGGCTTCAACCGCATGTCGATGATCGGCATCCGCGTCACGGGCGACCCGCGGCTGATCGCGGAGGCGCTGACGAAGATCACCGAGCTCGCGTACGTCGTCGTGACGCTCGGCACGTTCGACATCCTCGTCGAGGCGGTGTGCGAGAGCGACAGCCACCTGCTCGATCTGATCGCGACCCGCATCCGCACGATCCCCGGCATCACGCACACCGAGAGCCTGCTCTACGCAGGGCTCTACAAAGACCTCTACAACTGGGGCACGCGCTGAGGCGCGGGTCCGGAACCAGGAGAACACCATGGGAACCACGGTCTTCGAACGTCGCCGCCCCGCGGATGCCGTGATCGATGCCTCGCTGCGCGACACCGCGTTCAGCGTGTTCTGGCTCGATGACGTCGAGCGCGTCTCGCACCCCGCGCTCACCGGCAGCATCACCGCCGACCTCGCCATCGTCGGCGGGGGCTATGCCGGCCTGTGGACCGCCGTGCGTGCGAAGGAGCGCGACCCTGAGCGCCGCGTCGTGCTGCTCGAGGCGTCGCGCATCGCGTGGGCGGCGTCGGGCCGCAACGGAGGGTTCTGCGAAGCGAGCCTCACGCACGGACACGAGAACGGCCTCACGCGCTGGCCCGACGAGATCGACCGCCTGGAAGAGCTGGGGATCGAGAACCTCGACGGCATCGAAGAGACCGTGAAGCGGTACGGCATGGATGCCGACTTCGAGCGCACCGGTCAACTCGCCGTGGCCGTCGAGCCGCACCAGGTGGAGTGGCTGCGCGAGGAGGAGGGATTCCTCGACCGCGAGGCCGTGCAGGCCGAGGTGCATTCCGACACGTTCCTCGCCGGCGCCTGGGAGCGCGATGCCTGTGCGCTCGTGCACCCCGCCAAGCTCGGTCTCGAGCTGGCGCGCGTCGCGGTCGAACTCGGGGTCGAGATCTACGAGCAGTCGCTCGTGCGCGAGGTCATCGGCGACGGATCGAGCGCGATCACGCTCGTCACACGTGACGGCGGGCAGGTGCGAGCGGATGCCGTGGCTCTCGCCACGAACGTCTTCCCCTCGCTGCTCAAGCGCAACCGCCTGATGACGGTTCCCGTCTACGACTACGTGCTCATGACCGAGCCGCTGACCGACGAGCAGCTGGCGTCGATCGGGTGGTCGAACCGCCAGGGCCTGGCCGACAGCGCCAACCAGTTCCACTACTACCGCCTCACCGCCGACAATCGCATCCTGTTCGGCGGATACGACGCGGTCTACCATTTCGGCGGCAAGGTGCGACCCGAGTACGAGGATCGCGCCGAGAGCCACCGCAAGCTCGCCTCGCACTTCTTCACGACGTTCCCCCAGCTCGAGGGGCTGCGCTTCACGCACCGGTGGGCGGGGGCGATCGACTCGTCGAGTCGCTTCTGCGCGTTCTTCGGCACCGCCCGCAAGGGACGCGTGACCTACGCGACCGGGTTCACCGGGCTCGGCGTCGGCGCCGCGCGCTTCGCCGCCGACGTCATGCTCGACAAGCTGTCGGGCGAGCCGACCGAGCGCACCGAGCTCGCAATGGTGCGCGAGAAGCCGATCCCGTTCCCGCCCGAGCCCGTCGCCTCGATCGGCGTCAACCTCGTGCGAGCCGCGATGAACCGGGCCGATCACAACGAGGGCAAGCGCAACCTGTTCCTCAAGACGCTGGATGCCGTCGGCATGGGCTTCGACTCGTGAGCGAGCTCGCGCCGGGCGAGCTCGCGCCGGGAACCGGAGTGGATGCCGCGGCGCTGCCGCTGATGCACGAACCGCTGCCTGCGGTGGACGTGCTCATCGGTCGCCCGACGACGGCTGTGCAGGCGTTGGGGACTCTGGGTGAGGTCGAGATCGGCATCTGGGAGATGACGCCCGGCACGGCATCGGACACCGAGGTCGACGAGGTGTTCGTCGTGCTGACCGGTCAGGCGCGGATCGAGTTCGTCGACCCCCCGCTGCCCGCCGTCGAGGTCGGCCCCGGGTCGGTCGTGCGCCTCGCCGCGGGGCAGCGCACCGCGTGGACGGTCACCGAGACGCTGCGCAAGATCTACATCGCCTGACGCGCTGAAGTGTGACCAGGCGATCCCCAAAAGAAAATCAGCCCGCACCTTTCGGCAACGGGCTGATCGTGATGCATTCACTATTACGCAGGAACGCACGCCGCACCAGTATTCAACGACTCCGCCGCGCCCTCTCGACGCCCCTCCGCTCCGCTCCTCCTCAGACGCGCGCGGATGCTGCCTGCGCCACGACGACCGGCTTCTCATCGGCGCCCTTGATCACCCAGTAGACGACGGCGACCGCGAGGATGCCGATCACCGGGCTCAGGAACGCGGCCCAGGCCGTGCCGAGCGGGGCGAAGCCGACCGCGAAGACTGAGACGTCCCAGAGGCCGTGCAAGGCCATCGCCCAGATGAGCGACCCGGTCACCCGACGCACGATGTAGAAGCAGGTGCCCGACATGGCGGCGAGCACCACCTGTCCGAGCGTGGGGCCGACGGGGGCGCCCAGCGCGGCGTTGATGATGTGCATCCCGCCGAAGAGCAGGGAGGTGAGCAGCCACACCCATACCTCGGAGAGGCGTGAGCGGAGGGCCGTCAGCAGGAGTCCTCGTGACATCAGCTCCTCGCAGAATCCGACGGCGAGCCCGAGGGCGAGGAGCGACAGCAGGAACGACGCATCGAACTTCGACCAGTCGGTGTTGAACAGGTTCGCGACAGCGACGACGAGCATGATCGCAGGCACGAAGATCGGCCACTTGTGGTGCGAGCGCGAGCGTTCGAACAGCGCGGGCTTCCACCATCCCAGCAGCCACGTGGTGATGGCGAGCAGCACGGCACCGACCGCCAGGTCGAGCACCGCCCCTCGCCACGTGAACTCGGCGGAGGTTCCGATCTCGGTGTAAGCGACACCGCTCAGTTTCGACACGACGAAGATGACCGCGACATAGCCGACGTAGATCGCGAGGCCGATCCAGACCCGAGGGGTGACGCGCATGAGTTTTGTGCCTTCCGTCGGCGAGCTCGTTCCAATCACCAACATATCGGTGGATGTTCGGCGCGGCCGTCGATAGTGTCATGGGCAAAGCACAAGGGGGTCAACGTGTCTCAGACCGCGAGGCGGGATGCGCCGACGACAAAGTCCGCAGTGCCGGGCATGGAGATCATCGCTCGCGTTCGGCGCCTGGTCGTGGTCGCGCTGGTCGCCGCTCTGGGCTACTCGACGTTCATGACGAGCGGCAAGGGATACTGTCCAGGTGGCGTCGCAGCGGACGGCGGTTTCATCGATGCAGCCGGCAACGCGACCGAGACCGCGCCGACGTGCGTGTATCTCGCTCTGCAGCCCAGCCCGTTGATCCTCTTCGCGTTCGCCGCGATCGTATTGGCGGCGATCACCGCGGTGCTGCGCCGCGCGCAAGACATCCCCTCAGCAATCCGATACCTCGATCGGGCCGCTGTTGCCATTGCGATCCTCGCCGTCGTCTCGGTCGCGATCAGCCAGATCTGGTTCGCGATGATCCCGATCACCGAGTGGGACGGAACAGGGACGTTCTTCTACCCTTTCCCCTTCGGATCCGTGGAGCTCACGACCGAACCGATGTCCGCTGGTCAGGCAATGCTCGTCGAGCTGACGACGGAGCATGCTCAGAACGCTCACCTATGATCTCTGCATGCGTCGACCTTGGCTGTTCGGTGGTTCTCTGGTGGCGGCCCTGTTGGCGATGACCGGCTGCGGCCTCGTGGCGCCGGCAAGCGGTCCCGATCGCTCCGAAACCGTGTCTGTGCCGGGTGGCACGTGCGAGATCGAATGGTGGCTCAGTCCCGCGGTCGACGATCCGCCCGCCGAGGCCAGCAGCATCGCCACCAAAGCTCTCGATGAGGCGGTGGTCAGCGAGTCTCAGTGGTCGGAGTGGTATTCGCTCCTCGACGATGATCCTGACCTCGACTCCGTTCCCGAGATCAGGCTCCGAGGGTCCGCCTACTTGGAATCCGTGCGGGAGGACGTGCGGGACGCTCTGGAAGAAGCGGGCTACCCCGATATCGAGCGAGTCATCGAGGTGTATTCGCACCTGTCCTGCTCGTGATGCGTTCGTGAAAGAGAGCGGCGATGAGTGAGCGCACCCTCACGGCATCCCGGCACCCGCGGATGCTGCAGACAGCGGCGACAGTGGCAGTGGCCGCAGCGACGATCGCGGTGATCGGCGTGGCCGTGGTCGATTCCGCATCCGGTGGCGATGCTCAGCTGCTGCTCGGCACCTTGCCGTCACGACACATCATCGGAGCATCCACGATCCTCGCGTTCATCGCGATCAGCTACATGCTCTGCACCGTCTCGGCGCCTTCCGGCTGGCTCGGACTGATCGTGATCGGGCGACTGCTGTCGATCGGCGGAACCGTGGTGGCAGTGTTCTGGGGGTTTCTGACCATGCCGTGGCTCGTCACCCCCCTACTGGCCGACGGGTGCGAATCGGGATACGTCGTCGAAGAGAGGTCTTTCCTCTTCCTGTCATCGATAGACGTGCTCGAGCAGGATGGGCTGCTCGCCACCCCAGTCCTGCACACGAGCGCGGACGACGGCCATCAGCCGTTCACCGCCGGCGACTACGGCACGCGGATCGCCGACGGGCAGATCGCCGGATGGTTCGCCCTCGAGCCCGGACCGGCCGCGAGGCTGACCAGGTTCGAGCTTCCGCTGCTGCAGTCGCCGAACTGCCAGTAGCTGTGCGCTGCCGACGCTCGTGACTGCGCTCGCGCCCGCCACGTGCCACTATGGGGCCGTGCGGATCGTCGGCAGTGCCTCCCTGACCATCGCCGCGACGCTCATCGGACTTTTCGGGGCTCTCATGCTCGGCTTAGCCGGCCTCAGCTTGGCGGGCCCCGGCCTCACGGTCATCGAGTACGCCGATTCGGACGATACCGAGCGGGCGATCGGTATCGGGATGGGCATCATCGCGCTTGTGGTCTGGCTCGTGCTGCTGCTGTCGGCCGTGCTGGTGGGGCTAGGCGACGTGTATCCGAAGCGCGAGCGACGTGCCACGGTATGGAGCATCGTGGGGCTCAGCACGGTCCTCGTGATGGGGGCGTTGATCGCCGTGCTGGCTACGCCGCCTCCCCTGTACCACTAACCCGCTACCGACGGGTCCGCGTCGTCAGCGTTCCTCGTGAAGCTTTTCTTCGACGCGAATCGCTACCGATGAGTGCCGGGTCACGACCGTCCCGGCAGGGGGCGTCTGATGCAAGACGAGGTAGTTCCGCCCCCATGCCAGTGCGCCGATCGGCGGACCGTCAGGGTCTGGATTGGCGAGGGTCACACCCGCGGCCGAGGCAATCTCTTGGGCGGCCCGGAATGACATGCCCTCGACCAGTGGAACCGTGACCGCTTCTCCCACGCTCTCCCACATGAGATGGACACTACGCCGCCGAAGGCCCACTCGTGTCCGACATCTACCGTGTACGTCAGCAACGACTGATACCGTTTCGCGCTACTGGTTGAGAAGATTCGTTTCGGCGATGAGGTCGAGACGGGACAACAGCAGGTCTCCGGTCGACGCAACGATCGCGAACGCGTTGATGGTGATAGCGACCGCGATGGCGGCGAGAACCGCGATTTGCGTGAGACGGTATCGGCGCTTCCACGCAATTCCGACCACCAAGAATCCGGTCAGAACGGCGATAACCTGGCCGGCGACAGTAGCAAACGCCATGCGCATGGCGGTGTCTTCGGTGAGTGCGCCCCAGCTGTTGAATGCCGTCGCAAAGGCGAGCGGGACGACGACAACGCCGAGTGCAAGGATCGCGATGGGCCGGAGTTGCGGCCGACGATGCGGAGCCGCCGTTGAACCCTGCTCGGCGATCTGGGCTGCCATGAGCCCGACGGTATCAGGGGCAGACGCGTACCCGCCAGAGTACGACTTCTGGTCAGGGGCCGAGGGGGCTCTTTGCTCGAAGGTCGCCTGCCGCAATCGATCGTTACGGAGCAGTCGCGTCGAGCGCCGTAAACGCCTTGCCGTGAACGGGGTTCAAAACCTGGTTCTGACACCCGTTTCCGGAGGTTGAGGTTGTCAAGTAGTTCGGCATGACAGTACGAGCGGGAACCAGTGTCGATCGCGCAGTTGGGAGTCATCGCCGATGCTCACCCAGGTGCCTTCAGCAATCGGGGCGATCCCTGACGGCTGACCATCGTTCGATACGGGTTCATTGGAGACGTCAGGGTATTCGCGGAGCCACGCTGACTACGGTGGACACGTGGTGAACACGACAGAAGCACCCCCATCGCGACAAGCGAAGCGCAGAGCCGTCTCCGTACTTCTCGTGGCCGCGGGCTGCGCAGTACTGACGGTGACAGTGCTTGCGAGCATTCACTCCTTCTTTTTGAGCGCCCCGGAGAACTTTGACCCGACGTCCTTGTATCTGGCGATGTTGCTGATTGTCGGCTGCGTTCTGGTCTCTCACGTTGCGGCCGCGCCGCTCGACGATGACGCGGACGCCGATTGGTTTCTCGCCGTAGCCATCATCACCGGCGCCCCCGCCATACTGTTCACCCTCGCGATGTTGTGGCTGCCGTTTCTCTTCGCGCTGGACCGGGAGTGGATGGCTCTCGCCTTCATTCCCGTGCTCCCCGTGGTCTCGGGTCCCGCCCTCGGAGTGGGCATCAGCGCCGCTTACCTGTTACGTGCCGACGAGCCGGCCTGGCAACGGCGCGTGACTACCGTTGCCGTGATCTTCACTGCCACCGGCGTGGCACAGCTGCTCCTACTCGTCATCTCCAAGAACAGCCTGAGCTGATCGCTCACTGGCTCCGTAGTGATGCGGAGAATTGGGAGGCGTTCGACTCCTGCCGAAAACGATCCTTTGCGGCGCTCGAGCGCTCCGCCGTCTCGACCAGCCTCCGGAAACGTGAGCCATAACCCGCTATGGGCGGGCCCTTTCGGCCGGAGCTCAGTGGGACGTCCCGACTAGAGTTCCGCGGCCAGGTGGCCAAGGAATGCCGCCTGGCCGCCACCGATGACGTGGGCTTTCCTAAGTGGGATCCAGTAGAGCTCGAATCGGATGCGCTCGCCCGCGCCGTCGCTCTCTTCAAACGCCTCCCACCGTTCAGGCAGATCAGCGCTATCCGTGGTGAGGTGGAAATAGTGCCGCGCATGAATGGCTTCAGCGCACGGGCGCATGTCGTACTCGCCGGCCCCTAGGAATCGCACGACGCGCAACCCCTCCAGTCCGGTTTCCTCGCGCGCTTCTCGAAGCACCGCATCCTCTGGGAGCTCTCCTGATCTGATCGTCCCAGCAGGCACTTGCAATCCAGCCTCGTCCCAGGGCAGATCAGCGTGCCTCAGCACCACCATCCGGTCATCTCTGACGATATAAGCGACCACCTTGTGCGGACGGTTCATAGCTCCCTCTCGAGGTCGAAGCGCTTGGCGATCCGACGCATACGGCGCGCCCGCCAGGATAGCCGAGGGCTGGGACCCGGCGTGAGGTGCCGAGGATGGGGATAGTTTCCGGCAGGACAGCGGCATCGCACCGGCGGCAGACGCGCAACAGCCGCCCGCCGCCCGATCTCAGAGTGCCGCGACCAGCACCTCGACGGCGCGGCGCACCCGCGCTGTCCGCACCTCGTCGGGGTCGAAGTCACCCATGAAGACGTTGCCGAGTGCGGCTGAGAGTGTTCCATCGGCGACCAGCTCGCAGGTCGCCGCACCGGCGTTCGGGTACTCCGCTGCCGCGAGCGCGGCCAGGGTGGTGCGCGTGCTGCCGTACGCCTCCGTGAGCACCTCGGCGATCGCGGGGTTCGTGCGGGAGAGCTCGACGAAACCGAGCACGACGGCGTTCTCGGCATCCGATCGGGTGAAGTCCTCGCCGAACAGGTAGTCGAGCGCCTCGGTGAACGACGTCAGGGTGGACGGGAGGATCGTCAGCCCGCCCTTCTCATCGGAGAAGACGTGCCGCGCGGTCTCCGCGAGCAGCTGATCGCGGTTCCCGACGAAGTGCCGCACATGTCCGCGCGACATCCCTGCCGCCTCGGCGATGCGGTCGAGTGAGGTTCCGGCGATGCCGTGCTGGGCCACGGTCTGCAAGGTGGCTTCGATGATCTGGTCGCGTCGTTCTGCGGCCACGGTCGGACGTGCCATCGTTCCCCCTTTTCCCTGCATCAGCAGGATACATAGATGTTACAAGTTTTTAGTCTAGTCAGACTTGACTATTAACTTCGACGGACTTACGTTGTGATTCATCGAGCACCGCGGTCTTCCCGGCGCAGAGGTTTCGAAGGAGAGCAATGACCCGCTACATCCGCATCCCCGCGGCACCCGAGAGCGACCTGGCGCGTCCCGCCCGCATCCGGATGCGCGACGGCGTGCTGCTCGCGGCGGACGTCTACCTCCCCTCGGACGGCGGCGACCGCGCCGGCGACACCATCCTCATCCGCCTGCCTTACGACAAGAGCGGCACCTACACCTACATCCCGTTGATCGCCGAGTACCTGATGGCCCGCGGCTACCGCGTGGTCGCCCAGGACGTGCGGGGCAAGTTCCGCTCCGAGGGCGAGGCGCTGCTCTTCGTCAACGAGGTGCGGGACGGCGAGGACACGCTCGACTGGATCGTGCAGCAGCCGTGGTCGAACGGCCGGGTCGCGATGTGGGGCGACAGCTACTACGGCTACACCCAGTGGGCGGCAGCGGCCAGTGGCCACCCCGCGCTCAAGGCGATCGCGCCTCGCGTCACCGGCACCCGCCTCGGCGAACCCGTGCATCGCGCACCCGGCGAGCGCGTCTCGGACGTCGAGTGGGCGATCACCTACCTCTATCCCGTGAGCCATTTCCATGGCAACGACACCTACATGTGGGAGCCGGACTGGACTCGGCGCGACTTCGCCGCCCAGGTCGAAGACTTTCTCGCCGAGGCCGGAGAGCGCTCGATCTCTTATGACCAGTGGTACCCGCGGCCTGTTCACCTGCCGCGCTTCCCGCTCGGCTCGCCCTTCGCCGGCCGTTCGGTTCCGGCGCTGCACACGATCGGCTGGTGGGACAACTGCTCGCCCCTGTCGTGGGCCGATGTCGACGACATCGCGAAGAGTCCGGCGTGGGCCGCTCACCATCACCTCCGCATCGAGTCGATCGACCACGAGGGCTACGAGCTGCTCAGCGACCCGGCCGACCGCGTGGCCGAGCGCACCGACGACCAGGTGCGTGCGCTCCTCCCCCGCACTCTCGACCCCGCGCTCGAGTTCTTCGAGGTCTACCTGCGCGGCCACGGCGCCCCCTCCGACATCCCCGCAGTGCGCTGGAACCTCGCCGGTACGACAGAGGAGCGGACGGATGCGGCGTGGCCGCCCGCCGGCATCCGCACCGTCACGCTGCAGGCGACCGCAGAGGGAGGGCTGCGCACGGATGCCGCAGAGCACCCGACCGAGCTGACGTGGACGCACGACCCCGACGACCTCGTGCCGTCGAGCGCCGAGGACGCCTTCTCCTTCCTCCTCGAGATGCCGGACGACGCACCGATCGGCGCCCGCGGCGACGTGCTCGTCTTCACGTCGTCTCCGGTCGCCGCCGATGTCGACCTCGCCGGCCCCGTGAGCGCCACCGCGACGGTCCGCTCCGACGGCCCCGTGCTCGACCTGTTCGTCCGACTGCTCGACGTCTCACCCGACGGCACAGCACTGCGCATCGCCCGCGGGCAGCGTCAGATCGCCGAAGCCACGACGCCAGCGACCATCGACATCGGCCTGGGGCAGATCGGATACCGGCTCCAGGCCGGCCACTGCCTCCGCGTTCACGTGTCGAGCAGCGACTATCCCGAGTTCATCCCACAGACCGGCACCGGCGCCGACCCGTGGGCCTGGGGGCCCACCGCGACCAATCAGCAGCACCTCACCGTCGGGGGCCCCGACGGGCTCACGATCCACCTCCCCGTCCTGGATGGAGAACTGTCATGACCACGAACACCCCCCAGCCCGAGCCGATCCTCGAGTACGCGTTCGAGATCCGGGTCGACGTCGACACCGACATCCACCTGGGCCGTGGACCGCACGAGGTGCTCGCCTTCACCCCCATCACCGGGGGCACGATCGATGGCCCCCTGCTGCAGGGCACGGTTATCGCCGGTGGAGGCGACTGGTCTGTCGAGCGCGACGGCACGTTCCAGCTCGAGGCACGCTACCTGCTGCGCGCAGCCGACGGTGCGGCGATCGACATCCTCAACCGCGGCTACTACCGCGAAGAGGCCGACGGCTCGTCGTACTTCCGCACCGCCCCGGTCTTCCAGACCGACGCACCCGAACACAGCTGGCTGAGCCGCAACCAGTTCATCGGCCTCGCCCGCGACGAGGACGAGCAGATCTGCATCCGCGTCTACGTCGTCAGATGACCCGCACCGCCCGCACCACCACCCCCGGCGGGGTCGACGACGCTCCCGCTGCACGCACCTGAGAGGACCCGACATGACCCGCACCACCCGACGCCGGTTCACCGTCGCCGCCGCCCTGGCGACCGCGACCGTTCTCGCCGCCACCGCCTGTGCACCGCGCGCCGGCACGACAGACTCGTCCACTGACGAGATCGACGCCTCGTCGCTGGTCACCGCGCTGCCCGCGGCGACCACGCCCGTCGACGAAGTGACGTGGGCGGTCGTCGAGGGCGAGCCTCAGACGCTCGACCCGTCGTCCTCTGCCAACATCATCATCCCGAACCTGTGCGACAGCCTGCTCACGGTCGAACCCGACTTCACCCTCGAAGCGGGCATCGCCGAGACGGCCGAGTGGGTCGATCCCGTGACCTTCGAGATCACGGTGCGCGATGGCGTCACCTTCTGGGACGGAACTCCGGTGACCGCCGCGGACGTCGCCTACAGCCTGGAGCGCAACCGCACCCCCGCGTCGCAGTGGTACGCGGCCTTCGCGCTGGTCTCGAGCATCGAGACGCCCGACGACGACACCGTCATCGTGCACTTCGCAGCCCCGGACACGACATTCCGCGATGCCCTCGGCGGCGGAGGCGGAGCCGTCATGAGCTCCGCCTTCGGCGCCACCGCCGGTCAGGATCTCGGAACCTCCGGCGGCGGCCTGATGTGCGCGGGCCCCTACCAGCTCGACGAATGGAAGCCGGGCTCCGAGATCTCGGTCACCGCGAACCCCGACTACTGGAACGGCGCTCCGCTGACCGACCGCATCCGCTTCGTGTTCGTCACCGACGGCCCCACGCTCACCTCCGCCCTGACGGCTGGCGAGATCGACGGTGCCTTCACCGTGCCTCCCGGATCGCGGCAGAGCTTCGAGGCCGACGGCGGCGCCGGCCGCCTGATCGCGGGACCCTCCACGGCCTCGTACAGTTTCGGCCCCGCGTCGGCCGACAGCGCGGCCGCCGACCCGCGGGTGCGGCAGGCGCTGAGCCTCGCCATCGATCGCGACGTCTACATCGACACCGTCCTGCAGGGGCTCGGCGAGGTGCAGAAGACGATCGTGCCTCCGTTCGTGTGGAGCGGCATGGAGGCGAAGGACATCTACCAGGATGCCTACGACGCCCTCCCCGCACCCGAGGTCGACCTGGATGCGGCCAAGAAGCTGATCGCCGAGTCCGGCATCGACACCTCGGTGCCCCTCGTGCTCGCGGTGCCTGCCGGCGCGAAGGAGTTCTCGCAGACGGCATCCATCGTGCAGAGCGCGGCGAAGGACATCGGCCTCACCATCTCGATCGACGAACGCCAGCCCGCCGACTTCGGGGCACTGTTCTACACGCCCGAGCTGCGCGAGGGCATCGACTTCGTCGCGACGACCGGATACCTCGAGGTGCCCGGCGTGCTCGGCTACCCGCAGCTGTTCATGCTGCCGGCCGAGATCGGCGGCATCTTCAACTGGTCGGGCTATGCGAACGACGAGGTGACGGCCGACCTCCAGGCGGCGCGCACCGCGACGGATGCCACCACAGCGGCCGACGCGTTCGTGAGCGCACAGGAGATCTTCGCCGCCGACCAGCTGCAGGTCACCCTCGCCGGCGCCTACCAGCTCACCTACCTGGCCGACGACCTCACCGGGATCACCACCTCGGTCGCGATCTACAGCTCCCCCTGGGCGCTGCACCTCGGCGGCGAGTGAGTCGTCCAGGACGACGGAACGGATCCCCTCATGATCAGGACGGTGCTCGGAAAGCTGGGCGGACTCGCGCTCACGCTCTTCCTCGCCAGCGTCATCATCTTCTCGGCGCTGCTGCTGACGCCCGGAGACCCGGTGTCGGCGCTGGCGGGCGGTGCTCGTCCGACCCCGGAGCTCATCGCGGCCATCCGCGCCGAGTACCGACTCGACGACCCGGTCTGGTTGCAGTACCTGCACTGGCTCGGCGGCGTCGTCACCGGCGACTTCGGCCGGTCGTTCGTCTACAAGACCGACGTCTCCGTGCTCGTGGGGGCCCGCTTCGAGGTGACCTTCCAACTGGTGCTGCTCACGACGGCCCTGATCGCGGTGTTCGGCCTCGGCTCCGGCATCCTCGCCGCGGTGAGCGGCCGCCGTACCGACATGATCGTCTCGGTCTCGACGTCGCTCGGCATGGCTCTGCCTACGTTCATCGTCGCGATCCTGTTGATCTGGATCTTCGCCACCTCGCTCGGCTGGTTCCCGACCTTCGGGGCGGGTGACGAAGGACTCGATCGGCTCTGGCACCTCGTTCTGCCTGCGGCGTCGCTCGCGCTGATGTTCATCGCGTACATCAGCCGGGTGACGCGCAGCGCTCTCGTGGCGCAGCTGCACTCCGAGCATGTCGAGACGGCCCGGGTCCGCGGCATCCCGTGGCCGCGGGTGTTCCGTCGTCACGTCTTCCATAACGCGGCGCCGCAGATCCTGGCGATCTCGGGCACGACGATCGCCGGGCTCTTCGCGGCCTCGGCCATCGCCGAGCAGGCCTTCGGCCTCGGCGGCATCGGCTCCCTCCTCACCGAGGCTGCGGCCCGCAAAGACCTCCCGGTCGTGCAGGTCGTCTCGCTGCTGCTCGTCACGCTGTTCGTGGTACTGAACGCGATCGCCGACCTGCTGGCGGCGGCGATCGATCCCGACAGCGCGGGAACCAGGAGGAACGCATGAGCGTCGGTCAGCTCGCCGCGGGGCGCATCCCCGTCGCCGCACGTCGTCTCGCCCGACGGGACCCGCTCGTGGTCGTGGCCGTCGTCGTGCTCGCGGTCATCGCCGTGATCGCCGTCGCCGGCCCCTGGCTCGCCCCCTACTCACCCGACCAGCTCTACGTCGGGCCCACGAACGGCGTGGTCTCCCTCGACCATCCGTCCGGCACCGATGACCTCGGCAGGGACATCCTGTCGCGGGTTCTCGCCGGCGCCTCGGCCAGTGTCGCGGCCCCGGTCATCGTCGTCGTGCTCTCTACCACGCTCGGCATGGCGCTGGCCGTCACCTCCGCCTGGTTCGGCGGATTCGTCCGCGGCACGATCGCGCGCATCATCGACGTGATCTTCGCCATCCCGGGCCTGGTACTCGCCGTCCTCGCCGTGGCCATGTTCGGCAAGGGACTCGTCGCCCCGGTCGTCGCACTGTCGATCGCGTACATCCCGGTCGTCGCGCGCCTCACCCAGACGGCGGCCTCGCGCGAACTGGGTCGTCCCTACGTCGCAGCGCTGCGGGTGCAGGGGGTGTCGAGCGCGGCGATCTGCTTCCGTCATCTGATCCCCGCACTCATCCCGGTCGTCGCCGCCCAGGCGACGGTCGGCTTCGGCTACGCGATGCTCGACCTCGCCGCGATCTCGTTCCTGGGTCTCGGCCAGCAGCCTCCCGCCGCCGACTGGGGATCCATGATCGCCGGAGGGCAGGCCGCCATACTCGCCGGGGCTCCCGAGCAGTCGCTCTTCCCGGCGGCGCTGATCGTCGTCACCGTGCTCGCGGTCGGCATCATCGGCGCACGCACCACCACCTGGGCAGAGGAGAAGGAACGATGACGGCACCGGTGCTAGAACTGCAGGGCCTGGCGATCGGCATGCCGACTCCCGAGGGGCCTCGCATGCTGGTTCACGACTGCACGCTCGACGTCGACCTCGGCGAGTCCGTCGGCCTCGTCGGCGAGTCCGGCTCGGGGAAGACGCTGAGCGTGCGGGCGATCGCCGGCCTCCTGCCCGAGTCCTTCACGACGGCGGGAAGTATCAGCGTCGAAGGCCAGGACCTCGCGTCCCTCGACGACCGCGGGCGACGCGAGCTGCGGGCGCTGCGCATCGGCATGGCGTTCCAGACGCCCCGCGCGCACCTCAACCCGCTGCGGACGATCGGCGACTTCCTCACCGAGGCGCTGGTCACCGTGGCAGGCTTCACGGTCGACGCCGCCGAGCGCCGCGCGATCGAGCTGCTCGACGAGGTCGGAGTCCCCTCTCCCGCCCGTCGACTGCGTCAGCGACCGGCCGAGCTGTCGGGCGGCCTGCTGCAGCGGGTCATGATCGCATCCACTCTGGCGATGGATCCGCGCCTGCTGCTCGCCGACGAGATCACCACCGCCCTCGATGTGACCACACAGGAGGAGGTCATGGCGGTGATCGGCGACCTGCGTCGCCATCGCGACCTGTCGCTGCTGTTCATCACCCACGACCTCGCTCTCGCCGGTGCCGTGTGTGATCGGGTCGTGGTCATGAAAGAGGGGCGCACGATCGAGACGCTGCGGGCGGGGAGCATGAGAGAGGATGCCACGCAGGACTACACGCGCATCCTCATGTCGGCCTCGCTCGACGCCGTGCCGCTGACTGCGCCCGCGGAGCCGTCGAGTTCCGCCGACGCCGAGCCGCTCCTGCGAGTGGACGGTCTCACCAAGCGATTCCGCGTGCGAGCGGCCCGTGGGCGCGGGCACGAGGTGCTCACCGCCGTCGACGACGTCTCGTTCACCCTCGCTGCCGGAGGATCTCTGGGCATCGTCGGGGAATCCGGGTCGGGTAAATCCACCACGGCCCGCATCATCTGCGGCCTGGAGCGCACGGATGCCGGCACCGTGCACGTCGGCGGCTCCGATTGGAGCACACCCGCCGCCTCGGGCACCGAGCGCCGCATCCGCGCGAAGACCGCGCAGATGGTCTTCCAGGATCCGTACCAGTCGCTCGACCGACGCCAGACCGTGCGACAGTGCCTCACCGAAGCGATCCGCGTGCACCGCCGCGACGACGACCGCGCCGCGCTCTCCGCGCGAGTGGGCGCACTGTTGGAGTCCGTGCGCCTCGACCCCGCCCTGCTCGACGCGCGTCCGCGCTCGCTCTCCGGAGGCCAGCGGCAGCGCGTGGCGATCGCGCGGGCACTGGCCGCCGAGCCGCGCATCCTCGTGCTCGACGAGGCCGTGTCGGCGCTCGACGTCACCACCCGAGTCGAGATCCTGACGCTGCTCGAACGCATCCGCCTCGAGACCGGCGTCGCGCTGCTGATGATCACACACGACCTCACCGTCATCCGCCGACTGTGCGACGACGTGGTGGTGATGCGCGAGGGCCGCATCGAGGAGCGCGGCGCTACCGGCACCGTGCTCGACGACCCTCAGGCTGAGTACACCCGCCTGCTTCTCGACTCGATCCCGAGCGAGGGCTGGGCGCCGCAGCGGCGCATTCCGGTGCGCACCACTCCGAT
This sequence comes from Microbacterium sp. AC215, assembly GCF_979258645.1. Lineage (NCBI taxonomy): Bacteria > Bacillati > Actinomycetota > Actinomycetes > Micrococcales > Microbacteriaceae > Microbacterium > Microbacterium sp. AC215. The sequence goes on along the minus strand of NZ_OZ409869.1, from coordinate 2,857,648 downwards.
CCCGACGATCGGACTCGACCGACCGACCACGAGGAGACGGCGATGACCGACACCGAGCTGATGACCCCCGCATTCGAGTTCTGCTTCGAGCTGCAGGTCGATGTGACCCCGCCTCAGCGCATCGGTCGGGGTGAGGGCGGCCAGCTGCACTTCACTCCGATCATCGGCGGCCGCGTCACCGGGCCTCGCGCTGAAGGGCGTGTCGTTCCGGGCGGAGGCGACTGGTGGGTCGACCATGGCGTCACCACCCAGCTCGATGCGCGGTATCTCATCGAGATCGACGGCCATCTCGTCGATGTCGTCAACCGCGGCTATTGGCGGGCGAACGAGGCGGCGATCGCGCAGTTCGAGTCGGGCGGACAGCCGTCCGAGCACGATCTCTACTACCGCACGGCGTTCGTGTTCCAGACGGATGCGGAGCCCCTGCGTTGGCTCGCCGAGTCGCAGTTCGTCGGCTACGCGCGACCGGGAGACGACCAGGTCGTCATCCGCGTCTTCCGAGTGGTGTGACGAGATGATCGACGAGCACGACCAGAGCGGCGCAGCCGCCACGACGAGAGGCACGACCATGACCCGCACCCTCACCGCCGATCTGTGCATCGTCGACGGCCACGTGTTCGACGGCCGGGTGGGCACCGCCGACACCGCCGTCGCCATCCGCGGCGAGCGCATCATCGCGATCGGCTCCGACGACGAGATCCGTGCCCTGGCTGGCTCGGACACCCGGGTGATCGAGGCGGCCGGCGGCGGCATCCTTCCGGGTTTCGTCGACGCGCACATCCATGCCGCGTTCGCGGGTGTCGAGCGGCTCAGCTGCGATCTCACCGGCGCGAGCACGGTCGACGAGACGCTGTCGCTGATCGCGGCAGCGGCCGAGGCGACGGATGCCGAGTGGATCACCGGCGGCGGCTGGAGCCACGAGCTGTTCCCGCACCCGACCAGGCAGCTGCTCGACGCGATCGTGCCCGACCGCCCTGTGGCGCTCAGCGACGCCGGGCACCACACCCTCTGGGTCAACTCGCGCGCACTGCAGCTCGCCGGAGTCGACCGCGACACCCCGGCGCCGCCGAACGGTCACATCCACCATGACGACGAGGGCGAACCGACCGGATACCTCAACGAGACGGCGGCCGAGCTCGTCGGTCGAGCGATCCCGGCGTCGACCGATGCCGATATATCGGCTGGCCTGCTCAACGCGCAGGACTTCCTCTGGACGCTCGGCATCACCGGCTGGCACGAGGCCATCCTCGGCGAGTACAACGGCAAGGCCGACTGCACTGCCGCGTATCTCGCGACCATCGCCGACGGCACTCTCCGCAGCCGCACGTCCGGCGCGCTCTGGGTTCCCCCCGGCACCACCGCCGCGCAGGTGCCCGAGCTGGTCGAGCGCTTCGTCGCTCTGCGAACAGCGAACGCGGCGGCCGGATTCGACACATCGACCGCCAAGGCGATGGTCGACGGCGTTCCCCACGGCGAGACCGCGGCGCTGCTCGAGCCGTACTGCAGCCACGCCGGCAGCGGAGAACTGCACATCGACGCCGAGGCACTGGAGGCACTCGTCGTCTCGCTCGACGCCGCGGGGTTCGCGATGCACCTGCACATCATGGGCGACCGTGGCGTGCGTGTCGCCCTGGCCGCGGTCGAGGCTGCCCGACGCGCCAACGGCACCGGTCAGCGCCATCACTTCGCGCACCTGTCGATGGTCCACCCCGACGATGCCCGCCGCTTCGGCCCTCTCGGCATCACCGCGAACATCCAGGGCCTCTGGGCATCCGTCGACCCGGCCGTCGTGCCGATGATCGGCGACGCGCGGATGCGCGCGGGCTACCCGTTCCGCGCGATCGCCGACAGCGGCGCCGCGATCGCCATGGGGTCGGACTGGCCCGTATCGCCGGCCGACCCGTGGCTCGCGATCCACGTCGCCGTCAACCGCACTCTCCCCGGCCCCGACGGACAGCCGCGCGAACCCCTCGACGCCACCCAGCGTCTCACCCTCACCGAGGCGCTCGCCGCGTACACCAGCGGATCCGCCGAGCTCGTGCTGGGCGGAGGGGGGATGCTGCGCATCGGCGGCCGTGCCGACATCGCGGTGTCGACCGTCGATCCGTTCGCCATCCCGGCCGAGGCGCTGATCAGCGTGGGCACCGCCGTCACGATCGTGGGCGGAGCCGTCGTGCACACGCGCGAGTGAACCGACGCGGCGACGCACCGTCCCGTGCGTCGCCGCCTCGGTTCACGTGATCGGCACGGGCACCGAGTCGATCAGCAACCGGGTGTATTCGTGCTGGGGATCGCTCAGCAGACGCTCTGTCGCGCCCGCCTCCACGATCTCCCCGCGACGCATCACGATCGTCTCGGCGCAGACTCTTCGCACGACCGCCAGGTCATGACTGATGAAGAGCAGGGTCAGCCCCTGCTCCCGGCGGATCCGGGCGACGAGATCGAGCACCTGAGCCTGCACGGACACGTCGAGTGCGCTCGTCGCCTCATCCATCACCAGCAGCTCGGGTTCGACGGCGAGCGCCCTGGCGATCGCCACACGCTGACGCTGGCCGCCTGACAGCGTGCGCGGGCGGGCGGTGAGATGCTCTTCCCCCAGCCCCACGGCGGTGATCAGTTCGCGCACGCGCTCGGCCGCGTCGTTCCCCGTGCGGCCGCTGTGGAGTCTCAGCACATCCTCTATCGCTCGCCCCACGGGAATTCGCGGATCGAGCGAGAGGTACGGGTCTTGGAAGACCATCTGCACGCTCTTGGCACGCTCGAGCCGCTCGGCGCGCGATCGCGGGATGCCCGCCATGGATCGGCCGCCGATCGTGATCGCTCCGGCATCCGGCTCCTCGAGTCCGACGATCATCCGCGCCAGAGTCGACTTGCCCGACCCGGATTCGCCCACGACGGCGAGCGCACCGCCGCGGGGAACGACCAGATCCGCATCGATCACGGCGGAGACCGGCTCTGCACCGCGGCGCCGATAGGTCTTGCCCACCCCCGTCACGATGAGTTGCGCCTCGGCACCCGACACGGCCGTCGGCGGTGAGATCTCCCCCGAGATGCGGGGCGTCGCGGCGACCAGACGTCGGGTGTACTCGGCGGTCGGCGCCACCAGCACGTCCCGCGCCGCCCCCTCCTCGACGATCGCGCCGTCCTTCATGACGACGAGCCGATCGCAGAGCGACCCCGCGAGGTTGAGGTCGTGGGTGATGAACAGCATCCCCATCCCGCTCTGCTCGCAGAGATCCCGCAGCACCTGGATGATCTCCGCCTGTGTCGTGACGTCGAGAGCGGTGGTCGGCTCATCGCAGACGAGCAGGCCCGGAGATGTGCTCAGGGCCCCGGCGATCATGACCCGCTGCAGCATGCCGCCCGACAGCTCGTGCGGATGCTGCGACAGATGATCCGCCGGAGCGGGAAGCCTGACGGCGGAGAGGAGCTCGACGGCGCGGGTGCGAGCGGCCTCCTTCGCCCACCCCTCGCAGAGCCGCAGCCCTTCGGTGATGTGATCGCCGATGGTCCGCATCGGGTTGATGCCGGCGCGCGGATCCTGGAAGACCATCGCGGCCTCGTGCCGACGGATCTCCTGTCGCTCCGCCGCGCCCGCGAGCGGGGACCGTCCGTTCACAGCGACGGCTCCGCCGACGGTCGCACGATCGGGAAGAAGACCCAGCACCGCACGGGCCGTGAGCGACTTGCCCGAGCCGGACTCGCCGACGAGGCCGACGGTCTCGCCGGAGGCGATCCGCAGCGAGATGCCGTGCAGCAGTCTGGTGCCGTTCGGAAGATCGAGCGTCAGGTCGCGGATGTCGAGCAGAGCGTTCATGAGGGGTTCCCTCCGCCGATTCGGTCGGACAGTTCTTCGCCGATGATGTTCACGCACACGACGACGAGCACGACGGCTACGGCCGGGGCGATCGCCGGCAGGAACTGCCCTGCGGCGACTCCCGACTGCGCCTCGTTGATCATCGCGCCCCAGTCGGCGGTCGGCGCCTGCACGCCGAGCCCCAGGAACGAGAGGCCGGCGAGCTCGGCGAGCACGTATCCGAAGTTGAGGGTCGACTGCGCGCCCACGATCGGCGTGACGTTCGGCAGCACTCGCCGCAAGGCGATCCAGCCTCCGCCGAACCCCTGCACCCGATAGGCCGAGACATACGGCCTCGAGCGCTCGGCCATGACCAGCGACCTCGTGAGCCGTGCCACGAACGGCGCGTACGCGATGCTCATGGCGATGACCGGGGCGACCAGCCCCTTGCCGAACAGCGCGACCGCCATGATCGCGATCAGCAGAGACGGGAAGGCGAACAGCACGTCGAAGATCCGGCTGAGTGCGGCATCGATCCACCCTCCGCGCCACCCGGCCCACAGCCCCAACAGGATGCCGAGGACGGTGGAGAACAGCACGACGAGCAGCGGGCCGATGAGCGCCGTGCGACCGCCGTAGATGAGGCGGCTCAGCAGGTCCCGGCCGAGGGAGTCGGTGCCGAGCCAGTGGGCCGCGGACGGCGGCGCGAGGAACGACGTGAAGTCCACCGCATCCGGGTCGTAGGGTGCCACGAAGGGGGCGCAGATCGCCGCCAGCACGACCGCGCCGAGAACGACGACGCTGGCCAGGTAGAGGAATCGCGGGCGGCGCCCGCGAGGTGCGCGCAGCACCCGCATCGCGAGCGTCGGAGTCGAGGAGGTCATCGGGCACCAGCTCCTGCAGCGGATCGGGGGTCGATCCAGGGTTCGAGGACGTCGACGATCGCGTTCATGACGACGAACGCGCACACGACGAAGAGGACGATGGCCTGCACCACGGGGAAGTCGAGCCGATCGACGGACTGCACGAGAAGCGACCCGATCCCCGACAGCCCGAACGCCGCCTCGACGATCGAGCTGGCGACGATGAGCCCCGCCACGAGCACGCCGCTCACGGTCAGGATCGGACCGAGGGCATTGCGCAGCACGTGCCGCCGCACGACGATCGATCGACGCACGCCCCGACTCGTCGACACCTCGACGTGCTCGCGGCTCAGCTGATCGACCATGGCCGACCTGGTCACCTTGCCGACGAGCACGATGAAGACGAGCGCCAGGGCGATCGACGGCAGGGTCAGGTGATAGACCATGTCGGTGAAGCCCTCGCCCGACCCGAAGGAGGGGAACCAGCCGAGCTGCACGGAGAACACCGCGATGAGGACGATCGCCCCGACGAACGACGGGATCGCGCCGAGCACCGTGAGTCCGATCAGGACGAAGCGATCCAACGCCCTCCCGCGGTTCAGCGCCGCGACAGCACCGAGCACGACGCCGGCGACCAGCACGATCGTCCCCGCCATCGTGACGAGCATGAGGGTCACGGGAAGCCGGTCGCCGATCACCTCGGTGACGTCCTGCCGGTACTGCAGGGAGCGCCCGAGATCGCCGTGGAGCAGACCGAGAACCCATCGCAGGTACTGCTCCCACGGCGGCAGGTCCAGTCCGTACTGGGCGGTCACCTGCGCCACCGCCTCTGCACTGGGCTTGCGCCCGCGCAACAGGAAGCTCACCGGGTCGCCGGGCACGAGGAAGCGCGAGAAGAAGACGAGCAGCGATGCCAGGAACAGGGTCAGCAGCAGCCCACCGAGCTTCCCGGCGACCCGGCGCGCGGCTGTCATCGGGCGCCGATCGTGGCCGCCCACGGGTAGTACATGAAGGCGATCGACGGCTGGACTCCGGTGATCCTCTCGCCCAGATAGAGCGATATCGGCGCCTGATACAGCGGGAGCCACGGCAGCTCCGCATTCGCGATCCGCTGGGCCTCGGCTGTGAGCTCGCTGCGCGCGGCCGGGTCGTCGATCGTGACGGCCTCCTGAAGGATCGCGTCGAACTCCGGGTCGGACCACCCGCCGTAGTTGCTGAAGTCGCCTGTCCGAAGCACGGAGTACATCTCCAACGCATCCGGGCTCGAGAGATACCAGCTCGTGTAGAAGAGGTCGACGCCTTCGCGGGCGGTGGGGTCGGAGAACAGCGCGGTGTAGGCGTTCGGGGTGACGGTCTCGACGTTCACCGTCAGCCCGATCGACCGGGCAGCGGCGACGGTAGCCTGCGAGATGACGCCGAAGTCGTTGCTGATCGGGGCGGTGACGTAGGTCAGCTCCGCTCCCTCTGCCCCCGCGTCGGCGATGAGCTTCTTCGCCTCCTCGAGGTTCTGGTCGTACGAGGTGATGTCGTCGAAGGCCGCGGTGCGCGCGGCATCCGAGGCGTCCTGCCAGACCGACGGGGTGGTCATCACGTCGGTCGTCTCGCCGACGCCTCGGTACGCAGCCTGAAGGATGCCGTCACGGTCCATCGCGAGCAGCAGGGCCTTGCGCACGCGCACGTCGCCGAGGGGACCGTCGAGATCGCTGACCACGATGTTGCCCACCGCGGTGCTCATCCCGAAGAGCACGTCTCCCTTGCCCGCCGATCGGAGCGTGGAGACGGCCTCCATGGGAACCATCCACGATCCGTCGACGCTTCCGGACTTGAGTGCGTTGATGCGCGCGGTGGGGTCGGTCATGAAGACGAACTCGACCTCGCCGGACCGCGCCCGGAGTCCCTCATCCCAGTAGTCGTCGTAGCGGGTCATCGTGATCGACTCACCGGACTCCCACGAGGTCAGCTCGAAGGGACCGGTGCAGTTCACACCGCCCGTCGAGTTGCCGTAGTCGGCGCCCTTCTCGGCCAGGGTCGCGGCCGACTCGATCACGCCGGCGGACCCGCCCATGCCGAGATTGAACTGCGAGTCGGGCCCGGTCATCGTCACCGTCACCTCGCGCTCGCCGGTCTGCTCGATCGACTTCACGTTCTGGTAGACGGAGTACCAGAACGATCCGACGGCCGGGTCGAGGTGTCTGCTCATCGACGCGACCGCATCGGCCGCCGTGAGCGCAGTGCCGTCGTGGAAGGTGACGCCCTCTCGGATCGTGTACACCCAGGTGTCGGGCGTCGGATGCGCGAACGATTCGGCGAGGCCGGGGCTGAGGGAGTAGTCCGGGTTCAGCCGCAGCAGAGACTCGCAGGTGTTGGCGAGGATCGAGTTGTCGGCGTAGTCGAAGGCGTAGGCGTAGTCGAGCGAGTAGGGCTCGGCATAGGTCGCGAACGTGAACGAGTCGATGTCGCCGCTGGGCGCGGCCGTCGTCTCGGTCAGCTCCCAGTCGATCGGCTCGTCCGACCCGGAGCCGGTCGTGTCGGCCGGGCCGCAGCCGGCGAGCGCCGCGACGGCGAGGACGCCGACGAGCGCGGTCGCGCCTCCTCTGGCGAGGGAACGGGAGCGGAGCGTGCGGTTCATCGGGACTCCTTGCGGTCGGTGCCGGGCGAGGTGGAGGCGAGAGCGTCTGCCGTGTGGACGCGGCGCCCGTCTATCCAGGTGGACGTGACGCGCGCCCGGTGCAGTTCCGCCACCGGCAGTCGGAAGGGATTCGGTTCGATCACGACGAGATTGGCGAGGTATCCCTCGCGGATGCTGCCGGTATCGTCATCGCGTCGGTTCACGTACGCGGACCCCGAGGTGTACGCGGTGAATGCCGTCTCGAGGTCGAGTCGCTGATGCGCTCCCCCGAGCGGCGGCCGCTCGGACCCCGGATACGAGCGGTTCACGGCGACATGGATGGCCGCGAGCGGATCTGCCGTGGAGACCGGCCAATCGCTGCCCGCCGCCAGTCGCGCACCCTGTCGCACGAGATCGCCGAACGGATACTGGCGGTCCACCTGTCCGTCCTGCAGGAACGGCAGCGTCAGGTCGTCGAGCTGGTCTTCGTGGGTCGCCCAGAGCGCCTGGATGTTGGCGATCGCACCGAGCGGCGCGAAGCGGGTGGTGTCGTCCTCCGAGACGACCTGGAGGTGCGCGAGGTGGTGGCGTCCGTCGGTGTCGCCGTTGGCGTCACGGGCGACCTGCAGAGCATCGAGGGCCTCGCGCACGGCGCGGTCGCCGAGCGCGTGCATGTGCACCTGCTGACCGGAGGCGTCGAGGGCCGTCACGTATTCGCGCAGCCGGTCCGGGTCGATGAAGCTCAGTCCGTGATTGCACGTGTCGTGTCCGGACTCGTCCCGATAGGGGGTGAGCATCGCCGCGGTCTGGTTCTCTGCGACGCCGTCGACCATGATCTTCGTGGTTCCGAGGTCGATCCGGCGATCGGGATGAGCGGCGGCGGCGCGCTCGCGGCGTTCGGTCATGCGGGCGACCTGGTCGACTCCGCCGTCTCGCAACCACCATTGCGCCCCCACGACGTGCACGAGCAATCGCCCCTCGGCCGCGGCCCGCTCATACGCGGCGAGCGGATCCGAGATCCCGCCGGAGTCCGCACCGACCATGGCGTCCTGCCACCCGGTGATGCCGAGGGCGATGAGCTCTTCCTGTGCACGCAGCAGTCCCTGGTAGGCGAGATCGGCAGAGGTCGCGGGGCGCACCGCGGCGAAGAGGTCGCCGGCGCCCTCGTGGAACGTACCGGCGGGAGAGCCGTCGATATCGCGAACGATCCGGCCGTCCGTCGGGTCCTCCGTCTCGGCCGTGATCCCCGCCCGCTCGATGGCCGCCGTGCTCGCCCACGTGCTGTGGTGATCCCGGCTCTGCAGCAGCACGGGCCGACCGCCTGTCGCGTCGTCGAGCAGTTCACGCCGCGGGTTGCCCCCGGCGAAGTGGTCCATGCTCCAGCCTCCGCCGAGGATCCATTCCTCCTCCGGGTGCGCCTGTGAGTACGCGCGGATGATCGCGACGGTGTCGTCCGCATCCGCCGCGTCCGAGAGATTGCACTGCAGCAGCTCGATTCCGCCGCCCACCGGGTGAATGTGCGCGTCCTGGAAGCCGGGGCTGAGCAGCGCCCCGCCGAGGTCGATGCGGCACGAGTCGGGGAAGGTGTCGAGGTCCGCCTCGGATTCCGGGACGACCGCCGCGATGCGACCGTCGCGCACGACGACGGCATGATCCGCGAGCGGAGAACCGCTGCCGGTGAACACGAGACCTCCGTGGAAGACGAACTCGCTCGCCATAGTGGACCTTCCCTCATCGTCGATGCTGCTGGAACGCGACAAACGTATCCTCGGTCATCTATGGTGTCAACAGTGTTGTCAGAGGCGATGCGATTCCGTTGCCATCGGCTCGGGATCGCCGCATCGCATGGCACGATGGAGCAGAGAAGACCGGAGAGACGAATGGCGAACAAGGCATCCGCGCGCGTGCGGCTCGACAGGGCGACGATCATCGACGCCGGCATGGAGCTCGCCGAGACCGGAGCGGCATCCATCTCGGTGCGAGAGCTCGGTGCCCATCTCGGCGCCGACCCGACCGCCATCTACCGTCACTTCGCGAGCAAGGACGCCCTGATGGGCGCACTCCTCGACGAGCTCAACGGCCAGGCCGCAGCAAGCGTCGACCTTCCGGTCGACGACTGGGCGGGCCGCCTGCGCATGCTGAGCGAAGCGACCCTCGCCTCCTTCACCCGCTACCCGGCCATCGGCGCGGAGGCGACGAGCCTGACCACGCACGGCGCGGGCGAGCTCGCGGCGATCGAGCTGATGCTCGATGCCTTCCATCGTGCCGGGCTGCGAGGGCAGGAGCTGGTGCGGCACTACGCACTGCTCGCCTCGCACGTGCTCTCTGGCGCCGCGGGGATCGCTCGAGCGAGAGCGGACCGCAGCCACGACGGCGAGGACAGCCCCTGGATCGACTCGCCGCTGCTCGCCGATCCGCGACAGTTCCCCCTGATCGCCGAGAACAGCGCGCTGCTGTCGGATCTGCAGGACCGGGAGCTCTTCCTGCTGGGCGTCGACGTGATCATCGAGGCCGCACGCACGGCCGCCGCTCGCTGAGGAGCTCTGTCGATCCGCCTCTTGCGCTGGATATGGTTTTGTGACAAAACTATATCTGACGGCGGCTCGGATGAGCCGCGAACAGGAGCGATCAATGAAGATCATCATCATCGGGGCGGGGATCGGCGGACTCGCCACAGCGGTCAGCCTGCATGAGGCCGGGTTGCGCGACGTCGCCGTGTTCGAGCGGAGCACGGCGATCCGTGGGCTCGGCGTGGGCATCAACCTGCTGCCGCACGCACTGCGCGAGCTCACCGAGCTCGGCATCGCCGACACCATCGCCGAGCTGGGGGTCGAACCGCAGACGCTGGCCTACTACAACCGCTTCGGGCAGCCGATCTGGAGCGAACCGCGCGGGCGCGAGGCCGGATACCGCTGGCCGCAGCTGTCGGTGCACCGCGGTCGTCTGCAACTCGCTCTGCGTGACCTCGCTGCAGCGCGACTCGCAGAGCCCATCCGCCTCGATCACCGCCTCATCGACGTCACCACGAACCATGACGGCACCGAGACCGCGCGCTTCGCCACCGCCGACGGCACGGTCGAGGAGACCGCCGACGTGATCATCGGCGCCGACGGCATCCACTCGGCACTGCGCGCTCTGCGCTACCCGAGTGAAGGAGCCCCGCCCTGGAGCGGCCTCACCCTGTGGCGCGGGGTCACGCGGATTCCGGCGTTCCTCGACGGCCGCACCATGATCATGGCGGGCGACGGCGAGCAGAAGTTCGTCGCGTATCCGCTCGCACCCGCAGACGCCGACGCCGACGGACGGATGCTGGTGAACTTCATCGCCGAACGCCGCGTCGGCGGCACGGGAGACGCGGACTGGAACCGCCACGTCGAGCCCGGACCGATCGCCGAGCTCTTCCGCGACTGGCGCTTCGACTGGCTCGATGTGCCGGCCGCGATAGCCGCCGCCGACGAGATCCTCGAGTACCCCATGGTCGACCGAGACGCACTGCCGCAGTGGACGTTCGGTCGCACCACGCTGCTGGGTGATGCCGCGCACGCGATGTACCCGAACGGATCGAACGGCGGATCCCAGGCGATCCTCGATGCGCGCACGCTGGCCTTCCACCTCGCGACAGCCCCGAGCATCGACGAGGGTCTCGCCGCATACGAGCAGGACCGCCGCCCCGCGATGACCGCTCTGCTCGCCGGCACTCGCGCCACGGGGCCGGAGCGCGTGATGCAGCTCGCTCGCGAGCGCGCGCCGCAGGGCTTCGCCGACATCGACGACGTGATCCCCTCTGACGAGCGCGAGCGGATCGCCGCCGACTACAAGAAGGCGGCCGGTTTCCTTCCCCGAGATCCTCAACGAGCGCCCCTCGCTCACCCCGGCGTCGGCGGTGGGTCGATGAGCGGTTTCGATGCGGCTCGACTCGCCGGCGTCATCTCCCCCCTGCGGCGCGCGCTCCTCGCCGCGACGCGGGCGGAGGCTGGGCTTCCCGAGCTGTCGGATGCCCAGATCGACGTGATCCGGGCCCTGCCACGCGGCACCTCGAAGGGTCCGGCGGAGATCGCCGCGCGGCTGCGACTCAGCCGATCGACCGTGAGCAATCTCCTCGGGGCGATGGAGGGCGAGGGCCTCATCGAACGACGCCCGGCGCCCTCCGACGGCCGTCGGGTCATGGTGCAGGCATCAGCGAAGGCGCTCGACCTGTTCGACCGGTTCGACGCCGCGAACTCCGCTCTCGTCGCACAGGCGACGAGTCGGCTCGACGACGAGGAGCGAACCGCGCTCGCGGCCGCGGTTCCCGTGCTGGAGAGACTCTGCGACCTGCTCGCCGCCGACCATGAGGAGACCCGATGACCTCGCACGATGAACTCCCCCGACCCGACCTCGAGTTCGCCTTCGACGTCACCGTCGACCTCGGCCCGCTCGAAGATCACCACGCCACCAGCGTCGGCCATCGCCGTGTCGTGCCGATCCTCGGCGGGCGCATCACGGGCGCCGTCGAGGCCGAGATCCTGCCCGGCGGAGCGGACTGGCAGATCCTGCGACCCGACGGGACGATCGAGATCGACGGCCGCTACTCGGCACGGACCGACGGAGGCGACCTGCTGCTGTTGCACGCGACGGGACTCCGCACAGGCACTCCCGACGTGCTCGAGCAGCTGCGACGCGGTGAGGACGTCGACCCGGGCGCGTACTACTTCCGCACGACCGTGCAGATCGAGACGGCCGCGCCGGCACTCGCCCACCTGCAGCGAACCCTGTTCCTCTCGGCCGCTCAGAGGCAGGCGGATGCCGTGCGCTACCGCGCCTACCGGGTGAACTGAGCCCCGCAGCCGGGCACGGGCCCGGCTCGGGCCCGTCGAGGCGTGTCAGACCAGCGCACGCACCGACGCGTACGCATCGGCGACGTCGCGGGTGGGCAGGTCGTACACCCGCACGATTCCGGCATCCCCCTGGTGCTCCGGCCAGCCGGGATCACCCGTGGTGAGGAACGCGACGGCGGCATCGTGCAGCTCGTCGGCGAGTTCCTGCGGCGGATTCGGTCCGGCGAGCGCCTCCATCGAGGGGCCGTCGAGGCAGTCGAAGAAGAACGGCACGTCGAGGCAGTGCTCCGCGAAGCCGAAATGCCCTGACGGCCACGAGAACCGGTAGAGCCAGGTGGGCGCGTCGCCCCGGGCGGCTGCGATGCGGGGAACTCCGCTGCGGAACATCCGATCGGTGAGGACGCGACCGGCGAGGCGGGCCTTGCCGAGACGGGCGACGTCGGCGTTCGCGGCGAGATAGTCCGCGCGGATCGTCTTGCGCAGGCCCAGCGGGGTCAGGAGGACGCCCTGCGGCACCCAGCGCAGCGCCCTCGCGGCGCTGCCCGTGAACGCCATGGTGAACTCGTCGTCGGCTGCGCCGATCACGAGCGGCTTGTCGGCACCGACGCCGGCACGCAGAGAGTCAGGGGTCGGACGTACGAGAAGGTCGCCGTCGATCGCGGGACCGAGCGGAAGCCCCTCATCGATCATGCTGGTCATCGACGACGGACCGAGCTGGGTGGCCTTCTTCTGCAGGGCGAGCAGACGCTCTTCCGCGACCGATGAGAATCCGGCCACGGTGGGGTCGACGCTCGCCGCCGCAGCGAGCGCCCGCCCGAATGCCTCGGCTCGCGGCGCCGCGACATCGCCGAGCGCTCCCGAGATCGCATAGACGCCGTGGAACAGGTGCTGCGCCTTCTCCATGCCGAGCAGGGTCAGCACGGCGCCGCCGCCCGCGGACTGTCCGGCGATCGTCACCCGCTCGGGGTCTCCGCCGAATGCGGCGATGTTCTGTTGCACCCATTCGAGAGCGAGCAGCCAGTCGCGCACGCCACGGTTCGACGGGGCGTCCTCGATCCAGCCGAATCCGTCGAAGCCGAGCCGATACGAGATCGACACGGTGACGACGCCGTCGCGGTTGAAGTTCCGGCCGTCGTACCAGGGGCTCGCCGGAGAGCCCGCGAAGTATCCGCCGCCGTGGATCCACACCAGCACGGGAAGACCCGCCGCCGTGGGATCGGGCGTGAAGACATTGACGTTCAGAGTCGAGTCGCCCTCGACACTCGGCTCGGGGATCAGTGTCACCCCGGGATCGCCGCGCTGGGCGGTCGCAGCGAACTCGAGGGCGTCGAGCATGCCGTCCCAGGGCGCCTTCGGCACCGGCGCCTGGAACCGCAGGTCACCGACCGGCGCCTCCGCGAACGGGATGCCGAGGAAGGCCGCCGACCGCGGTGCGCCCCTGTCTCCGGTGGTCGGGCGCCACCGCCCGCGAACCCGCCCCGCGGCGGTCTGCACCTCGACGTACTCGGTCATGACTCTCACACTCTCACGCCGAGACTCTCTCCCCGCCGAACGGCAGCCCGGGATGTGTCCCGTCGGTCGATCCTCGTCCCGCATGTTCCCGCCACGGACCGCGCCCGTCGCCTAGTGTCGACGTCATGGTCTACCCCCGCGCCTACTTCTCCGCGATCACGAACGAGGCCGAGTTTCTCGCCGACTACGAGCCCTCGCTCGCACGGTGGGCAGACGAGGACGGATCGACCCTGCTGATGCGAGCCCTCCGCAACGCCGATCCCGCCAGCCGGGTCGCGATCGCCACGCGACTGCTCGACGACGGCGCTGATGCCGCCGCAGCGACCGAGAGCCACGTGAACGCTCTGCACGTGTTGCTGAGCGCGACAGCACACGATTTCACCGCCGAAGCGCCTCTGCTCGCCCGCCTGATCGATGAAGGTGCGGATATCAATGCCGACAGCGGCAGTCGGTGGGGCACGCCGCTGCAGACGCTCAGTCGCACGCTCAAGTTCTCCGACGAGACTCTCGCTCCGTTCTACGACGTCCTGTTCGCCCGCCCCGGTCTCGATGTGACCACCCCGAGCAGCGTGGGACGCAGCGTCACCGAGAGCGCACAAGCCGCCATCAGACGCCGCGCCGACCTGCTCGCGCGTTGCCACGCGCACACGAGAACCCACGCACCACGCTGACGCCTGTTGCGGCAGGCGAGCATCCTTGCTGAGAGTGCTCCGCGTGCGGGGCTACTCCCCGACGCGGGTCACCACGGCATCGGGCATCCGCTCGGTCATGACGCGCACGGCCTCGGGGTTGTCGTCGACGAGCACCGCGTCGCGCCCGAGAGCCGAGGCGACGGCCCCGGCGGTGCCGCTGCCGGCGAAGAGGTCGAGCACACGGTCGCCCGGACGGCTGGACGCCCGCACGATGCGCCGCAGGATGCCCTCGGGTTTCTGCGTCGGATATCCGGTCTTCTCGCGGCCGGTCGTCGGCACGATCGTGTGCCACCACACGTCGGTGGGCAGCTTGCCTCGGGCGGCCTTCTCTGCCGTGACGAGGCCGGGAGCCATGTACGGCTCGCGATCGATGTCGTCGGAGTTGAACACGTACTCGCGGGGGTTCTTCACGTAGACGAGGATCGTGTCGTGCTTGGTGGGCCAGCGACGGCGGGACTTCGCACCGTAGTCATAGGCCCAGATGAGCTCGTTCAGGAAGCAGTCGCGGCCGAAGACCGCATCGAGCATCACCTTCGCGTAGTGCGCCTCGCGGTAGTCGAGGTGCAGATAGAGGGTGCCGTCGTCGGCCAGCAGTCGCCACGCCTCCTCGAGTCGCGGCATCAGGAAGGCGCCGTAGTCGTCGAAGCGGTCGTCGTAGGTGCGGAGCATCCCGCGCACCCGCTCATAGGCGTGGCCGTGGAACCCGTGCCGCACCTCGGCCGGCGGCGCCGCCGGTTCAGAACTCAGCACGATCGGCGTGACCGCCGCATCCGACCCGCGGGATTCCGGGAGTCCGACTCCGGACGCACCCGGTTCTTGCTGAGTCGTGAACGTGCGACGGGCGGTGACCACCTGTCGCTCCTGCGTCCGGCCCGTGTTGAACGGCGGGTCGAGGTAGACGAGCGTGAACGACGCCGACGGCAGGGTCGCCGCGACGGCGAGGTTGTCGCCCTGGATGATCGAGACGTCACCGCGGACGACAGGAGCGGGATCCACCGCCCCGGGATCAGACGAGAGGTCAGGCGCGGGGTCGGTCACGGAACCCGGTGCAGCCACGTGTCGGTGGCGAACTTCGACTCCACCAGAGCCTCGGCATCCGCGTACTCGACGGCGCTGATCGTGCCGTCCTCCGCCGAGGTGAGCGAGCGGAAGGTGTCCTTGAAGCGCTCGATGATCTCGGCCCGCGCGAGGCCGGTCTGGCTGCGCAGCGGATCCACTCGCTTCGCGGCCGACGTCGTCCCCTTGTCGCTGAGCTTCTCGCGGCCGATGCGCAGCACCTCGGTCATGGTCTGGCCGTCGATGTCGTACGACAGGGTGGCGTGGTGCAGCACTCCCCCGTTGGCGAGGCGCTTCTGCGCGGCTCCGCCGATCTTGCCCGACGAGCTCGCGATGTCGTTGAGCGGCTGATAGATCGCATCGATCCCCAGCGAGCGCAGCGCCTGCAGCACCCAGTCGTCGAGGAACGCATAGGAGTCGGCGAAGGTCATGCCCTGCACGAGGGATGCCGGCACGTAGAGCGAATAGGTGATGATCTGCCCTGCGGCCATGAGCATCGCGCCACCGCCGGAGATGCGGCGCACGACGTCGAAGCCGTGCCGGGCGGCGCCCTCGGGGTCGACCTCATTGCGGTACGACTGGAATGAGCCGATGACGACGGCCGACTGGTCCCACTCCCAGATGCGCAGCGTCGGGCGACGGCGCCCCTCGCCGACCCGAGAGGTGAGCACCTCGTCGAGCGCGAGGTTCATGCGCGGCGAGACCGCCTTCTCGTGCACGATCTCCCAGTCGAAATCGTTCCAGCCGGGAGCCGTGACCAGGGCGCGGCGCACGGCGGTGCCGACGGCTTCGGGCGTGAAGCCCAGCAGCTGCGCGCCCTCGGGGAGCGCACCGCGCACCGCGGCGGCGATGGCCGTGGCGTCCGTCTCGACGGGCAGCCCGGTGACCGCCCGGTCGATGTCGTCGAGCGCCGTGTCGGGTTCGAGGAAGAAGTCGCCGGCGAGCCGGAAACGGGCGATCCTGCCGTCTTCGACCTCGAGGTCGACGACGACGAGCTTTCCTCCTGGAACCTTGTATTCACCGTGCACGGTTACAGCTTAAGGCGGGGCCGTCAGGTCGGCGCGGTACGCCGCGGAATCAGCGCCCGTGCACCACCGCGCGCTCTCCGGCGCGGATCGGCGCCGAGAAGCGGTTGCCCGGCGGCGGCTGAGGACACACGTACTGGTCCGAGAAGGCGCACGGCGGCAGGTAGGCGCGGTTGAAGTCGATGACCACCGAGCCGTCTGATGCCGGTTCCTCGACCGGCAGGAAGCGGAACCGATAGGTCTCGGTGCCGTTGGTCCCGTCGGCGAAGACGGCGCTCAGGCCGCCCTGCGGCGCACGCGTCGCGGCCAGCGCCACCGCGACACCGTCGAGCGTGAACCGCAGCCGTCCGGCGAGGTCGGTGTCGTGCGAGCGCCCGTCGATCGAGGTCACGGTGATCGTCTCGCCCGGCGTGGGCTCGAACACCGCCGGGATCCGCCATCCCTCCCGAGGCGGATACGCGTCGATCGCGCTGAACCGCTCGCGCTCGGGGCGTCGGGGGTTGAACACCCGCAGCGCGACCTCGCCGCGCCGGTCGAACACACGCAGCTCGCGGCGTCCGAGCCGCAGCGTCTCACGGCCCCTCAGCGTGACGACCGACCCGGCCGTGCCGAGATCGCTGCCGCGGATCCCTCCGTCTCCCGTGAGCGCCCAGAGACCCGGGACCCCCTCCACGGCGGCGGGTTCGGTGATGAGCCAGTTCGTCGACTCGAGCGCGGCCGGGCCGTACTCCGCGCCGGCATAGCGCTCCCGCGCGTCGTGCCATGCACGCCACTCGTCTTCGAATCCCACCCCGCACCTCCCTCTCGCCGTGAATCTATGCGGAGGAGAGGCCGATATGCCGGGATGACGTCACGCGGATTCACCCGCTGTAACGTCCGTTCACGGGGCGTAACACGCCGACGCGCGAGCCGACCGGATGATGGCGCGGCTCGCCCGGATCGAGGCGACGGTCAGCGAGCGGGAATGCGGGTGTCGAGCCACGACAGGATGTCTGCGCGCACCTCGTCCTGCTGCAGCTCGTTGAAGATCTCGTGACGCGCATCGGGGTAGACCAGCGTCGTGATGTCGGTGAGTCCCGATCGGGTGCGGTACTCGTCGGCGAGCTTGTGCACGCTGCGCGGACCGCCGACCGGATCGTCGCGACCGACGAGCAGCAACAGCGGGATGTCGCGGCCGAGGTCCTTGCGCGGACGGCCGTAGAGCTTGGCCGCCTCGACGGGGCCGAACAGCTTAAGCAGCGGCTGGTTCGTGGTGAGCGGATCCTCGTCGAACGCCGTCCACACCGCCGGATCGCGGCTCAGCCACTCGAGGCCCGTGGCGTCGTCGGCGGCCCAGCGGGCGTTGAGCGGTGCAGCGTTGAGCGATCCGGGCGTACGCAGAGCCGAGCCCGAGAGGATCACCGCATCCCATGCCTCGGGGTGGTCGTTCACGAGCATCTGCGCGAGGAATGATCCCCACGAGTGCCCCAGCAGCACGAGGGGCAGGTCGGGGTGCTCGTCCTTGATGATGCCGGTGAGCTGCCAGATCGCCGCCTCCGCCGCACGCAGACCGCCCTTGCCGAGTCGACCGAGCTTCTCGGGTCCGCCGTGCTGACGGATGCCGGTGCGCCCGTGCCCCCGATGATCGTCGGCGTAGACGATGAATCCGGCCTCGGTGAGCGCGGCGATCAGCGCGCCGTACCGACCGGCGTGCTCGCCCACCCCGTGCAGCAGCTGCACGACTCCCCGCGCATCACCGACCGCCGGGTGCACGTCGTAGACGATGGCGATGCCGTCGGCATCCGTGAATTCGCGCGTATCGGTCACGCCCCCACCCTACTGAGAGTGCGCGACATGCGTCAGGCCGACCGCGTCGGACGCGTCAGCTCGACAGCGCGGCGATGACGCCCTGGGCGATCTCGAGATCGGTGACCTCGTATCCTCCGACGCCGTCCGCGGCGGAGCCCATGCGCACGCCGCCGTCTTCGCTCACCGTGCGCTTCGCGGAGAAGTGCAGGGCGTCGACACCGGCGGCGGCGAGGGCGGCGGCGCTGGCGGCATCCACTCCGCTGCCCGCCATGATCTCGATCTCGCCGGCGGCCTCGGCGACGAGCGCCCGGAGCGTGTCGATGCCGTCGATCGCGACCGAGGCGCCGCCCGAGGTCAGCACGCGGCGCAGGCCCAGCGAGCGAGCGGCGACGAGCGTGGCGACGGGGTCGGGGGTCACGTCGATCGCGCGATGCAGGGTGACGGATGCCGCCCCGGCGGCGTCGCGCAGACGCCGCATGGCGGGGATGTCGAGCAGCCCCTCGTCGTCGAGGGCGCCGATCACGACACCGTCGGCTCCCGCCTCGATCGCACGTCGGACATCGTTCTCGGCGATCGCGATCTCGTCGGCGGAGTAGCGGAAGCCGCCCGCCCGAGGCCGGACGAGCACGTGCACCTCGACACCGACGGCATGCGCGGCGTCGATCGACAGGTCGAGGGTCGCCGGCGACGGAGTGAGGCCGCCGAGCGAGAGGGCCTGGGCCAGCTCGACGCGCGCGGCGCCGACGGCTCCGGCGATGCGCACTCCGGCGGGATCCTGGACGGCGATTTCGATCGCGGGGGTTCGGGTCACCCGTCCATTGTGACCCGTGCTGCGGGTGCGTCCTGCCACCGACTTCCGATCCGGGCGAAAATTACTTAGACTGTCTAAGTAATGTCTGCGCCTGATGATTCCCTCCACCTCACCGCGACAGACCTGCGCATGGCGACGTTCCGGCTCGCACGGCGCCTGCGATGCGCTCGCGCCGTCGACGCGATGAGCGACGCGCAGCTCGCGGTGCTCGCGACGCTGCGCATGCACGGTCGCCGCACCATCAGCTCCCTGGCCGAGCGCGAGCGGGTCACCGCGCCGTCGATGACGAACATGATCAACGGGCTCGAAGAGCAGGGATTCGTGCTCCGCACTCCGGATGCCGAAGATCGCCGCCGCGTGCAGGTCGACATCACCGAGGCAGGCACCGAGATCGTGGAGCAGACCATCCGACGAAGAGACGAGCTGCTCGCCGAGATGCTCGGCGAACTGGACTTCACGGAGGACGAATTGGCGACGCTGCGCGCAGCGAGCGCCCTGATGCGAAAGGTGGTCGACCGATGAGCGCGATGTTCCGTTCCTTCTCGAACATCAACTACCGCATCTGGTTCGCCGGTGCCCTCGTCTCGAACATCGGCGGGTGGATGCAGGCGACCGCCCAGGACTGGGTCGTGCTCACCGAGCTCACCGACAACGACGCCGCGGCCATGGGCGTCACGATGGCGCTGCAGTTCGGTCCGCCGCTCGTGCTCGTGAGCCTCACCGGATGGGTCGCCGATCGCTTCGAGCGCCGCCGCATCCTGCTCGCCACCCAGAGCGCCCTGCTGATGCTCGCGATCGCCGTCGGCGTGCTGCTGCTCAACGGGGTGATGACGCTGCCGATGATGTTCTGCTTCGCTGCGGCGTTCGGTGTCGTCAACGCCTTCGACGCCCCCGCGCGGCAGGCGTTCGTCTCCGACATGGTCTCCGCCGGCGACACGTCCAACGCGGTCGCCCTCAACTCGGCATCCTTCAACCTGGCCCGCATGATCGGCCCGGCCGTCGGCGGCCTGCTGATCGTCGCGATCGGCTCGGGCTGGGTGTTCATCGCGAACGCCGTGACGTTCCTGGCGATGCTCGTCGCGCTGCTGATGCTGCGCACCGGCCAGCTCGCACCGCGCCTGAAGAACCGCCGCCCCGGCGGACTCGCCGAGGGCTTCCGCTATGTGTGGGGGCGCAGCGATCTGCGCGTCGTGTTCGTGACGGTGTTCCTGATCGGCGCCTTCGGCATGAACTTCCCCATCTTCGCCTCGACCATGGCGATCGAGTTCGGGGCGGGCGCCGACGGGTACGGAGTGCTGAGCTCGGTGCTCGCGATCGGCTCGCTCGCCGGTGCGCTCCTGGCTGCCCGGCGTGACCGAGCCAGGGTGCGTGTCGTGATCTTGGCTGCCGGGGGATTCGGCGTCGCGGCGTTCGTCTCCGCATCCATGCCCACGTATCTGACGTACGCGATCACGCTGACGTTCACCGGGTTCATGATCGTGACTCTGCTGACGACCGCCAACGGCTACGTGCAGATGACCACGGCGCCTGCCCTGCGCGGCCGCGTGCTCGCGCTGTACATGGCCGTGATCATGGGCTCGACGCCGGTCGGCGCCCCGATCGCCGGGTGGGTGGCCGACACCTTCGGGCCGCGCACGGCGATCATGCTCGGCGGCACCGCCGGTTTCGTCGCGTGCGCGATCGGCGCCATCTGGGTCTTCACCTCCGGACGACTGCACCGCTCCGAGGGCAGCCGATTCCTCATGACGCTCGACGAGACGCGACCGCTGAACATCGTCGACGAGGCCGAGATCCTCGAGAAGAAGGCCGAACCGGTCGAGTTCAGCGACGAGGCAGCCGTCACCACGCCGATCCGCACCTCGAAGAAGGACTGACCGCGTTCTGACCGGGCATCGCGGGCGGAACGCGTGAGACCGGTTTGTCAATGCCCTCCACGCGCAGGCGGGGTGGACGTACCGTCACGTCATGGACCAGAACACAGGACGCACCCCGCACCCCGAGCAGCCCGCAGAAGGCTCCCCCGACGTGATCCCCGAGCACAACACCGCTCCTGACGGCCAGTCGACGGCGGACGCCGGGCGTCAGCCCGACGAGCTCGACGGAAACGCCCAGGGCTCCAATCAGGGCGGCGCGATCCAGGGCGACAGCTCGCACGGCGACTCGCCGCGCGGTGCCATCCAGGGCGACGCCGACGACGAGAACGCGCAGGGCGCTGCCCAGGGCGGCGCCATCCAGGGCGACAGCTCGCACGGCGAATCACCCCGCGGCGCCATCCAGGGCGACGCCAGCCCCGACCGCGACGCGGCCATCGGCGGCGACGAGAACACCGAAGACCAGCTGACGGCCGACAACGAGGTCGAGCAGGACACCCTGCGCACGCTGGACCCGAACGACACCCCGGCCTGAGCGCGCGGGAACGACGAAGGGGGCGGATGCCGCAGCATCCGCCCCCTTCGTATCATTCAGCAGGTGACTGTGCTCAGCCGTTGCCGAGCGTCGATCCGGCCTTCGACTTGGCGGTCTTGCTCGACGAGTCAGTCCCGAGGACTCGACCCGCCTTACTCAACTGCCCCTTCGAAGGCTTTGCGGATGACCGTGACGATGACTTCGCCATGATGCGATCCTTCCTGCTCGAGGTGGAGGCAAACCGCGCATGTCGCGAAGCGCTATACGAACGTCTAGAGGCAAGTGGTCCTACCAAGACAACTCAGCCCCGACAAGAAGATCGTCTGCGCCGACTACGGCTTTCAGACTTATCGCGGTAACGCGTATCACCGCGTGCTCATCTCGGGGACGAACTACGTCGCTCAGACGTCGAGCCTCAATGAGTCCCGGCTGGGATGCAACGCAAACTAGTTGTGCTGCTGGTTGGTCTGGGCCTCATCGCTGTCGCGTGCACATCGTGCGCCCCGGACCAACCACAGCTCACGCCATCGCCGACCCTGGGAGAAGACATGTCGTTTCAAGCCTTGCGAGACTTGCCCGACCATCCCCCTGCGCTCCTCGTTGAGGGTGAAACGATCGCCCCGTACATGGTGGACTGGCGAACCGGTCAGGAACAGCGAGTTACGCCGACAGAGCGCATCGATGGTGTGCCACGAATCAAAGCCGCTAACGCGGAACAGATCCAGGCGGACCTCATTAATACTGTGACCCCGTCAGGCCTCACAATCGGTGTCTACCCTGGCAGCCTCATCGATATCGATCCGACGGTTCCACCCGAGAGGATCTACGACTGCTTGGCGGCAGAACCCTGCCCCCTCACGATTGCAGCAGAAGCGGGAACAGTGCCCCTCCAGTCGCTGCTGCCTGACAAACAGGGGGCCGCGGTGTTCGTGGTGACCGCGACCTACTTCGCCGAGAGCTCCGGTACACCCTTCGCGAATACGCTGGCGTGGGTCTTCGAACTCACTCCATGACCCAGAGGGCCATCCGGTGGCTTGGAGACGCTTGTCACCAAGCCACCACCCCTGCACCGTGGGGATCCCCCCGGCTTCTCCCGGTCGACCGTCTACCGAGCTATGACCGCGGCCGGCCGTGAACCCTGGCCACAGAGGCGTTCCCAGACCTTGTTCCAACATGGCTATGGTGTACATGTCTGGCCAGACGTCACCGGTCAGGATTGCGTTCAGAGCCTGATGGTTGAGGCCGCAATCCTTTGACACCGAGCGGACGCTTTTCCCCTTCGCGTCAATCGCATCACGAAGCGCAAGCGCAAAGGAAGCCGCGACTCGCCCGGCGGACTCTGATGTCTTCCCCTTTGGCCAGGGAGACACCAGATTCGGCCGGGTGAGTCGCGGCTTCCTAGACATCACTGTCCCAGCGATGCGTCCTCGAGACCGATCTCAACAAGTAGCTCGATGTCTCGGATAGCTGCACGCTGTCCACGTTTAGCTTGCCTATCTCATCTTTTCCGAGGGCCTACAGCTACGCCGCATTTCTCGGAGCGCAGTCTTTGTCCAACTCTGGCCATCTCGGTCGGCGATTGGCCAAGTAGAAACGCCTAGAGGCCAACTAGTGGTGTCCCCCGTCACTTGGGTGGTGTGCGGCGCCGCAATGCGCGACGCCGCACAGTGACTCAGAAGTCCCAGTCGTCGTCTTCCGTCGCCTCGGCCTTGCCGATGACGTACGACGATCCCGAACCCGAGAAGAAGTCGTGGTTCTCGTCGGCGTTCGGCGAGAGAGCCGACAGGATCGCCGGGTTCACGTTCGTGACGGTCGAGGGGAACATCGCTTCGTAGCCGAGGTTCATCAGCGCCTTGTTGGCGTTGTAGTGCAGGAACTTCTTGACGTCCTCGGTCAGGCCGACGCCGTCGTAGAGGTCCTGCGTGTACTGCACCTCGTTGTCGTAGAGCTCGAACAGCAGGTTGAAGGTGTAGTCCTTCAGCTCCTGGCGGCGCTCCTCGGTCTCCTTCTCGAGACCCTTCTGGAACTTGTAGCCGATGTAGTACCCGTGCACGGCCTCGTCACGGATGATGAGGCGAATCAGGTCGGCCGTGTTCGTGAGCTTCGCCTTCGACGACCAGTAGATCGGCAGGTAGAAGCCCGAGTAGAACAGGAACGACTCGAGCAGCGTCGAGGCGACCTTGCGCTTGAGCGGGTCGTCGCCCTGGTAGTAGTCCATGATGATCTGAGCCTTCTTCTGAAGGTTCGGGTTCTCAGTGGACCAGCGGAACGCCTCATCGATCTCCTTCGTCGACGCGAGCGTCGAGAAGATCGAGGAGTAGCTCTTCGCATGCACCGACTCCATGAACGCGATGTTCGTGTACACGGCCTCTTCGTGAGGCGTGATCGCGTCGGGGATCAGCGAGACGGCGCCGACGGTGCCCTGGATCGTGTCGAGCAGCGTCAGACCGGTGAACACGCGCATGGTGAGCAGCTGCTCATCGGGCGTGAGCGTGTTCCACGACTGGACGTCGTTCGACAGCGGCACCTTTTCAGGCAGCCAGAAGTTGTTCACCAGGCGGTTCCAGACCTCGAGGTCCTTGTCGTCCTGGATGCGGTTCCAGTTGATCGCCTGAACCTCATTGACAAGCTGAAGTTTCTGCCCTGTCATTCGTCTTTCCTCATTTCGTCCTGTGCATTCTGACGGTCATCGACGCAGCATGCGCACGTGTCCTTGAACACGCCTTTGTTTGAGTGATACCTGGTGTGCGCGCTTCGCCTGCTGGATGGCATCGGCTTGCCTGCGCGGGTCATCGACATCTTGAGTCGAGTCTCGACGCTCGCGGATGTTCCGAAGTTGGGATTCAACTCGCCTTTCCGCATCTCGGAGAGCCTCGCTTTTGCCTGCTCGGACATCCGATGTCCGAACTTCGGATGCTCGGGTCCGAACTTCGCGAAGTTCGGATTCCTCTCCCCAGCGTTCATGCCTTTGCGCTGAGCGGACCAACTGGCTCGCTGCTCCTCGGAACGTCGAGCCCCCCAGCTCGGATGATCCGGACCGGAGCCTATATCCGGTCGTTTCCTTCCTCGCGATCGCTGACCCGCGGCTTCACGCTGTGCCTCTGTCCAGACGTGCCCTTGAGGTCCCAGGCCGCCGTCAATCCAGCTTTGCTCGGCGAGACCCAAAGCCTCAAGTTGGCTGCCCATCACTATCTCAACGGGTTCGAAATACACCTCTACTTGCTCTGAATCGCGCGCACGGATCCAGTCGTAAAAAGGTGTTCTCTTCCCCGCCCGCGCAGATTTCAGGTGCTGCCTGCTGCGAACTCCCACGGACTTCGTTGTCATGCCGACATACCGATACTCGGGCGAATCGTAGCGGCGGACCGCGTAGACGAGACCGATGATCGGCCATCCGCCTACGCGATCCCTCAATTCCAGCATGATCATCTCTCGCCGATTACAGCATGCAGCTGACGCATTCCGCCATGTCGGTGCCCTCGAGCGCCATCTGACGCAGACGGATGTAGTAGATCGTCTTGATGCCCTTGCGCCATGCGTAGATCTGAGCCTTGTTGATGTCACGCGTCGTGGCGGTGTCCTTGAAGAACAGCGTCAGCGACAGGCCCTGGTCGACGTGCTGGGTGGCGGCGGCGTAGGTGTCGATGACCTTCTCGTAGCCGATCTCGTACGCGTCCTGGTAGTACTCCAGGTTGTCGTTCGTCATGAACGGCGCCGGGTAGTAGACGCGGCCGAGTTTGCCTTCCTTGCGGATCTCGATCTTCGACGCGATCGGGTGGATCGACGACGTCGAGTTGTTGATGTACGAGATCGAGCCGGTCGGGGGCACCGCCTGCAGGTTCTGGTTGTAGATGCCGTGCTCCTGGATCGACGCCTTCAGCGCCACCCAGTCCTCCTGCGTCGGGATGTGCTTGCCCGCGAAGAGCTCCTTGACCTTCTCGGTCTCGGGAACCCAGGCGCGCTCGATGTACTTGTCGAAGAACTCCCCCGACGCGTAGGTCGAGTCCTCGAAGCCGTCGAAGGCCTGCTTGCGCTCGATCGCGATGTTGTTCGAGGCGCGCAGCGCGTGGAACAGCACCGTGTAGAAGTAGATGTTCGTGAAGTCGATGCCCTCTTCGGAGCCGTAGTGCACGTGCTCGCGGGCGAGGTAGCCGTGCAGGTTCATCTGGCCGAGGCCGATCGCGTGCGAACGGTCGTTGCCGTCCTCGATCGAGCGGACCGAGCGGATGTGGCTCTGGTCGCTCACCGCGCTCAGCGCACGGATCGCGGTCTCGACCGTCTGGCCCAGGTCATCGGCATCCATCGACAGCGCGATGTTCATCGAGCCGAGGTTGCAGGAGATGTCCTTGCCGATCTGGTCGTACGACAGGTCGTCGTTGTACGTGGTCGGCGTGTTCACCTGCAGGATCTCGCTGCAGAGGTTGGACATGTTGATGCGGCCCTTGATCGGGTTGGCCTTGTTCACCGTGTCCTCGAACATGATGTACGGGTAGCCCGACTCGAACTGGATCTCGGCGATCGTCTGGAAGAACTCGCGCGCGTTGATCTTCGTCTTCTTGATACGCGGGTCGTCGACCATCTCGCGGTACTTCTCGGTGACCGAGATGTCGCCGAAGGGGACGCCGTAGACCTTCTCGACGTCGTACGGCGAGAAGAGGTACATGTCCTCGCCGTTCTTCGCCAGCTCGAACGTGATGTCGGGCACGACGACGCCGAGCGACAGCGTCTTGATGCGGATCTTCTCGTCGGCGTTCTCACGCTTGGTGTCGAGGAAGCGCATGATGTCGGGGTGGTGTGCGTTGAGGTACACCGCGCCCGCACCCTGACGCGCACCGAGCTGGTTGGCGTAGCTGAAGCTGTCTTCGAGGAGTTTCATCACGGGGATGATGCCCGAGGACTGGTTCTCGATCTGCTTGATCGGCGCACCGGCCTCACGGATGTTCGAGAGCAGGAGCGCCACTCCGCCGCCGCGCTTGGAGAGCTGGAGGGCGGAGTTGATGCCGCGGGCGATCGACTCCATGTTGTCCTCGATGCGCAGCAGGAAGCAGCTGACGAGCTCGCCGCGCTGGGCCTTGCCCGAGTTGAGGAAGGTCGGGGTCGCGGGCTGGAAGCGGCCGGAGATGATCTCCTCGACCAGTGCGACGGCGAGCTGCTCGTCGCCGCCGGCGAGGCCGAGGGCCGTCATCACGACGCGGTCCTCGAAGCGCTCGAGGTAGCGCTTGCCGTCGAACGTCTTGAGCGTGTAGCTCGTGTAGTACTTGAAGGCGCCGAGGAACGTCTCGAAGCGGAACTTCTTGCCGTAGGCGAGGTCATTGAGCTTCTGGATGAACTCGAGCGAGTACTGCTCGATCACGGCCGGCTCGTAGTACTCCTTCTCGACGAGGTAGTCGAGGCGCTCCTTGAGCGAGTGGAAGAACACCGTGTTCTGGTTGACGTGCTGCAGGAAGTACTCGCGCGCCGCCCGCTTGTCGGCGTCGAACTGGATCTTGCCGTTCGCGTCGTACAGGTTCAGCATCGCGTTGAGGGCGTGATAGTCCAGGCCCTCGTAGGTCGGGTTCATCTTGAACGCCACCGTATCCGTCACTGAGTCGGCTCCTGCCTGCTCGTCAACTGCGGTACCCACCGTCGCTCCAATCCGTCGCTCACGCGATCTACATCGTCTTGTGTGCCGAAGATCTCGAGCCGATACAAGTGAGGCACGTTGCACTTGCGGCTGATGATGTCACCGGCGAGACAGAACGAGTCGCCGAAGTTGGTGTTGCCCGCCGAGATGACTCCGCGGATGTGACGCCGGTTGCGCTCGTCGTTGAGGAACCGGATGACCTGCTTGGGCACCGCGCCTCGTTCGACGCCGCGCCCCTCACCCCCGCCATAGGTGGGGGTGACCAGCACGAAGGGCTCGTCGACGACGAGTTCTTCCTGCTGTCGGAGAAGGGGAATGCGTCGGGCCGCGAGCCCGAGCTTCTCGACGAAGCGCGCGGTGTTACCCGAGGCGCTCGAGAAGTAGACCAGGAGCGGCGCGGCGGTCGCGACGGCGCTCATGGCGGATCACGCCAGACGCGAGGCGAGCTCGTCGATCTTGTCGGGGCGGAAGCCCGACCAGTGACCCTCGTCGGTGACGACGACGGGTGCCTGCATGTAGCCGAGCGCCTTGACCTGCTCGAGCGCCGTGGCGTCCTCCGACAGGTCGAGGATCTCGTACTCGATGCCCTTGGCGTCGAGCGCGCGGTAGGTGGCGTTGCACTGAACGCAGGACGGCTTCGTGTAGACCGTGATCGACATCTTTTCGCTTCCCCTCACATCTCTGGCCTGCATCTGAATCAGGCTGTTTTCCGGTAGACCCTCACCGGGATCTCAATACTACATATAGGTACGGACATTCAGGGTGACCACTAGGGGTAGTAGTTACATACGTGTAGTTTTCCACCGCTCTCCACTGTTACAACACAGGTTCTCCACCGTTTCTTCCACAGGCACAGCCCCCTTGACAGTGCCTCCGAACCGCGAGAAATCGCGGCTGGGAACGACCTGTGAGAGATCCATCCACAGGGGGGACGATACGGCCGACCTCGGACATCGGATTTTCTGTGGAAACTCGGTTTGGGCGTGTCGCGGCGTGTCGCGGAGGAGCCGCTTGGACCCGCGTCCGCGCCTCCCGGTAGCGTTGACCCGTGGCGGGATATCGGGACCTTCTTCGCACGCCCGGAGTGGCGCGCATGATCGCTGCACAGCTGACCGCTCGCTTCCCCAACGGGATGACCTCGCTCGCGATCCTGCTGCACGTCGAGCAGCAGACCGGGTCATACGGCTCGGCGGGCCTCGTGCTCGCCGCGACGAGCGTCGGGCAGGCCGTCGCCGGCCCGATCACGAGTCGGTGGATGGGCGCCTGGGGCATGCGCCGCGTGCTCACCCTGACGCTCAGCGTCTGCGTCGTCGCCGTGCTGGGGCTCGCGCTCCTCCCCCTCAGCATCCCCGGCTACATGATCCTGGGCATGATCGCCGGCCTCTCGACCCCGCCTGTGCAGGCCGCCGTGCGCACCATCTATCCGAAGCTCGTGAACTCGAAGCAGCTCACTCCGCTGTTCTCCCTCGATGCCTCGCTGCAGGAGATCATCTGGGTCATCGCGCCCGTCGTGATCACCCTCGTCTCGACCCAGGTCGGCACCGCCGAGGGTCTCCTGCTCGTCGCCGTCGTGCTGGTGGGCGGCGGGGCATGGTTCATCCTCTCGCCCGAGGTCGGTCGCGTGCGCATCCCCCGCAGCCGCAACGCCCTCGGCAAGGTCGTCCTCAAGCCGCCCGTGCTGCTCGCCACCGTCATCGGGTTCCTCCTCATCGGCGCCTGCTCCGCCGTCGAGGTCGGCGTCGTCGCCACGTTCGAGCACGGCAGCCTCGCCGCCGGCCTCGTGCTCGCCGTCTTCTCGGTCGGCAGCCTCGCCGGCGGACTCGCGTTCGGACACATCCCCATCGGCCCCTGGGCGATGGCCCGCCGTCTCGCGATCGTCACCGTCGGCCTGGCGCTCACCATGTTCTCCCTCAACGTGTTCTGGCTCGGCGGCACGCTGGTCCTCGCCGGCATCGGCATCGCGCCGGCCCTCGCCGTGCTGTTCGCCATCACGACCGCGAGCGTGAAGTTCAGCGAGACCGCCGAGGCGTTCGGCTGGGCGGGCACGGGACAGCTCATCGGTGCCGCGGCGGGCTCGGCGGTCGCCGGCTTCCTGGTCGACGCGACGGATCCGCGCGGCGCCTACCTCGCCGCGACACTGTTCGCCGCAGCCGGCCTCGTCGTCTCGATCGTCTTCGTCCGCTCCTTCCCCGACCTGCGCCATCGCGACGCGAGTCCCCACCCCGACACCGAACCCCTGGCGGTCACCCCTTCATGAGCTCTGCCCCCTCCCCCGCATCCGCCGCCCCCGAGGTGGTCTGCATCGGCGAGTCCATGGGACTCGTCACCGCTCTCGGCGCCCCGCTCGCCGAGACCGAGACGGCTGCGCTCGGTCTGGCGGGAGCCGAGGGCAACGTCGCGGTCGGGCTCGTGTCGGCAGGGCACCGCGCCGCGTGGGCCTCACGCCTCGGTGACGACCCGATCGGCGTGCGCATCTCGACCGAGCTCGAGCGGCGCGGCGTCGACCTCTGGGTGACGACGGATGCGGATGCTCCCACCGGCGTCATGTTCAAGGACCCCGGCGTGGAGTCGTCGTCGGTCTACTACTACCGGCGCGGTTCGGCCGCCTCGCTGATGGCACCGGGGTTCCTCGACGCCGCCCAGCTCGCCGGCGTCCGCATCGTGCACACCACGGGCATCACCCCGGCGCTCTCGCCGTCCTGCCGCGCGATGGTCGATCAGCTGTTCGTCGACGCTCGCGCCGCCGGCGCCCTCGTGTCCTTCGACGTCAACGATCGCCGCGCACTGTGGACGATGCAGGATGCCGCCGACACTCTCGCCCGCCTCGCGGACGCCGCCGACATCGCCTTCGTCGGACGCGACGAGGCCGAGCGCATCTGGGGCACCGCGACCGCCGCCGAGATCCGCACCCGTCTGCCGCACTGCGGGCTGCTCATCGTCAAGGACGGCGACGTCGGGGCGACCGCGTTCCTCGGCGACGACGAGCCGGTGTTCGTGCCCGCTCCCCGTGTCGAGGTCGTCGAGCCGGTCGGCGCCGGAGACGCGTTCGCGGCCGGGTTCCTCGCCGCGACCCTCGACGGCGCAGATCTGTCGGCACGGCTGTCCGCGGGCCACACCGCAGCGGCCCGCGTGCTGACGACGCACGGCGACCTGCCGCCCCTCGACTGAGCTCCGCAGGCCTCACCGCCGCGAGCCGGTCGTAGGCTTGCTGCATGCCCGCACCGCTCACGCTGCCCCGCATCTCCTGGGGCGACCCGGCATCCGATCGTCGCGTTCTCCTCGTGCACGGGCTCGGCTCGTCCGCGGCTCTCATGTGGCGCGTCGGCACCGACCTCGCCGACGCCGGATGGCATGCGACCGCCGTGGATCTGCGTGGCCACGGCGACGCCCCGCGCGCCCTCGACTACTCGGTCGCCGCCTACGCGGCAGACCTCGCCACGACGACGCCCGACGGAGGGGGACCCTGGGATGCCGTCGTCGGCCACTCGCTCGGCGGGGCCTCCAGCACGGCGGCGGCGGCATCCGCTCCCGAGTGGACGCGCCGACTCGTGCTTCTCGATCCGGCGATCCTCGTCGGCGGCCGGGATGCCGCGATCGTCCGCAGGAGCCAGGAGCGCGCCTTCGCCGACAACAGGGTGGAGCTGGTGCGGCAGGAGCATCCGCACTGGCACCCGCAGGACTGGGAGCTGAAGGTCGACGCGGTGCACCGCGCCAGCGCCTGGGCGGTCGAGCAGACGAGTGCGCAGAACACTCCGTGGGACGTCACTGCGGATGCCGCCCGGCTGACCGTTCCCACCCATGTGATCGCCTCGGATCCCGCGGTCTACAGCATCTTCACCGGCGAGGTCGCGGCCGGCGTCCTCGCCTCCAACCCCCTCGTCACGATGTCGGTCGTCGAGGGCGCCGGGCACTCGCTGCACCGCGACAAGCCCGAAGAGACCGTCCGACAGCTGAGAGAGGCACTCGCGTGAGCACCTTCGATCCGACCGCCTACCTTCCCGACGACCTTCTCGAGCGCATCCGCGAGCGGGCCCCGATCCACGACCGCGAGAACACGTTCCCCGAGCAGGACCTCGATGAGCTCCGCGACGCGGGATATCTGTCGATCCTCGTGCCCGCCGAACGCGGGGGCGCGGGGCTCGGCCTCGCCGAGGCGGCGATCCTGCAGCAGCGTCTCGCGACCGCCGCTCCCGCCACGGCGCTCGCGATCAACATGCACCTGGTGTGGACCGGCGTCGCGAAGGTCTTCTCCGACCGCGGCGTGCCGGGTCTCGAGTTCGTGCAGGACGGCGCGGTCGCGGGCGAGGTCTTCGCCTTCGGAATCAGCGAGGGCGGCAACGACCTGGTGCTGTTCGGGAGCGACACCGAGGCCGCGCCCACCGCCGACGGAGGCTACGCGTTCACCGGCACGAAGATCTTCACCTCGCTCGCGCCCGTATGGACGAGGCTCGGGCTGCACGGCCTCGACACGACGAGCGCCGACGCTCCGAAGCTGGTCTTCGCCTTCGTCGACCGCACCGACGCGGTCGTCACGGGCGACGACTGGGACACCCTCGGCATGCGGGGCACCCAGAGCCGCACGACGCGTCTCGACGGAGCCGTGGCGGATGCCGCGCACGTGGTGCGTCGCATCGATCCGGGCCCGAACCCCGACCCCATCGTCTTCGGGATCTTCTCCGTCTTCGAGATCCTGCTCGCCTCCGTCTACACGGGCATCGCACGCCGTGCCCTCGACCTGGCGGTGCTCACCGCGCAGATGCGCCGTTCGAAGAAGACGGGTGCGACGTACAGCCAGGATCCCGACATCCGCTGGCGCATCGCCGACATGGGCCTCGCGTACGACGCGCTCCCACCGCAGATCGCGGTGCTCGCCCGCGATGTCGATGAGAGGGTCGACAACGGCGCTCGGTGGTTCACCCTGCTGTCGGGCGTCAAGCACCGGGCGATCACGATGTCGAAGCACGTCGTCGATCAGGCGATGCTCGTCGCCGGCGGCGGCTCGTACTTCTCGTCGAACGAGCTGTCGCGTCTCTACCGGGACGTCCTCGCGGGCGCATTCCATCCCTCCGATCCCGAATCGGCGCACTCCACCGCGGCGAGCGCCTGGCTCGGACCCCTCGAGGCATAAGCGCGATATTCTGCGGTTTCACCCCTGAGGCTCTGCCGATTCTGCGGAATCAGTTGAAGACCGGCCGCTGCGGTGCGAGGATCGCATCATGGCGTCCTCGAAGAAGCACCCCCCACTGGACGATGTCGCGAAGACGATCATCGAACTGCTGCAGGAGGACGGGCGACGCTCGTACTCCGACATCGGGCGAGAGGTGGGACTGAGCGAAGCCGCCGTCCGCCAGCGCGTGCAGCGGCTCACCGAGTCCGGCGTGATGCAGATCGTCGCAGTGACCGATCCGATGCAGCTCGGCTTCCCCCGGCAGGCCATGATCGGCGTCCGCGTCTCGGGCGACACGAGGGTCGTGGCCGAGGCCATCGCCGAGATCGCCGCCATCGACTACGTCGTCATCACCGTCGGCTCGTTCGACATCCTCGCCGAGGTCGTCTGCGAGGACGACGAGGACCTCCTCGCCCTCATCAACGATCACATCCGCCCGATCGACGGGGTCCTGTCGACCGAGACCTTCATCTACGCCAAGCTGCAGAAGCAGCTCTACAACTGGGGGACCAGATGAGCACGCAACGCCCGACACCGTCCGAGGCCGAACTCCAGACCATGGCCAAGGACCACCTGTGGATGCACTTCACACGGCAGTCCACGATGGAGAAGAGCGGCGTCCCGATCATCGTCAAGGGCGACGGTCACCGCATCTGGGACTCGAAGGGCAAGGAGTACTTCGACGGCCTCGCCGGTCTCTTCGTCGTCAACGCCGGCCACGGCCGCCGTCGCCTCGCCGAGGCCGCGGCGAAGCAGGCTTCCGAGCTGTCGTTCTTCCCGCTGTGGTCGTATGCGCACCCGGCCGCCATCGAGCTCGCCGACCGACTCGCGGCCGAGGCGCCCGGCGACCTGAACCGGGTGTTCTTCTCGACGGGCGGCGGCGAGGCGGTCGAGACCGCGTTCAAGCTCGCGAAGCACTACTGGAAGCTGATGGGCAAGCCCACCAAGCACAAGGTCATCTCGCGATCGGTCGCCTATCACGGCACCCCTCAGGGCGCACTGGCCATCACCGGCATCCCGGCGATGAAGTCCATGTTCGAGCCCGTCACCCCGGGTGGGTTCCGCGTGCCGAACACCAACTTCTACCGCGCGGCCGAGATGGGCGGCCCGAGCGACGACCTCGAGGCCTTCGGCCGCTGGGCCGCCGACCGCATCGAGGAGATGATCCTGTTCGAGGGCGCCGACACGGTCGCCGCGGTCTTCCTCGAGCCGGTGCAGAACTCGGGCGGATGCTTCCCGCCTCCTCCCGGATACTTCGCCAGGGTGCGCGAGATCTGCGACCGCCACGACGTGCTCCTCGTATCGGACGAGGTCATCTGCGCGTTCGGTCGCCTGGGCCACACCTTCGCGTGCACGGGCCTCGGCTACGTGCCCGACATGATCACGTGCGCCAAGGGCATGACGAGCGGCTACTCGCCCATCGGCGCGACCGTCATCAGCGACCGGATCTACGAGCCGTTCTCGAAGGGCGACGTGTCGTTCCCGCACGGCTACACGTTCGGCGGGCATCCGGTCTCGGCGGCCGTGGCCCTCGAGAACCTCGCGATCTTCGACGAGGAGGGGCTCAACGAGCACGTGCGCGAGAACTCGCCCCTGTTCCGCGCCGAGCTCGAGAAGCTCCTCGACATCCCGATCGTGGGCGATGTGCGCGGAGACGGCTACTTCTTCGGCATCGAGCTCGTGAAGGACAAAGCGACGCGGGAGACCTTCGACGACGACGAGTCCGAGCGGCTGCTGCGCGGCTTCCTCTCCCCGCCCTGTTCGAGGCCGGGCTCTACTGCCGTGCCGACGACCGCGGCGACCCCGTGATCCAGCTCGCACCGCCGCTGACGGTGGGACCCGCGGAGTTCCGTCAGATCGAGCAGATCCTGCGGAGCGTGCTCACCGACGCCCAGTCGGTGCTCTGACTCAGTCGGTCACCGCGGTGCGCCGCCTCGCGAGGAGCGCGAGGTGGAGCGCCGCGATCGTCTCGCCGTCGTCGAGGTCGGCACCGAGCAGATCGCCGATCAGCGTGAGGCGCTGATAGAACACCGACCGCGACAGGTGACTCGCGGCGGCCGCTGCCGAGCGGTTGCCCGGGTGTGCGACGAGAGCCGCGAGCACGGCGAGCAGGTCGCCGCGACGCTCTCGGTCGTGACGGATCAGCGGCGCCAGCATCCGCTCGCTGTGCTCGTGCAGCCGGTGATCGTCGCGCAGGGTGGCGACGAGCCTCTCGAGCGGGCGATCGTCGACCCGCCGCACTCTGGCCCCCGCCTCGGCGCGGTCGCTGTCGGCGAGGTCGCGCGCGGCGCGCAGCGAGCCGAGCAGTCCGACGACGTCATCGGCGACCGGGCCGACGAACACCGCGCGGTCGGGACCGGCGATGCGCAGCACGACCTCGTCGGACAGCACTGCGGATGCCGGAAGTGACAGCAGAGCGACGTCGTCGCCCTCGACCCTGGCCGCCATGACGGCGAACCCCGCCTGCCGTGCACGATACGCGAGCTCGCTGATCGACGCCGACCCTCGGGCGACGATCCCGTGGCACTGCCGGTCGGCGAGGGCGAAACCGCCGGCACGCAGCCGCGCGTCGATGTCGTCGGCCTTCGCGAAGCGCGCCCCCAGCAGGTCATCGATCACCGTGCGCTGCGCGAGCAGCGACCATTCGGTGTCGCCGCCGTCGGCGATGCAGCCGAACGCGAGGGCCGTCGCCCCCTGTTCGAGCACCGTGACCCGCCCGGCGGGGTGAGCCGGTCCCGGCTGGGCGAGCAGCGTGCCCCAGCGCACTCCCCGCGCCTGCACCGGCACCCGCTCGGCGTCGCCACGCGAGCTCAGGACGTCGGCGATCGGAGAGTCGAGCCCCTCGGCCGCGATCACCTCACCCGCGAGGTTCTCCAGGATCACCGGTGCGCGCAGCGCCCGCGCGGTCTCGGACACCACGACATCGGCCGGCGCGCCCTGCAGGCTCAGCGCGGTGAAGAGCTCGTGCAGGTGCTGCCGCTCGTGCAGCGCGTGCGTCTGCGCGGCGATGAGTGCGTGATGCACCGCCTCGGTCACCGCGACGAACTTGACCTCTCGGGTCAACGCGATGAGCGCCAGTCCGGCCGTCGCACACAGGTCGACCAGCGGCTGGGGAACCGCCTCCCGGGCTGTGCCGAGCTCGAACACGATGCCGGCGATGCCCGCGCGGTGCAGGCTGGTCGCGAAGTCCCGCAGCTGCTCGACGTCGCTCGGCCACCCGGCGCCCGTGGTCAGCAGCAGTTCGCCGCCGTCGAGAAGCCGCGCGACGTCCGGGCTGTCGGAGACATGCACCCACCGCACGGCGACATCGAGAGCGGCGCCGCCCACGAGCACCGACGGGCCGCCCTGCTGCACGGCGGGCTCGGAGAGCACGTCGGAGACGCTGAGAAACGTGCTGCCGTCCGGACGTTCTGTCCGACCCAGCTCGAAGTCGCTACGTTCTGACACCTGTTCGCCCTCTCGTGCTCTGTGATCATGGGAGAGAACCCAGCGTATCGCTGCTCGGTCAGAGTGTTCGATACGGATCACGCAGCACGAAGGAGCCCCGTGGACATCGTCCGTCACCTCATCAATGGAGCAGAGACCGCCGACGCGGCGCGCACGGGACAGGTCTTCGACCCGGCCACCGGTCAGGTGTCGAAGCAGGTCGCCTTCGCGTCGACCGCCGAGGTCGACCAGGCCATCGCCGCCGCGGCATCCGCTCTGCCCGCCTGGCGCGAGACGAGCCTCATCAAGCGCGCCGACGTCTTCTTCCGCCTGCGTCAGCTGCTCAAGGAGCGCACACCCGAGCTCGCGGCGATCGTCACCTCGGAGCACGGCAAGGTGCTCTCGGACGCCGCCGGCGAGGTCTCGCGCGGCATCGAGAACGTCGAGTTCGCCGCCGGCCTCGTGCACCTGCTCAAGGGAGAGCGCAGCGAGCAGGTCTCGCGCGGCGTCGACGTGCACTCGGTCAAGCAGCCCGTCGGGGTCGTCGCGGCGATCACACCGTTCAACTTCCCCGTCATGGTGCCGCTGTGGATGGTCGCCTCGGCGATCGCCTGCGGCAACACGGTCGTGCTCAAGCCGAGCGAGAAGGACCCGTCGGCGGCCATCTGGATCGCGAAGCTCTTCCAGGAGGCAGGACTGCCCGACGGCGTGCTCAATGTCGTGAACGGCGACAAGGAGGCCGTCGACGCGCTGCTCGAGTCGCCGCGGGTGAACGCGATCAGCTTCGTCGGATCGACCCCGATCGCCCGCTCCATCTACCAGCGGGCGGCGAACGCGGGCAAGCGCGTGCAGGCTCTGGGCGGCGCGAAGAACCACATGGTCGTGATGCCGGATGCCGACATCGACGCCGCGGCCGACGCCGCGGTCTCGGCCGCATACGGCTCGGCCGGCGAGCGCTGCATGGCCGTCTCGGTGCTGGTCGCGGTGGGAGACATCGCCGACGACCTCGTCGCAGCGATCGCCTCGCGCATCGACGGACTCACGATCGGCGCGGGCACGGACGCCGCGAGCGAGATGGGCCCGCTCATCACCCGCGAGCACCGCGACCGCGTCGCCTCCTACGTGACCGGCGCCACCGCGGAGGGTGCGACCGTCGTGGTCGACGGCACGACGAAGGAGTTCGACTCCGACGGCTTCTTCATCGGAGTCAGCCTCATCGATCGGGTCGCTCCCGGAATGAAGGTCTACGACGACGAGATCTTCGGCCCGGTGCTCTCGGTCGTGCGCGTCGAGACCTATGCCGAGGCCGTCGAGCTCGTCAACGCGAACGCGTACGGCAACGGCACCGCGATCTTCACCCGCGACGGCGGCACCGCCCGTCAGTACGAGTTCGACATCGAGGTCGGCATGGTCGGCGTCAACGTGCCGATCCCCGTGCCGATCGGCGCCTACTCGTTCGGCGGCTGGAAGGACTCGCTCTTCGGCGACTCGCACATCTACGGACCCGAGTCGGTGCACTTCTACACTCGGTCGAAGGTGGTCACGACGCGCTGGCCCGACCACACGCCCTCGCAGATCGACCTGGGCTTCCCGAGCAACCACTGAGCCCCCGAGCAGACACTGAGAACCGAGACACGAGACATGACGAACTTCATCGATCGCCACGGCGCATCGCATCCGCTCCCCGCCCCCGAGGCCGAGGCGCAGGTGCGGGCGGACGACCGCGGCCACGTCTTCCACTCCTGGAGCGCCCAGGGACTCATCGATCCGCTGCCCGTCGCCGCGGGTGAGGGCTCGACGTTCTGGGACTACGCCGGCAACGCCTACCTCGACTTCTCGAGCCAGCTGGTGAACCTCAACCTGGGGCACCAGCATCCCGACCTCGTGGCCGCGATCCAGCAGCAGGCGGGTCGCCTCTCGACCATCCAGCCGGCGATGGCCAACGACGTGCGGGGCGAGCTCGCCCGACTCATCGTCGAGGTCGCGCCCGAGGGCTTCGAGAAGGTCTTCTTCACCAACGGCGGCGCCGAGGCCAACGAGTACGCCGTGCGCATGGCGCGCCAGTCGACGGGCCGCCACAAGGTGCTGTCGATGTACCGCAGCTATCACGGGTCGACCTCGACGGCGATCTCGCTGACGGGTGATCCTCGCCGGTGGGCGAACGGCACACCGGATTCCGGAGCCGTGCGCTTCTTCGGGCCCTACCTCTACCGCTCGCCGTTCCACGCCGAGACGCCGGAGCAGGAGTCCGAGCGCGCCCTCGCCCACCTCGAGCAGACCATCCAGCTCGAAGGACCCTCAACGATCGCGGCGATCATCATCGAGACCGTCGTCGGCACGAACGGCGTGCTCGTGCCGCCGCCCGGCTACCTGCAGGGCGTGCGCGAGCTGTGCGACCGCTACGGCATCGTCTACATCGCGGACGAGGTCATGGTCGGCTTCGGCCGCCTCGGCGAGTGGTTCGGCATCGACGCGTACGACGGGCGTCCCGACCTGATCACCTTCGCGAAAGGCGTGAACTCCGGGTACGTGCCGCTCGGCGGCGTCGTCATCTCCGAGCGCATCGCGAAGGCCTTCGACACCACGCCGTTCGCGGGAGGGCTCACATACTCCGGGCATCCGCTCGCGTGCGCCGCGGGCGTCGCGACCTTCGAGGTGTTCCGCCGCGACGGCATCCTCGAGCGGGTGCGCGACCTCGGCGAGCGCATCGTCGAGCCGACCCTGCGCGGCTGGGTCGACACCCACCCGAGCGTCGGAGAGGTACGCGGCCGCGGGCTCTTCTGGGCCGTCGAGCTGGTGCGCGACAAGGAGACGCGCGAGCCGCTCGTGCCGTTCAACGCCAGCGGAGCGGATGCCGCGCCCGTCGCCGCCTTCGCCGCCGCCGCCAAGAAGGCGGGTGTCTGGCCGTTCACGCACTTCAACCGCATGCACGTGGCACCGCCGCTCGTGATCGGCGAGGACGATCTCGTGCGCGGTCTGGCCGTGCTCGACGAGGCTCTCGCCGTCGCCGACGAGGCAGTCATGAGCTGACAGTGCCGTGAGGCGCAGCCGCTGCTGCGCGGATTCAGATCAGGAATCCGCGCAGCAGCGCTTCGGAACCGGCGAGGTGATCGCGCATCGCCGCCTCGGCGACATCGGGCCGCCCGGCGAGGATCGCCGTCACGATCTGCTCATGCTGCTCACCCGAGTGCTGGATGTTGCGCGGCATCAGCGGGAATGTGTCGAGCCACGCATTGACGTCGGCCCGGTTCTCGGCGACCAGCGCGACGAGCGAGGGGATACCGGCCGCCTCCGCGATCGCGAGGTGCAGCAGCGTGTCGAGACGCCGATACTCCTCGGGCCCGGCGGGCAGCGCGGCCTCATGTCGCGCCCATAGGTCGGCGCGGGTCGCGGCATCCAGCGTCCGGCTCGCCGCAGCCCGCACCGCTCCCGTCTCGAGCACCCGCCGCAGCCCCAGCACATCGTCGATCTCGTCCGCCGTGACCTCCCCGGCATCCGAGGGCTGGGGCAGCGGATCGGCGATGAACGTGCCGCCGTACCGCCCCCGCTTGGGCACCAGGTATCCGGTATCGGCGAGTTCGCGGATCGCCTCGCGCACGGTGTCGCGACTGACGCCGAACGAGGCGGCGAGCTCTCGTTCCGGCGGCAGCGACTCCCCCGGGGCGACGACGCCGAGGCGGATGGTCTGCACGAGGCGAGCCACCGCATCCTCGAGGGCGTTGCCTCGGCGAAGCGGCCGGTAGACCGCCCGGCGCACCTCGACGAGATCGCCGTCGGAAGGGTGCTCACTCATGCTTTCACCTTGTCACAGAGACATGGTCCCGCTTCACAGCGGGGTGACGTAGGCGTTCGTGATGCCGCCGTCGACCACGAAGGCGCTGGCGGTGATGAACGATGAGTCGTCCGAGGCGAGGAAGGCCACAGCGGCGGCCAGCTCGGACGGCTCGGCGAAGCGCCCCATCGGCACGTGCACGAGTCGTCGCTGCGCGCGCTCGGGATCCTTGGCGAAGAGCTCCTGCAGCAGCGGCGTGTTCACCGGCCCGGGGCACAGCGCGTTCACCCGCACGCCGTGTCGCGCGAACTGCACGCCGAGCTCGCGCGACATCGCCAGCACGCCGCCCTTCGACGCGGTGTAGCTGATCTGCGAGGTCGCCGACCCCAGCAGGGCGACGAACGACGCGGTGTTGATGATCGATCCGCGACCCGCCGGCACCATGTGGCGCAGTGCCGCACGGCTGCACAGGTACACGCTCTTCAGGTTCACGTCCTGCACGCGATCCCAGGCCGGCAGCTCGGTCGTCTCGATCGAGTCGTCGTCGGCGGGCGAGATGCCGGCGTTGTTGAAGGCGATGTCGATACGGCCGAACTCCGCGGCGACGCCGTCGAAGAGCGTGTTCACCATGGTCTCGTCGGCCACGTCGACGGGACGGAACGCACCGCCCACCTCGGCCGCCGCCTTCTCGCCCGTGGCGGGGTCGACGTCGGCGATGACGACGAACGCGCCTTCGGCCGCGAAGCGCTGAGCGGTGGCGAAGCCGATCCCGCTCGCCCCTCCGGTGATGATCGCGACGCGGTCCTTGAGGCGCTGGGTCAGATCGATGGTCATGTGTGCTCTCCGTTGCAGGTGGGGATGGTCGGGCCGGGTGTCGCTGGTCAGGATTCGTCTGTCGCGAAGAAGACGTTCTTGGTCTCGGTGAAGTGCTCTGCGGCGTCGGGACCGAGCTCGCGCCCGAGTCCGGATGCCTTCATGCCGCCGAACGGCGTCGCGTAGCGCACCGACGAGTGCGAGTTCACCGAGAGCACGCCGCTCTGCACGCCGCGCGAGACGCGCACGGCCCGTCCGAGGCTCTCGGTCCAGATCGACCCGGCGAGACCGTAGGCGGTGTCGTTCGCCAGGCGGATCGCATCGGCCTCGTCCTCGAACGGCATCACCGCGACGACCGGGCCGAACACCTCCTGCTGGGCGATCCGGTCGGACGGGTCGGCGAGCACCACGGCGGGCGCGAACCAGAATCCGTCGCCGCTCGGAGCGCTGCCGCGGAACGCGATGCTCGCGTCGTCGAGGAACCCCGACACGGTGTCGCGATGCGCGGCAGAGATGAGCGGCCCCATGTCGGTGTCGGCACTCGACGGGTCGCCCACACGCCACGCCCTGACCGCGGGTTCGAGCATCTCGAGGAACCGGTCGTACACCGATCGCTGCACGAGCAGCCGGCTGCGGGCGCAGCAGTCCTGGCCCGCGTTGTCGAACACCGAGCCGGGCACCGCGGCGACGGCCTTCTCGAGGTCGGCGTCGGCGAAGACGATGTTGGCGCTCTTGCCGCCGAGCTCGAGCGTCACGGGCTTGAGCGCGCGTGCGCAGCCGGCGGCGACCTCGATGCCGACCTCGGTCGACCCGGTGAACACGACCTTGCGGACGTCGGGGTGCTCGACGAGACGCTGCCCCACCACGGATCCCGACCCGGTGACCACCTCGAACAGCCCTTGGGGAAGGCCCGCCTCGAGGGCGAGCTCGCCGAGTCGGATGGCTGTCAACGGCGTGAGCTCGGCGGGCTTCAGGACGACGGCGTTGCCTGCGGCGAGCGCCGGCGCGAACGCCCACGCCGCGATCGTCATCGGGAAGTTCCACGGCACGATGACTCCGATCACGC
The DNA here is from genome assembly GCF_979258645.1 of Microbacterium sp. AC215. Lineage (NCBI taxonomy): Bacteria > Bacillati > Actinomycetota > Actinomycetes > Micrococcales > Microbacteriaceae > Microbacterium > Microbacterium sp. AC215. The sequence continues at coordinate 2,816,407 of NZ_OZ409869.1, read as the reverse complement.
CGTAGGGGTCGTGGAAGGTGACGTCGAGTCCGCCGGCCACCGGGATCTGCCGACCCGACAGTCGCTCGGGATCGGCCGAGTAGTAGTTGAGCACCTGCGCGACGTGTCCGGCCTCCCAGCGGGCCGAACCGATCGGATGCCCGGAGTTCCGCACCTCGAGCTGTGCGAGCTCCTCCGTGGCGGCCTCGACCGCACGAGCGAAGGACCGCAGCGCGTCAGCCCGCGCGACCGGGGCGAGAGCCGCCCACCGTCGCTGCGCTGCGACCGCGCGGGCGATCGCGGCATCCGTCTCTCCGATGTCGGCGCGCGCGATCTCACGGATCGCGGCACCGGTCGACGGGTTGATGACTGTGAACGCGCTCATCGGGCGTCCTCCTTCCGCCGCGCGGCGAACGCACGGGCCTGTGAGACGAGATCGGTGAAGAGCCGCCGATCCTCGGCGTTCTCCTCGGGGTGCCATTGGACGCCGACGATGTGGCCGGCTGACGTGTCGACGAAGGCCTGCACGAGGCCGTCGTCCGAATGCGCGGCGGCGACGAGCCCCTCGCCGAGACGGTCGACCCCCTGGTGGTGGTAGCTGTGCACCCGCATCTCGGTCTCGCCGATGATGTCGGCGAGGGGTGTGTCGGTCGACACCGCGACGTCGTTCTCGGCGAAGACACCGCCGCCGATGCGGTACTTCTCGGTGCCGAGCGACTCGGGCAGGTGCTGCTGCAGGGTTCCGCCGCGGGCGACGTTCACGAGCTGCAGACCGCGGCAGATGGCGAGCACCGGGATGCCACGACGCTCGGCCGCCTGGAAGAGCGCGAGCTCCCACGCGTCGCGGTCGACCCTCGCGGGGTCGGTGAGCGGATGCCGGTCCTCGCCGTACAGCTCGGGCGCGACGTCCGCCCCGCCGGAGAGCACGAGGCCGTGCATGCCCGAGATCGCCGCATCTGCGGCATCCGGATCCTGTGGTGGAAGAAGAAGGGCGATGCCGCCGACCGAGGTCACGCTCGTGAGGTACTGCTCCGGCAGGAACGCGGCCCTGACATCCCACACCCCTTGCTGCGCGCGCTCGAGATAGGTCGTGACGCCGATCAGCGGCGCGGGGTCAGAGGCGCTCGAAGCCACGGATGCGCTCCCAGTCGGTGACGGCCGCGTCGTAGGCTTCCACCTCGATGCGGGCCTGGTTCAGATAGTGCTCGACCACGTCGTCGCCGAACGCCGCCCGCGCGATGGTCGATTCGCTGAACAGCTTCGCCGCCTCGCGCAGGGTGGTCGGCAGGTGGTCGACCGCATCCTCGTAGGCGTTGCCGGTGAAGCGCTCGGGCAGCGGCAGTTCGTTCTCGATGCCGTGCAGACCGCCCGCGATGATCGCCGAGATCGCGAGGTACGGGTTCACATCTCCGCCGGGCACCCGGTTCTCGACCCGCAGCCCCGATCCATGGCCGACTACCCGCAGAGCGCAGGTGCGGTTGTCGATGCCCCATGCCACACCGGTCGGCGCGAAGCTGCCCTTCGCGAAACGCTTGTACGAGTTGATGTTCGGCGCGAGCAGCAGGGTGAATTCGCGCAGAGTGGCGAGGATGCCGGCGATCCAGTGCTCCATCACGGGACTGAAGCCGTGCTCGCCGTCGCCTGCCATGACCGGGGCACCCGACTCGTCGCGCAGCGACAGGTGGATGTGGCAGCTGTTGCCCTCCCGCTCGTTGAACTTGGCCATGAAGGTGAGCGCCTTGCCGTGCTGCTCGGCGATCTCCTTCGCGCCGTTCTTGTAGATCGCGTGCTGGTCGGCGGTCTCCCGCACCTCCGCATAGCGGAACGCGATCTCCTGCTGACCGAAGTTGCATTCGCCCTTGACCCCCTCGCAATAGAGCCCGGCACCATCCATGCTGTTGCGGATGTCGCGCAGCAGCGGCTCCATGCGGGTCGAGGCGAGCAGGTTGTAGTCGACGTTGTAGTCGGTCGCGGGTGTCAGCCCGTCGTACTTGCGCGCCCAGGCGTCGCGGTAGGTGTTGTCGAAGACGATGAACTCGAGCTCGGTGCCCGAGTACGCGGTCCAGCCCCGCTCGGCGAGACGGTCGCGCTGGCGATCGAGGATCGCCCGGGGCGAGGGCCCGACGGGTTCGCCGTTCTGCCAGACGAGATCGGACATGACCAGCGCGGTGCCCTCGAGCCACGGGATGTTGCGCAGGGTCTCGACGTCGGGCTTCAGCACCATGTCTCCGTAGCCGCGGTCCCACCCCGACATCGCATAGCCGTCGACGGTGTTCATGTCGACGTCGACCGACAGCAGGTAGTCGCAGGCCTCGGCCCCGTGAGCCAGGATGTCCTCCTGGAACAGCCGCGCCGACACGCGTTTGCCGACCAGTCGCCCCTGCGCATCCGCGAAGGCCACGATCACCGTGTCGATCTCACCGGCGGCGATGCCGGCATCCAGCTGTTCGATGCTCAGGTTGCCCGACATCTGACGCTCCGTTCTCGTGCGGTGAAGCGATCGGCCGACCGGCTTCGCCCTCAGAGTAGATCAACTCGTCGTCTAAAGGTAGACGAAACCACCATTGACTGTCACAATCATCCGCAAGGTGCACCCGGCGCCTGCACGCATGCGAACGGAGAGCGGATGTCCCAGCAGAGCAATGAATCCCGCAAGGTCGCCGGAGCGACCTATACACGTGCCGGGAGTGACTACTTCGAGAAACGGACGCTGAAGAGGTCGGCCGGCGTCTGGGGCCTGTGGGGTCTGGCGGTCGCCGCGGTGATCTCGGGCGACTTCTCCGGCTGGAACTTCGGCATCGACTTCGCGGGTTTCGGCGGGATGCTGATCGCGTTCGCCATCCTCGTGGCGATGTACTACGGCATGATCTTCGCGATCGGCGAGATGGCGGCCGCGATGCCGCATACCGGTGGCGCGTACTCCTTCGCCCGCTCGGCCATGGGTCCGTGGGGCGGTCTCGTCACCGGAGCCGCCGAGACCATCGAGTACGTCGCGACCACGGCGGTGATCGTCTATTTCTCGGCGTCGTATGCCAACGGCATCACGAGCGAGCTGCTCGGCCTCGAACTGCCGGGCTGGGTCTGGTACCTCATCCTCTACGTCGTCTTCATCGCCCTGAACTCCGCGGGCGCCGCCATCTCGTTCCGCTTCGCGATCGTCGTCTCCGTGATCTCCATCGGCATCATCCTGGTGTTCTCCGCCATGGCGATCTTCTCCGGCGCGTTCTCGTGGGATGCCCTGTGGGACATCGTCCCCGACGAGGGCCAGACCGCGTTCCTTCCGCACGGCGTCCTGCCGATCCTGTTCGCGCTGCCGTTCGCGATGTGGTTCTTCCTCGGCATCGAGGAGCTCCCGCTCGCGGCCGAGGAGTCGCACAACCCGACCCGCGACATCCCGAAGGCAGGATTCTGGGCCCGCGGCACCCTGATCGTCACCGGACTCCTGGTGCTGTTCCTGAACACCGGCGTGATCGGCGCCGAGGCCACCGGCACCGCCGGTGAGCCGCTGCTCGACGGCTTCCGCGCGATCGTCGGCGACCAGCTCGCCGCCGTGCTCGCGCTGTTCGCCCTCATCGGCCTGCTCGCGTCGCTGCAGGGAATCATGTTCGCCTACGGACGCAACATGTACTCACTGTCCCGCGCCGGCTACTACCCCCGCTTCCTCTCGCTCACCGGAAAGCGGCAGACCCCGTGGGTCGCGCTCACTGTCGGCGCGGCGGTCGGCTTCGTCGCGCTGATCGTGCTCGACGTGCTCACGGCCGTCGACTCGGAGGGTGCCGGAACGGTCGCCGGCGCGATCGTGCTGAACATCGCCGTCTGGGGAGCCGTCGTCGCCTATGGGCTGCAGCTCGTGTCGTTCATCATCCTGCGCAGGAAGTTCCCGAACGTCGACCGTCCGTACGTCAGCCCGTGGGGCATCCCCGGCGCGGTGATCGCCCTGGTGATCGCGGCACTGATCTTCGTGGGCTTCCTGCTCAACCCGACGTTCGGCCCGGCGATCATCGCGATCGCGATCGTCTACGCGATCATCCTGCTCGGATTCGGTCTGTTCTTCCGGCACCGCCTCGTACTCTCGCCCGAAGAGGAGTACGCGCTGTCAGGCGGTTCGCACGGCGACCCGCAGGCCGAGGGCTACGACGCCATGGAGGGCGAGGTGTTCGGCGGCGGACGCTGACGCGGAGCGGAGGAGCGCGGCGTTACTTGCGGTCGAAGTCGAACGCCTTGAGCAGCTCGTCGACGGCCTTGTCGCGCTCCTCCCCGCCCTCGTCGAACATGTGGGTCACGTGCGTGCGCAGATGGTTCTCGAGCAGCAGGCGGTTGAGGGACTCGAGCGAACGCTGGATCGCGCGGGACTGCGTGATGATGTCCATGCAGTACTCCTCGCTCTCGATCATCCGCGCGACTCCGCGCATCTGACCCTCGAGGATGCTGGTGCGGTGCAGCGCACGCTTCTTGATGTCTTCGATCACGATTCGAGGGTACTCGGATCCTGCCTCGGTCAGCCCGAGAACGGGTTGAGGACAGCGAGTCCCGGGATGTCGAAGTCTCTCTCGTTGCGGGTGACCAGCGTCAGTCCGTGGTGCAGCGCGGTGGCCGCGATGAGCGAGTCGCCGAGCGGACGCCGGTTCGGCACTTGGATGGCTGCGGTGATCTGAGCGATCGCCGGCGTCACCTCGAGAGCGGGGTGCACCAGTCCGCTTCTGACCGAATTCAGCCACCGTTCCAGAGACGCGGCGGCGACGGCATCCCGTCTCCGCGCCAGGAGGACGCCGCGCTCGAGTTCGAGCCCGGTGATCACGCTGATGTGAATGGACTCCCGAGCCGTCGCGCCGAACCACCGCGCCACGCCGAGGTCGGGCCTGGGCCGACGGATCTCCGAGATCACCTTCGTGTCGACCAGGAACGGTGTCACAGGTCGATCTCTCGTCCGAAGTCACGCGATCTGTCGGCGGCGATCTCGTCCATGATCTGACCGAAGACGTCATCGGGATCCGCCCCCTCAGGGAGGGGCCGGACGACGTCCAGGAAGGATCGCGTGTCCTCCGTCAGAGCGGCGGGCCGGAGGCGTTCGTACTCTCCGATGCTCAGCAGTACATAGGCGGGCTCGCCACGTCTCGTGATCATCACGGGCTGCCCGTCGGCGACGCGCTGAGCGCGCGCGACGGACTGGTTGAACTCTCGAGCGGTCATGGTGAACACGATGGACCCCCTTTCGGGCCGTAGTGAGAGTACTACACAGCGTGGACTCGGTGAAGGGCGAACGGACCGGACGCTGCAAGCCGACCTCAGCGAGGACTCACCGTGAAAGGATGACGTCATGCCGCGAACCCCGATGGCGCTCCTGTCGCCCGCAGACCAGGTACGACTTCGCGCTCTTCGCCGCATGAAGGCGGTGGCTCTCGGCGCCCTGATCTTCATGGCGGTCGTGTTCGTGATCGCGTTCGCCTTCCAGGAGCGTCAGCCGTGGTTGGCCTACGTCCGCGCCGCCGCCGAGGGCGGCATGGTGGGTGCTCTCGCCGACTGGTTCGCCGTGACCGCGCTCTTCCGTCGGCCGCTGGGGCTGCCCATTCCGCACACCGCGATCATCCCGAACCGCAAAGACGAGATCGGCCGCACGCTGGGCGAGTTCGTCGAGACGAACTTCCTCGAGGCGAGCGTCGTGCGCACCAAGCTCGCGAGCACGGCGATCGCGAAGCGCGCCGGTGAATGGCTGCGTGAGCCCGCCCACGCCGAACGCGTGGCGGCCGAGGGGGCGACGATCGCGACCGCCGTCCTGAACGCTCTCAGCGACGACGACGTGCGCGACCTCATCACCGACCTCGCCCGCGAGCACCTCGTCTCTCCCGAGTGGGGACCGCCCGCCGGCGCCTGGCTCGAGAAGATCGTCGAGGCCGATGCGCATCACGGGGCGGTCGACCTCGCCGCCGACAGCATCGGCCGCTGGCTGGATGCGAACGCCGAGTCGTTCTCGGGACTCATCTCGCGCAGGCTCCCCGGGTGGGTGCCGAAGCTCGCCCACCGATTCGTCGACGACACCGCCTACAACGAGGCGGTCAAGTTCGTCCGCGCCGTGCAGGCCGACCCGAAGCATCCGGCACGCATCGCCGTCGACGGCTACCTCGCCCGCCTCGCCGACAGCCTGCAGAACGACCCCGCGACGAGGGCCAAGCTCGAGAACGCCAAGGCGTCGCTGTTCGACAGCCCCCGCGTGGGCGCCCTCGCCGCCGAGGCCTGGGACACGGCGAAGAACGGACTTCTCACCGCCCTCGCCGACCCCGACAGCGGTCTGCGTGTGCGGGCAGCACAGGCTCTGCAGGAGATCGGCGACAGGCTCACGACGGATGCCGCGCTGCAGCACCGCGTCGACACGTGGGTGTCGGATGCCGCGGTGTTCCTCGTCGACCGCTACCGCCACGACATCGCGTCGATCATCACCGACACCGTCGAGCGATGGGACCCGGTCGAGACGACCGAGAAGATCGAGCTCATGGTCGGCCGCGACCTGCAGTACATCCGTCTGAACGGCACGTTCGTCGGCGCGCTCGCGGGCCTGGCGATCTTCACGATCGCGCACCTGCTGATCCCCGGGGTCTGAGCAGCGCGGACGGCATCGCACCCTCCGGGTGAGGGCCTGTGGAGGCGCGGCCGCGCCACTGCTAGCGTGCACCTCACTCGCGCAGGTCGCACGGGGACCCCCTCTGGCATGCCGGCATCCCTCGAAGGAGGAGTCATGGACTCGCTGCTCTCCGCGAACCTGGTCTGGTCGGTGCTCGCGATCGCGGCGTTCTGCATCAACGTGCTCGCGCTGATCTACATCCCGCGCGATCGCAAGCCCACCGCGGCGATGGCGTGGCTGCTGCTCGTGTTCCTGCTTCCTTTCATCGGCATCGCGCTCTACCTGCTGATCGGAGACTTCCGGCTGCCGAAGAAGCGCCGTGACGAGCAGCAGCGCATCACGGCGATGATCGCCGAGCGCGCCCTCGGCCTTCCGGATGCCGAGGCTCCGCGGTGGCTGCAGCGTGTCGCGCAGCAGAATCACGCCCTCACCGGCCTGCCGATGGTCGGTGCCTCGTCGGCGCAACTGATCGACGACTACCAGGCATCGATCGACGCGATGGCCGCAGCCATCGACTCCGCCGAGCGATACGTGCACGTGGAGTTCTACATCGCGGCGCGCGACGAGACGACCCGGGGCTTCTTCGACGCGATGGAGAGGGCCGTCGCCCGCGGGGTGACGGTGCGCCTGCTGGCCGACTACATCGCCTCGCGCAAGATCCCGAAGTCGGAGGAGACCTTCGCGGAGCTCGACAGGGTCGGCGTGACGTGGGCATGGATGCTGCCGGTTCGCCCGCTCAAGGGCGAGTACCAGCGCCCCGATCTGCGCAACCACCGCAAACTCGTCGTCGTCGACGGCCGCGTCGGCTTCGTCGGCTCGCAGAATCTCATCTCCCGCGACTACAACTCGGAGAAGAACATCAGACGCGGCCTCATGTGGCAGGAGCTGGTGTCGCGCGTCGACGGACCGGTCGTCGCCCAGGTCGATGCGGTGTTCCTGTCGGACTGGCTCATCGAGACCGGCGAGGACCTGTCCGCGGTCGAACGCGTACCGGCCACCGCCGTTCCCGCACCTCCACCCGCCGATCTGCACTGCCAGATGGTGCCGAGCGGGCCGGCATACGGCACCGAGAACAATCTGCGGATGTTCCTCTCGCTCATCCACGGCGCGACCGAGAAGGTCATCCTGACGAGCCCGTACTTCGTGCCCGACGAGGCGATGATCTATGCCATCACCACGGCATGCCAGCGCGGACTCGACGTGCAGCTGTTCGTATCGGAGCTCGGCGACCAGGCGATGGTCTATCACGCACAGCGGTCGTACTACGAGACGCTGCTGCGAGCCGGAGTGCGCATCTTCCTCTACCCCGCGCCGTACATCCTGCACGCCAAGCACTTCTCGATCGACGACGACATCGCCGTGATCGGCTCGAGCAACATGGACATCCGCTCCTTCAGCCTCAACGCCGAGATGTCGCTGCTGGTGCGGGGCGGGTCCTTCGTCGCGCAGATGCGCCAGGTCGAGCAGAAGTACCGCGCCGCCGGGCGGGAGCTGACACTCGACGAATGGCTGCGCGAGCCTGCGAAGTCGACCTTCCTCGACGGCCTGTTCCGGCTGACATCGGCGCTGAACTGAGTGGCGCTCTCCCGACGCCGTGTCAGCGGGACGCGAGCGCCGCGAGCATCTCGAGCACGCACAGCGCGGCGAGCCTCACCGTGCGCAGGTCGTCGGTGTCAGCGGTCGCATCGACCTCGGCGATGTCGGCGCTGACCACACGCGGGTCGCCGACGATCGCGCGCACGAGGTGGCGCAGCTCCCACGCGGCGAAGCCGCCGGGAACGGATGCCGGGCAGCCCGGCGCCGCGGAACGGTCGACCGCGTCGACGTCGACGTCGAGGTGGATGCGGGCGGCGGCACCCGCTCCGGCGATGCGCGTCGCCTCCGCGACGACGTCCTCGATGCCCCGGCGGCGAACCTCGTCGAGGGTGATCACGCGGATTCCCCACTCGGCGGCACGCGCCGCGTAGGCGGCGGAGTTCGCGAAGTCCGCGATGCCGATCTGGACGATCCTCGTCGGGTCGATCCTCTCGCCATCGGGCGCGTCTTCGATCAGCCGACGGACGGGCGATCCGTTCGAGATGCCGTCACGCAGATCGAAGTGCGCGTCGATGGTGATGAGGCCGGTGGCCCCGGCACCGCGCGCGACCGGATAGGTCAGGGCGTTGTCGCCCCCGAGTGCGATGACGAGACGGGTGGCGTCAGCGAGCTCGCGCACGCGCCGGACGGTGGTCGCGATGCCGTCCTCGCCGTCCGGCTCGTCGACGTCCCCGGCATCGAGCACGCGGAGTGCCGCCCCGAGATCGACCACGGGCGGCCCCATGAGCGTCGCGCTGTACCGGGTGAGCGCCTCGCGGATCGCGGCGGGCGTCGCGTGTGCTCCGGTCGGTGACAGCGAGGTTCGCCAGGTCGGCACGCCGAGCAGCACGGCATCCGCGTCATCGCCTGTCTCGAACCCGGGCCAGGAGCCCGCGCGCGGCCAGAGCTCATCGTGCGACAGTGCCATGATTCCTCCCCTCTGCCGTTCCGGGTGCCGCGAAGACCCCGACGCCGTCCTTCCACACCCGCTCGACGAGCGGGACTCCGGGTCGGTAGGCGAGATGGATGCGGGTCGGCGCCGACAGCAGCACGAGGTCCGCCCGCGCGCCCGGCGTGATCACGCCGACATCGTCGCGGCGCAGCGCCAGAGCGCCCCCGGCGGTCGCCGCCCACACCGCCTCGGCGGGAGTCAGGCCCATGTCGCGGACCGCGATCGCGATGCAGAACGGCATCGACGACGTGAAGCTCGATCCTGGATTCGTGTCGCAGGCGATCGCCACCGTCACGCCCGCATCGATGAGTCGTCGCGCGTCGGGATACGGCTGGCGCGTCGAGAACTCCACCCCGGGGAGCAGCGTGAGCACCGTGTCGGATGCCGCCAGCGCCTCGATGTCAGGGTCGGTCAGGTAGGTGCCGTGGTCGACGGATGCCGCGCCGAGGTCGACGGCGAGGCGTACTCCCTCACCCGGGCCGAGCTGACTCGCATGCACTCGGGGAACGAGCCCCTGGGCGATGCCCGCCTCGAGCACCTTTCGCGACTGCTCGACCGAGAACGCACCCGTCTCACAGAACACGTCGATCCACTTCGCATGCGGAGCGCACGCGTCGAGCATCGGCCCTGTCACCAGGTCGACGTACTCGTCCGCGCGGTCGGCGTACTCCACCGGCACCACGTGCGCTCCGAGGAAGGTGACCTCGGGCGTGACTTCCGCCGCGAGGCGCACCAGGCGCTCCTCGTCTCGCACGCTCAGGCCATAGCCGCTCTTGATCTCGACCGTCGTGGTGCCCTGGGCGAGCATCTCGTCGACGAATCCCCGCAGACGCGCGCGCAGCTCGTCGTCGCTCGCCGCTCGTGTCGCGACCACGGTCGAGCGGATGCCGCCGGCGGCGTATCGCTGCCCCGCCATCCGGGCCTCGAACTCCGCGGCGCGGTCGCCTCCGAAGACCAGGTGGCTGTGGCTGTCGACGAAACCGGGGATGACGGCGCGACCCGCCGCGTCGAGGACGACGTCGGCCTCCGGCGCATCCGCGGCGGACCCGACCCATGCGATCCGCTCGCCGTCGATGAGCACTGCCGCGTCGACGAGCGTGCCGAAGCGGTCGCCGTCGGGCGAGGCGACGTTGGTCGTCAGCTCGGCGATGTTCGTGATCAGCGAGGTGCTCACAGCATCGGCACCTTGAGTCCACGCTCACGGGCGATGTCCCGAGCGTGCTCGTATCCGGCGTCGACATGGCGCATGACGCCAGTGCCCGGATCGTTGGTGAGCACGCGTTCGAGCTTCTCGGCGGCGAGCGCCGATCCGTCGGCGACGGTCACCTGCCCTGCATGGATCGAGCGCCCGATGCCGACTCCGCCGCCATGGTGCAGCGACACCCACGATGCACCGGATGCCGTGTTGAGCAGCGCGTTCAGCAGGGGCCAGTCGGCGATCGCATCCGAGCCGTCCTTCATGGCCTCCGTCTCACGATACGGCGACGCCACGGAGCCGGAGTCGAGGTGGTCGCGGCCGATCACGATCGGCGCGGCCAGCTCCCCCGAGGCCACCATCTCGTTGAACCTGAGGCCGGCGAGGTGGCGCTCCTTGTATCCGAGCCAGCAGATGCGCGCGGGCAGGCCCTCGAAGTGCACCTTCTCGCCGGCCTTCTCGAGCCAGCGGTGGAGAGCCTTGTCTTCGGGGAACAGCTCGGCGATCGCACGGTCGGTCTTGTAGATGTCCTCGGGGTCGCCCGAGAGCGCCGCCCAGCGGAAGGGTCCGCGACCCTCTTCGAACTGCGGGCGGATGTACGCCGGCACGAAGCCCGGGAACTCGAAGGCGCGATCGAATCCGCCGAGCTGCGCCTCGGCCCGGATCGAGTTGCCGTAGTCGAAGACCGCGGCCCCGGCATCCTGGAACGCGACCATGGCCGCGACATGCTGAGCCATCGACTCGCGCGAGCGGCGGGTGAACTCCTCCGCATCCCGCTCGGCCTCGGACTTCCAGTCGGCGACGGCCATGCCGACCGGCAGGTAGGCGAGCGGGTCGTGCGCGCTGGTCTGATCGGTGACGATGTCGATCGGCACCCCGCGACGCAGCAGTTCGGGGAAGACCTCGGCCGCGTTGCCGACCACGCCCACCGAGAGCGCTTCGCCCGCATCCTTCGCCGCGACGACCCGCGCGATCGCCGCATCGAGATCGGTGGTGTACTCGTCGAGGTAGCCGTGCTGCACACGACGGGCGAGACGCGATTCGTCGACGTCGACGATCAGCACGGCGCCGTCGTTGAGCGTCACCGCGAGTGGCTGAGCGCCGCCCATGCCACCCGCACCGCCGGTCAGCGTCAGCGTTCCCTTGAGCGAGTCCTTGCCCAGCGAGCGGGCGACCGCGGAGAACGTCTCGTACGTGCCCTGCAGAATGCCCTGGGTGCCGATGTAGATCCACGACCCCGCGGTCATCTGGCCGTACATGATCAGACCGAGCTCTTCGAGCTTGCGGAACTCGGGCCAGTTGGCCCAGTCGCCCACGAGGTTCGAGTTGGCGATCAGCACGCGCGGCGCCCACTCGTGCGTGCGGAAGACGCCGACCGGCTTGCCCGACTGCACGAGCAGCGTCTCGTCCGGCTCGAGCTCATCGAGCGTGCGGACGATCGCGTCGTACGCCTCCCAGCTGCGCGCCGCCTTGCCCGTACCGCCGTAGACGACGAGGTCTTCGGGGTGCTCGGCGACCTCGGCGTCGAGGTTGTTCATCAGCATCCGCTTCGCCGCCTCCGCACCCCAGCTCTTGGCGGTGCGCTGGTTGCCACGGGCGGCGCGAACCGTGCGCGGCCCGGTGGTCGGAGTCGTATCCGTCGTGATGTCAGTCATTCGCGTGCTCCTTTGCGATGCGGGCGATGGCGCCGGACTGCACGAGTGCAGTCACGGCCTCCATGTCGGGTGAGAGGAATCGGTCGGGTCCGGGGCCCGCGGCGACCGTGCGCACCAGGTCGCGCACCGCTCCGGTCGCGGGGCCGGCCTGCAGCGGAGCGCGCAGATCCAGCGCACGAGCACCGGTGAGCACCTCGATCGCGATGACACGGCCGAGGCCGTCGATCGCACGGCGCAGCTTGCGAGCAGCAGCCCACCCCATCGAGACGTGGTCCTCCTGCATCGCCGAGGACGGGATGGAATCGACGGATGCCGGAACGGCGAGCCGCTTGAGCTCCGAGACGATTCCAGCCGCCGCGTACTGCGCGATCATCAGCCCCGAGTCGACACCGACCTCGTCGGCGAGGAAGGGCGGCAGCCCGTGGTTGCGTGCCGGATCGAGCGCGCGGTCGGTGCGGCGCTCGGAGATGGAGGCCACGTCGGCGACCGAGATGGCCAGGAAGTCCAGCACCGCTGCGACCGGTGCACCGTGGAAGTTGCCGTTCGACTCGATGCGCCCATCGACCGTGATCACCGGGTTGTCGATGACGCTGGCGAGCTCGCGCTCGGCGATGGTCGATGCGTAGCCCATCGTGTCGCGCGCGGTGCCGTGGGCCTGCGGCGAACAGCGCAGGGAGTACGCGTCCTGCACGCGCCCGTCCTCCGGTCCCTTGTGGCTGTGCACGATCGGCGAATCGTGCAGGAAGGCCCGCAGGTTCGCCGCCGACTCGGCCTGGCCGGACTGCGGTCGCAGCGCCATGAGGTCGGCCGCGAAGACGGCATCCGTGCCGAGCTGCGACTCGACCGACATCGCCGCCGCCATGTCGGCCGTCACGAGCAGCGTCTCGAGGTCGTGCAGCGCCAGCACGAGCATGCCGAGCATGCCGTCGGTGCCGTTGATGAGCGCGAGGCCTTCCTTCTCGACGAGAGTGAGGGGATGGATGCCGGCAGCGGCCAGCGCGTCGGATGCCGGGATGAGCGTCCCCTCGGCGTCACGGACATCGCCCTCTCCCATCGCCGCGAGCGCGATGTGCGCGAGCGGGGCGAGGTCACCGGAACACCCCAGCGATCCGTATTCGCGCACGATCGGGGTGATGCCCGCGTTCAGCAGAGCAGCGTAGGTCTCGACCACGACGGGGCGAACACCCGTCCGGCCGGAGGAGAGCGTCTGAAGGCGCAGTAGCTGCAGGCCGCGGACGACCTCGCGTTCGACCTCCGCGCCGGTGCCGGCCGCGTGCGAGCGGATGAGGCTCGCCTGCAGCTGAAGGCGGCGGTCGGGGGCGATGAACGTCGTCGCGAGCGCGCCGAAACCCGTCGAGACGCCGTAGTGCGGGTGCGGATCTGCCGCGAGTCCGTCGATCACGCGCCGCGTCTCCGCGACCCGGTCGAGAGCGGCGGAGCTGATCGTAACGCTCGCGCCATGGCGCGCCACGGCGACGACGTCGGCGGGGCTCAGGGGTGCATCGCCGACGAGAACGGCGGGAAGATCGGTCATGTCTCGATTCCACACCCGACGGGTCGCGCGTGGCAGGTGATCGTGACATCCTGTGTCTGTGATCCCAGACAATGAAGTGGCCGCCGCGCAGGTGCCCGCCGCCCACAACACGCTGCGGATCCTGAGCTATCTGGCCGGGCGCCCCGCGCCCGTCGCCGCCTCGGCGATCGCCCGCGAACTCGAGCTGCCCCGGTCGACCGTCTATCACCTGCTCACGACCCTCGCTGCGCACGGGTTCGTGCTGCACATGAAGGAAGACCGGCGCTGGGGCCTCGGCACCTCGGCATTCGAACTCGCCGGCGGATACGCGCGGCAGCAGCCGCTCGCGCGCATCGGGCGGCCTCTTGTGGCCGCCCTCTCAGATCGTCTCGGGGAGAGCACCCACCTGGCGGTGATGAGCGGCGGCGACGTGCTCTATATCGTCGAGGAGCGCGCTCCCCGACGGCAGGCTCTCGTGACGGATGTCGGCGTCCGCCTGCCCGCGCATCTCACCGCCTCGGGGCGGGCCATGCTGGCTGCGCTCCCCCGCGAGCAGGTGCGCGCACTGTATCCGAGCGCGTCTGCGTTCCCCGACCGTACGGGACGCGGCCCCCGGAAGCCGGGCGAACTGCGCGAGCTGCTGCGCACCGTTCGTGAACGCGGCTATGCGACCGAGGACAGCGAGGTGGCAGACGGACTGCGCAGCGTCGGCGCCGTCGTCCGCGATCATGCGGGCTGGCCCGTGGCCGCGGTCGCTGTGACCTGGGCCGGCGGCGAGCTCGATGAGCGTATCCTCGCGGACGCCGTGATCGAGACGGCGTCCGTACTCGAGTCACGGCTCAAGCGCTGAGGCGGCGCATTCTCTGCTGCGCCCGATCAGTCGACGACTGCGCTTGCGCTTGCGTTTGCGCACACGTTAACGCAGAAAAGCCACCCAACATTGGGTGGCTTTTCTGTGTAAAAGAAGTCCGGCGGTGTCCTACTCTCCCACAGGGTCCCCCCTGCAGTACCATCGGCGCTGTGAGGCTTAGCTTCCGGGTTCGGAATGTAAACCGGGCGTTTCCCTCACGCTATGGCCGCCGAAACACTATTGATGTTTCAATCAAACCTATAGACAAATCATTGTTGTCTGTAGGGTTCTCGACCGTACATCGAGAACCACTCAGTGGACGCGTAGCACCAACAAACGGTGTGTTATCAAGTCATCGGCTTATTAGTACCAGTCAGCTGCATGCATTACTGCACTTCCACATCTGGCCTATCAACCCAGTAGTCTGGCTGGGAGCCTCTCACCCGAAGGTATGGAAATCTCATCTTGAGGCCGGCTTCCCGCTTAGATGCTTTCAGCGGTTATCCATCCCGAACGTAGCTAATCAGCGGTGCTCCTGGCGGAACAACTGACACACCAGAGGTTCGTCCAACCCGGTCCTCTCGTACTAGGGTCAGATCCTCTCAAATTTCCTACGCGCGCAGCGGATAGGGACCGAACTGTCTCACGACGTTCTAAACCCAGCTCGCGTACCGCTTTAATGGGCGAACAGCCCAACCCTTGGGACCTACTCCAGCCCCAGGATGCGACGAGCCGACATCGAGGTGCCAAACCATGCCGTCGATATGGACTCTTGGGCAAGATCAGCCTGTTATCCCCGAGGTACCTTTTATCCGTTGAGCGACAGCGCTTCCACAAGCCACTGCCGGATCACTAGTCCCGACTTTCGTCCCTGCTCGACCTGTCAGTCTCACAGTCAAGCTCCCTTGTGCACTTACACTCGACACCTGATTGCCAACCAGGTTGAGGGAACCTTTGGGCGCCTCCGTTACTTTTTGGGAGGCAACCGCCCCAGTTAAACTACCCACCAGGCACTGTCCCTGAACCGGATTACGGTTCGAAGTTAGATATCCAGAGTGACCAGAGTGGTATTTCAACAATGACTCCACATGAACTGGCGTCCATGCTTCACAGTCTCCCACCTATCCTACACAAGCCACACCGAACACCAATACCAAGCTGTAGTAAAGGTCACGGGGTCTTTCCGTCCTGCTGCGCGTAACGAGCATCTTTACTCGTAATGCAATTTCGCCGAGTTCGCGGTTGAGACAGTTGGGAAGTCGTTACGCCATTCGTGCAGGTCGGAACTTACCCGACAAGGAATTTCGCTACCTTAGGATGGTTATAGTTACCACCGCCGTTTACTGGGGCTTAAATTCTCAGCTTCGCCTTGCGGCTAACCGGTCCTCTTAACCTTCCAGCACCGGGCAGGCGTCAGTCCGTATACATCGTCTTGCGACTTGGCACGGACCTGTGTTTTTAGTAAACAGTCGCTACCCACTAGTCTCTGCGGCCTCCAAACGCTTTCGGAGCAAGTCCTAATACGTCGAAGGCCCCCCTTCTCCCGAAGTTACGGGGGCATTTTGCCGAGTTCCTTAACCACGATTCTCTCGATCTCCTTGGTATTCTCTACCTGACCACCTGAGTCGGTTTGGGGTACGGGCGGCTAGAACCTCGCGTCGATGCTTTTCTTGGCAGCATAGGATCATCCACTTTTTATCCGCATCGTGTCTCAGCCTATGTGAGAGACGGATTTGCCTATCTCTCGGCCTACGCACTTGCACCAGGACAACCATCGCCTGGCTTGGACTACCTTCCTGCGTCACACCTGTTAATACGCTAACCGCACCAGAATGGGGTCGTGCGCTAGGCCCAACGCGTCACCCCGAAGGGATCAGTCACTGGGATTCAGACACTTAGCACTACTGGATTAGCTTGGGCGGTTCTTCGCCGGTACGGGAATATCAACCCGTTGTCCATCGACTACGCCTGTCGGCCTCGCCTTAGGTCCCGACTTACCCAGGGAAGATTAGCTTGACCCTGGAACCCTTGGTCTTTCGGAGGACGTGTTTCTCACACGTCTTTCGCTACTCATGCCTGCATTCTCACTCGTGTAGCCTCCACGGCTGGTTTACACCGCCGCTTCGCTGGCCACACGACGCTCTCCTACCCATCAACACGGCTGGACCACGAAGGCCTACCAATAATGTCAATGCCACAACTTCGGTGGCGTGCTTGAGCCCCGTTACATTGTCGGCGCGGAATCACTTGACCAGTGAGCTATTACGCACTCTTTCAAGGGTGGCTGCTTCTAAGCCAACCTCCTGGTTGTCAAGGCAACTCCACATCCTTTCCCACTTAGCACGCGCTTTGGGACCTTAGTTGGTGGTCTGGGTTGTTTCCCTCTCGACTATGAAGCTTATCCCCCACAGTCTCACTGCTGCGCTCTCACTTACCGGCATTCGGAGTTTGGCTGACGTCAGTAACCTTGTAGGGCCCATCGGCCATCCAGTAGCTCTACCTCCGGCAAGAAACACGCAACGCTGCACCTAAATGCATTTCGGAGAGAACCAGCTATCACGAAGTTTGATTGGCCTTTCACCCCTATCCACAGCTCATCCCCTCAGTTTTCAACCTAAGTGGGTTCGGTCCTCCACGACGTCTTACCGTCGCTTCAACCTGGCCATGGATAGATCACTTCGCTTCGGGTCTAGGACATGCGACTGAATCGCCCTATTCAGACTCGCTTTCGCTACGGCTACCCCTCAACGGGTTAACCTCGCCACATATCGCTAACTCGCAGGCTCATTCTTCAAAAGGCACGCTGTCACAGCTACTAAGGCTGCTCCAACGGTTTGTAAGCAAACGGTTTCAGGTACTATTTCACTCCCCTCCCGGGGTACTTTTCACCTTTCCCTCACGGTACTTGTCCGCTATCGGTCATCTGGGAGTATTTAGGCTTATCAGGTGGTCCTGACAGATTCACACGGGATTTCACGGGCCCCGTGCTACTTGGGATACTCTTCGCGCCACGGTTGGCATTTCGACTACGGGGTTGGCACCCTCTATGACCGGCCTTTCAAGACCGTTCGTCTATACCATCGTGTAACGCCGCCATCTCGGCAGAGATGACTGAAAAGTCCCACAACCCCCAACGTGCAACGCCTGCCGGCTATCACACACGCTAGGTTTAGCCTGTTCCGGTTTCGCTCGCCACTACTAACGGAATCGCGGTTGCTTTCTCTTCCTGTGGGTACTGAGATGTTTCACTTCCCCACGTTCCCTCTACCCGCCCTATATATTCAGGCGGGAGTCACTAGGTCGGCACGCCGCCCAGCGGGGTTTCCCCATTCGGACACCCTCGGATCAAAACTTGCTTATCAGTTCCCCGAGGCTTATCGCAGATTGCTACGTCCTTCTTCGGCTCCAGATGCCAAGGCATCCACCGTTTGCTCTTAAAGACTTGAAATCACATGAGTTTGAATCAGAATCGACACCAGACCCAAAGGCCTGGCATGAAATTGACTAATGATCTTTAAGATCATCTTGTGCAACCGACCGAAGCCGGCTGCAAGATGCTCGCGTCCACTGTGTAGTTCTCAAAGTACGGGCGGTACCCCTTCTCGCCACCCCCACAGGGGAAACAACAAGAGGCCCAGAGGTACAGAAACGATCCGAAGATCGCATCCGGTCCCTCAGGACCCAACAGCGTGCAAGTGCGACATCCGAAACCCTCCCCGTTCCCACCGCAAGCGGTGTACTAAGCGAGAGCTTCTTCCTTCGCACCATGTCAAATGTTCCACCCATGAGCTCCCAGCGAAGAACGAACGTCTTCGATCTGGGTTCTGGACTCCAAAGAGTCAGATGCTCCTTAGAAAGGAGGTGATCCAGCCGCACCTTCCGGTACGGCTACCTTGTTACGACTTAGTCCTAATTACCGATCCCACCTTCGACGGCTCCCTCCACAAGGGTTAGGCCACCGGCTTCAGGTGTTACCGACTTTCATGACTTGACGGGCGGTGTGTACAAGACCCGGGAACGTATTCACCGCAGCGTTGCTGATCTGCGATTACTAGCGACTCCGACTTCATGAGGTCGAGTTGCAGACCTCAATCCGAACTGGGACCGGCTTTTTGGGATTCGCTCCACCTCGCGGTATTGCAGCCCTTTGTACCGGCCATTGTAGCATGCGTGAAGCCCAAGACATAAGGGGCATGATGATTTGACGTCATCCCCACCTTCCTCCGAGTTGACCCCGGCAGTATCCCATGAGTTCCCACCATTACGTGCTGGCAACATAGAACGAGGGTTGCGCTCGTTGCGGGACTTAACCCAACATCTCACGACACGAGCTGACGACAACCATGCACCACCTGTTTACGAGTGTCCAAAGAGTTGACCATTTCTGGCCCGTTCTCGTATATGTCAAGCCTTGGTAAGGTTCTTCGCGTTGCATCGAATTAATCCGCATGCTCCGCCGCTTGTGCGGGTCCCCGTCAATTCCTTTGAGTTTTAGCCTTGCGGCCGTACTCCCCAGGCGGGGAACTTAATGCGTTAGCTGCGTCACGGAATCCGTGGAATGGACCCCACAACTAGTTCCCAACGTTTACGGGGTGGACTACCAGGGTATCTAAGCCTGTTTGCTCCCCACCCTTTCGCTCCTCAGCGTCAGTTACGGCCCAGAGATCTGCCTTCGCCATCGGTGTTCCTCCTGATATCTGCGCATTCCACCGCTACACCAGGAATTCCAATCTCCCCTACCGCACTCTAGTCTGCCCGTACCCACTGCAGGCCGGAGGTTGAGCCTCCGGATTTCACAGCAGACGCGACAAACCGCCTACGAGCTCTTTACGCCCAATAATTCCGGATAACGCTTGCGCCCTACGTATTACCGCGGCTGCTGGCACGTAGTTAGCCGGCGCTTTTTCTGCAGGTACCGTCACTTTCGCTTCTTCCCTGCTAAAAGAGGTTTACAACCCGAAGGCCGTCATCCCTCACGCGGCGTTGCTGCATCAGGCTTGCGCCCATTGTGCAATATTCCCCACTGCTGCCTCCCGTAGGAGTCTGGGCCGTGTCTCAGTCCCAGTGTGGCCGGTCACCCTCTCAGGCCGGCTACCCGTCGACGCCTTGGTGAGCCATTACCTCACCAACAAGCTGATAGGCCGCGAGCCCATCCCCAACCAATAAATCTTTCCAGTAACTGACCATGCGGTCGCTACTCGTATCCAGTATTAGACGCCGTTTCCAGCGCTTATCCCAGAGTCAGGGGCAGGTTGCTCACGTGTTACTCACCCGTTCGCCACTGATCCCACAGAGCAAGCTCCGTGTTCACCGTTCGACTTGCATGTGTTAAGCACGCCGCCAGCGTTCATCCTGAGCCAGGATCAAACTCTCCGTAAAAAAGAAATGCATACGACACCGGGAAAACGGTGACGCAGCGAGTTTGATGCTGACCAAAGAGACAAATCATTGCTGACTTTATCCGTTGCCAACCCCACAAGGAGGTTGGTCTTTGATCCAAAGGAATCTCATCCAGCCGAAGCTGAATCGAGGTTATTTGGCATTTGACAAGTGCACGCTGTTGAGTTCTCAAGGATCGGATGCTCCCACGACCCAGTCATCACAACCAGGCCCGAAGGGCAACTTCTCTATCTTATCTGTGCCATTTGGCCTGTCAAATCGACACGCCGTGAGGCTCAGAACCAGATCTGCAGCTCGGGGCTCAAGGCCGCCGAGGCAACTTCACTAGCTTATCCGTTCCGGAGTCGCTGTCAAATCGACCGCTTCTCCGAAGTGGAAGCTCCAGGTCAGACAGAAGTGTGTCTGCGATCTGCTCCGAGGAGCTGATCGAGTGGAGGTGGTTCTCCGCTTGAGGGGGGTAAGGCTCTCGGCCTCTCCGCTTCCCTGTGGGGCGAACAAGTAATAAGTTACGTGGGTTCCGGGGTTCCGGCAAATCCGGGCTGTCCGCCGGGCGTGTCGCCCGGCGGACAGGGCGTCACGCCCCGAGAACCAGCTTCAGCTGCTCGACCGCCCAGTCGAGTTCGGTCGCGCGGATCACCAGCGGAGGGGCGATGCGGATCGTCTGACCGTGGGTGTCCTTGACGAGCACGCCCCGGTCGAGAAGCTTCTCCGCGATCTCGCGGCCGGTGCCCTTGGCGGGGTCGATGTCGACGCCGGCCCACAGCCCGGCGATGCGCACCTCGGTCACCCCGTGCCCGATCAGCGGCTCGAGGCCAGCGGCGAGGTGGGCGCCGAGTGCGCGAGCGCGCTCCTGGAACTCCCCGGACTCGAGCATCTCGACGACCCGCAGGCCGACGGCCGCGGCGAGCGGGTTGCCCCCGAACGTCGAACCGTGTTCACCCGGGCGGATGACTCCGAGCACGTCCGCGTCGCCGACGACCGCCGACACCGGAAGGATCCCGCCGCCCAGCGCCTTGCCCAGGAGATACAGGTCGGGCACGACGCCCTCCCGATCGCAGGCGAAGGTCTCGCCGACCCGGCCGAGACCCGACTGGATCTCATCGGCGATGAACAGCACGTTCTTCTCGTCGCAGATCTCGCGGATGCGGCGCAGGTAGCCCTCCGGGGGGATCACCACTCCGCCCTCGCCCTGGATCGGCTCGATCAGCACGGCGGCGGTGTTCTCGGTGATGGCCGCTGCGACGGCATCCGCGTCCCCATAGGTAACCACGTCGAACCCCGGCGTGTACGGGCCGAAGTCCGTCCGCGCCTCCGGGTCGTCGCTGAAGCTGACGATGGTCGTGGTGCGGCCGTGGAAGTTGCCGGCCGCGACGATGATGCGCGCCTGGTCGTCCGCGATGCCCTTGACGCGATACCCCCATGCGCGAGCGACCTTGATGCCGGTCTCGACCGCTTCGGCGCCGGTGTTCATCGGCAGCACCATGTCTTTGCCGGCGAGAGTCGACAGCGCGGCGGCGAACGGCTCGAGCCGATCGCTCATGAAGGCGCGGCTCGTGAGGGTGACGCGACCGAGCTGCTCGGTCAGGGCCGCCACGAGAGCCGGATGCCGGTGCCCGAAGTTCACCGCCGAATAGGCGGCGAGCAGATCGAGGTACCGCTTGCCCTCGACATCCGTCACCCACGCACCCTCACCCCGGGCGATGTTGACCGGCAGCGGGTGGTAGTTGTGGGCGACGTGCGGCTCCGCCGTCACCTCGGCGCTCACGCCCGAGTCGACGGCGGTCACACCGCACCGCGCAGTTCGAGGGTGCAGCACTTGATGCCGCCGCCGCCGAGCAGCAGCTCGGACAGGTCGATCATGATCGGGTTGTAGCCGCGCTCGCGCAGCTGCTTCTCGAAGCCCTTCGCGCGCGGCGAGATGATCACGTTGTAGCCGTCGCTCGCGGAGTTGAGACCGAAGACGGATCCGTCCTCGTCGGACACGAGGATCGCCTCGGGGAAGCGCTCCTCGAGGATCGCCCGGCTCTCGTCGTCGAACGCGCCGGGAAGATACGCGATGTTCGCGCGCTCGGGGCCACCGTTCTCGACGCCCTGCACGGGGTCGAGCACCGCGATCGCGGTGTCCAGGTGGTAGAAGCGCGGGTCGACCAGGTTGAGCGACACGACCTCACGGCCGAAGACGTCGCCGACCTCGCGGTGGCTGTCGCCGGTCGAGCGGAACCCGGTGCCGGCGAGGATCACGTCGCCGACGAGCAGGAAGTCGCCCTCGCCCTCGTTGACCTCTTCGGGGATCACGGTGTCGTAGCCCGCGGCGCGGAACCAGTCGGCGAACGCGGGCGCCTCGCCCTGGCGCTCGACGAAGCGGAACTTCGGCACGTAGGCGCGGCCGTCGATCAGGAACCCGCCGTTCGCCGTGTAGACCATGTCGGGGAACCCGGCGAGAGGCTCGATCAGCTCGACCTCATGGCCGAGCTCGAGGTACAGGTCGTGCAGCTTCTGCCACTGCTCGACCGCCCTGGCCGTGTCGGTCGGCTTCGAGGGCTCCATCCACGGGTTGATCGAGTAGTTCACCGTGAAGTGCGACGGCGTGCACATCAGGTAGTGACGGTGGTGTGCGGTGCGGACCGGGGCTGCGGTCTCGGATGCCGGCGCAGTGGTTTCGACAGACATGGGGCTCCTCGAACGGATGCGGCGGACGCTGTCCAGGGGCCCGGCGGTCCTTCGACCCGCGCCGCTCGATGAGAGCCGGCGCCCGGGGAAGATGCGACTCGGGCACGCCAGCATCCATTCTGTCACCCGCCCCCTGGACGCCGCCAGAGCGCAGGCGCTTCTCGCTCAGGCTCCGCGGACGACGACCTTGCCGACCGTATGACCGGCCTCGAGGTGCGCGAGGGCCGCGCGGGCCTCGTCGAATCCGAATTCGCGCTCGATCACGGGTGTGATCCGCCCCTCGGCGGTGAGCTCGAGCAGCTTCGCGAGGATCTCCGGACGAGGGCTCGCCGCGAGCGGGCGGATGCGGCGGCTCGAACCGATCGACAGGAACGCCGCCTTCACCATCCGCGGGATCGGGCCCAGCACGGGGCCGCCGTCGCCCGTCACGAGCACCACCCGGCCGCCGGAGATCACGAGGCGCTGCAGGTCGCGCAGCGGCATCCCTCCGGCGATGTCGATCACCGCGTCGAAGTGTGCTGCAGGCAGCTCCGTCAGCGGCGAGCGGCGATGGTCCAGGGTGCGCACGGCGCCGAGGTGCTCGACGAGGCGCGCGCTGCGTTCGCCGCACGTCGCCCAGACCTCGGAACCGCGCAGCGCCGCGAGCTGCACCACGAAGGTGCCCACTCCCCCGGAGGCGCCGAGCACCAGGACTCGAGGGACATGGCCCGCCGCAGTGTGCTTGACGGAGCGGAAGCCGATGCCCGCGTGGTCGAGTGCCTGCCATGCGGTGCCTGCGGCGATCGGCAGGCAGGCCGCAGTCACGGAGGTCACATCCGGCGGGATCGGGACGAGGCGCGTCGCGGGCACAGCGACATGCGATGCGAGTCCCCCGCCTCCGACGAGCTCGCCCACCACTCGCTCGCCGACCTCGGCGCCGATCTCCTGGGATCCGACGGCGACGACGGTGCCGGCCACCTCCATTCCCCGCACCGGATGCTTCGGGCGCGTCAGGCCGAAGACCGGACGCACGAGCAGGGGGTCTCCGAGCATGAGGCGGATATCACCGGCGTTGAGGGCGGTCGCCTCGACGCGCAGCACCACCTCGCCCGGACGCGGGATCGGAACGGGGATCTGCTCGAGGTGCACTCCGTCGGACGGGCCGTACGTCTCACGCACCCAGGCAGGCATCGTCTCGGTCATCTCACACCTCCGTGGTCGTGGGCTCGGGGTACTGGAACAGGTCGTCGATGCCGACGCCGAATGCCCGGGCGATCTGAAAGGCCAGTTCGAGGGTCGGCGAGTACTTCTCCTGCTCGATCGCGATCAGCGTCTGGCGAGTCACGCCGACGCGGCGGGCGAGCTCGGCCTGGGTCAGACCGGCGGCCTCCCGATGCGCACGGATGCGGTTGGAGACGAGCGTCGGCTTGACCATCAGACGAGACCCCGGCGATAGGCCACGACCCGCGCGATCCCGCCCACGATCGTCGCGATCGCGAAGCCCGCGAACATGGCGTGGGCGATCCAGAAGACGTCCGCGTTCATCGCGCAGAGAAGGATCACGCCGGTGCCCGCGATGGCCACGAACGCCTGCTCGACACGACTCCCCATGCGACCGATGTCCCGATCGCGGATGTCGGACCTGCCCACGCCGTCGGGGTCGCGCGCGCCGGCGATCATGCCCCAGATGATGCTGATCGCGATGGTCACGACGATTCCGCCGCCGATCATCCACAGCATCAGCGGCGGCCAGTCGACCTCGGTCACGGGACCGCCGGCCGCCTGCTGCAGCACCGCGACGACGTACGCCGTGATGGCGATCAGGCTGACGACGAGACCGACCCAGACGTTGCGCTCCTCGTAGACCATGACACCCTCCCGTGTAAAAGATTCTTGACACGAGGTTACGCCTGCGGCATCCGCTGTGTCAAGAATTCTTTACACCGCGCTCGCGCGGCGTCAGATGACGGAGGCGCTCCAGGCGTCGGGGTTGCCGTAGCGGTGCGCGGTGATCGCGATGGCCTGCTCGTGCACGAAAGGCAGCAGCTCGATGCGCCCGGCGGAGGTGACCTCGCCGTCGTACACCGCGAGGTCGGGATCGCCGCCGACGGCTGTCGCCAGTGCGCGGTGCAGCGCTGCCACGGAGTCGCGGGGCCCGAC
Source organism: Microbacterium sp. AC215 (assembly GCF_979258645.1). NCBI lineage: Bacteria > Bacillati > Actinomycetota > Actinomycetes > Micrococcales > Microbacteriaceae > Microbacterium > Microbacterium sp. AC215. The sequence goes on along the minus strand of NZ_OZ409869.1, from coordinate 2,791,863 downwards.
CAGCCGCACCCGGCTCGGTCGCAATTCGTCGTCGAGGGATTCGAGCGTCGCGGACGGCTGCTCGCCGCGCCGCCGCATCCGCTCGATCCACTCGTCGTCGCTCTCCATGTGGACGACGGCGCCGAGCTCGCCGAGAGCGCGGCGAACCGGCGCCGGAAGACCGACGGGCGTCGACAGCACGAACCGGGCGCCGGCGCGCACCGCGGCGACGACGACGCGCAGCAGCTCCTGCCAGCCGGCATCCGCGGTGGCTCTGATCGCGACCGGCACCGGGCGGTAGCGGAACAGGTTGCGCTCGATCCCGAGGTGCGACACGTCGCGCACCTGCCCGAACTCGCGGTCCCAGGCGAGCGCATCCGAGAGCGCAGAACGACGCAGCCACTCGAAGGCCTCGAAGTCGAGCGACGGCTGGGCCGACTCGATGAGGTCGGTGATGCGCGAGTCCAGCCCGCGCAGATGAAGAGTGCTCGAGACGGTGCCGGACCCGCTCGACCGCCAGGATCCGAGTCCGATGAGGTAGTTCGGGCCGCCGGCCTTGGCGCCGGGGCCCACCGAGGAGCGCTTCCACCCGCCGAACGGCTGGCGCTGCACGATCGCACCGGTGATGCCCCGGTTCACGTAGAGGTTGCCGGCCTGCACGCGGTCGAGCCAGAGCGCGAGCTCAGCCGGGTCCTGCGTGTGCAGTCCGGCGGTCAGACCGTACTCGACCGCATTCTGCAGATCGATCGCCCGCTCCAGCGTCGGCGCGTGCATGACGCCGAGCACCGGGCCGAAGAACTCCTCGGTGTGGAACCGCGAACCCGGCTGCACTCCCACACGGATGCCGGGTCGCCAGAGGCGCCCCGTGGGGTCGTCAGTCGAGACGGCGGGCTCGATGAGCCACTGCTCGTCGCCTTCGAGCTCGGTGAGCGCCCACGCGAGCTTGCCCTCGGGTCGCTCGATCACGGGTCCGACCTCGGCGAGCGGATCGGTGGGCCAGCCGACATGCAGCGACCGAGTGGCATCGGCCAGCTGACGGGCGAAGCGCTGGGAGCGTCCGACGGGTCCGACGAGGATCGCGAGGGAGGCCGCCGAGCACTTCTGCCCCGCGTGCCCGAAGGCGCTGCGTACCAGATCGGCGACCGCGAGATCGAGATCAGCCGAGGGGGTGATGATCATCGCGTTCTTGCCGCTGGTCTCGGCGAGCAGCGGCAGTTCGGGGCGCCACGAGCGGAACAGCGCCGCCGTCTCCCACGAACCGGTGAGGATGACCCGATCGACGGACTCGTGCGAGATCAGCTCACGGCCGAGATCGCCCTCTTCGATGTCGACGAGGGCGAGCACGTCGCGGGGAACGCCGACCTCCCAGAGCGTCTCGGCGATGACCGCCGCGCAGCGGCGAGCCTGCGGAGCCGGCTTGAAGACGACTCCGGAGCCCGCGGCGAGCGCGGCGAGCACGCCGCCCGCGGGGATCGCGAGCGGGAAGTTCCACGGTGGGGTGACGACCGTCACGCGCGCCGGGTCGAACGTGGCGCCGGCGACGGCATCCAACTCCCGCGCCTTGGCGGCGTAGTAGCGCGCGAAGTCCACGGCCTCGCTGACCTCGACGTCGGCCTCGGCGAAGACCTTGCCGGTCTCGGAGGCCGCGACCTCGATCAGGTCTCCGCGGCGCCCTTCCAGAGCGGCGGCCGCGCGCAGCAGCACTTCGGCCCGCTCGGCGGCGGGGCGAGCACCCCAGAGAGCCGCGGCGTCGTGCACGCCCGCGATCGTGGCCTCGAGCGTGTCCGCATCGTCGATCCGGGCGGCCTCGATCGTCGAGACGCCGAGGGTGGAGTCGTCGATCCGGGCGGTGATCTCGCGAGCCCAGTCCCGGTTGGCCGGAAGCGACGGATCGCTGTCGGGCGTGTTCGCGAAGCCCGGCGCGCCGCCGGTCGCCTCATCGATCTCGCGCGGGGCGTAGACCGCGGTCTCCAGGAACGGCCCGGTCGGGTCATCCGATCCGCGCGAGATTCCGAGCACCGCCTGGGTCAGCCCCTCCTCGGGCGCAGGCGCCACGGGCACGGGCCGCATGGACTCGTGCACGGGTGCGAGTCGGTCCTGGCTGCGCAGCGCCCCCACCTGCAGCGTCGGGGACGCCGAGCGGTCGACCGCATCGAGGAACCTGTCGCGCTCACGCACGAACAGCGCCTCATCGTCACCGAGGCGGAATGCTGCGGACAGGAAGTTGTCGCTCGACGCGTTCTCTTCGAGCCGGCGCACCAGGTAGCTGATGGCGACGTCAAACTCGCTCGGCTTCACGACCGGGACATAGAGAAGCACCTCGCCGACCTCGCGGGAGACGGCCTGCACCTGCCCCTGCGCCATGCCGAGGAGCATCTCGAATTCGATCGGCGGCTGCGAGTTCGCGGCGGTCGCCGATCCCGGATCGAGAGCGCGGACACCCCGCTCCCCCGCGAGCAGCCACGCATAGGCGATGCCGAACAGGTTGTGACCCGCGATCCCCAGACGCACGGCGGCGACGTTCTCGGGGCGCAGCGCCCAGTCGAGGCAGCGCAGATAGTTGGCGTCGGTGTCGAGCTTCGTGTCGTACGTCGCCTGCGTCCATCCGTGCATCCGCGCCTCGACCCGCTCCATCGCGAGGTTGGCTCCCTTGACGAGCCGCACCTTGATGGGGGCGCCGCCGTGGTCGACGCGCTCGCGAGCCCAGGCGGTGAGCTGCTGCAGCGCCGGCAGGGCGTCGGGCAGATAGGCCTGCAGCACGATGCCGGCCTCGAGACCTTCGAGCCGCGGATCCTCGAGGATGCGCGTGAACACCGCGATCGTCAAATCGAGGTCGCGATACTCCTCCATATCGAGGTTGATGAAGGTGCGATCCGCCGCGGCGGTCAGATATAGCGGAAGGAGTCGCTCGACGACCGACTGCACGACCTCGTCGAACGCCCACATCGAGATGTGGCTGACGATCGCCGACACCTTCACCGAGACGTAGTCGACATCGGGACGACGGATCAGCTCATGGATGCCGTCGAGCCGCCGCTGCGCCTCGGCCTCGCCGAGCACGGCCTCTCCCAGCAGATTGAGGTTGAGTCGTGCGCCCGATTCGCGGATCTTCTCGATCGCAGGACCGAGCTTCGCCGGTCGGGCGTCGACCACGAGGTGACCGACCATCTCGCGCAGCACCCGGCGGGCGATGGGCACCACGGGGCTCGGCAGCATCTGCGCGACTCCGCCGCCGATGCGCACGGCCGACCGCAGGTACCACGGCAGGAAGTCGGGCACGATCGGGGCGATGCGGTGCAGCTGGGATGCCGCGGCGCTCAGGCTCTCGGGGCGCATGACCCCGTCGACGAATCCGAGCGTGAACGGGAGGCCATTGGCATCCTGCAGCACACCGGCCAGGCGCTCGGCCGCCGGGTCGACATCGGCGGCCGCGGCCTCGATCACCCAGCGGCGGGCGAGCTCGACCGCACGGTCCGCGAGCGAGACGGATTCGGGATCCGTGGAGGGCATCGGGTCGGCCATGAGCTCAGCCTAGGACCGCGGTGAGCGCCTGGCCCTGAGCGACGATCGCGTCGTGCGGTTCCGGTCGCAGTTCGTGCCGTCGAACGCGCGGGCGGGCGGCACGACTGCGACCGGAAGAGGTGAAACCGCTCAGAGCGCGGCGATCATCTCGTCGTATCCCTCGCGGAAGGTCGGGTAGTCGAGATCGCCGAGGAACTCCTGCAGCAGATGCCCGTCGAGCACCGTCCCGCCGCCGACCTCGGGGTCGAGGTGCGGCGGCGGCTCGACGCCGAGCCGGGTGGCGATATGCGCGACCACGTCTCCGAGCAGCACCGGCTCCCGATCGACGGCGTGGATCAGCGGTGGCGCGGAGTCGGCACGCAGCATCGCCTCGAGCAGCCGCACGAGGTCCGTCTCGTGGATCCGGTTCGTGCGACGCGTGTGGTCGACCGGTGCCGCCTCTCGCACCCGTCGGATGAGGAAGTCGCGTCCCGGGCCGTAGATGCCGGCGGGCCGCACGATGCGAGCACCGAACAGCTCCATGGCCAGCTGCTCGCCCTCGACCAGATCGCCGCCTCGCTCGCTCGAGACCCGCGTCGCGTCGCGCTCGGTCAGCGGCGTCTCGCCAGGACGCCCTTCGAACACGCGCGTCGATGACACGAACACGACCCGCTCCGGCATCGAGGGCAGGGCCTTCGCGAGCCCGCGCAGCGCCGGTGGATAGATCGAGTCGCCCTCGGTGCTGGGCGGCAGCGTGATCACGACCGAGTCGAAGGCCGGAAGGTCGCGGTCGAGCGGATGCCGCAGATCCGCCTCGATCGTCGGGAAGGGCATCTCCCCTGCACTCCGGCGCATGGCTGTGACCTGTGCGCCCTGCTCGACGAGCCGCTCGCCGAGTCGCACGCCGAGCTTGCCGCATCCCACCAGCAGCACCGAGCCCGGTGCGCGGGTCTCGAGACCCCACGGATCGGTCACGGCGTCAGTTCCACACGCTCGGCGCGGAGGTGCGCACGGGAGGCAGAGCGGATGCCGCGGCCCAGTCGTGCACCCACGGGTCGATCTCGGGCACGCCCTCGGGCTTGCCCACTGCGGCGAACAGCTCCTCGTTGCTGACCGTGCCGCCGGTGCGGCGCAGCATCCGCGAGCGCACGATCACCCGTGCGTAGATCTCGCCGCCGACGACGGCTCGGTGCTCGAGGAACACGGCCTTGTCGTCGTGTCCGATGAACCGGGACTGCACCTCGAACCGCTGCCAGAGCTGCAGGGACTTGCGGAAGGTGACGGTCTCGCTCGACACGACGGCGTACCAGCCGCGCTCGTTCATCGCGTCGAACAGCCCCGTGCGGATCAGCAGGTCCCAGCGGCCGAGGTCGAACAGCGACAGGTAGCGACCGTTGTTCATGTGGCGCAGGATGTCGATGTCGGTGGGGAGCGTCGTCAGTGTGATGCTGCTGACGGAGCCCGCGTCGAGGGTCTTGCCTCGCCGCACGCGGCGACGGGCGGAGAGGATCACGAGGAGAGTGCGCCAGATCACGTTCACGAGCACTGATCGTAGCCAGCGACGAACGATTCGCGAACATCGTTGTGCGATGTCTCCAGCGGCATATCGGTGCTGCGGGAACGCTTCCGTTCGATTTCCTCTTCGCGGACCCCGCGCGTAGAGTCGCGATATGAGCGCCGAAGCCCAGCCTGAAGTCATCGTCCGTCCGGTCCGTGATGTGGATGCGGAAGCCCTGGGTCGCGTGCACGCGCAGTGCTGGCACGAGACCTACGACCACCTGATCAGCAAGGCAGCCCTCGAGAAGGTCTCGCCCCGCCGCATGGCCGAGCTGTGGACGCACTGGGCCTCGCAGGGCCCCGAGTTCACCATGCGCGCCGCGCTCGTCGACGGAGAGATCGTCGGGTTCGTCGGCTCCGGCCCCGCCCGCGACAAGGACGCCCCGGCGTTCCGCGAGCTGTACTTCATCTACCTGCTCGACGCGTACCACTCCACGGGCATCGGCCAGAAGCTGTTCGACGCCGCCGTCGAGAAGGACGAACCTCTCTACCTGTGGGTCGCAGAGGACAACCCCCGCGCCCACCGCTTCTACACGCGCAACGGATTCACGCTCGACGGCGCGAGCCACACCGAGCCGTTCCTCGGCGAGACGCTGACCGAGGTGCGCTTCGTGCGCTGAGCCCGCGCCTCGTGGCCTCGCGCTCACGTTTTCGCATGAACGGCCCCCTGCCTCAGGCAGGGGGCCGTTTCGCTGCGTCGGAAGCGGTCTGGGCTGAATCGTGGACGGGTCAACGTCCGGAGACGGTGCCGAACAGCTTCGCGATCGGGGCGATGACGAGCGGCCGGGCGGCGACCCAGCCGAGGGCGATCACCACCAGGGATGCCACGAAGACCCAGAACCCAGTCCAGCCGACGGCATCCGAGGAGGCGTACATGTGGTTGAGGTTGCGCAGGAACCCGGTGAGGAACACCAGCGCGACGTGTCCGATGATGAACACCACGAAGTAGATCATGATCGGGAAGTGCAGCGCGCGGGCCCACTCGATCGGGTAGGCCTTCGAGAGACGTTCGGCCTTCTTCGGCCACATCCCCGACATGCGGAACCCGGTCGCCGCCGCCAAGGGAGCCGCGATGAACACCGTGACGAAGTAGGCCAGCTGCTGCAGGCTGTTGTAGTTCACCCAGCCGTGCTCGGTCGGCCAGTCGAACGACACGTACTGCAGCGCGGCCGACAGCGCGTTCGGGATGACCTCCCAGCTCGTCGGCACGATGCGCGCCCAGTGTCCGGTGACGAACAGCAACACCACGAAGATCACGCCGTTCACGAGCCAGAGGATGTCGAGCGCCTGGTGGAACCAGATCGTCAGGCTGACCTTGCCCTTGGGATCGTTGCGCGGGGTCCAGAACGCGGTCGGGCGCTTCTCGTTGCGGATGCGGAGGCCCGACCGGATGATCAGCACCATCAGGAACACGTTGAAGAAGTGCGCCCAGTTGGTCCACGGGGCGAATCCCGGTTCGACGGCGACGGCCGGCTCGTATTCGCCGGGGAACGCGGCGAGGAAGTCCTGCATGAACGGGAAGCTCAGCAGCGCCCGCACGAACGCCACGGCAGCGGCCGCCAGGATGCCGAGCGCCGCGGCGCCGAGGAGGACGGCGATCGCCTGGGTCCAGGTCGGCCGAGGTCGGTCGGATGCCGGAGCGGTCGCCGTGACGTGCCGAGGCGCACTGCCGTTCCAGACGGTGCGGGGAGCGGGCAGCGGGATCGAAGGATCCCCGAGCGCGAACGCGGCGGCGGTGGCGACGGCCGTGGTGGGTGCGGATGCCGGAGCGACGGCCGGTGCGGATGCCGCGACCTCGGGGGCTGCATCCGCGGAGGCATGGGCATCCGCGGCTGCCGGGGCGTCCGCGGCAGCCGGGGCATCGACGGCGATGGAGGAGGCCGCGTCCGAGGCGACTGCGATCAGCGGAACGGTATCCGCCGGGGGCCACGGATCTCCGCCTGCGACTCGCGGCAGACCGCGACGCACGGATCCCGTCTGCGCGACGACCGGGGCCGACTCAGGCGTCGGCTCGTCGAGCGTGGACGGCGAGGCAGCCTGGGTCGGCACGTCTGCCGCGGCGTCGGTGGCGGCATCCGCCGGCTCCGGCGTCGAAGACGATGCCCGCGCCGTGGCAGCGCCTGCGCCTGCGACAGCCGCCACGCTCGCGGGAGGCCACGGTTCGCCACCCGGCGTGCGCGGAAGGCCTCGGCGAAGGGACGCGCCACTCGCCGCAGACGGCACCGCGTGCTCGACGACCGAGGACTCGGGCTCCGGCACGGCAGCCGCCGGGGCGGTAGCCACCGGAGCCGCCTCCTCCGACTCATCGAGCGAGGTCGACGGCGCCGAGAGCGGCGATGCGTACTCGGCATCCGCAGGCGCCTCAACGGCGGTGTCGCCGGGAGGCCACGGCTCGCCGCCGGGAACGCGCGGGAGCCCGCGCCTGAGCATCCGCGTCGCCATGGCTACTTCTTCCGCGCCTCGAGGGCCGCGATCACCTGCGGGACGATCGTGAACAGATCGCCGACGATGCCGAAGTCGGCGACGTCGAAGATCGGCGCCTCGCCGTCCTTGTTGATCGCGACGATGTTCTTCGCCGTCTGCATGCCCGCGCGATGCTGGATCGCACCCGAGATGCCGAGGGCGACATACAGCTGCGGCGAGACCGAGACGCCCGTCTGACCGACCTGATGCGACTGGGGGATGTAGCCGGCGTCGACCGCCGCGCGCGAGGCGCCGACCGCTGCGCCGAGAGCGTCGGCGAGCTCTTCGACGAGCACGAACTTCTCCTTCGAGGCGAGGCCGCGACCACCCGAGACGACCCGCGTGGCGCCGCGCAGCTCAGGCCGCGTCGACGTGGACTCGACGGCCTCGACCGCGCCGACGGTCGCCCCGACGGTGCCGGATGCCGACACGGAGAGCGCGTCGATCGTCGGCGACTCCACCGCCTCGGCTCGCGCATCGACCGCGCCCTGACGCACCGTGATGACCGGTGCGCCGAACGTGGGAGCCGAGTCGGTGAGGTACGCGCCTCCGTAGACGGAGTGGTGGGCGACGATGCCCTCGTCATCCCTCGAGACGCCGACGGCGTCGACCGACAGCGCCAGCTTCGCGCGCACGGCGAACCGCCCGGCGACATCGCGTCCGCTGATCGAGTTCGAGATCAGCACGGCATCCGGCCCCACCTGCTCGAAGGCCGCGTGCAGTGCATCGACGATCGGCACGGTGAGCACCGTCGGGTCGCCGTCGGCCGTGAGCACGACCGACGCTCCGGCCGCGGCGACCTGAGCCGCCGCGTCTGCGGACCCTCCGACGACGAGCGCGACCGGAGCGCCGACGGTCGAGGCCGCGCCGATCAGTGCCGCCGTGCTGCTGGCGGGGTTGCCCGCGGGGTCGAGGTCGACGAGGACGAGGATGGGGTTCTCGGGGTAGGTCATGTCACACCAGCCTGTTCTGCACGAGGTACTCGACCAGCTTCTCGGCGGCATCGCCCTCATCGACGATCTTCACGCCGGCCGCGCGCGGCGGCTTCTCGGCGACCGACGTCATGATGGTGCGGGGTGCGGCCGCCGGGTCCGCGGAGACACCGAGGTCGTCGAGGGTGAGCACCTCGAGCGGCTTCTTCTTCGCCGCCATGATGCCCTTGAAGTTGGGGAAGCGCGCGTCGGGCAGTGCCTCGGTGATCGAGATCACCGCCGGGAGGGATGCCGAGATCGGCTGCGCTCCGGCATCCGCCCCTCGGGTTCCGGTGATGCCGTCCGAGGAGATCTCGACCGAGGTCAGCGCCGTCGCCTGCGCCCACCCCAGGTGCTCGGCGAGCATCGCCGCCATGACGCCGCCCGAGCCGTCGGTCGACAGGTTGCCGGTGATCACCAGGTCGGGTTCGCCGCGACGGATCGCCGCGGCCAGCGTCTCGGCAGTGAGGCCGAGGTCGGCCCCCGCGAGCTGCTCGTCGGCGATGTGCACTGCGGAGCCTGCGCCGATCGCGAGCGCTCGGCGCACCGATGCCGTCGAGCCGCCAGGAGCCATCGCGACCGCGACCACCTCGGTGCCCTCGTTCTTGTCGGCATGGCTCAGCGCGACCTCGAGCGCGCGCTCCGTGATCTCATCGAGCACCACGTCGCCGGCACCTCTGTCGGCGAGGCCGGTCTCGAGGTTCAGCTTGCGGTCGCCATAGGTGTCCGGCACCTCTTTGACCAGGACGAAGATCTTCATCGATTGCTCCTCACGACTGCGTCGATTCTAGTCCCTTGATACTGAGTCCCACCCGATGAGCGACTGAGGACCACCAGTCGTCTTCCGGGTGCCGGGTCCCGGCTGCGGCGACGCGATGGCCTACCGTAGAACCGTGAACCGACCGCGTCCGCTGCCCGTCGATCCGCTCGCCGAGGCGAAGCGGCAGTGGCTCGCGCACGGATGGACCGATGCCGCCGACGGCATGACCGTCGTCACCTCCGTCATGCGCGCGCAGCAGCTGCTGCTCGCGCGGGTCGACGCGACGCTCAAGCCCTTCGCGCTCAGCTTCGCCCGATACGAGATGCTGCGTCTGCTGGCGTTCAGCCGGTCGGGCCGACTGCCGCTGTCGAGCGTCGTCGCCCGACTGCAGGTGCACGCGACGACCGTCACGAGCACCGCGGAGCGCCTCGTGCGCGACGGACTCATCGTGCGCGAACCGCACCCGCACGACGGCCGTGCGGCACTGCTCGCCCTGACCGAGTCGGGCCGAGAACTCGTGGCTCGCGCCACGGACGCCCTGAACGCCGACGTCTTCGCCGACCCGGGGATGAGCCGCGAGGATGCCGCCGAGCTCGTCGCGATCGTCGCCCGCATGCGCAAGGCCGCCGGCGACTTCACCGACCCCAGGCCGCAGCCCGAGCCGCTCTGACATGGCCGAGTTCGTGCTCGAGACGGTCATCGCCGCACCGCGTGAGACGGTGTTCGCGGTCGCCCTCGACCCCGGGATGCACCTGCGGTCGATGGCGCGATACCGGGAGACCATGATCGAGGCTCCCGCCGGCGGCGTGTTCACGGAGGGGTCGACCGTCACATGGCGGGCACGGCACTTCGGCATCCCGTTCCGGCTGCGGACGATCGTGTACGACGTCGACCCGCCGCGCGGGTTCCGCGATCGGCAGCTCTCCGGGCCGTTCGGAGCGTTCGAGCACGAGCACGTGTTCGAGGAGCATCCGCAGGGAACGCTGGCCCGCGACACGATCGTCTTCCACTCGCCGTTCGGTCCGATCGGACGCCTCGTCGACCGTCTGATCCTTCGCGAGTACATGCGACGCCTGATCGAGGAGCGCAACGCCCACCTGGCATCCGAGGCCGAGGGACGCGGGCGTACACTGCCCGCATGAGCGAACTGCGCCTGCACACGATCCTCGAAGGCCGTGGCCCCGCGGCCGCGATCATCCTCACCGACGAGCAGGTCGCCTCGTTCGGAGCGGGGAAGGCGTTCCCCGTCGCGGTCACGATCGGAGGACGCACCGCCCGTCTGCGCCTGGCCCGGATGGGAGGTGCGAACATGATCGGCTTCAGCAAGGCTGTGCGCGCCGACCTCGGCGTCGAGATCGACGAGGAGGTCGATGCGGTGATCCGGCTGGATGCGGCCGAGCGCACTGTCGAGGTGCCCGCCTCCCTCGCGGAGGTGCTCGACGCCGACACCGCGCTGCGCGCCGCCTTCGACGCGCTCCCCTATTCCGTGCGCAAAGAGCACGCCCGCTCGGTGGCGGAGGCCAAACAGGATGCGACCCGCGAGCGGCGCGTGGCGAAGATCGTCGACGCGCTGCGCGGCTGAGGTCTCCCGCCGCCTGCGTTCACGCCCTGTTCCATGACTCCGGAGATCCGAGAGGGTTCGGGCTTGCCGGCGGGTGCTCGGCACGGAACGGGCGCGGTCCTCCGGAGTTGTGGAGCGGCGCTCAGCGGTTCTGGAAGTCGGGCGCACGCTTCTCCCGGAAGGCGGACATGCCTTCCTTCTGGTCTGCGGTGTCGAACAGCTCGGCGAACGCCCGCTTCTCGTGGGCGAGGCCATCGGCGAGCGTCGTCTCCATCGCCGCGTCGAGCGCGGCCTTCGCGGCGAACACCGACGGCAGCGATTTCGACGCGATGGTCTCGGCGAGCCTCGTAGCCTCGGCGAGGAGGTCGGATGCCGGCACGACGCGCGAGACGAGGCCGGAGCGCTCCGCCTCCTCGGCGCCCATGAACCGACCGGACAGCACGAGTTCGGCCGCCTTGTAGTAGCCCACGGCGCGGATGAGCCGCTGCGTGCCGCCCATGCCGGGAATGACGCCGAGGTTGATCTCGGGCTGCCCGAACTTCGCGGTGTCGGCGGCGAGGATGATGTCGCACATCATCGCGAGCTCGCATCCTCCCCCGAGTGCGAACCCCGAGACGGCGGCGATCACGGGCGTGCGCACCGCGGCGAACTCATGCCAGACGCCGAAATGATCGGTCTCGAGCATCTCGGAGGCCGACATGCCCTCCATCTCCTTGATGTCCGCGCCGGCGGCGAACGCCTTCTCAGACCCGGTCACGACGATGGCGCCGACCCCGTCGTCGAGGTCGAAGGCCACAGCGGCCGCGGTGACCTCGTCGGCGAGGCGACTGTTCAACGCGTTGAGCGCCTCGGGGCGGTTCAGGGTGATCCACCCCACACGTCCGCGCTGCTCGACCAGGATCGTCTCGTATTCCGTCATCGTGAAGGCCTCTCCGTCGTGGTCATCTCAGTATCTCGCGCGGCTCACACGCTGCCGTCGCGGATGTCGGTGATGATGCCGGAGAAGTCGCGGGTCGCGCCGTCGCCCGCAGCGAAGGCGGCGTAGAGCTGCTGGGCGAGGCGCCCCATCCGCGCGTCGGTCGACGTCTGCTCGATCGCCTGCAGCGCGAGCCCGAGATCCTTCGCCATCAGAGCACCGGCGAAGCCCGGCTGGTAGTCGCGGTTCGCCGGGCTCGTCGGAACGGGGCCGGGCACGGGGCAGTTGGTCGTGATGGACCAGCACTGACCGGACGCCTGCGACACCACGTCGAACAGCGCCTGGTGCTCGAGCCCGAGCCGCTCGCCGAGCACGAAAGCCTCGGCCGCCGCGATCTGCGAGACGGCGAGCACCATGTTGTTGCACACCTTCGCGGCCTGGCCGAGCCCCGACCCCCCGCAGTGCACGATGCGCGTGCCCATGATCTCGAGCACCGGCAGTGCGGCGGCGAAGTCCTCGTCCGAGCCGCCCACCATGAACGCGAGCGTGCCGTTCTCGGCACCGACGACGCCGCCGGACACCGGGGCGTCGACATTGCGATGCCCCGCGGCGAGCGCGAGCGCGTGGGCGGCACGGGCCTCGTCGACCGCGATCGTCGACGACTCGATGAACAGGGTGCCGGGGCGGGCTGCGGCGAGCAGCTCGGTGCGGTACGCGTCGATCACGTGCCTTCCCGCCGGGAACATCGTGATGACGACGTCGGCGTCGGCGACGGCGTCCGCTCCGCTGGCCGCGACGGGGATGCCGGCGGCCTGCGCCGCCTCGATCGCCGCGGGCACCAGGTCGAACCCGTGCACCTCGTGCCCTGCGGCGACGAGGTTCTTCGCCATCGGCAGCCCCATGTGGCCGAGTCCGAGGAAGGCGATCCGGACGCTCGACGACTCGCTCATGATGCGCTCCGCATCGAGGCGGATCCCGCCGGTCGCAGCATCTCGCGCCCGACGATCAGGCGCATGATCTCGTTCGTGCCCTCGAGGATCTGGTGCACCCGCAGGTCGCGCACGACCTTCTCGATGCCGTAGTCCTGCAGGTAGCCGTAGCCGCCGTGCAGCTGCAGCGCGCGGTTGGCGACGTCGAATCCGGCATCCGTCGCGAAGCGCTTGGCCATCGCGCATCGCATCGTGGCATCCGGGGCGTGCTCGTCGACCGCCAGCGCCCCGTCGGTCACCATGAGGCGAGCGGCCTGCAGGTCGGTGCGCATGTCGGCGATCGCGAACAGGATCGACTGCTTCTCGGCCAGCGGCTCGCCGAACGCCACGCGCTCGTGCACGTACTGCACCGCCCGATCCAGGGCCCACTGGGCACCTCCGATGGAGCAGGCCGCGATGTTGAGGCGACCGCCGTTGAGCGCCGACATCGCGATCGCGAAGCCACGGCCCTCGTCGCCGAGCATTCCGGATGCGGGGATGCGCACGCCGTCGAGGATCACCTGACGGGTGGGCTGGGCGTGCCAGCCCATCTTCTTCTCGGGCGCCCCGAAGCTGAGTCCCTCGGCATCGCCGGGAACGAGGAAGGCGCTGATGCCCCGGGCTCCCGGCTCGCCGGTACGGGCCATCACCACGTAGACGGCGGCCTCGCCGGCACCCGAGATGAACTGCTTCACGCCGGTGAGGAGGTAGTCGTCCCCGTCGCGCACCGCGCTCGTGGCGACGTTCGCGGCATCGGATCCGACGCCCGGCTCGGTCAGGCAGTAGCCGCCGAACTCCTGCATGGCGGTGAGGTCGGGCAGCCAGCGGCCGCGCTGTGCATCGTCGCCGTAGGTGTCGATCATCCACACCACCATGTTGTGGATCGAGATGTAGGCGGCGACGGCGGGATCGCCCTTCGCGAGCTCTTCGAAGATCGCCACGGTGTCGGAGCGGCTGAGGCCCGTGCCGCCGAACTCCTCGCTCACGTAGATGCCGCCGAGGCCCAGCTCTCCGGCCTTGCCGAGCGACTCGCGGGGGAAGATGTGCTTCTCGTCGCGCTCGGCGGAGAAGGGTGCGAGCTCGGTCTCGGCGAACTCGCGGACGGCGTCGAGAATGGCCTCGCGCTCTTCGGCGGTGGTGGTGACGGTGGTCATTGTCATGTCGATTCCTTGTGGGCGTCGCGAGGTCAGTGCATGGTGGGGATCACGAAGCTGGCGCCGTCGCGGATGCCGGCCGACGGCCAGCGGCTCGTGACCGTCTTGGTCTTCGTGTAGAAGCGGAAGGCATCGGCGCCGTGCTGGTTGAGGTCGCCGAACCCGCTGCGCTTCCAGCCGCCGAACGTGTAATACGCGATCGGCACCGGGATCGGCACGTTGACGCCGACCATCCCGACCTCGACCCGTGCGGCGAAGTCGCGTGCCGCGTCTCCGTCGCGCGTGAAGATCGCGACGCCGTTGCCGTACTCGTGCTCGGATGCCATGCGCAGCGCCTCCTCGTAATCGGCGGCGCGGGCGATCACGAGCACCGGTCCAAAGATCTCCTCGCGGTAGATCGCCATGTCGGTGGTCACGTCGTCGAACAGCGTCGGTCCGAGGTAGAAGCCCTGCTCATGACCGGGCACCGTGAAGCCGCGACCGTCGGCCAGGAGGGTCGCGCCCTCGTCGACCCCCTGCTGGATGTACCCCTCGACCCGCTCGACGGCAGCCCGGGTGACGAGTGGCCCGTAGTCGACGTCGGAGGCGAGGGACGGGCCGATCCGCAGCTGCGCCACGCGCTGGGTGAGCTTGGCGGCGAGAGCATCCGCCGTCTCCTGGCCGACCGGCACCGCGACCGAGATCGCCATGCAGCGCTCGCCCGCCGATCCGTATCCCGAGCCGATCAGCGCGTCGACGGCCTGGTCGAGGTCGGCGTCGGGCATGACGATCATGTGGTTCTTGGCGCCGCCGAAGCACTGCGCGCGCTTGCCGTGCGCGGCCGCCGTCGAATAGATGTACTCGGCGATCGGTGTCGAGCCCACGAAGCCGACGGCGCGGATGCGGTCGTCGGTGAGCAGCGCGTCGACGGCCTCTTTGTCACCGTGCACGACGTTGAGGACCCCGGCGGGCAGCCCCGCCTCGAGGAACAGCTCGGCGATGCGCACCGGCACCGAGGGGTCGCGCTCGCTGGGCTTGAGCACCACGGCGTTGCCGGCGGCGAGGGCGGGGCCCGCCTTCCACAGGGGGATCATCGCCGGGAAGTTGAACGGGGTGATCGCCGCCACCACTCCGAGCGGCTGCCGCATCGAGTAGACGTCGATGCCGGCGCCGGCACCCGTCGAGTACTCGCCTTTGAGCAGGTGCGGCGCGCCCGCGGAGAACTCGATGACCTCGAGACCCCGCTGGATGTCGCCCTTCGCATCGTCGACCGTCTTGCCGTGCTCGCTCGCAAGCAGCTCGGCGAGCTCGGTCATCTCGCGCTGCACGAGATCGAGGAAGCGCAGCAGCACCCGTGCGCGCTTCTGGGGGTTGGTCGCCGCCCACTCGACCTGCGCGGCCTCGGCGTTCGCGATCACATCGGCGACCTCCTGCGCGGAGGCCAGCGGCACGCGCGCCTGGACGGATCCCGTGCTCGGATCGAACACGTCGGCGAAGCGCCCTCCCTCGGGGGTGAGGTGCTTTCCGCCTACGAAGTGGGGAATGGTACGAGTCATTGTGCGATGTCCCTTCGCGCCGTCGTTGGCACTATGACGATGGTACTTCGGCATCCGCATATTTACTAGGGCGTCCTTGCAGTTGCGAAAGTACGCCGGACGACTGTGCTGGAAAGCGCTTCCCCGCTAGGGTCGAGAGAGCAGGCCGAACACCCGACCCAGGAGACTCATGCACTACGGCGCCGACTACAACCCCGAGCAGTGGCCGCGAGAGGTGTGGCCGGAAGACGTCCGGCTGATGCGCGAGGCCGGCGTGACGCTCGTGAGCCTGGGGATCTTCTCGTGGTCGCGCATCCAGCCGGCCGAGGGCGAGTTCGACTGGGAGTGGCTCGACGAGATCATCGGGCTGCTGCACGAGGGCGGCATCCAGGTCGACCTCGCCACCGCCACCGCATCCCCGCCGCCGTGGGCCTCGACCGCCTACCCCGAGATGCTGCCGCAGGATGCCGACGGCTCGACGTTCTGGCCCGGCAGCCGCCAGGCGTTCGCGCCCTCCTCTCCCGTCTACCGTCGCCTCGCGGCCGAACTCGTCACCGCTCTCGCGGAGCGCTACGCGCAGCATCCTGCCGTCGTGCTGTGGCACGTCAACAACGAGTACGGATGCCATCTGCACTACGACTACTCCGACGCCGCGCGCGACGCGTTCCGCGCGTGGTTGCAGCGCAGGTACGCGACGATCGACGCCCTCAACCACGCCTGGGGCACGGACTTCTGGTCGCAGCGCTACACCGCCTTCGATCAGATCGTGCCGCCGCGCAAGGCGCCGTACAGCATCAACCCGACCAGCGTGCTGGACTTCAAACGGTTCACCTCCGACACCCTGCTCGAGCTGTACGTGATGGAGCGCGACATCATCCGCGCCGCGGGGGCGACCCAGCCGATCACGACCAACTTCATGGGCGCGTTCCCGCCGGCTGACTACTGGAAGTGGGCGGCCGAGGTCGACGTGATCAGCGACGACAACTACCCCGATCCCAACGACCCCGAGTCGTTCCGCGGGGCCGCGTTCGCACGCGAGCTGATGCGCGGTCTCAAGCCCGGGGTGCCCTGGATCCTCACGGAGCAGTCCACCAATGCCCTGAACTGGCGTCCCACCAACGCCCCGAAAGCACCCGGTCAGATGGCGGCGATCAGCGCGCAGGCGGTGGGCCGAGGCGCCGACGGGATCATGTTCTTCCAGTGGCGGCAGTCGCGCCGCGGCAGCGAGAAGTTCCACTCGGCGATGGTGCCGCAGGCCGGGCTCGACACCCGCACCTGGCGGGAGGTCGTCGAGCTGGGCGGACAGCTCGCGCAGCTCCCCGAGATGCCGGAGGTCTCGTCGGGGGCGAAGATCGCTATCGTCTTCGACTGGGAGAACTGGTGGGCGATCGACGGGCGCGACCACCCGATCGTGCTCGACTACCTGACGCTCTCGCACCGCTGGCATGCGGCGCTGCATCGGCAGAACCTCGCGGTCGACATCGTGAACACGACGAGCGATCTCCGCGGCTATTCACTCGTGGTCGCGCCTCAGCAGTATCTGCTGAGTGATGAGGGCGCCGCGAATCTCACGGCGTATGTCGCGCAGGGCGGCGACCTGTTCGTCTCGGCGTTCAGCGATGTCGTCGACCAGGACGACGCGTTCCGCGAGGGCGGCTTCATCGTCTCGCTGCGGGACGCGCTCGGCGTCGCGCTCGAGGACTTCGGGGCGCTGGTGCCGCCCGAGTCGGTGCGATCGGCCGACTCTGCCGGAGAGGTCGCGAGCCACGCCGTGCCCGACGGGCCGGGCCAGTCGGAGGCGCCAGTGGACGGCCCCGCGGGGACGATCGTCGGCCAGTACTTCGCGGAAGAGCTCCTCGTGCAGGATGCCGAGGTGCTGGGTCGCTTCACCGAGGGTCGCACCGCCGGGCGAGCGGCGTTCACCCGCAAGGCCTTCGGGGACGGCAACGGCTACTACCTCGCGACGATCCCGGACGACGCCGGCATGGCAGCCGTGCTGCGCTGGCTCGCCGCCGAGGCGGGAGTGACCGCCGAGATCGAGGGCCTTCCCGAGCACGTCGAGATCGCACGCCGAGGCGGCATCCTCACCGTCATCAACCACAGTGCAGAGCCGTTCGCGGTCGATGTGCCCGGCCGCGACGTGCTCACGGGGTCGACCGCGGCGCGCCGCGAGCTCGGTGCGTACGGCTGGGCGTTCATCGACACGAGCGGGGTCGACGCGCGGGACTGATCACGCGAGGACGGCCGCGGTCGCGCGGGTCGAGGGGTGCGGCGCGCGGCCGCACCCCTCGCCTCGACCTCAGTAGACGATCACCGGGAGGCTGCGCGTGCTGCGGGAGTCCTGCCACGGCTCCGTACCGTCGAAGCGGACCGTGAGCAGGTGCACCCCACGGCTCAGCTTCGGCACCGAGACGGTGACCCTGCCCTTGTCGGAGGGAGCCAGCTCGACCGTGGCGACGACCTTGCCGCGGTCGTGCACCGTCACCGTGCCCACCGGCGCGCTGCCGTCGTCGGCCGCCACGGTGACCTTCACGGTGGCGCTCTTGCCCGACTTCACCAGCAGGTCGGAGGAGGCGCGCACCCGCGTATCGATCGGCTGCACCTGGTCGTCGACCAGCACGGCGACCGACCGGGCGGGGATCGTCACGGTGCCGGTCGCGGCGTCCCAGGTCGTGGTCTTGACCACGGCATCCGCTCCGTTCGCCTGAGCCGGGGTCAGCGCGAACGAACGCCCGGCCAGGCCCGCGACGGTCTGCGTGACCGGCGCAGGAGAGGAGTTGAACGCGACGAGCGCCCCGTCGAGATCGGCGTCGGCGTCGGGACCCGTCAGGTCGTCGATCTGCATCAGGATCACGCCCGGAGCCGCCCCCGCCCCGCCGTTCGGGAACGTGACCTTCTGCTGGATCAGCTCGGCCGAGCCGAGCCGCAGCAGATCGACCTCGTCGCGGATGCGCAGCAGATCGAGAGCGGATGCCTCTGCGGCCGCCATGTCGGCCGCGGCCGGCTTGAGCGCAGGATCGGCGAGCAGCGGCGCCATGATCGGCCACTTCTCCTCGTTGTCCGCCGCGGTCGGCAGCCCCGAGCCGAACGTCGACTCCTGACCGGTCCAGTCGATGCGGTTGAACCAGTCACCGGAGTTGTAGCTGTTGCGATCGAGGGACTTCGACCGCAACAGCTCGGTGCCTGCATGCCAGAACGACGGCGACTGCGAGAGCGTCACAGTCGCGAGCTCCAGCGTGTTCATCCGCACGCGGTCGGCCATCGTCGTGTCGACCGGGAGCTTGAGCACCGAGAGGTCGTAGAGCGTCTCGTTGTCGTGCGCATCGACGTAGTTGATCGTCTCGTCCGGCTGATCGGCATAGCCCGCCGCGGAGCCGCGATAGTCGATCGCCTCTCCCGCCGTCACCGAGCCGTCGCTCGTCGTGAACTCGAAGTCGCGCAGATTGCCCGCCAGCCCGAGCTTGACGAGATCGGTCTCGTGGCCGAGGTCGGCGAGCGCCTGCTCGACCGTGCCGTTGATCGGATCGCCGTTCGGGTCGGTGCCGAGACCGGTGCCGAAGCCCTGACGGAACGTCGACGACGAGTCGACCGGGCTGCCGCCGTGCACGGCGTCGCGCAGGCGGTCGTTGAACGTGCCGATGCCGGTGCCTCCCAGCTGCCCCTGGGTGGCCTGCTCGAACAGCGCATCGTCCGCCACCTCGCCGAAGTTCCAGCCCTCGCCGTACAGATGGATCGCCGAACCGTCGACGCCGTCCTTCGCGAGGGTCAGGGCGTCGAGCGCGTCGCGGATCGCCTGCATGTTCGTCGTCGAGTGGTGGCCCATGAGGTCGAAGCGGAAGCCGTCGACCTTGTAGTCGCGCGCCCAGGTCACGATCGAGTCGACCATGAGCTTCTGCGCGGCGAGGTGCTCGGTCGCGACGTTCTGGCAGCACGTCGAGGTCTCGACGCCGCCGGCCGCGTTCAGCCGGTGGTAGTAGCCGGGCACGACCTGGTCGAGCACCGACTTCTCGGCCTGACCGGATGCCGCCGTGTGGTTGAACACCTCATCGAGCACGACCTGCAGGTCCATGTCATGGAGAGCGCCGACCATCGACCGGAACTCGCTGACCCTGGCGCCGCCGTCGGCGTCGACTGCGTACGAGCCCTCGGGCGTCGAGTAGTGGTACGGATCGTAGCCCCAGTTGAAGCCGTCGGCATCCGCGACCGCCTGGATGCACGCCTGCTGTGCCGCGTCGGCCGGGCCGAACGAGGCGAGGTCGCAGTCGGGCACCGCCTGAGCCGCGCGGTCCTCCTCGATCGAGGCGATGTCGAAGGAGGGCAGCAGGTGCACGGTGTTGATTCCGGCATCCGCGAGCTGCTTCAGCTGATCGGTGCCCGCGCTGTCGCGGGTGAACGCCAGGTACGTGCCGCGCTCGTCGGCCGGAACCGTCTCGTCGCTGATCGAGAAGTCGCGGATGTGCAGCTCGTAGATCGCCCGGTCGACCGCGCGCTCGACGACCGGCGCTTCGGCCTTCTGCCACTGCTTCGGCTGCCAGGCCTTGTCGTCGAGGTCGATGGCGACCGAACGCCGCGAGTTCAGAGTGAGCGCCGTCGAGTAGGGATCGGTGACCCGGTTCGTCTCGATCGCACCGGTCGTCGGCGCATAGACCACGACCTCCCACAGGAACTCGTCGCCCTTGAGATCCTTGGCGCCCGCGACCGACCAGACGCCGGACGCCGCATCCCACGTGGCCTCGTGCCGAGCGGGGTCGCCCTCGGCGCCCTCGTCCCAGGTGAGAAGGGTCGCGCTCTGCGCCGTCGGCGCCCACAGCCGGAACGTCGGCTTCTTGCCCGAGAACGTCACGCCCAGGTGGACATCGTCGAGGGCTGCGGCATAGAGATCGTCGAGAACCCCGGCGATCTGCACGCCGGTGAATGCGGAGGGCGCCCCCGTCTCGTCACGCTGGACGACCGCGAGCTGCGTGCGCAGCAGTGCCGCCGCATCGGCATCCGTCACCCGCAGGGCGAGGTATCCGTCGAGCGCGGGGAACCGGGCGAGCTGCTCGTCCGTCAGGCCGCCCTCGATCACCTCGAGCGCGATCGACTCGCCACCCGCGATGTCGCCGTCTGCCACCGCGAGCGAGGCGTCCGCCGAGGAATACAGCTGATAGGCGGCCTTGTCGACAGACCCGAGAGTCGCCGGCCAGGCGATCGTCTCGGCGTCGACCCACTGCGCGCGCTGCTCTCCGGCGCCGGGGAGCTGCGGGTCCGCGCTCACGACCTCGAGGACGTGCGTCGTCAGCGTGTAGCGGAACGATGTCACGCTGCCCTCGGCCGCGCTGAACGAGATGTTCGCGCCGCCCGGCACTCCGTCGGCGCCGTAGTTCTCAGCCCAGCTCAGGCCGTGCGCCACCTTGAGCTCGTAGGCTCCGGTGGGGAGGTCGGCGGTCGAGAACTCGTAGACGCCGTCGCGGTCGCCGTCGGCCATGAGGGTGCCGAGGCAGTCGGGAGACCAGTCCGCCGCGCAGCCGAGCTCGTCCTGCAGAGAGCCCGGCAGCGTCACGATGGGTCCGTCGGCCGAGGACTGCACGATGTTGGTGCGCGGGTCGAAGTAGAAGGTGATCGGCCCGCCCGCGTGGGTGAGCGTGACGTTCGAGCCGTCCGGCACACCGTTCGCACCGTAGTTGACGGCCCAGCTGCCGTTGATCGCGGCCTTGTACTCGTAGTCGCCGGCCGGCAGATCAAAAGCCCCCTCCCATACGCCGTCGGCGCGCAGGGTCAGCTTCGCCTTCTCGCAGGCAGGGTCCCAGTCGCCCGCACAGCCCATCTCGGAGTTGAGACTGCCGGGCACGGTCACCATGTCGATCGGAGACTCGGGCTCCTCGCCGGCCGTCAGCGTCACGGCGTTGCCGACCGACGCGTACGTCGAGGCTGCGGCGTGGTTGCCCGCGGCATCCGTCGTCACGGCCCGGTATTCGACGAGCGTGCCGTTCGCGAGATCGCGGATGTCGTGGAAGACGCGGGGGTCGGTGTCCTCCGCGGTGCCGAGCGCCTGCCACTCCTCGGAGCCGACGACGCGCCAGGCGAAGCTCGTCTGCGCCCACTGATCGGCGATGTCGGCCTGCACGGCGGACTGTCCGGTGACACCGGCTCCGGCGGCGGGCACGACGACCTCGACGGATGCCGCCTCGGACGGCGCCGTGACGGTCGAGTCGGCTTTCCAGACCACCGCCGACAGAGCCGGCACCGTGATCGAGGCGGCCGCACCGGCATCCGTAGCGAGGGACGAGGCATCACCGTAGAGCACCTCGTACGAGGCGTCGGCGGTCAGCGTGGTGAGGTCGACCGTCTGCGCGGTGGCGGCGTTGTTCACGGCCACCAGGTATTCGACCTTGTCGTCGGCATCCACGCGGGAGAACGCGTACACACCAGCACCGGACGCCGCGTACCGCTCGATCTGCGCGCCCTCGCTGAGCGCCGGGTTCGACTCCCGGAGCTCTGACAGCGCGGCGATGTGCTCGTAGAGCGCGGCATCCGTCGCATAGCGGTCGACCGAGCCGGCCTGCTCACCGGTGATGAGGTTCTGATTCGCGTAGTCGGCGACCTGGGTGGCGAAGAGCGACTGCCGGGCGTCCTTGTCGCCGCCGGGGCCGGTGAAGCCCTGCTCGTCGCCGTAGTAGACGACCGGCTGACCCCGGGTGAGGAACATGAGCTCGTGCGCCAGCTCGTCGCGCTCGAGCGGAGCATCCGTCGTCTGGAGGAAGGATCCGACCCTGCCCATGTCGTGGTTGCCGAGGAACGTGGGCAGTGCCGTCGCCGACGAGTCGGGTGTCGTGTAGCGATCGTCGCCCGCGAACAGGGACTGCAGGCCCTTGGCCGAATTGCCCGACGCGTAGCTGACGGCGGAGGACTGGAACGTGAAGTCGAGGATCGAGTTCATGTCGGTGTCTCGCACGTACGGTGCGAGCTTCACGGGGTCGGCGTCGTAGACCTCGCCGAACATGAAGAAGTCCTCGTTGCCCTTCTCGTGCGCGTAGTCGAGGACGTCGGCCGTCCATTTCTCCCAGAACTCGAAGTTCACATGCTTGACGGTGTCGATGCGAAAACCGTCGATGCCGAGGTCGATCCACTTGTCGTAGACCTCGACGAAGCCGTTGACCACCGTCGGGTGCTCGGTCATCAGGTCGTCGAGTCCGCTGAAGTCGCCGTATGTGACCGACTCCCCCGACCAGGTCGAGTCTCCGCGGTTGTGATAGAGCGACGGGTCGTTCAGCCAGGCCGGCACCTTGACGTCGGCCTCGCTGTCGTCGATCACCGGCGTGTAGGGGAAGCTCGTCGCCGGGTCGAGTTCGGGGAACCCGTCGGTGCCCGCGTGGTCGGCCGGGTCGAACGCCGTGCCAGCGGCATCCGTGTAGGGACTCGTCGCCTGGTCGATGTAGGAGTACTGCCCCTCGGCGTAGTCGATGACGTCGGCGGTGTGGTTGGTGATGATGTCGAAGTACACCTTGATGTCGCGGGCGTGCGCGTCGGCGATCAGCGCCTGCAGCTCCTCATTGGTGCCGAGGTGCGGGTCGATGCGGGTGAAGTCGGTGATCCAGTAGCCGTGATAACCGGCAGAGGCGTCGGCGCCCTCACCCTGCACCGGCTTGTTGGCGAAGCTCGGCGTCAGCCAGATCGCCGATGTGCCGAGCCCCTCGATGTAGTCGAGGTTCTCGCGGATTCCGGCGATGTCGCCGCCCTGATAGAAGCCCTTGTCCGTGGGGTCGAAACCGGTGGTGAGCCGGTCGCCCTCGAGACCGCCGGTGTCGTTGGCCGTGTCGCCGTTCGCGAAGCGGTCGGTCATCACGAAGTAGAACTGCTCGCCGGCACCCGCCTGTCGGGCCGGGCTCGCGATGAGCGCCTCATCGTCGGAGGTGTAGCCGCCACGCAGGTCGGCGGCCTCGAGCCCGACGCGCTTGAGCGTGTCGTCGAACGTGAAGCGGAGGGTCGTCGGGCCGGCCACCGTCAGAGGGATGTCGTCGGCCCCGCCGTCGAGCCCGTACGCCTCGTCCCAGCCGTCGTTCACCGCGACCTTGTACTGCCACGTGCCCGCAGGGACCTCGAACTCGGCGGAGAAGATGCCCTCGGCGCCCGTGGGCTCGAGCTCGGTCTCGGTGCAGTCGGGCGCCCAGTCCGCCGCGCAGCCGAGCTCGGACTGCAGCGAGCCCACGAGAGCCACAGTGCGATCGGCCGCTGCGGCGGATGAGCCGCCGAGAGTGCCGGCCGCGCCGAAGCCCGAGACGACGAGCGCGGTGGCGGCGAGGAGGGCGAGCGGACGTGAAGCGGTCGTCTTCGACCGAGCCGACTTGAACAAATGATGCTCCCTGATGGCGGCGGACACGACGACGTGTCCGGAGGCTTGCGAGTGAAGCTAGCAGGGCGGGCTCTATGACTGCAAGCGCTTGCAGTAGCGTTCTGGCGAAAAGTCAGGGGTGTGAATGTTGCTGATGGCCTTAAGTCGCAAACGCTTCCAGGCTCGCGAATCCCAGGTGAGGAGGATTTCTCGCCGCGTTCACCGCCCGGACACCTTCGCCGACTACAACTGCAGATGCGCGGACACAGACTCAGACCGGATCGGGTAGTCACGTCATCCGCGCATACGGTGAGCGTCTGCTCCCGAAGAGACCCCCGCCGAATCGGGTCGGCGGGGGTCTTCTCTGTCCTGTCCGGCGAACATCGACCCGGCAGGGGCACAGCGGATGCCGGGTGACGGATGCTGGCCTACAGCCGTTCGATGATCGTGGCGTTCGCCATGCCACCGCCCTCGCACATGGTCTGCAGTCCGAAGCGGCCGCCGACCGCGTCGAGGTGGTCGATCAGGGTGCCGAGCAGGCGGGTGCCCGACGAGCCCAGTGCGTGCCCGAGGGCGATCGCCCCTCCGCGCGGGTTGAGCTTGGCGGCATCCGCCCCGAGTTCCGCGGCCCAGGCGAGGGGCACCGACGCGAAGGCCTCATTGACCTCGTAGGCGTCGAGGTCATCGATCGTGAGTCCGGTGCGTTCGAGAATGCGCCGCGTCGCGGGGATCGGGCCGGTCAGCATCATGAGCGGATCGTCGCCGACCACCGTGAACGCGTGGAACCTCGCCCGCGGCGTGAGTCCCAGCTGTGCGGCACGCTCGGCGCTCATCACGAGCGCAGCGGATGCTCCGTCGGTCAGCGGCGAGGAGTTGCCGGGAGTGATCCGCCAGTCGACGTCCGGGAATCGGGCGGCAAGAGCGTCGGTGCGGAACGCGGGGTTGAGTCCCCCGAGCCCCTCGGTCGTCGTGCCGGCACGCACGGTCTCGTCGCCCGCGGCATCCGGCGCCTCGGCGACCGGGATGACGGTGCGGTCGAAGAATCCCTCGTGCCACGCGGCGGCCGCGCGGCGGTGCGACTCGGCGGCGTACTCATCCAGCGCTGCGCGATCGATGCCCCAGCGCTGGGCGATCAGCTCGGCCGAGACGCCCTGGTTCACGAGTCCCTCGGGGTAGCGCTCACGCAGGCGAGGCGACATCGGCGACCCGCCGGCCGCAGACGATCCGAGCGGCACCCGACTCATCGACTCGACGCCGCCGACGATGACCGCGTCATACGCGCCGGCCATGATCCCCTGCGCGGCGAAATGCATGGCCTGCTGGCTGGACCCGCACTGGCGGTCGATCGTCGTCGCGGGGATCGACTCGTCGAAACCCGCGGCGAGCACAGCCTGCCGCGCGATGTTCGACGACTGGTCCCCCACCTGACTCACGCAACCGAGCAGCACGTCGTCGATCTGCCTCGACTCGAGCCCGCTGCGCTCGAGTATCGCGGCGAGAGCACCCGCCGCGAGGTCGACAGGATGCACGCCCGAGAGCGCGCCGCCCGGCTTGCCGCGTCCGACGGGAGTGCGGACGACATCGATCAGGACGGCTTCGCTGCGCGTGCTCATGCCTCCTATTCTCACCCTGTCGCGGAGTGCGGGGACGGATGCCGCGGCGCTGCCCTGCACCAGCCTCGGCCATGCGCGCCCGCGACGGCCGGATTCCCGGCATCTGGCCGTCGCAGGCGCATTCGGCCTTCTGGAGCGTCCGGCACCCGGCATCGGTATCCGGCACCGGCACCCGGCACCCGGCATCGGCATCCGGCACCCGGCACCCGGCATCGGCATCGGCATCGGCATGCACCCCGAGATGCCGTCTTCGCGCGCGGCGAAAAACGACCGGCGACACCCGGCATCCGAAATACAATCGAACACGCGCCCGCACCCCGGCGCATCCCCCACCGTCGAGGCGCCCGTGACCCGGGCGATCCGCTCTCTCCGAGGACCCCACCATGTCCAGCGAACCCATCACCGTCTCCATCCGCCGCGAGGTCGACCCCGAGCATGTCGCCGCCGCCACCGCCTGGGTGCAGACCGGCGTGAATCTGGCGCACCGATACCCGGGGTTCCTCGGATCCGGCTGGGTGCGCGACGGCGAGGACTCGCATGTCTGGCACATGTTGTACCGCTTCTCCGACGAGAAGTCGCTTGTGGCGTGGGAGCAGTCGGGCGAGCGCGAGTGGTGGAAGTCGACCGGCGAGCAGTTCGTGCGCAGCGAGCGCGTGCGCCGCCGCACGGGCATCGAGGGCTGGTTCGACGAGCCGACCACCGACACCATCACCCTCCCCCGCGCTGACGGCTCGACGACCACCGTCGCGATGGTCAGCACTCCGCCGCGGTGGAAGCAGGCCGTGTCGATCTGGCTCGGGTTCTTCCCGCTGAACCTCGCCTTCACCTATGCGCTGAGCCCCGTGCCCGGCTGGAACGAGCTGCCGATCTGGCTGCGCGTGCTCGCCACGACCGTCGTGCTCACGCCGATCATGACCTACTGGGTGCTGCCCTGGGTCACGCGCACACTGCGCCAGTGGCTCAACCGCTGAGGGTCGGTCGCCACTGCCGCATCGGGTCTGCCACACCTGCCGTGTGCGGTCCGTCCGTGAGGTGCGTGCGTGAGGTGCATGCGTCCGTGAGGCGCGGCATCCGTGAGGTGCGGCATCCGTCCGTCGTGTGCGTTCGCCGCGCGAGCGGCTGCACATCTGTGAGGCCAGGCAGTGCATCTGTGCAGGGGCCACTACCGCATCCGAATCGGGCGTTTCCGATGCGAAACTGACTCCGCACCGGATGGTGGATGCGAAACTGACCCCGCACCGGATGTCCGATGCGAAACTGACCCTGCACCGGACTCCAGATGCGCACCTGACCCCGCACCGCCGCCGCGACGAGCGTCAGAGGTCGGCGACGGCGGCGCGCAGCGCCTTCTCCACGGCCGCGACCCCGTCGGACAGCGGACCCGGTCGCCGCACGAGATACAGCGTGTTGATCGGCGGGTCCTGGGTGGGTCGCAGGTCGACGAGTCTGCCATCGGCGAGTTCGTCGGCGATCAGGTAGGTCGGCAGGGCGGTGACGCCCGCCCCCGCAACCGCAGCGGCGGCGAGCGCGCGCAGGTCGGGGAAGACGAGAGCCGGTTCCCGGTCGAGACGGATGCCGAACACGTGGCGCCAGTACCGGCGGACGATCGGGACGTCTCGGTCGTATGCGAGCAGAGGTACGTGCGCGATCGCGTCCGGTGAGAGGGCCGGAGACGGGTCGATGCGCAGCGACGGCGAGGCCACGAGCACGAATTCCTCGTCGAACAGCGGCATGCTCGGCAGCGCCCGTCCGCGAGGTCGCACGGCGGAGATCACCAGGTCGAGGCTGCCGACCCTCAGCTGATCGAGCAGGTCGTCGGCCAGGCCCGTGGTTACCGCAAGCCACAGTCCGCCGGCCACAGCACTCGCGAGAGCCGGGGCGGCGACGGCGGCCAGGAACTCCCCCGCCCCGCCGAGGCGGATGACCGGCGGTTCGAGGGCCGGGTGGGTGCCGAGAGCATCCGCCAACGCGTCGAGCGGGCCCGAGAGCCGCGCGGCGAGCTCGTCGGCTCGGGGCGTCGGACGGATGCCGCGGGCATGACGGACGAACAGCGGCTCGCCGACGCTCGCCTCCAGCGCCTGCAACTGCGTCGTGACCGACGACTGCGCGAGTCCGAGCCTGCGCGCCGCCGCCGACACCGACCCGGATCGGTGCGCGATGAGGAAGGTGCGCCACAGCCCCAGGTCGGGCAATCCATCGGAATTCCGATTGCTCATATCGGAAATCTATCGGAATCGTTCGTCGCGGCGGGCCGTTGTCCTGGATATCGCATCCGCACGGGATCCGTCGTCCAAACCTTGGGAGCATCCATGTCATCCGTCCTCTTCGTCGTCTCCGGCGCCCGCACCTGGACCCTGTCCGACGGCACCGAGCACCCCACCGGCTACTGGGCCGAAGAGCTGCTCGCCCCCTACCGCCTGCTCACCGCCGCGGGGCACGACGTGGTGTTCGCGACACCCGGCGGTGTCGAGCCGGTCGCCGATGCGTCGAGCCTCGGCGACGGGGATGCCGCGGCGCTCGCGGAGATCCCGGGGCTCAGCACTCCCCTCGTGCTCGCCGATGTCGACAGCGCCGACTACGCGGCCGTCTACTACCCCGGCGGGCACGGACCGATGCAGGACCTCGCTGTGGATGCCGATTCGGCGGCGCTCATCTCGGCGACCGTCGCGGCGGGACGTCCGCTGGCCGCAGTGTGCCACGGACTCGCGGCCCTGCTGCCCGCACGCGATGCTGCGGGCGAGCCGCTCGTCGCCGGACGGCGCATCACCGGATTCTCCGACGAGGAGGAGCGCCTCGGAGGGCTCGCGGACCGCGCGCCCTTCCTGCTCGAGACCTCTCTGCGCGAGCTCGGCGCCGACATCGACGTGACCGACCCGTGGAGCGATCACACGATCGTCGACGGACTGCTCATCACCGGCCAGAACCCGCAGTCGTCGGCATCCGCAGCCCGGGCGCTGGTCGCGGCACTCGCCTGATCGGAGAGGCGCGGTCCGCAGGCGCGACATCCGGCACCCGCACCCGCACCCGCACCCGCACGCGGGGCCAGTTGCGCACCGGAAAAGCCTCATTCGGATGCCGAACTGGCCCCGCATCGGCGCCACGACCGTGCCGCGAGCGACTCGGCCGGCCGCCACGCGTCAGACGGCGGCGATCCGCCAGGATGCTGCGTGCGTCGCGCCGGGTTCGAGCACGACCAGGTCGGTCCCCGAGTTGAACGCGTCCGGCGGACAGGTCATCGGCTCGACCGCGAGGCCGATGCGATGGATCGCGTCGATGCCGGGGTTGTCGGCCGTGTGCACCTGCACCCACGGGCAGCGCTCGTCGAAGGTCATGACGACGCCGCTTCCGGCATCCGTCACCACCCGCACCTCGGCGACTCCGCCCTCGCGGGCGAGGCCGGAGAACGCGTGGTCGATGAAGACGTCGGCGATCGGGCGCGCAACGCGGAAGTCCCACTGCGGATGCGCGGACACTCCCTCGAGCGCCACCGGGCTCAGCCGGTCGTCGGTGACGGTCAGCACCTCGGATGCCGGCACGGTCAGCGTCCAGTCATCGACCCGGCCATCGGGTCCGGCGACGAGATACGGGTGCGGCCCTGTGCCCCAGGGCGCGGCATCCGTCCCGAGGTTGCGCGCGGTGACGGTCTGCTGAAGGCCGTCGCCGTCGATGCGGTACTCGGTCTCCACCTCGACGCGGAACGGATAGCCGGTCTGCGGCTCGATCACGGCCGCGAGCACGACGCGGTCGTCGAGCACCAGTCGGTCTTCGAACTCGCCCCAGGCGAGCAGCCCGTGCAGCGCCTGTCCGCGGGCGGGCTCGGTGAGGGCCAGCTGATGCTCGACGCCGCTGAACGTGTAGCGACCGTCGACGATGCGATTGGGCCACGGTGCGAGAGTGGTGCCGCGGTATCCGGGCCGCACCTCGTCGGCGTCGAAGGGCACGACCAGGTCGCGTCCTTCGAATGCGAGCAGGCGCAGCGAGGCGCCGACGCTCGCGATCACGGCTTCGTATCCGTGCCCGGTGATGCGCAGCTGACGCCCCGAGCGCGGCCGGCCCGCTCCCGTCATCACAGCCCCTGCGCGAGTCGGTAGTAGGCCTGGTTCCAGCGGACCTGCTTCTGGAACTCGGGCAGGGTGGTCGCATCGTCGATCACGAGCAGCTCGACCTCGGCCATCTCGGCGAAATCGCGGAAGGCCTCGAGCCCGACGGCGGTCGACATCACCGTGTGGTGCGCAGCACCCGCGGTCAGCCAGGCGGCGGCCGAGGTGGTGAAGTCGGGCTGCGGCTTCCACACGGCGCGGCCGACCGGCAGCTTCGGCAGCGACTGGCGCGGGGGCACGTTCTCGACGACGTTCGCGGTGAGGCGGAAGCGGTCGCGCATGTCGCTGAGGGCGACGACGATCGCGGGGCCGGGATCGGCGGTGAAGACCAGACGCACCGGGTCTTCCTTGCCGCCGATGCCGAGCGGGTGGATCTCGAGGGTCGGCTTCGCCGTCGTGAGCGAGGGCGAGACCTCGAGCATGTGCGCCCCGAGGATCAGCTCGTCGCCGGGCGTCATGTCGTAGGTGTAATCCTCCATGAGGCTCGCCCCGCCGGGCAGGCCCGCGCCCATGACGTTGGCGACGCGCACGAGGATCGCGGTCTTCCAGTCGCCCTCGGCGCCGAAGCCGTAGCCCTCGGCCATCAGACGCTGCACCGCGAGGCCCGGCAGCTGCTTCAGGGCGCCGAGGTCTTCGAACGAGGTCGTGAAGGCGCCGAAGCCGCCCTCTTCGAGGAACGCCCGCAGACCGATCTCGATCGCGGCCCCGTCGCGCAGCGACTGGTGGCGGTCGCCACCGCGACGAAGCTCCGGCACGACCTCGTACAGCTCTTCGTACTCGGCCACGAGGGCGTCGATCTCGGAGTCGGATGCCGCGGCGACGGCATCCGCCAGGTCGTTCACGCCCCACGTGTTGACCTGCACGCCGAAGCGCAGCTCGGCCTCGGTCTTGTCGCCCTCGGTGACCGCGACGAAGCGCATGTTGTCGCCGAAGCGGGCGAGCTTGAGCGAACGGGATGCCGCGAGGCCGGCGGCCGCACGCTGCCACGTCGCGATCTCCTGGCGCACCCGCGGGTCGCTCGCATGACCGACGACGGTCTTGCGCGGCACGCCGAGACGCGTCTGGATGTAGCCGAACTCGCGGTCGCCGTGCGCCGCCTGGTTCAGGTTCATGAAGTCGAAGTCGATGTCGGCCCACGGCAGCTCGACGTTCGCCTGCGTGTGCAGGTGCGCGAGCGGCTTCTGCAGCGCGTCGAGACCGGCGATCCACATCTTCGCGGGGCTGAAGGTGTGCATCCATGCGATCAGGCCGATGACCCGGTCGTCGGCGTTCGCCTCGAGGGCCGTGCGCTTGATGGCTGCGGCATCCGTCAGCACCGGCTTCCAGACGATGGTCACGGGCACCTCGCCGGCCTCGTCGAGGATGCGGGCGATCTCCTGCGACTGCTCGGCGACCTGCGCGAGCGTCTCGGGGCCGTAGAGGTGCTGACTGCCGGTGAGGAACCAGACCTCGTAGCCGTCGAGCGAAGTGGTGAGCGGGGTGCGGGGCATGAGAGTCCTTGGGTGTTCCGGTGTCGGCGTGAAGAGTGCGCGTGGGGGTCAGAGAGCGGTGGTCGCGGCGGCTTCGATCGCGAGCCCCGCGCGGTAGCGGTCGAGGTAGGCGGTGAAGCCGGCGACGTCGGCAGGGTCGGGGTCGGCGACCGCGAGGGATGCGGAGGCGAAGACGTCGCGCTCGAGGTACTCCCCCAGCGACGCCGTCTCGGAGTGCGCGAGGTACGACGCGAGCACCGCGATACCCCACGCGCCGCCCTCGGAGGCGAGCTCGCCCACCGCGACGGGAGCGCCGAGCGCTCCGGCCAGGAAACGCTGCGCGACCCCCGCGGTGCGGAACATGCCACCGTGCGCGAACATGCGGTCGAGTTCGACTCCTTCGGCGGCGAGCACCTGCATCCCCAGCGCGAGCGTGCCGAACACGCCGTACAGCTGCGAGCGCATGAAGTTCGCCAGCGTGAAGGCACTGTCGGGGGTGCGCACGAACAGCGGGCGCCCCTCGGTGAGGCCGGCGATCGGCTCGCCCGCGAGGTGGTTGTACGCCAGCAGGCCGCCGGCATCCGCCTCTCCGTCGAGAGCCTCGCGGAAGAGTGCGTCGAAGACCGCGTCATCGCTCAGCGGCTGCCCCGCGGCGGCGGCGAAACGGGTGAAGAGCCCTGCCCAGGCGGCCAGTTCGCTCGCGCCGTTGTTGCAGTGCACCATCGCGACGGCGTCGCCCGCGGGTGTCGTCACGAGGTCGAGCTCGTGGTGTACCTCGGCGAGCGGGCGCTCGAGCACGACCATCGCGAAGATGCTGGTTCCGGCCGAGACGTTGCCGGTGCGCGGCGACACCGAGTTCGTCGCGACCATGCCGGTGCCCGCGTCGCCCTCGGGCGGGCAGAGCGGGATGCCGGGGGGCAGCGCGCCCGACGGATCGAGCAGGGCCGCGCCCTCGGCGGTGAGCGTCCCGGCGGCGGCGCCGGCGGGAAGGACGGTCGGGAGCAGGTCCTTGGCTGCGGCGGGAAGACGGTCGGCGGCGAGGGCGTCGTAGGCCTGCAGCATCCGCTCGTCGTAGTCTCCGGTGGCCGAGTCGATCGGGAACATGCCGGAGGCGTCGCCGACGCCGAGAACGCGCTCGCCCGTCAGCCTCGTGTGCACATAGCCCGCGAGGGTGGTGACGAAGTCCAGCTGCGGCACGTGCGCCTCGCCGTCGAGCACCGCCTGGTGCAGGTGGGCGATCGACCACCGCAGCGGGATGTTCACGCCGAGCAGGTCGGTCAGCTCGGCCGCCGCGGCGCCCGTGTTGGTGTTGCGCCAGGTGCGGAACGGCATGAGCAGCTCGCCCCGCGCATCGAACGCGAGGTATCCGTGCATCATGGCCGAGATCCCGATCGCGCCGAACGTCTCGGGGCGCACGCCGTGGCGCTCGTCCGCGTCGGCGACGAGACCGGCGTATGCCGCCTGCAGGCCTGTCCACACCTCGTCGATCGCGTAGGTCCAGAGGCCGTCCTGGAGGCGGTTCTCCCACGAGAACGACCCGGTCGCGAGCACCTCGGTGGCGTCGGATCCGATCAGACAGGCCTTGATGCGCGTGGAGCCGAGCTCGATGCCGAGGCTCGTGCGGCCGGCGAGGATGTCGTCGCGGGCGGTCGTGATGTTCGTGTCGCTCATCGTCGGGCGTCCGAGTTCTGTCCGTAGACGTTCTGGTAGCGGTTGAAGAGGCTGTCGATGGCCTCCTGCGGAATCGGGATCAGCGGGCCGGCCTCACGGGCGTAGTGCACGGTGCGGGCCACGTCTTCGACCATGACGGCGGCCTTCACGGCATCCTTCGCGTCGACTCCGATGGTGAACGGGCCGTGGTTCTGCATGAGCACCGCGCGGCTGCGGTGGCCGGTGAGGGTCTGCACGATGCCGCGGCCGATCGAGTCGTCGCCGATGATCGCGAAGGGACCGACCGGGATCGGACCGCCGAACTCATCGGCCATGGCCGTGATGACGCAGGGGATCTCTTCGCCACGGGCTGCCCACGCGACGGCGAACGTCGAGTGCGTGTGCACGACTCCGCCGACGTCGGGCATGTGACGGTAGACGTACGCGTGCGCCGCGGTGTCGCTCGAGGGCGAGCGGTCGCTTCCCGGAGTGCCGGGGATCACGGCGCCGTCGAGGTCGCACAGGATCATGTTCTCGGGCGCGAGGTCGTCGTAGCTGACGCCCGACGGCTTGATCACGAACAGGTCGGCTCCGGGCACGCGGCCCGAGACGTTGCCGCCGGTCCAGACGATGAGGTCGTAACGGACCAGTTCACCGTGCAGACGGGCGACATCCTCGCGGACGGCCTGGATGGACGCGTCGATCTCAGGGGAGAAGACGGGGGCTTCGTTGCTCACGGATACCTCAAGGTCGGCGGTGGTCACTGTGACCGGTCACAGAAGTGTGTCACGGAGGTCGGCGGACCGTCAAGACACCGGCGACCGCTCGGCGCCGCCGTGTTCGGGGCCACTTTCGCATCTCCCGTCTCGTGCGGGGCCACTTTCGCATCGGATACGGCGTATTCACGTGCAGAACTGACCCCGCACCGCGCCGCACATGCAGAACTGACCCCGCACCGCGCCGGCACACACCCTGGCGCCGTTTCAGCGCGGCGGCGCCACCGAATCGCGGGTCACGAGCACGGGTGCCACCGGCGCGAGGTCGGATGCCGCGGCTCCGGCACTGCCCGCCAGCACCGCCGCCACCGCACGACGCGCCAATTCCGAGAAGTCCTGCCGCACGGTCGTGAGCTTCGGCCAGTAGTAGGCGGCATCCGGAGTGTCGTCGAACCCGACCACACTGATGTCTGCCGGCACCGAGAGCCCGACTTCCTGCAGACCGCCGAGCAGCCCGAGGGCCATCTGGTCGTTCGCTGCGAATACCGCCGTCACACCCGAGTCGCGCATGGCGCGAGCCGCTGCATAGCCCGAGCCGGCGGTCCAGTCGCCCTCGATGACCGGCCCGGCGGCGAGTCCTCGTGCGGCGAGCTCGGCTCGGAACCCCTCAGCGCGGGACTCGGCCTCGAGCCAGTCGGCGGGGCCGGCGAGGTGCGCGATGCGTGTGTGCCCGGCGTCGGCGAGTGCCGCGACGGCGAGTCGTGCCCCGGCCTCCTGATCGACCGAGAGGCCGCGCGCGCCGCGATCGGCTGCGTGCAGGGTGACGACGGGCACGCCGATGCGCACCGAGTCGAGCGCGTCGAGGGTGTGGGCGTGAGGCGCGACGACGACGATGCCCTCGACTCCCTGCATGACGAGGTGGTCGACCGCGGCGACCACGGCATCCGTGTCCCCCGCATCCGCGAAGGCCGCACTCAGCCAGTAGCCGACCTCGCGGGCCGACGCCTCGAGCGCTGCGATGCTGCGCGACGGGCCATAGTGCAGTGCGTCGGTGGCGAGCACCCCGAGCGTGCGGGAGCGGCGGGTGCCCAGCGCTCTGGCCGCGTTGTTCATGCGGTAGCCGAGCTCGGCCATCGCGGCAAGCACCCGTTCGCGGGTCTCGGTAGCGACCTCGGGGTGGTCGTTGAGCACGCGCGACACCGTCTGCCGAGACACTCCTGCGCGCACGGCGACGTCGCGCACGCCGATGGTGCGGGGCGGCTGGCTGCTGGTGTCACTCACGCCGACGAGTGTATGCCGAGCGGCCCCAGCGCCTCGTCTTCGTGCCACTCTGGTGACATGCGCATCGCACTCACCGGATCATCGGGCAAGCTCGGCAGCGTCGTCGCGCGGGAGCTCCGCGCTCACGGACACGAGGTCATCGGCATGGACGTCTCGGGCACCCGCGGCCCTGACTTCGTGCAGGTGGACCTCACGGACTACGGCCAGGTCGTGGATGCTTTCACGGCCGTCGGCGACCGGCACGACGGCATCGACGCCGTGGTGCATCTCGGCGCCATCCCGGCGCCCGGCATCCGCAGCGACGTCGCCACCTTCCACAACAACATGCCCGCCACGTTCAACGTCTTCTGGGCGGCGGTGCGCCTCGGCATCCGCCGTGTCGTCTACGCCTCGAGCGAGACCGTGCTGGGCCTGCCGTTCGACGTGCCGCCGCCCTACGTGCCGGTCGACGAGGACTACCCCGCCCGCCCCGAGTCGGTCTACTCGCTCGTGAAGACCCTCGAGGAGCAGCTGGCGAGGGAGCTCGTGCGCTGGCATCCCGACCTGTCGATCACCGCACTGCGGTTCTCGAACGTGATGAACCCCGAGGACTACGCCGAGTTCCCCGACTTCGACGCCGATGCGCTGCGCCGTAAGTGGAACCTCTGGGGGTACATCGACGCACGCGACGGTGCGCAGGCGGTGGAGCGTGCGCTCGAGGTGGCGGCACCCGGGTTCGACAACTTCATCATCGCGGCGGCCGACACGGTGATGACGCGTCCGAACGCCGAGCTGCTCGCCGAGGTCTTCCCCGATGTGCCGGTCGCCCGCGAGTTCGGCCCGAACGAGACGCTGCTGTCGATCGACAAGGCCCGCCGCGTGCTCGGGTTCGATCCGCAGCACTCCTGGCGCGACGACGCCTGACCCTGTTCGACACGATGCTGGGCAAGCAACAAGTCGGTCGCTTCTGACGAGCCGCTGCCGATAATGGAATCCCACCATATCGGCCGTCAGCTCGTAGTCTCACCCCATGAAACAACGTAGTTTCGTTCGTATAGGCATTTCTCTCGCAGCGGCCGTGATTGCGGTGATCGCCCTCGTGCCATTCAATAACACCGCAGCTCGAGCCGACACATATTCCGCGAGCTGCAATCAGTGGCCCGCAGCACAGGTCCCCTGCCGCGCCGACGACGCGAATATGGACTACTGCACAGTCGAACCGTGGGACCCTGCGATTGGGCAGCGATTCGGAGAAGCGATGTCCAACCTCGACAATCAGACTGATCTCTACGACACCTATATGAATCCGTGCGGAACCCAGACAGACCTAGGGGGCCACCGCAACGGAGTTACCGGTGAAGTTGTGCTCGCCGATAACGTATTAGGTCAGTACATCTGCACAAAGCGGATGCCGGCAGTCGCGCGATGCGATCAGGCCAGTCTGATATTCAATATTCGTTCGTCATGGCTGCAGGCACGCACATGGGGATGGAGCGACGGACAACTGGCAAATGCACGCCGGAACGTCCTTTGCCATGAGATTGGGCACGCCGTCGGTCTTTATCACGAGACCGGCGTCGGAGGATGCATGGATTCCACTCTATCGACGCAAGTCTTTTACTATCCACAGCACCACGTTGATCACATCAACGTTGCGCATTGATGAAGACAGGACCGATCATGAACGCACAACGCAGTCGACGATCGCATGTAAGCCTGATACTGGTGCCGGCACTGGCGCTGCTGCTGACCTCGTGTGCCACGGCACCGGGAACCGACCCGGCAGCGGCATCTGTCACGCAGGACGCAACACAATCTGACGCCGCCGAGATGCTTCTGTCTCTCGACATCAGTGCCGTCTCGACGATCGTCTTCCAGAACACGACAGACCTCGGCCATCGCTCCGCGGCTGTGGTCACCGGTACCGTGCATCGCTGGCTCGCGGGAGACAAGGTCACCACCGCCACCGGAACCCCCGTCGGCGCAGCACTCCTCGCCGAAGTCGAGGTCATCGAGGTCACTGAGAACGGCGGGTCACCGCTTCAACCGGGAGACATCGTCTACATTCCCGTGACCTCTCCATCACTGGATCCTCAGGAGGTCGCAGATGCGTTGCCTCGCGACCTCGACGTGGTGGCGTATCTCGACGATGCGTTGACGGACGAAGAGCTCCAGGTATCCGAGGAATATCGAGTCGAGCCAGGCGACGCTGAGGCGGCAGGCAAACCCCGATGGCCCCTCCTGAGCCCTCAAGGATTCATCGTCACGAACCCGTCCGACCCTGGCGAACAGATTTGGCCCTTTCTGGGAGCGCGGGCAGCGGGGAAACTCACCGACGTTCTTCCTGGAGGACGGTTGGATGGTCTGACGGAGGAGCAACGCAAGCTCGTCATCGGCTGATAGACGGCGCGACCACGCCTGACCTGACTCCGGCACGCGCGAGCGCCCCTCAGCGCCGGGCGATGGTCGATCCGCGGATCACGAGCCGCACCGGCAGGTGGTGCGCGCCTTCGCCGATGTCGATGCCGTCGATCGCATCGAACACCCGCAGCGCCGCCTGACGACCGAGCTGCTGCAGGTTCGCGTCGATGCTGGTGAGCTCGGGCCGGGCGTTGGTCGCGAGCACTTCCCAGTTGTCGTAGCCGATCACCGCGAGGTCGTCCGGCACGGTGCGGCCGAGATCGCGGGCCGAGTCGAGCACACCGCGAGCGATCTGGTCGGATCCGCAGAACACGGCGTCGATGTCCGGATGCCGCTGCATCAGCATCGCCGCGGCATCCCGACCCCAGTGCTCGGTCCACTCCGAGAACATGGGCTCGCCCACGAGTTCGAGCCCCGCCTCGCCGAGTGCTGCTCTGGCGCCGGCGAGGCGGTCTTGGGCTGCGGCATAGGTCGGGTCGCCCGAGATGTGCGCGATGCGCCGACGTCCGCAGGCCAACAGGTGCTCGATCGCGAGACGCCCGCCCGCGTAGTTGTCGGGGGTCAATGAGAGGTCGCGCGGGTCATCCGAGGGGGCGTACGCGTAGACCACGGGCACGGGGATCTCCTGCCCGAGCGAGGGGCGCGGATCCGTCTGACGGCCGACGACGATGATGCCGTCGACCCTGCGGCTCAGCAGCTCCTTCAGGTGGTGCTGCTCACGGATCGCGTCACCTCGCGCATCGCACAGGAAGACGTTGATGCGACCTGCGCCGAACGCATCCTCCGCGCCCATGAGGATCGGCAGCATGAAGCGGCCCTCGAGGTCGCTGGTGAGAAGGCCGACCGTGCCGGTGCGCCCGGCGAGGAGTCCTCGCGCCATGGCATTGGGGGTGAAGGACAGCTCCTCGGCGATCGCGCGCACCTTGGCGCGGGTGGCGACCGATACGTCGCCCCGATCGTTCAGCGCCTTGGATGCGGTCGAGATCGAGACTCCGGCGCGCGCGGCGACGTCACTGAGGGTCGCAGCTCGTGCTCCAGTCGTATCCGTCATCCCACTCCTTCGTGCTGAAAGGTTATCGGAACGAGGGTTGACGCGCCCTCCGAAACCACGCTATACCTTTTCGAAAGGGTTTTCGTAACTTTCGAAGAACCTGATCTTCACCCTCATCTCCACTCCCGGCGCTGCACTGCCGAAGCGCCACACCGCACCCGCTCGAGGACGAGCCCAGAGGAGCCCCCGCCCATGAACACCATTCGCACCCACGCCGCACGTCGGGCAGCAGCCGCCGTCATCGCGGCCGGCCTGCTCGTCGGCGGACTCGCCGCCTGCGCACCCGCCGGCGATGACGCCGCCTCCGACGAGCCCATCCCCGCCGAAGGCACCGACGACGGCACGACCCTGACACTGTGGACCCGCGCGCCGATCGAGCGCCAGGCCAAGCTGCTGGTCGACGCCTACAACGACAGCCACGAGAACCAGGTCGAGCTGACAGTCGTGCCCAACGACGACTACGTCGCGAAAGTCGGCGCCGCCGCAGGGTCGAGCGGCCTGCCCGACCTCTTCGCCGCCGACATCGTCTACGTGCCGAACTGGGCGCAGCAGGGCCTGTTCCAGGACATGTCCGAGCAGATCGACGCCCTCGACTTCAAAGACGAGATCAACCCCGGGCACCTGTCGGCCGGCACCGTCGACGGCGCCGAGTACGTGCTGCCGTTCGCCCTCGACCTCTCGATGCTCTTCTGGAACAAGGAGCTCTTCGCCGAGGCCGGCCTCGACCCCGAGAAGGCGCCTGCCACGCTCGAGGAGTTCGCCGAAGCGGCCATGGCCGTGCAGGCGCTGAACAAGCCGGACACCTACGGCACCGCGACCGGCCTCAACTGCGGTGGATGCCTGGTCTTCACCTGGTTCCCCTCCATCTGGGCATCGGGCGACGAAGTCATGAGCGACGACGGCACCGAGTCCCTGCTCGACGGCGACTCGGCTCAGGCCGTCTACGACACGTGGGCAGGCCTCGAAGAGGCGGGTGCGGTTCTCCCGAGCTCGACCGATGAGGCCGGCCCCACCTGGACCGCCGCGTTCAGCGAGGGCAAGGTCGGCGTGATGCCGTTCCCCGCGACGCTGCTC
Source organism: Microbacterium sp. AC215 (assembly GCF_979258645.1). Lineage (NCBI taxonomy): Bacteria > Bacillati > Actinomycetota > Actinomycetes > Micrococcales > Microbacteriaceae > Microbacterium > Microbacterium sp. AC215. Next base: position 2,752,854 of record NZ_OZ409869.1, on the reverse strand, counting down.
CCCTCGCTCGAGTTCGACGCGGGAGTCGCCGGCATCCCCGGTGTCGACGGCGGCGCCTCGACGTTCGTCGGCGGCGACGGCATCGGCATCTCGAAGGACTCGAAGAAGGCCGCGCAGGCCTGGAACTTCCTCAACTGGATGATGTCCGAGGACGCCCAGGTCGAGGTGCTCGCGAAAGACGGCAACGCCGTCTCCCGCGGAGACCTGGCCGACAACGAGTATGCGGCCGCCGATCCCCGACTGGTGACGATCAACGAGGTCGCAGCCCAGGGCGACACCCCGGTGGCGCTGAACTTCCAGCAGGCGTTCAACGCTCCGGGCAGCCCGTGGCTCACCCTGGTGCGCAACGCCGTGCTCAACGGCGACGACTCGGTGCCCGCCGACAACGAGGAGATCACGGCGATCCTGTCGCAGTGATCATGCGGGGGCGGCGCGCCGCGTCGCCCCCGCATCCACCCTCGTCAGTCCCCCATCGAAAGAGAACGTGATGACCCAGGCCACACTCCCGCTGCATCGCCGCAGACGGCGCACCGCCTTCGGCGGCCCGGTGCAGGGCTGGCTGTACGCGGCCCCCACGGCGATCTTCGTCGCCCTGCTGTTCATCGTGCCGCTGGTGCTGGTGCTGCAGATGTCGGCCTCGGACTGGCCCCTGCTGAGCGGCAACCAGGGCATCAACTTCCCGGAGAACTATGCGGATGCCGTCACGCACCGCCTCTTCTGGGATTCCATCCGCTTCACCCTGCTCTACACCGTCATCACGACCGTGATCCTGATCGGACTCGGGCTCGGCCTGGCCCTGCTCGTGCAGGAGTCCACCCGCTGGAAGGGGTTCCTGCGTACGGCGTTCCTGATCCCCAGCGCGCTCGGCCTGGCATCCGCGTCACTGCTCTTCTACGTGCTGTACTCCCCCATCGCCGGCCCGTTCGCGAACCTCATGAAGTCGTGGGGCATCACGTTCCTCGGCACGCCGGAGGGCGCACTGTGGTCGACCATCTTCCTGATCGTCTGGCGATACGCGGGCTTCTACATGCTGCTGATGCTGGTGGGCCTGCAGGGAATCCCGGATGACGTCTACGAAGCCGCCCGCATCGACGGCGCGAACCGCTGGCAGACCTTCCGCGACATCACCGTGCCGCTGCTCAAGCCGACCTTCGCGCTCACGACAGTGATGTGCGTGACCGGGTCGCTGCTCGCGTTCGAGCAGTTCTACATCCTCACCAAGGGCGGCCCCGACAACAGCACCATGACCGTCGTGCAGCTCATCTACAACGTCGCCTTCCAGGGGCAGAACAGCCTCGGCATCGCCGGCGCCCTCTCGGTGATCGTGCTGCTCGCACTCATCGTCATCAACGTCTTCCAACTGCGCGCGTTCCGCCGCACGGATGAGAGCTGAGAACCATGTCCCAGACGCTGACGCGCACGATCGTCGCTCCGAACCATCAGCCGACCCCGCCGCGCTATCGCTCGAAGGCCGCTCGCGTCGTCCTCGGCATCCCGTACTGGGTGTTCACGACCGCGCTGGCCGTGATCTTCCTCTATCCGCTCATCTGGACCGGCGTCTCGTCGGTCAGCCCGATGGCCGGCACCAGCCAGACCGACGGCTGGGGCTTCGGCAACTACGCGGCCCTCGGCGAATACCAGGCCGGCATCTGGGTGTATCTGGGCAACTCGCTCTTCGTCTCGGTGCTCACCGTCGCGCTCACCCTGTTCATCTCGCTGCTGGGCGGATACGCGTTCGCGCGCTTCTCGTTCCCCGGCAAGAACGCACTGTTCCTCCTCACCCTCGCCATCCTGATGGTGCCGTATGCGACCCTGCTCATTCCGCTCTACGTGATCCTCAATGCGGTCGGCCTGCAGAACTCGCTGGTCGGCGTCGCGCTGGTGATCACGATGTTCCAGCTGCCGTTCTCGATGTTCATGATGCGCATCTCGTTCGAGTCGATCCCGCGGGAGATGGACGAGGCGGCGATGGTCGACGGATGCTCGAGCTGGGGCGCCCTGTGGCGGGTGCTGCTCCCCGCCGTCAAGCCCGGGCTCGTGACCGTCGGGCTGTTCGCGTTCCTCACCGCCTGGAACGACTTCATGGCACCGCTGATCCTCATCAACGACACCAACCGCATGACGCTGCCGCTCGCGGTGGCGAACCTCCGCGGACAGGTGCAAGGCGTCGTCGACTACGGCGCCACCGAGGCGGGAGTCGTCGTGCTGGCGCTCCCCTGCATCCTGCTCTTCCTGATCCTGCAACGACACTACGTGCGCGGCTTCATGTCCGGCGCCTTCAAGGGATGACCATGTTCGACACCACTGCACCGGCCGCCCCGGTGGTTCCCACGCACGGGCGTCTGCGCCCGCTCGGCCTCGACGAGGTGCGCATCACCGGAGGGTTCTGGGCCGACCGCCAGGCCGTCAACGGCACTGCCACTCTCAGCCACATCGAGTCGCGACTCGAGTCCGAGGGATGGCTGCCCAACTTCGACCTCGCCGCCGCCGGCACGCTGCCGGACGGGCGTCGGGGACGCGAGTTCGCCGACTCCGAGATCTACAAGTACCTCGAGGCGCTCGCGTGGGAGATCGGGCGGACGGATGCCGCAGCCGACAGCGACCTCGAGCAGCGATTCCGCCGGGTCGTCGACCGGGTCGCCGCCGCGCAGGAGCCCGACGGGTACCTCAACACGATGTTCGGCCGCGAGGGCCAGGACGAACGCTGGTCTGCGCTGCAGTGGGGGCACGAGCTGTACTGCCTCGGGCACCTGTTCCAGGCGGCCGTCGCCCGGGTGCGCACGAGACCGGATGCCGACGACGGTCTGATCGACATCGCTCGGCGCGCCGCGGATCTCGTCTGCCGCGAGTTCGGCGTCGACGGCCGGGACGCGATCTGCGGGCATGCCGAGGTCGAGGCGGGGCTCGCCGAGCTCGGCCGAGCGCTCGGCGAGCAGCGTTACATCGATCAGGCCGCGCTGTTCGTCGAGCGGCACGGGCGTGGGTCGCTGGGCGAGATCGAATGGGGGCGCAGCTACTTCCAGGACGACGTGTCGGTGCGCGACGCCGAGGCTCTTCGCGGGCACTCCGTGCGGGCGAACTACCTGTCCTCCGCCGCAGCCGACGTCGCCGCCGAGCTCTCCGACGACTCGCTGCTCGACGCCCTGCGGTCGCAGTGGGATCGCACGGTCGAACGCCGCACCTATGTGACGGGGGGCCAGGGGTCGCACCATCAGGACGAGGCCTTCGGCGACGACTGGGAGCTGCCGCCGGATCGCGCCTACTCCGAGACCTGCGCGGGCATCGGGTCGATCATGTTCTCGTGGCGGCTGCTGCTCGCGACCGGTGAGGCGCAGTACGCCGACCTGATCGAGCGGACCCTGTTCAACGTCGTCGCGACCTCGCCCGGTGACGACGGGCGCTCGTTCTTCTACGCCAACACCCTGCATCAGCGCACGCCGGGGATGCCGGCGGATCCGGATGCCACGTCGCCGCGCGCCTCGTCATCGCTGCGGGCCCCGTGGTTCGAGGTGTCATGCTGCCCGCCGAATGTGGCGCGCACCTTCGCGAGCCTCGCCGCGTATGTCGCCACGGCCGATGATGACGGCGTGCAGCTGCATCAGTACGCACCGTCGACCGTGCGCACGACGCTGCTGGACGGCCGGATCGTGGCGTTCGATGTCTCGACGGACTACCCGGCGAAGGGCGATGTTCGCGTCACGATCACGGAGGACGCGAAGTTCGCGCTGACGCTTCGCGTGCCGTCGTGGGCGTCAGGAGCGACGGTGCGCGTGCACAGCGGGAATGAAGTCACGGAGCTGCCTGCACCTCCGGGTGCGGTCGAAGTCGCTCGTACGTTCCGCGCCGGCGACATCGTCGAACTGAACCTGCCGATCGTGGCGAGGACCACATCACCGCATCCGATGGTGGATGCCGTGCGCGGCAGCGTCGCGATCGAACGCGGCCCCGAGGTCCTGGCGCTCGAGTCGATCGACCTCGGCGGCGACATCGGCGACGCGGTCGCGGCCGGGGAGCCCGTCGAGCGCGACGGTCACGTGGTGCTGCCGGTGCGCCACCGCTCGACCGGCGAGACGGTCGATGCCCCCTTGATCGCTTATCACGACTGGGCGCGGCGCGGTCCGTCGACCATGCGGGTCTGGATTCCGACGGTGTGAGTCAGCTCCAGAGGTCGGCGACGTGAGCCTCGGCCTCGCGAGTGCGTGCTTGCGCGCGGGCGGCCGCGGTGGCGGCGCTGGTGAGAGCGGTCTGCATGTCGCCGGCACACTCGTTCCATTCGCGGTGAGCGCGGGAGTAGGCATCTTGGGCGGCCCCGGTCCACAGGTGCCTCAGCCCGGTTGCTTCGGCGTCCAGGTCGTCAAGGAGCGCTCGGATCTGCTGCGCGGTGTCGGCCAGCGTCGCGATCGACTGGGCGAGCGGTTCGTGCTCGACACGGATGCGCATCAGCCGGCGCCCTCTTCGGATTCAGGTTTCGGCCAGCTCAGGTGCAGATCGCGGAGCTCGTAGGGCTGAGACACGTCGTCGGTGAGGAAGTACGTGTAGAAGACGACGGCCGCCTCGTCGGCGGTGAAGACCTCGTGCGGGTAGACCGTGGTGCTGTGGCGACCGTCGTCGTAGTGGATCACCTCGGTGGGCTCGCCTGTGCGGTCGCCGCCGGGCTTGCCGATCGCGTACTGGCGGGGAGTGCCGTCGGCCTCGATGCGGCGCACCTCCAGCGCCAGCGCCTCAGCGGTTCCCGCGCACTGCATGTACTCCTCACTGAACGGGATGTCCTCGAGGAGGTCCGCACCTTCGGGCGCACGCCACAGACTGTAGGACCAGAACGTGGATCCGTTCATGCCCTTCAGTGACGCCCGCAGTTGCTCCGGGTACGGGCGGACGTAGTCGACGAAAGGGCCACGGCTCTCACCATTGATCTGGTCGATATGCGTAGGTGTACTCATTTCACAGTCTCCAGGACCACTCGGGTGATCTGTATCGTCTTGCCGTTGAGGATGGCGGTCGCGGGGCGTTCGGGACTGACCGTGCTGTCGAATCCCTTTTGGGCTGCGTCACGGCTGCCGGTGCCGCCCTTGACCTCGATGCCGGTGTAGGTCCCATCGGCATTCTCGTAGAGGCCGTCGTAGTAGCGGTGTTGATCTGACGTCGCGTCGGGCTGGTGACGGTACCCGTCGATGGTCGCACGAACTTTGTCGTGGATGACCTCGACGCTGCGTCTGTCAGCGACTCGATCCAACCCGATCTTCTCGGTATCGACCCAAGGGCGTTGCCCGTCGCCGTTCCAGTGGCCCTTGATGTCACGGCCCCCGTGTTCGGGGTGGGGTGGCGGGCGCTCCACGATGCGGACCGCATCATCCCCGGTCGCCTCGTTCATCCATCGCGTCCCGGCGTGCCCGGCAGCGGCGAGGCCTGCGCCCGCGACACCCACGCCGGCCCAGGCGAGGCCGGCACCGGGGACGCCTCCGACTCCGGTGATCGCGAGGGCACCTCCGCCGCCGATCATCGTGCCGCCACCGACCACGAGCGCGACTCCGCCGAGGAGTTCGAGGAGGATGTCGGGGTGGTCGATGAGCGCGTTGCCCATCGAGGCGATGAAGTTCAGTTGCTCGATCGCCGGGTTGAGTACAGCGGTCTCGAACATGATCGAGCCGATCGCCCCGACGACTGCCCAGTTCGTCGCGCCTTCGGCCTGCTTCGGCGTCTGCAGGGGCGCGGCATCCGCCGCTGCGTGGATGGCGTTGGCAGCGTCGACGGCGTAGCGATCCAGCACACCCCGTGCGTTCGTCAAGACGTCGACCGCCTGTGCGCGCAGGTCCGCGCCGCCGTCGACGAACGCGACGTCGAGTTCGACGTGTCGCAGGTGAAGGTCGCGTTCCAGCTCACGCACCTTCACCTGGTGCTCCTGGCGTGAAGCGATCGTCGCTGCTTCGGCCTGCTCCCACAGGTCGATGGCGCGTGCGGCTTCGTCCTGCGCCCATCGCAGAGCATCGCCATAGGCCGACAGAGCGGCGGCGCCACTCATCGAGTACTCGCCGCACCTCTGCCACGACGACCGCACGTATTCCGCCCGCTCGAGGTACTTCTCATACGGGTACCCCGTCCACGCGGAATCGACCTCGAGGCCCCGCAACCCGTCCCGAAGGGCAGTGGCGGCCTCGGACCGAGACCGCCACGCGGACGCGACCGTATGCGCCGCGGCATACGAGCCCGGTATCAGCGCGACCGGGTCGTTCGTCATCCCCAGCTCGGACATCAGTAGTCGCTCTCGGCCCAGATCATCTGGTCGAGTTCGCTGCTCGACGCCTCATCGCCCCGGTCGAACACCTCGGCCGTCTGCCGCAGGTTCTCCGCCACCATGTCGACGTCCGCGAGACGGCGCCCCAGTGCCGTCGTCCATGCGTCGCCGAATCGCGCCACCGCCGCGGTGATCGAGCGTGCGCCCAACCCCGACGACTGCGCGACCACCGCCGAGCCGAAGTCGCCCCGCAGACTGGCGGCCTTCGTCGCGAAGGCGCGCAGCTCGTCGGTCTCCACATCCGTCATCGCACGCCATCGGTCACGAACGACAACGTTACGTCTTCATATGAGGACGTCACCGACATCCGCAGCTCGAATACCGGTGTTCCGAGATGGGACCTTCAGGGTGCTCAGACATGCGAATGGCCCCACCTCGGTGCGAGATGGGGCCATTCGGGCGATGGAGCGGAAGCTACTCCCGTTTGCGTGTCACTGCGCGCTGGAGCAGCACGAACACGAGCAGGATGCCGCCCGTGATGATCGTCGTCATCTCGGGCGGGATGCCTCCGTCACGCGTGATGAGCACGTTCATCAGACCGAGCACCAGCGCACCGACGACCGAGCCGAGCACGTATCCGTAAGCCCCTGTCAATACGGTGCCGCCGATCACTGCCGCGGCGATCGCGTCGAGCTCCCACCCGATGCCGGTGATGTTCTGAGCGGTGCCGAGTCGTGCGGTGTAGAGCACCGCCGCGAGACCGGCGAGACCGCCGCTGATCACGTAGACGAGCACCTTCGTGCGCTGCACGGGCAGACCCATGAGCAGCGCCGAGCTCTCCGATCCTCCGATCGCGTACACGGTGCGGCCGGTGCGCGTGCGGTGCAGAACGAAGAACGCGGCGGCCACGACGATCACCGCGATGAGCACTGCGGGGGTGATCACGAGGTCGTTGACCTTCGGGCCGTCGATGATCTTCAGCTGGGTGCCGATCCAGCGGATCGGCGACTCCTCACCCAGCCGCTCGGGCTTGGTGCTGAGCAGCGAGGCGAGGCCCCGACCGAGGAACATCATCGCCAGTGTCGCGATGAAGGGCTGCACGTCGAAGTACCGGATCAGCACTCCCGAGACGATGCCGAAGAGCACTCCGATGCCGATCATCGCGACGATCACGGCGAAGGCGTTCCAGCCGGCGTTCGAGAGCATCACACCGGCGACCGACGAGACCGCGATGATCGATCCCACCGAGAGGTCGATGCCGCCCGTGAGGATCACGAAGGTCAGCGCGACCGCGAGCACGATGAGGTGCGCATTGTTGATGAGCAGGTTCGACAGCGTGTTGAACTGCAGGATGCGGCCGTAGGCCACCTCGCCGAAGATCACCATGCCGACGAAGATGACCACCGAGGCGATCGTCGGCAGCACCGAGGGGTTCGCCGTGATCATGCGTCGCAGACGGTCGGCGACGCTCTCCGTCGCCTGAGGGGCCGGAGGGGCGGTCATGACGCTCATGCGGACACCTCTTCTTTCGCGATGATCTGTTCGACCGGGCGGGCTCTGCGTCGCGTCCGGAACCAGCTGCGCACGCGCTGCGACTGCAGCAGACACAGCACGACGATCACGATGGCCTTGAACGCCGGGGTCGCCGACGACGAGACGCCGAGATACAGCACGGTCTTGTCGAGGGTCGCGATGAGCAACGCGCCGACGAAGGCGCCGCTGAGTGAGAACTTGCCACCCGCCAGCGATGCGCCGCCGATGACGACCGCGAGGATCGCGTCGAGCTCGAGCTGGTAGCCGGTGCGGGAGATGTCGACGGTCATGACGCTGCCGACCGACATGATGCCCGCGATCCCGGCGAGGATGCCGCTCATGATGTAGGCCGTGAGCAGCAGTCCCTTCGGCTTGATGCCCGCCATGCGGCTGGCCCGGGGGTTGATGCCGATCGCCTCGATCATGAGGCCCAGCGCGCTGCGCCTGACCACCCAGCCGACGGCGATCACGATCAGCACCGCGAGGATGAACACCACGGGGATGCCGATCACGAAGCCGTTCGCGATCCACCGGAACGCATCGTTGGATGCCGTCGTGTTCTGCCCGCCGGTGATCACCTTGGCGATGCCTCGGCCGGCGAGCATGAGCACGAGCGTGGCGATGAAGGGCTGCAGGCCGACATAGGCGACGAGGACGCCGTTGACCGCCCCCAGGATGCCGGTGATGACCAGCGCGAGTCCTACCGCGGCGAGCGCTGCGCCGAAGGAGTCGCCTGCGGCGCTGAGGAACTCCATCGAGACGGCTCCGGCGACGGCCATCAGAGATCCGACCGAGAGGTCGATGCCACCGGTGGCGATCACGAGCGACATCCCGATCGCGATCATCATGATCGGCGCCGCCTGGCGCAGGATGTCGATGAGGTTGCCGACGAGGTTGCCGTTGTTGGGGTTGATCGAGAGCGCGAGGTACGTCGGGTCCTTGATCACGTTCAGGGCGAGCAGCGCGAAGATCGCGACGATGCCCCAGAAGAACGGCTTGTGGATCAGGTCCCGCCAGATGGTGGTGCCGGCTGACGCGGTCATCGCGCTGCCTCCTTGTCGGTCGTCGGGGCGATGCTATCGGGCACGGCGCCGCCGGTGTCGTCGAGCGTCTCGGCAGCAGCCTCGACTCCGTGAGCGGCGATCACATCGACGATCACCTGCGCGGTGACATCCGGTCCGTTCTGGATCTCGCCGATCTTCCGGTGGTCCTTCAGCACGACGATCCGCTCGGAGAGGCGCACGACCTCTTCGAGCTCGGAAGAGATGAACACCACGGCGACGCCGTCTTCGGCGAGCTCGGCCACCGCCTCCTGGATCTCGGCCTTCGCACCCACGTCGATTCCGCGGGTCGGCTCATCGAGGATCAGCAGCTCGGGCTGCGTGGCGAGCCAGCGGCCGAGCAGCACCTTCTGCTGGTTGCCGCCGGAGAGGTTCTTGATCATCCGGTCGGGGTCGGCCGGACGGACGTTGAACTGCGCGATGTAGCGGTCGACGATCGCATCCTGCTCCTTGCGGCTCATGGGACGCGCCCATCCGCGCTCCGCCTGCACGGCGAGGATGATGTTCTCGCGCACGGTCAGGTCTCCGATGATCCCCTCGTCGCGGCGGTTCTCGGTCGAGAAGGCGATCCGACGAGGCAGCGCATCGGCGGGCGACTTGAGGTCGACCCGGCGCCCATGCAGCTCGATCGTGCCTTCGTCGGTGCGGTCGGCGCCGTAGAGCAGTCGGGCGAGCTCGGTGCGCCCGGAGCCGAGCAGCCCGGCGAACCCGATGACCTCGCCGGGGCGGATGTCGAGGTCGGTCGCCTCGACCGCTCCGCGGCGTGCGATTCCGGATGCCGCGAGCAGCGGCTTCTCATCGGCCTCGCGTGGCGCGCGGCGGCGGTTGCCTCCGAGCGACTTGAGCGCATCGAGGTCCTTGCCGATCATCTTCGAGATGAGAGCGTGGCGGTCGAGGTCCCGGGTGAGGTACTCACCCTCGTACAGTCCGTTGCGCAGCACCGTCAGGCGGTCGCTGATCGCGTAGACCTGATCGAGGAAGTGCGAGACGAAGAGGATCGCGACCCCCTGGTCTCGCAGTGCCCGGATCACGGTGAAGAGGCCTTCGACCTCGGCGGCGTCGAGGCTGGAGGTCGGCTCGTCGAGGATGAGCACCTTGGCCTTGATCGCCATCGCGCGGCTGATGGCGACGAGCTGCTGCAGCGCGATCGAGAGGGTCGAGAGCGGCCGGCGGGTGTCGAGGTGCCCCAGGCCGAGTCGGGAGAGGGCGTCGGTCGCAGCTCGGTGGGTGGCCGTCCAGTTGATGCCGAACACACCTCGCGTCTCATGACCGAGCATCACGTTCTCGCCGATCGAGAGGTTGGGGGCGAGGTTGACCTCCTGGTACACCGTCGAGATCCCGGCATCCTGCGCGTCGCCGGCGCCGCCGAAGCTGCGCTCCTGCCCGGCGACGACGATCGACCCGGAGTCGATCCGGTAGACGCCGGTCAGGGCTTTGATCAGGGTCGACTTGCCCGCGCCGTTCTCGCCCATGAGCGCGTGGACCTCGCCCTGGAACAGCCGGAAATCGACCTTGTCGAGGGCTTTCACGCCAGGGAACTCGATCGAGATCCCACGCATCTCGACGATGGGCAGTGCTTCGTTCATCGGTGTCTCCTCCTCCGGAAGAGCCCGGGCGGTGCGGCTGTGGCGGCACCGCCCGGGCTCACTGGCTGATCGCTCCGGCGGCGGGGTCAGTACTTGCGGTCGGCGAGCACGGCCTGTGCCGCCTCTGCGGAATCGAACGCCTCGCTGGGGACGACGATGTACGAGTCGACGTCCTCACCGGCGAGAGTCTTCTCGACGACCTCGAGGGCCGTCTCGCCGAAGAGCGGGTTGTACTCGTGCACGTAGCTGAGCTGGCCGTCGGCGAGCGCCTGCATGGCGTTCTTCGTGCCGTCGATCGTGGCGATCTTGACGTCCTCGCCCACCACCAGGCCGGCTTCCTCAGCGGCCTGCGCAGCGCCGAGACCCATCTCGTCGTTCTGTGCGAACACGAGCTGGATGTCGTTGTTCGAGGACTTGAGCATCGTCTCGAAGACGCTCTTGCCCTCTTCCGCCGACCAGTTCGCCGTCTGCGCGTCGAGCTTGGTGAGCGACGAGTCGCCGAGGCCCTCGTCGAAGCCGGTGTTGCGCTCGTTCACGACGCCGACGCCGGCCGGGCCCTCGAGCACGACGTAGTTGCCTCCGTCGGGGAACGTCGCCGCAGCCCAGGTGCCGACCTCCTTCGCGACCTCGACGTTGTCGGGAGCGATGCGGGTGACGTACAGGCTGTCGTCGTCGGGCTCGATGCCGCGGTCGAGCAGGATGACGGGAATCTCCGCCTCCTGTGCGCGCTTGAGCGAGTCCTCCCAGCCCGAGGCCTCGGTGGCCGAGAGCAGGATCACATCGACGCCCTCGTCGACGAACGACGTGAACGCGTCGATCTGCGACTTCTGGTCGAGGTTGGTGGCGGGTGCGTACTTGAGGTCGTATCCGGCTTCCTCCGTGAAGGTGTCCTGGATGTTCTGCTCGTTGGCCTCGCGCCATGCGCCCTCGGGACCGACGGCCACGAAGCCGACCGTGGTGACGTCGTCGCCGTCGCCACCCCCGTCGCCCGAGTCGCCGGTCGAGCAGGCCGCAAGGCCGATGGTGAGTGCGCCGACTGCTGCCAGGCCGAACGCGATGCGAATGCGCTTCTTCGCGGACATTTCTTCTCCTCGTTGAGATGCCGGTGGTCACTCCGGCGGTGGTGGACCAGTCATGGTCCGATCGTGATTGCAGGACACCTGCATCGCATGTCCTGCGGTGATGTTACCGGGAACAATTTCTGGAACACAAGAGGTCGAACGAAAATCAACGATGTAGGAAGCGAAAGATCTTGTTACCGATCACAGCTCAACGCTGTGGCTGAGCTCAGCGGCGATCATCTCGACCACGCTGTCGACCGTGACACCAGGACCGTTGCTGAGCTCGCCGATCTTCTCGCGGTCCTTCAGCACGATGATGCGATCGCTCAGCCGCACCACCTCTTCGAGTTCGGACGAGATGAAGACCACGGCCACTCCGTCACCGGCGAGCTGGCTGATGCGTCTCTGGACATCGATCTTCGCCGCGATGTCGATCCCCCGAGTGGGCTCGTCGAGGATCAGCACGTGCGGACGCACCGCCAGCGCACGGGCCAGCAGCACCTTCTGCTGGGTTCCGCCCGAGAGCAGGCCGACCGGGCGGTCGAGGTCGGCGGGATCCAGATGCAGGGCCTCGACGTACGTCTCGACAAGTCCCCGCGACTCCGCGTGCGAGAGCGGACGAGTCCACCCGCGCAGCGCCTGCAGCGACAGGATGATGTTCTCGCGCGCCGTGAGCTCGCCGATGATGCCCTGCGTCCCCCGGTTCTCGGCCGACAGCGCGATCCGGTGTCGCAGCGCCGCCGACGGGCTCCGCAGCTGCACCCGTTCGCCGTCGACCCAGAGCTCGCCACTGTCGGCCCGCGTCGAACCGCTGAGCAGCGACGCGAGCTCGGTGCGCCCGGAACCCCGCAGCCCCGCGAGGCCCACGATCTCTCCGCGTTGGATCTCGACATCCATCTGCTCGAGCTCACCGCGTCGCCCCACACCGGACGCCTGCATCGCGGGCTCTCCGTCGTACGCGTAGTGGTGGGCCTTGCGCTCAGAGCCGAGCGCTCGGAGGCTGTCGATGTCCTTGCCGAGCATCTTCGAGATCAGGTCGGCCCGGTCGAGGTCTCGCGTCGCATACTCCCCCACGCGCCGCCCGTTGCGCAGCACGGTCATGCGGTCGCTGATCGCGAACGCCTGCTCGAGGAAGTGCGAGATGAACAGGATCGCGACCCCCCGCTGCCGCAGACCGCGGATGACGCGCATCAGGGTCGCGACCTCGGCGACGTCGAGGCTGGAGGTGGGCTCATCGAGGACGAGCACCCTCGGCTCGTCGACGACCGCGCGCGCGAGTGCGACGAGCTGCTTCTGCGCAGGCGTGAGCAGCGAGAGCGGCGTCTTCGGATCGAGGCCGTCGAGCCCGAGTCTGGCCAGCGCCTCCGCGGCATCCGCTCTCGTCCTCCGCCAGTCGATGCCGAACCGTCCTCGGCGCTCCCGCCCGAGCATCACGTTCTCCGCGACACTGAGATTCGGGCTCAGCTGGGTCTCCTGGAACACCGTCGCGATCCCCGCCGCTCGACTGTCGGCGACCCCCGAGAACCGACGGGGCTCGCCGTCGACGAGGACCGTGCCCTCCTCCGGCGCGAGGGTGCCGGTGATCACCGCGACCAGGGTGGACTTGCCGGCGGCGTTCTCGCCCATGACGGCATGCACCTCGCCGGGGAACAGCCGGAAGTCGACGTCGTCGAGCGCGCGCACGCCGGGGAACTCGACCGTGATGCCCGCGAGCCGCACGACCGGCGCGGGACCACGGTCGGAGGTCATCGCACCTCCCGCGGTGCGGCCGATGAGCCGCGGGCGACGAGCTCGGTCGGGATCCGCGTGAGCGTGGGGATGTCCCGCCCTTCGATCGCCGCACGCAGCATCTCGACCACTGCGACGCCCAGCGCCCCGAAGTCCTGGCGCACCGTCGTGAGCGGCGGGATGAAGTGCCGCGCCAGCGGGATGTCGTCGAAGCCGACCACGCTCAGATCCCGCGGCACCTCGAAGCCCCGGTCGTGCAGACCGTGGATCAGCCCCATCGCCATGTCGTCGTTCGCGGCGAAGATCGCCGTATAGTCGGGCAGCCGCGTGAGCCCCTTCGCGAAGTCGTAGGCGAAGTCGGCCGACCAGTCGCCGACGACGATGGGCCGTTCGCGGATGCCCCACGACTTGGCCCGCGAATGGAAGGCCCGCTCCCGCGCCCTCGCGTCGAGCCAGTCGAGCGGACCCGAGAGGTGCAGGATATCGCGGTGGCCGAGCGCGACGAGGTGGTCGACCACGGATGTCGTGCCCGCATGCTGGTCGATCGACACGGTGAGGAACGTCGGGTCGGCGTCTGCCTTGACGACCAGCATCGGCACGGTGATGGCGATGCGGCGCAGCGCCGCCACGGACGACGAGCGGGGCGCGATGACGCAGAGCGCATCGACTCCCTGGGTCACGAGATTGTCGACCGCCTCCTGCGGAGACAGCGGGTCGCCCTCGTGCAGAGCGATCGGCGTGACGGAGTATCCGGTGGCACGTGCGGAGAGCTCCACGGCTCGCAGGATGCTGGTCGGACCGTGCGCCACCGCGCTCTCGACGATCACGCCGATCCGGCGGGTGCGCTGCGTGGCGAGAGCCCGCGCGACGAGGTTCGGGCGGTAGTCGAGCTCCTCGATCGCCTCGAGCACGCGGCGTTTCGTGTCGGGCTTGATGTTCGGGTGATCGTTGAGAACACGCGAGACCGTCATGTGCGAGACGCCCGCGATGGTCGCCACCTGACGGATGTTGGGCTTGTCTGAACCGACGTTCGCCATGCACACCTCCGTCGGCCGAGCCTCGGAGAATGTTACCGAGAACAACCCCGGTGGTGCAATGGATCCCGCGGCAGCGGCAGGCGCTAGAGGCCCAGGCGCTCCAGGTACGGGTTCACCAGTCGGCGCTCGGGGTCGAACCGCGCCGCGAGGTCGGCGAAGTCATCCCAGCGCGAGTAGCGAGAGCGCACCTCGGCGGCATCGAGCGTGAACACCTTTCCCCAGTGCGGGCGGGCGGTCTCGGGCAGTGCCGCTTCGAGCGTCGGCAGGAACTCGCGAACGGCCGCCTCGTCGGGCTTCCAGGTGAAGTGGATGCCGACGGCATCCGTACCCTGCGATGAGCTCAGCCAGAGGTAGTCGGGGGCGACCGTGCGGATCTCGTTCACGAGCAGCAGCGGCGCGATCTGGCCGGCGAGGGTGCGGACCGCCTGGATCGCGGCGGCCGCATCGGCGCGGGGCACCAGGTACTCGCTCTGGATCTCGGCGCCCGCCGACGGCGTGAACTCGAGCTTGAAGTGCGCGAGACGCTCGAACCACGGCCCCGGCACTCCGAGCTGCTCGGTGCAGGCCACCGGGTCGACGCCGATGATCGGATGCCGCTTCGCTGTCGCAGGCTCCGCTCCGAGTCGGTCGAAGAGATCGGCGCGGGTGTTCTCGCGCGCCTCGGGCTGTCGCTGCTTGACCCAGATCTGGTCGGCGACGTCGGTGTGCTCCCACCGCGAGAAGATGCTGACGCTCGTTCCGATGCTCGTCACCTCGTCGAAGTCGGCGAGGATCGCATCCCACGACGGATGCTCGAACACGTGCTGGGCGACCTCGTAGGCGGGCTCGACATCGAGCGTCACGTCGACGACCGCTCCGAGTGCGCCGAGGCTGACGACCGCGCCGTCGAAGTCGTCGTCTCCGCGAGCGAGCGAGCGGATCTCCCCTGCCGGCGTGATGATCGTCAGCGCGCGCACGGCGGAGGCCAGCGATCCCGTCGCGTCGCCCGAGCCGTGCGTTCCGGTCGCGACGGCTCCCGCGATCGAGATGTGCGGCAGCGAGGCGAGGTTCGCGAGCGCGAGCCCCTCCGCATCGAGCAACGGGGCGAGGTCCCCGTAGCGCAGCCCACCCGACACGCGCACGGCGTCACGGGCGTCGGCGACCTCGAACACGACGGGCAGCCGGTCGAGCGCGATGAGCACCCCGTCGGTGTCGGCGATGTCGTTGAAGCAGTGCCGCGACCCGAGGAAGCGCACGGCCCCGCCCCGGGCGAGCAGTCCCTGCAGCTCATCGATCGAGCTCGGGTGCTCGATCGCGGATGCGCGATAGGTGAGGTTGCCGGCCCAGTTGCGTTCGATGGTCATCGGGCCATAGTAGCCACGGCAGCCTCGCCCACCATCGGAGAGGCACCGCGCTCGGCACGCGCATGGATAGGCTGACCGGATGACTGCGATGCCGCCGCCGCGCGCGACGATGAAGGACGTCGCCGCACTTGCCGGCGTCTCACCCAAGACGGTCTCGAACGTCGTCACCGGCACGGTCGCCGTTCGCGAGGAGACGAGGCTCAGGGTCGAGTCGGCGATGGTGGAGCTCGACTTCGTGCCCAACCTCAACGCCCGCGGGCTCCGCAAGGGCCGCTCGGGCATCATCGCCGTGGCCCTGCCCGACCTCGCCACCGCGTTCTCGGCCGAGCTGATGCATCGCATCGTCGACGCTGCGCACGATCGGGGCCTGGCGGTGCAGATCGAGGAGACCGCGACCGATCCCGAACGCGAGCGGGAGCTCGTCTCGCGCGCTCGCGCGCACCTGGTCGACGGGCTGATCCTGAACCCCATCCGCCTCGAGGACAGCGTGCTGAAGTACGCCGACCGGCTGCCCCCGCTCGTCGTGCTCGGGGAGGTCGAGCAGAACAGGGCCGACCACGTGCGGATCGACAGTCGCCGCGCCGCCGCTGACGTGACCCGGCATGTGCTGTCTCGCGGGGCGACCCGCATCGCGGTGATCGGCGCCGATGACGACGCGGCGGTCGCGACCGCCACAGGTCGCCTGCGACTCGAGGGCGTGCACGACGCGCTGCGAGAGGTCGGCATCCCGCGCGACACCGCTCTCGAGATCAACCCGATGCCGTGGTCGATGACGGGTGGGGCGGATGGCGTCGCCACGCTGTTCCGGCGGGGTGTGGCATTCGACGCGATCATCGCCTTCACCGACTCGCTCGCGCTCGGAGCGCTGCACGCGCTGCACGATCACGGCGTGAGCGTGCCGGACGATGTGATCGTGACGGGCTTCGACGATGTCGAGTTCTCGCGGTACACGTCGCCCTCGCTCACGACGATCGCCTTCGATCGTCGCGCGTTCGCCGACGCGGCCCTCACGCTGCTCGAGTCGCGCATGGACGACCGCTCCGCTCCCCCGCGCGCGCTCACCCTCTCGCATCATCTGCTCGAGCGCGACAGCACGCGGGGCACCCCGCGCGGCTACCGCCCCTGACGCGGCCCGGAAGCATCGGCTCACTCTTGCGCCGCTGATTACATCGATGTAATGATGTACCCCGACCCCGCCCGCTGTCACGAAGGAGTGACGATGACGCCCCCGCTCGATATGTCCAGACGGCAGTTCCTGACTGCCGCCTCCGTCACGGCCGCCGCGGCGCTGCTCGCCGGCTGCGCCCCCGGAACAGTCCCGGGCTCGAACACGACGACCCTCCAGTTCTGGCATCTGCTCTCGGGTGGCGACGGCGTCACCATGTCGCAACTGCTCGACACCGCGAACGCGGCGCAGAACGCGTACCGCATCCGCCCCACCGTGCTCGCCTGGGGCACCCCGTACTACACGAAGCTCGCGATGGCGGGCGCCGGTGGCCGCGCCCCCGACGTCGCGATCATGCACGCCACCCGAACGGTCGGCTGGGCCCCCGGCGGTCTGCTCGACCCGTGGGATCTCGACCGACTGGCAGACCTCGGCGTCGACGCATCGACGTTCCCGAAGCCCATCTGGGAGAAGGGCTTCGTCGGCGAGAACATGTACAGCGTCGCTCTCGACGCGCATCCGTTCGTCGCGATGTTCAACACCGACATCTGCGATGCCGCCGGAGTGCTCGACAGCGACGGTCGCCTCGCAGAGACGTCGTCTCCCGAGGAGTTCGTCGAGCAGCTGCGCACGATCGGCGGCAAAGCCGACGGCCACGCGCTGTCGTACGGATATCTCGGCGACGGCGCGCAGATGTGGCGCCTCTTCTACACCTTCTACTCGCAGCACGGCGGTGCGATGGAGCTGCCCGCCGGCGGCAAGGCCGTGATCCACAAGGATGCCGCGGTCGAGTCCCTCTCGCTCATGCGCACCCTGCTCGACGGCGAGATCGCCCTCGCCCAGGCCGACTACGGCAGCGCCGTCGCCGAGTTCGCGACCGGCAAGAGCGGCATGCTGTTCACCGGCGTCTGGGAGCTCCGCACCATGCAGAACGCGGAGATCCCGTTCGATGCGACCATGATCCCCACGCTCTACGGCACCCCGGCGGTCTACGCCGACTCGCACTCGTTCGTGCTGCCGCATCAGACCAACGCCGACGAGAAGAAGCGCGACCTGACGTACCAGTTCGTCGCCGACATGCTCAAGGGCTCGTTCGGCTGGGCCGAGGCCGGGCACATCCCCGCCTTCCTGCCGGTCACCGAGTCCCCCGAGTACGCCGATCTCGTCCCCCAGGCCCACTACGCCGAGGCCGCGCAGCACGTCGTGTACGACCCCACCGCGTGGTTCACCGGATCGGGCTCCAACTTCCAGGGCGAGTTCGGCGCCGCGGTGCAGGGCGTCCTGCTGTCGGGCGATGACCCCGCGGCGGCGATCGACCGGTTCGAGGCACGGGTGAACACCCTGCTCCGTCAGCCCAACCCGGCAGACCCCGAGGGGACGTTCGCATCATGACCACGGCAACCGACTCCACGCGCACCATCGTCACCGGCTCGAAGGCCGCCATCCCGATCCGTCGCGCCGGCTCCCGCAACCGCGAGCAGCTCATCAGCTGGGCGTTCCTCGCTCCGTTCCTGCTCGCGTTCGTGCTGTTCCTCGCCTGGCCGATCGTGCACGGCATCATCCTCAGCTTCACCGACCAATCGCTCACGGGAGCCGGCGGCTCCTTCATCGGCTTCGCGAACTACGCCGAGGCGCTGACGGATCCGAAGATGTGGCAGTCGATGGGCAACACGGTGTGGTTCACCCTGCTGTCCACTGTGCCGCTCGTCGTGATCGCTCTGCTGATGGCGGCGCTCGTCGACCGCGGCATCCCGGGTCAGTGGCTGTGGCGACTGTCGTTCTTCATGCCGTATCTGCTCGCCTCGACCGTGATCTCGCAGATCTGGGTGTGGATCTTCAACCCGCAGATCGGTGCCGCGAACAACATCCTCGAGTTCTTCGGTCTCGAGCCGCTCGCCTGGCTCCAGAATCCCGACACCAACATGCTGTCGATCGTGATCGCCACCGTCTGGTGGACGGTCGGATTCAACTTCCTGCTGTACCTCGCGGCGATGCAGAACATCCCGCCGCAGCAGTACGAGGCCGCGTCGCTCGACGGCGCGGGACCGTGGCGCCAGTTCTGGTCGATCACTCTTCCGCAGCTGGGACCGGCGACCGTCCTGATCCTGATCCTGCAGATCCTGGCGTCGCTCAAGCTCTTCGATCAGGCGTACCAGATGCTCGGCGGTGTCGCGAGTGACACGACCCGCTCGATCGTCCAGTACATCTACGAAGCCGGCTTCGTCAGTTACCGATTCGGCTACTCGGCCGCGATCTCCTATGTGTTCTTCGCCCTCATCGTCATCATCGGCGTCGCGCAGGCTCTGATCACGCGCCGCCGGAAGGAGTCGCAGCTGTGATGTCCACCGCCACTCTCACCGAGACCATCACGACGACCAAGCCCGCGCGGGCCCGTCGCCCGCACCTGCCGGGCGAGAAGCCGTTCGGCGTGCTGCGCATCAGCGCACTCGTCGTCCTCATCGTCCTGGCGGTCGGCTGGCTGCTGCCCTTCCTCTGGGCGATCGCGACGGCGTTCAAGACCGAGACGGATGCCGCCAGCGGCGACCCGTCCTGGATCGGCGCCTCGGGCCCGACGATCGAGGCGTTCACCGCGATCCTGTCGCAGGGCAACGTCTACACCTGGGCGTTCAACAGCCTGTGGACGTCGATCGCCGTGACCCTGATCACGCTCACGATCTCGGCATTGGCCGCCTACGCCTTCTCCCGGCTCGACTTCACCGGTCGCAAGTGGCTGTTCGTCGCCATCATCGCCTCGATCGTCGTGCCGCCGCAGGTGCTCATCATCCCGCTGTTCTACGAGATGCTCGCGTTCAACATGATCGACACCTACTGGGGTCTGATCCTGCCGCAGGTCGTTGCGCCGGCCATGGTGTTCATCCTGAAGCGCTTCTTCGACGCGATCCCGATCGAGCTCGAAGACGCCGCCCGGGTCGACGGCGCCAGCCGACTGCGCATCTTCTGGTCGATCGTGCTGCCGCTGTCGCGCCCGATCCTGGCATCCGTCGCGATCTTCGTGTTCATCGGCGCCTGGAACAACTTCCTCTGGCCGTTCCTCGTCATCAACGACACCACGCTGATGACGCTGCCGGTCGGCCTCCAGACGGTGATCAGTGCCTACGGCGTGCAGTACGCCCAGGTGATGGCTCAGGCCGTGCTGGCGGCGCTGCCGCTGATCATCGTGTTCATCATCTTCCAGAAGCAGATCGTCAAGGGCGTCGCGACCAGCGGCTTCGGCGGTCAGTAGTCCCCCACCCGGCTCGAGAGCCAGAAACAAGGAGAGCAATGTCTCAGGCCCGCATCACCATCGATCGCGACTTCACCATCGCCGACGTCCCCCGGAGGCTCTTCGGGTCGTTCGTCGAGCACATGGGGCGCTGCGTGTACACCGGCATCTACGAACCGGGGCACCCGCAGGCAGACGAGCGCGGCTTCCGTCAGGACGTCCTCGCCCTGGTGAAGGAGATGGGTCCGACCGTGGTCCGATACCCGGGAGGCAACTTCGTCTCGGGCTACCGCTGGGAAGACGGGGTGGGCCCGGTCGAAGACCGCCCGGTGCGCATCGACGGCGCCTGGCACACGATCGAGACCAACGCCTTCGGCCTGCACGAGTTCATGGACTGGGCGAAGGATGCCGATGTCGAGGTCATGGAGGCCATCAACCTCGGAACCCGGGGTGTCGAGGAGGCCAGGTCGCTCGTGGAGTACGCCAACCATCCGGGCGGCACGTACTGGTCGGACCTTCGCCGCAAGAACGGTGCCGAGCAGCCCTTCGACATCAAGCTGTGGTGCCTGGGCAACGAGCTCGACGGCCCCTGGCAGATCGGCGGCAAGACCGCGACGGAGTACGGGCGGCTGGCGCAGGAGTCGGCCAAGGCCATGAAGCTCGTCGACCCGACGATCGAGCTCGTCGCCGTCGGCTCGTCCGGCCGGTCGATGCCGACGTTCGGCACCTGGGAGCACACGGTGCTGACTCACGCGTACGACGAGGTCGACTTCATCTCGATGCACGCGTATTACCAGGAGCATGACGGCGACGCCGAGTCGTTCCTCGCGGAGTCGGTCGACATGGATGCGTTCATCGACGGCGTCATCGCGACGATCGATGCGGTGAAGGCGGCGGGCAAGCACACGAAGCAGGTCGACATCTCGTTCGACGAGTGGAACGTGTGGGACCAGGTGAAGTTCAACGACGTCGAGTCGGTCGAGATCGCGAAGGCCGGGTGGAAGAAGCACCCGCGCCTGATCGAGGACACCTACAACGTGACGGATGCCGTCGTCGTGGGCACGCTGCTCAACAGCCTGCTGCGTCATGGCGATCGCGTGAAGATCGCGAACCAGGCGCAGCTCGTGAACGTGATCGCGCCGATCCGCTCGGAGGAGAACGGTCCGGCCTGGCGTCAGACGAGCTTCTGGCCCTTCGAGCGCATGGCCCGTCTCGCCAAGGGCCGCATCCTGCGCCTCGCGGTGGCGGCTCCGCAGATCGAGACGAAGCGCTACGGCGGAGTCAACTCGGTTGATGCCGCGGCCACGTGGGACGAGGAGACCGGACGAGTCGTGGTCTTCGTCGCGAACCGCTCGCTGACCGAAGAGAGCGACCTGACCGTCGAGCTGCGCGGCCTCACCGGCCTCCGCGTCGTGAACGCCGAGACGCTGACGATCCCCGAGGGTGGCGACCGTCGCACCGCGAACCTCGAGACCACGCAGGATGCCGTGCACATGGTGCCGCTCGGCGCCGCCGAGGTCGTCGACGGGTCGGTGCGTGCGACGCTGCCGCCGCTGTCATGGTCGGTGATCGAACTCGCCTGAGGTTCGGCTCGACAGGAGAGGGCCCGGCATCGGATTCCGATGTCGGGCCTTCTGCGTGTCCGGCATCCCGCGCGCCTGCACCACGAAGCACCCCGCAGACGCGAAGAAGCCCGGTATCGATCGATACCGGGCTTCTCAGCGATGGGGTTCACGGCCGAGGCCGGTCACTCCGTCAGATCGTGATCAGGCGATCAGCTCTGGATCTGCTGGCGACGACGCACGACCAGCAGCAGTCCGCCCGAGAGCAGGGCGAGCGCGATGGCTCCGGCCGTCAGCGGGACGAGCATGTCGGAACCGGTCGCGGCGAGACCGCCGTCACCCGGGGCGGCTGCGCCACCCTCACCGGGAGCGGGAGCGGCTCCGCCACCGCCGGCGACCGGTGCGGCGAGAACAGCGAACGCCAGGTCGGTCGGAGCCGACGAGACGCCGTCGATGGCCTGCGTGGCCGAGACCGTGTAGGTGCCCGACTCGAGAGCCGCACCGAAGTCGACGCTCCAGGCGCCGTCCTCGACAGTGGCCGTGAACGTGCCGCTCGCCGCGGCGAAGGCGCCCGCGAGGGCCGCCGTGTTCGCCGTGGTCGGCTCGGCGCCGGTGAGCTTCACCGTCACGGTCGCTCCGTCGATGCCCGAGCCGGCGAGTCCGGAAGGACCGTCGTTGTGGGCGAACTCCGCGCCGTTCGCGACCGAGGTCACGGCCGGCGAGACGGGGATGACCGAGAACGACGAGGTGGCCTCAGGCGAGACCTCGTCTTCGCCGTCGATCGTGCGGGTCTGCGTCACGACGACGCTGTGCGAGCCGTACTCGAGGGTGAGTCCGTCGACGGTCCAGGAACCGTCTGCGGCGACCTCGGTGGTGCCGAGCACGTCATCGGTCTGGGCGTCGGTCACCGTGATGGCGGTGGTCGGCAGGCCGGTGCCGCTGATCGCGGTGACCGTCTCGTTGACGGTCGATCCGTCGGCGGGCGAGGTGATGACCGGCGCGACCAGCGGGGCCGGCACGACGGTCACGTTCAGCGTGGTGGTCGGCGAGGTGCTGAGGCCGTTCACGCCGGTGATGGTGAGCTCAGCGGCACCGAGTCCGACGGGGCCGACGAACGAGAACTCTCCGTCGACGACGTCGACGGTCTGCTCTGCGCCGAGTCCGGTGACGGTCACGGTGTCGGATCCGGGAGCGGTTCCCTTGATGGTGGCCCCGGGGTTGACCTCAGCGCCGGAAGTCGGGCTGGTGACGATCGGGGCGTCGAGGTCGAGTGCGACCTCGTAACCACCGGTCTTGGGGAGAGCCGCGATGAGCGATGCAGACCAGGTCCACTGCTCGACGCCAGGTTCAGCCTCGATACCGCCGGAGATCAGTCCGACAGCGGTGCCGCCCTGGATGACAGCTCCGCCCGAGTCGCCGGGGCCGGCCACGGTGTTGCTCGAGAAGCCCTGCACCCAGCGATCCTCGATCTGTGCCCAGCCGTCGACGATGTGGTTTCCGTTGATCGCACCCACCGTGTAGCCGGTCGTACGACCGCTCTTCGCGACGGGACCCGGAACGGCCGCGCCGACGGCCTTGACCGCATATCCGCTTTCTGCGAGCGAGTCGTAAGCGTCGGTGGCCGTGGTCCAGTCGGTGACGAGCGGCAGCGGGTTGGTACCCGCTGCGACATCGATCACCGAGATGTCGGTCGCGTTCGTGTCACCATCCGAGCCCGGCGCGTTGTTCGTGCTGCCGAACTGAGCGAACCCGAAGGTGCCGAGAACCTCGGGCGTCGTGGGCAGCTCATCGTCGCCTCCGGCTGCCGGCTGCTCGCTCGGGATGCTCCAGAGCGTTCCGAGCATCGGGCGGTCGTCGGCATCGAACGCGCAGTGCCCTGCGCTGAGCAGCGCAGGGGTGCGCTCGGGGCTCCATGCGGCGAATCCGACGGAGCAGTTGTAGAGGCCCTGGTCCTGGTCGACGCTCAGGTATCCCTGTCCACCGACGACGTCACCCTCGGCGAACACCTTCGGAGTTCCTCCGAGCGTCACGACGGTAGCCGCCGGGATTTCCGCCTCTGCGGCGAAGGCCTCGATGGCCGCGTCATCAGTCGCGCCGTCTTCGGAGACCACCGTGATCTGCTGGCCATCGGCGGTCGTACCACTCGCCACGAACTCGACGCCATGGTCAGCGGCCGTGTCGGCGAGCTTCACCAGGTCAGCCGGCGGAGCATCCTCGACGGGTGCGTCCTCAGCCGGGGCCTGGACGTCCGACGTCGCGGTCGGAGCGGGAGTCGGGGTCGGCTCTGCGCCATCCTCGGCGTAGGCCGGTCCCGCCACGAGCAGGCCCGAGAGGGCGATCGTGGCGGCGGCGGTCAACGCCAGCGGGCGTCGACCTGTCACTCTGTGCTTCATGTGATGTATGTCCTTGCTGGTCACGGATCGTCAGTCAGTTTCATAGTCGGCAGTGCTCGTCGAGCACAGAACCGCCGCTTCCCGGGTAGGGCGTGAAATGAGACGCTGGCCCCCCGATCAGCACGATCCAGTCCGTCAGGACGAACAGGGATCTCATGCAGAGTACCCAGTAAATCCACAGAATGGGGAAATTGTTTACCAGAATTTCGCCTCTTGACCTGGCACTCTCGTTTGCGATACGGCAGGACGACCGCCCGCCGCACAACGGATTGCGTTCGCAGACGACACGGTTACCATGGCCATCATGAGCACCCACCGCAGAGCACGCACCCTCGTCGGCCTCGCGATCCTGGGAGCCTTCGCCGTGATGGGCGCAGCCTGCGCGACCGGCGGCCCCAGCAGTGCGCCGACGTCGAGCGCCGACCCGAACGGCGAAGACAGCGCCGTCGTCGAGAAGCTCGTCGGACTGTGGGGAGAGGATGCCTCCGGTCAGCCGCACCTCGAGTTCACCGCCGACGGCGAGGTGCACGGCAGTGACGGCTGCAACGGCATCACGACGACCTACTCGGTGAACGGCGACCGTGTCGATCTCGCCCGATTCGCCTCGACGCTGAAGGCGTGCCCCGGAGTGGACGGCTGGATGCGGGGCGTGCGTGCGGTCGAGATCGACGGCGACGTCCTCGTGATCAAGGACGCGTCCGGCACGGAGCTGGGCACCCTCCCGCGCGCGAGCTGACGTCGCGCCGCGGAATGCGGCACCTGATCCGGCGACCGACCCGGGTTCGTCGACCCGGGCCGGTGCGCCGATCAGTTCTCGATGTGGCGTTCGTCGACGCCGTCGTAGAACGACAGCGGGCGGATCAGAGCGTTCGCACCGGCCTGTTCGATGATGTGCGCCGTCCACCCTGTGACCCGCGCCGCGACGAACAGCGGCGTGAAGGTGAGGGTGTCGAAGCCGATGAGGTTGTAGGCAGGACCCGACGGGTAGTCGAGGTTCGGGTAGATGCCCTTGCGCGCCACGAACTCCGACTCGAGAGCGTCGTACAGCTCAGCCACCTCGGCCTTGTCGTAGTGCTCGACCAGGGTGTCGAGCGCCGCCTTCATCGTCGGCACCCGCGAGTCGCCGCTCTTGTAGACGCGGTGCCCGAAGCCCATGATCTTGCGCTTCTCGGCCAGCGCCTTGTCGAGCCACGGCACGACGTTCGAGGCCTCGCCGATCTCGTCGAAGATGTGCAGCACAGCCTCATTGGCGCCGCCGTGCAGCGGCCCCTTGAGCGCGCCGATCGCCCCGACCACCGCCGAGTAGAGGTCGCTGAGGGTGGAGGTGATCACGCGGGCCGTGAACGTCGAGGCGTTGAACGAGTGCTCGGCATACAGGATCATCGAGCGGTTGAACGCGTCGACGACCACAGGATCGGGCTCCTCGCCGAACGTCATCCAGAGGAAGTTCGCCGAGTAGTCGAGGTCGTCGCGCGGTGCGATCGTCTCCTGCCCCCGGCGGCGGCGCTGACCGTACGCGACGATCGCGGGGAGAGCGGCGAACAGACGGATGCTGCGCTCGAGGTTCTCCTCCGGGCTGCCGCCGGCATCGAGCACCGATCCGCCCGCGTTCGTGTCGGAGGCACCGATCAGGCTGACCGCCGTGCGCACCTCGTCCATCGGATGCGCGTCGAGCGGAACCAGGTCGATCGCGGTCTTCACGCTGTCGGTCAGAGCGCGATGGAGGCGCTCCTCCGCGCGGAAAGCGGCCAGCTCGTCGGCCGTCGGCAACTCGCCGTGCCACAGCAGGTAGGCCACCGCCTCGAAAGGCTGGGACGCCGCCAGCTCCTGCACGGGATATCCGCGGTAGAGCAGGCTGTTCGTCTCGGGGTTGACCTTCGAGATCGCGGTCGTGTCGACGACGACCCCGGCAAGGCCCTTCTTGATGTCCGGCTCGGTCATGCTCACTCCTTCGTGACGGTGAAGCCTGCGACGCCGGAGTCGAATTGCTTGTAGGACTCGTAGTCGATCAGGTCGTAGAGATCGGCACGGTGCTGCATCTCACCGAGCTTCGAGGTGAGGTGCCCCTCCTCGTTCAGCGTATCGAGCGCACCGCCCGCCGCGCCCATCGCGATGCGCAGCAGCGACACCGGCCAGATGACCATGTTCACACCGGCATCCCGCAACTGGTCGACCGAGAACAGATCGCTCTTGCCGAATTCGGTCATGTTGGCGAGGATCGGCACGTCGAGCGCATTCGCCATCGCCTCGAACTCGCCGAGGGTGCGCATCGCCTCGGGGAAGACGGCATCCGCCCCGGCATCCACCAGCGCCTTCGCACGATCGATCGCGGACTCGAGTCCCTCGACCGCGCGGATGTCGGTGCGCGCCATGATGAGGAAGTTCGGGTCGCGTCGAGCGTCGGCGGCGGCGCGGATGCGACGGATCGCCGTGCTCTCGTCGACGACGCTCTTGCCGTCGAGGTGGCCGCAACGCTTCGGGTTGATCTGGTCTTCGATGTGCGTGCCGGCGAGGCCGGCATCCTCGAGCTCCTGGATCGTGCGGGCGACGTTCATCGGCTCGCCGAAACCGGTGTCGGCGTCGACGATCGCGGGGATGTCGGTCATCCGCGCGATCTGCTTGGCCCGACCGGCGACCTCGGTCAGCGTGGTGAGGCCGATGTCGGGCACCCCGAGGTCGGCAGAGAGCACCGCACCCGAGATGTAGACCCCGTCGAAGCCCTTCTGCTCGATCAGCCGGGCGCTCAGCGGATTGAACGCGCCGGGGAAGCGCAGCAGCTCGCCACTCGCGAGCCGCTCGCGGAACAGACGGCGCTTCTCGGCCGGGGTGACGTGCGAATACAGCATCAGAACAGGCCCTTCGGGGCATCGGCGCCCTCGAGCAGGCCGGGCTTCGCGATGATCGACAGCTCGCCGACCTCCGCGGCCGTGAGCTCGGGCAGACGCTGCACGAGCTCGAGGAACCGCTCGATCTCCGCGGGCTCGAGCACGGGCTCGGCCAGCAGACGGAACTTCGCGATGTAGTTCTCGCGGGCGAACGGACGAGCGCCCAGCGGGTGCGCGTCCGCGACGGCGATCTCATCGACCACGGTCGTGCCGTCGGTGAGGCGGAACTCGACGCGACCGCCGAACGCCTTCACGTCGGGGTCTTCGGAGTGGTAGCGGCGGGTCCACTCGGCATCCTCGGCCGTGGTGATCTTGTGCCACAGGGCGACCGTGTCTGCGCGACCGGCCCGCTCGGGGGTGTACGAATCGACGTGGTGCCAGCCGCCGTCCTGCAACGCGACCGCGAAGATGTACGGGATCGAGTGGTCGAGCGTCTCGCGGGATGCAGTGGGGTCGTACTTCTGGGGGTCGTTCGCACCCGAGCCGATCACGTAGTGCGTGTGGTGGCTGGTGTGCAGCACGACGGCCTCGATGTTGGCGGGGTCGCGCAGCGCCGGGTTCTCGGTGCCGAGCTTGCGGGCGAGGTCGATCCACGCCTGCGCCTGGTACTCGGCCGAGTGCTCCTTGGTGTACGAGTCGAGGATCGCGCGCTTCGCCTCGCCCGCGGCAGGAAGCGGCACCTCGTAAGCGGCGTCCTTGCCGTCGAGCATCCAGGCGATCACGCCGTCTTCGCCCTCGTAGATCGGCGCGGGACTCGTCTGACCGCGCATCGCCCGGTCGACCGCCTCGACGGCGAGCTTGCCGGCGAAGGCCGGGGCGTGCGCCTTCCAGGTCGAGATCTCGCCCTTGCGGCTCTGACGCGTGGCGGTGGTGGTGTGCAGGCCCTGACCGACGGCCTGGTAGATCGTCTCGACGTCGAGCCCGAGCAGCGTGCCGATGCCGGCGGCGGCCGACGGGCCGAGGTGCGCGACGTGGTCGATCTTGTGCTTGTGCAGGCAGATCGCGCGCACGAGGTCCATCTGGATCTCGTAGCCGGTGGCGATGCCGCGCAGCAGCGCGCGGCCGTCGGCCTGCACGTGCTGGGCGACGGCGAGGATCGGCGGGATGTTGTCGCCCGGGTGCGAGTACTCGGCCGCGAGGAACGTGTCGTGATAGTCGAGCTCGCGCACGGCCACGCCGTTGGCCCACGCCGCCCACTCGGGGCTGGTGCGGTGGTCGAGCGCCGCGCCGAAGACCGTGGCGCCGATGCCGCCGGTCGAGACGGGGTGGCTGAACGCCTGGGTGCGAGCCGCGTTGATGGGCCCGCGGGTGAGCGATGCCGCGGCCACCGACGCGTTGTCGATGATGCGGTTGATGATCATGTCGGTGACGTCCTGCTCGACCTCGACCGGGTCGGCGGCGACCTCGGCGATCTTCCAGGCGAGTTGGTCTTCGCGGGGGAGGTTCTCATCGCTGCGGTGGACGCGGACGTGGTGGGTGACGGTCATTTCACACCTTCTGGGTTGGCGGTCAGGGAGTCGAGGATGCCGGTCAGCGCATTGTGCAGATGCACGTGCGTGGCGTGGGCGGCGAGGTCACCGTCTCGGGCGGCGAGGGCCTGCGCGATCGTTCGGTGCTCGGCGGCTGAGGCTGCGAGGCGGGCCGGCTTGTCGCGGGCCATGCGGCGGACTCGCACGAGGTGGGTGCGCACGGTGCGCAGGGCCGAGGCGATGTAGTCGTTGTCGACCGCACCGTCGAGAGCGGCATCGAAGCGGGCGATCAGGGCGTAGTACGCGTCGCGGCCCTCGACGGCGGTGAGGTCGACGTGCGCGAACTCGTCGGCGAGGGCGGCGAAGAGGGCGGCGTCACCCCGCTGGGCCGCGAGTCGGGCGGAGGTCTCTTCGAGCGCGCGGCGGATCTCGAACAGCGCGCGGATGTCGTCCGCATCCAGGTCGGCGACCACCGTCACTCGCGGCGACTGCTGCACGACGAGGCCGTCGGCGGCGAGGCGGCGCAGCGCTTCGCGCATCGGGGTGCGGCTGATGCCGAGGCGGGCGGCCTGCTCGACCTCGCCGAGCACGAACCCCGCGGGGAGGGCGCCGGACTGGATCTCCTCGAGCAGCGCGGCGTGGGCTCGATCGCCGGCGGTGATGCGATCGGCGACAGAGCTCATGCCCTCAGTGTATACACAAATACGTTTCGATGATCAGGGGCGCGGCTATCGGGTGCTTCGCGTATACATTGCGCTACCGCTGCGGCCGCTCCACGGCATCCGGCACCGGCTCGACGAACTCGGCGGGACGCGGCTCGCCGAGTTTCACCACGACGACGCCGACCAGCACCAGCGCCCCGCCGAGGGCCTGCAGCAGATCGGGCAGCTGTCCGAGCAGCAGCCAGCCGAAGAGCAGCGCGGCGACCACCTCGGAGAGCGCGACGAAGGATGCGAGGCGGGAGCCCAGCATTCGCGTCGACGCGATGCCGAGCACATAGGCGAGTGCCGTCGCGATCAGGCCGATCGCGAGCACCGGCACGAACCACGGCACGGTGCCGAAGCGATAGGTGATGTCGTCGGTCGTCCAGGCGATGGGCAGGATGCCGGCGAGTCCGGCGACCGTCAGCGCGATCGTGCCGAGCAGCAGCCCACCCCCGGCGAGCGCGATCGGAGGCAGTCCGGTGTCGGCCTTGGCCGAGAGCAGGAAGTACGTCGCCGCACCCACCATCGCGGCGAGTGCCCAGAGGATGCCGGCGACATCGACCTCGGCGCCGGTGATGATGTCGAGCATCAGCACGAGTCCGACGAAGGCGATGGCCGCGCCGATCACGCTGCGCCGACTCGGCCGCTCGCCCCGGCGGAGCCACAGCCAGAGGATGACGGCGATAGGCGCGGTGTATTCGATGAGCAGTGCGAGGCCGACGTCCATCACGGCGACGGCCTGGAAGTAGCAGAGCTGCGTGGCGGTGACGGCGAGCAGTCCGTAGGCGGCGACCATCCCGGCGTTCTTGCGGAGCACTGCCCACCGCCCGCGCAGCGACAGGACCGTCGGCACGAGCAGCACGAGTGCGGCGACCCAGACACGCGCGGTCACGGCAGCACCGGGCGTCCACCCTGCATCGATGAGCCCGCGAGCCCAGGCGCCGGACATCCCGAACGCGAAGGCCGCGCCGATCGCCAGAGGCAGACCGAAACGCACGCCGCGCATCGAGATGTCATTCGCAACTTCGCTCATGACAGGTGACGCTACTCGTGCACGTTGTAAGGTGTCAACATGAACTTCACCGATGACACGGAAGAGGCGCTCCGCGCAGCCGTCCGGCTCGTGAACTCGGCGGAAGAGCCCGAGACCCTCGAGACGCTCGCCGACTACGACGCCTTTCTCGCGGACTTCCCCTACTCCGGCCGCCTCGACCGCGACGACGCCGAGCTCTCCTCGCTGCGTGCGATCCGCCCGCGCCTGCGCTCCATGCTCATCGCGCCACGAGACGAGATGGCCGAGCACGTCAACGCCGCGCTGGCCGAAGCGTCTCTCGCGCCGCGACTCGTGCGCCATGACGGCGTGGACTGGCACCTGCACGCCGTCGCCGACGAGCGCCCCCTCGCCGAGCGCGTGCTGATCGAGACCGCGATGGCGCTGATCGACGTCATCCGCACCGACGAGGGATCCCGCATCTCGATCTGCGCCGACGACACGTGCGAGGCGCTCGCTCTCGACCTGTCCCGCAACCGGTCGAAGCGCTACTGCTCGACGACCTGCACGAATCGCAACGCGGTGGCGGCGTATCGTGCGCGGCGCGCGAGCGCCTGAGCAGCGGCATCCGGAGGACGTTCGGTAGCGTCGTCTCGTCATGACCTTCCCCCCTCCCTACGACACCTGGTTCCCCGACGCCGAGTTCGACGCCGCTTACGGACACACGCTCGCCACGCTCCGCGAGATCGCACCGGTTCCAGCGCCGGACGGCTTCACCGCGCGATGGCAGGCGTGGCGCGCACAGGCGAAGACGGTGGATGCCGCACCCGCCGTGCTGTCCACCGAGAGCATCCACGGCCGGCGGGTGTCGATCATCGAGCACGCCGGAGTCGACGGCATCCGACTGCGTGCCTGGCTCGTCGAGCCCGTCTCGCCGCCCGCGCGGGTGGGCGTCGTGCACAGCCACGGATACGGCGGGCGGGATGCGATCGACCTCGCTCGTATTCCCGAGGATGCGGCGGCGATCTTCCCCGTAGCCCGCGGGCTGCCCACGCTGAACACGGGCATCGGCGCCCCCGAGATCCAGGCCGAGCATGTGCTGGCCGGGATCGAGAACCCCGACGACTACGTGCTGGGACTCTGCGCCCGCGACCTCTGGCTCGCGGCGGATGCCCTGACCGCGCTCGTCGGACGCGTGCCGCTCTACTACGTCGGCGAGAGCTTCGGCGGCGGCATCGGAGCGCTCGCCCTGCCGTGGGACGACCGGTATATCGGGGCGACCCTCATCGTCCCGAGCTTCGGGCAGTACGACGAGCGCCTCGCCGTTCACTGCCTCGGCAGCGGGGAGACCGTGCGCGATCACGTCGCCGCGCATCCCGACGCACGCGAGGCGCTGCGCTGGTTCGACGCCTCGTCAGCCCTCGGCTTCGCCCGCGTTCCGGTGCGCGTGGAGGCGGCACTGTGGGACCCGTACGTGCCGCCGCCCGGACAGTTCGGCGTCGCGAACGCGGCGCGGATGCTCGAACTCGCCGTCCTTCCCGCCGGCCATGCCGACTATCCAGGGGCCGACGAGGTGACAGCCGAGTCCGTCAGAGGCGGCCGCGCCCACCTCGCGCGCGCACTGCGCGCCGCCTCCGCTCCATGACTCCGGAGAAACTCGCATGGCGAGCCCGACGGGTCCGGGCGAGCCAGGAGCAGGCGCACACCCGCGCTCCCCGGCCTGCGCATCCGAGCACTGGACGCCACTTGTCATCACAGGTACACTCAACTTGTCATTACAGGTTGCGCAGCGCCGCAGCATCCGCACGAGGAGCACCGATGCCCCAGTTCCACACTCCCCCGATCTCGCCGA
This sequence comes from Microbacterium sp. AC215, assembly GCF_979258645.1. Taxonomy (NCBI): domain Bacteria; kingdom Bacillati; phylum Actinomycetota; class Actinomycetes; order Micrococcales; family Microbacteriaceae; genus Microbacterium; species Microbacterium sp. AC215. Next base: position 2,721,029 of record NZ_OZ409869.1, on the reverse strand, counting down.
TGGCGATCGCCTTCGACGCCGAGAAGCTCACGCTCTCCCCGGAGGGACCCACTCTGACGCGGCGCATGTCCGACCTCGAGGGACTCTTCCTCGACGCCGACGCCTGGGCTGCCGCGGCCGCCGGCGACAACCCCGTCGTCTACACCGTGGTCAGCTCTCCCGTGCCCGAGGTCGACCGCGAGCTGCCGCAGTCGATCACCACTATCATGCCCGGCGACACCTCGGGAGAGCTCTGGATGACCAAGGGCCACCAGCATCCGAACCACCAGGGCGAGATCTACCTCGCGCTGAAGGGCCGCGGCGGGCTGCTCATGTTCGACGGCGAGCGCACCGAATGGCTCGACATGCTGCCCGGCACGATCGGCTACATCCCGCCGGGCTGGGCGCACCGCTCGGTCAACACGGGCGACGAGCCCTACTCGTTCCTCGCGGTGTACCCGGGCGGCGCCGGCCACGACTACGGCTGGGTCCTCGAGCACGGGATGGGCTCTCGGGCCTATCGCGCCACCGAGGGCGTGGACCTGCGCCCCTATTCCGCGTCCCCCTCCGCGGAATAGGCTCCGGCCATGCTGATCGCGCACGATCTGGGGACCACCGGCGACAAGGCCTCCCTGCACCATGACGACGGACGCCTCGTCACCTCGGTCACGGTGCCGTACCCCGCGCACTTCGCCGCGGGCGGCATCGCCGAGCAGGATCCGGCGGACTGGTGGGATGCCGTCGTCTCGGCGACCCGACAGCTGATCGACCGTGCGGGCGTCGACCCGTCGACCGTCGGCGGACTCGTCGTCAGCGGCCAGATGATGGGCACGGTGCTGCTCGACGCACACGGCGAGCCGGTGCGCCCCGCGATCATCTGGGCCGACACCCGCTCGGGCGCGCAGACCCGTGAGCTCGAAGAGCGTCTCGGCGCACAGGACGCCTACCGCGTGCTCGGCCATCGACTGAACCCCACCTACTCGGTCGAGAAGATCATGTGGGTGCGCGACAACGAGCCGGATGTCTGGGCGCGGGTGCGGCACTTCTGCGTCGCGAAGGACTACATCGTCTACCGTCTCACCGGGCGCCTCGCCACCGAGCGCTCCGACGCCTCGGGCACCAACGCCTACGACCAGGTGCGCGGCGAGTGGTCGGCCGATGTGCTCGCCGCCGCGGGACTCGACCCCGCCCTCTTCCCCGAGATCCTCGAATCGACGACGATCGCCGGGTCCCTCACCGCCGAATCGGCCACCGACCTCGGGCTTCCGGCATCCGTCCGCGTCGTCATGGGCGGCGGAGACGGCCCCTTGGCCGCCGTCGGTTCGGGCATCGTCGCGCCCGAAGACGGCGCGTACGTGTGCCTGGGCACCTCGTCGTGGATCTCGTTCGCGAGCCTCACACCGCTGCACGACCCGCAGATGCGCACCATGACGTTCGACAACGTCGTGCCCGGATCCTTCGTGCCGACCGCGACCATGCAGGCCGGCGGCGCCTCGGTGCAGTGGATCGCCGAAGCCCTCTCCCCCGACCCCGCGCGCCCCGACACCGCCCGACTCACCACGGAGGCCGGGGGCGACCTCGACACCGAGGACCTCTACTTCCTCCCCTATCTGCTCGGCGAACGATCCCCGCTGTGGGACCCGCACGCCCGCGGAGCCTTCGTCGGCCTCGCCCGTCACCACACCCGCGCGCACCTCACCCGAGCCGTGCTCGAGGGTGTCGCGTACAACCTGCTCACCTGCATCCAGGCGTTCCGCGAATCCGGTGCGTCGATCGACCGCATCGACGCGGTGGGCGGCGGAGCACAGAGCGACGCCTGGCTCGGCATCCTCGCCGACGTCTGGGGTGTGCCGATCCGACGGCGCACGATCGTCGAAGAGGCCAACAGCCTCGGCGCCGCTGTCACCGGTGCCGTCGGCCTCGGCCTCGCCGACTTCTCGGCGGCGCGGGCGCTCAGCGAGGTCACGGCGGAGTTCACTCCGGATGCCGGCCGGCACGCCGTGCACGCGCAGCGGCACTCGCGCTTCGTCGGCGCCTACGCCGCGCTCGAGCCGTGGTTCGCCCAGGCCCCCGCCACCCGAGGCGCCTGATGGGAGTCATCCTCGCGACCAGCCGGTCGTTCTCGGACGGAGACCTCGACCTCGTCGGGCGAGCCAGGGCCGCCGGTCACGAGATCGTCCGGGGCCCCGCCCACCACGGGCTCACCGAGCTCGCACCCCTGCTCGCTGCCGCCGAGGGGTGGATCGCGGGCACGGGTCCGGTGACCGACGACCACCTGGCCGCCGCGCCGCACCTCAGGGTCGTGGCCCGCTACGGCGTCGGCACCGAGGCGGTCGATCTCGACGCGGCGCTGCGGCGCGGCATCCCGGTGACGAACACCCCGGGGGCGAACGCCGATGCCGTCGCCGACCACGCCGTCGGCCTCATGCTCGCGGCGCTCCGGTTCATCCCCGACGGCGATCGCCGCGTGCGGGCCGGCGACTGGGCCGTGCGGCGCGGTCGCGAGCTCGGAGCCGCCACGGTCGGCATCGTCGGGTTCGGTCGCATAGGCCAGGGCGTCGCGCGACGTCTGAGCGGTTTCGGCGCACGCGTGCTCGCGGCAGATCCGTTCCTGCCGGCCGACGTGATCGCCGAGCGCGGCGCCGAACCGGTCGACCTCGACGAGCTGTTCCGCACCGCCGACGTCATCACCCTGCACGCCCCGGGCGGGCAGACGCTCGTCGATGCGGCGCGACTCGACCGCATCCGCCCCGGCACGATCCTGGTGAACACCGCCCGCCCCGACCTCGTCGACGAGGCGGCACTCGCCGCCGCCCTGCGTGACGGACGCCTCGGCGGATACGCCGCCGACACCCTGACCGGCGACACCGCGGCGAGCGCGAGTCCGCTGCTCGCCGACGACCTCGCCGACCGTGTCACCGTGACACCGCATCTCGGCGCGCAGACGACCCAGGCCGTCGACAACATGGGCTCGATGTCCCTCGACGATGTGCTCGCGGTTCTCGCGGGCACCGCGCCCGCCCACCCCGTCTCTTCCCGACCCTGAAGGACCCAGCGATGACCATCACCGAGAACACCGCGACCCCCGCGACCACGACCGGCGGCTACATGGGCTTCGTCGGCGTGAGCACCGGCTCGTCGTCGATCATGAAGGTGTTCCCGAAGTGGGCCGAGGTGCTGGGCCTCCCCACCGAGAACCTCATCGGACACGACCTTCCGATGGATGCGACGCCCGAGCAGTACGTCGCCATGGTCGAGCAGATCCGCGACGACCCGCAGCACCGGGGCGCACTGGTCACGACCCACAAGATGAACGTGTTCGCCGCGGCATCCGACCTGTTCGACGAGCTCGACCCGTTCGCCGTCTCGTGCTCCGAGATCTCGAGCATCTCGAAGCGGGGCGACCGCCTGATCGGCCGCGCCAAGGATCCCCTCACGGTCGACCTCGCCCTGAACGACTTCCTGCCGGCCGACCACTTCGCCCGCACCGGAGGGGAGGTCGTGATCCTCGGCGCCGGCGGTTCGGGCACCGCTCTCAGCTGGGCGCTGGCGGAGCGAGCGGATGCCGCGGCGAAGATCACCGTGACCGCCCGTGACGACGACAAGCTCGAGCACCTGCGCGAGGTGCATCGCCAGCACGGCACCCCCGACGGGCTCATCACCTACGTGCGCACCGACACGGTGCAGGATGCCGCGGCGATCGTCGCGGCGGCACCCGCGGGGTCGCTGATCGTGAACGCCACGGGTCTCGGCAAGGACCGCCCCGGCTCGCCGCTGCCCGACGACGTCGTGTTCCCCGAGGGCGCGTGGGTCTGGGAGTTCAACTATCGAGGGTCGCTCGAGTTCCTGCACCAGGCGCGGGCGCAGGAGGCCGCGCGCAGTCTGCACGTGATCGACGGCTGGCGCTACTTCATCCACGGCTGGTCGCAGGTCGTCGCCGACGTGTTCGAGATCGACCTCACCCCCGAGATCGTCGAGCAGCTCGCCGAGGCTGCCGAATCGGTGCGCTGATGCCGATCGCCCGCACGGTTCTCGGCGACATCGACCCGGCGCAGCTCGGGCCGACGGACTATCACGAGCACCTCTTCCAGATCTCGCCGCTGCTGGTGGGCGACGAGCTCGACGACGAAGACCTCTCCGGGCAGGAGGCCGCACTGCTGAAGGCCAGCGGCTTCGCGGCGATGGTGGATGCCACCCCGTTCGGGCTCGGGCGAGACCCCGAGGGGGTCGCGCGCATCAGCGCCGGCGCCGGGATGCACGTCGTCGCGACCACCGGGCGCCACCGCGAGGCGCACTACGGCGACGACCACCCGATGCACGTGTGGAGCGCCGAGCGCCTGACCGAGCTGTTCGTCGCCGAGGTGACGCGCGGCATGCTGGTCGACGACGCACTGGTGTTCGAGACGCCCGACGTGCCCCGTGCCGCAGATCCGGATGGATCACCGGTGCGCGCCGGGATGCTCAAGGCCGGCGTCGGCTACTGGAGCATCACCCCCTTCGAGCACACGACACTGCTCGCCGTCGCCGCGGCGCATCGGGCGACCGGAGCGCCGATCATGGTGCACCTGGAGTTCTGCACCGCCGCCCACGAGGTGCTCGATCTGCTCGAGGCGGGTGGCGTGGCATCCGATCGGGTCGTGCTCGCGCACGCCGATCGCGATCTGGATGCCGGGCTGCACGCCTCGCTCGCCGAGCGCGGCGCGTACCTCGGATACGACGGCTTCGCCCGCCCCCGCACGAGGTCGGATGCCGAGCTGCTCGCCCTCACCGAGCGGGTCGTCGAGCTCGGCGCGGCCGACCGCATCCTGCTCGGTGGCGACGTCGCTCGCCGCACCCGATACATCTCGTACGGCGGCATGCCTGGCCTCGCCTATCTCGGCGAGCGCTACCTGCCCCGGCTGCGCTCCACTGTCGGAGACGACGCCGTGGAGCGGATGCTGGTCGCCAACCCCGCCCGTCTGCTCACCCTGTCGACCTGACCCTGTCAGCCTGACCACACCGCCGCCTGACCGCACCGTCCCGCCCCGCCAGCCCACACCCGAGGAGTCCGCATGACCGAGCCGACCATTCTGCACGCCGTGTTCACCGCACGCCCCGAGAAGGGCGACGAGGTCGCGGCGCTGCTGCGCGACTTCGCCGCGGTGGTGCGCGCCGAAGAGGGCAGCGTCGTGTTCGATGCGACGCGGCTCGTCGACGACCCCGACCGCTTCTTCGTCTACGAGGTCTACCGCGACGAGGCGGCCTTCCAGGCGCACATCTCGGCCCCGGCCGGCGTCCCGTTCAATGAGGCGCTGCAGCAGCTGATCGTCGAGCCGGCATCCGTGCTGACCTTCCTCCGACGTATCTGACGCACCCTGCCGCGCGCCCCCCGCACCCCCGGCACGCAAGAAGCCCCCCACCCGAAGGTGAGGGGCTTCTTTCTCAGCGGGTCACTCGTAGAGGACCGCTGCGATGTCCTCGTCCTCGAGGTTCGTGCTGTCGTACCAGTACGAACCCGTGTCGTAGAACTCCTCGACGTCCTCGCCGTTGGCCGCGTCGTACGCCGCCTGGACGACCTGCGCGCCGATGCCGATCGGGTCCTGCGTGATGGCGCCGGCCATCGTTCCGTCCTTGATCGCGTTGATCTGGGCAGCTCCCGAGTCGAAGCCGACGATCGTGATCTTGCCCTTCTCGAGGCCGAGCTCGTTCACGGCGTTCACGACGCCGATGGCCGAGCCCTCGTTGGTGCCGTAGATGCCCTTGAGATCGGGGTGAGCGGCGATCAGCGTCTTCGCGATGTCAGCCGACTTCAGGTGGTCGCCGTCACCGTACTGGATGTCGACGATCTTGATGTCGGGGAAGTCCGCCTCGATCTTCTCGACGAATCCGTCACGACGCTCGACACCGGTCGAGTTGATGTTCGAGTGGCCGACGATGGCGACTTCGCCCTCGCCGCCGATCAGCTCGGCCATGTGCTCTGCGGCGAGCGCACCGGCGACCTTGCTGTCGGTCGCCGACAGGCTGAGTCCGACGTCGCCGTCGCAGGGAGCGTCGAAGTACACGACGGGGATGTCCTTGGCCTTCGCCTGCTCGAGCGGGGCGACGCACGCCTCGGGGTCGAGGGCGGCGTAGGCGATGGCATCCGGGTTCTTGTCGATCGCGGTGGTGAGCATCTCGAGCTGCTGGGCGATCTCGGTCTCGGCGGCCGGGCCCTCGAACGTGATCTTCACGCCGAGCTCGTCCGCCTTCTCCTGAGCACCGGTCTTGACGGCCTGCCAGAACTGGTGCTGGAAGCCCTTCGAGACGAGCGCGATGTACATCTCGCCGTCGCCGCTGCCTCCGTCGCCGCTGCCTTCTTCGATGACGTCACCGCCGCCTGCGCAACCCGCGAAGACGAGGGCGGATGCGGCCACGAGTGCCGCGAATGCGGTCTTCTTGCCGAATTTCATGGAAACTCCATTGTTCTCTGTGTGGTGGTGGGGGGTGTAGATCTGTGGGTCAGGTGCGCTGGCGGTTGCGCAGCGAGTCGAGGAAGACGGCCAGCAGCACGACGATGCCGACGACGATGTTCTGCCACTCCGACTGGATCGACATGATGCGCAGGCCGTTGACGAGCACGCTCATGATGAGCGCACCGATCACGGTGCCGAGGATCGAGCCTCGTCCGCCGAGCAGCGACGTTCCGCCGATGATGACGGCGGCGATCGCCTGCAGCTCGTAGCCGGTGCCGATCTGCGGCTGCGCCGAGTCGAGACGGGCCGCGATCACGATGCCCGCGATGCCGGTGAAGGCGCCCGCGAACATGTAGATGAGGATCGTCCAGCGGCGGGTGTTCACACCCGACAGCCGGGTGGCCTCCTCGTTCGAGCCGATCGCGAACGTGTAGCGGCCGAGGAGCGTCTTCGACAGCACGAGCCACGCGATGATCGCGGCCACGGCGGTGATCAGCACGGCGTTCGGGATGCCGGGGATGATCACGCCGAGCGCGATCTTCTTGAAGTCGGGGGCCGAGGTCGAGAAGTAGATCGGCGAGACGTTCGAGATGACGAGGGCGAGTCCGCCGGCGATCATCATCATCGCGAGGGTCGCGATGAACGGCGGCAGCCGGAGGAAGGTGATGTTGATGCCGTTCACGAGTCCCATGAGGACACCCGTGAGCACACCGCCGATCACGCCGACCCAGACGGGGAGCCCCATGTTGGTGACGAAGACACCCGTCATCACGGCGCACAGCGCCATACCGGTGCCGATCGAGAGATCGATGCCGCCGGTGATGATGACGAAGGTCGTGCCGAGGGCGAGGATGCCGATGACCGCCGTCGACAGCAGCACCGTGGCGATGTTGCTGAAGGTGAAGAAGTTCGGGCTGGCGATCGAGAAGAAGATCACCAGGACGATCAGCGTGCCGAAGGCGAGCGACTGCTGCAGCTGGCGACGGAGGAACCCGCCGAAGTCGCGCTTGTCGGTGTTCTCATCGACCGCCGTCTGGATGATCGTCGTCGTCGACGATCCGGACTGCTGTGGGGTGCTCATCAGTCTTCCTCCCCGTGGGCTGCGAGTTGCATGATCTTCTCCTGGCTGGCTTCCTCGTTGCGGAGCGTCCCGGTGATCCGACCGTTCGCGAAGACCGCGATGCGGTTCGCGACGCGGAGGATCTCGGGGAGCTCCGATGAGATGACGATGATGGATTTGCCCTGGTCAGCGAGCTGCTGCATGAGGCGGTAGATCTCCTCCTTCGCGCCGACGTCGATCCCTCGGGTCGGCTCGTCGAAGATGAGGATGTCGCAGTCGCGCATCAGCCACCGGGCGATGACGACCTTCTGCTGGTTCCCTCCCGAGAGCAGCTTCACGACCTGGTTCACCGAGGGCGTCTTGACCCGCAGCTGCTGCACGTACTCCTTGGTGCGGTTCTTCGCCTTCGCGTCGCCCATCCAGCCGATGCCGTTGGCGTACGACCCGAGCGAGGCGAGAACGGTGTTGAAGGTCACGTCCTGCTCGAGCATCAGGCCCAGCAGCTTGCGGTCCTCGGAGAGGTAGCCGAGGCCGTGCTTGACCGCATCCGCCGGCTGTCCGATTCGCACCGGGTCGCCGCCGATCGCTATCGTGCCGCCGTCGCGGTGGTCGGCACCGATGATGGCCCGCGCGGTCTCGGTGCGCCCGGCGCCCATGAGCCCGGCGAAGCCGAGGATCTCGCCCTTGTGCAGCTGGAACGAGACGTCCTGGAGGAGGTTCTTGGTCGAGAGTCCCTGCACGTCGAGCACGATCGGGTCGTTGATGTGATCGCGGGCCTGCGGACGGGTTCCTTCGTCGATCACGCGGCCGACCATCATCTCGATGATCTTCGGGACGCTGACCTCCGACTTCTCCAGTGATCCGATGTATGTGCCGTCACGGAGCACCGTGACCCGGTCGGCGAGACGCCGCAGCTCGTCCATGCGGTGCGAGATGTAGACGATGCCGGTCCCCGAGGCGCGCAGCTGCTCGATGAGCAGGAACAGGGTCTCGGTCTCGGAGTCGGTGAGCGCCGAGGTGGGCTCGTCCATGATGAGCACCTTGGCGTTGAACGAGAGCGCCTTGGCGATCTCGACCATCTGCTGCTCGGCCACGGTCAGCTCGCCGACGAGCTGTCGCGGGTTGACCCTGATGCCGAGGCGCTGCAGCAGTTCGGCCGTCTGCGCGTTGAGCTTGCGCTCCGACAGGAAGGGGCCGGTGGTGGGCTCGCGGCCCACGAAGATGTTCTGCGCCACGGTGAGATCGGGCATCAGGTTGAGTTCCTGGTGGATGATCGTGATGCCGAGCTGCTGCGCCTGCAGCGGGCTGGTGAGTTCGACCTCCTGGCCCTCGAACGTGATGGTGCCCTCGTCCTTGGTGTAGATCCCCGAGAGGATCTTCATCAGGGTCGACTTGCCGGCGCCGTTCTCGCCCACGAGCACCAGCACCTCGCCGGCTCGCACCTCGAGGTGCACATCCTTGAGAGCCTGCACACCGGGGAATCCCTTGCTGATCCCGTCGACTCTGAGAATGGGGTCACTCATGTGCTCACCTGCTTCCTTGAAGGTCGTGATGCGATATTCCGGTCGGGTCCGGAAACATCGGATCAATTCTGCGTCTTACGCCCCACCCTGCGCAAGTTGTATCTAAATGTAACTAAGACTGCTTCGGATGGGAAGACCTGTAATAACAAGTTGGCAACAGGTCGGCGAATCGAGGCGACGGCCCGGCTCAGTGCAGCCGGATCGAGTCGACCGCGACGAGCTTGTCGCGGATGTAGGCGTTGGCGTGCGCTCCGAGCTCGACGTTGTCGGTCCACAGGTTGCGCCAGATGCCGAGCATGCGGCTCAGATCGGGGGCGACGACCGCTGACGAGAACGACTCGAACACGATCGGACCGTCGTAGCCGATGCGGCCCAGCGCCTTGAAGAAGGTGTCGAAGTCGACGGTGCCGGTGCCGAGATAGCCGCGGTGGCTCTCGCCGATGTGCACGTAGCGCAGGGCCGGAGCCGCGTCGAGGACCGGCGCGAACATATCCGACTCCTCGATGTTCATGTGGTACGTGTCGAGGTGGATGCCGAGGTTCGGCCGATCGACCTCGGCGAGGTAGGCGAGCGCCTGCCGTGCGGTGTTCAGCACGTTCGTCTCGTAGCGGTTCACGACCTCGAGCGAGACCGAGACGCCGCGCTCTGCGGCATGGTCGGCGACGCGGGCGATCGTGCGCCGGCTGCTCTCCAGCCCCTCGGCCGTCACCGGGTCCATGTACTTCTGCATCGCACTGTAGATCACGCCGCAGAAGTGCTGGCCGCCGAGGTCGGCGAGCACGTCGACCGCCCTGAACAGCAGCGCCTCCCCCGCGGCCACGACAGCCGGGTCGGAGCTCGTCACGTCGGTCCCGCCCGAGAGTCCGAGCGAGGCGCTGACGGCGAGATCGTGCTCTTCGAGCGCGTCCTTCGCCGCGGCGACGTCGAACGAGAACGGGTCCATCAGCGGGAACTCGATCAGGTCGAATCCGGCCGCCTTCGTCTTCTCGACGGAGAGACGGATGCCGTCGGCATCGAAGTCTCCGGTCCAGACGAGCCCGTGGCATCCGATGTTCATGAGACCTCTCGGAGACGGGTGTGCGGCACCTTCGCCTCGGCAGGATTGGCACGTTGCAACTCTGCGTTCAGGTCACCGTACGCGGGTCGGGGATGCGGTGTCAAGAACTTTCTTGGCACGTTGCAATCGCTGGGCTACTCTGGACTCGCCGCCGACCGTCCTGCGTCGTCGCGCAGTCGACAGGAGCTCCATGCCCGCCAGCGTCAAAGACGTCGCCGCTCTCGCCGGGGTGTCCTCCTCGACCGTCTCGAACTACCTCAACCACCCGCATGTGCTCGGCGAATCGAGCGCGGCGAAGGTGAGGGAGGCGATCGCGCAGCTCGGCTACGTGCCCAACGAATCCGCCCGTCAACTGCGAGCCGGCTCCAGCAAGGCGCTGGCGCTGATTCTTCTCGACGCCTGGCTGCCGTACTTCCACGAGCTCTCGCGCGGGGTCGAAGACGTGGCCCGCGAGGGCGGCTGGTCGCTGTTCTTCAGCAACAGCAACCGCGACGCCGACACCGAACGCGGCAACATCGACATGTTCGAGGCGCACCGCGTGCAGGGCATCGTCATCTACCCGCTCGAAGACGTGGTGCCCCGGCTCGAGCAACTCGCCGACCGCGGCATCCGCTCGGTCGTCGTCGGCCCGATCCCCGATTCGCCGACCGTCGGTTCGGTGCTGTTCGACGACCGCGGCGGCGGACGGCTGGCGGGCGAGCACCTGCTGTCGCTCGGCCGCCGCCGCATCCTCTTCCTGGGGGCGCCGAGCGTCAGCCAGTCGAACGACCGTCTTCTGGGGCTGCGTGACGCCGTCACCGCGGCCGGGGCGACGGCCGATGTGATCGACGTCCCGCACCTGACGACCGAGGACGGCCTCGACGTCGGCGCGCGGATCGCCGAGATGCCTGCCTCCGAACGCCCCGACGCGATCTTCGCCGCCAACGACATGGTGGCGATCGGCGTGCTCACCCAGCTGCTGCGCCGGGGCATCCGCGTGCCCGAGGAGATCGCATTGGTCGGCTTCGACGACGTCGCGCAGGCCCACCAGAGCGTCGTGCCGCTCACGAGCGTGCGGCAGCCCGGGTACGAGATCGGCCGCGCGGCGGGCGCGGCACTCATCCGTCAGCTCACCGACCCCACCGCCGACCTCCCCGCGCCGACGCCCTTCGCCGCCGAGCTCGTGGTGCGCGAGTCGACCGTCGGCCGCTGAGCCTCGTCTCCGCCGTCGCGGAGTTATGGCGGAGGCCCGGTTCACAATTCAGCACGAACCCGCACTGATGCCGCCGCCGAAGCCCCAGACCGCCCACCAGCGCAGACCTATGCTGAATTGTGAACGCGCGACGTACGGCTCAGCCTGGTATCAGCCCCTCTGCGGCGAGCTCGTTCCACAGCGCGCCAGGAATCTCGAGCGCCGCATACTCGGCATTCTGCGTCAGCTGCCCTGGCCGACTTCCTCCGACCACCACGGAGCGCACCACGTCTGACTGCAGCGGGAACTGGATCGCGGCGGCGGGCAACGGCACGTCGTGCTCGGCGCACACCCGTGCGATGCGCAGCAGCCGTTCCCACAGCTCGTCGGGAAGCTGCCCGTACTCGTATCGCCCGTCGCGGCGAGGTTCGTTCGATGCCAGCAGCCCGGAGTTGAAGACGGATGCCGCGACGATGCCTGTCCCGGTCTCTCGGCACGCCGGCAGCACCTCGGCCGCCGCCGGCTGTTCGAGCAGCGTGTATCTGCCCGCGACCATGACCAGGTCGAGGTCGGCCGAGCGCACGGAGGCGGCGAGCGCATCCGACACCATCGAGCCGATGCCGACCGCAGTCACCTCGCCGTCGCGACGCAGCTGCTCGAGCGCCGGCAGCGCCTCGGCGAGCGCGAGATCCAGGTCATGCCGCTCGGGGTCGTGCAGGTAGAGCAGGTCGATGCGCTCGATCCCGAGACGTTCGCGGGACTCATCGAGGCTGGTGCGTATCCCCTCAGCCGAGAAGTCCCACACGCGCTGCAGATCGTCGGGAACATGGAAGTCGTTCGCGGTGTCGAGGCCGCCGTCGTGGTCGGGGTTCGGTCGCAGCAGGCGCCCGACCTTGGTCGACAGCACGTACTCGTCGCGCGGTTTGGTCTGAAGGAACGCCCCGAGACGACGCTCAGAGAGCCCGAGCCCGTAATGCGGAGCGGTGTCGAAGTAGCGGATGCCGCTGTCCCACGCCACATCGAGCACCGCCCACGCCTCGTCATCGCTCAGCGCGCGGAAGAGGTTGCCGACATTCGCGGCCCCGTATCCGAGGGGCGGAACCGCCAGAGCATCAGACTCCGACATGCTGCCCCGTCCACGTGTACGCGGCGATGCTCTCGGCCTTCATCTCCATGCCGGATCCGGGCACCGTGGGTGCCATGTACGACCCGCCCTGGATGTCGGTGGGGATCACGAAGTGCTCGTGCAGGTGGTCGACGAACTCGATCATCCGCCCTTCGCGGGTGCCGGTGACGGCGACGAAGTCAAACATCGAGAGGTGCTGCACGGCTTCGCACAGCCCGACGCCACCGGCATGCGGGCAGACCGGCACACCGAACTTCGCGGCCAGCAGCAGGTTGGCGATGTTCTCGTTGACGCCCGCGACGCGCACGGCGTCGATCTGCATGACCGAGATCGCCTCGGCCTGCAGCAGCTGCTTGAAGATGACGCGGTTCTGGGCGTGCTCGCCGGTGGCGACGCGGATGGGTGCCACCCCCCTGGCGATCTCGGCGTGACCGAGCACGTCGTCGGGGCTCGTGGGCTCTTCGATCCAGGCGGGGTGGAACTCGGCGAGCGCGCCTATCCATTCGATCGCCTCCGACACCTCCCACCGCTGGTTGGCGTCGATCGCGATGGGGAAGTCCGGTCCGCACACCTCGCGGGCCTTGCGGAAACGGCGGATGTCGTCGTCGAGGTCGGCGCCGACCTTGAGCTTGATCTGGGTGAAGCCGTCGGCCATCGCCTCGCGGGCGAGCCGCTCGAGCTTCTCGTCGGAGTATCCGAGCCATCCGGGGCTGGTCGTGTAGCCGGGGTATCCGGTGGCGAGCAGTTCTCGTTCGCGCTCGAGGCGTCCCGGCTCGGCGGCGCGCAGGATCTCGAGGGCGTCCTCGGGCGTCAGCGCATTTGTGAGGTAGCGGAAGTCGACGAGGCCCACGAGCTCCTCGGGCGTCATCCGCGCGAGCAGCTGCCACAGCGGCAGCCCGGCCCGCTTGGCCTTGATGTCCCACAGCGCGTTGATGACCGCGCCGATGGCCATGTGCATGACGCCCTTCTCGGGGCCGAGCCAGCGCAGCTGCGAGTCGCCGATGATGTCGCGGAACGTCGTGCCCATGTCGTCGAGCAGCGGCTCGATCTCGCGACCGACGAGGTGCCCGGCGAGCGCGTCGATCGCGGCGACCTGCACATCGTTGCCGCGCCCGATCGTGAAGACGAACGCGTGGCCGTCGATGCCGTCCTCGGCATCCGTGCGCACGATCACGTATGCCGCCGAGTAGTCGGGGTCGGGATTCATGGCATCCGATCCGTCCAGACTCAGCGATGTCGGGAAGCGGATGTCGGTCGTGTCGAGGGCGACGATGCGGCTCACGGGTTCCTCTCGTGCACGGGACGGATATCCGTGCAGATCTCTTGGAGTGTAAACATCGGATGTCTATACTGTCAACGAGACGGGCCGCACTGACGCGCCTCGTCACCCACGGACACCTCACTGAGCAGGAGAGACATGAAGTTCGCACGGCTAGGCACCCCCGGCGCCGAGATCCCCGTCCTCGTCGAAGGCGACCGCTACCTCGATCTGCGCTCTGTGACATCCGATGTGAACGGTGATTTCCTCGCCGGTGATTTCCGGGCTCGCGTCGCCGCGGCCCGCGCCGCCGACGAACTGCCGGTTCTCGGGGATGCCGCGGCGATGCGCATCGGCGCGCCGATCGCGCGCCCGAGCGCCGTCATCTGCATCGGCCAGAACTACGCGGCGCACGCCCGCGAGTCCGGCTCCGAGCCGCCGACCGTCCCGATCATGTTCCTGAAGACGCCGAACACGGTGGTCGGCCCGAACGATGCGGTCACGATCCCCCGCGGCAGCGAGAAGACCGACTGGGAGGTCGAGCTCGGCATCGTGATCGGCGCCCGCGCCGCCTACCTCGATTCGCCCGACGACGCCGACGCCCACATCGCCGGCTACGTGGTGGCGAACGACGTCTCGGAGCGCGCCTTCCAGATGGAGGTCTCGGGCGGGCAGTGGTCGAAGGGCAAGATCGCCCCCGGTTTCAACCCGACCGGCCCCTGGCTGGTGACACCCGACGAGGTCGACGTCGACGACCTGCGGCTGCGCAGCTGGGTGAACGGCGAAGCGCGTCAGGATTCGAACACCGACGACATGATCTTCGACGTGCGCGTGATCGTGCACCACCTGTCTCAGTACGTCACGCTCGAGCCGGGCGATCTGATCCTCACGGGCACTCCCCAGGGCGTGGCCTTCGGGGGCAAGTTCCCGTATCTGACGGCGGGCGACGTGGTCGAGATCGAGATCGAAGGACTCGGGCATCAGCGCCAGGAGTTCGTGGCATGGGAGGCACAGAAGTGAGCAGCGCACTCGACGGACTCGTCGCGATCGTGACCGGCGGAGCATCCGGGATCGGAGCGGCCATCGCCGCCCGCCTGCACGCCGACGGCGCGCAGATCGCGGTGCTCGACCGCGACACCTCAGGAGCGGATGCCGCCTTCGCCGCTTTCACGGCCGACGTGTCGGACCGTGCATCGGTCGATGCCGCCGTGGCCGCCGTCGCCGAGAGGTTCGGGCGCATCGACATCGTCGTGAACAACGCCGGGGTCGGCGCCCAGGGCGACATCAGCGCCAACGACGACGACGAGTGGGCGCGTGTGCTCTCGATCAACGTCACGGGCATCGCCCGCGTCACGTCGGCGGCGCTGCCGTGGCTCAAGAAGTCGCCGAGCGCGGCGGTCTGCAACACGGCATCCATCGCCTCGACCACCGGCCTTCCCCAGCGCGCGCTCTACAGCGCGTCGAAGGGTGCCGTCTCGGCCCTGACCCGTGCCATGGCCGCCGATCACCTGCGCGAGGGCATCCGCGTCAACGCCGTCAACCCCGGCACCGCCGACACCCCGTGGGTCGGCCGTCTGCTCGACTCGGCCGACGACCCGGCCGCCGAGCGCGCCGCCCTCGAAGCCCGCCAGCCGCACGGCCGCCTGGTCTCACCCGACGAGGTCGCCGCGGCGGTCGCCTACCTGGTGAGCCCCGCCGCGGGCTCGACCACGGGCACGTTCATCGAGGTCGACGGCGGCATGGCTCAGCTGCGGCTCCGTCCCGTCGGGGGCTGACCGCCGCGTCGCCCCCGGTCCCGGTCCCGGTCCCTGCCCCGGACAGCGGGCGCTACGAGCGACCGCCTCGCAGCCAACCCAGGATGCCGCGGCGCGGCCGCTCCTCCCGAGAGTCCTCATGCGTCGGCCGCTCTCCGATCCGGTAGAACTCCTCGGCGTTCGTCCACATGATCGCGTCGACGTCGTGCCCGCGGCGCTCGGCCCAGGCGATCACCGCATCCGCCCATCTGATCCGAGCCGTCGGCTGGTACATGGGCGATCCGTCGACGTTCGCGTACGGGTCGCCCTCCTCCGGGGGTCCGATGACCGAGACCGGCCAGTCACTGCCCCACATCAGCCGCTCGACGCCGAACGCGTCGGCCGCGGCGTCGAGGAACGGATGCAGCTGCTCGGCCGACCAGTCGCCTCCGGCCTCTCCCGGCAGCCCCGAGAGCTTGCACCACACATTCGGATGCCGTGCCAGGTCGTCGAGATCGCGCACCCATTCCATGGTCGGCGCCACCGGGGCCTTCGCCGTGCCGACTTCGGGCTTGCCGAGGTGATCGAGCACCATCCGCAGCTCGGGCACCGCCCCCGCGAGCCGGGCCACCTCGGGCAGCTGCGCGGCGCGCACGCACGCGTCGAAGGCCCAGCCGCGCGCCGCGACCTCGCGCGCCCCGGTGACGAAGTCGGCCGAGACCGCCAGTCCGTCGGGTTCGCCCTGCAGGTTGTGCCGCACGCCGACCACGAGCGGCTCGGCGGCGAGTCCTTCGAGGTGCGCCGTGGTGTCGGTGCCGCGATCCAGACGCGCGCCCGCGACGATGCCGACCACCCCGACCCGCGGCGCGAGCCCGGCCACCCACCGCACTTCTTCGAGGAAGTCGTCTTCGACGGTCTCGGCCTGCACGAACACCGCGCGCTCGGTCGTCGCGCGGGCGATGCGGGCGTGCTCGATCTCGGTCGCACCGAACAGCCAGGCGAGCGGACCCTCGAGCCACGTGTAGTGCAGAAGCTCGGGGTCCCAGAGGTGCAGGTGCGAATCGAGTACGCGCATGCCCCCATCCTGCCGCAGACATCCGATGAATGGCTAGGATGACGCCATGGCAGTGACTGACGACGCGATCGAGAAGATCAAGGCGATGATCGTGTCGGGCGAACTCGCACCCGGCGATCGCCTCCCTCCCGAGAAGGAGCTGTCCGAGCGGCTCGGCCTGTCACGCAACTCGATGCGCGAGGCCGTGAAGGCGCTCGAGGTGATCCGGGTGCTCGACGTGCGCCGCGGTGACGGCACCTATGTCACCAGCCTGGAGCCCCACCTGCTGCTCGAGGCGATCTCGTTCGTGGTCGACATGCACGACGACGACTCGATGCTCGAGATCTTCGCGGTGCGACGGATGCTGGAGTCGCAGGCGACCGGCCTCGCGGCCACCCTCGGCAGCGACGACGCGATCGCCGGCCTCGAGAGCGAGGTCGCCTCCATCGATCCGACGGTCAGCATCGAAGAGCTCGTCGAGCACGACATCCGCTTCCACCGTGAGATCGTCGGCATGGCCGGCAACGCCTATCTCGCCAGCCTCATCGAGCACCTGAGCAGTCAGACCGTGCGCGCCCGCGTGTGGCGTGGTCTCACCGAGGGCGGAGCGGTCGAGCGCACCCTCTCGGAGCACCGGGCGATCGCCGACGCCATCGCCCGGCGCGATTCGGGTCTCGCCACCTCGCTCGCCACGGCGCACATCGCCGGCGTCGAGCGGTGGCTGCGCCAGGCGGCATCCGCCTGACGCCGCGACGCCTTTTCTCGGCCACGCGTCCCTCGAGCCTTCCCTGCACGCTTTCGTCGCCCGGGCCCCGACAGGCACGTTCGGCCAGATGCGCTTCGCTCGGCCGTATCCGTGACGTCGGGCCGAATCTGGCGCGTCTGGCCGACGCTGGCCCACTCGCCGAATCCCGACTCAGGCCCCGAGCCGCCCCATCGCCGCGTCGAACTCGGCGGCGGAGCTGTCGCTGACCTCGTGGAACAGCACCTGCTCGATCACGTCGGGTGCCGCCGTGAAGTACGGCACCCCCGCGAGACGCAGACCGGTGATGTCGTCAGGTGATCGCAGGCTGGCCGCGAGCACGTTCGACTCGCTGCCCGCGCACACATCCTGCATGCGGGCGATCACCGCATCCCCGTCCATGCCGGCATCCCGCATCCGTCCGAGGTAGGGGGCGATGTACTGCGCGCCGATCGAGGCGCATGCCAGCGCCTGTGCGACCGAGTAGACGGCGGTGACGAGCACGGTCGCGCCGTCGCGCACCAGAGCGGATGCCGCGGCGAAGCCGTCGCGGGTCGCCGGCACCTTCACGGCCACGCGATCGCCCAGCGCACGGATGCCCTCGGCGTTGCGGAGGAAGGATGCGGTGTCGCCGCCCCACGTCTGGAAGAAGATCTCGCGGGCGCCCTCGTCCGACCAGCGGGCGTAGAGGTCGGGGATCTCCGCGGCGGTGCGGCCGCCGCGCTCGAGGATCGTGGGGTTGGTCGTCACGCCGTGCACGACGCCCGCAGTGAGGAGCGAGGCGACGCGGTCGACGTCCGCGCTGTCGACATAGAGACGGGGGGCCAGCGCGGTCATCGGGTCTCCTTGTACACAACCTGTCGTTACAGGTTCGGATTCGGCTAATGTAATGACAGCCGCGGAGGATGTCAAAGCACCCCGCATCGACGACGATCAGGAGTGCCATGACAGCCGCCACCTCGCCCGATCGCACCGGCGTCGTCATCGTCGGCAGCGTGACCGCAGACGTGACGACCTTCTCGACCAGGCTCCCCGCCCGGGGAGAGACCATCCTCGGCGACGAGTTCACCCTGATGCTCGGCGGCAAGGGCGCGAATCAGGCGGTCGCCGCCGGACGATCGGGGGCCCGCACGAGCTTCGTCGGATGCGTGGGAGACGACCTCTTCCACGACCTCGTCGTCGACGGGCTGAGCGAGGCCGGAGTCGACCTCACGCACCTCCGCACGGTGCCGGGGCCGACGGGCATCGCGCACATCCGCGTCGACGCCTCGGCGCAGAACGACATCGTCATGGTGCCTCTGGCCAACGCCGCGCTCAGCACCGAGCAGATCGACGCGGCGCTCGAAGCCCTCGCGCCGACCACGTCGGTGCTGCTCACCCAGCTCGAGACGCCCTCGGCGCTCACCGCGCACATCACGTCACGAGGACGCGAGCACGGCATGACCGTCATCCTCGACCCCGCCCCCGCCGCTCCGCTGGATGACGCCGTGTGGGCGAGCATCGACATCGTCACCCCGAACGAGACCGAGGCCTCGGTGCTCAGCGGCGTCGAGGTGACGGATGCCGCGTCGGCGGAGATCGCCGGACGCTGGTTCCTCGACCGGGGCGTCGGCGCCGCCGTGATCACGCTCGCGGGTCAGGGCTCGTGCGTCGTGACCGCAGCAGGAGCATTCGTCATCCCGCCCTTCCCTGTCGAGGCCGTCGACACCACCGCGGCCGGCGACGCCTACGCCGGGTATCTCGGCGCCGCCCTCGCCAACGGCTGGGAGCTGACGGATGCCGTTCGCCTGGCGACCGCCGCCGGAGCCCTCGCCGTCACGAAGCAGGGCGCGTCGCCCAGCCTGCCGCTGCGGGCCGAGGTCGACGCCTTCCTGGCAGCCCGAGAAGCCCACTGACATCCCCGAGGAGACATCATGCGCAAGACAGCGACGACCATCAACCCCGCACTCTCGCGCGTGATCAGCGAGACCGGCCACACCGATCTGCTGGTGGTCACCGACGCCGGCCTGCCCATCCCGCCCGGATCCGAGCGCATCGACCTCGCCTATCGTCCCGGCGCTCCGGGATTCTTCGACGTGCTCGACACCGTGCTCGCCGAGCTCGTCGTGGAGGGAGCGACGGTGTCGGCCGAGGTCGCCGAGAAGAGCCCCGAGGTGCTGGCCGCGCTGCGCGAGCGCTTCGCCGATCAGGACTTCGAGATCGAGCTCATCCCTCACGTCGACTTCAAGAAGCTGACCCACTCGGCGCGCGCGTTCGTGCGCTCGGGAGAGTTCACCCCCTACGCGAACGTGATCCTGCACGCGGGAGTGGCGTACTGATATGAACGACACGATCGACCGCCACTCCGCCGCGCCCATGTACGACCAGCTGCGTCAGCTGATCGTCGACGGCATCTCGCGAGACGGCCTGCAGCCCGGCGACCCGCTGCCCGGCGAGCACCGCCTCTGCGAGCGGTACGGCATCTCGCGCACCGTGGTGCGCCAGGCGTTGGCCCAGCTCGAGCACGAGGGGCTCGTCGAACGCGTCAAGGGCAAGGGCACGTTCGTGTCGCGTCCCCGCACGAGCGAGAGCCTGGTGCACACGCTGATCGGCCTCTACGACGACGTCGAGCGCCGCGGCGGGCACGTGCACAGCGACGTCCTGCGCCACGAGCAGACTCTCGCCGACGACGAGATCGCGGCGGCACTCGAGGTCGACCCTGGCGCACCGGTCGTGGTGCTCGACCGTCTGCGTCACGTCGACGGCGAACCCTGGTCGCTCTCGACCACCTGGATGCCGGATGCCGTCGGCGGAGTCACGCTCGGCGTCGACCTCTCGGAGCGGTCCCTGTACCGCCTGCTCGCCGATCACGACATCGTGGCGACCAGCGGCGTCCGCTCGGCCGAGGCCACCGTCGCGACCCACGAGCAGGCGCAGCATCTGGGGGTGAGCGCCGGCTCCGCCCTGCTGCGACTGCGCAGCGTGAGCCGTTCCTCCGACGGCACGCCGATCGAGTACTTCGTGGCCCATCACCGCGGCGACCGCTCGCGCTTCGAGTTCCAGCTGCAGCAGGAGCAGTCGCAGGCGTCGCTGCTGCACGTCGACGGCGACGGCAGCACCTCGCGCGCCGGCACCGTCCGCTAGCCGCATCCGCGCGCGGCATCCACTCACAGGTGGGTCGGCCGAGCACGGGTCGCGGACTAGCCTGGAACGAGAGCACGCATCGCACGGGGCGATGCGATCGGGGGGAAGACACGATGGTCGACGACGCGCATCCACCGGCATCCGACTCCGACCCGGTCATCCCTCCGCCGCCTGCCGCGGCGCCGGCACAGCTCGGATCCTCCGTCCCGCTGGCCCCGCCGCTGGGCGGGATCCCCGGGCCGCCCGCGCCGCTGCCGCCGTACGCCTCTGCCCCCCAGCCGGGGCAGCATCCGCAGATCGCCGCGTACCCGCCTCCGCACCCCGGGCAGCCGTCGCCTCCCTACGGCGCCGCATATCCTTCCCCATCCGCGCCTCCTCCTCGACGTTCAGGACGGACCGTCGGCATCGTCATCGCAGCGGTCGCGGCGTTCGTGCTGATCGTCGTCGTGGGCATCGCGGTGGCCGTGAGCCTGCTGCTGAGCTCGCGCACCGAACCGGCGACCGCGCCTCCGGCCACGAGCGTCACGGAAGAGCCCGCAGCGCCTTCCGAGGCACCGCAGGGCGACCCGGACTCCGACGGCTCGGGCGACGCCGACGCCGACGCCTCCGCCATCGCCGACGCGCTCCAGGCGAAGATCGACGAGCACAAGCGCCTGCGCGACAGCGGCGCGCTCTGGCAGAGCATCCCCGACACCGAATTCAACCGCACGGCCGTCTCCGCCTTCCTCTACTTCCTCACCGACATGAAGGTCGCCACCATCTGGGGTGTCGACGATGCGCAGGCGCAGGAGTACGAGGAGCGCATGACGATGCTCGAGGAGCGTCTGCTCGCCCAGCAGCCCCTCGGCGACGACATCCAGATCACCCTCGAGGACGAGGTCTTCACGTACGACGGCGAGACGGGCGAGGGCGGCTACACGCCCCGCTAGAGGAGCGTTACGCTCGAAGCATGAGCGACTGGACCAGCACCGCGATCGCCCTGCTGGAAGCCGACGCCAACCGCAGCGCCGACACCCATCTGCACCTCTTCCCGCTGCCACCCGAGTGGGGCATCGACCTGTACCTGAAAGACGAGTCGGTGCATCCGACCGGGTCGCTCAAGCACCGTCTCGCGCGCTCGCTGATCCTGTACGGACTCGTCAACGGACGCATCACCGAGGACTCCACTCTCGTCGAGTCGTCCAGCGGATCGACGGCCGTCTCCGAGGCGTACTTCGCGCGGATGCTGGGGCTGCCCTTCGTCACCGTCGTACCGCGCTCGACCAGCCAGGAGAAGATCGACCTCATCGAGTTCCACGGCGGACGCTGTCACTTCGTCGACCGCGCCGAGGACATGTCTCCTGAGGCTCAGCGCCTGGCCTCCGAATGCCATGGCCACTACCTCGACCAGTTCACGTTCGCCGAGCGGGCGACCGACTGGCGCGGCAACAACAACATCGCCGAGAGCGTGTTCAGCCAGCTGTCGCAGGAACGCCACCCGATCCCCCGCTGGATCGTCGTGGGCGCAGGCACCGGCGGCACGAGCGCCACCTTCGGCCGGTACGTGAAGTACCGCCGCCACGAGACGCAGATCGCGGTCGTCGACCCCGAGGGTTCGGCGTTCTACGACGGATGGGCGGGCACCGTCGACGCGCCGGCCGGACGCCCCAGTCGCATCGAGGGCATCGGCCGCCCGCGCGTCGAGGCCTCGTTCGTGCCCAGCGTGATCGACGAGATGATCCGCGTTCCCGACGCGGGGTCGATCGCCGCGATCCGGATGCTGCGCGAGCGCACCCTGCACTGGGCCGGAGGTTCGACCGGCACCAACCTGTACGGCGCATTCCAGCTGATCGCGCGCATGCGCGCGGCGGGCGAGACCGGCAGCATCGTCACGCTCATCTGCGACAGCGGCATCCGCTACGCCGGCACGTACTTCAACGATGAGTGGGTCGCCGAGCAGGGCTGGGACCTCGACCCGCATCGCACCCGCCTCGATCACTTCCTCGAGACCGGGGCCTGGGTCGACTGACCCTCGTTCCGCTTCCATGACTCCGGAGATCCGGGCAGGTCACCCGGGAGAACACGCTTCCTCGGGTTCGAGCCGCCACATTCTCCGGAGTCATGGCACGTCGCGGGCCGAGGCGCTCCGGCTACGCTGGCCGCATGACTACTCTCATCCTCACTGTCGCGGGTGCCGATCGCCCCGGACTCGTCGCAGCCGTCGCCGATGTCGTCGATGCCCACGGCGGAAACTGGGAGAACAGCTCGCTGGCCGAGCTCGCGGGCACCTTCGCCGGAGTGATCGAGGTCTCGGTCGCCGCCGACCGTTCCGACGAGCTGCAGACGGCGCTCCGCGGACTTCAGGGACAGGGGCTCCTGACGCTCGCCGTCCTCACCGGAACGCCTGATGACGACGCGGAGGACGAGCAGCGACTCGAGATCCGGGTGCTGGGCAACGACCGATCCGGCATCGTCCGCGAGGTCTCGAACGTGCTGAACGCGCACGAACTCAGCATCGAGGAGCTCGCGACCGAGACCCGGGATGCCGCGATGGCCGGCGGCCGTCTGTTCGAGGCCTCCGTGATCGCGCGGGTTCCGTCGTCGGTCGACATCGATGCCCTGCGTCGCGACCTCGAGCGCATCGCCACGGAGATCCAGGTCGACATCACCCTCGCCTGACCGCGGCGTCCCCTCCGCCCGATACGCACACAGCACCCAGCGCCCCGCGCGGCCCACGGGGCGACCGCACGCCTGTGCAGACCGAGGCGAACTGTGCAGAAACGGGAGAAATGAGAGGGCGATCGTCGTCACTCAGGGCGACTCGACGGACGATCCTTCGGCGCGCAGATCCGTATCGGTGTACCGGCGCACCCAGTACTCGGTCTGAGCCACGTGGGCGGATGCCGCAGCCGACGCCGCGACCGGGTCCGCCGCAGCGAGTCCGCGGAGGATCGCCCGGTGCCCGGCATCCGAGTGGAGCTTGAGTTCGGCGGCGTCGCCGGCATCCGGGATCCGATAGGCCCGCGAGCGAGAGCGCAGCACGTCGATCAGGCTCGTGAGCGCGTCGTTGCCGGCGACCTCCGAGATCGTCATGTGGAAGGCGTGGTCGAGGCGGGAGTGGTCCTCGAAGTCGTCGCTCGCCTCGATCTCATCGAGCACGCCGCTGAGCGTCTCGATCGTGGCGGCGTCGATGCGGGCCGCGGCGAGCGCAGCCGCGTGGGGCTCGAGCACCCGGCGAAGCTCCGTCAGTTCGAGCACCCCGGCCATGGGCAGGAGTCCGACCGTGAGAGAGAGGCTGCCGATCAGGTCGGCGGCGCGCAGCTCGCTGACGTAGCTGCCCGAGCCGTGCCGGGTCTCGAGCACACCGAGGGCGGCCAGCATGCGGATGGCTTCGCGCAGCGATCCGCGTGAGACGCCGAGCGTCTCGCACAGCTCACCCTCGCTCGGCAGACGGTCGCCGGGACGCAGCTCGCCGTCCGCGATCAGCGCACGCAGCCCGTGCAGCGCTGTGTCCAGTGCGCTCATCGTCATCCTCCTGACACCGCCCGATCCCCTTGCTGAGTCTGTCGGACGCAGACCCTTCGTCAAATTCGTATGACAACTATGTTTCATCCTCGCCTTTTCGTAGCCATTTCGAAAGCTGTGTGGCAAAGTTGTGCAACAACTCCCCCACTGCACCGACGAGGACCGATGCCCGCACCACTCTTCCCCGCACCGCTCACGCTGAACTCCGGCATCCGAGCCCGTGATGCGTGGCCGCTCGATCCCGACGTGATCCACCTGAACCACGGCTCGTTCGGCGCGGTTCCCACGGCCGTCGTCGAGCAGCAGGATGCCCTGCGACGTCGTGCCGACCTCAGCCCGGTCGAGTGGTTCCCTCGCATCGCCGAACGGGTGCGCGACGCTCGCGAGCGCACGGCTCCGTTCCTCGGCGCCCATGCCGAAGACAGCGTCTTCGTCCCGAACGCCTCCGCCGCCGCGACCGTCGTCTACAACGCCCTGCACCTCGAGCGCGGCGACGAGATCCTCGTCACCGACCAGGGCTACGGAGCGATCACCATGGGCGCGCAGCGCCTGGCCCGCCGCTTCGGAGCATCCGTCCGCGCCGTCGAGCTGCCGCTGCTCGCCTCCGACGACGAGGTCGTGCAGCGCTTCGCCGACGCACTCACTCCGGCCACCCGCCTGATCGTGGTCGACCAGATCACCTCGCCGACCGCGCGGATGCTGCCGACCCGACGCATCGCCGAGCTCGCGGCGGAACGCGGCATCCGCACCCTCGTCGACGGCGCCCATGCTCCCGGTCTCGTCGCCGATGCCGCCGCGGTCGCCGGCGGCGACTGGTGGTTCGGCAACCTGCACAAGTGGCCCTGCGCCCCGCGCGGTTCCGCCCTGCTCGTCACGAACGCCCCCGACCGCGACGACCTGTGGCCGCTCATCGACTCGTGGGCGGCGAACGAGCCATACCCCGAGCGCTTCGACACCCAGGGCACGATCGACGCGACGACCTATCTCGCCACCCCGGCGTCGATCGAGTTCATCGAGTCCGAGTTCGGGTGGCACAACGCCCGCCAGGCGATGGCGCAGATGGCGGATGCCGGGGCCGAGATCATCGCCGAGGGCCTGCGCCCCTACGGCGACGAAGACCCCCTCACTCCGTTGCCCTCGCCCGTGCCGTCGATGCGACTCGTGCGTCTGCCGCTCGGACTCGGCTCGACCCGCGAAGAAGCCGATGCCCTGCGCATGGACCTGCTCGACGAGACCGGCGTCGAGACCGCGTTCACCAGCTTCCGCGGCGTCGGCTACTTCCGCCTGTCGGCGCACCTCTACACAGAGGCGTCCGACTTCGAGGCCTTCGTCGAGCGCTGCATCCCGCAGATCCTCCGCCGTGCCGGCATCCGCACCGCCGACTCCATCATCGTCTCCTGACCCGACCCACCCCTCCACCCACCACCCGACCCACCACCATCACCAACTGAGAGGCACCTCGTGAAGAAGAACAGAATCTTGACGACCGCCGCGGGAATCGGCACCGTCGCCGTACTCGCGCTCACCGGCTGTTCCGCAGGCGGCGGCGAGTCCGCCGACGGCACCGTCACCCTGCAGATGGTCGAGAGCCTGACCAATCCTGCCCGCACCGACCTGCTGCGCGGACTCCTCGACGACTTCGAGAAGGAGAACCCCGACATCAAGGTCAAGCTCGTCTCGCCGCCCACCGAGCAGGCCGACGCGAAGATCCAGCAGATGCTGCAGTCGGGCAAGGGCGTCGACGTCCTCGAGGTCCGCGACATCACCGTCGGACCGTTCGCGAACAACGGCTGGCTGCACGACATCTCGGCCGACCTCGAGAAGTGGGACGGCTGGGATGCCCTCACCGACAACGCGCAGTCGGCATCCGTGGCCGCTGACGGCAAGAGCTACTTCGTGCCGTACGGCTTCTACGGCCTCTCGCTCTTCTATCGCACCGACCTCGTCGAGGAGGCGGGCTTCGACGGCCCACCGCACAGCTGGAAGGATCTGCTCGAGCAGGCCAGCGCCATCCAGGACCCCGCGAACAACATCTACGGCTACGCGTTCCGCGGTGGCCAGAACGCGAACAGCAATGTGGTCGCGGCTATCGAGGCCTACACGATCGACGGCCTCGACGTCGATGACGCCTTCCTGATGGAGGACGGGTCGACGATCTTCGCCGCTCCCGAGGCGCAGGAAGCCGTCGACGACTACTTCGATCTCTTCAAGGAGGCGTCGCCGCCGTCCGCCGTGTCGTGGGGCTACCCCGAGATGGTCGCCGGTTTCACCAACGGCACCACGGCGTTCCTGCTGCAGGACCCCGAGGTCATCGCGACCGTGCAGGACTCCTCCCTGACCGAGGATCAGTGGGACACCGCCCCGCTGCTCGTCGGGCCGTCGGGCAAGGCCGCACAGCCGCTGGCCGTCGCCGGCTGGGGCGTCGCGGAGAACAGCGAGCACCAGGATGCCGCGGTCAAGCTCGTCGAGTTCCTCTCGTCGGCCGAGCCGGCCACCGAGTTCGCGCAGGCCAACAGCCTCGTGCCGATCATCTCCGAGGCAGCCGATGACGAGTTCTACTCCTCGGGCCCGTGGACGAGCTACGTCACGATGACCGAGGACCCCGAGACCTACGTCAACGTCAAGCAGCCTCGCGGCGTCAGCTGGTGGACCGAGTGGATCCAGAAGTCCGACCAGGACGTGCAGAACGTGCTGCTCGGCAACATGTCGACCACCGAGCTGCTCGAGTCGTGGGACACCTTCTGGACCGAGAAGTACGCTGCGGAAAAGGGCTGATCCGTGACCCGGACCACTCTCGAAGGGGGCTCCGTCGGCACCGCCGGCGGGGCCTCCCCGGCATCCCGCCGGCGCCGCCCCTTCCGTGGCCGCCACGCGCTGACGCTGCTGGCCTTCATGGCCCCGGCGATCGTGTTCGTGTGCTGGTTCACCTACTGGCCGATGCTGCAGGGCGCACGCATGGCCTTCCACGACTGGAACCTGTGGGATCTCACCTCCACCCCGTGGGTGGGTTTCGACAACTTCGTCACCGTCTTCCAGGACCCTGCCTTCCCGATCGTCGCCTGGAACTCCGTCCTGTGGGTCGTCGGCTCGCTCGTGCCTCAGCTCGTGATCGGCTTCCTGATCGCGCTCGCCCTGCGCAAGCGCTTCCGCTTCCGCGGCCTCTACCAGGCGCTCGTGTTCTTCCCGTGGGCCGTCTCGGGCTTCCTGATCGGGATGCTGTTCCGCTGGATGTTCAACGCCGAGTTCGGCGTCGTGAACGACCTGCTCATGAAGGCCGGCCTGATCGACGCCCCGCTGCCCTGGCTGGCGGATCCGAAGCTCGCGATGTTCGCGGTCATCGTCGCCAACATCTGGTACGGCGTGACCTTCTTCGCGATCATGATCCTCGCGGCTCTGCAGTCCGTGCCCGATGAGATGCTCGAGGCCGCGAGCCTCGACGGCGCAGGCAAGGTGCGTCAGCTGTTCTCGATCATCATCCCGTACATCTCGATGACGCTGCTGCTGACGATCCTGCTGCGCATCATCTGGATCTTCAACTTCCCCGACATCATCTACGCGATGACCAACGGCGGGCCGGCGAACCAGACCCACATCATCACGACGTGGATGATCAACTACACGCAGCAGGGCAACTACGGCATCGCGAGCGCCATCGGACTCATCGTCGTCGCGTTCCTGTTCGTGTTCTGCGCGTTCTACCTCATGGCGATGCGGAGGGTCCAGCGATGACCATCACCGGAACCACGGTCACCGAGACCCGGCGTCTCACCGTCCCCGACATCGCGAAGGCACCGCGTCCGAAGCGCAAGGTCTCGGTCGGCGGCGTCGTGCGCGTCGTCGGTCTCGCCCTCTGGCTCGTCATCACGCTCTTCCCGCTGTACTGGATCGCGCTGACGTCGTTCAAGTCGCCGGGAACGATCAACTCCTTCCCGATCGAGTACTGGCCCAGCGAGCCGTCGCTCGACAACTACGTGAGCCTGTTCGAGCAGAGCTCGTTCGGGGTCTTCCTCGGCAACTCGGCTCTCGTGGCGACGATCGCGGGTGCGGTCGCGACGCTCATCGCTCTGCTCAGCGCCTATGTGATCGCGCGCTTCGAGTTCCGCGGCAAGGGGACGGTGCTGGTGGCGTTCCTGCTCACGCAGATGATCCCCGCGTTCATCGCGCTGGGGCCGCTGTACTCGATGATGACCGACCTGGGCCTCGTCGACACCAAGCCCGGCCTGATCCTCGTGTACATCGCGGTCTGCATCCCGTTCTCCACGGTCATGCTGCGCGGTTTCTTCGAGAACGTGCCGGACGCGCTCGAAGAGGCGGCGATGATCGACGGATGCTCGCGCTTCGGCGCGCTGTTCCGGGTGCTCGTGCCGGTGATGACCCCGGGCATCATCGCGGCCTTCATCTTCAACTTCGTCAACTGCTGGAACGAGCTGTTCCTGTCGGTCGTGCTGATGAACACCGACGAGAACCGCACCGTGCCGTCGGCGCTGAACGGGTTCATCTCGACGTTCAACATCGACTGGGGCTCGATGAGCGCCGCAGCCGTGCTGACGATCCTGCCGACCATGGTGATGTTCGCACTCGCGAGCCGCTGGATCGTGCAGGGCCTGACCGCCGGCGCCGTCAAGGAGTAAGCGCGTCCGGATATGACGAAGGCCGCCGCCCCTCAGGGACGGCGGCCTTCGTCATGCATCCGTCAGACCAGGCGGGCCTTCGGCGACACCGAGTAGGTGGCCTCTGCATCGCGGTTGACCGTGTCGCCCAGTGCGGTGTCGATCGCCGCGAGCGTGTCGGCGTCGAGCGTCACGCCCGAGGCCTTGACCGTCTCGGCGAGCTGCTCGGGGCGCGAGGCTCCGACGAGAGCTGCGGCGACGTTCGGGTTCTGCAGCACCCAGGCGATCGCGAGCTGCGGCATCGACAGGCCGGCCTGCTCGGCGATCGGCTTGAGCTTCTGCACGGCGGTGAGGATGTCGTCCTGCAGGAACCCCTTGATGAAGTCGGAGCCGCTGTGCGGATCCGTCGCGCGGGAGCCCTCGGGAACCGGCTGACCCGGCAGGTACTTGCCCGACAGCACGCCCTGCGCCATCGGCGACCAGACGATCTGCGAGATGCCGAGCTCCTCTGATGCGGGCACGACCTTGCCCTCGATCACACGGTGCAGCATCGAGTACTGCGGCTGGTTCGAGATCAGCTGCACGCCGAGCTGCTTCGCGAGGGCGTGCCCCTCGCGCAGCTGCTCGGCCGTCCACTCCGAGACGCCGATGTAGAGGGCCTTGCCCTGGCGGACGACGTCGGCGAACGCCTGGAACGTCTCCTCCAGCGGGGTCTCGTAGTCGAAGCGGTGCGCCTGGTAGAGGTCGACGTAGTCGGTGCCGAGGCGCGTCAGCGAGCCGTTGATCGATTCGAGGATGTGCTTGCGGCTCAGCCCGGTGTCGTTCGGTCCCTTGGGGCCGGTCGGGAAGTAGACCTTCGTGAAGATCTCGAGACCCTCGCGGCGCTGACCCTCGAGCGCCTTGCCGAGCACGACCTCTGCCGCGGTGTTCGCGTAGGTGTCTGCGGTGTCGAATGTGGTGATGCCGGCGTCGAGCGCCGCGTGCACCGTCTTGACGGCGGCGTCGTCGCCGACCTGCGAAGCGTGCGTGACCCAGTTGCCGTAGGTGATCTCAGAGACCTTGAGACCGCTGTTGCCGAGATAGCGATAGTTGACCATGCCATAACGCTACCGGCCGTGGCAGACGCCGGGCCCGGATCTCCGTGACCGGTCTCAGACCGACGGACGTGAGGCCGGCTCCGGACGCGCACGCCCTCTCGCGAGTGTCGCCGCCAGGATCACCCCCACCGTCAGGGCTACCCCCGCGATCACGCTGACGACGAAGAACGGCATCACCCCCGGGAGGAAGATCCCGCCCGCCACCATGAAGGTGTCCGCCATCCCCATGCCGGGTCCGAAGGACGCGACGAAGAGCCCTGGCCCGCCCAACATCAGAACGCTGAGAAGCGTGATGGCCGGAATCGCGGGGTGTGCGCGAGCTCTCACCGCGATCGCGGCGACGACCACGGCGATCAGCGGGCCGATCGCGAGGATGGAGATCGTACTGGCCTCGTTCAGCGACTCTCCTGCACTGTGCATCTCGGCCTTGACCTCTGCGAGAGAGAGTCCTGGCGCCGCGGCAAGCGGTGTGAACACGAGGATCTGCAGTGCGGCCAGGCCGGCGTAGATGACCACGACGGCCACTCCGACCGTGGACACGATGATCGTCTGACGCCGTCTTCTCATGCCGTCACGCTAAAGGCGCTCGCTGAGAGCAGCCCGATACTCCCGCCACGCGACACCGGTGCCACCCAGCGGGCATCCACCCGGCATGACCAGACGGCACCGACTGCAATCGGAACCAACGCTGCAGGCGGTCAGACGCGCGGTTCGACCAGCTGCTCCTGCTCGGCGAGCGTCTGCGCCTGGGCGCGCTTCTCGGCGAGCTCGCGCTCCTGCGCCGCGTCACGCGCTTCGGCGGCCTGGGCGGCCTCCTTGCGCTCGGCGCGGGTCTGCGGTTCGCCTGATCCGGCATCCGCCTGGATCCCCTGCGACTGCACGGTGACGATCGCCGCGCGGTCGCGGAACCCCTCGGCGGTCACCTTGTCGAGCGCGACCTGCTTGCGGATCGCCACGGCCTTCTCGTAGAGCGACGGGTCGCCGTAGGAGGTGAGCACCTTCACGAGCACGGGCAGCAGCTCGATCATGAAGAACAGTGCGGCGATGAGGATGTGCGCCCACAGGATCGTCGGCTCCTTCTCGCTGAGCCTGTTCAGACCGCTGATCTGGCTGAGCAGACCGATCGCGCCCGCGTTGCCGGACGCCACCGATTCGGCGCGCGCGTTGTACGCGGCGAGCGCGGTGTCATAGCTGTCGCGCGCGGCGGGAAGCTGAGACTGCGCCTCTTCACGGTTCTGCGACTCCGACGTGCTGGTGTTCTCCTTGGCGGCGGTGCCCGCGGCTGCCAGCTCTTCGTTGGCGGTGCGCAGCTGCGCGGCGAGCGCGTCGTAGGTCTGCTGCGCCTCGGCGAGCTGGGCCTGGGCGGCATCCGAGCTCGCGCCCTCGCCGTTCACGCCGGTGCAGCCGGGAACCGTGCCTGCACCTTCGCCGGTGAGCTCGCACTGGTAGAGGACGCGGGCCTGGTCGATCACGGCCTGCTGCTCGGTCATCTTGGCCGTGAGGTCGTCGACCGTGGCCTGCGCGGCCGATTCGGTCGCCGACGACGAGTCGGTGCCGGCGACGATTCCGGTCGCCGCCTGGTTCTCGAGCTCGGCGACGCGGTCGGATGCGGCGTCGAGCGCCTTCTTCTCGGGGCCGGTCTCGAGTGCATCCTGGTCGGCCTGCGCCTGGGTGATGTTCGTCGAGGCGACCTCGCGCGCGATGTCGTTGTGGAAGATCTGCAGCACGAGCGGCTCGGCGACGACGAAGCCGATGATCGCGGCCATGATCACACGTGGGATCGCGAGGCCGATGAGCTTCCAGACGTTGCGGGTCGACGTCATGGTCGAGGTGAGGAAGCGATCGAGGTTGAAGATGATGAGCGCCCAGACGACCGCCAGCGGCACGGCCAGCCAGATCGCGGCCTGCACGCCCGTGGTCAGTGCGAACAGCATGGAGATCGCCGAGACCAGTGCGGTTCCGGCCAGCACGAAGAACATCTGCACGAAGCGCGGGGTCTCGCCGGGGACGCGGTCGAGGATCTCGCCCTCGGCTCCGCCGAGGATGGCGAGCTTGCGCAGACGCGACCCCGGCACGCGCGGTGCGCGCTCGCGCGGCTGACGCCGGGGCTTGGGCTCACGCACGGGACGGGCGGATGCCGTGGCATCCTGCTCCTGCTCCGGCGCATCGGGCACCTCGGGTGCCTGCTGCGGTTCCGGCAGATCGGCGCCCGTGGGCTCGTACGCGCGCAGGAAGTCGAGGTCGTCCGTGTCAGCGTTCGGGTCGCTGTCGAGGATGATCCGACCCTGCGAATCGAACCGTCCTGGGCGGTGAGCGGAATAGGGCATTCCGACAATCTACGAAATGTCGCCTGTGGAAAACGTGCACGAACCCTGTGTTTCCGCCTCCGCGGGCCTCGTCAGGGTCAGCGCGGCAGCATGCGGACGAGCGCATCGGCGCTCGCGGCGAGCGCGTCCTTGAGCGAGAAATGTCCGGCGGCGCACAGCGTTCCGAGTCCGTGCACGAGGCCCCACACTCCGGTGACGCTCTGCGCGTCGAGGCCCGCCGCCACGGACGCCTCCGACAGCAGCTGCTCGAGTTCATCGATCAGGGGGGCCATGGTCTCGCTCGGCTCACCGGGGATGCACACCGTCGGGTCGTAGATCACGTCGAAGCCGTGCGGATGCTCGACCGCGTAGCGGATGTACGCGGCACCGCCTTCGATCACGGCGGATGCGGAGTCCGGCGCCTCCTCGATCCCGCCGCGCACCGCGTCCACCAGGTCGGCCATGCTGCGCTCGGCGAGGACCTTGAGCAGACCGCGCCGGTCGGAGAAGTGGTGGTACGGGGCGTTATGGCTCACGTCGGCGGCGCGGGCGACCTCGCGCAGGCTGATCTCCCCCGCGGGCTTCTCGGCGAGCAGCTGCATCGCCGCCGCCTCGAGGGCGTGGGCGAGGTCACCGTGGTGATAGCCGGATCGGGAACTTGACACAAGCAACATTGTTGCTTATCTTGACAGTGTCCACCACTGCTTGACACTGTCAACATAGGAGCGCACATGCCATCCGCACTGATCATCGACGGCCACCCCGATGCCGGATCCCTCACCGCAGAACTGGCCCGACGCTATGCCGCCGCGCATGGCGACGCCCGTGTCCTCGCTCTGCGCGATCTCGACTTCGATCCGTCGCTGCGCTTCGGCTACCGCCGGCGCATGCAGCTCGAGCCCGACCTGATCGACGCGAAGCGCGCACTGGCCGAAGCGCGGACGGTCGTGGTGTTCACGCCGCTCTGGTGGGGGTCGGTGCCGGCGCTGCTGAAGGGGTTCTTCGATCGGGCCCTGCTGCCGCAGCAGGAGTACCGGTACTCGAAGCTCGGGATGCCCGAAGGCCTGTTGACGGCTGCGAACGGACGCCTGTTCCTGCTGGCGGACACCCCGTGGTTCCTCACGCCCTTCACCGGGCTCCCCGCACAGACGCACGTCGTCCGCGGGACGATGAGGTTCTGCGGCATCCGCTCGGTGCGCACCACGCGGATGCTGGGCGTCAAGGACGCGAGCCCCGCGCGCATCGAGTCCTGGCTGTCGCGCGCCGCGACTCTCGGTCGCCGCGACGGCCTTCGCGATCGCGGCACCGGCCCTCAGGCCATGGCGGCGGAGGCAGCCTCGTCTTCGGTCGTCGCGACGAGCTGACCGCAGGCACCGTCGATCTCCTTGCCGCGAGTGTCGCGGAGGGTCGTCGGGATGCCTGCGTCGTTGAGGCGGCGCACGAACTCGTTCTGCACCGAGGGCTCGGACGACGTCCAGATCGAGCCGGGCGTCGGGTTCAGCGGGATCGGGTTGACGTGCACCCAGCCGCGGCCGCGCTCGTTGAGCTTGTCGGCGAGCAGGTCGGCGCGCCAGGCGTGGTCGTTCATGTCCTTGATCAGCGCGTACTCGATCGAGACACGGCGGCCGGTCTTGGCGTAGTAGTCGTAGGCGGCGTCGAGCGCCTCGTCGACCTTCCAGCGGGAGTTCACCGGGATGAGCTCGTCACGCAGGTGGTCATCCGGTGCGTGCAGCGACAGCGCGAAGGTGACGGGGATGCCCTCGTCGGCGAGCTTCTTGATGGCCGGCACGAGTCCGACCGTCGACACCGTGATGCCGCGCGCGCTCATGCCCAGGCCGTCGGGCTGGGGCGCGACCATCGAGCGCACCGCGTCCATCACGCGCTTGTAGTTGGCGAGCGGCTCACCCATGCCCATGAAGACGATGTTCGACACGCGCTCCATCGAGTGGTCGTCGGCCTTCTTGCCGCCGAGACCGCCCTCGGCGATCAGGCGGTTGGCGCGGACGATCTGCTCGATGATCTCGGCGGTCGACATGTTGCGGGTGAGACCCGCCTGGCCGGTGGCGCAGAACGGGCAGTTCATGCCGCACCCGGCCTGCGACGAGACGCACAGGGTGATGCGGCCCGGGTAGCGCATGAGCACCGACTCGACCAGCGCGCCGTCGTGCAGACGCCAGAGGAACTTGATCGTGTCGCCGCGGTCGGTCTCCAGGCGGCGCACCTCGGTGAGCAGCGGCGGCAGCATGCCGGCGACGAGCTGCTCCCGGGTGTCGGCCGGAAGATCCGTCATCTCCGCAGCATCCGACGTGTAGTGCCGGAAGTAGTGGGTCGAGAGCTGCTTCGCGCGGAAGCCGGGCAGGCCGAGCTCCTTGACCTTCTCGACGCGCTCGGCGGGCGTGAGGTCGGCGAGATGCACCGGCGGCTTGCCGCGCTTCGGGCTCGCGAACTGCAGCAGCGGCCGCCCCTCGGCATCCTTCTGCTGCGTCCATCCCTCGGTCGCAGGACGCACCTGCGGGGTGCCGGTCGAGCGGACTGCCCCCGAACGGGACGACGCGGGTGCCGTGGCGGGGCGCGTCTCGCGCGTGCGGGGAGTCTCGGTCATACCTCCAGGGTACGCGGTGCCGGGTGGGAAGCGCCTGGGGCGCCGGCCCCGGCGTCCCTAGACTGATCCCATGGACATCATCATCGCTGTCGGCGCGGTCATCGCAGCTGTCGTCGTGGGCGTGGTGATCATCGGCGCGGCCCTGCGATCGATGCGCCCGAAGGCACCGGAGCCGCACGTGTTCACCCCGTCGCCGACGATGGCCCGATCCGTGGCATCCGCTTCGACGTCGACCGCCTCGGCATCGCAGCTGACGCCTGCGGCGATCGCCGAGATCGATCGTCTCGTCGCGGCCGGGCAGAAGATCCACGCGATCAAGCTCTACCGGCAGCACACGGGCGTGCGCCTGCAGGAGGCCAAGGACCGGATCGACCACTGGTCCGTCAGCACCACGGCACCGCACCTCGCGGCCGTCTCGAACGCCTCGGCCGCCCACTCGTCGATCACGGCGACGCCGTCGTCGGTGCGGGGCGCGCTGCCGGCATCCGTCGCCTCCGAGGTCGACCGGCTCATCGCCGCCGAGCAGAAGATCCAGGCGATCAAGCTGGTCAGGGAGCACACGGGGCTCGGCCTCAAGCAGGCGAAGGACGTCGTCGAGGCCTGGCCACACCCGCGCCACTTGTAGTTACAGGCTGCGGTCGGGGAGAATGGAGCCGATCCCCCATCGAAGGAGTCTTCGCCATGCCCGACCGCCTCTCCCGCGCCCGTTCCACCGGCGTCCTCGCCGTCTTGCGCGCACCCTCGCCCGAGCTCGCACTCGAGGCGTCCGAGGCGATCATCCGCGGTGGCGTGACCGGCATCGAGGTCACCTTCTCGACCCCCGACGCCCCCGCGGTGATCCGCGAACTCATCGCGCGCCACGGCGACGCGGCCTACATCGGCGCGGGCACAGTGACGACGGCCGAGCAGGCCGCCCTCGCCGCCGATGCCGGTGCGGAGTTCCTCGTCAGCCCCGGAACCCGGCCCGCTCTGACCCGAGC
This sequence comes from Microbacterium sp. AC215, assembly GCF_979258645.1. Classification (NCBI taxonomy): domain Bacteria; kingdom Bacillati; phylum Actinomycetota; class Actinomycetes; order Micrococcales; family Microbacteriaceae; genus Microbacterium; species Microbacterium sp. AC215. Next base: position 2,685,673 of record NZ_OZ409869.1, on the reverse strand, counting down.
GATGCTCGAGACCGGCCGCGTCGTCATGACAGGTGCCATGACCCCGACCGAGGTCATGGGCGCGCTCGAGCTCGGCGTCGACGTGGTCAAGATCTTCCCCGCGTCCCTCGGCGGGCCCTCGTACCTCGGCGCGCTGCGCGGACCGTTCCCGGATGCTCCGCTGATGCCGACGGGAGGCGTCAGCCCCGACAACCTCGCCGACTGGTTCCGCGCCGGAGCCGTGGCGGTCGGAGCGGGCGGCGACCTCGCGAACGGCGCCTCGCTCGCTGCATCCGACTGGGCCGACATCGAACAGCGCTCGGCCCGCTTCGCCGCGGCGCTCGCTGCGACCCGCAGCTGAGTCGGCCGATGACCCGGTGATCGAACTCGCACCCCTCGCCTGGGCGGCGCTCGGCCTCGCCGCCGTCACGATCGGCATCTCGAAGACCGCGCTCCCCGGCGGCAGCATCCTGGCCATCGCACTGTTCGCGACCGTGCTCCCCGCGCGCACGTCGACCGCCGCGATGCTCCTGCTGCTCATCGTCGGCGACGTGTTCGCGTTGATCACCTATCGCCGCCACGCGCACTGGCCGACGCTGCTGCGCCTCGCGCCCGCCGTACTCGCAGGGCTGCTGGCCGGCTTCGCGTTCCTCGCGCTCGCGGGCGACGGCATCGTACGTCGGGCGATCGGCGTGATCCTGCTGGCGATGATCGCAGTCACCCTGTGGCGGCGATGGCGGCAGGACCGGGCGGATGCCGCGTCGCCCGCACCGGGAGGCATCGTGCTCTCGGGCGTCTACGGCACTCTCGGTGGCTTCACGACCATGGTCGCCAATGCGGGCGGACCCGTGATGTCGATGTTCTTCCTCGCCACCCGCACGCCCGTGCAGGTGTTCCTCGGCACCTCGGCCTGGTTCTTCGCGATCATCAACCTCGTGAAGATCCCGTTCCTCGCGGGCCTCGGCCTCTTCGAGGGACACGTGCTGCTCATGGATGCCGTGCTCGCGCCGCTCGTGGTGCTCGGCGCTCTGGGCGGCATCCGCCTCGCGAAGCGCATGAACCAGGTGCTGTTCGACCGCATCGTGATCGTGCTGACGATCGCCGGCGCCGTCTACCTGCTGTTCTGACCGTCTGCTCCCCGCGGCAAGACCGCCTCAGTCGAGGAAGATGTCGGGGAACAGCCGGTCGTCGGGAGTGCCGGGGACGGCGGCGTAATGCGAGAAGTCGGTCACACCGTCGGCCTCGAGCACGTCCTCGACGATCAGGGTCTGACCGGTGTACTCGGCCGCGGGCTTGAGCAGCACCGCATAGGCGGCGTCGGCGTAGATGTCGGGCGTGCGGCTCGCCGCCATGACCTTGTCGCCGCCGAGCAGGTTCTGCACCGCGGCGGTGGCGATGGTGGTGCGCGGCCACAGGGTGTTGGCGGCGATGCCGTCGCGGGCGAACTCCGCGGCAAGGCCGAGCGTGACCATCGTCATGCCGAACTTCGCGAGCGTGTATCCGGTGTGCGCACCGAGCCACTTCGGCGTGGGGTTCAGGGGCGGCGACAGCGACAGGATGTGGGGGTTCTCGGCGTCCTTCAGGATCGGCACCGCCGCGCGCGAGAGCATGAACGTGCCGCGGACGTTCACGTCCTGCATCAGGTCATACTTCTTCGCGCCGAGGTCGAGCGAACGCGAGAGGTCGATGACGCTGGCGTTGTTGATGACGATGTCGATGCCGCCGAACTCGCCCTGCGTCTTGAGCACGGCCTCGGTGATGTCGTCGTCGTCGCGCACGTCCCCGACGATCGGCAGTGCCTGACCGCCCGCCGCCCTGATCTGGTCGGCGGCCGTGTGCACCGTTCCCTCGAGCTTCGGATGCGGGGTGTCGGTCTTCGCCAGCATCGCGATGTTCGCGCCGTCAGCCGCGGCACGCAGCGCGATCGCGAGTCCGATGCCGCGGCTGCCGCCGGACATGAGGATGGTCTTGCCTGCCAGTGACATGGATTCTCCTTGGAGCGTCGGGGCTTCGGGACTTCGGGGTTCGGGCTTACTTCGGTGCCATGCGGATCGCGCCGTCGAGGCGGATCGTCTCGCCGTTGAGGTAGCCGTTCTCGACGATCTGCTGCACGAGAGAGGCGTACTCGTCGGGGCGTCCGAGACGCGAGGGGAACGGCACCTGCTGGCCCAGCGAGTCCTGCGCCGCCTGCGGCAGGCCCATCAGCATCGGGGTCTCCATGATGCCGGGAGCGATCGTGCAGACGCGGATGCCGTAACGAGCGAGCTCGCGAGCGACGGGAAGCGTCATGGCGTGCACGCCGCCCTTCGAGGCCGAGTATGCCGGCTGGCCGATCTGCCCGTCGAAAGCGGCCACGCTCGCGGTGTTCACGATGACACCACGGTCGCCGGTGTCGGTCGCGTCGTTCTTCGCGATCACGGCGGAAGCCTGCGACAGGACATTGAAGGTGCCGACGAGGTTGATGCGGACGATGCGCTCGAAGTCGGCGAGCACGGCCGGGTTGCCCTCGCGGTCGAGCACCTTCGCCGGCGGGGCGATGCCCGCGCAGTTGACGACGATCCGCAGCGGAGCGGCGGCCTGCGCTGCGGCCACGGCGGCAGCGGCATCCTCAGCGCTCGTGACGTCTCCGCCCGAGAACACCCCGCCGAGGTCGGACGCGATCTCGGCACCGGCCGACGAGGGCAGGTCGAGGATGGTGACGACGGCGCCGGCGGCGGCGAGCGTCCGCGCGGTGGCGAGGCCCAGACCGGACGCACCGCCGGTGATGAGAGCACTCGAGCCCTGGATCTGCATGCGGTTCTCCTTCGAAACGTGTGCGACTCAGTGTCAGTTTAGCTGATTCCGAGTTTCAGGCGACACATCGCCAGAGGCCTCGCGACGGTGTCGACCCCGAGCCTACGCCGCGCACGTCGAAGGGGCGGGGCCATGACGGCCCCGCCCCTTCGGAATGACTCGCGAGATCAGACCTGGATCTGCGCGGCGATGCCCTTCAGCTTGTGGCGTGCGAGCGCGAGGTTCGCCGACGCACTGTTGAGCACGAGGTAGATGAAGAGCCCGCTCGCACCGGTCGTGTTGAGCACGTTGATCAGGTGATACTGCGAGCTCAGGGTGATGAGGATGTCGTCGATCTCATCCGTGATGCCGAGGTCGCGCATCGTCGCCAGCTTGGCGCGCACGACGTTCGAGTTGCCCGCGGCGGCGATCCCCAGGTCGAATGAGGGGTTGCCGCCCTGGGCGAGTGCCATTCCGCTGCCGTAGTCGACGATCGCGGCGCCGGTGGCGCCCTCGATGGCCAGCAGCTGCTGCAGGGCGTCGTCAAGTGAACTCATGTTGTACTGCTCCTCTATGGTGATGCGTGTGCTCTCGACGCCGGCGTCAGGTGCCTGTGCGGATGCCGGGGCGTCGCCGCTCCAGATCCACTCGACGAACTGGTCGAGATCCCGTTCGCCGGATTCCTGCGACGAGATCGCCGGAGCCTTCGGTAGCCCGACCGCGGTAGCGTGAGCGGCATCGGAATCGGCACCGGGTGCGACCTCGGGAGCCGCGGATGCGGACGAGGAGGCATCGGCATCGCTGCCCTGCCGCCGCCACCACTGTGACCGGGACGAAACGCGCACGAAGACCTCTGATGTGTCGAGTGGGATGGATGATGCGGCCGCCGACGGCGACCGCGACTGAGACTAACCGCGTCCCGCCGCCTGGAGCCGGAAAAATACACGCATACCGATATACGTTCGAACATGAGATGAGCGCCCCATGAGCATCCCCCCTACGACGACGGAGATCCCGCCGATCGTGCGGTCACTGGCCGCGGGCGCCACGCTCACGCCGGTATGGCTGAACGGCATCGGCGGGCTCACCTTTCGCACCGACGACGGGCGCTACATCAAGTGGGGCCCGCATGACGCCGAGGCGAATATGCGGGACGAAGCGGAGCGGATGCGGTGGGCACGGCGTTGGATCGCGGTTCCCGAGGTGATCGATCAGGGTGAGGACGCCACGCACGAGTGGCTCGTCACGGCTGCACTCCCGGGCCGCAGCGCTGTGGACCCCCGATGGATCGACGACCCCGAGACCGCCGTACGCGCGGTCGGAACCGCGCTGCGCGCGATGCACGACTCGCTGCCCGTCGAGCAGTGCCCCTGGACCTGGAGCTCCGCATGGAGGATCGCGAACGCGGTCGAGCGCGGCGTCACGGTGCCGGCCGACCTGCACGGGCCGCCTCGGCTCGAGTACTACCGCCGACTCTGGAACGAGACCTGAGACTCGACTCAGTCGGTCGGCGAGGCGTCCTCGTGCACGGCCACTCGGATCTCCGAGATCCGGCGACGATCGACGGCCGTCACGCGGATCGTCGCACCGGGCACCTCGACCGAATCACCGACCACCGCGAGGCGGCCGAGCATCTCGGTGACGAAGCCCGCGACCGTGTCCGATGCGCCACGGGGCAGCGCGATCCCGGTGATCTCGGCGAAGTCCTGCAGATTGAGGCGGCCGTCGAGTGCGCCGCCGGCGTCCGGCATCCGGTCCTCCGTGTCGTACTCGTCGAAGATCTCGCCCACGACCTCTTCGACGAGGTCCTCGAGCGTCACGATGCCGTCAGTGCCGCCGTACTCGTCGACCACGACGGCGATCTGGTGACCGGCCGCCCGCATGCGGGTCAGGGTGGGTAGCACGCCCGCGGTCGAGGGCACGTACTCGACGGGACGCATGAGTCCGAGCACCGCGCGCGTCGCGTCGTCGGCGGCGGCCTCGAAGAGGTCGCGCACATGCACGAAGCCCACGATGTCGTCGAGCGAGGCGTCGATCACCGGGTACCGCGAGAACGGCAGCTCGCGCACGTCCGCGATGGCCTCGGCGAGCGTCGCGGCGCCGTCGAGCGCGACGACCTCGGGACGGGGCCGCATGACCTCGCTCACCTGACGTCCGCGCAGCGACAGCACGTCGTCGAGGATGCGTCGCTCGTCGTCGGGGAGGCTCTGATGCGTCGCGACGATGTCGCGCAGCTCCTCCTCGCTGAGCTCGTCCGCCGCCTTGTGCGGGTCGCCGCCCAGCAGACGCACGACCGCATTCGTCGACACCGACAGCAGCCAGATGACCGGCCTCATGACCACGGCGAAGCCGTCGAGCACCGGCGCGACGGCATACGCGAACTGGGCGTTGCGCTGGATGGCGAGCCGCTTGGGCACGAGCTCGCCGAGCACGAGCGACAGGTAGGCGATCACGAGCGTCAGCAGCACGGTCGAGAGGGTGAGAGCCAGCGGAGCGGCGACCCCGAGGTTCTCGAGCAGAGGCGCGACCGACGGGGCGATCGAGGTCGCACCGTACGCGGCCGAGGCGAAGCCGGCGACCGTCACGCCGATCTGCACCGCCGAGAGGAAGGTGTTCGGGTTGCGAGCCAGGCTCGCGACCTTCTCGCCTCGTCTGCCACGAGCAGCGATCGCATTGATCTGACTCTCACGCAACGTGACGAGGGCCATCTCCGTCGCGGCGAACACGCCGCCGACGAGGACGAACACGAACACCAGAGCGATGTTCACCGCGAGGTCGCCCATCAGCGGGCCACCTCACGAGGTGCGGGGGTGCCCGAGGTCATTCGGGCGCCGGGTCTGTCGGGGTCTGCGGACGCGTCGGAGCGGCGCGACTGGTTCACGAGTGTTCCTTCTGGGTGTCGGTGGTGAGCGGTGCAGAGCTGGACGGATCAGGAGTGTCGAGCGCGTCGCGCTTGTCGTCGCGTCGCGTCTTCATGAGGCTCGCGACGGTGGCGACGGCGATCGTCGCGCCGATGAAGACGAGCGAGAACCAGATCGGGATCTCAGGCGCCCACAGCATCGGCTCGCCGCCGTTGATGAACGGGAGCTCGTTGACGTGCATCGCGTGCAGCACGAGCTTGACGCCGATGAACGCGAGGATGACCGCGAGGCCCTGCGCGAGGTACACGAGGCGCTGCAGCAGGCCGCCGATGAGGAAGTACAGCTGGCGCAGGCCCATGAGGGCGAAGGCGTTGGCCGTGAAGACGATGTAGGCCTCTTCGGTCAGACCGTAGATGGCGGGGATCGAGTCGACCGCGAAGATCAGGTCGACGAAGCCGATCGCGATGATCACGAGGAACATCGGCGTGAAGAATCGCTTGCCGTCGCGCTGCACGGTCAGGCGGTCGCCGTTGTACTCGTCGCTCACCGGCAGGATACGGCGCACGAAGCGCATGAATCGGCCGTTGGCCGGGTTGTGGTCGCCCTGTGCGAACGCCTGGCGGTAGGCCAGGAACAGCAGCAGCGCACCGAAGAGGTAGAAGATCCAGGAGAAGTTCTCGATCAGCGTGGCGCCGAGCGCGATGAATCCACCGCGCATGATGAGCGCGATGACGATGCCGATCATCAGCACCTTCTGCTGATAGATGCGCGGCACGGCGAAGCCGGTCATCACGATGAGGAAGACGAAGAGGTTGTCGATCGACAGCGCCTTCTCGGTCAGGTACCCGGCGAAGTACTCACCGCCGTACGTCCAGCCCGACACGGTGCCGATGCCGACGCCGAACAGCAGGGCCAGACCGATGTAGAACGCCGACCAGCGGGCGGACTCGCCGATGGTGGGCTCATGGGGCTTTCGCACGTGGGCGAAGAACTCGTACACGAAGAAGGCGATCGTGACGGCGATCGTGATGATCCACACGAGGGGGGTGATGTTCAAGGAGGTCTCCAGAAGACGAGGCGTGACGAGGTCGACGCCAAGGTCTTCTCCATCCTCGAGAACGAGGACCGGGGACCCGGGATGCAGGGACATCCGTAATGACGAGCCGCCCGTGGTGGAGTACTCCCCTTGGGTTCACTCGATGCTAGCGAATACATCGGCATTCCAGCTATGAGAAAGCTGAGTGGATGCTGCCAGGTCCGGTGGTTCGGGCGGGCGTCCGGTCGTGGGCTCGTCAGGCGGTCGGGCCGAGGATGAAGTTCCACGCACCCGTGAGCACCGCCGCCGCGATCGCCACCGCCGGGATCACCGCCGCGACGACGACCAGCGCCGTGTCGCGTCGGTCCCACCTCGACTCCCGCGCCCACGAACGCGGTGCCGAGCCGCCGAAGCCGCGAGCCTCCATGGCCGTCGCCAGCGACGATCCACGACGGATCGCCAGCACGAACAGCGCGAACGCCATGCCGAGCGCACGACGGACCCGCCCCTCGTCGGCCACCCCGCGCGCACGCCGTGCGAGAGACAGCGCCCGCCAGTCGTCGACGAGCAGTCCCAGCATCCGCATCCCCGCGAGCGCGCCGACGACGAATCGCGCCGGAAGCCTCACCCGCTGCGCGAGGTCGTCGGCGAGGTCGGTGGGGTCGACCGTGATGAAGAGCACCACCGCGGGGAGTCCGATCGCGAGCACGCGCACGGCGGTCGCCGCAGCGAGCGCGAGCGACCCGTCACTGATGCGCATGACGAGCCACTCGACATGCACGGTGCCGCTGGTCGCGCCGTAGAGAGCGATCGTGACCGCGCTGAGCGGCGCCGCGATCCACAGCACCGCGGTGCGGGTCCAGAACTCCTTCGCGCGCAGGCCTGCGAGCACGAGCAGAGGGATCTCGAGCAGCAGGGCGACGGATGCCGACACCACGTCGATCGTCAGCACGAGGGGGAGGGCGATGAGAAGCGCCGCGATGAGTTTCGCGAGGGCCGAGCGCGGGGCGATCGGACCGGATCGTTCGACGCGGGCGGTCAGCGGATCGATCATCTTCCCACCTCGATGCGCCGAGCGTGCAGAGCCTCGAGCACGGTCTCGTCATGACTGATCGCCACGATCGCCGTGCCCTCGTCGCGCAGACGTGCGATCAGGCCGACGAGTTCGGCCCAGGTCGTCGCATCCTGCCCGAAGGTGGGCTCGTCGAGCACCAGCATCCGGGGCCGCGTGGCGAGGGCGGCGGCGACCGTGAGCCGCCGCTTCTCTCCGCCCGACAGGGTGTAGGGATTGGCTGCGGCGAGCGAGGTGAGCCGCAGTCTTTCGAGCAGGTCGTCGACTCGGGAGGCGATCTCGGCGTCCGGCAGCTTCAGCGCCCGCGGCCCGACCGACAGCTCGTCGCGCACGGTCTTGGCGAGCAGCTGGTGCTCGGGCGTCTGCATGACCGATGCGATGCGCGTGAGCAGCGCGCGCGACGACCAGTGGATGGGATCCGGCTTCTCTCCGGCGGCGAGGGGCGGCAGAGCGGCGACCCGACCTTCTTCGGCCGGGATCAATCCCGCGAGCGTGAGCCCGAGCGTCGATTTGCCTGCGCCGTTCGCGCCGGTGACCCCGAGCACCTCTCCGGCACGCACATCGACGTCGAACGGACCGGCGACGGCGAGCCCGCGCCTGCGAGACACGGTGAGACCACGGGCCTCCAGCAGCGTCGCTCCCGGCCGCTGCGCCGGTGCGGGCGGGACGGCGGGCGGGTGCCCGGGAACCCAGACACCGGATGCCGCGAGCTCCGCGCCCCGAGCGCCGAGGACCGCGTCCGGGCTGCCGTCGGCGAGCACGACCGTTCCATCCGGCTCGGCGCCGAGCACGATCACCCGGGTCACGAGCGGCAGCCAGATGTCGATGCGATGCTCGATGACCACGAGGGTCGCACTCGTCGCATCGAGGGCGGCGGCCACGGCATCCCGTACGTCCCGCACCCCCTCGGGGTCGAGGTTCGCCGTCGGTTCGTCGAGCAGGATGGCACCCGGTCGCATCGCGAGCACGCCGGCGAGGGCGAGGCGCTGCTTCTGACCGCCCGACAGCGCGGCCGTGGATCGATCGAGGGCGACGTCGAGCTCTACGGCGTCAAGCGCCGCGCGCACCCGCTGCCAGATCTCGTCTCGGGGGACGCCGAGGTTCTCGCAGCCGAAGGCGACGTCGTCGCCGACCCTCGCGAGGATCGTCTGCGTATCGGGATCCTGCAGGACCATCCCGACCCGACCCCGGGCGTCGGTGGGCGGCACGCCGTCGACGAGCAGCGCACCGTGCGTCTCGCCCTCATCCGCACCGCCGAGCACCCCACCGAACCCCTGGAGCAGCGTCGACTTGCCCGAGCCGGAGGCGCCGAGCAGCAGCACCCGCTCCCCCGGCTCGATGCGCAGGTCGACGTCGCGCACCGCCCAGCGCCGTCGCGTCGCGTACCGCCACCCCCAGCCACGGGCTTCGAGGGTGGCGGGCGTCGTGAGCGAGCTCACACCCGTGCGGTGACCTCGCGGCCGGCGGCGAACCGGCTGAGGGCGCCCGTGGCGGCGAGGCCTCGTGCGATCAACCACGCCCCGAGTCCGGCGATGACCGCGCCCGAGATGGTCGTCGAGACGATGTAGACGCTCGTGAAGAGCGTGTCGGCGCCGGCGTACCAGAGGATGCGGTCGTTGATGCCGCAGGCGAGACCCGCACCGGCACCAGCCAGCATCGCGACAGGCAGCCGCCAGACGCCGTACAGGAAGATCAGGAACACCAACTCTGCGCCGAGACCCTGCACGAGGCCCGAGACGATCGTGAGCGGGCCCCACGCGTTGCCGACGAGTGCTGAGATGATCGCGGCGACCAGCTCGGTGTACAGAGCGGCACCGGGCTTGCGGATGATCAGACCGCCGAGCACTCCGGCGATCAGCCAGGGGCCGGCGAGCAGGCCCTGAACACCGGGGAGCAGCGGCGTCAGGATGCTGCTCGGCACCTCGTAGCCGACGTTCCAGAGCAGGAAGATCATCGCGCATGCGACGGCGATGACACTCGCCACGACGATGTCGACGACCCGCCAGCGCCAGAGCTGCGGGCGACCGAGGCCCGTCGACGACTGCGTGGCCGATGCCGATCCCGTGGTGGATCCGGACGTGGATGTACTCATCTGTGACTCCTCCCTGCGCTGGCATGACCCAGATCAGGTTCGACGGTCGAAGCGCGATTCGCTCCCTCTCAGCCCGGCTCGCCGGACTCCCGTGGTTGTACCCACGATCTTACCCAGAGGCGACACCCCGCGTCCTCTCCCGCTGCAGCGACACGCATCCCCGCACGAGTTCGGTACCGTGAGGAGGTGACCGCTCCCGATTCCGCCGAGGCCACCGCCTCCGCCGTTCCTGCGGATGACGACGTCTCTGCGATCTTCACTCCTGAGGCGACTCCCCCCGCGCAGTGGGCGGAGGAAGACAGCGGCGGCACTCCCCTGACGTGGGTCGACCCGGTCGACGTGGCCCAGCACCCGGCGACCGACGCGCTCGATGACGCGCCGGCCGTGGAGAGCGGCGGTGCACTGCTGACCGGAGCGCACCTGCGCCCGGCGATCGCCCGGCCCGGCGTGCTGGTGCCGCTCGGCGTCCTCGTCGGCTTGCTCGGCACCTACGCCGGATCGGCCATGCTGTGGCCGTTGCACGAGGTCGCGCCGACGGTTCAGGCCGTCGAACTCGCCCCCGTCGCGGCGCCCGCTGCCGCGATCACCTTCCCTGCCCAGGGAAGCGCTGCCGTGGGGATCGGCGGCATCGGCACGACGTCGTCGTCGCTCGACGCTGCGGCGATCGCAAGCGTCACCAAGGTCGTCTCGAGCTTGATGGTGCTCGAGCGGATGCCCCTCGCCGTGGGCGAGCAGGGCCCCGAGTTCTCGTTCACCCGGGCCGACAACCTGGCCTACTGGGACTACCGCCGCTCCGACCAGTCCGCGCTCGACGTGCCCGTGGGCGGTACTCTCACCGAGTTCCAGCTCCTCCAGGGAACGCTGCTCGGATCGGCCAACAACTACATCGACCGGCTCTCCGCGGAGATCTGGGGTTCCCCGTCGTCGTTCACCGCCGCAGCAGCTGTGTGGCTGCGCGACCGTGGTCTCGACGACATCACGATCATCACTCCGTCGGGCTTCGACGACCGCAACCGGGCCACACCCGAGTCGCTCGTCGCGTTGGCCGAGATCGCGATGCAGAACCCCGTCTTCGCCGGCATCGTCGGAACTCCGTCGGTCGATCTTCCGGGTGCGGGCACGGTGGTGAACACGAACGGGATGCTGGCGGACCCCGGCGTCGTCGGCGTCAAGACCGGCACGCTCGGCGACAGCTGGAACCTGTTGACCGCGAAGGTCGTCACTGTCGACGACACGACTGTGCATCTGTACGCGTCGGTTCTCGGTCAGGCCGACGACGCGCAGCGCCTCACGGAGACCCGTTCGCTGTTCACGCAGGTCGAGACGGCGCTGGAGCAGCAGACTCCCGCCGTCGTCGAGGGCACGGTCGTCGGCACCGTCACCACGGCGTGGGGCGCGAGCACCGATGTCGTCACGGATGCGGATGCCGATGTGGTCCTGTGGAACGGCGCCGTCGCCGAGGCCTCGACGGACTTCTCACTCGGCGACAACCGCGAAGCGGGCGACGAGGTCGGCACGATGACGAGCGTCGGGCCGTTGAACACGGTGACGACGTCGCTGTCGCTCGCCGACGATGTCGATGCCCCGAGCCCGTGGTGGCGGCTGACCCACCCCCTCGAACTCCTCGGCATCACGGCCGACCAGCGCTGACGCGTCGTCCCTCCAGCGAAAGCCCGACGGACGCAGAACGCCTCGCCGCCCGGGATTCGGGAGGCGAGGCGTTCTGTCACTTCAGGGGCTCTGTCGCTTCAGGCGCTCTGGCGCTTCAGGAGCGTGAGGCGCCTCCGGCATCCGGCCGTTCGACGACTGCCTGCGCGGCCGCTGCCTCGGCGGCGGGAGTCTGCGCCCCCACCGAGACGCCGACCTGTGCCGACGCAGCCGCGTCTTCGGCGTCGCCGCTCATGACGACCGGAGTCGACCCGGTGAGCGCGTCCTCTGCGTCGATGTCGGTCGCCGCCTGTTCGAACTGCGACTGGTAGAGGCGCCAGTAGGCGCCCTGCGCGGCGATGAGCTCGTCGTGCGTGCCCTTCTCGACGATGTCTCCGTGCTCCATCACGAGGATGAGGTCGGCATCGCGGATGGTCGACAGGCGGTGCGCGATCACGAACGACGTGCGTCCCTGTCGAAGCGCCGCCATCGCGTGCTGCAGCAGCAGCTCGGTGCGGGTGTCGACCGCCGACGTGGCCTCATCGAGGATCAGGATCGACGGCTGGGCCACGAACGCTCGCGCGATCGTGATCAGCTGACGCTCGCCCGCCGAGACGTTCGACGCGTCTTCGTCGAGCACGGTGTCGTAGCCCTCGGGGAGGGCATGCACGAAGCGATCCACATAGGTCGCCTTCGCCGCTTCGAGAACCTCGTCGTCGGTCGCGGTCGAGCGTCCGTACCGGATGTTCTCGCGGATGCTCCCCGCGAACAGCCACGGGTCCTGCAGGACCATGCCGGTGCGAGAGCGCAGCTGGTCACGCGTGACCTCGGAGATGTCCTGACCGTCGAGCAGGATGCGCCCGCCGTTCAGTTCGTAGAACCGCATGATGAGGTTGACGAGAGTGGTCTTGCCCGCTCCCGTCGGGCCGACGATCGCGACCGTCTGACCAGGCTCGACCCGGAACGAGAGGTCGGTGATCAGCGGACGGTCGGGAGTGTACGAGAACGCGACGTTCTCGAACTCCACGACGCCCTTGCCGTCGGCGAGCTTCGGAGCATCCGCGTCGTCCGCTTCCTGCTCTTCGGTGTCGAGGAGCTCGAACACCCGCTCGGCCGATGCCGTACCGGACTGCACGACGGCCGCCATTCCACCGAGCTCGGACAGCGGCTGCGTGAACTGCTGCGAGTACTGGATGAACGCCTGCACGTCTCCGAGACGCAGCTGCCCGTTGGCGACCATGAGACCGCCGAGCACCGCGATGCCCACGTAGGTGAGGCTGCCGACGAAGGTCATCGCCGGCATGATGATGCCGGAGAGGAACTGCGCCTTGAAGCTGGCCTGGAACAGCTCCTCGTTCTCGCCCTGGAACTTCTCCAGCGCGTCCTGCTCGCGACCGAAGACCTTGACCAGCGCGTGACCGGAGAAGGCCTCTTCGACGCGAGCGTTCAGACGGCCGACCTTGCGCCACTGGGTGCCGAAGGCCTTCTGCGAGCGAGGGCCGATGACGCCGAAGATCACACCCATGAGCGGGAGTGCCACGAGCGCGACGAGAGCGAGCTGCCAGGAGATCGAGAACATCAGGACCAGCACGCCCACGACCGTGAGTACGGCCGTGATCGCGCCGGACAGCGACTGCTGCATGGTCTGGGTGATGTTGTCGATGTCGTTGGTCACGCGCGAGATCAGATCACCGCGCTGCACCTTGTCGAAGTACGACAGGGGCAGACGGTTGATCTTCGCCTCGACCTGCTCGCGCAGACGCCACATGGTGCGGACCATGATGACGTTGATGACGTAACCCTGGATCCAGCTGAGGAAGGCGGCGGTGACATAGATCGCCAGCACGGCGATGATGATCCACCGCAGCGCGTCGAAGTCGACACCGTCACCGACACGGAAGGCGCCGAGGGCCTCGACCTGGTTGGCGAAGTCGTCCTGCCCTCCCTGGCGGAGTGCCGCGACGACATCGTCCTGCGGAGTGCCGGCGGGGAACCCGGGGAAGTCCCCGTTCGCCTGCGCGAGCTGCACGGAGATGAAGCCCTTGTAGATGAGGTTCGTGGCCTCACCGAGCACCTTCGGCGCCGCGACCGTGAGCACGACGCCGACGGCGCCGGCGATCGACACCAGGATGAACCAGACGGCCGACGGCTTGAGCAGCCCGATCATCCGGCTGAAGCTCTTGCCGAAGTTGTCGGCCTTTCCGGGAGCGACGCTGTCCCAGCCGCCGCCGTCCTGGCGCGCCTTCTCGGCGAGCTCGGCCTCGTACTTCTCTTCGTCTGTCAGCGCCGGCTCGACCGCAGTGGTCGTGTCCGCCGCCTTGGCCGCGCGACCGCGGCGGGTCCGGGGAGCGTCCTGCTCGCTCATGCGTCCACCCCCAGCTGCGATTCGACGATCTCTCGGTAGGTCGTACTGGTCTCGAGAAGCTCCTCGTGCGTGCCGACGCCGACCATGGTGCCCCCTTCGAGGACGACGATGCGGTCCGCATCGGTGATGGATGAGACGCGCTGCGCGACCACGATCTTGGTCACGTGCGGCAGTTCACGCCACAGCGCCTGCCTCAGTCGGGCGTCGGTGGTGAGGTCGAGCGCGGAGAACGAGTCGTCGAAGACCAGGATCTGCGGTTGACGGACGATCGCGCGGGCGATCGCCAGGCGCTGACGCTGACCGCCCGAGACGTTGGTGCCGCCCTGAGTGATCCTCGAGTCGAGCCCCTGGGGCATCTCCTCGACGAAGTCGCGTCCCTGAGCGATCTCCAGCGCATGCCAGAGCTCTTCATCGGTCGCGTCCTCGCGGCCGTACCGGAGGTTCGAGGCCACCGTTCCGGTGAAGAGGAACGGACGCTGCGGAACGAGGCCGATGGTCGCCCACAGCGACTCGACGTCGGCATCGCGCACATCGGCGCCGCCGACGAAGACGGCTCCGCCGGAGACGTCGAAGAGTCGTGGGATCAACGACACGAGGGTCGTCTTGCCGGCACCGGTCGATCCGACGATCGCCACCGTCTCGCCGGGCTCGGCCGCGAAGCTGATGCCCTTGAGAACGGGAGAGTCGGCGCCCGGGTAGGTGAACTCGACGCCGTCGAAGGCGACCGAACCGGGTGTCGGGAAGTCGGTCACGCCGTCGGCCGGTCGCACCATGCTCGACTGCGTCTCGAGGACCTCGCCGATGCGCTCGGCCGACACTGCCGCGCGCGGGATCATGATCGCCATGAAGCTGGCCATGATGACGCCGCCCATGATCTGGCCGATGTACTGCATGAAGGCGAAGATCGTGCCGACCTGCACCGTGCCGCTGTTGACCTCGATGCCGCCGAACCACACGACCGCCACGATCGTGACGTTGAGGATGAGCATGAACAGCGGGAACAGCAGGACGAACAGCGAGCCGACCTTGCGGCCGACGACCATGATGTCGGTGTTGGCACCGCGGAAGCGCTCTTCTTCGATGCCCTCTCGGACGAAGGCACGGACCACGCGCACGCCGGTGAGCTGCTCGCGCAGCACGCGGTTCACGGTGTCGAGCTTGCCCTGGTAGCTGCGGAACAGCGGAACCATGCGGCTGACGACGAGACCGGCGACGATCAGCAGCAGCGGGACGGACACGGCGATGAGCCAACTCAGGCCGATGTTCGTCTGCACGGCGAAGATGATGCCGCCGATCGCGAGCAGCGGCGCGGTGACGAGCATCGTCGCGCCCATCATCGCGAGCATCTGCACCTGCTGCACGTCGTTCGTGTTGCGCGTGATGAGCGAGCCGGCGCCGAACTGCGACACCTCTCGCTCGGAGAATCCGCTGACCTTGGCGAAGACGTCGGCACGGATGTCGCGCCCCGCACCCATCGACGCGCGAGCCGCGAAGTAGGTCGCGATGACCGACGCGATGATCTGGCCGAGCGAGACGGCGAGCATGAAGAGCCCGGTGCGCCAGATGTAGGCGGTGTCGGACTGGGCCACGCCCTTGTTGATGATGTCTTCGTTCAGGCGCGGGAGGTAGAGGGTGGCCAGAGCGCTGGCGAATTGGAACACCAGCACGGCGACGAGCAGCCACTTATAGCGGGCGAGATAACGGAGGAGGATTTTTCCCAGCACAGGCGGACTTTCTAGGAAGGATGAATCGGCGGATCTCCCGACGGGCGGACGCAGGCCGACGATCGCGCACATGCAAGGGTGGCACGAACTCCGGACATTCGTATCCCCCTGTGGGCGGACCTTCGCTCACAGCGAACCATTTCGGGCGCGGCCAGCGGTTTATGCACCGCGGCGAACAACCGCGGATATATCGAAATGCTCTAGAAGAGGGGGGCTTCGGGCGTGAAGTGTCGAGCGTCGGCGCCGGGGTCTGCAGGCAGTTCGGAGATCGTCGCCGGGTTCCACTTCGGATTGCGGTCCTTGTCGATCAGCTGCGCCC
This sequence comes from Microbacterium sp. AC215, assembly GCF_979258645.1. NCBI lineage: Bacteria > Bacillati > Actinomycetota > Actinomycetes > Micrococcales > Microbacteriaceae > Microbacterium > Microbacterium sp. AC215. The sequence goes on along the minus strand of NZ_OZ409869.1, from coordinate 2,669,806 downwards.
GGATCCCCTCCACGAGGTCGGGATGCCGCAGGACGAACCACATCACGCGGCGGTACTCACCCTCCAGGGCGGCACGCAGGTTCGGCAGCGCACGTGCTTCCCGCACGGCGTCGAGCGTGACGGCCAGCCCGGTGGGCGCCAGGCTCTCGAGCAGATCCGCGGTCGCCGCGGCATCCGGGGCCTCGTCCGCGCGCAGCCGCGACACGATCTCCGCGACCGTGTCGGCGGAGAACGCGTGGTCGATCCATCCCCGAGAGGCCGGAAGCGTCGACGGATCGGGAGTCTCGTCGAACAGCAGCACGATCTCGGCCGGTCCTGTCGGATCGGCACGATACGCGAGCGCCTCGCGCAGCGCGTCGAGGCGATCGGAGGGCACGAAATGGTCGGCGAAGCCGAGCAGTACGGCATCCGCTCCGTTCATCGACGCCCCCGTGAGCCCGAAGTACTCGCCGAACCGCCCAGGGGCGCGTGACAGCAGCCACGTGCCGCCCACGTCGGGCGTGAAGCCGATCCGCGTCTCCGGCATCGCGAGCTTCGATCGCTCGGTCACGATGCGGATGGCCGCGTGGCCCGACAGTCCGACGCCTCCGCCCATCGTGATGCCGTCGGCGACGGTGACCACGGGCTTCGAGTACTCGGCGATCATCGCATTCAGCGCGTACTCCGCGCGGAAGAACTCCGCCGTCTCATCGGATCGGCCCTCCACGATCTGCGCGTGCAGTCCCCGCACATCGCCGCCGGCGCACATGCCTCGGTCGCCTTCGCCGTCGATCAGCACGATCTGCACATCGGTGTCGTACCGCCACCGCTCCAGCGTGCGCGTGATCTCCTGCACCATGCCGAAGTCGAGCGCGTTGATCGCTTCCGGTCGGTTCAGGGTCAGCCTGCCGAGGGCTCCCTCGGTACGGACGAGGACCCGGGAAGCGGCGCTGGATTCGGTCACGATTGCCAGGCTACCCGGTGGATTGAGCCTTGCATCCGGCCGTGTCTGTACGGTAAATGCACGATCCGGCGGCTTTTCCGGCAGGATAGACAGAACTGCCCACTGCAACGAGAGGTCGCAGATGCCCGACGGACAGGTGCTCGAGTTCACGCACGTCACGAAGCGGTTCAACGACGTGACGGCGGTGTCCGACTTCTCCGCGCGGGTCGAGCCCGGCGTCGTGACCGCTTTCCTCGGCCCGAACGGCGCCGGAAAGACCACCACGCTGCGCATCCTCCTCGGTCAGGTGCGCGCCACGAGCGGCACCGCCACGATCGGCGGAGTCGCACATCCTGAACTGCGTCACCCGCTGCGCACCATCGGCTCCGTCCTCGAGGAGACCGCCTACCGCCCGCGGCGTTCGGCAGCCCGCCAGCTGACCATCGCGGCCAAGGCCAACGGCATCCCGCTCTCGCGTGTCGACGAGGTCCTCTCTCTGGTCGGGCTCGAGCACGAAGCGGAAGGACGCATCGGCAGCTTCTCGCTCGGGATGCGGCAGCGGCTGAGCGTCGCGCACGCGCTGCTGGGCGACCCTGGCGCGCTCGTCTTCGACGAGCCGGCGAACGGGCTCGACCCCGAAGGCATCCGGTGGATTCGCCTCCTCCTGCGCCGCCTCGCCGATGAGGGCCGCACGGTTCTCGTCTCCTCACACGTGCTGAGCGAGATCGAGCAGGTCGCAGACCACGTGCTCGTGCTCTCGAAGGGCCAGCTGGTCCTCTCGAGCGGCATCGAGAAGCTGGCCGACCCGTCCGCCGGATCCGTGGTCGTCGACGCCGAGGACCGCGCGGCCTTAAAGGCGGCGCTCTCGGCCGCCGGCCTCGAGGTCGAGGTGCTCCGCTCGGGTCTCACGGTCCGCGGCAGCAATGCCGGCGCCGTCGGCGCCATCGCCGCATCGGCCGGCATCGCTCTGGCGACCCTGGTGCAGCGCGGCCCGACGCTCGAAGACGTCTTCATCGAGCTCGTGCGCGGCGGGAGACTCGCCCCGCAGGCCATCACGGCTGCACCGGTCATCGAGTCTGAGACGCCGGTCGCGGATGCGACAGCGCCGCTCGCGGCGGTCCCTGCGACGCCCGACGCTCAGGACGTGTCCGGTCCGAGTGCCCCCGATTCTGCTGCGTCCGACGCCGCTGCGTCCGAAGCCGACTCGTCCGAAGCCGACTCGTCCGATTCCGACTCGTCCGATTCCGACGCCGAACGCGCGGAGGCCGATGCGGCCGACGTCGAGGCTGACGCCGCCGCGGATGCAGCGGATGCGGCTCGCGACATCGAGTACGCCGCGGCGGAGCTCGGCTACGCAGCGGACGCCTCGGATGCGAACGACGCCGAGGATGCGGCTGATGTCGCCTCCGATGCCGCGCATGCGGGCGGTGACGAGGTCTCCGGCGACGACGACTCGACGGGGGAATCGACCGAGCACGAGACCCCGGCCGAGGATCACCCTCAGCCCTCCTTCGACGACATCCTCTTCGGCACGACCCCTGTCGATGCTCCCACCGATCCCGATGTCCCCTCGGCGGCCGAGAGTGGCGCGGAGGAGCACTCCGGCGTCGAGTTCTTCGGCGAGGCGCACGACTCCGAAGACGCGTCGGAGTCGTCTGATGACGTCGCCGCACCGTCTGACGATGACCCCCGATCCGCGGCCGTCACCTCGATGCTCGCTGCAGCAGCGCGCGCGTACTACGAGGACGAGCCGAAGGACTATCCGCTCGGAGACGCCGACGCATCAGCCGACGCGCAGGCAGCGTCGGATGCCGAAGGTGAGCACCACGAAGGTGAGCACCACGAAGGTGAGCACCACGAAGGTGAGCACCACGAGCACCACGAGCACCACGAAGGCGAGCACGACCGCTCCTGAGGTCGCTCCCCCATTTGCGAACGCCCTCCGCGCCATAAGGCTGCGGAGGGCGTTTCCCGTTCCGTGACGGTCAGGCGGGACGCGGGCGGATCACTGGGCGGCGGCTGCCCTTCGAGACCGGCGTGGGTGACGTCGCCACGATCTCCTCGACGTCCGCCGGCTCATCCGACACATCGAGTCGGAGCGCTTGGGTCAGGGCGAGGCCGTGCCTCGTCGTGAGGATCAGTCGCCGGTACTGCGCGTCCCCGGAGAGATCGATGACCACGCTGGGACGACGTTTGCGGATGAGGACGAAGTCGACGCTGCCTGCGGCCTTCCACGTGCCTGCGGCGAGCACTCCGGGGATGTGCGTCCCCGGGTTCGGCACGCCACGCAACCAGGTCCACGCATCATCGATGAGCTGGACCTTGGTGATGGTGTCGCGCACGAGTCGCACGTTGTCCCGGTGGAAGCTCGCCGCACGCTCGATCGGCGAGAGCACGATCTCGAGTTGCGTCTGGTCCAGCAGCAACGTCACCATGCGTCCAGTCTGCCAGCGGCACCCTTCCAGATGTCTGTGTCTTGTTCACAGGAAGGCAACGATCCGTTGTCGGTTCCCACGATTCCACCCCTTTTCCATTCCGGTGTTCCGCTCGACTTTCGAACAAATCTACTAGATTCGGAACATGACATTCGCCACCGACCCCGGCCTCGAGCAGCGTGCAGAGCTTCTCGACTCCTGGGTCGAGAAGCGACGGCAGATTGTCCGGCTGGAGGACGAACAGCCGGTCGCATCGCTCAGGGCAGCATCGAGTAGGCCTTCACGGATGCGGCATTCCTCGAGCGAGACCACCCGCGCGTCCAAGAGGCCTTCCGCGAGGGAGCCGTCACGGCGGCTGGGGGTCAGCTCCGCTCAGGCAGTCGCGGCGGCATCAGCTGCGGCGCGCGCAGCCACGGGCACAGCTGCCTCGATGCGCTGCAGCTCTTCCTCACCGTGAGCGGCGGTGAGGAACCACGCCTCGAACACGCTCGGAGGGAGCGCCACGCCCTGCTCGCGCATCGCATGGAAGAACGGGGCGTACCGGAACGACTCCTGCGCCTGAGCCTCGGTGTAGTCGCGAGGTGCAGATCCGCGGAAGGAGGCGCTGAAGAGGTTGCCGGCATGGGCGACGGCGTGGGTCGCACCGGCCTCCGTGAGCGCCTCATCCAGGGCGCGGGAGACTCGCGCTGCGGCCGCGTCGACGGTCGCGTACACCTCCGGCGTGGCGAGGCGCAGCGTCGCGAGACCCGCGGCGACCGACAGCGGGTTACCCGACAGCGTGCCCGCCTGGTAGACGGGTCCCAGAGGAGCGAGAAGGTCCATGATCTCCGCACGGCCTCCGAGCGCGGCCAGCGGCATCCCTCCGCCGACGACCTTGCCGAAGGTGATGATGTCGGGCAGATAGTCCTCACCGGCGGCCGCCTGGAGCCCCCAGAAGCCCGCCGGGTGCACGCGGAAGCCCGTCAGCACCTCGTCGAGGATCAGCAGGGCGCCATGCGCGTGAGCGGTCTCGGCGAGCAGGCGGTTGAACCCCGGCAGCGGCGGAACGACACCCATGTTCGCCGCTGCGGCCTCGACGATCACCGCTGCGATGCGCGGGCCGTGCTCGGCGAACACAGCTGCGAGAGCGTCGGGATCGTTGTAGTCGATCACCAGCGTCTGAGCCGCGATGGGCGCAGGCACACCCGCGGAACCCGGAAGCGCGAGCGTCGCGACACCGGAGCCCGCCGCGGCGAGCAGACCGTCGGAGTGCCCGTGATAGTGCCCGGCGAACTTCACCAGCAGGTCGCGTCCGGTGGCGCCGCGGGCGAGGCGGATCGCCGTCATGGTCGCTTCGGTTCCGGTCGACACGAGCCGCACCCGCTCCACCGGCCGAACCTCCCCGAATCGCACGCGGTCGGCGATCAACTGAGCGAGCTCGACTTCGCCCTCCGTGGGAGCGCCGAACGAGAGGCCTCGGGTGGCCGCTTCCTGCACGGCGGCGACGACCTCCGGCTGCGCGTGGCCGAGCAGCGCCGGCCCCCAGGATGCCACGAGGTCGACGTAGCGGTTGCCTGCGGCATCCGTCACCGTCGCGCCGCTCGCCGAGGCGAGGAAGCGCGGCGTGCCGCCGACCGAGCCGTACGCGCGCACCGGCGAGTTCACCCCTCCGGGGATCACCGTGCGGGCAGCGGAGAACAGGTCGTCATTGCGGTCGGTCACAGCACACTCCTCAACGATGCGCGGACCTCTCCCGGCATCCCATCCAGGCTAATGCGCCGACCTGAGGGCGGGACTCAGATCGACGGGGCTCTCAGCGAAGGCGTGCGCGACTCAGCCGCGCAGCCAGCGGGCGGCCTCGGTCGCCCAGTAGGTCAGGACGACGTCAGCACCCGCACGGCGGATCGAGAGCAGCGACTCGAGGACCGATGCACGACGATCGATCCAGCCGTTCGCAGCGGCCGCCTCGATCATCGCGTACTCACCGGAGACCTGATATGCCCACACAGGAATGTGGACGGTGTCGCGCACCTCCCGCAGCACATCGAGGAACGCCATCGCCGGCTTCACCATGACGACGTCGGCGCCTTCCTCCTCGTCGACGACGGCCTCGCGCACACCCTCGCGACGATTGCCCGGGTCGAGCTGATAGGTACGACGGTCGCCCGTGAGCTGCGAGTCGACGGCTTCACGGAACGGGCCGTAGAACGCGCTCGCGTACTTGGCGGCATACGCGAGCAGCAGCACGTCGGTGTAGCCGTCCGAGTCGAGCGCCTCGCGGATGACCGCGACCTGGCCGTCCATCATCCCCGACAGACCGAGCAGCTGCGAGCCGGCGCGCGCCTGCGAGAGCGCCATGGAGGCGTACCGCTCGAGGGTCGCATCGTTGTCGACCGACCCGTCAGCTGCGAGAACGCCGCAGTGACCGTGATCGGTGAACTCGTCGAGGCAGAGATCCGTCTGCACCACGAGTGCATCGCCCACCTCGGCGGCCAGCGCCTTGGTCGCGACATTGAGGATCCCCTGGGGGTCGTCGGCGCCCGAGCCCTGAGCGTCGCGCACGGCGGGCACGCCGAACAGCATCACACCGCCGACACCCGCCTCGGCAGCCTCGGTCGCGGCGGCCCGCAGAGAGTCGAGCGAATGCTGCGCGACTCCCGGCATCGATCCGATGGGCGCGGCCTCGGTGAGTCCCTCGCGAACGAACAGTGGAAGCACCAGCTGACGGGGCTCGATCGAGGTCTCGCGCACCAGTCCACGGACTGCAGCAGACTGGCGGAGGCGGCGCAGTCGTACGTCGGGGAAGCTCACGGTGCCAACTCGTCCGCCGCGTGCGGGAGGGTGTAGCTCGACACCGCGTCGATCAGCGCGTCCACAGTCTGACGGTCGGCGACGACGGTGATCGGCAGACCTGCCCGATCGGCATCCTTCGCGGTGCGCGGACCGATGGCCGCCAGCAGCGTGTCGTCCGGGATCAGCGGGAACTGCTCGCGCACCTGTTCGGCGACCGAACCGCTCGTGATCAGGATCGCGTTGATCCGTCCGTTCTCGACATCACGCTTGATGCGCTCCGTGACCGGGACGCCGACCGTGCGATATGCCACAACGCTGTCGACATCGTGACCGGCCTCCTGCAGGAGGACGCTGAGCACGGGCTTCGCGATCTCGCTGCGCAGCGCCAGGATGCGACGAGGCTCGGTCTCGAGGGCGATGAGCTGCTCGGCCATGCCCGCTGCCGAATTGTCTTCGTCCGGCACCATCGCGACTTCGTAGCCGACCGCCTGCAGGGCGGCGGCGGTCGTCTCGCCGACGGCCGCGATCTTCGTGCGGCGCGGGACGATCGCGCGGTGCGCGAACATCACGTCGACGGTCGTCGCACTCGTCACCGTCAGCCAGTCGTACTCTCCATCCGCGAGCCGGGTGAGAGCGACGTCCAGGGCTGCCTGGTCGGTGGTGGCGGCGAAATTGATCAGCGGTGCCACGACGGGCACCGCGCCACGGGAGCGCAGACTGGCGGCGACACCGTCGCCCCACGGCCCTCCGCGGGGTACGAGGATGCGCCAGCCGTCCAGCGGTCGGTCCTGCTTCGAATTGGTCATGATGAGGAATGCTCTCGGGAGACGAGGTCGGCCGCCCCTTGCTCGAGCAGCCGATGGGCGACAGACAACCCGATCTCGCGTGCTGCGTGCATCGGGTCTGCACCACCGGCAGCATCCGCTCCATTGCCGCTGCCGTTCCGACGAATATACTCCCCGTTCACGGCTTCGGTGACGTCGAGGCCGATACGGCGCCCACCGTCGGTGGCGTAGACGACTGTCCTGATGCGGATCTCGTCGCCCTCGACGACCGCATGTGCGGCCATCGGCGCCTGGCATCCGGCATCCAGCCCCTCGAGAACGGCACGCTCTACGGTCACCGCCAGACGCGTGTCGAAGTCGTCGAGCTCGGCGAGCGCGGCGAGCAGCTCTGCGGGGGCATCCGTGCGCGTCTCCACGGCGAGCGATCCCTGCCCCGGCGCTGTCGGCCATTCGGAGAGGCCCAGCTCTTCGCGGCGCAGCGGGGAGTCCGTGCCGAGGCGCGACAGACCGGCCGCAGCCAGGATCACCGCATCCAACTCGCCGGAGGCGACCCGCTGCAGACGAGAATCGACGTTGCCCCGGATGTCCACGACCTCCGCGTGCGGAGCCCTCCGGTGCACCTGCGCGATGCGCCGGGGGGATCCCGTGCCGACCTTGCTGCCGGAACGGAGCTGGTGCAGCGGTGTGCCGCCGCGAGTGATCGCGACGTCGCGCGCGTCCTCACGCACCGGGGTCGCTGCGATGACGAGACCGTCGGGGATCGCGGTGGGAAGGTCCTTGAGCGAATGCACGAGGAAGTCGCACTCGCCGGCGAGCAGTGCCTCTCGCAGACGCGTGGCGAAGATGCCCTGACCGCCGATCTCCGACAGCGACGCACGATTCGTGTCGCCCTCGCTGGTGATCGGTACGAGCTCGACGGGGCGCCCCGAGATCTTCTCGAGCGCGGCGGCGACGTGTCCCGACTGCGCCTGGGCGAGCGCGCTGCGGCGGGTGCCCAATCGGATCGGGGAGGGGGTCTGACTCTGAGTGTTCATCGTCGACCTACTGCAGCACGTCCGCGATCTCGTCGAACCGGAGGCGTCGACCCGTGTAGAACGGGACCTCCTCCTTCACGTACAGGCGCGCGTCGGTGTAGCGCAGGTCGCGCATGAGATCGACCAGCTCGGTGACCTCGTCGGCTTCGAGCGGCAGGATCCACTCGTAGTCGCCCAGGGCGAATGCCGCGACCGTGTTCGCGATGACCCCGGTGAACGCCGCTCCCTTGCGTCCGTGATCGGCGAGCATCTTCCGGCGCTCCTCTTCGGGCGCGAGATACCACTCCGGCGTGCGGACGAACGGGTACAGGCACAGCCAGTCCTTCGGCTCCACGCCGCGAAGGAATCCCGGGACGTGAGCCCGGTTGAACTCGGCATCGCGGTGCACGCCCATGACGTTCCAGACCGGCAGCAGGGTGCGCAGCAACTCGGTGCGGCGGAGGCGGCGGAGAGCCTTCTGCAGGTCCTCGGCAGTGTCGCCGTGCAGCCACACGAGCAGATCGGCGTCCGCCTTCAGGCCCGAGACGTCGTAGAAGCCGCGGACCGTGACGCCGGAGTCCTCGATGTACGAGACGATCGTCTCGAGCTCCGTGGAGTCGGACTCGGTGACAGCCACATCGGGGTTTCGTCGCCAGACTGCCCAGAGGGTGAAGCCGGACGGGTTCTCTTCGCGCGCATCGGACATGGATCCAGTCTGCCCCCTTTGTGAAGCACTCGCGAACGCGAGTCAGGATGCGAGGATTTCGGCCTGCGGTCAGCGTGAGAGCGCGCGGGCGATCGCCCAGACGGCACCGCCGACGATCACCGCGACGCCCACGGCTCCCGCGATCGCGGCAGCGGGGTTGCGGTCGGCGAAGACCCGCGCCTTCGCCGCGGCGCGCTTGGACGCTGTGTCGATGCGCCGGGGGAAGTTGCCCTTGACCTCGATCGCCGCGAGAGCGGCCTTCAGCTCCGCCCGAGCCGACTGGACCGGGTCGACGATGCCCGCCGGAACCGCTGTCTTGGGCAGAGGCCTCGTGATCTCAGAGTTCGTCATTTCCGGCTTCCTTCACGAGTCTGATGTCTTCGCCCACCGCTTGCGCGGGGTTCTTACGAGCGAGCACCTTGCGGAACTTCAGGATGCCGAGCAGCGCGAACAGCAGCACGGCGAGGATCAGGATGCCGAGCACCGCCAGGGCGGACAGCCAGACCGGCCACCACGACGACAGCCCGGCGATCGCGAACACCAGGATCACCGGCACGGCCCAGAACAGGAAGAAGAGAGCGACGAGGAACCAGACGGAGCCGATCCCCGCGTCCTTCGCCGTCTTCGAGATCCAGGTCTTGGCCGCGTTGATCTCGGCTTTGACGAGGCTGCTGATGAGCTCGGGAAGATCGCCGATCAGGGACAGCAGGCTGTCCTCGGCGCGATCGCGGTATCCGCGGGGCATGTCAGCTGCCAGACTTCGCGGCGGTGGAGCCGGGCGTTGCCGGCTTCTTGGCCGCGGGCTTCTTCGCGTCGTCCTTCTTCGCGGCGTCCTTGACCTCTTGGACGGCGTCCTCGGTGGCGTCGACGATGTCGTCAGCGGCCTTGCGCCCCGCAGCCACGGCGGAGTCGAGTCGCTGCCCAGCGGTCTTGTCGCCACCGCTGGCCGACTTGACGACCTTCTGCACGCCGGTCCAGATCGCACCGGGCACTGCCGCCGCCTTGTCGCCGACGTAGCCCTTGACCTTGTCGACCTGCTCCTGCACCGGGTCGAGGTTCCAGACCTTCAGCCACTGCGTCTTGATCTGCTCGTACCTCTCGCGGCCCGCGCGAGTTCCGAGCACGTATCCCACGCCGATTCCTACGACGAGTCCGATCTTCCCCTTCATGGGGTCTCCTCACGTTGTTCCGGTGTGAACGCCTGGGGCGAACCGACGACTCGGAGCCGCCTGCAGGTGTCCAGCGTAGCCCCGTATGCCGATTTCGGCATCTGTCACGCAGAGGGTTGACAGCGGAGCGACTTTCGGGTTCGTGCGACGGCGTCAGTCCCAGAGCAGCGCCCGACGAAGCCGGTCCGCCTCTTCGCGCGCGTCGGGGATCACCTGGGCGAGACCCGTGCCGGCCAGCCACGCGCCGACGGCGGCGAGCCCGTGCACGCCCTGCACAGCCGACCTCGCGGCCTCTCGGCGCGCACCGGAGCCGATGATCGATGCAGGCTGCGACTGCACGTACCTCGCGCGGTGAGACGCCACGAGGTCGCCCGCAACGAGCGGCACGCCGAGGAGAGCGGATGCTTCGCTCAGCGCCAGTCGAGCCACGGCGTCGTCGTCGAGCGCGGTGGTGGCGGCGGGTTCGCCCTGGGCTCCGAACGAGACCCGCACGACGTGCCTGGGGCCGGCCGCGGCGCGCACCCAGTCCCACTTCGCACTGGAGTGGGTGAGCGCCTTCGCTGTGTGGCTGCCGGGGACGGTCAGCACGCCGGTGCCCCGTGGAGCACCCGCCAGTGCCGACGGCTCCAGCAGCAGTGTGACGATCTCGATCTCCGGAGCATCCGCCGGCGCGGTCTCCGCCAGTGCGGGCACGCTCTTCTCGAGAAGTCGCCTCGCGGCGCCCTCGGAGGTCGCGACCACCACGCCATCTGCGGCGAACTCGATCTCCTCCGTGTGAGCGTCGCCGAGAACGGCGTCTGCCTCGGGAGCGACGTCGGCGTGAGCCTTCACCATCCACGCCTCGGCGGTGCGCGTCAGCTGCGTCACCCGCGCGCCGGTGTGCACGACGCCACCCAGCTTCTCGATATCCGCGACCAGCGCCTCGATCAGCACCGTCATACCGCCGTCGAGCCCTTCCACGGCCGCGCCGGGCGCGAGCGCGGCACCTTCGCGAATCGCGGCTCCGCGCGCCTTCGCAGCTCTGTCCGCGCTCTCCTGCCGCATCGTCTGCACCGCCCCCGAGAGCGATCCGACGCGGGTGAGGGCGGCGTTGAGTCCGGGGGCCGCGATGTCGACGTCGACGTCGTCAGGCGAGGCTGAGTACACACCGGTCGTGACCGGGGCGACGAGACGATCGCGCACCCTGGCTCCCATGCGCGACGACACCAGTCTGCCAAGGCTCTGACTGTGGCCGATCGTCAGCGGCGGGCGAACGCGATCCAGGTACGCACGCCATGCGCCCGACCACCCGATGATGCGACGGACGTCCTCCTGGAACGGATTGCCGGGGATTCCGAGGATCCCGCCGACGGGCAGCGGTGCCGCGCCGATGCCGGGGATGCCAGCGAGCCAGGCGCTCCCTGCCGCGGGCGCGACGATGCGGTCGGCGAGGCCGAGCTCCTCGATCAGAGCGCGCACACGGCCGCCCCTCGTCGCGTAGCTCTCCGCGCCCGCATCCACCACCACGCCGTCGAGCTCAGCGCGACGGATGGCGCCGCCGACGGCATCCGTCGCCTCGAGCAGGGTCACGCGCATGCCGACCTTGACGCACTCCCGGGCGGCGATCAGGCCGCCGATGCCCCCGCCGATGACGACGATGTGCCTCTCCGCCGCCCTCGCGGCGAGGTCGGCCGGTTCGGCGCGGGGCGTCTCACTGTTCGCTGGCTTCGACGTCATGCGTCAATCCTTCCATCCGCCGGGCGAACGGCTTCCAGCATTCGCCGGACAAACCCGTCACGCCTCGGTCTGCACCGCGGATTCCCGCCCGGTGCCGCGCTTGCGGACCTCACGGAGCACGATCTGCTCGGGGCACACGGTCGACAGGAAGTCGCCTACGGAGAGGGCCAGCCGCTCGCCGACGAGGGAGTACAGGATGCGATTGGCATCACGACGCTCGCTCACGAGACCCGCCTGACGGAGAACGCCGAGGTGCCGCGAGATCGTCGGCCCGCTCGACGAGAACCGCGAGGCTATCTCACCCGCTGCGAGCTCGCCCTCTTTCAGATCCTGCAGGATCTGGCGCCTCGTCGGGTGCGCCAGAGCCGCGAAGACGTCCGACGCACTATCTGTCATGGGTGCAATCTAGCACTGACGCTATATTGCACCCTCATGAAGCTCGGCCGCGAAGCGCTCTGAGACTTTCAGATCGAATGGACCAGCTCGACGATACGGGTGAGCTGATCGGGGTCCGCCTCGGGCGGCACGCCGTGCCCGAGGTTGACGATGTGTCCCCTGGCGGCACGCCCGCGCTCGACGACGTCGCGCACATGCGCCTCGAGCACCGGCCACGGAGCGGACAGCAGTGCCGGATCGATGTTGCCCTGCACCGAGACGTCGGGGCCGAGGATCGCGGCGGCCTCGTCGAGCGGCATCCGCCAGTCGACACCGACGCCGTCGGCGATGCCGTCCAGGCGCATGTCGGCGAGGAAGGGCCCGGTGCCCACGCCGAAGTGGATGCTCGGCACGCCGATGGCATCGAGGGCGACACGCGAATGCGGTGCCACGTACGCGCGATAGTCGGCGGTGCTCAGCGACCCGGCCCAGGAGTCGAACAACTGCACGACGGATGCTCCGGCATCCCGCTGGATCTCGAGGAACCGGCGTGAGACCTGCGCGAGCCATCCCGCGAGGCGGTTCCACGACTCCGGATCGGCGTGCATCATGGCCCGCGCCCGCAGGTGCTCCTTCGACGGGCCGCCTTCGACGAGGTACGCGGCGAGAGTGAAGGGAGCACCCGCGAATCCGATCAGGGGGGTATCGCCGAGCTCGGCCGTGACGATGCCGACGGCCTCGGCGATCGCGGTGCCGTCGAGCGACAGCGGGTCGATCGCTGTGATGCGATCGACATCGGCGGCAGACCGCACGGGGTCGGCGAACACGGGGCCGCGTCCGGGCTCGATCTCGACGTCCACCCCGGCGAGACGCAGCGGGATGACGATGTCACTGAAGAACACGGCGGCGTCCACGCCGTGACGACGCACGGGCTGCAGCGTGATCTCCGCCGCGAGATCGGGGGTCAGGCAGGCGTCCAGCATGCGCGTGCCGACGCGCAGCTCGCGGTACTCGGGCAGCGACCTGCCGGCCTGGCGCATGAACCACACGGGAGCATGTTCGGGGCGGGGGCCGGTGAGGGCGCGCAGCAGCGGAGCGTCGGAGAGGACCATGCGACCATCCTCCCATCCGCCGCCGGGCCGACCTGCATGAAGCCTCAGGTAGAATCGTCATGTGCTGCTGGTTGTCACGGCGAGTCACAAGACCGCCTCCTTCGAATTGCTCGAACGCCTGAGCCGCACCCCCGATGACGTCGCCTCCACTGTCGTGGACATGGCGTCCTGCGTGCAGGGTGCGGTCGTTCTTGCTACCTGCAACCGCTTCGAGGCCTACGTCGAGATGGACGAGCCCGTCACGGCAGCGGGTGCGATCGGTGTCGAGGCGGTGCTCGAGGCTGTCGAAGCATCGACCGGCATCCGCGCGTCCGAACTCGACGGCGCCTACGAGGTGCACTCCGGTCGTCGAGTGGCGGAGCACCTCTTCTCCGTCGCATCGGGACTCGAATCCGTCGTCTCCGGCGAAGGCGAGATCGCCGGTCAGGTGCGTCGCGCCCTCAAGTCCGCGCGCAAGGAGGGCACCACCTCGCCCGAGCTCGAGCGGCTTTTCCAGCGCGCGAGCCAGGCGCAGCGCAAGGTCAAGAACGTCACAGCCCTCGGCCGGGCCGGCCGCTCGCTCGTGCGCCTCGCCCTCGAACTCGCTGACAGCCGCATCGCCGACTGGTCGACGGAGCGCGTGCTGCTCGTAGGCACCGGTGCCTACGCAGCCGTCACCCTCGCGACACTGCGCGAACGGGGAGCCGTCAACATCTCGGTGTACTCACCCTCGGGCCGAGCCGAGAAGTTCGCCGCAAAGCACGGCATCCGCCCGGTCGCCGCAGAAGACTACGCGCGCGTTGCCTCGCGCTCGAGCCTGCTGATCACCTGCACGACGGCGACCGCTCCTGTGCTGACACCTGAGCACCTGCAGGCGCCGACCGGCATCGCACCCGAGGGATGCCCCGTCGCGTCGCACAGCCAGATGGTCGTCGACCTGGGCATGCCGCGCAACGTCGACCCCGCCGTCGCAGCGCTCGAAGGCGTCGCGCTGCTCGACCTCGAGACCATCAGCCTGCACGCACCGCTCGAAGAGCTGCAGGCGACGGATGCCGCACGCACCGTGGTGCGCGAAGCAGCTGACACGTTCCACGTCGTCGGCAGCCGACAGAGCGTCACGCCGTCGGTCGTCGCCCTGCGGTCGCATATGTTCGCGCTGCTCGAGGCCGAGATCGGCCGCGCTCGCGCACGCGGCGATGACGACGGCAGGGTCGAGCAGGCGCTTCGCCACCTGACCGGCGTGCTGCTGCACGTGCCGACCACCCGCGCCCACGAACTGGCCGCCGCCGGCCGCGCGGACGATTTCGCAACTGCGCTCTCGACGCTGTACGGCATCGAGCCGGTCGAGTCCGCGCTGTCATCCGATACCGACGGCGCCGCGACCGCCTGAGCCGCGCTCCTTCTGCACAGGAGCCCTCTGTGGTGGTCTTTCCACAGCACTCGGGAGAAGCACGGCGGTCGCCCCGGCGGCCACTTCGATGCTTCATATCGTCGAACCCCTGACAGCGTCGATCACGCGGCGCAGACTGGGGGAATGCTCGTGGATCCGAACCTGATCGGCATCATCATCGCCCTCTTCGGCGTCACCGCCACCGTGCTCGGCGGCGTCTCTCGGATGCTTGCAAAGCAGGCCAAAGGGCTCGAAGTACGGTTCGACAGGATCGACGAGCGATTCGACAGGGTCGATGAACGGTTCGCGAGGGTCGAAGGCGACATCGCGGAGCTCCGCACCGAACTCAAGACCGACATCGCCGAACTACGCACCGAACTCAAAGGCGACATCGGCGAACTACGCACCGAACTCAAGGGCGACATCGCCGAGCTCCGGTCGGAACTGAAAGGCGACATGGCCCAACTCCGCACCGAACTCAAGACCGAGATCGCCGAACTCCGCACTGAACTCAAAGGCGACATCGCGAAACTCCGCACCGAACTCAAGGGCGACATCGCCGAGCTCCGGTCGGAACTCAAGCAGGACATCTACGACGTCAAGACAGAGCTCAAGGCCGATATCGCCGATGTCCGAATCTCGGTCGCGCGTCTCGAGGGCCCCCTTCCCAAGCTCCAGCGCATCTGACTCCGGCATCGGAGCGAGTCGGTGCCAGACTGGATGCATGGCCCTTCACATCACCGGAGACACCGCCGCAGACGCGCTGCTCACCGACAATCCGCTGGCCCTGCTGGTCGGGATGCTGCTCGATCAGCAGGTTCCGATGGAGACGGCCTTCGCCGGTCCCCTGAAGATCGAGCAGCGCACAGGCGCGTCCGACGCCACCACGATCGCGGCCATGGACCCGGACGAGTTCCTCGAGGCGTTCAAGACGACGCCCGCCGTGCACCGGTTCCCGGGTTCGATGGCGGCACGCGTGCAGACCCTGTGCCAGGAGATCGTCGATCAGTGGGACGGAGACGCCTCGGCGATCTGGACCGACGGTGATCCGTCGGGCACCGAAGTCCTGAAGCGGCTCAAGGCCCTTCCCGGCTTCGGCGAACAGAAGGCGAAGATCTTCCTTGCTCTGCTCGGCAAGCAGTACGGCTTCACCGGCGCGGGATGGCGGGAGGCCGCCGGCGACTACGGCACCGAGGGTTCGTACCGCAGCGTCGCCGACATCGTCTCGCCCGAATCGCTCACCAGAGTACGAGAGCACAAGAAGGCCATGAAAGCTGCGGCTAAGGCGAACGCATGAAACCCACGGGCGATGACGTCGCAGGTCTCATCGCCCGATCCACTCCGGCGGTCCGCCGCCGGGATGCCGAGACGCTGACCGCGCTCATGCAGGAGATCACGGGCCGCGACCCTCAGACCTGGGGCACGATCATCGGATTCGGAAGCTGCCACTACCGGTACCCGACCGGCACCGAGGGCGACAGCGGCCTGCTCGGCTTCGCCCCGCGCAAAGCGGCGACCACCATCTATCTGTTCGACGGCGTCGATGCGCACTCGGGCGCGCTCGAGAACCTCGGCCCGCACAGCACCGGCGTCGGATGCCTCTACATCAAGGACCTGGAACAGATCGACCTCGACGTGCTCCGCGGCATCCTCGAGCGCTCGCTCGCCTGGGTAGAGGCGGGCGGCACCGATCAGGTGCAGCTGACCGTCACCGGCTGACGCGAGAGGCCCGCCGTCCTCTCGGACAGCGGGCCTCTCGTTCCGGTGGTCCGCGCGTCAGGCGCCCTTGAGACGCTCGGCCAGGTACTCGTGCAGATCGTCGATCGAGACGCGCTCCTGCGCCATCGTGTCGCGGTCGCGCACGGTGACCGCACGGTCGTCGAGCGAGTCGAAGTCGATCGTGACGCAGAACGGTGTGCCGATCTCGTCCTGACGGCGGTAGCGACGGCCGATCGCGCCCGCGTCGTCGAAGTCGACGGCCCACGAGCTGCGCAGCGTGTCAGCGACCTCGCGCGCCAGCGGCGACAGGCGCTCGTTGCGGCTCAGCGGCAATACGGCGGCTTTGACAGGGGCGAGACGCGGGTCGAGCTTGAGCACGGTGCGCACATCGGTGCCGCCCTTGGCGTTCGGCACCTCTTCTTCGCGATACGCGTCCACGAGGAACGCCATCATGGCGCGAGTGAGGCCGAACGAGGGCTCGATCACGTAGGGCGTGTAACGGTCGCCGGTGGCCTGGTCGAAGTAGGTCAGGCTCTGGCCCGAGGCTTCGCTGTGGCTCGACAGGTCGTAATCGGTGCGGTTCGCGACGCCCATGAGCTCACCCCACTCCTTGCCCGTGAAACCGAAGCGGTACTCGACGTCGATGGTGCCGGCCGAATAGTGCGCGCGGTCATCTTCGGGAACGTCGAACTGGCGCATGTTCTCGGGGTCGATGCCCAGATCGATGAACCAGTTCCAGCACGCCTCGACCCAGTGGTCGAACCACTCCTGAGCCTCTGCGGGCGGCGTGAAGAACTCGATCTCCATCTGCTCGAACTCACGGGTGCGGAAGATGAAGTTTCCGGGCGTGATCTCGTTGCGGAACGCCTTGCCGACCTGGCCGATGCCGAACGGCGGCTTCTTGCGGCTGGCGGTGAGCACGTTCGAGAAGTTCACGAAGATGCCCTGAGCCGTCTCGGGGCGCAGGAAGTGCAGCCCGGACTCGTCGTCGACGACTCCCAGGTAGGTCTTGACGAGACCCGAGAACGACTTGGGCTCGGTGTACTGTCCCTTCGTGCCGCAGTTCGGGCACGGCACATCGGCGAGGCCGTTCTCCGCCTTGCGGCCCTTGCGCGCCTCGAAGTCCTCGATCAGGTTGTCGGCACGGAAGCGCTTGTGGCAGCTGAGGCACTCGACCAGCGGATCGGTGAAGGTCGCGACGTGACCGGACGCCTCCCACACGCGCTTGGGCAGGATGATGCTCGAGTCGAGGCCGACCATATCGCCGCGGCCGCGCACGAACGTCTGCCACCACTGGCGGCGGATGTTCTCCTTGAGCTCGGTGCCGAGGGGACCGTAATCCCACGCGGACCGCGAACCGCCGTAGATCTCACCCGCCTGGAAGACGAACCCGCGGTGGCGGGCAAGGGCGATGACCTTGTCTAGACGGGACTGTTCGGCCACGGTGGCTCCAATGGTCGGCGGTGGGAAAGCCCGTGATCACGGGCACCTCAATCTTATCCGCGACCGCTTCGCGTCAGGACCCCGGCGAGGCCAGGTGTGCGGCGCTCAGGCCGTGAAGAGGTAGCCCTTCTCGACATCGAACCCCGAGAGAGCGAGGCCGCTGCCCAGCAGCCCCTCCATCTGCGCGCGCAGCCGCGTGCGCCACTCGTGCGCCGCCTCCGGATCCTCGATGCGCATGGTCTCGATGTCCGAGGGGATCTCGAGCGTCTCGACGATCGCGTCGGATGCCGGTGGCTTGGCGATGTCGGCGAGAGCCCACTCGACGTCGAGTCGGTCGCTCTCGTCCCCGGCATCCCCGCCGCCGAAGATGCCGTAGCGGTTGACGGAGTATCCGGTGACACGTGCGCCGAGAACGGTGAGGAAGAAGTGCGCGTTGCGGGCGACGAGCGGATCGAACGTCCAGGTGATGCGGCCGACATCGCGCGAGAACGCCCACTGGCGCTGGTGCTCCTTGAGCTCGCGCCCCCACCCGCGTCCGCGGTAGTCGGGCAGCAGTGCCGTGATGTGCGAGTGCATCGCCCGGCGTCCGGGTGCGCCGAAGAACGCGATCGACGCGCCCACCATCCGCTCTTCGCCGCTCTCGGCGTCGAAGAGGCCGACGACGTAGTTGCCGGATTGCTGCAGGGCGCGCAGCGTGCCGGCGTCGATCACGCGCTCGGGGCCCCGGATGGAGTCGAGCAGGCCCTGCGCGTCGATGATGAGTTCAACGGTGTCCAGATCACGGATGGTTCGCACGCCCCCAGTCTGCCCCTCCGGTCGCCGTTTTCGGAATCGAGCGACGCGAACGGTCTGGGAACCATGCCGCGAGCGGGCGTACCGTGGAGGGATGTCAACCAGCGATCCGACCGCCGAGAAGTCCGACACCAGGTTCTTCGGGCAGCCCTGGGCGCTCGTCCACATCTTCGGAGTCGAGATGTGGGAGCGCTTCAGCTTCTACGGCATGCAGGGAATCCTGCTGATCTACCTGTACTTCTCGGTCACCGAGGGCGGCCTCGGACTCTCGCAGGCCGTCGCCGGCGGCATCGTCGGCGCCTATGGAGGGTCGGTCTACCTCTCGACCATCCTCGGCGCGTGGATCGCCGACCGGATGCTGGGGTCGGAGCGAGTGCTGTTCATCAGTGCGATCGTGATCGTCGGCGGGCACGTCGCCCTGGCCCTGCTTCCCGGGTTCATCGGAGTCGGCGTCGGGCTCGTGCTCGTCGCCCTCGGATCCGGTGGCCTCAAGGCGAACGCCACGTCGGTCGTCGGAACCCTCTACAGCGCCGACGACACCCGCCGGGATGCCGGATTCTCGCTGTTCTACCTCGGCATCAACCTCGGGGCCTTCCTGGGCCCGATCCTCACCGGCATCCTGCAGTCGTCGCTCGGATTCCACTATGGCTTCGGCCTCGCCGCGATCGGGATGACGCTGGGGCTGGTGCAGTACTCCTTCGGCCGCAAGGCGCTGCCGGACGAGGCGCGCCGCGTGCCGAACCCGCTCCCCCGGTCGCGCTATCCGCTGGTCGCGATCGTCGCGGTCGCAGCCGTCGCGCTCATCGCGGTGCTGGTGCTCATCGGCGTGATCCAGGCCGACAACCTGGCGGACATCGTCATCATCGGAACCATCATCGCGACTGTCGCGTACTTCGCCGTCATCCTCAGCAGTCGGCGGATCGACGGCACCGAGCGCTCCCGCGTGTGGGGATTCCTGCCGCTCTTCATCACGAGCGTCGCGTTCTGGTCGCTGTACCAGCAGCAGTTCACCGTGCTCACGGTCTATTCCGACGAGCGCCTCGACCGCAACATCTTCGGATTCGAGATGCCCGTCTCGTGGGTCCAGTCGATCAACCCCGTGTTCATCATCATCCTGTCCGGCGTCTTCGCGGCGATCTGGACGCGCCTCGGCCCGCGCCAGCCCTCCACCCCGGTGAAGTTCGCACTGGGAGCGATCATCATGGGTGCGGCGTTCCTGCTGTTCCTGCCGTTCGCAGGCGGCGGCGCCAACTCCACGCCCCTGCTCGCGATCGTCGGCATCCTCTTCGTGTTCACCGTGGCCGAGCTGCTCATCTCTCCCGTGGGGCTGTCGGTCACGACGAAGCTCGCGCCGAAGGTGTTCCACACCCAGATGGTGGCGCTGTTCTTCCTGTCGATCGCACTCGGCACCGCGATCTCGGGCTGGCTCGTGCAGTTCTACGACCCGAAGAACGAGGTGCCGTACTTCTCGATCCTCGGCGCGATAGCGATCGTGGTCGGCCTCGGTCTGCTGTTCGCCGTCAAGCCGGTGCTGCGACTGATGAAGGGCGTGAGCTGACGATCGCATCGTCCTCGCGCCTCCGGTGTCGCAGACGCCGATAGCCTGAAGCGATGGGAGAGAACGAAGATCGCGCGCGCAGAAGACTCTCCCGAACACCACCCAAGTGGGCCATCGTCGCCGTCCTGGCCTTCGCGGGCCTCTGCTCGTCGTTCATGTTCACGCTCGTCGTGCCCCTGCAGGCCGAGCTGCCGCGCCTGCTGAACGCGTCTCGCGAGGACACCACCTGGGTCGTCACGATCACGCTGCTCGTCGCCGCCGTCGCCACTCCGATCTCGGGCCGGCTCGGCGACATGTACGGCAAGCGCCGAGTGGTGATCGTGCTGCTCGGGCTGCTCATTCTCGGCTCCCTGATCGCCGCGCTGTCGGGCTCGATCATCGGAGTCATCATCGGTCGAGCGCTCCAAGGCGCGGTGACGGGTGTGGTGCCGCTCGGCATCGCGATCATGCGCGACGTGCTGCCTCCCGAACGCCTGGGCACGGCCGTCGCCCTGATGAGCGCGACCATGGGCGTCGGAGGCGCGATCGGGATGCCGGTCGCCGCGCTGCTGGCCGTGAACGCGGACTGGCACTGGCTGTTCTGGCTCGCCGCGGCTCTCGGCGTCGTGGGTCTCGCGCTGGTGCTGCTCGTGATCCCCGAGGATGTGCTGCGGTTCCCCGGACGCCTCGATGTGCTCGGCGCCATCGGACTCGCGATCGGACTCACCGGCATCCTGCTGTTCGTGTCTCGCGGTGCCGAGTGGGGCTGGACGGCACCGCTGACCCTCACCTGCATCATCGGCGGCGTGGGCGTACTGCTCGTCTGGGGCTGGTACCAGCTGCGGACGAACGATCCGCTCCTCGATCTGCGGGTCGCCGCGCGCCCCGCCGTGCTCTTCACCAACATCGCCGCGATCGGGATGGGCTTCGCACTGTTCGCGTCGAACGTGACGTTCCCGCAGCTGCTCGAGGGCCCCGCGGCCTCGGGTGCGGGCTTCGGGCTCGACATGGTCTCGGCGTCGCTGATCATCATGCCCGCCGGCCTCGTGATGATGGTGATCTCACCCCTGTCGGGATGGCTCGAGCGCACCGTCGGACCTCGTCCGCTGTTCACCGTGGGCGCGGGAGCCATCGTCCTCGCGTACGTGTTCGTGCTCCTGTGGTCGAGCGAGGTGTGGCACATCCTGGTGGGCAACCTGCTGATCGGCGTCGGCATCGGCTTCACATTCGCCGCCATGCCGATGATCATCATGCGGTCGGTGCCCGCGAACGAGACCGGCGCCTCGAACGGACTCAACGCCCTCTTCCGCTCGGTCGGCACGTCGAGCGCCTCTGCCGTGATGGGCGGCGTGCTGGCCGCGATGAGCATCGACGTCGGCGGGGTATCCGTGCCGACGAGGGCGGCGTTTGACGTGTGCTTCTGGCTCGCGATCGCCGCCGGAATCGTCGCTCTCGTCCTGTCGCTGTTCATCCCCCGCCAGCGCTCGTCCGAGCAGCACCCCTCGCTGCCGGGCTGACCGCGCACGCCGGCGCCCGCAGTCCACGAACGGTCGGATCAGAACGCCCGCGGATCGGGATCCGTCGGCGATGGCGTCCGCAGCCGATCAGGGGCGGGCCAGGAGAGCACGTACTGCTGCGTGGCGGGACGAGTGATGTCGCCGAAGTCGTCGACCTTCACCACGATGCGCCCCGATCTCCCCTCGCCATCGGGCGTGACCTCGACGATGCGCACGCGCAGGGGGCGCTCGGCCTCGCCCTCGAGCATCCACGGGTCGGCGAGCCACGCGATCCCGTGGTCCTCCAGGGCCGCCTCGGCGTCGAGCCACTCCGTCGGCCCGGACACCGCGCGCCCGAGCACATCGATCGCGACCCAGGCCTCGCCTTCCGGATGGATCCAACCGAGCAGTTCTCCGTCACCACGACGATGCGGGGTCCAGTCTGTACGGGGCATTGCTCGATGCTAACCGCGGCCGACGTCGCGTCGGGCGTGGAATGCGATCAGTGGGTGTACTCCATGAGCTCGACCCCGAGGACGCGGAAGGCGTCGTGCGCGCGGAGTCGGTGCGTGATCGACAGATCGTCGAAGCAGACGATCAGGGAGTAGGCCACACCCGCGCGCGGCCCGGCGAGCACTCCCGCTTCGGCACGCACGCCGCGGTCGCGGCCGGTCTTGTTGATGAACAGCAGGCCGTGCGCGTCGTGGTCGTGTGCGAACGGGTCGAGGCCGGTCGCGGATGCCACCAGGCTCAGATCCTGATTGAGGCTCAGCCACTCGGACACCTGAGCGCTCACCGACGCCCCCACCACCTGGGAATTCACGAGCGCCGAGAAGAGACCCGCGAACTCGCGTGCAGAGCCCACGGCGACGTGCGGGGCATCATCGGGGCCTCGCTCGTCACGGAATCGGTCGAGAACGGCGGTGCGGCGCAGTCCGAGAGCCTCGATGCGCTCGCGCACCCGGTCGTGGCCGACCCGCTGCAGCAGAGCGTTGACCGCGATGGGGTCGCCGGCCGTGGCCGCGAGCACGGCGAGGTCTTCGAGCGGCAGGGCGGGCGCGTGCAGGTGGCGCCAGAGCCCCGACGTCGACACCGGATCGACGGCGGTGCGCTCGACGATCTCGAGCGGATCGAGCGTGCCCGCCTCGAACGCGGCCGCCACCTCGATCAGCAGGGGCACGACACCGAGTCCGGCGACCGGCATGGTCACATGGTCGTCGCCCGCGAGGACGTGCGTGTGGTTGTCGAGATCGACGACATGCACCGATACCTGGGCCCCGGCATCCGCCAGCTGTTCGAGCGCCCGCAAGGTCGAGGTGAACGACCTGCGCCCTGCGGCAGCACGGCGCGGCAAGCGTCGGCTGGTCCGCTGAGAGCGGCGCAGCGAGGCCAGCGGCGGGCCGTCGGCAGGCTCGGAAGCACCCACGCGTGATCCTTAACAGGGGGGTTGGATTGGCGGGATGCTGCGGTGTCCATCCGCCGCAGCACGGATATCGTAACCCCGCCAGGTGAGGATGCCCTACATACTCCGGTATACGGTCATCAGAACGTCATCCGGCAGACAGCAGGGCACCCCGACCCGGCGCGATCGCCGAGGCCGGAGCGCTCACCAGATGGTCACGCGCGAGTCCTGCGGCAGCCACAGCGCGTCGGTCTCGGTCACGTCGAACGCCTCGTAGAACGCATCGATGTTGCGGACGATCTGGTTGCACCGGAACTCGTTCGGAGAGTGCGGATCGATCGTGAGCAGGCGCAGCGTCTCGGCGTCGCGGCTCTTCTGCTGCCAGACCTGCGCCCACGACAGCAGGAGGCGCTGCACGCCGGTGTAGCCGTCGATGACCGGCGCCTCGGCGCCGTCGAGTGCGATCTCGTACGCCTTGAGCGCGATGCCGAGACCGCCCAGGTCGCCGATGTTCTCACCGATCGTCAGCGCTCCGTTGACGTGGTGCTCGGCGGCGAGGCCCTCAGGCACGAGTTCGTCGTACTGCGCGATGAGGGCCTTGGTGCGCTGCTCGAACGCGGAGCGATCGGCATCCGTCCACCAGTCCTCGAGCTTGCCGTCACCGTCGTAACGGCTGCCCTGGTCGTCGAATCCGTGACCGATCTCGTGACCGATGACCGCGCCGATGCCGCCGTAGTTGGCGGCCGCGTCGCGCGACGCATCGAAGAACGGGTACTGCAGGATCGCCGCCGGGAACACGATCTCGTTCATCGAGGGGTTGTAGTAGGCGTTGACCATCTGCGGCGGCATGTGCCATTCGTCACGGTCGATCGGCTTGCCGACCTTCGCGACGTTGCGGTCGTGCTCGAAGATCGCCGCACGGCGCACGTTGCCGAACAGGTCGGCGCGGTCGATCTCGAGGCTCGAGTAGTCGCGCCACACGGCAGGGTGCCCGATCTTCGGCGTGAAGGAGTCGAGCTTGGCGAGTGCGCGTTCGCGGGTCTCGGCCGTCATCCATTCGAGGTCGGTGATGCTCTGCCGGTAGGCCTCGATGAGGTTGCCGACGAGCTCATCCATCGCGGCCTTCGCCGTCGGCGGGTAGTGCCGCTCGACGTAGACCTTGCCGATCGCCTCGCTCAGCGCGCTCTCGGTCACCGAGACACCGCGCTTCCAGCGCTCGCGGATCGAGGGGACGCCGGTGAGCTCGGTGCCGTAGAACGAGAAGTTCTCCTGCACGAAGTCGTCGGTCAGATACGGAGTCGCGGCATGCACGACCTGGGCGCGCAGCCAGGCCTTCCACTCGTCGAGACGCTCGGCGGTCAGCAGCGACCCGAGGCCTTCGAGGAAGCTCGGCTGCGAGACCACGACCTCGGCGAACGCCTCGGGGTGGCCGGGAGCGACGGCATCGCGCCACGGCTCGAGGTCGACACCGGCGAGCTCCTGGATCTCGGCCCAGGTCTTCAGGTTGTACGTGGCGACGGCATCGCGGCTGCGCACGTTGTCCCAGTGGTGCCCGGCGAGCTCGGTCTCGAGGGCGATCGAGCGGTCGGCGGTGCCCGCGGCATCCGCGACTCCGGCGAGCGCGAGCAGTCGCTCGAGGTGCGCGCGGTATGCCGCCCGGGTCTCGGCGAAGGTGTCGAGCCGGAAGTAGCTCTCGTCCGGCAGCGACAGGCCCGACTGCACGACCACCGGGAGGTAGCGCTCCGGGTTGCCCGGGTCGCCGTCGACGTAGAACCCGATCAGGTGCGCCCGGCCGTCGCGATCGTAGGCGCCGACCGTGCGCAGGAACGCGGGGATGCCGTCGATCGCGTCGATCTCGGCGAGCGTCTCGGCGAGGGGCGTCGCCCCGGCGGCGGCGATGCGCTCGGTGTCCATGAAGCTGGCGAACAGGTCGCCGATCTTGCGGGCGAGAGTGCCGGGCTCGGCATCCTGCGACTCCTCGATGATCGCCCTGACGTCCTTCTCCGCCTGCTCGGCCAGCAGATGGAAGGACCCCCACCGCGCCTTGTCGCCGGGGATCTCGGTGCGGGAGAGCCAGGCGCCGTTGACATGGCGGTAGAGGTCGTCCTGCGGGCGGATGTCGGAGCTGAACTCGGAGGTCTCAAGGCCAGAGGGGAGCACGTCGGTCATGCCGACCAGCCTATGCGTCGCTCCGACATTCGGGGGGATGGGTCACGCCCTGCGCCGGAGGCCGAACCGTCGTCGCCGGGGTTGCTCCGGCGTCTCCGCAGCACGCGCCGCGAAGCGCGCCGCGCGTCGCTCGGCCCACGCCGCCACCTCGGCGTCGATGTCGCGTGGACTCGTCACGACAGGCGGACCGCCCTGCAGCTGGCGTCGGGCCTCGAGCACCCGACCGTTGAAGTCCTCGAGTACCGACCGCACGTCGGCCTCGCGACCGAGCAGGTCGAGCTGGTCGTCGAGCTCGCGATCCTCGGTGCGCAACAGGATCGCCGGCGGACCGAGACCCGTCAGGTTCTCCTGCTCGATCTTGCGGCGGATCCACCAGTCGGGGTCGTGGTGCGTTCCGAGTCCCTCGAGGGGCTTGCCCGCACCGGGGAGATCGTCGAAATCGCCCCGGCGGATCGCGACCTGGATCGCCGTCTCGATGAAGGCGGCTCGATCCGTCGCTGCGGCGATGCCCGGCTCTGCACCGGACTCGCTGTCGTCCTCGCCGTCCCCCCGGCTTCGCTGCCGCGCACGGTACCGCGCCGCGGCCTCCCGTGGATCCGTCATGATGCACCTCCGTCGCATCCTGGTCCTTCCAGGGTACGACCGCACCGGATCCGGAGGGCGGAGCGGGCGTGCTGCACCGCCTGCTGTCCGCGCCAGCCCATAGGCTCGGAGGATGACCGAGCGCACTCTCAACCGCGAGATCCTGCGCCTCGCCGTCCCCGCGCTCGGCGCCCTGATCGCGGAACCGGCGTTCCTCATCGTCGACGCGGCGCTGGTCGGACATCTCGGCACGACGCCGCTCGCGGGCCTGGGCATCGCGGGTGCGGTGCTGCAGACGATCGTCGGACTCATGGTCTTCCTCGCCTACTCGACGACCCCGGCGGTGGCCCGACTGTTCGGCGCCGGCAGACCGGGCGAGGCCGTCTCGGTCGGGATCAACGGCATGTGGCTCGCCCTCGCGATCGGGGCCGTGCTCGCCGCCGCAGGCGCGGCATCCTCCCCCTGGCTGGTCTCGCTGTTCGGCGCGAGCGACGCCGTGGCCGCCGATGCCAACGCCTATCTCGTCGTCTCGATGTGGGGGCTCCCGGCCATGCTCATCGTGTTCGCCGCGACCGGGCTGCTGCGCGGGATGCAGGACACCATGACTCCCCTGTGGATCGCCGGCCTCGGGTTCGGGGCCAACGCGCTGCTCAACGTGGTGTTCATCTACGGGCTGGGCTGGGGCATCGCCGGCTCGGCGGCCGGCACGGTCGTCGCCCAGTGGGGCATGGTCGGCGCATACGTCCTCGTGATCCGGCGGCTCGCGGCGAGGCATGACGCATCGTTGAAAGCCCGACGGGACGGCATGGGCAGCACAGCGCGCTCGGGCGGCTGGCTGTTCCTGCGCACCGTGAGCCTGCGCGTCTCTCTGCTCGCGACGGTCGCCGTCGCCACCGGCATCGGCACCGAGGAGCTCGCCGGATGGCAGATCGTGTTCACGATCTTCTCGGCTGCGGCATTCGCGCTCGACGCGCTGGCGATCGCCGCACAGGCGCTGATCGGCAAAGAGCTCGGTGCCGGCGACGAGCGACAGGTGCATCGGGTGCTGAAACGCACCGTGGCCTGGGGCGCGTGGTTCGGCGTCGTGGTCGGGGCTGTCATCGCTGCACTCTCCGGAGTCCTCGGGATCGTGTTCACCGGCGACGCCGAGATCGCGGCGCTCGTGCAGCCGGCGCTGCTGATCCTCGCGCTCGCGCAGCCGATCGCCGGGGTGGTGTTCGTGCTCGACGGAGTGCTGATGGGGGCGAACGACGCGCGCTACCTCGCGATCGCCGGCGGCATCAATCTCGTGCCGTTCCTCCCGGCACTCTGGATCATCGCCGCGAGCGGAGTCGATGCGTCAGCGGGCCTCATCTGGCTGGCCATCGCCTTCTTCGGCATCTACCTGCTCGCTCGGCTGGGCACTCTCGGCTGGCGCGTGCGCTCGGGTCGCTGGGTCACCGCCGGCGTCTAGCACTGCACGATCGCTGCGACTCCGGACGTCTACACGTATCCCGGAATCTCGGGAACTGAGGACGCCGCGAGGGATCAGGCGTTCTCGAGCTCGGCGATCACGATCTTCTTCATGTGCATGAGCGCCTGAATCTGCTCTGGCCTCTGCTGGAGCAGATCCAGACCGGCCGGCACGACCTGCCAGCTCACTCCGAACCTGTCCTTGCACCAGCCGCAGGCCTCCGAGTCCGGCACGGCCGAGAGGGCTTGCCAGTAGTGGTCGATCTCGGCCTGATCCTCGCACCCGATCACGAAGGAGATCGACTCGTTGAACGCGAACTCGGGGCCTCCGTCGAGGCAGCCGAACGGCGAGCCGTTCAGGGTGAAGTCGCCGTTGAGGACCTTGCCGCTCATGCCCTCGAAATGTCGATCGAGCGATTCGTCGGGGTACAGGACCACCTGGTCGATCGACGAGTTCGGGAACACCGAGACGTAGTACTCCATCGCCTCCTGCGCCCGCCCGTCGAACCAGAGAAACGGGCGGATGGAACTGATCGCTGCCATGTCGACCTCCTCAGATCGGCACTCACGCTACGCCCGAGCAGGCATCGTGTCGAGAGGGTCCGACGCCGCCGTCAGCCCGCATGCCTCCGGCACCACTCGTACATGATCACCGCGGCGGCCGCGCTCGCGTTGATCGACCGGGTCGAGCCGTACTGCGTGATCTCGATGTGGGCGGATGCCGCGGCGAGCGCGGCATCCGAGAGACCCGGTCCCTCCTGACCGAACAGCAGCACGCAGCTCTGCGGCAGATCCGCGCGGTCGACGGGCACTGCGCCCTCGACGTTGTCGACGGCGACGATCGGCAGGCCTTCGGCGGTCGCCCAGGCGGTGAAGGCCTCGACGTCCTCATGGTGCACGACGTGCTGATAGCGGTCGGTGACCATGGCGCCCCGCTTGTTCCACCGGCGCCGGCCGATGATGTGCACGGTGTCGGCGAGGAACGCGTTGGCGCTGCGCACGATCGAGCCGATGTTCATGTCGTGCTGCCAGTTCTCGATGGCCACGTGGAACGGATGCCGCTTGGTGTCGAGGTCGGCGACGATCGCGTCCATCCGCCAGTAGCGGTAGCGATCGATCACGTTGCGCGTGTCTCCGACGGCCAGCAGCTCGGGGTCGTACTGCTCCCCCGCAGGCCACTCGACCTCGCCGCCGGGCCAGGGTCCGACCCCGTATCCGGGCTGGGCCGACGATCCGCCTGTCTCCGCTGCATCCGCGGGCGCCTGCTCATCCATTCAGCCAGGCTATCCGGCGCATCCGCAACAGCGATTTAGGTACACCGAAATATCCGCTACGATTTCGGCATGCCGAAAAATGCTGTCGTCGAGAAGGGGCCGACGCCCACCCGCGCCACCGCGCCCCGCAGCCTCTGGCTCCTCGGACCCGCGCTGGTCGCCGGTGTCGCGTATCTCGATCCGGGCAACGTCGCGAGCAACATGACCGCCGGCGCGCAGTACGGGTACCTGCTGGTCTGGGTCGTGGTGGCGGGCAACGTGATGGCCTGGCTGATCCAGTACCTGTCGGCGAAGCTCGGCGTCGTCACGGGGCAGAGCCTCCCCGAGGTTCTGGGTGCGCGCCTCACGAAGCCGTGGGCCCGTCGGGCCTACTGGCTGCAGGCCGAGCTCGTCGCGATGGCGACAGATCTGGCCGAGGTCATCGGCGGCGCGGTCGCCCTCTACCTGCTGTTCGACATCCCGCTGCTGCTCGGAGGGATCATCACCGGCGCCGTGTCGATGGTCCTGCTGACGGTGCAGAGCCGCCGCGGCGCTCGGCCCTTCGAGTTCGTGATCATCGGGCTCATGGTGATCATCGCGGTCGGCTTCGTCGCCGGGCTCTTCATCGCACCGCCGGATGCCGCGAGCATCGTCGGTGGCCTGGTGCCCCGTTTCGAGGGCACCGGATCGGTGCTCCTCGCCGCCTCCATCCTCGGCGCGACGATCATGCCGCACGCGATCTACGCGCACTCCTCGCTCACTCGCGATCGGTTCGGTGCCGCCGCGGCGCACGGGCCGACGGAGACTGCGCGAACCGAGACCTCGCGCATCCGTCGCCTGCTCACGGCGACCCGCTGGGACGTCTCGATCGCGATGGTGATCGCGGGCACCGTCAACCTCGGCATCCTGCTGCTCGCGGCCGCCAACCTGGCAGGTGTCGAGGGGACGGATTCGCTCGAAGGCGCCCATGCCGCGCTCGCCGCGGGACTCGGGCCTGTCGTCGCGACCTTCTTCGCGGTCGGGCTGCTGGCCTCCGGTCTCGCCTCGACATCCGTCGGTGCCTACGCGGGAGCGGAGATCATGCACGGCCTGTTGCACGTGCGCATCCCGCTTCTCGCGCGTCGACTCGTGACCCTGATCCCCGCGCTGGTGATCCTCGGCATCGGCTTCGATCCCACGCTGGCGCTGGTGCTCAGCCAGGTCGTCCTCTCATTCGGCATCCCGTTCGCGCTGATCCCCCTCGTCGCGCTCACCGCGCAGCGTCGCACGCTCGGCGTCTGGGCGAATCGCACCTGGACGACGGCGGCGGGCATCGTGGCATCCGTTCTGCTCATCGCGCTCAATGGCGCCCTGCTCTGGTTAGTGCTGACGGGCGCCTGAGCGACCGGCCTCGCGCGCGCAGCACGACCCTTGCGCGCAGAACCGCCCCGAGCCGGCACGGGAAGAGTCGACTCGGGGCGGCGTCCTATCACCGCGCCGTCAGCGAGAGCGGAGAGTCTCGGTCCACTGCGAGGTCGCGCCGTCGGCGATGCGCCATCCGGGCTCGGGGACGGCGACGACGGTCACTTCTCCCGTCACCTTCACCTTGCCGCCCCGCGCCTCGACCCTCTCGCCGTTCACGTAGTAGCTGATGCCTGTCACGTTCTTCGGCACCTTCACCTCGTCGCGGGAGGTGCCCGGCTTGTCGGTGAAGGTCGGAGCCTTCGGAGTCGTCGGCGCGGTCAGCACCGGCACCTGCGACCAGTCGATGTCGCTCGCCAGGTAGTACGAGGTGTACGCGGGCTGGTTGTAGGTGGTCTGCTGACGCGCGGTCTCGGCCCGGTACTGCACGTCGTGCATCAGGGTCGTGAGCTTGTGCGCCGTCGGCTCGGTCGTCGTGAAGAACCGCAGCGCGCTCGAGTCCGCGGTGCGCACGAGCAGCTCCTCACGCCAGTCCCCCAGCACATCGGCGACGAGCGACGGGTTGCCTTTCGTGCCGTTGTTCGTGAGCGTTCCGGTCGCGGTGACCAGCGTCCCGCGGGTCCAGTCGTCGATGGTCGGCGTCTGGGCGCCGCTGCCGTTCACGAGCTGCGTCGTCAGGTCGCCCGCCCAGCGGATCGACATGTTGGTGCCTGGCGTCTCCGGCTGCAGCACCTCGCCGGTCGCGCTCTGGAGTCCGCTGCCCTCGGTGCCGCCTGGCATGCTCGACCACACCTCGATACCCGGCACGTCGGGACGCACGTCGCCGATCATGGCGCGACCGGTGTCGCGACCCGAGTACGCCCCGAACAGGGACTCTCCGGTCGCGGCATCACGCATCACCGACCCGTACGGTGCGCTCGTCGCACCCTCGTGGGCCGTCCAGATCTCGAGGCCGGGGCGGCTGGGGTCGATATCGGTCACGTGCATGGCGTCGCCATGGCCCAGGCGCACGGTCGACCCGGGATCGGCGCTGCCCTCGGGGAGCACGTCGAACGAGCTGTACAGCAGGCTGCCGTCGTCGTCGATCGTCGCCGATCCGTAGACGAGCTCCTGCTTTCCGTCGGCATCCACGTCGGCGAAGCTCAGCGAGTGATCGCCCTGCGTCGTGATCGTGCCGAACTCGGGGTCGGTGCCGTCACGGCCGTGCGGGGAGTCGTTGAACGGGTTCGTCATCGGCACGTGGCCGCTGTCGACGCCCCACCGCTCCGTGAGGCGCTTGCCGTCCCAGTCGAAGGCCGTGACGGTCGTGCGCGTGTAATACCCGCGAGCGAAGACGGCCGACGGATGCTGCCCGTCGAGGTACCCGACGCCGGCGAGGAAGCGGTCGACGCGGTTCGCCGGCTCGATGCGCGACATCGCGTAGTCACCCCACAGCAGTCCGTCGTCTCCTCGCTCGGTCGGATACGGGATGGTCTGCAGCTCCTTGCCGGTCGCGCTGTCGAAGACCGTGAGGTACTCGGGTCCGTCGACGATGAAGCCCTCGAACTCCCGCAGCAGGTTGCGCGCGCTGCGGCTCGGCGCGTACACGTCAATGAAGGTGGTCGCCAGTTCCTGCGCGGCCTCCGGCGAGAGCGGGTAGTCGTGCGTCACGGGCATGCCCCACGCCTCTTCGAGAGTGGCCGGCCACTGGCCCGACACGACCTCCTCGCGGTCACTCCACCCGAGGAACATCTCGACCAGACGCTGCTCGTAGTCCGCGGCACTCAGGCGGTAGTCGTCGTCGTTCGAGTACCCGGCCTTGCGGTCGTCCTTGGGGAGAGTGATGTATGACTCGCTCGCGACCGAGCCATCGTCGGCATACTGCACCGACTTCGTGCCGGGCGCCGTCTTCAGCATGGTCTCGGACCGGCCGTCGCCGTCGAAGTCGTAGACGAGGAACTGCGTGTAGTGCGCTCCGGCGCGGATGTTCACGCCGAGGTCCAGGCGATTCAGCAGCGTTCCGTCGAGCTCGTAGGTGTCGAGATAGACCGGCCCGGTGTAGCCGCGCTGCGAGACGTCCTTCGAGTTCGAGGGGTCCCACTTCACGACGTACTCGTACTGCCCGTCGCCGTCGACGTCGCCGACGGAGACATCGTTCGCCGAGTAGGTGTAGGCCTCGCCCTTCGGCGTCACCCCGTCGGCCGGCTTCTGCAGGGGCAGGTCGTGGTGACCGTCGGCCCAGGCGGTGACGGATGCCGACGCGGATGCCGTCAGCTCGATGCCGCTCACGATCGGGACGACGGAGTACTCCGAGGTGGCGGAGCCGCCGGCATCCGCGTAGCTCGTGCTGTCGGTGACCGTGGCGACCTTCGCGCCGTCGCGATAGACGGCGAAGTCGGGGCCGGCGAGGCCGGTCTCGGTCGCGCCCGTCGTCTCGGTCGCAAGGAGTCGCCAGCTGAGGAAGACGCCCTCGGCGGTCGAGACGGCGACGAGTCCGCGGTCGAGCGACTCGAGTTGCGGTGCCGGGGTGCCGTGATCGTGGCGACCCGCGGCCGGGGCTGCGGGTGACGCCGCCGCCGCGCTCTGCGCACCACCCGCGACGAGGCAGCCGGCGGCGGCCACCGCCACGACGGCGCGGAATGATCGGTGTCGGATGTTCATCATCGAAATCCATCTCTGGGCCTGTAGCCCGCTCGGATAGCGTTTTCCCGTGCCCGGTCGAAGCTACCCGCCGCGCTCCTCTCGCGTCAAGGAATCGGGCCCGATTGACACGATTCACAGCGTCCACGGCGCCCTCGTCAGGCGATTAGGCTCGAAGGATGTCTGCCGAACCCGCGCGCCGCACCGTCCGCATCCTCACGTGGACCGGCATCGCGACCGGCGTGATCGGAGGCCTCCTCGTCGCCTTCCCGACCGTGCTTCCGTTCGGCGGCCCGTGGGTGCAGCTCGTGCTGGGCATCGCGACGCTGGTGCTGGCCTTCCGCGCCCGCAAGATCGGCATCGCCGAGATCGAGGGGTTCGACGGCCGCCTCTCGCTCTTCGCCGCTCTGCTCGGCTTCCTCATCGTGTTCTTCGCCGGCCAGGTCGCCTTCGGCATCCTCGTCGATGTCGCGAACCCCTGATCTAGGCTGGACGAGTGGCATCCCCCGCAGCAGACGACTACCTGAAGACCGTCTACGCGCACACCGAGTGGCAGGACGCGCCGATCACCCCGTCGGTGCTCGCGGCGAAGCTCGGCATCGCTCCGTCTTCGGTGACCGAGATGGTCAAGAAGCTCGCCGCCGCGGGCCTCGTCTCGCACGTGCCCTACGGTGCGGTTCGGCTGACCGATGCCGGCACGCAGCGCGCCCTGGCCATGGTGCGACGCCACCGCCTGATCGAGACCTGGCTGGTGCAGGAGTTCGGCTACGGCTGGGACGAGGTGCACGACGAGGCCGAAGTGCTCGAGCACACGATCAGCGACCGCCTTCTCGAGGGCATCGACGCACGCCTCGGCCGGCCACGATTCGACCCGCACGGCGACGCGATCCCGGATGCCGCGGGCGTCGTCGAACGCGAGCCCTTCATCCTTCTCGTCGACGCGCCGGTGGGTCACGTCGGCCGCGTGCTGCGCGTCGACGACCGCGACCCCGAGCTGCTGCGCGCCCTCGAGGCGGCTGGCGTCGCCGTCGCGGCGAGCATCACGACCACGGACCGGGGCATCGAGCTCGACGGCGTCGAGACGACGCTTCCTGACGGCGCCGCAGAGGTGGTCTGGCTCAGCGCCTGACAGCCTCGCCACAACCTGACACCTGCCCGTAATCGCCGCCCCATAAGCTGTGCACATGGCACACCGCGACAACATCGAATGCTGGCTGACCGACATGGACGGCGTGCTCGTGCATGAGAACGACGCCATTCCCGGCGCGTCCGAGCTGCTCGCCGGGTGGGAGCAGAACGACATCCCGTACCTCGTGCTGACGAACAACTCGATCTTCACGGCACGAGACCTGTCGGCCCGCCTCCGCGCCAGCGGGCTCGTCGTGCCCGAGGAGCGGATCTGGACCTCGGCGCTGGCCACCGCGGACTTCCTCGCGCAGCAGCTGCCGGGCGGTTCGGCCTTCGTGATCGGCGAGGCGGGCATCCTCACGGCCCTGCACGAGGCCGGGTTCATCATGACCGAGACGAATCCCGACTTCGTGGTCGTCGGCGAGACTCGCAACTACTCGTTCGAGGCGATCACCAAGGCGATCCGACTCATCATCAAGGGCGCGCGCTTCATCGTGACGAACCCCGATGCGACGGGCCCCTCGGCCGACGGAGTCATGCCGGCGACCGGCGCGATCGCGGCCCTCATCACCAAGGCGACGGGCAAGGAGCCGTATGTCGTCGGCAAGCCGAATCCGATGATGTTCCGCTCGGCGCTCAACAAGATCGGCGCGCACTCGAAGAAGACCGGCATGATCGGCGACCGGATGGACACCGACATCATCGCCGGCATCGAGGCGGGGCTGCACACCGTGCTCGTGATGACCGGCATCAGCGATGAGGCCGAGGTCGAGAAGTATCCGTTCCGGCCCGACGAGATCGTCGACTCGGTCGCCGACCTGCTGCCCACCGTCACCGAGTCGATTCCGACACTCGACGAGGACTGACGTGGGCGCGCTCGACGAAGGAGAGCGGGTCGTCGCAGCGGATGCGTCCGCGTGGCGCGCCTGGCTCGAGGAGCATCATGAGCGCATCGCGGGAGTCTGGCTGCTGAGCGTTCGCGGCAACCGGGCCGGAGGTGTCGGATACGACGATGCCGTGCGTCAGGCTCTGTGCTTCGGATGGATCGACGGTCCGGTGCGCACCTTCGACGACCAGACGGTGGGCCAGTGGTTCTCACCCCGACGACGCGGCAGCGGATGGGCAGCGACGAACAAGGCGAGACTGATCGACCTCGAGGCCGCCGGACAGCTCGCACCGGCCGGCATCCGCGTACTCGAGTCCGCGAAGGCGGACGGGTCGTGGACCTTGCTCGACGGCCCGGAAGCCGGGATCGAGCCGCCCGAACTGACGGAGGCGCTGGATGCCCTGCCCGCCGCGCGGGCCCACTGGGACGCCTTTCCGAAGTCGGTCAAGAAGTTCGGCCTGACGCACATCGCGATGGCGAAGCGTGCCGAGACGCAGTCCGCTCGGATCGCCAAGATCGTGGCGGATGCCGCGGAGGGGAAACGCCCATGAACCAGTCCGACCTGCTGTTCCTGGTGATCTTCCTGATCCTCCTCAGCACGGTGACCGTGTGGGTGGTGCAGTTCTTCCGCTCCCGACGCCGCGGAGGCGGCGGGGGCGATGGGCGCGCCGGCTGGTGGGAAGGCCCCTGGGACGACGACGACCGCAAGCGCTGAGCGCCCCGATCCCTCGATCAGCGCAGCGTCAGGCTGCGCACTCCATCCACGGGCTCCGGCATCCGCAGCGGACCCGCACCGGGTGTGATGGTGCCGAGGATTCGGGCTTCCCGCGCTCCGGTGCCGCCGGGCGTCACGGCCGCGACGCCATGCAACGTGCACCATCCGATCAGCGCGAACAGGATCGCCTCCTTGCTGTCGACCGGGGCGCCGAGCTCGTCGGCGAGCACCACCTCGATGTCGGGGAGCGCCTCACGCAGCCCCTGCATGATGAGCGGGTTGTGGCACCCGCCACCCGAGACAGCCAGGAAGCGGATGCCGGCGGTGCGGATGTCGTGTGCGACGGTGCGGACCGTGAGCTCGGTGAGCGTCCGGATCAGGTCGGCCGGCGCGATGCCGGGTCGCATGCGGTCGACGTGCGCACGCACATAGTCGAGGTGAAAATGCTCCTTGCCCGTGCTCTTGGGCGCGGGCAGGGCGTAGTACGGGTCGGCGAGCAGCTCGGCGAGCAGCACGTCGTCGACGGTGCCGGTGCGAGCGATCGCGGCATCCGCGTCGTAGCCTCGGTCGTTCAGCCCCTCGGCGACGACCACCGCGTCGACCAGTGCATTCGCCGGGCCGATGTCGTAGGCCGACAGACCGTCGGGACCGACCACGGTCACGTTCGCGATGCCGCCGAGGTTCACCGCCGCCGAGACTCCCGCCCGACCGCGCAGCAGCAGCTCATCGAGGAACGACACGAGCGGTGCACCGTGGCCGCCCGCAGTGATGTCACGGATGCGCACGTCCGACACCACGGGTGCGCCGACCCGCTCGGCGATCCACGCCGGCTGCCCGATCTGCAATGTGCCGAGCGCCTGGCCGTCGGCGACCCAGTGGAAGACGGTCTGGCCGTGCGTGCACACGGCATCCACTCCCCCGACGACATCGGATGCCGTGGCGGCGACCTCGGCGAAGGCCTGGCCGATCAGGGTGTCGAGCTCGCAGACCTCGGCGAACGTCGTGGGCGCCGGAGGCAGCGCCGCGACGAGTCGGGCCCGCAGGTCGGGGGCGTACGGCACGCTGTCTTCGTGCAGCACCGTGCCGCGCAGCGCTCCGTCGCTCTCTGCGAAGTCCACGACCGTGACGTCGATGCCGTCGTGTGAGGTGCCCGAGAGCAGTCCGAGTACGCGCATGCGTGTTCCTTCCGTCGCCTGCTACGAGCGTAGGCCGGTTTTGTTAGGGGGGCGAACGGAAAGCATCGATCTTTTCTGCACGATCATCTTCTGGACCGCGTTCTCCCCCGTGCCCGAAGGATGACCCGCACCGCCGACGGCCCCGGTCGTTGCCCGCGTAGCATTCTGCGAGACCCCACCCGCCACCCCCAGAATGGGAGCATGTTCGTGTCCGCCGAGATCATCACGATCGTCATCAGCGCCGTCGGCCTGCTGCTGGCTCTGGGCGGCACCATGTTCGCCGGCTTCGCCTGGTGCATCCGCCGATCCGACTCCCTCCGCACCGATCTCGTCGGGGTCGAGACGTCGCTCGGTGTGCGTATCGGCGGAGTGGAACAGAGGCTCACGGCACGCATCGACGGAGTCGAAGAGAAACTCACGGCACGCATCGACGGCGTCGAAGAGAAACTCACCGCACGCATCGACGGAGTCGAACAGAGGCTCACGGCACGCATCGACGGAGTCGAAGAGAAACTCACGGCACGCATCGACGGAGTCGCCGCCGACGTCACCGAACTCAAGGTCGCGGTGGCCCGACTCGAAGGGCCGCAGCGTCACCTGATCGTCGCGGGGCGCTGATTCCCCGGTGACCGGCAGGTCAGCGTAGGACGAGCGCCGCGGCGCCGATGAGCGGCCCCTCGTCGCCGAGTCCCGAGCGCACGACCCGGGTACGCCGCGAGTACTCGTGCGCGGCACTGGCCGTGAGCGCCTGCTGCACGAGGTCGATGTAGTCGGCGGACACGCGAGAGAACCCGCCGCCGATCGCGACCATGTCGAGGTCGACGAGGGTCGCGGCATCCGCGAGCGCTTCTCCGACCGCCTTCGCCGACCGCTCGATGGCCGCGCGGGCGACGGCGTCACCCGCGGCGGCATCCCGAGCCAGGTCCTCGCCGGTGGCTCCGGTCCAGCCCTGTTGCTGAGCCCAGGCGGCGCTCGCGGGCCCCGAGGCGATCTCCTCGAGGGTGAGCCCGCCTTCGCGACGCACCTGTCCGAGATGCCCGGCGTTGCCGGTGGCTCCGGGAATGTACGCGCCGTTGACGACGAACCCTCCGCCGACGCCGGTCGAGACGACGATCGACAGCGAGGCACCGGCATCCTGCGTGGCACCGAGCCAGGATTCCGCGAGGGCGAGCGCGCCACCGTCATGGCCGAGGACGGTCGGAACCTCGCGGCCGAGCGCAGCGGATGCCGCCGAGCGCACCGACTCCGCAAGACCGAAGCCCCGCGCGAGCGGCATATTCACCGGCATGATCGCTCCGGCGGCACGGTCGATGGGTCCGGCGCTTCCGGCACCGGCGCCCACGAGGTCGGCATCCGCCGGCACAGCGGCCAGAGCGTGGGTCACGATCGAGATCACCGCGTCGTTCAGCGACTCGAGCGTCGCCTGGCGCCCGGTCGCCTGTCGCGAGCGGCTGCCGCCGACGAGCACACCGTGCTCGTCCACGACCGCGGCCTCCATCTTCGTGCCGCCGACGTCGACGGCCAGCGCGTAGCGGGTCACTGGGGGTCGAGTCCGAGGTCGTCGAGGTCGAAGGCGGCACGCCATTCGAGGCCCTCGGCTTCGATCGCGGCCTGGGCGCCCGTCTTGCGGTCGACGATCACGGCGACGGCGACGATCTCGGCCCCTTCCTTGCGCAGCGCCTCGACGGCCTTGAGCGCGGACTGCCCGGTGGTCGAGGTGTCTTCGAGCACGACGACGCGCTTGCCGGCGACGTCTGCACCCTCGATCTGGCGACCGCGGCCGTGGTCCTTCGGCTCC
Source organism: Microbacterium sp. AC215 (assembly GCF_979258645.1). NCBI lineage: Bacteria > Bacillati > Actinomycetota > Actinomycetes > Micrococcales > Microbacteriaceae > Microbacterium > Microbacterium sp. AC215. Next base: position 2,631,865 of record NZ_OZ409869.1, on the reverse strand, counting down.
TTGCGCACGACGAACGCGTCGAGCGGCTTGTCGGCGGCGACCGAGGCGTGCAGCACCGCGTTCGCGATGGGGTCGGCGCCGAGGGTCAGGCCGCCGACCGCCACGACGTCGAGGTCGCCGATGAGGTCGAGCATGATGCGACCGATCGCCGGTGCCGCGCGGTGGTCGAGGGTGAGCTTGCGCATGTCGACGTAGTACGTCGCCTTCTTGCCGCTCGAGAGCGTGAAGTCTCCGTGGAACACCGCCTCGTCCTTGATCAGGTCGAGAAGGGTCTGGCGGTCTGCGTCGAGTGCGGTCACGGCATCCAGTGTAGGAGGCAGGGCCTAGGCTTGACGCATGCGCTTGGCCACCTGGAACGTCAACTCCATCCGCACCCGTGTCACCCGCACCGTCGAGTTCGCCGTCCGAGAGGACATCGACGTGCTGGCGATGCAGGAGATCAAGTGCAAACCCGAGCAGTTCCCTTACGGGCCGTTCGAAGAAGCCGGCTACCACGTCGAGGTCCACGGCCTGAATCAATGGAACGGCGTCGCGATCGCCAGCCGCCTGCCGATCACCGACGTCCGCACGTCTTTCGACGGCATGCCGGGCTTCGCCAAAGGACACGAGGGACCGGATGCACCGCTCGAAGCACGTGCGCTCGGCGTGCTCGTCGACGGTGTGCGCGTGTGGAGCCTGTACGTGCCGAACGGCCGCTCGCTCGACGACCCGCACTACGCCTACAAGCTGCACTGGCTCGAGGAGCTGAAGAAGTCCACGGCGGCAGAGCTCTCGGCGAACCCCGAACTGCCGCTCGCTCTGGTGGGCGACTTCAACATCATCCCGTTCGACGCCGACAACGGCGACCCCGACATCGTCGAGGGCGTCTCGACGCACGTCTCGCCGCAGGAGCGTCAGGCCTTCTTCGCTCTCGCCGACGCGGGCCTGACCGATGTCGTCCGCCCACTGCTTCCCGAGGGCTATACCTACTGGGACTACCAGCGTCTGAAGTTCCCTCGCAACGAGGGCATCCGCATCGACTTCATCCTCGGCTCGAAGACACTCGCCGAGGCGGTCACCGGAGCGTCGATCCACCGCGAAGAGCGCAAGGGCGAGCAGCCCAGTGACCACGTTCCCGTGGTCGTCGAGTTCGACCTCGGCGGGGCCGAGGAAGACGACGACCTGCCGATGATCTTCTCCTGAGACTGTGACCGTCCGCCTGATCGCGACCGATCTCGACGGGACACTGCTCGACTCCTCGGCATCGGTCACGCGGCGCACCCGCGCGGCCCTCGACGCGGCGCGCGCCCGTGGCATCCACGTCGTCCCGGTGACCGCTCGCCAGCCGATCGGTCTACGCGCGCTCGCGGACGGCGCGGGCTTCGACGGCTGGGCGCTGTGCAGCAACGGCGCCTACGCGACGCATCTCGTCGATGGACGGATGCTGTTCGCGGAAGAGCTTCCGGCAGAGACGATCCGCACCCTGGCCGAGGCGCTGCGCGCCAGCATCCCCGGACTGCTGTTCGCGAGCGTGCGTGAGGGCGGCGAGACGTTCGTCGCGCAGCACGGCTATGCCGAGATCGCCGATCTCGCCGACCACAAGCGCGATCCACGCACGATGGGCGGCGTCGAGCTCGATCATGTGCTGGCCGCACCCAGCCTCAAGCTCGTGATCCGGCACCCAGAACTCGCCCCGACGGCGTTGTTCGACGCGCTGCGCGACCTCGGGCTGACCGGTTTCGAGGCGACGCTCTCAGGCGCCCCGTTCGTCGAGGTCATGGCCGAGGGCGTGACCAAAGCCACCGGGCTCGCGCGCCTCTGCGAGCACCTCGAGATCGACCGCCGCGATGTGATCGCTTTCGGCGACGCCCTCAACGACGTCGAGATGCTGCGCTGGGCCGGCCACGGTGTGGCGATGGCCGGCGCGACGGACGTCGTGCAGGACGCCGCGGATGAGACGACCACCTCGAACGACGACGACGGGGTGGCGAGGGTGATCGAGCGGGTGCTCGGCGCCCGCTGAGCCGGACAGTGAGAACCCGGCCCCTTCCGCAGAAGTCACCGGGTCCTCGTCGCCAACGCCGTCAGCTGCGCACGCGCCGACGACGCACGAGCAACAGGCCGGCGAACAGCAGGCCGGCCGCCATCATCGACGCGAACGCGGGCACATCGGCACCGGTGTTCGCCAGCGTGTCGCCACGAGCCGCGACCGCGCCCGCACCCGCTGCCGTCGTGGTCGGAACCGCCGCGATCGGTGCTTCGGGGGCCGGTGCCTGGGTCACCTGCAGAGCGACGCTCGCCACCACCTCCGACTGCGCGTTCAGCGCCACGAGCGTGTGCGCTCCCGGAGGCGTGTTCGCGGGAATACGGAAAGTACCGGTGAGCGCGCCGTTCGCGTCGGCGGTCAGGGTTCCCAGAGCCACCGGACTCGAGCGCAACTCGAACGCGATCGTCGCGCCAGGAGTGAACCCGGTACCCGAGACGTCGATGTCACCGCCGGCGCGGGTGGACGCGATCGAGACAGTCAGCTCGGGCTCCGGTTCGGGCTCGGGTTCGGGTTCCGGTTCAGTGATCGGCACGAGAGTGAAGTCGATGCCGCCCACTGTCGTGGAGGCGATCGCCGTGACGGGGGTCGCGAGATCCGCCGTCTCGACGCCGTCGTAGAACTGCGGCTTCGCCCTCGTCGGGCTGTCGTTGTAGAAGATCGCAGATGCCTTGAGGATGTACGTCCCGGCAGGGATGTTGAGGGTGTACGCCCCGGTCTGCCGATCGGCGATCACATACCCGACACGTTCGCTGCCGTCCCACGCTTCGACGAGCATCTCCCGGTCTTCCGAGCTCGCCATCGTGACCGTGCCGGCGATGGTCGCCGCTGCATCGAGCTGTGCGTCGACACCCGTGACGTCGTCGCCGGCCGCGACCACCACAGAGGTGGCGTCCTCGGGGACGGCGGCGTCGTCCCAATACTCGTCGAGCAGGCCGGAATCGAAGGCGTCGAAACTCACCAGGTAGGTCCCCGGCGCGACGGCGACGCGAAAACTGCCGTCACTGCCGACGAATGCGAACCGCATGTCTCGGTCGATGCCGCTGACCGTGACAGAAGCGTTGACGGGAGAACCGTCGGCGGTCTTCGTCACGGTGCCGCTGATGTAACCGACGCGTTCGAGTGCGGCATCCACATTCGTCATCGTCTGCTTCTCGACGATCGTGATGAGCGTCGCGGCGTCCCAGCCGTATGCGTCGTCCCAGAACTCCCACGCCAGGTCGGGGTCAGGCGACCCGAAATACAGGCGGTAGGAGCCGCCAGGAAGACCGCCGAGGTGGTACTCGCCGGACGCGTCGGCCTGGGTCGATGCGACGATCTCGTTGTTGTCCGAGAGTGCCGAGACAGTGGCGCCCGCGACCGCTGAGCCGTCCTGCGCCCGGGTGACGATGCCCTCGATGGCGCCGCCGGTGCTCAGCGACGCGTCGATGTCGGCGACCGACGCACCGCCGGCGATGACGACAGGAGTGGCGGCCGAGGAATCTGTGACTCCATCCCAGTGCTCGCGCATGAGGTCCGTCCCGCCTCCGGCCCAGAACGACACGACGTAGGAGTCGTCCGCGAGTCCACGAAGGGTGTAGTCGCCGTTCTCGTCCGTGAGGGCCGTCGGTGTCACCCACGCGCGCCCGCTCACCGACACGCTCACGCCGGAGATCGGAGCCCCGTTGTCTTCGCGTGTCACGGTGCCGCTGATCGTTCCGGTGCCCTGAGGCGCCGGTGGCGGTGGCGGGATCAGTGCCGGAGGCGGCATCAGTGCAGGGGCGAGTGCTGGCGCAGGTGCGAGTGCAGGCGCGTCCTCGACGACCGCCGGCGCGGGTGCGGCGTCACTGAGTGTTGCATCGGCGGCGGCACCCTCGAGCGAGGCGGCGTCGCCCTCGAGCGGGTCGGCGTCGAGATCGAGCGGGTCGGCTGCGATGTCGTCGGTCGTCGCGATCACCTCGCCTGTGGTCGCCCCGGGATCGATCGTCGGATCGTCCTCCACAGCTCCCGCTGCGGTCGCTCCCCCGAGTGCGAGTGCGATCGCCGCCACCCCACCCAGAACTGCATGAATCAGAGCGCGTCGTTGCGCCATAGCTCCACCCTCCGACGGAAGTCGAGCACGCCGTGAACGGGACCCTGCGCTGGACCTCGGAACCGCGGCCGTTCCGGCCGCGTTGAGTTGAAGCTATCGGATCGCCACGCAGGAGGGAAGAAGCGGGCGATATACCGTTTCAGTCCTCGAAGGTGCCGACCTCGGGCACCCGATCCGTCCGCCCGTAGCGCAGCAGCAGCACTCCGCTGTCGTCGGCGACCGGCGCCTCGAGCAGCCGCAGCACCGCCGGCTCAGCGCCGTCGTCGAAGACCTTCTTGCCCGTGCCCAGAAGGATCGGATAGACCCATAGGTTGAGCTCGTCGAACAGCCCCTCGGCCAGCAGCGAGTGCGCGAGATCGATGCTGCCGATCACGTGCACCTCGTCGTGCCGCTCGCGCATCGCGGCGATCTCCGCGGCGAGGTCGTCTCCGACGCGCTCGCTGCCCTTCCATGACAGATCGAGGTCGGCATCCCGTGTCGCCACATACTTCGGGACCCGATCGAAGAGCCTGCCGATCTCCCCCGACGGACCGTCGGTGTGATGCGGCCAATACGCGGCGAAGATGTCGTACGTGCGGCGCCCGAGCAGCAGCGCATCGAGTCCCTGCATCCCCCGCTGCACCTGGGGCCCCATCCCCGACGACGGATACCCTGCCTGCCAACCGCTGAACTCGAAGCCTCCGGACGGATCCTCGTCGATGCCGCCCGGCCCTTGTGCGACGCCGTCGAGGGTCATGAAGAGGTCGATCAGAATGCGTCCGGTCATCAGAGTGCTCCTTCGCACGAGAGGGCGGCGATGTTCACAGTATGCGCTCGTTCTGCTCGGCGGGTGCCGGCACCTCCGCGCCCCAGCGGCCGAGAGCCTCGATCGCCTCCCGCAATGCGACGCCTCGCTCGGTGAGGGCATAGGCGCGCGTGTTGTGCCGCAGGGGCAGTCGCCGCAGCACTCCGGCCGCTTCGAGCTCGCGCAGACGTGTCGCGAGGATGTTCGTCGGAGCTCCGAGCTCACGCTGCAGATCGCCGTATCTCTGCGGCCCGTCGAGCAGCTTCTCGATGATGAGCAGGGCCCAGCGGGCACCGACGACGTCGAGGGCTGCGGCGAGGTCGCTCACGCGCCCGGATCGGCGTCCGGCTTCATCCAGAACGGCGAGTAGTGATAGCCGTCCGGATCGTCGAACTGGCGCTGATACATGAAGGGGTAGTCGTCGGTGTCGCCGATCCGACCGCCGGCGGCAGCCGCGCGGTCGACGAGCTCGTCGACCGCCTCACGACTGTCGAGGTCGAACGAGACAGTGACCTTCGAGGGGGTGTCAGGGCCGCCGATCACGTCTTCCGTGCCGCCGACGCTCGCATACATCTCGCGGCTGCCGAGCATCACGTACTGCTCGGGCGCGATCATGAAGCACGACACATTGTGATCGGACATCTCGGCGTTGAGGGTCCAGCCGAGAGCGGTGTAGAACGCGGTGGCCCGGTCGACGCTCTCGACGGGGCAGGTGATGAAGAGGCTCATGCGCCAACACTTGCAAAATACAAGTGACGCGTCAAGAGCTTCTGCGGTCCCGCCGCAATCCCACCAGTGCGAGCACTCCGGCTCCGGCCGTGAGCGCGGCCACCGCCGCGAGACCGACGCCGGGGACGGATGCCGTCGCCACGGCGCCCGCCACGAGAGGACCACCCGCATCTCCCAGCTCGCGTCCGAGTTCGGCGCTGCCCATCGTGCGGCCCATCCGCTCCGGCGGGGTCGATGCGGCCAGGTGCGAGAACGCGATCGGCGTCGCGACCCCGACGCCGATGCCGACCAGCAGCGCGGTGACGACGAGCGCGGCCGGAGTCTGCGTGACCGCGGCGAGCGCGATGCCGGCCGCGATCAGCGCCAGGCCGCCGACGGCGCCTGTGCGCACCGAGATGCGCCCGCGGTCATGCGCGGCGCCCACGAACGGCTGAGCCACGCTCGACGCGATCGCGAGCACGGTCACGATGGCCATGCTCCAGACGGTGTCGAGCCCGGCCTGCCGCCCGAGCAGCGGGAGGAATCCGACGGCGACCGCCAGGGCGCCGGTCGTCGCCGCCAGCACCAGGGTCGGGACGAGGAATCCGGGCGCGATCAGCTCTCGACCGAGATCGACGAGCGTGACTCGCTTGCGGGGCAGCACGGCGACCCGTGGCACCGCTGCAGCGACCCACAGTGCAGCGCCGAGACCGAGCACGGCGAGTGCCCAGAACAGCGCGGGCAGGCCGCCCCAGACCACGAGCACGGCGCCGATCAGCGGACCGAGCGCGTAGCCGAGACTCTTCCACGAGCCGTAGCGACCGAAGTACTTCCCGCGGGTGGCATCGTCGGTGAGCCGGGCGACGGCAGCCGACGACGACGGCGAGAAGGCTGATGCCGCCGCACCCTGCCCGAATCGACCGATGACGAGTCCGAGCATGCCGGGAACCACGGCGCCGACGACCGAGAACGCCGAGAACGCGAGGAGGCCGCCGATGATGACAGGGCGCACGCCCACCCGGTCGCTCAGCGCGCCGAACAGCGGCTTGAGCAGCACCTCGGCGAGGTCGTAGAGCGCGAGGGTGAGCCCGAACGCGAGCAGCGTCCACCCGATGTCCTCGGTCTCCGCGCCCAGCGCCGCCGCGATGCCGTGGGCCCCGAAAGCGGTGGTGAATCCGGCGAGGTAGAGCGGGGCGAGGCGGGGCTTCGCGGTGTGCGGAGTCGAGGTCACGCTCGATTCTCGCAGGATCGCGTGTCTGCACGTCACCACGGCCCCGCCACGATCCCCCGTGCGGGGGATGCCGCCGCATCCGCCCCGGCTCTACGGTAAGAGGATGTCTGCAGCGCCGTTCACCCGCATCCCCAGCGTCCGCGAGCAGCGCAGCGACCTCGTGCTCGCGGCGGTCATGTTCGTGGGCGCCGTCCTCAGCGCCGCTCTCTCGACCGTGGCCGACATCTACGGCGACACCCGGGCAGAACCGTGGACGGCTCTCGTCTACGCGGTCGCGGTCACCGCACCGCTGGCGGTGCGTCGGCGCTGGCCGGCCCCGGTCGCGATCGCCGTGTCGCTGGCATACTTCCTCGCCATCTCGTTCCAGGTGCCCGAGATCTATGTCGGCAACATCGCCATGTTCGTGTCGCTCTATACGGTCGGCGCCTGGATGAACAACCGCCGGGCCGCGATGATCGTGCGCGTCGGCATCATCCTCGGCATGTTCGTCTGGCTGATCATCACGATGTACCGCGAAGCCATCGAAGAGGCGGCGAAGGCCGAGGTCGCGGCGGGACTCCTGTCTCCGTACCTCGCGTTCATGCTCATCCAGCTGCTGCTGAACGTGCTGTACTTCGGCGGCGCCTACTACTTCGGCGAGCGCTCCTGGCACGCCGCACGCGAACGCGCGGTGCTCGAGCAGCGCACGGCCGAACTCGAGCAGGAGCGCGAGGTGACCGCGGCGCAGGCCGTCGCCCTCGACCGCGTGCGCATCGCCCGAGAGCTGCATGACGTGGTCGCCCATCACGTGTCGGTCATGGGCGTGCAGGCGGGCGCCGCTCGTCTCGTGATCGATCAGGACCCTGCGAAGACCACGAGCATCCTCAGCGGCATCGAGGACTCCGCGCGCGATGCGATCCACGAGCTGCGGCAGTTGCTCGAGACGCTTCGCACACCCGGCGGCGAGACGGCGGATGCCGCGTCGACCGTGACGCTCGACGACATCCGCTCGTTGGTCGACGCGTCGTCGGAGGCGGGACTGCCCACCGACTATGCGGTGATCGGCACCCCGAGGCCCGTGCCCTCGGTCGTGTCCGTGAACCTGTATCGCATCACCCAGGAGTCGCTCACGAATGCTCGGCGTCATGCCGGCGTCGGCGCGACCGCCGATGTGCGCGTGCGCTACGACGATGACGGGGTCGAGGTCGAGATCGTCAACACCGGTCGCGCCGTGGCCGTGCTCCGCCCCGGACTCGGTCAGCTGGGCATGCGCGAGCGCGCCGCGGCATCCGGTGGCACGCTCGACGTCGCTCCTCGCGCGGCGGGAGGTCTGCGGGTGCGGGCTCGAGTTCCGCTGACCGGCGCCGGCGGCGCGCAGGCCGCGTCGCCGATCGAGACGGGTGTCTCCTCATGAGCGGGTCCGACGCACCCATCCGCGTCCTGCTCGTCGACGATCACGCGATGCTGCGAGCCGGATTCCGGACGATCCTCGACACGCAACCCGACATCACGGTGGTCGGCGAGGCGGCGACCGGCGCCGACGCCGTGGCGCAGGCATCCGCTCTGCGCCCCGACGTCATCACGATGGACGTGCAGATGCCCGACATGGACGGCATCGAGGCCACTCGGCGGATCGTCGCCGACCCGGCGGTCGGAGCGGCCATCGCGATCGTCACGACGTTCGATCGCGACGACTACCTCTACCAGGCGCTGGACGCGGGTGCGAGTGGCTTCCTGCTCAAGAACGCCGGCGCCGAGGATCTCATCGCCGCGGTGCGGGCCCTCGCCGCGGGCGACGGGATGCTGGCGCCCGAGGTCACACGACGCGTACTGGCTCGGTTCACGACGGCATCCGCACCGGCATCCGCCTCGGCATCCCCCTCCGCGCCGTCGCAGGTCGCAGCGACCGTGCTCGCCGACCCGCTCACCGACCGTGAGGCGGAGGTGCTCGTGCTGCTGGCCGATGCGCGCAGCAACGCCGAGATCGCGAGCGCCCTGTTCATCGGAGAGGCGACGGTGAAGACGCACGTGTCGCGCATCCTGCAGAAGCTCGGCGCGCGCGACCGCGTGCAGGCCGTCGTCCTCGCGCACCGGATGGGATTGGCGTGACCTCGACACGCGATAGCCTCTGACGCATGCCGACCGCCGCGCCCCTCTCCCGACCGATCCTGGCCGGGGTGGTCACCGCGCTGGTCGGGTTCACGAGCTCGTTCGCCGTGGTGCTCACGGGCCTCAGCGCCGTCGGAGCGACCCCCGAGCAGGCCGCCAGCGGGCTGCTCGCGGTCAGCCTCACGATGGGGCTCGCCTGCGTCGTCCTCGCCTGGCGATATCGGATGCCGATCACCGTCGCCTGGTCGACTCCCGGCGCCGCCCTCCTCGCCGCCACCGGAGCAGTCGACGGCGGATGGTCGGCAGCGGTCGGCGCGTTCCTCGTCACGGCCGCGCTCATCCTGCTCACGGCGCTGTGGCCCGCTCTCGGCACCCTGATCGCCCGCATCCCTCCGTCCATCGCGCAGGCCATGCTCGCCGGAGTGCTCCTGCCCCTCTGCCTCGCACCGATCACCGGACTCGTGGCGAATCCGTGGGGCGTGGTTCCCGTGGTGATCACGTGGTTGGTCTTCGCGCGTCTCGCGCCGCGGTGGGCCGTGCCGCTCGCCTTCGTCGCGGCAGCAGTCGTGGTGGCCGTCTCGTTGGTGCAGGAGAGCACGGCAGTGGATGCCGGACTCCTCGTCCCCCGGATCGAGCTGACCGCCCCCACGTTCACGGTCGGCGCTCTGGTCGGGGTGGCGCTGCCGCTGTTCATCGTGACGATGGCCTCGCAGAACGTGCCGGGCATCGCCATCATGCGCAGCTTCGGCTACGAGGTCCCCTGGCGTCCGGCGATGCTCGTCACGGGTGTCGGCACCGCGATCGGCGCGACGGCAGGCGGCCATGCGATCAACCTCGCGGCGATCAGCGCGGCCCTCGCCGCTTCACCCGACGCCGATCCCGACCCACGGCGCCGGTGGGTCGCCGGTGTCTCGACCGGCGTCTCGTACCTCGTGCTCGGCGGCTTCTCGGCAGCGTTCGCCGCACTGGTGCTGCTCGCTCCCGACGCAGTCATCCCGGCTGTCGCGGGGCTCGCGCTGTTCGCCGCCTTCGGGTCGTCGGTGCAGCAGGCGATGGACGACCCCGGCGAGCGCATCCCCGCCGTGGTGACCTTCCTGGTGGCGGCATCCGGCATCGCGGTGCTGGGCGTCAGCGCCGCATTCTGGGCTCTCGTGGCCGGACTCCTCGTGCGCACCGCTCTGCACGCCGGCCGTCGCTGACGCTGCGGAGAAGGCGCTCGGCTACCGTGGACGCGTGACAGTTCCCACGCCTGCTCCTGTGCCGTCGGCCGGTGCTCCCGCCGGGTCCTTCGACGCCCGCGCCCTGCTCGATCCGGTGAATTCCGCCGAGGTCGACGCGTTCGCACGCGCCCAGCGCACCGCTCACCCCACGTCGGCCGCACGGATCATCGCCTGGGTCGGCGTCGGATTCGCGCTGCTCTGCGTCGTTCCCATCTTCGGGATCATGATCCTCGGCCTCGGCTATGCGGTCGGTCAGGAGGCGGGGGTCGCCGTCGCCGCGCTCATCGGGCTCATGCTTCTCGCCGGCATCGTCGTCGGCGTCGTGATGCTCGTGCGCCGCAGCATCCGCCTGCGCAACATCACTCGCTTCCGCCTCGCGCGATTCGCCCGGGCCAACGCCATGAGCTATCTCGACCGCATCGACGAGCCGCCCCTGCCCGGCATGATCTTCTCGTCGGGCTCGAGTCGGATGTCGACCGACGTGCTGCGCGGCGTGGAGCCGCGTTTCGTCGAGTTCGGCAACTACCAGTACACGACCAGCAACGGCAAGCAGTCGACGACGCATCGCTGGGGATACGTCGCGGTCAAACTCGACGTGCCCCTGCCGAACATCGTGCTCGACGCGCTCGGCAACAACACGCTCGGCAGCACGCTCGCTGGCGCCTTCAGAAGCGACCAGCGCCTCTCGCTCGAGGGCGACTTCGACCGCTACTTCTCGCTCTACTGCCCGACGGGCTATGAGGTCGATGCGCTGTACCTGTTCACCCCCGATGTGATGGCGCGCTTCATCGACCACGCCGCGCAGCTCGACGTCGAGATCGTCGACGACTGGCTGTTCCTCTATGCACGACGCGATGTCTCGACCCTCGACCCGGCCACCTGGGCGTGGCTGTTCGGAGCCGTCGGGGCGCTTCTCACGAAGCTCGACCAGTGGGCGCGCTGGCGCGATGACCGGCTGCGGCTCACGCAGCATCCGGGATCCCCGGCAGCACTGCAGGGTCCAGGGCAGATTCCAGGGCAGCATCCTGGCCCTTATCCGGGAGCTCCCGCCCTGCCGTTCGCTGCGCCCGCAGGGCTGCTCACTCCCCCGCCGCCGGGCGTCGCCCTGCCCGGCCAGCGCCTCCGGCGACGCAGCCCCTGGCTGATCGTCGGGATCATCGTCGGCGTCATGTTCGTCGTGACCATGGCCCCGTTCGCGCTCCGGATCCTCTCGGTGCTCTTCCTGCGTTGACGCGGGCTCTCCCCCGCGCGGCGGACCACCGTCGCCTCCCGCGCTGCGCAACTCCACCCGCAGATCCGCCACGTGGGGGATGCCGCGGTCCCGCACCGCGCCATAGCGTGAAGGCATGACCACAGGAAAGCTCGTACTCACCGGCATCACCAAGAGCTACGGCTCTCGGCGCGTGCTCGACGACGTCTCATTCGAGGTGGCGCCGGGGCGCCTCACCGGGTTCGTCGGCGGCAACGGCGCCGGCAAGACCACGACCATGCGCATCGTCCTCGGGCTGCTCGGCTCCGACGGGGGCACCGTCGCACTCGACGGTCGGCCGCTGTCGAGCACCGACCGGCGCCACTTCGGCTACATGCCCGAAGAGCGCGGCCTCTACCCGAAGATGAAGGTGCTCGAGCAGATCGTCTACCTCGCCCGTCTGCACGGCTTCAGCAAGGCGGATGCCGAGTCGCGCGCGACCGCGCTGCTCACCGAGCTGGGACTCGGCGAGCGCCTGGGAGACACGATCGAGTCGCTGTCGCTCGGCAACCAGCAGCGCGCGCAGATCGCCGCCGCCCTCGTGCACGACCCCGAGGTGCTCATCCTCGACGAGCCGTTCTCGGGCCTCGACCCGCTCGCGGTCGACGTCGTCGCGTCGGTGCTCCAGGCGAGCGCCGCCAAGGGCGCGTCGATCCTGTTCTCCTCGCACCAGCTCGATGTGGTCGAGCGGCTCTGCGACGACCTGGTGATCCTCGCCGGCGGCACGATCCGCGCGGCCGGCTCGCGCGACGGGCTGCGCGCTCAGCACGCGGGCGACCGCTACGAGCTGGTCTCCGCCGGGGATGCCGGCTGGCTGCGCGCCGAGCCCGGCGTGACCGTGATCGATTTCGAGGGCGGCTACGCCCTGTTCGACGCCGAAGACGCCGACACCGCGCAGCGCGTGCTGCGCACCGCCGTCGAACGCGGAGACGTCGCGAGCTTCGCCCCCAAGCATCCGTCCCTCGCCCAGATCTTCAAGGAGGTCATCCAGTGAGCACCTCGAACACCACCGGGTCTGCAGGCTCGCCCTCGCAGGCATCGATGATCTGGCTCGTCGCCGAGCGGGAGATCGGGTCGAAGCTGCGCAGCAAGGCGTTCCTGATCTCCACCGGAATCCTGCTGCTGCTCGCCCTCGCCGGCATCGTGATCGGGGGCTTCGCGAGCAAGAACACCGATGCGATGCCCGTCGCAGTGACCTCCGAGACGGCATCCGAGGTGTCGGCTCTCCCCGCGGTCGAGATCACCGAGGTCGCCGACCAGGCCGCGGCCGAAGAGCTCGTGCGATCGGAGGAGGTCGACGCCGCGGTGCTCCCCGGCGACGGACCGACCGGGGTGACGATCATCGCTCTCAAGGACGCACCGACCAGCCTCGTGTCGGCGCTGTCGCAGGCACCCGACATCGAGATCCTCGAACCGGCGACGACGAACCCGCTGCTGCGGTACTTCATCGCGATCGCGTTCGGAGTCGTCTTCATGGGTGCGGCGGCGACCTTCGGCGGCACCATCGCGCAGAGCGTCGTGGAGGAGAAGCAGACCCGCGTGGTCGAGATCCTGCTGTCGACCATCTCGGCCCGCACGCTGCTGGCGGGCAAGGTGATCGGCAACACGATCCTCGCGATGGGTCAGATCCTCGCCCTCGCCGCGGTCGCCACCATCGGTCTCATAGCGACGGGTCAACGCGAGGTGCTGTCGACCCTCGGCGCCCCGATCATCTGGTTCGCCGTGTTCTTCCTCTTCGGCTTCATCCTGCTGGCGGCTCTGTTCGCCGCTGCCGCATCGATGGTCTCGCGTCAGGAGGACATCGGCTCGACCACCACCCCGATCACGATGCTGATCATGGCGCCGTACATCCTGGTCATCTTCTTCAACGACAACCCGCTGGTGCTGACGATCATGTCGTACGTGCCGTTCTCGGCTCCGGTCGGGATGCCGATGCGGCTGTTCGTCGGCGAGGCGCAGTGGTGGGAGCCGCTGCTCAGCCTCGTGATCCTGCTCGCCAGCTGCGTCGCGGCGATCATGATCGGCGCGAAGATCTACGAGAACTCGCTGCTGCGCATGGGGTCGCGGGTCAAGCTCGGCGAGGCGCTGCGCGGCTGAGGTCGCTCGGACATCCCTCCATCGACGAGGCCCCACCCCGCAGACGTCTGCAGGGTGGGGCCTCGTCGTTCAGACGGTCACAGTCCGGGATCAGATCAGGCCCTCTGACAGGGTCGTCGGGTTGCCGAACCGGTGGTTCGTGATCGAGACGGCCTGCTCGTGCAGGAACGGCAGCATCTCGACGCGACCCGCACCCGTCACGGCGTGCGACCAGACGGCGACATCAGGCGTGCCGCCGAGGGCCTCGAACAGGGCCGACGCATCGCCGCCCACCAGGCGCACGCGCTGCCAGGTGTGCTCGGCCTTCGCCGCGGCCTTCGCGTAGCGCTTGACCCAGGCGGCGTCGTTCTCGATCTTCGGAGTCACGCCCTGCGCGCGCAGCGCCTTCTCGACGCGAGACGGCAGAGCGGATGCCGACACCGTGAACGGGCTGCCGCTGCGCAGCGCAGCGGCGATCACGCGGATGCCGTCGGCGAGCGACGCCGCCTCGGCGATGCGCACGTCGACGGCGACCGGGCGGTACCGGAACACGTTGCGCTCGACACCGAGACCGGACTTGTCGCTCACGGCGCCGAACTCGTCGACCCAGGCACGCTCGTCGGACGCGGCGGCGCGATGCAGCCACTCGATCTCGACGGCGCCGAGGTCTGCACCCGCAGCGGCGAGCACGGCCTCGACGGCCGAGTTCACGGCGGCGCCGGGCGCTGCGGCGGGAAGTTCGGCCGGGGCCCACTCTCCGAGGCCGAACAGGTAGTTCGGGCCACCGGCCTTCGCGCCGGCACCGACCGCGGAGCGCTTCCAGCCGCCGAACGGCTGACGCTGCACGATCGCGCCGGTGATGCCGCGGTTGACGTAGAGGTTGCCGGCCTCGACCCGGTCGAGCCAGGTGGCGACCTCATCGGAGTCGAGCGAGTGGATGCCGGCGGTGAGGCCGTAGTCGACGGCGTTCTGCAGACGGATCGCCTCGTCGAGGTCCTTCGCGCGCATGATGCCGAGCACGGGTCCGAAGAACTCCGTCAGGTGCGTGGTCGAGCCCGGAGCGACGCCGATCTTGACGCCGGGAGTCCACTGACGCCCCTCGTCGTCGAGCTTCTTCGGCTCGACGAGCCAGCGCTCGCCCTTTTCGAGAGTCGTCAGCGCGGTGAGCAGCTTGCCGTTCGCCGGCTCGATGATCGGTCCCATCTGGGTCGCCGGGTCGTCGGGCAGGCCGACGCGCATCGAGGTGACGGCGTCGACCAGCTGACGCTCGAAGCGCTGCGAGTCGGCGACCGAGCCCACGAGGATCGCGAGCGATGCCGCCGAGCACTTCTGCCCCGCGTGGCCGAACGCGCTGCGGGCGACGTCGGCGGCCGCGAGGTCGAGGTCGGCCGACGGCGTCACGATGATCGCGTTCTTGCCGCTGGTCTCGGCGAGCAGCGGCAGGTCGGAGCGGAACGAGCGGAACAGCTGCGCCGTCTCGTAGGCACCGGTGAGGATGACCCGGTCGACCTCGGGGCTGGCGACGAGGCGCGTGCCGAGATCGCGGTTCGCGAGATCGACGAGGGCGAGCAGGTCACGCGGCACACCGGCCGCCCACAGCGCCTCGACCATGACCGCGCCGCAGCGCTGCGTGAGCTTGGCGGGCTTGATGATCACACCGGAGCCCGAGGCGAGGCCGGCGAGCACTCCACCGGCGGGGATCGCGACCGGGAAGTTCCACGGCGGCGTCACGACGGTGACCTTCGACGGGACGAACTCCGCACCCGAGACGTTCTCGAGGTCGAGGGCACGCTCGGCGTAGTAGTGCGCGAAGTCGATCGCCTCCGAGACCTCCGGGTCGGCCTCGGCGATGGTCTTGCCCGCCTCGTGGGCCATGATCTCGATGAGCTGACCGCGACGGGCGGTGAGCTCGTCGCCCGCGCGGTGCAGCACGGCCGCACGCTCGGCGGCCGGCAGTGCGGCCCACCGCACGGCGGCGGCGGATGCGGCGGCGAAGACGCCGTCGAGCTCGTCGGTCGTCTCGACCTTGGCGAGAGCGATCGAGTCGAGACCCAGTGTCGACTCCACCGACCGCGCCAGGATCTCGCGACCCCAGGTGCGGTTCGCGGCGATCGCCGGGTCGCTGTCGGACTGGTTCTCGAAACCGGTGGTCACCTCACCGCCGGCACCCGCGGCGGCCTCGGCCGCACGGTCCTGCACGCGGTTCGACGAGGGCACGGAGCGGTCGGCCTCGAGACCGGCCAGGGAGCGCTCGAAGCGCTCACGCTCGCGAGTGAGCAGTGCGGGGTCGGATGCCAGCTCGAACACGGCCGACATGAAGTTCTCCGGGCTCGCGTTCTCCTCGAGGCGGCGCACGAGGTACGCGATGGCCACGTCGAACTCGGCCGGGTTCACCACGGGCGTGTAGAGCAGCAGCTGACCGACGTCCTTGCGGACGGCCTCGGCCTGACCCGTCGCCATGCCGAGGAGCATCTCGTACTCGACGGCATCCGTCACCCCGCGGGCCTGCGCCAGCAGCCAGGTGTAGGCGATGTCGAAGAGGTTGTGTCCCGCGACACCGATGCGCACGGCATCCAGTCGATCGGGCGTCATCGACCAGTCGAGCACCCGCTTGTAGTTCGTGTCGGAATCCTGCTTGGTGCCGTAGGTGGCGAGCGGCCAGCCGTGCACCGCCGAGTCGACGTGCTCCATGGCGAGGTTCGCGCCCTTGACGACGCGCACCTTGATCGGCGCACCGCCCTTCGCGCGGCGAGCCGAGGCCCACTCCTGGAGATGCTGCATCGCGCCGAGCGCATCGGGCAGGTAGGCCTGCAGCACGATCCCGGCCTCGAGCTTCTCGAGCCCGGGCTGGTCGAGGATGCTGGTGAACGCCGCGATCGTCAGGTCGAGGTCGCGGAACTCCTCCATGTCGAGATTGATGAACTTGGTCTTGCCGGCGGCCTCCGAGGTCGCGGCGAGCTCGTACAGGGGGGTGAGCTTCTCGACGACGTCGGCCACAGCCTCGTCGAACGACCACATCGACAGCTGGCTGACGACGCTCGACACCTTGATCGACACGTAGTCCACGTCCTTGCGGGCGAGGAAGTCGTAGGTGCCCTGCAGGCGGCGGCCGGCCTCACGCTCGCCGAGCACCGCCTCGCCGAGGAGGTTGAGATTCAGGCGGTTGCCGCTCTTGCGCAGCTTCGCGATCGCCGGGCCGAGCTTCGACGGCGTCGCATCGAGCACGAGGTGCCCGACCATCGCGCGCAGCACGCGGCGCGAGATCGGCACGACGACGCCCGGCAGCTTCGGCGCCCAGAAGCCGCCGGTCTTGATCGCGGCGCGGAGGTAGCCGGGCAGCAGCGAGGGCGTGATGTCCGAGAGGTCGGCGAGAGCGCGGCCGGCGACACTGAGGTCTTCCGGGCGCATCACGCCGTCGACGAAGCCGACCGTGAAGGCGAGTCCGTTCGGGTCCTTGAGAACCTCGGAGAGACGCTGCGCTGCGGGTTCGACGGGGTGCGTCTCGCTCTCGGTGAGCCAACGCTGCACGAGGGCGGCGACCTCGTCGGTGCTCGGCGTGGTGTCGGGGGTGGTGGTGTCGGCGACGACAGTCATCGGGGTGAGCCTTCCAGGGGGATCGCACACCCGGGGACGTGTGCGGCTCGATCATTGTCAGCCTCGCCGGTAGGCTACGTCTATCAACCGATTCGGGACCATTCTGTTCAGCCGGAGTGAACGATGGGGACGACTCCGAAAGGCTCAGGATGCTCGACGTCAACCGACTGCGGATGCTGGTCGAACTGTCTCGTCGCGGCACGCTCTCGGCCGTCGCCGATGCGCTCTCGTACAGCAAGGCTTCAGTGTCGCAGCAGCTCAGCGCCCTCGAACGAGACGTCGGCGTCCCGCTGCTCCGCCGGGTGGGGCGCGGCGTGCAGTTCACCCCGCAGGGCACCGTGCTCGTGGCCGAGGCGATCGGCATCCTCGATCAGCTCGAACACGCCGAGGTGGCGGTCGCCGAGTCGCTCACCGAGGTGACCGGCACCGTGCACATCGCGGTCTTCCAATCGACGGCGCACTCCCTGCTCCCCGGGGCGCTCAACGCGCTGCGCGAGCAGCATCCGGCCCTGCGCGTGGAGGTCACCGAGAGCGATCCCGAGACCGGGCTCGTCGGCGTCTCGAGCCGCGACTTCGACCTGATCCTCGCCGAGCAGTACCCCGGTCGCACCCGCCCGATCCACGCCGATCTCGATCGCGTGGTGCTCGTGCACGACTCCATCACGCTGGCCAGGAAGCCGGGGACCCGGGATGCCGAGGACGCCGTCGCCGCGCTCTGGTCGACCAGGGATGCGCCGTGGGTGCTCGAACCCGCAGGCACGGCGTCGCGAGCCTGGGCCGAGCAGCTGTGCCGCACCGCCGGCTTCGAGCCCGACGTGCGCTTCGAGGTCGCCGATCTCACGGCGCACGTGCGTCTGATCCGCGCCGGTCTCGCCGTCGGACTCCTTCCCGAGCTCGTGTGGGCCGGCGAGGCACCGACCGTCGCGCTCACGCCGCTGCCCGATGAGCCACGTCGGGAGATCTTCTCCTCCGCTCGTCGGGTATCGGCCGCAGCGCCGTCGATCCGTGCGGTGCGGCGAGCTCTCGCCTCCGCCGCATCCCGCAACCTGCTGGACTGAGCGCGGATCGTCCCCCGACGTCATCTCGCGTCATCGGGAATATGCGTTCACATACATCTGTTGAGACCCTCGTACCCGGACGAAGGAGTCCGATCGACTCCTTTTCGAAAGGCACTTCCGTGAGCACTCCCGTGATCGACCGCACCGCCCCCACCGAGCACCCCGTCCTCGACGTCCTCGCCGGCCGCTGGAGCCCCCGCGCCTACGACGCCGAGACCACGATCGACGACGCCAAGCTGAACGCCGCCCTCGAGGCCGCACGCTGGTCGCCGTCGGCCTACAACCTGCAGCCGTGGCGGTTCATCGTCGCTCGCCGCGGCACCGCACTGTTCGACCAGGTCGTCGACTCGCTGGTCGAGTTCAACCAGCTCTGGGCCTCGAAGGCCTCGGCGCTCGTCGTCGCGATCGCCGAGACCGAGTCCGAAGAGGGCAAGGCGATCAGCCACGCGGTCTACGACCTCGGCCAGGCCGTCGCGCACTTCTCGGTGCAGGCCCACCACGAGGGTCTTCTCGTGCACCAGATGAGCGGCTTCGACCCCGAGGTCATCCGCGAGTTCGCCGACCTGTCGCCGCGATTCTCCGCCCTCACCGTCATCGCTGTCGGTGAGCTCGGTGACGCCGCCGGTCTTCCTGAAGGACTCCAGCAGGGCGAGACCGCCCCGCGCGTGCGTCGCCCGATCGACGAGACCGTCATCCTCAGCGCCTGACGCATCGCCCACGGGCGACACACAAGAGGGGCGGATGCCATGGCATCCGCCCCTCTTGTCATGCCCGGGCGTGACCGAGCCACATGGCCGGGTCCTACTCGTCGAGCAGCTCGGCGTCGATCACATCGTCGTCGTCGGATCCGAGATCGGGCTCGGGTTCGGGTGACGTCGACGTGAGCATGAGCCCGCTGCCGTCGACCGCGACGTCGACCCTGACCAGGTCGCCGTCGTGCACTCCGCCCGAGAGCAGCGCCGTGGCCAGCTTGTTCTGCACCTCGGTCTGGATGAGACGCCGCAGCGGCCGGGCGCCGAACATCGGGTCGTAGCCGCGCTCGGCGAGCCACGACCGTGCGTCGGGGGTGACCGCCAGAGTGAGTCGCCGATCGCGCAGGCGGTCGTGCAGCTGGTCGATCGACAGCTCGACGATCTGCGCCAGGTCGTCCTGACTGAGCGCGGAGAACATCACGATGTCGTCGAGACGGTTGAGGAACTCGGGCCGGAACGCCTGGTGCACGAGCGCCATCACCTGCTCGCGCTTCTCATCGGGCGACAGCGTCGGATCGATGAGGATCGGCGAACCGAGGTTCGAGGTGAGGATCAGGATGACGTTCGAGAAGTCGACCGTGCGGCCCTGTCCGTCGGTCAGTCGGCCGTCGTCGAGAACCTGCAGCAGCACGTCGAAGACCTCGGGGTGCGCCTTCTCGACCTCGTCGAGCAGCACGACGCTGTAGGGACGCCGTCGCACGGCCTCGGTCAGCTGACCGCCCTGCTCATAGCCCACGTACCCGGGAGGGGCTCCGACGAGCCGGGAGACGGAGTGCTTCTCGCCGTACTCCGACATGTCGATGCGCACCATGGCGCGCTCGTCGTCGAACAGGAAGTCGGCCAGGGCCTTCGCCAGCTCGGTCTTTCCGACACCGGTCGGGCCGAGGAACAGGAACGATCCGGTCGGGCGACCGGGGTCGCTGATGCCCGCACGCGAGCGCCGTACGGCATCGGAGACGGCCTTCACGGCATCCTTCTGTCCGATCAGGCGCTTGCCGAGCTCGGATTCGAGGTGCAGCAGTCGCTCGCTCTCACCCTGCAGCAGTCGCCCGACGGGGATGCCGGTCCATGCGGCGATCACGGCGGCGATGTCCTCGTCGGTGACCTGCTCGTTGACCATGCGACCCTCGGTCGACACCGTCGCCTCGGCCTGCTCGGCCTCGGCGATGTCGCGTTCGAGGCGCTTGATCGTCTCGTACTCGAGCTTCGAGGCGCGCGTGTAGTCGGCCTCCCGCATCGCGAGGTCGCGCTGGGTGATCGCATCGTCGAGCTGCTTCTTCAGGTCGCCGACACGGTTGAGGCCCTGGCGCTCGCGCGCCCAGCGGGCTTCGAGCTCGGCGAGCTGCGCCTCCATGCCCACGAGCTGCTCGCGGAGGGCCGCGAGCCGCTCTTTCGACGCGGCGTCCTTCTCGCGCTTGAGCGCCAGCTCTTCGAGCTTCATGCGGTCGACCTGACGCTTCAGCTGGTCGATCTCGACCGGAGACGAATCGATCTCCATCTTGAGCCGCGACATCGACTCGTCGATCAGGTCGATCGCCTTGTCGGGAAGCTGCCTGGCCGGCAGGTACCGGTTCGACAGTGCAGCGGCGGCGACCAGCGCGCTGTCGGCGATCGTCACCCCGTGATGCGCTTCGTAGCGGCCCTTGAGCCCCCGGAGGATCGCGATGGTGTCCTCGACCGTGGGCTCACCGACGTAGACCTGCTGGAAGCGACGCTCGAGAGCGGCGTCCTTCTCGATGAACTCCCGATACTCGTTGAGAGTCGTCGCGCCGATCAGCCGCAGCTCGCCCCTGGCCAGCATCGGCTTGAGCATGTTCGACGCCGCGACCGAGCCTTCGCCGCCGCCCGCGCCCATGAGCACGTGCAGCTCGTCGATGAAGGTGATGATCTGCCCGTCGGATTCGGTGATCTCCTTGAGGACGCTCTTCAGCCGCTCCTCGAACTGGCCGCGGTACATCGCCCCGGCGACGAGGGCCGAGATGTCGAGCGACACGAGCTCCTTGTCCTTGAGCGACTCGGCGACGTCACCCGCCACGATGCGCTGGGCGAGCCCCTCGACGACGGCCGTCTTGCCGACGCCGGGCTCGCCGATCAGCACGGGGTTGTTCTTCGTGCGACGGGTGAGCACCTGGCTGACTCGACGGATCTCGCTGTCTCGCCCGATCACGGGGTCGAGCTTGCCCTGTCGGGCACGGTCGGTCAGATTGATACCGAACTGCTGGAGGGCGGACTGCTGGTCATCGTTCTGGGCACTGCTCTGCGGGCTTGGCATGTGTTCCTCCTGGGGAGACTCCTTCGGGTCGGCATCCACAAAGTTGAGTGGATGTGACTCAAGTTTAGCGCATTCTGCGCGCGGCATCCAGGATCACGCGGGCGACCTCGCGCTTCGATCCCGCGGCGGATGCCACGACCTCACCTCCCGCCCCGACGATCTCGACCGCGTTGTCGCGCTTCTCGAAGCCGTGTTCGGCGTTCGCGAGGTTCACCGCGAGCAGGTCGACGCCCTTGCGCTCGCGCTTGCGGCGAGCGCGCTCGCGACGTTCGTCCGCGTCCTCCGACGTCTCGGCCGCGAAGGCGACGATGGTCTGCCCCTGCGGCGCACGGCCGTCGGCGCGGGATACCGCGAGCGCGGCGACCACGTCCTCGTTCTCGACCAGGTCGAGGTGCGTGAGAACGCCCTGCTCCTTCGTGAGCTTGTGCTCCGACACCGTCGCGGGGCGGTAGTCGGCGACCGCGGCGGCCATGATGACGATGTCGGCAGCCCTGGCGGCATCCTTCATCGCGTCGGCGAGCTCGGCCGCGGTCCCGACCGGGACGACCCTGATAGACGGATGCCGGGCATCGGCCAGCACATCCGCTGAGATGTTGGCGGCGACCAGCGTGACGTTCGCGCCGCGGGCTGCGGCGTCAACCGCGAGCGCGATGCCCTGCCGGCCGCTCGACCGGTTGCCGAGGAAGCGCACGGGATCGATCGGCTCCCTGGTGCCGCCCGCGGACACGACCACACCCAGCCCGCCGAGGTCACGCGGCGCGAGGAGCGCGACGGCCGCCTCGAAGATCTGCTCCGGCTCCGACATGCGGCCGGGCCCGCTGTCGCCCCCGGCGAGCTCGCCGTCGGACGGGCCGACCAGATGCACTCCGCGCGACCTCAGGGTCGCGATGTTCGCCTGCGTGGCGGCGTTGCGCCACATCTCGGCGTGCATGGCCGGCGCGATGAGCACCGGAGCCTCGGTCGCGAGCAGCGTGGTGCCGAGCAGATCGTCCGCGATGCCCGCGGTGATCTTCGCGATCGAGTTCGCGGTCGCGGGGGCGACGATCACCAGGTCGGCGTTCTGGCCCAGTGCGACATGACGCACCCGCGCGACGTCGTCATGCACGCTCGTCGTGACCGGATGCCGGCTCAGAGCCTCCCACGTCGGGGTGCCGACGAATCGCAGGGCGTCCTCGGTCGGAACGACGGTCACCTCGTGTCCGGCCTTCGTCAGCAGACGCACCAGGTGCACTGTCTTGTATGCGGCGATGCCACCCGTAACCCCGACGACGATGTTCACGGTTCGATTCTGCCCCAGCATGCGACGTCGCGGGCCCGGGACTGCGACGCGCTTCTAGACTGGATCTCGTGTGCACCGTGGTGATCGATGTGGCCGGATCCGAGACCGCGCGACTGCTCGCGGTGCGCGATGAAGACCCGCAACGGGAGTGGGATGCCCTCGGCGAATGGTGGCCGGACGCCTACCCCGGGGTCTCGGGCATCCGCGACCGGCGTGCCGGTGGCGCGTGGCTCGCAGTGAATGCGGCGGAGAGACGACTCGCGGTGCTGCTGAACCGCGCCGACGTCGTGGATCTCGCGGCAGACGTCGCCGTCTCTCGCGGTTCGCTCGCCCTCGAATCGGTCATGGGGCGGTCCCCGGTGGCTCCGCTTCCCATGCACGGCTTCAACCTGCTCGAGGTTCGGCCGGAGGGAGCGCGCGTGCTGAGCTGGGACGGCGCGGAGCTGCGCGAGACACCGCTCGGCGACGGCATCCACATGATCGCGCACGACGACCTCGACGACCTCGGCACTCCCCGGATCGCGGCGTGGCTGCCGGAGTTCCGGGCGCTCGGGCCCGCCGCCGACAGCGGCGACTGGACCGGCGAGTGGACGACGCTGCTCGCCTCGTCGGCACGGTTGGACCCGGAGGACGATCGGGCGATCATCCGCGACAACCGTCCGCACGGCTACCCGACCCAGTCGCTGCTGTACTGCACCGCCGCGGTCACCCCCGACGGGGTCGACGTCGACTATCGCGCGCTTCCCAGCCCCGGCCACTGGGATCACTGAGCAGCGTGCGGCGCTGAGCGCCGCGTGCGTCGCGCCGTGCAGCGTGCGTCGCTGAGCGCAGCGTGCGTCGCGCGGTGCCGCGCTCAGGCCGCAGACGACTCGCCGTCGTCGGCGCACGAGAAGCGCGCACGGTAGGCCGTCGGGGTGGTGCCGAGCACCCGCGAGAAGTTCTGCCGCAGCACGGCAGCCGACCCGAAGCCGCACTCGTCGGCGATCTGCTCGAGCGACAGATCGCTGCGCTCGAGCATCCGCTGGGCGTGCAGCACACGCTGCCGCGCCAGCCAGGCCGCCGGAGTCGCGCCGTACTCCGCCTTGAACCGTCGGGCGAACGTGCGGGGAGACATGAGCGCGCGGGCCGCGAGCTGGTCGACGCCGAGATCGTCGCGGAGGTGCGCGACGGCCCAGTCCGCGACGGCGGCGAGCGAATCGTTCTGCGCGACGGGGATCGGACGGTCGATGAACTGCGCCTGGCCTCCGTCGCGCTGCGGCGGCACGACCATGCGACGGGCGATGCGGTTGGTGAGCTCGGCCCCGAGCTCGATCCGCAGCAGGTGCAGGCAGGCGTCGATGCCCGCCGCCGTGCCTGCGCTCGTGATGATGCGGTCGTCCTGCACGAAGAGCACGTCGGGGTCGATGTCGATCTCGGGATACATCTCGGCCATCACGTCGGAGTACATCCAGTGCGTGGTCGCCCGACGCCCGTCGAGCACTCCGGCGGCGCCGAGGATGAAGGATCCGCTGCAGATCGTCAGCACCCAAGCGCCGCGCGCGACCGCGTCGCGGGCGACCTCGAGGAGCAGCGGGTCGATCTGCGTCCAGTACTCCCGGGGAACCGGACACAGGATGACGAGGTCCGCTTCGTAGGCGAACGACAGGTCGTGCTCGACGTTGATCGAGAAGCCGAGCTTCGACTGCACGACACCGGGGTGCGGAGCGACGACCCGGAAGTCGAAGTTCGGGACCCCGTCGTTCGACCGGTCCAGTCCGAACGCCTCGCAGGCGAGGCCGAACTCGAACGGCGCGAATCCGTCTTGGACGACACAGGCGACGGTCTTCATCATGGCGCTCTCCCGGTTTGGCAGTTTTCCTACGTGCAGAGTCTATTCTGCCACTCGTGGCAGATCAACAGTGATCGTAGCGTTTCTGCCATGTTCCTCATCATCGCACTCATAGCCCTCGCCGTGTGGGCTCTCGTGTCCACGGTCATCGAACTCCGCCGCGACGGATACCGACGCGTTCCCACTGACTGGTCCCGCGTCGCCGATCGAGACGCGCTCGACCGAGCGGAGACCGGGCGCGTCTATCGCTGAACCGGAGCGGAATCTCCCTGCGCGCCGGCATGCGCGGCTACGCTCGTGTGCATGAGCGAGCCCCAGCAGCCTCCCGCGCAGCCACACGGAACTCCCCCGGACTACGCGGGCTCGCACTATCCGGCGCAGCCGGTACCGCAGCCGGTACCGCAGCCGACACCGCAGCCGACACCGCAGCCGACGCAACCGCAGCACGCGCCGCACGACGGCCAGCCGCACGCCGGACAGCCCTACCCCGGACAGCAGCATGCCGGACAGCCCTATGCCGGACAGCCGTACCCGGGCGAGCAGCGTCCGGCCCAGCCCGGAGCCGGCCTCGGGCGCACCGCCTTCCTCCTCGCGCTGGTCTCGCTCGCTATCGGGCTTGTCGTCACCCTGTCGTACCCTCTGATGTTCCGGATGACGGGCGACCCCTTCGCGATCGGCGCGTTCTCGGCGATCGGCAACGGTCTCGTGCTGGTCGTCGCCGTCGTCGGACTCATCCTCGGCCTGATGTCGGTGCGACGACCGGGGCCGAAGATCCTCGCCGGCATCGCGATCGGCGTCACCGCATCCCAGCTCGTCGGAATCGTCATCTCGTGGGTGTCGAATCTCTTCTACGCGCTTCCCTTCTGACCGTCCGGAGAATCGATGAGCGACCAGCAACAGAACCCGGACGCCCCCCAGGATTCGGGCCAGCCGTATACGCAGCCAGGCCAGCCGCACGCGCAACCCGGCCAGCCCTACGGACAATCGGGCCAGCCCTATGCGCAACCCGGCCAGCCCTACGGACAGCCTGCCCAGCCCTACGGACAGCCAGGCCAGCCCTCCGGACAGCCCGCCCAGCCCTACGGAGTCGCGACGCCGCCGTACGCATCAGGGCAGACAGCACCGCGGCCCGGGAGCCTCGGTCGCACCGCGTTGATCGTGGCGGTGAGTGCCGCGGCCGTGGGGCTCTTCTTCCAGATCGTCACCCCGTTCATGTACATGAGCGTCGGCTACCAGTTCGTCGATCTGCTGTCGAACCTCGTGAATCTCATCGTGCTGGCCGGCGCGGGTGCCGGTCTGGTGCTGGGACTCATCGCGCTTCGGCGCCCGGCACCTCACCTGCTCGCGGCGATCGCGATCGGCGTGGGCGGCAGCGCCGTCGTCGGCACCCTCGTCTCGTGGGTGTCGAACCTGTTCTACTACTTCGGGTTCTGAGTGCGAGACTCGGCCGCGAGCACGCGGTCGTAGACCTCGATCATCGCGGCGGTGCGCGACGACTGACGGAACGACTCCGAGACTTCGCGCATGGGCTGAGGTGCGGTGCCGGCAGCGATGTCGGATGCCGCGCGGCGCAGCGTCTCGACGAGACCCGCCCGTCGCTGGTCCTCGGTGCCTGACGCACCCGGGACAGCCCAGAGACCGCCACCCAGTTCTGCGGCGATGTCGGGGTCGCTGATCACAGACGGCGTGCCGAGCGTCGCCGCCTCGAACGGCGTCATCCCCTGCGTCTCGAAGCCGATCGAGGTCTGCACGAGCGCGTCAGCGGCGGCGATTCGCGCCAGCGTGTCGGGATAGCTGAGCTTGCCGGCGAATCGGACCGTCGGCAGGTCCTCGACGATCTTCTCGGCCGCGGCTCGCTGGGCGCCTCCGCCGATGATCTCGAGATCGGCATCGACCCCCGATTCGACGAAGGCCTCAAGGAAGGGGAGCAGTCGCTTCTCGGGGCTCATGCGCCCGAGCCAGACGAAACGGGGGCGCCCCGGTTCACGCTCGCCGGGCGCGGCGGCGAGGGTCGCGTCGCGGATGTCGTCGTCGATGCCGTTCCACACCACATCGACCGGACTGAACACCCCATGCTCTTCGAGGCGTCGGGCGAAGTGGGTCGACGGTGCTGTCACCGCTGACGCGCCGCCGGCGATTCCACGCAGGAACGCCCAGCCGTCACTGCCGCCGATCGTCGGCACCACCCCCGCGAGCGCCCGGCGCCGCCAGATGTTCAACGCAGAGAGCACCGGTCCATGCAGCGGGGTGACCGCGGCGATCCCCACGTCCACGCGGTTGTGCATGGTGTGCACGACGGGAATGCCGTGTCGAGCCGCATATCGGTGCCCGATGAACGCACCCCAGAAGTCCGCCTGGACATGCACGAGATCCACGGGCGGTCGATGCGTCAGCGCCCGATCGAGGAAGCGATCCGTGCGGCGTCCGGGCCAGCTCATCGAATACTCGCGGTCGACGGTGATCGGCACCGACGGCAGGTCGAGGTTCGAGGGATCGGTGCCGCCTGCAGCCCGCGATCCGTGCATCTTCGGTGCCACGACGGTCACGGTGTGGCCCGCGCGCTCCAGGAACTCGCGCTGCAGCCGCATCGACACCTGCGCCCCGCCGAGCGAGTCGAGGTGCTGATCGCCGAAGAAGACGATGTGCATGGCGGGTGCCGTCACTCGGGCAGGGGCTCGTCGCGGTACAGCGCCTCGAAGGTGTCGAGCGTGCGGTTGATGTCGTGGATCGCGACGCCGTCGAGAGATGCCTGCTGCATACGGGCGTACTCCCCGGGTGACGCGCTCAGCACATCGGTGAGCCGCGCCGCCAGGGCATCGGCATTGCCCGGTTCGAACAGGTAGCCGTTCTCGCCGTCGTGCACGAGGTGCGGCAGTGCGACGGCATCCGCCGCGACGATCGGGAGCGCTGAGGCCATGGCTTCCATCGTCGCGATCGACTGCAGCTCGGCGATCGAGGCGATCGTGAAGACCGAGGCACGCGAGAGCAGCGCCCGCAGTTCCTCATCGCTGGTGCGTCCGTGGAACGTCACGCGGTCGGCGAGGCCGAGTTGGTGCGAGAGATTCTCGAGCTGCTTGCGCTGATCCCCGCCGCCGACGATGTCGAACGTGGCGTGCAGGGCGGGGTCGAGCTTCGTCATCGCCTGCAGGATGACCTCGACCTGCTTCTCGGCGGTCAGTCGGCCGACGAAGATGATGCGATTCGCGTCACGGGGTGCGACGACCGGCGTGTACTGGGTGCGGTCGATGCCGCAGCTGACGGGAATGACGTTCTCGACGGCGACGGTGCGCTCGAGGAAGTCGGCTGCTCGACGCGTCGGCGTCGTGATCGCGCGGGTCAGTGCGAAGGTGCGCTTCGCGTCTCCCCACGCCCACCGCAGCACGAGATCGTCGATGAACTTCGGCATCGTGGTGTGGTCGAGGATGTTCTCGGCCATCACATGGTTCGTCGCGATCACCGGGATGCCCCGCTCGTGGGCGATGCGCGAGAGGCCGCGACCGATCACGATGTGCGACTGGATGTGCACGACGTCGGGCTGCACGTCGTCGATGATCTTGCGGGCGTAGTGCTTCACGCGCCACGGCCAGACGAAGCGGAGCCAGTCGTGCGGAGCCCAGCGCACCGAGGGCAGTCGGTGAAGAGTCATCGGCTCGCCCTCGATGACCTCCGTCCGCGCGGGCGTGCGGCGGTAGACCAGGTTCGGGGCGACGACATGCACGTCATGGCCGCGCTGCACGAGACCGGCGGCGAGGCGCTCGGCGAAGCGCGCGGCGCCGTTGATGTCGGGCGCGAAGGTGTCGCATCCGATCAGGATGCGCAGTGGACGGGGTCCCGTGTGGGGAGCGACGTCGGAAGCACTCGTCGGATCGGAGGTAGAGGAGGACATTCTGCCTTACGGTACGGCGGCCAGGGGAGCCCGATCGGGCGCTCGCCACTCTACCCGAGGGGCTTGTTCGAGCTGCTGAGGCATACCGGCATCCCTCAGCCTCACCCCCTACCGTGGAGGCATGCGACTGACTGCCGACGCCGACCCGCAACTGTGGATCCCCGTGACGGATTCGCTCGGATGGAGGGGTCGCCGGCACCGCAAGGCGGCGATCCGGATGCTGTTGGGGCAGGTGAACTCGGCGATCGGCGCCACGCAGCGTCCGGGTTCGCGGCTCGGCGCCTGGGCGATGAGCCAGGCGGCGCCGATGCTGATGCGCCGGGCGGACGGGCGCGTGCTCGTCTGGACCTGGAAGGCGGACCCTGAGCTGGTCGTGGCGATGGCGACCGCGCAGGCGCTGACTCCCGAAGTCCGGATCGCCCGCGCCTCGATGCCGATGGACTACGACGACACCCAGTCCTTCTCGAGCCGCTGGCTGGGCACGGGAGAGAAGCTCGTCGTGGCGATGCCGCCGTCCCCTGCATCTCCGCCGTTCGTCACCTACACCTGGGACACCGGCACGCACCTGGTGACGTTGACCGCGATGTGCAGCGACCGCGAACGCTTCGGCACGCTCGACGGTGCGCTCGATGACCTCGCGCGCAGCATCCGGGTCGCCGATGAGGTCACGGGCGGCGAATCTCCCGAGGTGCTCCGCCTCGGACCCGCCTGAGCTCGATTCTCCCGCCCGAGCGGCGGTTGCCAGAGTTCGATCGCGGGACCTTCCCGGGTCGTGGATGCGGGCGAAGGTGCCATATTCGGCTGTTCTTCTCCGGTCAACGCCGTCAGGTCAGACCCGCATAGGGGCAGCTCGAACGTGCACGTTCCGCAGGACGCTGAGCCTCGGTATGCGCCATCGTTCGTCGGGATCCCACCATCTCGGTCCTCGTACCTGCGGGACCCCGTCGTCCATGCGGATCTCCCACCCCGAGGTCCCGAGGGATCGGTGGTGCCACCAGCACAACGGCACCCCGTTGTCGGTATGCGTCGGACCACCCCTGGCATGCTCGACGACATGGTGGATCTCGCACCACGACGCGGGAACGTGGCACCCGGGGATGAGGCACTCCTTGTCTCGGGCGATGATCGCCCGCCGCTGATGCACCGTGAACACCCGGTCGGTGGTCGTGATCCCGATGATCCTGCCCTCATCCACCAGCACCCGTTGAATCGTCCCCGCGCATCCGACGTGCGCGGCGACGGAGACCGGGACGTGGGCACCGGATCCGGCGACCGTCGCCCACCCACCGTTTCCGCCCATTCCGCCCTTTCCGCCCATTCCGCCCACGAGATCCTTCGCGTCGACGTTCACGACCAGGACCGGCGCCGCTCCACCGAGGGTGGGCATGTCGTTGTGTCGCGCGGCGATCCCGAACACCATCGCAAGGGCGTCGTGACGCTTCTGCGCCGCGGTGCGGTCATCGAGCACACACCGCGGATCCGAGTTGAACGGATCCCTATCGTCACAGTCCGCACCAGCGCCAGCACCCGCAGCCGCGTCGGCGTCACCGTCTACACCAGCACCAGCACCAGCACCAGCACCAGCACCAGCACCAGCACCAGCACCAGCACCAGCACCAGCATCGGCGCCCTCGCTCGGGGCGAAGTGCACTCCGGGCATGGGCGGGCCATCACCTTTGGGGTTGAGGATCGCGTCCAGGATCAGCTGCAACTGCGCCGCGACCTCTGGGGTCAGATACCCGCGGATCGCGTGCACGCCGTCCGTGAGACGACCGATCGTGATGCCCCGCCGGCGCCGGGAGTCCTCATCCTTCGGGTCTTCCCCATCGGGGTCGAACATCGACGCGAGATCCTCGGCGAGAGCTTTCAAGTCCTGCGGGGTCGGCGCCGGACCCGGCTCATCAGCCTCCAGGCCCTCACCATCAGCGTCGACCACGACGCCGTGGCCGCGAGCACACCCCGCCAACGCGACATCCGCCGCCAACCGCTGATCCACCGTCAGCCGATCCCACACCCTTCTCGATCGGCCCCGTCGCCGCGAGAAACCCGGCCACCCCGACCACCCCATCCAGCAACGCGAGACGCATCTCCGACCACCGGGCCGGCATCCTCTCCCCCGCCAGACTCACCGGTCGCCGCACCAGATCGACGACCCTGTCGACCCGGGACGCGCCCCGCACATCCACCGACACCGTCCGCTGCAACAGCTCATTCAGGCCCCGGCACCCCGCCGAATGCAGAAAGTCGGCGGCGTCGCCCGTCGCGATCGTCTCGACAATCACGGCCTCCGCGCGGCGGAAGACAGCACCCGCACCCTGCAGAACAGTCACCCGATCCGCATCCGACAACCCCGCCAGCGCGTCATCGGACAGCACCGTGTCGAGGTCGGCGATGACCCGATCCAGAAGCTCCGCAGTGCTGTTCATACCCCCAGTCAACCCCGGGCCACCGACATCCGAGACCCGAAACCACCAAGAATTACCCAGATCAGATCCGTATTCCAATCTCCCAGAATGGCACAGCGCAGGGTGCACGCCATTATCGACGCTTATTGTGAACAGAGGTAACAATGTAATAGAGTAACCACATGGAACCCCTCTTCGTCGACCGCCTCCTTCAGATCGCCGACCTGTTCCAGAAGGACATGGCCCGCGCGTTCGCCGGCACGGATCTCACACCGACCCGTGTGCACCTCCTGTGGGTCCTGCAGCACACCGGTCCGTCGACGCAGCAGACCCTCGCCACCCTCTGCGGGGTGACACCTCGCAACATCACCGCTCTCGTGGACGCACTCGAGGGCTCAGGTCACGTCCGTCGCACCCCCCATCCCTCCGACCGCCGCGCCGTGCTGGTCGAGCTCACCTCGACCGCCCTCGAGACCATGTCGCAGATGCAGGAGGAGCACGCGCAGCTCAATGAGACGCTGCTGAACGTAATCGCCCCCGACGACCGCGCCGCGGTCGAGCGTGGCCTGACAGCCGTCGCCGCGCATCTCGAGAACCTCGTCACCTCCGCGGCGAGCGCGCACGCCCCCGCACCCGCACCCGCACCCACACCGGTGCCGACACCGACCCCGGCACCGGCACCGACACCGGAGGGCACGCCATGACCGAGCATCTGCAGACGACCGCTCCGAGCCCGACCCCGATCGCGCGCATCCTCAACTTCCTCCATCGGGCATGGGTCGCCGAGCTTCGCGTCTACTCGAGCATCGCGCGTGCGATCGCCCGCCGTCCCGCAGTCCCGAAGGGCGGCACGGGGATCGGCTATCACCGTCCCGTGCTCACCGTGCTGTTCATCTTCATCGGCCTCTCCGCTGTCGAGATCCCGATCCTCGACCTGATCGTGCATCAGTGGCCCGTCGTGCGGATCACTCTGCTGGTGCTCGGGATCTGGGGCGTCACCTGGATGGTCGGTCTACTGTGCGCGATGCTCATGCGCCCGCACGCCGTGGGGCCCGACGGCGTCCGAGTGCGCAGCGGACTCGAGCTGGACGTGCCGATCGGCTGGGCCGACATCGCGTCGATCGCGATCAGTCGTCGCGTCGATGAGCCCAAGCAGCCGCGGGTCATCGGTTCGGAGTACGCCGAGCGGATGCAGGACGAGACCAACATCGAGATCGAACTCGAACGCCCCGTCGCGATCCGGCTCCCCGGCCTCGCGCCGAAGGGCGGGACTCATCAGGTCGACCGCATCCGCCTGTGGGCCGACGACCCGCGCGCGTTCCTCGACGCCGCCCGACCGTTCCTCGTCGCGGCCTGAACGAGGCCTGATCGCGGCGCGGTCAGTCCAACCCGCGGTCCGCGAGCCACTGCTTCGCGACGAGCACCGGAGCCCGCACCAGCCAGGCGTCCGCGATGATCTCCGCCAGCCGGTCGCGCTCGACCGCATCGAGCTGCACCAGCACACCGGGGTACCCGTCGAAGTGCGGAATGGAGAACAGCCCTTCGGGCTCTGCGGCGAGCAATGCCGCCTTCTCATCGAGGCTGCCGACTCGCACGCCCAGCACGGGACCCTCCGGCCATTCGAGCCCGAGGTCGGCGAGCTGCCGCAGATCGACCTTGCTCGGCCCACGCACCCAGGCGATCTGACCGCTCGCCAGGCGCCAGGAGGGCTCGCCGGTGTGTCCGCCCACACGCTCGGTCACACCGGGGAGCGCGAGAGCGATCTCACGGACATCATCGACGGTCGCCATCCGCCCATCGTCCTCCCGTGAGGCGGCCGCCACAATGGCCGCATCCGCTCGCCGCCCCTCGGGTGGCGTTCAGCGCGAGTCGCGCTTCGCCTGTCGACGCGCACCCTGGGCGCGACTCGAGGCGTCTCGCTTCACACCACCGGTGGTCTGCTGATGCTCCCGCATCCGTCCCGCTCCTGCGCCCTCATCGAAGGGCGCCTCGGAGCCCGGTCCACTCCATCTGCCCTCACGGGCGCGGGCCAGCCTCTCGTCCTTGAGCTCCTCCGCCTGCTCATGAGCCACGCGGGCGAGTTCTGCGCTGATGATCGAGAGTGCCTCCTCGAACACATAGGCCCGGCCGCGGGCCTTGTCCGACCCGGCGGCTGCGGCACCTCGACCGCCCGCCTGCTCGACGCGCTCCGCCGCACCGCGCCGATAGTTCGTCGTGTGCTTGTTGCGGGCCCGCCTGACCCGTTTGTGCAGGGCGAGCAGGCCGTCCTCGTCGAGTTCCGCCAGTCGCTCAGGCTCGAGCTCGCGGATGAGGTCGCGCTCCTTGTCCTTCAGAACCCACAGGTACTGATCCATGTCGTACTCCTTCGGTCGGGGCTCCCCATCGGCCACTCGTGTAACCGAGTATCCGCTCGGGGATCCCCGCCCGCCATGGGTTCTTCCGCGGAGGACGCCGGTCGGAGGAACATCCTCCCGGCTGCCTCACCGCACGATGCGCAGCGTCCGCACCTCGAACGGCCGCAGGCGCAGCTCTCCGCCGACGCGCGGGTCGTCGATCGCATCCTCGATCAGCGAGACCTCGCGGATCTCCCTGTGCTCGAAGTCGGCGACCAGCGAACCGACGGCGCGGCGACCGAGCGCCTCGTAGAGACGGACGATGACGTCACCGGAGCCATCGTCCGCGAGCTTCACGCCCGACACCACGATGCCGTCGCCGTCGACGGACACGAGAGGCGCGACTTCGCGCTCGCCGTGCACGACCGTCGGCGCGGTGTTGAGTCGGATGCCCTCGGTCGTCGCGATCGCCGCATCGGCTCCGATCACGAAGCCGATCGTGATCTCGTGGTGCCCGTGATCGGTGTCGGGATCGGGGAACCGCGGTGCGCGCAGCAGCGAGAGCCGCACGGTGGTCGCGACCGCGTCGTCCGAGACCTCGCGCGAGGTGTCGTACCCGTAGATCGAGTCGTTGACGAGCGCGACACCGAAGTCCTGCTCGCGTACCAGCACGAAACGGTGCATCGAGGTCTCGAACTTCGCAGCCTCCCAGCTGGTGTTCGTGTGCGTCACCCGCGACTGGTAGCCGAACTGCGTCTCGGCCTCGGTGTGCGTGGCCTGGATGTCGAGCGGGAAGGCGAGCTTGAGCAGCTTCTCGGTCTCGTGCCAGTCCACGTCGTTGCGCAACAGCACGGTGCGCTCGCCCGGCGCGAGCGTGATGGTCTGCTCGATCGTCGACTCCGAGAACGCCCGGGTCACGATGACGGTCGCGACCCCGTCGACGACGGATGCCGAGATCGACGCGATCGCGGTGAGATCGTCGACGCTGTTGCGGTAGTAGCGATCGATGTCCCAGGCGTCCCACATGTTCGGGAAGTCCTGGTGCAGCTGGAACAGGTTCGCCGCCCGCCCCTCGGCCACCGCCTCTCGGCCCGACGCCTTGTCCACCGCCGAGACGATGAGTCCCTCGGCGGAGATCAGCACGGAGACCAGCTCGTTCTCGAGCCGCCAGCCGCCGTCTTCTCCTGCGAGCAGGACGGATGCCGGGGCCGGCGCCTCGACGAAGCCGGCGCCGAGGGCACGACCGCCGCCGACCGAGGTCGGCACGAACCGCAGCTCGCGCTCGCCTTCTCCGGCGAGGGAGCGGCGCGCGGCGTCGGCGAGCGCCTGCGCATCGGCGAGCACGCGCGAGAGGACCTCGACGGCCTCACGATGCACCCAGGCGATCGAGGTGCCGGGCAGGATGTCGTGGAACTCGTGCAGCAGCACCGTCTCCCACAGGCGGTCGAATTCGGCCTGGGGATATGCGGCGCCGGTGCGCACGGCATCCGTCGCCGCCCACAGCTCCGCCTCGACGAGTGCGTGCTCGCACCACCGGTGCAGCGCCTTGGTGGCGTGCTGGCTGGTGAGCGTTCCGCGGTGGAGTTCGAGATAGAGCTCGCCGACCCACACGGCCGGGTTCGGCAGCTCGGCCCTGGCCGCCTCGAAGAAGGTGTCCGGGTGCTCCCAGACGACCCGCGCGCTGCCTTCGAGGTTCTCGAGGCGCTTCGCCTTGCCGGTCATCTCGCGCGTGGTGCCACCGCCCCCGTCGCCCCAGCCCACCGGTGCGATCGACCGCGACGTCACGCGGTTCTCCTTGAACTGACGAGATGCCTTGGCGACTTCCATGCCGCTCAGCTGCGAGTTGTACGTGTCCATCGACGGGAAGTGCGTGAACACCTGCGAGCCGTCGATGCCCTCCCAGAGGAAGCTGTGGTGCGGGAACACGTTCTGCTGATTCCACGAGATCTTCTGCGTGAAGAACCACTCGAACCCGGCCCGGCGCATGAGCTGCGGCAGCGCGGGCGAGTATCCGAAGCTGTCCGGCAGCCAGACGCCCTTCGAGCGGATGCCGAACTCGCGTTCGAAGAACCGCTGACCGAACGAGAACTGGCGCACGAGCGACTCGCCGGACGGCATCACGGTGTCGGATTCGACCCACATGCCGCCGAGCGGCAGGAATCGCCCGTCCGCGACCGCGGCCTTGACCCGGGAGTAGACCTCGGGCCGGTGCTCCTTGAGCCACGCGTACTGCTGCGCGCTCGACATCCCGTAGAGGAAGTCGGGCTGCTCGTCGATCAGCGTCGCCATCGACGACGTGGTGCGGGCGACCTTGCGGATCGTCTCGCGCACCGGCCACAGCCAGGCCGAGTCGATGTGCGCATGTCCGATCGCCGAGATGCGGTGGGCGCTGGCCTCGGCGGGCGCCGCGAGCGCCGGCGCCAGTCGAGCTCGGGCATCGGCAGCGGTCTCGACGATGTGCTGCAGGTCGAGCACGTCGAGGGCGTCGTCCATCGCCTGCAGGATCTGCATCCGTCGCGGCGAGGTCGCCGGCAGCTCGGCCTGGAGCTCGAACAGGACCTCGAGGTCGAGGGACAGCTCGAACACCTCCTGCTCGAAGACGGCGAGGTCGATGCGGCGGGTGCGATAGAGCGGTTCGCGGGAGGACGTGCGGATGTCGCCCTCCTGCGTCGGCAGGAAGGGGTGGTAGTCGAGCAGAACCGGGTTGGCGGCCGCCTCGAGGTAGAGCTCGACCGGCTCGTCGCCGTGCGCGGTCTCGGTGATCGGCAGCCACTGATTGCGTGGGTTGATGCTCTTCACCGGTGTTCCGTCCGGCCGGTAGACGAGCGCCTCGCACTGGAAGCCGGGCATGTTGATGTCGAACCCGAGGTCGATGACGGCCTCGACCCGACGGCCCGCCCAGTCGGCGGGCACTGCGCCGGTGATCTTGAACCAGGTCGTCGACCAGGCAGGACCCCACATGCTCGGCACGGATGCCGGGGCGAAGTCCAGTGCGAGCCCGTCGGCGGGACTGATCGGCTCGCCGGGGATCTGGTTGACCTCGACGGTGAGGGGGACGGCGGCCGAGTGGACGGCCGGGCGGATGCGCTCGTCGAGCACCCTCTTGACGCGGCCGACGGTGAGCGAGGTGTCGTCATGCATGTATCTGGTTCTCCGGGCTCGACGGTGAGTGGTGCATAGGCGGTGTGCGCGACTGGAGCCCGATTCTCGGGCAGGTGCCGACAATGCTATCGGATTTACTAAAGCGATCTAGTAAATCTCGCATCGAGCGTGTCAGACCCCTGTCGTGCGGCTACCGAGCGGCTAAACCGATCAAGTAGTGTGAGGCCCATGACCTCGGCCAAACGCGTCACCATCGCGGACATCGCGCGCATGGCCGGAGTCTCGCCCGGAGCAGTCTCGTTCGCGCTCAACGGACGCCCGGGGGTGAGCGACGAGACGCGCCAGCGGATCCTCGCGATCGTCGAGGAGAACCACTGGCAGCCGAGCTCGGCGGCACGCGCCCTCGTGGGAGCCCGCGCCAACACGGTCGGATTCGCGCTCGCACGTCCCGCCCGTTCGCTGGGCTCCGAGGCCTTCTTCACCGACCTCATCGCGGGCATCGAATCCCGACTGTCGGAGAGCAAGGTCAGCCTGCAGCTGCGGCTGGTCACCGACATCGCCGAGGAGATGGAGGTGCATCGGCAGTGGCGCTCGTCGAACCAGGTCGACGGCATCATCCTCATCGACCCCCGCGACGACGACCCGC
This sequence comes from Microbacterium sp. AC215, assembly GCF_979258645.1. Lineage (NCBI taxonomy): Bacteria > Bacillati > Actinomycetota > Actinomycetes > Micrococcales > Microbacteriaceae > Microbacterium > Microbacterium sp. AC215. The sequence goes on along the minus strand of NZ_OZ409869.1, from coordinate 2,595,260 downwards.
GCAGCGACCGGATCGCAGCCCTCGACGCCCGCGCCGTGTTGATCGGCTCCAAGCCCTCACCCGGCGGAGCGGTGCCGAGCGTCTGGATCGCCGACGACGAGGTGGCCGAGACCCTCTTCTCGTACCTCGCCGCGCTCGGACACACCCGCATCGCCTACGTCGCGGGTCCCGCCGAGCTCGAGCACACCCGACTGCGTGCCGAGGTGCTCGATCGCATGGCTGCGGACGGCGTCTCGAGCGAAGTGATCACGACGGACTTCTCCCCCGCGCGCGCATCCGCGGTCACGCGATCGCTGCTCTCCGCGAGGCCCCGCCCGACGGCGATCGTGTACGACAACGACGTGATGGCCGTCGCCGGCCTCCGCGTCGCTCAGGAGATGGGCCGCGCGGTGCCCCGCGACGTGTCGATCGCCTCCTTCGACGACTCCGTCATCGCCGGCCTGATCAATCCGTCGATCACCGCGATGACCCGCGACACGTTCGAGCTCGGCGAGCAGGCCGCGACACTGCTGCTGCAGCAGATCGTCGCCGGGACCAACCTCCCGAGCGCGCAGGGCCCGACGCCGACGCTCACCGCCCGCGAGAGCACCGCCCCGCCGACGGCCGCGTCCTGACGGAGCCCTTCGGCCGCTACGGCGTCGCGCTCAGCCGCTGACGACGGTGTTGACGGAGCCGTAGGGGTCGACACCGCTCGTCGACAGATCAGGACGGATGAGGTGACGGATGCCGCGCGCGGCGAGCGCCGCGTCGTCGCGCACCGTCTGAGACGTCACGAAGGCGGGGTCGAGCCCGCGCTCGCAGGCATCCACCCACGCCTGGAACACGGCACCGCCCGGGCTCAGCGCCGCCCGGCTCACCGGCACCTCGCGCTCGTCGACGTCGACGACGATGGCCGTCTCCCGCTCCGGCGTGGCCGCCCGTTCGCGCAGTTCGGGGATCAGCTCGGCGAACCGGCGGCCGATCGGCTTGGCCGCACCGCTCTGATCGACCAGGCCCAGCGAGTACTCCAGTTCGGGGAAGTCGCCGAGCTCGCGGCTCACATCGTGCGAGCACCACCAGGTCACGCCCCAGAGGTTCTCGGTGCGCACCGCGGATCGCAGGGTCGCCTCGAGGAATCCGGGCATCTCGCTCTCGTCGAGGCAGTTCGACGGAGCGCCGACCTCCTGCAGCCAGACCGGTCGATCCCGATCCGTCGCGAAGGCGCGCGAGAGCTCGATGAGGTACTCGGCGTGGCGGTCGGAGGCGACCGAACGGCCGCCGTAGCGCTGAGCCGTGCCGTTGAAGATCCAGGAGTGGATGGTGGTCATCTCGCCCAGCCGAGACGCGTGCGCGGGCGTGAAGCCGTGCCCGTCCATGTACCAGACCGCGTCGTACTCGCTGTGCACGTGCGAGAGGCCGGGGGCCGCGCCCTCGGCCGCGGAGAGCAGCGACTCGATCCAGTGCCCTGCCTCGTCGATCGTCACGGGCCACGGGGACGGGTGCGTGTGCGCCGAGAACTGGTTCGTCTCGTTGCCGAGCGTCAGGCCGAGGAAGTTCGGCGCATCGCGCAGCGCACCGGCCAGCGTCTGAACGAGGTCGACCTGCCCGCTGAGCGCCTTCGGATCGGTGAACATGTTGCGGTCGTGCCAGGTGTACAACCATGACGGGACGAAGTCGAAGCTCGACAGGTGCCCCTGGATCACGTCGACGCTGACGTCGAGCCCGAACTCGGCGCCGATGTCGACCATCGAGCGGACGTCGTCGATCGCCTTCGGGCGGATCAGAGTACGGTTCGGCTGCAGCACCGTCCACAACGGGAAGACCCGGACGTGATCGAGACCGAGCTCGGCGAGCGCCGCGAAGTCCCTGCGCACATCGTCGGGGGTGAAGTCGAGCCAGGAGTGCATCCAGTCCTTCGACGGCGTGTAGTTCGCCCCGAATCTCAGGCGAGCATCGAGAGCGCGGCGCTGCGTCATGTGTCCGGACCTTTCCGACAGAGCCCTCCGACGAGGACGTGGTCGCACCACTATAACGCTTGAGCAACGGACCGCTACCCGGAATACCGCGGCCCGCCGATGCACGCAGCCTCGAGACCTTGACAGCGACGGGATCGGATGGTTTCATCTGCTAAAGCGTTGTAGTCCGTTCGACGGACACCGCCAATCGCCCGCCTCGAGGAAGAAGCACGATGAAAGTTCCCGCACGCATTGTCGCTCTGGCAACATTCACGATCGGCGCCATGGCGCTCGCCGGCTGCACCGGAGGCGGTGCCACATCCGATGCCGACGGACCGATCGACACCTCCGGCGAGCTGAGCGGGACGATCCAGTTCCAGACCTGGTCGCTGAAGAACGAGAAGTTCACGCCCTACTTCGAAGACCTGATCGACGCGTTCGAGAAGGAGCACCCGGAGGTCACGGTCGAGTGGCTCGACCAGCCGGGCGACGGCTACCAGGAGAAGATCCTGAGCCAGGCGAACGCCGACACGCTGCCCGACGTGCTGAACCTGCCGCCGGACATCGCCTACCCGCTCGTCGCCGCCGGCAAGCTCGTCGACCTCGAGACAGCCGACCCCGACCTGAAGTCGGCATACAACACCGGCGCATGGGATGCCTACAGCCAGTACCCGGGTGTCGACGGCACGTACGGTCTGCCCTGGTACCTGTCCAGCGACGCATCATGGTGGAACCTTGCTCAGCTCGCCCCCTACGGCGTCACCGAGGACAACCTCCCGACGACGGTCGACGAGCTGCTCACCCTCGCCAAGGACGTCGCGACCGAGTCCGGCGGCAAGGTCCAGCTGCTGTCATCGATCCCGGCACTCGACACGTTCACGTCGGCGGGCATGGAGGTCATCAACGACGACGGCGAGTTCGACTTCAACACCGACGAGGCCGCGGCCATCATCGAGAAGTACGCCGACGCGTACGCGGCCGGAGCCATGCCGGCCGAGGCGCTGACCGGCGACTACGGCGGAAACGCCGAGGCGTACATCCAGGAGAAGGTGGCCTTCACGACCGGTGGCACTGGTTTCACGACCGACCTCGCGAAGGACGCGCCCGCGCTGCTCGAGAACACGGTCGCCACGCAGCGACTGGGCATCCCGCCGCTCTACGTGCAGGGCCTGAACGTCTCGGCCGACTCCGACAACAAGGAGGCCGCCCTCGCGTTCGCCGAGTTCGCGACGAACGAGGAGAACCAGGTCGCGTTCTCATCGCTCGCGGTCGGCACCGCTCCCGGCACCTCCGCGGGCGGCGACGCCGTCGTCGAGAACATCTCCTCGTCGATCACCGACGAGAAGCAGCTCTCCGCGATCGACACCGTGTTCACGGCCATGGAAGACGCCAAGGCGATCCCGTTCCAGTGGACCTCCGACATGGCGACGTACATGACCCAGCAGATCGCGCTCGCCGTCAACGGCGAGGCCGACGCGCAGGAGCAGCTCGACAAGATCGTCGAGTACGCCAACGCGAACCGCGTGGACCAGTAAGCCATGAGCGCGCACACCAGCATCCGGAGCCGGAGGACGACCATGCGATCGCACCGGTGGTTCACACCCTGGCTGCTCCTCGGCCCCGCCGTCGTCTGGGTGCTGGTGTTCGCGCTCTGGCCGTTCCTCAACACCGTCTTCCTGAGCTTCACGGACGCACGTCCCCTGCGGACCCCCGAGTTCGTGGGCGCCGCGAACTACGAGCGGATGTTCGGCGACGAGATGTTCTGGAACGCCCTCACCACGTGCATCATCTACGTGGTCGTCTGCGTGCCGTTGCTCACGATCCTTCCCCTGCTGCTCGCCCTGCTCGTGCAGAAGAAGCTGCCGGGCATCGCGTTCTTCCGCACCACCTTCTACTTCCCCGTCATCGCATCGGTCGTCGTCGTCGCCCTGATCTGGACCTGGCTGTTCGACAGCCGCGGCATCATCAACCAGACGCTCGAGTTCCTCGGCCTCGTCGACAAGCCCATGGCGTTCCTCGTCGACCGGTGGCTGCTGCTCGGCTGCGCGATCCTGCTCACGGTGTGGAAGGGTCTCGGCTACTACATGGTCGTGTACCTCGCCGCGCTCGGCAATGTCGGCAAGGAGCTGCACGAGGCCGCCATGCTCGACGGCGCCGGCTCGTTCCGTCGCTTCCTGTCGGTGACGATCCCGTCGGTGCGCGGAGCGATGCTCCTCATCGCGGTGCTCATCGCCGTCTCGGCGATGAGAGTGTTCGCCGAGCTCGACGTGCTCTCCAAGAGCACGGGAGGTCCCGGTGGATACGACATGTCGCTGGTCATGCTGATCCGCCAGGTCGGCTCCGGCCTGAACGGCAACATCGGCTACGCCTCGGCGATCAGCGTCGCGCTGTTCCTCCTCACCCTCATCCCGCTGGCCGCGATCGCCTTCATGAATCGCGAGAAGAAGGCGAAGGTCTCCGCATGAGCACCCTCACTGAGCCCCGCATCGACGACGACCGTCGCCCTGACGATCAGCCGGCTGCGACCACGCGCGAACCCATCTTCCGCCGCCGCGGTTCCGGCGACTTCAGCAAGCCGACGCTCGGCGGGCTCATCGGCCGCTATGCGCTGCTGCTGCTCGTGCTGGTGCTCGTCATCGGCCCGTTCCTCTGGCAGCTCTCGACGTCGTTCAAGGGTCCGCAGGAGAACATCTACTCGTTCCCGCCCAACCTGATCCCCCGCGAGCCGACGCTGCAGAACTACGCCACGGTCGCCGAGATCGTGCCGGTGTACCTCTACGCCTGGCACTCGCTGCTCGTCTCGGTGGGCACCGTCGTCAGCAACGTGGTGCTCGCGACCTTCGCCGGCTACGCCCTCGGATGCATGCGGTTCCGCGGCAAGTGGATCGTCATGGCCATCCTGCTCTCGACCCTGCTCTTCCCCGGCGAGGTCACGGTGACGAGCAACTTCCTCACCATCCGCTCGCTCGGCCTCGCCGACACCCTGTGGGGCGTGTTCCTGCCCGGCGCCATCAGCGCGATGAACGTGCTGCTCGTCGCCACCGCCTGCCGCATGATCCCGAAGGACGTGCTGGACGCCGCGACGGTCGACGGAGCGACGACCTGGCAGCGCATCCGTCACATCGTGTGGCCCAACATCCGCGGCATGGTCTCGGTGGTCGCGATCTTCGCCTTCATCGGCGCCTGGGACGACTACCTCTGGCCCCTCATCGTGCTCTCCGATCCGTCGAAGTACACGCTCACCGTCGGCATGGCCTATCTCAACAGCAGCTTCTCGGTCGACCCGCGCCTGATCGCGGCGGGCACCATGATCGCCCTCGTGCCGATCGTCATCATGTTCTCGTTCACGCAGCGGTTCTTCTTCAAGGGCGTGCAGGAGGGCGCGGTCAAGGGGTGAGCGACGCCCAGCTCACGCCCGCCGACGGACCCGCCGATCCTCCGTCGTCCCGCCCTCTCGCCGGCGTGCTCTGCGGTGAGGTGTTCGCCTACTCGTTCGATCCGTCAGCGGGCGAACAGCGGATCGATGTTCCCGGACTCGCGGACGTCGCGATCAGCCCCGACACTCTGCTGCACTGGGCGTTCTACGCAGACGGCGATGCGGCGACCCTGGCTCCGCATGCCGCCCTCGCGGTGACCGTCGATGTCCGCGGGGACGGCGGCGCGCGGCTCGGCGAGACAGCCGCCGTGCGTGACCGGTACGACTTCGCCATGACCGCCGATGCCCAGTTCGCGGCGCGCTGGAGCATGCCCGAGCAGTGGAACGCCGACACCGTGTCGCTGGCGCCGATGCTCCCCGGCTCGGCCCCGCACACCTCCGCCACCGTCGAGCTGGTGCTCGGCAGCGGATCCCTGGCGGGGATGAGCGGACTGCCGCCGCTCGTCACGGGATTCGTGCAGGTCATGGTCGAGGAGCAGGTCGAGCAGCAGGATGCCGTCGCCGACCCGCCACCGGTCGAGCGAGTGGACACTCGTCGCGGCAGCCACTCGGGCCCGCGCTTCTCGCGTGGCAACACCATCCCCGCCGTCGCCGTGCCGCACGGCTTCACCTTCGTCACCGCGGCGACCGATGCCTCGGACACGCGCTGGCCGTATCGGCCGAGCATCCACGACGATCCACCCGGGCGACGCCTCGAGGCCCTGCAGTTCTCGCACCAGCCGAGTCCGTGGATCGGCGACCGCTCGGTGCTCCAGCTCATGCCGTTCGACGGGCATCCGGCCTCCGAGCGCGCCGCGCGCCGCCGGTGGATCGCCCCGGGCACCGAGCGAGCACGCCCCCACGAGTACGCCGCCGATCTCGGTGATGGTCTGCGCGTGGAGATGACCGCGACGTCGCACACCGCCGCCTTCCGCGTGCATGGCGCAGACACTGACGCGATCGTCGGCTTCGTGATCGATCAGCCCACCGATGACGGCGAGCTGCGCTGGACCGACGGCGACGGCTTCGAGGGGTGGACGCCCGAGGGCTCCGAGGACTGGGGCAACTCTCCCCGCTGCTACTTCGCGGGCGCCGTGCTGCGTGGCGAGGGCGACCCTGCGACGAGTCTGCGCGGCGCCCTCGACGACGACGGACGGGCGCGGGCCGCGGGCTACGTCGCCGGCGACGGGTCGCTCGAGGTGCGCGTGGCCGTGTCGTTCCTGTCGGTGGAGCAGGCCAGGCGCAGTCTCGAGATCGAGTGTCCTCCGGGCATCGCATATGACGAGTTGCGCGCGGAAGCCGCAGCCTCCTGGAACCGGGTGCTGGGCCGCGTGACGATCCCGCCGCTCGACGCATCCGAGACCCCGTATCGCCGATTGGCCGACGAGGAGAATCGGAACCGGATAGCCGCCGCATTGCATCGGATGCATCTGTATCCGAACTCCGCCGCCGAGAATGCCGGCACTGCAGAGGCGCCGCGGCATCGCTTCGCCGACGTGTTCGCCCCACGCGCGCCGTTCGGGGAGAGTGAGACGAGCGCGCCGATCGTCGACGGCGAGCTCATCGTGAACAACGGCTATTGGGACACCTATCGCACCGAGTGGCCGGCGCTCGCGCTGCTCGATCCCTCGCTGACCGGCAGGCTGCTCGACGGCCAGCTCGAGCAGTACCGTCGCGGAGGGTGGATGGCGCGGTGGAGCGCGCCCGGATATGTCGACAGCATGGTCGGCACCTCCAGCGACCAGATGTTCGCCGATGCCGCCCGGTGGGGCGTGGCGTTCGACCGCGCGGAGGCGTTCGAGAGCGGATGGCGCAACGCCTGCGAACCCGGGCCCGATGCGCGACGCGGCCGCAAGGGCATCGCACGCGGACGCTTCACCGGCTACATCTCGTCCGAGGTGCCGGAGGGCATGAGCTGGACCGTCGAGAACGCGGTGAGCGACGCGTCGCTGGGCCGGTTCGCCGAGCGTCTGGCCCTCGAAGCCGAACGCGCAGCCGCTCCCGGCTCCGACCGCGATGCCGCTCGCTACCGTTCGTTCGCCCGCTATTTCGCCAACCGAGCACGGTCGTATCGCATACTCTTCGACTCGGAATCCGGGTTCCTCCGCGGCAGGGATGCCGACGGCGACCTCGCCCCCGAGTTCGACCCGCGCACCTGGGGAGGCGACAACGTCGAGACGAACGCCTGGGGCATGTCGGTGGGCGCCGTGCACGACGGCGCCGGCCTCGCCGCGCTGCACGGCGGACGTGGGGCCTTCGGACAGCACCTCGACGCGCTCTTCGCCGAGCCGGAGACCGCCGACGAGCGATTCGGCGGGGCGTACGGCACCGTCATCCACGAGCAGCGCGAGGCGCGGGCCCTGCGCTCGGGCATGTGCGCGATCTCGAATCAGCCCGCCCATCACATCCCCTTCATGTACGCGTTCAGCGACCGGCCGTGGCGAGCCGGCGCGATCGTGCACGAGCTGGCCGGGCGTCTCTTCGCAGGCGCCCACATCGGACAGGGCTTCCCCGGCGACGAGGACAACGGCGAGATGAGCGCCTGGTGGCTGTGGGCCGCGCTCGGTCTCTACCCGCTCGAGCTCGCGTCCGGCGTGCTGCGGATCGGCTCGCCCCTCGTCGACGACATCCGCGTCGATCGCGCGGACGGCCGCTCGCTGCGCATCCGCTCTCATCGCCGAGAGCCGGGAGCGCACGTGCTGCAGCGTGCCCGGCTCGACGGGGTCGACCTGCCCAGGGCCGAACTTCCCGTCGACGCCCTCGCCGGGGACGCCCTCGTCGGGGACGTCGAGCTCGAACTGGTCTTCGGAACCGAGCCCGCGGATGCTCTCGAGACGGGTGAGCGGATGACGGATGAGATCGCGCCCTGGTGCCGCGATCTCACGGCAGACACAGGAGGCGTCATCGCGTCGGCATCCGTCATGGATGCGGACCGCCTGTTCGACGACGGCGACCCGAGCGGTTCGAGCGGCGTCGTCCTGGCGGCGGGCGAATGGGCAGGGTGGCATTTCGCCGAGCCGCGCGCGGTCTCCGATCTCACAGTGACGATGGCCACCGGCGCCCCGTCGTCTCGGCTGCGATGGGAGATCCTCGACGCGGACGGATGCTGGGCGGCGGCTCCGACCACCTACGACGCGGAGCTCCCGGCCGATCGCACGACCCCGTTCGAGCTGGTGTCGCGCGTCGTGACCCCGGCGATCCGCCTGCGAGCGGATGCCGAGGTCACGATCCGTCAGATCGAGGTCTTCGACCTCGGGTGATGGCCTCGAGCGCGGGTCGTCACTTCGACAGGACGAACGAGAGCTCGGTGACGTTGCCGGCGACGTCGACCACCTGCAGCGTGTTCTCCCCCACGACCGCACCGAAGACACCGGGCTTCACGAAGTTCAGGTCGCTCCACGCGTTGTCCGAGAGGTCCTTGACGACCCCGTTCACGGAGAGCCGGTCGATCTTGCCTTCGTCGAAGAGCTTGTAGCTCACGCGCTGGTAGCTGCCGTCGGTCTCGACCTTGGTGAATCGCGCGCCGTCCTTGATCGTGACGGTCGGCGAGGTGGTGTCGCGAGGCGCCGCCCGGTACTCCGTCGCCTCGCCCTTCAGCGCCTCGGTGATGCCCGAGAGATAGGCCGACTGATCGGTCGCGGTGAGGTTGTAGGCGACATAGACGCCGTAGCCGTCGGCGACCGTGCGGGTCGCGAAGTCCTCCGCCGTCGCGGCGCTCGTGTTCGAGAGGTCGATCGCCGCTGCCCCGAGTCGGGTGCGGTCCTCCAGCCCCGGAACGGTGGGCGCGTCATAGGTCGGGTAGTACGGGTTCCAGGCGTAGTCGAGCACGCCGGCCGCGTCGAACAGCGTGAAGTCGGTCGTCGTGTAGCTCGGACCGATCGCATACAGACTGATGATCTTGTCGGGTCCGAGACGGTCGCGCAGCGCCGTGGCCAGCCATCCGAACGACTGCGGGTTGGGCTGCGGGGTGCCGTTCGCCCCGTATTCGGTCCACTCGTCGTCGAAGTCGATGCCGTCGAGACCATAGGTCGTCACGGCGTCGGCGAGCTGCGCGGCGAACGCATCCGCCTGCGTATAGGAGGTGAAGTTCGCGAATCCCGCACCCTGATGGTTGCCGAGCACCGAGAGCAGCACCTTGGTGCCGTTCTCCTGCACCGGACGGATCTGCGTCTCGGCGTCGTCGAGCGTCTCGGTGACCCGCTCGTTGAAGTGCAGGTACGCCTTCTCGCCGTCGTAGTTGATGTTGGCGGCGAAGATCATGGCCATGTCGATGGCGGCGTCTCCGGACTCGGCAAGGGTGTAGTCGGCGACGTTGGCTAAATCGTTCGAGTTCACCTCGACGTACACGGCGAGCTGCGGGTCGACCGGCTCGGTCGTGTCGGCGGCGGCACCCGTGGTTCCGGCGAGCATGCCGGCAGCAGCGGTGGCGAGCACTCCGAGACCGGCGATGCCCTTTCGGAACCGGTGATTCCTGACGTTCTGGCTCATGACTGATCGTCTCCTTCGGCGTCGTTGTCGAATCCGGTCGCGCCGTCGCGACCTCTCGCCGACTATAGCGCTTAAGTGATGTGACGGGAAGGCAGAGAAGAAGGGGCGGATGCCGCAGCATCCGCCCCTTCTCGACCGCCTGGATCCCTCCGCTCAGATGGTCACATCTCCGACGAGATTGACCTGGATGCCCATGCCCGCGAACATCGCGGCCTTCGCGATCAATGCCTTGTCGGCCGTCTCGGCGTCGGGCGCATAGACGAGCTGCGCGTGGTTGGCCTTGTGGCGGGCCATGAACTGGTCGCGCGAGATGCCGTGCAGCACGACGTGCGCGATCGGCCACTCCGGGTTCGTGGCATCCTTGCGTCGCTGCGTCTCCTCCGCAGGCAGCTCCACCACGGAGGCGCGGAAGATGTCGGCCTGCAGGATGCCGTCGGCGATGAACACGCGCGACAGCACGATCTCGCCCGGCTTCGAGACGCCGTTGATCGTGGCGCCGCCCGCAGGGAAGAAGACGTGACCCTGTCGCCAGCCCTCGGCGTTCTGCCATCCGCCGAGATGCGAGGCGGGCACCGAGCCCGAGATCTCGTAGACCCAGACGAACTCTCCGTCGAAGTCCTCGCCCCAGCGCACGTCGTGCAGGGTGTTGTCGGGCACCAGACCCATGGCGCGCCAGACGCGGTCGGTGACGAGGGCGTCGACCGCCACCCCTTCGTCAGCCTCGTTGAAGTGCGGGAAGGCCCGGCCGTCGTGCAGCACGCGCGAACCGTCGCGAGAGGTGACGGGAGGGCGCTCGGTCGAATTCAGGATGCCCTCGGCGAGGTCCGATGCAGGGACGAGGTCCTTCAGGCCCTGCTGGTACTGGATGCCGACAGCGTCGAGCCCGAAATCGTCGGCGATGCGGAGTGCGGCGATATACATCTTCAGCTGCCACTGCACCTGCTCACGGGTCAGCTCGGTGGCGGCATCCTCGCCGTAGCGGAAGGTCATGCCGGCGTCGATCAGCCAGTCGTAGGCGGCATCCGCCTCATCCTCGCCGACCTCGAGCATCTCGGCGTACAGCGCGGACTGCGAGAGGCGCTCCTTGTAGATGCCCGTCTGGTTGAGCAGCTCGTCGTCGAAGATCGCGTTGTACATGCCCATGCAGCCCTCGTCGAAGACGCCGATGATGGCCTTCTCGGCGCGCAGCTCGGCGGCGAGCGCCTCACCCAGCTGCTTCTCGGGGCTGTCCGGCAGCTCGGGCAGAGGACGCACATGCGAGGCGTCATGGGTGATCGACCCGGTCTCCGTCCACTCCCTGATGCCGCTCGTGAACCAGTCGTCGGTGAAGTCGACCGACCAGATCGTGGAATAGGGCTTGCCCATCTTGGTGAGGCCGGCGTTGAGGCCGAGGAGTCCGACCAGGCCGGGCCAGTCCCCGGCGAAGTTCGCGACCGTGAGGATCGGCCCCTCGTGGGTGCGCAGTCCTGCGAGCACGTGGTGCGAGTACTGCCACACGGCCTCGGCGACGATCAGCGGAGCATCCGTCGGGATGTTCTTGAAGACCTCGAGGCCCATGCGCTGGCTCGAGATGAAGCCGTGGCCGGTCTCGGGATCGACGTCGTTGGCTCGGACGACGCTCCAGCCGAGCTGTTCGAAGACGCCGGTGACGCCCGCTTCGAGTTCGACCTGCACGGGCCAGCCGCCCGTGTTCGCGGCTTCGCGCAGGTCGCCGGAGGCGATCAGGTACGCGGTCTTCGGCGCGGACACCGGTCGGGATGCCGTCGTCGGCAGGGTATAGGTCATGACTCGCGTCCTCCTTGATCGCACGTGTCCTGCAACTGTACGTGAAATCGGTTTCAGCACGCAAGCAGTAGGACCGAGCGTCGTCTGCGTCAGTGCGTGGCGGTCGCGCCCGCGCGGGCGGGCTGGACCTCGGCCGGCAGCACCACGGTGCGCGACGGACCACCGGCCCCACCGATGCGCTCGAGCAGCATCCGCGCCGCCCGGACTCCCATCTCGCGTGCCGGGAGGCGCACGACGGTCACCGCTGTGGGCGAGAGGGTGGTGAACGGCAGCGAGCCGATCACCGCCACGCCGACCCGCGGCGGGGTCAGGCCGTGCTCCGTCAGCACCTGGATCGCACCGACGCCGATCAGGTTGTTGCCCGCCACCACCGCGTCCGGCGGATCCGGGAGCGTGAGCAGCTCTTCCATGGCGCCCCTGCCTCCGTCGACGCGGAAGGTCGCGAAGCGCAGCAGCTCATCGGCATCGACCTCGGGGGCGCGCGCCGCGAGCGCAGACCGCCAGCCGGCAGCGCGCTCTGCGGCCGTGTCGATCCCCTCCGGACCGCCGATGTACGCGACCCTCCGGAATCCGGCGGCGAGCAGCGCTTCGGTGGCCGATGCCCCGGCCTCGCGATTGGCCATGACCACACCGTCGACGTCGTAGACCGTATGCCGATCGACGGCGACGACGGGGCGCCCCGTGTCGAGGATGCCGTCGAGCCTCGTGCGTTCGGACGCGGGGGCGATGATCACGCCCGACATGTGCTCGGAGACCGCGATCTGGAGGTAGGTCGTCTCCTTCTCGGGCTGCGAGTCGGAGTTGCAGAGCACGACCGAGTATCCGGCCTCGGACGCGACGTCCTCGACGCCTCTGGCCATCTCGGTGAAGTAGGGGTTCTCGATGTCAGGGATCACCAGCCCGATGACCTCGGACCTCTGCCGCCGCAGATTGCGAGCCGTGCGGTTGGGCGTGAAACGCAGCTGCTCGGCGGCCCGGCGCACCGCCTCGACCTTCGCGGCGGAGACGCTGGTGCCGTTGAACACCCGCGAGACGGTGGCGGGCGAGACCTGCGCGAGTCGAGCGACATCGTAGATCGTGGCCATCGGCACACTGTAACCGGTTTCAGGTCGCCACGGAGAGTTCGTCTGCGCCGGCGCGTCAGTCGGCCAGCATCCGATCCCGCACCTGCCTGCGCAGGACCTTTCCGATGAGCGAGCGGGGCAGCTCGTCGACGACCGTGATGCGCTTGGGCACCTTGTAGGGCGTCAGCCGCGTGCGGCAGAACTCGCGCAGCGCACCGGTGTCGAGCACAGCTCCCTCGCAGAGCACGACCGCAGCGGCGATCTCCTCTCCCCCGCTCGACCGCGGAAGGCCGACGACCGCGGCCGCGACCACGTCCGGGTGCGCTTCGAGCGCGTCCTCGACCTCACTGGGCGACACGTTGAAGCCGCCCGTGATGATGAGCTCCTTGAGGCGGTCGACGATCGTGACGAAGCCGTCGACCGAGACCTCGGCGATGTCGCCTGTGCGCAGCCATCCGTCAGACAGCAGGACATCGGCGGTGTCGCCGGGACGGCGCCAGTACCCCTGGAAGACCTGCGGGCCGCGGATGAGCAGCTCGCCTCGTTCGCCGACGGGCAGGTCGACGTCGGTGTCGGCGGGGTCGACGACGCGGATCTCGGTGCTCGGGAAGGGCACTCCGACCGTGCCAGGGCGCCTGCTCCTGCCCATCGGGTTGCCGAGCGCGACGGGCGAGCTCTCGGTCATGCCATAGCCCTCGACGAGCAGACCGCCGGTGGCCTCCTCCCACCGCTGCACTGTCGCGACGGGAAGGCTCATCGCCCCGGAGATGGCGAATCGGACGGTCGAGAGGTCGATGGTCCCCCGCGATGCGGCTCGGGCGAGCTGGTCATAGATCGGCGGGACCGCGGGCAGGAACGTGGGCGGACTGGTGCGGGCCGCCTTCGTGACCAGGCCGAGGTCGAACGTCGGGAAGAGCACCAGCTTCGCGCCGATGCTCATCGCGAAGGTCAGGCACAGCGTCATGCCGTAGGCGTGGAACAGCGGCAGCACGCCGTAGAACGTCTCCTCGCCGTCGACCAGACCGGGCACCCATGCCTGGCCCTGCATCGCGTTGGCGCGCAGGTTCGCGTGAGTGAGGATCGCGCCTTTGGGCGTGCCCGTGGTTCCGCTCGTGTACTGCAGCAGGGCGGTGTCGTCGAGCGTCGGGCCGGCGACCTTGCGCGAGAGCGGCCGATGGTCGACCAGCTTCCTCCAGGCCACTGCTCGCCGTGTCCGCGGGGTGGCCGTCAGCTTCGCGCGCGCCGCGCGCGCCTTCGGGATGGGCAGGCGCAGCAGCATCCGTTGAGCGGCGGGCATCGCCTCGGTGAGGTCGACGCTCACGATGTGCTCGACTCGCAGATCGGAGGGGAAATCGGCGATCGTGTCGACCGTCTTGTCCCAGACGATCGCGACCTTCGCTCCGTGATCCTCGAACTGGTGCCGCAGCTCCCTCGCCGTGTAGAGCGGGTTGTGCTCGACGACGATCGCTCCCAGGCGCAGCGCCGCGTAGAACGCCACGACGTGCTGCGGGCAGTTCGGCAGGACGAGGGCGACCCGGTCGCCCTTGTGCACGCCCAGGCGCCTCAGCCCCTCGGCAGCGCGTGCGATCTGGTCGCCGAGCTCGCGGTAGGTCGTGACCGCACCGAAGAACTCGAGCGCCGGTCGACGAGCGAAAGCGGCGATGCTCGCCGACATCATCTCCGGCAGCGTCTGCGTCGGAGCGTCGATCTCGGCGGGCACACCGTCCGCGTAGGAGTCGAGCCATGGCCGGGATTCATACGGGGAGTCGGACATGGGTCCATCCTGCCCCGACCGGCTGTGAGCCGGCCCGCCCCACGCGGCGCGAGATGCGAGCGGCTAGCTGTGCGCCGCCACCACCTGCGCGACGGCGCGACGCTCCTCGTCCGTCGGCTCGGCGATCGCCATGCGGCAGTGCGTGTCGACCACATCGAGCACGCGGTAGGCCTCTTTCATCCGCGCCATGTCGCCGCCGATGAGCGACACGACATCGTCGACCGCGGCCTGCGCGACCGCGATGGCGTCGGCATCGCCGGAACGGCCGGCGTCGGCCAGGGCACGGAAGGGCTTCGGGGTGACCGAGGAGACGCCCGAGACGACACCCTGGGCACCCACCTGCACGGCCGCGATCAGGTCGCGGTCGGCGCCGGTGTAGAGGTCGAAATCAGCGGGCACCGCGGCCCTGTAGGCGGCGATGTCGTCGAGCGACAGCTCGCTGATCTTCGCGCCCACGATGTTCGGCAGCGCGGCAAGCCGCGTCAGCAGCTCGACCGACACCGGATTCCCGCTGCGCGCGGGATAGATGTAGACGTAGAGACGACCGTCGCCGATCGCGCTCGACAGCGCCTCGTAGTACTCGAAGATCGACTCGTCCGTGGCCTTGAGGTAGTAAGGGGTGAGGGCGGCGAATTCGGTCGCACCCAGCCCCTTCGCGATCTCGACGAGACGCAGCGCCTCGAAGGTGCTCGGCTGGCCGACGTGCACGACGACGCGCATGCGGTCCTTCAGCTCGGCCAGCGCGGCCTCGACGATCGCCGCGAACTCGGTCGCGTCGACGGCAGGGAACTCGCCCGTGGTGCCGAGGACGAAGGCGCCCTCGTTGCCCGATTCGGCGACGAAGCGGAAGATCGCTCGCGATCCCTCGAGGTCGAGTGCGCCGTCGCTGTGGAAGGCTGTGGGCACGGCGGTGAGGATGTCGTAGCGGGTCACTTCTCGTTCTCCTTGGAGTTCTTACGGGTCTTGCGCGGGCGCCTCGTGGCGGCCGGGACGCTGCGGACGGTCGACGTGAGCAGGTCGGGGTCGGCGGCGAGCTCGCCGTGCGCCTTCTCGATCTGCTCCCGGCTCTCGGCATCGAGGATCGAGTCCTCGAGTGAGCCGCGCTCGGCACGGGGTGTGCGGGCCGCGCGGATCGCCGGCATGACGATCGAGAGCACGGCGAGCGCGAGCAGCACGATCGCGATCGGACTGACGACCTCGAAGAACGGCCGCGTGGGCAGGATCGCCAGCGTGCGAGCCAGGTTCTCCTCGGCCAGGGGGCCGAGCAGCAGGCCGAGCACGATCGGCCCGGCCGGCACCTGCATCCGCTTGAGCAGCACTCCGATGACACCGAACACGAGCATCGTGACGACGGTCGACAGGCTGTTCGACGTGGCGTACGTGCCGATGATGCAGAAGATCAGGATGCCGCTCCACAGGTAGGGCTGCGGCACATCGAGCAGCTTCACCATGCCCTTCATGCGCACGAGGCTCAGCCCGAGGGAGAGCAGGGTCGCGACGAGCATGATGCCCACGATCGAGACGACGAGGTCGGGGCGATTGGTGAACAGCGTGGGTCCGGGGGTGATGCCCCAGATGATCATCGACCCGATCATCACCGCCATCACCGAGTCGCCGGGAATGCCGAGGGCCATCGTGGTCGTGAGGGAGCCGCCGAGCGTGGCGCTGGACGCGGTGTCGGACGCCGCGACGCCCTCGATCGAGCCCTTGCCGAACATCTCGGGGTGCTTCGATGCCTTGCGGGCTCGTTCCCATCCGATCAGACCGGCGATGTCGCCACCGGCTGCCGGGATGAGCCCGACCCCGAGACCGACGGCGCCGCCGACCGCGGTGGCTCGACCGCTCTGCTTCAGCTCGGCGCGATTCGGCCACCAGCGGCCGAGGCTCGAGATCGGGCGCACGTGCGACTTGCGATACGTGAGCAGCTGGTCGAAGAGCTCGGCGATGCCGAAGAGTCCGATGATCACCGCGATGAAGTTGACGCCCTCGACCAGCTCGAGCACTCCGAAGGTGAATCGCTGGTCCGCCGTGGCGGCATACGTTCCGACGGTGCCGAGCATGAGGCCGAAGAGACCCGCGAGGATGCCCTTGAGCATCGACTTCGACGAGATCCCGATCATGATCGCGATGCCGAAGACGACGAGCGCGAACAGCTCGGGCGACTTGAAGTAGTCGCGGGCGAAGCTGGCGATCGGCACGGCGGCGACGGCGAAGAGCACGAGGGAGGCGAGGATGCCGACGGCCGAGACTATCGCCGAGATCGTCAGCGCGAGACCGGCTCGCCCCTGCTTCGCCATCGGATAGCCGTCGAGAGTCGTCGCGATCGACGCGGGAGTGCCGGGGGTGTTGATGAGGATCGACGGCACGCGGTCGCCGAAGTTCGCGGCGACGTAGATCGTCAGCAGCACCGCGAGGCCCTGCACGGGCTCCAGCGTGAGCGTGAATCCTGCGGCGAGAGCGACCGCCATGGTCGCGGTGATGCCGGGGAAGGCGCCGACCATGAAGCCGAGCAGCAGCCCGACGAGCATGTACAGCAGGATCGAGATGTCGAGGAGCGAGTTCAGCCCCTCCATGAGCGCGTTCACAGCGGGATCCTCAGGAGCATGCCGAACACCACGTAGACGAACGCGGTGACGGAGACGGAGTAGATGATCAGGCTCAGCCACCGGCGGTGCCCGTAGAGGAGCATGAGAGCGGCCATCAGCACGGCGGCGGCGATCGGGAAGACCTCGATGCGGTAGCCGAAGAGGATGACGGATCCGAGCGACCACACCGCGATGAAGGCCCCGGCGATCAGCAGGGTGGCGATGACGCGGACCACGCCGCCCGGCTGGATG
The DNA here is from genome assembly GCF_979258645.1 of Microbacterium sp. AC215. NCBI lineage: Bacteria > Bacillati > Actinomycetota > Actinomycetes > Micrococcales > Microbacteriaceae > Microbacterium > Microbacterium sp. AC215. The sequence continues at coordinate 2,577,963 of NZ_OZ409869.1, read as the reverse complement.
CGGTCGAGGTCTTCGCGGCCGGGAGCGGGGCGGGTGATCGCCAGAGCCAGGATCACGAGCGAGACGACGACCGCCGCGACCGCGAGGACCATGGGCCAGAAGCGTGCGTCGATCTGTCCGGGCAGTGCCTCTCGGCGCAGCGGGATCTGCGTGGCCAGGAAGAGATAGCCGGCGCTGAACGCCAGGGCGACGGCGCCGAAGACGATCTCGAGCGGTCGCGAGGGCGGTGCTCCCTGGTGCGCGTCCTGCTCGATCGCAGGAGTGACATCGGCGTGGGACATGGTGCTCCTTCCCTGGTCTGACGTGCGGCGACGGACCGCGGGGCCGGCGTGCGGCCGACCCCGCAGTCGGAGCCGGTCAGCCCAGGAGGTCCTTGAACAGGTCGAACTGCTCGTTCACGAACGTCGTCCACTCGGCCGAGTCGCGGTAGACCACGAGGTTGCCGGCATCCTTCTGGAACTGCTGGTAGGTGTCGGACTCGACGGCCTCCTTGACGGCGGCCTCGAGCTCGCTCTTCACGTCATCCGGCAGACCCTTGGGGGCGTAGATGCCGCCCCAGCCGCCGAAGACCACGTCTTCGCCGATCGCCTCGTCGGCTGTCGGCACGTCCTCGGCGTCGGGGTGACGCTCGTCGTTGAGGACTGCGAGGATGCGCACGGCCTCGCCCTGCGCGAGAGCCTCGCCCAGGCCGGACACGGCGGCGACGGTCTCACCGGATGCGGCGGCGGCGACCGCCGTCGCTCCACCGTCGTAGGGAACCGGCGTGAACGCGGCGCCGGTCGCGTCGCCGAGGCCGATCGTCGCGGCCTCCCAGATGGAACCCGCGCCGGAGTTGGCGACGGTCACGGCGCCGGCCTCGGCCTGGGCGACCAGGTCTTCCAGAGTCTCGATGCCGCTGTTCGCGCCGACCGTGACGACACCGGGGGCGAGCATGATCTGGCCCAGCAGGTCGAAGTCCTCGGGCAGCACGTTCGCGCTCTGCGTGGTGTTGAGCATCGCGATCTCGACCGGGGCGAACCCGATGACGTAGCCGTCCGGATCCTGCGATCCGACGTACTCCATCGCGAGAGCCCCTGCCGCACCCGGCATGTTCTCGGGGATCACGCTGACGCCGAGGATGCCCTCGAGCTCGGTCGCGAGGGCACGCGACGACAGGTCGGATCCACCGCCCGGGTTCGCCTGGATGATCAGACGGATGTCATTCTCGGGAAAGGCGGATTCCGCGTCTTCACCCTCTTCGACCTTCGTGCAGGCCGACAGGACGAGAGCGGTGGCGGCGACGGCCGCGAGAGCGGCGGCGGCCCGGGTGATGCGCTTGCGGGGCATCTTTGCTCCTCTACGTGGGTCGACCTTGTTGTCGACCCCCTGACCGTATCAGTGTTGACTGTTAACAGTCAACACTGATACCGGTATACAACTCTCCGCCACCGCCTGTCATCCGCGCCCCGGCAGGTGCGAGTATGAGAGCAGCTACGAGGGGAGCGGAGCAATGTTCGATGAACGCAGACGCCAGCAGGCACTGGAGGAACTCGGGATCCTGGACACACCACGGGATGAACGAGTGGATCGGGTCGCCAGGCTGGCTCAGCAGATGTTCGGTATGCCGATGGTGAGCGTCTCGCTCCTGGACGGCGACCGCCAGTGGCGCAAGTCGGAGATCGGACTCGGCGGGCGAGAGGCGCCCCGACAGGATTCGTTCTGCGACTACACGGTCGGCCAGGACCGCACGGTGGTGATCGAGGATGCCAGCGCGACCGAGAACTTCGCGGCGAATCCGTTCGTGGTCGGTGATCCGCACCTCCGGTTCTACGCCGGGCACCCGCTGCACGCACCCGGCGGCGAACCGGTGGGAACGCTGTGCGTCCTCGACACCGAGCCGCACACCTTCTCGGAGGCGCAGCGCGACCTGCTGCGCGACCTCGCCTTCTGGGTGCAGACCGAGCTCGCGGCCGACGCCGAGCTCGATCAGGCCACTCTGATCCAGAGCGCGCTGCGACCGCACTCGCTCCCCACCATCGCCGGCTACACGATCGCGGGCGGGGGCGCCTCGCGTGGCCGCCTGGCGGGTGACTTCTACGACCTCCGCCTCCACGGCGGCGCGCTGCGCATCACCCTCGCCGACGCGATGGGCAAGGGCACGGGTCCCGCCATCGTCGCCGCGGGCGTGCGCGCCTCACTGCGCACCGCTCCCGAGCGCAGCATCGCCGAGGCCGTCGCCGACGCCGACCGGCTGCTCGAGGAGGACCTCTCCGAGACGACGATGTTCGTGACGGCGGTCCACGCCGAGCTGCAGCCCGAGACCGGCGATCTCGAGGTGATCGACGCCGGGCACAGCCTGGCGTTCATCCTCCGAGCCGACGGCTCGTGGGAGCACCTTCGCTCGACCGGCCTCCCCCTGGGGATGGGCGCCGCCCTTCCGGACCAGGATGCTCGGGAGTCCCGGAGCACGCGCCTCGAACCCGGAGACGCCTTCGTGTGCTGCAGCGACGGCCTGCTCGACGTGCTCGACGCCGATGACCCGTTCGCCCACGTGGCCCGCGTGCTCGACGCGCTCGGTCCCGATGGGGCGATCAACGAGGCGCTGCAGCTCATCTCGGACGATCGAGCGACCGACGACATCACCGTGGTCGTGGTGCGGCGCGACGCATGACCGCCCGCTTCGCCGCGATCCGCATCATCGCGGTGCTGTCGGTGCTGCTCGGTGTGAACTACGTCGCGTGGCGCTGGCTCGAATCGGTGAACTGGTCGGCGTGGTGGATCGCCGTGCCCCTGGTGATCGCAGAGACCTACAGCCTGATCGACACCTTCCTCTTCTGTCTCACGATGTGGCGGGCCAAAGAGCGGCCGGCTCCCGTGTCGCCGCCTCAGGGCACGGTCGACGTGTTCATCGCGACGTACAACGAGCCGATCGAGCTCGTGATGACGACCGCGCGAGCAGCGCGCGGGATCGCCTATCCGCACACCACCTGGATCCTCGACGACGGTGCCCGACCCGAGCTCGAGCGGGCCGCCCGCGACGCCGACATCGGCTACCTCACCCGCTCCGACGACTGGATGGGCAAGCCCCGTCACGCGAAGGCGGGCAACCTCAACAGCGCGCTCTTCGAGACCGACGGGGAGTTCCTCCTCATCCTCGACGCGGATCAGATCCCCGATCCGCTGATCCTGCACCGCACGCTCGGGTACTTCGCCGACGACCCGGAGGTCGCCGTGGTGCAGACCCCGCAGTGGTTCGTCAACGTCGACGAGGCCGATCCGCTCGGCAGCCAGGCGCCGCTGTTCTACGGCCCGATCCAGCAGGGCAAGGACGGCTGGAACGCGGCGTTCTTCTGCGGATCGAACGCCGTGCTCCGTCGCGACGCCCTGATGCAGCTCGGCATCATCGGCTACGTGCGCGAGGTGACGGACACCGCGGCTCGCGCGCTGCGCACCTCCGAGACCCTGGTCGAGAAGGAGATGCGCTCGGCATCCGATCCCGAACTCCGTCGCGAGCTTTTCGCACTGCACGTGACGATCGGCCAGAGCCGTCGTGATCTCGCCGGCGGGGCGCCCGTGCGCGAGGTCGCCGACGCGGTGCTGGCTGCGGTGCACAACGCCTCGGTGATCCTGGTCGCCAAGGATCTCGCCGGCATCAGATCCGACCTCGCGGAGCTGGGCTCCCTGCCGATCGCCCACGATGCGCAACTCGACGCGATCGTCGTCGACGAGGCGGGCCTGACGGCGCTCGCCCAGTCGGATCTGTCGCCGATCACTGCTCTCGACGCCGTACGAGCGCTGCTCGACGCTCTCCGCCTCGACCGCGGCGACGAGGCGCAGCCGATCCTTCCGCTCGCCACGATCTCGGTCACGGAGGACATGGCCACCGCGATGCAGCTGCACTCGCTCGGCTGGCGCAGCGTCTACCACCACGAGATCCTGGCGAAGGGCCTCGCGCCCGAGGATCTGCGGACGATGCTGACGCAGCGCCTGCGCTGGGCACAGGGCACGCTGCAGGTGATGCTGCGCGACAACCCGCTCGCGAAGCGCGGACTGTCGATCGGGCAGCGGCTGATGTACTTCGCCACGATGTGGAGCTATCTCTCGGGGTTCGCCGCCGTGATCTATCTCACGGCGCCGGTCGTCTACCTGGTGTTCGGCGTGCTTCCCGTGACCGCCTGGTCGGTCGACTTCTTCGTGCGGTTCCTGCCCTACTTCCTCGTCAACCAGCTGCTGTTCCTCGTGGTCGCCAAGGGGCTGAGAACCTGGCGCGGGCAGCAGTATTCGCTCGCGCTGTTCCCGGTCTGGATACGCGCATGCTGGACGGCGTTCGCGAACGTGGTCTTCGGCCGCCCCCTGTCGTTCGCCGTGACGCGCAAGGACGGACGGGATCCGCGAGGAGTGCCGTGGCGCGAGATCTGGCCGCAGCTGACCGCGATGGTCGTGCTCAGCGTGGCGCTCGTGATCGGCATCACCCGCGTCGTCATCGGAACGGGCGACGGCACCGGCACCCTGGTCAACACGGTGTGGGTGCTGTACGACCTCGTCGTGCTCAGCGTCATCATCCAAGCCGCCCGCTACCGCGGACCGGCCCGAACCCTCGAGGAGGAGAACCATGGATCTCAGCACTGACATCAGGGACGGCTTCGCCGTGATCTCCCTGTCCGGACGCCTCACGGCGACGGGAGCACCGCTGCTCCGCAAGGCGGTGAACGACCTCGTGGCCGGAGGCGAGTCGAGGATCGTGATCGACATGGCCGACCTGCAGTTCGTCGATTCGTCGGGGCTGGGAGCCCTCGTCGGCGGTCTGAAGAGCGCCAGGGTCGCCGGCGGCGATCTGCGCATCGCGGCAGTGCCCGAGGCGGTGCGGACGGTGCTGCACCTGACGAATCTCGACCGCGTACTGCTCGACCACCCGACACCCGAGACGGCGTTCGATGGGCGTTGAGGAGCGCCGGGCGCACGTCGCGGGCCTCGCCGGCCCCGCCTTCGTCGAGCACGTCCTCGACGCCCTGGACGCCCTCTGGGAGTCCGCCCCGCATGTGGCGCCCGAGGACCGCACGCTGTTCGCACTGGCGGTCAGCGAGGTGTCGACGAACATCGCCACGCACGCTGACGCGCAGGGCGAGCCGGATGTCGGCATCACCGTCGAGGTCGACATCGAGGTCGGCGCCGACGACCTCGTCGCGACCTTCGTCGACACGGCCGATCCGGCCAGGATCGACTGGGATGCGGTCACGATGCCCGGCGTCGACAGCGAGAGCGGACGCGGCCTCGCCCTGTCGAGCGCTGTGCTCGACGATTTCGAGCACAGCGGCGATGCGACCGGCAACACCTGGGTGCTGCGTCGTCGCCTGACGCCTCCCGCCTGATCCGGACGGAGATCTGTCGGAGACCGTCAGAGATCCGACGCGCAGGCGCCGTCAGGCGGGTCGGTCGGCGAGCTCGCTGAGCATCCGGTCGCGTGCGCCGTCGAGGTGGGCCGTGAGCACCGCCGCAGCCTCGTCGGGGCTGCCGGAGCGCATCACCTCCATGAGCTTCATGTGGTCGTCGGACGACTCGTGGAGGTCGTCGTCGTGATTGATGGTCACCTCGAGGAGCGACGCGAAGGTCGGCAGGTACTGACTCCACGCGCCCTGCAGACGCGGGTGGTCGGCGAGGACGTAGATCTCGGAGTGGAACTCGAGGTCGGCGGCGACGAAGGCGGCGTGATCGCCCCTGTCTGCGGCCTGACTCATGCGATCGACCGCAGCCGCCATCGATGCCCAGCGCTCGTCGTCCTCCACCCTCATGGCGCGCGACAGCGCGAGCTGCTCGAGGGCGCCGCGCAGACTGTAGAGCTGATCCACGTCGTCCTGCGAGAGCCCGGTGATGTACACGCCTCGAGGGCGCTGCACTTCGACGAGCTTCTCGAAGCTGAGCTGGGTGAGGGCGTCGCGGATCGGCCCCCTGCTCACCGAGAACTCCTCGGCGAGGGCCTCCTCGGTGATGCGCGCGCCGGGCGAGAGCTCGCCGCGCACGATGCGCTGACGCAGGACCTGCGCCACCTGCGCGCCGAGGGACTCTCCGCGCTTGACGGTCTGTGTCACGGTGACCTCCTGTTAACTGTTGACAGGATACACACCGACGGGGGAACGCCCCGTGGGGCGCTCCCCCGCATGCTCAGCTGAGCCAGGCGGGAACACGACCGCGCAGGAAGGCGCCGTCGAGCGAGAAGCGGCCCGCGCCGGTGAACGCGAGCGCGAGGGCCGCGACGCCGAGAACCGCGACGAACTCGTAGCCGCCCTCGCCGACCCAGAGGCCAGCCGGAAGGTGCACCGCGAACAGGGCCACGATCATGTCGATCGCGAGCAGGATGCCGACGGGGCGCGTGAAGAGTCCCAGCGCCAGCAGGATGCCGCCGATCAGCTCGATGAAGGCGACGACCGGAGCCGCGATCTCGGGCAGAGGGATGCCCATGCCTGCGAAGCTGCCGATGGTTCCAGGGAGGGTGTACTCGAAGATCTTCTGCGCTCCGTGAGCGGCGAAGACGGCGCCGACCACGACGCGGAGGACGAGCAGTCCCAGCGAGGCGGCGGCAGAGGGGCGGGTGGTGTTCGTCATGAGGAGGTGTTCCTTCGTGGCAGGACACCGCGCGCCAGGCGCGGAGCAGGGGCGATCCCTGCATCCACGCTATGAAGACGACTTTTCCGTCTCCTGTACGAGTCGCGGGGCAGACGGCCGCCCCGTTCTCTTCCGTAGACTCGCCGGATGGCATGATGCGCGATATACGGGAACATCGGGCACAGCCGGAAAGGGGCAGAGGCGAAGGTGAGGGCACGATCGGTGTTCGGCGTGCTGCGCCTGACGACAGCAGCCGTCTGCACCGTCGCCCTCGTGCACCGCCTCTTCTGGGGTCTGAGCTCGCGGACGATCGCCGGCGAGAACTTCTTCGCCTATCTCACCGTGCAGTCCAACTGCGCCCTCGTGGTCGTGCTGCTGATCGGCACGGTGCTCGCCTTCATCCGGGCGACGGACCCCCGCTGGTTCACCGTGGCTCTGGCCCTCGTGCTCACCTGGACCATCACGGCAGGGCTCGCCTTCGCGCTCATCGTCTGGCAGGCGGGTCTGCGCGGCATCCGCGTCGACGTGCCCTGGTCGGACCAGGTGCTGCACTTCTACCTGCCGGCCTGCACCGCCCTCGCCTGGGTGCTCACCCCCGGGCACCGCGGGGTGCCGTGGTGGGTGGTGCCGACGGCGCTCACCTTCCCGCTCGCCTGGGGCGGCGTCACCATGTGGCGCGGACCGTCGGTGGGCTGGTACCCGTATTACTTCCTCGACCCGCGGCAGGTGTCCGGCCCGCCCGAGTTCCTGATCACCAGCGCAGTGGCCCTGGCGATCTTCGCTCTCGTCGCGACGGTGATCGTGCTCGTCAGCAGGATGCGACGGCGCGGCCACGAGCGGCCGGAGGTCTGAGCACGCTCGAGCCGGCAGGATCAGGCTCGCGTGATCAGGCAGGGGGCGAGCAGGCTCGTGCGATCAGGCAGGGGCACTGAGGAAGGGCGCGAGCGAGGCGATCGCGGCCTCGACCGCCTTCTGGTCGTTCAGCTCGGCGAATGCGCCCGCCGCTTCTCCGCCGACGATGCCCACCACGACGTTCTCGCCGGTGGCCGGTGCGAGGTTGATCCACGTGCGGATCAGCGCATCGCCGCCGACCACATGCCAGAGCGTGGCGGCGGAGGCATCCGCTCCATCGGCGCCTTCCTCGGGCTCGGGCTCGGGCTCGGGCTCGGGCTCGGGCACGATCAACGGATCCTCGAAGCGCAGCCACACCGTCTCGATGCGCCCCATGCCGAGTTCGGCGATCGCTCCGCGGTGACCGAAGGGCAATGCGGGAGAGAACTGCAGGCCCTCGCTCTTCAGCACACCGAGCGGCACCGTGATCAGCACGCGGTCGAACGACAGCGATTCGCCCGAGGCGATGCCGAGGCTGACTCCCGCTTCGTCGTAGGCGACGCGACTGACCGGCGACGAGAGGCTCAGCTTCGCACCCTCGAGCAGCCCCTCGATCGCCGGGGTGAGGTCGCCGAGTGGCGCCAGCATCTCGTCGACCGGCAGTCGCGGGGGGAACCACGTCGAGACATCGGACGCATCGGCGCCGGCACTGGCGGCCACCGAGGCGAGCAGTGCTGCCAGCCCCGGCTCCTCGAGGTCGGCACCCGCCGCCGCGAGCGCGTCGTCGAGAGACGCGTCGGTCAGGCCCTGCTGGGCAGTCGCTATGGCGGCCTGCACCGGCTCGATCGGCACCGGCTCGACGTCGCCGTCGGTCGACCGCCACAGCGAGCCGGTGACCGGAACCGTGCGGATGTCGAGGGCGTTGAGAGCGTCGAGCAGGACGTCGTCGGAGGACCCGAGCAGCCAGCCGCCCAGCTGAGCGGGGAACGGCCAGGCCTTGTCGTCGACCACGGACTGGACGCGTCCCCCGACGCGGTCGCGGGCCTCGAACACCGTGACCTGCAGCCCCTCGGCGACGAGGCGAGCTGCGGCGGCCGCACCCGCGAGTCCTGCACCGACGATCGCCACACGCTCACCGCTGTCGGCCGCGCGGAGGAGCTGATCGGCGGCCCGGTCTCCAGATCGGAGCGCAGCCGCGATCGTGCCCGGCGCGTCGACATCCGTCGCCTCGCCGGAGATGAACAGGCGGTCGTCGATCGGCTCGGCCAGCGCCTCGCGGGCACTCGCCTGCGTGCCGACGGGAGTGAAGCTCGCGGCGCCCAGCGCGAACGGGTCGGTCGTCCAGGAGCTGCGGGCGAACGCCGCGGGCGTGATCGACCCGGCGGTCGGCTTCGGAGTCGGCGAGCGATCGGGCGTGGGAGACGGCGCCGGCTCGGGCGTGCAGGAGGCCAGCAGGACTCCCAGGACACCGGCTCCGGCGCCGATCAGCAGTGTGCGACGCGTCATCCTCATCGTGTCGCAACGATACCGCGCGCGGGTGGACGACGCGTGCCGGCTGCACCCTGCGAGCCGCGAGGTGTCAGCCCCGGCCGCTGCCCGGATGCCAGAGCACGACCTCGGCCGATCGACGCATGCGGCGACCACTGGGCATCGGGATGACACCGGCGGATCCTGCTGCGAAGACGCGCATGCCCGGGCGGTTCTCACGCTCGGCGCGCAGAGCGGCGTCGAGTTCGGCGACGCGGCGGCGCAGCATCCGGTTCTCGTCTTCGAGGTCGAGAAGGCGTGCGATCGCAGGAAGGCTGACGCCTTCCGACGACAGCTGAGCGACTTCGCGGAGCTGCTCGATGTTGCGGGTCGAATATCGGCGTGAGCCGCCGGACGTCCGGCCGGGCACGACGAGCCCGATGCGGTCGTACTGTCGCAGGGTCTGCGGGTGCAGCCCCGAGAGCTGGGCGGCGACGGCGATCGCGAACACCGGGGTGTCGGCATCCATGTGCTGGTCAGCCATGTTCCCTCACCTCTTCCTCGGTGTTCGCGTTCGTCATCATCAGGTGTTGCGGTTCTCTAGCGGCGGGCCTTGGCCATCAGGTCGGCCCGCGGATTCTCCGAGGGCTCGAGCGCCTGGAACTTCTCCAGCGCCTCCCGAGCGGCTTCGTCGAGGTGCGACGGCACCGCGATCTGCAGCTCGGCGAGCAGGTCGCCGGTGCCCTTCGAGGTCGTGACCCCACGCCCCTTGACGCGCAGAACGCGTCCGGACGGCGTACCGGGCGCGACACGGAGCTTGACCGTGTCGCCGCTCAGAGTGGGAACCTCGATGGTCGCGCCGAGGGCGGCCTCCGTGAAGGTCACCGGCACGATGACGCGCAGGTTCAGCCCCTCACGGGTGAAGACGGGATGCGGTCGCACAGCGATCTGGACCACCACGTCGCCGCTCTCGCCACCGTCGGGCGAGGGACGCCCCCGGCCGCGCAGCCTGATCTTCTGACCGTCGGCGACGCCCGCGGGGATCTTGACCTTGAACGGCTTGCCGTCTTCGCCCTGCAGGGTGATCGTCTCGCCCTGCACGGCCGTCACGAAGTCGAGCGTGGTGCGCGCCGTGACGTCGGCCCCCTTCTGGGGTCCGCCGAAACCGCGGTATCCGCCGGAGGTCTGCCCGAACCGACCGGAGCCGAACGAGCCGCCCTGACCCTGGTTGAACATCGCGAAGATGTCCTCGAAGTCGGCGGACTGCTGCTGCCCGCGCCCCTGCTGCCCGAACCGGCTGAAGACGTCTTCGAAGCCGCCCGCGCCCGCGCCGCTCGCCGTGAAGCGTGCGCCCGAGCCCATCGCGCGGATCTCGTCGTACTCCTTGCGCTGTTCGGCGTCAGAGAGCACGGAGTACGCCTCGCTGACCTCTTTGAACTTCGCCTCCGCCTTCTCATCACCCTGATTGGAATCGGGGTGATACTTGCGAGCGAGCTTGCGGTACGTCTTCTTGAGATCAGCGTCGCTGACGTCCTTCGTGACCCCGAGGGTCTTGTAGAAGTCCTTGTCGAACCAGTCCTGGCTAGCCATCGATCACCTACTCTGCGGGTACGGCGACGACGACCTTCGCGGGACGCAGCTCGACGTCACCGAGGCGGTAACCCACCTCGACGACCTCGAGCACCGTGGTCTTGTCGGCGCCCGGGGTGGGCTGCTGGAAGATCGCCTCGTGACGCTGCGGGTCGAATTCCTCGCCCTTCTCGCCGTACGAGACGACACCGAGACGCTCGACGACCGCGCGCACCTTGCCGGCGATGACGGCGAAGGGAGTCCCCTCGACCAGGTCACCGTGCTGCGCGGCGCGGTCGAGATCGTCGAGCACGGGGATGAGGCCCTTGGCGGCCTCGCCCTTCGCGCGCTCGATCTCGACCTGGCGCTGCTCTTCGGTGCGGCGTCGGTAGTTGGCGTATTCGGCCTGGAGGCGCTTGAGGTCGTTCAGCAGCGTCGACTCCAGGTCGGCGAGCACAGCATCCTCTGCTGCGGCCTCGCCGGTCTGGGTGGCGCCGAGGATGTCATCGACCGTCAGATCGTCGGGGGCGCCGTCGACCGGCGTCTCGTCGGATCCTTCTGCGGCCGCGGCCTCGCGCGAGTCGGGATTCTGCGGCGCGGGGCCGGATGCCTGAGCATCCGACCCCTCGCTGCGAACCTCGTCGTCACCTTCGAAGTTCTTGTCCGTCATGATTACTTCTTCTCGTCCTCGTCGTCGACGACCTCGGCATCGATGACGTCCTCGTCGGAGGAGGTGTCATCGGCCGGAGCCTCGCCCGCGGCGTCGGCGCTCGGAGCGCCCTCTGCCTGGGACTGTGCGTAGATGGCCTCGCCGATCTTGCCCTGCGACTGGTTCAGCTTGTCGAACGCGGTCTTCACGGCCTCGTCGTCCTCGCCGGCCAGAGCCGTCTTCAGAGCGTCGACGTCGGCCTTGACCTCGGTCTTGACGTCTTCGGGCAGCTTCTCGTCGTTCTCGGTGATCAGCTTGTCGATCGAGTACGCGAGCGTCTCGGCCTGGTTGCGGACCTCGGCGGCCTCGCGGCGCGCCTTGTCCTCAGCCGCGTGCTCCTCGGCCTCGCGCACCATGCGCTCGATGTCCTCCTTCGACAGCGACGAGCCGCCGGAGATGACGATCGACTTCTCCGTGCCCGTGCCCTTGTCCTTGGCGGACACGTGCACGATGCCGTTGGCGTCGATGTCGAACGTGACCTCGATCTGCGGGATGCCGCGGGGAGCCGGGGCGATCCCGGTGAGCTCGAACGTTCCCAGCGGCTTGTTGTCGCGGGTGAAGTCGCGCTCGCCCTGGAAGACCTGGATCGCGACGGACGGCTGGTTGTCGTCTGCCGTGGTGAAGGTCTCGCTGCGCTTGGTCGGGATGGCCGTGTTGCGCTCGATGAGCTTGGTCATCATGCCGCCCTTGGTCTCGATTCCGAGGCTGAGGGGCGTGACGTCGATGAGCAGCACGTCCTTGCGCTCACCCTTGAGGACACCGGCCTGGAGGGCTGCGCCCACGGCGACGACCTCATCGGGGTTGACGCCCTTGTTGGCCTCCTTGCCGGTCTCGCGCTTGACGAGCTCGGCGACGGCGGGCATACGGGTCGATCCACCCACGAGCACGATGTGATCGATGTCGGCGACCTTGATGCCGGCTTCGCGGATGACATCCTCGAACGGCTTCTTGGTGCGGTCGAGGAGGTCCTTGGTGAGGTCCTCGAACTTCGCGCGGGTGATGGTCTCGGAGAGCGAGACGGGACCCGACTCGGTCAGCGACAGGTAGGGCAGGTTGATGCTGGTGCTGGTCGAGGAGGAGAGCTCCTTCTTGGCCTGCTCAGCCGCCTCCTTGAGACGCTGCAGAGCGATCTTGTCGCCCGAGACGTCGACGCCCGTGGTCTCCTTGAACTGCTTGATCAGGTGGTCGACGAGACGCTGGTCCCAGTCGTCACCGCCGAGGCGGTTGTCACCCGCGGTGGAGCGCACCTGGATCGTCGAGAAGTCGTCGTCCTTGCCCACCTCGAGGAGCGAGACGTCGAAGGTTCCGCCACCCAGGTCGAAGACCAGGATGAGCTCGTCTTCCTTGCCCTTGTCGAGGCCGTAGGCGAGGGCTGCGGCGGTCGGCTCGTTGATGATGCGCAGGACGTTGAGGCCCGCGATCTCACCGGCCTCCTTGGTGGCCTGACGCTCGGCGTCGTTGAAGTACGCGGGGACGGTGATGACGGCATCCGTCACCGTGTCGCCCAGGTAGGACTCGGCGTCGCGCTTGAGCTTCTGGAGGATGCGCGCGGAGATCTCCTGCGGCGTCCACTTCTTGCCGTCGACGTCGAACGTCCAGTCGGTGCCGACGTGACGCTTGACGGATGCGATGGTGCGGTCGACGTTCGTGACGGCCTGGCGCTTGGCGGTCTCGCCGACGAGCACCTCGCCATCCTTCGTGAATGCGACGACCGAGGGGGTGGTGCGGAAGCCCTCGGCGTTGGCGATGACCTTGGGCTCGCCACCTTCGAGGACACTGACGACGGAGTTCGTCGTACCGAGGTCGATTCCAACAGCACGTGCCATGTGATTCTCCTTTGTTGCTGAGGTTGATGTGGGTCTGGAAATCCGGGGCGATCAGGGAAACCTGAGTCGCGATGACTCAACTGTACTCCGACCTCCCGAGGCTGTCAAATGAAGTTGATACGACCCGGCTCAACTTTGCGACCAGGCGCGCACATTAGCGCCCGAGGCGCCGCGAGATCCTCGAAACACCGTCGTCACACGGCTCGCCTACAGTCGCACCATGAGCCGCCCCATCCTGCTCGCCGTCTCGCACGGCACCTCGGATGCCGAGGGTGCCCGGGCGATCGCCCACCTGGTCGATGCGGTCGCCGCCGCGCTTCCGGACGTCGAGGTGCGCAGCGCCTTCGTCGACGTGCAGCAGCCCGATGCCGCCGACCTCCTTCCGACGATCGAGGGGCCGGTCGTGATCGTGCCGCTGCTGCTGTCGCGCGGCTTCCACGTGCACCACGACCTGCACGGGATGGCGGCGAAGAAGCCGGACGCCGTCGTCAGCGACGCGATGGGACCCGACCCCCGGCTCGCCGAGGTGCTCGCGGATCGACTCGCGGCAGCAGGTGCGGCCTCCGCCACGTCCGCCGACGCGGCACGGCTCGAGCCGGTGATCCTCGCGGTGGCGGGCTCTCGCGACCCCGCGTCGGTGACGGATGCCGAGGCCATGGCCTCCCTGCTCTCGCTGCGACTCGGCGCGAAAGTCGAGCTCGCCTATCTCGCGGCCCGGCAGCCCGACCTGCCCTCATCGATCGCCGCGCACCCCGACGCGGTCGTCTCGACCTATCTGCTCGCGCAGGGCTTCTTCTTCGACCTCACGATCAGGCAGACCGCAGGACGCTCGGTCACAGCGCCCCTGCTCGACGGCGTGACGGTGCCGCAGCCGCTGATCGACCTCGTCATCGCCCGATACGACGAGGCGGCGGCTCGACTGCCCGCCACTGCCGCACGGTCATGACCCCGGACACGCCCTCCCGGGTCGGCACGGTCACGCTGGTCGGTGCCGGACCCGGCGACGCGGGCCTGCTGACTCTGCGCGGTCTGCGTGCGCTGCAGCAGGCCGATGTGATCGTGGCCGACCGTCTCGGAGCCCGGGCCGTGCTCGCGCAGCTCGCCGAGGACGGCGTCCTGCTGGATGCCGAGGTGGTCGACGTCGGCAAGCTCCCCGGTCACCACCCGGTGCCGCAGGACGGCATCAACGCACTGCTCGTCTCGCTGGCCGGGGACGGGCGCCGCGTGGTGCGGCTCAAGGGCGGCGATCCGTTCGTCTTCGGCCGCGGTCGCGAGGAGCAGCTCTTCTGCGAGGCGGCCGGCATTCCCGTCGAGGTGGTAGCCGGGGTGACGAGCGCGGTCGCGGTGCCCGGCCTCGCCGGCATCCCGCTGACGCAGCGCGGAATCGCCGAGACGTTCACCGTCGCCAGCGCACATGATCAGATCGTCGCGCTCGGTGGCGGACGCGACCACACCGTCGTGCTGCTGATGGGCGTGAACACGCTCGGCCATTCGGCGCACGTCCTCGCGGCCGGCGAGCGCGGCGGGGACTGCCCCGTGGCGATCATCGAGGACGGGTTCGGCGCACGGCAGCGCGTCACCGTCGGCACGCTCGCGACGATCGCGCATCTCGCCGCCGAGCGGCAGGTGCGCTCCCCGCGGTCGTGGTCGTCGGCGACGTCGTCATGCTCAGCCCGCACGCCGAGGCCACCGCGAGTTAGGCGACCCTCAGCTCCGAGGTGGCAGACTGAGGACGTGCGAATTGCTGAGGCGGACACCTACGACGTGCTCGTGATCGGCGGCGGCCCCGCTGGCCTCTCCGCCGCCCTGAATCTCGGCCGTTCGCTCATGCGGGTGCTCGTGGTCGACGCCGATCGCCCGCGCAACGCCGCCACGCTGAACTCCCACGGCTTCCTCACCCGTGACGGAGTCGCCCCGCATGAGCTGCGTCGCATGGCCCGCGAAGAACTCGCCGCCTACCCGAACATCGAGGTGCGCACACGCGTCAGGGTGCTCGAACTCCGCAGGACGGATGCAGGTGCGGATGCCGATCCGGCCGGCGGGTTCACGGCATCCGTGGGGCGCAAGGATCCCACCGACGTGGTGGCCGCCCGGACCGTGCTGCTCGCGACGGGCCTGCGCGAGACCCTCCCCGACGTCCCCAACCTCCGCGGCTTCTACGGCATCAGCCTGTTCAGCTGCGCCGCCTGCGACGCGTGGGAGCTGCGCGGCCGACGACTCGCGCTCATCGGCGAGACCCCCGACATCGCCGAGCGAGCCCGCCTCATCGCGCGCTGGACCGAGGATCTCACGATCTTCACCCTCGGAGCCGACACCGTCAGCCCCGCCGAAGAGGCCGAGCTCGCCGCCTCCGGGGTGGCCGTGCAGCGGCATCCCATCGCCGAGCTCGTCGGCGACCGCGGCCGCATCGAGGCGATCAGACTGACCGACGGCACCGTCGTCGCCGTCGAGGGCGGCTTCGTGCGCCCCGAATGGGAGACCGATCTGTCGTTCCTCCGCGGCTTCGCGCCTGCCATCGACCACGACGGGCACCTCGTCACCGACCGCTCGGGGCGCACCGACGTCCCAGGACTCTACGCCGCCGGCGATGCGGCGATCCCCGGCCCTCAGCAGCTGATCGTCGCCGCGGGGGCCGGCGCGAGGGTCGCGTCCGTGATCGTGCATGACGCGGTCGGGATCGCGACAGCGCACTGACCCGGTGCCCGCACCGAGGGCTAGGCTGACCGGCATGACGCGCATCTCGCAGGTCTCGCCGCTCGTCCGCCTCGCCGCCGCCTCGGTGGTCGCGCTGGCCGTGCTGCCGCTCAGCGGGTGCCTGTATGCGCAGATCCCGGTGAATGTCCCCGACGGCGACGGACCCGATCCCTCCCCGACCGCGATTCCGTCCGAGCAGCCCTCCGACGAGCCCTCCGGCGATCTGCCGTCGTCGATGACCTTCGCAGACGGCGCAGACATCCCGGCGAGCGCCTACATCCAGTGGGGAGATGGCTTCGTCGTCGACGACGGCTGGAAGATCGTCAAGCCGGACGACGGCAACGGAGGCTGGACCTACGGCACGGTCGACGACACGTGCACCGCGCAGTTCTGGCAGGGGCTCATCCCCGACGTGCCGACCGTGGCCGGCGATGACAGCGTGAGCTCCGATGCGATGCTCGCCGTCATCCTGGGCGAGGCGGATGCCGCCGCGATCACCCCGCTGTCGACCACCGGAGGCTTCAGCTACCAGGTCGGCGGCAATGCCGAGGTCGAGAACCGGCAGGTCCTCGGGCAGGAGGCCGACCGCCAGTGGGCGATGGCGGCGCGCGCCTTCACCGCGACCGGGGTCGGACTCTACGTCATCGTCGACTGCACCGGTGGCGACATCGACGCGACGATGGCCGAGGTGATCGACAAGAACGCCGTCGTCATCTCGTGAGCCGGGCCTCGGCTCACTTGCCGCCGGGCGGGCCGACCAGCAGCAGGATCACGTACAGCGCGACGATGCCGACGGCGAGCAGGATCGCGAGCACCCACGGGCGACGCAGGAACCAGCGCATGAGGCGGTCGTACCAGCGCGCGTCGCGCGGGTCGTCGGCCTGCTCCAGGCGCCAGTCGCCGGCCAGCCGACCGGTGCGGTGCAGCCAGATCTCCATCGGGATGGTCGCGTAGGGCACGATCGCACTCGCCACGGCGAGGATCGCGACGCCGAGGTGCCAGCGCTGATTGAGCGCGACGAGCACGGCCGTCGCCGCATAGGCGAGGAACACGAACCCGTGGATGCCACCGCCCACCGTCACGACGACGCCCGGCGCACCGGCGGCACGGGCGATGATCGCCGAGATCAGAAGGGTCCAGGTGATCGCCTCCGCGATCGCGAGAACTCGGAACAGGCGGTCGGGTGTGCGGAACACGGGACTCCTCGGGTGGGGGTTCCTTCAGCGTATCCGGAATAGCTATGAACGCCCGGGCGTTGCCGAAGGCATGGTGACCGTCGACTCCGCAGCCCTCGGGCAGGTGCTCGACGCCGTCGACCTCCGCGTCGGTGTCGCCCGTCGCGTCGCACTCGCCACCGGCGGCATCCTGCCGATCGCCTCGGGTGCCGCCACCCTCGTGTACATCGCATCGGGTTCGGTGCACGGGCACCCCCCGCTGACCACCGGATGCCGCCTCGACGTCGACGACGCGGCCCAGCTCGTCGCGGTGGACGATCGCCCGCTGAGCGCGAACCTGGTCGCCGGAGACGCGTTCCTGACGCTCGGCCGCGCCGCGATCGCCCTCGAAGCCGACGGGACGGCCGACCTGGTGGTCGTCGACCTGGAGTTCTCGGACAGCGCCTCGATGATCGCCGCGCTTCTTCCCGATCCGATCACCGTCATGTCGTTCGCCGCGCTCGAGCCGGCGGCGGCCGCGCTCGCCGGCAGCATGGGCCCCTCCGACCCCGCCACCTGCCCCTCGCGTCAGGGCGATCCCGTGATCTGCCGGATGATGGCGCAGACCGTTCTGCTCTCGGTCATCCGCGCCTGGGCGGCGAACGGCTGCGCACCCGCCGGCTGGCCCTCGGTGTCGAACGACCCCTTCCTCGATCGGGTCGTCGAGGCGATCCACGAGCAGCCCGGACGCGACTGGACGGTCGAGCGCCTCGCGAACGTCGGCGCGATGTCTCGGTCGGTGTTCGCCGAGCGGTTCCGCAGCGCGATCGGACGCTCACCCGTCGACTACGTCACCGAGGTGCGCGTCGACGCGGCGAAGCGGATGCTGAGCGAGGGCCGCGCGATCAGCGAGATCTCGCGCGAGTTGGGCTACGCCTCGGATGAGGGTTTCAGCCGTGCGTTCCGCCGCCGCACGGGGATGACGCCCTCCGCCTGGCGGGCATCGCAGCTCACCGCCGTTCCGGCCTGAGCCCGGCGACCGCCCTGCCGGGCACGGCGAGACGGCTCAGAGCCGCGCCGCCGCGGTGCTCATCCGGTTCGACGCACCGAACAGCACGGCACCGAGCAGCAGAGCCGCCGCGCCCACGACGTAGACGACCTCGACGCTCAGCGTGTCGACGAGCAGGCCGCCGACACCGGCGGCGATCGTGATGGCCCCCTGGAACCCGACGACCACGAGGCTGCCCCCGGCCTCGAGGCGATCGGGGGTGCGGTGGCCGACCCAGGTGTTGATCACGAGCAGCCAGGAGGAGAAGAAGAAGCCCCAGACGAGCACGACGATCGCGATGCCGAGGACCGATCCCGACAGGAAGATCATCGACAGCACCGAGGCCGCGATCACGAGCGGCGCGAAGACGGCGAAGAAGGCGAACGTGCGGTCGATGAAGAACCCGAGACCGAGGTTGCCGGCGAGACCGCCGACGCCGAAGAGCGCGAGCAGCAGGATGATCGTCGAGCCGTCGACCTCGGGAATGCGCTCGAGAGCCAGTCGCACGTACGTGTAGGCGAGGAAGTGCCCGAGCACCACGAGCACGTGTCCGACCATGCCGAGTGCGATGCCGGGGCGGCGAACCGTGTCGACCAGGAGTCGGATGCTGGACGCCTGCTCAGCCGGCACCGAGGGCAGCACGAATCTCAGCGCGACGGCCAGCAGCACCATGAGCACACCGGCGATCGCGAACACCGTCTGCCAGTCGACGATCTCGCTGAGCATCACGCCCAGCGGCACTCCGGCGACGGTCGCGAGCGAGACGCCCGCGGACGTGAACATGACCCCCCTGCCGAGGTGCTCGGGTCCGGCGAGGCGCACGGCGACCGTGATCGACATCGCCCAGAACGCGCTGATCGCGGCCCCGAGCAGGAATCGGGCGAGGAGGACGATGATCAGGTTGGGCGCGATGGCGACGATGAGGTTCGACACCGCTGCGGCGAGCGCCATCCAGACGAGCAGCGATCGACGGTCGAGGCGAGGGAAGATGAGTCCCACCGTCGGTGCGACGATCAGGCCGACGAGAGCGGTGACCGTGACGGTCTGTCCCGCCTGACCGGGGGTCACGCCGAGCGCATCGGCCATCTCGGTGAGCACGCCGTTCGGCAGGAACTCCGCCGTGACGAGCAGGAAGCCCATCAGCATGAGCACGATGAGCCCGCCGTAGCGGATGCTCTCGGTGCGGGCGGTCGTCACGGGCACGGGCGCGGTCGTCGTCATGGCTCCACACTCGCAGCGCTGCGGCCCCTCCGCCCGACGCGGCGTCCACGGCATCCGACCATTCGTCCGGATCGGGTCTGGACACCGGTCGGCTCCGCACCCTAGGCTCGACGACGCACCGGGGTTCTCCCGGAAGGCCGGAGCGAGAGGAGTGGATGACATGACCACCGTCTCTGTCGTGCCCTTCGCCGACATCCTTCCTCTCGAGGCCTCCCGCTCCTGATCCGCGCGTGGCCTCCCTCTTCAGGAGCCACACCGTGTCTGATCTGTTCGCTTCTTCCGAAGCATCCTCTTCCCGTCTCTCCGGTGCGTCGACCTTCGACGCCTCCCCCTTCGAATCGGTCCCGACGTTCGCCGATGTCGAGCCCGGCGACGGCCAGCGCTGGACCACCTGGCCGGCGATCACCCCCTCTGAGCGCGGGCCGCTGCCGTGGCCGGCCTGGGTGGTGACGAGCGCCGGCGCGCTCGACACCGAACTCGGCATCCTGAAGACCGGCAAGGAGGCCGACGTGTTCCTGCTCGAACGGGCGGTGCCGGATGACCCCGCCCAGCGCACATTGCTCGCCGCCAAGCGCTACCGCGACACCGATCACAGCAGCTTCCACCGCTCGGGCGTCTACACCGAGGGCCGCAGCACCAGGAACACCCGCGACACCAGGGCGCTCGCGAAGAAGAGCGATCACGGCCGGGCGGTCGCCGCCCTGCAGTGGTCGTTCGCGGAGTTCGATGCGCTGTGCCGCATGTGGGAGCTCGGCGCGCCGGTCCCCTACCCCGTGCAGGTCAACGGCACCGAGCTGCTGATGGAGTTCATCGGCGACGCGAGCGGGGTCGCGGCACCCCGCCTGGCGGCGGTGCGCAGCGACCGGGGCGAGCTGGCCGGTCTGTACGACCAGATCGTCGACCTGATGCGGATCTTCGCTGCGGCGGGCTTCGCCCACGGCGACCTCTCGGCGTACAACCTGCTCGTGCACGACGGCCGGGTGCGGGTGATCGACCTGCCGCAGATCGTGGACATCATCGCGAACCCGCGAGGCCTGGATCTCCTGCACCGCGACTGCGTCAACATCTGCGACTGGTTCACCCGCCGCCGTGTCGAACGCGACCCCGAAGAGCTGTTCGCCGAGCTGCTCGCCGCGTCCTACGCGTGAAGGTCGGTCAGCTGCGACCGATGCGCGCAGCCAGCAGCGAGACGAGCTCGTAGACGACGTGGCTCGCCGCGATGCCGGTGATCTGAGCGTGGTCGTAAGCGGGCGACACCTCGACGACGTCGGCGCCCACGATGTCCCTGTCGCCGAGCGCCCGGAGGATCCGCAGCAGCTCGCGGCTCGTGAGCCCACCGGCCTCGGGCGTTCCGGTGCCGGGTGCGTGCGCGGGGTCGAGCACGTCGATGTCGATCGAGACGTAGAGCGGGGCGTCTCCGATGCGCTGCAGGATGCGCTGGATGGCGGCCTCGACGCCGTGCTCCTCGATGTACTCGCTCGACACGATCGAGAAGCCGAGGCGTTGGTCGTCTTCGAGGTCCTTCTTCGAGTACAGGGGCCCTCGGGTGCCGACATGGCAGCTCGCGGTCAGGTCGATGAGCCCCTCTTCGCTCGCCCGGCGGAACGGGGTGCCGTGGGTGATCGGTGCGCCGAAGTAGGTGTCCCAGGTGTCGAGGTGCGCGTCGAAGTGCAGAACCGCGACCGGGCCGTGCTTCGCGGCGACGGCCCGCAGCAGCGGCAGGGCCACCGTGTGATCGCCGCCGATCGTGACGATGCGCTGCACCTGCTCGCCCAGCGCGAGGGCTGCGCGTTCCACCTCGGTCACCGCCTCCGTCAGGTCGAACGGGTTGACGGGGATGTCGCCGGCATCCACCACCTGCGCGATCGCGAACGGCGACACGTCCTGGGCGGGGTTGTAGGGGCGCAGCAGTCGAGACGACTCGCGCACGTGCGAGGGTCCGAAGCGCGTGCCCGGCCGGTAGCTCACCCCGGAGTCGAAGGGGATGCCGACGACGGCGATGTCGGCGCGCGGCACGTCCTCGATCCGCGGCAGCCGGGCGAAGGTCGCGATCCCCGAGTAGCGGGGATTCTGGGAGGCGTCGATGGGGCCCACGTTCTCGGTCATGGTCAGTCCTGTCTCTGCATGGTGATGTGCACGAGCTGCACGCCGCCGGCCGCGACGGCCTCGCGGATGCTCGGTGCGATGTCGTCGGGAGTGGCGGCTCGTCGCCCGGTGGCGCCGAACGCGGTCGCCAGGGCGGCCCAGTCTGGCTGCACGAGGTCGACGCCGACGGGGATCATGCCGCGGTCGATCTCGTTCTGACGGATCTCGGCGTAGCCGCCGTTGTCGACGCAGACGACGGTGATGTCGAGGCGCTGCTCGACCGCGGTCACGAGCTCGTTGACGCAGAACATCAGTGCGCCGTCTCCGATCACCGTGACCACCGGATGCTCGGTCTGCGCCACCCTGGCGCCGATGGCGGCGGGAAGGCCGTATCCGAGCGTCGCGTAGGTCGGCGTGTAGAGCAGCGAGTGCGGCTGCGCCGACCGCAGCACGCTGCCGAGAGCGAGGTAGACGATCTGCGAGGAGTCTCCGGCGACGATCGCGCCGTCGGGCAGAGCGTCGACGATGATCTCGGCGAGCGCCACGGCGTCGGGCGCCGCCGCGCGCATCTCTGCGTCGATCGCCGCCCGCGCGTCGGTCAGGTCACGCGGTGCGCGGTGCGAATCCGGAAGCAGGGCGAGCAGCTCTGCGACCGCGGCCGCCGAGTCGCCCAGGATGCCGACGGTCGCGACCAGGTTCTTGTCGAGCTGCGGCGGCGAGATGTCGATGCGCACGACGGCGCCGCGCGCCTCCAGTCCGGGAGCCCACAGCTCGGCATCGCCGAGCTTCGAGCCGATCACGAGCACCACGTCAGCATCCTCCGCGACCGCGCGGGCGGCTGCGAGACGCAGGTTCGAGCCCAGAGAGAGCGGATGCCGCTCGTCGACGACACCCTTGCCGTTGAGCGTCGTGAGCACCGGGGCTCCGAGTCGTTCGGCGAGGGCCGTGACATCGGGGGCCGCATCGACCGAGCCGCCTCCGGCGACGATCACCGGACGCCGCGCACCGGTCAGCAGACGGGCGGCCTCGGCGAGTGCCTCCGGATCGCCCGTCGCCCGCTGCGGCAGCGCCCCGGGGCGGCGCGCCTCGGCGGGGACGCCGGCGGGGGCCTCGAGCACGTCGAGGGGGATCTCGATGTGCACCGGGCGGGGGCGACCGGTGCGGAACAGCGTGAAGGCGTCGTGCACGGCCTCGACCGCCTCGGCCGCGCTCGTCACCCGGCGTGACCATTCGGCGATCGCTCCGACCATCGCAGTGGCGTCCTTCGTCTCGTGCAGCGTGCCCACGTCGGCGAACTCCGCGCCGAGCGGCACTCCCGGAGACAGCACGATCATCGGCCGGGATTCGCAGAACGCCGTGCCGATCGCACTCATCGCGTTCTGCAGTCCGGGACCGGAGGTCGTGATGACGACGCCGGGCAGGCCGGTCTGCTGCGCCCAGCCGTCAGCGCCGTAGCCGGAGCCCTGCTCGTGGCGATTCGTCACCGCACGGATGCCGAGTTCGGCGAGTGGACGGTACAGCTCGAGGTTGTGCGTGCCGGGGATGCCGAACACGGCGTCGACCCCGTAGCCGCGGATGGTCTCGAGCACCGCGCGGCCCGCGGTGTCGCCATAGCGGTCATCGGTCATGGTCGCATCCTCGCTCATGCGTCGGCCATCACCGCGGCGGCCACGTGGCGACGCGTGCCGTCGACCCAGGTCTCGCGCACGGTGATCGAGGAGATCTCGTCGGCGTCGACCGCGAGCGGATCGTCGGACAGCACGACGAAGTCGGCGTACTTGCCGACTTCGAGCGAGCCGAGGTCGTCTTCACGGCCGATCGACACCGCGCCCTCGATCGTGTGGGCGCGCAGCGCCGACAGGGCCGAGACACGCAGGTCGTCCGGTCCCAGCGTGTGGCCGCGGCGGGTGACGCGGGTGACCGCCGTCTGGATGGCCTCGAGCGGGATGGGCTCCGCCACCGGAGCATCCGAGGAGATCGTGAAGGGCACTCCCGCACGCTCGAACTCGCCGAGCGGGTTGAAGCGCTCCCCCGGAGTGCCGATGGCCTCTTCGACCCCCTCGCCCCAGTTGAAGTAGTGCTGGGTCTGGTTGACGGGGCGGATGCCGGAGGCGGCCATGCGGTCGATCTGCTCGGGCGTCGGCAGACCGCAGTGCTCGATGCGGTGCCGGGCGTCGGCGTCGGGGCGCTCGGCGAGAGCCGCCTCGATCGCCGACACGACCATCTCGATCGCGGTCGGCGACTGCGCGTGGGTCGCGGTCTGCAGCCCGGCCGCGTGCGCTCGACTGATCAGCGCGGTGTATTCGGCGGGCTCGTGATAGAGCTGGCCGGTGCGACACGGGTCGCCCACATAGCCGTCCGGGAAGTACGCCGTCCAGCCGCCCAGCGTCCCGTCGGCGTAGAGCTTGATGCCCGCGAAGCTCAGATGGGCGTTGCCGAACTGGCCGACCAGCCCCATCTCGAGCGCCTCGTCGAGCAGGTGCGACAGCAGATACATCGAGACCCGCAGCTCGAGACGGCCGGCCTCGGCGAGGCGCAGGTACATGTCGAACTCGCGACGGGTCACCTGGCAGTCGCCGATCGAGGTGACGCCGCCGGCGAGGAACCGCTGCGTCGCGGCATCCAGCTGTCGCAGGTGCTCCTCCGGTTCGTCGGCGAGGTGGAAATTCGGTCCGTGGTGGCCGATCTTCACCCCGTGCACGCCGGTGAGGATGTTGCACGCGGCGTCGGAGAGCTCGCCGGTCAGCTCGCCGTCCGCATCGCGGAAGAACTCGCCGCCGTCGGGATCGGGGGTGTCGCGGTCGACCCCGTTCGTCGCGAGCGTGAACGAATTGACCACGCCGCCGTGACCGGAGGCATTCATCAGGTAGACCTCACGGTCGTCTGCGACCTCGTCGAGCTCGAAGCGGGTGGGATGCCGCTTCTCGGCGAGGTTGCGCTGCTCATAGCCGTAACCGCGCACCGGGCGCCCGACGGGGGCGTCGACCGCAGCGGCCTGCAGCAGCGCCACGATCTCGGGGATGCTGCCGGCCCTCTCGGGTCCGCAGTCGACCCAGGTCATCAGCTGCCCGTACATCAGGAGATGGGCGTGCGCGTCGACGAAGCCGGGCACGACGACCGCGTCGCCGAGGTCGACGAGCTCGGGCACGAGGCCCGTGCGATCGGCCGTCGCCCGGCATTCGGCCTGCGTGCCGATCGCGAGGACACGACCGCGGTCGGTCAGCATCGCCGTCGCGGTGGTCGTGTCGGCATCCATCGTGTGGATCGCCCGGGCCGAGATCAGCTGCGGCGTCGTCTGAGCGGAGCGGTCGAAGGGGGTGAGCTTTCTCATGGCAGCCTGTTCGCGGTCGTGTCGGTGCGGGCGGTGAACGATGCCGTGACCGGCGCCTCGTCGGAGTGCTGGGGGGCGAGGCGGGTGCAGATGCCCGCGATCACCGCCATGCCGATGAACATCGCGATGACCGACCAGATGCTGCCGGTCCAGGCGATGAGCTGCGTTGCGAACCACGGCGAGAATCCGGCCCACAGCGCCGCTCCGACGCCGTACGAGAGGGCGATCGACGTGTAGCGCGACTGAGGGCGGAACATCTGCGCGAGCAGCGCCGCGATGGGGGCGTACGTCGCGCTCATCGCGATGCGCACGAGCGAGGCGAACAGGAAGATGAGCGGCTCGACACGTCCGGGCATGAGCAGCAGGAACGGCACGAAGGTGAGGACCGAGCCGATCAGGCCGATGTACATGACGTTCTTGCGACCCCACTTGTCACCGAGCCACGCGACCGGAAGGGTCACGACGAACTCGACGAAGGATGCCAGGGTCATCGCGTCGAGGATCACCTGCTCGCTGATCGAGATCGGCTCGCCCGTGGCGTACGCGGTGGCGAACGTCGTGGCCAGGTAGTAGCCGCCGGTCGAGATCGGCAGGATGCCGATGCCGAGCAGGATCGGGCGCCAGTTGGTGCGCAGGGCGAAGGCGAGCGGCATGGACTGCTTGCGCCCCTCGACCTTGTTCTCGAAGACCGGGGTCTCCTCGACGCGGTAGCGCACCCAGAATCCGACTCCGACGAGGACGATCGAGAGCAGGAACGGGATTCGCCAGCCGCCGTTCATGATGAAGTCATCGCTGACGCGCGACATGATCGCGAAGATGCCCGAGGCGAGCAGCGCGCCGGCCGGGTTGCCGAGCTGCGTGAAGCCGCCGTAGAAGGTCTTGGACTTCTCGGGGGCGTGCTCGACGCTCATCAGCACCGCACCGCCCCATTCGCCGCCGACCGCGAGCCCCTGGATCGCGCGGAGCAGGATCAGGAGGATCGGCGCGAGGATGCCGATGTTCTCGTAGGTCGGAAGGCAGCCGACCAGCACGGTGGCCGCCCCCATGAGCAGCAGGGTGATGACGAGCGATGTGCGGCGGCCGAGCTTGTCGCCGATGTGGCCGAAGATGATGCCGCCGAGAGGGCGGACGAGGAACGCGACGGCGAATGTGGCGAAGGCCGCGGCGGTCTCGGCGAGCCGGTCGCCGCTGGGGAAGAACAGCGGACCGAAGACGAGGGCTGCGGCGGTCGCGTAGACGTAGAAGTCGTACCACTCGATGGTGGTGCCGACGAAGGCGGCGAAGCCTGCGCGTCGCGCCTTGCTGTGGGTGGAGGTCATGTGTGGCCCGCTCCTTTGCGGAAGATGTCGGATAGCGAAGGATGCTACGGACGTGCAGACCCGAGGACAAGGTCAGAACTCCAGCGTGACAGACGATTCACTGGAGTTGTGTGCGCTACTGGATACACCATCGCACTACACGCGGCATCACAGCACCTCTACACTGAACTTACGCACCCGCGCATGCGCGTTCCCGGGAATCTGACGAATGTGGGCTGAACCATGGATTTCGACGCCGAACTGATCCGCGCTCTGCAGGAGGACGGCCGCGCCAGCATCCGCTCGCTGTCGCTGCGTCTCGGGCAGTCGAGGGCTTCGGTCGCAGCCAGGCTGCGAGCGATGCTCGACGATCGCACGGTGCGCGTGGTCGCAGCGGTCGACCCCGTCTTCCTCGGTCAGCACGTGCTCGCGCACGTGTCGATCCGCACCGACGGCGCCGTTGAGATCGTCGCGGAGCACCTGCGCGACATGAGCGAGACGGTGCTGGTGTCGGCGGTCGGCGGCGCGCACGACCTCGTGACCGAGGTGCGCCTGGGGACCATGGCCGAGCTGCACGACCTGCTCGCGCAGATCCGCGCGATCGACGGCGTGCTCGACATCAACACGATCATCTACTCGACCGTGGTCAAGGGCTTCTTCGTCTCGGAGTATCACGGAGATGTGACCCCCGATGCGGTGGACGAGGAGCTGATCGAGCACCTGCAGTCCGACGGCCGCTTGAGCTTCCGCGCGCTCGGCGAGGCGGTGCGCCTGTCTCCGTCAGCCGTCGCGACGAGGGTGCAGCGCCTGATCGACGGGGGCGTGATCAAGATCAGCGCGGTCGAGGCGAGAGGTCTCGCCCACCGGCAGCTGTCGATGGGCGTCGGGCTGAACCTCAACCACGACGACGAGGCGGTCATCGAGGAGCTGCGCACCGGACGAGGGATCGACTTCGCCGCGCGAACGCTCGGGCGCTTCGACGCCGTGGCGACACTGGTCGAGCCGTCGGCCGGGGCGCTGTACGCGAGCCTCGAGCGGCTGCGCTCGCTCGCCGGAGTCACCCGCATCGAGTCGTGGCTGCACCTCGCCGTGCTGAAGGAGGACTACGCCCGCACCCTGCGCGAGCCGATGGTCAGTGCGCGGCGCTGACCGCGACCGGCGCGCCTCGCACCGGCACCCGGCGCGCCGTCACCGTCCGTTCACCCCGCGCCGCCAGACTTCGAGCATGAGCGAATCCCCGCAGAGCGGCGCGGTGCCCGAGCCCGCTGCGACGGCCAACAGCGGCGCGGTCGGCGTGATCGGCCTCGACCTGCGCGGCGAGACACCGGCCCCGAAGAAGCAGGTCTACTCGTGGGCGCTGTGGGATTGGGCGACGCAGCCTTTCAACACCGTCATCCTGACCTTCATCTTCACGGCCCTGTACCTCACGACCGAGGCTTTCCTGCCGGCGTCGATCGCGGGCCTCGACGCCAAGGATCCGATCCGCGAAGCCGCTGAGGCCGATCTCGCCTCGGGGCTCGGCCTCGGGTCGACGATCGCCGGCATCGCGATCCTCCTGATCGCACCGGTGCTCGGTCAGCGAGCGGATGCCGCGGGGCGCCAGAAGCTCTGGCTCGGGATCGGCACCGGCGCGCTCGTCGCCTGCATGTTCGGCCTCTGGTTCGTCGAACCGACGCCCGCGCTGTTCTGGCTGGGCGTCGCATTGATATCGGCCGGCTCTGTGTTCGGCGAGATCGCTGCCGTGAACTCGAACGCGATGCTCGTCGGCATCGCGAACCCCAAGACCGTGGGCCGCATCTCGGGGCTCGGATGGGGGTTCGGCTACATCGGCGGGATAATCGCTCTCGTCCTGGTCGTCATCTTCTACATGCTCGACTGGTTCGGCCTGCCGGAGGACGGGGGGCTGCCCTTCCGCATCATCGCCGTCGGCTGCGCGATCTGGGCGATCGTCTTCTCGATCCCGATCTTCCTCAACGTGCCGGAGCCGTCGCTCGGGCGCCCCGAGCGCAAGGTCGGCTTCTTCGCCTCCTACGGACTTCTCGTGAAGGACGTCGTCGGCCTCTACCGCAACCCCGAGACCCGTCAGACGTTCTGGTTCCTGCTGTCGAGCGCGGTGTTCCGCGACGGACTCGGCGGCGTCTTCGCCTTCGGGGCCGTCATCGCCAGCCAGGTGTTCGACTTCGCCTTCCTCGATCTCGTGATCTTCGGCATCGCCGCGAACCTCATCGCGGGTGTCTCGACGATCATCGCCGGCCGCTACGACGACCGCTTCGGACCGAAGCGCATCATCCTCATCTCGCTCGCCTCGATGGTGATCGCGGGGCTCGCCGTCTTCTTCCTCGTGGATGCGGGCACGGTCGTGTTCTGGATCGGCGGCCTGCTGCTCTGCGCATTCGTCGGTCCCGCGCAGGCGGCATCCCGGTCGTTCCTCGCCCGCATCACCCCGGCCGGGCGCGAGGGCGAGATCTTCGGCCTCTACGCCACGACCGGGCGGGCGGCGAGCTGGATGGCATCCGGTGCGTGGACGCTGCTGATCGTGCTCTCGGGGTCGACGTCGTACGGCATCCTGGGCATCGTGCTGGTGCTGATCGCCGGGTTCCTCCTGCTGCTGCCGGTGAAGGCGACACAGCGGGCCTGATCGTGATGGCCCGCGGACGTCGTAGCCCCGGGAGTAGCCTGACCGCGTGACGGTCATCATCGCTTTCCTCGCCAACATCCTCGTCGCGATCGCCAAGACGGTCGCGGCCGTGATCACCTCTTCCGCGTCGATGGTCGCCGAAGCCGCGCACTCGTGGGCGGATGCCGGCAACGAGGTCTTCCTCCTGATCGCCGACCGCCGTGGTGCGCGGGCGAAGGATGCCCGGCATCCGCTGGGCTACGGGCGCGCGGCGTTCGTCTGGTCGTTGATCGCGGCGTTCGGCATCTTCACCGCCGGCTCGATCGTGTCGATCATGCATGGTGTCCAAGAGCTGTCCGAGACCGGCCCGGTCGAGAGCCCGACCGTCGCGTACACCGTGCTCGGCATCGCATTCGTGCTCGAGGGCGCGTCGTTCACGCAGGCGATGGTGAAGTCTCGACGGTTGGCACGCGAGCGCGGATCGTCGACGTGGGACTACGTGCTCGACACCAGCGACACGACGCTGCGGGCGGTGTTCTTCGAGGACCTGGCGGCTCTGATCGGCCTCGTGATCGCGGCCGGCGCGATCGCGATGCACCAGGTCACCGGCGTCGCCGCATGGGATGCGATCGGGTCGATCCTCGTCGGCATCCTGCTGGGCGTCGTGGCGGTCATCCTCATCGGGCGCAACATCGCGTTTCTGGTGGGCTCCAACGCGTCGCCCGCGCTGCATGATCGAGTCGGGCGGGCGCTGCTCTCGTCTCCGCAGATCCAGCGGCTCACGTATCTGCACATCGAGTACGTGGGCCCGAACCGCCTGTTCATCGTCGCCGAGGTCGACCTGACCGGTGACGCGCGCGAGCACGATGTGGCTCGAAGCCTGCGCGCGATCGAGCGGCAGATCGAGGCGCACGACGTCGTCGAGACGGTGGTGCTGTCGCTGTCGGTCGACGACGAGGAGTCCCTCGAGTTCGGGGCAGCTGTCTGAGTTCATCCGGCACACGTGAAGAGTTCATCCGGCACGCGCGAAGACGGGCGGCCGCCGCGTTCTGCCCTGCGCCGAGGCGCTGAGTCTTGGGGTGCGCCATTGCTGTGCGGGGTCCCACCACCTCGGCCCTCGCACCTGCGGAATGCCGTCATTCATCCGGATCTCCCACCCGGACGTTCCCAGACTCCGGTGGTGCCACCAGCACAACGGCACCCCGTTGTCGGTATGCGTCGGCCCGCCCCTGGCGTGTTCGGTGACGTGATGGATCTCGCACCATGATGCCGGGACATGGCACCCGGGGATGAGGCATTCTCTGTCGCGGGCGATGATCGCGCGACGTTGATGCACGGTGAACACCCGATCGGTCGTCGTGATCCCGATGATCCGACCCTCGTCGAGGAGAACTCGCTGGATGGTGCCGGAGCATCCGACGTGGGAGGCGACACTCAGAGGCAGTTGCCCCCACGCACCGCTGACGCTCGCACGCCCGGTGCCGTTCACGAGGTCGTTCGCATCCACCGTCACGACCAGCACCGGCGCGGCGCCTCCGAGTGCGGGCATATCTCGATGACGGGCGGCGATCGCCAATGCCGCGGCGAGAGCATCATGACGCTTCTGCGCCGGCGTGCGGTCATCGATGACGGCACGCGGATCGGAGTTGTACGGATCCTCGTCGCCGTCTGCCGCATCGCCGGATTCCGCGTCACCGCGATCGGCCGCGGGCGTGAACGCGACGCCGGGCATCGGCGGCCCGTCCCCCTTGGGGTTGTTCAGCGCATCGAGGATCAGCTCCAACTGCGCGGCGACCTCGGGCGTCAGGTATCCCTTGATCGACCGCAGCCCGTCTCGCACCCGCCCGAGGGTTATCCCCCGACGCCGGGCAGGCTCATCACCCGGCCCGTCTCCATCAGGGTCGAGCAGCGCGACCAGCGTCTCAGCAAGCAGCTTCAGCTCATCGAGTGTGGGCGCCGGGCCACGGACCTCCCCGTCGGGGCCCGCCTCGGCGTCAGGTCTGATGCCGCGAGCCGCGCGAGCGAGACACGTGTCGGCGTCGAGCCGATCAGCGGCACCGATGCGATGCGACACCTTCTCGATCGGCTCTGTCGCGGCGAGCATCCCCGCGACTCCGATCACCCCATCGAGCAGCGCCTCCCGCAGCGCCGGCCAGCGAGCAGGCAGCCGATCGCCGGACACCAGATTCACGTCCCGGCGGACCAGAGCGACCACCTTGCCGACGCGCGTCGCCTCTCGCACGTCTGTCAGCAGGGTGCGCTGCAGCAGTTCGTTCTGAGTGCGGCACCCCGTGGCATGCGGGAAGTCCACCGCATCCCCTGCGGCGATCGTCTCGACCACCACGGCTTCGACCCGCCGGAACGCCGCGCTCGCAGCCTGCAGCACCTCGACCCGTTCTGCATCCGTAAGCCCCGCGAGCGCGTCGTCGGACAGCACCTGATCGAGGTCGGAGACGACCTGATCGAGAAGGGCACGAGTGCGGGATGACATGACTCCATCACACACGGGGCCACCGACATTCGAGCCCTGAAGTCAGCCTCTTTTCGGCCAGGTCAGAAGCATATTCCGGAACACTGGACATGCATTCCGGAACACCGGCGAGCGCCTACCCACACCGACCGCCAGTACCGCCACACGCCAGTCAGTTCTCCCAGTTGTCGGCGAGCTTGTTCAGCAGCGTCGCGAGCTGATCGCGCTCCTCATCCGTGAATGCGGCGAGCGCCTTGCCGAGCGCCTCCCGCCGCTCGCCGCGCATGCCCCGAGCGACCTTGCGCCCTTCGTCCGTCAACGCGATGCGCGTGCGCCGCGCGTCGTCGGGGTCGGCCTCGCGGCGCACGAAACCGTGAGCGACCCCCTGTTGCACGAGCCGCGAGGCCCGGGGCTGATCGACTCCGATCGCCGCGCCGAGATCACTGACGCTGAGAGGAGCGGATGCCGCGGCGAGCGCCTCGAGCATCCGCATCCGCGCCGGGCCGCCGAAGCGTCCGGACGGGTCGTTCGCCCACGGTGGCATGCCGGGGTGCACAGGGTGCCCGCGTCCGTGACTCCCCTGCTCGAAGTGGTCAGGGTGGGGTCCGCCGTGCCAGCCGTGCGGCCCGCCCATCCCTCGCGATCCGCGACCACGGTCGCCGGGGCGCCTTCCGCGAAGGCGCGACAGGGCGCGGGCGATGGCCTCGGCGGGGTCGTTCTCTGCGGCGCTCACAAATTGATTTTACATGCGACTTGACATGGATCTGCACTACATGTCATACTACATATACATGCATAGTGACAAGCACATGCTCCATGACATCTAAGGACTCCACCCATGAACACCTCTGACACTCAGAACACAGACAGCACCTCCCGCCCCTTCGGCTATTGGCTGAAGGCCGTCGACCGCCTGATGGCGGCCGAGTTCGACTCCGCTTTCGACGGCGAGCATGCAAGCCGCCGCGACTGGCGGATGCTGAACATCATCGACGGCACCGCGCCGGCCCGCCGCCCCCTCAACGCACACAAGCTGCACAGCCTGGTCGAGCGCGGCTGGGTCGTCGCCGACACCGACAGCAACCGCGGCTGGACGCTCACCGACGACGGCCGCGCGGCGAAAGACCGCCTCAGTGCCGTCGTCGACGGCATCCGCGCCAAGGTCACCGACGCGGTCGGACCCGAAGACCTCGAGACCACACTGGCCACGCTCGAGCAGATCGCTCGCGCGTTCGGCTGGGACGAGCAGACGCCGCTTCCTCGTGGACGCGGCCGTCGCCGCGGCTTCGGCCGCCACGGTTTCGGACCCGGATTCGCCCCGGGGCGCGGTTTCGGCCGCCACCACCGACACCCGTTCGGACGCGATCACGGTGTCGCACCCGACTTCGCGTCCGAGCACGAGCACGACCACGAATCGGATGCCGAGTTCCGCCGCCGCGGGTGCGGTCACCGCGGACACCCGGGCCACGACCGCTTCGCGGACGCACGCCGCTCACACCACGGCCACCACGGCCACCCGCGTGACATCGCGGAAGACCGCGACCACCGCCATGGTGGTCACGGTCACGGTGGGTTCGGAGACGTGCGCCACGGCGAGCACCGCGTCGCCCGCGCGGCGCAGCACGCCTACGAGCGCGGCTTCGACGCCGGCTTCTCCCGCGGCCGCGACGCCTGAGGCGTCACACCCGCATCCGCTGCACCCAGAACGCCCCGTTCGCTTCGGCGCACGGGGCGTTCCCGCGCGTCGGAACCGCACCCCGAGGCAGCTCACGCCAGGAGAACAGCGCCGACCCCGTCGCGAGCTGCGGAGAGGCGCCTAGCGCAGAGCGGGCAGAACGACCTCGTCGACGAGCTGCACCACCGCATCCGATTCGAGTGCGCGCCGCCGCAGGCTGACGCTGCCGAACGCCGCCGTCGGCACGAGGCCGGCGATGAGCGCGACCGGAGCGTCCGCACGCACCTCGCCCCGCTCGATCCATCGCTCGATCACTGCCGTGAGCGCCGCGACGGGCGGTCCGCCGACCACTCGATAGGCGATGTCGCGCAGCTCGTCGTCGCGTCCGATCTCGCTCAGGATGCTGGCGAGCACGCCGGCCGTGCGGTCATCCGCCCTCGCGAAGTGCATCGCCGCAGCGAGGAGATCCTCGCGGAGGGTGCCCGTGTCCGGCACCTCGGCAGCGACCTGCAGCGCACCGACCGCTGCCACGACGAGCTCGGCCTTCGTCTCCCATCGGCGGTAGATCGCGGAACGCCCGCAGCGGGCGCGCTCTGCCACGGCGCCGATCGTCGTGCCGGCGTAGCCGCTCTCGATCAGCAGATCCTGCACCGCCTCGAGAATCGACGCCTCCACGCCGGGGTCACGAGGACGCCCCGCCGGTCTGGTCATCGCATCTGCGCTCATCGGACCCATTGTACATTCCGGTATCGAGCAGTACCGTTTATATCCGGTACTACTCGGTACCGTATATCCGAACCACACTCCAAGGAGCCGTCATGGTCACCACCGCCGTCCGCGCAGACCGGCGCACCACCGGATCCCGGTTGCGCACCGCACTCATCCTCACCGCCGCCATCGCCGTGGCCATCGCGACGAACTCCGTCGTGGCCCCCCTCGCAGTGGCTGCCGGCGCTCCGGCGACATACGGGCCGCTGACACTGCCCGCCTATGCTCTGTTCACGACTCTGGGCATCGTCGTCGGCTGGATCGGCTGGTCGCTCGTGCGCCGCCGCGCCCGCAACCACCGCCGCACGCTCTCGATCCTCGTGCCGATCGTGACCGTGGCGTCGTTCATCCCCGACGTCCTGCTGCTCGTTCTCCGCTTCATCCCGGGAACGACGGTGAGCGCCGTCATCGGGCTCATGGTCATGCATGTCGTCGTCGTCGGAGTCGCAGTGCCCGCATACATCTGGGCCTCGAAAAGACGCTGAGGGAAGCACTGGCGCCACTCTCGGCCGAGAGGTCGCACGGCCGCGAAGTCCGTGCGTGACAGCGCGTCGGCCGACGCGTCGCACGGCGCGAAGGTCAGGCGCCCGGTTCTTCCGGGTGGAGCAACCGGGAGGCACCGAGAATCTCGATGCCGAGCAGGTGGCCGTCGCGATCGAAGTCGAGAAACAGCTCACCGGAGATGTCGTCGGGCAGGTTCACCGCGACGGTTCTCGCGACCTCGCCATCCGCGATCGCTGCGCCCACCGTCACGTACGCGGCGTCGACCTCAGGGTCGCGTCGCAGCTCACCCACGCCACAGAGTCGCGGCGGCGGCGGCGACATCCGGGGCACCCGCCGACTGCGCGAACGACACCGTCGTGCCGAGGTAGACCGCACCGGCGATCGCCGCCGCGAGCAGCACGATGAGGAATCCGAAGATCACCGCCGACAGCGCGCGGTATCCCCCGGAGGTCGGCACCTCAGGTGCCACCGACGGCTGCGCCCAGTCGTCGGCCACCGGCGCCGGCTGATCGCCCGTGAGGATCGCCGGCTTGGGCCGCGACCGGCGAGTGCTGGGAAGCATCGCCTCGGTCGGAGGCGGCGGAATGACGGCATCCGGAATCTCGGACTCCGCGGGAGGCGGCGGGATCACCGCATCCGGAACCTCGGACTCGGGCGGAGGCGGCGGAATGACAGCATCCTCCGGTCGGATGTACGGATCTCTGCTGTCACTGCTCATCTCAGCCCCCTACGGCTCCGACGTCGGTCGTGCCGACGTCCGTCTTGTGGAAGTTCTGGAACGAGCGGGATGCGGTCGGTCCGCGCTGCCCCTGGTAGCGGTTGCCGTACGGGCCCGAACCGTACGGGTTCTCGGCCGGCGACGTCAGCCGGAAGAAGCACAGCTGACCGATCTTCATTCCGGGCCACAGCTTGATCGGCAGCGTCGCGACATTCGCGAGCTCGAGCGTCACGTGCCCCGTGAACCCGGGGTCGATGAAGCCGGCGGTCGAGTGCGTGATCAGCCCCAGGCGACCGAGCGACGACTTGCCCTCGAGGCGGGCTGCGATGTCATCGGCCAGGGAGACCTGCTCGAACGTGGCACCGAGCGCGAACTCGCCCGGGTGCAGGATGAACGGCTCGTCGGGGTCGACCTCGATCAGCCGAGTCAGCTCCGGCTGATCGACCGACGGGTCGATGAACGGGTACTTGTGATTGTCGAAGAGACGGAAGTACCGGTCCAGCCGCACGTCGATGCTCGACGGCTGGATCATCTCCGGCTCGTGCGGATCCAGACCGATGTGGCCGGAGGCGAGTTCTGCTCTGATGTCGCGGTCGCTGAGAAGCACGGCCCCAGCCTAGTTGGCACACGCCGCCGACACTTTGGCCATGACGGATCAGGCGGGTAGGCTTGCGTTCACCCGCTCCTCGGATGCGGGTACGGGGCTGTAGTTCAATGGCAGAACTTCTGCTTCCCAAGCAGATAGCGCGGGTTCGATTCCCGTCAGCCCCTCCACAGGACCCCCGGCTCGCCCGGGGGTTTTCTCTTGCCATCCGTTTCCTCCTCCGCTCCGAACAGGAGCAGATGGGCCCGTTCTCGTGCGCCCGAGAGGAGTTCCGATGCTCGAATCGTCGACCCCGCCGCTCGCCGACCTCGACGGGTACCGCAACGTCACCGACCTGCTGGTCGCGCGAGTCACCGCCGCTCCCGACCACGTCGCCTTCGAGGTCAAGGGAGCGAATGTCGGTGACGCGTGGCGCCCGATCACGACCCTCGAGTTCCTCGGCCAGGTGCGCGCTCTGGCCAAGGGCTTCATCGCCCAGGGCGTGCGGGCCGGTGATGCCATCGCGATCATGGCTCCGACTCGTTACGAGTGGGCCGTCGCCGACCTCGCCGCCTGGTACGCCGGCGCTGTCGTCGTGCCGATCTACGAGACGTCCTCGCCCACGCAGGTGAACGCGATCATCGCGGACGCGGATGTGCGTCTGGCCATCGGCGGCACCTCGATGCACGCGGTGCTGCTGCAGTCCGCACTCACCCACACGGAGCGGATCACGCTCGGCGCCTGGACGATGGATGCCGCAGTGTCCGGCACGCTCTCCGATCTGGTGGCGCGGGGCGCCGCCGTCACCGACGAGGAGCTCGAGGCACGCAGGGCGTCCGCCACGCAGGACGACCCCGCCACCATCGTCTACACCTCGGGCACCACGGGCGAGCCGAAGGGGGTCGTGCTCACGCACCGGAACTTCCTCGGGCAGGTGCTCAACATCGCCGCCGCCTACCGCGAGATCGTGAACGAGCAGGGCAACACCGTCATCTTCCTGCCCCTGGCCCACGTGCTCGCGCGCGGCCTGCAGCTGATCTGCCTCGCCAGCGGGATGCGCATCGCGCATCTGTCCGACCCGTCGACCGTCGTCGCGACCCTCGACACGCTGCGCCCGACATTCCTCGTCGTCGTGCCGCGCGTGCTGCAGAAGATCGAGGCGGCAGCCGCCGCCAAGGCGTCCGACAAGGGTCTCACCGCCGTGTGGGAGAAGGCTCGGACGACGGCGATCGCGTGGGGCCGGCGTGCCGAGCGGGTCGACGCGGGCCTCGCCCCCGGAACGAGCCTCGGGCTGCGCCTGCGTCACCGCCTCTACGACGCCGTCTTCTACCGCCGCCTCCGCGCTGTGATGGGCGGGCGGGTCGGCTACATCCTCTCCGGCGGAGCAGCGCTCGACTCGGAGCTGTCGCTCTTCTTCCGCGGCATCGGCGTCCCTGTCATCGAGGGCTACGGCCTGACCGAGACGACCGCGCCCCTCACCGGCAACCTGCCCGGTCGCATCGCGTCGGGCAGCGTCGGCTCGCCGCTTCCGGGACTCACGGTGCGCATCAGCGACGAAGGAGAGGTGCTGGCCCGCGGGCTCGGCGTCTTCAGCGGCTACCGCAACCCCGCGCACGACGACGGCGCCTTCATCGACGGATTCTTCCGGACGGGCGACCTCGGGCGCCTCGACGACCAGGGCCGGCTCTTCCTCGAAGGCCGACTCAAAGACGTGATCGTGACCTCGAACGGCAAGACGGTGGTGCCGACGCGCTGGGAGAGCGCGGTCGAGG
The DNA here is from genome assembly GCF_979258645.1 of Microbacterium sp. AC215. Lineage (NCBI taxonomy): Bacteria > Bacillati > Actinomycetota > Actinomycetes > Micrococcales > Microbacteriaceae > Microbacterium > Microbacterium sp. AC215. The sequence continues at coordinate 2,541,044 of NZ_OZ409869.1, read as the reverse complement.
CGGATCCGCTCGTCTCGCACGCGGTGATGGTGGGCGAGGGCAAGCCGTATCTCTCGGCGCTTCTCGTGCTCGACCCCGAGCAGACCGTGGCATGGGCGGATGCCGAAGGCCTCAGCATCCCTCTCCTCGCCGAGACCGACATCCGCGCCGTGACCGAGCCGACGCTGCGCGCCCGCCTGCAGCGCACCGTCGACGCCGCCAACGCGCTCGTCGCTCGCAGCGAGCAGGTGCGCCGTTTCAGCGTCGTGTTCGCCGACCTCGACGACCGCGGACTCGTCACCCCGACCATGAAGCTCAAGCGGAGCGTCGTGCTGCATCGCGCAGCCCTCACCGTCGAAGACCTCTACCTCTGACAACCGGAAAGAACACCATGTCCTCCCCCACTTCCTCCGCACCGAAGTCATCCCGGTCCTCGCTGATCGCGATCATCGTCGCCCTCGTCATCGGCGCCCTCGTCGCACTCGCCGGCAGCCAGGGCGGCGCGACCGTCGGCGGCATCCCGCTGTTCGCCATCGCCGTCGCCGCGGTCTTCGCGATCCAGATCCTCGCCTTCATCCCCGCGATGCTTCTGCGCACCGAGCGGTTCTTCGACCTCACCGGCAGCCTCACCTTCCTCGCCATCTCCGTGGCCCTCGTGCTGATGACGCCCATGCCAGATGCCCGCAGCTGGATTCTCGCGGCGATGGTGATCCTGTGGGCGGCACGCCTCGGATCGTTCCTCGCGATGCGCGTGCACAAAGCCGGATCCGACGGCCGCTTCGACGAGATCAAGGGATCGCCGGTGCGCTTCCTGCAGGTGTGGGTGATCCAGGGCGCGTGGGTGTCGATCACGGTGGCAGCGGCGTGGATCGCGATCAGCACGGATGCCGCCTCACGAGCGCCCATCGGATGGCTGACCGTCGTGGGCATCATCGTGTGGGTGGCCGGGATGACCATCGAGATCGTCGCCGACGCGCAGAAGTCCGCTTTCCGCGCCGACCCGCGTCACAAGGACGAGTTCATCCGCACCGGACTGTGGTCGCGTTCGCGCCACCCCAACTACTTCGGCGAGATCGTGATCTGGGTCGGCGTCTTCCTCACCGCCGCACCCGTGCTCGCCGGATGGCAGTGGGTCGCGATCCTCTCGCCGCTCTTCGTCATCCTGCTGCTCACGCGCGTGAGCGGCATCCCGCTGCTCGAGGCCCGCGCCGAGAAGAAGTGGGGCGACCGCGCCGACTACATCGAGTACCGCGAGAGCACGCCCTCGCTGATCCCGCGCCTCACCCGGCCTGCCGTGCGGGAGCGTGCTGCGTAGAAAGCGCGGAGACCGGGTTCACGCGCGGGCAGCCGCCCTCAACGCGCGCAGATTGTCGTCGACCGTCCGGATGACATCTTCCGCCGTCGTGTCTCCCGGCCGTCGACTGACCTTCAGCCCGAGTCGCTCGACCTGACCGGCGGAGGCGAGCGCGGCGGCGGCATGGGCCGCATCCAACAGCGAACCGGATGCGGGATCCGCTGCCGCGAGCGGCAGGTGCCCGTCCGTCCAGGCTGGGCCATAGGGGCCGTCGATCGCTGCCGACCCCGAGAACGTCAGCCCGGCGAGCCGACCGGTCGCCGCCGCATCCGCGATCTGCCCGGTCACCGCGTCGGCGTCGCGCGTCTCGATCACCGAGCGACCCCAGTTCAGCCAGAGCGCCAGCGGAGCGTCGAGCGAGAGCATCGCGCCGAGCTCGTCGTCCAGCGTCAGGAAGCCCTTCTCCCACGGGTGACCCGGCACCGCGGCGTCGCAGTGCTCGATGACGAGCCGCGCTCCCGCCCAGTCCCATCCGGTGATCTCGGCGAGCGATGCCGCCAGATGCGCTCGATCTCCTCCCCCCTGCGGAGCGGTGTGGAGCGCGACCAGAGCGACCGACGCATCGGTGTCGTGGTCGATCCGCCGCACGTCTCGGGCGACTGCGCGCAGGTCGGCGATGGCGGCGCGACGCCCGTCCTCATCCGGGGAGGCGATGCCGTAGCGGGCGTCGGCCGCACACCGCTTCATCACCCATGGCAGCGGGGTCACCGCGAGCTCGGCCGCGGCAGGCACGTGGCGGAGGAACCACCCCGGATCATGAGGGTGCAGGCCCCCGATCCACGGCACCTCGAGCCCTACGACATCGGGCAGCGCGCAGAGCGCGGGCAGGAGTTCGGCCTCGAGATCGGGATCCCAGGTCGCGTGCGCGGGAGACACCGCGTAGGAGCTGACCAGCAGCGGTGCGAGCGGCTCGTTCATGACACCAGGTGGCGGTGCGCCTGAGTGTGCCGGTAGTACTCGGCGAGCGCGAGCCGCGACGCGGCCGCGTCATCGACGAGCACGGTGACGCGTCGGTGGTGTTGCAGGATCGTCGCGGGCCATCGGGCCGACACCGCCCCTTCGACGAGCTGCGCGACGGCCTCTGCCTTCGCCTCACCGGTCGCGACGAGCACGATGCGTCGCGCGTCCATGATCGTGCCGAGCCCCTGCGTGAGGCAGTGATACGGCACCGCGTCGACGTCGCCGCCGAAGAAACGGGCGTTGTCTTCACGGGTCTGTGCGGTGAGCGTCTTCACTCGGGTCCTCGACGCCAGCGACGAGCCGGGCTCGTTGAACGCGATATGCCCGTCCGTGCCGATGCCCAGGATCTGCAGGTCGACACCGCCGGCATCGCGGATCGACTTCTCGTAGCCGGCACACGCCGCGTCGAGATCAGCGGCGTCACCGTCCGGCCCGCGCATCGCGCCGGGGGCGAGATCCACGCGCGAGACGAAGTCCTCGTCGATCACCGTGCTGTAGCGGCACGGATGTCCCAGGGGCAGTCCGACATACTCGTCGAGCATGAACCCCCGAGCGCGCGCGAGGGAGAGCTCCCCGCGCTCGACGCGCTCGGCGACCGCGTCATAGATGCGCAGCGGACTCGATCCCGTCGCGAGGCCGAGCACGGCATCCGGCCGAGCTGCGATCAGGGCGGCGATGTCGTCGGCGACGATCTCGCCGATCTGGGCTTCGGGTGCGATGACGACGTCCATCAGCTCTCCTCGGTGAGTGCGGCGACGAACCATGACGTGATGGTCGCCGGGTGGGTGATCGCGGTGCCGACGCACACGGCGAACGCCCCGGCGGCGGCCGCTGCAGCCGCCTGCGCAGGCGAGTGGATCCGCCCCTCCGCCATGATCGGGGTGCTGCAGCGGGCGGCGAGGAGCGAGATCAGCTCGAGATCCGGCCCCTCGGTCTTCGGGCGCTCGGCCGTGTAGCCCGAGAGCGTCGTGCCGAGGATGTCGACGCCGGCCCGCTCGGCCGCCAGGGCGTCGTCGAGCGAGCCGCAGTCGGCCATGATCAGGGCGTCCGTGTGCTCGCGGAGCGCCGCGACCGTCTCGGCGAGGCTCTTGCCGTCCGGCCTGGGCCTGCGGGTCCCGTCGATCGCGACGATGTCGGCACCTGCGTCAGCGACCGCCTTGGCGTGCTCGAGCGTCGGGGTGATGAAGACGTCGGCGTCGCCGTCCTTCCAGAGCCCGATCACCGGCACGGTCATCCCGGCGACGGCTCTGATGTCGTCGAGGCCCTGCACCCGGATGCCGGCGGCTCCGCCGACGACCGCCGCCTGCGCGACCTGCGCCATGGTGCGGGGATCGCGCATCGCCTCGCCGGGGTAGGCCTGGCACGAGACGATGAGGCCCCCTCGCAGCCGGTCGAGGATGTCGATGGATGTCATATCGCCCTCCAGGCGGATGCTGCGGCGCCCCGCAGGGGCGCGTCGTCACCGAGCGCGCCCGGCAGGATCGGAGTGGACTGCAGTGCATCGATGGCGTCGTCCGCGTACGCGCTCAGCATCGGCGTCCACCATGCGTCGCCGATCTTCGGCACTCCCCCGGTGATCACAATGCGCTCCGGGTCGAGGATGGTCGCGGCGCCGGCGAGCGCGCGCCCGACGGCAGCGGCGGACTCTCCGATTGCACGGATGGCGATCGGGTCGCCGTCGGCTGCGGCGGCTGCGACCCCGCGGGCGTCGATGATGTGCGGATCCCCGCCCAGCCACCGGAAGTGCGCGTGCAGACCGATGCCGGAGCCGATGGCCTCGAGATGCCCCATGCGACCGCAGGGGCAGCGCAGATGCTCGGCCCCCGGGGTCGGCAGGTGGGCGATCTCGCCGGCGACGTGGTGTGCGCCGCGCACGGCGCTGCCGTCGAGGATGAGCCCCGCCCCGACACCGGTTCCCACGGCGACGACGAGCACGCTGGCCGCACCGGCCGCCGCCCCGTGCCGGTACTCGCCCTCGGCATGCGCGTCGACGTCGTTCTGCACGACGACCGGGGCGCGGGGCACCAGCAGGTCGCCCAGCGCCTCGCGCACCAGCTCGGCGACGGGGGTGCCCGGCCAGTCGGCGAAGGTGTCGGTCGCCGAGACGATCGTGCCGGTGACGGCGTTCACGACCCCGGCCGCGCCGATCCCGACGCCCGAGAGACGCGCGGGTGATCCGTCGAGAAGTCTCTGCGCCAGACCGGCGACGGTCGAGACGACCGCCGCCGGTCCTTCCGCTGCTCGCGTGGGCGCCGTCTCGGTGCACAGCAACATGTCGCCACGATCGGCGAGGGCCGCCGACATCTTCGTGCCGCCGATGTCCACCGCCAGCACCACCTCGCGCGACTCCGCTGATCCGACATGATGCGCTGATCCGACATGATGCGCTGGCACGAGACGATGCGCCATCAGGAGACGACGACCGGCAGCATCCCCTGCTCCGAGAGGATCTGACGGATGCGCGTGACGGTGTCGGCATCGAGCGACTGCACGGTGTCGGCCATCGTCGCGTGGTCGATGATGCCGCGGGCGTGCATGGCGGCCTTGAACGCGCCCACTCCGGTCGCGTCACCCGAGAGGCCCTGCGGTGCGAAGACGATGTCGAACGCGCGGTTGATGCGCTCCTGCTCGGTGCGCGCCTCCGCCCAGTCGCCGCGCTGCGTGGCATCCCACAGCCTGACGTAGCCCGCGGCCTCGACGTTCGCGAAGCCCGGCACCACGCCGTCGGCTCCGGCCAGCGCCATCGCGTCGACGACGACCTCATGACCGGTGAGCAGCTGCAGCGGACGCCCGGCGGCGTCGTTCGCGGCGATCAGACGGCGGAACGAGACGTCATCGCCCGAGGAGTCCTTGACCCCGTGGATGACTCCCTCGGCGCCGAGTCGCACGAGCAGGTCGATGCCGAGCTTGGAGTGCACCCGCACGGGCACGTCGTACGCCCACAGCGGCACGTCTATCGCCGCGGCGATCGCCCGGAAGTGATCGGCGACCTCTGCGGCGGAATTCAGAGTGTAGAGCGGTGCCGTCGTGACGATCGCCCTTGCCCCGGCCGCCACCAGACGACGCGCGGTCTCGATGATGCGGGGAGCAGTCAGCTCGATCGCACCGGCGATGATCGGCACCCGATCGGCGTTCACCCTGACGATCGTGGTGAGCAGCTCGACGCGCTGGTCGTCGGTGAAGTAGGCGGTCTCGCCCGTCGACCCGAGCGCGAACAGACCCGAGACACCCTCGGCGATCAGTCGCTCGACGAGACGCTCGAGCGAGACGTGGTCGATCGTGCCGTCGGGCAGCAGCGGGGTGGCGACGGGCGGGATGACACCGGTGAAGGTGACGGAGGAGGATGCAGCAGTCATTGTGTTCCGGTCGTTTCAGTTGGTCGGTTCGAGCAGCGAGGGCGCGGCGCCCAGCAGCGTTCTGGTGTAGTCGTCGGAGGGCGCCTCGAACACGCGGGCGGCATCGCCGAACTCGACGACCCTCCCCGGTTCATCACGGCGATCTCGTCTGAGAGGTAGCGGACGGTCTGGATGTCGTGCGAGATGAAGACCATGCCGAGGCCGAGCTGCTCCTTCAGGTCGGTGAGCAGGTTGAGGATCTGAGCCCGCACCGAGACGTCGAGCGCCGAGGTGGGTTCGTCGGCGACGATCACCTGCGGATCCAGCACCAGCGCCCTCGCGATCGCGACACGCTGACGCTGACCGCCGGAGAGCTGGCTGGGCAACGCCTCGAGTGCGGAGGCCGGCAGACCGACGAGTCCGATCAGATCGCGCACCTTGCGGTCACGGCTCGCCGGCGTGCCGAGCCGGTGCACCTGCATCGGGTCGAGCAGCGCATCGCGCACGGTCATCCGGGCGTTCAGAGCCGTGGCAGGGTCCTGGAAGACGACCGACAGGATCCGCCCGAGCCGTCGGCGCACGGCCGGCGTGAACGAGGTCACCGTCTCGCCGTCGAACACGACGCGGCCGCTGGTCGGCTTCTCGAGGCCGACCAGAACCTTGGCCGAGGTGGACTTGCCCGACCCCGACTCGCCGACGATCCCCAGGGTCTGCCCCCGTTTGACGGTGAGCGAGACACCGGCCAGTGCGTCGACGTACTTCGGCCTGAACAGCGACGACGCACGCGTCTTGTAGCGGACGTGGACGTCCTCGAGCTCGATGACGGTCTCGCTCATCGTCCTGCTCCGATCGCATCGATGGGCGCATCGTCCGGATGCGCCGAGTAGTAGTGCTCGGTTCCCTCGATCCGCCGGCGCACCGGCGCGACCCCCGCGTAGCGGGCCGGGTCGGACGAACGAGGAGCGAAGCGGTCGCCGGCGGGGAAGTCACGCGGCGACGGGACGACGCCGGAGACCTGGTGGAGCCTGTCGGAGCCCGCCTCGATCGACAGCACGGCGCCGAGCAGCCCCTGCGTGTACTCATGCACCGGCTGCGTCAGGATCTCTCGGGTCGTGCCCTGCTCGACGACCTGCCCCGCGTACATCACCGTGATGCGGTGGGTGAGCTCTGCGACGAGCGCGAGGTCGTGCGAGACGAAGACGAGAGCGAAGCCGAGCTCGCGCTGCAGCCGCATCAGCAGCTCGACGACCTGCGCCTGCACCGTGACGTCGAGAGCCGTGGTCGGCTCGTCGGCGATCACGAGGCGCGGGTCGCGGGTGAGCGCCATCGCGATCAGCACGCGCTGCCGCTGACCTCCCGACAGCTCGTGCGGATACGAGGCGAGCGTGCGCGCGGGGTCGAGTCCCACCAGCTCGAGGAGGTCCTCGGCCGTGCGGGTGCCACCCCTCGAGGTGAGCTGCTTCATCTGCGAGCGGATGAGCATCGCCGGGTTCAGCGAGCTCAGCGCATCCTGGTAGATCATCGCGATGTCGTGGCCCCGCAGCGCGTTGCGTCGCTTCGGGGTCATCTGCAGCAGATCCTGGCCGTCGAAGAGGATGCGTCCTCGAACGTCGGCCTTCGGGTCGAGCAGGCCCATGATGGCCAGCGAGGTGATCGACTTGCCGCAGCCCGACTCGCCCACCAGCGCCATGGTCTCGCCGGGGCGCACCGTGAAGCTGACATGGTCGACCACGTCGACGTCACCGTGCCGCGGGAACGAGATGCAGAGGTCCTGCACATCGAGCAACGGGGTCTCGTCGCCCGCGTAGACGAGCCGATCGGTGCGGGAGAGCTCGCGCTGCCGCAGAACGGCGAGCCGCTCGGAGAGAGGCACCGCGGGTGCCACCGGCACCAGCACGTCCGGCACGCCGCTCGGAACGGAGAGATTGACGGCGGTGTCGACCGTGACGATCACATTCGTGTCGTCGTGGCCTGCGGCCGCCTCTTCGAGCTCGTGCGTCGACTCCTCGGTGTTCGCGGCATCGGCGGTGATCTTTCGTGCCCGCGGCGACACCATCGCATCGGTCATCCCCTCGGAGAGGATGTTGAGGCAGAGCACCGTCAGCATGATGAGGATGCCGGGGAAGAAAGTCGCCCACCACGCCCCGCTCATCAGCAGGTTGCGACCGGCGGCGATCACGTTGCCCCACGACGGCTCGGGGTCGGGCACGCCGGCCTGCAGGAACGACAGCGACGCCTCGAAGACGATCGCGTCGGCGACGAGCACGGTCGCGAAGACGAGCACCGGGGCCATCGCGTTGCGAGCGACGTGCTTGGCGATGATCCGCGGAGTGCCCGCCCCCATGACGCGCACGGCCGAGACGTAGTCCTCGCCGTACTGATCGAGGATGTTCGCGCGGATGATGCGAGTGAGCTGCGGCACGTAGAGGAAGGCGATGGTCAGCACGAGAACCGGCAGCGACTTGCCGAACACCGCCACGAACACCGCGGCGAGCGCGATGCCGGGGAAGGACATGACGACGTCCATCACCCGCATGAGCGTCTCGGAGATCCAGCGGGGCGCGGTCGCCGCGATGGTGCCGAACACACAGGCCGCGGCGAGGGCGACCAGTGTCGCACCGAGTCCGATCACCAGCGAGTACCGGGCGCCGTAGACCAGGCGAGAGAAGATGTCGCGACCCTGGCGGTCGGTGCCGAACCAGTGCTCGGCGCTCGGCGGCTGCACCGGGGCGCCGGAGGCCAGCGGATCGAAAGGTGCGATCAGGGGCGCAGCGATCGCCGCCAGGGCGATCACCGCGAGCACCACGATGCAGATCAGGGAGCCGAGGGACAGCCCGCCGAAGCGGAGCCCCGGAAGCGAGAGTCGTTCAGTCAGTTTGCGTCGCATGTCACACCGCCCGGATTCGGGGATTGATGAGCACGTACAGGAGGTCGACGATGATGTTGATCACCACGAAGGCCAGTGACACTGCGAGAGTCACGCCCTGCACGAGATTGGGTTCGTTGTTGGTCACGCCGTTGAGGATCAGCGTGCCCATGCCGGGGATCGCGAAGATGATCTCGATCACCACCGCCCCGCCGATGAGGTAGCCGATGCGCAGACCGAGCACGGTCACAGGCGTGATGAGCGCATTGCGCAGCACGTTGCGGCCGACGACGATCGTGCGCGGGATCCCGGCGCCGAGTGCTGTGCGCACGTAGTCTCGGTCGAGCTCTTCGACCATCGACGTGCGCACGACGCGGGAGAGCTGACCGATCACCGGAACGGCGAGCGCGATGGCCGGCAGCGCCATGCGGGCGAGCCACCCTGCCGGGTCGGCCCACGGATCGGGCAGGGGACCGGACGCGGGCAGCACGTTCAGCCCGAGGGTGAAGAGCTGGATGAGCAGGATCGCGAGCCAGAACGAGGGCGTCGACAGCGACGCCACTCCGATGATGCGGATGAGCTGGTCGGGCCAGCGGTCACGATAGACGGCGGCGAGGACGCCGATCACGAAGGCGACGATGACGGCGATGAGGAGGCCGAGGAAGGTCAGCGCCAGGGTGACGGGGAACGCGCGGACGACCTCGTCGATCACCGGAAGGCTGCGCGCCGAGTAGGTGCCGAGGTTGCCCTGCAGCAGGCCGAGCAGGAATGTGAAATACCGCACGAGCAGCGGCTGATCGAGGCCGTACTGCTCTCGGTACGCCTCGAGCGCCTCGGGGGATGCCGTCTCTCCGAGCGCGGTGCGCGCGGGGTCGACGGGGGAGAACGACATCACGAAGAACACGAGGAACGTGATGCCGAGGATCATGAACGGCAGCTGCAGCAGGCGTCGTCCGATGAGGCGGAGCGTGTTGGACACGTGCCGCTCCTTCCAGGTTCGGGGAGGTGTGGCGGGGGTGCGCTCGGGCGCGCACCCCCGCCGTGGGGGCCGGGGCTACTTCGCCGCCACGCCGACGTCGAGGAACGACAGGCCCGTGGTGGGGACGGGGGCGAATCCGACCAGCTCCTGGCTGCTCCATGCGGTGGGCAGCTTGCGGTGGAACAGCGGGTAGAGCACTGCCTGGTCGGAGAGCAGGTCGTACGCCTCGTCCCACGTGGCCTGCTGCTCGTCGCCCTGCTGCTGCACGGCGGAGTCGAGGAGCGTCCGCAGTTCGGCGTACTCGGGCGAGTCGGCCCAGTTGGTGCGGGTCTGGGTCCAGACGTTCTCGCCGTACCACCAGTTCATCAGCAGGTCCGGGTCGACGCCGAAGACCGATGGGTCTCCGGGTGCGATCGCGACCGTGTAGTCGCCGGAGTCGACCTTCTCGTACATGGCGGCCGACTGCCCGATGTCGAGCGTGGTGTCGATGCCGATGGCGTCGAGCGACTCCTTGATGAGCGGCGCGACCTCCTTCACCCAGCCGGTATCGGTGGTGAGCAGCGTGATCGACAGGTCGTCGACGCCCGCTTCGTCCAGCAGCCCCTCGGCCTTCTCGGGGTCATAGCTGTAGACCGTCGAGGCCTCGTTGTAGTTCGGGTACGTCTCGGGCAGGAACGAGGTCGCGGGGGTCGCGTTGCCGAGCATCCCGGTCTCGATGATCTTGTCCATGTCGAGGGCGTAGTGCATCGCCTGGCGCACGCGTACGTCGTCGAAGGGCGCTGCCTTCGTGTTGAACATCATGAACAGCAGCCCGAAGGATTGCACGCTCTCGACGTCAACCGCGGATGCCAGGGAGTCGACGTCGATGTACGGCACGTCCTCCATGGCTTGGATCGTGCCCGTCGACATCGCCGTGACTCGGGCGGAGGCGTCGGACAGCAGGTTCCAGTTCATGCCCGCAGCGAGTGCCGGGTGCGGGCCGTTGTAGTCGTCGTAGCGCTCGAAGACGAGCTTGTCCTCGGGCACGGCGGAGACGAGCGAGTACGGGCCCGAGCCGACGGGGTTCGCTCCGAAGCCCTCGGGATCTGCCTCGACGACCGCCTTCGGAACGATCTTGACGACGCCGAGTCGCTCATTGATGAGCGAGAACGGGTAGTCGGTGGTGATCTGCACCGTGTCCTCGTCGACGGCGGTGACGGTGTCGACGAAGTCGATGAAGGTGCGGAACAGTGAGTTGTTGTCGGGGTTCAGCACCCGCTCGTAGCTGAAGACGACATCCTCGGCAGTGACGGGGTCGCCGTTCTGGAACGTCGCTCCTTCGCGCAGATCGATCTCGTACGTGGTGTCGTCGACCTGGGTCGGGAGGTCCGCGGCCAGCGCGGGCGCCGCCTCCTGCGTGACGGGGTCGAGGTCGACCAGGCCTTCGAAGACATGCCAGTTCGCCGAGACCGTGACGGCGCCGGAGGCCACCATCGGGTCGAAGCTGCCGTTCAGCGTGTACGAGATGCCCGCTTCGATGATCGCGTCCGCGTCGATGTCGCCGGCGGATGCGCTCTCGTCGGCTGCCGGGGTCGCGCCGGCCGCGCAGCCGGCGAGGACGACCGACGCGGCGACGGTGCCAGCGATCAGTGTCGTGAATCGACCCGCACGGCGGCGGGTGACGTGTCGGTTCATGTGTGCTCCAGGGTGGGTGGGGGACATCTTGAGGACATCTGATGTCTGATGTACTCTAAACACACGTTCGATCGAATCACAAGAGTGAGATGATCAGAGCGTTTGCGTCGGGACGAGAGGGAGACCAGATGAAGTCCACCACGAGTAGGGCATCGCGGATGCGGCGCTCGACGACGGCGGATCAGATCAAGCAGCTCATCATCGCCCGCGGGCTGACCCCCGGCGATCCGCTCCCGACCGAGACCGAGCTCTGCGAAGAGCTCGATGTGTCGCGCTCGTCGGTCAGGGAGGCGATCCGCACCCTGTCGACGCTCGACATCGTCGATGTCCGGCACGGCCACGGCACCTACGTCGGCGCGATGTCGCTGGATCCGATGGTCGAGGCGCTGGTCTTCCGAGGGGTCCTCTCACCCGAAGGATCCCTCCAGTCTCTGCGCGAGGTGGTCGAGGTGCGCCTGGCTCTCGACCTCTCGATGGCCGAGCGCGTCGTCGCGGCCGCCCAGGTCGACGAGGGTGGAGAGCTCGATGAGCTCGTCGCCGAGATGGTCGACAAGGCGAGCCGAGGCGAGCACTTCCTCGAGGCCGACCGCCTGTTCCACACCAAGCTCTTCGACGCGATCGGCAACCGACTCGTCGGCCAGCTCGTCGGCGCCTTCTGGGATGTGCACACGGCCGTACTGCCCCAGCTCGACATCGATCAGCCCGATGACATCCACCAGACTGCGGTCGCGCACGGCGACATGCTCGCCGCCGTCCGAGCAGGCGACGTCGACGCGTATCGCGAGGCGGTGATCGAGCACTACCGTCCGCTGCAGCGCGTGCTCGCACAGGCCGGCGCTGCGCGCGCCTGAACCCAGAGCCACGGCGCGCTCGTGGAGCTACGGGGACGGAGGAGCGCCTCTCACGCGAAGTCGAGCTCGCCGCGCACGATCGAATCGCCCGAGTGCGCAGGATCGCCGTCGACCGGCTCGAAGGAGATGTCGACCAGGCGGTACTCGTCGAGGTCCACGCTGTCGGGGACGCGGAACGTGCCCGAGGACTCGTCGAGCACCCCGAGGCTGATCAGCGCCTGCCCGTCCTCGCGGATCAGCCACACCTCGCGGTAGTCGCCGGCGACGAGCTCGTCGCCGTCGAGGGTCACTGTCAACGTGCGCCGGCCGTCGCCGTCGTCGTCGATCCGGGCCTGTCCCTCCGCATCGGGGTGGTCGGGGAACGCGGCGAGCTCGGCCGAGGCGATCACGGCAGAGGAGGGCGTGAGGGTGCGGGCGATCCATACTCCGGCGCCGATCGCGACGACGAGCGCCATCGACGCGGCGAGGATCCACATGGTGGCCGACGAGCGGCGGCGTGGACGGACACGAGCCCGGTGTCGCGGCGCAGCCGCTTCCGCAGCATCCGCCTCAGTCGCTGTCGCCGGACCGGCCGCCGAGACCGGTGCCGATGCAGCCGGTGCCGATGCGGACTCCGATTCCGATTCGGGCGGGTGGACGTCGGATGCCGGGTCGGCAGCGACCGCCGAGGTCAGCCCGAGTTCGCCGTGGATCCTCGACCAGACGTCGGCGGGCGGGGATTCCAGGTCGCCCTCGACGACGCTGGAGCGCGCCACGAGCGCCACCCGCGACATCGCAGCGACCTCGGCGGCACAGTTCTCGCACTCGACGAGGTGTTCCATGTCGGCGTCGGATCCGGCCGGTTCGCCCATCGCGATCAGGGCGATCTTCTCGTCATCGAGATGTGACACGGTTCACCTCCAATCGGTCGCGCATGCGGGCAAGGCTTCGGCGGATATGGCTCTTCACGGTGCCGAGCGGCATCCCCATTCTGCGTGAGATCTCTTCGTGGGTCAGGTCATCGTAGAAGGCCAGTCGCATGACGGCCTGTGCATCCGGCGCGAGCTGCTGGAGCTCGCTCGAGAGCAGCAGCGTCTCGGACAGATCGATCGATTCGGAGACGAGGGCGTCGGGCGGAGTGAGTCGTTCCATCTCGGCCTGCAGCTGCTGCACCTTGGCGCGCGCCTCGAACGTGTCGGCGATCCGGCGCCGCGCGATCGTGATCAGCCAGGTCGACAGTCGCGCCTTCGACGAGTCGTATCCGGCACGCGAGTTCCACGCCGACACGAAGGTGCGCTGGGTGACGTCCTCGGCATCCCCCCGATCGCCGAGCGAGCGCAGCGCCAGGGTGAAGACGACCGGCGACCACCGCCGGTAGAGCTCCGCGAGCGCCTGCTCGTCGCCCGCGACGAAGCGCCTGTCGAGCGCCGCTTCGGCTTCGGTGGTCTCATCCACCCGGAGTCTCCTCTCCATGGTGATCACCCCGCCTCATCGCGGGACCGCCACCGCGACCACGTTATCGCGGTAGTGCCCGGTCTGGCTGTCGAAAGGTCCGCCGCACGTGACCAGCACAAGCGCCGAGGGGCCACCACGCTGGAAGAGCTCGTCGGTCGGCAGTGCGGCCTTCTCGTAGTAGGTCAGCGACTGCACCACGAACTCGCGACTGGTGCCGTCGGCCGCCGTGATGAGGATGGTCTCGCCGGCGGGCACGTCCCGCAGGCGAGCGAGCGGTCCGATCGGATAATCGATCGCGTCGACGTGCGCTGCGATCAGAATCCGGCCGCTCGTGCTCGTGGCATCCGCTCCGTATCGATACCAGCCGGCGATGGCCGGGTCGACGGGCAGCTCCATCTGTCCGGTGTCGGCCACCCCGACGTCCGTCACCGGCATGTCGATGGCGAGCGACGGGATGGCCAGACCCACGGGAGCGACGGATGCGGTCGGGGTGGGGAGAGCACCCGGCCGCACGGCGACGTCTCTCGTGGGAGTGGGAGGGACGGGCGATGGAGTCGTGGGGGGCGACTCCGTGGAAGGAGGGAGATCCGCGCCCGCCCCTCCCGGTGTGCATGCCACGAGGCACGCCGCGGTGACCAGGGCGCCGAGCGTCATGATGACGCGGCGCAGACGGGCCGTCCGCAGCGTGCCTCGGAGCATCAGCGCACCGTCTGGCGGCGACGGACGATCAGGCCCGCACCCACGGCGGTCGCGATCGCGAGGGCGACGAGACCCGCCGAGAGGAGGGCGTTCGCCGAGGCATCCTGCTCAGCGAGGTAGCCCGCGGTGCCGGAGGGCACTCCGTCGGGGTTCGAGTGGAGTCCCGAGATCGTCTGTGCGGCGATCGCGAGGTTGCCGTCTTCGGCACTGCCCCACGCGTAGACGATCGTGTTGACGCCCTCTTCGATCGCGACGTCTGCCGGACCGATGACCGGGTCGGTCGTGCCGGTCAGAGCGACGGCGGCCGACACGGTGCCCGCGGGGAGGTCGAGCTTGGCCTCGTTCGGGTTCGTGAGGTTCTCGATCACGGGCGATCCGCCCGCGAGGATGTCGACCGCGGGCGCCGCGGCGGTGTGACGCACGGTGAGTCGCCCCTGGCCGGGAGCCGTCTGCGAGATGTCGTTGGTGAAGAGGTTGAGACCGGGTTCGCCCGCTTCGGTCAGGTGGGCCACGGCGGTGTAGTTCCCGCCTGCTTCGAGAGCGAGGGTCGCGGGGCCGAGGATGGGCGCGCTGGCGTCGGCGGCATCGGGAGCGGTGAGCGCCACCTCGTACGAACCGGCGGGCAGCTCGAGCGGTCCGGCGAGGTCTCCGGGCGCGAAGTCGTCGAGGGTGAGCTCGCCGTTCACGTACACGTCGACGGGGGTGTCGGGGATCGCGTGCAGCACCGAGAGCTGTGCGGCCTGGGTGGTGGCGGCGCCGGCCGGCATGGCCAGACCGAGAGCGGTGATCATTCCGACGGCGAGGCCGGCGGCGACTGTCTTGCGCATCTGTTCCTCCTGTACCCGGACCGCCCTGTGCGGCCCTTCATAGGAGTTGTTCTCCGGGAGCGCCGGGTTTGGATGCACCTGGATGAAGATTTCTCAGATCGCCGTGTCGATGTCCGTTCCGGCTATCCGAGCAGCCACTGCTGCAACGGGTACACGAAGTAGAGCAGCGAGAAGGCCTCGTAGAGCGCCCCGATGATGAGCAGCGCGAGGGCGGGGAGGCTCAGCCAGCCGATGTGCTGGAGTCCGCGCAGGTAGGCCGCGCGTCGATTCCGCGCACCGATCGCCTGTGGGCGAACCCAGTACCGGCCCAGCAGGAACGCGCCCAGCAGCAGAAGGATGTAGGCCTGCAGCTCGATCACGAGAGTCAGCGAATGCGGGATCAGCGCGACCCACCCCTCCGGCGTCGTCGGCACGAGGGTCACTCCGGTCGTCACCGACCAGACCGCGAACGTCGCGAGTCCGAGGAACGGCACGACGAGCGAGGGCAGCAGGATCGTGAGGGCGCCGAGCCGCAGGGTGTTGACCGCCAGGATCGTCAGCGCGAAGAGCCAGGGACTGCTGAGCAGAGAGGTGACGAGGCTCGCTGTGCCGTCGTCCTCCAGCGCCTGGGCGCGGCCGGCGACCAGGTCGGGGAAGAGCAGCCCGAGGATGAAGCCGATCGCGAAGGTGCCGTAGGCGAGCGCATTGAGAAGCGCGTAGACGCGGAGGTTCGAGCGGATGATCTGGAAAGGCCTGCGGATGAGTGTCATGGGTGCTCCCGTCGATGGACTAACACGGTGTGTTAGTAAGGCACGCACGCCACGCTAACACACTGTGTCACCCGAGGTCGTGGAGAATGGGACGATGACCGCCGACCCGAGCATGCTGCCGACGAAGGACCGCATCCTGCACGCGGCACTCACGATGTTCGGCGAATCACGCGGCGCGAAGCTCAGCGTCCGCGCGGTCGCAGCGCGGGCCGGTGTGAGCACCGGGTCGTTGCGGTTCCATTTCCCGACGCAGCGGGCGCTGCTCGACGAGGTCCTCCGCGTGGTCTACGAGGTGATCGCACCGGACGACCCGATCCATGACGAGTCGCTGACGGCGAAGGGGCGGCTCCTCGCATGTCTGAGGCAGGTGCTCGCTCCGTCCGGCGTCGGGGCGCAGGCACGCGAGGCAGCCACGATCCTGCACCGGACCTTCATCGAACCCGAACTCACGGACGAACTCCGTGATGCCTACCTGGCCATCGAGCGCGAAGGGCAGCGCAGGGTCGAGCACTGGCTGTCCGTCCTCGAAGACGAAGGCTCACTCCCGGCCGGAGACAACGCCACGCGCGCGCGTTTCCTCAACTCCGTCCTCGCCGGCCTCGCCCTCGAACGGGCGCTCCCCTCGGACGAATCGATCCTCGGATCCGAGACGAACACGCTCACGATGGCGGTCGATGCCGTGTTCCGCGACGACTAGCGAGGGCTCAGTCCGCCGCCGCCTTCGCCGCGCGCTTGGCCTCTTGGAAGACCCGGATCGCCTCGTACCGCTCGGCTGAGCGAGCCTGTCGCTTCTCGCGCTGCTCGTCGCGGTCCTTCGGGGGTGCGGTCGTGACGAGGTCATCGAGCAGATGTCGCACCGACTTCTCGATCTCAGCGACAGCACGGTCGAACACCTCCCTGTTGGCGCGGGAGGGGGCGTTGGCACCCGAGATCTTGCGCACGAACTGCACTGCGGCCTCATGACATTCGTCATCGGTGGCCGGCGGGGCGAGGTTGTTCAGAGGAACGATGTTGCGGCACATGCCTGCCAGGGTAGAGCGCTGAGCGCCGGAGTCAAGAGGCATCGGACCGACGACTTCCCCACCTATCCTTCCGAGCAGGCACAGCCCCACCCGAAGGGGTGGTCAGCCGCGCACGATGGCCGCGAGCTCGGCGCGTGACGCCGCCCCGGATTTGCGCAGCAGGTTCGACACGTGGAACTTCACCGTGTTCTCGCTCACGTTCAGCGTCTCGGCTATCTCGCGGTTGCGGCGCCCCGCCGACACCAGTCGCAGCACATCGCGCTCTCGCGGGCTGGCGTCGATCGCATCCGGCAGGTCGCCCGGCTCGGCCGGTGGATCGAGAGGAAGGCGGATGCCGACCTCCGACCCCCATCCGGGTGTCGAGGCCACCGACAGGTCGCCTGACAGCGCAGAGACCTGCTCGGCGATCGGGCGAAGTGCGTCGTCGTGCGTCGTCAGGTCTCCTCGGCCGTCATCGCGGATCGCGATCAGCAGGTTCAATCCGTCGCAGTCCCATTGGATGCGCACGCGTCGCGTCTCTCCGCGGTCGACGATCGCCAGCACGGTGCTTCTCACGATCGAGCGCGCCGAGTGGGCGATCACTCCGGGGAGCGCGCGACCGTTGGCCGGGGGCTCGACGAACTGCACGTCGAGTTCGCTGTATCGCACGAGCGGGCGCAGATCGCCGCGCAGACGCTCGAAGGCGCCCGTCACCGGCTCGAGTCCTGCTCCCTGCTCATCGTTGTGCGTCCGCAGTCCGACCAGTGCACCGGCCGCGACATCGACCGCGATCGTGCGTGCCGCCCGGTCGTCGAGCCGCTGCGAGCGCAGCGTCGCGAGCAGGGATTCGAGGGTGAGGGCGTAGCGGTCCCGCTGCTCGGCGAGGGCGAGCGCGTGGTCTGCGGCCAGTCGGCGTGATCCCGCCGGCCCAGCATGCTCTTCGATGCTCATGATCACCTACTCTATTCGCCCCTCTCCCTTCGGGTAGGTGGAACGGTCCCGAGGCGGGAGCGCCCGAAGGTCGCGCGATCGCAAGAGTGGAGACATGCCTCTCACCGCCACGATGTCGCCCGGCGCCGCCATCTCCCTCATCGCCAACGAGCTGCTCCGCGTCGCGGAGCGCACGAGCGTCGCGAACGCGCATCAGCTCATCGATCTGGCAGACCTCGTCGTCGATGCCCGGCGCGTCTTCGTGCTCGGAGCCGGCCGCTCAGGGCTCGCCCTGCGAATGACCGCGATGCGCCTCATGCACCTGGGACTCGACGTGCATGTGGTGGGCGACACCACCACTCCGGCAATCGAGGCCGACGACCTGCTGCTGACGGCGAGCGGGTCGGGAACGACGGAATCGATCGTGCGAGCCGCGCAGCGCGCCTCGTCGGTCGGGGCGCGCATCGGCGCGCTCACGACCGCAGCGACGTCGCCCCTGTCAGAGCTCGCCGACGTCGTCGTGCGGGTGCCTGCCGCCCAGAAGCTGGACCGCACGGCCGACGCCTCGCACCAGTACGCGGCGAGCCTGTTCGAGCAGGCGGTCGTCGTCATCGGCGACGGGCTCTTCCACGCCCTCTGGCAGCGCCAGGGCACCAGCGCCGACGACCTCTGGCCGCGCCACGCGAACCTCGAATGAGCGGCCGCCGCCCCACCATCCACCCCGCAGAACGAACGGAACACCCATGAAACTGCAGTTCGCCATCGACACGCTCAGCACCGAGAAGGCCCTCGAGCTCGCCGCCGCCGCGGCCGCGCACGTCGACATCCTCGAGCTCGGCACCCCGCTGATCAAGAGCGAAGGCCTCTCGGCGATCACCGCCCTGAAGAGCGCCCACCCCGACAAGGTGATCTTCGCCGACCTCAAGACCATGGATGCCGGTGAACTCGAGGCCGACATCGCCTTCGGCGCGGGTGCGGATCTCGTGACGGTGCTCGGCGTGGCCGACGACAGCACGATCACCGGCGCGGTGAAGGCCGCGAAGAAGCACGGCAAGGGCATCGTCGTGGATCTGATCGGCGTCGCCGACAAGCCCGCCCGCGCGCAGCAGGTCATCGGCCTCGGTGCCGAGTTCGTCGAGATGCACGCGGGTCTCGACGAGCAGGCGCAGGACGGCTACTCGCTCGACAGCCTGCTCACCGACGGCACCGCATCCGGCGTCGCCTTCTCCGTCGCGGGCGGCGTCAACGCCTCGAGCATCGCCGCCGTCCAGGCATCCGGGGCGCAGGTCGCCGTCGCGGGCAGCGCGATCTACAGCGCCGAGAACGTCGGAGACGCCGCCGCCGAGCTGCGCGCCGCGATCAGCTGACGACCGCACAGAGAGGGGCCGACCGGCGATGCCCGGTCGGCCCCTTCGTGCGTCGAACGCCCCGACGGCGCCGCTCTAGACGACGCGGGCCGTCACGAGCAGATACTCCCAGTCCATTCGACCGTCTTCGAGGTGGCGGTCGCCGAGTGCGGCCAGGGCATCGTCGAGGTCGCCTCGCCGTTCCTCGTCGTCGCCGATACCTCGGTACGCCGCCGCGGTCGGGCCGTAGAAGTCCCGGAAGAAGTCCCGGAACTCCGCACCCGACGCGAACCTGTCGACCGGCAGCTGCCGACGCTCCGTCGACAGCTCGGTCACGCGGTCTCCGAGGAGGGCGCGCACGTGCTCCTCGTCCCCCCAGAGCGGCGGCGGCTGCACACCGGCAGGCGGCGCGGGGACGAACTGCTTGAGCGTGGCGAACAACTGTCCGACGAACCCCTCGGGCGTCCAGTTGATCAACGCCAGCCGTCCATCGGGGCGCACCACCCGCGTCAGCTCGCCGGCCGCGACCTCGTGATGCGGCGCGAACATGACGCCGACGCACGAGAGCACGGCATCGAAAGAGTCGTCCGCATAGGGCAGCGCCTCGGCATCCGCCTCCTCGAAGGCGAGCTCGACGCCCTGCCGTGCAGCATCCTGCCTGCCGATCTCGAGCAGCTCGGGCGTGAGGTCGCTCGCGACCACGGATGCACCGGTGCGCGCAGCTTCGATCGACGCGTTGCCGGTGCCGGCGGCGACGTCGAGCACGCGATCGCCCGGCCCGATGCGGCTCTCGGCGACGAGCACGCGACCGAGTTCGGGGATCACTTCGCGCGCGACGGCCGAATAGTCGCCGAGCGCCCAGACGACTCTGTGCTTCGCCTTCAGCGCGCGATCGGCGTCGGCCTGGAGGTCGGTGGTGGTGGTGTTCATGGTGGGCTCCTCTGCCTTGTGATCCTCACGCTACGAACCCCGCGCAGACCGCTCTAGTATCCGATCTGTACCGGGTCTATCGTGAGGTCCGTGGGCGCCCCCTACTATCAGTTCTGCCCCGTCGCCAAGGCGATGGAGCTGCTGGACGAGCGGTGGACGATGCTCCTGCTGCGTGAGCTTCTGCTCGGCACCGAGCACTTCAACGAGCTGCGCCGCGGCCTCCCCCGCATGTCGCCGACGCTGCTGTCCCATCGACTCGACCAGCTGCAGCGTGCCGGCCTCATCGAGCGGATCGCCCAGGGTGCTGACGTCCGCTACGTGCTCACCGTCGCGGGTGCCGAATTGCGTCCGGTCGTCGAACAGCTCTCGGCGTGGGGGGTGCGCTGGATCGGCGAGCTCGGAGACGCCGACCTCGACCCCAAGCTGCTGCTGTGGGACATGCACCGCAACGTCGATCACGGCACCGTCCCCGATGCGCGCACGGTGATCGCACTGCACTTCACGGACGCGAGTCCGGCGCAGCGCCGGTGGTGGCTGGTGATCCACGACGGCGAGGCCGACGTGTGCGACGCCGACCCCGGGTACGACGTGTCGGTCGAGGTGCGCTGCACGCTCCGAGCACTGACCCGGTTCTGGCGCGGGGACATCGAATGGACGACGCTGCTGCTCGCCGAAGACGCCACCGCGACCGGCCCGAGCGACCTGCGGCGAGCGCTGCCGTCGTGGTTCATCCGCCCGGGATATGCCGCGGTGCCGCGGGTGGGTGCGCCGGTGGGTGCGGGCCGGGTCTAGACGGTCGGACGGATGCCGGCGAGCATGATGTCGAGGAAGAGCTGCCTGTCTCCGGCCTCCCCGATGCGCACCGCGTGCTCGATTCCGCACACGAGATGCTCGATCTGCACGATGGACAGATCGGGTCGGATGATCTTCTCGTCGCGCGCCCTCTGAAGCACCCCGTCGAATGCGGCGAAGATCTCGATCTTCATGTCGCGCACGGACTGTTCCTCATCGTCGGGTGAGAGCAGTACAGCCTGAAGGCCGCCATCCTGCAGCTGCAGCGCCAGTGCTTCGCCGAGGAACGTGGCCAGAGCGCTTTCCGTGTCCGAGTCCTCGGCCGCAGCCCGGGCGACCGTGACCATCCGCTCCAGGGTCTCGACCGCAAGCGCCTCGGTGAGCGCATGCACCGACGGGAAATGTCGGTACACCGTGCCGACGCCGAGCCCGGCATCGCGTGCGACATCGTTCAGCCTGAGGTCTCCTGACGGTCGAGCACGGGCGGCATCGAGGATCCGCGCTCGACTGCGCGCCGCATCCGCCCGTATCTGCGCCATGGTCCGATCCTATCAGCACAAGCGGATAACTATTCCGCTTATACTGTCGTCTAATCGGATAGTTAATCCGTTTAGAGAATGTGAGCAGAGATGAACTGGAACCCCGACCGTCTTCCCGACCGGACCGGACGCACGATCGTCGTCACGGGCGCGACCGCGGGCATCGGCTACTTCGCGGCGGAGCAGCTCGCCGCGGCGGGCGCCGACGTGGTGCTCGCGTCGCGATCCGAATCGAAGCTGCACCTCGCCGAGGCATCCATCCACGGCCAGGTGCCCGGGGCCTCCGTGCGGAGCGTGCTGATCGACCTCGCCTCGCTCGACTCGGTGTCTCGCGCGGCCGACGAGCTGCGCGAGCTTCCCCGCCTCGACGGAGTCCTCCTCAACGGCGGCGCCATGACGGGCTGGCGCGGTGCCCCCACGGCCGACGGCCTCCCCCCGATTCTGGGAACGCACGTGATCTCGAACGTCCGGCTGCTCGCCGGCATCCTGCCGTCCTTGATCGCCACCGGAGAGGCGGAGGGCGTCGCGAGCCGCATCGTGCACACGTCGACCGGCTTCGTGTCGCAGTTCCGACTCGACGTGGATGACGTCAGGGCGACCCCGCGCAGCGCCATCGCGGCCTACACGAAGGCCAAGACGGTGACTGAGGTGTTCGCCTTCGAGCTCGACCGCCGCCTGCGCGCCGCCGGCCTTCCCGTCGCCTCGCTCGTGGTGCGTCCCGGAGTGGGCGTCGACGCCAAGACGCCCGAGCGCACCGGCATCCACGACGCCTCGACCCCGTACCGGCGCAACCCCTACACGCCCTGGGCTCAGGGAAAGGACACCGCCGCCTGGGCTGCGGTGCGCGCGCTCACGGATCCCGCCGCGCAGGGCGGCGAGTACTACGCGCCCGCGGGGCGGCTTCGCGGACTTCCCCTGCGAGTCGAGCCGCTCGCCCGTACGTACACCCCTCCTACTGAACTCGCGCAGAGCGTGTGGGACCAGCTCGAAGAGCTCGCGGGCGTCCACTTGTCGCTGCCGATCCGGCGTTGACCCGCTACTCCTCGCCGCTGTCGAGGAAGACTCCGACATGGTCGCCGTCGAGCACGAACTGCAGCGCTACGCCTGACGGGAAGCGCTCGGCGAGCTCGTCGGGGGTCTCGGAGTCGAACGGCACCGCGACGGTCGGCGGGAATGCACCCACGCCGCACGCCACGTACCGTTGGCCCTCGAAACTCCAGGACGTCTCGGTGAAGTCACGCACATCGGGCAGCTGGTCGTTCCTGACGACATTGAGACAGACGTTCTCCGACGAACGCTCTCCCGAGTCGGCGTACCACCCGGGCGTCAGGAAGACCGTCAGGCCGGAGAACTCGGCCGATGCCGCATCCTTCTCCGCGCCGAACCACCCCGGCGCGATCATTCCGGATCTCGTGAGCTCGAGCGTCTCGATCTGCGGCGCACCCGCAGACGACGACACGGGCGGGACCACGGCGAAGGCGTAGGCGATCGACGCCGCGAGCGCGGCCGACGCTGCCACGGAGGCCACCCACAGCGGTGCTCGCCACCTCGCCAGGCGCCCCGGCCACCCGGTCACCTCGTGCGACGCCGCGGGCGCGACCGGCTCGTCCCACGTGGACTCGTCGTCCAGTCGGTCGAGCAGGTCACCGCTCTCGCGCGATGCATCGGCCGAGGGATGCACCACCCGCAGCTCGGCGCGCTCCGAGTCGGCAACGGAGTCCAGAACGGGCGCTGAGCCAGCGGCCTGGGATGCCGCCGCGCCCCCGGTCGACGCCGCGCTGCGCGAGGATTCGAGCTCCTCGAGTCGGCGGACCGCGGACGGGTCGCTCGCGATGTCAGCACGCGGACCGTAGGCACGAGCCCGTAGCTCGCGAAGCTCGTCATCAGCGGCAGCATCCATCCCCGGCATCGTCTCACGGCATCATCGCCGCGCACAGCAACGGGCGGATGGAGCGTGACACCGCTCCATCCGCCCGCGCCGGGGGTCTTACTTCTTGAATGCGTCCTTGACGTTCTCGCCGGCCTTCTTCGCGTCGGCCTTGACCTGGTCGGCCTTGCCTTCGGCGGCGAGCTTGTCGTTGTCGGTCGCGTTGCCGATCGCTTCCTTCGCCTTGCCGGCGATGTCCTGAGCGGCGTTCTTGATCTTGTCATCGAGTCCCATGAGGAGCTCCTTTCGTGAGGGTGATCGTGACGGCGGGAGGATTCCCGTCGTCTTATCGCCGTTGCGTGTCGCGACCGACGATAAGTCTGTGGAGGGGTGTCAGCGGCGGACCTTGTCGAGTGCCTTCTCGGCCGCCTTCGCCGCCTTCTTGGCTGCCTTGGCGCGTTCCTTCTTCGCCTTCGGGTCGTTCCACATGCGCACCAGCTGGTGCCGCACGGACTCGCCCTTGTTCACCTGCACGGTCGCTGCCCGACTGCCCACGACGTAGGCGACGAAGGCGATGGCGCCGATGAGGAGGATCTTGTTTCGCATGGTGCTGTCCTGCTTCCTGGGGTGGTGGGGGCGAGGTCCGAGGTTCACGACAGACGTCGCTGGTCGTGCGCGAGCCGCGCCCGGAGGCCGGTGTGGATCGAGACGAAGGTCGCGCTCTCGCGGCCGGTCAGGGTGGCGAGGTTGGTGAGCAGCTTGTCGATGTGGTCGACCAGCTCACGCGGATCGGTGTTCTGCCGGGGCGTGACGGCCACATGCAGCACCGGCTCTCGACGGATGTCGTTCGCGGTGACCTGCGACGACAGGATCTCCGCTCTCCCGGCGAGGGAGTTCTTGACGGCATCCGACACGAACGACTCGGTGACCGTGACACGTCCGAGCGGGTTCTGCGCTCCGCTCGAGCGGAAGGCGGTCTTCGACCGGCGGCCCGAGATGCTGGTGAGGGCGACGATCAGCAGCACGATCACGATGACGATCGCGGCCACTGCGCCGATGCCGATCCACGAGAGGCTGCCGCCGGCGATGGCCGTGGCGGCGATCGCCTGGTCGAGCCATGAGCGGGCGTCCGTGCCGGCCGACGTCCAGATGTCGGTGGCGGTCGGCCAGCTCATGATGGCGATGCCGAGAGCGCCCAGTCCGAGGAAGAGCAGGCCGATGATGAGCAGCAGGGTGCGGTTCAGCGCACGATTGGTGTTGTTCACAGCTCGTCTTCCTTCTCGTGGGGGCGCTCGATGCGCACGCGGGTGCGGACGCTGCGGGTCAGCCGGTAGGTCTGCAGCTCTGCCTCCGTGGCCGACTGCACGGCGCCCTTGTCGAGGGGGATGCCCGCGCCGGGGCGCACGGTGACGTCGACACTGCGGTGGCCGACTCCGACGGTGATGCTCTCGCGAGCCAGGCCCGTCTCCTCCGAGAGGTGCTGGGCGAGCGCGCTGGCGATCACGCCGTTGTCGACGACGACCGCCCTGTCGCCCGCCTCGAGGGTGTGCCGTGACAGGCGACCCGGAGTGACAGCCAGCACGACGAGCACGACGCCGATCAGGGCGAGCACGACGCTGCCCGCGATCACGAGTCCGGCCGGCTGTGCGGTGGGCAGGCCGACCAGCCATCCGCCCGCCGCGGCGGGACCTAGCAGGAGAGCGGGCTGCGCCGCGAGGCTCAGCACGATCTCGAGCCCGATGCAGGCGAGGGCGAGGATGAGGAGGATGACCGCGACGAACATCGCGACGGTGCGCGGCGAATGCGTCTCGCGTCGGACGACGCGACGAAGAACCGGGGTGCTCATCGCACTCGTCTCCTCTCTGGGATGGTGGCACCGGTGATGGTGAGGGTGATGCGGGTCACGTCACGTCCGAGAAGACCGCTGAGGCTCTGCTGCAGCTGCTCCTGCAGCTGACGAGCTCTGTCGAGGACGGGGACGCTCTGGGAGATCGCGACGGTGTCGTCGAGATCGGGGACGGGAAGCGGGGTCGCTATGCGCACGGCGATCCCGCCCGGGTGCTCGGCGACGTCGACCTTCACGTCACCGCGCGGCACACCGATCAGGGTTGCGGACGCCTTCTCGGTGACCGTGCGGTAGACGCGTTCCTTCACGTCGATGCGCCCAGGGACGGTGGCCTCTGCGGTGGCGGCCCGCGCGGGGCCGCCACCGGCGGCGAGGTGCTGGTCGACGCGCATCAGGAGGTGCGCCGCCCTGTGAAGGCGTCGGCGAGACCGCGGACGTCGAGCTTCCCGGAGGCGATCCGGCCGATGACGGCTCCGACGCCTGCGAACAGGGCCATGAGGAGGAATCCCCAGAACCCGAACAGCAGAGCAGCCAGGGCCAGGAGTGCGCCGATCAGGGCGCCTGTGGTGGTGGGGGTCATGAGACTCGCGACTCCTCGTTCTCCTGGTTGTCGTCACCGGGGACGTGCACGTCGTTGACCTCGACGTTGACCTCGACGACCTCGAGACCGACCAGGCGGCTGATCGCACCGGCGACGGCGGCGCGCACGTTGCTCGCGACCTCCTGGATCGGGGCGGGGTACTCGACGACGATGGTCAGGTCTGCGGCGGCCTGCGTCTCGCCGACCTCGACCTTGACGCCCTGCGTCAGGTCGGTGGCGTTGACGGCGTCGCGGATGGCGCCGAAGGCACGTGCTCCGCCACCGCCGAGCGCGTAGACACCGGCGACCTCACGGGCGGCGATGCCGGCGACCTTGGCGACGACGCCGTCGGCGATGACCGTCTTGCCCGCGGCATCCGAGTCGGCGGGGACGCGCGACGTCGAGAAGGCCGACGTGCGGTCGACGCGCGAACCCGAGGCAGCCGGCTTCGGTGCGGTCGACGTCTGAGCGAGCTCCTTGTCGGCGGGGCTGGTGGGGGTGTTCTGATCCTGAGTTGCCATGACCATTCCTTCGTCTCACGATGTGCCGGCCGGGCCGTGGTGGCTTCGCCGGGAGCGTGCGTGGGTCGCTCACAGATAGGACGGGGGCCGAGCGGGATTCGTCACAGATTCGTCGGGAGAATCTGCGAGACGGCGCCCGAGCGGCGATCGACGGCAGAGAACACGCGGTCGCTGGCCGTGCAGGCACTGGCCGTCGCGGGCCGGGACCGCGAGGATGATCGGATGAGCCACGACTCCCCCGCCACTGCCCTGCTCGTGATCGACGCGCAGGAATCCTTCCGCCAGCGACCCGACGAGTGGGCGGCCACCGCAAACCCCGGCGTCATCGACAACATCTCCCAGCTCGTCGCGTACGCACGTCGGTCGGGAGACGCCGTCGTGTGGGTCACGCACTCCGAGCCGGGCAGCGGAGGAGTCTTCGATCCGGCCAACGGCTTCGTCCGGGTGGTCTCCGACCTCGACCCGCAGAGCGACGAGATCGCCGTGACGAAGACCACCGTCAACGCGTTCACATCGACCGATCTCGAAGATCAGCTCCGGCGCCGCGGCGTCGGCCGAGTGGTCGTCTGCGGCATCCGCACCGAGCAGTGCTGCGAGACGACGGCCCGGATGGCGGCCGACCTCGGCTTCACGGTGGAGTTCGTGACGGATGCGACGACGACCTCGGCGATCGAGGCGACGGACGGGCTCGCGGCCGTCTCGGGCGACGAGATCATGCAGCGGACCGAGAGCATCCTGGCGGCGCGCGGATTCGCGACGATCATCCGCACGGCCGACCGGGTGGGTGTCTCCGCCTAGGTTGGAGGACATGCCCTCGCCGCTCGCGCTCCCCGACCTCACCGGCCGCACGATCCTCGTCACCGGGGCGAACGCGGGAATCGGATACTGGTGCGCGGAGATCCTGGCCACGCAGGGTGCGAGGGTGCTGCTCGGATGCCGGTCGGCAGAGCGCGCACAGGTGGCCGTGTCGTCGATCCGCGCGCAGATTCCGGGTGCCGACCTCGACATCGTGCCGGTCGATCTCGGGTCGTTGGCGAGCGTCGCCTCGGCGACGGCATCGCTCGACGAGCGGCTCGATGCGGTGATCTGCAATGCCGGGGTCAAGGCGGCGGATCGCAGCGCCCGCACCGCGGACGGACTGGACCTCATGGTCGGCACCAACGCGATCGGACACTTCGCCCTGGTCGCCCAGCTCGACCGTCTGCTCGCCGACGACGCTCGGGTCGTGGCCGTCGGATCGCTGGCGCATCGCTTCGCCGAGATCGACCCTGGCACGCTCTCTCAGCCGTGGACGGGTGCGTCGCTGCGTCAGTACGGCCGCTCGAAGGCCGCCCTGATGGCCCTCGCCTTCGAGCTGAACCGCCGGTGGCGGGGCACGGCGCGGTCTGCGCTGTGTGCTCACCCCGGTTACGCCGTCGATCCGCTGACTCCGCACCGCGACGGACTCGCCGCGGTCTCACCTCTGACGCGCGCCCTCGCGTCGGTCAGCCGCCCGCTCGTGCAGGGCAAGGATGCCGGGGCCGCGCCGATCGTGCATGCTGCCGTCGCGGCCGATGCCACCGGCGGCGATTATTGGGGTCCGGGCGGGCTGCTCGAGTTCCGCGGGGCGCCGAAGCGCGTCGCCGCGAGCGCCCAGGTGCGGTCGGTCGACGTCGGCGCGGAACTGTGGTCGGTCGCCGAGCACCTCTCGGGCGTGCGCTTCACGATCTGACGATCTGACGGCGGATCAGGCGAGCTCCTGGAGTGTCGCAGTCATGTCGCCTCCGGCATCCCCGGTGTTGACCGTTCCCTTCGGCTCGAACAGGATCGCGTGCACCTCGTCCGTCGCCTTCGGGCAGTGCTCGACCCCGCGCGGCACGACGAAGACGTCGTTCGGGTGCAGAATCACGTCACGGTCGCGGAGCTGGATGGTGAGCTGGCCGCTCACCACCATGAACAGCTCATCGGTGTCGGGGTGGGTGTGCCAGACGAATTCGCCCTGGAGCTTGACGACCTTGACGTCGTAGTCGTTGACGCTGGTGAGCCGGTGCGGCTGCCAGTGCTCGGTGATCGTCGAGAGGGCGTCGTGGACGTTGCGCACATCGTCTGTCATGCTCACGAGCCTAGCCACCGGCTGGCCACGGCCCCCTCCCGATGAGCAGCGCTCACACGGCTTCGGCATCCCTCGACGGGATCTCGTCGATCGATCGATACACGGGCAGCCCGCGCTCGAGCGCGATCTCGACGTCCTTGTCGGCGCCGGCGGAGTCTCCCGGCAGGCGCAGCACCGCGTCGCAGTGCTGCAGCAGTCGGTGGGCCGTCTCGTACATGACGTCGCCCTCGGCGGCATCCGTCTCGTCCATGCCTCGGAGGATCGGCAGGGCGACCCATTCGCCGATCATCGGCACGTGGCCGAGACGGTGGATGGGGGCCGCGACCTCTTCGAGGACCTCGAGGTTGCGGGCGATCAGGGCGGGGTCGCCGCCCGTGCCGGAGCGGTAGGGGCCGGCGATGAGAATCAGCAGTGGTGTGTTCATGGAGAAGACTGTAACGTTAACCGTGCAGGAACGTGCAACTTCGTGAATGAACGGGATGGAGCTTCGGATGCTGAGTGCGCAACGAAAGGATCATCTGCGCGAGATCCTGCGCAGAGACGGTCGCGTGGTGGCGAAGGACGTCGCCACCGATCTCGGCGTCTCCGAGGACTCGATCCGTCGCGATCTGCGCGAGCTCGCCGACACGGGCGAACTCGTCCGCGTCTATGGCGGCGCTCTGCCGGTTCCGCCGGCCGATCGGCCCGTCGACGAGCGCTCGTCGCTGGCCACCGAGAGCAAGGAGCGGGTCGCCCGCCGCGCCGTCGAGCTGATCCTGCCGGGCTCGACGATCGTGCTGGATGCCGGAACCACGACGCTCGCGATGGCCCGCATGCTGCCGTACGGCGCCGACCTGACCGTCATCACCCCCAGCCCGGCGATCGCCCTCGCCGTCGCCGAGCACTCCGACGCCCGCGTCGTGATCATCGGCGGCGAACTCGCCCGCTTCTCGATGGTCGCGAGCGGCCCCCTCGCCATGGAGGCCGTGCAGCATCTCGCCGCAGACCTGTTCTTCCTGGGCGTGACGGGCGTCGATCCCGTCCACGGCCTGACCACCGGCAACCTCGACGACGCCGCCACCAAACGCGCGATCGCCGCGCGCTGTGCGCAGACCTACGTCCTGGGCAGCGAGGAGAAGATCGGCGCCATCTCGCGCTTCCCGGTTCTGAACGTCGACGCCATCACCGGTCTCGTGGTCGACCCTCAAGACGCGAACCCGGTCATCGGCGATCTCGCAGAGGGCATGCCGGTGCTGCGCTGACCGGTATCAGGTGATGGTCGCCGCCACGATCGTCGGCGTCATGATCGCCACCATCGCGGCCGTGATCGCATCGTTGACCGCCTTGGCGACGGCATCCCCTGCCCGCGATCCTGCCGTGAGCTGCTCGATCCGCTTCTTGAGGTCGCGCGAGGACAGCCCGCCGCACTCCTCGCGCAGGATCGCGTGCGCCGCGTTGAGGTTCTGCAGGATCGCAAGCAGCGCCAGGTCGGCCTGCGTCGGAGCACCCGTTCCGGCGAGCACCGCGGCGAGCCGCGCCCTCAGCGCCTGCTCGGGCGTCGAATCGGATTCGGGAGTGCGTGCCGACCCCCAGCCGAAGAATCCGCGCTCCCCTTTGACGAGCACGCCCTGCACGATGAGCGACTCGACCACGATCTCGAGCGGATCGAGCTTGGGGCGCACCACGAGCGACTGCAGCCGCTTGCCGCGCAACGGCACGAGGCGCTGCAGTGTCGTATCGAGGATCGGGTTGCCCGTCGGGTCGGTCGACACGATCTCGATGACCGGGTTCTTCTCGTCCGACACCGCGATGCGTCCGTGCAGGGCGAGGTCGACGATCACGGCCGCGACCTCGCCGTACAGGCGGTTCACGCTCACCGCGCTCTCGACGCGGCCATCAGGCCGGAGAAGCAGCATGTGGAGTTCCTCGACGATCAGCATGCATCCACGCTATGACGGGCCACCTCACGACGGCATCCCCCGGACGGATGATTCCGGAACACCCCCCACACGCACGAACGCCGCGCCCTCCGGAGAGGACGCGGCGTTCGATGAAGAGTGGTTACGCGCCGATCTTCTTGGCATCGTCCGCGTTGAGCACGCGGAAGAGCAGGGCCGCGATGACCGCGCCGACCACGGGGGCGACGATGTAGAGCCACAGCGAGGCCCAGTCGAAGTACCCGCCGACCGAGAGGCCGAGGGCCACCGCCGGGTTGAAGCCGCCGCCCGAGATCGAACCGACGGTCGCTGCGCCGACGAACACCGTCGCCCCGATCGCGAGGCCGTAGAACGAGTTGCCCTCGGTGTCCTTCGAGGTCGCGGTGTTGAGCACGACCCAGACGAGGATCAGCGTGAACAGCGCCTCGACGAAGAAGGCGGGTCCCACCTCGACGACCAGAGCCTCGCCACCGGCGGGCCACACGGCGAAGCTGACCAGCGCGGCGAGCGCGCCACCGACGAACTGCGCCACGAGGTAGGCGATGAAGTCGACGACGCTGAGGCCGCCACGGAGGAAGACGCCGACGGAGACCGCCGGGTTGAGGTGAGCGCCCGAGATGTGGCCGGTCGAGAAGACGAGCACGGCGAGCGTGAAGCCGATCGCGAGCGGAGTCAGCGGGCTCTCGCTGTTGATCGCCGCGATGATCGTGAGGACGAAGAGGAACGTGGCGATCGCTTCGGCGAGCGCCTTTCGGGGAGTACCGGACATGAGAAGTGCTCTTTTCTGAGAGGTGAGGGAAGGCGACCCCCGTCCGCCTGCGCACTCCAGCCGACGCACCCTCCGATAACGCCCCCGAATCTAGCGACGGCAGTCGGAGTCCGGGCGTACGCCGCGCTGGCGCCTGTGAAATACCTGAATGCGATGCGACGGCATGTCAACCCCGTCGCCACATCGGCACGCTTGTCCGTACTGTTCCGGGATGACTTCCGACACCGCCACGACGCCGGAGGAGCCCACTCGCCTGCGTCGCGCCATCACCGGCCCCCTGCTGTTCGCCTTCATCCTGGGCGACGTGCTCGGCGCCGGCATCTACGCCCTGATGGGTGTGCTGTCCGAGAAGGTCGGCGGGATGCTGTGGGCACCGCTGCTTCTCGCTCTCCTGCTCGCGCTGCTGACCGCGGGGTCGTACGCCGAGCTGGTCACCAAGTACCCGCGCGCCGGCGGGGCATCCGTCTTCGCGGAGCGCGCCTTCCACAGCCCCGTCGTCTCGTTCTTGGTCGGGTTCAGCATGCTCGCGGCCGGCGTGACGAGCGCCGCGGGCCTGGCGATCGCGTTCGCCGGCGACTACCTCGGCACGTTCTTCGACCTGCCGACCATTCCCGTCGCGATCGTCTTCCTCGCGATCGTCGGAGCACTCAACGCCCGCGGCATCCGTGAGTCGCTCGGCGCGAATCTGGTGATGACGGCGATCGAGCTGAGCGGTCTCGTGATCGTGATCGTCGTGGTCGGGATGTTCGTGGTCGGCGGCGGCGGCGACGCCTCGCGGCTGACTCAGACGCCCGAGGGGACGCCCGTCGCCCTGGCGGTCCTGTCGGGAGCGGTGATCGCCTACTACTCCTTCGTCGGCTTCGAGACCTCGGCGAACATGATCGAAGAGGTCAAGAATCCGCGGCGCACCTATCCGCGAGCCCTCTTCGGCGCGCTCTTCACCGCCGGTGCGGTGTACGTGCTCGTGGGGGTCGCGAGTTCCATCGCACTGCCGGCGTCCGAGTTGCAGGAGTCGAGCGGACCGCTGCTGTCGGTCGTCGAGGCCGCGGGTGCCAGCATCCCCTCCTGGCTGTTCAGCCTGATCGCCCTGATCGCGGTGGCGAACGGCGCACTACTCACGATGATCATGGTGAGCCGCCTGACCTACGGGATGGCCGAGCAGAACCTGCTGCCCGCCGTGCTCGGCCGGGTGCTGCCGAATCGAAAGACCCCGTGGGTGGCGATCCTCACCACGACCCTCGTCGCGATGGGACTCACGCTCGTCGGCGATCTGGCGACGCTCGCCGAGACCGTCGTGCTGCTGCTGCTCTACGTCTTCCTCAGCGTCAACGTCTCGGTGCTGGTGCTGCGACGTGACCGCGTCGAGCACGATCACTTCCGCATCTGGACGGTCATCCCGGTGCTGGGCATCGCCTCGTGCATCCTGCTGCTCACCCAGCAGCGAGGGGTCGTCTGGCTGTTCGGCGCGATCCTGCTGGCGGTCGGCGCCGTGCTGTACCTGCTCGCCCGCTGGGGCCGCAACCGCTCCGACCGTCGCGACCACGACGGAGCCCCGTCATCCACCACCACGAAGGAGAACGATGAGCACGCCTGACCTCACCCCCGACGCCGATGACGCCATGACGAGCGAGGAGAAGCGCCACGACCAGCTGACCGCGGCCCCTGATGCCACCGAGGCCGATGCCGCCCCGCGCATCGAGGTCTCGGAGCACGACGGGAACACCCGCATCGACATCCTCCCCGATGCCGCCGTGCGGCCGGGACCCGGACCCGGGGTCGAGGTCGACGACGAGCCCGAGCAGTAGCCGGAGCGGCGGCGAGAACGCGCGCGGGATCGCCCCCGCGATACTTCAGCGTTCCGATATATCACGACTCACCCCTCGAAAGCAAGCTCTGAGCGTATGCTGACTCCGAGACCGCCTCCGCGGTCTCGGAGTCGGTGACCCGGACCCCGTCACCACGATCGGGGGGACGCCATGAGCATCACCACAGATCCGAGCACCGACACGCGGTCGGATGCCGAGCTCGCCGACGCGACGCGCAGCGGAGACGCCCGAGCGTTCGCCGTGCTGTGGCAGCGCCATTCCGAGGCGGGGCTCCGCGCGGCCCGCGCAGTGACGCGTTCCATCGACCCTGACGACCTCGTCAGCGAGGCCTTCACGAAGACATTCAGCGCGATGCAGAACGGCGGCGGACCGACCGATGGCTTCCGGGCGTATCTCTACGCCGCCATCCGCAACGCCGCCGCGACGTGGGGCGGCAAGCAGAAGGACATCCCGATCGAGTTCATCGAGGAGATCCCCGATGAGGCCCCCGACGCGATCGAGCAGCTGTCGGACAAGACGATGCTCGCGGCGGCGTTCAAGAATCTGCCCGAGAACCACCGCACCCTGCTCTGGTACCTCGAGGTCGAGGGCATGAAGCCGCGCGAGATCGCTCCGCTGATGGGACTGACTCCGAATGCCGTGTCGGCGCTGGCTCTCCGCGCTCGCGACGGATTCCGCCATGCCTGGCTGGATGCGCTCATCGCCGACCCTTCCCGTCCCGAGGAGTGTCGCTGGGCGTGCGGGCGGCTCGTGCGCCGCTCTCGCCGCCCGGTGAGTCGGCACGAGCGCCCCCGCCTCGAATCCCATCTCGAAGGGTGCGCCGGCTGCACGATCATCGCGAGAGACATCGACACGGCCTCGTCGAAGCTGCGAGCCGTGCTGCTGCCCCTCGCACTCGGCAGTGCCGGCGCCGCCGCCTACGCCGCTCTCGAGCCCGGCGCGGCAGCGAGCGCATCCGTCATCGGACCGTCCGCCGCCCTGCGGACCCGCCGCGTGCTCACCATCGGGATCGCCGCGGGAAGCGCGGTCGCCCTTGCGGCGACGGTCGCCGTGGCGATGGTCGGCCCCTGGTCGCAACCCGCGGCAGACGGCGACCGTGGTGAGGCGTCCGGGCCCGCCGCCCGACCCATCGCCCCGACTCCCGGTGCCACACCCGCGACGGACGACGACACGTCACCGACGCCCCCACCTGTCGCACCGCTCATTCCTGCTCCGGTGGAGCCGCCAGTGCAGCCGGTCGTCGAGACGACTCGGCAGGACACACCTGTGCGCGCCGTTCCGGAGCCGCCGAGCGCCCCGGTGGCCGCACCGCCGGCGGCGGGCCCTCCGGCGGCCAGACCCCCCGTGGCGACCCCGCCGGTCGAGGTCCCGCCGGTCGAGACCCCGCCCGTGTTCGCGATCGGTCCGGACGGGTGGGACACCAGCAGTCCCCTCGCTGTCTCGGTGAGCGGCACCGGCATCCCCGGCAGCATGGTCGCCGTCATCGACGAGCTCGGCTCCGTCCTCGCCCAGGCGACGGTCGACGACGACGGTGAGTTCACGCTCTCCGTCGCGGGAGGCGAACTGAGGCAGGGCATGACGCTCACGGCCCAGCACACCTCACCCTCCGGCGACGTGGACCTCAGCGAGCCGGTCGGACCCCTCGCATTCCCCGTGCCGGTCATCTCTGGCGATCAGCCCCGCCCCCACCTCGAGCGGGGGGATGCTGACGCCGACGGCGAGCAGGACGACGCGCTCGTCACTCTCGAGGGCATCCCGGGCGGCTGGGTGCAGGTCGCCGTCGACGGCGTCGTGGTGCCCCACCTCATCGCCATCGACGAGGTGACCTCCGACGACTACATCCCCGACATCCACCTCGGATTCCACCTGCTCACCCTGCGATACGTCGATGCGGAGTCGGGCGTCACCGGTCCTGGAGCCGACTACGCGGTCGTCGTCACCCCGGGCGGCAAGTGACGTCCGGGCACGGATCCGACCGGAATATTGGTTGCGGCGTCAGGAACGGGCGTCGTCAGCGTCTTGATAGTGGGACGAGAAGCCGGCCCTGGGGACCTGAGTCGACTTCGTGTCCGAGAGCTCGCGTTCCCCTACGGACGCGGCACTCGCGGGTGGGGCTGCTCCCCAGTCCCACCCGCATTCCCTTCCGCACCCGTGTGGGGGCCTACAGCCAGCCCTTGCGCTTGAACGCCCAGTAGAGCCCGACGCCCATCGCCAGCATCAGAGCGACCGCCATGGGGTATCCGAGCGTCCAATGCAGCTCGGGCATATGGTCGAAGTTCATGCCGTACACCGTGCCGACGAGCGTCGGGGCGAACAGGATCGCCGCCCAGCCCGAGATCTTCTTGACCTCGTCGTTCTGGCGGATGCTCAACTCGGTCATCCGCCGCATCTCCTCGTTCTGCCGCCGCGCCACGATCGTGGACTCGACGGTCAGCGCGTTGTCGAGCACCGTGCGGAAGGTGTTCGCGCGCTCCGACACGCGCAGGGTGTGGTCGAGCACGTCGCGCAGGTACCGCTGCAGCTCCTCGTCGACCTCGTACTTCGTCGAACCTCGCAGCAGCGAGTCCAGCATGCCCGCGAGAGGCTGCACCGCGCGCTGGAAGTCGATCACCTCACGACCGAGTTCGTAGATGCGCTGCGTCGCGTCGACCTCGTCCTCGAAGAGCTGGCTCTCGATCTCGTCGATGTCGTTCTCGAGTCCCGACAGCACGGGTGCGTACTCGTCGACGACCTCGTCGAGAATCGCATAGAGCACCGCCTCCGGACCGAGCTTCAGCAGACCGGGGTCGTCTTCGAGTCGGCGTCGCACCCGCCCCAGGTCGGGAGACTCCGCGTGGCGGATCGTCACCACGAAGTCGGGCCCCACGAGCACATGGATCTCGCCGAACTCGACCTCCTCCGCGGCATCCAGATACCGGGCGGATCGCAGCACCATGAACAGCACGTCTCCGTACCGCTCGAGCTTCGACCGCTGGTGACCCGAGAGCGCATCCTCGACGACGAGAGCGTGGATGCCGAACTCGTCGGCGACCTCGCGGATCTCGGCTTCGCTCGGCCGGTACAGACCTATCCAGCTCATGCCGCCGCGTTCGCGCAGCACCTCGAACGTCTCACTGAGGCTCCGCGGATTCTCGGTGCGGACACCGTCGACGTAGATCGCGTTGTCGATGATCGCCATCGGCGTTCCCTTCGTCGGTATGCCGCGGCGGTCGTGCGCCGGGCCCTAGGCGGCCGGCGGTGCGACGCAGGCGACCGCCGAGTCCGTGATGGCCTGGTGATACTGCTCGGCCGTGAACGGAAGCCCGAACTCGGGAGCGGTCTCACCCGCGGCCGCAGGCACCTTGGAGGCGATCGCCGCGAGCTCCCAGGCCAGGTACATCGCGGTCGTCGCGCCGGTCGTCGAGTTGTTCAGCGACACTGCGACCGTGAAGCCCGTCTCGGGGTCGGAGAACGCCGACGTCTGATACCCGGGAGTCCAGCCCGCCTGTCCGACCATCGAGCCGACGAGCAGAGCCCCGCCCGTGGCCTGGAGCCAGGAGGGAGCCTGAGGGCCCTGCGGCAGGGGAGCTCCGAAGCGGTTCGGCTCGTCCTTCGTGCGCAGCTTCTGCGCGGCTTCGGCCTGGGCGTACCGACCGAGATCCTCGATCGTCGACACGACGCCGGAGTCGGTGTAGCCGGTGCTCGACGAGAGCGTGGTGATGTCGACCGGGGCCGCACAGTCGTACCCGCCTTCGACGGGCGTCAGGTAGTGCCCGTTCATGACCGGTCCGTCAGAGGGCGGGGCCGGAGCCGGCGAAGGCAGCGACGTCGCCGAGAGACCGAGCGGCTGGGTCACGTACTCGGCGATCAGCTCGGACGCCGTGCGGCCGGACGCCCGCTCGAGTGCGAGTCCGAGCAGCAGGTAGCCGGCATCCGAGTTCGTGTAGGTCGTCTTCGGAGTGGTGCGTGGGGCGCCCAGGCCGTACGCCGCAAGCTCGAGGGGTGCCCACACGCGCTCGGGGGTGGTGAGCCATGCGGCCTGCGCGGTCGCCTCGGACGAGCCGACGCCGCTCGTGCTGTTGCACAGGTCGAGCAGCGTGATGTCCTTCATGTCAGCGACGCCCGAGACGTGGTCGGGCACGGGGTCGTCGAGATCGACCACGCCGTCATCGGCCAGACCGTAGAGCACGTCGCACGTCATGAGACGCGTCATGTCCGCGATCCGGAAGGACATGTCGGTGCTGATCTCTTCGTCGCCGCCGGGGGTCTGGGTGCCGAGACCGGCGACCCAGCTGCCGCTCCACGGAGCCCACACGCCCACGACGGCGCCCGAGGCACCCGATGCGGCGAGCGCGTTGGTGATGGCCGCCTCCATGGCGGCGACCGTGTCGTCAGGCAGAGGGCCGTCGACCTGGGACGGAGGCTGGTAGCTGAACTCCGGTTCGGCCGTGCAGCCGGTGAGGAAGAGCCCGAGCGCGGCTGCGCCGGCCACTGCTGCGCGGAACGTGCGCGACGAGAGAAGCTGCATGAAAGGGGACCCCCGGAAGACGTGTCTCCCGAGTCTAGAACGCCCATCCTGAAAGAAAGGCATCACCGAACGCCGTTTAGGGTGATCACCATGCCCCACACGTTCGATGCCGACGTCGTCTCCGCGATCCTCCGCCACATGAACGGCGACCACACCGATGACAATCTGCTCATCACGCGCGCCTTCGCGCCGGTCGGAGGGTCTCAGTCGGACGAGATCACCGACGCCGTGATGACGGACCTCGACGGCGACGGCGGAGTCTGGAAGGTCACCCGCTCCGGCGAGGCCTCAGAGCTGCGCATCCCCTGGCCCTCCGGTCCGATCACGGAGCGCCCCGCCGTGCGCCGCGAGGTCGTCGCGCTCTACGTTCTCGCCTGCGAGAAGCTCGGGGTCGAGCCGCGTCCGCACGCATGACGCTCGGCTCACCGAGGGGTTTCCTTTCAGGTTAGGCGACCCTTACACTGGGCACATGTCCGAGATCCTCTCCTTCTCCGCAGCCCTCCGTGAGCGCTCCTCCGGTTCGCACTCGCGCAGCGAGGGTGCCGGCTTCATGTCCGACCTGCTCAAGGGCGAAGGATCGCGCGAGGACTACATCGCGCTCGTCGCGCAGCACTACTTCATCTACGAAGCCCTCGAGGGCGCGGGCGAGCGCATGCGCCAGGACCCCGTGGCATCCGTCTTCCTCAGCGACAAGCTGACCCGCCTGCCCGCGCTCGAGGCCGACCTCGAGTTCCTCCTCGGGGCGCACTGGCGCGATGTGATCGTCGCGCTGCCGACCACGCAGCGCTACGTCGAGCGCATCCGCCAGGTCGGGGCGACCTGGGCCGGTGGCTTCGTCGCGCATCACTACACGCGCTACCTCGGCGATCTGTCGGGCGGCATCTTCATCGGACGCGTCATGGCACGCCGCTTCGGCTTCGAGACCAACGGCATCGGCTTCTATCTGTTCGACGACATCGCCGACCCGTCGGCGTTCAAGGACGTCTACCGCGAGCAGCTCGACTCCGCCCCCTGGGACGACGCCGAGCGCGAGCGCGTGATCGACGAGGTCCTGCTCGCCTACCGGTTCAACACCGAGCTCTTCGAAGACCTCGACCGCGCACGCGTCGCCGCCTGACCACGAACGGGCTCAGCCCTTCCCGACCGCGGGAGTGGATGCCGCGAGCCACGCGTCGCGCATGAAGCGGCGCACATCCTCGTCGACGCGGATGTCGCTCGGGCGCAGCGCCCTCGACAGGTAGAGCCCGTCGAGGGATGTGAGCCGAGACAGCGCCACATAGGTCTGCCCTGGAGCGAAGGCGCCTGAGCCGAGGTCGATGATCGCGCGGTCGTAGGTCTTGCCCTGCGACTTGTGGATCGTGACGGCCCACGCGAGGCGCAGCGGGAACTGGGTGAACTCCGCCACGACGTCACGGCTCAGCTTCTTGGTGCTCGGCTCGTAGGAGTATCGGAACCGCTCCCAGACCGCGGGCTCGACGTCGACCTCTTCGCCGTCGATCTCGACGCGCACGGTCTCTCCGAGGATCCGCACGACCGTGCCGATCGTGCCGTTCACCCACCGCGGCGGCTCGCCCGACATCGAGGTGTCGTTGCGGAGGAACATCACCTGCGCGCCGATCTTGAGCTTGAGCTCCGACTCGGCCGGCAGCGACGCCTCGCCCTTCCCGAACTCGCCGCTGACCTCGGCACGCGCCGTCTGCTCCTTGCCGGGCAGCGCTGCGAGGTGGCGGCTGTTGATGGTGTTCACGATGTCGTTGCGGGTGGCGAGGGTGATCATCGGCACCTCTCCCGGCTCCGGGTCCGGCGGTGTGCGCGCGCCCTGCGTGTTCAGCACTCCCGCGATCTCCGCGGTGACCCGCCCGTACCGCACCGCGTTCAGCATCGCCTTGAAACCGTCATCCGACTGCCGGTGGATCTGCACGAGCTCGCGCACGTGCAGCTCGGCCCGGGTGTCGACGGCGAACAGTCCCCCGTCGTCATCGTCACCCTCACCGCCGGCCGGACCCGCCCAGACCTTGGCATCGAAGAACCAGAACGAGCGGTAGTGGTCCTTGACGTAGCGCAGCTCGTCGCCGCGCGGCGGCACGGGAGCCAGCTGATACGGATCGCCGAACATCACGATCTGCACTCCGCCGAACGGGATGCCCCGCTTGCCCCGCGCCTGACGGAGCGAACGGTCGATCGCATCCATCAGGTCGGCGTTGACCATCGAGATCTCGTCGATCACGAGCGTCTCGATCGCATTGAGGATCCGTCGCGTGTTGTCGTTCTGATCGATGTCCGAGTCGCCGATCAGTCCGATCGGCAGCCGGAACAGGGAGTGGATCGTCTGACCCTCGACGTTGAGCGCGGCGACGCCGGTCGGCGCGCAGATGGCGATCTGCTTCTTCGTGTTCCACGAGAAGTACTGCAGCAGCGTCGACTTGCCGGTGCCCGCTCGACCGGTGATGAAGACGTGCTCGCTGGTGTCCTCGATCAACCGGAACAGCTCTTGCTGCTCTTCGGACAGGGCGGGAAGCGACACGGTTCTCTCACACGGACGGAGGCGGGAATGCACGGCGAGACCGTGCCTCCCCATGCTACGTGGCGGCGCCGCCCGGCATCCGAGGAACACAGCGATCGCGGCCGACGCACACCGACTCACGCACGGCGTCGTCCCAGGCCACGCTTCTAGACTGACGCCATGCAGCAGGTCGAGACGAAGGCGCCCCGGCGCTCGCGCCTCGCTGCCGATCTCGCGCTCCTCGCGGTCGTCGGCCTCGTGCTCGTCGCCGCTCTCGGTGCAGGTGGAGCCACCCTGTACCAGCAGTTCTACGGGCCGTCGGCGTTCGTCGTGCGCTACCTCGACCTGCTCTCGGAAGGACGAGCGGCTGACGCTCTGCGCGTGCCCGGCGTCGCGATCGATCGGGAGACCCTCGAGATCGCCGGCATCGGAGCCACCGCGTCGGAGGCGCTGCTGCGTCACTCGGCACTCGCGCCGCTCACCGACGTGGAGGTGCAGTCGGAACAGGCCGACGAGTCCGGCAAGACCGAGGTGACCGTGTCGTACGAGGCGAGCGGGCACGCCGGCACCACCACCTTCACCGTCGAGCAGGACGGCTGGGCGGGGGTCACCCCCAACTGGCGCTTCACGACGAGCCCGCTGGCCGTGGTCGAGCTCACGGTGCGCGGTGCCGATCAGTTCGCCGTCAACGGCTTCGAGATGGATCGCCGCCAGGTCTCACCCGCCGGGGCGGAGGCCGCACCCCTCGATCCCCTTCCCCTGCTGGTCTTCACGCCGGGGCTGTACTCGGTCACCGTCGACACTGCGATCGCGGAGTCCGAGGGCATCGGCGTCCTCGCCGACACCCCGCTCGCCACCACGCCCGTCGACGTGCAGACCGAGCCCACCTCGGACTTCGTCGCGGTGGT
This sequence comes from Microbacterium sp. AC215, assembly GCF_979258645.1. Lineage (NCBI taxonomy): Bacteria > Bacillati > Actinomycetota > Actinomycetes > Micrococcales > Microbacteriaceae > Microbacterium > Microbacterium sp. AC215. The sequence continues at coordinate 2,500,464 of NZ_OZ409869.1, read as the reverse complement.
GCAGCAGCGGGTCGAGGAGTTCCTCACCGCCTGCACGACGCAGGAGGTACTGCAGCCGACCGCCTGCCCGTTCGGCCTCGAGGTCTCCAACCGCCTCGCCTCGCTGCCGAAGTGGTCGATCGCCGCACAACCGCAGGTGAGCGTCGTGCCCGACGGCGGACACTGGAAGATCCCTCCGACGGATGCCGTCGCGCACGTCGACGTCGAGATCCGCTCGCTCTTCGACGGCTCGGTTCAGGAGCGGTCGGAGGACATCCCGTTCCAGGTGAACGGATCGATCACGATCCTCCCCGACGGCAAGGTGTCGATCCGGGTCGGATCCCCCGACGAGGAGTCCACGGGCTGACGCCCGCCGGGAGCACGGTCACCGCGCGTCGCGCTCCGCCTGACGCAGGTCGCGCTCGGCGAGAGCCGCGAGCTTCTGGTTGTACTCCTCGAGCTCCGCCTCGCCCGTGCGGTCTGCATGACGGTCGCGGCGCTTCTGCAGCTTGGTGTCGCTGCGGCTCCACTGGATCGCCACGGTGATCGCGAGGATCAGAGTCGGGATCTCTCCGATAGACCACGCGATGCCGCCGCCGATGTACTGATCCTCGATGGGCGTCGGGCCCCAAGTGCGACCCATCGACCCGAACCAGTCGGCGACCATCAGCCCCTCCTGCATCATGATCGCGACGCCGAAGAAGGCGTGCATGGCCATGATGGCGATCAGGGTGATGAGGCGCCCCGGGTAGGGCAGACGGTAGGGCACCGGGTCGGCGCCGACCAGGCTCAGCACGAACAGGTAGCCGGAGATGAGGAAATGCGCGACCATCCACTCGTGGCCGAGGTGCTCGAACATCGACCAGCGCACCAGGTCGGTGAAGTAGAACGCCCACAGCGACAGGATGAAGATGCCCGCCGCCACGAACGGGTGGGTGACGACCTTCGAGAACGGCGAGTGCACGGCCCACATGATCCATTCGCGACCACCGCGGGTGCCGTCGTCGCGCTTGTGGATCGCTCGTAGGGCCAGCGTGACCGGCGCCCCCGAGACGAGCAGCAGCGGGATCGCCATCGACAGCATCATGTGCCCCAGCATGTGCACGCTGAAGAGATACTCCTGATACGCGTTGATCGGGCCGCCCGTGACCCAGAGCAGCATCAGCATTCCCAGCACCCAGAACACGGTGCGGTGGATCGGCCAGCGGTCACCACGGAGCCGCAGTCGGCGCACGCCGGCGAGGTAGAGGAAGAGGCCGAACCCGGCGGCCACCAGCCAGAGCACGTCGATGTCCCACGCCGTGAACCAGCGGTCGATCGTGAACTCCGGCGGCAGCGGGGAGCGGGTGAGGTTCTCGGCGGGGGTCTGCACGAACGCCGCCTCCTCACCGGTGGGCGGGGGCGTGCGCGCGAGCGCGGCGGCAGCTCCCGAGGCCAGACCCATCAGAGCGACCTCGCACAACACCAGCATCCAGAACCAGCGCGCGGCTCCGTCGTCCTCGAGCCGAGGGATCAGGCGGGTGCGATACCAGGCGCCCAGCATTCCCATACCGACGAGGAGCACGACCTTCGCGAGCAGGATGGTGCCGTACGGCGTCCAGAGCTGCGAGATGTCGCCGAACGAGACGACGGAGCGGGCGAGACCCGAGATCGCGACGACGGCGAACGCGGCGATCGCGAGACTCGAATAGCGGCTCACCAGCTGCGCTGTGCCCACGCCCGAGCGGTCGCGCAGGATCACGACGAGCAGCAGGCCGCCGAGCCACACCGCCGCGCCGATCGTGTGCAGCAGGATCGAGTTCACCGCGATGTTGTGACCGGCGAGCTCCCCGGAGTGACCCTGCGTCGCCAGCGGAAGGAAGGATGCCGCGGCGAGGATCGCCGTGATGAGCGTCGGCGTCCACGTGCGCCACGCGAACGCGAGCACGGTGATCACCGAGCCCATGATCGTGGTGATCAGCCAGGACTGACCGAGCGGCAGCTGCAGCAGGAATCGTCCGAGCTGCTCACCGAACTCGCGCTCGGCGCTCAGCTGCGGGTTGAAGGCCGCCATGAAGGTGAAGAATCCGCTGATGCCGGCGGTGACCGTGAAGACGGCAGCGCCGGCCGAGGCCGTGTTGAGCGCCGTGTCGAACGACTTCTCCTCGCTGCGCAGGGCGAACAGCGCCAGCACGAGCGAACCCAGCATCGCCGCGGCCGCGATGTTCATCACGAGCTTGACGATGGGGGTGGCCCAGCGCACGAAGGGACCTGGATCCTGCAGCAGCAGCGGAGCCGCGCCTCCGCCGATCACGAGGGCGAAGATCACGCCGATCAGTCCGGTCGCGAGCAGGATGCCGATTCCGGCCGCGCGATACGCGGAGCGGGTCGGGGTCTGCACGGCGCGGGCACTCACCCCTCCAGCCTAAGCCGCGGATCCGGGGAGGACGCACGAAGGCCGCCCCCGACGGATCGGGAGCGGCCTTCGAAGAGGTGCGGTCTTACTTGACGGCAGCCTTGAGCTTGGAACCAGCGGTCACCTTGACGCGGTGGCCGGCCGGGATCTTGATCTCGGCGCCGGTCTGCGGGTTGCGGCCCGTGCGAGCTGCGGTCGCGACCTGCTCGAACGAGATCCAGCCCGGGATCGAGACCTTGCTGCCCTTGGCAACAGCGTCGGAGACCGAGGAGAACAGCGCGTCGAGGACACCCGAGACGGTGGCCTGGCTCTGGCCGGTGGCAGAAGCGATGCTCGCGACGAGCTCGGTCTTGGTGATGGACTTGTCAGCCATGTCATCCTCCAGCGACGAGGTTCCCGTCGCATCGTTGTGGTTCAGAGGGCTGCTGCCCTCCGTTGGTCGAGTGACCGCCTTGAATGTACCAACCACCACCCACATTTCCGCGTCATTTCGCGGGTTTTGGGCTTTTCGGCGGCGTGTCGTGGGGCAGAAGTGACGAATGTGACTCGTGGGGCATCGATTTCAGCGCGCCTGTCGGCCTCATCGCGGGAAGGAGATCTCTTGCCGCGAAGGCTCGGAATCACCGTTCGATCCTTGCGTGAGAGAGATCTCCTTCGCTCGGCGCGCGAAGATCAGCCCGGGCGGCGACGCGTCTCAGGCCGGTTCAGCCGTCGTCGTGGCGGTCGGGGATGCGTCGTCGGCCGCGGCGGAGGCCATCGCGGCGCGGCGCTTCGCACGACGGGTGCGGGTCTCCTTCGACAACGGGTACCGGGCGTCCAGCCGGGGCTCGAGGACGATCCGACGCAGCGCAGTGAGGATCACGTACCCGCCCACCCAGTAGGACAGGAACAGCACGAGTCCATACGAGAACGTGAAGCTCAGCAGCGTGCACACGATGCCGATGCCGACATAGAGCCAGGTCCAGGCGTGGGCGATGCGATCACGCGCGGCCTGCTGGTCATCCGTGCGCTGCTGCAGCGAATCGACCCGGCTGCTGAGTGCCTCATCGTCGATCGTGGCGAAGAGGTCCCGCACCGGCACCTGCAGCGCATCCGCGACCAGAGACAGCGTCTCCAGGCTCGCATCCTGTCCGGCTTCCAGGCGCTGCACGGTTCTGAGTCCCACGCCGCTCTCGGTCGCCAGTCGTTCCTGAGTCCACCCCTGCGCCTGGCGCAGTTCCGTGATCCGTGTCGTGTTCATGTCCTCCATGCTCTCCAGCGGCCCCGATCCGCCGCCACGCCACCGAGCCGCCAGTCAGCCGCCAGCTGGCCGCCATCGACCCGCCGCCATCCGCCGCCCCGTCGCCGCGTCAGAGCGGGCGGTGGGCGGCGACCACCGAGCGCGCGGTGCGCTCGAACGCCGGCGTGACCCGCTCGTCTCCGTCGAGGTACCCGCCGACGAGCGCGGCGTCGCGCAGCAGCACGAGGGACGCCGCGACATCGACGGGGCTCTCGAGGCCGGCCTGCTCGGCGACGGCCTGGAGCGTCGAGCGGAACCACTCCCGGTGCTCGTCGATCAGCAGACGGACGGCACCGTCGGCATCCGGATACTCCGCTGCCGCGTTGATGAACGGGCAGCCACGCGTGTGCCGGAGGCGGATGTCGGCGGCGATGCCGTCGATCACGGCGTCGACCAGCTGCGCAGGATCCGTCACCGCCTCGCCCGCGTCGGCGAACATCGCGCGGAGCATCTCGTCTTCGTTGCGCAGGTACGCGAGGACGAGGTTCTCCTTGCCGCCGAACTGGTTGTAGAGCGTCGCCCTGGTGACCGCGGCCTCATCGATGATGCGGTCAACGCCGACCGCGTGGATCCCCTCTTCGTAGAAGAGCCTTGTGGCGGTGTCGATCAGCCGGGTGCGGGCTGCGCTGGGCCGCTTAGGAGCCGTCGTCGGAGCGGAGCTGGAAGTCGTGGTCTTCATGATGATCCCTCTCATCGTGTCATCCGATTCGGGTTTTCGGGAATAGGTTGCGCTAGATAGAACGTTCGGTCTACTATCAGCGTAACGCACTCGCACCGGGCGGGGCAGACACAGGAGAAGAAACGATGAACAGCACCGACAAGACCCCGATCGTCCTGATCCACGGACTCTGGATGACGCCGAAGAGCTGGGACACGTGGGCCGAGCGGTTCCGCGCGCAGGGCCACGAGGTGATCATCCCGGGATGGCCCGGGATCGACGACCGCTCCGTCGAGGACATCCGCCGCGACCCGTCGGCCCTCAAGGGGATCGGCCTGAAGCAGATCGCCGACAACTACGAGCGCATCATCCGTGCGCTTCCGGTCAAGCCGATCATCATGGGCCACTCGTTCGGCGGCGTGCTCACCCAGATGCTCGCCGACCGCGGCCTCGGCGCCGCCTACGTGGGCGTGGCCCCGGGACAGACCGCCGGCGTCACCGCACTGCCCCTCTCGACCCTGTGGACCGGAACGCCGATCCTCTCCAACCCCTTCGGCATCAACGGAGCCAAGCCGCTGTCGAAGCGCCACTTCCACTTCACGTTCGGCAACGACCTCCCCGGCGCAGCATCCGACGCCCTCTGGGAGGAGTACGCCGTGAACTCCTACAACAAGGTCTTCTTCGAGGGCGTGACCTCGGTGCTCAACGAGAAGGGCGGAGTCACCCACGTCGACTACGCACGCGCCGACCGCGCCCCGCTGCTCGTCATCACCGGAGAGATCGACCACGTCGTGCCCCCGGCCATCGGACGCGCGATCGTGAAGAAGTACCACTCGTCCGGCAGCACCGCCATCGTCGAGTACAAGGAGTATGCGGGCCGCACCCACCGTCTCGTCAGTCAGGACGGCTGGGAGGAGATCGCCGACTACGCGCTCACCTGGGCGGTGGAGCACGCGGCAGCATCCGTCGCCTGATGCGGGGCGCTGCGGCGCTTCGGAGGGCGTCTGCGATACGGAGAGCGACTCGGTGTGCGAAGGAGATCTCGCGCAGCGAAGGACTGGATGACGCATTCGGTCCTTCGCTGGGTGAGATCTCCTTCTCTGCAAGCGAGGACATCAGCCGAGATGCCTGCCCTGAGCGACAGCATCCATGATGATCGCCTGCACTTCTGGCCAGCGAGCCATGATCTGCTCGTATCCGAACCGCAGCACGTGATAGCCACGGAGCATGAGCTGTGCGTCATGCTCGATGTCAGCCGTCCGCTGTGCTCCGACGTGTGTCGCTCCGTCGATCTGAATCACCAGGCGCTCGCCGATCAGGAGGTCGACACGGTGTCCGTGCAGCCACGCCTGCTGCACCATCGCAAGACCCAACCACCGCAGCCTCGACACGAAGATCGTCTCGAGACCCGAGTCCGAGAACGGCCTGGCGGATTCGAGCAGCTCCCGGGCGGCGGGCGGCAGCTCGAATCGCGACAGCACACGCTCGTCGACGAGCCCCTTGTTGAGAGCCGACTCCCAGATCACCAGGGCGGTCTCTCTCGGCTGGCAGCGCGCCACCACGGCGAGGGTGTTGACGAGCCCGTCGACGGTGGAGTCGGGGTCGCGCTGAACCGCCGGGCGCGACCAGTGGACGACGACCTGCGACGGCACCCGCACGCGGGCGGCATTCGGGCGGGCAGCGACGTGGACGGACGATGCATTCGGCACCCACAACCCCATGCGCTCGGCTGCGGTGACGCAGGTGATGACGACCCCGCGAGTCGCGGCGCCCACGACGATCGGGTCGGCGTCGGGCAGCGCAATCCATCCTCGACGGATCGATCTCACCGCACCGAGCTCCTTCGCACGGCGCAGTGTGTGAGCGCTCACCCCGAGTGACCGAAGTCGCTCGACGCGCGCGACCCCACCCTGACGTTCGAGCTCGGTGACCGCATCCATCAGGCGATACTCCCCCGTGGTCGACTTCCGAGGCGGCCGCGCACCCGGCCCCTGTAGAGAACCGTGAACTCGGCCCCTCGGTGCAGAGCGACTGCTGCGAAGGAGATCTCATGCAACGAAGGAGCGAATGGCGCAGCATCCCCTTCTCAGCGAGAGATCCCCTTCGCAGCGAGCGCCGCAGGCCCGGGCATAGCGAAAGGGGCGAGGATCCGAAGATCCTCGCCCCTTTCGGCTTGTCTGCTGAGACTTACCAGCTGGACTTGGTGACACCGGGCAGCTCGCCACGGTGTGCCATGTCACGGAAGCGGACGCGCGAGACGCCGAACTTCGTGAGGACACCGCGGGGGCGGCCGTCGATGACGTCGCGCGAACGCACGCGAGCCGGCGACGCGTTGCGCGGCAGCTTCTGCAGGCCGACGCGTGCGGCCTCGCGGGCCTCGTCGGTGGCGTTCGGGTCGACCAGGGTCTTCTTCAGCTCGGCGCGACGCTCTGCGTAACGCTCGACGATGACCTTGCGCTGCTCGTTGCGAGCGATCTTGCTCTTCTTAGCCATTGATCAACGCTCCTCTCGGAATTCGACGTGCTGACGGATGACCGGGTCGTACTTCTTGAGCACGAGGCGGTCGGGGGTGTTGCGGCGGTTCTTCTTGGTCACGTACGTGTAGCCCGTACCTGCCGTGGAGCGCAGCTTGATGATCGGACGTACGTCCTGAGCCTTCTTGGCCATTAGAGCTTCACACCCTTCGCCTGGAGGTCCTTGACCACGTTCTCGATGCCGCGGACGTCGATCACCTTGATGCCCTTGGCGGACACGTTGAGCGTGATCTTACGACCGAGCGAAGCGACGAAATAGGTCTTCTTCTGCACGTTCGGGTCGAAGCGACGCTTCGTCCGGCGGTGCGAGTGCGAGACGTTGTGACCGAAGCCGGGAACAGCTCCTGTCACCTGGCACACTGCTGCCATGATGTGACTCCTTCTATACCGTGAGACCGGACGGTCTCACCCAAGATCCCTTGTCTGCGCGCCACCCCGCATCGCCGATCTCTCGGCCGAAGAAGGGGAAGCACGCGAACTACGCACAGGAGTGTGCGCAGACAAAGATTCAGTTTAGCACGACCCCGAGTCAGACCCGAACGACCTCGAGCAGCAGCGCCGCCCCCGGCGCGAGCAGGGGCAGGGGCACCCCGACCGCCTCGAAGAACGCGCCGGTCGCCTCGATCCCGGCATCCAGCCAGGCGGGATCCGAGACCTGATGCCGCGTCGCGGTTCCCAGCTCGTCCCGCACCCGCAGCCGGTAGCGCCCGCCGGGCTGCAGTCCGGGGATGCGGGTGCGCGGCGTGAACGCGTCGACCGACGCACCCTGCCGCACCCACGCGAACACACCGCGCGAGCCGTCGACCGCGACGACGCCGTGCAGCAGCGTCTCGTCGTCGACCTCGTCGCTGCGCACGGTGACCCCGGAGTGCAGCAGCGGCCGCAGCTCGCGATAGAGCGCCGTCCAGCGGGTCAGCGCCTCCCGCTCGTCATCCGTGCACCGCGTGATGTCCCACTCGATGCCAGCGTGCCCGAACAGCGCGGTGGCCATGCGGAACGGCAAGGATGCCGCGCGATGCGTCGTCTCGGCGACCGGCGGACCGACGTGAGACCCCACAACCTCCGGGGGCACGAGAGTGCCTGTCCAGCGCTGGATCTGCTGCCGTTCGATCGGATCGTTCGAGTCCGAGCCCCAGACGCGCTGGGTGCGCTGGAGCACCCCGAGGTCGACGCGGGCTCCGCCGCTCGCGCACGACTCGATCTCGAGAGAGGGATGCCGCTCGCGCAGCGCGTCGAGCAGGGCGTAGAAGGCGGCCGTCTGAGCATGCACGGACGCGCGGCCGGTGTGCGGCGACACCGCGGCGTGCAGGTCGCGGTTGTGGTCCCACTTGATGAAGTCGATGCCGATCTCGGAGACCAGGGCGTCGATGCGCTCCAGCAGGTGGGCCGCAGCATCCGGGTTCGCCAGGTCGAGCACCTTCTGATGCCGCCAGGTGGGCGCGTCGGGCGCGGCCTGCAGCACCCAGTCCGGATGCTGCGCGGCGAGGTCGGAGACCGGGTTCACCATCTCAGGCTCGAACCAGAGACCGAACTGCATCCCGAGACCGTGCACCTGATCGGCGAGCGGCCGCAGCCCCTCCGGCCACTTGGCGTCGTCGATGAACCAGTCGCCGAGTCCTGATCGGTCGTCGGGCCGTCCGCGGAACCATCCGTCATCGAGCACGAACCGCTCGACGCCGACGGATGCCGCAGCCTCGGCCAGCTCGATGATCTTCGCGGGGTCGTGGTCGAAGTACACGGCCTCCCAGGTGTTGAGCACGAGAGGGCGCGGCGTCGTGGGGTGTGCGGAGAACGCGCGGACGGTCTGATGCAGGCGGGCCGACACGGAGTCGAGCCCGCTCTCGCCGTAGGCGAGGAACACCCGAGGCGAGACGTACGTCTCCCCCGCGCCGAGCCGGATCTCGCCGGGCAGCAGCAGTTCTCCCCCGCCGAGCACCGCCCCGTGAACGCCGGCGCCCTCGGGAAGACGCTCGACGCCGACTTCGAGGTCCCCGCTCCACGCGACGTGCGCGGTCCACAGTTCCCCTCGGCGGAAGCCGAACCCGTCGGTGCCGATCGCGGTCAGGTACGGGGCGTCGTGGCCACCGCGACCGCGGCGCACCTGACGCAGGTGCGCTCCGTGGCGCAGGGCGCCTCGCTGTGGTCGCCGCTCGCCCGTCCAGCGTCCGGTGTGATCGAGCACCTCTGTCGCATGCGCGGGGATCGGCAGCAGGATGCGCGCGGCGAGCAGGTCGAGCGGCTCGGCAGCATCCGCCGTGCTCGTCACCGACACCCGGGCGGTGAGCACGCCGACGGCATCCAGCTCGAGATCGAGGACGACGGATGCGCCGGCCGCGGGATCCGCGAACTCCCCGCGCAGCGATGACTCCGTCGCCTTCCACCCGGTCGAGCGCAGCAGCGGCGCGCTGTGCAGCCCGCCGCGGTGCCAGGCGAGCGCCGGGGCGCCGGACCATCCGTCGGCTTCGACGGCCAGCAGCGGGACGGTGCGCGAGGCGTCGAACGAGCTGAACGTCACAGCACCGGTCGACGACACCGCGAGTGCGTCGAGGTCGGCGGTGTCGAGCGCCGCGCCCCAGTGCAGCAGTCGCGCACTCGTCGTGTCGATGACGACGCTGACGCCGGCCGAGGTCAGGTGTACGAGTTCGCTCATTGCCGCTCCAGACGAAAAGGGGGAGGCCCGCCCGTGAGCATACGGGCGGGCCTCCGAGAGGTGTTACTCCGTGACGGGGATCGATGCGGCCTTGAGCGCGTCGATGGTCGCCGTCTGGCCCTTCTCGATCGCGTCGAGCAGAGTGCCGTTGCCCGAGACCGCGGCCTTGAAGCCGTCGGACACGTCCGAGTAGGTCTGGGTCATGGTCGGGCCCCACGCGAAGTCGGGCGAGACCTGGGTGGCGGCGTCGGCGAAGACGTCGTAGATCTTCTGTCCGCCGTAGAACTCGACGCCCTCGGCGTAGACCGGCAGCTCGAGACCGGCTGTCGTGGCCGGGTAGAGGTTGGCGGCCTCGGCGAGCGCGGTCAGCGCCTCATCCGACGTGTTGAGCCACAGCGCGAACTTCGTCGCCTCGTAGACGTGCTCGCTGCCCTTGAGGACAGCGGTCGACGACCCGCCCCAGTTGCCGGCCGCGGTGCCGCCGGCCTCCCACTGCGGCAGCGGTGCGACAGCCCAGGAGCCGGCGGTGTCGGGGGCTCCGCTGGAGATCGAGTTGGCGCCCCAGACGGCGGAGTTCCAGGTCCAGACCTGACCGGAGTTGTAGGCGTTGTTCCACTCGTCGGTCCAGGCGGGAACCGTGGCGACGAGGTCGTCGTCGAGCATGCTCTGCCAGAAGTCGGCGACCGTGGTGGTCGCGTCGTCGGCCAGCGACACCGTCCAGCCCTCGTCGTCGCTCGAGAACCACTGAGCGCCGTCCTGCCAGGCGAAGCCGGCGAACTGGTTGATGTCCGACTGCGAGAAGTTGGTGATGTATCCGCCGAGGTCACGGATCTTCACGGCCGCCTCGCGGTACTCGTCCCACGTGGTGGGGATCGCGATGCCGTTCTGCTCGAAGAGGTCGGCGCGGTAGAACAGCGCCATGGGGCCGGTGTCCTGCGGAACGCCGTAGACGCCCTCGGTGCCGAGGGTGACCTGTCCCCAGGCCCAGTCGACGAACTGGTCCTCCGCGGCGACGACGTCTTCACAGGCGCTGAGGTCTTCGAGGCCGTCCTGCACGAGGAAGTTCGGCAGCGCGTCGTACTCGATCTGACCGAGGTCGGGCGCATCGCCGGCCTTGATCTGGTTGAAGAAGTTCTGGTAAGTGCCGCCGTTGCCGTTCGGGCCGGTCTGCACGTCGACCTGGATCTCGGGGTTGGCCTCGTTCCAGATCTCGACGACGTCTTCGATGCCGGGTATCCAGGAGGTGAACTCGAGCGTGACGTCGCCGTCCGCCGGGGTGCACGCGGCGGCGGCGTCGCCGCCGGTGCCGGAGCTGTCTCCGCCGGACGCCGAGCAACCGGCGAGCGCGAGTGCCGAGATGGCGATGACAGCGGCTGCCTTCATCTTCGAATGCTGCATTTCGATCCTTTCGTGGATGCGATGGGGGTGGTGCGGTAGGGATGGTGCGGTGGTGCGGGCCGTCCGGTCGGTCCGGGCGGCCGCCTGCTCACTTCAGGGCGCCGGCGCCCAGTCCGTTGCGCCAGAAGCGCTGGAGCAGGAGGAAGGTGACGATCAGCGGGATGACCGACAGCAGAGCGCCGATCAGCACGAGACCACGGAGTTCCGGCAGCTGGTTCAGCTGGTTGTTCCAGTTGTAGAGACCGAAGACGACCGGGAAGAGGTCTTCGGATCGCAGCATGATCATCGGCAGGAAGAAGTTGTTCCAGATGGCGACGAACTGGAAGAGGAACATCGTCACCAGCGCGGGCGTCATCAGTCGGATGCTGACCGTGAAGAACGTGCGGATCTCCCCCGCGCCGTCGAGCCGACTCGCCTCGAGCAGTTCGTCGGGAACGGAGGAGGCCGCGAAGATCCGCGCCAGGTAGACGCCGAACGGACTCACGATCGACGGCAGGAACACCGACCAGAACGTGTTGGTCAGCTGCGCCTGGCTGAAGATGAGGAACAGCGGCAGCGCGAGGGCCGTGGCGGGAACCAGCACTCCGCCGAGCACGATGTCGAACATCAGGTCGCGGCCCGGGAACCGGTACTTCGCGAGGGCGTAGCCGGCCATGGCGGCGAGCAGGGTCGCGATGGCACCGCCGAGCGCGGCGTAGAGCACCGAGTTCAGCAGCCAGCGCAGGTAGACGCCGTCGCGGTAGGCGAACAGCTCGGCGATGTTGTCGAGCAGGTGGAAGTCGGCGAACCACAGCGGGGCGGTGGTCAGGATGTCGCCGGTCTCCTTGCTCGACGCGACGAGCAGCCACCACAGGGGCAGCAGGAAGTAGACCGTGAACACGGCCATGATCAGCATGGCGCCGGTGCGGGAGATGCCCGACTCGCGAGCACCCTTTCCGCGCGGGGCCTGTGCGCGCGAGCCCCGACCGGGGGCGACGATCGTCATGGTGCTCATGCGTTCTGCTCCTTGCGCTGCATGTACTTCATGAATCCGAACGACAGCACGAACGTCGTCACGGCCAGCACGACCGAGAACGCGGCCGCGAGGTTGGTGTTCGGGATGGATGCCGTGGCGTAGACGGTCATGTTCGGGGTGAACGTGCTCGTGACCGCCGAGCTGAACGAACGGAAGACCTGTGGTTCGGCGAGCAGCTGCAGCGTGCCGATGATCGAGAAGATCGCGGTCATCACGATCGCCGGGCGCACCAGCGGGATCTTGATCGACCAGGCGATGCGCCACTGTCCGGCGCCGTCGAGGATGGCCGCCTCGTAGAGCTCCTGCGGGATCGAGAGCAGCGCCGAGTAGATGATCAGCATGTTGTAGCCGACGTAGACCCACGTCACGACGTTCGCGATCGACCACAGCACGAGGTCTGCCCCGAGGAAGTCGATGTTCTTGGTGATCGCGGTGAACGGCGAGAGGTTGGGCGAGAACAGCGAGCCCCACATGATCGCGGCGATGACACCGGGAACCGCATACGGCACGAAGAACGCGAGGCGGAAGAAGCGCTTGCCGCGGACGAGCGGCGAGTCCAGCAGCAGCGCGAACAGCAGGGCCAGGCCGAGCATGACCGGCACCTGCACGACGCCGAAGGTCAGCATCCGCCCCATCGATGCCCAGAAGGCCTCGTTCTGGAAGACGAGCACGTACTGCGTGAAGCCGCCGAACACCTGCTCGGCCTTGCCGAAGGTGCCGTCGCGCTCGACCACGAGCAGGGACTGCCAGAACGCGTAGGCGATGGGGACGACGTAGAACAGCGCGAACAGCACGCCGAAGGGCACGATGAGGAACGCGATGGCGCCCTTGTGCGGGATCCGTCGGCGGCGGCCCGGCGCCTTCGGCGCTGAGGCGACCGCCGGAGCGGCGAGCGTGGTGGTCATACATCCTCCTTGATGATGCGGACCGCACCGGCCGGCACCGGGCCGGTGGCGGGGGCGTCGGTGACGAGGTCGTGACCTGCGGCCGCGACCTCGGCATCCGTGGATCCGTGGTTGATGACGAACAGGAACGAGCCGGCGTCGCCGGTGCGGCGCACGATCTCGACGTCGGGTCCGGCGCCGGGGACGGGCGCGGCACCCGCGGATGCGGCGAGCCGTGCGATCAGTGCGCGGTAGTCCTCGCGAGCGGGCTGGGTGCCGAGGAACCAGGCCTCGCCCGCTCCCGTCGCGCGCCGCGTGATCGCGGGGCGTCCGGCGGCGGGGCCGTCGACGAACGACGCGATGACCTCGGCATCCGTGGCCTTCAGGCGCTCGCTCCACACTGTCGCGGTCGTGCCGTCGGTCAGGGTGACGGTCTCGTCGGGACGCAGGGGCGTGAACTCCTCCGAGCGGATGCCGAGCAGGTCGCGGAACGCGCCGGGATAGCCGCCGGTGCGCACTCTGTCTTCTTCGTCGACGATGCCGCTGAAGAAGGTGATCAGTGCTGTCGCGCCGTTCTCGACCGCGCGGGCGATCGCCGCGGCATCCGCATCGCCGATGAGGTGCAGCGCGGGGACGATCAGCAGGCGGTGGCCGTCGAGGTCGGCGCCGGGGCGCACGACGTCTGTCGTGACGCCGGCATCCGCCAGCGCGGCATGCGCGGCATGCACCTGGCCGAGGTAGGTCAGCGCCTCGCTCGGACGGCCCTCGTTCTCGGCGGCCCACCAGCTCTCCCAGGAGAAGAACAGTGCGGCGTCGGCGACGACGCGCGTCCCGGCGACCTCGCCCAGGCGATCGAGGAGTCCGCCGAGCGCGACGACCTCGCGCCACTGGTCGGAGTCCTCGCCCGCGTGCGGCACGAGTGCCGTGTGGTACTTCTCGGCGCCCTGGGTCGACGCCCGCCACTGGAAGAAGCAGATGCCGTCGGCGCCGCGCGCGATGTGGGCGGCGATGTTGCGCTGCAGCTCACCGGGAGCCTTGGCGAGGTTGTAGGGCTGCCAGTTCACTGCGCCGGTCGAGGTCTCCATGAGCAGCCACGGCGCACCCTGGGCGAGGCCGCGGGTGAGGTCGGCGGCGAACGAGAGCTCGCCTCGCGCGTCGTCGAGGCGACGGTCGAGGTAGTGGTCGTTGGCGATCAGATCCATCTCGCCCGCCCACGACCAGTAGTCGAGGTTGCGGATGTGCGCGGTGACCATGAAGTTGGTCGTCACCGGCACGTCGCTCCGCTCGCGCAGGATCGCGGCTTCGGCGCGGTAGAGCGCGAGCTGCTCGTCGGAACTGAAGCGCTGGAAGTCGAGGATCTGCCCCGGGTTGCGCAGCGAGAGGGCCTGAGCGGGCACCCGCACGTCGTCGAAGTCGCTGTAGCGCTGGCTCCAGAATGTCGTGCCCCACGCGCGGTTCAGCGCGTCGATGTCGGCGTACCGCTCGCGCAGCCAGCCACGGAAGGCCTCGGCGCTCGTGTCGCAGTAGCAGAGCGCGTTGTGGCAGCCCAGCTCGTTCGACACGTGCCAGAGCGCGACGGCCGGGTGGTCGCCGTAGCGTTCGACGACACGGGTGACGACCTCGGCGGCGTACGCGCGGAAGAGGGGCGAGCTCGGGCAGTACCCCTGACGACCGCCCTGCTGGAAGACGGTCCCGTCTTCGCCGACCGGCAGGATCTCGGGATGCTGCGCGGTGAGCCACGGTGCGGGCGAGGCCGTGCCGGTGCCGAGGTTGATGCGGATGTCCGCGGCGTGCAGCAGCGCGATGATCTCGTCGAGCGCCGCGAAGTCCCACACTCCCCTGGCGGGGTTGATCGACGACCAGCCGAAGATGTTGATCGCCACGAGACCCACGCCGGCCTGCTGCATGAGCCGCACGTCGTCGGGCCAGACGCTGCGGTCCCACTGCTCCGGGTTGTAGTCGCATCCGAAGACGAGGCCGCGCCCTGCGGAGAGGGTGGCGATGCGGTCGGACACAGCGGCGGCCATCGGTGACGCTCCTTTGCGGATCATGTGTGCACGTGCACAGTCCGCTGCGTCGAAACAGCGATCGGGGTTTCTGTGAACGTGCACACATCGTCGCATGTCGTGGCGAATCCCGTCAAGTCCGGGTCGCTAGGCTGTCGATCATGAGCACTTCGGCCCGTCGTCGCAGCACCGTGCACGATGTCGCGCGCGTCGCCGGAGTCTCCAGAGGAACCGTCAGCCGCGTGATCAACGGCGGCTACGTGTCGGACGCCGCGCGCACCGCGATCGAAGAGGCGATCCGCGAGGTCGGCTACGTGCCGAACACCGCCGCCCAGAACCTCGTGCGACAGCGCACCCAGGCCATCGCGTTCATCGTGCACGAGCCGCACGCGCTGTTCCTCGAAGACCCCAACATCGGCGCGATCATGCTCGGCACGAACGAGACTCTCTCCGAGGCGGACTACCAGATGGTCTGCCTCGTGGTCGACTCGGTGCGAGACACCGAACGCGTCGCCCGCTACCTCAACGGCGGGTTCGTCGACGGCGCTGTGATCGTCTCGGCCCGAGCGCAGGATCCGATCACCAAGGCCGTGATGCGACTCGACCTGCCTGTCGCCTACGTCGGCCACCCACCCGACGTCGATGCCGCCTGGGTCGGCGTCGACAACCGCGGCGCCGCGCAGGCCGTCACCTCACGTCTGCTGGCGACCGGTCGCACGAGGGTCGGCATGATCGCCGCCGCCCTCGACCGCGACTCGGGCACCGATCGACTCGCCGGATTCACCGACGCTCTCGGCGACGGCTTCGATCCGGACCTCGTCGAAGAGGTGCCGCTGTACTCCTACGCCGACGGAGCCGCCGCCATGAAGCGACTGCTCGACCGAGCACCCGACATCGACGGAGTCTTCGCCGCGTCCGACGCGGTGGCCGCCGGAGCGATGTGGGCGCTGCGCGAAGCGGGACGGCGTGTGCCGGATGACGTCGGCGTGGTCGGCTTCGACAACAGCACGTGGGCGACGCGCACCACCCCGCTGCTCTCGACCGTCGACCAGCCGGCCGAAGGTCTCGGGGCCGCGGCCGCGGCATCCGTCCTCGCGCAGCTGCGCGACGATCAGCGTCCGCGCGAGGGGATCATGCTGCCGACGCCCGTGGTGTGGAGAGACTCGGCCTGAGCGCCCCTCCCCCAGCGGAACGGCGAGACCGTCGGGTCGCCGGAGATCCAGAAGCGCCAGGGGAATGCCGCGGTCCCGGCGATGCCGGCCACACCGACCCTCGGCCCGGTCGCCACATCGGTTACCGGTTCGTCACGCAGCCACAGCTCGGCGCGGGCGCCCGCGAACTCCGCTCCGGTGATCGCGTCGATGCCGTCGTGGATCGGATGCCGCAGGCCCGCCGACTGGCCGAATCGACCGGGCCCCCGCGCGAGGTCGCGCAGCGCAGTCGCCGTCAGAGGGGGCGTCGCACGGCGGCGCACCGCGACGGCATCCGCCCCGTGCACCACCTCGCCCGCACGCAGCAGGATCCCGCCCGCCTGACCCTCGGGGCCCGAGACGACGTTCACGCACGAGTGGATGCCGTGACTCAGATAGACGTACAGGTGCCCCGGCTCGCCCCACATCGTCGCGTTGCGTGCGGTGCGCCCCATGCGCGCGTGCGACCCGGGGTCGGCCGCCGGTCCCGTGCCCTGCCCGTGATAGGCCTCGACCTCGGTGAGTCGGAGTCGCACCTCGGAGCCGGCCACGAGGGTGCGCAGCTCGCCGCCGAGCAGCAGCGGAGCGACCTCGACCGGCAGCCCGCTCAGCTCGGCGCGGGTCGCTCGGTGCAGGGCATCCGTCGGCATGGGCTCAGAACTGGGGGGCCGTCTGGCACCACGAGGCGTCGAAGCCGGTGAGCGCCACGATCTCGTCACCTGTGCGCAGGTCGAGCAGGTGCGTCTCGAGGTTCTCGGGAAGCGGCAGCAGCATCTGGTCGTAGGGGTTGTCGGCGAGCTCCGGCGCTATGACGACCGCGGCGTACTGGCCGCTGGGCGACGCGCAGGCCTGCAGGATCGAGTCGGTCGAATCGACCTCGACGAGCGGTGTCGCCGCACCCTCGTCGTTGACCCGGATGACCGCCTGACCGACGGGCAGACCGTTCTCGTCGCGCGACACCACGTGGCGGAGGGTGCCCCCGGGGTACGGCGTGATCGTGATCGCGGTGCCGTAGTCGGGAGTCGATGCTTCGAGCGGCACCTCCGACCCGTCAGCGAGGTTCAGCTCGACCACCGTGCCGTCGAGTCGCTCGACGATCGCCGTGTACGTGCCCCGCGAGATGCCCTGGATGGTCGTCGCGAGTCCGAGGGACTGCACTCCCGCATCGGTCGAGCGGTCGACCAGCGAGAGCGCACCGTCGAAGTCGATGAAGAGCACGGCGGAGCTGTCCGGCACGAACTGCCAGACGAAGATGTTCGCCTCCTTGCCCCCGACCTCTGTCACCACCGGTTCGTCGTCGCCGCTCAGCGATTGGGTGACGAGCACGCTGGCGCGCCCCTCCGTATCGCTGAGCTCCTTGTCGGAGTAGCTGTAGCCGACCAGACCCCCGCGGTCGGAGACCTGGATCGCCCCGACGTATCCGACACCGGGCAGCTCGAGCTCGCGCTGATCCGTCCCGTCGCGATCCATCACGAGCAGCTTCGAGCCCTCGTCCTCCTCGACCGAGACCACGAGCTGCGACGACGTCGCGCGGAAGTCATTGATCCTGTCGGCCGCGAACACGGGCTGTGCCTTCTCACCCGACAGGTCGGTGCGGAAGATCTGGTCGTTCCCGTCGGGGTCTCGGCGCAGCAGGAAGATGTGGGATGCCGGAGTCGAGAAGCTCGTCGACAGCGTGGCGCTCGGGCCGCCTCCGGCGCCGACCGCATCAGCGACCTTCACCGTGTACTCGGTGTCATCGTCGAGCGGCACGGTGAAGCGGATGCCGATGCCGCGGCCCGCGGCGTCGAGGGTGAAGGGCACGGCGGGATCGACCGTCACCTGCGATTCGTCGATCGCGGCGAGGGACTGGTTCGCGGTGAGGATGACCCGGCTGCCGGAGGTCTCGATGGCCTCGGTCGGGTCGACCTGCACCTCGGTGATGCGGGGTCCCTGGGTGAGGCTGACGACGCCGAGTCCCGCCCCCACCAGCACGAGGATGCCGAGCACAGCGCCGAGCGCCAGCAGGAACCGGCGGTCGCTCGGGGTGTCGGACTTCTCGGGCTTCGCGGGCTTCGCGGGCTTCTCCGGCTTGGCGGGCTTCTCGGGCCTGGCGGCCTTTGCGGGCTTGGCGGCCTTCGCCGGCTTGGGCTTCTTCTCGGCCTTCGGCTTCTTCTCGGCCTTCGGCTGCACCGGCGCCGGGGGCGCGTAGTCGGTCGTGGAGTGAGCCGCGAACGACGTCGTGGACTCCGCATCAGGCGGGACGAAGGTCGAACGCGTCGGCCGTTCGCCGCCGGCCCCGCGAGCCCCGCGAGCCGCAGGCGAGACGACAGGCGTGTCGGTCGCAGGAGACGTTCCGGCTCGCTCTGCCCCGCCGCCCTCGTCCGGCGATTCGGCGGTGGGTTCGGCTGCGCCGGCGTCGCTCACCGACGGCGACGGGGAATCCGCGGCAGCAGCGGCCGCTTCCGCCTCGCGGGCGGCGCGCAGCTCGGCGCGCGTGCGCGGCACCGCCGGGAGGTCGGGGCGCTCGTCGTCAGTACTCATACGGGTCCTGAGGCTCGTCGATCGCGGTGACGGTGGTGGGCTCGACGTGCAGCGAGCCGTCGGCATCCGCCTTGACCGTGCCCTCGACCTCGACCCACTGGCCGGTGTCGAACTCTCCCGCATCGATCGTCACCGGCAGCGTCGCCGGCTGCGCGTCGATCACGCAGTGCGTGATGACGAGGCGCGTGAGGTTGACGCCGTCGGCATCCGTGGGGGTGACGAAGCCGGTCAGCGTGACCGTCTTGCCGTCGTAGGCGGCGGTGTTGGTCGCCGTCGCGAACACGCTCGCCCAGTCGCCCACCCCGAAGGTCGCGGTGTCGGCGACCCCGAGGGTCACATCGTCGGCCCCGGCGAACAGCGCGGTCTGCTCTCCGACCCGCGACATCGCCAGCTCGACCGACAGCGATGCGGGCGGCAGCACGAGCGCTGCGATGACGACACCCGAAGCGACGACACCTCCGGTGACCGTGCCCACCAGGGCGAGGCTGCGGCGAGGCGACGGCTCGGCATCCGCATCCGTGCCGTGTCCGTGATCGTGTCCGTGGTCGCCTTCTTCGCCGAGCGGCAGGGTGCACGACCAGATCGCTCCGGCAAGCGTCACGACGGCCGCGGCGCAGGCGAACCACACCGACTCGGGGCTGATGTAGAGATTCAGGCGACCGGTCAGGCCGAGTCCGAGCGTGACGACCGAGATCACCGTGGCGAGACCGATGCCGAGCCAGCGGGTGCCCAGGCCACGGGCGCGCGAGCGGGCCTGCGTGGGGTGCGCGTGATCAGACAAGGACGTTCACCCCGATCCCGATCGCGAAGGCGGCGAACAGCACCACGCCGACGATCCCGACGAGGGTGCGGGTGGTGAAGGTCGTGCGCATGAGGGCGAGCATCTTCACGTCGACGAGCGGGCCGACGAGCAGGAACGCCACGAGCGCGCCCGACGAGAAGGTGGAGGCGAACGACAGGGCGAAGAAGGCGTCGACGTTCGAGCAGATCGCGACGGTCATCGCGAGGGCCATCATCGCCAGGATGGACAGCACCGGGTTCGAGCCGATCGCCAGCAGCACCTCGCGCGGGATCAGCACCTGCACCGCTCCGGCGAGCGCCGATCCGATCACGAGCGCGGGCATCACGGCGCGCAGCTCGACGAGGAACTGCGTGAGGCTGCGGCGCACCGGTGTGCCGTGCTCGTGCGTGACGCGGTCGCAGGTGTCGATGAACCGCTGGGTGAGCAGCGAGTCGGGCGAGGGGTGGCGGCTGTAGATCCAGCCGATGAGGTTGGCGATCAGGTATCCGCCGATGAGACGGGCCACCAGGATGCCGTCATCGAAGCCGAATGCCGCGTGCGTGGTCAGGATCACGATCGGGTTCACGATCGGGGCGGCGATCAGGAACGTCAGCGCCTCGGCGGGTGCGAGCCCGCGCATCATGAGACCGCGGGCGAAGGGCACGTTGCCGCACTCGCACACCGGGATGAGCATGCCGAGCAGCGACAGCACCGCACGCCGCGCCCATGCGCGCTTCGGCAGCCAGCGGTGGATGACGTCGGCGGGCAGCCACACCTGGACGACGATCGACAGCAGCACGCCGAGGATCACGAACGGCAGCGCCTCGATGAGCACGCTCAGGGCGAGGGTCAGTCCGTCCTGAGCCCTGCTGGGCAGGCTCGCGGTGAAGAGCGACGGAAGGAACCGGTCGATCAGGAAGAGCGCGAGCACGATCGCGGCGCCGAGGCCGACCCCGATCCACGGCGAGCGCGGCGATCGGGAGGGCCGGTGCGAGTGCACCGTCCGTGGAGCGGCCTGGGTGGTCACGCGTTCGCTGCCTCTTCGGCGTCCCGCTTGTTGGTGCAGGAGGCGCACAGCCCGAAGATGTCGACCACGTGCGCGGCATCCGTGAAGCCATGGAGGGCCGCGGTGCGGTGCGCCCACTGCTCGACGTCGGTCGCCTCGATCTCGACCGTGAGTCCGCAGTTGCGACAGATCAGGTGGTGGTGGTGGCCCTGCGTCGTGCAGGCGCGGTAGAGCGCCTCGCCTTCGGGGCTCTGCAGCGAGTCGGCGTCGCCGGCTGCGGCGAGTCCGGCCAGGGCCCGATAGACCGTGGCGAGGCCGATGCCGGTGTTGTCGTCGCGGAGCGAGGCATGCAGATTCTGCGCGCTGACGAATCCTCGCGCGTCGGCGAGGGCTTCGCGCACGCGATCGCGCTGCCAGGTGTTCCGCTGAGCCATACCCACGATTCTAGGCGCGCCGCCCTTGCCGGGCCCTGGGAACGTCAGGCCCGCACGCGGCGCACGCCGCCTCGGGCGCGCTGGATGATCCAGCACACGACGTAGATCGTGAACGACAGGGTCGTGATGTACGGACTCACCGGCAGCGTGCCCGCGAGGGCGAGCAGGATGCCGCCGACGGCCGACACGAACCCGAAGAGCGCCGCGAGCAGAGGCACCGCGACCGGCCCGGCCGAGACGCGCATGGCGGCCGCCGCGGGAGTCACGAGCAGCGCCATCACGAGCAGGGCGCCGATGATGTGCACGCTGACCGCGACGATCAGACCGAGCAGCACCATGAAGAGCAGGCTCACCGCGCGGGTCGGCACACCGCGGGCCGCGGCCGACTCGGGGTCGAGCGAGTCGAAGCGCACCGGGTTCCACATGAGCAGCAGCCCGAGCAGCACGACGATGCTGATGCCGAGCAGCCAGCCGAGGTCGGGGCTCGAGACCGAGACGATCTGTCCGGTCAGCAGACTGAAGCGGTTGGCGCTGCGCCCGTCGTAGAGCGACAGGAAGAGGATGCCGAGGCCGAGGCCGAACGGCATGAGCACCCCGACGATCGAATTGCGATCTCGGGCCTTGGCCCCCAGGACGCCGATCAGGATCGCCGCCACGAGCGCACCGCCGAGGGATCCGACGACCACGCTGCCCCCGAAGAGCAGCGCTGCGGCGGCACCCGCGAACGAGAGCTCGCTGACGCCGTGCACCGCGAACGCGAGGTCGCGCTGCATCACGAAGACGCCGATCAGTCCGCCGACGATGCCGAGCACCGCACCCGCGATGATCGAGTTCGCGAGCAGGGCGACGAGCTCGCCGTAGTCCTGGAACGAGAACACGTCACTCCAGTCGACCGCAGGCACGATGCCGGTGATGACGGTCATGCGGCACCTCCGTGGTCGTGGTCGTGGTCGTGCAGGTGGTGGGGCTCGGCATCCGGCACCCCGACGACGACGAGTCGGTCGCCGGCGCGCAGCACGAACACCGGGGTGCCGTAGAGCTCGGTGAGCACGCGGGTCTGCAGCACCTCTTCGGGGGTGCCGAGCACGAAGCGACCGCCGGCGATGTAGAGGATGCGATCGACGCGGCCGAGGATCGGGTTGATGTCGTGGGTGACGAACAGCACGGCGGCGCGGCGATCGCGACGCTGGCGGTCGATGATGTCGGTGATCGCGACCTGGTTCGCGAGATCGAGGTTCGACAGCGGCTCGTCGCACAGCAGCAGGGCGGGTTCGTCGGCGAGCGCCTGACCGACGCGCAGTCGCTGCTGCTCACCGCCCGACAGGAGGCCGACCCGGCGGTCGGCGTAGTGCGCGGCTCCGACCGAGGCGAGCAGCTGATCGACCTTGGCCTTGTCGCCGCGGTGCGGGATCGGGAAGCCGAAGCGGCTGCCCTGCACACCGAGCGCCACGAGGTCGCGGGCCCGCATGCTCGTGTCGGGAGCCAGCGAGCGCTGCTGCGGGATGTATCCGATGCGCGGGTTGCCCTTGCGCACCGGCCCGCCGGCGACCGAGATCTCGCCGGCCGACAGCGGCTGCAGGCCCAGGATGCTGCGCAGCAGCGTGGTCTTGCCCGAACCCGACGGTCCGAGCACGGCGATGAACTCCCCGGGCTCGACGGTCAGGTCGAGGCCCGACCACAGTTCCCGGTCACCGCGCTGGAGGGCGGCTCCCCTCACCTCGAGCACGGGGTTCGACTTCTCGGCTCCTGCCCGCGCGTCGGCGGCGGCGCTCACGACTGGAGCGCGTCGGCGAGGCTCTGGATCGCGTCACTCATCCACTCAGAGTACGACGATCCTTCGGGCAGCAGCTCCGTGAACGCGACGAGAGGGATGCCGGCGGCGGTCGCGGCATCCTCGACGCGCTGCGTCTCGGCCCCGCCGGTCTGCGCATTGGTGAGCACGGCTGCCACGTCGCCGCTGTCGACGACGTTCAGGGTCTCGAGCAGGGTCGCGGGGGCGACATCGCTGCCCTCCTCGACCGACTCCGCGAATCCCTCGGGGGTCACATCGGTGAGTCCGGCGGCGGTGGCGATGTAGCCGGGCAGCGGCTCGGTGATGATCACATCGGCGCCGGCGGCATCCGTCTTGAGGGTCTCGAGGTCGGCTTCGAAGCCCTCGAGGTCGGCGACGATGTCCTCGGCGTTGGCGGTGAACTCCGCCTCGCCGTCGGGGTCGATCGCGGCAAGCTCATCGGCGATCGCCTCGACCACGTGGATCATCGTGTGCGGGTCGAACCAGACGTGCTCGTTGAAGCCCTCGATGTGATTGTGGCCCTCATGCCCCTCTTCACCCTCGGCGTGGTCGTGATCGTGCTCTTCCTCGGTCGCGCCCTCCTCATCGGAGTGACCCTCGTTGCCCGGGAAATCGTGCGAGAACTCGACGGCGGTGACGATGTGCGGGTCCTGGGCATCCTGCAGCAGGGTGTCGATGAAGCCGTCGTAGCCGCCGCCGTTCTCGATCACGAGGTCGGCCTTCTGCACCGTCAGGCGGTCACGGGCCGAGGCCTCGTACGAGTGCGGGTCCTGCGTGGCCGAGGTGATGATCGAGGTCACGTCGACGCGGTCGCCACCGATCTGCTCGGCGAGCGAACCGTAGACATTGGTGCTCGCGACGACCGTCACCGCTCCGCCGTCGCCGCCCTCTCCCGCAGCGGGGGTGGTCGAGCATCCGGCCAGCGAGAGTGCGGCGACGGATGCGAGGGCGAGGGCGACGAACGGCTTCTTCATGCCCCCCACTCTAAACGCTAATGAGAACCATTATCAAATCGGTGGGCTGGGGTGGCACTCTTCACGATCGATTGCAGGGGCGACGCACGGATGCAGGACGAGGAACCGTGTTCTCGCCCTGCATCCGTGCTTTCGTCCTGCAATCAGACCGGCTCAGCCGAGGAGACCCGGCGCGATCCACACGGTCGAGTCCGCCGGGACCGCCCCGTCGACCACCGTGCCGAGGACGACATCGGCGGAATCCGCTCCGAGGTCGAACGGCTCGGTGCCGAAGTTCGTCACGATCTGCCAGCCGTTCGGGCGAGCGAAGCGCAGCACATCGGGCCGGCCGGTCTCGATCCACTCCAGGCTCTCCTCGGTCTGCAGCTCGTGCCGCAGCCGCAGCGCCTCCCGGTAGAGCGAGAGCGTCGACGACGGATCGGCGGCCTCGACATCGACCGCGGACTCGGCGAACCACGCGGGCTGCGGCAGGTGCGCCTCGGCGGATCCGAAGCCGAACGACGGTCCGGATGCGGTCCAGGGCAGCGGCACGCGGCATCCGTCCCGTCCCAGTCCGTCGAAGACGGCACCACGGAAGAACGCCGGGTCCTGACGCTGCTCGGGCGCGACGTCGGCGACCTCGTGGAGGCCGAGCTCCTCGCCCTGATACAGGTAGGTGCTGCCGGGGAGCCCGAGCAGCAGCAGCGTCGCAGCGTGCGCTCGGCGAAGACCCGCCTCGCGATCGAGCTGATCCTCCGGCCCGCCGGCCGCGACCCACTCGACCCCTTGCTTCACTCCGGCGCGCCCCTCGAGCGGCGCGAGACCGTAGCGCGTCGCGTGGCGGGTGACGTCATGGTTCGACAGCACCCACGTCGTCGACGACCCGGTGGCCTCGGACTGCGCGAGGTTGTCGGTGATGACCGTGCGGAACTGCGTCGCGTCGAAGTCGGCGACCAGCAGGTCGAAGTTGAATGCCTGCCCGAGCCCCTCGGCCGAGGCATACCGTGCGCGGCGCTCGGGAGTGCTGACCCAGGCTTCGGCCACGGCGGTGCGGGGCGGGTCGTACTCGTTGAAGACCCGGCGCCACTCGGCGTAGATCTCGTGCACGTCGTCGCGGTCGTGCAGCGGATGGTTGCCGTCGTGCGGGAGCAGCTCGAGATCGGCGGTGCTGGGCAGCGGCTCGGTCAGATCCTTCGTCAGCATGTGGGCGACATCGATGCGGAAGCCGTCGACCCCGCGGTCCGACCAGAAGCGCAGCGTCGTCAGGAAGTCCTCGCGCACCTCCGGGTGGTCCCAGTTGAAGTCGGGCTGCTCGGGGGCGAAGCTGTGCAGGTACCACTGGCCGTCATCGACCCGCTCCCACGCCGATCCGCCGAACGCGGCGGTCCAGTCTGTCGGCGGCTCCGCGCCGTCGGGACCGGATCCCTCACGGAAGATGTACCGCTCGCGGGCCGCCGAGCCGCGGCCTGCGGCGAGCGCCTCCTGGAACCACTCGTGCAGGTCGGACGAATGGTTCGGCACGATGTCGACCACGACGCGGATGCCGCGCTCGTGCAGCGCCGCGACCATGTCGTCGAAGTCGTCGAGCGTGCCCAGGCGCGGATCGACGTCGCGGTAGTCGGCCACGTCGTAGCCCCCGTCTGCCAGGGCCGACGGATAGAACGGGCTGAGCCACACGGCGTCGATGCCGAGGTCGCGCAGGTAGTCGGCCCGCGAGACGATGCCAGGGATGTCACCGAGGCCGTCGCCGTTCGCATCGGCGAAGCTGCGGGGGTAGATCTGGTAGACGGCGGCCTGGCGCCACCATGCGGCCGTCGTGTCGTCGCGGGTCTCGGTGAGAAGCGCATCGGTCATGAGGGGTGTTGCTCCTTCGTGTTGCGGTCTGGGGTGTGCGACGTGTCAGCCCTTGACGGCGCCCTGTGTGACGCCCTCCATGACGAAGCGCTGCGTGAACAGGTAGGCCAGGATCGCCGGGGCCATCGCCATGAGGTACGAGGCGAACGACACGTTGTAGTTGTTGCTGAACTGGGTCTGGAAGAGGTTCTGCCGCACCGGCAGCGTCTGCAGCGCGGGATCGGAGATGATCAGCGACGGCATCATGAAGTCGTTCCAGGCGTAGAGGAAGGCGAAGATGCCGACCGTCGCGCTCATCGGCGCCAGCAGCGGGAAGATCAGCTGCCAGAACGTCTGCCAGGTGGTGGCGCCGTCGATGCGGGCGCTCTCTTCGAGCTCGATCGGGATCGACCGCAGGAACGCGGTGAACAGCAGCACGCTGAAGCTCAGCTGGAACATCGTCGCGAGGATGATCACGCCGAACGGGTTGTCGAGTCCCACCCAGCCGGTCAGCTGGATCTGCGGCAGCGCCACCACGGGGAACGGGATGAACATCGCGGCGAGCAGGTAGAAGAACGACCAGCGGAACAGGCGGTGGTCCCAGTTGCGGACGATCGCGTACGACGCGAAGGCCGCGAGCACGATCGTCGCGATCACGGTGCCGGCCGTGACCAGCAGCGAGATCCCCGCGCCGACCGGGAACTTCGTGAGATTCCAGGCCTCGACGAACCCGTCGATGCTGAAGGGCGCCGGCAGCGAGAACGCGTTGCCGTCGACCGCCTGACCCGTGGTCTTGAACGCCATCGAGATCGTGACGTACAGCGGCAGCAGCACGGTGACGGCACACAGGATCAGGATGATCGTGCCCGACCAGTTGACGCGCTCCATGCGGACGCGCGGCTTCTTGCCCGAGGTGGGGATGGTGGTGAGTGTCTGCGTCGACATCAGAGTGCGTTCCTTCCGCGGGTCAGCGAGAGCTGCAGCAGGGAGATGAGCACGGCGACGATGAAGAAGATCGTCGCGTTGGCCATCTGGTAGGCGTAGTCGCCGCCGTTGAAGCCCGCGATGATCGTCATCGCGACGCTGCGGGTGGCGGTGCCGGGACCGCCGTTGGTGAGGCCGACGATGATGTCGTAGGCGTTGAGGAAGCCCTTGAAGCCCAGGATCACGTTGATCACCACGTACCCCGCGACGAGCGGAAGCGTGATGCGGAAGAGCTGCTGCCTCTTGTTCGCTCCGTCGATGCTGGCTGCTTCGTAGACCTCGCCCGGCACCGAGAGCAGGCCGGCGATGTAGATGAGCAGTGTGCCCGGAACCGCCTGCCACGCGGTGACGATGACGATGGCCACCCACGCGAGATCGGGATTCGCGAGCAGACTGGTCGAGAGCCACGGGATGCCGGTGGCGGCGCCCGCGGCAGGGATCGAGTTCGAGAACAGGAAGTTGAAGACGTAGGCGATGATGATGCCCGAGATCACCATGGGGATCACGAAGATCGTGCGCAGCCCCGTCTTGAACCGGATGCGGGAGGTCAGCCCGACCGCCAGCAGGAACGCGATCACGTTGACGACGATCACCGTGGCGATCGAGAAACCGAACGTGAACAGGTAGCTCTGCAGGATGGCCGGGTCGCTGAACATCGCGATGTAGTTGGTCAGCCCGTTGAAGCTCCACTCGCCGATGCCGATCGAGTCGGTGAAGCTGAAGAAGATGCCCATGATGCCGGGCACGGTGATCGCGAGCGTGAAGATGACCAGCGTCGGCAGCAGGAACAGGTAGTAGATCGGCTCGACCTTGCGGGTGCGGCGACCGAGCTTGCGGGTGCCTCCCGTGATGATCGCCGTGGTGTCGGTCGTGGGGGTGTTGGGCTTCGTGATCGTGCCCGCCGTCGGCCTCGACGACGAGGGGTTGGGGGCTGCCGGGTTGGGCAGAGCGGTGTTCGTCATGGCGTGGACTCCTCTGTCTCGCCGGATGCTGAGTCCTCACCGGAGGCGTTGTCCTGGGTCGACGGGATGGGAGCGCGGAACGCGATCCTCGCCCAGTCGGCATCCATGGTGCGCAACGTGGAGGTCGGGGACGCGCCCAGCACCATCGCCTGCGCGTAGTTGAAGACCGGCAGGGTTCGGGGCACGAGCACCGAGGGTCCCTGATAGATCTGGCCGTTGTCGTAGTACTCGATCATTCCCTCGATCCGAGGGTCGTCCGGGGCCGGTGCGTCCTTCGTCGGGGTGAACCCGAGCTGCGACGCGTTGTAGGCCTCGATGTTCTCGGGCTGGAACAGGTACTCGAGGAAGTCACCTGCTGCCTCCTGGTGCTGCGACCCCTCGGGGATCATCGCGGCGAGGTCCATGTTGACGCGCACGCCGAGGTCGGCGGGATCGTCGGTCATCGGCAGCGGGAAGGTGCCGAGGTCGAGGTCGGGAGCCGTCTTCTCGATCTCGCTGAACGCCCACGGCCCCTGCAGGTACATCGCCGCCTCGCCCTTGCCGAATGCGAGATTGCCGTCGCCGTATCCGCGGCTCGCGGCATCCGCGTTGGTGTACTCGGTCGCGAGGGTCATCATGCGGTCCATGGGCTCGGCGAAGTCCTTCTCGAACGACACCTCGGAGTCGGGACCGACCTCGGTACCCTCCTCCGCGAGGGTGTCGAAGAAGTCG
Organism: Microbacterium sp. AC215; assembly: GCF_979258645.1. NCBI lineage: Bacteria > Bacillati > Actinomycetota > Actinomycetes > Micrococcales > Microbacteriaceae > Microbacterium > Microbacterium sp. AC215. Next base: position 2,472,497 of record NZ_OZ409869.1, on the reverse strand, counting down.
ATCACGTCGACCGAGCCGCCGGCGGTGTAGTCGTACCAGCCCTGCGCGACGGTCCAGTCGTCCTTGAAGGTGGCGTAGAAGGGGTCGATCCCCGCCTGCTTCAGCTGATCGCACACGGCGAGCAGCTCGTCCCACGTCCGCGGGACCTCGAGGCCCTGCTCGTCGAAGATCTGCTTGTTGTAGATGACCGACGCGCCCATCACCGAGTACGGCAGCGCGCTCGTGCGCCCCTCGCACGAGCCGTACTGCTCCATGAGCGGCTGCAGGTCGTCGCGGATGGTCGAGGCGGCCTCGGTGTCGGAGAGATCCGTGAGCGCGCAGCGCTGCACGAACCGGGCGATCTCGTAGTTGTAGTTGGCCAGCATGATGTCCGGCGGGTTGCCGCGCACGAAGCTCGCCGACACGACGTCGACACCCGAGGTGTCGATCTCGACGCGCACCTTGTCCTGCGAGGAGTTGTACTCGGCGACGAGCTCTGTCATGAACTCGATCGCCTCGCGTTTGCTGAACGTGAAGCGGATGGTCTCGGTTCCGCCGGCCGTCGAGCAGCCGGTCAGAGCCGCTCCGACCAGGGCGAGCGCGGCCGCACCGGCCACCAGCTGCGCCGGGCGTGGGGGTTTCACAGACACCGTCGTCCTTTCGTCCTGTAGATCCGCAGACTAAATCTAGTGAGCGAATTTACTTCGATGAACGGTACTCTCTCATCTGGACGAGAGTGAGGTCAAGGCCCGTGACAGAAGTCTCCGCAGGTCTCGGCACCGGACGAGCCAGCGTCGGCGCCATCCTCGACTTCGCCTGGGCGGCCGGGGAGTTCACCGCGACCGAGGCGATGGCGAGCACCTCGCTGACCCGTTCGACAGCGATCGACGGGATCGACACCCTCGTCGATGCCGGGGTGCTGCGCGAGCTGCCCAACGCCCGCGCCGCCGGAAGCTACCGCGCAGGACGCCCGGCGCGACGTTTCGTGCTGGCATCCGACCTGGGCGTCGTCATCGGGGTGGATGCCGGAGACACCCACCTCGCGGTGACCGTCGCCGACCCCACCGACCACACTCTCGTGCACCACCGCACCGACCTCGACCCGACACAGACCGCGGCAGCACGCCGTGCCACGATCCTCGACCAGATGCAGCACGCGCTCGCCGAGGCCGAGGTCTCGCGCGAGGCGGTGCTCGCGATCTGCGTCGGCGTCGCCGCGCCCGTCGACCGGGCGGGCATCTCTCCGCCGCATCCCGAGGGCTTCTGGGAGCGCACGAACCCCGGTCTCGCCGAGGCGCTCGCCGACTGGGCCCCCGTCGTGGAGATCAAGAACGACGCGCAGCTCGCCGCGATCGCCGAGGGCTCGGCCGGCGCAGCCATCGGATGCCGTGACTACGTCGCCCTACTCGCGAGCGAACGCTTCGGCGGCGGCGTCGTGGTCGACGGCCACGTGCTGCACGGCGCTCACGGTGGAGTCGGCGAGGGTGTCGTGTTCGACCACATCATCGGCGTCGGCTCGGCCTTCGGTCTGCGCTACGCCCTGCAGGATCAGGTGCGGGCGGCGGTCGAGAGCGGCGAGATCTCCTTCGAATCCCCGATCGGGCGGCTCGCACGCGAGGAGCGCATCGACCCCCGCGCCGTGCTGACGGCGGCGGCAGCCGGCGATGCCGATGCGCTCCTGGCCGCCTCCCGCGTCGGCGCGACGCTCGCCCGTGTGGTCGGCGTGCTCGGCAGCATGTACGACCCCTCCCGCGTGATCGTGTGCGGGGCGGTGGCCGAGAGCATCGCCCCCGTTCTCACGGCTGCGCGCGAGGTGCTGCCGGCCCAGCTGCACCTGCCGGCACCCGAGATCCTCGCCTCGACGCTGGGCGCCGAGGTCGTCTCGATCGGCGCCGTCGCGACCGCGCGCAGGGCGGCGCGCGAGGTGGCCGTGCCGCTGCTCGCGGAGCGGCGGCTCAGCGCGGTGAGCTGACGTCGTGCGAGAACCAGAGCCGCAGCGCTCCCCGTCATCGATCGAACTGCTCCTCGACGCAGAGGCCGAGGCCGCGGTCCGGGCCGAATGGGATGCTCTCGCGGCACGCGGCCTGTCGAGCCTCGCGGGGCACACGTCGGCGAGCAACCGCCCTCACATCACGCTGGTCGCACGCGTCGACCTGTCACCGCCCGGACCAGATGTCTTCGCCGGCATCCCGTCGTTCCCGATCACGCTGGGCGCTCTCCCCTGCTCTTCGGCTCCGGAGATCGCCGTGTGCTGGCGCGGAGCATCGTTCCCCGTGCGGAGTTGATCCACCTCCGCGAGACGATCCTCGCCGCCGTCGGGCCGGGCGACGATGCCCCGCATACCGCGCCGGGCGGGTGGATGCCGCACGTCGCCCTCGCCCGCCGGTTGCGGGTCACCGACCTGGCGGACGCGCTGGATATCATCGGCGACGACATCCACGCTCACGCGCGCAGCGTGCGGCACTGGGACCCCGCCACCGCGCAGATCACTGCGCTCGCGGAGCTGCGTCAGGCGTAGTCGCTGTCGTCGACCGGGGAAGGCGCCGGCCCCAGGCTCTCGATGGCACCCCACAGCCCCTCCGGGACCTCCGCCTGCTCCAGCTCGTCGAGCTGCTCACGACGATGCGGTCTCGACACCCCGACGACCGTGGAGTCGACCAGCGGGGACCGCAGCGAGTAGTGCAGCGCTGCGGCAGCCATCGACGTTCCATGGTCGGCGCAGACGCGCTGCAGACGCTCGGTCCACCTCAGCAGCTCCTCGCCGGCAGGTCGATAGGCGTACTGCGCACCGGAATGCGGCCCCTTGACGAGCAGTCCCGAACCGAAGGGCGCAGCGTTGAACACGGCCATGCCGCGTGCCTTGGCGTCGGCGAACACACTGTCAGCCGAGTGATCCACGAGCGTGAATCGGTTGTGGATCAGCACGGCGTCGAACACCCCCGTCTCGACGTACTTCGCCATCAGCGGGACCGGAGCCGCCGCCACACCGATCGCGTCCACCACGCCGGCGCTCCGCAGTTCGATGAGCCCCTGCACCGCGCCGCCGATCGAGATCGTGTCCTCGAACGACACCGAGTACGGGTCGTGCAGGTGCACCAGCGGAAGCCGGTCGACCCCGAGCCGCGCGGTCGTCTCCTCGAACGAGCGGAGGACGCGGTCTCGGTCGAACACGCCCGTCTCAGGGTCCTGATCCACCTTCGAGATGACTCGCGAACCGTCCATCCCCAGCTCGCGCAGCGCGATGCCGATGACGGCTTCGGATCGACCGGCCGAGTAGTTGTTCGACGTGTCCACGAACCCGTGCCTGCTCGTGAGCAGGTCGATGGCGACTTCGACGGCCGCTCTCTCCTCGGCGGATCCCGGCTCCGAATGCCGGCCGAGGCCGGAGGTTCCGAGGGTGATGGCAGTCGGTTCGATCCTCATCCGCGTTGAGTCCGTTCTGTCGGGGCGGTCATCACGGTTCTCCGCCACTGTATCCCCGCCGTTCGCCTCACTCCACGAGCAGTGCGGGCTCCTCGAGCACGGATGCCACGTCGGCGATGAAGCGGCTCATACCGTCGCCGTCGATCACGCGGTGGTCGAACGAGCCTGCGACCGTGGTCACCCAGCGGGGGCGCACCTCGCCGTCGACGACCCACGGCTTCTGGCTGATCGTGCCCATGGCCACGATGCCCGCCTCGCCGGGGTTGATGATCGGGGTACCGGCATCCATCCCGAACACACCGATGTTGGTGATCGTGATCGTGCCACCCTGCTGGTCGGCGGGGCTGGTCTTGCCCTCGCGCGCCGTCAGGGTGAGCCTGTTCAGAGCGCGGGCGAGGTCCTTCATGCTGAGGTCCTGCGCGTCCTTGATGTTCGGCACGAGCAGACCGCGAGGCGTCGCCGCGGCGATGCCGAGGTTCACGTAGTGGCGCACCGCGATCTCCGCGCCGCCCTCGGTCTCGATCCACGCGGCATTCACCATCGGGGTGCGGCGGGCGGCCCAGATGACGGCGCGGGCCATGATCAGCAACGGCGAGACGCGGATGTCGGCATAGTCGGGCGATGCCTTGAGCCTCTTGACGAGCTCCATCGTGCGGCTCGCGTCGATCTCCTTCCACACGGTGACGTGCGGAGCGGAGTACGCGCTCTGCACCATCGCCGACGAGGTCGCCTTGCGCACGCCCTTCACAGGGATCGACTCGGTGCGGTCGTCGGACACCGGGGCGGATGCCGGCGCTGCCGACACTCCACGGGCGAGGCCCGCCGGCGTGCTCTGCGGTGCGGGCACGGTCTCTTCGCGCACGGCGCCCCACTCGGGCGTCTCGATGTTGCGGAAGACGCTGGCCTGCGAGGCGTGGGTCATCACGTCGTCGCGGGTCACCTCGCCGTCGGCTCCGGTGGGCGTGACCGTGGTGAGGTCGACGCCCAGGTCGCGGGCGAGCTTGCGGATCGGCGGCTTCGCGATCACGCCGACCGACGAGCGCACCGGGCGCTCCGCCGGACGCTTGCGCCGCGACGTCGCACCGCCGCCCGTGCCGTAGCCGACGAGAACCGACCCGCCGCCCTCTTCCGGCGCGGGGGCCTCCGCGGTGGCGATCTTGCCGGGTCCGGCGTCGTCGCGCGCATCGGTCACGAAGGTGATGATCGGCGAGCCGACCTCGACGGTCGCGCCCTCGGCGGCGAGCAGCTCGCCGACGACTCCGGCGTGCGGCGACGGCAGCTCGACGAGCGACTTGGCGGTCTCGATCTCGCAGATGACGTCGTTGATGGCGACGGAGTCACCCGGCGCGACCTTCCATGCCACGATCTCGGCCTCGGTCAGGCCCTCGCCCACATCGGGGAGGTTGAAGTTCTGCGTGCTCATGTGCGGTCCTTTCGGAACGGTGAGATCAGGGTGAGATCAGTAGGCGAGCGAACGGTCGACGGCCTCGAGGATGCGGTCGGCGTCGGGGAGGTAGGTGCCCTCGAGCTTCGCGGGCGGGAACGGAGTGTCGTATCCCGAGACGCGGAGCACGGGAGCTTCGAGCGCGTAGAAGGCGCGCTCCATGACGGTCGCGGCGATCTCGCTGCCGATGCTGACGAAGCCCTGGGCCTCCTGGGCGTAGACCATGCGTCCGGTCTTGCGCACCGAGCTCAGGATGGGCTCGTAGTCGACCGGAGACAGCGACCGCACGTCGACGACCTCGCAGCTGGTGCCCTCGGCCTCGGCGAGCGCGGCCGCCTGCAGCAGGGTCGTGACCATGGCTCCGTGTCCGACGAGCGTGACGTCGGATCCGGTGCGCACGACGCGAGACGAGTGCAGCGGGGCGGCGGACGCGTCGAGCTCGACCTCGCCCTTCTGCCAGTAGCGGCTCTTCGGCTCCATGAAGATCACCGGGTCGTTCGACGCGATGGCCTCCTGGATCATCCAGTACGCATCGTTCGGCGTCGACGGCGACACCACCCGCAGGCCGGGGGTGTGCGCGAAGTAGGCCTCAGGGCTCTCCTGGTGGTGCTCGACCGCTCCGATGTGCCCGCCGTAGGGGATGCGGATCACGATGGGCAGGCTGATCCTGCCCTCGTGGCGGTTCGTGAGCTTGGCGAGCTGGGTCGTGATCTGGTCGAACGCGGGGAACACGAACCCGTCGAACTGGATCTCGATCACCGGACGGAACCCGGCCATCGCGAGCCCGATCGCGGTGCCGACGATCCCCGACTCGGCGAGGGGGGTGTCGAGCACGCGGCGGTCGCCGAAGTCGCGCTGCAGGTGCTCGGTGACGCGGAAGACACCGCCGAGCTTGCCGATGTCCTCGCCCATGAGCAGGACCTTGGAGTCGTCTTCGAGCGCCCGGCGCAGGCCCGAGTTCAGCGCCTTGCTGAGGGGCATCGTCTCGAGGGTCATGCGTGCACCGTCCTCGACGTCGTGAACTTCTGCGGCCATACGCACGTTCGGCGGCCACTGCGCGCAGCGCGGGCCGCGAAAGTCGCTCCTGGCCGAGAATCCTGAAGGCAGTCCATCACTTGCCGTCTCCTTCGAACGATGCCTCGTAGCGCGTGTGCCAGGCCTTCTGCTCCGCCACGAGCGGATGCGGGTCGCTGTACACGTGATCGAAGATCTTGTCTGCGGTCGGCGATCCGAGCTCGACGCTGCGTGAACGCAGGTCCTCGGCGGCGTCGGCCGCCTCGGCATCCACGTCGGCGAAGAACTGCCCCGCCGCTCCCCTGTTCTCGAGGAAGGCGCGCATGCGGTCGATCGGGTCACGCAGCGCCCACGACTGCTCTTCGTCGGAGCCGCGGTACTTCGTGGGGTCGTCGCTGGTGGTGTGCGCGCCGAGACGGTACGTGACCGCTTCGATCGCCCGGGGACCCTGGCCGCTGCGGGCTTCGTCGAGAGCGACGCGCGACACGGCGTAGCTGGCGAGGACGTCGTTGCCGTCGACGCGGACGCTGGGGATGCCGTAGCCGGCGCTGCGCTCGACCAGCGGCACCCGCGACTGCGTCGCGACCGGCACCGAGATCGCCCAGTGGTTGTTCTGCAGGAAGAAGACGGTGGGAGCCTGGTAGCTCGCGGCGAAGACCATCGCCTCGTGCACGTCGCCCTGGCTCGACGCCCCGTCGCCGTAGTAGACGATGACGGCTTCGTCCTTGTCGACGTCGCCTGTGCCGGATCGACCGTCGAAGTTCAACGCCATCGCGTAGCCGGCAGCATGCAGCACCTGCGAGCCGAGAACCAGGGTGTAGAGGCGGGTGTTGCCGTTCTTGGGGTCTGTCGGATCCCAGCCGCCGTGCGAGACACCGCGCATCAGCTTGATGATGTCGACGGGGTCGACGCCGCGGATGCGCGTCACGGCGTGCTCGCGGTACGACGGGAAGAGCGTGTCCTGGGCGCGGGCGGCGCGGGCGGACCCGACCTGGGCGGCCTCCTGCCCACGGCTCGGCGGCCACAGCGCCAGCTGTCCCTGTCGCTGCAGGTTGGTGGCCTGGGTGTCGATCGCGCGGATGACCACCATGTCCCGGTAGAACTGCTCGAGCTCGGCGTCGCTGATCGCCTCGATCAACGACAGATACTGCTCAGCAGCCGGACTCGGCGTGAAGCGGCCATCCTGATCCAGGACGCGGACGAGTTCAGTCTCTGACGAGGTCACGACCCCCACGCTACCCGCGCGCGCATGCCCGGTCACGCATACCTAGGACGTCCTCGCATCTGCCGGGAACCCGGAGAAACGGCGGAACGGCGCGGATCAGCGCAGTGACGATGCGACCTCGAGCACGCGCGCCACGGACGCCTCCTCGCCCACGGAGATGCGGATGCCGTCACCCGGGAACGGGCGCACGATGAGGTCGGCGGCGACGAATGCGGCGGCGACCTCGTCGGTGCGCTCGCCGGTGGGCAGCCAGATGAAGTTGGCCTGCGAGTCGGGCACGTCCCAGCCCTGCCGACGCAGCCCCTCGAGCAGGCGCGTGCGGCGCTCGACGATCACCGCGACGCGCTCGAGCAGCTCGGACTCGGCGTCGAGGCTCGCGATCGCGGCGTTCTCGGCTGCCGACGTGACGGAGAGCGGGATGCCGGTGGTGCGCGCGGCATCGAGGACCTTCTCGTTGCCGATCGCGTATCCGATGCGCAGGCCCGCGAGTCCGTAGGCCTTCGAGAAGGTGCGCAGCACGACGACGTTCGGATGCCGCTCGAACACCCGCTCGGCGAGACCGTCGACCGCCCCGGGCACCGTCACGAACTCGGCGTAGGCCTCGTCGAGGACGATCAGCACATCGGCGGGGACGCGCTCGACGAACGTCGCGAACTCGTCGCTCGTGATGATCGGACCGGTCGGGTTGTTCGGGGTGCAGAGGATGACGGCACGCGTGCGCTCGGTGACCGCCTCAGCCATCGCGTCGAGGTCGTGACGGGAGTCGGGCGTGAGAGGCACCTGCACCCCGGTCGCGCCCGCGACGAGCGGCAGGCTCGGATAGGCCTCGAACGAGCGCCAGGCGTAGACGACCTCGTCACCCACGGAGGCGGTCGCGAGGATCAGCTGGTGGAGGATCGAGACGCTGCCCGCAGCCACGTGCACCTGGTCGGGCTCGACGGCGTACCGTGCACCGAGTCGTACGCGGAGGCGGCCGGCGGTGGCATCCGGGTATCGGTTGATGGGCGTCGTGTGCTGCAGCGCCGCGGCGACCGACGGAAGCGGCTCGAACGGGTTCTCGTTGCTCGAGAGCTTGAATGCGTCGGGGCCCGCCTGCTTGCCCTGTCGGTACGGCGCCAGGGCGGCGATGGCGGGACGGATGCGCGGAAGGATCGGGTCGGTCACAGTCATGAGTCTAGATTCCGCGGCGCTCCCGCGCCCCACATGGAAGACTGGACGGACTATGCGCTTCATCATCCGAGTCGTCGTCAACGCGTTCGCCCTCTGGGTCGTGACGCTGATCCCCGCCCTGCAGGTGCAGATCAGGGCGTTCGCGCCGGGCGAGACCCTGCAGCTCGTGCTGACCCTGCTCGCGGTGGCCGCGATCTTCGCGCTCGTGAACACCGTCATCGGCACGGTGGTGAAGATCGTCGCGTTCCCGCTGTACATCATCACCCTCGGACTGATCGGCTTCGTGATCAACGGCTTCCTCCTGTGGCTCACGGCATGGATCACGAGCGGGTTCGGCTGGGGTCTCACGGTCGGCAGCTTCTGGTGGGGCGTGCTCGCCGCGCTCATCATCTCGCTGATCAACGGTGTCTTCGGCTTCATCCTGCGTCCGCAGAGCAAGAAGCAGCGTCGGGACTGACGCCCGCCTGCGCACCTCGCGCGGCCGTCATCCGACACGCTCGGCCTGATACTCGGTGCGCTCGACCACCTCGGCGGTGTCGAGCTCGCGCCAGAACTCGTGCATCGCATCGATTCGCAGGTCGCTGAGCTCATCGGCCATCTCCGCGGTGTCGATGTACGTGTCGAGGTGGTGCGCGTCGACCGTCAGATCCCCGAGGGTGTCCTGCGGGGTTCCTTCAGTGAGCAGGGTGATGCTGTCATCCGACCCGGTCCCCTCGGGCGATCCTCCGCCGGCCAGCCCGGAGACCACGTCGTCGGAATGACGCAGCTGGATGATGGTCTGGTCGTCATCCAGGGTCGGCTCGACCGGGCTTCCCGCCGTGATCTGCATCTGCACGTCGAACGGGCTCTCCATCGCGAGGTGAGCGGCGACCATGGCCGATTGCGAATGGGCGACGACATCGACCTCATCGCCCGGCTGCGCCCCCGCCGCCTCGAGCGCCTCGAGCGTCGCCTGATACGACGCGGATCTCTTCCCGGTGTAGAGCTCGGCGTTGGACTTGGAGTCCCACGGCTGCGCACCTCCCCATGCGACGCTCTGCGTTCCTTCCAGGTAGGCGACGAACTTCGTGGTGCCGTCGGCGAAGGAGTACTTCTCGACGGCGACCTGCGCTCCGACGGCGACCGGCATGCGCCTCAAGGCTCCGGCCAGGCCCGAGGGCGCCCCCTGGGGCGAGGACGTCTTCACCGGCGAGACCGTGACGGGGTCGGCCGTGCCCTGCAGCCTCTCGCCGGGGAGCACCTTGCCGAACCCCGAGAACGCCCCGACGAGCGCCGCGGTCCCGAAGACGTGGTCGTACAGGGCGGGCGTCACGAGGTTGCCCGTGAGGCCTTCGAAGCGTCTGGCGCGCCACTGAGCGACGAGGTCGTCGGCCATCTTCGAGATGCGTTCGTCCGACGCAGCAAGACGATCGGCTCGTCGTGTCAGCCGCTGCGCCGTGCTCGGATCGGTCTGCGCGAGCATCTCGGCCTCCGCTCGCAGCTCGACGTATTCGTAGGCGTCGGCCATGACAAGGGTGGACTCGGCGGTCTCCTGGCACTCGGAGCGGAGTCGAGCGACGTGCTCGCCCGACGCCCACAGCCCCACCGTGTCGACGTGCTCGCTGAAGCCCGGTGTGTCGACGATGATCCGATGCGCTCGCATGATGGCCGAACGCGCATCGTCATAACGGGAGGCGACGGCATCGATGCGGTGAGCGACATCGCGCAGCACGTCGGGGTCGACGGCGATCGCTCCCCCGTGGTCGATCGTCAGCCCTGTCATGAGACGTCGATCCGTTCGGCCTCTGACTCACGGCTGCGCATCTCGGATGCCTCGACGCGTGTCCTCCGTCGGAGATCGTCGAGCGAGTGCTGCATCGCGCGCACCCCGTCGGAGTGCCAGTCGGTGTCGGCGGTGAGGACGGCGAGCGATGCGCGCACGTCGTCGAGCGCCTCGACGGCGCTGTGAAGCGCTGCCACGGCGCGGGACTGGGCCCAGGCGGTGTCGGCGGCGCCGGTCTGTGCGAGTGCGAAGGAGTACATGCGCCCAGCATCCGCGATCCACTGCCGCTGCGATGTGCGGACGCCCCTCGGATCTCGGGCCTCGTGAGCAGTTGGCTCGGTCGCGGCACCGGTGCAGAGCGGGTGCGCCCGCCCGGCCCGGGATCTCCGGCATCGCGCGATCGGGCTGCGACCGGCAGAATAGGACGGTGACATCCCCGGATCCCTTCCGCGTGATCTTCGTGTGCACGGGGAACATCTGCCGTTCTCCGATGGCGGAGGTGGTGTTCCGCGATCTCGCGGAACGTCAGGGTCTCGGCTCGCGGATCGTCTCCCGCAGCGCGGGAACAGGAGATTGGCACCTCGGCGAACGGGCCGACCACCGCACTCTCGATTCCCTCAGCCGCCGCGGCTACGACGGCTCACTCCACCGCGCGAAGCAGTTCACCTTCTCCTCCTTCTCGGAGAACGACCTCGTCGTCGCCCTCGACCGCACTCATGAGCGCATCCTGCGCGAGTGGGCCGCCAACGAGGACGAGGAGGGCAAGGTCACCCTGCTGCTCGCCTTCGACCCCGACGCGCACAGCCAGGATGTCCCCGACCCCTACTACGCCGGCGCCGAGATGTTCGATTCGGTGCTCGGTATGATTGAGACCGCGACTCGCGGGCTGTTCCGCCAGCTCGAGCCGGCTCTCCGCCAGCCCCGCACGCCCCGCACTCCCGGGGCCCGATCAGGAGGACTCCCCTGACTTTCCAGCCTTCGCTCCCGCCCCAGCCGCTGAGCCCCCTCGACGGTCGCTACCGCGGCGCCGTCACCGGCCTCGCCGACTTCCTCTCGGAGGCCGGCCTCAACCGCGCCCGTGTCGAGGTAGAGGTGGAGTGGCTGATCGCGCTCACCGACCGCTCGCTCTTCGAGACGAGCCCCCTGTCGGATGCCGACAAGGGGCGCCTGCGCGCCCTCTACCGCGACTTCGGCCAGGCCGAGATCGACTGGCTCGCCGAGAAGGAAGCCGTCACGCAGCACGACGTGAAGGCGATCGAGTACCTCGTGCGCGACCGCCTGTCGGCCCTCGGCCTCGACGCGATCGCCGAGCTCACCCACTTCGCCTGCACAAGCGAGGACATCAACTCCGCGTCCTACGCCCTGACTGTCAAGCGCGCGGTCGAGGAGGTCTGGCTGCCGGGTCTCGACGTCGTGATCGCGAAGCTCCGCGAGCTGGCCGCCGAGCACGCCGACGCCGCGATGCTCTCCCGCACCCACGGTCAGCCGGCCACTCCGTCGACCATGGGCAAGGAGCTCGCCGTCTTCGCGTGGCGTCTCGAGCGCGTGCGCGCGCAGATCGCGGCATCCGACTACCTCGCCAAGTTCTCGGGCGCGACCGGCACCTGGTCGGCGCACATCGCCGCCGACCCCGACGCCGACTGGCCCACCATCTCGCGCGAGTACATCGAGGGCCTGGGTCTGGGCTTCAACCTGCTGACCACGCAGATCGAGTCGCACGACTGGCAGGTCGAGCTCTACGATCGCGTGCGTCACGCCGGCGGGATCCTGCACAATCTCGCCACCGACATCTGGACGTACATCTCGCTCGGATACTTCGCGCAGATCCCCGTCGCGGGCGCGACCGGATCGTCGACGATGCCGCACAAGATCAACCCGATCCGATTCGAGAACGCCGAGGCCAACCTCGAGATCTCCGGCGCCCTGCTGGCATCCCTCGGACAGACCCTCGTCACCAGCCGACTGCAGCGCGACCTCACCGACTCGACGACGCAGCGCAACATCGGCGTCGCGTTCGGCCACTCGCTGCTCGCGATCGACAACCTGCGTCGCGGTCTGAACGCCATCTCGCTCTCGCGCGACGTGCTGCTCGCCGACCTCGACGTGAACTGGGAAGTCCTCGCCGAAGCAATCCAGACCGTCATCCGCGCGGAGGTCGTCGCCGGCCGCTCGTCGATCAGCGACCCCTACGCGCTGCTGAAGGAGCTCACCCGCGGTCACCGCGTGGGCGCCGCGGACCTGGCGGAGTTCGTCGAGGGACTCGAGATCGGGGATGCCGCGAAGCAGCGTCTGCTCGCCCTCACCCCCGCCTCGTACACCGGCATCGCCGAGCAGCTCGCGAAGTAGCGCGAACGAGCGGGTGCCGCTGAGGCATCCGCTCGTTCGGTGCGGGGCCAGAAACGCACCGCGCGCGCGATGCGGGGCCAGAAACGCACCGCGCGCGCGATGCGGGGCCAGAAACGCACCGCAATCGGCCGAATCGGATGCGAAAGTAACCCCGCAGCCAAGCGACCCGCAGCGAAGCGACCCGCAGCGAAGCGACCCGCAGCGAAGCGACCCCGCACGAATCTGACCCGGCGCCGGGTCACCAACGCCGTGCGGGCTAGGGGCGGGGTTCTCCGGAGTGCGCGCCCGCCGGGTCCCGCGGCATGAACGCCGCGGCGATCAGGGTGAGCACGGCCACGACGGCGGCAGCGATGAACACCCAGACGGATGCCGAGATGATGGTCGCCGGGTCCTCGGGCCCCGCGCCCTGCGCGATCACCGAGTTCGAGATCGCGCCGAACACGGCCACCCCGAGCGCGCTGCCCGCCGAGCGGGCGAAGGCGTTCATGCCGGTCACGGCACCCCGCTCGCCCCAGCCGACCGAGGCCTGAGCCGCGATCAGCGTCGGGGCGGCGCTCCAGCCGAGGCCGAAGCCCAGGACGAATGCCACGGCGGCGATCGAGAACGGATTGGGCCAGGGAGAGACCACCGCCAGAGCGATCGCCGCGACCGCGGTGATCGACATGCCGGTGAGCGCTGTGCGTCGGAAACCGATCCGCATGTACAGCCGGCCCGCGTTCGCGGCGGCGAGCGGCCAGCCGAGGGTGAGCGCCGCGACGGCCAACCCCGACAGCAGCGGCGCGATGCCGATGGACCCTTCCAGATATGCGGGTGCGAAGCTCGTCACGCCGGTCATCAGGGCGCCGATGCCCAGGGAGACGATCGTGGTCGTGAGGATCAGCGGCCGCGCCGCCAGGCGCAGGTCCACGATCGGCTCGGCTGCGCGACGCTCGACGAGGCCGAAGGCCACGAGCGCCGCGGCGCCGAGTCCGAAGCAGACGGCACTGGGGATCGACAGCCACGCCCAGGCGTTGCCGCCCTCCAGCATCCCGAGGATCAAGCCCGTGAGTCCGACCGTGAGCAGCACGGCACCGGCGTAGTCGATGCGATGACGCTGCGTCTGCTTCTCTTCGTGATACCGCCGCAGCAGCATCCATCCCGCGATCAGACACAGCGGGATGTTGACCCAGAAGATCCACCGCCAGGCGTCGAGCTGGGCGAAGATGCCGCCGAGCGCCGGCCCGACGACAGAGGAGATCGCCCACACCGAGGCGATGTACCCCTGCACCTTGGCGCGCTCGGCGACCGTGTAGATGTCGCCGACGATCGTCATCGACATCGGCGCGACGGCACCGGCGCCGAGGCCCTGGATGATGCGGAACACGATCAGGGCGGTCATGCTCCAGGCGAAGCCGGAGAGGACCGACCCGAGCAGGAACAGCGCGATGCCGAGCAGGATGATCGGCTTGCGGCCGACGGTATCGGCGAAGCGCGAGTAGATCGGCACGCTGACCGCCTGTGCGAGCAGATAGACCGAGAAGAGCCAGGGGAACTGCTGGTAGCTGCCCAGATCGCGCACGATGCTGGGCACCGCGGTAGCGAGGATCGTCGCGTCGATCGCGATCAGCCCCGTGGCGAGCATGAGGGCCCCGAGCACCGGGCCTCGTTCCGACCTGAGTCCGATGGAGGCGCGGTCGATCGAGGCAGTCACTACAGGGACAAGCCGTCGCAGCCCGGGACTATTCCGGTCGCGATGGAGAACCTTGCGATCCGGTCAGGAGGAGCTTGCGATCCGGTCAGGAGGAGGAGGTGCGGCCCGGCTTGTCGGCGCCCGGCTCGTCGGGAGTCTCGGGGTCGAACAGCACGGGGCGGTCGACCTTCTTGGTGACCTCGGCCGGGTCGACCACGAGGATCAGCATGGCGAGGAACAGCAGCGTGACGATGAATGCGCCGCCGCCGACCACCAGGCCGAGAGCGATCGGCGTGAGGCCGTCGTAGGTGCCGTTCGCGATGGCGTTGTTCACCCGGGCGGTGAAGGCGCCGGTCGACACGAGCGTCACCACCGCGGCGAAGACACCGCAGCCGAGAGCGATTCCCAGCAGGTGCAGCGGGCGCAGAATGTCGCGTCGGGTGGGCTTCTCGTCGCTCATCGCTCTCCTCCGTGCCCGGCGGGGGCGGGGTCGTTCTCGATCGTGGTCCCGGCGGCGACAGCATCCGCTCGCTTCGGGGTCAGACCGGCGATGCCGAGGAAGACCGCGACGATGGCCGCGTATCCGCCGAACATCCCGACGCCGAGGATGATGCCGGTCAGCTCGAACGCACCGGCTCCCTCGATGGCGTACGGCTGCACGAAGCCCGCCGGGATCGCGATCAGGAGCACGGCCAGCAGCAGGCCGAAGGCGCCGAGGGTGATCGAGTCCCGTGCGGTCGCGTCGCCGGCCTTGCGCGCACGGAGTCCGACGACGAGCTCGAGGATGCCGGTCGAGACCGCCCAGGCGATCACGACGACGAAGAAGAGGTCTTCGGTACGCCATGCGGGCACACCGGCGGTCATCCCGGCGACGAAGCTCAGCAGGGCGAACACGACGGACGGCCAGCGCTGACCGGCCGGGTAGACGAGCCACGCGGCGACGATCATCACGAGGCCGGTGGTGAGCACGAAGCCGCTGAAGACGGAGAGACCGACGGCCGCCGAGTGATCGGGCGAGAAGGTGATCATCACTGCAGCGGCGGCGGCGAAGAGCGCGCGCAGCAACTGGAGGTGACGCACGGTGAACGCGCGGGCGGTGGCAGACATGAAGATCGAGGGTCCTCCGGGGGTGTTCCCCCCAGTCTACGCGGGGGCGCTGAGTGAGCGCCGACACCGGAGAGGTGTTCGCGGGGCCCGATGGATCTCCCCAGATCGATCATCAGGCCCCGCGACAGAACGCAGCGACGGGGGCGACACTGCGTCAGGCCGAGTGGTCGCGAGGTCGGGCACCCTGCTCACGACTGCTCAGCCGATAGACCCCAGAAATAGCACCTCGTCCCCTACGCGATGCTGGTGTGGTCGTATGCTCACTCTAGGGCTCGATTCTTCACATACCGGAGGGGGTGCTGTGATGAGCATGGAAAGTGGTCTGCGCCGATATGCCGATGTATTCGCAGCGTCCTTCCGCGACGCGATCAATGCGCGTGGATTGACTCTGGCGCGGCTGCACGAGCAGCTGCGCGCCCGCGGCAACAGCGTGTCCATGGCGACGCTCAGCTACTGGCGGTCCGGAGCTCGGCGCCCCGAGGGTGCCCAGTCGATGGCCGCGCTCGGCGACATCGAGCAGCTGCTGCACCTCGAGCCCGGCTCTCTCACCGCCCTGCTCGGCACCACGAACCGCACCGGTCCGCTCGGACCCAACCTCTTCCCGCTCGACGAGCAGGAGCTCGAGGACGCCGTCAAAGAGGCGTTCGCCGCTCTCGGCGCGGAGTACCCCGACACGTCGCGCGAACTCACGACCCACTCGGTGACGGACGTGGATGCCGCGGGCAACGTCTCGTACTCGATCACGCGCAGCATCGTGCAGTCGACCGTCGGCACCGTCGCGTCGATCCCGTTCCTCGAGATGACACCGGGCATCAGCACTCCCGCCCCGTTCATCGAGGCGGTGGCGGGAGGACGCATCGCTGCCCGGTACTCGCACCCGAACGGCGAGGTGCACGGCGTCCTGTTCGAACTCGACGTTCCTCTGACCGCTCCGAGCACCGCGATGGTCGAGTGGTCGGTCGCCTACCCGCCGGACTATCCCCCGCAGCGCGAGACGGGCCACGCCGTCGCCCGGCAGACCAGGGAGCTGCTGGTGTGGACGCGATTCCACCCCGACGCGCTGCCCGACCGGATCGAAGAGCGCGTCGAGACGCCGGACGGCTCGAAGCTCACCGAGCTGTCGCTCGAGGGCCGCAATTCGGTGCACCAGGTGCGACGCGCATTCGGACCCGGACTGCTCGGCGTCGCCTGGAGCTACGCCGACGGGCGCTGACCGCGCCCGCCTGCGAGCTCGGAGCCGACCGACTCACCCGGGCTGATCGCCGACCGCGACCGGGCGTCCCGGAGTGTTCGACCACTGGCTCCACGAGCCGGGGAAGACCTTCGCCTCGATGCCGATCTCATCCAGCACCAGCGCGGTGTGCGCCGCCGTGATGCCCGAGCCGCAGTAGGCCGCGACGGGCGTCCCCTCGGTCACCCCGAGGGCGGCGAAGGTCGCCTGAAGGGTATCAGTGTCGAGGATCCGGCCCTCGGCATCCAGATGGGCGGCCATCGGGACGTTGAGCGCGCCCGGAATGTGCCCGGCGATCGGATCGAAAGGCTCGTGCTCTCCCCGATAGCGATCCGGCGCGCGCGCGTCGAGCAGCACACCGGTGTCGACGAACGAGGCGGCCTCGTCGATCGAGATCGCATCGCCGCCGATCTCGTCGAGGACGACGTCGCCGGGCTCGGCCTGCACGTCATCGTCGGCGACCGGAAGGCCGGCGGCCGTCCACGCGCGGATGCCGCCGTCGAGGACGCGCACGTCGACACCGCCCTGACGCAGCAGCCACCATGCTCGTGACGCACTGACTCCCTTGGCGTCGTCATAGGCGACGACGACGTCACCCCGGTTCACACCCCACCGCCGGGCGGCATCCTGGAGCGTCGCTGTGGAGGGCAGGGGGTGCCGGCCGTCCGAGGGCTCGCCGTGGGTGGCGAGCTCGGTCGCGAGCGGCACGAAGACCGCCCCCGGGATGTGGCCCGCGAGGTAGTCCTCCCGGCCGTCGGGCCGGTCGAGTCGCCAGCGCACGTCGATCACACGCACGGGGGTCTCGGACGTCAGCAGATCGCGCAGTTCGGTGGCGCTCACGAAGTTGCTCATGATCCGAGGCTAGCGAGACGCCGTCCGGATCGCGCACCCGCCCGTATTCCGTCGACATATCGGGCCGACCGGCGATTCGAGACGGCGGTCGGCGCGGCGCTAGGCTCGTCCCGGCCGCGTCGAGAAAGGACAGCATGTCCACTCGATTCCGCTTCATGAGCCTGCGCCGACAGGAGGTCGCCCTCATCGCCGTGACGGCGGTCTGGGGCAGCACATTCCTCCTGGTGCACTGGGCGATGCAGCACTCGGGGCCGTGGTTCTTCGTCGGCATCCGGTTCCTGGTCGCCGGCGCGATCAGCATCGTCATCTTCCGCCGGGCGCTGCGCGGCATCCGCTGGCGCGACATCGGCGCCGGGGTCGCGATCGGCGTGATGATCTATCTCGGATACGGATTGCAGACCGTCGGGCTGCAGACCATCGATTCGAGCACCTCGGCGTTCATCACCGCGATGTACATCCCTCTCGTGCCGCTCGCGCAGTGGGCCGTCTTCCGCAAGCGCCCACCGGCCATGGCGTTCGTGGGCGCCGCGCTCGCGTTCCTCGGACTGCTGCTCATCGCGGGACCCGATGCGTTCGCCCTGACCCTCGGGGCGGGCGAGATCCTGACGCTCATCAGCACCCTGCCCATCGCGGCCGAGATCATCCTGATCAGCGTGTTCGCCGGCCGGATCGACCTCGGCAGGATCACGATCATCCAGCTCCTCACCGCCGGAGTGCTCGGCATCCTCACCATGCCGATCGTCGGCGAGGGCCTGCCCGAGTTCTCGTGGATCTGGGTCGGCTGCGCAGTCGGACTCGGAGCGGCGAGCTGCGTCATCCAGCTCACGATGAACTGGGCCCAGAAGTCCGTGTCCCCGACCCGCGCGACGATCATCTATGCGGGCGAACCGGTCTGGGCGGCCGTGATCGGGCGCATCGCCGGTGAACGCCTGCCCGTCGCCGCGCTGGTCGGCGGAGCGCTCGTGGTGCTCGGCATCCTCGCCAGCGAGCTCAAGCCCGTGCGTCGTCGTTCCGTGAAGTAGTGCGCCAGCGGGAATATCGCAGGCGTCGGCGCGTTGCACCCGACATGATTGAAACTTCAACCGTCGTTCCGGTCGCCACAGAGCGGACGCGGGTGCGCGTGCCGATGCGCTTCGCCGACGGGTTCTCGACCACGGCGGATGTCGTCACGTTCGACGGACTGATCGACGGCCGCGAGCACCTGCTGCTCGGGCTCGGCGACTGGAGGGCCGCCATGGAGCGCGCGGCCGACGGCGGCGACGCACCCCTGGTGCGTCCGCACAGCGAATGCCTGACCGGTGACGTGTTCGGTTCTGAGCGCTGCGACTGCGGCCCGCAGCTGCGCGAAGCCGTCGAGCGCATCGCCGAAGACGGCGGGTTCCTGCTCTACCTGCGCCAGGAGGGTCGGGGCATCGGCCTCTACGCCAAGCTCGACGCGTACGCGCTGCAGGATGCCGGCCTCGACACGTACGAGGCGAACGTCGCACTCGGCCGCGGAGAAGACGAACGCGACTACACGATCGCCGCGCAGATGCTGCAGGCGGTGGGCGTCGACAGCATCCGTCTGCTGAGCAACAATCCCGACAAGGCGGCACAGCTCGACGCCCTCGGCATCCGCGTCACCGAGCAGGTGGCCACCGGCGTGCACCTGTCGGACGCGAACCACCGCTACCTCGAGGCCAAGCGCGACCACACCTCGCACACGCTCGACCTGTCAGCCGCCTGATGAACGCGCAGGTGGCGAGCGAGCGGAGGCTCGACGATGCGGAGATGCAGACGTGGCTGCCGACCATCCGGTTCGTGCAGCTGCTGCCGCAGGTGCTCGATCGCACGCTCAAGGCCGAGACCGGGCTCAAGCACTCGCACTACGCGATCCTGGTGACCCTCGCAGGTCAGGGTGATCGCGCGATCCCGATGACCGAGCTCGCGCAGATCGCCGGGCTCAGCCGCTCACGACTCAGCCACGCGATCGACTCGCTCGAAGACCGCGGCTGGGTGACGCGCACCTCGTGCAGCAGCGACAAGCGCACGCTGACCGCTGCGCTGACGGATGCCGGTCGTGACCTGCTGCGGGCGGCGGCGCCCGTTCATGTGGCGCAGATCCGCGAACTGATCCTCGACCCTCTGACCGCAGAGGAGAGGGAGCAGCTCGGCACGATCTCGGCCAAGCTGCTCCCCGGCGTCGCCGCCGCTCTCTAGGTCACGCCTCGGGGATCTCGCGGCCGAAGGTCTCGAGCGTGACGTCCTCGGGCTCGGGGCCACGGCGCACACCGGTGTCGAGCGCATCGATCGCGTCGAGCTGGTCGGCGGTGAGCTCGAAGTCGAAGACGTCGAAGTTCTCGGCGATGCGGGCGGGACGCACCGACTTCGGCAGCGCGGAGCGACCCTGCTGCAGGTGCCAGCGCAGCATCACCTGTGCCGGCGACTTGCCGTGCTCTGCGGCGATGGCCGTGAGCGTCTCGTCGTCGAAGACGGATGCGCCGTTGGGGCGGTAGGCCGTGATGCCGCCGATGGGCGACCACGCCTGGGTGACGATGCCGGCCGCGGCATCCGCCTGCTGCACCTCGCGCTGCTGGAAGTAGGGGTGCACCTCGATCTGGTTGAGCGCGGGGACGATGCTCGTCTCCGCCGCCAGCTTGTCGAGGTGCTCCACCATGAAGTTGCTGACGCCGATGGCGCGCACCCGACCGTCGGCGAGCAGGGTCTCGAGCGCCTTATAGGCACCCAGGGTGAGGTCGAAGCGGGTCGGCAGGGCCTGGTGCAGGATCAGCAGGTCGAGCTGATCGACCCCGAGCTTGCCCGTCGACTTCTCGAACGCGTGCAGGGTCTCGTCGTAGCCGAAATCGCTGATCCAGACCTTGGTCTCGATGAAGACCTCGTCGCGCGCGATGCCGGTGCGGCGGATCGCCTCGCCGACCTCGCGCTCATTGCCGTAGGCGGCGGCGGTGTCGATCAGGCGGTAGCCGGTCTCGAGAGCGGTGCTGACGGCATCGACCGTCTCGTCCGGAGCAGCCTGGAACACTCCGAAGCCGAGGGCGGGCATCTCGATGCCGGTATTGAGCGTGATGTTCATCGTCATACCTCCAGTGTGCGCGTCCGCTCACACGCGAGGGAGAGTCCACCAGTACCTCCCTCCGTCGCGACAGGGGGCGTACCGTCGCATACATGGACACCCGCAGCGAGGTGCGCGAATTCCTCTCGTCGAGGCGCGACCGCATCACCCCCGACCAGGCCGGCCTCCCCGCATTCGGCGGCAACCGGCGTGTGCCGGGGCTGCGCCGTGAAGAGGTGTCGCTGCTCGCCGGCGTCAGCGTCGACTATTACACCCGGCTCGAACGGGGCGATCTGTCCGGCGTCTCCGACAGCGTGCTCGATGCGCTCGCCCGTGCTCTTCAGCTCGACGAGGCCGAGACCGCGCATCTGTTCGATCTCGCCCGCACCGCGAACGCCTCACCCGTCGCCCGCAAGCCGCGCAAGAAGGTCGAGACGCTGCGCCCCAGCATCCTGCGCCTGCTCGACGCGATGACCGAGGCGCCGGCGATCGTGCGCAACAACTACTTCGACTACCTCGCGGCGAACGCGCTCGGCCGCGCGCTCTATGCGCCGCTCTTCACGACCCCGGTGCCGAACAGCGCCCGCTTCGCCTTCCTCGAACCGGCCGCACAGACGTTCTACCCCGAATGGGAGCGAAACACCCAGGAGCTCGTGGCCGCGATGCGCGGCGAAGCGGGGCGCAACCCGTTCGACCGCAAGCTCACCGATCTCGTCGGCGAGCTGTCAACGCGCAGTGAGCGGTTCCGCACCCTGTGGGCGGCGCACAACGTGCGCTTTCACCGCAGCGGTGTCAAGCGCATCAACCACCCGGTCGTCGGCGAGATGGAACTCACCTACGAGGCGTTCGAGCTGCCTGCCGACCCGGGCCTGCAGATGTCGACGTACACGGCCGAGCCGGGAACGGCATCGGCCGACAAACTGCGGATGCTCGCGAGCTGGGCGGCGACCGACGCTGCCGATGGGACCATCGATGCGCCTTCAGAGCGCACCGAGGCCTGATTTCTGCTCTGAGCAGAACCGCTCGAATCGTGCGCTGACGGCGGATTATCGTGAGGCATGGCCGACCTCGTCCCGTTCCCTCGCGCACCTCGCTCTGCCCGCCCTCGTCCCAGTGAGCCCGAGCCCCTCTGGCGCCAGATGGTCGGCGATCAGCTGCGCCGTCGACGACACGACCGGGACGAGACCCTGACCGAGACGGCAGGGAACGCCGGAGTCTCGCCGCAATACCTCTCCGAGGTCGAACGGGGACTCAAGGAGCCGTCGAGCGAGATGATCGCGGCGATCGCCGGGGCCCTCGACACCTCGCTGATCGAACTGACGAGCGCCGTGGCCGACGAGCTGCGCCAGGCGACGATGGCTCCGGCATCCGCTGCGGTGTCCGCCACCCGCGGGGCCTTCGCCCTCGCCGCCTGACGGCTCGTCTCGTCTGCCCGTCCGTCTGCAGGTCCGTGCGTCTGCAGGTCCGTGCGTCTGCAGGTCCGCCCGTCTGCAGGTCCGTCCGTCTGCGGGTCCGTCCGTCTGCGGGTCCGTCCGTCTGCGGGTCCGTCCGTCTGCGGGTCCGTCCGTCTGCAGGACTTCGGCACGGATGCAGGACCAGAACGGCAGAATCATCCTGCATCCGTGCCCCGATCCTGCAGACGAACGCCGTGGCCCCTCAGTCCGCCCGCTCCCCCAGCACGGTGTCGACCAGACCGTAGTCCCGGGCGGCGGATGCCGTGAAGACGCGATCCCGGTCGGTGTCGGCGCGCAGCTCGCTCAGCGAGCGTCCGCTGTGCCTGGCGAGGATCGACTCCATGTCGGAACGCACCCGCACGACCTCGTCCGCCGCGAGGATGAGGTCGGGGATCGCTCCCCGCGACTGGCCCGCCGGCTGATGCAGCACGATGCGGGCGTGCGCGAGAGCTGCCCGCTGTCCCGGAGCCCCTGCCGCGACCAGCAGCGCCGCCGGCCCGATCGCCTGACCCACACACGTCGTCGCGATCGCCGGACGCACGTGCTGCATGGTGTCGTAGATCGCGAGCGCCGCCCCCGGGTCGCCACCTTCGCTGTTGATGTAGAACTGGATGCCGGAATCCTGGCTGTCGGCATCGAGGTGCAGCAGCTGCGCGATCAACGCGTTGGCGACTCCGGCGTCGATGCCGGTGCCGAGATAGATGACCCGCTCGGCGAGCAGGTGCGAGTAGACGTCCATGACGCGTTCACCGCGCGGATGCTGCGCGATGACGTTGGGGATCGTGTAGCCGCTCATGCGCCCGCCCCCAGTCCGACCCGGGCCCGACGACGCGGCATGAGATCCGCGAGCGAGGCGACGAGCTCGTCGATGAAGCCATAGTCCTTCGCCTGCTCCGCCGTGTACCAGCGGTCGTGCAGCGAGTCCTCGAAGATGCGCTCCACGGGCTGTCCGGTGTCGGCCGCGATCAGCCCGAGCACGGTGTCGCGCATGTGCCTCAGGTCGTCGGCCTGCGTCTCGAGCTCGCCCGCCGAGCCGCCGATCCCCGCCGAGCCCTGATGCATGAGGATGCGCGCGTGCGGGAGCGCCCTGCGCTTGCCCCTCGCCCCGGCTGAGAGGAGGAACTGCCCGGCGCTGCACGCGAGCCCGAGTGCGAGGGTCGACACGTCGTTCGGCACGAGGGTCATGAGGTCGCGGATCGCGAGCATCGCCGGCACGGAACCACCGGGCGAATGGATCCACAGGGCGATGTCGGTCGTCGGATCCTCCGCCGAGAGGGTGAGCAGCTGCGTCATGAGCAGCGTGCCGTTGTCGTCGTCGAGGGCGCCGTCGAGCACGAGCACTCGTTCGTGGAACAGTGCCCGGCGGGCCTCGGGGCCGAACTGCGGGATGGGGTTGTCTTCGCTCATGGCCCCAGCATCCGCCGCCGTGTCGGAGTGCGGGCGAGTATCCGCTCGCGGCAGATCGGCCCAGAGCAGATAGGCCCAGAGGAGATCGGCCCCAGCAGATCTGCCCGTGCAGATCGGTTCGGCATCCTCGCGTAACACCCCCGACTCACGCGGCTCCTACCCTCGAAGCATGGCGAAGCAGAAGACACCCGAGTGGCAGTGGTCCGAAGACGGCATCAACTTCCGCACCCGCAAATGGGTGAAGCCGGAAGACCTCAACGCGAACGGATCGCTGTTCGGCGGCAGCCTGCTGAAGTGGATCGACGAAGAGGCCGCGATCTACGCGATCGTGCAGCTGGGCAATTATCGGGCCGTGACGAAGCACATCTCCGAGATCAACTTCGAGGCCTCAGCCGTGCAGGGCGACCTGATCGAGATCGGCCTGCAGGCCACGCACTTCGGCACCACGTCTCTGACCATGCGCGCCGTCGCCCGCAACATGATCACGCGCAAGCGCATCCTCACGATCGAGAAGATCGTTTTCGTGAGCCTGGACGACGACGGGATGCCGACACCGCACGGATACGACGAGATCACGTACAACCGCGATCGGATGCCGACCGAGCGCATCGCCACGGGGACGATCCGCCTGCCCTAGCCGCGGCTCCCGCCCGCTCGTCTGCCCGTGTGCGGGCCTCCGTTCAGGAGGAGATCGCTCGCACCGAAGGACCAGGCAGTGGATTCGGTCCTTCTGAGCGAGGGATCTCCTTCCGCACGTGCGGGGGTCAGAGGCCGGCGTCCGCGCTCGGTGCGAGGATGGAACACGTCTGCCGAGCAAAGGAGCCCAGAATGAGCCGCAGCGCCACCGCAGCCACGACCGCGATCAGAGAGATGCGCGACTTCCTGTTCGCGAACGCGACGGACTACGCCGCGGCACGCGAGGGGTTCGCCTGGCCTGCGCCCGCTGAGTTCAACTTCGCGCTCGAATGGTTCGACGTGATCGCCGGCGAGTCGCCCGACCGCCCGGCGGTGCAGATCGTGTCAGCCGACCTCAGCCTCGAGTCGTGGACCTACGGAGAGCTGTCGAGCCGCTCCGACCAGGTCGCCGCCTGGCTCACAGGACTCGGCATCGGGCGGGGCGACCACGTCATCGTGATGCTCGGCAACACCATCGAGCTCTGGGAGGTGATGCTCGCCATCACCAAGGTCGGCGCGGTGTCGATCCCCACCTCGACGCTGCTCTCGGCATCCGACCTGGCCTACCGCGTCGACCACGGACACGCCCGCGCCATCGTGACGCTCGGCGGCCTGGCCGAGCGCATCACCGACATCGACGGCGACGTCCTGCGCATCGGCGTGGGCGAGGGCATTCCGGCCGGGTGGACGCGCTTCGACGATTCCGCCGACGCTCCGACGACGTTCGAGCCCGACGCCGCGACCCCCGCCGATGACACGGCTCTGCTCTACTTCACGAGCGGCACGACCAACCGTCCGAAGCTCGTGCAGCACACCCACGTGTCGTACCCGATCGGGCATCTGTCGACCATGTGGTGGCTCGGTGTGCGCCCCGACGACGTGCACCTGAACATCTCGTCGCCGGGTTGGGCGAAGCATGCGTGGTCGAGCTTCTATTCGCCCTTTCTCGCCGAGGCGACCGTGTTCGTCTACAACTACGACCGCTTCGACGCGAACACCCTCATGCAGGTCATGGACGCGCATCATGTCTCGACGTTCTGCGCGCCGCCCACCGTGTGGCGGATGCTGATCCAGGCCGACCTCGGGCGCTTGACCCACCCGCCGCGCGAGCTCGTCGGAGCCGGCGAACCGCTGAACCCCGAGGTCATCGACCGGGTGCAGGAGGCGTGGAGAGGCACGATCCGCGACGGCTTCGGCCAGACCGAGATGACGGCCTGCGTGGGCAACTCCCCCGGTCAGGTCGTCAAGATCGGATCGATGGGACGCCCCCTGCCCGGATACCCCGTCGTGCTGCTCGACCCCGCGACCGGTGAGCTCGCCGAGCACGAGGGCGAGATCGCGCTCGACCTGGCGCATCCTCCGGTCGGGCTCATGGCCGGGTACTACGACGACCCCGAGAAGACGGCCGAGTCGCGCGTCGGCGGATACCACCACACCGGCGACATCGCCCAGCGGGATGCCGACGGCTATCTGACCTACATCGGCCGGGCGGACGACGTGTTCAAGGCGTCCGACTACAAGATCTCGCCGTTCGAGCTCGAGTCGGTGCTGCTGGAGCACGACCTCGTGATCGAGGCGGCGGTGATCCCGAGCCCCGATCCGACGCGGCTCGCAGTCCCGAAGGCGTACGTGTGCCTGCGCCCCGACGCGACCGGATCCGACGCCGAGGCCGCGCGATCGATCTTCGCCTACGCCCACGACCGGCTGTCCTCGCACCTCTGGGTGCGGATCATCGAGTTCGTGCCCGAGCTGCCCAAGACGATCTCCGGCAAGATCCGCCGGGTCGAACTGCGCGCCCGAGAGGCCGAGCGCGTGGCCTCAGGAGACGAGGCCGCGCAGCACCGGGATCGCGACTACCGCTGAGTGCGGCTCAGCCTGCGAGCGCAGGCTGACTGCCGGTGCTCGGCGCTTTCGTGGAGCGCGCCGGGACCGTCGGCTCGGGCGCGTCGACGACAGCCTGGATCCGCGCGGCGCGGGCGACCTCACGGGCAGGCTCGCCCGCGTTGACGATCCCGCGTGCGACGGCTCCGATCACCAGCATCGCGACGAGCACGATGCCGGACACGAGCAGCGGCGTCCACTGATTCGCGAACGATGCCGTGGTGCTGAGCATCGCGCTCGGGATCCACAGTCCTACTGCTCCACCGGCGAGACCCGCCGCTCCGCGCATGATCGCGACTCCCGCCACGATCGCGCACAGCGCCGCGAGCACGGCCCCCACCACTCCGATCGGCACCAGTATCGATGCCAGTTCGCTTGCCACCCTTGACGATGTCATCACGACCCCCCGGTCCGCGGAACCTCCGCATCACCAACATTACGAAGTGTCGGCATTCTGGGCATCCATCTGAAGGATGATGTTCCTCAACCGTGACGCGTTGTTCAGCGGCGCTTCAACCGTGCGAACCGGGACCTCTTGACCACTCGCACCGGCTGGGTGACGACCGCGTCGACGACCATCGAGCCGTCGGTCGGACCGATGATCGCCATCGCCGACGTCTCGGTGGACTCGATCGGGTCGACCGGCATGCGGGCGAGCGACCGGTGAGCGCGCACGTACGCGGGCACCAGCAGCACGATCGCGCCGAGCCAGGCGAGAGGGTTGCTGAGCGCGACGCCCTCGAATCCGATGAGCGCGCCGAGCACGACGGCCGCTCCCACGCGCATCACCAGCTCGATCACGCCCGTGACGGTGGGGATGAGGGTGTGGCCGAGGCCCTGCAGCGCCCCGCGGAGCACGAACAGCACACCGAGGGCCCAGTACCCGCATCCGTTGATGATCAGCATGAGGTGCGCGAGTCGCACGACCTCGTCGGACCCCTCACCGACGAACAGGCGCACCATCGGCGTGCCGAACGCGATGATGATGACGCCGAGTGCGATGCCGGCGGCGATCGCCATCCAGGTGCCCTCGACGACCCCTCGACGGATGCGGTCGGGGCGGCGCCCGCCCAGGTTCTGCGCCGTGTACATCGACGACGCCAGGCCCAGCGACGAGAGGAAGGCGACCGCGAGGCCGTCGACACGGGATGCCGTCGTGTAGGCCGCGACGGCATCCGAGCCGAGCGTGTTCAGCGCCACCTGCACGGTGAGCGTGCCGATCGCGATGATCGATGCCTGGAATCCCATCGGCAGACCGAGGCGCAGGTGCTCCCTGAAGTCGTCTCGGGTGACTCGCCAGTCGGCGCGACGCAGGTGCAGCATCGGCAGGCGACGGCGCACGAACTCGAGGCACAGTGCGACGGAGACGGCCTGGGCCACGACGGTCGCGAGGGCTGCGCCGCCGACTCCCCACTCGAGCGGACCGACCATCAGGATCACGAGGCCGACGTTGAGAGCGCACGAGACGGTCAGGAAGATGAGCGGTGTGCGCGAGTCGCCGATCGCCCGGATGATCGCCGAGAGGTAGTTGAAGAACATCGTCGCGCTCGCGCCGATGAAGCTGATCTGGGTGAAGACCGTCGCCTCGGGCATGAGCTCGGCCGGCGTCTGCAGCAGCTCGAGCACGGGTCGGGCTATCAGGGGCGCGACGATCGTGAGCACCACGCTCGTGATTCCGGTCAGGATCACGCCGGTCGCGACCGAGCGGCGCACGGCGGCACCGTCACCCGCTCCGAACGCCTGCGCGATGGGGATCGCGAAACCGCTGGTCAGACCCCAGGCGAAGCCGATGAGCAGGAACAGCAGGCTGCCGGTGGCGCCGACGGCGGCGAGGGACTCGACGCCGAGGTGCCGGCCGACGACGACGGCGTCAGCGAACTGGTACATCTGCTGCACGACGTTTCCGAGCAGCAGGGGAATGGAGAACGACAGGATGACACGCCACGGACGGCCCGTGGTCAGAGAGGTGGCCATGAGAGAAGAGGCTCGCAGAACTGGGGGATGATCGGGGGTCGTACCAGGATATCGAATCGATTCGGTTGGATGCCATCCCCGATCGCCAAGTACGGTCGGAAGGATGCCGCAGCGGGACGCGGCACGGAACACCGGAGGTTCGAGCGATGACGACAGAGAAGACAGGCGGATCCGTCGGGGTGGACGGATCGGCCGACGGCGACGAGCAGCACCTGAAGCGGGCACTGAGCAACCGGCACATCCAGCTGCTCGCGATCGGCGGCGCGATCGGCACCGGCCTGTTCATGGGCAGCGGCAAGACCATCTCGGTCGCGGGCCCCTCGGTCATCTTCGTCTACATGATCATCGGCTTCATGCTGTTCTTCGTCATGCGGGCGATGGGCGAGCTGCTGCTCTCGAACCTCAAGTACAAGTCGTTCAGCGACTTCGCCAGCGACCTGCTCGGCCCGTGGGCGGGGTTCTTCACCGGATGGACGTACTGGTTCTGCTGGGTCGTCACCGGAGTCGCCGACGTGATCGCGATCGCCGGCTACACGGATGCGCTTTTCCCCGGCATCCCGTTGTGGATCCCCGGCGTGCTGGTGATCGTCATCCTGCTCGCGCTGAACCTGCCCACCGTCGCCGCCTTCGGCGAGATGGAGTTCTGGTTCGCGCTCATCAAGATCGTGGCGATCGTGGCGCTCATCATCACGGGTCTCGTGATGATCTTCACCGGCTTCCAGCACGATGCGGGCACGGCGAGCTTCGCGAACCTGTGGGATCACGGCGGCATGTTCCCGCACGGGTTCATGGGCTTCGTCGCCGGGTTCCAGATCGCTGTCTTCGCGTTCGTCGGCGTCGAGCTCGTCGGCACCGCCGCGGCCGAGACGAAGGACCCCGAGAAGAATCTGCCGAAGGCGATCAACGCGATCCCGATCCGCATCCTGCTCTTCTACGTCGGCGCCCTCGTCATCCTGATGGCCGTCACGCCGTGGACCGAGTACGTCGCGGGCGAGAGCCCCTTCATCGCGATGTTCGCTCTCGCGGGCCTCGGCATCGCCGCGACCGTCGTGAACCTCGTCGTGCTGACCTCTGCCATGTCGAGCGCCAACTCGGGCATCTACTCGACCTCGCGCATGGTGTTCGGGCTCGCACAGGACGGCGATGCGCCCCGGCTGTTCGGACGCCTGTCGAAGCGCCGGGTGCCGCAGAACGCGCTGTTCCTGTCGTGCATCCTGCTGCTGTCGGGTGTCGTGCTGCTCTACGCCGGCAAGGACATCGGCACCGCGTTCGACATGGTCACCACGGTCTCGGCGGTGTGCTTCATGTTCGTCTGGACGATCTTCCTGTGCAGCTACCTCGTCTACCGGCGCCGGCGGCCCGAGAAGGTCGCCGCATCGAGGTTCCGGATGCCGGGCGGCATCTTCATGGTCTACGTCGTGCTCGCGTTCTTCGTGTTCATCCTGTGGGCGTTGACGACCCAGCCCGACACGCTGACCGCGCTGCTCGTGACCCCGATCTGGTTCGTGCTGCTGCTCGTCGCGTGGCTGTTCGTGCGGAAGTCGCAGAACCACCTGACCCGGCACGCCGCGCACATCGCCTACCTGCGTGACGACTCGGCGGAGTAGTCGCGACGGCTCGGCGTTCACAATTCAGCATGAGCCGGCCGATTCCTGACGAAACGGCCGGTTCTGCGGTGTCCGGGACTGTTCGTGCTGAATCGTGAACGGCGGCTGCCTGTGGGAGGTTCCGACAGGCCCTCCCTCAGCAGCGAGCGTGCGCGTAGCGTCGGGCCTGACGAAAGGACACGGCATGCACACTCGCACACTCGGACAGGGCCTCGAGGTCTCGGCAGTCGGACTCGGCTGCATGGGGATGTCGCAGAGCTACGGACCCAATCCCGGCAGCCGCGACGAGATGATCGGCGTGCTGCGGTCGACTCTCGACCTCGGCGTCACGTTCTTCGACACCGCGGAGGTGTACGGGCCCTATGTCAACGAAGAGCTCGTCGGCGAGGCGCTCGAGCCGATCCGCGACCAGGTCGTGATCGCGACGAAGTTCGGGTGGCGCATCGAAGACGGCAAGAGCGTCGGGCTCGACAGCCGCCCCGAGCAGATCCGCCGCGTCGCGGAGGCATCGCTGCGGCGCCTGCGCACCGACGTGATCGACCTCTTCTACCAGCACCGCGTCGACCCGGACGTGCCGATCGAAGACGTCGCGGGCACGGTGTCGGAGCTGATCGCCGAAGGCAAGGTGCGTCATTTCGGGCTCTCCGAGGCCTCGGCATCCACCATCCGACGCGCGCATGCTGTGCAGCCGGTCACCGCGCTGCAGAGCGAGTACTCGCTGTGGACGCGCGATCCCGAGCGTGAGGTTCTGCCGACCCTCGGTGAGCTCGGCATCGGCTTCGTACCCTTCAGCCCTCTGGGCAAGGGGTTCCTCACCGGCACCGTCGACCAGACCACCTCATTCGCAGACGGAGACATCCGCGGCACGATCCCCCGCTTCAGCGAGGAGAACCGGGCGGCGAACCAGGCCCTCGTGAGTCACGTCACGGCACTCGCCGAGGCGAAGGACGCATCGTCCGGCCAGATCGCGCTGGCCTGGCTGCTCGCCCGCGAGCCGTTCATCGTCCCCATCCCCGGCACACGGCGCACGTCGCGGATCGCCGAGAACGCGGGAGCGGCGGCCGTGGCGCTCTCGGCAGACGAGATGGCGGATCTCGACCAGCTCGCCGAGCGGGTCGGGGTGCAGGGAGATCGGTACAACCCGCAGCAGATGTCGTTCGTCGATCGTTGAGCGGGCTCCGGCGCTGGGTAGTCTGAGGCGGATGACTCCGCCCCGCAGCTACCCGGCGACGATCGCCGCGCCTGTGGAGCATGAGCTCGTCATCAAGAAGTCGCGATTCATCGCGACTGTCGAGCCGGTCGCCTCAGTCGACGAGGCGGATGCCGTGATCGCACGGCTGCGGAAGCGGTGGTGGGATGCCCGGCACAACTGCAGCGCGATGGTCACCGGACTCCTCGGAGACCAGGCGCGGTCATCGGACGACGGCGAACCCTCCGGCACTGCGGGCATCCCGATGCTCGAAGTGTTGCGGCGTCGCGAGCTGACGGACGTCGTGGCCGTCGTGACCCGCTACTTCGGCGGGGTGAAGCTCGGAGCGGGCGGTCTGGTGCGCGCCTACTCCACGGCCGTGTCCGAGGCTCTCGATCTCGCAGCGCTCGTACGGCGGCAGTCACTCACGCAGGTGACGATCGATGTCGCCCATGCGGATGCCGGGCGCTACGACAACCTCCTGCGCGACTGGGTGCTGCACCACGGAGCGACGCTCGGCGACGCCCGCTATGCAGCCCTGGCGACGTTCGAGGTGTGGGCGCCAGCGGACGAGGTCGACCGTCTCGTCGAGGACATCGCGGCGGCGTCCGCCGGTTCCGTCGTGCCGGTGACCGGCGTGGAGCGCATCGTCGACGTCCCCGGCTGATCCACAACAGCGCCCGGATATTCTGGATGACGCGATCTCGGAAGGAGAGCGATGTTCGACAGCCCGCTCTCGGCTTCCGCCTACGAGATCCTCGGGGTGGACCCCACCGTCGACGACGGCGAGCTGCGGCGCGCCTATCGTCTGCGACTGCGCCAGACCCACCCCGACACCGGAGGGGACGCGGCCGTCTTCATCCAGGTGCAGCGCGCGTGGGAACTCGTCGGCACGCCCGAGGGCCGCGCCGCCTATGACCGTCGCTCCGGCGCCCACCCCGGCATCCCCGCCGAACCGGAGTGGAACGGCTGGCGGCCGCAGTCGGCGACCCGCACCGACACGCGTCCCCGGGCGCGGTCGTACGGCCACCCCGGCGGATGGCGTCGAGAGCGCTACCTCTCACTCATCCGCGAGTGGGCCGGCCGTGGCGTCGAGGTTCCCGATCCCTATGACCCGGCGCTCGTGCGATCAGCGCCGCGAGACCTGCGACGGCTGCTCGCCGATGCGCTGGCAGAAGAGGCGACCGCCCGCACGGTGAGCGCCCTCGGAATGGGATTCACGGTCTGGCACGACGTCGCGACCGGCGCCGACCCCGACGACAAGCTCGACCACGTCGTGCTCAGTCCGTCGGGTCTCTACGGCGTGATGTCGGAGGACTTCGGCGGCGTCGTCGGATTCCGCCGCGGCGAGATCACCGGCCCGAGCCTCGGCACACGCGCGCCCGTCACCGCGGCGCTCGGCCGCATGCGCACCGTCGCGAAGGCCGCCAAGGTGAAGTTCGGCGGTCTGATCATGGTGCTCCCCGACGACGACCTGGCACAGGCCGTCACGCCTCTGGGCAGCAGTCGCGGGGTGCCCGTCGTGGTCGTGCGGCGCAGCGCCCTGGCGATGATGCTGCGCCAGGGAGTGCCCGGCGCACGAGCGATCGGCGGCAACGAACTGTTCGACGTCCGCACCCGACTGCAGCAGACCGTCACCTTCGTCTGACCCTGGTCGCGCCCTGTCGGCATCCGTCCGGCCCTCTTGACGGGCGTCGTCAAACCGGTTTACACTCGCTGCACCCGCACCTGTCAAACCGGTTAAACCAACGCCTGGCGAAGATGCGGACGATCAGCCCGATGTTCCACGAGGAGGTGGCATGAGCCGCACGACGATCGCCGACGTCGCCCGCGAGGCGGGAGTCACCAAGGCCACCGTCTCTCACGCGATGAGCGGCAAGCGCCCCATCTCCGACGACACCAGGGCGAAAGTGCTCGCCGCCGCGGAGAAGCTGAACTGGGTGCCGAGCCAGAGCGCCCGCGCGTTGGCCACCCAGAAGGCCAACGCCCTTGCCGTCGTGCTGGCCCGCGACCCCGAGGTCATCGCGAACGACTCGTTCTTCCCCGCGTTCATCGCCGGCGTCGAGTCCGTGCTGGCCGAGACCGAGACCGCCCTGATCCTGCAGGTGGTTCCCGATCGGGCGGCAGAGGAACGTGCCTATCGCTCGCTCAGCCACGGGCGGGCCGACGGCGCCCTGCTCCTCGATCTGAGGAACGACGACTGGCGCGTGCCGCTACTCGAAGAACTCGGCCTGCCGGCCGTGCTGGTCGGCGCCTACGAGCAGCCGACCCGCTTCTCGTGCGTACGCACCGATGACGACGCCCCGGTGCGCGAGATCATCGCCCACCTGCGCGCCGAGGGGCATGAGCGCATCGCGCACGTGGCCGGTCCTCTCGACTACGTGCACTCGCGGGTGCGGGCGGATGCCTACATCGACGCCGTGGGCGGAGACGCACTGCTGCGCGAGGGCGACTTCACGGCATCCAGCGGTCGTGAGCGCACCACCGAGCTGCTCGCGCTTCCCGAGCGACCGACCGCGATCCTCTACTCCAACGACACGATGGCGATCGCCGGGTTGTCGTACGCCCGCTCGAGCGGACTCAGCATCCCCCGCGATCTCGCGATCGCCGGCTTCGATGACGACCACCTCTCGGCCCACCTCTCCCCTGCGCTCACGAGCGTCTCGTCGGGTCCTGCCGCACGTGGCCGCGCGGCAGCCCGCCTGCTGCAGGCCGACATCCTCGGCGCCGAACCGCGCACCGAGGTCGTCGACTGCAACGTCGTGCACTTCCGGGAGAGCACCACCCGCTAGACGATCACCCGAACCATCGCGTCAAGGAGGACAACATGAAGAAGAAGATCCGCGCAGCAGCGCTCTTGGGAGCCGTCGCACTGGTCGCCACCGGATGCTCGTCAGGAGGCGGGGGCGGCGACGCCTCGGCCGACGGCACCGGCTCCATCGACATCTGGCTGTCGAACAACGAGCAGGAGGTCGCCTGGGGCACCGCCGTCGTCGACGCCTGGAACGCCGAGCACCCCGACGAGAAGGTCAACGCCCAGGAGATCCCCGCGGGCTCGTCGTCGGAAGAGGCCATCACCGCCGCGATCACCGCCGGCACCGCACCCTGCCTCGTCTACAACGTGGCCCCGGCCGCCGTCTCGGGCTGGGTCAAGCAGGGCGGACTCGTCGACCTCAGCACCATGGAGGGCGGCAGCGACTACATCACCGAGCGCGGAGGAGAGGTCGACTCGTACGCGACCGACGGCAGCTTCTACCAGCTGCCCTGGAAGTCGAACCCCGTCATGGTCATGTACAACAAGGCGCTGTTCCAGGCCGCGGGCATCGATCCCGAGGACCCGCAGATGAACACGTACGACGCGTTCCTCGAGGGGTCCAAGGCGATCGTCGCCTCCGGTGTGCAGAGCGCCATCTGGCCGGCTCCGACGAGCGAGTTCTACCAGCCCTGGTTCGACTTCTACCCGCTCTACCTCGCCGAGACCGACGGCACCATGCTCGTCGAAGACGGCAAGGCGACGGTCGACTCGGATGCCGGCCGCGAGGTCGCCGAATTCTGGAAGACGTTCTATGACGAGAAGCTCTCGCCGAACGAGGCGTCGACCGACGATGCGATGTCCGCCGGCACCACCGCCATGCAGCTCGCCGGTCCGTGGGCGATCCCCTCGTACGCCGAGACCGTCGACGTCGGGTTCATGCCGGTCCCGACCAGCGACGGCCGCGAGAACCCGACGACCTTCGCCGACTCGAAGAGCGTCTCGATGTTCACCGCGTGCGAGAACCAGGGCACCGCGTGGGAGTTCCTGAAGTTCTCGACGAGCGTCGACAGCGACGGACAGCTGCTCGAGGCCACCGGTCAGATGCCGATGCGCACCGACCTCACGGAGACCTACGCCGACTACTTCGATGCGAACCCGAACTACGTCGCGTTCGCCGAGCAGGCCGAGGCGACGGCCGACGTGCCCAGCATCCCGAACTCCGTGGAGGCCTGGCAGGCGTTCCGCGACGAGTACTCCGCCGCCGTGATCTTCGGCAAGGAGTCGATCGACGACTTCCTGAGGAACGCCACGACGAAGATCGACGACCTCGTCGCCGAGTGATGAGTCTGCGATGACGCTCCGAGACGACGCCGTCGCGGACGTGGCCGGGGGCACTTCAGCCCCGGCCCCGTCCGCGGGCCGGCCACCGAGGGCGCGGTTGCGCACCCGACTGCTGGGTGCGCATCCGATCGGCGGCCTGTTCGCGCTGCCGTACCTGGTCTTCGTGCTGGCGATCTTCGCGTTCCCGCTGGGATTCGCGGTCTACATCGCCTTCCACGACTACTTCTTCACCGCGCCCAACGTCGAGGTCGAGCGACCGTTCGTGGGCTTCGACAACTTCGTGACCGTGCTCACCGACCCGAGAGTGCTCGGTTCGTTCCGCAACACCCTGATCTTCCTCGTCATCAACGTGCCGCTCACCGCCGTGCTCTCGCTCGTGCTGGCCGCGGCGCTGAACACCGGCATCCGCTGGGTCGCCGCCTACCGCGTGGCGTTCTACGTGCCGTATCTGACGGCCAGTGTCTCGCTCGTCGGCGTGTGGATGCTGCTCTTCTCGGGAAACGGTCTGATCAACACGATCCTCGGCCCGCTCGCCCCCGATCCGTCGTGGCTCGTGAACAGCGGGCTGGCGATGCCGATGATCGCGCTCTACGTCACGTGGAAGCAGCTGGGCTTCTACATCCTGCTGTATCTCGCGGCGCTGCAGAACGTGCCGAAGGAGCTCTACGAATCGGCCGAGACCGACGGCGCGGGAGCATTCTCCCGATTCTGGAACGTCACGGTTCCCGGCGTCCGTAGCGCCACCACGCTCGTGCTGATCCTGTCGATCATCACCGGAGCCAACCTCTTCACCGAGCCCTACCTGTTGACCAACGGCGGTGGCCCCGACGGCGCCTCGTCGACCCCCGTGCTGCTGATCTACCAGCTGGGCATCCAGCAGCAGAACCCCGACACCGCGGCAGCGATCGGCATGATCCTCGTGATCCTGGTCGGGATGCTGTCACTCGCCGCCAACCGCGCGACCAGGGAGCGATGACCATGAGACGCACGCGTTCACTGCCCCGCATCCTGAGCCTCATCCTGCTCACGGTCGCGGCCATCGGCTTCGCCTTCCCGTTCTACTTCATGCTGGTCGGGGCCTTCCAGGAGAATCCGACGAACTCGCCCAGCGAGCTCTTCCCGACGAGCGGGTGGACGGTCGACAACTTCCTCGCGATCGACTCCCGCATCGATCTCGCGGGCTCCCTGCTCAACTCGCTGATCTTCACGGCG
The DNA here is from genome assembly GCF_979258645.1 of Microbacterium sp. AC215. Lineage (NCBI taxonomy): Bacteria > Bacillati > Actinomycetota > Actinomycetes > Micrococcales > Microbacteriaceae > Microbacterium > Microbacterium sp. AC215. The sequence continues at coordinate 2,436,728 of NZ_OZ409869.1, read as the reverse complement.
GGTGTGCTGCTGGGCACCGTGGTGTTCGGGCTGCTCGCCGGATATGCGATCGCGAGGCTCGACTTCCGCGGCCGTGGCGTCATCTGGGTGCTCATGCTGCTCGTGCAGATGGTGCCGTTCCAGCTGCTGATGATCCCGCTCTACGTGCAGATCACCCGCAACTACGGGCTCGGCGATTCATACATGGGCATGATCCTGCCGTTCCTCATCAACACGACCGCGGTGTTCATCTTCGTGCAGTTCTTCAAGGCGCTGCCCGTCGAGATCTTCGAGGCGGCGCGCATCGACGGAGCCGGCGAGATCCGGCTGCTGACGTCCGTCGCGATCCCGCTGATCAAGCCGGTACTCGTCACGGTGGTGCTCGTCACGTTCATCGGCCCCTGGAACGAGTTCCTCTGGCCGTTCCTCATCACGAAGGACGCGTCGCTGCAGCCGCTCGCCGTATCGCTCGCCAACTACATCTCCAACGTCGCGCAGTCGACGGCGAATCCCAACGGGGCCATCCTCGCCGGCGCCACGGCGCTCGCGTTCCCCGTCGTCATCCTGTTCATCGTCTTCCAGCGGTTCTTCCGAGCCACCGACCTCGGCGCCGCCGTCAAAGGCTAGCCAGAAAGGCATCCCATGTTCACCGGAGCAACCTTCCCCCTGGGCCCCTTCGTCCCCTACGAGGCCAATCCCATCCTTCGACCGAAAGGCGACAGCTGGGAGTCGGCCAATCTTTACAACCCGGCCGCGATCGTCGACGGCGACGAGGTCGTGCTGCTCTATCGGGCGCACGCCGACGACATCGTCTCGCACATCGGCATCGCGCGATCGAGCGACGGCGTGAACTTCACCCGCGAGGACGCGCCGATCCTCTCCCCCTCAGAGGACTACGAGCGCTTCGGATGCGAGGACCCGCGCATCGCGCTGATCGACGGCACCTACTATCTGACCTACACGGGATGGGACCGACGCAGCGCCCAGCTCTGCCTCGCCACCTCGACCGACCTGCGCACCTGGACCAAGCACGGCCCGCTGTTCGACGACTTCGACACGTTCAAGACCATGGATCCGCGTGGGTTCAACTGGTCGAAGGCCGGCGTGATCGTGCCGCAGAAGATGCACGGCAAATGGTGGATGTACTTCGGCGAGGGGGCGATCTACTGGGCGACCAGCGACGACCTCATCCACTGGACGCCGGGCACGGCCGACACCGATCCGATGTACTCGCCGACCCTGGGCACCTGGGACGAAGCACTCGTCGAGATCGGCACCTCGCCCGTGCTCGCCGACAACGGACTGCTGGTGTTCCTCACGAACGGCGCGACGAGGGTCGTGCATGACGACGGATCGGTCGACGTCGACTACCGGTGCGGGCAGATCGCGATCGACCCCGACGAGCCGACGAGGGTGATCGCCCGCCTGCAGGAGCCATGGCTGAGGCCGCAGACATTCGAGGACATGAACGGCCTGGTGTCGAACGTCACGTTCGTCGAAGGACTCGTGAAGTTCCGAGGCAAGTGGTTCGCCTACTACGGGCAGTCCGACACGACGCTGGCCGTCGCCATCCACGATCCCGCGCGGCCGTGGGGCCGGGCACTGAGAGACGCGAACGAGGAATGAGAGCATGTCCATCTCCCGACGCACGTTCCTGACCGCCGCAGCCGCGACCTCTGCACTCGCGCTGCTTCCGCTCGACCCTGCCGGAGCGCACGCCTCGGCGCCCGCCGCACCGCCCCTCGGATCTCGACCGATCGGCGCGGGTGGAGGCGCGCGGCTCACGAACCTCGCACACCTGCGCTTCCTGCTCGCCGAGGTTCCCGTGGTGGCGAGTACCACGCACACCACGTTCGGCATCGACGCCTCACCCCGCGTGCTCGCACCGTGGACCTATGCCGACACCGACGGTGCGGGCGGATTCCGTCCGGTGGGTGGCGGCACTCGCGACGCCGTGACCGGGTACTGGACGCAGGGCGCCTACAACGCGGATGACATCGCGCGAGCCGCGATCGTTTTCCTGCGCGCGTGGAAGGCGACCGGCGACGTGCAGGCCCGCGACGAGGCACGCGATGTGCTGAGGTCGCTGGCGTTCCTGCAGACGACGAGCGGGCCGAATGCCGGCCGGGTGGTGCTGTGGCAGCAGGAGGACGGCACCCTGAACCCCAGCGCGATCCCCGTCGAACTGCCCGACCCGTCGGACTCCGCCGAGTCCTACTGGCTCGCTCGTTCGGTCTGGGCATTCGGCGAGGGCTATGCGGCGTTCCGGCGGGAGGATTCCGAGTTCGCGGCATTCCTGCTCGCACGGCTGCATCTCGCTCTCGACGCGCTCGGTCGCGAGTCTCTGTCGCGTGCCGGTCACTGGGTGCGCAGCGACGGACGGGATCTGCCCGCCTGGCTGATCGCCGGCGGCGCGGATGCGACGGCCGAGGCCATGCTCGGGCTCGCTGCGGCGACCGAGGCCGGAGATGCGCGCAGCCGTCAGGCTCTGCAGACCTACGGAGAAGGGGTGGCCGCGATGGCCACCGACCCGGCGAAGGGATGGCCGTTCGGCGCCGTTCTGCCGTGGACCGGGTCTCTCGGTTTCTGGCATGCCTGGGGCGCTGCCGCACCGGAGGCACTGGCTCGCGCGGGTGCGCTGCTGCGCCGCCGAGAGTGGACCGCCGCGGCCGTGGCGGACGCGGGGACGTTCACCCCGCAGGTGCTCGCCTCGGGCGGACCGCACAACGCCTGGGCGCCGCTGCCCTCGGAGGCGCAGATCGCGTACGGCGCACACGGCCGCGTCGCGGGCGCCGTGCAGGCGGCGTCCGTCGGCGGAGAAGGTCTGCGGGTGCTCGCAGGGCTCGCCGCCGGGTGGTTCTTCGGGGCGAACACCGCAGGCGTCCCGGTGTACGACCCGGCCACCGGCGTGACGTTCGACGGCGTGGAGACCGACGGGCGCGTGAATCGCAACTCGGGGGCTGAGTCCACGATCCACGGGCTGCTCACGATGCTGCTGCTCGACGCGAACCGCGACATCGCACGCATCGCGACATCGATCACCGGCCTGTCCTCGTTCTCGGGACTTCGGGTGATCGATGCCGAGGGCGCTCGGCTCTCGGCGGGCTGCGAGGTCGTGCGGCCAGAGGGCGGCGCGTGGATCGGCGAGGGCAACCTCTCGGGAGCCGCGTATGCGCGGGTTCCCGCGGGCGAGTCGGTCGAGTTCGATGTGACAGAGGCCGGCGGCATCCTGCACGGTCTCGTCTGGAGACAGAAGGCGGATGCCGGAGAGGCGGTGTGGGAGGTGTTCCGCGGTGGCAGGCGGCTCTGGAGCACGCGAACCCCTGCCGGAGGAACGGGCGATCGCGGCCTCACGGAGGCCGACGGGATGCTCGTTCCCCAGCTGCTCGGTGGCGATCTTCCCGCCGATGCGGTGACCGTCCGGTGCACGAGCACCGGCGATCTGCGGCTCGACGCTCTCGTCATCCAGCCGGCGGTGTCCACGGCCGTGTATGCCATGGCATCCGGTTCCGCGGTGCTGTACGCGAACGGCGCTCGGCGCGATCAGCGAGTCTCGCCCCTCGCTGCGGGATCGGGCCGAGCCTACGACGCCGACGGGTCGCAGCGTGGCCAGGCTGTGCAGGGCGGCAGGGTTCGCGTGCGCGGCGGAGGTTTCACCATCACGCGGTGAGGGCGCGGGGCTGTGCCGTCGGCACGCGTGCGGACTACGGTTGCGGTGTGCCTGCGCTTCCCGAGTACGACCCGCTGCCCGATCGCCCCGCCCCCGACAATCCCTCGGGAAAGCTCGTCCTCCTGCGCCACGGCGAGACGGAGTGGTCGAGGGCCGGCCGCCACACCGGCCTCACCGACATCCCGCTCACGGCGCGGGGTGAAGACCTCGCTCGCGCTGCCGGGAGGCTGGTCGCCGACTACGACTTCTCGCTCGTCCTGTCGTCACCCCTCGAGCGCTCTCGGCGCACGGCCGAGCTCGCGGGGCTTCACGCCGAGGTCGATCCGCTGCTCGTCGAGTGGGACTACGGCGGATACGAGGGTCGCACGACAAAGGACATCCGCGAGGAGCTCGGCTACGACTGGAGCGCCTTCACCCACGGTGTGATCCGGGGCGCGACGCCGGGCGAGACCGTGGAGGAGGTCGCCGCCCGCGCGTCCCGCGTGCTCACACGGGTGCTGCCGGCGCTGACCGAGGGCGATGTGGCACTCGTCGCGCACGGCCACTTCCTCCGCATCCTCACCGCCGTCTACCTGCGCCTCGCTCCGCGCTTCGGCGCGCAGATCACGCTGGATGCCGGATCGGTGTCGGTGCTGAGCTTCTATCGCGAGCAGCCGGCGATCCTGACGTGGAACTACGGCCTCGAGTTGCCCCTCGCACCGTCGGAGTCCTGACCCCCGCAGCGGAACGAGAGCACTGGAAACTCACGGCACGGTGACGAGCGAGATCGCATTGATCGTGGGAGCGCCGTCGAGAGCGAGCTCGAACCTCACCCCGGTCCGGGCATTCGTGACGTCGAACGCGATCGTCTCGTTCGTGCACGCGATCGGCTCCGACGGCGATCCCTCATCGAGTTCACTGACGGTGAGCACGATCGTCCCCTCGCCTCGGCATGCGAACTGCGCCTGATAGGTCCCCGGTTCGAGCGATGTGAAGCTGGTGACGTCGTTGGCCGAGCTGTTCTCGCTCATCCATCCGGAGAAGCCGAAGACGTATCCGGGCGAGTCCGACCCGGGTACCGCGGTCTGCGCCCACTCGGGGATCTCGTCCACGGGCAGCGGAAGCTGCGCCTCGTCGGAGTCGGCATCCGGAGTCGCCGTCGACGCGGAGCCGCTCGGAGATGGCGAGGGAGACGTCGATCCGGTCGCCGACCCCGACGGCTCTCCCGTGCATCCGGCGAGCGCGATGCCCGCCATCAGGACCAGTCCGATCGTCGCCGCTCGTTTCCTGAACATGCCTCCACGCTACGGATGAGCCAGGATGATGCAACCGCCGCGCCCGACACGCCATTCTTTTGAGTTACTCAAAATAAACGGTAGAGTCGGGGCCATGGAGACAGAACTCGACTCGGCACTTCGCGGTGCCGGGCTGCGTGCGACCGCGGGCCGCGTCGCCGTGCTCGAGGCACTGGAATCCATGGCCCACACGGATGCGGAGCGGATCTTCCGCACCGTGTCCGACGTGCTTCCGACGACGTCGATCCAGTCGGTGCACAACATCCTCGCGGACCTGACGACGGCGGGCCTCATCCGCCGGATCGAACCGGCAGGCTCCGCGGCGCTCTACGAGCGGCGCATCGACGACAACCATCACCACATCGTGTGCACCCAGTGCGGTGCGATCGGCGATGTGGACTGCGTCGTCGGCGAAGCGCCGTGCCTCACCCCGTCTTCGGCGGGGGGATTCACCGTCCAGACAGCCGAAGTGACCTTCTGGGGCCTGTGCCCCAGTTGCCAGAACGCCGCGCAGTAGCATCCGACGCCGCTCCCGGGCACCCGGGATGATCGTCGTGTCTGCGTGCAGAAGGAGAAGAACATGACCGACCCATCGACCACCACCCAGACGGGCACCCCCGTCGCGAGCGACGCGCACTCGCTCACCGTCGGAGCTGACGGCCCCACCGTTCTGCACGATCGCTACCTCGTCGAGAAGCTCGCGTCGTTCAACCGCGAGCGCGTGCCGGAGCGCAACCCCCACGCCAAGGGCGGCGGAGCCTTCGGAACGTTCACCGTCACCGAGGACGTGTCGGCCTACACCCGTGCCGCGGCCTTCCAGCCGGGTGCTCAGAGCGAGACGCTGCTGCGTTTCTCGTCGGTCGCCGGCGAGCAGGGTTCGCCCGACACCTGGCGCGACGTGCGCGGTTTCGCGCTGCGTTTCTACACGCCCGAGGGCAACCTCGACATCGTCGGCAACAACACTCCGACCTTCTTCCTGCGCGACGCCATGAAGTTCCCCGACTTCATCCACTCGCAGAAGCGTCTCGGCGACTCGGGTCTGCGCGACGCCGACATGCAGTGGGACTTCTGGACCCTCTCCCCCGAGTCCGCCCACCAGGTCACCTACCTCATGGGCGACCGCGGCCTGCCGCGCAGCTGGCGCCACATGAACGGCTACGGATCGCACACCTACCAGTGGGTCAACGCCGCCGGCGAGCGCTTCTGGGTGCAGTACCACTTCCTGTCGAAGCAGGGCGTCGAGGCGATGAGCGCCGAAGAGGCCGAGAAGCTCGCCGGATCGGATGCCGACTACTACCGTCGCGACCTGTTCGACGCGATCGCTCGCGGCGACGCCCCCTCGTGGGACGTCTACGTGCAGGTCATGCCCTACGAAGAGGGCAAGACCTACCGCTTCAACCCGTTCGACCTGACGAAGACCTGGTCGAAGAAGGACTACCCGCGCATCAAGGTCGGCACGTTCACGCTCGACCGCAACCCGCAGAACTTCTTCGCCGAGATCGAGCAGGCCGCCTTCTCGCCCGGCAACCAGGTTCCCGGCACGGGCATCTCGCCCGACAAGATGCTCATGGCTCGCGTGTTCGCATACTCGGATGCTCAGCGCTACCGCATCGGTGCGAACTACAACCAGCTGCCGGTCAACCAGCCGCACGCGGCCGAGGTGCGCAACTACATGCACGAAGGCCAGATGCAGTACAAGTTCAACCCGGCCGAGCACCGCGTCTACACGCCGAACTCCTACGGCCCCGCCGGCGGACCCACGGCTGACCCCGCTGCCGGTGTCGAGGCGAGCTGGGAGTCGGACGGCGAGCTGATCCGCGCCGCCGCGACCCTGCACCTCGACGACGACGACTTCGGTCAGGCGGGCACGCTCTACCGCACGGTCTTCGACGACGAGCAGCGCGCGCGCTTCCTCGACACGCTGACCGGCCAGGGACAGGGCATCACGATCGACGCGATCCGCGAGCGGTTCTTCCAGTACTGGACGAACGTCGACGCCTCGCTGGGCGACGCTCTGCGCGCTCGCTTCTGAGCCGCCTCCGCTGAGGACCGAGACCCACCGTCCCTTCGGGGCCGGTGGGTCTCGGCGTCTCCGGGCATCGCAGGGGGAGCACAATGGATGCCGTGGCTGTTCCTCTCTCCGACCTGACCCAGATGCCCGAACCCCAGCAGGTGCACGCCGCCGATGGCACTCGCCTCGCGACCTACACCTGGGGTGATGTGGATGCTCCCGTGGCGGTGATCGTGCACGGGTTCGCGTCGAGCGCCCGCGACACCTGGGTGCTCACGGGGTGGGTGCGCGAGCTCACGAAGGCGGGGTATCGGGTGCTCGCGCTCGATCAGCGGGGCCATGGGCTCAGCGAGAAGCCGCACCAGGCCGACGCCTACGGCATCCGCACTCTCGCGACCGACGTCGAGACGGTCATGGACATGTATCTCGTCGACGAGGCCGTCTACGTCGGATACTCGCTCGGGGCCCGAGTCGGCTGGGAAGTCGTGCGCGATCTGCCCCACCGGATCGGCCGCGCCGTGCTCGGAGGGGTGCCGGACGGCATCCCTCTCGCGCGGCTCGATCTCGACCAGGTGCGCGCGTATCTCGCCGACGGGACGCCCGTCGCGGATCCGACGACGCAGAACTACATCGCGCTGACCGAGCGCGTGCCCGGCAACGACCTCGGCGCACTCGTGGCGCTGGCCGAGGGGATGCGGTCGTCTCGGACGATCGATCCCGACCCGTCGAACGCGCCGGCGAGCCCGATCCTGTTCGCGACGGGGTCGAGGGATGCCATCATCGAGGGCTCTCGCGCCCTGGCGTCAGCTGCCCCGCAGGGACAGTTCTTCGAGATCCCCGATCGCAACCACTTCAACGCACCGGGATCGCGCGCTTTCAAGGAAGCCGCGCTCGCTTTCCTGTCGGAGAGCTGACCGCGGGGCGCCACGCCTGCCCACTCGTAGCGGAGGAGATCTCAGGCAACGAAGGATGCTTCTCAGCATCCACTCCTTCGATCCGCGAGATCTCCTTCACTGCCGGAGCGGCAGCCGTCTGCCCGAGCACTGACCGCGGGCACGAGAAGAGCCCTCCGTCTCGGGGAGACGAAGGGCTCTCGGGGTGACGGTCAGACCGTCGCGTTCTCTTCGCGCTTCGGCAGCACCCATCCCGCACGCGGGAAGTGGCAGGTGTAGCCGTTGGGGTACTTGATCAGGTAGTCCTGGTGCTCCTCTTCGGCCTGCCAGAACGGGCCGACGGGCTCGATCGTGGTCACGGCCTTGCCCGGCCAGAGACCCGAGGCGTCGACGTCGGCGATGGTGTCGCGCGCGACGGCCTCCTGCTCGGGGCTGAGCGGGAAGATCGCCGAGCGGTAGCTCGAGCCGATGTCGTTGCCCTGGCGATCCTTGGTCGACGGGTCGTGGATCTGGAAGAAGAAAGCGAGGATGTCGCGGTACGTCGTCTTCGTGGGATCGAAGACGATCTCCACAGCCTCGGCATGACCCGGGTGGTTGCGGTAGGTCGCGTGGTCGTTGCTGCCGCCGGTGTAGCCGACACGGGTGTCGAGCACGCCGGGCTGGCGGCGGATGAGGTCTTCCATGCCCCAGAAGCAGCCGCCGGCGAGCACGGCGGTCTCGGTCCCGGGGGTGCGGGTGATTGTTCCGGTGTCGGTCATGAGTTCTCCTCGGAGTTGGGGGTGGGGAAGAGGTGACGGTAGCGACCGTACCCCTCATCTTCCAGGCTGTCAGCCGGGATGAAGCGCAGTGCGGCGGAGTTCATGCAGTACCGGAGTCCTCCTGCGTCTCGGGGTCCATCGTCGAAGACGTGCCCGAGATGGCTGTCCGCGCCGCTGGAACGCGCCTCGGTGCGCTTCATCCACAGCGTGCGGTCGGTGCGCGTGGTCACGGCGTCGGCCTCGATGGGCTTGGTGAAGCTCGGCCATCCGGTGCCGCTGTCGAACTTGTCGGTCGACGCGAAGAGCGGCTGACCCGAGACGACGTCGACGTAGATGCCGTCGTCGTGAGTGTTCCAGTACGCGTTGCGGAAGGGCGGCTCGGTCGCATCCTCCTGCGTGACCTCGTACTGCAGGTGCGTGAGGTCGCTGACGGCCTCGGGGGTCTTGCTGTACTCGTTCGACATGGTCTGTCTCCTTGTCCGACGCGGCTGGCTGCAGCGTCATAGAAGAGAACCAGGAGGATGCCGGTTTTGGTCCCGCGGGACTGTGAGCGCGCTGTGAGTTTGTGCGCAGTCGATAGAGTTGCTCCGCTACATAGACACCAGGGAGACACACATGTCGGTTGGACTGCTCGCCGTCGTCGATGACATTCTCAGCGCGGCGATGAAGGCTTCGGCCAAGGCCGCCGGCGTCGTGATCGATGACGCCGCCGTGACCCCGCAGTACGTGCAGGGCATCACGCCCGCGCGCGAGCTGCCGGTCGTGGCGAAGATCGCCCTCGGATCTCTCGCGAACAAGTTCGTCATCATCATCCCCATCGCACTGCTGCTCACTGCCTTCGCGCCGTGGGTGCTGCCGTATCTGCTGATCCTCGGTGGCGCCTACCTCTGCTTCGAGGGGGCCGAGAAGGTGCTCGAATGGTTCGGCGTGCAGCACGGCCATGCCGATGAGAGCGCCCGCAACGAGAACAAGCTCGTGTGGGGCGCGGTGCGCACCGACCTGATCCTGTCGACGGAGATCATGCTGATCTCGCTCGCCAACCTCGAGGCCGGCCTCGACATCTGGACGACCCTCGCGATCCTCGCCGTGATCGCGCTGCTCATGACCGGCGTCGTCTACGGTGCAGTCGCCCTGCTCGTGAAGATCGACGACATCGGTCTGAAGATGGCGAAGAACCCGTCCCAGCGAGTTCGCCACACGGGCACGCGCATCGTGCGCTCGATGCCGGCGGTCTTCCGCTTCATCAGCATCCTCGGCACCGTCGCGATGCTGTGGGTCGGCGGGCACCTGCTGCTCGTGAACCTCGGCGAGGTCGGCGTGCACTTCGGCGCCGACATCCTGCACGGCATCGAGCACTTCCTCGAGCCGGCCGGCGGTGTCATCGTCTGGATCGGCGACACGCTGTTCTCGGCCATCGCGGGTCTGATCGCGGGTCTGATCATCGTGGGGATCATCCTCGGGATCGGTCGCCTGATCGGCAAGAAGCCGAGCTTCCACGAGGGCGAGGAATCGCCCGCCGACGTGCACGTCTGACACCGACGCCGCTGTTCGAATCTCAGTCGGTATGCCGACATACGATCCGACTCACTCGCCGCGCACGTGATCCTCGGTGCGCAGCCATTCGTCGAACGTGATCGCTCCCTGCAGAGCATCGGCGTCGCCGCGCAGCGACCCCGATGCCAGCCCTTTCCCGTACGCGCCGGGCAGCCGCACCCCGAGAACCAGCCGCCGCACCCCGTCGAACGCCAGCTGTCGTCGGGCCAGATCGAGCAGGACCTCGTCCCGTGGCCCCACGAGATCGCGCGCACGCCCCGCTGCCGCACCTGAGGCGACCCGAACCAGGTGCGCACCGACCTCGCGCGCCGCCACCGGCCGCATGAGCAGCTTGGGCATCACTGCGATCGGCCCCGACATCCCCGAGAGCAGCTGTCCCAGGAACTCGTGGAACTGCGCCGCCCGCGCGATCGTGAACGGCACAGTGCCCGCGGCCACCGCCCGCTCCTGGGCGAGCTTGCCCGCGTAGTAGGACGAGTCGATCCCGTCGATCCCCACGATCGACAGTGCGACATGATGCCCCACACCTGCCGCCTCCTCTGCGGCGAGCAGATTGCGCGTCGCCGTCTCGAAGAAAGCGACAGCCTTCGCCGCCGAGAGGGTGGTCGTGTTCGTGACGTCGATGACGGCATCCACACCCTGCAGCGCGTCGGAGAGTCCGACGCCCGTGATCACGTCAGCACCGGTCGAACGCGCGAGCACGACGACCTCGTGCCCCGCGGCCCGCCCCGCCTCGACGACGTGGCCACCGACCACTCCCGTTCCTCCTGCGACTGCGATCCTCATCCGCGCTCCTGTTCGTCCCCGGGGCATGTCCGCGCCCAGCGTGCGCCCACCGCGCACCGTCCGCAAGAGATGACGAGACGGCATCCGGAAGTGTGAGGTCTCACACTCCGCAGCCCCGCGTCGTCATATCCTGCGAGAGCACCCGCGCCAGCGCACCATCGAAAGGCACCCCATGGACGACGAACTCGACGACGTCTTCCGCGAGCGTCGCCGCCTGCTGGCCCTCGGCTATCGGATGACGGGGACGCTGGCGGATGCCGAGGATGTCGTGCAGGAGACATACCTGCGGTGGTACCGGCTCGCCGAGGCCGAGCGCGAGGCGATCGCGAACCCTGCGGGCTGGCTCACGACCGTCGCCGGCCGTGTCGCTCTCGACCTTCTGGGCTCCGCGCGGCGCCGGCGAGAGCAGTACGTCGGGCCGTGGCTGCCGGAGCCCGTCCCGGCCGAGCTCTTCGCGGGGGCACTCGGCTCGCACACGGCATCGATGTCCGAGGATCCCCTCGATCGCATCACCCTCGACGACGACGTATCGACTGCGCTGCTCGTCGTGCTCGAGGCGATGACCCCCGCTGAGCGCGTCGCCTTCGTGCTGCACGACGTCTTCGCCGTGCCGTTCGACGAGATCGCCGGGGCCGTCGGCCGGTCCTCCGCCGCGGTGCGGCAGCTCGCGGCATCCGCTCGTCGTCATGTGCGCGAAAGTCGGGCGGTCGCCGTCCCTCGCGCCGAGCACGACAGGGTCGTCCGCGCCTTCCAGGACGCCACACGAACCGGTGACGTCGTCGCGCTCGCGCGGTTCCTCGCCCCCGACGTCGAGCTGCGCAGCGACGGTGGCGGAGTGGTCAGCGCAGCCCGCAACGTCGTGAGCGGCGCCGACAATGTCGCGCGCTTCCTGCTCGGAATCGCAGCCAAGAACCCGCACTTCACCGTCGAGGAGAGGCAGTTCGGCGAGGGTCTCGGCCTCGTGTTCCGCGACGGAGTCAGGGTGCACTCGGTCATGAACCTGCACGTCGAAGACGGCGTGATCGATCAGCTGTGGATCGTCCTCAATCCCGCCAAGCTCACGCACTGGCGACTTCACACCTGAACCGACGTGGTGAGCCCTCCGAGACTCCGTAGACCCGGACCGTCTGCAGGGCCGCCGCATGGATGCAGGAGGATCCGAGGGATCTCGCCCTGCAGACGTGCCCCGGTCCTGCACGCGGCACACGAGGGAAGCCGCGGCGAGCCCTCGGAGACCGTCCCCGCCCCGGCATCCTGCTACCGTCGTCCCGTGCGCACCCGAGCGCAGATGCAGGAGACCCGATGAGCGACCACCAGATCCGGGATGCCGAGACCGCCGACGTCGAGGCGATCACCGCCATCTACAACGACGCGGTGCTGACCACGACCGCCATCTGGAACGAAGAGGCCGTCACGGTCGATGACCGCACCGCCTGGCTCGCCGAGCGCACCGAGCGCGGCTACCCCGTGATCGTCGCCGTAGACGACACCGGCGTCCTCGGCTACGCGACATTCGGCGACTGGCGCCCGCACAGCGGCTACCGCCATACGGTCGAGCACTCCGTCTATGTGCGCGAGGGGCAGCGCGGGCACGGCATCGGCAAGGCGCTCATGATCGAGCTCATCGACCGCGCGCGACGCCTCGGCAAGCACGTCATGGTCGCGGCGATCGAGAGCAGCAACACAGGGTCGATCATCATGCACAAGCGCCTCGACTTCATGCAGGTCGGACGGATGCCGCAGGTCGGCGCCAAGTTCGATCGCTGGCTCGATCTCACCTTCCTGCAGCTGGTGCTCGATGAGCGGCCGTTCCCGGACGAGCGCCCGTGAACCCGCTGCTCTGGCTCGCTGACGCCTTCAACTCGCAGTGGGTGCTCCCCGGCGGTCAGGTGCTGCTGATCCGCGAAGTGGTCGGCAACGCGTTCGGCCTGGCGAGCGCCCTCGGCGGCATGCAGCGCAAGATCTGGGCGTGGCCGGTCGGCATCGTCGGCAATCTGCTGCTGCTCACGGTCTTCCTCGGGTCGATCCTGAATCCCGACCACGAGCTGCCGCATCTGCTCGGCCAGGCCGGGCGTCAGATCATGTTCATCATCGTCGCGATCTACGGCTGGGTGCGCTGGCGCCAGGCCGCCTCGAACGGTGGGCGCGTGACCCCGCGATGGGCGCCCAACAGCGCCCGCATCGGCCTGGTGCTCGTGATGGTGATCGGCACGATCGCCCTCACTCCCCTGTTCCGCGCGCTCGGCTCGTGGGAGCCCGTGTGGGCGGATGCCTGGACCTTCGTCGGCTCGCTGCTCGCCACCTACGGCATGGCCAAGGGGTGGACCGAGTTCTGGCTCATCTGGATAGCCGTCGACATCGTGGGCGTGCCGCTGCTGTTCAGCTCCGGCTTCTACGCCACGGGCCTGATGTACGTGTTCTACGGCGTCTTCACCGCGGTCGGATTCGTCGTGTGGTGCCGCGCGCAGGCGAATGCCAAACCGCAGGTCGACACGATCATGCCGGATCCCCGCCCCATCACCTCCACCATGAAGACCGTCGACCGCGACCGCGACTGACCCGCTCCGACCACTCGGCGAATGTGTCGGCGCATGTCACCGGGGTGGCCGGGACGTCGATCGACGGGTTTGCTGGTCCCCATGACCCGTCAGATCCGTTTCAACGCCTTCGACATGAACTGCGTCGCCCACCAGTCGTCCGGCCTGTGGCGGCATCCTGACGATCGATCGCGCCAGTACAACACCATCTCGTACTGGACCGACCTCGCGAAGCTGCTCGAGAGCGCGACCTTCGACGGCATCTTCATCGCCGACGTCCTCGGCACCTACGACGTCTACGGCGGGACGAACGAGGCGGCGATCCGCAACGGCGCGCAGGTTCCGGTCAACGATCCGATCCTGCTCGTCAGCGCGATGGCCGCCGTCACCGAGCACCTCGGATTCGGCATCACCGCCGGCACCGCCTTCGAGCACCCGTACCCGTTCGCACGCCGTCTGAGCACCCTCGACCACCTGACCAACGGACGCGTCGGCTGGAACGTCGTCACCGGTTACCTGCCCAGCGCCGCGCGCAACATGGGGCAGGAGGACCAGCTCGCGCACGACGACCGCTACGACCATGCCGATGAATACGTCGAGGTGCTCTACAAGCTCTGGGAGGGGTCGTGGGAAGACGACGCGGTCGTCGAGGACCGTGAGCGCGGCATCTTCACCGACCCGTCGAAGGTGCACCCCATCGGCCACGAGGGCAAGCACTTCAGCGTTCCCGGCATCCACATCTCCGAGCCGTCACCGCAGCGCACGCCGGTCATCTACCAGGCCGGAGCGAGCCCCCGCGGCGTGCGCTTCGCGTCGGAGAACGCCGAGGCGATCTTCGTCGCCGCCCCGTCGAAGGAGGTGCTCGCCGGCACCGTGAAGCGCATCCGCGACGCACTCGAAGAGGCGGGCCGCGACCGATACGACGCGAAGATCTACACGCTGCTCACGGTCATCACCGGGGCGACGAGCGAGGATGCCGCGGCGAAGCACGCCGAGTACCTCTCGTATGCGAGCCCCGAGGGCGCGCTGACGTTCATGTCGGGCTGGATGGGCGTCGACCTCTCGCAGTACGCCGAGGACGAGCCCGTCGGCAACGTCGAGTCGAACGCCATCCAGTCGGTGCTGCAGCACCTGAAGGAGGAGGCCGACCTCGGACGCGAGTGGACCGTCGGCGACTTCGGACGCCACAACGCGATCGGCGGCCTCGGCCCGACCATCGTCGGCTCGGGCGTCGAGATTGCCGACGAGCTGCAGTCGTGGGTGGAGGAGACCGACATCGATGGCTTCAACCTCGCCTACGCGGTCACTCCGGGCACCTGGCAGGACGTCATCGAGCACGTCATCCCGGTGCTGCGCGAACGCGGCGTCTACCCCGAGGAGTACACGCCGGGCACCCTCCGCAACAAGCTGCAGGGCAAGGGCGACCGCGTGCAGGACACGCACCGCGCCGCGAGGTATCGGATCGGGGCGAACGTCCCGGTCGCCTGACCCTCAGCGATCTTCCGTGGAGCCGGTCAGTCGGCCTTCGAGGTGAAGAGCCCGCGCAGCACGAGGAACACCACGACCGCGACGACGAGCACGATCGCGAGCTTGGCGATGAACCACAGGATCGAGAACAGCGCGCTGACGATCCACCAGGCGATCACCACGGCGAGGACGACGCCGACGATGGTCCAGAGCGAGTTCTTGTTCATGGTTCCAGCCTAGGCGGCGCGGCGACGTCACAGATCCGGACGCTGCGGCATCCGCCCTTCCGCATCCGATGCGTCGCCGTCAATCCCCTTCCCGTGCGCTGATCACCGGGGTGAGACTGCAAGCATCCGACTCTTGGGAGCATCTCCATGTCTGCGCCAGCACTCACTTCGTCCGCCGTTCGCGGCATCACCGCGAGAGGTCCCCTCAGCGACGCCGTCATCCGCCGACTGACCGGCGAAGACGCCGACGATCTCGGTGCCAGGGCCGAGGCTGCGCTCGCTTCGACCGATGACGTCGTGCGCGACGACGACATCCAGCTCGCGCTCTTCGTGCTCTACGCCTCGTCGTACGGGTCTCTTCCCGAGCTCGACCCCACCCTCGAGTGGGATCCGGCGTTGATCGCGACACGGGGAATCCTCGAGCACGCGTTCGAGCGGGCACTGCGGGCGACTGTCCCGATGCCCGAACTCCCCGAGCCGACCGTCGATGCCGTCGGGCGGGCCCTCTTCGCCCTCGCCGAGGCCGACACGGGTCCCAGCCTGTCGCGCTACGTCGCGAAGAAGGCGACGGAAGAGCAGATGCACGAGTTCTTCATGCAGCGCTCGATCTACACGCTGCGCGAGGCCGACCCGCACTCGTGGGCGATCCCGCGCCTGCACGGGCGTGCGAAGGCGGCGCTCGTCGAGATCCAGTCCGACGAGTACGGCGGCGGGCGGCCCGACCGCGTGCACGCGACGATCTTCGCTCGCGCGATGCGCGGCGCCGGACTCGACGACACCTACGGCGGATACGTCGACGACGTGCCGGCCATCACGCTCGCCTCGCTGAACTCGATGTCGATGTTCGGCGTCAACCGGCGCCTCCTCGGCGCCATCGTCGGACACCTCGCCGCGTTCGAGATGACCTCGTCGATCCCGAACCGCCTGTACGCCGACGGCCTGCGGCGCCTCGGGTTCGGTGAGGACGTGACCGACTACTTCGATGAGCACGTCGAAGCGGATGCCGTGCATGAGCAGATCGCGGCGCGTGACCTCGCCGGCGGGTTGGCGGAGGATCACCCCGAGCTGCTGCCCGACATCATGTTCGGCGCGGCCGCCTGCCTGACCGTGGACGGCTGGGCAGCGGGCCACATGCTCGACTCGTGGACGCGTGGAGAATCCTCGCTGCGGCCGAGGGACGCACGATGAGCGCGCGCGAGGATGCCGTCACCATCACCGCCTACCCCGACGGACCGCTGCTCGTGCGGGGCGCGGCGGTGCTGGAGTCATCCGACGGCGAGCCGATCGAGGTCACGCGCCGCACGGTGGCGCTGTGCCGCTGCGGCCTCTCGACGATCAAGCCGTTCTGCGACGGCACCCACAAGGCCGCAGGGTTCCGCACCGACGCCTGATCTCAACCCGTCGGTCAGTGCCCGACTGCCGGCAGGCATCCGCCGTCCATGATGACGCCGCCGATCTCGACCGTGAGCACGTCGGCCGAGACCTCGCCGAAGATGCATCCGCCTTCGGGAGCAGCTGCACCGAAGGCCACGGCCCGCTCGTCGCCCAGCGTCTGGACGTAGGCGATGCCGGCGTCGGCGAAGACCTCCTCCACAGCGGCGACCGACAGGCCGCCGGAAGTGCGGAGCGACTCGAGGCCGGCGCGGATGTCGTTCGCCGGTTTCTCGGCGGCGGCTCGGCTCTCCTCCGAGAGGTCGACGCGATCGCGGTAGCGCTCGTTCTGCGCCATCGCGTCGTCGGGGTCGTAGGGCGCGCAGTCCGGAGGCAGATCGACGCCTTCGATCTGCGGGCACGCTGCCGTGGGAGTGGGACTCGGAGATGCAGACGGCGATGCGCCCGGCGGGCCGGCGGTGGCCGTCGCGCACCCTGCGAGCATCATGGTCGTCGCAACGACGAGAAGCAGCCGTGCACCTCTCGACCTGTCCCCCCGGAGTCCGGTCATTCCCTCATGCAACCACACGGGAGCTCAGTGGCCAATGGTCATTCCGTGTGCGCCTCCGCTCACCGCGACAACGCCCCGGGGTGCAGGCCGGATGCGGCGATGAGGCGCGACGACCGCGCTTCAGCCCGGATTCAGCGTGCGCCCGCCACACTGGAGGAATGCGGATCCTGGTGGTTGACGACGAGGTGCGGTTGGCCGACGCCGTACGCCGGGGACTCGAGGCCGAGGGC
Source organism: Microbacterium sp. AC215 (assembly GCF_979258645.1). Classification (NCBI taxonomy): domain Bacteria; kingdom Bacillati; phylum Actinomycetota; class Actinomycetes; order Micrococcales; family Microbacteriaceae; genus Microbacterium; species Microbacterium sp. AC215. Next base: position 2,419,400 of record NZ_OZ409869.1, on the reverse strand, counting down.
TTCGCGGTCGACGTGGCGAACAACGGCGTCGACGGGCTCTGGCGTGCGCGCGAGACCCGATACGACGCGATCGTGCTCGACCTCATGATGCCCGGCATGAGCGGCTGGAAGGTGTGCGAGGCCCTGCGCGCCGAGGAGAACTGGACGCCCGTGCTGATGCTCACCGCCAAGGACGGCGAGTGGGATCAGGTGGAGGCCCTCGAGACCGGCGCCGACGACTATGTGACGAAGCCGTTCTCCTTCGCGATCCTCGTCGCCCGCATCCGCGCCCTCGTGCGCCGGGGAGCCGTGGCCCGCCCGGCCGTCCTCGAAGCCGGAGACCTGAAGCTCGACCCCTCGTCGCACCATGTCTGGCGGGGCGAAACTCCGGTCACGCTGACCGCCCGCGAATTCGCCGTGCTCGAGCACCTGATGCGTCATCGAGGTCAGGTGCTCTCGAAGCGCGAGCTGATCGACGGTGTATGGGACGACGACTTCGACGGCGACCCCAACATCGTCGAGGTCTACGTCGGACACCTGCGCCGCAAGCTCGACAAGCCCTTCGGACGCGAGGCGATAGAGACGATCCGCGGTGCCGGCTACCGATTGGCGGCCGACGGTGGCTAGGCGCTCATTCCGATCGGTGCGCGCCCGGACGACCCTCGGCGCGACGCTCGTCGTGGCCGTCGCCCTGCTCATCGGGGCGTTCTCGTTCTACGGCATCCTGAGCTCCAGCATCCACGCGAGCGCGGAGCGTGCCGCCGAGCAGCGCCTCGACGAACTCGCCGATCGCTTCGACGGCCCCGGCGGCGGACCGGGCGGCGAACGCGGCATCGACACCCTCGACGACGAGATCGTGCAGATCATCGGCGGCGACGGATCGGTACGCGCCGCCAGTGAGGATGCGCGCGATGAACTGGGCTCGACCGCTCTGCCGGTCTCCGACGGCGCGCAGACCCTGACGATCGGCGGCGAGCCCATGCTCGTGGTCTCCGACGGCATCGAGGACGACGACACCCTCGTGCTGGCGGTGTCGATCGAAGACGGGGTCGAGACGCTGTCGACGGTCGCGCTGCTGCTCGCGGTGGCCGTGCCGCTGCTGCTGCTGCTCGTCGCCGTGACCACGTGGCTGGTCGTCGGACGGGCCCTCCGACCGGTCACGCGCATCCGCGAAGAGGTCGACGGGATCACCGCCGAGCACCTGCATCGGCGCGTCGAGGTGCCGCCGTCATCGGACGAGATCGCGGCGCTCGCGACCACCATGAACCGGATGCTGGATCGCCTCGACGCCTCGGCGACGGCGCAGCGCCGTTTCGTCTCCGATGCGTCGCACGAGCTGCGCTCTCCGCTCGCGACGATCCGACAGCACGCCGAACTCGCGCAGGCCCACCCGGCCACCACGAGCATCGGCGAGCTCGCGGAGGTCGTGTCCGATGAAGGACTCCGGCTCCAGGGCATCGTCGAATCGCTGCTGCTGCTCGCCCGGCTCGACGAAGGCGGCGGCACGCACGACGAGGCGATCGATCTCGACGACCTCGCGCTCGCTGAGGTGAGGCGGCTGAGGTCTCGGGGCGTCGAGGTCGACGGCTCCGGCATCCGTGCGGCCCGTGTCACCGGAGACCCCCGCCTGCTCGGTCAGCTGCTGCGCAACCTCGCCGACAACGCCGTCCGGCACAGTGCGGCTCGCGTGGCCATCAGCGTGATCCCGCAGGATTCGTGGGTGTTCGTGACCGTCGAGGACGACGGTTCCGGCGTGCCGCCCGACGAGCGCGAGCGCATCTTCGAACGGTTCGTGCGGCTCGACGAGGCGCGCAGCCGGGATGCCGGAGGCAGCGGTCTCGGCCTCGCGATCGTGCAGGGCATCGCCGTGGCCGGCGGCGGCACCGTCTCGGTCGACGCCTCCCGTTGGGGCGGCGCGCGCTTCGTCGTGGCCCTGCCCCTCTCGGACTGACACTCTCTCGGCATCCGGGCCGTCTGCAGGACCTGGCACCTCAGCATCCGGGCCGTCTGCAGGACCTGCCACCTCGCCATCCGGGCCGTCTGCAGGACCCGAGCACGGATGCGGGAACAGGATCCATGTCTCATCCTGCATCCGTGCCCGGATCCTGCAGGCGGTACGTGTCACTGCGGCCGAGACGCCCCTGCTTCCTGAAGACGCCTTCAGGACGCTTCAGGGTGGCTTCAGCACTGCCGCGAGAGCATCGAGACATGAACGACAAGAACCGCACCCCCGACCAGACGCCCGAGAACCTCCCGACGAACGCGACTCCCCCAGCACCGCCCGCACCCCCCGCGCCCACCGCGACGCCGTCCCACGATGGTGAGACCGTTCCCGTCGCGCCGCTCGCGGCTGAGAACGCCGCCCCGGCATCCGCGTCCGCAGCTCCCGCGAAGCGCGGTCGCAAGCGCGCTCTGCTGATCGGCGGCGGAGTCGCCGCTGCCCTGATCCTCGCCGGTGGAGGCGTGGCCGTCGGAGCAGCCATCGGAGACGACATCGGCGACGACGATGACCGCCCCTCGGTCTCGGACGGACCCCACGACGACGACGGAGACCGCGGTGGACAGCCCGGCGATAACCGTGACGACAGCGACAGCGACGATCAGGGCGCACCGCAAGGCGGCGGCCCCGTGACCGGGATCGGCACGGACTCGGCCGACGAGCTCGTGGACATCGCGGATGCCGCCCGCGGAGCCGCCGAGGGCGACGTCACCTCGATCGACGCGAAGCGCGACGGCACCTGGGAGGTCCAGCTGACCGCCGCGAACGGCAGCGAGACCGAGGTGCGAGTGGATGCCGACCTCGCCGCCACCGTGATCTCGACCGAGCAGGAGGACGACGACACGGCTCCGACCCACACCCTCGACGAGGCCGCGATCCGTGCCCTCGTGGATGCCGCATTGGCCGAGGCCGACGGGATGATCACCGACCTCGACGCCGACAACGACGAGGTCAGCCCCTACGACGCGTCGGTGCTCACCAGCGACCGCCGCTCGATCGACATCGACTTCAGCGCCGACTACGCGGTCGTCGGCACCGACATCGACGACTGATCACCCTCGTCGTTCTTCGAGCCGCCGGCCCTCTGGGGTCGGCGGCTCGACGCGGTTTCAGCCAGACGTGCCGGCAGCGGCCCGGTTCCCGCAGGCGATTCCGCCGCGTAGCGTCATGATCCGTCACTCGTCGGGTCTCTCTCAGTGAGTTCGGTCGCCATCGCGCGCCGACGATGCGGACACCGGGGGGATCCATGCCAGTCACGGCGCACACCTACTTCTACACACCCGCTCGAGCGGACTCCGTCGTGCAGGCACTGCAGCACCTCGTGACCGACCTGAAGCACGTCGAGCGGCGATACTTCGACAGCCGTTCGGTCGCGTTCAGCACCCGCGGGTCGCTGTTCGAGGCACCGGCCGACGTGACGATCGTGACGACTCCCCTGACGACCGGCGGATCGGATGTGAGGATCGCGCTGCAGACGACGACCCGGCGGACGGCGAGCCGCCGGTCGCTGACCACCAGGGCCGCCGACCGCCTCAGCGTGCGGATTCAGAAGGCGCTGGGCTGACCGCGAGCCAGACGTATCCGAAGGGTGGGATGCGAAGCCCCTCGTGACGCGTGCCGGTGAGCAGATCCGTGCCGCTCACCGACGGCAGATCGACCGTCGCGTCGCTGACGTTCACGACCGCCGTCACCTCATCCGGGGTGCCGGCCGCCCGACGGATCACGAGCACGCGGTCGTCGAGCGACTCGATGTGCTGCGACGCGAACGGAGAGAACGCGGCGATCTCGCGTCGTACCGCCAGCATCGCCCGCACGCCGTCGAGCATGCCCGCTCGACGGCCCGAGATTTGCAGCTCCTCGCGCAGACGGTCGGCGTCGAGCACCTCGCGGTTGATGCGACGCGCGATGTCGCTCTCCTGCACTCCCGCGTGGTCCTGCTCGGACCCGAAGAGCGAGTGATGGTAGATCGCGGGCACTCCGACCAGCGACAGCAGGATCGCGTGCGCCGCGAGGCCGCGGGTCACAGCCGATGCGTCGGGGTCGGGGTCCTGCGGATCGACGAGTGCCTCGAGGTAGTTCGTGTTCAGCTCGTAGACCCCCTCGCTCCCGTCGGGGCGACGTGCCATCGAGACCCGACCACCGCGGGCCAGGGTGCGCTCCACGAGCAGGGCGCGATCGTCGTCGGTCAGCAGTCCTTCTGTGGGGCGCAGTCCGATGCCGTCGTGACTGGCCAGGAAGTTGAACCAGGTCGCGGTGTCGCTCACCGGTCCCACCCTGCTCGCCCAGGCGGCGAGCGCCGTCGCCCGTCCGGTCACGAACGCGTGCAGCACCAGAGGCGGCAGAGCGAACTGGTAGACCATGTTCGCCTCGTCACCACCGTCGCCGAAGTAGGTGATGTTGTCGGCGTGGGGGACGTTGGTCTCGGTGAGCAGCATCGTGCCCGGTGCGAGCTCGTCGACCAGTGCGCGCCAGATGCGGATGATCGCGTGAGTCTGCGGCAGGTGGATGCAGGTGGTGCCCGACTCCTTCCAGAGGTAGCCGATCGCGTCGAGGCGCACGGTCGTCGCCCCGTGAGCGAGGTAGCCGAGCAGGATGTCGGTGAGGTCGAGCAGCACCGCGGGCGTGCTCGGGTCGACGTCGATCTGGTCGTCCCCGAAGGTCGTCCAGGCTCGGGCCGTCGAGCCGTCGGGCCGCGTGTACTCGTGGACGAGCGGGGTGGTGCGCGGACGCACGACGTGCGAGACGTCGAAGTCGGGAGCGGGATCGAGGAAGTACCCGGCGAACCGCTCGTCCCGCTCGAGCCAGCGGCGGAACCAGTGCGACGAGCTCGAGATGTGGTTGGCGACGAAGTCGAGGGCGAGGGCGTACTCCTCACGCAGGTCGGCGACGTCATCCCACGTGCCCAGCGCCGGGTTCACCTCACGGTGATCCAGCACGCCGAAGCCGTCGTCCGAGGTCCAGGGGTAGATGGGCAGCAGGTGGACATCGCTGATGACGTCACCGATGTGCTCCCGCAGCACTCCCGCGAGGGTGTGCAGCGGCGCCTCGCCGGCCCGCCGGAACGAGTCGCCGTAGGTGATCAGGTAGGCGGTGCTCTGATCCGGACGCGCCTTCGCGGCCGGCGACAGGCGGTCACGCCAGGTCTCAGCGAGCTCGAGCAGCGCCGCGAGCACCTCGGGCGCGGCATCCGGATAGAGCTGCGCGATCAGGGGGGCCAGGCGCTGCTCGAGCTGGATCTTGGTCTTCATGCCACCGACTCCTTCAGAAGCTCGCGGACGAGGTGCATGCCGCGTGCATCGAGACCGTCGATGCGATCGGAGAACCCTCGGATCCCGGGCGCCGCGAGAACCACCTCAGCCCACTCGTCTCGGAGGGCGAATTCCGGTCGCGCGACGAGGCAGTCGGGGTCGTTGACCCAGAACCGGCCGTGCTGCCACGACCTGGCCTCGAGCGACATCCGCCCGCGGAGTCCCTGCGAGCCGTCCTCACCACCCTCGTGGAAGGTGTCTCCCGAGACCCGCATCGCGTCGACGAGTCCGACGCTCGGGAGGATCGGAGCACCGCACCCGAGCATGAAGGCGTCGTCGCCGAGCACCTCGCGGATGAGCTCGAGCCCTGAGCGGTAGGCCGAGATCGGCGTGGCGTCGGCATCCCACCGTGCCCCCGGGATCGCCCCGGAGTAGAGGAAGTCGAGCTTGACGTAGTCGATCCCGAGATCGCGGATGTCGCCGAACACGGTGGCCAGGTATTCGCGCACTCCCGGATGCGTCAGGTCGAGCCCACGGAGGTCGTCGCCCCAGTTGCGCCCCGCGTCGCCGACGAGCCACTCGGGGTGCTCCCGGGCGACGGTCGAGCCGGCGCCGACCGAGAAAGGCGCGGCCCAGATCCCCGCGCGGCGCCCGGTCTCGCGGATCGCATCGACCGCGGAGGCGAGTGACCCGAATCGGGGGTGCGGCGCGGTCCACTCGCCGGTGCCGAGGCTCCAGCCGTCATCGATCTGCACCACGTCGACGTCGAGCCCTCGATCGTCGATCGCCCGAAGGTTCTCGATCACGTCCGCAGCCCGCACGTCTTCGAAGTACTGGTACCAGGTGCACCACACGCGAGGTGACCGAGCGGCGGTCCGGGCACCGGCGGCTGCGCCGAAGCGGTCACCGAACGCGGCGAGCGCAGAGGGGCCCGTGTCGTCGCCACCGGCATCCGGAGTCCACGACGAGACGTCGGCGACATCGCCGATCGTGTCCACGATCACCCGGTCGCCGTGCCAGCGGGCGCGCAGTGTGGGCACCTCGCGGCGGGCGTCGAGCGTGCCGAATACCCGAGCGGGAGCACCGTCGCCCGGATCGACGACGAGCAGCCCTTCGCCCTGAACCGCATCCGTCGCCACCTCGGTTCCCGGCCGGAAGCGCATGGCGTGCTGCCACGGCTCGGCCGGCCGGAGGATCGGGTCGCCCTGGCCGTGCCACGTGGTCGGGCTCCAGCTCTGCCAGCCCTCCGCGTACACCCGGGCGTCGGGCCCGACGGGGATCTCATCGAGGACGCTCACGCTTCTCCACTCCGCCCGGCGAGGGCTGTCGTCAGTTCGAGGTCGTGGGGGCGCACGGGTGCGCCGTCGAGTTCAGCGGATTCGACGGCGGCGAAGGTCGCGCGCACCGTGGCGAGGACGTGCTCGGCCGAGTTCTCGGGTTCGCGCTCCTCGTCGATCGCGCACTGCAGCTCGCCCATCGCGCCGGCGAATCCGTCGGTGAACCACTGGCCGTCGAGGTCGAACTCGGTGCTCTCCCCGTCACGCTCGAGCACCAGCCGGTCGGAGCCGAGCAGGATGCTGCCGCGGAGGGTCCCTTCGGTCCCGTGGATCCAGAACGGGCACCCGCCGGCGTCTGTCCGCGCGTTGCCCACGATGCGGATCGATGCACTCGCCCCCGTCGACGTCTGCATCCGCAGGTCTGCCCCCCACGGGTTCCGGGCGGCAGCGGGCTGGCCGGGAACGCGGTGGTCGCGGGCCGCGATCTCGACCACCCGGGATCCTTCGAGCCAGCAGCGGGTGATGTCGACCCAGTGCACGAGGTAGTCGTTCAGGAGCATGTGCGGCACGTCGTCGAACGGCGTGCCCACGAGTGGCGGCAGCGGCTTGTCGTGCAGATGCGTGACCCCCACCACTTCTCCGATCCGGCCGTCACGGATCAGCAGAGACGCGAGGCGCCAGGCCGGAGCCCACCGCGCATTCTGATTCACCGCCACGCGGATCCCCCGTTCACGCGCATCAGCGAGCACCTCGCGCAGACGCGGCAGATCAGCGGGGTCGCTGATGAGCGGCTTCTGGGCGAGGACGTGCTTGCCCGCTGCCACTGCCGCGGCGATCAGCTCGACGCGACCGGTCGGCCCGGTCGCCAGATCGACGATGTCGACACGGGGATCCGCGAGCAGCGCCTCGACGGACTCGTGGACGGTCTCGATGCCGAAGTCCGCGGCGAGCGCTTCGGCGTCACCGCGAGTCCGCGACGTCACGGCCACGACAGGGAGGCCCCACGCGCCGTATGCCGGAAGGTGGGCGCTGCGGGCGATCGCCCCCGCGCCGACGATGCCGATCGCGCGACGCCGGTCCGGGACGAGCGGGCGATGGTCGGGGATGCCGCTCACCGGAGACGCTCGGGGGCGGCGTCGAAGCGGAGCAGGGCCTGCATGATGTCGGGGTCGCCTGCGTCGAGCCTGTCGAAGACCGCGGCGACATCGGCCGACGGCACGATGTCGGACACGAGCGCCCCGGCATCCACCGATCCGTCGAAGATGAGCGCCATGACGGTGCGCACGAGACGAGCCTGGTCCCATCGGCCGCCGAGCGCGACAGGCACTCCAGAGATCTGGCTGGCGACGATCCGCACGCGGTTGTGGTGGAACTCCTCCCCCAGGCGCAGGTGGGCAGCTCCACCCTGATAGAAGCCGGAAGCGGCGACGAGCCCCTCGGGCCTCACCGCTCGGATCGCCTCGTGCAGGGCGCGATCCGTGCCGGACAGCTCGATCGCACTGTCGGCCCCGCCGCCCGTGATCTCGCGGATCGACTCTCCGGCGCCACCCTCCCGCAACGCGTCGACCGTGTGGCGTGCGCCGAAGACCTCGGCCATCGCCAGCCGGGTCGCGAGGGTGTCGACAGCCGTGACCCGACCGCCGGCGAGGGTGGCGAGGCGAGTCGCGAGCAGGCCGATCACGCCCTGTCCGAACACCGCGACCTGCTCGCCGAGCCGCACGTCGGCGGCGAGCACGGCATTCAGAGCGATCGCTCCCACCCGCGCGAAAGTCCCCAGCAGGGGATCGGCGCCGTCGGGCACGAGCCGCCCCACGACCGCGGATGCCGGCACGACGGCGTCACTGCGGTGTCCCCAGATGCCGTGCACCACGTCTCCGACCCGCACTCCACTCACGTCGTCCGCGACCTCGGTCACCTCGCCGACCTCGGAGTAGCCCCAGCCCGAGACCGGGTAGCCGAAGCTGGGCTCACCCGGCACGAAGAGCCGTCGGTCGGCGTCCCACGTGGAGGTGAGATACGGGTTGGTGCCGCGGTAGGCGGTGAGCTCGGTGCCGGCTGAGATGCCCGAGTACCAGGTGGAGATCCGCACGCTTCCGGATGTCAGCGGCTGCGGCGCGATCTCGACAAGCTCGACCTCTCGGACGGCGGAGAACTGCACGACGTGGGGCACGGGGGGCCTTCTTTCCAGCGGGGACTCAGCCCTTCTCCGCACCGGCGGTGAGGCCTCCGACGAGGAGCCGCTCGGAGGCGAAGAAGAGGATGATGATGGGCAGGGTCAGGATCACGGAACCGGCCATGAGGACCGTGGTGGGAACCTCGATGCTGCCGGAGAGCTGGGAGAGGCCCAGCGAGACGGTCCATGAATCGCGCTTCTCGACGAGGAACAGCAGAGCGAAGAGGAACTCGTTCCAGGCGATCATGAAGATGAACAGTCCGTTCGACACGATCGCGGGCATGGCGAGCGGGATGCTGACCCGGCGCATGATCTGGAACCGGGTGCACCCGTCGAGTGCCGCAGCCTCCTCGAGCGAGACCGGGATCGTGGCGAAGTAGTTGCGCAGCGTGTAGATCGACACCGCCGCGACCTGTGACACGTAGACGATGAGCAGTCCGACGAGCGAGCCGCGCAGCCCGATCTGCGTGAAGAACACGAACAGCGGCACCGCCAGCAGGATCGCCGGGAAGAAGTACACCGCGAGGAACAGGCCGGACACCTGACGGCGACCGAAGAAGGCCAGTCGGCTGACGGCATACGAACCGGGAATCGACACCAGGAGCGTGAGCACGACCGTCGCGAGAGCGACCAGCAGTGAGTTGCGCATGAAGACGATGAAGCCCTGCCCGCCGGCGTCCACGGGCGCCAGCACGTCGAGGTAGGTCGAGAAGTCGAGCTCCTCGATCGTGATCCACAGCGCGCCCGGGTTCTGCAGCAGCGAGTCGAGCGAGCGGAAGCTGAGCAGCACCATGTAGTAGAACGGCACGACGGCGGCGAGCACCAGCAGCACGATGACGATCGGGCGCAGGATGCGGAAGAGGGCGTTCTCGAAGCCGTCGCGGTCGAATCCGCGTCTAGCGGGCCGGGCCTCGGTGACGGCGTCGGTCGTCGCACTCATGCCTGCTCCTCCTGTCGGCCGAAGATCTTCAGATAGACGCCGACGAGCACGGCGAGAATGGCTGCGAGCACCAGGGCCTGAGCGGCGGCGGCGCCGATGTCACCGCGAGCGGTGAGCAGGTCGAACACCCGCACCGAGACGACCTCGGTGCCGGCTCCGCCACCCGTCAGCAGGTAGATGTCGTCGAAGTTGTTGAACGTCCAGATGAAGCGCAGCACGCAGAGCACCGCGATCGTCGGCAGCAGCTGCGGAAGAAGGATGTGCCGGAAGCGCTGCGTGGGGGTCGCGCCGTCGACCCTGGCCGCCTCGTCGAGCACGGCCGGGACCGCCTCGAGTCGGGCCGTGAGGAAGAGGAAGGCGAACGGGAAGGATCGCCAGGCTTCGAACAGGATGACGGTGATCAGCGCCATCGGCAGCTCGACCTCCCACCCGAAGATGCTCACGGGCAGGGCGCGGTCCGAGAGGAACGCGATCGGCTCCTCCCATCCGAGCACGGTGGTGCCGAACCAGTTCACGATGCCGAACTGCGGGTTGAGCATCGTCGACCACACGAACGTCGCGGCCACGACCGGGGCGACGTACGGCAGCAGCAGCGAGGCGCGCACGAGGCCACGCCCGCGGAACGGCTTGCGCAGGGCGAGGGCGGCGGCGAGGCCGATGCCGATCGCGAGCGCCGTGCCGCACACGGCGTAGACGATCGTGGTCCACAGCGCGCTGAAGAAGCCGGGCGACGTCAGCACGTCGATGAAGTTGTCGAGGGTGTAGTCGCCGATGATCCCGGTGCCGCGGATGTTGATCAGCCGGACGTCCTGGAATGCGAGGGAGATCGCCCAGATGATCGGCAGGACGACGGCGACCAGGATGATGATGAAGGTCGGCGAGATGAGCAGCAGCCCCGCCCGGTTCTCCTCCCGACTGTGCCTCGACCCGCGCCGCGGCTTCACCGCGCCGGTCGGTCTCTGCGGCGTGGTGCCGGGTTCGGGGCGCTGTGCCCCGAGCCCGGACCCCTCGACGACTCTGCTCACTTCAGCGACTCTGCGATCGAGCGCACGGTCTCGGCGGCGGTCGACGCGGCGTCAGCCGGGTCACCGCCCTGGGCGACATCGCTCACCGCCGTCGCGACCGGAAGCTCGCCCTGCAGCGCGCCGAGCAGCGAGCCCTGACCCTGGGTGATGCCCCAGCGGGCGAGATCCTCCGGCCCTGCGGCCACAGCATCGAGGACCTCGGGTGCGTAGAAGTCTGACAGAGGAGCCTTGGTGTCGACTCCGGCGGGCAGCGTCGCCCACATGTCGGAGAACATCGTCGGATCCTCGGGGGTGCCGGTGCGGACGGGAACCTTCCCCTCGGGCGCGATCGCGATCCAGGGCTCGTAGCCGTCGCTCATCATGTACTCGACGAACGACTGCGACGCGTCGGTGTTCGCTCCCTCGGTGATGGTCCACGAGGTGATCTCGCCGAACTGCGCCGCGGCGTCGGAGTCGGGTCCGGCGATCGACGTGACCACGCCGGTGTTCGCCGCGAGGAAGGCCGGGTCGGCGAGGCACTCGGGGCACGAGGGCTTCGCATCCTCACGCAGGCCTGCCAGCTCGTCGAGCACGAAGCTCGACCAGATGAACATGGCCGCGTCGCCCGCGAAGTACGTGGCGCGGGTCGTGTCGACGTCCTGCGCACCCGGCACCGAGTAGTCGCCGGTCAGTTCGCCGTAGAACTCGAACGCGCTGACACAGGCATCCGAGTCGAGCTCGACGTCACCGTCTTCGTTGACGAGCTCGCATCCGTTGCCGAGCGCGATCTGCTCGAAGGTCTGCTCGGTGAAGGCGTCGCCCGGGGCGGTGGCGCCGACGAAACCGGCGACCTCGGGCGAGTCGAGGGTCTTCGCGGCCTCGAGGATCGATTCGTACGAGTCGGGGACGTCCAGGCCCGCGGCCTCGAAGAGGTCGGTGCGGTAGAAGAGCATCTGGGTCCACGACTCACTCGGGATCGCCAGGCTGGTGTCGCCGTCGGAGGTCAGGGCGAGCGCGTTCTCGGAGAACGTCGACGCGTCGAGCGCGTCGATCGTCGTCGCGACGGCATCCGTGTCGACGAACTCGTTGGCCGACAGCGTGCGCACCTGAGGCAGCGAGATCCCGCCGATCACGTCGGGCAGGTCGCCGGCCGCGGCAGACGAGGTGATGAGCTGGGCGAACTGGTCTTCCGCGACCGAGACGACCTCGACCTCGATGCCGGTCTCGTCGGTGAACGCGTCGACGATCTCCTGTGTGGCGGCCACCCGATCGGGAAGGTCCTCCTGCAGCCAGAAGGTGATGCCGGCATCGCCGCCGTCGTCGTCACCGGAGCTCGTGCATCCGGTGAGGGCGAGCGCCGTCACGCACACCGCGGCCATTGCTGCTGCTGTCGCACGGGTATTCACTATGCGCCTCCTTGCGCTGGAAATGCAGGACTGAGCCGTCGGGTCGACTCCCATTAAGACTAAAAGCTAGACATAAGTCGCCTAGCTGTCAAGCATTAAGCTGATCTCGTCGTCAGGAGGTTCGATGTCCGGTCCCGGGGAAGTCCTCGATCTCATCAGAGAGCGCCGCGCCTTCACGCGCGGCGATGTGCTCGACGTCACCGGGATGTCGCGGATGACCGTCGCCACGCGCATCGACGCGCTTCTCGAGGCGGGACTCATCATCGAGTCGGGAACCGAGAAGGTCACCTCGGGTCGACCGTCACGGCGCCTCGAGTTCAACACCGCTCACGCGCACGTCATCGCCGCCAACGTCGACACCACGCACACCACCGTCGCCCTGACCGATCTCGCCGGACGCGTGACCGCCGAGGAGCGCATCGAGGTCGCCGTCGCCGACGGACCCGACGCGACCCTCAACGCGATCGCCGAGCACGCCGAGCGCCTGCTGTCGCAGGCCGGCATCCGCCGCGAGGATGTGGCTGCGATCGCGCTCAGCATCCCCGGTCCTGTCGACCCCGACACCGAGCGCCCCTCGCAGCCGCCGATCATGCCCGGTTGGGACGCCTACCCGATCCCCGATCACCTGCACGACGCCCTCGGCGTCCCCGTGCTGGTCTCGAACGACGCCGACGCCGCCGCACTGGGTGAGCAGCGCGCAGCGCATCCCGATTCACGCTCCCTGTGCTTCATCAAGGTCTCGTCGGGCATCGGCACCGGCATCGTGCTGGGTGGCCGGGCATACCGCGGCACCGACGGAGGGGCGGGTGACATCGGCCATGTGAAGATCGCCGGGCACGACGACCTGCTGTGCCAGTGCGGAGCGCACGGATGTCTGGCGGCCGCGGCATCAGGCCGAGCAGTGGCCAGGGCGCTCACCCAGCTCGGCAAGCCCGCCTCGTCAGCCTCGGATGTCGGCACCTACCTCGCTGACGGCGACCCCGATGCCGCGCGACTCACTCAAGAGGCGGGTCGGGTGATCGGCGAGGTCGTCGCGACGGTCGTCTCGCTCCTCAACCCCTCGGAGGTGGTGCTCGGCGGGATGCTGGCATCGCCGCCGCTGCTGGCCGGAGTCCGCGAGACCCTCTATCCCCGATCCCTGCCCCGCGCGACCCGGCACCTGAGCATCAGCCAATCGACACTGGGCGAGAAGGCGACAGCCGTGGGGCTCGCGGCGATGGTGGTGGAGCGCGAGTACTCGGCATCCGCGGTGAACGCGGCGCTCGCTCGGAGCTGAGCACCGCCGGATACCATCGGAGTCATGACGAATTCCGGTCCGATCGACGATGTCTCCATCGGCGGCGAGATGATCCGCCTCGGCCAGTTCCTGAAGTACTCGGGACTGCTCGACTCGGGTGGTGACGCCAAGGAGGTCGTGATCGACGGATTCGTGAAGGTCAACGGCGAGGTCGATCGACGGCGCGGACGCCAGCTGCATGACGGCGACCTGGTCACCTTCGAGGGCCGCACCGTTCGCGTGCGCCCCTGATCACGCGGGCCGCTTCCGGTCACCCCCGCGTCGTGTAGCGGAGGAACATCACGCCGCTGTCGAAGCGCCGATCCTCGGCGAGCTCCAGGTCGACGTGCACCCCGTCGGGGAAGAACGGCTTGCCACCACCGACGATCGCCGGTCCGATGAAGAGACCGAACTCGTCGACCAGTCCCGCGCGGATCGCCTCGGCGGCGAGAGTGGGGCCGTCGACGGAGAAGTCGCTGTCGGACTCAGCCTTCCACCGCGCGATCACCTCCGGATCGAACGTGCGCTCGAGCCGGGTGCGCTCGCTCGACACCTCGGCGAGGGTCTTAGAGAAGACGACCTTCTGCGCGGCCTGCCACACCCGCGCGTAGTCGATGCCGACCTGCGGCTGATCGGGTTCGAGATGAGCGGTCTCCCAATAAACCATGGTCTCGTACATGCGCCGCCCGTAGAGGTAGGTGCCGACGTCTGCGAACTGCTTGTTGATGAAGTCGTGCAGGTCGTCGTCGAGCGCCCAGTCGAACCCGCCGTCCGGCCCGCTGACGTATCCGTCGAGCGACGTGATCATGGAGTAGATGAGTCGGGCCATGCGGCGAGGCTACTCCCGGCGTCCGCACGGGTCGACCCCTTCTCGGCGGCCTCTCTAGCGACCCTCGGCGTGAGACGCAAGGTGCTGGCCGACATTCCGACGTCGGCGCACGCTGGAGCCATACCCCCAGACCAGCGACCGAGAGGAACCCCCATGTCTCGCGACCAGTACACCTTCACGAACCCGGCCGAGCTCTACTCCGACATCGAACCCGAGAAGCAGCACATGCCGGAGCCCGGCCTCGATGCCGACCTCGGTCCGAAGGCCGACCTCGGTGAGGAGAGCTACCGCGGCACCGGCCGACTGACCGGACGCAAGGCGCTCATCACCGGCGGCGACTCCGGCATCGGCGCGGCGACTGCGATCGCCTTCGCACGCGAGGGCGCGGACGTCGCGCTCTCGTACCTGCCCGAAGAGGAAGAGGATGCGGCGCGCATCGCCGGCATCCTCCGCGACGCCGGCGCGACCGTGGCGCAGATCCCCGGTGATCTCCGTGACCCCGAGTACTGCCGCACGCTCGTCTCGGAGGCGGTCGGTGCGCTCGGCGGCCTCGACATCCTCGTCAACAACGGCGGCAAGCAGATCTACAAGGAGTCGCTGACCGACATCACCGACGAGCAGTTCGACGACACCTTCAAGACCAACGTCTACGCGATGTTCTGGATCACGAAGGCCGCGCTGCCGCACCTCCCGGCAGGCTCGACCATCATCAACACCACGTCGATCCAGGCCTACTCGCCGTCGGGAATCCTCGTCGACTACGCATCGACCAAGGCCACGATCAACGCGTTCACGAAGGGCCTCGCCGAGCAGCTCGCGCCGAAGGGCATCCGTGTGAACGCCGTGGCACCGGGACCGATCTGGACGCCGCTGCAGCCGAGCGACGGGCAGCCGCAGGAGAAGCTGCCGGAGTTCGGGGAGGACACCCCGCTCGGCCGCATGGGCCAGCCCGCAGAACTCGCCCCCGCCTACGTCTTCCTCGCCTCCGCGGAGTCGAGCTACGTCGCCGGCGAGACGCTCAACGTCAACGGCGGCATGCCCACGCCGTGAGTCGCTGACCGCGGACGCCCCCTCCCGAGCTCGCTTCGGAGGGGGCGTTCGCGTGTGCGGCGGGGCCGGGGCGATGTCGGTGGAACCAGGCAGTATGTCGGTATGGCAGACGGATACGACCTCGACTTCCTTCCGACGCGAGTGCCCCTGCCCGGGCCGGCCCGCGATGCGACGGAGCTGACCTACCCCCACTTCAGCGTGCTGCTCGACCGCGAGCGCCGCCTGGCCGCCGTGACGGGCGTGAACATCGACGGGGCGCTGCTGCGCGAGCTGCCCCGCACCGGGGACTGGCAGCTCGACCCCCGAGTCGATGCAGCACTGCAGACCGGACCCGAGGTGTATGCGCGCAACGACCTCGATCGCGGCCACCTCGTGCGCCGACGCGACCCCGGCTGGGGTGATGTCGACGACGCTCGGGCGGCGACCGAGGCGACGTTCTTCTATCCGAACGCCGCCCCGCAGGCCGCCGGTTTCAATCAGTCCGCAGAGCTCTGGCTCGGTCTGGAAGACCACGTGCTCGAGTATGCCGAGACGACGGATCAGCGGATCTCGGTGTTCACGGCCCCTGTGCTGGGAGACGACGATCCGCCGTACCGCGGCATCCGCATCCCTCTTCTGTTCTGGAAGATCGCGGCGTGGCAGGGCCCCGACGGTCTGTCAGCGGCCGGGTTCGTGCTCGATCAGTCAGAGCTCGTCGAGTCACCGGACGGTCTCTTCGCGGTTCCGCCGCTCGGCGCATTCCGCACCTTCCAGGTTCCGATCACCGAGATCATCCGGGTGACGGGGCTGGATGTCTGCCCGCTGCTCGATGCCGATGTGCTCGACCGGCGCAGCGCCCGATCGACCGAGTGGCGGGCGCTCGCCTCGGCATCCGACATCACGCTCTAGCCGTCGCGGCGTCGGTTCCAGTGGGTGAGCTTGTCGGGGTTGCAGACGACCCAGATGCGCGAGAGCAGCCCTGATCTGCTCTCGACCGACACCGCCGCGACGACTGCGCCGTCTCGTTCCAGCACGAGTCCAGCGGAGCCGTTGATCGACGCGATCGAGACCGTGGGGCCGGTCGCCACCAGTGCCGCCAGCTCCGCGGATGCCGTGTGGGTCCCGTCGACGGCGGTCGACGACTGTGGCATGCGACCTCCGCTGTCGATGATCATCACCACGTCAGGGTGCAGCATCGAGCGGATGCCGGCGCGGTCGCCCGCGGCGAGCGCCAGCCGGAGTTCTTCCACAGCGATCGGTTCGGAGGCATCCCGAGGTCGCCGGCCCAGACGAGCCGGACGCCGCCCGCGAGTCATGTCGCGACCGCGGTGATGTGTCCGAGCTTCTGGGGACTCATCACCCAGAGCAACTGCTCGATCCCTTCGTCGGACGCCGTGACGGTGACCATCGTGGTGACTTCACCGTTCTCGACGAGCGTCGCGGCGGGCTGACCGTTGACCTCCACCCACCCGATCGACTTGCCCGTCCAGAAGTGGTGTGCGAAGGCAGCCACGAACTGGGCCACGCGGCCACGACCGATCACCGGGATCCGCGCCGCCAGCTTCACCCCGTTGCCGTCGGTGTAGCTGACCACGTCGGCGGCGAAGAGCTTCTCGAGCTCCCGGGCATCACCCTTCCGCGCGGCGGCGAGGAAGGCCTCGAGCAGGTGACGTTGATGCGAGGGCTCGACGGTCATCTGCTTCGCCGAGTCCAGGTGCGCGCGAGCCCGGCTCACCAGCTGTCGAGCGCTCACCGCACTCGACGAGATGATCTCGGCGATGCGGGGATACGGATAGTCGAACGCCTCGCGGAGGATGTACGCCGCACGCTCGGTCGGGGTGAGCTTCTCGAGCGTCAGCAGGATCGCGAACTGCAGCGCCTCGGCACGCTCGGCGCCGAGCGAGGGATCGTCGTCGGTGTTGACCGGTTCAGGCAGCCACGGCCCGATGTAGGTCTCCCGCTTCACGCGAGCCGACTGGAGAACGTTGATCGACAGACGCGTCGTGATGGTCGTGAGGAAAGCGGCGGGTTCCTGCACCTGGGTCCGGTCGGTGTTCTGCCAGCGGATCCAAGTCTCCTGCACGATGTCCTCGGCGTCGGCCACGGTGCCCAGCATCCGGTAGGCGATGCCGAACAGTCGGCGGCGCTGGGCGGCGAACACCGAGACTGCGGTGCCGAGGTCTCGGATCGACCCGCTGTGCTCGTCACGTGTCTCGGTCACGTCTTCACTCTGCACCAGAGGTCGCCGCATGCGCACTCCCCTTTCCGCGCCGCCGGCGCTCCCACTCACAGTTCTGACCGGAGAGCGACGCGATCTGTGACGAATCCTGGCGATTCCGTCACAGCCTGGTCTCCCGGCCGGTCAACCAGGTACATGCGGGCTCGTCCGCATCACTCGATCGGAGGAGCGACATGAGGATCACAGTCATCGGCGGCACGGGGTTGATCGGCACCCGCGTCACGCGCATCCTGAAGGGCGCGGGACACGACGTCGTCGTCGCGTCCCGCGCCACGGGGGTGAACTCATTCACCGGCGAGGGGCTCGACGACGCTCTCGCCGGCGCATCCGCGGTGATCGATGTGTCGAACTCGTCGTACACCGACGAGGCCGGTGCGCAGGAGTTCTTCTCCACCTCGACGATGAACCTGCTCGCCTACGGCGAAGCCGCGGGCGTCTCCCATCACGTCGCCCTGTCGGTCGTGGGCACCGACCGCCTCGCACGCGCGCAGGGCGGATACTTCATCGCCAAGCATCAGCAGGAACGCCTCATCGCGGCATCCGGTCGCCCGTACACCCTCGTGCATGCGACGCAGTTCTTCGAGTTCATCCGCAGCATCACCGACCACGCCCTGCGCGAGGGAGCCGCGCACATCGCCGATGTGCTCGTGCAGCCGATGGCGGCCGACGACGTCGCGAACGCGGTCGCAACGGCAGCGCTCGGAGAACCCCGTGTCGGGATGATCGAGTTCGGCGGCCCCGAGGTGTTCAGCCTGACGGAAGTCGCGGCACTCGACCTGCGGGCGAGACAGGACGATCGGGAGGTCGTCCCGGATCCGCTCGGAACGTACTTCGGCGCGCATCTCGCCGCCCGCGACCTGCTGCCGGAGATGACCGCGACGATCGCTCCGACGAGGTATCACGACTGGAGGGTGAAGACGCCCGCCAGCATCTGAGAACCCGAAGCGTCACATCTTCGGGCACTCAGCGGTCATACCTGGCAGACGCCACCCGGGCGTCGAAACCCGAAGAAAGGTTTGGACATGGCAGAGATCGTCGTCATCGGAGGCACCGGCCTCATCGGCTCGAAGGTCGTCGCGAAGCTGACGGAGCACGGCCACGACGCCGTCGCCGCATCGCCGAACACCGGCGTGAACTCGCTGACCGGCGAGGGCCTCGCGGAGGTTCTCGTCGGAGCCCACACCGTGGTCGACGTGTCGAACTCCCCCTCGTTCGCCCCCGACGATGTGCTGGAGTTCTTCACCACGTCGACTCGCAACCTGCTCGCCGCTGAGGCCGCGGCCGGTGTCACCCACCACGTCGCTCTCACGATCGTCGGCACGAACCGCCCGCAGAACATCCCCTACTTCGCGGCGAAGGTCGCGCAGGAGACGCTGATCCGTGACTCCGGGATCCGATACTCCCTCGTGCACGCCACGCAGTTCTTCGAGTTCGTGGGAAGCATCGCCGACATCTCGACCGACGGCGACACAGTGACGCTGCCCGGGGCGCTGATCCAGCCGATCGCCGCCGAGGATGTCGCCACGGCAGTGGCCCGTGCTGCGGCCGGTGAGCCGACCGGCGACATCGAGATCGCAGGCCCGGAGGCCTTCGGCATGGACGAGTTCGCGCGCCGCGCCCTGGCCTTCCGTGGCGATCCTCGCACGGTCGTGCGTGATGACGCTGCGCCGTACTACGGTGCGCAGATCGAGGAGCGCACCCTCATCCCGGTCGACGGGGCGCACATCTTCGAGACGACTCTCGAAGAGTGGCTGCCGCTGAACCCGCCTCGCGAGTAGCGGCGGCATACCGGTCGACAATAGGTCTTGCGCGGCGCGTCGGCCGGTGTCACGCTTGCGTCACAGCTCTGTCGCGCTGTAACGCGACAGCTGGGGTGCCGCTCATCGGCGGCATCGGA
The DNA here is from genome assembly GCF_979258645.1 of Microbacterium sp. AC215. NCBI lineage: Bacteria > Bacillati > Actinomycetota > Actinomycetes > Micrococcales > Microbacteriaceae > Microbacterium > Microbacterium sp. AC215. Next base: position 2,400,104 of record NZ_OZ409869.1, on the reverse strand, counting down.
TGGGGCGCCCTTTCTGCTACCTCCCCCGTGGTGGGGGCGTCCCGTCCTCCCCCGACCTGGCGAGCGAGCGCGACTCAGTTGAAGTCGCCGCCCGGTGCCATGTCGTGGAAGCGCGAGTAGTGGCCCTGGAAGGCCACGGTGATCGTCGCGGTCGGGCCGTTACGGTGCTTGGCGACGATCAGGTCGGCCTCGCCCGGACGCACGTCCTTGTCGTAGACCGAGTCGCGATGCAGCAGGATCACCATGTCGGCGTCCTGCTCGATCGAGCCGGACTCACGCAGGTCGCTGATCGCGGGCTTCTTGTCGGTGCGCTGCTCGGGACCACGGTTCAGTTGCGACAGAGCGATGACCGGAACCTGCAGCTCCTTGGCGATGAGCTTGAGGCTTCGCGAGAACTCCGAGACCTCCTGCTGACGCGACTCGACGCGCTTGCCTGACGTCATCAGCTGCAGGTAGTCGATGATGACCATCCGCAGACCCTCACGCTGCTTGAGTCGACGGCACTTCGCCCGGATCTCGACCAGCGTCATGTTCGGGCTGTCGTCGATGTAGAGCGGAGCGTCGTTGATGCGTCCGCGGGTCGCGGCGACCGTGGTCCAGTCCCGCGGGTCGAGGTTTCCCTTTCGCATGTTCTGCAGAGGGATCTGCCCCTCGGCACTGAGCAGACGCATCGCGATCTCGCTCTTGCCCATCTCGAGCGAGAAGAAGACCGAGGGGAGGTTGTGGCCGATGGAGGCAGCGCGGGCGAAGTCGAGCGCGAGCGTCGACTTACCCATGGCGGGACGAGCGGCGACGACGATCATCTGCCCGCCGTGCAGGCCGTTGGTGAGCTCGTCGAGCTCCTTGAAGCCGGTCGGGACACCCGTCATCGACCCGTCGCGACCGCTGGCGGCCTCGATCTCCTCGAGCGCGGCGTCGACCGCGATCTGCAGCGGCACGTAGTCCTCTGCGGTCTCGGAGCCGGTGATCGAGTAGATCTCGGCCTGGGCGTTGTTGACGAGGTCGGTCGCGTCGCCCTGTCCGTCGTAGCCGAGCTGCACGATACGCGTTCCCGCATCGACCAGACGACGCAGGATCGCCCGCTCCGACACGATGCCCGCGTAGTAGCCGGCGTTGGCGGCGGTGGGGACGATCGAGGTGAGCGTGTGCAGATAGTCGGCACCGCCGGCCCGGCTCAGCTCTCCCGTCTTGATGAGCTCGTCCGTGACGGCGACGACGTCGGTCGGCTCGCCGTGCGAGTAGAGCGACAGGATCGCCTCGAAGATCAGCTCGTGCTTGGGGATGTAGAAGTCGGCACCCTTGAGCGTCTCGATGACGTCGGCGACAGCATCCTTCGAGAGGAGCATTCCACCCAGGGCGCTCTGTTCGGCGAGCGTGTCGTGGGGAGGCGTTCGCTCCTGCGGACGCTTGCCTCCGAGGCGCTCCTCTGAGATGTCGGCGATCGACACGCTGCTCCCTTCGATGCGACGGTTCTTCCGGTGTGCTCGGTGCCGACTGCGTCGGTCACGCGATGCGAATCAGCTCGAGAAGGGCCGTCCGCACAGCAAACCAGGCACTTCCGACATCGGGTCGCTGGACCACGCTACGAGCGGGGGTTTTCGGTCGCAACACGGCCTGTGGATAACTATGTGGAAAGCGTGCGAACAAGTCCGGAGAGTCTGTGCAGAACGCATGTGGATAAGTCGGTGGAGTACCTCGAAACAGAAGTTTCTTTTTGCATCTGATCGGGTGTTTGTAGTTTCCCCACCCTGTGGATGAGATCGTGGTTCAACCGGGCATTGAAGGTTCATCGAATCCGGGATGGGATGTGTAGAACCTGGGGAAAGTCAAGCCGAGATTCCACCGGGCGCGTCACAGTGCGCAACCCTCCGAAATGTGCGCGATATGTCATCGTTTCCGAGCGGAACCCTCTAGACACGGCGATATACCGGGAGTATCGTCACCCGCTATCGACGTACTGTGCGTCGAGGACGAACGATCGCTCTCGGGGGAGGGAAGTCGACGTGAACGCTCAGGCAACCCGCCGCGGCCTACCTGCCGTCGCTCTCTGGGGTGGCGTGGGCGCGATCGCGTGGGCCACGATCACGATCCTCACGGGCGGTTCGTCCGCGAGCGCGGACGACGGATCGAACGACTCGCTGCTCGACGGCGTCTCCTCGATCGTGAGCGAGACCGTCTCATCGGTCGAAGACACCGTGACGTCGGTGACCTCCCCGATCGTCGCGCCGGTCGAGCCCGTCGTGACCGAGGTCGTCCAGCCGGTGGTCACCCAGGTCGTCGAGCCGGTCGTGACCGAGGTCGTCGAGCCCGTCGTCACTCACGTCGTCGAACCCGTGCAGCAGGTGGCACCTCCGGTCGTCGAGCACGTCGCCGAGACGATCGCTCAGGTGCCCGTCGTCGGCCCTGCAGCGTCGCCGATCATCGACGCCGCCACCGACACCACCGGGGCCGTCATCACTCCCGTGACCGATTTGTTGGACGGATCCCCGGTCGCCGAGATCGTGGCCCCTGTGCAGGATCTGATCACCGAGCTGCCGATCGTCGGAGAACTGGTCGACGATCTCGGAGTGCCGCCGGTGATCGACGATGTCGTCGGCGTCATCGACGCGACCACCCCGACTGTCGGCACGGTGGTCGAGAACACTCTCCCGCCGGTGCTCGAGGCCATCACCCCCGCACGCCCCGGATCCTCCGGATCGGACCCCGACCCCGGTCCGATCGGAACAGCGCCGCTCGGAACGGTTTCCCCCCTGGCCGATGAGCCGACACGCGGTCACTTCTCCACGTCCGCGGTGCGCCAGCCGGTGATTCCGTCGGCCGGGTCCGACCTCCCGCCTACGGTGTCCGTCGCGGCATCCGAGGTGAACGAGCCGGCAGCCGACCTCGAGGAGTCCCCCTCTGCACCGCCCGCCGGAGCCCCCTCCGCGCCTACTTCCTCCGCCGGTTCGAGCGGAGCATCCTCATTCACCCCCGCGCGCCTCAGCGATGCGGGAGTTTCTGCGTTCCGCACTGTGGAGCGCACTTGCGGTGCATCCGACGACGTCCTTCCGACGTCTCTGGTCGCCGACACCGACGTCTCTCCTGACTGACGGGTTGTCCGGTCGTTCCTCGTGAACGACAGATGCCGTGCTGCGCGCGCACATGCTCTTCGCGTGCACCCATCAAGACACACCCACTTCCAGTCAGGAGAAGGTCATCATGCGTACATACATCAAGCGGGCTCTGTGGGGCACGCTTCTCGCCGGCGGGATCACCCTGCTCGGCGCAACAGCCGCCAACGCGGCAGACACCTCAGGAGAAGACGGGCTGCTCTCGGGCACCCAAGCGGATGCGCCGATCTCGGTGCCCGTGACGGTCGTCGGCAACGCGGTCTCACTGCTCGGAGACACCTCCGCCCAGCAGACCTCGGCGCCCGCTTCGTCTCCCGCTCCCGCTCCCGCACCGGCCGCCACCACGAGTGGCGATTCCGGCACCGCATCGGGCACTCAGGCCGTCGTGGACGTCGTCGTGCCTGTCACGGTGACCGACAACACGATCACCGTGCTCGGAGACTCGTCGAGCGACACGGCGGCCGCTCCGGCTGAGGCTCCCCAGGCCCCAGCTCCGGCTCCCGCTCCCGCTCCCGCGATCACGACGAACGGCGCCGACGGCGTCCTCTCGGGTACCCAGGCCCTGCTGGACGTCGACGTTCCGGTCACCGTCTCAGGCAACGCGATCACCGTGCCCGGCGACAGCGAGGCAACGGGCCAGGATGCTGCAGCACCGGCATCCTCGGACGGCGGCGGCGCGGGATCGACTGAGCCGACCACGTCGGGCGACGGGGGGATCGCGAGCGGCGCCCAGGTCGTCGCACCCGTCACCGCACCGATCGACGTCACCGGCAACGCCATCTCCGTCCTCGGAGACAGCGAATCCACCGGCGGTACCAGCAGCACGGGCACCGCAGGAACCCCGACCACCGGCAGCACCACCGCCGGAGACGACGGAATCCTCGGCGGCACCCAGGTCACCGCACCCATCACCGCACCGATCGACGTCACCGGCAACGCCATCTCCATCCTCGGAGACAGCGAATCCACCGGCGGCACCAGCACCGGCACCCCGTCCGGAGGCAGCAGCACCGGAGCGGAGACGTCCGGAGACGACGGGGTCGCAAGCGGAACGCAGGTCACCGCACCCGTCACCGCACCGATCGACGTCACCGGCAACGCCATCTCCGTCCTCGGAGACAGCGAATCCACCGGCGGCACCAGCACCGGCACCCCGTCCGGAGGCAGCAGCACCGGAGCGGAGACGTCCGGAGACGACGGAATCGCAAGCGGCACCCAGGTCACCGCACCCGTCACCGCACCGATCGACGTCACCGGCAACGCCATCTCCATCCTCGGAGACAGCGAATCCACCGGCGGCACCAGCACCGGCACCGCAGGAAGCCCAACCACCGGCAGCACCACCACCGGAGACGACGGAATCCTCGGGGGAACCCAGGTCACCGCACCCGTCACCGCCCCGATCGACGTCACCGGCAACGCCATCTCCATCCTCGGAGACAGCGAATCCACCGGCGGCACCAGCACGGGCACCGCAGGAAGCCCAACCACCGGCAGCACCACCACCGGAGACGACGGAATCCTCGGCGGCACCCAGGTCACCGCACCCATCACCGCACCGATCACGATCGGCGGCAACGCCATCTCCGTGGTCGGCGAGAGCACGGTGACGCCGCCGACGACGGACCCGGGCACTGATCCCGGAACGGACCCGGGCACCGACCCCGGAACGAACCCCGGCACCGACCCCGGAACGAACCCCGGCACCGACCCCGGAACGGACCCGGGCACCGACCCCGGAACGAACCCCGGAGTCGACCCCGGAACCACCCCCGGAATCGGCATGAATCCTGGAACGGTGACCGCCGTCGGCACGGGCGCCACAGCAGCCGCTGCCGCGAGCGGCACAGCTGCGACGGCATCCGAGCCCATCGAGGGACTGGCCGCCACAGGTGGTTCGTCCTCGATCGCCTTCGTGTCGCTCGCCGCTCTCCTGCTCCTCCTCGGAGCGGGGATGCTGCGCCGCCGCCGTGTGACGGCGTAGCCGCAGACCCCGGCGGTGTCGACGTCCTCGGGGGAGGAGATGCGACACCGTCGGTGTGCGGGTCCCGCGACGCCCCGCGCAGGTTCCCCAGACCTGCCCGCGTCGGCGATGCCGCACAGTTCACGGATGCCCCGCGTCCCCAGCGCGGGGCATCCGTCGTGCCCCGCCACTCCCCCGGGCGAGTGCGCCCCCCGACAACCCCGCACACGCAGAACGCCCCCTGTCCCGAAGGACAGAGGGCGTTCGAGAGCGTCGCGCCTTACTTGGCGGCGACGACCTGCAGCGTGATGACTGCGGTCACGTCGTCGTGCAGACGAACCGTGGCCTCGTGCTCACCGGTCGTCTTGATCGCCGACGGGATGTGCACCTTGCGCTTGTCGATCGAGCCGAGACCCGCGGCTGCGACAGCATCCGCGATGTGATCGGTCTTGACCGAACCGAAGAGACGACCCTCGTTGCCGGCCTTGACGGCCAGGCGCACCTTGGTGTTCTCGAGGGAGTTCTTCAGTGCCACGGCCTCGTCGCGGTCGTGGATCGCGCGAGCCTGACGAGCAGCCTGGATCGAAGCGACCTGCTTTTCGCCACCGCGGGTCCACGCCGTAGCGAAGCCCTGGGGGATGAGGTAGTTGCGGGCGAACCCGTTCTTGACCTCGACCACGTCACCGGCGCTACCAAGCCCGGCGACCTCGTTCGTGAGAATCAGCTTTGCCATCTCGTTACCCCTTACCGGCCGGCGCCAGCGTAGGGCAGGAGTGCCATTTCGCGCGCGTTCTTGATCGCGGTGGCGATCAGACGCTGCTCCTGCACCGAAACACCGGTGATACGACGGGCACGGATCTTGCCGCGCTCCGAGACGAACTTACGGAGGGTGGAGACATCCTTGTAATCGATGACTCCGACCCGGATCGACTTCGCGGGAGCGGTGGGCTTGCCACCCTTCCGCGGCTTGCGGCGGTCGCCGCTCGACTTTCCAGCCATTGTTTTTCCTTAATTATGAGTCGGATGCCGAAGCATCCGGAGATCCTGTTTCAGAAGGGGGTGTCGTCACCGAAGCTGCCCGGAGTGCTCCAGGCATCTGCGCTGGTCGACGAGCCGGGCGTAGACCACGGCTCTTCCGACACCTGCTGCTGCTGTGCGGGACGGGACTGTCCGCCACCGCCGCCGCCACCGGTCGACGCCGCACGGGTGACCTGCGCGGTCGCGTACCGAAGCGAGGGGCCGATCTCGTCGACCTCCAGCTCGATCGCGGTGCGCTGGTTGCCCTCGCGGTCCTGGTAGGAGCGCTGACGCAAACGGCCCTGCGCCATGACGCGCATGCCCTTGGTCAGCGAACCCGCCACGTGCTCGGCGAACTCGCGCCAGACCGACGCGCGGAGGAACAGCGCTTCGCCGTCCTTCCACTCGTTGGAGGCGCGGTCGAAGTTCCGAGGCGTCGAAGCGATGGTGAAGTTCGCCACCGGCAGTCCGTTCTGCGTGTAGCGCAGCTCGGGGTCGGCCGTGAGGTTGCCCACCACGGTGATGACTGTTTCGCCGGCCATCGGACTCAGGCCTTCGCAGCCTTGGCGGCCTTGCGGGCAGCCTTCTCTTCAGAGCGCTTGGCCTCCGAAGCGACCATCGCCTGAGCTTCCTCAGAGCGAAGGACCTTCGTGCGCATGATCTGCTCGTTCAGCTTCAGCTGACGGTCGAGCTCCTGCGTGGCCTCGCTGGTGGCGGTGAAGTTGACGACGGCGTAGATGCCCTCGTTCTTCTTCTGGATCTCGTAAGCCAGACGGCGCTTGCCCCAGATGTCGACCTTGTCAATCGAGCCACCATCGTTGGTGATGACCTTCAGGAACTTGTCGAGCGTAGGGGCGACCTGGCGCTCGTCGATCTCGGGGGTCAGAATGACCATGAGTTCGTACTGGTGCGTCACTTACCCACCTCCTTCGGACTAGAACGGCTTCCGGGACTTTCCCGGAAGCAGGAGGGTGTGTGCACGTCATCCGCCGAGCCACCCGAGTGGGTGCCTGATGGCAGACAACCTTGACAGTGTAGCGGAGAAACCTTCGGAGTGCCCCCACGCGCATCACCTCGCACTTGGCATGCTGGAATGCGTGCGTGCTGACTCTCGGTGCGCACACGACCGAAGGGGGAACGCCATGCGCGTCAACAAGTGGGGGGTCGGCATCGTCCTGGCCGCCACCGTACTGCTCACCGGGTGCACCGCGGGTGCCGAAGAGCCCGCCGATTCGGAGCCGACGTCGGCCGCCGAGGAGACGCCTGCTACCGACGGTGCCGCATCCGATTCCGACTGCCCCGAGCTGTCGGAGGGTGCGACGGTCGACGGAGCCGAGCTCGGCGCCTGCATCACCGAGGCGATGACCGACACCGCCGGCTATGCCGCCAAGACGTCGATCCTGGGCATGGACACCACCGCCCGGTTCAACCCCGAGACGGATGCCGTCGAGACGATCACGCCCATGGGCTCGCTCATCCTGATCGGCGACGACGCATGGGTGAAGACGCCGACGACCGAGTGGCAGGTCGCCGACCCGAACTCGAGTGACCCGATCGTCGCTGCTCTCAGCAGCGGTGCCGCCACGGCCGCGGGCACCGACCCGGCCACCGCCGCCGGCGCCCTCACCGGCGAGTTCACCGTCACCGGGACCGGCACGCGCCTGGGTCAGGACGTGTACCTCGTGAGCGGCACGTCCGAGGCGCAGGGCGTCGCCGTCGACGTCGTCTTCGAGGTCACCGAGGACTACGTCGTGCTGGCCACGAGCGGCAGCACCGAGGCCGCGGGCCAGATGATCGAGACCTCTCTCGAGATCACCGAGTGGGACGTCGAGCAGGACATCGTCGCCCCGCTCTGAACCACGAGCGGATGCTGCGGGCCGGGGCTGACGCCTCGGCCCGCAGTGCGTTCCGGGTCGACTCCTGTCGGCATGGATCGGCGATGGGGTCGGCGATGGGGTCGGCGATTCGGAGGAGATCTGCGATCGGGAGGAGCATCCGGCTCGGAGCATCCTCCCGTCCGCGGATCTCCTCCCGAACGACCGAACCGACAGCGCGGCTCAGTCGAGGACGGGGGCGATCTCCGACCAGACGGTCCGCTCGTTCGTCGAGGGGGCGACCGGGATGCGGCCCGCACCGTCGGGCTCGGGGATCGCAGCGAGCAGGGCCTGGGTGTACGGATGCTGCGGCGCAGACCACACACGGTCGGTGGCCCCTGCTTCGAGCACCCGCCCGGCGAACATCACGAAGGTGCGGTCCGCGATGCGGCGGACCACGGCGAGGTCGTGCGAGATGAACAGCATCCCCGCGCCGGATTCCGCGACGAGGTCTCGCATGAGCCCCGCGACGCTGGTCTGGGTCGATGCGTCCAGGGCCGAGATCGGCTCGTCGGCGACGAGAAGCGACGGCCGCGCGGCGAGCGCTCGTGCGATCGCGAGTCGCTGCTTCTGCCCACCCGAGAACTGGTGCGGGAACCGCGTCGCCACTTCGGTCGGCAGGCCGACGCGGTCGAGCCACTCGGCGACCGTCGACCCTTCGGCACCCCGAGCCCGAGCCGTAGCGATGCCGTCGGCGATCTGATCGCCCACGCGGCGACGGGGGTTCAGCGAGGTCGACGGATCCTGGAACACCATCTGGATGCCGGTGAGCGCGAGGTCGCGTCGACGGATGCCGAGCGGCTTCACAGGAGCGTCACGGAAGCGCACCTCTCCCCCGGCGAGCTTCTCGATGCCGACGACCGCGCGGGCGAGGCTCGACTTGCCGCTGCCGGATTCGCCCACGAGCGCGACGGTCTCTCCGGGGGCGACGGTCAGCGAGACGCCGTCGACGGCGACCACCGGAGGACTCCCGGGGTAGCGCACGACGACGCCCTGCGCGTCGAGGATGGCGACTTCACTCATCTCGGGCCTCCTCTTCGGCATCCTGCACGGCCGACTCCGGCAGCACCGGATCGAGCAGCGCGGGATCCGCGTCGGCTGTCGCGATCTTCGACCCCGGCAGCGCCGCGAGCAGCGTGCGGGTGTATTCGTGCTGCGGGTCGCGGAACAGCGTCTCGCGGTCGGCCCGCTCGACGATCTGCCCGTTCTTCATCACGGCGACCTCGTCGGCGATCGCGCTCATGACGCCCAGGTCGTGGGTGACGAGCAGCACAGCGAGGTTGCGCTCGGTCGCGAGGTCGCGCAGCAGCCGCAGGATGCCGGCCTGCACCGTGACGTCGAGTGCGGTGGTCGGCTCATCGGCCAGCAGCACCTCGGGGTCGCACGCGAGGGCGCACGCGATCGCGATGCGCTGGCGCTGTCCGCCGGAGAACTGGTGCGGATAGCGCTTCAGCGCAGCATCCGGGTTCGGCACCTGCACGGTCTCGAGCAGTTCGATGGCCCGAGCCTTCGCCGCCTCGCCTCGCAGTCCGAGGTGCACGCGCATGTGATCCGTGAGCTGGCGGCCGATCGGCAGCTGCGGGTGCAGCGACGCCGAGGGGTCCTGGAAGATCATCGCGATGCGCCTGCCGCGGATGCGGTTGAGCGCCCGCCGGCGCATGCCCACCAGCTCCTCCCCCGCGAGCGTGATCGATCCGCCCGTGCGTGCCTGCCGGGGCAGGAGTCCGAGGACGGCCAACGAGGTGAGCGTCTTGCCGGATCCTGACTCGCCGGCGAGACCGTGGATGCGTCCGGCCTCGAGGTCGAGAGAGATGCCGTGCACGAGAGGACGACCGATGTCGATCGTCAGGTCGCGGATGCTCAGAGCACTCGTGGGGGCCGAAGCGCTCATGCTGCCGCTCCCTTCGCGGAGGCCACATGCTCGGCCTGCTTCTCGTGGGTGACCTCGGCCGTCGGGTCGAGGATGTCGCGCATCGCATCACCCAGGAAGTTGAATGCCAGCACCACCGTGAGGATCGCGAGTCCCGGGAAGACTCCGAGCCACCACGCGTCGAAGTTCTGCATGGCCGCCGAGATCATGGAGCCCCATTCGGCGGTCGGCGGCTGCGCGCCGAGACCGAGGAACGAGAGTCCGGACAGCAGCAGGATCGCGGCGCCGATGTCGAGCGTCGCGAGCACCAGCACGGGGCCGGCGATGTTCGGGAGGATGTCGATGAACAGCGTCCGCAGCGGCGAGTGGCCGAGCAGGCGGCCCGCGATCACGTAGTTCTGGCCGCGGAGGCCCAGCACGATGCTGCGGGTGACTCGCGAGTACTGCGGCCACGAGACGACGATCGCCGCGATCACCGCGTTGAACAGCGACGGGCCGAGGGATGCCGCCACCACCATCGCGAGGATGACGGTCGGGAACGCCATGAACAGGTCGGTGATGCGCATCAGCGTCTCGTCGACCCAGCCGCCGAAGTACCCGGCGACGGCGCCGACCACGGTGCCGATGATCATCGCGGCGATCACGAGCATGAGCGCGAGCGGCAGGCTCACCGTCGCACCCGTCATCAGACGCGAGAAGATGTCGCGGCCGTTGCCGTCGGTGCCGAGCAGAGTGTCGATGCCCGGCGCCTGCAGTCGTGGCAGCACCTGAGCGTTGGGGCCGTACGGCACCCACCACTGCGCGGTGAAGGCGACGATGATCCAGGCGCCCGCGATCACGGTGCCGATCACGCCGAGGGGCGTGCGCCAGGCGCGCGGCCAGCGGAAGCGGAACCGCCAGGGGCCGGATGCCGAGTCGATGCGGCTCATGCGATCCTCACTCTCGGGTCGAGGACGCCGTAGAGCAGGTCGACGACGAAGTTGATGAGGAGGTAGATGAACCCCACGACCAGGCCGACTCCCATGATGCCGGGCAGGTCGAGGTTGGCCGCCGAGTTGTAGGCGTAGGTGCCCAGGCCCGGCCAGGCGAACACCGACTCGACGAGCACGGTGCCCGAGAGCAGGGATCCGAAGGCGACGCCGACGACCGTGAGGATCGGGAGGGATGCCCCGCGCAGGACGTAGTCGAGGATCACGCGCATCGCCGGAAGGCCCTTGGCCCGGGCAGCACGCACGTAGTCGCTGCCCAGCACCTCGAGCACGGAGGTGCGGATGAAGCGGGTGAGCAGGCCGATCGTCACGAGCGACAGCACCATCACCGGCAGCGCCAGGTGGGCGAGCGCGTCGGCGAATCCGACACCGTCTCCGTTGAGGAGGTAGTCGACCGTGTAGAGCCCGGTGATGCGGGGCGGCGGCGTGATCGACGGCGAGATGCGACCCGAGCCGGGGGCGATGCGCAGCTCGAGGAAGAACACGTAGAAGCTGACCAGCGCGAGCCAGAACGTCGGCACGCTCAGACCGATCAGCGTCACGATGCGGATCACCTGATCGGTGACGAGTCCGCGCCGGTAGGCGGCGAGGGTGCCGAGCACGACGCTGACCGCGAGGCTGAGGATGATGGCGCCGATCGCGATCTCGATCGTCGCCGGCACCGCGGTGGCCAGGTCGCTGGTGACCGGTCGCCCGGTCACCAGCGATGTGCCGAGGTCTCCGCGAAGGAGATTCCCCATGTAGATGAAGTACTGCACGAACAGCGGCTGATCGAGGCCCTGGGCCTTGATGAACGCCTCGCGCGTCTCGGGATTCTGCGATGCTCCCTCACCCAGTGCCGCCGACACGGGGTCGCCGGGCACGAGGTTCGTCAGTGCGAAGGTCACGATCGTGACCCCCACGAGAAGGAGCAGCGAAGTGCCGATCCGGCGAAGCAGGTATCCGACGAGCGGCGACCTGCGACGCTGTGCTTGCCGTCGCACGGCCACCGTCGTCATGAGTCAGCTCCGATCAGCCGGCAGGCGTGATCTCGGCGATGTCCATCTCCCACACCGAGTTGTACACGGCGCCGGTGACGGCATCCGCCGTGGCGATGTTGCGACCGGGGACGATCAGCGGAACGAAGGGACCCTCGGTCTGCATCGCCTCGGCGAAGGAGGTGAAGGCCTCGCTGCGCTGGGCCTCATCGGTAGCGGCGGCAGCACCGGCTGCGATGCCTGCGATCTCGGGGTTCGCCTCAGCCGCCCAGCCGGCACGCAGGCCGACCTTCAGACCGGGAGCGAACGGAAGGAAGTTCGCCGAGTCGGCGTAGTCGGGGCCCCAGAACCACAGGCCGAAGCCCTCGGTGCCGTTGACGTACGCGTCGAGCTCGGTGGCGAAGGGGGCAGGCGCGAGTTCGACGGCGATGCCGGCATCCTCGAGCTGAGCCTGGACGCGCTCGGCGAGCGGGGTGAACTCCACACCGCCGACCGGGTAGTCGTTCGGGAACTGCAGCTTCAGGGTCTGACCCGTGTAGCCGGCCTCGGCCAGAGCAGCCTTCGACTTGTCGAGGTCCTGCTCCACACCGCTGTCGAGGGCGCCCTCGAATCCGGGCGGGATCACTCCGGTCGCCTGCACGGCGCCGGCACCCGCGAGCTCGAGCAGCGCGTCGTAGTCGAGCGCGTAGCGGATCGCCTCGGCGATCTTGACGTTCGCGAGCTCGCCCGCGACGGCCTCGGACTGGTTGAGCAGCAGGAAGATCGTCTGGCCCGACGGCACCGACTCGACGTTCAGTCCGTCGCCGAGGCCTGAGACCTGGTCGCCGTTGAGGTCCATCGCGACCATCGAGTCGCCGCCCTTGAGGTTCGCGAGCTGCGTCGCGCTCTCCGAGACGTTGCGCACGACGACACGGGCGTACTCAGACTCTTCGTCGCCGTTGTACTCGTCGCTCTTGGTCAGCACGACCTGCGACGAGAGGTCGAGGGTGTCGAGCACGAACGGTCCAGAGCCGGCGGAGGTTCCGTCGAGGAACTCCTGTGCGCTGTCGGTGCCGTCGGTGGTTCCGCCGTTCTCGATCACGACGTCGGAGTTGACGATGCCGAGCGCCGGGTTCGCGAGGATCGCGGGCAGCTGCAGCAGCGGTGTCTCGGAGGTGATCGAGATCGTCTTCTCGTCGACCTCGGTGATGGTCAGACCGCCCAGGAGGAAGTTCGGCTTGGCATCGGTCATGCCCTGGATGCGCTGCAGGGTGAAGACGACGTCCTTCGCCTCGATCGGCGAGCCGTCGGAGAAGACGCGGTCCCCCTCGAGCGTGAACGTGAACTCGGTCGCCTCGTCGTTCTGCTCCCACGATGCGAGGCCGGGGACGGGGGTCGAGACGTCGGAGCCCTCGAAGTCGACGAGCGTCTCGTAGAGCGCCTTGGCGATCATGTTGCCGGTCGGGTCGTAGGTGTGACCCGGGTCGGCGGTCTCGATCGAGAACGCGGTGTCGATGACGAGCGAGTCGGAACCGGAGGATTCTCCGCCGTTGTTCGCCGAGTTGCCACCGGAGCAACCAGCGAGGGCGAAGAGAGCGACGGCTCCGATCGCGATGACGGACGTGCTGCGACGTGACGACATATGGGCCTCCAGGGGCGAGGAGTTTCATCGGGTTCGGTCGACGCCGGGTGGACGACCGGTGATCAGATTCGCATTGTATGGGACTATGTGTCCAGCAAGAATGCAGACGTCATCACAGTCTGTCCAAGACCCCGCCCGTGAGGAGCATTGTGTCCACCAAGAGCGACGAAGCCACGAGGCAATCTGGACGAAGTGCCGCCCCACTGGACGACATCGGATACAGAATCCTCGAGACGCTGCGTGATAACGGTCGTATCTCGATCGCCGCACTGGCCGAGACCGTCGGGATCTCGCGGGCCAACGCCTACACCCGCGTCGAGACGCTCATGCAGGACGGAGTGATCACGGGATTCAGCGCCCGCGTCGACCAGTCGAAGGCCGGGCTGTCGATCGGTGCGCTGGTCTTCGTCACCGTGCACCCGCAGGCCTGGGCGTCGTTCCGCGAGAGCGTGCTCGAGATGCCCGATGTCGAGTGGTGCGCCATCACCACCGGCGAGCACGACGCCATGCTGCTGATCCGTGCGGTCGACGTGAGCGGCGTGCACGAGTTCACGACGGGTGTCATCGCGCAGCTGCCCGAGGTGCGCACGGTCGTCAGCGTGGTCGTGCTCGACGAGGTCATCCGCCGGTCGTTCCTGCTGCCGAGCGACCTGCCCGAGCGCGACCTGGCCACGCCGCTGGGCATGACGCGGTGGACGCCGGCGACGCCGGGCCGCGACATGCTCCCGCCACGCTGACCCGCGGCGGAACGAGCCGTCAGGCGGCTGCGGGCTCTTCGCAGACGCTGAGCTGCGGCAGTCCGTGCATCTCGTAGTGCTCGACGAGGCGGATGCGACCGTCATCCGTGAGCTCGAGCCGGCTCTCCCCGTCTCCGGTCACGACGGTGCCGTCGGAGACGAGCACGTGCACGAACGAGACCCAGATGGTGTCGCCGGTGCGGGTGCCGACGAAGCGCCCGAAGGTGACGGTGTCACCGGAGTAGTCGCCCCAGATCGCCCCGTCCTTCTCCCAGTACACGAACTCGCTGGGCGATTCGGGATCCACGGCCGAGGTGGTCGACGAGACCATCAGGAACCGGCGGCCGTCGAGGGAGGGGATGGTTGCAGTCGTGCTCACCCTCCGATTATGGAGGGGGTGGCGGCGACTCTCACCTCGCCTCGTGAACCGTCTGTGCCGGCCGCCGGACGGGCGCGCGGAGCGAGACGAATTCCGCAGAGAGGCTCCCCGGCGCGCCCTTTCGTCTGACCACACGATCGGGGTCGAGGTGCCGCATCGCCGCGGAGACCTCGGGAGACGGGAAGGGCCCGGGTACCGTGGGTCGCATGCACTGGATGCCTGACACCTCTGCCGGAGACTGGCTGCGCGAGCGTCTCGACGACCCCTGGAACTCGACGATGCACGCCGTGGTGCCGCACGGCTTCCCCGCGTATGCGCGCATCCTGCACCCCGCGATCGTGCGTTCGCTCCCCGACCGACCGGTGCCGACCTACGACGACTACGACCGGATGCCGGAGGCCGAGCGACAGTCGCTCCTCGATCGGTTCATCGATGAACCGGCGACATGGGCGCAGACGGCCGCCGCCTTCGGCACGACGCTGCATCCTCTCGCTCAATGGCAGCGGATCGTGCGCACTCCGCCGGAGACCGACTGGAACGCGCGGATCTCCCCCGACGGGCGCGAGTTCACCGCGCCGATGGACGGCGTCGTCTCACCCGAGATGCTCGCGACCGTCGTGGGTCATCTCGTCGCGCATACCGCGACGCCGGATGCCGGATTCGCCGCGCTCTGGGAGGGCACGGGCGGGCTGCTGGGTCACCTCGGACACGGCCCCTCGCGCACCTTCCTCACGTTCGACGACGACCCGAACCACCGGGCGATGCTCGACCGCAGCATCCGCGATCCGCTCAACAACGCGTTCCGCAAGCCGACGTGGCAGGAGGGCATCCTGTCGCGCGAGGTCTCGGAGGGTCCGCGGCTGCAGCTGCGGGACCGCGATCACGTGCTGTTCCGTGGTGCGCCGAGCACGTTCGCGCGTCGGGACTGGGTGCTCGACGTGCCGTGGCGGGATCGCGAGTCCGAGGAGCACGGGTTCGCGCCGGCCGCGCAGAGCCCCAGCATCCTGTGGCCCGACGATCACGCCTGGGTGCTCGTCACCGAGGTCGACTACGACTCGACGATCATCGCGGGGTCCGCCGAGCTGATCGCCGACCTCATCGCCGACGACCTCCTCGAGGTCTTCGCCATCCCCGAGAACGCCGAACTCACGTGGGACTCCGACGAGGTGAACCGATGACGGCACCGCAGCCGGCCGCATCGTTCGACGCCCGCCCGCTCACCGATCCCGTCGACGCCCGGGCCGTCAGCACCTTCAACGCCGAGCTGCGCTCGCGGGGCAAGATGGGCGGCTCGGCCACGACGATCGTCGCCTTGGTGATCTTCGGCATCGCGTTCCTCGCGGCCATGACGGTCGTCGGCGCGACGATGGTCTCGCTGCTCACCGACGCAGGGTCGTCGTCGTTCGCCGGCATAGGGATCCTCGTCGCCGCGGTCGTCGGGATCACGATCGCCACCGTCGGCTGGCGCCGATCCCGCATCGCGCGGTACCGCCTCGACGCATTCGCCCGGGCGAACGGCATGACGTACGAGGCCAGGGTCGCCGATCCTGCCCTTCCGGGCATGCTGTTCGGCCTCGGACGCTCCCGAGAAGCCACCGATCTCGTGCGAGGCGCGAAGCCTCGCTTCGTCGAGTTCGGCAACTACCGATACACGACCGGGTCGGGGAAGAACTCGACCACCCACCGCTGGGGCTACGTCGCCGTCAAGCTCGATGTGCCTCTGCCGAACATCGTGCTCGACGCCAAGGGCAACAACGGCTTCGGGTCGAATCTGCCCGCGTCGTTCCAGCGCGAGCAGCGCCTCTCGCTGGAGGGCGACTTCGATCAGTACTTCACGCTGTACTGCCCCGAGGGGTACGAGCGTGACGCGCTGTATCTGTTCACGCCCGACATCATGGCCAGGTTCATCGACAATGCCGCCGAGCTCGATGTCGAGATCGTCGACGACTGGATGTTCCTCTATACACAGCGCAAGGCGTCGACCCTCGACCCTGCGACCTGGGCGTGGCTGTTCGGAGCCGTCGGCGCCTTGATGACGAAGCTCGATCAGTGGGAGCGCTGGCGCGATCAGCGTCTGCGGCTCGAGAGTGCGGCTCCGGCATCTCCGTCGCCCGCCCTCGCACCGGTGGGCGCATCCGCGAGTCTGCCCTTCGCTCCGCCGGCCGGTCTTCTCGCTCCCCCGCCAGGAGTCGCGCGTGAGGGACGCCGGCTGAAGCGCAGCTTCCAGTGGGTGCCGATCGTGTTCCTCGTCGGCTTCGCACTGATCTGGTTCTGGTTCAGGTCGTTCTGAGGGAACCCCCGAGGGTGGGTTGTGGGGGTGGGTGCTGACTGGGGATCAGCGCTCCCACCCCATCCCCCCTCGGGATCAGAAGAAGATCTGACTCTCCCTCCGCAGGACGGTCGAACCGTCCACGCGCGGGTCAGCTGGGGACTGATGACTCTGCGCGTATATGAGTAATGGTATACCGGTATACGTTGCATTCCATTGCGTCCGAGAGACTCGACCGAACACGTTGCATCCGGTCCAGAAACGTGCGAAATGAGGGTCTGGGGCGCCTTTCCGACACCGCATTCGTGCATACCCTCCTCGCACCGTGATCTCCGTTACCCAGAGTGACGCGTCCGGCCCCACCCCCGTCTGCATGCAAGAGAATGGAAGGTGATGTCTGAACTCGAAGATCACACCCAGTGGCAGGCCGATCGCCGCGCCTCCGTCACCTCTGCGACCGGCAACCTCGCGCTGATCGAGACCCGCTGGACGGGCGAGGCTCCCGATCTGGATGCCGAGCGGCAGGCCTCATCCGACACGGTGACCGTGACGCCGATCCAGCGCACGAACATCGAGACCGGGGAGGCCGAGCACGGGCTGCGCGTGTGGGATGCCGAGTCCCCCGCCATCCGCGCCTTCGACCGCATCGACACATACGAGTACGACCCGGCATGGGTTCTCGAGGGACACTTCACGCCGGTCTCCGGCGATCGTCGGGTGTCGTTCGAGCACATCCGCGACAACGGCGGCACGCGTGAGCTCGTCGTCCCCGGCGACATCCACTTCGTGCTCGACGGCCGCGCGTACGACCTTGCGGCCTTCGACGACGGCGGCACGCTGCTGCTCGTCTTCGGCGACGAGACGAACGGTTCCGAGACCTACGGATCCGGCCGCTTCCTCTTCGTAGAGCTCCGTGACGACGAGGGCACCGTGGTGCTCGACTTCAACCGCGCCTTCGTGCCGCCGTGCGGATTCAGCGCCCAGTACAACTGCCCGCTGCCGCCGGCATCCAACCGCTTCCCCCTGCCTATCCGAGCAGGCGAGAAGAACGTCGTCTTCCGCGACGGCTTCGACATCTACGCGGCGTGACGCCGCGCACCCTCACCCTGGAGCACTCATGAGAAGAACCCGCATCCTCGGCGCGCTCGGCGCCGTCGCCACGCTCGCCCTCGTGGCCGGCTGCGCGTCGGGCGCCACCGACGACGCCGCGAGCGAAGACGCCACCATCTTCATCGGGTCGCTGTACGAGCCCACCAACCTGAGCAACACGCAGGGCGGCGGCCAGGGTGTGACCGAGGCACTGACCGGCAACGTCTACGAGGGCCTCTATCGCCTGACCGACGACGGAGAGGTCGAGCCGCTTCTCGCCGAAGACGCCCAGGTGTCGGATGACGGCCTGACCTACACGATCACTCTGCGCGACGATGTGACGTTCCACTCGGGTGACCCGCTCACGTCCGCCGACGTGAAGTCGAGCATCGAGGCCGTCACCGCCGAGGACTCCGTGTCGGCGCGCAAGTCGAGCTTCACGACCATCGCCGACATCGCGACGCCCGATGACCAGACCGTCGTCTTCACGCTGTCGCAGCGGTCGATCTCGTTCCTCTACAACCTCAGCTACGTCTGGATCGTCAACGACGAGGCCGGTGACATCACCGGCACGGAAGACGGCACCGGCCCCTACACGCTCGACGAGTGGAAGAAGGGCTCGACCCTGACCCTCGAGCGCTGGGACGACTACTGGGGCGAGCCCGCCAAGAACGGCGAGGTCGTCTACACGTACTTCACCGACGCGACCGCAGAGAACAACGCTCTGGCCACCGGCGAGATCGACGTGATCACCAGCGTGCAGAGCCCGGACTCGCTCGCGCAGTTCGACAGCGACGACTACGTCATCAGCGAGGGCACCTCGACGACCAAGGAGCTGCTCGCCTTCAACGACCGGGTCGCCCCGTTCGACAACGCCCTCGTGCGCAAGGCGATCTACTCGGCCATCGACACCCAGAAGCTGCTCGAGTCGATCTGGGGCGACTACGGCACGCTCATCGGATCGATGGTGCCGCCCACCGACCCCTGGTACGAGGACCTCACCCAGGTGAACCCGTACGACGTCGACCTCTCGAAGGATCTGCTCGCGCAGGCCGGCTACGCCGACGGCTTCACCTTCACGCTCGACACCCCGAGCTACGACCCGCACCCCGCCGTCGCGGAGTTCCTGCAGTCGCAGCTCGCCGAGGTCGGCATCACGGTCGAGATCAACACGATCAGCGCCGACGAGTGGTACACGAAGGTCTTCAAGGAGCAGGACTTCGAGGCCACCCTGCAGGAGCACGTGAACGACCGCGACGTGGTCTGGTACGGCAACCCCGACTTCTACTGGGGCTACGACGACGCCCAGGTGCAGCAGTGGGTCGCCGAGGCCGAGCAGGCCGCCACGACCGACGAGCAGACAGCTCTGCTGAAGCAGGTCAACGAGAAGATCGCCGAGGATGCCGCGAGCGTATGGTTGTACCTGTACCCGCAGATCGTGGTCGCCTCGAGCGACCTCAGCGGTTACCCGGTCAACGGCCTGAACTCGCAGTTCTTCGCCTACGACATCGTCAAGTCCTGACGCGCGAGGGGGATGCCGCGTGTCGGCATCCCCCTCTTTCATCCTGAGAAGCCATGCTCGCCTACCTGCTGCGCCGCCTCGCGTTCCTCGTGGTCTCGCTCGTCGTCGCGATGATCGCGATCTTCGTGCTGCTGCGGCTGCTCCCGGGCGACCCGGCGAACGCCCTGCTCTCGGTGAATGCGACACCCGAGCAGATCGCCGCCGCCCGCGCACAGGTCGGCTCGGATCAGCCCCTCCTGCAGCAGTTCACGACCTGGGCCGGTCAGCTCCTGCGCTTCGACCTCGGTGAGTCGTTCCTGAGCTCGCGTCCGGTCGGCCCCGACATCGCCGATCGCCTCGCCGTGACCCTCCCACTCACACTCATCGCGTTCACCGCCGCCCTTCTCGTCTCCCTGGTGATCGGCATCACCGCCGCCGTGAAGTCCGACCGCTGGTACGGCATCGCGCTCTCGGGATTCGCGCAACTGGGTGTTGCCGTGCCGGTGTTCTGGGTGGGCGTCGTGCTCGTCTGGATCTTCGCGCTCGGCCTCGGCCTGCTGCCGTCCGGCGGATTCCCGCGCGACGGCTGGGAGGATCCGGCCGACGCGCTGCGGTCTCTCGCGCTGCCGGTGACGACGATCGTGATCGTGATGAGTGCATCCCTCAGCCGTTACGTGCGCTCCGCCACCCTCGACGTGATCGGCAGCGATTACCTCCGCACCGCGCGCGCCGGCGGGTCGGGCATGTCCGAGGCGCTGCTGCGTCACGGAGTGCGCAACGGCTCGGTGCCGGTCGTCGCGGTCCTCGGCATCGAGCTGTCCACCACGCTGCTCGGCGCGGTCGTCGTCGAGAGCGTCTTCACTCTTCCCGGTCTCGGGAGTCTGCTGCTGTCGGCCATCGAACAGCATGATTTCCAGGTCATCCAGGGCGTCCTCGTCGTCAGCACGCTCTTCGTGCTGCTCGTCGGGTTCGCCGCCGACATCGTGCAGCGCCTGATCGATCCGCGACTGCGCACGAGCGTCTCGGGCAACCGATGAGCCGCGTCGCCGAGCAGCTGATCACCGGATCCGTCCCCGTGCGGAGGCGGCCGAAGGCGACCCTGCTGATCGGGCTCGTACTCACCGGCATCATCGTGCTCATCGCGCTGGTGTCGCTGTTCTGGCTCCCCTATCCGCTCGCCGACACGAGTGGAAGTCGTCTCGAGGGGCCGAGCGCCATGCACCTGCTCGGCACCGATCGGCTCGGCCGCGACCTGCTCTCGCAGCTCATGTGGGGTGCGAGGATCGCCTTGATCGTGGGCATCTGCTCGGTCGCGATCGCCGCCGTTCTCGGCGTGATCGTCGGACTGATCGCCGCCTTCTCGCGGCCATGGGTCGACGACACGCTCTCCGCCGGACTGGACGTCGTGATCGCCTTCCCGGTGCTGCTGCTCGCGATGCTCGTCGTCGCGGTGCAGGGAGCGTCGCTGTGGTCGGCGGTGCTCGCGATCGGACTGGCGATGTCGGCGGTCGTCGCGCGTCTCACCCGCATCCTCTCGCGCCGCGTGCTGCAGGAGCAGTACATCACCGCCGCACGCACCAGCGGCACGGGTGTGCTCGGCATCGTGTTCCAGCACGTGCTGCCCAACATCGCACCGACCCTCGCGGTCAGCCTGGCGCTGCAGTTCGGTGCCGCGGTGCTCGCGGAGGCGAGCCTGTCGTACCTCGGGCTCGGTGCCCCGCCGCCCAACGCCTCATGGGGTCGGATGCTGCAGGAGGCGCAGGGCACCGTGCTCACCGCGCCCGTCGGCGCGATCGCCCCCGGCATCGCGATCATCGCCCTCGTGCTCGGGGTCAACTTCCTCGCCGACGGCCTGCGCGATCTCGCCGACCCGACCCGCAGGAGGAGCCGATGAGCATTCTCGAGGTCGCAGGGCTCACCGTTCGCTCCGGATCCGGGGCTCTCGTGCGCGATGTCTCGTTCTCGCTGCAGCCCGGCGAACGCCTGGGGCTGATCGGCGAGTCCGGGTCGGGCAAGTCGCTCACCTCGCTCGCGGTCACCGGCCTGCTGCCGGATTCTCTCGTCTCGTCCGGGTCGGTGCTGCTCGACGGGCACCAGGTCGTCGGTGCGCGGGATGCCGACCTGAGGCCGTTGCGCGGACCGGTCGCCCAGATCGTGTTCCAGGAGCCGCTCACGGCGCTCGACCCTCTGATGAGGGTCGGTCGCCAGATCGCCGAGCCGCTGCGTCGTCATCTCGGCCTGCGCGGCGCGGAACTGCGGTCGGCCGTCACGGCGGCGCTCGATGAGGTGTCGCTGTCGGAGCCGCGATTCGCGCGCGCCTACCCGCACGAGCTGTCGGGCGGTCAGCGCCAGCGTGTGGCGATCGCCATCGCCTTGGCCGCCCGGCCACAGCTGCTCATCGCAGACGAACCCACCACCGCGCTCGACGTGACCGTGCAGGATGCCGTGCTCACGCTGCTCGAGCGACTCGTCGCCGAACGCGGCATGGCGTTGCTGTTCATCAGCCACGACCTCGCCGTCGTGTCTCGCATGGTCGACCGCATCGTCGTGCTGCGCGATGGTCTGGTGGTCGAGGAGGGGGCGGTCGCCGAGGTGCTGCGGCGCCCCGCGGAGCCGTACACGCGGATGCTGGTCGACAGCGCTCGCGCGCTCGATGCGTTCCTCGATGCGAAGGAGGCTGACGCATGAGCCTCCTCGAACTCCGCGGTGCCGGCTTCGCCTACGGATCGCGCCGGGTGCTCGACGACATCTCGCTGAGCCTCGACGAGGGAGACTCGCTCGGCCTCGTGGGCGAGTCGGGTGCGGGCAAGTCCACGATCCTGCGGCTGATGCTCGGGCTCTCGGCACCACGCGATGGACAGGTGCTCTTCGACGGTGCTCCCCTGTCGCTGCGCGACCGTGCGCAGATGCGCCGCTTCCGCGCGAGCGTGCAGCCGGTGTTCCAGGATCCGTACTCGTCGCTCGACCCCCGTCAGCGCATCGACCGCATCATCGGCGAGCCCCTGCGTTCACTCGGCCTCGCCTCCGGCGCCGACGCGCAGCGCCGTATCGCCGAGGCCCTCGAGTCGGTCGGGCTTCCCGCCGACACCGCCCGCCGATACCCGCACGAGTTCTCGGGCGGCCAGCGTCAGCGCATCGCGATCGCCCGAGCCGTGGTCTCGCGCCCGCGCGTGCTGCTCGCCGATGAGCCGGTGAGCGCCCTCGACGTGACGACGCGCGTGCAGGTGCTCGAGCTGCTCGACCGCCTGCGTCGAGAGAACGGCCTGTCGCTCGTGATGGTGTCGCACGATCTCACCGCGATCGCGTCAGCCTGCGACCGCACCGTGGTGCTGCAGAACGGCCGCGTCGTCGAACAGGGCGCCACCGCATCCGTGCTGCACGCACCGCAGGACCCGTACACCCGGGCGCTGGTCGACGCGGTTCCGCGACTCCCCCGCTGAGTCGCGGCAGTCGCTCGTCATGGATGGCTGGCCGTTTCACGGATGGCTGCCCGACCGTCGGGGTGTCTACAGCCAGCCGACATCGTCCAGCAGGGTGGCCGCAGACGACTCCGTGGTGTCAGGCTGACGCGTGCCAGGCCCCTCGGAGTGCGACCACAGAATGGGTCATGTCCGAGTCAGGGAGATGCACAGGTCCATCGGAGATGTCCACGTTCTGAAGCGGGTCATCCGCCAGATGTTGCGGGAACACATGGCAGTGGAGATGCGGGGCCCGATGTCCCATCACCAGGTAGTTGATCTTCCGCGGGTCGAATGCCCTGTCGATGGATCGGCCCGCTCGTTGGACGTCGCGCCAGAACGCGCTGAGCTGGCCGGCATCCAGCTGACCGAGGTCAGTGAGATGCTCACGGAGGATCACGACGGTGTAGCCGGGATGCGCCTGGTTTCGTACCAATCGGACGTGAGTCATCTCGGTCGAGGCCACCAGGATGCTGTGCTCGTTCTCCGGCAGATGTGCGTCGGCACACATACCGCAGACCTCCGGGTCCACGAGTTCGGCCCACTCCTCATCCGTCCACCACATCGGCCCATGGTAACCAGGCGCGAGGGCGGCCACGGTAGAACTCACGGCATCCCGGCCATGCTTTGGCTGGTTGCTCCGGCAGCCTGTCGCGGTTTCGCCCGGATGGATCCGCGAAATCGACTCCACTCACCGGGGCTGAAATCCGTATCGCTTCATCGTCTCCTCAGTCGTGCGCAACTCACCGGCCGCTGACTGCCTTCGTGCGTCTTCAATATCCTGACCGATGCCTGGCTGCGACAACCAAAAGTCGACGAGAGGCGATACGCAGTCCTTCAACTCACTCCTGTATACGCGCTGCATCTCGCCTTTCTAGTCCGATGCGCTGCCAACAGAGGCATACTTCTGGCCACATTTCCCTCAGCTCCCCGAATGCGCGAGGCCGAAGTACTCAAGCTCCGCATCGTTCAGCATCCGCGAGCGGATCAGGAACCGCATGCCTGTGGGACCCTCGACCGAGAAGCCGGCACCGCGGCCCGGCACGACGTCGATCGTGAGGTGGGTGTACTTCCAGTACTCGAACTGCGATTCCGACATGAAGACCTCGACCGGGGAGTCGAGCCCCACATCGAGGGCGCCGAGCAGCACATCGCTCGGCCCGGTGATGAACATGCCGACCGGGTAGCACATGGGTGACGAGCCGTCGCAGCATCCGCCCGACTGATGGAACATCAGGGGTCCGTGCTGCACGGTGAGATCGCGGATGAGGGATGCCGCGGCATCCGTCACGTCGACTCGCTGATAGGTGCCGATGCTGACCATGGTCCGAGCCTTCCTGCAGGTGGTTCCGGGCGGGCGCTGCCGGTGCAGCGCCCGCCCGGAGGTCGAGCTCAGAAGAAGCCCATCGGGCCTTCTGCATACGAGACCAGGAGGTTCTTGGTCTGCTGGTAGTGGTCGAGCATCATCTTGTGGTTCTCGCGACCGACGCCCGACTGCTTGTACCCGCCGAACGCCGCATGCGCCGGGTACTGGTGGTAGGTGTTCGTCCAGACACGACCGGCCTCGATCGCCCGTCCCGCGCGATAGGCCGTGTCGCCGCTGCGGCTCCACACTCCCGCACCCAGTCCGTAGAGGGTGTCGTTCGCGATCGAGATCGCATCGTCGAAGTCATCGAACGAGGTGACCGAGAGCACCGGGCCGAAGATCTCCTCCTGGAAGATGCGCATGTCGTTCGTGCCCTCGAACACGGTCGGCGCAACGTAGAAGCCTTCGCTGAGGTCGCCGCCGAGATCGACGCGGTCGCCACCCGTGAGCAGTCGCGCGCCTCCCTGCTTGCCGATGTCGATGTAGCTGAGGATCTTCTCCAGCTGATCGTTC
Source organism: Microbacterium sp. AC215 (assembly GCF_979258645.1). Lineage (NCBI taxonomy): Bacteria > Bacillati > Actinomycetota > Actinomycetes > Micrococcales > Microbacteriaceae > Microbacterium > Microbacterium sp. AC215. The sequence goes on along the minus strand of NZ_OZ409869.1, from coordinate 2,375,371 downwards.
GATGCCTGCGCTCCGATCATCGTGGCCGGATCCAGCGGGTTGCCCTGCACGACCCTGCCGACGCGTTCGAGGCCGTCGGCGAGGAAGCCGTCGTAGATCGAGCGCTGGATGAGCGCCCGCGACGGGCAGGTGCAGACCTCTCCCTGGTTGAGAGCGAACATCGTGAAGCCCTCGAGCGCCTTGTCGTAGAAAGGGTCGGCGGTGTCGCGTGCGACGTCCTCGAAGAACACGTTCGGGCTCTTGCCTCCCAGCTCCAGGGTGACCGGAATGAGGTTCTGCGACGCGTACTGCATGATCAGACGCCCCGTCGTGGTCTCACCCGTGAACGCGACCTTGCGGATGCGCTTGTGCTGCGCGAGCGGTGCACCCGCCTCGATGCCGAAGCCGTTCACGATGTTCACGACGCCGGCGGGCAGCAGATCGCCGATGATGTCGAAGAGGAACAGCAGGGATGCCGGCGTCTGCTCGGCCGGCTTGATGACGACGCAGTTGCCTGCGGCGAGCGCCGGCGCGAGTTTCCACACGGCCATGAGGATCGGGAAGTTCCACGGGATGATCTGTCCGACCACGCCGAGCGGCTCGTGGAAGTGATACGCGACGGTGTTCTCGTCGAGCTGGCTGATGCCGCCTTCCTGCGCCCGGAGCACTCCGGCGAAATATCGGAAGTGATCGACAGCGAGTGGGATGTCGGCGGCGAGCGTCTCGCGAACGGGCTTCCCGTTCTCCCAGGTCTCGGCGACGGCGATCTCCTCGAGATGCTGTTCGATGCGGTCGGCGATCCTGTTGAGGATCACGGAGCGCTCCGCCGGGCTGGTCTTGCCCCAGCTGGCGAAGGCCTTCCAGGCGACATCGACCGCGCGGTCGATGTCCTCGACGGTGCCGCGGCCCACCTCGGTGAAGGGCTTGCCGTTGACCGGGCTCACGTTGTCGAAGAACTGGCCCTTGACGGGATCCACGAACTCTCCGCCGATGTAATGGCCGTACCGCGGACGGTAGGTAGCGAGGGCGCCCGGCTGACCGGGAGCGGCGTAGGCGGTGGACACGTCTTCTTCGACGATGGTCATCGGGACTCCTTCGACGGGCCGCGGCGTCGGTGCTGCGGGCTGTGTCTCGAAGGTAGGTCGTCAGAGGTTGCGCCCCGATGCGCAACGTTGCGGATGGTTGCACGCGGTCGGCAGATGTCCGAGACAGACCGGACGGTTCAGCTCTCCTCTATCCGTTCGATGCGGGCGACGAGCCCGGCGCGCTTCGGCGAGCGCGCCGGAAGCATCTCCAGAGCGAGTCGCAGGGCCGCGGCATCGCCCTGTCCCTCCGGGATCTCGGCGTACTCCAGGAGGACGTCGAGGCTCGCCTCCGACAGCATCGTCTCGCGCAGCGCCGCTCTGACGGACTCGCGGAACTCCTCGACTCCCGGCGATGTGGATTCGGGAAGGACCGGACCGCGGTATGCGGTGAGGGCGACCCGATGGGCACCTCGGTCGAGCAGCGAGAGGACGTCGTGCGCGTCCGTCTCGAGCACCACCGGCAGTCGATACGGCCGCGACTCGGGGACGAGGCTGGGGGCGTGCTTCTCGAGCACCTTGCGCAGACGCACCATCTCCGGCCGCAGCGTGTCGGCCGACGCGTCCGGTCCGTAGACGAGTTCGCTGAGTCTCTCGGCCGACAGCCCCTGGCGATGCACGGCGAGCATCAGGAGGATCGCGGCATGACGAGCGCTGAGCTCGATCACGGATTCCTCGAGTTCTGTCTCGGTCTCGAGACGTGCCCGATCGCGTCCCAGGACGTGCAGCGTCGCCCGGGTCGTGGGCTTCGCCCGCGAGGAGATGGTGATCGGACGGTGCGACTCGCTGCGGGCCCGCAGTCTCGACACGAGCAACTCCGACTCGACCGCGCGCGCTGTCGCATCGACCAGCAGCCTGGCCTGCATCGAGACGACCTCGTGTCCTCCGGTGATGTCGATGACCCCGAGGACACGCCGCGTCTCGGGGTCTCGCACCGGAGCCGCCGTGCACGACCACGGATGCACCAGCCTGTTGTAGTGCTCAGCACCGCGGATCTGCACCGACTGTCCGAGCGCCAGCGCTGTGCCAGGAGCTGTCGTGCCGACGGCGTCCTCGGCCCAGTTCGCGCCGGCCACGAAGCCCATGCCCTCGGTGAGCGATTGCAGCTTGCGATCGCCTTCGATCCACAGCAGCCGTCCGGCCTGATCTCCGACGGCGACGACGACACCGGAGTCCCCCTCGGTTCCCGGCAGCAGCAGGGCTCGGATCATGTCCATCGCGGACGCGAGCGGATGCGCGAGTCGATAGGCCTCGAGCTCTTCGCTCACGAGTTCGATCTGCGGGGCCCCTTCGGGGCCGACGCGCCCTCGCCAGGATCGCACCCACGATTCGCGGACGAGAGGTCGCACCTCCTGCAGGCGCTTGTCATCGAGATTGCCGGCGATGAGCTCTTCGTGTGCACGCTCGATCAGAAGACGAGAGGCCTCAGGCGGCCCTTCACGTGACACCTGCCACGACGCGACCACGGGCGTCTCCGATCGTCGATGGTGGAGCGTTACCTCAGTGTAGGAGCCGGATGCCGTCGGCGGTACCCGCGATATTCCGGTCACGCGTTCCGGGTGCAGGCTTTCGCACAGGCCGCCGAGGTCGACGAACTGGAGGAGTGACGAGTCGTCTGGGGGACCCCTCATGGGGACGCCCGCGCCCGACCGCCGCATCGCTGTCGATGCGGCTCGATCGGCTCAGACCCGGGCTGCCCACCATTCACGGAGCCGCTGCTCGGCGGCATCCGCTCCGATGACGCCTTCGTCGAGGCGCAGCTCGAGCAGGAACTTGTAGGCCTCGCCGACCTCACGACCGGGCGTGATGCCGAGGATCTTCTGGATCTGGTTGCCGTCGAGCTCGGGCCGGATGGAGTCGAGCTCCTCCTGCTCGCGCAACGCCGCGATGCGCGATTCGATGTCGTCGTAGGCAGACGCCAGTCGTCCGGCCTTGCGCTTGTTGCGCGTCGTGACGTCGGCGCGGGTGAGGATGTGCAGCCGCTCGAGCAGGTCGCCGGCGTCGCGCACGTAGCGCCGCACCGCGGCATCCGTCCACGCGCCCTCGGCGTATCCGAAGAACCGCAGATGCAGCTCGATCAGCGTCGATACCGACTCGGTCGTGTCGGTGTCGAAGCGCAACGACTGCAGGCGCTTGCGTGCCATGCGCGCCCCGACGACGTCGTGATGGTGGAAGGTGACGACTCCGCCGTCCTCCAGCTTGCGGGTGCGGGGCTTGCCGATGTCGTGCAGCAGCGCCGCGATCCGCAGGGCCACATCGGGCTCGGCACCGGGGTGACGCGAGTGCTCGAGCGAGATCGCCTGGCGGAGGACCGTGAGGGAGTGCTCGTAGACGTCCTTGTGATGATGATGCTCGTCGACCTCGAGTCGCAGCGCACTCACCTCTGGCAGGAACTCCTCCATCAGACCGGTGTCGACCAGCACGCGGATGCCGCGCACCGGGTCATCCGTCTGCATCAGCCGCACGAGCTCCGATTGGATGCGCTCGGGACTCACGATCTCGAGGGTGGCGCGCAGCTGCGTGATCGCGTCGGCGGTGTCATCGTCGATCCGGAAGCCGAGCTGGGCGCTGAAGCGCGCGGCGCGGAGCATGCGCAGCGGGTCATCGCCGAACGAGACCTGAGGGTCGGCCGGGGTGCGCAGTACCCCGGCGACGAGGTCTTCGACTCCCCCGGTCGGGTCGACGAGCGTGATGGCCGGCACCAGCAGCGCCATGGCGTTGACGGTGAAGTCGCGTCGGTGCAGATCCGCGTCGATCGTGTCGCCGAACTCGACGGTGGGCTTGCGGGTCACACCGTCGTAGCTGTCTGCGCGATAGGTCGTGACCTCGACCTGCTCACCCTGCACACGCGCGCCGATCGTGCCGAACGCCCGACCGATGTCCCACTGGGCCGTCGAGATCGGCCTGACGATGCGCAGGATGTCGTCCGGCATCGCATTCGTCGTGAAGTCGAGGTCGTGGGTCGGCCTGCCGAGCAGCGCATCGCGCACGGGCCCCCCGACGACGGCGAGGTCGAAGCCCGCCTTCTCGAAAGCCTCCGCGAGGGTGCGGACGACCGGATTCTCGGCGAGCGCGCCGAGACGGGCGAGGCCGTCAGCCATGTTGAGCATGGGTTCCAGCGTACCGGGGTACGGGTGTCACCCGCGGGCCGCAGTCCGCGCCGAGCGGACGTCAGAACAGCGGGTTCTCACCCTTGGCCTGCGCGACCGCGCGAACTCGCGCCTGCACGAGCCGCACGAGAAGCGTGCTCAGCAGGAACCCGCCGACGACGGCGACAGCGACGATGAACCAGATCCCGATCTCGGGATCGATCAGCTCGAAGCCGTAGATCGCGACAACGAGCAGAAGCAGCACCGGCCCCTCGATCAGCGCGAATGTCACGAACAGCCGCGTCTGACGGCGGCCGAAATCGGCGTTCACGGCACGGACGCGCGCCTCGATCGACGACTCACCTGCGTAGCTCATGCCCCCACGCTACCGGCGTCGCATTTCGCCTCACAGTCCCGCTCTCGTGCTCGGCATCGCCCGAGTCCTAGGATCGGCACGTGGCCGCAGAAGCGAACGAGTCCCCCTCAGCGCCTGACACGTCCCGGCGCGGGTTCCTCAAGATGGGCGGCGCCGCACTGGCCGGCGTCGTGGTCGGCGGCGCGGCGGGCGCTGCGATCGGCGCGAACGCCGCGAACCAGCGGAAGGGTTTCGCCACTGAACCTGATCCGTTCGCCGCACTGACTCCCCGCAGCGAACCCGGATTCGATCATCTGGTCGTGGTGATGGGTGAGAACCGCTCGTTCGACAACCTGCTCGGGTACCTCTACTCGAAGGAGTCGCTTCCGACAGGCGAGAAGTTCGAGGGTCTCGCGTTCGGGACGCACAGCAACACGGCATCCGACGGCACGGTCGTCGAGGCGCACATCTACACCGGCGACACCGACCGGATCATGAGCCTGCCCGATCCCGATCCGGGCGAGGAATACCCCCACGTCAACACGCAGATCTTCGGCACCGTCGACCCGAAGGACAACGCCGACCTGTTCGTCGACCAGATGACGGCCCCCTTCAACGCACCTACCCACGGCGAGAAGGCGACGATGTCGGGGTTCCTCGAGGACTACATCATCAACTTCCGCCGTCTGCGCAAAGGCGTCGAGCCGGCCCCCGACGAGGCCGCGCACATCATGGGCTCCTTCTCGCCCGAGATGCTCCCCGTGCTCTCGACCCTCGCATCGGAGTTCGCGGTGTTCGACCACTGGTACGCCGGGGTGCCGTCGCAGACGTTCTGCAACCGGTCGTTCTTCCACGCGTCGACGTCGCACGGCTTCGTCACGAACCAGGCCGGCGGCGGGTACCGCAAGTGGCTCGATGCGCCCGCGGCCCCGACGGTGTTCAACCGTCTGGAAGACGAGAAGGTCAGCTGGAAGATCTACATCGACAAGATCCAGCTGGTGTCGTTCACCGGGATGCTGCACGCTGCCGTGCTGGAGAAGTACTGGCGCACCGAGCACTTCGGCACGATGGAGGACTTCTACGCCGATGCGAAGAACGGCACCCTTCCGGCGTATGCGTTCATCGAGCCGCGCATGGTCTACGACCACAACGACTTCCACCCGCCGTTCGGGTCGCCCCGTGAGAGCGAGGTCGACGGCGAAGCGGTCTACGACAGTGCCATCTCGGACGTCCGGGCCGGCGATCGGCTGATCCACGACATCTACGAGGCGGTGCGCACGAGTGCGTCGCCGCAGGGGTCGAACGCGGTCAACACCCTGCTGCTCATCACGTTCGACGAGCACGGCGGATGCTACGACCACGTGCCTCCGCCCGCGGCGACGAAGCCCACGAAAGACACCGGGGCGGGTGAGATGGGCTTCACGTTCGATCGACTCGGATGCCGAGTGCCCGCGATCGCCGTGTCGGCCTATACGAAGCGCGGCACGATCGTCCACGACGAGATGCACCACGGATCCGTCACGGCCACCCTCTCGCGGCTGCACGGATTGAAGCCGCTCAACGACCGCGACCAGTCGGCGAACACACTGTTCACCGCTGTGAACCTCGACGCACCCCGGCATCCGGCCGACTGGCCCGTGACCACGCCCGCCTACACGCCGCCGAATCCCGAGCAGCGCGAGCCGAAGCCCGGTGAGGCCGACCAGATGAAGCCGCTCACCCCACCCGCCCGCGGCCTGCTCGGGCTGCTCCTCGCCAAGTACGGCAAGCCGGGTGAGCCGGAGCCCGAGACGTTCGCCGACGCCTATCGCCTGCTGCACGAGCACGGCGACGAGCTGTTCGGGCCCGCGAAGGGTTCCTGATCTCGGGGGGGTGGATGCCAGCATCCAGCCCCGGTGTCTCAGTCGCGGTTCGAGCGGCGACGAGAGATCAGGAAGAGCACAGCTCCGACCACGAGCACCGCGGCGCCTGCGGCGGCCCAGACGAAGGTCTCGGAGCCGAGCCCTGTCGCAGGCAGCTGGCCCGCCCCGGTGTCGGGCGGCGTCGTCGGCTGCGTCGGTGGCTGCGTGGGCGGGTCCGTCGGCGTGACGACCGCGGCGGAGACCGTGAAGGTCGGGCCGACGAGCGCCTCTCCCGCAGCCGTCACGACGAAGGTGGCCGTCGCCGGACCGATGATCGTGCGTCCCTCCGGAGCGGTGATCGTCAGGTCATACGTGTCCGGCGGCAGGTCGACGATCTCGTAGGCGCCGTCGGCGTCGGTGGTCACCTCCTGCGAGATGTCATCCGATTCCACCGTGAGGACCACGCCGGCCAGAGGGTCGCCCTCGTCCGTGAGCACCGCGCCCGAGATCGATCCCGGGCGGGCGAGCTCGAAGTCGATGCCCGCGAGGTCGTCCGTGGTGAGCTCTTCGGTGCGAGTCGTCGGTCCGGTTGCGATGTACCCGTCGGGGGGCGTGATCGTGATCTCGTACTCTCCCGCCGGCAGTCGCGGGAATGTGAAGGTGCCCTCGTCGTCGGTGACCGTCGTGACCGTGTCGACGCCGTCTGAGGCGGCGATCGTGACATCGGCGATGCCCGTTCCGTCGACCCGCACCGTGCCGCTGAGGTCGGGGTTCTCGACCACGACCAGCTCCTCGAGGACGATCGGCTCCTCGCTGTCGTCCGGGACGATGATCTCAGCGGTCTCGGTCGTGGTGAATCCGGGCGGAGGAGTGATCTCGACGGTGTGCGGACCGGCCGGAACGCCCTCGATCAGGAATCCGCCGTCCGCGTCGGTCGCCACCGGCTCGACGCCGTCGATCGTGATGACGGCACCGGGAACCCCGGCGTCCTCCTCGTCGACGACGCGTCCGGAGACCGCGACAGGCACGATGTCACGCACCTCGAAGTCGGCACTGCCGTCGTCGGTCGTGAGGTCGACGGCCTGCGCAGACGGCGACACGGCGATCTTGCCCTCCGGGACAGTGACCGTCACCGTGTATCCGTCGGTCGCGACGAAGCCGGGGAAGGAGTACGCACCGTCGGCATCCGTCTTGGTCGTGGCGACCACATCGCCGTTCGCATCCGCGAGCGCGAGAGCGGCCCCCGGCAGCGGGCCGTCGGCCTGATCGGTGACGGTCCCTGTGATGTCCCGTGCGATCGATGCGAACCACGTCTGGTAGATCGGGAATCCGGAGCGCTGCGTGAAGAAGAACGTGAGAGAGGTGATCGGCACCGACGGCTCGAACCAGGCCGCCGAGCCGCTCGTGTCAGACGCGGCCGCATTGCCCGTGAGGGTCTGGGTCGCGGCGTCCCAGGCGGGAACATCCGCGGAGTCTCCCGAGCACGAGGGCTTGCCCGCGATGCCGGGGGCGCAGTAGTTGAAGCCTCCGTTGAAGCCGAGATCCTCGGCGGTGAGTGTCTGACCGTCGACGCCGATCGCCTGGATGCGCACGGAGTCAGCATCGATGTCGCCCAGCACGAACGTCCAGCCGGATGTCGGCGTCGGCCGTGCGAACGAGTAGGTCGTCGTCGAGGGGCTCGTGGGGCTGTCGACCTTCGGCCGCAGGTTCAGATACTGCTGATCGATGCTGCTGCCGTACTTCTCGCCGACGGGGGTGCCCTGAGACAGCCAGGTCGATGCACCCGAGATGATTCCGACCTGCCCTGCGCGCGAATCGCTGGTCATCGTCGCGGTGAGGGCGGGTTGCGCTGCCACCTGCACGGTGGTGGTGTACGCGCCGCCCACACCGGTGAGCGGCTGCCAGGTCGACCATGTGGTGGTGGTGGCTGCGGCCGCCGGCATCGCGCCGACAAGCACTGCGACGAGGACGATGGCTCCGGCCAGGAATCCGCTCTTGGGCGCTCGCATGCGGCCAGGCTATCGATATATCGGCTCGCCGGTCGAGGAAAAAGAAGGGCGGATGCAGTTCGCATCCGCCCCTTCATCCGCCGTTGCGGTCGATCGTCAGACCGGATCTCCCTGCACGGGACCCTCGGTGTTCGGCTTCCAGCCGAGCGCCGGGGCGACATGGGTCGCGAACGCCTCGAGCACGTGGAGGTTGTATGCCGGGCCCAGCTGGTTCGGGATCGTCAGCAACAGAGTGTCTGCCGACATGACGGCCTCGTCAGCCAAGAGCTGCTGGATCAGCACGTCGGGCTCGGCCGCATACGTCTTGCCGAACGTCGAGCGGAAGCCGTCGATGATGCCGATCTGGTCGGCGTTCTCCTCGCTGCGCAGACCGAAGTACGCCCTGTCCATGTCCGAGACGAGCGGGAACACGCTGCGGCTCACCGAGACGCGAGGTGCTCCGGTGTGTCCTGCCTCCTTGTAGGCGGAACGGAACAGGTCGATCTGCTCGCGCTGCAGCTGATGGAACGGCACACCGGTCGCCTCGGTGAGCAGGGTCGAACTCATCATGTTGAGACCCTTGCGGCCGGTCTCCTCCGCGGTGGCGCGGGAACCCGAGCCCCACCAGATGTGGTCGCGCAGGGTGGGCGACTGGGGCTCGATCGCGAGGTATCGGCCGGCTCCCACCATGCGGGGGTCGCCGGGGGCGAGACCCTCGCCGTCGATCGCACGGAGGAAGAGGTCGAACTTCTCGCGAGCGATGACACTGCCGCGCTCGGGGTCCTCCTCGTCGTGGAAGCCGAAGGTCTCGTATCCGCGCAGCGCCGTCTCGGGTGACCCGCGGCTCACGCCGAGCGCGATGCGACCGTCGGCGATCAGGTCGAGTGCCGCCGCCTCCTCAGCGAACTGGAACGGGTTCTCGTACCTCATGTCGATCACGCCGGTGCCGACCTCGATGCGCTTCGTACGCGCAGCCATGGCTGACAGCAGCGGCATGGGCGACGCCGCCTGGCGAGCCCAGTGGTGCACGCGCACAGAGGCGCCGTTCACGCCGATCTCGTCGGCACCCTCCGCGATCTCGATGGTCTGCTTCAGCATGTCCCCCGCGGTGCGGGTCGCCGAACCGGGCACGTCTGCATAGTGCCCGAAGGAGAGGAATCCGAAAGCCTTCATGGTGTATTCGAACGCATATATGCGAGCGGGTATTCCTGCATCACTCCCCCGGGATCAGCAGACCGTCGAGCACGAGCTGGCGGATGCGGGGCTCGAGGTCGGCCCACAGGTCGACGAGCGGCACCTCGAACAGGTCGGCCAGAGCTGCGACGATCTGCATCACCGTGAGCTCGCCGTCGCAGGCCCCGACGAGAGCGGCGAGCGCCGGGTCGACCGCGATGGTCCGTGCGAAGCCACCGCCCTGACGCAGTTCGATGATGCTCGGATCGTCGTTGCCCGGAAGCAGATGTCGTGCCTCGGTGACATCCGGAGCGACGATCAGCGTCGTAGGCAGTCCTTCTGCGAGCACGTCGTGCGCCGCGAGACCCGAACGCAGCGCCCCGCCCACGTTCGAGACGGGCTGTGCGACGCGCTCGAGACGACGCAGGGGCGCTCCGCCGCCTGCCGGCCGCCGCACCAGGATGTAGCCGAATCCGACGGCGGTGACGCCACGCGCGGCGAAGTCATCGAGCCATGCGGTGAGCAGCGGGGTGAACGCGGCATCGCGGGGCGTCGTGCCTCCGTCGCGGATCCACAGCTCTGCGTAGCCCAGCGGCGACAGCTCTTCGCGCTGGATGACCCACAGATCGAGGTCGCCAGGAACCCACGACGAGAGGCGATCGAGACCCGCGCGTCCACTCAGCGATACCTGGCCACCGCGCGACTCCCAGTTGCCGAGCAGCTGTGCCACGCCTCCCGGGGTCAGGAAAGACGGAACCGCACGCAGGAACTGCTCGACGAGCGCGTCACCGACGAGTCCCCCGTCGCGATACTCGTACTCGGGGACCCCTTCCGCGCGCGGGGTGATCACGAAGGGCGGGTTCGACACGATCAGGTCGAACGCCTCTCCCCCGACCGGCTCGAACATGCTGCCCGATCGGAACTCGATGTTCGAGACGCCGTTCAGCTGGGCGTTCAACTCGGCATAGGCGAGCGCTCGCGCCGAGATGTCCGTGGCGACGACGGATCCTGCGTGACGAGCGACGAGCAGTGCCTGGATGCCGCATCCGGTACCGAGATCGAGGGCACGGTCGACCTCGATCGGCATGATGACCTCGGCGAGCGTGCGGGAGGCGCCGCCGACTCCGAGCACGTGATCCGCGGGCAGCGCGCCGTCGAGCGCCACCTCGTCGAGGTCGCTGGCGATCCACCATTCACCGATCCCGTCGGCGTCGACGAACGACTGGGGACGCAGCAGCGCAGTGGGGATCACCTCATCGCCATCGATCCTCGCGAGGCCAAGAGCCACGAGGCCGTCCGCCCCGAGTCTCGGGAGAGCCGTCGTCACCGCGGCGATCGGCTGCGGCAGCCCGAGCACCAACAGCCTGCCGAGAGTCGCGAGCACACCGTCTTCACCGGCGATCGCGCGCAGGATCGGCTCGCGCATGCCTCTGGCCAGCGCGTCGTCCTCCTCCTCGCCCCACAGGCGACGGAGCGGCTCCGAGCGGAGATCCGCGGCGTCGAGATCTGCGGCGAGCGCGGTGCTGCGGAGCGGATCGGGCGTGGGGGCGAGGGTGTCGGACACGGCCGTCACTCTACGCGTCTTCAGGGTTCTCATTCAGCCAGCGGCCTAGAATCACAAGGTCACCACTCACGAGCAGCCTGGGATCCCGGCGTTCGAGGAAGACCTTCATGACCGCGACCATCTTCGAGAACGGCCTCCGCACGCGCCTGCAGCGCCTGGCGCGCGGGTCCGTCATCTCGGCGATCGTACTCGGCCTGGTCAGCACGGGCGCAGGCAGCGCGGTGGCAGCCGCCGATGACGAGTCAGAGGCGTCCTCCGTCGAGCTCCTGTTGTCGGCGGGGGTGCGCGGAACGGTCGCCCCTGGCACCGCGACGACGGCCTCGATCACCGTGCAGAACGACGCGAAGTCCGAACTCTCCGCCGGACGAGTCACTCTGGAGATCAACCGCACTCCGCTCGCGGACGAAGCCTCGGTCACGACGTGGCTGAATGACTCCGACGCCACAGGGGGTTTCGACCAGCTCGGAACCGACACCGTCGCACCGGTCGACGCCGAGACCTCCGCGACCACGAGCCTCTTCCTGCCTCCCGAAGTTCTCGGCGACCTCGCACCGGGTGTGTACCCGCTGCGCGCGACGCTCAGCGGGGCGCAGAACGAGGGTCAGGATGCCGCGCGAACGGTGACGTCGACATCCGTGCTCGTGGTGACCGCTGCTGCGAATCCGCCCGTCGCCGTGATGGTGCCGATCACGGCGACGCCCTCCGACGGCGCCCTTCTCACCGCGGACGAGCTCAGCGCTCTCACCGCGCCCGACGGCGCACTCACCGCGACGATCGAAGGTGTCCGAGGGACGTCCGCGACCCTGGCGATCGACCCGGCGATCCCCGCCGCCATCCGCGTGCTCGGCTCTTCGGCGCCGCAGAGCGCGCGCGAGTGGCTGCGACTTCTCGACGCTCTGCCCAACGAGCGGTTCTCTCTACAGTTCGGCGATGCCGACGCCACCACACAGGCGCAGGCGGGTCTTCCGGGACTGCTGCAGCCCACGACGCTCGCGCCGTTCCTCACCCTCAGCAGCTTCACCGAGCCTCCGGACGAGACCCCCACCGCGACTCCCGCGCCGACTCCCGCCTCGCTGCCGACGGATGGCAGCGCACCGACTCCCGTGCCGACACCGAGTGATGAGCCGAGCCCTCAGCCCACCGACGGTCCGGTGCTGCCCGACGACGCACAGCTCATGGCCGTCGAGGGGTCGACCCCCGGCATTCTGTGGCCCCGCAGCGATGTCTCCGCCGCCGATCTCGACACGTTCTCGACGTACCTGAGCGGCGGCGCGGTCACTGTCCTCTCCTCTGCAGCGGTCGGCGGTGCGGTCGGCGCGCACGCCGCGATCGATTCGCACAGCGTGCTGGTCGCCGTGGATGCCGCATCGGATGCTCTGTCGCAGGCGGCGAGCGAAGACGACGACGCCGCCCGTCAGCAGTCGCTGGCCGAGGCGAGCGCTTATCTCGCCCTGTCAGCTCAGGCGAGTCCGACGACGCCGCTTCTGATCGGACTCGACCGCGACGAGACCCGCACCGCTGATGCGCTCAGAGAGGCCGTCTCATCGGTCGACTCCCTCGCGTTCGGTCTCTCCGAGGTCCTCGCGATCCCGGCGACACCCTCGACCCTTTCGACCGAGCCCGACCCGGCACGAGCCACGGCCCTGCAGGGGATGCTCGACAGCGAGGTCGTGCTCGGCGAGTTCTCCACGATCCTCGACGACAGCCAGCTTCTGCTGAGCCCCAAGCGCATCCAGATCATGCGGGCGACCGCGGTCGGCCTGACGGACAAGGGCTTCTCAGAGGCCGTCGCCGACGTGAACGAGCAGACGACCGAGACGCTGAACGCGGTCGACATCCCTCCGGCGAGCACCATCCAGCTGCTCTCCGCCAACGCCGACCTCCCGTTCTCGGTGCGCAACGACCTGCCATGGCCGGTGAACATCGAGCTCACGGTGAAGCCGAGCGACCCGCGCCTCGAGGTGCAGTCCGTCACGCCGTGGACGATCCAGCCCGGCACGACGACGAGGGTGAAGGTCCCCGTGTCGGCCCGAGTGGGCAGTGGCGAGGTCACCCTGACGCTGTCGCTCTCGAGCCCCACCGGTGTGCCGATCAGTCAGCCCGAGCGCGTGCGCGTCTCGGTGCGGGCCGAATGGGAGACCATCGGGCTCGCCGCATTCGGCGGTCTGATCGTGCTGCTGCTCGGTCTCGGCATCATCCGCACCGTCCGACGCCGGCGGCGTGAAGCCCTCGCCGGCGACGAAGAACAGGCGACCTCCTCACCGGATACCGTCGAGGAGCTGAATGAGTAGTCTCGGCCGCGCCAGCGCACTGATCGGGGCCGGAACGCTCATCTCGCGCGTCACCGGGCTCCTGCGAACCATCGTCCTCGTCGGCGTGATCGGCTCGGTCGGTGCGGGCGCCGCAGACGCCTTCGCGATCGCGAATCAGCTGCCGAACAACGTCTTCTCTCTCATCTCGGTGGGCGTGCTGACCGCGGTGATCATCCCGCAGATCGTCAAGGCGACAGCGGACGCCGACGGTGGCAACGCCTTCATCTCGAAGCTCTTCACGCTCGGCACCGTCGTGCTGGTCGTCATCACGGGTATCGCCACGATCGCCGCGCCCTGGCTCGTGTGGCTCTACGCCGGCAAGGAGGGTTCCGCGGAGTTCCTCGCGCTCGCGACGGCGTTCGCGTACTGGTGCATGCCGCAGATCCTCTTCTACGGGCTCTACGCGCTGCTGGGCGAGGCGCTCAACGCACGGCGGATCTTCGGGCCCTTCACCTGGGCGCCGGTCATCAACAACATCGTGTCGATCGCAGGCTTCCTCGTCGTGGGCGCGCTGTTCGGCGGCCCGCTCACCCGCGTCTCCGACTGGACTCCCGAGATGATCGCCGCCCTCGGTGGAACGGCCACGCTCGGCATCGTGATCCAGGCCGCGATCCTGCTGATCTTCTGGCGCCGCACGGGTCTCGCGCTCCGCCCCGACTTCCGTTGGCGCGGCGTCGGACTCGGCAACGTCGGACGGCTCGCCGGATGGACGTTCCTCATGGCGCTGACGAGCCTCGGCGCCGGACTCGTGCAGACCCAGATCCTCACCGAAGCCTCCGGACGAGGCGCGTCCGTCGCCACCTTCCAGTACGCCTGGCTGATCTTCATGCTCCCGTACTCGATCATCGTGCTGTCGATCGGCACGCCCTACTTCACGCAGATCAGCGAGCACGCGGCGGCCGGCAGACATGCCGAGGTCCGCGCAGACATCGCCCAGAGCATCCGCACCCTGCTCTTCTTCATCGCCGTCGCCGTCGCCGCGGTCGCCGCGGCAGCGATTCCGGCGTCGCGAGTCTTCACCAATCAGGCGTCGCACGCCGAAGAAGCGGCGCTGGTGCTGCTCGCCTTCCTCGTGTGCCTGGTTCCGCTGACGATCCTCTTCATCGTGCAACGCACCTTCTACGCCTACGGCGACACCCGCACGCCTTTCTGGTTCACGCTGTTCCAGTGCGGTCTCGTGGTCGTCACCGCTCTGGTCGCGCAGTGGCTGCTCGCCGCCGAGATCATCGAGGTGACCATGCTGGCCGCAGCCATCGCGCTGGGCCAGTCGATCGCGAGCACCCTGCAGATGATCGTGGCCAGCTGGCTGCTGCACCGCAAGATCGGCGGACTCCAGATCCGCACCTGGATGACCGCTGTCGTCCGCTACGCCGTCGCTGCCGTTCCTGCCGGGTTCGCCGGGTGGGGCGTCTTCCTCCTGCTCGGCGGCCCGACCGGGTGGACCACGTCCGACAAGATCCAGGGAGCCATCGGCACCTGCATCATCGGCCTCGCCGTCGTGGTCGTCTACATCGGCATCCTGGCTGTCCTGCGCGCTCCGGAGCTCAAGGTCGCGAGCGGCATGCTGCGGCGTTTCCTGCCGGGCCGCTGAGCCCCCTCGCGCGGGAATGTCGCGCGGTTACCATTGGTTGAAGCAGTCGAACGTCTTTCGGCGTCTCAGCATCTACGACGGAGAGCACATGCGTCAGGTCATCATCATCGGTTCCGGTCCCGCCGGATTCACCGCCGCCATCTACGCGGCGCGCGCGAACCTCAAGCCGCTGCTCATCGCCAGCACGGTCGAGGTCGGCGGAGAGCTGATGAACACCACCGAGGTCGAGAACTACCCCGGCTTCCCCGAGGGCATCCAGGGCCCCGAGCTCATGGCGAAGTTCCAGGAGCAGGCTGAGAAGTTCGGCACCGAGGTCGTCTATGACGACGTCACCGAGCTCGACCTCGCCGGCCCCGTCAAGAAGGTCACCCTCGGCAGCGGAACGGTGCACGAGACCCAGTCGCTGATCTACGCGACCGGCTCCGCCTATCGCAAGCTCGGCATCGAGGGCGAAGAGCGCCTGTCGGGCTACGGCGTCTCGTGGTGCGCCACCTGCGACGGCTTCTTCTTCCGCGAGAAGACGATCGCCGTCGTCGGCGGCGGCGACTCGGCGATGGAAGAGGCCACGTTCCTCACCCGCTTCGCCGAGAAGGTCTACGTCATCCACCGCAAGGACACCCTGCGCGCCTCGAAGATCATGCAGGAGCGGGCCTTCGCGAACGAGAAGATCGAGTTCGTGTGGAACAGCGAGGTCGCCGAGATCCTCGGTGGCGATTCCGTCACGGGCGTGCAGCTGCGCAACACGGTCGACGGCACGCTGAGCGACCTCGCGCTCGACGGCCTGTTCATCGCGATCGGCAACGACCCGCGCACGCACCTCGTGCACGACAAGCTCGAGCTGACCGCCGAGGGCACCATCTGGGTCGACGGCCGTTCGTCCGTCACCTCGGTCCCCGGTGTGTTCGCCGCCGGCGACGTGATCGACCCCACCTACCGTCAGGCCATCACGGCCGCTGGCTCGGGCACGGTCGCCGCTCTCGACGCCGAGCACTTCCTGGCGGACCTCGAAGACGCATCGGTCGAGTTCCCGGCCGCCGAAGCCGCTGAGATCATCACCGCCTGAGCGGACGGGAACACTTTCACCTCGCCCGCTGTTGTAGCAGGCGAATCTCGAATCAAGGAGAACTCTGATGAGTGCAAAGGCTACGAGCCAGGCGACCTGGGAGCAGGACGTTCTGCAGGCCGAAGGTCCCGTCCTCGTGGACTTCTGGGCCGAGTGGTGCGGACCGTGTCGTATGGTCGCCCCCGTTCTGGACCAGATCCAGGCGGACAACCCCGACAAGATCACCATCCTCAAGCTGAACGTGGACGAGAACCCGCAGCTGGCGATGAAGTACCAGATCACCTCGATCCCCGCGATGAAGGTGTTCCAGGGCGGTGAGGTCAAGACGACCATCATCGGCGCCAAGCCGAAGCCGGCCCTCGAGCAGGACCTCGCGGCTTTCATCGGCTGATCCTGCAGTCTTCAGGGCCGTCACCCCTCCGGGTGGCGGCCCTTTCTCGTACCCAGCCGCTTCCGTCCCCATTCCTGAGACGAGAGCCGACTACTTGTCGGAGATCCGCACCGGAGGAAGTCCTCGAGACGCGCGAGCGCGGTCGACGAGCTCCTGGATGATGGGCGACTTCGCGGTGTTGTAGGTCGTCCTCCCCCTCGCCTGAGCGGCGACGGCGTCGCACTTCGCATGCGCGTAGCGATCGGCATCCTCCGGATGCTCCAGAAGCCAGTCCCGCAGGATGCGCTGGTGCACCGCATCCCACTCCTCCTCGACGAAGAAGTGCGCGATCGCGATCCGTACGCCGTCAGATTCGCGGATCATGACCGGGTGCGTGCGCACAGCGCTGCCCAGGCGCCATCCTGCGGCTTCCAGAGCGGGCCTGCGCGCGTCGAAGTCGCTGCGATCGACGATGCGGACGGCCAGGTCGATGATCGGCTTCGCGCGCATGCCGGGGATCGCCGTAGATCCGATGTGCTCGATCAGCCAATCCGCGTCCGCGACCGTCTGAATCTCAGCGGCGAACGCCTCGAACTGCTTCGGCCACTCCGGGTCGTAGGAGACGAGCATCCGCGGCACGGTGGGAGCCTAGGAGGCGTCGGCCACGGACGGGTCCCAGCGTCGGTGCCGCTGCTTCTCGTCGAGAAGGCCCCAGACCGCCGGCGTGAGCTCGGGGTACTCCAGCGCGATCTGGCGCAGCACCCGGTAGTGCCGAGCCGCGTTCGGTCGCACACCGTCGTTCGCGGTGATGTTGTCGGCTCGCAGCAGGTAGACGACGAGCTCATCGACGCTCGGCAGCTCCTCCATGAACTCCCATGGGTCTTCCCCGCCGAGGAGTCTCTCCTGGATCAGCACGGCGAGTTCGTCCGACGCTTCTGCTCTCAGCACTTCGAGGCTGGCGCGGCGCGGAACTGACTCGGTCATGCTTCCAGCCTACGTCGCCCTGCGGGTGCCCCGGCGCTCCACCTTCAGCTCGTCCGTCATCTCCTCAAGCTCGCGACCCTTGGTCTCGGGCACCTTGAAGTACACGAAGAAGAACGACAGCAGCGCGAAGAACGCGTAGAAGCCGTAGGCGAATGTGAGGCCGATCTCGGCGAACACAGGGAAGGTGGTCGAGATGAAGAAGTTCGCTGCCCACTGGGCTGCTGCCGCGACCGCGAGTGCGCCGGCGCGGATCGAGTTCGGGAAGATCTCTCCCAGAAGGACCCAGACGAGCGGACCCCAGGTGGCACCGAAGAAGACCACGAAGCCGTTCGCGCAGATGAGGGCGACGGTCGCCCACGGGTCAGGCAGGGTCGCTGTGCCCTCGGCGTTCAGCTCACCGAACGAGAAGGCGAGCGCCATGAGGCCCAGCGTCACCGTCATACCCACAGAGCCGACGAGAAGCATGATGCGTCGGCCGACCTTGTCGACCAGCAGGATCGCGATGATGGTCACCACGATGTTGGTCACCGACGTGATGACGGAGGTCAGCAGGGCGCTCGACTCATCGAAGCCGACGGACTGCCACAGTGTCGTCGAGTAGTAGAAGATGACGTTGATGCCGACGAACTGCTGGAACACGGAGAGCAGGATGCCGACCCACACGATCGGCTTGAGCCCCAGACGACTGCCCCGCAGGTCGCTCAGCGACTCCTTGCGCTCGGTGTCGATGGTGCTGGTGATCTCCTGGATCTTCGCGTCGACGTCAACGGCCCCCGTGACCGTCTCGAGCACCTGGGACGCGCCTTTCAGATCGCCCTTGCGCACGAGATATCGCGGCGATTCGGGCAGACGGAACGACATGATCCCGTAGACGAGTGCGGGCACCGCCTCGATGATGAACATCCATCTCCAGGCGGTGAGTCCCCACAGAGGCTGGTCTGCGGCACCCGCGAGGCCCGCCAGCCACGCGTCGGAGAGCAGAGCGGCGAAGATTCCGGTGACGATGGCGAGCTGCTGCAGAGAGCCCAGTCGACCTCGCACCCGGGCAGGCGAGACCTCGGCGATGTATGCGGGAGCGATGACGGATGCCGCACCGACACCGAGACCGCCCACCACTCGCCAGATGATGAGGTCGACCACACTGAACGCGAGTCCCGAGCCGATGGCGGAGACGAAGAACATCGCCGCCGCGAAGACCATCACGGGGATTCGCCCGCGTTTGTTCGCAATCGGTCCTGCGAACCACGCACCGACGGCACACCCGATCAGGGCCGACGACACCGCGAAGCCCTTGAGCCCGACCCCGAGGTCGAAGCCCGAGACGTTCCCCGCGAGAGCATCGACAGCGCCGTTGATCACGGCGGTATCGAATCCGAAGAGGAAGCCACCGAGTGCTGCGGCGATACTCACCGCGATGACGCGGCGTTGGAACTTCACTGGACTCGCTGCTCCGGACATGACTCCCCCTCATCGACGAGATGTCGAGAGTCTACGACCGCTCAGGGGTCGAGCGGCGGAATCACGCCGGACCGTACCCCGATTCGCCCAGTTCACCGAGGATGCGGTTCAGATCCTGAATCGATGCGAAATCAATGATGACCTGGCCTTTTCGAGCGCCCAGCGACACCTTGACGCGAGTGTTGAGGCGATCCCCGAGGTTGCCGGCCACCTCGTCGAGGTACGCCCGTCGAGCGCCCGGAGTCGGCTTCGCCGTCCGGCCGGGTGCTGCGGGCTCCGTCTTCGCAGCGACCTCGGTCGCGCGCACCGACAGGTCCTCGTTCACGACCTTGTCGGCGAGACGCTGCATGGCCTCGGGTGACTCCAGGCTGAGGATCGCGCGAGCGTGTCCAGCCGTCAGCACCCCCGCCGCCACACGCTGCTGCACGGGAACGGGGAGCTTGAGCAGACGGATCGTATTGCTGATCTGAGGGCGCGACCGACCGATCCGCGTGGCGAGCTCTTCCTGGGTGATCCCGAAGTCCTCGAGCAGCTGCTGGTATGCCGAGGCCTCTTCGAGCGGATTCAGCTCGGAGCGGTGCAGGTTCTCGAGCAGAGCATCGCGCAGGAGATCTTCGTCGGCAGTCTCGCGGACGATCGCTGGGATCTTCTCGAGGCCCGCCTCCCGCGCGGCGCGGGTGCGCCGCTCCCCCATGATCAGCTCGTACTCGCCGTCGCTGTTCTTGCGAACGACCACCGGCTGCAGAACGCCGAACTCACGCACGCTGTGCACGAGCTCTGCGAGGTCTTCGGGGTTGAAGTGCGTGCGCGGCTGACGCGGGTTCGGCACGATCTTCTGCGGATCCACCTCGACGAGGTGGATGCCGGGAACGACCTCGAGGTCGGCTTCTGCTGCGGGCTGGTCACTGGTCTGCTCCGTCGCCGGACGCAGATTGGCTCCGGGGAAGAACACGTCCACGGGACGCTCGGACTGATCAGCCGTCGGGATGAGGGCTCCGATGCCCCGACCCAGTCCAGTGCGCTTCGCCATCATTTCTCCTTGCTCTGCGTCGCCGTGCGCGACGCGATCTCGACAGCGGCCTCGCGATACGCGACGGCGCCGGCGGATTGCCCATCGTAGGCGATCACGGTCTGACCGAAACTCGGTGCCTCCGACACCCGCACGGAACGCGGGATGACGGTGTCGAGCACCTGTTCGGGGAAGTGCGTGCGGACCTCGTCCGCCACCTGCTGCGCGAGTCGCGTGCGTCCGTCGAACATCGTCAGCAGAATCGTGGAGAGGTGCAGTCCGGGATTCAGGTGCTTCTGGATCATCTGGATGCTGCCGAGCAGTTGACTCAGACCCTCGAGCGCGTAGTACTCGCACTGGATGGGGATGAAGACCTCGTTCGCCGCGGTGAAGGCGTTGATCGTGAGCAGCCCGAGCGACGGAGGGCAGTCGATGATGACGAAGTCCATACGGTTGTCGACGAGATACTCCTCGAGCGCGCGTCGCAGTCGATGCTCCCGTGCGACCTGCGCGACGAGTTCGATCTCTGCGCCGGCGAGATGGATGGTGCTCGGTGCACAGAAGAGGTTCTCGTCCTCGGGACTCTGCTGCACGATGTCGGCGAGCGGGGTGTCTTCGATCAGGACGTCATAGACGCTCGGAGTCTCGGCGTTGTGCGGCACACCGAGCGCGGTCGAGGCGTTGCCCTGGGGGTCGAGATCGATCACAAGGACCCGTGCTCCGAGACCCGCGAGTGCAGAGGCGACATTGACGGCGCTCGTCGTCTTACCGACGCCGCCCTTCTGGTTGGAGACCGTCAGGATGCGGGTGTCGCCGGCGAAGTCGATGGACACGGTCTCGAGTGCTCTGCGTCGTGCGGAGAGATCGGCGAGTTCCCGCGCGAGGGGCGTATCCATCCCGAAAGAGTCCTTCGGTGATGCCTTTTCGGGCTGTTTCACGTGAAACATCCACTCCTTTCGGGGCCGTGTTCCACTCTAATCGCTGCGGCAGACGTTGCCTTCTCGAATCCCTCCTGAGTCGTGCAGGCCGGTGATACCTCGTCCGGGCGTGCCGTTGCGGAGAGAGTGGCACTTTCGCCTTCTGGCCTGGGTGTTCATTGTGCCGTTGGACGTCCTGACGCACCGGAGATCGGGCGACACGCATGGAGGGACGACGTCCACGCACTGCACCATCTGTCGCGCCTGTGACCAGTTCGTGTCGGTCATTTCGTCGGCGTGAGGAGAGGGGAGGTCTCTGTGCTCGGCCCACACGGATGTCCTGCCCTCTGTGAAAGAGGCTGTCCGCGAGCGGCTTACGGGACTCGACGAGTCTCCGTCGCTGAGGCCCCTCGTTTCGGGGAGACCAACCGGTCGCACAGAACTCGTCAGCGTCCCTCACACCACTATCGCGTGGAACCGGATCCTCCCCCGGTGCGCCGAGGTCCGTGGTGACGGTCGACAGCCGCATAGTTTCACGTGAAACATCTGACGCACCTCGGCCTCGGTCAAGATCGTAGAAGCTGCTCGATCCGGTCGACAACGGCGGTCAGCGGTTGAGTTGCGTCGATCTCGCAGGTGGATGTCGCCCGCAGTAGCGGCTCCACGGTCTCGAGGTTCGTGCGAATCTCGTCTTGCTGCACCCTCGTCGAGCCGTAGGGATTCGAAGATCGCCGACCAACACGATCGAGCATCACCGAAATAGGCGCTGACAGGAGCACCACATGGTCGAATCGGTCGTAGAAGGCACCCTGATTCGACACCGTGCCAGACACGATGACTTCAGTGCTCTCCCCGAGAAGCGCACCCATCAAGACCTCATCCCACAGTCCCGACTCGGTTGTCCACGGTCCATAGTCGGTATCGACGACGGAGTATCCCCGCTCCCCCAGTACGTGCAGCGCGCTGGACTTGCCGACGCCGGACATCCCAGTGATGAGCATGCGCACCATGCATTCACCATATCGATGTTTCACGTGGAACATTGCCGACGTGAGTCACAGGAGCGTTCTAGCCGGATCGGGTGCAGCCTGACGCGATTGCCTTCGCGCCCAGAGCTGCTCCGGCTAGCCGAGTGGTAGCGGGCCCCCACTATTGCTTCGGGTTATACGCCGCATCCAGCCGGCGCATCACCGTGAGCCGCGACGGGTTTCGCTCCGCTGCGGGAGCGCCTGTGCTCATTGCCTCAGGGTCATGTCACCAGTGAACCTCACCTCGGGGGCACCCACGCGCAGATCACGTACTCATCAGAGACGCATCGGGCACGCCACGCGCGGCTTCACACACCCAACCCGAGTCGGATGACGAAGGGTAGCGCCGTGGTCACGTGAGACCGACTATTCGAGGTCGAGCCCCACCCATCGCCTCACGAGTTCAGAGGTGTTTCACGTGAAACATCTGCTCAGACGGGCGCTAACGAAGTACGTTGTTCGCATGCTGCACAGCTATCAAAGATTGGGCCAAGGCGCGTCGACGGCCTCGGCTCTTCGCTGCAAACATCGCTCTAGGGTGAGCTGGCACACGTTGGGTCCGATGAGGAACTAGAGCCTGGCGTCGACCCACGAAGGAACCGCAGGCGCGAAACAACACTCGCGGTGTTTCACGTGAAACGTTCGTCCATAGAGTCCCGTCCGCTCTTCCCTTGCGTGATACTGACGGCAACCCAGCACGAGTCACGCGTGCCGCCTGGCCACAGCTGCCGAGCTCGTATGGTGCAAGGATCCCCGCTGAACTGGGATTTATCCGGGATCCCTGCGCGAGACCGCCGCACCCGACGTCGGGGTGGACCTCGCCGACATCGGCGGCAGGGGGGCCAGCGGCGACTGCGGCGTGCCATTGCGCTGCACTCTCCGGCCCGCTGCTGCTCGGGCTCGACACCGAGCCTCGCGCCAATTCAGGGGCTTCTGTCGTTCATACTGGGGACGGCCGCTCCCCGGCCAAAGAATCCCCGCACAATCAATACCCCCGATGCCTTGTCACATCAGTGCGCTAGCGACTGGACTGCGGGCGGGGCTTCGCACATCAAGTCACTGGGATCGTCAGACGATGACTAGTCTTTTGGGCCGTCAATCCGACTGTTTCCGGCAGGCAGTAACGTTGCGCCACTAGCGTGCCTTCGATCGCCACGTCGCGGTTGACCCCCGAGACCCTCCCCCTGTTCCTGCCTTCGCGCGTTCGCAATCATCCAAAGACATCACCACCCGCCGCTCAATGTTTCACGTGAAACACTTGTGCCTGCCGCATAGCGCGGCGCGGACAGTCCGAGGAGAGCTGTCCATTCGTGCCAGGAAGGCTTGTCGCTCACTCGAGACATGCTGCGAAGAACCCCGGTAAGACTGAGCAGGGTGGTGCCAGGTCACCATGTCGTCCGGATGTTTTCAGCGGTAGCAGGGCAGGGCTGCTGCCTGACCGGTTCCGCCGCGATGCCCCGAGTGAAAGCTCCAGTTATGTTCGGCCGCCCCACCACGCCTGAAGCAGAGGGTCCCGCTCCTCGGCGCCATGATCTGGTTGTCAGCTCGCAGCCCTCCCCCGGCGGATGGTGTGGACCGGGATGACACCCGTAGCCACGCCAAGGGCACCGCGATCCGTTCTGTGGCAGCGACACAAAGATTGTTTCACGTGAAA
The DNA here is from genome assembly GCF_979258645.1 of Microbacterium sp. AC215. Taxonomy (NCBI): domain Bacteria; kingdom Bacillati; phylum Actinomycetota; class Actinomycetes; order Micrococcales; family Microbacteriaceae; genus Microbacterium; species Microbacterium sp. AC215. The sequence goes on along the minus strand of NZ_OZ409869.1, from coordinate 2,351,914 downwards.
CATACGACTCCCGGCGGACCCGCGCCCCGGTCCACGAGTTCTGAGCGCCACACGTGCGCTCCACCACGCGCGGACCCCACTCAGTAGTCAGAACGCCCAACAGACGGCACACGGCACACGGCACACGGCGCACGGCAGACGGCCGAGTAGCGCAGGTCAGATCACGAGAGCGCAGATCAGAACAGGAGAAATCACTGCAGACCGCACGGTGTAGTGCGGTCTAGGGCAGTTCAGTGAGGTGAAGTCTGCTGCTGTGAAGTGACGTAGGTCGAAAAGCAAAGATCCAGACCCGGCGCTAAGAAGAAGGGTGGCTCGCAGCACCGCTCCCCAGCGCAGCGACGAGCATCGCAGCGCACAGCAGCCGTCCGCAGTGCCTCGAAGTGCGGCTGAGTGGCACAGATCAGACCAGCGAGCGCAACGCCCTCGTGACCCGGCCCACCGCAAGTTGTCGGCGGAATCCCTTCACCCCACCTCGGCCCGCCCCGACTTGCCCCCGCATGGCAGTGGTCCATCCATGTTTCACGTGAAACATGGTTAGGACCCCCGCTCCTTCCCCGAGTGGCGAACTCGCATTGCGAGCACACGGGCACAGACCCATTCCGGATTCCGACACCGGACACGTCTGCTGTGAAGCCTGATCTGTCGTGCCACACGCCCACGTTCCGTTACCACCGACCGTGATCCCGGGACAGTCTTTGACGGCGAGGGCAGAGTGCCGGCGGCTATCCGGCACTGCTGACCGTATCCAGCAGCGCTTAAGATCCTCGTCACGTCGCAACGGAGCTCCCACACAGGTGCACGACCAGGGTCGGAAGAAAACCCTTCTCATCAGCCATAAACTCGAATCGTGGCACGATCGTCGAGGGACTCTACCGGCCTCGCGCGGTGACCCGGTCTGGCGCAACCGGACGAGCCCTGACAATAGATCTCATATGCTGCAGAGGCAGATCACAACAGTGCCTGGCCCATGACCACCGTGCGTGGCCAAGTCACCCACCACCTGCGCTCTAGCGGGCGGGTACATCTCGAACGCGGAATGTAGGTCCATCCCCCGACGAAGGTCAGCTTCCTAAGCCGCGGCATCGACCCGTCAGCGGACGACTGCCCTCACCACGCGGGTCGTTTCGGGCAGTACGTTCTCGCCGAGAGTCTCGACGCGGACGTCCGACAGGCGGAACTTCTTGATCTGCTTCTGCGCTGCTTCGATCTCATTGGCGGCATTCATTCCCTTGAGAAGGGTGAGTTCGCCTCCATCACGCACGAGCGGAGCGGTGAGCGGGATCAGCGTCTTCAGAGCACTGACCGCACGAGCTGTCACGACGTCGAAGCTCGCAGGAGTCACCTCCTCGGCACGCGCGCGCAGAACTTCGACATTCGTGAGCTTCAGCTCGGCGACCTGATCGTTCAGCCAGATCACCCGGCGCTCCATCGGCTCGACGAGGGTCCAGTGCACATCGGGTCGTGCGATCGCGAGGACGATACCGGGCAGCCCCGCACCCGAACCGATGTCCGCGACCGAACCGTGGAACAACGGGGCGGCGATGACACTGTTCAAGATGTGCCGGGACCACAAACGCGGGAGCTCGAGAGGACCGATGAGTCCTCGCTCCTCGCCATGCTGCGCGAGAGCCGCCGTGAACTGCCGGGCCAGCTCGATCCGATCGCCGAAAAGATCGACCGCCACCGACGGTTCGATCTCCAGGTCACTCACGACAGCATCCCGCTGGCCTGACGTCGCATGTGAAACGTCAACGACGACGCAGAACAGTGTGGCGGTCGGCACCCTCGCCGTAGGACTCGGACACGAGACCCTGATCAGCCGCGATGTCGTGCACCAGCTTGCGCTCATAGCTGGACATGGCGGGCAGCGACGCCTGGGTCGCTCCATCGTCGAGCTTGGCTGCGGCGGCATTCACGAGCGTCTCGAGCTGACGGCGGCGCGCATCGCGCGATCCGCCCACATCGAGGATCAATCGCGAGAACGAACCCGTCTTGCTCTGGACCGCAAGACGCGTGAGCTCCTGAAGCGCCTGCACCGTGTCGGGTGCAGACAGGAGCGCCAGTCCGTCTCCCTCAGCTTCGACCGAGACATATGCGCGACCCTGGCGCACGTCGAGGTTGAGGTCCCCATCGATGTCGGCGATGTCGAGCAGCTCTTCGAGGTAGTCAGCGGCGACGTCGCCCTCGTTCTCGAGTTCTGCGACCGTGGGCTCCACGGTCTCGGTCACGTTGTCGGTCGTCACGAACCGCTCCCCTTCTTCTTCGAACGCTTCTTGCCCACCGGCTGCTGACGCTTGGGGGCCTGCGCCTTCGCGCGCTCCGCCTCTTCGAGCAGACGCTGCTGCTCTGCTTCGTATGCCGCCATCGGGACGACCTTGCCCGAGGCGTCGATCGCCTTGCCCTTGCGAGCAAGACGCTCTTCACGAGCCTTCGCCGCTTCAGATCCGGGCGTCGGCATCTCACGGATGACGAGGAACTGCTGTCCCATGGTCCAGAGGTTCGAGATGAACCAGTAGACGACCACGCCGAGCGGGAAGAAGATGCCCGAAAAGATGAAGCCGAGAGGCAGCACGTAGAGCATGATCTTCTGCATCTGGTACGCCTGGCCGGTCTTGGCTTCGGGCGACAGGTTCTTCGAGATGATCTGCAGCTGCGTGAAGAACTGCGACGCGATCATGAGCACGACGAGCGTGACCAGGATGATGATCGCTGTGGTGTTCCCCGCGTCGACCGCGTTCCCCAGCGTCTCGTGCAGCGATGCGACACCGAAGAGCTCGGCGTTGTAGAACTGCTCGGTGAGCTCGGCGTTCAGCAGACCGACGCCGCCGACACCCAGGTTGTGGTGCTTCGAGACGTCGCTCAGAACGCTGAACAGCGAGAAAAAGATCGGCATCTGCACAAGAAGCGGAAGACAGCTCGACATCGGCGTCGTGCCGTGCTTCTTGTAGAGCGCCATGGTCTCGCGGCTCATGGCCTCGCGAGAGAGCTGATCCTTCTTACCCCGGTACTTCTCCTGAACTTTTCTCAGCTCAGGCGCAATTTCCATCATCTTTCGCTGGCTCTTGATCTGCTTCACGAAGAGCGGGATCAGGGCAGCACGGACCACGATCACGAGACCGACGATCGACAGCACCCAGGTCAGACCGGATGCGGCAGGAAGACCGACGGCCGTGAACAGCCAGTGCCAGGCGACGAGCACGAGCTCGACAACCCACTTGAGGGGCCAGAGGATGGTTCCGATCAGATCGAAGCCGCCGGAGGCAGGCTCCGGCGAGGGTGTTGCGCTGGCGAGCAGAAGGTCAAGACCCACCGATCAATCCTTTCGGGCAGGGACGACGAAACCGTGAGCGGTCAGGTCATAACGGAAGTGTTCGTGCGGACGGACGTCATCGACGCCGCCGTGGCTCCAGGGATTGCAACGAACGATGCGCCACGCCGAGAGCGCCGCTCCCCGCACTGCGCCGTGCTGTTGCACCGCACCTACAGCGTAAGCGGAACAAGATGGGTAATAGGCGCAGACATCTCCATACATCGGGGAGATCACCTTGCGGTACCCGGCGAGGAGCCCCAGGACGAGATTCCGGGGGATCAGCGGGATGCTGCGGATCGCGTCACCGGCATGAAGCTGAGCGGAGCCGATCGAGGATGCCGGAAGAGCGGTCATGGCCGCTGCCCGAGACGATCCAGACACCGGTTCACGTCCGCACTCAGCTCGGCGTAGGTCGCGGTCGCGGATGCAGGAAGGGCACGGATGACGACATCCGTGCCCTCGGGGACCCGCGTCAGCGCGTCCGCACACACGGCTTTGAGTCGCCGGCGCACGGTGTTGCGCACCACAGCGGTGCCCACCTGCTTGCTGATGATGAATCCGAACCTCGCGGCTCTGCTCTCGCCCGTCGTCAGCATCGAGGTGACGACCTTGGCTCCGCCACAACGGGATCCGCGTCGAACGACCAGTCGATAGTCGCTCCCGCGGGTCACACGATACGGGCGGGCGAGCACAGCGATCTACGCGGAGAGCTCGGTGCGGCCCTTCGCGCGACGAGCCGAAAGGATCGCGCGGCCGGCGCGGGTACGCATACGAAGACGGAAGCCGTGCTTCTTGGCGCGACGACGGTTGTTGGGCTGGAAGGTGCGCTTGCTCATGGAATCACTCCGGGAATGCTGCCACCGGGATCATTTTGACCGGAGACATAGGGATCTGCCGTTCAGGCATAAGTCAACCGATTAAGGGTACGTCTTGACGGCGCGCAGAGCAAATCTGCGCGCTTCGACCACCAGCTCAGGCACGATCCGCACAGCTATTATCCACAACCCTGCGGCATGCACGTATGAGCAACACGCGCGCGGATTCCCGTAGGCAGGTTGCCGTTCCCAGCCGTGGTGACTACCGTGGCATCCGAAGTTATCCACAGGCGGGCCGCGTCATCCAGACGACCCGTCGTCCCCTCAGCACGGAGCGTCATGTCATCACCTGCCCAGCCCGACGTTCCGATCTGGACCACGGTGCAGGAGCTCCTCGAGGCGGACGACCGAGTCACTCCTCAGCTCCAGGGATTCCTCAGCCTCGCGGTTCCGGCCGGCGTGATGGCCGCCACCCTCTATCTCGAGGTCCCGAACGATCTCACCGCCGCGCAGATCAACAAGAGGCTGCGGCTTCCGATCATGGAGGCCCTCTCCCACATCGGCGATGAGGTGACGTCGTACCGCGTGGTCGTGAATCATGAGCTCGCCGAGCAGCCGACGGCGCCCATCGCGGTCGCCGATTACGGCCGCCAGGAGCAGATCCGCGTCGAATCCCCGATGGAGCAGCCGACGCAGCTGCGCCACGAGTCCCGCCTGAACCCGAAGTACACCTTCGACAACTTCGTCATCGGGCAGTCCAACCGGTTCGCCCATGCCGCTGCCGTCGCCGTCGCCGAAGCGCCGGCCAAGGCGTACAACCCGCTCTTCATCTACGGCGACTCGGGCCTCGGCAAGACGCACCTGCTGCACGCGATCGGCGACTACGCCCAATCCCTCTATGCAGGGGTCAAGGTCCGGTACGTCTCCAGCGAGGAGTTCACGAACGACTTCATCAACTCGATCGCGAACAACCGAGGTGCAGCCTTCCAGGCCCGCTACCGCGATGTGGACATCCTCCTGATCGACGACATCCAGTTCCTGCAGGGTCGCGCGGAGACCCAGGAGGCGTTCTTCCACACCTTCAACACGCTGCACGACCACAACAAGCAGGTCGTCATCACCAGCGACGTCGCGCCGAAGCATCTCACCGGCTTCGAGGATCGCATGCGCAGTCGGTTCGAATGGGGCCTGATCACCGACGTGCAGGCGCCCGACCTCGAGACGCGCATCGCGATCCTCCGCAAGAAGGCGCAGAGCGAGGCGCTTCATATTCCCGACGAGGTACTCGAGTACATCGCCACCGTGGTGTCGTCGAACATCCGCGAACTCGAGGGTGCGCTGATCCGCGTCTCCGCATTCGCCAGCCTGAACCGTTCGGCCCTCGACATCTCGCTCGCCCAGACGGTGCTCCGCGACATCATCGACACGGCAGAGGACAACATCATCTCGCCGACCGACATCATCACTGCGACCGCGCAGTACTTCAAGCTGACGGTCGACGACCTGTACGGGTCCAGCAGGTCTCAGCAGATCGCCACATCGCGCCAGATCGCGATGTACCTGTGCCGCGAGCGGACGAGTCTGTCCCTGCCGAAGATCGGCCAGCTGTTCGGCAACCGCGATCACACCACGGTCATGTACGCCTACAAGAAGATCAGCGAGCTCATGAAGGAGCGCCGTTCGATCTACAACCAGGTGACCGAGATCACCACGCAGCTCGGTCGACGCTGAGTCCGCGCCGCCTCGAAAAAGGGGGTCGTAGCTTCCGATAGGAGGCTGCGACCCCCTTTGCGTGCGTGTGAGCGGCATACGACGGAGCAGATCGATGCCAGTTTGCACATGTGGATAACTTGTGGATGACTCGCCTCCAGGTCGGGACGAATGTGTGTGAAACCGTCGAACCTGTGGATAACTGTGGGAGACCGTTCGACCCGACGGATGCCGTCCACCCGCGGATTCCTCAGGGATTCCACAACTGACAACCGTGTAGTTCCCTACTCGCGTCTGCTTTCCACCGAGTTATCCACAGTATCCACAGGTGTTAACACCGTTCAAGGAGTTAATTCAATTCAGGGGCGATCCGATCACCAGAGGGTGGGGAAAGTCCGACAGGCCCGAGCTTTGATCCGGTCGTAGGGATACTCCCGAGTTGGGGGCTAGCATGGGAAGCCCTGCACTGGCAGGACCGATGACGACGCGTCTCAGAACGACGACAAGGGAGCACCCGTGAGGTTTCAGGTCAACCGCGATGTCTTCAGCGAGGCCGTGTCGTTCGTGGTCAAGCTGCTTCCGCAGCGCAACCCGCAGCCGATCCTCGCCGGAGTCCTGATCGAGGCAGACGGCTCGGGTCTCACGCTCTCGGCGTTCGACTACGAGGCATCCGCGCGCACGACCATCGAAGCCACCGTCGACACACCGGGCACGATCCTGGTGCACGGTCGACTGCTCTCCGACATCGCCAGCCGCCTTCCCAACGCGCCGATCGAGATCGCCGTAGAGGACGACGGCAGCATCACGGTCACCTGCGGCTCGGCGCGGTTCACCCTCGCAGCCATGCCGGTCGAGGAATATCCGTCGATCCCCGAGGTGTCCGGTTCCTCCGGCGTCGTGCCCGCCGACGATTTCGGCACCGCGATCAGCCAGGTGGGTTTCGCCGCCTCGCGCGACGACGTCACCCCGGTCCTGACCGGAGTGCAGCTCGAGGTCTCCGGTCAGACGCTCAGCCTCGTGGCCACCGACCGCTACCGCGTCTCGCTCCGCGACGTGCCGTGGGACGGCGAAGCGGTCGAAGCCAGCGCACTGGTGCCCGCACGCACTCTTCTCGAGGTCGGAAAGACCTTCGGTCACGCCGGCACCATCCAGATCGCGTTCTCGGGAGCGGGCGACCGCGAGATCATCGCGTTCACGGCCGGCAACAAGACGGTCACCTCGCTGCTGATCAAGGGAAACTTCCCTCCGGTCCGCCGTCTCTTCCCGGAGCAGACCGAGCACTACGCGGTCGTGAACACCGCAGACCTCGTCGAGGCCGTGCGCCGTGTGTCCCTCGTGCTCGACCGCGCAGCTCCGCTGCGCTTCACGTTCACGTCCGACAGCGTGACGATGGATGCGTCGGGCAGTGAGCATGCGCGTGCATCCGAGTCCGTCGACGCGATCCTCTCGGGTGGCGACGACGTCACGCTCGGCCTCAACCCGCAGTACCTCATCGAGGCGCTCGGCGCGGTCAAGAGCGAGTTCGTGCGCGTCACCTTCACGTCGAGCGACAACGCGAACAAGCTCAGCCCCGTGCTGATCACGAGCCAGACCTCGGTCGACCAGGCCGGTCTGGATTCGTTCAAGTACCTGCTGCAGCCGAACCTGCTGCTTCGCTGATCCTGCGACGGGCGCGCTTCGCGCGGCGACGGCAGTGTCAGAGCCCGAAGGTAGGCTGACACCGTGATTGTGGAACACCTGAGCCTGGTCGACTTCCGCAATTACGCGACCGCGGATCTCGCTCTGCACAAGGGTCCCAACGTCCTCGTCGGGCGCAACGGCCAGGGCAAGACCAACCTTGCCGAGGCTGTCGTCTTCCTCGCCACTCTCGGTTCGCACCGCGTCTCGTCGGATGCGCCGATGGTGCGCGAAGGTCAGGACTTCGCGATCATCCGCGCTCGCCTCTCCCACGGCGAACGCAAGGTGCTCATCGAGGTCCAGCTCAACAAGCAGGGTTCGAACAAGGCGCGGATCAACGGCTCCCCCTCGAAGACCAATGAGCTGCCTCGCTACGCCCATGTGGTGCTCTTCGCTCCCGAGGATCTGCAGATCGTCCGCGGCGACCCCTCATCTCGGCGTCGTTTCGTCGACCAGCTGCTGATCCAGCGCACGCCCCGCATGTCTTCGGTCCTCGCCGATTACGACCGTGTTCTCAAGCAACGCAATGCGCTTCTGAAGTCGGCCAGGGCGCGCGGCATCAAGGGCGAGGCCCTGAGCACCCTCGATGTGTGGGACGACAAGCTGGTCTCCCTCGGTGCCGAGATCATCACCGCGCGACAGCGTCTCGCCGCAGATCTCCAGCAGCCGGTGGCCGAGGCGTACGCGGCGATCGCGGGCGAGGATCATCGCCCGCAGCTCGAGTGGGCTCTGTCAGTGCGCGGGGCGGATCCCGAAGAGGGTGTCGACGCGCCGGCCGAGACGTCGGGAGACATCGCCGAGATGTTCCACGCCGCACTCCTCTCGAAACGATCGAACGAGCTCGACCGCGGTCTCACGCTCACCGGTCCTCATCGCGACGACCTCGTGCTGCGCGTTCGTGGCCTTCCGGTGAAGGGGTATGCATCCCACGGAGAATCCTGGTCGGTGGCCCTCGCGCTGCGTCTCGCTTCCGCAGAGCTGCTGCGCAGCGAGTCTCCTGCCGGCGATCCCGTCCTCATCCTCGACGATGTGTTCGCCGAACTCGACGCCGATCGCCGTCAGCGGCTGGCCGCTCTCACCGCGGGCTATGAGCAGGTGGTCGTGACGGCAGCCGTGGAGGAGGATATCCCCGAGGTGCTCCACGCCCACGTGGTGCGGATATCGGCGGGAACGATCAGTGATGAGAGGGAGGTGGCAGATGAGTGAGATCGCACCGGATCCGGCATCCGAGACTCCCGAGACCGTCGCGACCTATCTGCGCCTGCGCGGACTCGCGCCGAGTTCGAAGACGTGGAAGCGCAAGCGACGCATCGTCACCGACGACGACAACGCGCCATTCACGCCCGGCCGCGACCCCGGACCGCTCGGAGCCGTGCTCGACAAGCTGACCCGGGACTCCGGCTGGCAGAAGACTCTCGCCCGTGAGGACCTGGTCAGGCAGTGGTCCGACCTCGCAGGCACGGACACCGCCAAGCACTCCGAACCCGTCTCCCTCGAGCGCGGTGTGCTCACGGTGAAGTGCGATTCGACCGCCTGGGCGAAGAACCTCCAGTACATGCGGGGAACGATCCTGACGGAGATCGGCCGACGGTATCCGGACGCGGGTGTCGAGAACCTCCGCTTCATCGGACCGGACGTACCCTCCTGGAAATGGGGTCCCAGAGTCGTTCCAGGACGGGGCCCGCGCGATACCTACGGGTAGGACACCACGGATGGGGTCTGAAACGCTCAGAGGGCCACACGCGGCCGCTGAGCCGCATCTCGCCACGAAAAGCCGCTAGACTGGGGATTCGTGATATCGATGTGGAGAATGCCCTCTGATGACGCCTGAATCCCCCGCTGACGAGACGGAATCGACCAACGGGGGAACCCCCGCGACCGAGGGCAAGATCTCACCCAAGGTGAAGCAGCCCGGTGAGTACGGTGCCGACTCGATCCAGATCCTCGAAGGTCTCGAAGCCGTCCGCAAGCGCCCCGGTATGTACATCGGTTCCACAGGACCGCGTGGTCTGCACCACCTCGTCTACGAGATCGTCGACAATTCGGTCGACGAGGCTCTCGCCGGCTACGCCGACACCATCTTCGTGACGCTGCTCGAAGACGGCGGCGTCCGCGTGGTCGACAACGGCCGCGGCATCCCGGTCGATCCCCACTCCTCCGACCCGACGAAGTCCACGGTCGAGGTTGTTCTGACCATCCTGCACGCCGGCGGAAAGTTCGGCGGCGGCGCGTACGCCGTCTCCGGGGGTCTCCACGGCGTCGGCTCGTCGGTGGTCAACGCCCTGTCGACGCGGTTCGACGTCGAGGTCAAGCAGAAGGGCTTCGTCTGGCGGCACAGCTTCGCGAACGGCGGCGTCCCGCAGCAGCAGCTCGAGAAGGGCGAGGCGTCCGACGACACCGGAACCAGCATCACGTTCTGGCCGGACGCCGAGATCTTCACCGAGACCACGAACTTCGAGTACGACACCCTGCGCACGCGCTTCCAGCAGATGGCGTTCCTCAACAAGGGCCTCCGCATCGAGCTGTCCGACGAGCGTCCCGATTCGGCTTACCAGGTCGAGGTGGACGGGCAGCCGACCCTCACTCAGCCGAACGACGTCTTCTTCTACGAGCGCGGTCTCGTCGACTACGTCGAATACCTCAACAAGGTGCGTCACGCCGAGGTCGTCAACGACGAGATCATCGCGTTCGAGTCCGAGGACACCCAGCGCAAGATCTCTCTCGAGGTCGCGATGCAGTGGACCACCTCGTACACCGAGAACGTCTTCACCTACGCGAACACGATCAACACCCACGAGGGTGGCACGCACGAAGAGGGGTTCCGTGCAGCGCTCACCACGCTCGTCAACAAGTACGCCAGGGCGAACAACCTTCTCAAGGAGAAGGACGACAACCTGTCGGGCGACAACGTGCGTGAAGGTCTGACCGCGGTCATCTCGATCAAGCTCGGCGAGCCGCAGTTCGAAGGGCAGACCAAGACGAAGCTCGGCAACACCGAGGCCAAGGCGTTCGTGCAGAAGGTCGTCGGCGACCAGCTCGGCGATTGGTTCGACCGCAACCCGATCCAGGCGAAGAACGTCATCCGCAAGGCGATCGATGCGGCCACCGCTCGTCTCGCCGCGCGCAAGGCCCGCGAGACCGCTCGTCGAAAGAGCGTCTTCGAGTCCGCCGCGATGCCCGACAAGCTCAAGGACTGCACGAGCAAGGATCCTTCGATCAGCGAGATCTTCCTCGTCGAGGGTGACTCGGCAGGTGGCTCCGCTGTGCAGGGTCGCGATCCGCACACGCAGGCGATCCTCGCTCTGCGAGGCAAGATCCTCAACGTCGAGCGCGCGCGTCTCGACAAGGCCCTGGGCAACAAAGAGGTCCAGGCGATGATCCAGGCCTTCGGCACCGGAATCGGCGAAGAGTTCGACATCGAGAAGGCGCGTTATCACAAGATCGTGCTGATGGCGGATGCCGACGTCGACGGCCAGCACATCACGACGCTGCTGCTCACGCTGCTGTTCCGCTACATGCGCGGACTGATCGAGGCCGGCTTCGTGTACCTCGCGATGCCGCCGCTCTACCGTCTCAAGTGGACGAACCAGCCCCACGAGTACGTGTTCAGCGACGCCGAGCGCGACGCGCTGCTCAAGTTCGGACTCGACAACGGCAAGAGGATCCCGAAGGATGCCGGCATCCAGCGCTACAAGGGTCTCGGCGAGATGAACGCCAAGGAGCTGTGGGAGACCACGATGGACCACAGCACCCGGACGCTCCGCCAGGTGACCATCGAGGATGCCGCAGCGGCCGACGAGATCTTCAGCGTGCTGATGGGTGAAGACGTCGAATCGCGACGCAGCTTCATCCAGCGCAACGCCAAGGATGTCCGCTTCCTCGACATCTGACGCGTCCCGCGCCTGCATTCGTTCCCATAACGACCGGAATCGACAACACACATGACTGACGAAGTACGCCCCGAGCCGGCACACGACCACGGCAAGATCGACCAGGTCGACCTGCAGTCCGAGATGCAGCGCAGCTATCTCGACTACGCGATGGCCGTGATCGTCGGCCGTGCGCTGCCCGACGTGCGCGATGGACTCAAGCCCGTCCACCGACGCGTGATCTACGGCATGTACGACGGCGGATTCCGCCCCGACAAGTCCTTCTCGAAGTGCGCTCGCGTGGTCGGCGAGGTCATGGGTCAGTACCACCCGCACGGTGACTCGGCGATCTACGACGCCCTCGTGCGTCTCGTGCAGCCCTGGTCGCTGCGCTACCCGCTGGCCCTCGGCCAGGGCAACTTCGGGTCTCCCGGCAACATGGGTGCCGCGGCCCCCCGGTACACCGAGACCAAGATGGCCCCCCTCGCGCTCGAGATGGTGCGGGACATCGAAGAGGACACGGTCGACTTCACCGACAACTACGACGGCCAGACTCAGGAGCCGACGGTTCTTCCGGCCCGCTTCCCGAACCTCCTCGTCAACGGGTCGGTGGGTATCGCGGTCGGCATGGCCACCAACATCCCTCCGCACAACCTGCGCGAGGTGTCTTCCGCCGCCCTCTGGGCGCTCGACAACCCCGGCCTCCCCCGCGAAGAGCTGCTCGAGGGTCTCATCCAGCGGATCCCCGGCCCCGACTTCCCCACCGGCGCGCAGATCCTCGGCACCAAGGGCGTGCACGAGGCGTACCGCACGGGTCGCGGCTCGATCACCATGCGCGCGGTCGTCAACGTCGAGGAGATCCAGGGCCGCACGTGCCTCGTGATCACCGAGCTGCCGTACCAGGTGAACCCCGACAACGTCGCGGTGAAGATCGGCGACCTCGCCCGTGACGGCAAGATCACCGGCATCGCCGACATCCGCGACGAGTCGTCCGACCGCACGGGTCAGCGTCTCGTGGTCGTGCTCAAGCGCGATGCGGTCGCGAAGGTCGTGCTCAACAACCTGTACAAGCACACGCAGCTGCAGGAGAACTTCGGCGCGAACATGCTCGCGATCGTCGACGGCGTGCCGCGCACGCTCGCGATCGACGGGTTCGTGACCCACTGGATCACGCACCAGCTCGAAGTGATCGTCCGACGCACGCGCTTCCGTCTCGCCAAGGCAGAGGCTCGCATGCACATCCTGCGCGCCTACCTCAAGGCGCTCGACGCTCTCGACGAGGTCATCGCTCTCATCCGTCGATCGCAGACCACGCAGGATGCGAACGAGGGACTGCAGAAGCTCCTCGACATCGACGACATCCAGGCCCAGGCCATCCTCGACATGCAGCTGCGCCGACTGGCCGCCCTCGAGCGTCAGAAGATCCTCGACGAGGCCTCGGAGCTCGAGCGGCTGATCGGCGAGTACCAGGCGATCCTCGTCGACGAGTCGCTGCAGCGCGACATCATCCGCGAAGAGCTCACCGGCATCGTCGAGCGCTTCGGAGACGACCGTCGCACGCACATCCTGCACGGCTTCGACGGCGACGTCTCGATGGAAGACCTCATCGCCGAAGAGGAGATGGTCGTCACCATCACCCGCGCCGGCTACATCAAGCGCACGCGCAGCGACAACTACCGGTCGCAGCACCGCGGCGGCAAGGGCATCAAGGGCGCCCAGCTGCGGGCCGATGACATCGTCGAGCACTTCTTCGTGACGACGACGCACCACTGGCTGCTGTTCTTCACCGACAAGGGTCGCGTCTACCGTTCGAAGACCTACGAGGTTCCCGAGGCCGGCCGCGATGCGAAGGGAACGCACGTCGCGAACCTCCTCGCCCTGCAGCCCGACGAGAACATCGCGCAGGTGCTCGACATCCGCGACTACGGGGTCGCCGACTATCTCGTTCTCGCGACGCGCGACGGTCTGGTCAAGAAGACGCGTCTCGACGCGTACGACACCAACCGCCAGGGCGGCGTCATCGCGATCCGCCTGAATGACGAGGACGAGCTGGTCTCGGCTCTCATGGTGAACGCTGAGGATGACATCCTGCTCATCAGCCGCCGCGGCATGTCCGTCCGGTTCAGTGCGACCGATGATGCGCTGCGACCGATGGGACGCGCGACCGCCGGCGTGAAGGGCATGAAGTTCCGTGAGGGCGACAGCCTGCTGTCGGCATCCGTCGCCGCCCTCGGCCAGTTCGTGTTCGTGGTGACCGACGGCGGCTATGCGAAGCGCACCGCCATCGAGGAATACCGCGTCCAGGGACGCGGTGGATTCGGCATCAAGGTCGCCAAGCTCAACGATGATCGGGGCACTCTCGCGGGTGGTCTGATGGTCTCCTCCGACGACGAGGTCCTTGTGGTTCTGTCCAGCGGCAAGGTGGTACGCTCTGCCGTGGCCGAGGTGCCCGCGAAGGGCCGAGACACCATGGGAGTGGTGTTCGCACGGACGACGGAAGCCGACCGGATCCTCGCCATCGCCCGCAACGGTGAGCGGGGCCTCACCGAAGAAGACGAATCGGATGAGGCTGCGGTGGACTCCGAGTCCACGGCCCCCGAGACGAACGAGAACCCTGAGGAAGCAGACGCATGAGCACAGTAGCCGACAAGCTGGCGAAGAAGTCCACGCGCAAGACCGGTGGCAAGCAGGTGCGCCTGCGCCTCGTCTACGTGGATTTCTGGTCGGCCGTGAAGCTGTCGTTCCTGGGCGCTGTGGCGCTCGCGATCGTGACGATGGTGTCGTTCTTCCTGATCTTCCTCGTGCTGCAGGCGACCGGCATCCTCACGCAGGCGGATGAGTTCATCGGAACCATCACCGACAACTCCGTGCGGATCTCCGAGGTCGCCGGCCTGCCGCAGGTGATGGCATTCGCCGCGGTGGTCTCGATCCTCAACCTCATCGTGTTCACGGTGCTGGGTGCGGTCATCGCCGGGATCTACAACGTCGCCGTGAAGGTGACCGGCGGACTGCTGGTCGGGTTCATGTCGAACTGATCGTCAGGATTCGAGGAGGGGCGGATGCGAACAGCATCCGCCCCTCTTCTGTTCTCCGACGGAGTAGGGAAAACCCGAACCCGGGTCTCCGGTTGCCTCGGTGTCGGCCGGATCGGGGCCGCCGTACCTTTGAACCATGACGACACACACTGCCACGCCACCACCGGCGACGGCCACGAAGCCGCCGTTGCGCATCGTGCTCTCTATCCTGCATCTCGCGGGAATCGGAGTCATCGGCGGCTTCATCTTCGCGACTCTTTCCGGACTCCTCGGCACCGGCCTCGGCCTGCTCTTCGCGGCGGGCGTCGGCATCGTGCTGCTCGTCGGGCTCGTGTACGCCCTGTTCGGCGTCGGCTGGTTCGAGGTCGCGCGAGTCAGCGCTCTCTACAGGTCGCCCATCACGCCGCTCAGATGGCGCCCTCGGGATCGCCCCGGGTTCGCGGGCTGGCTCCGCTCGCTCGGCCGCCAGGCCATCGACGGCCGCATGTGGAGGGCCCTCGCGAACTTCGCGATCACCGCCGTTCTCGGCTGGATCGTGCTGCGGCTCGCCTTCGGCCTCGTCTGGTCGATCGCCGTCTCGTTCGCTCCTCTCACGGGAACGGATGCCGTGATGGGTCCGTTCGGCGGGGGCGGCATCGACCCCGCGTGGGCACCGCTCATCGGGATCCTCGGAGTCGCCGCGTGCCTCGCCGGAATGATCGGACTGGCGCTCCTCAACCGCGTGCTCTCACTCGCCATCGTCGTTCGCAGCCGCGAGGCCGAGCTCACGGAGCGAGTGCGCACCAGCACTGCTCAGCGTGAGGGCGCTGTACGTGCCGCGGATGTCGAACGCACACGTATCGAGCGTGACCTGCACGACGGCGTCCAACCGCGACTCGTATCGGTGGGCATGACCCTGGGGCTCGCCCAGCAGAAGATCGACAACGACCCGGATGCCGCGAAGGACCTGATCGCCGAGGCGCACACCTCGACCAAGGCCGCGATCACCGAGCTGCGTCAGCTGGCCCGTGGCATCCATGCATCGGTCCTCGACGACCGGGGCCTGGACGCGGCGCTGTCCGCCCTCGCCGGCCGCTCGCACATCCCCGTGCATCTCGATGTGCGCATGGACGGCCGCTGCAGCCGCGAGGCCGAAGCCGCGGTCTACTTCTCGATCGCCGAGTCGCTCACCAACGCCGCGAAGCATTCGCGGGCCAGCGAGGCGCGTGTCACTGTCCGCCTCCGCGACGGAGGGGTGCTCTGGGCCCGCGTCGAGGACAACGGCATGGGCGGCGCCCAGGTGCAGCCCGGCGGAGGCCTCGACGGCATCGCGAATCGCATCCTCGCAGCCGGCGGAACCTTCCGCCTCGAGAGCCCGGTCGGCGGACCGACCAGCCTGGAGGTGAACGTGCCATGCGCATCCTGATCTGCGAGGACTCCGTCCTGCTGCGCGAGGGACTCGTGCGACTGCTCGAGGACGCCGGACACAGTGTGGTCGCGGCTCTTCCCGACACCAGCGGTCTCAGCGAGGCCGTCATCGAGACGGATCCCGAGCTGTGCATCCTCGACGTACGGCTCCCCCCGACCTTCACCGACGAGGGCATCCGCGCGGCGCTCGGACTCCGGGACACCAACCCCGCGCTTCCGCTGCTCGTGCTCTCTCAGTACGTCGAGGAGCGGTATGCGTCGGACCTCATCGCCGCACAGGGCGGGCCCCTGGGATATCTGCTCAAGGACAGGGTCGCCGACGTCTCTGAGTTCCTCGCCTCCGTGCAGCGGATCTCCGAGGGTGCCACCGTGCTCGACCCCGAGGTCGTGGCTCAGCTGCTCACCCGCCGCAACCGCGACGACCGGATGCAGCGTCTCACCGAGCGCGAACGGACCGTGCTCGCACTGATCGCCGAGGGCAAGTCGAACCAGGCCATCGCCGGTCTGCTCTTTCTCTCGGAGGCGAGCGTCGAGAAGCACATCACCGCGATCTTCCAGAAGCTGGGCTTCGAACAGGGCGAGTCGGGCAACCGACGCGTGCTGGCGGCCCTGGCACACATCGAGAACACGGGCGGCTCGACGCCGACCGGACAGACAGGACTGGGACGATGACCACGAACAACGACGACTACCAGGGCGGGCACACGCCCCTCACTCCCCCGCCGGCGTCCGCGCCGCAGGGACAGGAGCCCACACCGGCACCGGCGCCCGCGCAGGCGCAGGCGGCACCGGCCGATGCCGGCCGCTCTTCGGGGACGACGGCGATCATGATCGTCACGGCGATCGTCGGCGGCATCGCGCTCCTCGGAGCGGGCGGGTCGGCGGCTGTCGCCGCCACCGGCAGCATGATGGCCTCCACTCAGGGCAGCGACGCCGTGCTGACCGAGGATGCGTCCGGCATCGACACGCTCGACCTCGACGTGGATGCCGGCAACATGCGCATCGAGTTCGGTGACGTCGAGGAGGCCGAGCTGGCAGTGACGAACGCTCGCGGCCCCGCCTGGAGACTCGAACGCGAGGGCGACGAGCTGATCGTCCGCAGCCCGGAGTTCCGCTTCGGATGGTGGTTCGGCGAGTGGTTCGGCGACGACCAGTCGGCGGTGCTGACCCTGCCTGAAGAGCTGAGCGACGCGCAGCTCGATGCCGACCTCACTCTCGATGCGGGCAGTCTCGATGTGGTCGGAGACTTCGGCGCCCTCGACGTCACGGTCAACGCCGGTGCGCTCGATGTCGAAGGTGCGGCGAGCAGCCTCAGCATCGACATGAGCGCGGGTCGTGCCGATGCGATGCTCGACGGCGTCGACGCGGCCGATCTCAGTGTGTCGGCGGGCGACCTCACCGTCGAGCTGACGGGCCGGGCACCGTCTGAGACGACGATCGACGTGAGCGCGGGCTCGGTCGATCTCACGGTTCCGGATGAGTCGTACTCGATCATCCAGGACGTCAGCGCCGGATCGCTCGACGCGAAGGTCGATCAGTCATCCGGCACCCGGAACACGATCGACGTCACACTTGCGGCAGGCAGTGTGACGATCCGTCCGGGCCGCTGATTCCGATCGAGGGCGAGGGCGCGCCGGTGCCCTCGCCCTCGATTGGGTATTTCGGGAAATCTCCGGTAAAGTTTCGGAGGTTGACGGGCCCATAGCTCAGGCGGTTAGAGCGCTTCACTGATAATGAAGAGGTCCCAGGTTCAAGTCCTGGTGGGCCCACTCCTCAACTAAATGAATACCCTCACGGGGCCTTAGCTCAGTTGGTAGAGCGCCTGCTTTGCAAGCAGGATGTCAGGAGTTCGAATCTCCTAGGCTCCACACTGTGTTGAGACAGTTCGAGAAGGCCCCGCCATGTGCGGGGCCTTCTCGTTTTCGAATGTCTCCACAGGTGTTAACAACCCTGTTAACAACTGCTCGCGCGGTGCCATCTGAGTGCACAGCTGTGGATGGACCTGTTAACAACGAGGGCGATGCGGCACCCGCCTCTCACTAGACCTCCTAGATATCAACCCCCCTCCGTATTCTCAGGTCGAGGGCGTAGCGTGCTGGCATGACCGACGGGAAGACGATGATCCAGACCGAGATCGTGTTCGATGGATCGAGCTACTTACTCGCCCAGGATCAGAACATCGATGATCTGCGAGAACGTATCGAGTCAGCCACGAAGACCGCCGGCACCTTCGTCGACATGGTCGTCGTCGGCAACCGGGCAGTCAGCGTGCTCATCACCCCGACGACGCAAGTGACGATCAGTGTGGCGACTGTGGCATATGACCCCCGCGATACCGGTGACGTCGACTTCCCGTACACCGGTTTCTACGACGAGCTCTGACTCCACGCGTCTGAGCGGGTGATCAGAGGTTCGGCCCGCGGACCATGCGCACCGGGCCTCTGGCGTCGTCGATGGACACCTTCTCGCCCTTCTGCGTCATGACGATCTCATCGCGCTCGGCGAGTGCAGCCGCGATTCGGCGGACGTCCGACATGGTCGAGCGCCACGAGTCCCCGCCTACAGTCCGAGCGACGTCACTCGGACAGATCGAAGACTCGCCCCGCTTGCGGATGAGCGCGCGCATCGCGGCCGCGATCCTCTCGTCGAAGTCGTCGCCGGTGCGGTCCTCCCACCAGGGCGCCCCTCGTTCCCCGAGAGCGGTCTTCGCGTCCTGCACCCGACGTCGTGCGTCCGGCTCCTGCGCCTTCACCGCGCGCCGCGCAGCCATCAGCTCGTTGATCAGCTCCTGGCGGAACGTCTCGGGGATCGAGGGGTCGGTCGCGCGCCACCGCCGGCCGTCGATGACGACGTGGTGACCGTCGGGCGTGCGCTCCGGGCCGCTCGCACCGCCGCCCTTCGCGCTGTCGTCCGAGGTCATGCCGCCAGTCAATCCGACCATGATCAGGTCGACCAGGGGCTTGACCGGACCTGGTACCCCCGATCGAGAGGAGATCTGCGCTGCGGAGGACGAGTCGACGGACAAGCGCCCTCCCGTGTGCGGATCTCCTCCCGAACTGCTCTCGGTCGGGGGTCAGACGGCGCGCAGGTCGTGCGGGGCGACGTTGAGACGCTCGCACCCGTCGGCGGTCACGACGACGATGTCCTCGATGCGTGCGCCCCATCGGCCGGCGAAGTAGATCCCGGGCTCGATGCTGAACGCCATGCCCTCACGCAGCACGAGATCGTTGCCGGGCGCGATGTAGGGCTCTTCGTGTACCGAGACGCCGATGCCGTGACCCGTGCGGTGCAGAAAGGCCTCGCCGAGCCCCGCCTCGGCGAGTACGGACCGCGCCGCGGCATCGACAGCCTCGGCCGTCGCGCCGGGGCGCACGGCGTCGACAGCGGCCTGTTGAGCGCGGACGAGCACGGCGATGCGATCGGCGGCTTCACTGTCGGGTGTGCCGACCACGTAGGTGCGGGTGCTGTCGGAGTTGTAGCCGCTCGGCACGGCGCCGCCGATGTCGACGACGACGACGTCTCCGTCCTCGATCACGCGGTCGGACACCTCGTGGTGGGGATCCGCGCCGTTGGGTCCCGAGCCGACGATGACGAACTCGACGGTGCGGTGGCCCTCGGCCACGATGGCCTCGGCGATGTCGGCCGCCACCTCGCGCTCGGTGCGCCCCGCCCGCAGCCACTCGGGCACTCGACGATGCACTGCGTCGATCGCGGAGCCGGCACGCCGGAGCTCGGCGACCTCTTCAGCATCCTTGATCATGCGGCCCTCACGCAGCACCGGGGTGGCGAGCTCGACGCGCACGTCGATCCGATCGGAGAGCGGGATCACGTGCAACGCCGGCAGAGCGTCTGAAACTCCCACTCGCGTGACTGCGCCCAGGGCGGCGGCCACGAGGTCGTAGGGATTCTGTCCGTCGACCCAGTCGGAGACGGCGAGGCCGAGCTCACCCACCGCCGTGGTCCTGACCTTCGCCAACTCCATGCGCGGCACGATGACGGCGGGAGCGATGCCGGGTCCGAGCACGAGTGCGGTGAGGCGCTCGATCGTGTCTCCCTCGACGCCGACCAGATACTCCAGATCAGGGCCAGGACCCACCACTATCCCGTCGAGACCGGCGTCAGCGGCAAGCGCTGCTGCGCGGTCGAGTCGAGCGGCGTACACGGAGGCGGGGAACGGCAGTGTGCTCACGGCATCCACGCTACTGCGCCGGCCGTTCCCCGGGAACGGCGACTCAGCTGACGGCGAGGCGGATGCGCTCGGTGAGAACCTTGCGGTTCGCGGCAGAGAGATCGAGCAGCGCGTATGCGGTCGGCCACATCGTGCCGTCGTCGAGGTTCGAGATCGGCTCGAAACCGAACGTGCCGTACCTGACCTTGAACTTGCTGGCCGGCTGGAAGAAGCAGAGCACCTTGCCGTCCTTGCCCCAAGCGGGCATGCCGTAATACGTCCGCGGCATGAGCTCGGGAGCGACCTCGGTCACGAGGTCGTGGAGCGCCTTCGACAGCTCTCGATCGTTGTCATCGGGAAGCTTCGCGATCGCCGCCTCGAGGTCTGCGACACCCTCGGCCCGCACCTCCTCCGGGGTCTTCTTGGCACGAGACCGAGACTTGCGCTTGTCGGCCGCGGCCTCCTTCATCGCCTCGCGCTCTTCGGCACTGAAGTTCTTCTCGTTGTCAGCCATGGCCGACTCCTTTCACTGTGTGATCTGCGATGAATCTCACACTACGGATGCGGCGCACTGCTGTGCTTCTTGATTCGTGATCGATGTCTCGGGGTCGAGCGTGACGAGCCGGACGCCTCTCGAGGCGAGGTTTCGTCCAGGATCGTCATGCGCGTACCCTGGCTGAACCCCGGCCACTATGGTGGACGCATGGATATGCGGGTCGCGGCATACGCGGTCGTCACCGATGACGACGGTCGCATACTTCTCGCGCGCTGGACCGAGGGTCGTCGAGTGGCATGGACGATGCCCGGCGGAGGGCTGGAACCGGGTGAGGCTCCCGAGGACGCCGTGCGGCGTGAGCTGCGCGAGGAGACCGGCTACACGGTCAAGGTCGGCGAGCTGCTGGGCATCCATTCGAGGGTGATCCCGGCGAGCCAGCGGGTGAACCAGTCGGATCAGCCTCTGCACACCCTGCGCATCGTCTACCGGGCGTCGGTGACGGGCGGCAAGCTGACATTCGAGGCCGATGGCTCGACCGACATGGCGGAGTGGTTCCCGCTCAAAGCCGTGAAGGAACTGCAGAGGGTCAAGCTGGTCGACATCGCCCTGCGGATGGCCGGCATCCTCTGACTCAGTCGCGGGCCTCTTCGGGCACCGAGATGTCGGCGACTGTGGCACCGTACGCGGCGATGAGGTCATCGGCGTCGACGAAGAGGCTGTAGCCGTGAGCGCCGGCACCCATGGCGATCCGCTGCCCGACGATCGACTCGTCGGCGAAGACCGGCCAGTCCGTGGTGCTGCCGATGGGCACGATTGTTCCGCGCTCGTAGCCGGTCGCCGCGAGGGCGAGATCAGGCTCGGGCAGGCGGAGCTTGTTCACTCCGACGACCGCACGCAGCTTCGGCCACGAAATCGATCTGCCGCCGGGAACCAGCGCGAAGAGATACGTGTCGTCCGACCGCTTGACGACGAGCGTCTTGACCATGCCGGAGGGCGGGATGCCGAGCAGCTCAGCCGCCTCGAAGAGACTGCGGGCGGCAGGACGCTCGCGGATCTCGATATCGAGCCCGCGAGCCGCTGCGGCGTCCCTCACCCGGGCATGGAGATCCCCCGGCTCAGTGGCCGGGGGCTCCGATGTCGAGGTCACGCGTCAGGTGCGGAGAGCGGGTCGTCGGCGACCCAGAGCTCGTCGTCTGCGCGCAGTGCCTGCCACGCGGCGTAGAGAACGCCGGCCGCTGCGGCGACTCCGAGGATCAGGGCGATGACCGAACCGACGCTCGGGCCCTTCGGCTCGGGCTGAGTGGCCTTCCTGACCTTCTTCACGACGCCTTCGCGCTTGGCGTTCGCGACATCCCACGCGGTGAGCGCGGTGCCGACGACTCCGCCGACGATGGGGACGACCTTGTCGTCCACCACGTGGTGACCGAAGCGGACGCCGCGGTCGACGACCGGTGCGACGCGACGGTTGTAGGTGTCCTGGACGACAGGACCGACCTGCTCGCGACCGAAGTGGCCGAGCTGACGTCCGGCTTCACGCGCGACGTCGGCGGCGTGGCCGACGAGGACCTGCTGGTTCTCCCAGAGCTGGTTGGCGTCGTTCTGAAGACGACGCAGCTCCTTCTTCCGCTTGCGGCTGATGCTCACGATGCTCTCCTGTCGATTGGAGTACGGATTCCCCATCTTGCCACGCGACCGTGTATGGGGCGAGGGAATCGCCGAACCCTTGCGTCGGAGGCCGATGAGCGCTAGACGCGGGCCAACTCATGGGAAGCTCTGCGAGAATGGACCCATGGCTCACGCTTCTCATGTCGCAACCCTGCACACCAACCACGGTGACATCGTCATCAACCTCTTCGGCGACCACGCCCCGAAGACGGTCAAGAACTTCGTCGGCCTCGCCGACGGCACCCAGGAGTGGACGCACCCCGCCACCGGCAAGCCGGGCGAGGGTGCTCTCTACAAGGACGTCATCTTCCACCGCATCATCCCGAACTTCATGATCCAGGGCGGCGACCCGCTCGGACAGGGCGTCGGGGGCCCCGGATACAACTTCGACGACGAGATCAACATGGAGCTCAACTTCAACGAGCCCTACATCCTCGCCATGGCCAACGCCGGTCTGCGTCGCAACGCCATCACGGGCAAGGCCGAGGGAACCAACGGCTCGCAGTTCTTCATCACGACCGACCCCACCCCCTGGCTCCAGGGCAAGCACACGATCTTCGGCGAGGTCGCCGATGACGCCTCCAAGGCTGTCGTCGACGCGATCGCCGCTGTGCCGACGGCTGCGGGCGACCGTCCCATCGAGCCGGTCGTGCTGCAGTCGATCGACATCGTCGCGGCCTGACGCCGACGCTGGCCGATCCGGATGACGACGCCTGAGTTCGCGGACAACCGCGACAACTTCTGCTACCGGCATCCGGATCGGCAGAGCTTCGTGCTCTGTCAGCGGTGCCTGCGCACGATCTGCCCCGAATGCCAGACGCAGGCGGCTGTCGGGGTCATCTGCCCCGAGTGCATGGCCGCAGAGCGAAAGAACCGCAGTCCCGCCCAGAAGCGCGCCGAGCGTCGCTGGGGCGGGCGCGGCGCCGCACTCGCCTCGCGTGGCAGCGGCAAGCCCGTCGTCACGTACTCGCTGCTGGCGATCACGTCGTTCATCGGGCTCCTTCAGCTCATCCCGGGAGTGGGCCAGGCGATCACGGGCCAGCTGCTCTTCGCGGCGGGCTATCTGTATCCGGATCTGTCGCTCATGCCGTTCGAACCGTGGCGGCTTCTCACGGCTGTGTTCGTGCATGGCGGTTTCCTGCATCTCGCGCTCAACATGCTGGCACTGTGGATGCTGGGTCAGAGTCTCGAACCGATGCTCGGCAGAATCCGCTTCCTGTCGCTGTACCTGATCAGCGGGCTCGGCGGTTCCGTCGCCGTCGCATTGCTCGCGCCCGGAACCGCGACGGTGGGCGCCTCCGGCGCGATCTTCGGCCTGATGGCCGCCTTGCTGATCATCGGACGGCACATCGGGGCGAACGTGACCGGCATCCTCGTGATCCTCGGCATCAACTTCGTCGTCGGCTTCGTGTTCTCTCAGAACATCGCCTGGCAGGCGCACCTCGGCGGGGCGATCGTCGGTGCGCTCGTGGCGTTCATCCTCACGAGGACCCGACGGCGTGAGCAGCGGACGCTACAGATCGTGCTGCTCGTTGCCGTCGTTGTCGCGCTCGTCCTGATCGTCGCCCTGTTGGTACCGTTCCTGATCACGACGGTTTACTCCTGATCAGAAGTTGTTAACAGGGTTGTTGACCGATGTGAATAACATCTGTGTAATTCTCCCCATGTTGGGGATAACCTGTGGATAACTCAGAAGAAGGCCCCTCTCGCCAACGCGAGAGGGGCATTCTTCGAAATCGGTGGGGCGGGCGTCAGCGCCAGCGTGTGGTCATCAGGAAGCCGATCAGGGCGATGCCCAGGCCGATCGCAAGGTTCCAGTTGTCGAGCCCCGGGATCGGGAACTGCATGCCCGAGATGTAGAACACGAGGATCCACACGAGACCGAGGAGCATGAAGCCGACCATCACCGGCTTGAACCACACCGCGTTGGGTGCGGCTTCGCCTTCGCTGCGCGGAGCTTCGGGTTCTTCGGTCTTGCGGTCGCGTGCCATTCCCACAGTGTACCCAAGAGTGTCATATCGCGCGGAAAACCAGGGCCGCAGGGCGGGAGTACAGGTCTGGCGGATAGCATGTCGCCATGACTGCATCCGTCGTCTCGGGGGAGCGACGTGCACACCGCCGCCGCCCCCGGTCGCGCGCGACCTTCACCAGCGTCCTCGGCGAGCTGCTGCTCACGGGCGGAGTGATCGTGCTTCTCTTCGTCGCGTGGCAGATGTGGATCGGCGACATCATCATCGCGGCCCAGAAGAACGAAGAGGGTGCGGCGGTCTCGCAGGAATGGGCGAACGCACCCGCTCCCGAGCTCCCACCGGTCGTCGAGACCGACGACGGGGCGACGGTGTTCGAGCCGGTGATCCCCGCCGCTCCGGCCGACACCGAGCTCCTCGGCCAGATGCACGTGCCGCGCTTCGGTGCCGAGTACAACGTCGGCATCTACGGCGGTACGACCCGCGCGCGCACGCTCGACAAGCTCGGGATCGGCGTCTACACCGACTCGAAGATGCCCGGTGAGGTCGGCAACTTCGCGATGGCCGGCCACCGAACCACCTGGGGCAAGCCCTTCAACCAGCTCGACAAGCTCCAGGTCGGCGACGCGATCGTCGTCGAGACGCCTGACGGATGGTTCACGTACCGCTTCCGGACGCTGGAGTACGTCAAGCCCACGCAGACGGACGTGCTGCTCGATGTGCCGCAGATGCCCGGCGTCGCGACGGGGGAGAAGTACATCACGCTGACCGCCTGTTCGCCGCTGTACTCCCTCGCCGAGCGCATCGTCGCCTACGGCGTGTACGAGAGCTTCCAGCCCCGCGCCGAGGGTCCGCCCGCCGCGCTCACCGATCCACCGCCTCCGCCGGCCGCGCCGTCGATCTAGCCGAACGGAAAGAGACGACCCATGTACGCCGCACTCTGGCGCATCCTCCCCGGCCCGTGGTGGCTGAAGCTCTTCATCCTCCTCGTGCTCGTCGCAGCGGTGCTCTACGGGCTCTTCTGGTATGTCTTCCCCTGGGTGAGCCCGCTGATCACCCCGGGCGAGGTCGACCTCGAATGACCCGCGTGCTCGTCGTGGACAACCACGACAGCTTCGTGCACACGCTCGTGGGGTACCTGCGCGAGCTCGGTGCCGACGTCGCGCTGATCGAGGCGGATACCATCGATGCCGCTGAACTCGCGGTGATGCTGCCGGACTTCGACGCGCTGCTGCTCTCTCCCGGCCCGGGCACCCCTGACGATGCCGGCGTCTCCGTCGACGCCGTGCGGCTCGCCGCGAGGATCCGGATGCCGCTTCTCGGCGTCTGCCTGGGGCATCAGGTGATCGGCGCCGCGTTCGGCACCACCGTTTCAGAGGCGCCTGAGCTGATGCACGGCATGGTGTCGCCGGTCACGCACGACGGATCAGCGCTCTTCGCCGGCATCCCGTCGCCGTTCGACGCGGGCAGATATCACTCCCTCGCTCTCGCGGAGACCGACCTGCCGGCTGACGTGGCCGTCACAGCGCGCACCGCGAGCGGCACCGTCATGGCACTGGAGCACACCCGTCTGCCCATACTCGGGGTGCAGTTCCACCCCGAGAGCGTGCTGACCGAAGGCGGATACCGTCTGCTCGCCAACTGGCTCGAACTGTGCGGCGACGCACATGCCGTGGCACGCTCAGCGGCACTGCACCCGCTGTCGGGCCCCGACGCTCGTGTGGATCAGCCGGCGGCGACGCAGTAGCGCAGTTCGACCGTCGAGCCGATCGCCACGTCTCCCGGCGCGGCCGACATCGACGACACGGTGGGCGGTTCGGTCGGCGTGCAGTCGATCAGCTCGACCGGACTGGGCGTGAGGCCGATGCGTTCGAGCTCAGCCTGAGCCGCTTCCATCGTCCACCCGGTGACGTCGGTGAGGGTGACCCGGCCGCTCGCGACGACGAGATTCACGATGGTCTGCGGTGCGACCTCGGTGTCGGCCGCCTCGCTGGCCTCCATCACCGTCTCGGCCGCCAGCCCCTTGTCGTTGCGCTGGATGACCGTGCCCAGTTCGAGCCCTGCCGCCGCGAGTGCGTCCTTGGCGGCCGTCAAAGACAGGCCCTCGAGCATCGGGACGACCACCGTCTCCTTGCCGGAGGACACGTAGACCGTCACGGAATCGCCCTCGCTCACGGCGGTGCCGGACGCAGGGTCTGTGCGGGTCACGTTGCCCTCGACGATGTCGTTGCTGGACTCGAGCACCAGCTTCGAGGTGAGATCGAGCTTGCCGAGATCATCCTGGGCGCGCTCGGACGAGACATTGACGAGATCAGGCACCACGCGCGAGCTCGACGGCACGTCGTCCGGGCGCATGCTGAGCGTCCAGACCCAGAACAACACCGAGGCGAGAAGCACGGCAAGCAGTGCCACACCCGCCCAGATCCACGCGACGGGCGGGCCAGACTGCGTGCGAGCCATGGTGGTGTCGGTGCTCAGCTGGCGGAGCGACCGGGCGGTCTCCTGCGCGGCACGCGGATTCGGTCCGTACAGCTCGCTCGTGAGCGCGCCGAGCTCCTTGCGGCTCGGCGCATGGCCGGAGACCGCCGAGTCGAGCGCAGCGCGGAAGTGCGCGGCATCCGGGTATCGCTGGTAGGGATCCTTGGCCAGCGCGCGCAGGACGATCGGGTCGAGCGCGCCGGGGGAGTCCTCGTTCACCTCGGTCGGAGGGACCGGAGTCTCGCTGACGTGCTGGTAGGCGACGGCCACAGGGGATTCGCCGCGGAACGGCTGACGGCCGGTGAGCAGTTCATAGAGCACGACGCCGGTCGAGTAGAGGTCGGCGCGTGCGTCGACCGGTTCGCCCTTGGCCTGCTCGGGTGAGAAGTATGCCGCGGTGCCGATGATCTGGGTGGTCTCGGCGACCGTCGATGACGAGTCGGACACGGCTCGGGCGATGCCGAAGTCCATGACCTTGACCTGGCCCTTGTCGGTCACCATCACGTTGCCCGGCTTGATGTCGCGGTGCACGACACCCGCACGATGCGAGTAGTCCAGCGCCTCGAGGATGCCGTCGACATAGCGCACGGCATCCTCGACGGGCACCGGGCCCTTGGCGATGATGTCCTTCAGCAGCGTGCCGCTGATCAGCTCCATGATGATGTACGGAGGCTCATCCGTGCTGCTGTCGGTCGTCGAGGGGTCGCCGGCGTCGTAGACGCGGACGATCGACGGGTGCGACATGCGCGACGCGGACTGGGCCTCGAGACGGAATCGCGTGCGGAACGCGTTGTCGCGTGCCAGCTCGGGGTCGAGGATCTTGATCGCCACCGCACGACCGAGCGTCAGATCGTACCCGCGGTACACCTTCGCCATGCCGCCGTGCCCGATGAGCTCGTCGACGCGATAGCGACCCGCGAGAACGCGTGGCTCTGTCGACACGTAGTGACCCCCTGATACGACCTTGTGGATGCTCCAGCCTACGGCGGGAGCGGGTTATTCGCCTGAGTCTCCGCCGTCTGCGTCGCCTTCATCGGCGCCCGGCGCGGCGGGCAGGATGACGACGCCCGGCATGGCATCCGACTGCTCGGACGGCATGTCGCTGCCGCAGAAGACGCGGAACGTGGCGGTGATCGACTGTCCGGCCGTGCCGGGGACGATCTGCGTCGAGAGCACGCTGGGGCCGAAGCTGCGGATGGACTCGCCGGCGTTGCCGCCGGAGAACGTCGCGTTGGTGAGCGTCACCTCGAAGGCCGATCGCGCCGGGGTGCCCGAGGGGCACTCGAAGCTCGGCCAGTTGAGGGTCACGGGCTCGCCCTCGGTGGCGGTGCCGGCGATGGTCGGGGTGCCCGAGGGCTTGCCCACCTTCACCTGCTCCTTGAAGGTCGTCAGCGTGATGGCCGTGCCCTCGGGAACGTTGCCGCCGGGCTGCACGGACTCGACCGTGCCGACCTGGTTCGCGTTGGGAGCGATGGTGTTGCCCACCACGCACTCGGCCTGGAGTCCGGCGTTGGCGGCAGCGGTCTGCGCGGCATCGCACTGCATCCCCACGAGACCGAGAGCATCGACGTCCACGAGCTCGGGCTCGGGCGTCTCGGTCTCGGTCGGTGTCGGCTTCGGGGTCTGCGACACGGTCTCCGACTGGGTCGGCTCGGGATCGGGGTCGCCCTGATTCATCAGGGCGAACACGGTTCCACCGAGCACGATCACGAGCAGTGCGATGAGAGCGATCAGCGGCCACGTCCAGGGGCTGCGCTTCTTCTTCTTCTCGGCTTCCTCCTCGGCCTGCTCGCCGGTGGGCAGCTGGGCCGTCGTGGGGAGGATGCGCGTCGTGCCGTCGTCGCCCGATGCGGTGAGCAGCCGGGTGGCGTCGTCGGAGGCGACACCACCGGTCGCGATGGCCGGCACCGCGATGGCAGCGGAGTTCAGGTCGCCTCGGCGCAGAGCCTGGGCGGCGCGTGCGACGGTCGCCGACGACGACGGGCGGTCGGCGGGCTTCTTGGCGATCATCGCCATGACGAGGTTCTGCACCGGGATCGGCACGGTCGGCGGCAGCGGCGGAGGCTGCTCGTTGATCTGCGCCATCGCGATCGCGACCTGCGACTCACCCGTGAAGGGCCGCTTGCCTGCGAGGCACTCGTAGGCGACGATGCCGAGCGAGTACGTGTCGGTCGCCGGTGACGCCGGGTGCCCCGACGCCTGCTCGGGCGAGAGGTACTGCACGGTGCCCATGACCTGGCCGGTGGCCGTCAGCGGCACCTGGTCGGCGATGCGGGCGATGCCGAAGTCCGTGATCTTGACGCGGCCGTCCGGCGTGATCAGCAGGTTTCCCGGCTTGATGTCACGGTGCACGAGACCTGCCGCATGCGCGGCCTGCAGAGCGGATGCCGTCTGCGCGACGATGTCGAGGGTCTTGTCGGCGCTCAGGGCGCCGTCGCGCTCGAGCACGGTCGAGAGGGCCTCGCCGGGAACGAGCTCCATGACGAGGTAGGCGCTGCCGTTCTCCTCGCCGTAGTCGAAGACGCTCGCGATGCCCTCGTGGTTGACGAGTGCGGCATGGCGCGCCTCAGCGCGGAACCGCTCGAGGAACCCGGGGTCCCCCATGTACTCGTCCTTGAGGATCTTGATGGCCACGGTGCGACCGATGACGTGATCCGTCGCCTCCCACACCTCGCCCATGCCGCCGATCGCAATACGCGACTGCAGCTCGTAGCGACCACCGAACGACACACCCTGCGTCGGTCTCATCTGCCCAGCACCGCCTCTATGACCTTCTTTGCAATCGGAGCGGCGATGGTGTCGCCGGATCCTGACTGCCCTTGTCCACCGCCGTCTTCGACGAGGACCGCTACTGCCACCTCGGGGTCGTCCGCCGGCGCGAAACCGGTGAACCACAACGTGTACGGCTTGTTATCGTTCTCGGTCGTGCCGGTCTTCCCCGCCACATCGACCCCGTCTATTCTTGCACCCTGCGCAGCGCCGTTTGAGACGCTCGCGACCATCGACGCCGTGATCTGATCGGCGATCGTCGCATCGGTCGTCTGACCGAACTGGGTGTCGTCGTACGAACGGATGACCGAGAGGTCGTTGCCGATCACCGTGTCGACCAGACGGGGGTTCATCACGACGCCGTCGTTCGCGATGCCGGCCGCCACCATCGCGATCTGCAGCGGCGTCGCGGTGACCTGTCCCTGGCCGAATCCGGTGAGGGCGGTCTGCGCGTCGTCGAGGGCACGCGGGTAGCTCGACGGAGTCGATTCGAGCGGCGTCGAGAAGCTCCGGTTGAACCCGAACTTCTCCGCCATCTCGCGGATCGCGTCATCGCCGAGCTCGACGGCGAGCTCGGCCATCGGGATGTTGCAGCTCAGGCGGATGGCTTCGGAGATCGTCACGGTGTCTCCGCTGCCGCACGTGCCGCCCCAGGCGTTCGCGACCGTGTTCGTCGAGCCGGGCAGCTGGTAGCGGGCCGGGTTCGGGAGCGTCGAGTCGGGCGTCCAGTTGCCCGACGCATAGGCCGCGGCCGCCACGACGAAGCTTGAACGTCGAGCCGGGAGGGTTGAGGTCGCCGGCGATCGCCCGGTTTGAGAGGGGCTTCGTGGGGTCTTCGTCGAGCTGGTCGTAGGTCGCGTTCGCGGCATCCGCGTCGTGCGTCGCGAGCTGGTTGGTGTCGAACCCGGGGGTCGACACCAGTGCGAGGATGCGCCCGGTCTTCGGCTCGATCGCGACGACCGCTCCGTTGAGGCCCTGCAGAGCGTCGTATGCGGCGCGCTGCGCGGCCGTGTCGAGAGTCAGCTCGACGCTGAATCCGCTCTGCGGCTGGCCCGAGAGGATCCGCTCGATCTCGGCGAAGAAGGCGCTCGATCCCGTTCCCGACAGGTCGGCGTTCATCGCCCGCTCGATGCCGGTCGCCGACTGCAGCGCCGGGTTGAAGTACCCGGTGACAGGGGCCCACATCGCGGCATCCGTGTAGACGCGCTGGAACTGGTAGCGGTCGTCCGAGGGGGTCGAGGAGGCGATCGCGACGTCGTCGACGATGATCGACCCGCGCTGGATCTCGTAGCTGTCGAGGAGGGTGCGCCTGTTGTTCGGGTTCTGCCCGAGGGCGTCGGCCTCGACGACCTGGATCCAGCTGGTCGCGGCGAACAGCGACAGGAACATGAACAGCATCACGATGCTGAGACGGCGGAGTTCTTTGGTCATGTCAGCCGATCACCGCCCGGGGTTGGCTGCGGACGCCGTCGGAGATGCGCAGCAGGATGGCCACGATCAGCCAGTTGGCGATGAGCGAGGATCCACCGGCGGCGAGGAACGGCGTGGTCAGACCGGTCAGCGGGATGACCCTCGTCACGCCGCCGACCATGATGAAGACCTGCAGCGCGATCGTGAACGAGAGGCCGATGGCGAGCAGCTTGCCGAAGTCGTCCTGACCCGCCAGTCCGATGCGCACGCCGCGGCTCACGAAGACCATGTAGAGGCAGAGGATCGCGAACAGCCCGATCAGGCCGATCTCCTCGCCGAGGCTCGTGATGATGTAGTCGCTGTGGGCGAGGGGCGTGACGTCGGGGCGTCCCTGACCCCAGCCCGTGCCGAGAAGGCCGCCGTGCGCCAGCCCGAACAGGCCCTGCATGGGCTGGAAGCCGGCGCCGTCGGGGTCGACCTTCTCGGGGTCGAAGAGGAACAGCCAGTTGACGAAGCGGCCCTGCACGTAGCTGAGGATCTGTGTCGCCACCGCGACACCCGCAGCCACGAGGGCGAGGCCGATGAGCACCCAGCTCGTCTTGCCGGTCGCGACGTAGAGCATCGCGACGAACATGCCGAAGATCAGGGTTCCGGTTCCGAGGTCGCGCTGGATGACGATGATGCCGAGCGAGATCGCCCACACCACCAGAACCGGTCCGAGTTCGCGCATGCGCGGCCACATGATGCCGAGGAACTTCGTGCCGACAGACGTCAGGCTCTCCCGCGTACGCACGAGATAGCCCGCGAAGAAGATCGCGAGGCAGATCTTGGCGAGCTCGCCGGGCTGGAAGGCGAACATGCCGCCGAGCGACACCCAGACCTGGGCGTTCGCATCGGGGATGCGCAGGCCCGGGACGAAGGGGAGCAGCAGGAGCAGGATGCCGGAGAGGCCGAAGATGTAGGTGTAGCGGAACAGCACCCGGTAGTTGCGCAGCAGGATCACGCACGCGATCGCCCCGGCGAGGGAGATGCCCGTCCACGCGAGCTGCTTCGTCGAGTAGGCGTCCCACCCCGTGAGGGACTTCGCGATGTCGATGCGATAGATCATCGCGATGCCGAGGCCGGTCAGCAGCGTGGCGATCGGCAGCAGGAACGGGTCGGCGGCCGACGCGACGGCACGCAGCACGAAGTGCACGGCGAAGGCCAGAACGGCGAGGCCACCGCCGATCGCCAGGATCATGGGGTCGATCAGACCCAGAGCACCGAGCTGCACGAGCGTGAGAGCGCCGCCACTGAGAGCGACGGCGAAGAGCAGCAGCCAGAACTCGCGGTTGCGCTGCGTCTGCGGCATCCGCATTCTCTTGAGGGCCTTGATGACGCTGGTGTCGGCCGTGACGTCGGTGGTCATCCTGCGTCCTCCGTCGGCGTCGCGGTGGGCAGGGGAGTGGGCAGCGGGGTCTCGCCGATCACGCGGTCGGCGCCGGCCTGGAGTCGCGCGACGATGGCCTCGGCATCCGAGAACGACCGCGCCGTGATCGTGCGCTCCACGGAATCACGTTGGTACGGCGGAAGGTTGGCGAGCAGGATGTCGGTGTCGCGGAGCGGAGTCGACAGGGTGATCGGGCCGATGTTCTGCTGCACGCCCTGGTAGATCACGACACTGTCGTCGTCGGCGCCGACGAAGTAGCGCGTCTGCGTCCAGCTGTAGGCGGCGAAGGCGGCGAACACGAGCATCGCGACGACCACCAGCATCCCGGCGATCCATCCGAGACGGCGGCGCTTGGCGCGTCGACGGTCCTCTTCGATGAGCTCTTCGAGGTATTCGGGGGCCGGCTCGAAGTGGCTGGGCTCGTTCGCGGCCTGGCGTACCGGGTGGAGCCAGTTGCCGCGGGGCGCGCGCACCGGAGGAACGGTCACGTTGGCGGGGTTCGATGCCGAGCCGACGATCGTCGCCGTGCCGGAGTGCATCGCGTGCTGACCGCCGACCTCGACGAGGACGATCGTCACGTTGTCGGGGGCTCCGCCGTCGAGCGCCTGCTTGAGCAGGTTGTCGGCCGTGCGGCCAGGCGCCATGCCCATGCGCATCGCCTTGAGGATGTGCGCCTCGTCGACGACGCCCGAGAGGCCGTCGGAGCACAGCAGCCAGCGGTCGCCCGGCTGGGTGTGCATCACGAACATGTCGAGCTCGGGATCGGCGTCCATGTCGCTCAGCACGCGCATGAGCACCGAGCGACGCGGGTGGTATCGCGCCTCTTCGGGGGTGATGCGGCCCGAGTCGACGAGTCGCTGCACGAAGGTGTGGTCGGCCGTGATCTGCGTCACCGCGTCGTCGCGGTAGAGGTAGATGCGCGAGTCGCCGATGTGGCCGATGACCGCGTAGTCGTCGACCATGATGACGGCGCTGAGCGTGGTGCCGAGGCCGGCGAGTTCGGGGCGGTCCTTGGCGGCGCGGATCAGATCGCCGGCCGCGGTGGTCGCGGCGGCCTGCAGTGAGGCCTGTGCGTCGTCGACCGACGAGTACGGCTGGTCGAGCGGCTCCATCCGGTGGATCGCGATGCTCGAGGCGACGTCACCGCCGGCGTGACCGCCCATGCCGTCGGCGACGACGAAGAGATTCGCCCCGGAGTACCCGGAATCCTGGTTGTTGGAGCGGACCTTCCCGGTGTGGGAGATCGCGGCGCTCGAGCCCTCGAAGACCATGCCGGGGTCAGGCTCGCAGCTCGAAGGTCGTGGCGCCCACCTTGATGGGGGTGCCGAGGGCGAGGGCGACGGGACCGCCGGTCACGCGCTGGCCGGCGACGAAGGTGCCGTTGGTCGAGTCGAGGTCCTGGATGGCCCAGCTGTCGCCGCGCAGCATCAGACGTGCGTGGTGACTGGACGTGTAGTCGTCGCGGATCACGAGGGCGGATTCGCTGGAGCGTCCGATCGTCAACGTCTCGTTGCCGAGGGGGAGCTCGAGCCCCGCCTTCGGACCGGAGGTGATGACGAGCCGCTTGGCCGTCGCGACCGTGGCGGGACCGGTGCTGGGCTTCGACGACGCGGGGCGGGAGGCCGGGGCGGATGCGGGCGACTGCGTCGGAGCAGGCGTCGCCGCGGCGACCTCGGCCGGGAGCTTGCGGACCTTCATGCCGAACAGATCGGCGCGCAGCGAGTAGACGACGCCGAACACGAAGAACCACAGCAGCAGCAGGAAGCCCACGCGCAGCAGCAGCAGGACGAGTTCACTGGGTGTGCTCACGAGATGGCCCCGAACGCGCGGGTCGCGTCGTCGTCGCGCGGCCGGGGCGGGCGCGACGGGGTGGCGACGGGAACGATGCGGAACACCAGGTCGGTGCGTCCGATGGTCAGGGTGGTGTCGGAGGGGAGGGCGGCTTCGCGCACCTTCTGGCCGTCGACCTTGGTGCCGTTCGTCGAGCCGAGATCGCGCATCATGGCGCGCTCTCCGTCCCAGAGGACCTCGACGTGCTTACGGCTGGATCCGGCGTCGGCGATCGTGATGTCGGCATCCGTTCCGCGGCCGATGACGGTGCGTGCGCGGGTGAGCGAGTGGCGACGCCCGTCGACGTCGATCACGGCCTGCCACTCGACGCGGCCCTCGACGGTTCCGGAGCTGACGTTGACCGTGCCGGTCGCGATCTTGTCGTCACCCTCGAGCGAGATCGAGAGCGGGCCGGAGAAGCTGTAACCCTGCGACTTCGCGTGCTTGGTGAGAAGCGCGTGCAGTTCGTCGGTGAGGGCTCCACCGAGCCCCTGCATGCGCTCGGCGTCGTCGGTGCTGAGGCGCACGACGAAGTTATTGGGCGCGATGATGCGGTCCCTGCTCACCACAGCCGCTTTGGTGTCCGCTTCGCGCCGAAGGGCGGAAGCGATCTCCACGGGCTGGATGCCGCTGCGGAAGGTCTTCGCGAAGGCGCTGTTCACAGCGCGCTCGAGACCCTTCTCAAAGCTGTCAAGTAGTCCCACTGGGCTCCTCTGGCATGCCGACCGGTAGGCACATCGTAGCGAGGTGTGCTGGGTGAACGCCCTCGCGGGGCGGGAAAACGCCGAGATTCCGGGGGAGTGGGGGAGTGGGATGCGCCGGATGCAGGACCTCGGCACGTCTGCAGGACCGAAGGACATCCTCTCGTCCGGCATCCGTGCCCGACTCCTGCAGACCGCGGCGGCGCCGGTTTCATCGATGGGCGAAACGCGTGATATCTTTGGGAAGTTGAGTTCTTCGGAGCCCGACATACTCGCGCGAGTGGCGGAATGGTAGACGCGCTGGCTTCAGGTGCCAGTGTCCTTATGGACGTGGGGGTTCAAGTCCCCCCTCGCGCACAGCGAGGGCCCTGTTCGTTTATTCAGGGCCATCTGTTCGTAAATTGAAAGCGCCGGTCAGAGCATGTTTCTGACCGGCGCTTTTCATTCTCGGCAGGCGAAGAGCATAGCGCCGATTCTCCTCAGGTCGCCGTCCGGACTGGCATCCCATGCGGCCGGTCCGCCCGCGCGTCGCCTCGCGTCCTCGGAGGAATACGCGAAGTGGTCCTACCCGTTGGCCTGCGCCGCGCATGGAGGAGAGGTCACGTCCAATCTCTGGGAGAAGAGGCCTCGTACTGATGAGCACTCCCGAACTAGACGCCACCCTGGCGGAACTCCATACCTCCGATCTCGCGGAGGCGCGCGCTTTTCGCGATGCCCAGCAACTGAGCCCCGGAACGCTTACGGAGGTCATTATCCACGGCGCCTATGAGCATCGCCGTGAGACTTCGGTTGGCTCTGCCGTATCTGCGGCCGAGCTGGCAGACTTCGTCAACGGTTCGCCGTATGTGAACCGCGAGCTGAGCGAAGAGAATCTCCAGAGGATGCTCGCCGAAACCCGCGCGGAAGGGGAGACAGACCACGGCTGGAGCAGGTTCTATCTGAACTAGCTCCCGTAAGAGTTGTTCCACACGAGGCTCGCGTCAGGAGCGATGGACGTTAGCGCGTAGCTCGGGTTCGACTTTGAACCGTCTGTGCAGCCTCTGTACTCCCGTAGTACACGTCGGTTTTAGCGGGGGTCTTTCCTCTTACGGAGCCAGACCGTCACGCCGATACCGACGGCGAGCAGGACAACCAGAACCACCGCGAGAATGAGAAACAGGTCGGGAATAGCCGGCAACAGCGGGTTCGGAGTCATGGGAGAAATCTATCCTCGAACCAGAGAGAACAGTTGTTGGTCACATCGCCATCGCCGCGCCGTGGAGTTGGGCAATAGCGTGCCCAGTCCGTCCGGGACTCCGCACGCTGCAGATGAGCAAGAAAGCGCACCCCTGGACTCCTTCGGGGATCTCACCAGCTTTATCGACGAGTACCGGACTGCCACCGAGGAACTCGCGAGTAGCCTTCCCGAAGGTCACTCGGTACGGGACACGCCTTCAGGAGACTGGGACGAGAACGGACAGTTCGAACCGGGGGCCGGTGAGATGCAGGCGGCGTTCGAGTGGCAGTGTGCATGGCTCGGAGCGTACGTTGCAGCCACCGCCGACGGCGATGTGACGGCGGCGTCGGAAGCGTTGGACAAGCTTGAAGAGTGGACGAAGCTGCCTGAGGTGGCGCCGCACACGGATGACGCGTCGAAGCAGATTTGGGTTGAGCAGGTGATCGCCCCGGCGCGGACAGGCGAGGACACCTTCCTCTTAGAATTCGTTAGCGGATGCGAGCAGTGAGCTCGACGCACCGCCGACGCCGCTCGGATGGCCACGCTCGGGATCGGGACCGATGTGCGACCCGGGGGGGCTAATACGTCGCACCGACTGGCTCTGCCAGGCGCCACGAGGCAGCATCGAAGTAGGTTGCTGAAGCTCCGTTTCGTCGCACGATGAAATCAGCTCTGATCTGGAGAAACGCGACGGCCGCGGAACTTTCTGAGGCTTAGCGTGGAATTGCGTCGAAGATCCCCCTCTCCGATCCCTTGAGGCTCAAGGGATCCGTGAATAAACGAACATAGCCACAGCGAGCAGTGAATGAGAGACAGGCCCGGTTCCTTTCGAGGAAGCCGGGCCTTTCTCATGCAACGGCAGAGGTGTCGGCGGGGCGTCAGCCTCGGATCGACCGCCGAGCGGCTTCGAAGCGCACCCAGTCGTGGTCGGATGCCGGCGTCAGCTCCCACTCCTCGACGGGGCCGCTCTCCCATGCCGTCGCTGCCACTGCACCACCGGCATCGGTGAGATCCGTCACCACGGCGGCATCGAGCCGGCCTCCGGCGAGCAGCTTGTCCTGCGACGCCTTCTTCACCCGACCCCACCACTCAGGCTCAGGTGTCGCGGTGAGCACCTCGCCCTTCTTCAGGACGGCGGCGACGGTGTCGGCGCCACTGTCGGCGGAGTCGTCGACGACGAGAACGGGCGGGCGCTTCACGCCCAACGCCGCCATCACCGCCTCGCCGAGGGAGTCGAAGGCGCCGGTGCTCGCACGCCGGCCGTCGAGGGTGTGCTCGATGTGGAAGCTCATGGATGAAGGCTACTCACGGTGTGCGGCCGACGCGCCGAAAGTCCTCGCTTATTTTGAATGACTAAAAATAAGATACGGTGGGGAGACGACGTGGTGCCGGGGTTGCAGCCCCGGCACCACTGTCCGTGAGACACCACCATCCCTGACTGAGGAGGCTCGCATGAGTCACGAACACGCCCCAGAGTACCCACGCCAGACGCCCTCCATGGAGAAGTCCCTCGGACGGGAGGGGCGCGAGCGCATCATCCGCCAGGCGCTCGAGCGCATCGACGGGGCGCCCGCGCCGACGGTCGACATGATGCAGGCGGCGATGGGGACGGAGTCACAGATCCGCCTCGTGCACGACGTCATCCGCGCCTACCTCGACGAGCACCGGTTCACCGACACGAAGGACTGGGCTCAGAGCCTTCGCGAACGATCGTCGCGCAGCGATCAGAAGGCGGAGGCGGTCTGAGATGCGAATCGACTCGATCATGCCTCTCTCCCTGTCTGCTTTCGCACAGCACGAGGCCGTCCAGCGCATCACACCCGCCGACCTGCTCGCCACTCCTCCTCGACTGACCGACTCGGGTCGTTTCGTCGGGCGGGTGGACTCGGGTGGTCTCGGCAGCCCGCGCTACTTCGTCGGGGAGTACCGCGACGGGGCGATGCCGAGCGCGCTCGTGCTCGAGTACGGCGCCGCGTCCGCCGGCGACGGGCGAGCGACCCGGGTGTGGAGCCTGGCCGACCGGCGGGGCACCACGCCCGACTATCGCCTCATCCACGACGACTCCTCCCGGGGGTATGTCACGGTGTGAGCGACCGGGCTCACAGCACCCTCGCAGGACTCGCCGCCTCCACGTGTTGGCTCTCTGGCCCCACTCGTGATGGTGTGAGCAGGTGAGATCGCCAGCTTCCCCCCACAGCGACGACCAGAACGACGTCACGTCGGGCTCCGAACCCGCGTCTCGACCACGTCGTCGGCGCGGTCGAGTGATCGGCTGGATCAGCGTCGCCGTCGTGGCCGCCCTGGTCGCCGTGGGCGCCATCGCCTACGGGCAGCTGCAGGGCAACGTCACCACGGCGCCCATCCGCTCGGACGACGGTGAGAGTGAGCCTGAGCTCGCGACGGGCGATCTGAACATCCTGCTGCTCGGGTCCGATTCCCGGGCGCTCGAGTCCGAGGGCTTCGGCGAAGACGACGGCACCGAGCGCAGCGACGCGATGGTGATCGCTCACATCTCGAGTGACAACACCCGCATCGACGCCGTGCAGCTTCCGCGCGACACCGTCGGCGACCTGCCGGCGTGCGACGACAACGGGCGCGGGTCGTATGGCGGCGGCTGGGGGATGCTGAACTCGGCACTGCAGTACGGCCCGGCCTGCTCCGTCGCGGCGGTCGAGCAGCTGACCGGTCTCGCGATAGACCACTTCGTGCAGATGGACTTCGAGGGGTTCATCGGCATGGTCGACGCGATGGGCGGCATCGATGTGTGCCTGCCGGAGCCGCTGCAGGACGGGCACGCACGCCTCGACCTGCCCGCCGGCCCCCAGTCGATCAACGGCGACCAGGCACTCGCACTCGCTCGCACGCGCCATGCGCTCGCTCAGGAGAGCGACATCGCCCGCCTCGGGCACCAGCAGATGGTGCTCTCGGCGATCGTGCAGAAGGCCACCAAGTCCGCCGTGCTCGTGCGCCCCGACCGGCTCTACGCGTTCCTCGATGCCGTGACGTCGTCGATGACCGTCGACCCCGGTCTCGGAGCCCTGACCGATCTCGCCGGCCTCGCCGCGCGGGTCGCGAATGTTCCGCTCAGCAGCGTCACATTCCTCACCATGCCGACGACCGAGGCCCCGGAGGACCCCTATCGCGTCGTGCCGACCGCGGACGCCGACGTCATCTTCCGGGCGCTGATCGACGACGTGCCGATCGTGCTCACCACCGACGAGGTGCAGCCCGAGGCGCCGGTGCGCACCACGCCCGTGCAGATCCTCAACGGTGCCGGTGTCAGCGGTCTGGCGTCCCGCGTCTCCGATGACGCGACGGGCTACGGATACACCGTAGCCGGCATCGCCAATGCCGACCCGGTCGACCTCACGACCATCACGGCCGCAGACACCCCTGACGCCCAGCAGACGGCGCAGGCGCTCGCCGCAGAGCTCGGCATCCAGGTCGTCGTCCAGGTCGGAGACGTCGACGGCGTGCAGCTGCTGCTCGGCGCCGACTACGAAGCGCTCACCTCGCAGCCCCGCGCCACCCCGGTGCCACCGCGGCCGGTGGATGCGGTGAACCGCAGCGCCGACACCGACCTCTGCGCCGTCTGAGGCGTACCCATCACGCCTCCGTGGCGTGCGCGGTGTACGACGACTTTCCTTATTGGAAAGTGGCCCGGGTCACCGAACAGGACCGGCAGACTGGAGAGGACTCCCTTCCTCTTCGTCAGGAGACGCAATGCCGGAACAGCCTCGCCGAACCCCCAGCCAAGCCGTGCTCAACGTGCAGCAGGTCGAGCAGGTCAGCCCCGACCTCGTGCGCATCACGGCCGGAGGCGACGGGTACGAGGCCTTCACCGACAACGTCTACACCGACAAGTACGTCAAGATCCTGTTCGCCGATCCTCGCCACGGGCTCACCCCTCCCTACGATCTCGCTCAGCTGCGGGAGCACAGCCCCGAGAAGCTGCCCACTCCGCGCACATACACGGTGCGAGCAGCGGATGCCGAGCGCCAGCGTCTCGTCATCGACTTCGTCGTGCATGGCGATGAGGGTGTCGCCGGGCCGTGGGCTCGACGTGCACAGGTCGGGGACACGCTGGTCGTCAGCGGCGCGGGCGGCGGCTACCTGCCCGAGCCCGGAGCGGCGTGGCATCTGCTCATCGGCGACCACACCGCGCTCCCGGCGATCTCGTCGGCCCTCGAGGCGATGGACTCGGATGCCGTCGGGCACGTCATCCTCACCGTGGCCGACCCCGGCGACCGCATCCTTCCCGATGCTCCATCCGGAGTGGCGGTGCGATGGACCGAGTCCGATGACGAGCTGCTGGCCGTCCTCGCGGAGCTGGCCTGGTCGGACGGGCACCCCGGTGTGTTCGCGCACGGGGAGCGCGGAACCATCAAGGCCGTTCGGGCCCTGCTGAAGCAGCGCGAGGTGCCGAGAGAGTCGTTGTCGATCTCCGCCTACTGGGCGAGAGGCCGCGCGGAAGACCAGTTCCAGGCCGAGAAGCGGGAGCCCATCGGTCAGATCGAGTAGGCGCCGAAGCGCGGTCAGAAGCCCTCGGGATCCCGCGGCGTGTAGGCACCCTCCAGCTCGGCGAGCTCGGCGGCCTCGAGTCGGATGCTGGCGGCTGCGACCGCATCGTCGATGTGAGCGGCTTTGGTCGCGCCGACGATCGGGGCGGTCACCGCCGACTGCTGGGCGACCCACGCGAGGGCGATCTGAGCCCGGGAGACGCCGCGTCCCTCGGCGACGCG
This sequence comes from Microbacterium sp. AC215, assembly GCF_979258645.1. Taxonomy (NCBI): domain Bacteria; kingdom Bacillati; phylum Actinomycetota; class Actinomycetes; order Micrococcales; family Microbacteriaceae; genus Microbacterium; species Microbacterium sp. AC215. The sequence goes on along the minus strand of NZ_OZ409869.1, from coordinate 2,311,220 downwards.
AGCCACCGCATCCACGATCGCCCGATTCGACTCCTCTTCGCGGCGGTAGAGCGTCGCGCCGAAGGCATCGGTCGCCGTGCGCGTGGTCGTCTCATCCCAGTCCCGCGTCAGCTTGCCACGCGCCAGCGGAGACCAGGGCAGCACGCCGACGCCCGAGTCGAGGCAGAACGGATGCATCTCCCGCTCCTCCTCGCGCTGCAGCAGGTTGTACTGATCCTGCATCGAGACGAAGCGCGTCCAGCCGTTCTGCGCAGCGACACCCTGGGCCTTGGCGAACTGCCACGCCCACATCGATGATGCGCCGATGTAGCGAGCCTTGCCCGAGCGGACGACGTCGTGCAGCGCCTCCATGGTCTCTTCGATCGGCGTCTCGGGGTCCCACCGGTGGATCTGGTAAAGATCGACATACTCGGTGCCGAGGCGCGTCAAGCTCGCGTCGATGCCCGACAGGATGTGCCCGCGGCTGAGTCCGGCCTGATTCGCGCCCGGGCCCATGCGCCCGTGCACCTTCGTCGCGAGCACGATCTCGTCGCGGCGCGCGAAGTCCTTGAGTGCACGGCCGACGAACTCCTCGCTCGTGCCGTCGGAGTACACGTCGGCGGTGTCGAACGTCGTGATTCCTGCCTCGAGAGCCTGCGCGATCAGCGGGCGGCTCGCTTCCTCATCGAGCGACCATCCGTGTGCGCCGCGGTCCGGTGCGCCGAAGCTCATGCATCCGAGCACCACCTTCGAGATCTTCACTCCGGAACGGCCGAGCCTGACGCTGTCTGCTGTGTCGAGCATCCGAGATCTCTCTCGAGTCGTGGTCTGCGATCGATGCTCTCACGGTCGCGCGCGGTGCGGGGTCGTCGGTCACAGGAAGACGCGGAGGTAGTCGCCGATCTTCTCGCCGCGGTCTTCGGGGACGACCTCGACGCTGAGTCGGGCGCGCACGCCGGCGGTCTCGACCTCGATCGGCATCGCCCCGCATACCATGACCGGCCCGTTCTCGACGCCGTCGATCACCAGGCAGACCCTTCCGAGCCCGCTCTCGTCACTCGCCTCGACGGCGTAGAAAGTGTGCCCTTCGGAGTCCTCGCCGAGCAGGCGCGCCGTGTCGGGGACTACCGTCTCGAGCTGGTCGGACGTGACCGACTCAGGCAGGCGGGCGGATTCGCCGCTGGCAAGCAGGTCGACCGTCGGAGCGTTGACGCAGCCGGCCAGAAACGCGACCGCCCCGAGCGCGAGAGCCGCGCTCACCAGTGGACGGAGGCGCGAGCGGTTCATGACCACACCATAGGGGCGACCGGGTGTCGACACAATCGAGCAGCCCGCCGAATCGGCTCGGCCTGTGACGTCACCCGTCGGGATCGGGGCGGGAATGATCCTCGCCCTCCGCCGGGCTGTCAACCGCCCTGCGCTCGCCGCGGATCGGACGCATCATGAGAACTCGGACACCACACCCTGGAGGGCATCATGTCGAACATCGACGCTTTCGCGAACAGCTTCCCGCCGGACATGCCCGGCATCCCCCGAGTCGACGACTTCTCGGACGGCACCTTCCCCACCGATACCGACCAGCCGGAGACCCAGGGCGACGACCCGGTCGACGCCGAGCTGGGCGACGACGGACAGGGTGACCTGGCTCCGGAGGACGAGGGTCTGCAGCACAGCGGCGACGCGCCGACCGACCTGCGGGACGGCACCGAGTGAGCGGCCGCGGCGAGGAGTCCGGTCAGGATCTCGGCGGTGCAGAACCCTCCGAGGAAGGGATCGCCGCGCTGATCGAAGACCGCAACGCGGACGACCCCGACCAGGTCGGAGAGACTCCCGCCGGAAACGCTGGCGCCGACTCGGGCGGTTCCGGTGCGGTGCGCGTCGACCCGTCGTCGGAGTCATCCGTGCAGGACGAGTCCATCCACAACGACGAACCGGGTATCGGAACGCGACGCTCGGGCGACTGACCGTCGCCATCTGTGCGACGACCGCAGTGAAGGAGATCTCTCTCGACGAAGGGTGAGCCGTCGGCATCCGTCCTTCGTACTGTGAGATCTCCTTCCCTGCGTGTGCGCGCAGTCATAGGATGCTGCGGGTGAGCGACGCACTGGATGACGGCCCCTTCTTCCACGGCACCAAGGCAGACCTGCGACCGGGCGACCTGCTGACCGCCGGATATCCATCGAACTACCGGCCCGAGATCGTGATGAACCATATCTACTTCACCGCCGTGGCCGACGGTGCGGGACTCGCCGCCGAACTCGCGCCGGGTGATCGCGAGCCGCGGGTCTACGAGGTCGAGCCGACCGGGGACTTCGAGAACGACCCGAATGTCACCGACAAGAAGTTCCCCGGCAATCCGACCCGTTCCTATCGCAGCGCGGAGCCGCTGAGGGTCGTCCGCGAGGTGCTCGACTGGACCCGCCTCTCGGCCGAGGCGCTCGCCGCATGGCGCGAACGGCTCGCGGCGCTGCACGCCGACGACCGCGCGGAGATCATCAACTGAGCGCCGGCGCGGGGCGTCTCAGTGTCGGACCAACCGCCGGGCGAGCGATCCGAGGACGCGGTCGATGATGACGAAGACGAAGCCGACCGCGACGAGAGCGACCGTGAGGGCGATGATCCACTGAGCGACGCCCGCGACCCCGAGCACGTCGACATCCATGAACGGGTAGGGATACGCCTGTCCTGGTGTGAACTCGCCGCCGAGCGCGCCGTAGACGAAAGCCCAGGTCAGATACACGTAGGGGAGCAGTGTCCACAGCAGAGGATCGATCCACCGGAACGATCCCTTCGGCACGAAGACCAGCCAGTCGACGATCACGAGCACGGGCGTGATGATGTGGATCAGGTTGTCGGTGAGTGAGAAGATCTCGGCGTCGCCGTCGGCGAACCTCGAGGGAACGAGCACGATCAGGTAGATCAGCATGGTCACGGTGATCGCGAACATCACCGCTCCACTGCCGCGTGCGCTGGGCGTCGATGTGCCGAACCGTCCGCGCTGACGCAGATCGCCGACTGTGCGGACGAGGAGGAGCAGCACCCACGCGAGACACAGGAGGTTGCTGACCATCGTGTAGAACAGCAGGGTCGTCCACGCCGGCTGACCGGTCAGGATGTCGGAGTGCCGGATGACACCGGTGAGGATGATGGCGAGCGCCACGACCCGGTAGACGAGTGCGGCCGGTCGGAAGTTCACCGCGGCGCGGGAGAACAACGGGGTGCGACGGGGCACGGACTCCGGGAGGGCGGAAGCCGTGGACAGGGAGGCGACGGCTTTGGACATCCTTCGAGGCTACGCGTCTTGAGGCGGCGTCAACGCCGATTCAGCGGCGCACCGGGTCGGAGCCGGCGTCGAGGAAGCGCTCGAGGTCGCGCAGAGTCGGTGCCGCCTCCCAGTCGCCGGGAACGAGGCAGGCCATGGCGCCGCAGGCATTCGCCCGGAGCAGGACCGCATCGACCGCCTGGCCGTCGAGCAGGGCGCTCAGATACCCGGCCACGAACGCATCGCCCGCACCGACCGTGTCGACCGGCTCGATCGTGAACCCGGGCGAGTCGACCACCGATCCGGCGGTGAGGACCGAGGCGCCGTCAGGTCCCTGCTTGAGCACGGTCGTCGCGCATCCGGCCTCCCGCAGGCGTTCCGCGGCATCCGCTGCCGAGGTGCCGGGATACAGGATGGCGAACTCCTCGTCGCCGCCGAAGACGATGTCGGCACGTTCCGCGAGTTCGCGCAGCACGGACCCGGCGACATCGGGCGACGCCAGCGCCGACCGGTAGTTGATGTCGAAGCTCACGATCGTTTCGGCTGCCCGGGCACGATCGATGGCTGAGTGGACGGCGGACCGGGCCGTCTCGGACAGCAGCGGAGTGATCCCGGTGATGTGCAGCAGCGACGCGTCCTCGACCCACCCGTCGGGCAGGTCCTCCGGTCGCAGCCGCGATCCGGCTGACGCCGCACGGTAGTAGTGCACCGCGGTGGATGCCGCAGACGGGCGCTCCTTCACCATGAGGCCGGTCGCGGCATCCGGGTCGACGATCGCGCGCACGTCGACGCCGTCACCGCGGATCTCTCGGACGATGCGCTCGCCGAGGGAGTCGTCGCCGACGCGGCCCAGCCACGAGGTCGTGACTCCGAGTCGCGCGAGTCCGATCGCGACGTTGCTCTCAGCACCGCCGATGCCGAACGCCAACGAGTTCGCGTGACGCAGCGAGCCGATCTCGGTCGTGCGCACGAGCGCCATCGTCTCTCCGAGCGTGACGACGGACGGCGACGAGGTGGTCACTCGGCGCTCCGCGCGCAGACGTCGACGAATGACGCGGCGCGCTCCCGCAGGGCATGCAGGTCACCGCCGGCGAACGCGTCGCCGAGCAGCGGCCCGCCGACGCTCACCGCGACCGCACCGGCACGCAGCCACGCCTCGGCCCCGGCGAGGTCGACTCCACCCGAGGGCACGGCGACGAGGTCGGGGAAGGGGCCGCGCAGATCCTTCAGGTACGCGGGTCCGACCTGCCCCGCGGGGAACACCTTCACCGCGGATGCTCCGGCAGACCACGAGGCGAACAGCTCGGTCGGCGTGAGTCCGCCCGGGACGATCGGCACACCGGCATCCGTCGCCTGTGTGACGAGGTCGCGCGAGGTGATCGGGGTCACGATGTAGGCCGCCCCCACCTCGATCGCCCGTGCCAGGTCCACGGCGTTCGTGACGGTGCCGATGCCGAGGTCGATCGCGTCGCCGAACCGCGCGAGCAGGTGCGGGAAGTGCTCGAACGTGCCCGGTGTGGTCAGCGTCAGCTCGACGCTGCGGATGCCGGCATCGACGAGCACGTCGAGCACGGCGTCGTAGTCCTCCGCCCGCTTCGCGCGGGCGACGACGATCAGGCGCGAGTCGACCGTGCGCGGGGGCAGGGCGACCCGTCGCACCTCACCAGTCATGGACGGTCCCGTCGAGCAGACGGTTCACCGGCAGGTACGCCTTGGTGTACTCGTGGCCCGCCGCGGCATCCTCGTCGAGGTCCACACCGAGACCGGGCTGGTCGCCGGGGTGCAGGAAGCCCTTGTCGAACGTGAACGAGGTCTGGAACACCTCGAGCGTCTGCTCGTTGTGCGGCATGTACTCCTGGATGCCGAAGTTGTGGATCGCCAGGTCGAGATGCAGTGCCGCGGCCATGCCGACCGGCGAGATGTCGGTCGGCCCGTGGATGCCGGACTTGATGCCGTAGATCGCGGCGAAGTCGAGCAGCTTCTTCATGGCCGTGATGCCACCGGTGTGGGTCACCGCCGAGCGCACGTAGTCGATCAGGCGCTCGGTGATGAGTGTCTGATAGTCGAAGACCGAGTTGAAGACCTCGCCGATCGCGAGCGGCGTGGTCGAGTGCTGACGCACGAGCCGCAGGGCGGTCTGATCTTCGCCGGGGGTGCAGTCCTCGAGCCAGAACAGGTCGTAGGGCTCGATGTCCTTCGCGAAGCGCGCGGCCTCGATCGGCGACATGCGGTGGTGTCCGTCGTGCAGGATGCGGAGGTCGGTGCCGAAGTCCTCCCGGATCTGCGAGAAGATCCCCGGCATGTGGTTGAGGTAGTTGCGGGTGTCCCAGGTCTCTTCGCTGGGGCGGTCGCCCGAGCGCTTGGCGGGCTCGTAGTCGTAGCGCACGCCGGGGCCTGCGGCAGAGACGCCGTAGATCTGCCCGAGGCCGGGAACACCGGTCTGCACGCGGACGGCGGTGAACCCGAGCTCCTCGTATCCGGTGATCGCGTTCTTCAGGGCGGCGTAGTCGGTGCCCGAGGCGTGCGCGTAGACGCGGACGCCCTCGCGGCTGGCGCCGCCGAGAAGCTGGTACAACGGCATCCCGGCCTTCTTCGCCTTGATGTCCCACAGCGCCATGTCGACCGCCGCGATGGCCGCCATTGTGACGGGTCCGCGACGCCAGTACGGGCCGCGGTAGAGGTACTGCCAGGTGTCTTCGATCCTGTCCTCATCGCGACCGATCAGCATCGAGGCGACGTGGTCGGACAGGTACGAGGCGACGGCGAGCTCGCGGCCGTTCAGAGTGGCGTCGCCCAGGCCGACGATGCCGTCGGAGGTCGTGATCTTGAGCGTGACGAAGTTGCGTCCGGGGCTGGTGATGTTGACGTCGACGATCTCGATGGTCATGTCGTTCTCTCCTGGAGGTGCGGAATGAGGTGTGGGGTGCGGGCGTTCGGGCGCCCGCACCCCTGGTCGTGAAGAGCGGTCCGATCAGATCGCGTCGCGCGGATCGGTGAGGTCGCGACCGGCGACCTCCGGCATCCAGATCGAGGCGATGAGCGCGCACAGCGTGAAGATGAACAGCATGATGATGATCGGGATGAACGAGCCGGTGACGGCCGACACCCACGCGGCGGCGATGACGGGGCCCGCACCGGTCGCGACGATGGCGGCGATCTCGCGTGCCATGGCCGTGAACGTGTAGCGGTTGCGGGATCCGAAGAGCTCGGGGAGCGTGAGGTTCTCGAGCGACGCGAAACTCATCACCGCGAGGTTGTGCAGCACCACGTAGCCGACGAAGACCTGCACGGTGTCCTTGCTGCTGATCATGAGCATGGTCGGGACGATGATGATGAGCGCGATGATCGCCCACACCATGTACATGCGCTTGCGGCCGAAGCGATCGCCGAGCCAGCCCGACAGGGGCACCGTGATGAAGGCGACGAGCGACGAGACGATCACGGCGTTGACGCCGATCGAGCGGTCGAGCAGCAGCACGACGGTGATGTAGCTGATCAGGTAGGTCTGGATCATGCCCGAGTTGCCGGCCTGGCCGAAGCGCAGCAGGAGCGCGATCGAGAACGCCTTCCAGGGCTTGCGGTTCATCGCCTCGAGCGTGCGGATGTCGTTGGTCTCGGTGGCGAGCTTCACGACCTCTTCACGCGAGAGCGCCTTGCCGTCGACGACGTCGTCGCGCTCTTCGAAGACCGGGGTCTCCTTGAGGTTGAAGCGCACCCAGATCGCGAAGAGCATGATGACGGCGCTGGCGATGAACGGGATGCGCCACGCCCAGGCGATGACCTCGTCTTCGCTGTACGCGACGAGCAGGATCGCCCAGATGCCCGAGGCGAGCAGGGTTCCGCAGTTCGTGCCCAGTGCGACGAGCGAGGCGATGATGCCTCGGCGCTTGGCGGGGGCGTACTCGGCGAGCATGACGCCCGCACCCGAGATCTCGGCTCCGGCTCCGAAGCCCTGCGCGATGCGGAGCAGCACGAGGAGGATCGGGGCGAGGACGCCCACCTGCGAGTAGGTCGGAAGGAATCCGATGAGGGTGGTCGCGAGACCCATGAGGAGGATCGTGTAGAAGAGGACCTTCGTGCGACCGGTCTTGTCGCCGAGGCGGGCGAAGAAGAATGCGCCGACCGGGCGGGCGACGTAGCCGACGCCGTAGGTGGCCATCGCGGCGACCACGGCCACGGCGGGGTTCTCGGACGAGAAGAACAGATCGGCGAAGACCAGGGCGGCTGCCAGCGAGTAGAGCTGGTAGTCCATGAACTCGAGGGCCGTGCCGAGCCATCCGGAGATGGCGGCGCGCACGAGGTCGCGCACCGACCTCTTCGCGGCAGGATCGGCGACCGTGGCGGTCGTCTGCGGTTCGGACATGGGAGGTACTCCTTCGGACCAGGATCGGGTGGGGTGCGCGGGGAGCGCGGAGGGTGTTGCTAGAGGGCCAGCAGGACCTTCGCCGAGGCGGACGAGTCGCGAGCGAGTTCGAAGGCCTGGACGGCGTCGGATGCCGGGAGGACGTGCGAGATGACGGAGTCGAGGGCGTCGGACTCGGCCAGCAGCGCGACCGCGTCGTCGATCTCGGTCGAGAAGCGGAAGGCGCCGCGGATGGTGAGCTCCTTGGCGAGCATCGGCGCGAGGTTCACTCCGATGTCGGCGTTCGGCAGCATCCCGACCTGCACGATGGTGCCGACGCGGCGGGCGGCGCGCACCGCCTGGGTGAGGGCCACTCCGACGCCGGAGCATTCGAACACGATGTCGTAGGACTCGTTCTCGATGATGTCGCGACCGACGAGCGAGACCTCGGTCGCGCCGAGAGACGTCGCGCGGTCGAGAGGCTCTTCACGCACGTCGCTCGCGCCGACCACCGCGGCACCCGCGTGAAGTGCCGCAGCGACGACGAGGAGTCCGATGGGTCCCGCGCCGATCACCAGCACCCGCTTGCCGGTGATGTCTCCGGCGAGGCTCACGGCGTGGATCGCCACGGCCAGCGGCTCGGCGAGGGCTGCGCGCTCGAGCGGAAGGGATGCGGGGAGCACGCGCAGCATGTGGTCTTCGACGATCAGCAGCTCGGATGCCCCGCCCTGGCGGTGGGGGTTCGCGGCGGCGCTGCCGAAGTAGTCGCCGCCGGGACGCAGATGCGGGTGGCCTTCGAGCCCGGGGACCTCGGCGCCGTAGCGCGCGGGGTGCACGGTGACGGGGGTGCCGGGTTCCAGGCGGCCGGACGGGTCCAGGTCGACGACACCCGACAGCTCATGGCCGGGGGTGAGCGGCTCGCGGATCGTGTACTCGCCGTTCGCTCCGTGGAAGTAGTAGTGCAGGTCGGAGCCGCAGATGCCGACGAAGTTCACGCGGAGGCGGACCTCGCCGTCGCCGGGGGTCGGGACCTCGCGGTCCTCCCAGCGGATGTCTTCCTTGCCGTGGATGGCGAGAGCCTTCATGGCTGCAACTCCTCTGCGCGGGTGAGTGATGGTGTGGTGGTCTGGGATGCCGAGACGGCATCGGCGATCGCGGCGTCGACGCCGCGCCGCTGGATCGTGTCGACGAGCTCGCCGACGCGCGCGATGAACGCATCCTGTGATCCGAGTCCATCACCGAACAGGTGAAGCTCGCCGATCACGCGCTGTGCCAGCTCACGACCCGTGCGGGCGCTCGCCGCATAGTCGGCGAGACGCTCTCGGGCGCCGTCGGTCATCGCGGCGGCGTGCAGGCCCGGGTCGAATCCGGGCAGCGGGGCGATGCACGACAGGTATCCGGCGACCGTGAGGGCGATCAGGTGGGGCATCTCGCCGAGCCGCAGCGCCCGCAGGGCGGGCTCCGGGATGCGCTGGCGCAGCTTCACGGAGCCGTCCGTACCGACCTGGCTGGTGCGGTGACCCAGGGCGCTGTTGGCCCAGCGCTCGAACAGCTCGCTCTCGTAGGCGCGAATGTCGACGCCGGACGGAACCTCGATCGAGGGCTCGTACTCGTCACGCAGCACGGCGCGCGCCGCGCTCTCGATGCCGTCGAGCCCGATGGCCTCGGGGATCGTCCCCACTCCGCTGAGCGCGCCGAGGTAGGCGATCAGCGAGTGCGTGCCGTTGAGCAGTCGCACCTTCATCTGCTCGTAGCGTCCGACCTCGTCGGTGAACACGGCACCGCCGGCCTCCCAGGCGGGGCGTCCGCCGGCGAAGCGGTCTTCGATCGCCCACATCGTGAACGGCTCGGCGGGCACCGGGATGTCGTCACGGGCGCCGAGCAGGGTGTCGACGCGGGTGCGCAGCTCGGAGGTGGTCGCGGGCACGATGCGATCGACCATGCTCGAGGGGAACGACACGGCGCGGTCGAGGAAGGCGAGGGTGTCGGCGCCTTCGGATCCGGGCAGCTCGTGCAGGAACTCTCGGACGAGCTTCTCGGTGTGGGCGCCGTTGGCCGAGAGGTTGTCGCAGCTGAGGATCGAGATCGGCGCTCCACCGGCTGCGGCACGGGCCTGCAGGCCACGGGCGAGCTGGCCGATGGTCGAGCGGGCGGCGCCGCCCCGGAGGTCGGAGCGCACGGTGTCGTCGTCGAGGTCGAGATGCTGCGTGGCGGGGGAGTAGCTGTAGCCGTTCTCGGTGACGGTGAGGGTCACGATGCGGATGCCGGGGTCGGCGATCTGTGCGACGACGCGCTCGGGCTGCTCGGCGCCGACGAAGGCGTCGGCGTGCACACCGGGGATGGTGAGTGACGTGGTGCCCGGGGCGATGGTCGCGACCGTGTAGAGCATGTCCTGGGCGTGCATCGCGTCGACGATGGTGCGCGAACGCGAGGCGACACCGACGATGCCCCAGTCGCCGCCCGCGGACTGCAGCGCGGCTGCCGTATAGACGGCCTGGTGTGCCCGGTGGAAGCTGCCGAGGCCGAGGTGCAGGATGCCGGGGGCCGTCGGAGCGACCAGCGGGGATGCGGTGGCAGAGGTCGTGCGGCGCAGGGCCGGTGCTGGGATGCTCACGCGGTGGCTCCTTCGCTCGGGGCCGCGCACCGCTGAGGGTGATCGGCGTTGATCGTCATGCAAATCAGTGTGCAGTGTTTGTACAAACATGTCAAGCAGTTTTACATCGAGGTGGAGGATCGTAGGATTGCCTGCGAGGGCGGGAGAACGACATGGCAGCGACGCTGACGGATGTGGCACGACGCGCAGGCGTGTCCATCGCGACCGCATCGCGTGCTTTCGGGGAGCCCGATCGCCTCGCCCCGAACACCCTCGGCCGCGTGCTCGAAGCGGCGGGGGAGCTCGGTTACGCGGCGTCGCAGTCGGCCACCGCCACGCGCACCTTCGGGGTCGTCGTGCCCGACGTCGCGAACCCCGTCTACGCCACTCTGCTCAAGGCGATCCAGGGGCAGGCATGGCACGGACGCCATCGCATCGTGCTCTTCGACGCCGACGAGGACCTGCGCCGCGAACGCGAGCAGATCGAGCAGGCCCGAAAGCTCGACGGCATGCTGCTGTGCTCACCCCGTCTGCCCGACGCTGACGTGCTCGACCTCGTCGGAGACACCCCCTACGTCGTGGTCAACCGGCAGATCGACGGCGCACCGTGCGTGCTCATGGACACCGAGCACGGACCTGCGCAGGCGATCGAGCACCTCGCCGCCCTCGGACACACGCACATCGCCTACGCCGCCGGTCCGCGCGGATCATGGGCCGATGTGCGCCGCGCCGACACCGTCGCGCGAGCGTGCGAGCGCCACGGCATCCGTCTCACCGGGCTCAGCCACCATGCCGCGTCCATTCAGGGCGGACGGGCCGCAGCCGCACCGGCGGCGGCGAGTGGCGCCACGGCCGTCATCGCCTACAACGACCTCGTCGCCCTGGGACTCGAGGCCGGATTGCTCGAGCTGGGCAAGCGGTGCCCCGCCGACATCAGCATCGTCGGCATCGATGACATCGACCTCGCGGGTGCGGTCACCCCGGCGCTCACGACGGTGCGGATGCCGATCGAACGCAGTGGCGCGCTCGCCGTCGACCTGCTTCTGCAGGCGATGAACGGCACCGCGATCGACGACGTCGTGACCCTCGGGTCGCAGCTGATCGTGCGCGCCTCGACCGCTCCGCCGCTTGACGACTCCCGCTGAGTCGCCCACCGTCGCACCGTGTCCGACAGGTGAGTACCGCGGAGTGCGGCCCGTGTCAGCGGAGGATCCCCTTCCGGCGCGCCTCCGAGACCGCGGCGGTGCGTGAGGTGACATCGAGCTTCGAGAAGATGTGCGCGAGATGCGATTTCACGGTCGTCTCGCTGACGAAGAGCTGTTCTGCCACCTCGCTGTTCGAACGCCCTGCGGCGACGCGCTCGAGCACCTCGATCTCGCGGCTGCTGAGGCTGACGCGCGGCGCGCGCATCCGGTCGAGCAATCGCGAGGCGATCACGGGCGCGAGAGCACTCTCTCCGGCGGCCGCCGCGCGCACGGCGGCGGTCAGCTCGTGCGGCGGGGCGTCTTTCAGCAGATAGCCGCTCGCACCGGCCTCGACGGCGCCGAGGATGTCGGCATCCGAGTCGTAGTTCGTGAGCACGAGCACGTAGGGCGGCGCTTCGAGCGCCCGGATGCGTCGCGTCGCATCCACACCCGTGGTCGCCGTCTGAGAGCCGAACTGGAGGTCCATCAACACCACGTCGGGGTTCTCGCGCTCCGCGCAGGCGACCGCTTCATCAGGCGTGGCCGCCTCCGCGACCACCTCGAGATCCGGTTCCAGGCTGAACAGGGCATGGAGACCGGCACGGACGATGGGGTGGTCGTCGGCGATCACGAGGCGGATCATACGAACTCCGTGAGGGGGAGGTCGACGGTGAGCGTCGTTCCCCGCCCGGATGCCGTGCCGATCACGAGTCTTCCCCGAGCTGCTCCACTCGCTCGGCGGTGGCGCGCAGACCGAAGGAATCGGACTTCTCAGCGGTCCCCGGCGCAGGGAGCTCCGCGTCGAATCCGTCTCCGTCATCTTCGACCGTGAAGCGCAGGTGGTCGTTCTGGATGCCGATGGTGACCGTCGCCGTCGTCGCGTGAGCGTGCTGGATGACGTTGGCGATGGCTCCCTGCGTGATGCGCAGCAGCGCCGTCTGCAGGTGCATGGGCAGCACGACAGCGTCGGACACCCGCACCTGGACGTCGAGTCCCTGCGTCGCCCACTGCGTTCGCGCCAGTCGGCGCAGCGCCCCGCCGAGGGTCTGGTCGTCGAGCTGGGGTGGGGTCAGCTCACGGATGAATCGCCGAGCCTCGACGAGGTTCGCGGCGGCCGTCTCGCGCGCGAGCCGGATGTGCTCGATGCCCGGTCGGGTGTCATCGGCGCGTTCCGCGGCGTGCAGCAGCATCTGGATGCTGGAGAGTCCCTGCGCGAGTGTGTCGTGGATCTCGCGGGCGAGCCGGGCGCGCTCCGCGAGGACCCCCGACTCGTGTTCGCGCGCGGCGAGCTGTCCGCGGGCCGCCAGCAGTTCGCTGACCAGCGCCTCACGCTGCTGGGCCTCTCTCGCGAGGGCCTGGTAGCCGAGGCCGATCAGGAGGGCGACGCCGGTGCCGACGAACGGGCCGACCACGCCGCCGACGCTCCACCCGCCGTGGATGCCGAGGGCGCAGACGGCGACGATCGTCGCGGCCAGTATCGCCGCCGATCCCGCCCAGCGCCCCAGAAGGTGCAGGAACAGGAAGAACAGGGGGAACACGAGGTAGGCGGCGTCGGCGCTCACCCACAGCAGGCCCAACCACTCCGCCGAGAGCAGGGCGAGCCAGATCAGTGACGTCAGCCGTCGTCCGCGGGAGAGACGAGCGAGCAGCGCACCCGACGCATACGTTGCGCCGACGATCAGCGCCAGGACGATCGCGGACGCGCTCGACTCCGACGGGTCGAGCACGGCCCGCGCGATGACGACCCCCGTCAGGGCGAAGAAGAGGACGTGGAGACCGGTCCGCAGACCCACGAACACCGGGGTCAGAGCGGTATGCGCCATGGCTCGAACTCTACGCCGACGAGCGCACCGCGGCATCGTCCGAAAGGACGATCGAGGCGTCCTCACTCCGGGCGCGAAAGGCTCGTCGAGCGGCTGATGACGTCGAATGGGCCGACGGCGAAAGTGGAATGGTCACCGCACCGGAGACAGGAAAGGCACCACAATGTTCGTCGCGTTACGCGATCTCCGCTTCGCCAAGGGGCGATTCATCCTCATCGGCTCCGTCGTCGCCCTCATCACCCTGCTCGTCGGGTTCCTCAGCGGACTGACGGGGGGCCTCGCCATCCAGAACGTCTCGGGCGTGCTCGCGCTCCCCGCAGACCGCATCGTGTTCTCCGCACCCTCGGGCGGCGACGGTGCGGCCAGTTTCGCGGACTCCGCCATCACCGAGCAGCAGGCGAACGACTGGGCGCAGACGGCAGGGGTGACCGACGCGCGCCCTCTCGGCATCAGTCAGACCCGCGCCGAGACGGACGACACCCGGGCCGCGATCGCGGTGTTCGGTGTCGAGCCCGGCTTCGACGCTGCCGCCCCCTCCGAGAACGGACGGCTGCGCCTGTCGGTGCCCGCGGCGGACGCGCTCGCCGCGAAGGTCGGCGAGCAGATCGAGATCGCGGGCGTCTCCTACGACATCGAGTCGATCGAGGGAGATGCCTGGTACAGCCACACGCCGGTCGTGCAGATGACCCTGCAGGATTGGCAGGCGTACTCGGCATCCACCGGAAACCCCGACGCCTACGCCACGGTCCTCGCTGTCACGGCAGCCCCCGACTGGGATGCCGCGGATGCGGCGAACGACACGATCTCCGAGACGACGCTCGGATCGCTGACGGCACTCAGCGCCTTCCGCTCCGAGATCGGATCGCTCCTGCTCATGGTCGGCATGCTGTTCGGCATCTCGGGACTCGTCATCGGGGCGTTCTTCACTGTCTGGACGATGCAGCGCAAGGGCGATGTCGCCGTCCTCAAAGCGCTCGGCGCGAGCACGCGCTCCCTGATCCGAGACGCGTTGGGGCAGGCGCTGATCGTCCTGCTGGCGGGCATCGGCATCGGGCTGAGCCTGGTCACCGCGCTCGGCCTGCTCGCGGGCACCGCCCTCCCGTTCCTGCTGAGTCCTGTCACGACCATCCTTCCGGGCGGCATCATGATCGCCCTCGGCCTCGCAGGCGCCGCCTTCGCCCTGCGCTCCGTCACCTCCGCCGACCCTCTCACCGCCCTCGGGAGCAACCGATGATCCGCCTGAACGACATCACTCTGACCTTCCCCGACGGTGACTCGCGGGTGACCGCCGTGGACGGTGTCTCACTCACGGCTCACCCCGGAACCGTCACCGGCATCACGGGGCCCAGCGGCTCGGGAAAGTCCAGTCTGCTCGCCGTCGCCGGCACCCTCCTGCGTCCGGACTCCGGCGAGATCCTCATCGACGGGAACGACGTCACGGCCCTCAGTCCGGCCGAGGCGACGCGTCTGCGGCGGGACCGGATCGGGATCGTCTTCCAGCAGCCCAACCTCATCCCCTCTCTGACGGCCCGAGAGCAGCTGAGCGTCATGAACGAGCTCGGTGCGCCGCGCAGCCGCCGCCGCGATCGCGCCGCCGCGGCATCCCGTGCGGATGACCTGCTCGCCGCGGTCGGCCTCGCCGAGCATGGTCACAAGAGGCCGCACCAGCTCTCCGGCGGACAGCGTCAGCGAGTCAACATCGCGCGAGCGCTCATGAACGATCCGAGCGTGCTCCTGGTCGACGAGCCCACCAGCGCTCTCGACCAGGAGCGCGGAGCGAAGATCATCGACCTCATCCTCCGACTCACCGATGAGCGCAACACCTCGACGCTGCTCGTCACCCATGACCTCGTGCATCTCCCTCGCATGCACGGGGTGCTGCACCTCGTCGACGGCCGCGTCACGCGGTAGGCGGACCCGGCGACCGGGTGAGATGGGTATGAGGCGATCCCGTGACCGCGGAGTACGCTCGCTCGTGTGGGGCGGATCACGACGCGGAGACCGATACTGAAGCTCACTCTCGGGGAGGGAGCCACTCGGCGTGCCGACACGCTCGCCGTCGAGGAGCCCCTGGAGATCCGGGTCGCAGGCTCACCGCTCGCCGTCACGATGCGCACTCCGGGGCATGACGTCGAGCTCGCGGCGGGGTTCCTCGTGTCCGAGGGGATCATCGCCCAGGCCGAAGACTTCCATTCGGCGATCCACTGCGGTGGCCCCGGCACCGGTGGACAGGAGAACACCTACAACGTGCTCGACATCAGCCTCGCTCACGGCGTCGCGCTTCCCGACCCCGAGGTCGCTCGGCGCTTCTACACGACCAGCTCCTGCGGGGTCTGCGGCAAGGCCAGCATCGACGCCGTCCGCACGGTGTCGCGGCATCCGGTGTCCGTCGACGATGTCCAGGTCGGGGCCGAGCAGATCGCGTCGTTCCCTGATCGGCTGCGCGCCGAGCAGGCGGCGTTCGACAAGACCGGTGGTCTGCACGCCGCCGCGCTGTTCGACGCCGACTCGGGTGAACTGCTCGTGCTGCGCGAAGACGTCGGGCGTCACAACGCCGTCGACAAGGTGGTGGGGTGGGCGCTGCTGAACGACCGGCTTCCCCTGCGTCGGCAGATCCTCCAGGTCTCGGGCAGGGCGAGCTTCGAACTGGTGCAGAAGGCCGCGATGGCCGGCATCCCCCTGCTCAGTGCCGTCTCGGCCCCCTCGTCTCTCGCCGCCGAGCTCGCCGAGGAGGCCGGGGTGACGCTCATCGGGTTCGTCCGAGGGCGTTCGATGAACATCTATTCGCACGCGCATCGGGTGCGCCTCGACGGGCTCGCACCGTCTGCGCACGCCGAAGAAGGGGCACGCCATGCTCGATAGCCAGGGACCCATCGGCACCGCGTTCGGGCTGATGCCCGCCGAGCCGCGTCAAGGCGGATACGGCCCTCGCACCGATCGACCGTGGTCGCGCAAGCCGTACCGGCATCCGGCCGCCGGGTGGGGAGCCGCCGTGTCGGTGGGGCGGGTGGTGCTGGATCAGCGAGAGCCCATCGCCGGACCGCTCGCGATGCTGCAGATGAACCACCCCGTGTCGGGCTACGACTGCCCCGGATGCGCGTGGCCGGACGACCCGGGCAATCTGAAGCTCGACATCTGCGAGAACGGCATCAAGCACGTCACGTGGGAGATGACGCGCAAGCGCGTCGACCGCCGGTTCTTCGCCGAGCATTCTGTCACCGAGCTCGCGACGTGGCCCGATTTCGACCTGGAGGACCAGGGTCGTCTCACCGAGCCGATGGTCTACGACGCCGCCACCGATCACTACGTGCCGATCTCGTGGGACGACGCCTTCGCGCTCGTCGGCGACGAGCTGCAGGCGCTCGACAGTCCCGACGAGGCCGCGTTCTACACCTCGGGGCGTCTGAGCAACGAGGCGACCTTCCTGTATCAGCTGATGGTGCGCGAGTACGGCACCAACAACCTGCCCGACTGCTCGAACATGTGCCACGAGGCCTCCGGACGCGCGCTCAAGGCGTCGATCGCGACCGGCAAGGGCACTGTCGACATGCACGACTGGGACGACTGCGACGCCCTCTTCGTGCTGGGCGTGAACGCGGCATCCAATGCTCCCCGCATGCTCACCGCGCTCTCGGATGCCGTGAAGCGCGGCGCGCAGGTCGTGCACGTCAACCCGCTCGTCGAGGCCGGGGCGACCCGGACGATCGTGCCGCACGACTTCGTCGACATGGCGCGCTTCGCGGCGACGGACACGAGCACCATGAACCTGCAGGTGCGCCCGGGGGGCGATCTGGCGCTGATCCGCGGCATGTCGAAGGTCGTCTTCGAAGCCGCCGCCACCGACCCGTCGGTGCTGGACAGCGAATTCCTCAGCACTCTGACGAACGGCATCGACGAGTACCGCGCACTGGTCGACGCCACGAGCTGGGCAGATCTCGTCGTTCAGTCCGGCCTCACGGAAGAGCAGATCCGCGCCGCCGCTGCGGTCTATCTGGCCTCGGAGCGCACGATCATCAGCTGGTGCCTCGGCGTGAGTCAGCACGAGCACGGCGTCGACACGGTGCGCGAGATCGTCAATCTGCTGCTCCTGCGCGGCAACATCGGCCGCAAGGGGGCGGGCCCGTCGCCGATCCGCGGACACAGCAACGTGCAGGGCAACCGCACGTGCGGCATCGATCACCGGCCGACGGAGGCGTGGCTCGACCGCCTCGCGGAGGTCTGTCGCATCGAGCCGCCGCGGCATCCGGGGCTCGACACCGTCCGCACGATCGAGGCGATGCATGACCGGCGCGTGAAGGTGTTCGTCGGCATGGGCGGCAACTTCGTGCTCGCTGCGCCCGACACCCCGTTCACCGCGCAGGGGCTCGAGAAGTGCCGCCTGACGGTGCAGGTGAGCACGAAGCTGAACCGCAGCCATCTCGTGCATGGCGAGAAGGCCCTGATCCTGCCGTGTCTCGGCCGCACCGAGCGTGACCAGCAGGCGCAGGGCCCGCAGGGCGTCACCGTCGAGGATGCGATGAGCATGGTGCACCTCTCGAGGGGACGCAAGCAGCCGGCATCCGCCTATCTGAGGTCGGAGCCGGCGATCATCGCCGGCATCGCGAAGGCGACCCTGCCGCACACGGCGACGCCCTGGGATTGGTACGTCGGCGACTACGACAACATCCGCGATGTGATGGCGAAGGTGCTGCCGGGGTTCGAGGGCTTCAACGACCTGATCCGCGACCGGCACGGGTTCCGCATTCCGCAGCCCGCCAGGGACCGCGTGTTCGAGACGCCGTCGGGCCGTGCCGAATTCTCCCTGGCTCCACTGCCGAACGTCATCCCCGAGTCCGCCGACACCCTCGTGCTGCAGACGGTGCGCTCGCACGACCAGTGGAACACCACGATCTACTCCAACGACGACCGGTACCGAGGCGTCAAGAACCTGCGCGAGCTCGTCTTCCTGCATGAGGACGACATGCGCGATCGCGGCCTCGTCGAGGGCGATCTGGTCGACATCGTGTCGACGTCGAAAGACGGTTCGACGCGGATGCTGAAGGCGTTCCGCGCGGTTCCGTACGACCTGCCGCGCGGCAGCGCCGCCGGGTACATGCCGGAGATGAACGTGCTGATCGGTCGCAAGGACTTCAGCGTCCAGAGCGACCAGCCGCTGATGAAGAGCATCCAGGTGTCGGTCTCCCGCGCGAGCGCGTGAGGGCGCTCGCCTGACTCAGGCCTCGGCGGTCACTGCCTGAAGCGCGTGCACGACGGGGGCCAGCTCGGGCTGCGTGACCGCCTCGCCGAGAGCACGCTCGAGGGTCTCGTCGTGGATCGGATGCGCGTTCTCGTAGAGCGCCAGGCCGGCAGGGGTGAGCTCGGTGTAGATGCCCCGACGGTCGTCGGCGCAGAGGATGCGGGTGAGCAGCCCGCGGTCTTCGAGCCGTGTCACGAGACGCGTCGTGGCGCTCGGGCTCAGCGCGGTCGCGCGGGCGAGCTGCTGCATGCGCATGTGCCAGCCGTCCTGTCTGCTGAGGGCGTCGAGCACCGTGTACTCGACGACGGACAGGCCGACGGATGCGCCCAGTGCCTTCTCGAGGTCGGCCTCGATGATCCCGTGCAGAGCGGCGAGCGTTCGCCAGCCGCGTGCCCGGATCTCGACAGCGTCGTCTGAGATGCCCACAGTGACCTCCGAAGTAGTTGCTTGCGCGGGATAGTTGCGTATGCAATGATTATCCCTCGTGACGCAATATCCCGCGTCTGCAACTACTTTAGCAGAGGACCACGGAGCACACCCATGCCACTCGGACTCATCGCACTCGCCATCGGCGCCTTCGGGATCGGACTCACCGAGTTTCGTGATCATGGGGCTCCTCCCCGACGTCGCCGCGGACTTCGGGGTCACCGAGGCCACGGCCGGCTGGCTCATCTCGGGCTACGCGCTCAGCGTGGTCGTCGGTGCACTCGGCCTCACCGCCGCAACGACCCGTCTGCCCCGCAAACCGGTGCTGCTCGGCCTCGTCGTGCTGTTCATCGTCGGCAATGCGATCACCGCCCTCGCCCCGGACTACACGACCGCCATGATCGGACGCATCGTCGCGGCGCTGTGCCATGGAGCGTTCTTCGGCATCGGATCCGTCGTCGCCGCCGACCTCGTCGCCCCCGAGAAGAAGGCGCGGGCGATCGCGATCATGTTCACCGGCCTCACAGCGGCGAACGTGTTCGGTGTTCCGTTCGGAACCTTCCTCGGGCAGCAGTTCGGCTGGCGGTCGACGTTCTGGGTCATCTCCGCCATCGGCATCGTCGCCTTCGCGGGCATCGCTCTGCTGGTCACGGCACCGAAGACGGCAGGCCAGCAGGTGAGTCTGCGCGGCGAGCTCCGGGCCTTCCGGTCCGGACAGGTGTGGCTCTCGCTCATCGTCACCGCGCTCGCCTTCGGCGGCATGTTCGGCGCCTTCACCTACATCGCCTACACGCTCACCGGGGTCACGGGCTTCGCAGACACCACGGCACCGTGGCTGCTCGTGCTCTTCGGCGCCGGGCTCGTCGCGGGCAACTGGATCGGCGGACGCCTGGCCGACCGATCGATCGACCGCACGCTGCTGATCTTCATCGCGGCTCTGGTCGTCGTGCTCGTGCTGTTCGGCTTCTTCGCCTGGTCGCAGCCCGTGACCATCGCGATCCTCGTTCTGATGGGCGCGTTCGGATTCGGCACGGTTCCGGGGCTCCAGAGCCGCATCATGCACTACGCCGGCGGTGCACCGACCCTCGCCTCCGGCGCCAACATCGGCGCCTTCAACGTCGGCAACGCCCTCGGCGCGTGGGCGGGCGGCCTCGGCATCGCCGCCGGACTCGGCTACACCTCGCCCATCTGGATCGGGGCCGCGATCACCGCATCCGCCCTGGTCGTCATGGTGATCGCCGTGGTCGCAGCCAGGAAGCCGTCGCCCGCCCCCACCGGCACGCTGCAGACCGTCGCCGCGTGACCACCCGATTCGCAGAGAGAGAAAGAAGCACGAGCATGAACGCTCCCATCGTCCCCACACTCACCCTGAACAACGGCCTCGAGATGCCCCAGCTCGGATACGGCGTGTTCCAGGTGCCGGATGCCGAGACCACGGCCGCCGTCGCTGCCGCCCTCGACGCCGGGTACCGCAGCATCGACACCGCGGCGATCTACGGCAACGAGGCCGGCGTCGGGCGTGCGATCGCCGAGTCGGGCATCGCTCGCGACGAGCTGTTCGTGACGTCGAAGGTATGGATCTCCGACCACGGATACGACGCGGCCCTGCGCGCATACGACGCGTCCCTCGAACGGCTCGGCCTCGATCACCTCGACCTGTACCTGATCCACTGGCCGACGCCTGCTCTGGCGACGTACCCCGAGACCTGGCGTGCGCTTGAGAGTCTCTACGCGGACGGGCGCGTACGAGCCATCGGCGTCTCGAACTTCGAACCCGAGCACCTCGCGCGCATCGCCTCCGAGGGTGGCGTCGTGCCCGCCGTCAACCAGGTCGAGCTCCACCCGGCGCTGCAGAACCGAGCGGTCGCCGAGGCGAACGCTCAGCGGGGGATCCTCACCGAAGCATGGAGCCCGCTCGCCCAGGGCGCCGTGCTCTCCGATCGCTCGGTCGTCGAGATCGCCGAGCGGCACGAGCGGACGCCGGCCCAGATCGTGCTGCGTTGGCACCTGCAGCAGGGACGCATCGTGATCCCCAAGTCGGTGACCCCCGCTCGCATCGCTGAGAACCTCGACGTGTTCGGGTTCGAGCTCGCCGACGACGAGCTGGCCGCGGTCGACCGCCTCGAGCGCGACGGTCGCACCGGCCCCCACCCCGCCGTGTTCAACGGCTGAGGTCCTCGGGGCGGATTGCGGGCGCAGTGGTCACTGCGCCCGCATGAACTCCTCGGCCGCCTGCACCTGAGCGGCGGAGGGGCGGATGCCGGTGTACAGCACGAACTGCTCGAGGGCCTGCAGGGTCGCCACCTCGGCGCCCGTGATGACGGTCTTCCCGGCCGCGCGCCCTGCGGAGATCAGAGGCGTCTCCGCCGGCAGGGCGACGACGTCGAACACGACGGATGCCGCCGCGATCTGCTCCTCGGTGAACGACAGCGCGTGCTCGTCCGCGCCTCCCGCCATGCCGATCGGCGTGATGTTCACGATGATGTCGGCGTTGGCGGCATCCGCATCCGCCGTCCAGGCGAAGCCGTAGAGGTCGGCCAGCCCTCGACCGCGCTCTTCGTTGCGGGCCGCGATCGTGACGCGGCTGAATCCGGCGTCACGGAAGGCGGCGGCGGTGGCCTTGGCCATCCCGCCTGAGCCCCGCAGCAGCACCGATGATGCAGGGTCGAGCGAGTTGCGCTCGATCAGCTGGGCGATCGCGCTGTAGTCCGTGTTGTATGCGGTGAGCACCCCGTCGTCGTTCACGATCGTGTTCACCGAGTCGATCGCCGTCGCTGAAGGGTCCATGCGGTCGACGAGCGCGATGACGTCTTCCTTGAACGGCATCGAGATCGCGCACCCGCGGATGCCGAGACCGCGCACGCCGGCGATCGCGTGGCCCAGGTCGGTCGGAGCGAAGGCCTTGTAGATCCAGTTCAGGCCCAGCTCCTCGTAGAGGAAGTTGTGGAATCGCGTGCCGTTGTTGCTCGGGCGTGCAGACAGCGAGATGCACAGGGTCATGTCCTTGTTCAGCATGGTCACCGCACCAGGCTACTCGCGCAGTCCGTCCCGTCATTGCCACCGATGACGACGATCGTCAACCCCCCTTGGCGGGATCGAACGGACTCCCCTAGTGTGAAGGTGCATGCACAGGGGATTGATCGTCTCCGTCTTCCCCAGAGACGGGCTGCCTTCCCCAGAGGCAAAGGCGATCCGTGCATGCGATTGGGCCCTCTCGAGTAGTTCTGTCCCCAACGGACTGCTCGAGAGGGCCGCTGTCGTTTGTCTCCATCTCACAAATTTCGAATCTGTCCCCCAAATGGGGGACAAAAGCAGGCGCGAGGGGTTAGGCTGGAATCTGACGCACCCTCCGGTCGTCTTCGGCCCTCATCGCTCCCCCCGCGGTGAGGGCCACACCATTTTCTGAGGGTCTCCATCTGCCCTGTCATGTGACCGCGGACGACCGCTCATGCAACATTTGGGTTACGGGCTGACATCAGGACTTCCGCTCAGCGCGTGCTCCACTAGCGTGGAGCACGTCGGGGCATCCTGCGTCGGCTTCTTTCCAGCAGAACAGGCAGTACATGAGCACCCAGGGCACGGTTAAGTGGTTCAACTCGGAGAAGGGCTTCGGCTTCATCTCCCCCGACGACGGCGGCGCTGACGTTTTCGCGCACTACTCCGCCATCGAGTCATCCGGCTACCGCTCTCTTGAAGAGAACCAGCGAGTCGAGTTCGACGTGGCGCAGGGCCCCAAGGGCCTGCAGGCTGAGAACATCCGTCCGCTCTGAGAGCGGACGTCATAGAACTCCCCGACCGGAGGTCTGCACTCGTTGCGACCCTCGGCGGGGAGTTCTGTGCTTTCCGGCCGGATTACTCCGGCCGAGTGGGCCCCCGGTCGGCCGAGGTCAGTGCAGCAGCAGCGCGCGCAGTTCGTCGGTCGATGCGGCGCGGAACGCGGCCTCATCGCCTTCGTGCGTGTCGCTGAAGCCCCACTCGACGAAGATCACCGGCACGCCGTTGGCGTTGCCGCCCTCGACGTCGTGATGGCGATCTCCGACCAGCACGGGGCGTGAGATGTCTGCCCCGCGCTCGGCCAGACGGCGCAGCGCCTCGGCGACGATGTCGGTCTTCGACGCGAGCGTCGCCTCGTCGGGCGTCGCACCGACCGTCGTCAGGAAGTACGGGCGCAGTTCGAAGAAGTCGACGATCGCATCGACCTGGATCTCGGGCTTCGAGCTGGCGGTCGCCTGAGGCACCCCTGCCGCGTGCAGATCGCGGATGATCTCGGGCACGCCCGGGTAGGTCGCGACATCGGTCGTGTATCCGTCGGCCTTGCCGAGTGTCCGATAGAAGGTGACCGCCTCGGTCGCCTGCTCGGGGGTCATCGCCGCCTGCGCCTGAAACGACTCGAACATGGGCGGCCCGATCCAGTGCACGAGCTGTTCGCGCGTGGGAGCAGGGTGACCGAAGTGCGTGAGGGCGACGTTCAGACGGCGCAGGATGCCGACCGACGCGTCGGCGATCGTGCCGTCGACGTCCCAGAGCACGCACGAATAGGGGGAAGAAGCCATACCTTCCAGCCTATGGGCAGTGTACGACGCGACCGACCGCGGTGGACATCTGTGCAGATGGCCTCAGAACAGGCGGGGGATGCCGGACTCGATGCCCTTCATATCGTCGTAGTCGAGCACGAGGCAGCGGATGCCGCGGTCCTCGGCGAGCACCCGCGCCTGCGGCTTGATCTCCTGCGCGGCGAAGACGCCCTGCACCGGCGCGAGGTGCGGGTCGCGGCCCAGCAGCTCGAGATAGCGGGTGAGCTGCTCGACGCCGTCGATGTCTCCGCGCCGCTTGATCTCGACAGCGATCGCCGCGCCGGCGGCATCCCTCACGAGCAGGTCGACGGGACCGATCGCGGTCGGGTACTCGCGGCGCACCAGGGTCGCGCCGTCGGAGATGCGCTCGACCTGCTCGGCGAGCAGGCGCTGCAGATCGGCTTCGACGCCGTCCTTCTGCAGACCGGGGTCGACGCCGAGGTCGTGGTTGGTGTCGTGCAGGATCTCGTAGATCTGCACCCGGAGCGCGTCGCCGGTCTTCTTGTGCGTCACTCGCCATACTTCGGTGACGCCGGCGATGGACTCCTCCTCGCCGGGTTCCTCGACCGCCAGGGAGCACGGCGGGCTCATCCAGTTCAGCGGCTTGTAGCTGCCGCCGTCGGAGTGCACGAGCAGACTCCCGTCTCCCTTGTGCACGAGCAGACGCGTGGCGAGCGGGAGGTGGGCATTGAGGCGGCCCGTGTAATCCACGGAGCAGCGGGCGATGACGAGACGCACCCGTCGAGCCTACTTCGTCGGGTCGACTCCTTCTGCTGATGTCAGCATCAGCGCCGAAGTTTCCACATCTGCGGCGGATCGACTCCCGTCGTCGATTCCATCGGACTGGATCCTGACATTCTGGGCGGACAGGTCAAGGATGAGGAGATGACGGTGTCGATAGAGCTCGTGACCATGATCGTGACCGTCGCGACCACGCTGCTGGGGCTTGCCGCAGGCTTCGGATGGATGATCACGCGCACGGATACGCGGTTCGAGATGTTCGAGCAGCGTATGGATGCGCGGTTCGAGAAGGTCGAGCAGCGTATGGATGCGCGGTTCGAGAAGTTCGAGCAGCGCATGGATGCGCGGTTCGAGAAGGTCGAGCAGCGCATGGATGCGAGGTTCGAGAAGGTGGACGTCGAGCTCGGAGAGGTGAAGATCGCCATCGCCCGACTCGAAGGCCCGGCGCCACGTCTGCTTGTCGCCCGCTGATCTACGAGGCTGACTTCGCGGTGACCGGCGGCGTCGACATCTCGTCCTTGCGGAGCGGGCGCGCGGCACCCGAGAACAGGCCGGACAACACGACCAGGCCGACGAGGATGTAGAGCGTGTTGAGCAGTCCGATGTGCTCGCTGATGAAGCCGAGCACGGGCGGGCCGCCCAGGAACGAGATGTAGCCGATCGTCGCGGCTGCGCTCACTCGCGCGGCCGCCTTGGCGGGGTCGTCTGCGGCGGCGGACATACCGAGCGGGAAGCCGAGAGAAGCGCCGACGCCCCACAGCGCTGCGCCCACGAAGACGAGAGGAAGGCTGGGGGCGAGGATGAAGAGCAGGATGCCGGATGCGGCGGCAACCGCGAGGATGCGCAGCACGGCGACGCGGCCGAACCTGTCGACCAGTGGGCCTCCGAAGACGCGGACGACGGTCATCGCGACCGAGAACGTCGCGAGCGCGGCGGCGCCCAGTGCGGTGCCGCCTCCGTGGTCTTCGGCGACGCCGAGGGCGAGCCAGTCGTTGGCACCGCCCTCTGCGAACGACATGCCGAGCATGACGACGCCGATCGCGTAGGTACGCGGCTCGCGCCAGGCGGACATCGCGACGTGCATCCGCTCCCGCCAGTGCGGCTTCTCTGCGTCGTCGGCCGCGGGGTCGAGTGCCTCTTCGCGTCGCGGCACGTTCGCGATGCTGGCGATGCCGATGGCGGCGATCGCGACGGCGATCACGAGCGTATGGGTGAAGACGTCGATGTGCAGCTGTGCGGCAAGCGCCCCGAGCCCGGCGCCGATCACGGTGCCGAAGCTGAAGAAGGCGTGGAAGAGGGGCAGGATCGTCTTGCCCGAGTGCTGCTCGATCGCGGTGGCCTCGACGTTCATCATGACGTCGACGCAGCCGTTGCCGAGTCCGAACAGCACGAGACCGATCAGCACCACGGAGTACGAGCCGAGGACGTTGGCGCCGATGCCGATGAGGGCCACGCCCGAGGCGAAGGTGAAGATCGACACCATCATGCCGAGGCGCGCGCCGGTGCGTGCCATGATCGCGGGGCTGGTCGAGATGCCGATGATCGAGGCGATGCCCGCGCCGAGCAGCAGCATGCCCACCTGAGCCTTGTCGACCTCGAGGGCGAGCTTGATGTCGGGGACACGGGACGCCCAGGTCGCGATCGAGAGACCGCTGGCGAGGAAGATCGCGAAGATCGCGGTGCGCCAGCGCACGTACTGCGATCGGGAGAGAGCCGTGTCCATGCGGATCAGCATATCGAATCGATTCGATGATCGGGAAGCCGGGGAGCTATCCTCGGAGTATGACGAGCCACGACAGCCCGCGCCGAGCGACGATCGCCGATGTCGCACGCGAGGCGGGAGTTGCCACGTCGACGGCATCCGTCGTCTTCAGCGGCAAGGCCAACGTCGCGCCGAACACGCGCGAGCGGGTGCTCGCCGCAGCGGCGGCTCTCGGATATGCCGGTCCCGACCCGCGCGCCGCATCGCTGCGACGAGGACGCAGCGGCATCGTCGCGGTCGTGCTCGAGGGCCACCTGCGTGCGGCGTTCCTCGACCCGGTGACCACCGCCATGATGGACGGCCTGACCGATGGGATGGCCGAGCTCAGTGCCGGCATCCTGCTGATGCGCGACGAGCCGGGCGACGACGAGTCGTCTCTCTCGAACGCACCCGTCGATGCGGTCGTGCTGATCGGGTGCTCGGGGCGCGCCAAGGCGTCGCTCGACATCGTGCGCAGCCGGGGCCTGCCGGTCGTCGTGATCGAGGGTGACGCGGGGGAGGGCATCCCGAAGATCCTGCTCGACAACTCCGCAGCGGCCGCGGACGTCGCACGTCACCTGCGCGACCTCGGACACCGCGACGTCGCACTCGTCACGCTGCCGCTCGACACCCGTCGCGAGCGGGGACCGGTCACTCAGGAGCGAATCGATGCCGCGACGGTGGATGTGACCATCGATCGCCTCGCCGGCATGCGCGAGATCTTTCCCGACGCGCCCGCGATCTCGGCGGGAGGCAGCTTCATCGACGAGGGGCTCCTCGCCGGACGGCATCTGCTGGCGGATGCCGAGACGCGGCCCACGGCGATCCTCGCTCAGAGCGATCTGATCGCCGTCGGCATCATCCGCGCCGCGGAGGAGCTGGGACTGCGCGTGCCCGAAGACCTGTCGGTCGCGGGTTTCGACGGGATCGCCGCCGATGGGCTCGGCGACCTCGTGCTCACGACCAGCGTGCAGCCGGCGGTCGAGAAGGGGCGCGCCGCCGGAGAGCAGGTCGCGCGGATGCTCCGGGGAGAACCCGGCCAGACCCTGCACCTCACGTGTCGGTTCCGCGAGGGAACGACCACCGCGGCACCGGCTCGCTGACACGGGTCGCTGCGGTCTCGCTCAGCTGCGCTGCGGTCCCAGGGGCAGGGTCTGACGGCCGAAGTCCAGGATCGAGTACCGGCCGCACTCGACCACACGCTCAGGCTGCACCGCCTGCGGAAGATCCCACGGCACGGTCTGCGAATCCTCGACGAGGAACGACACCTCGCCGACTGCGAAGTCCGTGCGGTTGACCAGCCACGCGTAGCCGTTGAGCTGATGATCGACCTGGACGAGGCGCGAGGGGTCTGCGACATGCAGTGCGGGCAGACGAACGGTCCAGAACTGTCCGGCGCCCGTGCGACCGGAGGCGTCGACCCAGTCCGTCACGCACGCGAGATCGGGGTCCGGCCGGGCGGCCGCGTCCGCCAGGCGCGGGATGCTGAGGCCGCCGACGACGAGAAGCACCACGCCGACGATGGCAGCTGTCGAACGACGCAGGCGGGCGGGGAGGCGAATCGCGCGAGGTGACGCGACGAGCACGAGCACCGGAGCGAAGACGAGAGGCTGCAGGTAGCGCGCGGCATGCGTGCCCAGCGCGATCGCCCCGACGACGACGACGATCGGTGCCGCCCAGGCCATCGCGGCGACGAGACGGGTTCCCGGGTCGCCCTGTTGCGCCGTTCTCGCGACGGCGAAGACGATGAGGGCGACGGTGACCAGCAGCCCGATCAGCCCGGGGAGGCTCTGACCGCGTTCGGCGATGAGCCGTGCGTAATAGTCGACCGACTCGTGCCAGTGGTCGGGCTGCGCGTAGCCGACGCCGGTGTTCGCGATCCATGCCGCGAACGGAATACGAGCCAGGAAGCCCGCGGTGGTGCCGGCGAGCAGCACCGCGATGAGGGCGAGGATCTGCGCACGCCGCGACGGCGACACGGCGGCGATGCCCAGGATGATCGCGAGGGGGAGGGTCGCCCACACCGCGTACAGCGGGTTCGAGAGAGCCGATAAGAGCGCGACGGCGCCGAGAGCGATCGACGGCGAGGCTCTGAGGCGGCCGTCGTCGATCACGCGCCGCACGATGCCGACCGTGATGACGACGCCGATCACGGTCGCCGAGTAGTAGGTGGTCGTCAGCTGCAGGGATGCGAGGTCGAGCGCCTCTCGCGACGCCGAGACATCGGTCATCGCGAGCATGCCGAACACCCCGAGCGCGACGACGGACCAGGTGACGGGCGCAGAACCCGCGCGGCCGCGGCCGGCGACGAGCCGGATGGCTCCATAGAGGGCGAGGAGATTGACGACCGCGCTGATCGCGAAGAGGCCGTTCACCGTCGCAGGCACGGCGGCGTCGATCGCGGTGAACGCCGCGGTCTCGGGCAGGAACAGCACGCTCGACATCGCCCAGTCGAGCGATTCTCCCGACAGCAGCGACCGCGCGAGCATCGCGACGACCAGCGAATCGCCGTCTCGGAAGAGCAGGTCGGACCGGGCTGACGACGCGACCACGGATGCGGTGACGATCGACACGGCGGCAGCGCACATCCAGCCGGCCAGCTCGCGCACCCACGTCCGAGTCACGGGGCTACTCTGCCACGAGCCCGCGGCAGACCCGGGCAGCGGGGCGGTCAGGAGACCTGCGACCTCAGATCCCAGACCTGCTCCAGGGGAGCGGTGCCCTCGGCGCCGTCTTCGTCGCGGAAGAGTTCGACGAAGCGACCGATGTCGGCCTGCCAGGCGTGGTCGGCCGGATCGTCCTCGAGCGCGGCGACCGCGGCATCCCAGTCATCGCAGTCGACCAGGTGGAACAGGCGCCGGCCCGACCTCCAGATCGTCCAGTCGTGGATGCCGATGCGCGCGAAGGTCTCGGCGAGAGCATCCGGGATGCGGGCGTGGTTCGTGCGGTAGTCGTCGACCGCGCCGTCGCGGATCTCGGAGTGCAGAGCGATGCGCATGAGAGGGTCCTTCCGTCAGTCCCTGGGCTGGAACGAGATCGCGACCGGGGTCGTCGCGTCCGCCACCTCGACCAGGATGGCACCATCGACGCGTTCTGCGGTCACCGGATGCTCGCCGATCCGTGCGCTGCTCTCGTCGAGCAGGCCGTGCGGATCGGGGAGCTCGACGTGTCCGTTCTGGTCGACGACCGCGTGCACCGCGTCATCCGTGCGTGTCCAGCGCAGCCCGGGGTCGTCGGACGCCGGCATCCGCTCTTCCGGTCGCGCACCGAACACGGCGTGCCCATACTGCCTGTTCCAGTGGCCGATGCCCTCGAGGGTCTCTCGTTGCAGATCGGGGATGCGGCCGGACGCCTCGAGGCCGATGTTGAGCAGCAGGTTGCCGCCGCGTGAGACCACGTCGACGAGCAGAAGCACGGCCTCGTGCGCCGACAGCAGGTGCTCGCTCGTCTCCCTGCGGTTGTGGCCGAACGAGAGCCCGATCCCCCGGGTGTTCTCCCACGCCTCGCCGACCTCGACTGCGGTGCCGTGCACGTACTCGCTGGTGCGGAAGTCCCAGTGGGACTCGCCCCAGCGATCGTTGACGACGCCCTCGGGAACCTGCGCGTAGAACGTCTGGAAGGCGTGGGCGATGCTCTTCGGCCCCGGCTCGATTCCCGCAGCCGGCCACCGGATGTCGCCCCAGAGGATGTCGGGACGATAGCGGTCGATCAGGTCGATGACGTGGTCGTGCGCATATTCCGCGTAGGCGAGGTCATCGGGGGCGGGGGCGCCGTCATGGGCGATGGGCGGCAGGTCGGAGAAGTGCCAGTCGAGACCGCCCGAGTAATACACGCCGAAGCGGAGGCCGGCCGCGCGCGTCGCGTCGGCGAAGGCTCCGATGAGGTCCTGCCCAGGGCCACGGGCGACGGTGTTGCGCCCATCCGTTCCCGGTGCGTCCCAGAGCGTGACGCCGTCGTGGTGCTTGGTCGTGGGGATGAAGTATCTCGCGCCCGTCGCCGCGACCACGGCGAGCACCTCGTCGGCGTCGAACTCCTCGGCCTTCCAGGCATCGAGGAAGTCGTCATAAGGAGCCCCGCCGTAGACCTCCTCGTGATGCCGGTGGGTCGGCGAGCCCTCGATGCGCATGGTGTTGGCGTACCACTCGGCATAGGGATTGTGGGCGTACCACTCGTCCCGTGGCACGGCGCCGAGCTCACCGGTGGGCTCTGCCCAGGCGGGAACCGAGTACGGCCCCCAGTGCACGAAGATGCCCAGTGCGGCGCCGCGGAACCACTCGGGAAGCGGTCGCTCGAACTCGCGGTAGGCCTCGGGACGAACAGGATCGGTTTCGAACATCGCCATCGGTAGGCACCTTTCATCACACCCTTGTGAACGGTTTCGTCTATCACGTATCCTATAGGAAATCTTGGACTCAAAGGAGAGGTTCGATGACAGACGCACGCTTCCGACGCCCCACAGAGCGCATCCCCGGCGGGGAGTGGTTCAGCGGCGCAGGCTTCGGCCTCTTCGTGCACTGGGACCAGGCATCGCAGCAGGGCATCGAGATCTCCTGGCCCCTCGTCGGACGATCGATCATTCCGGGTGAGGATGCCGTGGAAGACGCCGTGACCGTGGCCGAGTACCAGGCGACGGCTCCGACGTTCGACCCCGTGAACTGGGATGCCGCAGATCTCGCGCGTCGTGCCCGCGAAGCGGGAGCCACCTACCTCGTCTTCACGGCACGTCACCATGCCGGATACAACATGTTCTTCACCGAGGAGTCCGACTTCGGCGTGCAGCACGGCCCCTTCGGTCGCGACATCACCCGTGAGTTCGTCGACGCCGTGCGCGCCGAAGGCCTGAAGGTCGGCATCTACTACAGCCTCCCCGACTGGAACCACCCCGACTATCCGGCATTCCGCGATGAGGACCGGCCGTACAAGCTCGAGCACTGGCCCGCCGCGGGCCTCGCCGAGTTCGCCGACACCCCCGACGCGACCGATCGCCACCGGCGGTCGAGTCCGGAGGAGTGGTCGCGCTACCTCGACTACGTGCGGGCGCAGCTGACCGAGCTCCTCACGAACTACGGGCAGATCGATCTGCTCTGGTTCGACGGCGACTGGGAGCGCTCCGCCGTCGAGTGGACGGCGCCGGCACTGCGCCGCCTGATCAAGGAGCTGCAGCCCGATGTCGTCATCAACGACCGCCTGCCCGGCCAGGGCGACTACCGCACCCCCGAGCAGGGCTTCCCGCTCACCCCGCCGACCGGTCCGTGGGAGCTGTGCCTCACGATCGGCGATCACTGGGCATGGCGCACGGGGCCGGACAACGAGAAGTCCGCGCGGTCGCTGCTCGTCACCCTCATCGACGTCGTCGCCCGCGGCGGCAATCTGCTGCTCAACGTGGGGCCCGGTCCCGACGGTGCGCTGCCGGCGGTCGAACAGGAGCGGCTGGGCGAGTTCGCGGAATGGATGCACGCGCACGCCGAGTCCGTGATCGGTGTCGAGCCCACCGTCGGCATCGACTTCCACGGGCCGACGACCGCGCGCGCCGGACGCCTCTACCTGCATCTGACCGCGGTGCCGGTCGACGAGATCATCGTGCGGGGCCTGCCCGTGCGTCGCATCACCCGGGTGCACCGCCTGGCCGACGATCTCGAGCTGCAGCATGACGCGAGCTTCGAGGTGCACGAGGCCTCGATCGCCGGCGACGACCTGGGCGAGCTGCGCATCGTCGCCCCCGCACCGAGCGGCGCCCTGATCGACGTCGTCGCCATCGACTTCTCCGAGTGACCCGAGCACGACCCGAACCCCCGAGCAGCACCCCCTCACCCATCGCATCGAATCAGCATCCAATGAAGGAGGCAGACAGAATGAATGCACTCTCATCCCGACGCGCGAAGCGTCTCATCCTGACAGGCGTCGCGGGCCTCACCGCTCTCACCCTCGCCGGCTGTGCCAGCGGATCGGGAGGAGGAGGCGGCGACGCCGGCGGCCCTCTCGTGCTCTACACGTGGGCCGCCAGCGAGGGCGATCAGGCGCAGTGGGCTGACTTCATCGACGGCGCCCAGGCCGAGGATCCCGACCTCGACATCACCGTCGAGGGGCCCAGCTTCTCGGACTACTGGACCAAGGTGAAGACCCGCCTCAGCGGCTCGAACCCGCCCTGCCTGCTGACCACGCAGGCGGCCCGCGCGCAGGAGCTCGGCGACCTGCTGATGCCGCTCGACGACCTGATCGAGAAGTCCGACTTCGACATCGAGAACATCGACGCATCCATGCTCAGCGGCATGACGGTCGACGGCACGATCAGGGCGATCCCCTACGATGCCGAGCCGATCGTGCTGTTCTACAACGTCGACGCGTTCGAGGCCGCGGGTCTCGAACTGCCCGGCACCGAGTACACGCGCGATCAGTTCATCGCGGATGCGAAGGCGCTGACCGACGGCGACAAGAAGGGCCTCGCGCTCGCACCCGGCATCTTCATCCCGAACGCCTGGTCGCTCGCCGACGGCGTTCCGGCCGTGACCGAGGACGGCGAGCTCGACCTCACGAACCCCGACTTCGTCGACCAGATCCAGAGCTTCTTCGACCTGGTGTCGGTCGAGCAGGTCGCCAAGGCCCCCGAGGCGGCGGACGGCTCGGAGGTCTCGCAGCAGGCCTTCACCTCGGGCGAGGTGCCGATGCTGATCGAAGGTCCGTGGATGTACGGCAGCTTCGCCGACGCCGCCGACTTCACGCTCGGCGTCACGATCGTCCCGTCGACCAGCGGCGAGGCCGCCGCGATGACGGCGGGTTCGGGCTTCGGCATCGCGGCCAACTGCGACCGCCCGGACGAGGCGTTCGCGGCGATCGAGGCACTGACCTCGGTGTCGGTGCAGGAGAAGCAGGCCGAGGCGCGCGGCATCGTTCCGGCGCGCATCGAGGCGCTCCCGGCCTGGGCTGAGGGCAAGACCGAGGGTGCGGCCGAGGTCGTCGAGGCTCTGCTGGCCGATGCGACCCCGCAGCGCACCACCCCGACCTGGAACCAGGTCGAGACCCTGATGACCCAGTACGGAGTGCAGGGCTACCGGGGTGAGCTGACGGCGGAGGAGATCATGGAGACCATCCAGAACTCGGTCGCGGGCTGAGCGGATGGCGATCATGAGCGAGCGGAGAGAGGCCACGGCCTCCTCTCCCGTGCCCGGCGCGGCGGGAGTGCGCTTCGGCGCTCCCGCCCCGCGGGTTCCCCGCCCCCCGCGACGGCGCGGCCAAGCCTGGGTGGCGGTGGCCTTCCTCGCACCCGGGATGATCGGGTTCGTCCTCTTCATCCTCACTCCGCTGTTCGGGTCGGCCTTCATCAGCCTGTTCGACTGGAAGCTGTTCGGCAGCCCCGACTTCATCGGCTTCGAGAACTACGTCAAGCTGTTCCGCGACCCGACGTTCTACACGGTGCTCGGCAACACCCTGATCTTCGCGATCGTGTACACGGCGCTGAATCTGGTCGTCGCCCTCACCATCTCGCTGTGGCTCAGCACGCGCATGAAGGCGGCCGGGGCGTGGCGGGTCATCTTCTTCCTGCCCGTGATCACGCCCGTGGTGGCCAACGCGCTGGTGTGGCGACTCCTGCTCTCGCAGGACGGTCTCGTCAACTCGATGCTCGCGACCGTCGGCGTCGACGGACCGAACTGGCTGTCGGACTCGGCGTGGGCGCTGCCCTCGGTCATCGCGATGTCGGTATGGCAGTCGTTCGGCTACAACGTGATCGTCCTGTCGGCCGGACTCAGCGCGATCCCGAAGGAACTGCTCGAGGCCTCTCGCATCGACGGCACCTCGGCGTGGCAGCGACTGCGCTTCATCATCCTCCCGCTGCTCTCGCCGTCGCTGTTCTTCTGCTCCACGATGACGATGATCGGCGCGTTCCAGGTGTTCGTACAGCCGCTCTTCCTCACGCAGGGCGGGCCGGGAGAGAGCACCAACACCTTCGTGCTGTACCTGTACCGCAACGGATTCGTCTTCGATCGGCTCGGCTATGCATCCGCTCTCGCGTGGATCCTCTTCCTCGTCGTGATGCTCATCACGGCCCTGCAGTTCGTCGGCCAGCGCAGGTGGGTGAACTATGAGTGACGTCGTGAGCCTGCCCCGTCGTGCGCGACAGCGCCGTGAGTCGCTCAAGGAGTGGCTCAACACCGCAGCCATCGCCGTGGTCGCGCTGATCTTCGCGTTCCCCTTCATCTGGATGTTCCTCACGGCGCTCAAGCCCGAGAACGAGGTCTTCACCGCCACCCCGCAGATCTTCGGATCGGAGATCCGCTGGGCGAACTTCGTCGAGGCGTGGACCGTCGTGCCGTTCGGACGCTTCATCCTCAACGGCCTGTTCGTCGCGATCCTCGGCGCCGCCCTCTCGGTGATCGTCGCCGTGCTCTCGGCCTACGCCTTCTCTCGACTGCGGTTCAAGTACCGCGACAAGCTCTTCCTGCTGTTCGTGCTCACTCTCGTGCTGCCGCAGGAGGTGCTCGTCGTCCCGCTCTTCATCATGATCAACAGCTGGGGATGGAACGACAGCTACGCGGCCCTCATCATCCCGTTCGCCTTCACCGCGTTCGGCACCTTCCTGATGCGGCAGTTCTTCCTCACCATCCCCATGGAGTACGAGGAGGCGGCACTGATCGACGGCGCCTCGCGACTGCGCACCCTGTGGTCGGTGCTGCTGCCGCAGCTGGTCGCCCCGCTCAGCGTGCTCGCGGTGTTCTCGTTCATCGGCTATTGGAACTCGTACCTGTGGCCGCTGATCATCATCAACACGCAGGACATGGCCACCGTGCCCCTCGGGCTCGGCATGTTCACCGGTCAGTTCGGCACGCAGTGGTCGCTGCTCATGGCCGCATCGACACTGGCCGTCATCCCCTCGTTGATCCTCGTGCTGCTGCTGCAACGGCAGCTCATCAAGGGGGTCACCCTGGGCGGACTCGGAGGACGCTGATGACCACGACACACCACACCACGAAGCCCGTGCGGGAGGCCATCGCGGACGCGACGGCCGGCAGCCGCATCGTGCACGCGGAGGCGCAGCTGTGCGACCTGCCCGTGGAGACCGAGCGCACGGATGCCCTGCAGACGTTCGTCAAGCAGGAGACCATCTTCGTGCGGCTGCGCACCGCCGACGGCACCGAGGGCATCGGCTACAGCTACACGATCGGCACCGGCGGCGGGGCGGTGCTCAGCATGCTGCGCGAGACGCTGCTGCCCGCTCTGATCGGGCTCGAGGCCGAGCGTCCCGAAGCGCTGTGGCTCGCACTCTTCGGCATCACTCGCGCCACCACGGTCGGGCCGATCACGGCACTCGCGCTCGCCGCGGTCGACACCGCGGTCTGGGATGCGAAGACCCGTCGCGCCGGACTCCCGCTCTGGGTCGCCGCCGGAGGCGCGTCGCCCTCCGTGCCCGTGTACGACACGGAGGGCGGATGGCTGCACTTCCGCACCGACGAGCTCGTCGCCCATGCGGTCGCCGCCAAAGAGCGCGGCATGGGCGGCGTGAAGATCAAGGTCGGCATGCCGCGAGGGCACCAGGACCTCGAGCGACTGCGTGCCGTGCGCGACGCGGTCGGACCCGGCATGGACATCATGGTCGACGCGAACCAGTCGTTCACGGTCGCCGAAGCCGTGCGTCGAGCCCGGCTGTTCGAGCAGGTCGACGTCTTCTGGTTCGAAGAGCCGCTGCCTGCGGAGGACATCGAGGGGCATCGCCTTCTGGCGCGCTCGACGTCGGTGCCGATCGCGGTCGGCGAGAGCATGTACTCGCTCGGTCACTTCCGCGAGCACCTGCAGCGTGGCGGCGCGTCGATCGTGCAGGCCGACGTCGCCCGGGTCGGCGGGATCACTCCGTGGCTCAAGATCGCGCATCTGGCCGAGTCCTTCAACGCCCCCGTCGCGCCGCACTTCCTCATGGAGCTCCACGTCTCCCTCGTCTGCGCGATCCCCAACGCGCTGTACCTCGAGCACATCCCGCAGCTGCGAGCGGTCACGACGGGCGAGATCCGCATCGAGAACGGTCGCGGGTGGGCGCCGACCCAGGCGGGCCTCGGCATCCCCTGGAACGATGACGCCCTGGGCCGGCTGATCGTGTCATGAGTGCGCCTGTCTCCACCGCAGCGAAGCCCGTCGCGATCGGACGCGGAGGGCTTCTCGCCCCGCCCGTCGCCTATGGGGCTGCCGCGCTCGGCAATCTGTACCGGGCGCTGGACGACCGGGAGTGGCCGCGGATCGTGCCGGCCGCGTGGGAGGGCGGCGTGCGGTACTTCGATGTCGCGCCGCACTACGGTCTCGGCCTCGCCGAGCGACGCCTCGGCGAGAGCCTGCGCGAGCTCCCGCGTGAGGAGTACATCGTCTCGACCAAGGTCGGACGCCTGCTGGTTCCGCAGGATGCCGCGGGCCGCTCGGACCTCGACAACCTGTTCGACGTGCCGGCGGATCATCGGCGCGTGCGCGACTACTCCCGCGACGGCGTGCTGCGCTCGGTCGAGCAGTCGCTCGAGCGCCTCGGACTCGACCGCATCGACATCGCTCTGGTGCACGATCCCGATGAGCACGAGCGCGAGGCGCTCGA
The DNA here is from genome assembly GCF_979258645.1 of Microbacterium sp. AC215. Classification (NCBI taxonomy): domain Bacteria; kingdom Bacillati; phylum Actinomycetota; class Actinomycetes; order Micrococcales; family Microbacteriaceae; genus Microbacterium; species Microbacterium sp. AC215. Next base: position 2,274,755 of record NZ_OZ409869.1, on the reverse strand, counting down.
GGGTGCCTTCCCCGCCCTGAGCGAGCTGCGGGACCAGGGCGTCATCCGCTCGTTCGGTGCCGGCATGAATCAGAGCGGCATGCTCACGCGGTTCGTGCAGGAGACGGATGCCGACGTCATGATGGTCGCCGGGCGCTGGACGCTGCTCGACCAGTCGGCCGCCGATGACCTGCTTCCAATCGCCCGGGAGCGTGCGGTGACGGTGCTGGCCGCCGCCGTCTTCAACTCGGGAATCCTCGCGACGGATGCTCCCGCTCGCGATGCCACGTTCGACTACGGCCCCGCGGACCGCTCGGTGCTCGCCCGGGCTCAGGCGATCGCCCGGGTCGCCCGGCATCACGGCACCACACTCCCCGAGCTGGCCGCACAGTATCCGCTGACGCATCCCGCCGTGGGCGCGGTGGTGATGGGCGGTGCCAGCGCGGAGCAGGTCGCGCGCAACAGCCGTCTCGTCGCACGCCCGGTCGCCGAGGCGGTCTGGGACGATCTGCGTGATCGCGGTCTGATCGCCGACGAAGGGCACCCCCTACGATGAGACTCATGTTCGGCGACGACGAGGCACGCGGACCGAGGCCGCTTCCGGCGCGGCGCGCGCTCGTCGACGACGTGTACGACGCGGTGCTCGGCCTGCTCATGGACCAGGTCATCGAACCGGGAGCAAAGGTCAACATCGACGCGGTCGCCCGCGACCTCGACGTGTCTCCGACGCCCGTGCGCGAGGCGCTGACGCGGCTCGAGTCCGAAGGGCTCGTCGCGAAGCGGGCGCTGAAGGGCTATGTCGCAGCTCCTCTGCTCGACGCGGCGGGCCTGCGCGATCTGTACGACATGCGCGAGCTGCTGGAGCCGGAGGCGGCGCGGCGTGCATCGGCGCATCTCGACCACGAGACCGAGACCGAGCTGGCGGAGTCCGTGGTGACGATGCGTACAGCGTCGGCACCCGATGAGGACGAGCGCTTCCGCAACTACCGGCGGTTCATCGACGAGGATCTGCACTTCCATCACCTGATCGCGGAGAGTGCGCAGAGTCCGCTGCTGTCGGAGGCCATCGTGCGGCTGCGTGCGCACATGCACCTCTACCGGCTGAACTTCCGCCACGACTTCGAAGACGACACCGTGAGCGAGCACGAGAGCATCCTCGACGCGCTGCGCCGACGCGACCCCGAAGCCGCCGCCGCGGCGATGAGGATGCACATCGCGAACTCGTACGACCGTCTCGGTCCGGCGCTCGCTCGGCAGGCTGAGAACGCATCCGAATGAGCTGATTCTGCGTGCGAGATCGCGCAAAGTGCCCGAAAATCCGGGGGAAACCGACCATTTGCATGGTCGGGCGCCGACATCATCGACCCTGAAGCGCGGAATATCAAGGTAAACTCGATATCGACACCCGCCCGCCCGCCTGCGCCGCCCCCGGCCGACGAGCTTTGAGGAGCCGCGTATATGCTGACGCTCCTCGCCGTGTTCCTCCTCGGGTCGATCCTGATGCCCGTTCTGGTGCGCTGGCTGGGATCCCAGGCATTCGCCATCGCGGCTCTCATTCCCGCCGCGGCATTCATCCACGCCCTCGTCCTCACCCCTCAGGTGCTCGACGGACCGACGCCCTTCGTCTCGGTCGCGTGGATCCCGCAGCTCGGACTGAATCTGTCCATGAACATGGACGTGCTCGGCTGGGTGCTGACGCTCATCGTCACCGGCGTCGGTGCTCTCGTGCTGCTGTACTGCCGTTGGTACTTCCATGACGACTCCGCCGGCATCGGCCAGTTCGCGGGCGTGCTGCTCGGGTTCGCGGGTGCGATGTACGGCCTCGTCCTGACCGACGACCTCGTCATGCTCGTGATGTTCTGGGAGGTGACGAGCATCCTCTCGTACCTCCTCATCGGGCACTACCGACGCCGCGCCGCCAGCCGACGAGCAGCACTGCAGGCGCTCCTGGTCACCACTCTCGGCGGGCTCGTGATGTTCGTCGGAGTCGTGCTGCTCGTGGTCGACGCGGGTACCTCGAGCATCCGCGAGATCCTCGAGATCGCACCCACAGGCGCCATCGTCGACGCCGCCGTCGTGATGCTCCTCGTCGGCGCGATCAGCAAGTCCGCGATCTTCCCCTTCCACTTCTGGCTGCCCGGTGCGATGGCGGCGCCCACTCCCGTGAGCGCGTACCTGCACGCCGCGGCGATGGTCAAGGCGGGTATCTACCTGATCGCGCGCTTCGCCCCGATCTTCGCCTTCACCGGTCCGTGGCGGCCGATCATCATCTCGCTGGGCATCCTGACGATGCTGATCGGCGGCATCCAGGCGCTGCGCGAGACCGACCTCAAGCGCATCCTCGCGTTCGGCACCGTCAGCCAGCTGGGCTTCTTCTCGGTCGTCATCGGCTACGGCACCCAGGCGAGCGCGCTGGCCGGTCTCGCACTCGTGATCGCGCACGCGCTGTTCAAGTCGGCGCTGTTCCTGATCGTCGGCGTGATCGACCGTCAGCTGTCGACGCGAGACATCACCGAGCTGAGTGGCGTCGGGCGTCAGGCTCCCGTCATGGCGACAGCGGCATTCATCTCCATCGCATCGATGGCCGGCATCGCACCGACCCTCGGATTCGTGGCGAAGGAGTCGACCCTCACGGCGCTCCTGGACGACGCACTGCACGGCTCGCCCTGGGGGCTCGTCGCGATCATCGGCGTCAGCCTGGGATCCATGCTCACGGCGGCATATGGCATCCGCTTCCTCTGCGGTGCCTTCTGGACCAAGCGCGATGCGGCGGGCGATCGCCTTCCCGACACCGCCTGGCCCGACCCGCCCGTCGGATTCCTCTCGTCGCCGATCATCCTCGCCGGGCTCACGCTCGCCGCCGGGATCGGAGCACCGGCTCTCGACGTCGCGCTCCAGGGATACGCGCTCACAGCCACCCCGGGCCTCGATGCGGAGGGGGTCGCCGCGGAAGGACCCGGGCACCTCGCGCTCTGGCACGGTCTCGAGCCGGCGCTCGGCATCTCGATCCTGTCGATCCTGCTCGGCGCCGCGGTCTTCCTCCTCACGCTGCGCACCGGATGGGACCGCAAGGCGCGACTGATCCGCTTCACTGCCGCAGACGTCTACTACCTGGTCATGCGCGGTATCGACCGACTCTCGGTGCTGAGCACGACGCTCACCCAGCGCGGCTCTCTGCCGGTCTACGTCGGCACCATCTTCGTGGTGTTCGTCGCCGCCGAGATCACGGCGCTCGTCGCCAGTGACATCGATCGCTTCCAGCTCTCGGCCTGGCACACGCCCACGCAGCTCGTGGTCGCGCCGATGATGGCCGCCGCGGGCGTCATGGCCGTGCGCGCGCAGAAGAGATACACGGGCGTCGTGCTCGTGTCGATCACCGGCCTCGGGATGGTCGTGCTGTTCGCGACCAGCGGCGCCCCCGACCTCGCGCTCACGCAGATCCTCGTCGAGACCGTGACGATGGTCACCTTCGCACTGGTGCTGCGTCGCCTGCCCGCGCGGATGGGCGAGCACAACGCCTCTGTCGGGCGCATTCCCCGCGCGCTGCTGGGTGTCGGGGTCGGGCTCACCATGGCGCTGGTCGCGATCGTGGCGACCCAGTCCCGCGTCGCGGATCCGATCTCCGCCGCGTTCCCGAAGCTCGCGTACGAGATCGGTCACGGCAAGAACGTCGTGAACGTCGCCCTGGTCGACCTGCGCGGCTGGGACACGATGGGCGAGCTCTCGGTGCTCGTGCTCGCCGCCACGGGTGTCGCGTCTCTCGTGTTCGTCACGCACCGCGCCGACATGCTCTCCGCGACGAAGACGCTGCCCAAGGCGCGCCGCCGTCGCACGCTCAGCCGCCCGCTCGTCGAGACGACCGAGGGCGTGCGCTTCCAGACCGACGAGAACGAGAGCAGCCCCCGCGCCTGGCTCGTCGGCGGCCCGAAGATGAAGCCCGAGAACAGGTCGATCCTGCTCGAGGTCATCGTCCGCATCCTCTTCCACACGATCATCGTCGTGTCGATCTTCCTGCTCTTCTCCGGCCACAACCTGCCAGGCGGAGGCTTCGCCGGAGGCCTCGTCGCGGGCATGGCCCTCGTCATGCGCTACGTCGCCGGCGGACGCTGGGAGCTGGGCGCTGCCGCACCCACGGATGCCGGGCGACTGCTCGGTGCCGGTCTGATCCTCGCCGTCGGCACGGCGGTCGTGCCGCTGTTCTTCGGCTTGGCGCCGCTCACCAGCAACTTCTGGGAGTGGGAGATCCCCGGCATCGGCCACATGGAGTTCGTCACCTCGACCATCTTCGATGTCGGTGTGTACCTGGTCGTGATCGGCCTCGTGCTCGACGTGCTGCGCAGCCTCGGTGCCGAGGTCGACCGTCAGGCGCAGGAGTTCCGCGAGCGAGGGGTGACCCTCTGATGGATGTCTCCCTCACCCTGATCGTGATCATGGCCGTGCTCTTCGCCTGCGGCGTCTACGCGATGCTCGAGCGCAGTCTCACCCGCGTGCTGATCGGCTTCCTGCTGCTCGGCAACGCGACGAACCTGCTGCTCCTCATCGTCATGGGAGTGCCCGGCAACGCGCCCTTCTTCGGAACCGAGGGCGAGCTCAGCGACCCGCTGCCCCAGGCGCTCACCCTGACCGCCATCGTCATCACGTTCGCCGTCTCGGCATTCCTCCTCGCCCTCATCTACCGCTCGTGGCAGCTGGGTCAGGCCGACACCGTCGAGGACGACGAGGCCGACATCGCACTCCGCGAGCGCACCGATGCCGACGAAGACCTCATGGACGACGAGGCCGACGCGGCGGACGACGAGGCGACCACGGACTTCGTCGGCGTGCAGACGTCGCCGATCACCGTGCTGCACATGCGCGACCACGCCGCGATCAACGACGACGCTCCGACCGACCGGCCCACCCCGCCTCGAGCCGTGTCTGCGGCGTCCGACCAGGATCCCGATGTGGATGCCGGTCCAGGCGCGGCCGTCCTCGACGGGGAGTCGGCACCGCCCGACGACGACGCCGAGGACTCGACGCACTCGTCGGCTTTCCGGACGGATGCCGACACGCACGCGTCGGACGCCCACGAGACCGATGCGGCGGACGCCGCTCGAGATACGGCGGCTGACACGGCATCCGATGACAGCGCACCCGAGCACACCGACGATGGGGAGGACCGCCGATGAGCGCCCTCGTCCCCCTGCTCGTCGCCCTGCCGCTGCTCGGCGCCGCCGTGACCCTGATCTTCGGCCGCAATCCGCGCCTCCAGGCCTTCGTCACGGTGGCCACGCTCGCGATCGTCTCGGTCATCGCGGCCGTGCTGCTGGTCGTCGTCGATGCGGGTGAGCCGCTCGCGGTCTCGGTCGGCGGGTGGCCGGTGCCCTTCGGCATCGTGCTCTACGTCGACAGGCTCGCGGCGCTCCTCGTGCTCATCTCGAGCATCGTGCTGCTCGCGGTCCTGCTCTTCTCGATCGGTCAGGGTGCCGCGGACGGCACCGACGAGACCCCGATCTCGATCTTCAACCCGTCGTACCTGATCCTCGCGGCCGGCATCTTCAACGCCTTCATCGCGGGCGACCTCTTCAACCTGTACGTCGGATTCGAGATCCTGCTCGTGGCGTCGTACGTGCTGATAACGCTCGGGAGCACCGAGTCCCGCATCCGCACGGGTGCCGTCTACATCGTCGTCTCGTTGGTCTCGTCGATCCTGTTCCTCGCTTCGATCGCGATGATCTACGGTGCCCTCGGCACCGTGAACATGGCCCAGATCGCCGAGCGCATGACCGAGCTCCCGCAGGAGACGCAGCTCGTGCTGCACCTCATGCTGGTGATCGCCTTCGGCATCAAGGCCGCGATCTTCCCGGTGTCGTTCTGGCTGCCCGACTCGTACCCGACGGCACCGGCGCCCGTCACTGCGGTGTTCGCGGGATTGCTGACCAAGGTCGGCGTCTACGCGCTGATCCGCACCGAGACGCAGCTGTTCGCCGAGAACAGCATCGACACGGTGCTGCTGATCATCGCGTTGGCGACCATGATCGTGGGCGTGCTCGGCGCTGTCGCACAGGCCGAGCTCAAACGAATCCTGTCGTTCACGCTGGTGAGCCACGTCGGCTACATGATCTTCGGCCTCGCGATAGCGACCCCCGCGGCGATCGGCGCGACGGTCTACTACATCGTCCACCACATCATCGTGCAGACGACGCTGTTCCTCGCGGTCGGTCTCATCGAGCGCAGGGCGGGAAGCACGTCCATCCTGCGCGTGAAGGGACTGCTCAAGGTCGCGCCCGTGATCGCGGTGCTCTACTTCATCCCCGCGATCAACCTCGGCGGACTGCCGCCGTTCTCCGGTTTCATCGGCAAGTTCGCGCTGTTCGAAGCGGCAGCATCCGTGGGAACGCCGCTGATGCTCGTGCTGATCTTCGGCGGCATCGTCACCTCGCTGCTCACGCTCTACGCGCTGATGCGAGCATGGAACCTCGCGTTCTGGCGCGAGGAGGACGACTCGACCGAGACCGAGGGGCGCATCTCGTACCTCGGCAACGCCCCGGCCGCGGATGAGCAGCAGGAGCGTCGCCGCATCCCCCGGATCATGACCATCGCGACCGCCGGGATGGTCGGGGTCACGATCGCGCTCACCGTGTTCGCGGGCCCGCTGTATGCCCTGTGCGACCGCATCGGTGCGGCGCTGCTCGACCCCGTCACCCTCGTGCAGCTGGAAGACGAGGTGGAAGGATGAGCCCCACCGAGACCGGCCGCCACTTCTGGCGGGACATCCGCGTGCAGCTGCCGTTCCTGGCATGGCTCGTCGTGCTCTGGATGCTGCTGTGGGGGCAGTTCACGGTGCTGGCGTTCGTCTCGGGCCTGGTCATCGCGGTGTTCGTCACCCGTGTCTTCCGGCTGCCCACCGTCGAGCTCTCGGGACGCATCAACATCTGGTTCGCCGCGTTGCTCATCGTGCAGTTCCTCTTCGCCGTGCTCCGCGGCGCCGTCGCGGTCACCGTGCAGGTGTTCGACTTCCGGCATCAGCCCGGCGCCGCGATCATCGCCGTTCCTCTGCGCTACGCCGACGACCTGATGATGACGCACGTGTCCGTGGTGTCGTCGCTGGTTCCCGGGTCGCTCGTCGTCGAGGCCGATCGCGACCGGCAGGTGCTGTATCTGCACGTGATCGGGGTGCGCAGCATGGCCGATGTCGAGAAGCAGCGCGAAGGCGTGCTGCGCTGGGAGCGACGGGTCGTGCGTGCGCTCGGAGCCCCGGCGCAGTACCGTGCCCTCAAGGCCGACGAACGTGCGGCGCGCGCCGGCGGAGGTGCCCGATGAATGTGCTGATGCTCGCGATCATGGTCGTCTTCGGCGTCGCCGCCATCCTGACGATCATCCGCATCGTGCGGGGGCCCTCGATCCTCGACCGGGCGGTGGCCTCCGACGTGCTGCTCACCGAGGTCATGTGCGTGCTCGGTGCCGAGATGGCCATCAACGGCCACACCCGCAACATCCCGGTGATGCTGATCATCGCCGCGGTCGGCGTCTTCGGCTCGATCTCGGTCGCCCGGTTCGTGGCCAGAAGGGACAACACGACACCATGAACGTGTTCGGTCTCGCCATTCCCGACGTGGTCATCGACGTCGCGGTGCTCGTGCTGATCCTGCTCGGCGCGATCCTCTGCCTGTCGGCGGCGGTCGGGCTGCTGCGATTCCGCGACGTGCCGTCGCGGCTGCACGCCGCGACCAAACCGCAGGTGCTCGGCCTCATCCTCATCTGCCTCGCGATCGCCCTGTCTCAGCGCACGGTAGGGGGAATCCTGTTCGGGCTCGCGCTCGTCGCCCCGGTCGTGCTCATGCAGTTCGCCACCGCGCCGCTGTCCGCGCACATCGTCGGGCGGCAGGCGTATCGCAACGGCACCACCGACGAGCGCAGCCTGGTCGTGGACGAGCTCGCCGAGTCGAAGCAGACCCCGCCGGCCGCCGGCTGATCGCACGCCCGCAGCTGCGCTGAGACGGACGCCACGCACGTCTTACGCCGGTGCGGGGCCGCTTGCGGTTCACAATTCAGCATGAGCCTGTGCCGGTGGGGCCAAAGGGGCTTCAGGGCTGCTCGATACGAGATCCATGCTGAGTAGTGAACGACACCGGTCATTGCTTCTTCTCCTACACGGAACCCTGTTCCGTGCAGGTCATCCACTGTTGCTTGGACGACGCACATCGACACCGTCCCTTGTCTGCACACTTCTGCGATGGGGAATAAGCAGAAGACGGTCGTTCAGCGCGCGAAAGACACCTATTCGCGCACGGTCTTCAGTCGATCGGATCTGGTGCACCGAGGGCTTACGGGGCGTCTCATCGCCGAGTCGGTGGCCCGAGGAGAACTCCAGCACGTGCGCCGCGATCGATATGCGCTGCCGTCGACGCACCGGGACATCGTCGAGGCTGTCCGCATCGGCGGGCGGGTCTCATGCTTGTCTCTCCTCGCCCTTCTCGGTGTCTTCGTGTTCCGTTGCCGAGAGCTCCATGTGCTCGTGACTCCGGGTTCGTCTCGTCTACGTGTGGCGAGGGACGGAAAGGTCGTGCTCCATTGGAAGGCGCTGACCAGCGTTCGCGAGAGCCTTCATGCGGCTCCGTTGATCGATGCCGTCGCGCACTCCGTGCTCTGCCAGGCTCCGCGCGAGGCGCTTGCCACCTTGGACAGTGTGCTTCATCACGGACTCCTGACCCGCGACGATCTGGTCACGATGTTCGCTGCTCTACCCGCCCGATTCCGCCCGCTGCTCGCACTGGTCGACCCGTCGGCGGGCTCGGGCTCAGAGACATTCATGCGGTTGCTGCTCCGGACGATGGGCGTCGCCTATGAGACCCAGGTGTACCTCGAAGGCGTCGGGTACGTCGACTTCGTGGTGGACGGCTGGTTGATCATCGAGTGCGACAGCAAGGAGTTCCACGAGGGGTGGGAGAAGCAGATGCAGGATCGCGAGCGCGATATCGCCGCGGCCCGACTCGGCTTCGTGACCGTCCGGCCCCTTGCGAAAGACATTTTCGGTGACCAGGCGTCTGTGAGGCAGGCTCTCGAGCAGGTCATCGCTGCACTCGGACCGAGGTTCGTAGACGCACGTCGTTCACAATTCAGCAGGAATCGCCGCGGAGCGGCGGTCGAGTAGCGGAATCACGGGGCTCACATGCGTTCATGCTGAGTTGTGAACGGAAAAGTGCGGGGCGGCAGGTCAGAGGCCGTCGGCGAAGCTCTGGATCAGCCGCGCGGCCGGCTCGGAGTCGCTGATCAACGTGCCGTGGCCGTGATCCGGGATGACCTGCAGATCGGCACCCGGGATCTCGTCGATGATCTCCTGGCACCAGGTCATCGGAGCGAGCGGGTCGTCTTCTCCGCGCAGCACCAGCACAGGCTGATCGATGCGCGCGAACGCCTTCTCCGGCTCGTGCACGATGGTCGCCCGGATCTTGCGGATGAGGTGGGGGCCGCCGCGCAGATATTCGCGGGCACCTCGCCAGATCACGAGCGGGCGCTCGCCGACCAGGTCCGTGAGGAGATAGCTCGCCTGCGCTGCGACGTTCCGTGCGGCCTTGTTGACGGTCGGACCGGCGAGCACGACGCCCTCGACGAGGGAGGGATGCCGGGCGGCGAGCTCCGCGGCGATCTGACTGCCCATCGAGTGCCCGATGACGACGACGGGGCCCTCGTCGGCATGACGGAGGTACGCGGCGACGAGGTCGGCGTGACGCTCCATGGTGAAGGTGCGAGCGGGCTCGGGTGCTTCGCCGAAACCGGGCAGGTCGAGTGCGATCACCCGGCCTTTCAGTCGCTGCACGACGTCGAGGTAGACGCTGCGTCCCATGCCGATGCCGTGCAGCAGGAGGAAGGTGTGCGGTCCTTCGCCGAAGGTCTCCGCGATCAGCGTCGCGCCCGCGTGCTCGAACTCGAGCAGCGTGACGGGGGTGCCCTTCGGGGCGAGATAGCTGGAGACCACACCTCAACGCTAACCGAGTGGGACCCCTGCGACGAACCGGGATCCACGCATGCCGTACGCCGGTGTGCGACGAGGGGCGAGCCTGCGTCGTGCGAGGATGAAGGGTGTCTTCGCCGAACCCCGATCCCGATCAGATCGAGTCGGAGGGCGAGACATCAGGCTCGCCCAAGGGTGTCATCGCGCGCATCGCCGATGGTCTGAGCGATCCGGTGCTGCGCGCGCTCGTCGCCGCGACGGCCGTCTCACGCATCGGCCGCGGCGTCTTCCTCGCGGTCACCGTGCTGTTCTTCACGCAGATCATCGGCCTCTCGCCCGCGCACGCTGCGGTGGTGCTCGCCGTGTCGAGCGGATGCGGGGTGGTCGGGTCGCTCCTCGGCGGCTGGCTCGCCGACCGGTGGAGCGCCCGACGCCTCGCCTTCGGCTTCGAGATGGCGGGTGGCGTGCTGCTCGCCGCATACGCGTTCGTCGGGGACTTCGTGTCGGCGCTCGTCCTCGCCAGCCTCTCGGGCTTCTTCGACTCGCTGGGGTATTCCGCTCGTTCCGCGATCATCGCCCGGGGCTTCGCGCCGGACCGGCGGGTGCACGCGCGTGCGGTGCTGCGCACGGTCACGAACCTCGCGATCGCGGCAGGCTCCGGATTCGGCGCGATCGCTCTGGCTCTCGGCACACCCGAGGCCTACCGCGTCGTCATCGCCTGCGCGGGCGCCGTCTGCGCGCTCGGCTCGCTCTCCCTCAGGGACTGGAACCGCCGCTCACCGTGGCGGGACCCGAGGTACCTGCTGCTGAGCGCGCTCTCGGCGATCTTCGGCATGCAGTTCGGAGTCGCGGAACTCGGGGTGCCGCTGTGGATCAGCGAGTACACAAACGCCCCGGATGCCACGTTCGCAGTGCTCCTGATCGTCAACACCGCCCTGGTCGTCCTGTTCCAGGTGCGTGCCTCCCGTGGCACGCACGACCTGCGGATCGCCGGCAGGGTGACGATGATCGCCGGCTGGCTGATGGTCTCCGCCTGCCTGATCTACGCGCTCGCCGCGGGGCTTCCGGCATGGGCGGCGATCGTCACCCTCATCGTCGGCATGATCGCGCACACGTTCGCCGAGATCCTGTCGCAGGCCGGAGCCTGGGGTCTCAGCTTCGAGCTCGCCGATCCTGTGCGAGCGGGCGCCTATCAGGGCGTGTTCGGCATGGGCTTCTCGCTCGGAGCCCTGGCGTCGCCGATCGTCGTGAACGCCACCGCGATCACCTTCGGCTTCGTGGGCTGGGTGATCCTCGCCGCGATCTTCCTCGCCGCAGCGATCGGCATCTGGCTCATCGCACGCCGCGCCGCAGCATCCGCCACGCCTGCTCCCGCCTGAGTCCGTAGAGCCGCCCCGGGCTAACCGGCCGGCGCCAGCACCAGAGTGTGACGCGTCGCCGCATCGACCGCCGCGTCGGTGAATGCCCACGGCCGCTGAATCCCCGCCGCCCAGTCGGACGTCTGATCGACGTAGTGCTCGTCGAACGCGTGTCCGGATGCGCCGGTGAGGTGGATCCAGGTCGAGGCGTCGAGATCGGAGAGGTCGACGACCATCCGCATCGACGGCACGGTGGTCGTGGCGTACGACGTGCCGAGCTCCCAGCCGGTGGCGTTGACCACGGACGCGCCGCCGCTGACGGCGTAGGGGCCGCGGTTGAAGAGGGCTTCGATCGGGGCGATGCCGGAGGACCCGAGGGTGTCGCTCGTGAGGGTGATCGCGTGCAGGTCGCCCCACCTCCATGCGGTGACGACGTCGCCCTGAACCGCGGAGAGCTCGTCGTACGCTTCCTCGGCCGACAGAGCGAGCATCTCGTCCATGCCCGCGACATCGATGCTCGGGTTGGTCCAGAGCGGGTCGGATGGGTCATCGAGAAGGTCCGCGACGACGGTGAAGAGTCGACCCTGGCCGTCGATCGGCAGGGGCTGGTCGCGTTCGGCGAACAGGTTCTGCACGAGGTTCGACCAGAGGACGTTCGCGTAGGCGGCCGCGGCCGACCCTGCGTCGTTCTGTGCGTCCCACGAGCGCAGCAGCGCCACGGCATCTGCAGTCCCCGCACCCGTCACCTCCACATCCTCCATCTCCGTTGCGAGTCGCTTGCCGATCCACATCTCGCTGTCCATCTGGATCTCCCGCATGTCCTGGGCGGTGAGCGGTGCGGCGGCGGCGCGTCGCTCGATCAGGTGCGCGATGCGATCGGCCCTGTAGCCGTAGTCCCAGTCCCGTGAGAGGAAGTAGGGGTAGTCGTCGGTGACGATCGCGTTGTTCGCGGTCACGATGTACCCGGATGCCGGGTTGTATGACACCGGCAGTTCGTCGAACGGGATGAATCCGGTCCAGTCGTAGCTGCTGTCCCAGCCGGGCTGCGGCATCCATCCGTCGCCGGCCCCGCGCACGGGGAGGCGTCCGGGGGTCTGATAGCCGATGTTGCCTTCGACGTCCGCATAGATGAGGTTCTGTGCCGGCACATCGAACAGCGCGGCCGCCGCGCGGAACTCCTCGAAGTCCTGGGCGGTCGACAGAGCGAAGATCGCGGTCGCGGCCGTGCCGGGGTCGAGCGCCGTCCAGCGCAGGCTGACCGCGTACTCGGCTCCCTCCGGCGCGGTGCCGGTGGGCGCCGGACCTGCGGCGCCGCCGGCGGCGAGGCCCGGCTCAGGGTCGTCGGCGATCGCGGTGAAGTCGTCGGTGAGACCCGAGATGATCGGTCCGTGCACGGTCGACCGGATCGTGAGATCGATGTCGTCGCCCCCGGCCACGGCGATCGTCTCGGTGGTCTCGTCGATCGGCACCAGTGCGCCGTCGCGCCAGTACTGGTCGCCCTCGATCCGCTCGACGTAGAGGTCGGTGACGTCGGTGGTCAGGTTGGTGAAGCCCCAGGCGACCTGCTGGTTGTGGCCGATCACGATGCCGGGGAGACCCGAGAACGAGAAACCGCCCATGTCGAACGGGCAGTCGTCGGTGACCTCGCTGCACCGGAGCTGCACCTGATACCAGACCGAGGGGAGTGATGCGCCCAGGTGCGGGTCGTTGGCGAGCAGCGGCATGCCCGTGTCGGTGAGGTCCCCGGACACGACCCACGAGTTCGATCCGATGCCCTCGCCGACATCGCCGACGAGCAGGCTCGCCGCCTCGATCACGTCCGATGCCTCCTGCCACTCGATCGTCGTCGCCGCCTGCTGCATCTCGCCGTCGTTCCCATCGGTCGTGAACGCGGCGGGCTCGGCACCGGCCTCGGTGATCGGGGCGGTCGAGATCTCGGGGACGATGACGGGGTGATCCTCGAACGGATACGGCGGGTACAGCTCGTCGAGCGTCGCGGTGATCCCGGCGGCGTCGGAGGTCTCCGCCAGCTGTGCGGCCAGGAGCGAGCGCTCGACCTCGTCTTCGACATTGCCGCGGAGATCCCAGGCCATCGCCTTGAGCCACGCCACCGAATCGGCCGCTTCCCAGGGCTCCGGCGCGTACTCCGGGTTCTGTATTCCGAGAACGGCATATTCGAGCGACAGCTCGGCGCCCGAGCGGGAGGAGAGGTAGGCGTTGACGCCGTCGGCGTAGGCCTCGTAGTAGCCGCGGGTGACGTCGTCCATGGCCTCGACCTCGGCTTCGGCGACCTTGCGCCAGCCGAGCGTGCGGAGGAAGGCATCGGTCCCGGCCTGCGATTCGCCGAACATCTCGGCCACGCGTCCCGCCGTGACGTGCCGGCGGAAGTCCATCTCGAAGAAACGGTCCTGCGCGTGCACGAAGCCCTGGGCGTAGAAGAGATCGTGCGATGAGTCGGCGGTGATGGTCGGGATGCCGCTGGCGTCGCGCTGCACCGTGACCTCGGCCTGCAGCCCGTCGAGCGACAGGGTGCCGTCGGTCTGCGGGAACGAGCGCTGGATGGTCCAGGTCACGAAGAAGGCGCCGGCGACGGCGACCACCACGATCGCAGCGACGACGAGGAACACGATGCGGCCGATGCGAGCACCCAGGGAAGGGCGCGACGGGTCGACGATCTCGGTCGAATGGGTTGTCATCTTCGAGAACTCTTTCGGGTGGCATGGCGGAACTCAGTCCCAGAGAGTCCCAGAGCGCGTCTCAACAGACGCTTCCGGAATACTACCCATAAAGCATTCGCGGGCGGGGGTGTTCTCGCCCCCGCCCGCGGCGTCAGCCGATCAGGCTCGGCTGCAGGTCGCGCAGCGTGCGCCGGTGCGTCATGCGCGTCACTCCGATGGCGGCGAGCAGCAGCGCGCCGACCAGCCAGATGCCCAGTACCACCAGATCCCATCCCGCCCGGCCGAGGTTGCCGCCGTACATCAGTTGCCGCATGGCATCGACGACGTAGCCGAGCGGCAGCACGTGGTGGAGCGCGGCCAGCGGGGCGGGGAGGGTCTGCCAGGGGAAGGTGCCGCCCGCGGTGACGAGCTGCAGAACCATGAGCACGAGTCCCAGGAACTGCCCCACGGAACCGAGCCAGACGTTGAGGGCGAGGATGATCGCCGCGAAGGTCGCCGACGCGAAGATCATCACGCCCAAGGTGCCGATGGGGTTGTTGAACGTGAAGCCCAGGGTGATCGCCAGGATGCCCATGAGCCCCAGCATCTGCACCGCGCCGAGCATCGCCGGGGTGAGCCACCCGGCGAGCGTCACTCGGATCGGAGAGTGCAGCGCCGTGACCGCGCGGCGGGAGATCGGCTTCACGATGAGGAACAGGGCGTAGATGCCGATCCAGGCCGACAGTGCGGCGAAGAACGGTGCGAGACCGGCGCCGTAGTCCTCGGCGGAGGCGACCTTGTCGCTCGAGACCTTGACCGGGTCGGCGATCGTGTCGGCCTGCAGCGTGCGGAGCTCCGGCGTCGAGACGGGGATCTGCTGCACACCGTCCGAGAGCCCGTCGCGCAACTCGGCCGTGCCTGACGCGAGGGTGCCGAGCCCATCGCGCAGTTGGGCCGCGCCGTCGTTCGCGGCCGCCGCACCGGTGGCGACGGTCTGCGCGCCGCTGGCCAGGGTCTGCGCGCCGCCGGCGAGCTGCGAGGCGCCGGATGCCACCGAGTCCGCTCCTGCGGCGAGCTGGTCGACCTTGTCGACCGCGTTCTGCACGGTCGAGTTGCCCTCCTGGAGTCGTGTCGCGAGGGGATCGAGTGTCGTGAGGACCCGATCGATCTGCTCCGGCGTCAGGCCCTGATCCGTGAGCACGGTGGCGATGTCCTCGCGCGCCTGGGGCAGAGCATCCGTCGCCTGCTGCACAGCCGATCCGGCCCGGTCCGCGACGTCGGCCAGCTGCCGGTTGCCGTCACTGACCTGCTGAGCCCCCGACGCCAGCGTCGCCGCACCACCGGCGAGCTCGGACGCGCCGCCCGCGAGCTGCGACGTGCCCGCAGCGAGCTGAGAGGTTCCGTCTGCGAGCGTCGCACTGCCGGTGGCGGCGGTGTCGGCGCCGTCGGCGAGCTGGGTCGCTCCGTCGACCGCGGTCACGAGGTTGTCGCGCACCTCGCTGAGGCCGGTGAGCAGGCGCTCTGCGGCCTCGCTGCCCACCATCTCGGCGACCGAGCTGCGGATCTTCTCCACCGCCTGCGTGCCCATCGACGACGCGAGGTAGTTGTTCGCGTCGTTGGTCTCGAGCTCGATGCGCGCCTGGTGGGGGTCGTCACCCGCGGCCGAGGTCAACGCCGACGAGAAGTCGGCGGGGATCGTGACGGTGAAGTCCACCGTTCCCTCCCGCAATGCGTCGGCGGCCTCGTCTGCCGACATCCGCTGCCAGTCGAAGGCGTTGCCGTCGATGAGGTTGTCGGCGACGTCCTCGCCGTAGTTCACGGTCTCGCCGGTGGCGGCATCCGTTCCCGTGGTGGGCTCGGGGGCTCCGCTGTCATCGACGACCAGCGCGACGGGGACCTCCGGGAACTTCGCGTACGGGTCCTGGTTGGCCCAGAGGTACAGGCCGCCGTAGAGGATGGGCACGCAGACCAGTGCGATCAGGGCGATCACGCCCATCCTGCTCGCGGTGAGGCGCCGCAGCTCGGCGGCGATCATGGCGGGAACCTTCATCGCTCGCCTCCGTTCTCTGTCGTGTTCGGCTCGGGTTCTGCGGGTGGGTCTTCGTCGTCGGCCGGGGGAGAGCCGAGAGCATCCGCGTGCTCGGCGTCGGCATGCGGTGTCGCGGGGCGCTCGTCCGGGTCTTCCGCCTCGGGCTCTGGCTCGGGATCCGGTTCGGGCGCCGGTTCGGGCTCAGGGTCGGGCTCGGGATCCGGTTCGGGCACCGGCTCGGGCTCGGCCTCGGAGTCTGGCTCGGGCTCGGGATCAGAGCCGCCGGGCAGGTCGAGGACGAGCGGCTCGACCGGTCCGGACGCGTTGATCGCCTCGAGCTCGTGCATGCGCTCGAGGGCGACCGCGGCGGATCCGCCGATGACGACGAGCATCGCGTACCCGCGGTCGGCGAACTCCGACGCGATCCGCCACCAGCCGTCCGGGCTGCCGCCGTGACGGTCGGGCGAGACGAGCACGATTCCTTCGGTGCCCGTGCGGAGGATCGCGAGTTCGCAGAGGATGCGCACCCGTGCGGCGGGATCGACGTTGCCGATCGCCACGCCGGCGAGCTCGCCGAAGCCGAGTTGATTCAGCCAGCGCCGTGCGTGCAGAGGGGTGGCGCCGACGCCGGCGAACATGAGCTCTTCGCCGACGACGCCCGCGAGGGTGATGTCGGCGTGGGGATCGCTCACGTCGGGCGCGTCGACGAGCGCGATCGTGCGGCGCAGCGCGCGGTTGTCCGCGTCGCCGTCGATCGTCACGCGCCCGGTGTCCGGCCGCATCCGACCGCTGGCGATGAGGCCCAGCACCGTCGGGCGCTGCTCGGTCTCGGCGAGTGCGAAGCGCACCGCTCCGCTGTGGAACTCGAGGCTCGTCGTCGGCAGCGCCTGACCACCGCGTCCCTTGCTCACGTCGTGCAGGGCGACCCTCATGCGCTGACCTCCTGTGATTCGACGATGTCCGGGTGCGCGCTCAACAGCTCGTCGGCCTCGCGCCACGAGAGTCCGGCGATGCTGAGCAGAGTGCGAACAGCGAGATCGGCTGCCCCGGTGCTCGATGCGTCGGTGCGCGAGACGACCGTGCGGGCGACCTCTTCGATGAGGCGGGCGAGGGTGGGGGCAGAGAGGTCTGTGCGGAAGCTGCCGTCTTCCTGCCCGCGACGCGCGAGGGCGGCGACGGTGCGGCGCAGCGGGGCCAGGGCGTCTGCGGTGTGCTGCACGTGGGCTTCGTCGAGGGCGAGCGCGGCTGCGACCTGGACGTGCGCGGCCTCCTGCCAGAGTCGTGCGGCGAGGCGGGCCAGCGCGATGCGTGAGTCGGCGTCGGTGACGGATTCGGCGATCGCGTTGAAGCGCTGCGCTCCGACCGAGATCAGCTCGCGGATCAGAGCCTCTCGGTCGTCGAAGTGGCCGTAGAGGGTGCGGCGCGACAGGCCGGCGCTGCGGGCGATGACGTCGATGGACGCCCGCGGGTCGGTGGCGAGGGTCGCGCGGGCCGCATCGAGGATTCCGGCGCGGTTCTCGACGGAGTCGCGGCGGGGAGCACGGGTTGTCATGCCCCTATTCTACGTATTGTGCACAGTCGTGTGCAAGATAACTCGGGGGACTCACAGGGTCTGAACGGTGGGCCGTTCGCAACTCAGCACGGATGGGCGCTTAAAGCCGCAATCAGCACCATGCGGACCCGAATCCCGGCGCTCATGCTGAATCGTGAACGGCGAGCGGCGGGCACAGACAGAAAAGGGGGCGGATGCCGCAGCATCCGCCCCCCAGAAGAGTCGCGCGTCAGTCGGTGCCGGAGTCGAAGGCAGCGCCCTCGGATGCGGTGTCGACCGCGTCGGCGAAGTTCTCGTCGACCTCTTCGACGGAACCCGTGATCTCGCCGGACTCGCCGGCGGTGACGCGACCGACGAGCTCGCCCGTCGCGCCGCCCACGAGGCCGAGGCCCGCGTACTGCTCGAGGCGTGCGCGCGAGTCGGCGATGTCGAGGTTGCGCATGGTGAGCTGGCCGATGCGGTCGACCGGGCCGAAGGCGGCGTCGCCGACGCGCTCCATCGAGAGCTTCTCGGGGCCGTAGGACAGGTTCGGCGAGGTGGTGTCGAGGATCGTCCAGTCGTCACCGCGGCGCAGGCGGATCGTCACGGTGCCCGAGATCGTGAGGCCGACCCAGCGCTGGATGGACTCGCGCAGCATGAGCGACTGCGGCTCGAGCCAGCGGCCCTCGTACATCAGTCGACCGAGGCGGCGACCCTGCTCGTGGTAGGTCGCGAGGGTGTCCTCGTTCAGGATGCCGTTGACGAGGCGCTCGTAGGCGATGAAGAGCAGCGCCATGGCCGGGGCCTCGTAGATGCCGCGCGACTTCGCCTCGATGATGCGGTTCTCGATCTGGTCGCTCATGCCGAGGCCGTGGCGTCCGCCGATCGTGTTGGCCTCCTGCACCAGGGCCACCGGGTCGGTGTACTCGACGCCGTTGAGTGCGACGGGGCGGCCGGCCTCGAACGTGACGGAGACGTCCTCGGTCTCGATCGCGACCGAGGGGTCCCAGAACTTCACGCCCATGATGGGGTCGACGGTCTCGAGCGAGACGTCGAGGTGCTCGAGCGTCTTCGCCTCATGCGTGGCGCCCCAGATGTTGGCGTCGGTCGAGTACGCCTTCTCGACCGAGTCGCGGTAGGGGAAGTCGTGGGCGACGAGCCACTCGCTCATCTCCTTGCGGCCGCCGAGCTCGGTGACGAAGTCGGCATCCAGCCACGGCTTGTACACGCGCAGACGCGGGTTGGCGAGCAGGCCGTAGCGGTAGAACCGCTCGATGTCGTTGCCCTTGTAGGTCGAGCCGTCGCCCCAGATGTCGACGCCGTCCTCCTTCATGGCGCGCACCAGCAGCGTGCCGGTGACGGCGCGGCCGAGGGGAGTGGTGTTGAAGTAGGTGCGGCCGCCGGAGCGGATGTGGAAGGCGCCGCAGGCGAGCGCCACCAGACCCTCTTCGACCAGCGCGGTCTTGCAGTCGACCAGGCGCGAGGCCTCGGCGCCGTACTCGAGGGCGCGGCCGGGGATCGACTCGATGTCGTCTTCGTCGTACTGACCGAGATCACCGGTGTACGTGTAAGGGACGGCGCCCTTGTCGCGCATCCACGCGACGGCGACGGAGGTGTCGAGTCCTCCGGAGAAGGCGATGCCGACGCGCTCGCCGACGGGAAGTGACTGGAGGACCTTGGACATGCTTCCCAGTCTATCGGCGGCGTGTCGGCTGTTTCGGACGGCGTCGGCCGTCAGCGGGCGACGCCGGCGTCGAGTGCCTCGGGCTCGGAGTCGAGCCGCACCAACTCGCGTCGCTGATGCGCGGCGTAGCCGGCACCCCAGCTCGTGAGCGCCTCGACGAGCGGCATCGATCCGCGCCCGAGGTCGCTGAGGCGGTATTCGACCTTGGGAGGCACCTGCCGGTAGACCGTGCGGAGGATCAGGCCGTCATCCTCCAGCTCGCGCAGCTGACGGGTGAGCACGCGGGCTGTGGGCTCGTCGAGAAGCCGGCTGAGCTCGCCGAACCGCAGGACCTCATGCTCACCGAGGAGGCTGAGGATGCTGGGCTTCCAGGCCCCGCCGAGGACGGCGATCGAGATCTCCGCGTCGCACGCGTCGCCCCACTCCCGGACGATCCGCTCGGTCTTCTCCCTCATCGGCTCCGCTTCCTGGTCGTCATGGTATCCATTCGGTCACTATCTACCCCGAATGACAGTACTTGTCCGAAGTGTACTCAGACCGGGAGACTGATGCGGTGACCTTCCCGACTCCCACGGCATCCGCTCGACCGCGCACGACCCTGCATCCGTGGCTCGCCATGATCCCGCTGCTTCTCGGCATCCTGATCGGGGCTCTCGCGATCAGCAGCATGTCGACCGCGCTGCCCGCGATCCGCGGCGATCTCGTCCTGTCCGACAGCGGCGCGCTGTGGCTCGTCGACGTGTACGCGCTGTCGCTGGCGGCGACCCTGATCATCGCGGCCAGGATCGGAGACGCGTTCGGTCGCAAGCGGATCGTGCTCGCGGGTCTCGCCGGCTTCGCGGTGCTCAACCTCGTCGGCGGATTCGCTCAGGACGGGATGCTGCTCATCGTCGTCCGGGCGCTCCTCGGCGTCGCCGAGGCGTTCGTTGTGGCGGGCGTCGTCGCGACGATCGGGGCGCACTATCACGCACGGCAGCGCGTGCTCGCCTACGGGCTGTGGACCGCGACGTTCGGTGCCGGCAGCGCGCTCGGACCCGTGCTCGGCGGGCTGGTGACCGAGGGGCCGGGGTGGCGCTGGCTGCTGCTCGGAAGCGTGCCGCTCGCCGTCGTCGCCGGGGTGCTCGCGATCTGGCTCGTGCCGGATTCGCGCAGCTCCCGTCGCCCGTCGTGGGACATCCTCAGCATCGTGACGTCGATCGTCGCTCTCGGGTCTCTCGTCTTCGCCCTGCACGAGGTGCTCGCCGCTCCCGTCGCCGCCGGCATCGCAGGTGTCGTCGCCGTCGTGACGCTCGTCTTCTTCATCCGCCGCCAGCGTGCCCTCGCCGAACCTCTCATCGACATGCGGCTGTTCGCCGTGCCCGGCTTCAGCCCTGCGATCGTGCGCATCCTGGCGAGCAGCGGGGTGTCGACGGCATCCGTGCTCCTGGTGAGCCTCCACCTGCAGGATGCGCGGGGCTTCAGCGCGGCCGAAGCCGGTATCGCGATCCTCCCGCAGGCGGTGGCGATCGCCCTCGGCGGGGTGCTCGCACCCCTGTTCCTGCGGTGGCTGACTTCGCCGACGCTCACCGTGCTCGCCCTGGTGGTGCAGGGGACGGGACTCGCGTGGCTGTCGACGGGCGTCGAGCTGGTCGTGATCCCTCTGGTGCTCGTCGGCGCGGGGTTCGGAGTCGCGGCGACGCTCGCCGCCACCACGCTCTTCGACGTCACGACGGAGGACGACGCCGGTCAGGTGGGGGCGATCCAGGAGGTCGGGTTCGCCCTCGGCGGCGGTCTCGGCATCGCGGTGCTCGGCACGATCGCGTCGATCGTCGGCTCTCGCGGCTTCCTCGTCGCCCTGCTGGTCGCGACCGTCGCGGTCGTCGCCGCCGCGCTCCTGCCGCTGTGGAGACGCTCGCCGGTGAGCACTGCCGAGAACCCGGCCATCGATGCCCGCTGAAGGGAGGACACCCGTGTCAGCATCGCGCCCGACCGTCCACTGGATCTATGCCCACCCCCGATCGAGCTCGTTCAACGCGCGACTGTTCCGAGATGGGGTCGACGCCCTCGCGCGCGACCACGATGTCGAGATCACCGACCTGTACTCTCAGGGCTTCGATCCGGTTCTCGCAGCGCCGGATCTGGGCGAGCCCCGGGGGCGTGAGGGCAGCGTCGTCGACCTGATGGGCGAGGCGTACGCCACGGGCCAGCTGCCGCCGGACGTCACCGAGGAGCAGCGCAAGCTCGCGGCCGCCGACCTCGTCGTGCTCCAGTTCCCGCTGTGGTGGTACGGACCGCCGGCGATCCTCAAAGGCTGGCTCGATCGGGTGCTCACCAACGGCTTCGCCTACGGCCCCGCGGATGCCGAGACCGGTCTGCCGCTGCGATACGGAGAGGGCCCGCTCGCCGGGCGCCGAGCCCTCGTGATCGTGACGGCAGGGGAGGACGAGCGCTCGATCGGAGAACGGGGCATCAGCGGGGATCTGGACTCGCTGCTGTTCCCGCTGACCCACGGCACCCTCTGGTACACGGGCATCGAGCCGCTCGACCTGCACGTCGTCCACGACGCTGACGGGTTGGACGCGGAGCGCGTCGATCTCGAGAGCGCACGGCTGATCGAGAGGCTCTCCGGAGTGGCGTTCGAATCTCCGAGCCGCCCGTACCGTCGGCTGCGCGATGGCGACTACCACGGCACCCGGGCGCTGCGATCGGACCTGCTTCCCGGGCGCACCGACCTCGGCATCCATCGCGTGACGGTCGACTGAGCGACGCGGCCCGACGCGCGCCGGCGTAGCTCTTCGCTTCTGCACGATCGGCCCCGACGGTGGCAGAGTGTCCGTGAAGGAGGACGGCATGGGTGGAGCGATCCTGTGGGGCGTCGTCGCGGCGTCGCCCCTCATCGTCGGCGCTGTTCTCGCTCTGCTGCGCACCTGGCCGCCGCGCTGGCTGGGCATCGTGCTCGGCTTCGGAGCCGGTGCCCTGATGGCCTCCATCGCCTTCGAGCTGTGGGAGGAGGGGCTGGACCTCGCAGGTCCGATCCCTCTCATCGTCGGCGTGGTCGCTGGCGCGCTCGCGTACTTCATCGCCGACCGGATCCTCGATGCGCGAGCCGCGAAGTCCCAGGAACGGGGAGCGGGCGTCCCGCTCGCGCTCGGAGCACTGCTCGACGGCATCCCCGAGCAGCTCGTGCTGGGAATCGGACTGGCCTCCGGAGAACCGGTGAGCATCGCGCTCGTCGTGGCGATCGTGGTCTCGAACCTGCCCGAGTCGATCGGCTCGGCCGCCGACCTGCTGAAGGGCGGCATGGCGAAGTCGCGCGTGCTGCTGCTGTGGGCCGGCATCTCGGTCATCTGCGCGCTGGCGACCGTCGCCGGATTCGCTGTGGCGAGCAGCACCGGCGACGACTTCCGGGCCGGCGCGAGCGGCTTCGCGGCAGGCGCGCTGCTCGTGATGCTCGTCGACTCGATGGTGCCCGACGCGCAGCAGAAGGCCAAGCAGGTGACCGGGCTCGCGACCGTGCTGGGCTTCGCGCTCGCCGCGGGGCTCTCGCTCGCGAGCTAGCATCACCGCGATGAGCCCGCCCGATAGGTCAGCCCTCGCGGACGACCCGGATGCTCACCCACGGAACGCGGCGAGATCCGTGTCGCTGAGGTCCGTCGGGTCGCCGAGCTCGGAGCGAAACGTCACCGTCGTCCCGGTCCCCGCGCCGGCGCCGGGTGAGACTTCTGCCGGATCGGCCAGGATGCGCAGGTCCGTCGACGGGACTCCGTGGTGGTATTCCTGCACCCACCGCCCGTCAGCCCGCCGGTTCTCGTGGGCGAGGACAGAGCTGAGTGCCGAGACTGTCGACATTCCGCGGCGCGGCAGACCATCCGGCAGAAGCGGTGCCGAGGCAGATTCGAAGAAGCGGACATCCCGGGTGGCCATGACGGGCTTCCGCACGATGTTACCCCCGCCGTCGGTCCGCGTGTCGGTGCCGCGGCCATCGTCGGCGACCGACACCGAGCCGTCGCGAGAGATGCTCACGACGACATGGCCGATTCGCCCGAGCCCAGCGGCCTCGTCGTCCGCGTACGCGAGGACTTCGAGGATCTGATGGCGGCGTCCGCCGGGTTCGTACATGGCTCGTTCGTCGCGGATGCCGTGCAGGTGATCGACGTCGACATCTCGCGCCCAGTCATGCGTCGTGATGGTCCACGTGGCGCGATCCTCCGACTTCATCACCGCACTCTACCGATCCGCGGCCGGTCGGGGATGGCAGACTCGCCAGGGCTCAGAACCCGGGGTACTCCTGCAGCTTCTGCTCGAACTCGGCTCGGTCCGCATCGCTGAGCACGGCGCTCGCGATGACCACCATCTGCAGCCCTTCGAGGGGCTCGCCGGTGCGGGCGTTCTGCGCCTCGCGCGTCGTCAGGAAGTCGCCCGACGGGTCGTTCGAGAGGTCGAAGATGTTCGCGTAGAACCTCATCGGATCGGGATAGTTCTCGGTGTAGTACTCCCACGTGTGCTGCTCGCGCGGGTCTTCGCTGCCGTAGAGCTTCGCGATCATCGACGGGTCGATCCCCGAGTACTCCCCGTTGAACGAGTACAGCGTGGGCAGACCGTGCTCGTCGACGACCGAGTCGATCGTCGACATGACCTCGAGCTTGAGGCTGTAGTCCTGGATCGGCTCGGTGGTGGCCCAGCCGACGGAGGTGTACTCGATGAGCATCGATTCGCCGCCGTAGCCGTTGCGCTCCGGACGCAGATCCTCGTCGCCGACCTGCACCCAGTCGTATCCGTACTCGGCGGTGATGCGCTCGCGGATGTCGGCGAACAGGCTGTCCGCCTCGGTCTTCACCTCTTCGAGCGACTGCTGGGTGAGAGCGTCCTGCGGATCGGTGCCCTTGATGCCCGGGTAGGCCTCTTCGTGCTTCTGCTCGTCGGTCTTCATGCCGTCGTAGCTGCCCGAGGCCGACGTCTGCAGTGCACCGATGCCGCCCACGGTGGCGACGTTGAAGATCAGCGTGACGGCGAGGGCGACAGCGGCCAGCGTGCGTCCTCGGGCGGTGAACAGCGCGCCGATCACGACGGCGACGACGACGAGCTGCAGCGTCAGCATCGTCACGCCGTAGACCGCGTCGGTCGCTCCGATCGCGGGCATGATGAGGAGGATCAGGGCGAACAGGATGCTGGCGATCAGTGCGATCCAGCCGAGTGCGTTCGCCGGCTTCTTCTCCGCGGAGGCGACCTCGGCTGCGGTCGCCGTGCCCGACATCGCCGGAGCGCCGGGATGCTGCACGACCGGCCCGGCCTGGCGGCGGGCGTTACGATAGCCACCGGGCGGCGGCACGGGCGGCGCACCCTCCGTGCCGGCGACGTAGCGGGCCCGCTGCTTCTCGTGATCCATCACCATGGCTTGTCCGTTCCCGAGCCTCCGCCATCGTCGCCCTGCTGCTGATCGCGCTCCTGCGTGCCCTGCTCCAGCTTGTCCTCGAGCTCTTCGAGCTTCTCGTCGGAGGGCTGCGGCTCCTGCTCCTGCTCCTCCTCCGGCGGCGGCTGCTCGTTCTGCTGCTTCTGCTTGAGGCGGTCCTCGAGGTCTTCCCTGCTCTGCTGCATGTCTCGGTCGGGGTCGGACGACTGCTCCTGCGCCTCGTCGCTGTTGCACTCCTCGGGCATCTCGGTCGTGACGGTGAGCGCCTCACCGTAGAACTCCGCGGCCCCCGCGCCGTCGCCCTCGGCGCGGGCGGCGTCGCCCATGCGCTCGAGGACGAGAGCGAGGTTGATGCGCACCGTGCACACCTCGAGGCCGGTCGCGAGGTCGAGCGATTCCTCGAGCTTCGCCCGAGCATCCGGCAGCTTCTCGGCGCCCGCCAGCGCGGTGCCGACGTTGAACGGCGCCTTGAAGGGCTCGAACCAGTTGACCCACTCCTGCCCGCGGGCCGACGCCTCTGATCCGGCATAGTCATCGGCCACGTACGCGGTGATCGACTGGTGCGCGAATGCGTACATGCTGAGGATCTTGCCGACGAACAGCAGTGCGGCCAGCGTCAGGGGAAGCGTGCCGATCGCGATCCACCGTCGGATGCGGCGACGGCGACGATTCGAGGCCAGCAGCGCGGCGGCGGCCGACGCCCTCAGGTCCTCAGGGCTGTCGGACGGCGTCCCGCCGGCGCGTGCAGACAGATCTGTCATGCGACACCTCCGTCGGTCGTCCGGCGTCGCGGCGATGTCGACGGCGCTCGCAGCAGACGCAGTCGGGCCACGAGCATGCTCGCCCTCGTGAGCTCCACGCCGAGCAGCGCCACGATCACGAGGGCGGCGACCCAGTAGAGCTCGGTCACGTTGCCCACGGTGCCGGACTCCGCGTAGGTGGTGGTGGTCGAGGGCGCCTCGGGCAGGGTGAGTGCAGCATCCGCGGTCCGGTGCTGGTACTCGACTCCGAGATCCGAGGCGATCGCCTCGAGGTTCCCCTCGTCGATCACCGACAGCGCGTTCGCACCCTCGTACTCGATGTATTCGCTCGACGAACCGTCCACGCCGCCCGTGGTGAGCTTCATCGGTCCGCCCTCCGCGGTGCCGTACCCGAGCACGGCGCCGGCGTCGGTGAGCTCGGCGCTCCCGTCGAACGGCTCGGGGGCCGACGAGACCGTCTGCTCGCCGTCTCCGAAGTAGAACACCATGCGCGAGCGATCGGGCGACGACTCGGCCGCGTTCGACAGGGTGTCCGAGAGCAGCTGGTTCGCGATGCCGATGGAGCTGCCGCGCGACTGGCTCGTCACCTCGGGGCGTAGCACCTCGAGCGACGAGACGAGCGCGGTGGTGTCGGTGGTGAGCGGCATGCGGAGATCGGCCGTGGCGTCGAACGTGATCAGCGCGAACCGCGCACCGGGGTACTCGTCGACGATCGCCTGCACGTCGGCGCGGACGCCGTCGAGGCGAGGCCTGTCGCCGTCCCAGTCCTCGGCGACGATGCTCGCGGTGGTGTCGACGACGAGCACGATGTCGGTGTCGGTCGCGAGGGTCTCGGTGGCACCGCCGGGGATCCCCGGGCGCAGGAGCATGACGAAACACGCGAGCAGCATGACGAGCCGCATGGCCCAGAGCGCCCGTCCGCGGCCGGTCGCCCTGACCAGCGCCATCACGGCGAGGGCGGCCACCGGCGCGCAGAGCAGAGCGAGGAGGAAGACGTTCAGCACGGGCTGGAAGATCACAGTCTCACCCTCCACAGAACGACGATGAACGAGAGCATCGAGATCATCAGCACGACGATCCAGAGGTTCGGCGCGTCTGTCCAGACGACCTGCGCCTGACCCTTCAGCGCGGACGCCTCCTGCTCCTGCACCTGCGTGACGATGTCGCTCACGGTGGTGGTGTCCCGGAGGCCGTACGCCTGTCCGCCCGTGGCCTCGGCGGCCTTCGTGAGCTCGGCGCTGACGTCGGCGTCCTTGCCCTGCACCGGGTTGAGTGCGAAGACGCGCACGCCGTTCGATGCGGCATACGCGGCGGCCTCGTCGAGAGTCACGATCGATGCGCCGTTCACCTCGTTGTCGGTCGCGAAGATGATCGAGCGCGACCGCTCGTCGTCGGGGTGGTCGAACGCCATCGCGCACGCCGCGAGGCCGTCGCCGATCAGCGAGGCGCCGTTGCCGTTGAGCGTGCCCACCCAGTGCTCGGGGACCGATTCAGTGAACTCGAAGCTCTCGCGGATGCTCTGCAGGTGGCTGCGGATGAACTCGTAGTCATCGGTCAGGGGGAAGATCTGCACGGGCGAGCTGTTGAAGATCGTGAGGCCGATGCGTTCGCCCTCGAAGTCCTCGAGCAGCTCCTCGAAGACCGTGAGCACCTCGACGTCGACCTCGCTCATCGACCCCGAGACGTCGAGGCAGAGCATGATGTCGCGACTCGTGTTGACGGGCTGGATGGTCTGCGACGCCATCGGCCGGGCGGAGACGACCCCGGCCGCGAGGGTCGCGATCACGCCGATGAGCAGGATGCTCGACAGTGCGAGCACGCGGCGGTTCAACGCCTGGCGGAAAGTCGGCAGCGCGCGCAGGCGCTCGGCTCGGGCGACGCGGGCGCGCTCGTGGGCCTCGGTCTTCGCACCGCTGCGCAGCCCGATGACGATTCCGAGCGCTATCGCGATGACGACGACGGCCACGGCGACGAGGATGAGCCACCCGTTCGCTAGTGCCATGTGCGCACCACCGTTCGGGCCGCCTCGGCGCCGGCGATCGGGTCGATCGCGGGACCGGGCCGGAAGATGCTGGGGTAGTAGTGGCGGCCCATGGCGTCGACGAGCGCGGGATGGACCCCTCGAGAGACGAGGTCGTCGAGCGCGAGCACCGGGGCCTCGAGTCCGCTGTACTCGTTCACGAAGGTGCGCACGACGCGGCTGAGCTCGAGATTCGCGTTGCGGGCGGACAGGGTGCGGGCGCGGTAGTCGTCTTCGATGCGCTGGATCCGGTCGAAGTACTCGACCCGCAGCTGCGACAGCACGTCGGTGGTGAGCAGGGTCGGTCCCTGGGCGTCGCGCGACAGCGTGAGGTCACGCCGCGGCCTGGTGAGCGCCACGACCACCCATGCTGCCGCGATCAGCAGCAGGAGGATGCCGAATGCGACCAGGATCCAGCCCCAGCCGTATTGGAAAGGCGGGTACAGCTCATCAGAGTCGGGCATTCGACCTCCGATTCAGCAGCTGGAGCAGCTGCGAGACGGCGTCGTCCTGACCCGCCAGCACGCTGTGGCTGATCTCCATGCGCTTGAGCAGCTCAGCAAGTCGCGCCGCGTCGGCCTCGGTCTGCGCGGCGAGCTCGCGGATGATGTCGGGGTCGCCCTGCACGAAGTCCGGCACCTCCCACATGCTGTCGACATCGCTGCGGATGGTCGCCGTCGCGTGGTCGAGCACCGGATCGGCGTCGCTCACGGTCAGCCACAGGACGTCGTGCTGCACGCGCAGTCGGCGCAGCATCCGTTCGGTCTCCGTCGTGACCGGAGCCTCGTCGGTGATGACGACGACGATCATGCGGCGAGAGATCGTGCGCGTGACGTACGACAGCAGCGCGTCGCGGTCGCTGGCTGCCCTGCTCGTGTCGATCGACCGGTCGATCGTGCGCAGCGCGTGTTCCAGTGCGCCCTCGCTGCGGCCCGGCGCGCGGCGGCGGATGCGGTCGGAGTCGCCGTAGACCAGTGAGAAGTCGTCGCCGTGCCGCAGCGCCAGCACGCCGAGCACGCCGGTGGCGAGGATCGCGAGGTCCTTCTTCGACTTCTCGTCGTGCGCGAGCGCGCCCATCGAGCGGCCGGTGTCGACCACGAAGAGGACCGTGTGCATCCGCATCGCACGGTGCCGCTTGACCAGAGGAGTGCCCAGTCGAGCCGTCGCGCGCCAGTCGATGTCGCGCACCTGATCGCCGTACTCGTACTTGCGCAGGTCCTCGAAGTCGAGGCTGCGGCCGTGCAGCAGCGACGCGTAGGCGCCGTCGAGCGCGTGCAGCGACTTGCGCGACGAGTGGATGAAGAGCTTGCTCTTCACCTGGGCGATCAGGCTGGCCATGGCGGGTCAGGGCGTGGGGACGGACGCGAAGATCTGGTCGATGATCTCCTCGCTGCGGATGCCCTCGGCGTCTGCCTCGAACGTCAGCAGCACGCGGTGACGCAGCACGAGGTGGCGCAGCGAGCGGATGTCCTCGGGGATCACGTGGCCGCGGCCGTTGAGCAGCGCCAGCGCCCGCGACGCCTGCAGGAACGCGATGCTCGCACGCGGGCTCGCGCCGTACTTGATGAAGCGCGCGCGCTCCTCGCCGATGTACGGGGCGGGGTTCCGCGTGACGTACGCGATCGAGACGATGTAGTTGCGGATCGCGGGGTCGACGTAGATACGGCTCGCGACGTCCTGCAGCATGTGCACGTCGTCGAGGCTGATGGCGCTCGAGACGTGACGGTCGGGATCGAGCACTCCCGAGTCGATGCGGCCGAGGATCTCGAACTCCTCGGCGGGACTCGGGTACTCGACGATCTCCTTGAGCAGGAAGCGGTCCATCTGCGCCTCGGGCAGCTCGTAGGTGCCCTCCTGCTCGATCGGGTTCTGCGTCGCGATCACCAGGAACGGCTTGGGCAGGTGGTGGACCTCGCCGCCGATCGTGGTCTGGTGCTCCTGCATGGCCTCGAGCATGGCGCTCTGGGTCTTGGCGCTCGAGCGGTTGATCTCGTCGAGCAGCACGAAGTTCGCGTGCACCGGTCCGAGCACGGTGCGGAACGACCCGGTCGCCGCGTCGTAGATCTGGTTGCCCGTGATGTCGCTGGGCAGCAGGTCGGGGGTGCACTGGATGCGCTTGAACTGCGCCCTCACGGTGTCGGCGAGGGTGCTGGCCGCGGTGGTCTTCGCCAGACCCGGAACGCTCTCGAGCAG
Source organism: Microbacterium sp. AC215 (assembly GCF_979258645.1). NCBI lineage: Bacteria > Bacillati > Actinomycetota > Actinomycetes > Micrococcales > Microbacteriaceae > Microbacterium > Microbacterium sp. AC215. The sequence continues at coordinate 2,245,220 of NZ_OZ409869.1, read as the reverse complement.
GATGTGCCCGCCCGCGATCAGCGAGATCAGCAGGCTCATGCGCAGACGCTCCTGGCCGACCATCTTGGCCGAGTACGCGTCGGACACGGTCTTCAGCACGGCGCTCGCGCGCTGGAGCTCGGCGTCCGTCGGCGCTTCGGACTTCCTGCTCGCCGACGGGGAGGCCGCGGGGGCCGACGATTCGGCGCGGGTCGCGGGAGCGGGAGGAGCCGGCGCGGCGGCCTGGGAGGAGGGCGCAGGCGGAGGCGGCGGCGTCGAACCTGCGGAGGGGCCGGGCGCGTAAGGCTCGTTCATCGGTGTGTCTCCTCGTTCCCACGGGGGACGCGTCGACGACCCCCGTCGACCAGCGTAACCGCATCGGCCGGCGCGGCTCCGGCCCCGGCGCGGATGGCGCGGCGGCGGGCCACGCAGGGGGGACGGCATCCGTGACTCGACATCATGGGATCTGATCCGGCCCGACGCGTATATCGGCGGAGCGACGGACGCGTGCTTAGCTGAGAACTCGATCTTCGGATGATGCGGGAACGATGAAGCAGCCCAGAACGATGCCGCGCAGTGCGCTCGAGTACTCGATCGGACGACCGTTGTGGGTGGCCGTGGTCGTGCTGAACGTGATCCTCGCGGCCGTCGCCACCTCTGCTTGCGCCTGGGCGTACCTGCACGACACCGGGTCCATGCGATCCATGATCGGCGTGCTCATCGCTGTCCCTTCGCTGTGGTGGGTGATCGCGGTGACACTCTGGCTCACCACGCTCTCTCGCCGGCGCGTCAGCGCGGAGGACATCAGTCGGGCGAGTGCGAGCGTCCCCGGGGGCATCCTCCTCCCCGGATCGAAGCTCGTGCCCGCGATGACGCTGGTCGCGGCGCTCGCCGCCGCGTCGACCTTCGCGGTCGTGGCGGCGACCGTCAGCGGTGTGTGGCGCATCATCTGGGCACTGGTCGCCGTGCTGCTGCTGGGTCCTGTCGTCAGTCACCTGATCTCACTGCGGCAGCCTCGGCGACTGTTCCTGCATCCCCGCGGACTCGGATCCGCGACCTTCCACCTGGATGCCGAAGTGCACTGGGACGACATCCAGAGCATCGACCTCGGCGTCGGCATGAACAACTCGATGGTTCTGAAGGTGGGTGTTCGTCCTGACGCCCAGAGCTATCGGGAACGGTGGCGTCATCCTTTCTCACGCAGGCGCGGCGTGATTGACATCGACCCGGCAGCGCTGGGGCTGGACGGGACACTGCTCTGGCTCGCCCTTCGTCTCTACGTACTCGAACCATCGACGCGGGAGGAGCTTCGCGGTGACCGTGTTCCGACTCGCCTCCTCGATCCGCGCGAGGCCCTGGCCACGACTCCTCAGCACGTGAGCGATCCGGTGCTCGCGACGTTCAGGCCCGAGGGCGGAACCCGATAGCCGCAGCAGTGAGCCGCTCCGCCTCGGGGCAGGCTTCTCGCCGCATCATCCTCGGGCGCGCGGGGACTCCTCGGCGTGCGTCGTGTCGGCGACGTCCTGAGGGGCGCCGCGCTTGCGGCCCACCCAGATGACCACGCAGGCCACGCCGATGATGGCGATGGCGATGGCGATGATGTAGCCGGCGACCCCGAGATAGCCGCCCGGCACGATGTGGGGGTTGAGGAACGGGTACGGATACCACCAGGCCTCGCCGGTGGCGGGGGCGATGATGAGATTCGCCCGGATCATCGTGTAGACGACCCACACGATGGGAAAGATCGTCGCTATCGCCACGGCACGCCAGCGCAGCGCGCGCCGCCGCGGAGCGAACAGCAGGTCGACCAGCAGGAACAACGGGAAGACGACGTGCAGCACCTCGTTCGACCAGGGGACCGTGACGCCCTGGGGCAGTTCGACGCCGCGGAGCAGGGTGTTGTAGACGATGCCCGTGACGATCATGTACGTGCTGACGCAGACGAGGAGGACAGCGAGCCAGCCGGGCTCCCGCTCCTCGTCGTGACGGTGGCGCAGCGCCCAGACCGCGGCGACGATCAGCACGATGGCCGCGAGCAGGTTCGACAGGATCGTGAAGAAGCTGAGGAAGTTCGCCGCGACCGTCGGCAGGTGCTGGCCCCACTCGGTGGTGGCCGCGAGAGCGTTCTCGACGCTGCGTGCGAGCTGGGCGATGATCGCCGCGAGTCCGAGCGCTGCTGCTGCCAGTCGGGCGTAGGGCCACCAGGTCGTCATTTCGCCTCCGCGCACACTTTATCGGTCAGTATGCCGGTTGACGCTAGCCTCGATGCCGTCACGTCACGCGGCGCGGCGTCCCCACTTCATCCGTGTGACGAGCACCCCGAGCAGGCACAGCGCACCGCCGACGAACATGAGCGGGGTCGGCACCTCACCGAGGATCGCCCACGACATGAGGATCGCGATCGCGGGCACGACATAGGTCGTCGCCGACGTCTGGCCGGCCGTGCTGCGCTGCAGGACGTACGCCCAGGTGGTGAACGCGATCGCCGTCGGGAAGATGCCGAGATACACCACCCACAGCGTCGAGCCGAGCGGCGCCGTCTGCAGTGCTCCGACCAGGCTGCCTGCCCACGGGAGCAGCGCGACCGTGCCGGCCACCGCGCCGAGGAACGTCAGCGTGGTCGCGTCGGACCCCGCGCTGAGCAGATGCTTCTGCAGCAGAGTGCATCCCGCGTACATCACTGCCGCGAGCAGCGCGAGCAGCAGCCCGGTGATGTCGGGACCCTCGCTCGTCGACGAGTTCATGCCGATCAGGACGACACCGAGGAAGGCGATCGGCGCGCCGATGATCAGCGGCTTCGGAAAGCCTTCACGCAGGAAGAGCCCGCTGAAGACCACCACCATGAGCGGCGCGAGGTTGACCACCATCGCGGCCGTGCCGGCGTCGAGCGTGCGCTCGGCGGCATTGAGGGCCAGGTTGTAGACGCAGAACCACCCGACGCCCCAGACCGCGACGAGCCACCAGTGCCTCCGGTCGGGAAGACGGATGCCGTGGCGCACCGCGATGATCGCGAGCACGGCGCTTCCTACAGCCATGCGCAGCAGCGCCAGCGCGCCCGGGTCGAAGTGCGGACCGGCACCGCGGATGCCGATGAACGCCGAGGCCCACAGCACCACCGTCACCAGTGCGGCGACAAGCACGAGCGGACCCTGTGGGCGGGGCTTCGCGGGGTTCAGGCTGTCGTCGCGGCGCACGCGACCGGTCTTCGGCATCCTTCGATCCTGGCACCGGCCACCGACATCGGCGATGCGCCCGAGCGACAGCATCCGCTCGTTTTCCGCCACGGGTCGCTGCAGTCCGTTCGAGAGCGTCCGCCGCCCACAGCCCGGAGGGTCGGCGAACGACCTTCGATAGGATGGAGCCGCCCGAAGAGGGCCAGCTCATCAGCCGGTGCAAACCCGGCGAAAGCAAGGGGGATACCCATGCCAGGAATCGTTATCGTCGGCGTCCAGTGGGGCGATGAGGGCAAGGGCAAGGCCACCGACCTGCTCGGCGAGCGCACCGACTGGGTCGTCAAGTTCAACGGCGGCAACAACGCGGGCCACACCGTCGTGGTCGGCAATGAGAAGTACGCACTGCACCTGCTGCCGTCCGGCATCCTGTCGCCGGGCGTCACGCCGGTGATCGGCAACGGCGTCGTGATCGACCTCGAGGTGCTCTTCAGCGAGCTCGAGGCGCTCGGCGGCCGCGGCATCGACGTCTCCCGTCTGAAGGTGAGCGCCAACGCGCACATCATCACCCAGTACCACCGCACTCTCGACAAGGTCACCGAGCGCTTCCTCGGCAAGCGCATGATCGGCACGACCGGCCGTGGCATCGGCCCCGCCTACGCCGACAAGATCAACCGCGTCGGCATCCGCGTGCAGGACCTCTTCGACGAGAACATCCTGCGCCAGAAGGTCGAAGGCGCCCTCGACCAGAAGAACCACCTGCTGGTGAAGATCTTCAACCGTCGCGCGATCACCGCCGACGAGGTCGTCGAAGACCTGCTCTCGTACGCCGAGCGCCTGCGGCCGATGGTCGCCGACACGGGATACCTGCTCGACGAGGCCCTGCGCCGCGATGAGGTGGTCGTGTTCGAGGGCGGTCAGGCCACCATGCTCGACGTCGACCACGGCACCTACCCGTTCGTCACGTCGTCGTCGGCCACGGCGGGCGGCGCGTCCACCGGATCGGGCGTCGGCCCCGGAGCGCTCGACCGCATCGTCGGCATCGTGAAGGCCTACACGACCCGTGTCGGCTCCGGTCCGTTCCCCACCGAGCTGTTCGACGAGCAGGGCGAGTGGCTGCGGTCGCGCGGCTTCGAGTTCGGCACCACCACGGGCCGTCCGCGCCGGGTCGGCTGGTACGACGCCCCGATCACCCGCTACGCGACGCGTGTGAACGGCATCACCGATCTCGTCCTCACCAAGCTCGACATCCTCACCGGACTCGAGCAGATTCCCGTCTGCGTCGCATACGACGTCGACGGTCGGCGCTTCGACGAGGTGCCGGTCAACCAGACCGACTTCCACCACGCGACGCCGATCCTCGAGTACTTCCCGGGGTGGAGCGAGGACATCTCGACCGCACGCACGTTCGACGACCTGCCGAAGAACGCGCAGGACTACGTCATCGCGCTCGAGGGCATGAGCAACACGCGCATCTCCGTCATCGGCGTCGGCCCCGAGCGCGACCAGGTCATCGTGCGTCACGACCTGCTCGACTGAGGCTGACATGACCCGGTTCTGGCTCGGCGGGTACGGACCCGCGATGGACGGCTCGGCCGACGGCATCGGCCTGCTCGCGGGCGACGAGAGCGCGCCCACCGCACTCGAGTATCGGGGAGCGGTCACGCAGACCCCCTCCCCGTCGTGGTTGGCGCAGCATCCGTCGCTCGACGTCGTCTACGCGGCGCTCGAAGGGGATGCCGGAGTGCAGGCGTTCGCGCGCAGCGGCGACTCGACTCTGAAGCCGCTCGGTGAGCCGGTCGCCGCGGGCGACGGCGTCTGCCACGTGGCGGTCTCGTCGAGCGGATCGTTCCTCGTCGCGAGCTGCTACGGCGACGGCCGGGTCGTCCGCATCGGCATCGACTCGCAGGGCCGCCTGGTGCCGGATGCCGTGAACAAGGCAGCCGAGCTGCGTGCCGCTCTCCTCGGCGAGCCGCTCGAGGCGGCGCCTCCGGCGGGCGTCGCGGTCGCGGCATCCGATCCGTACCCCGGCGAGCTCACCGCGACGGGTGAGGAGCGCGCATCGCACGCGCACTCGGCAGCCTTCCTCGCCGACGGGCGCATCGCGACCACCGATCTCGGCTTCGACCTGGTGCGGATCTGGCGGCCCACCGGGGGTGGCCTGGTGCTCGATCACGAGGTCGTGTTGCCCGTCGGCACCGGCCCCCGGCATATGGTCGTGCACCCCAGCGGCCACCTGCACGTGGTGACCGAGTACTCGTGCGAGGTGTTCACTCTCGGCGCCGGGCGCGACGGCACGTGGGCTGTCGTGTCGTCGGTGCTCGCGAGCCCGATCGCCGAGATCGGCGTGGACTTCCCCGCCGAACTCGCCCGCAGCCGTGACGCGCAGTTCCTCTACACGGCCCTGCGCGGCAGCAACACGATCGCCGCGCTCCGTGTGCGCGGGGGAGGCGAGGCTCTCGAGTCGATCGCCCTCGCCGACTCGGGCGTGGACTGGCCGCGTCATCACGTCGTGCACGAGGGCAAGCTGCTGGTCGCGGGGCAGCGCTCCGACACCGTCGCGCTGATCGACCTCGACGAGCGCACCGGCGCGCCGCTCGGCATCCGCCACCTCGCGCAGGCCCCGGCGCCGACGCACATCCTGCCGGTTCGCTGACGCGCCCGTCGTTCGCGGCTTGACCTCAACCATTGTTGAGGTTTTACGGTCGAGCCTATGACTATCGACACGGGTGCGGTTCCGACCGCCAACGCCCGCACCGGCATCCTGAGCGGCACCTACGCATGGATCACGATCGGCGCGTGCGCGCTCGTGTTCCTCGGAGCGTTCGAGTCCCTGGCCGTCACGACGGTCATGCCGGCGGTGAGCGCCGACCTCGCCGGCGAGCGCCTCTACGCCCTCGCGTTCGCGGGTCCGCTCGCGACCGGTGTGATCGGCATGGCGGTTGCGGGCAACTGGGCGGATCGCCGGGGACCCGTTGCCCCCCTCTACGCGTCGGTGGCGCTGTTCGTCCTCGGTCTGGTCGTCGCCGGACTCGCGCCGAGCATGGAGGTGCTCGTCGCGGGACGCTTCGCACAGGGGCTCGGCAACGGCGGCCTGATGGTGGCGCTCTATGTGGTCGTCGCCCGCGTGTATCCACGCGAGCTGCATCCGGCGATCTTCGCGGGGTTCGCCGCAGCCTGGGTCGTGCCCTCGCTCATCGGGCCGACCGTGGCGGGTGCCGTCACCGAACTGTGGAGCTGGCACTGGGTCTTCCTCGGCGTCGTGTTCCTCGTGGTGCCGGCGCTGCTCATGGTCGTCCCCGCGCTCCGGGGCCTCTCCGGCGACGGCGACGGCGATGCGACGACGCCATGGGCCTTCGGGCGGATCGGTTGGTCGGTGCTCGCGGCGGTCGCCGTGCTCGCGCTGAATCTGGTGGGCGATGTGCCGGGAGCGGGTCCTGTTCTCGCGGCCGTCGCGGTCGTCGTGGCGCTCGTCGCGGTTCGTGCGCTGTTGCCCGCGGGAACCCTCCGCGCCCGACGCGGCCTTCCCTCCGTGCTCCTCGTGCGAGGGCTCGCCGCCGCCGGATTCTTCGGCGCTCAGGTCTACATCCCCTACCTGCTGACCGACCGCTACGCGGTGTCGCCGACCATCGCGGGGCTCTCCCTCACCGGCGGGGCGCTGGCCTGGTCGGCGGCCGCCACCCTTCAGGGACGCTTGGGCGTCCGGCTCTCCAGTGCGGTGGCCGTGCGGGTCGGCACGGTCTTGGTCGTCGCAGGCGTCCTGCTGGCGCTCGTCGCCGTGATGCTCGCCGCGCCGGTCGCCGTGATCATCGTCGCCTGGATCGTCGCCGGTGCGGGCATGGGGCTCATGAGCCCACGGACCAGCGCGCTGACGCTCGAGATGTCGGCACCCGAGAACCAGGGCTTCAACAGCTCGGCGATGACCGTCGCCGACTCGTTCGGCAGCGCGCTCGCGCTCGCGATCGCCGGGGTGCTGTTCACCGGCATCGCGGGGGTGGGCGACCCGTTCGTCGCGGTGTTCGCTTTCGCGGGGATCATCGCGCTCGCCGCGGCGGTGCTCGCTCCTCGGGTGGCGCCTCGGGGTGCCTGACCGGACGTTCACAACTCAGGTCGCAACGCGCCCGACGGCGCGTCGCGGAACAACCACCCCGTGACTCGACGTTGGACTTGAGCAAGACTGGGCGACGGAGAGGTGCACCCCATGACTGCTGAGAAGACCGACGACTACGACCTGATCGTGCTGGGCGGCGGGCCGGTGGGCGAGAACGTCGCCGACCGCGCCGTGCAGAACGGACTGACCGCGATCATCGTCGAGAGCGAGCTGGTCGGCGGTGAGTGCTCGTACTGGGCATGCATGCCGTCGAAGGCGCTGCTGCGTCCGGCCCAGGCGCTGCGAGCCGCGCAGAAGGTCAAGGGCTCGGCCGAGGCGGTGACGGGGTCGCTCGACGTGCGTGCGGTGTTCGACCGCCGCGACTCGTTCACGAGCAACTGGTCGGATGACGGGCAGGTGAAGTGGCTCGACTCCGCCGGCATCGACCTCGCCCGCGGGCACGGTCGTGTGACGGGTGAGCGCGAGGTGACGGTGACGGATGCCGACGGCGGCACCCGCGTGCTCCGCGCCCGCCACGCCGTCGCGATCAGCACCGGATCGGATGCCGTGATCCCGCCCATCGAGGGCCTGCGCGACTCGTCCCCCTGGACCAGCCGCGAGGCGACCAGCGCAGAGGAGCTGCCCGAGTCGCTGGCCGTGATCGGCGGCGGGGTCGTGGCGGTCGAGATGGCCACGGCTTATGCGGCCCTCGGTTCGACGGTGACGATCATCGCCCGCAGCGGTCTGCTGGGTTCGATGGAGCCGTTCGCCGGGGAGCGTGTCGCGGCCGGGCTGAAGGAGCTCGGTGTCGACGTCCGCACCGACACCGGCACGACCAGCGTGACGCGAGGCGACGAGGGAGTCGAGATCGTGCTCGACGACGGGTCGACGGTCACCGCTGCCGAGGTCCTCGTGGCGACCGGGCGGTCTCCTCGCAGCGGCGACATCGGCCTCGACGTCGCTGGTCTCGAGCCCGGTCGCTGGATCACGGTCGACGACACGCTGCGTGTTCCCGGATCCGACTGGCTCTATGCGGTCGGCGATGTGAACGGTCGTGTGCTGCTCACGCACCAGGGCAAGTATCAGGCGCGAGCAGCGGGCGACGTGATCGCGGCGCGCGCCAAGGGCGAGGACGTCGACGATGCGGCCTGGGGTCGTCACGTCGCCACCGCGGACGGCGCGGGCGCCCCTCAGGTGACCTTCTCGTTCCCCGAGGTCGCCTCGGTCGGGCACACCGAGGCAGAGGCCCGAAAGGCCGGAACCGACGTCGCCGTCGTCGATTACGACCTGGGTTCTGTCGCCGGCGCGAGCCTCTATGAGGACGGCTTCGAGGGGCAGGCCCGCCTCGTGATCGACAAGGAGCGCGAGGTGATCATCGGAGCGACTTTCGTCGGCCCCGAGGTCGCCGAGCTCGTGCAGACGGCCACGGTCGCGATCGTCGGCGAGGTGCCGATCGCCCGCCTGTGGCACGCCGTTCCGGCGTACCCGACGATCAGCGAGATCTGGCTGCGGCTGCTCGAGTCCTATGGGAGGGACTCGGCCTGAGCGCATCGGACCGATGCCGACGACGGACGCCGCGCGGCCCATCCGTTTCAGCATCCGCTCCGAACAACCGACGAGAGACTGGCGCGATCGGCGCGCCCGGAGCAGGATTGTTTCCCACATTGACGACCTCCGGCACAACCCCCGGCCGAATGTCGCACACGTCTTATACGCTCGAACACACATCCGAGGAGGCAGGACCATGAAGGCTGTACTCGCAGGAACCGTCATCGCCGAAGCCGACGAGAGCGATCTCGCGCGCATCGAGGGAAACTGGTATTTCCCGCCGGCATCCATCACGGAGGGCGTGCTCGTCGAGAGCCCCACTCCGTACACATGCCCGTGGAAGGGCGCCGCCCAGTACTTCTCCGTCCAGGCCGGTGGCGAGCTGCACACCGATTACGCCTGGTCTTATCCGACGCCGTATCCGAGCGCCTTCGACCGTGTGGGCAAGGACTTCTCGGGCTTCGTCGCCTTCGACCCGCGGGTCGAGGTCTCTGCATGACCTCTGTATGCCGCAGTCGAGGCGCTGATGCGCGCCTCGTCGATCGATCGACCGGAGAGTAGTAAATCGTGATCGAGTTCCGCAACGTCACCAAGCAGTTCCCCGATGGCACGACCGCCGTGAAGGACTTCAGCCTGGTGCTGCCGTCCCGCAAGACGACGGTGTTCGTCGGATCCTCGGGATGCGGCAAGACGACTCTGCTGCGCATGATCAATCGCATGGTCGAGCCGACCTCGGGCGAGGTCGAGATCGACGGCGAGAGCGTGCTCGGCGGCGACCCCGTCGCCCTGCGCCGCCGCATCGGCTACGTCATGCAGAACTCCGGCCTGATGCCGCACTTCACGGTGATCGACAACGTCGCCACCGTGCTGCGTCTGACCGGCGTGAAGAAGGGGCCGGCGCACGAGCGCGCGCGTGAGCTGCTCAAGACGGTGGGGCTCGACCAGTCACTCGCCGACCGGTATCCCAGTCAGCTCTCGGGCGGTCAGCAGCAGCGTGTGGGTGTGGCCCGCGGTCTTGCGGCGGATCCGAACATCCTGCTGATGGACGAGCCCTTCGGCGCCGTCGACCCGATCGTGCGCGCCGACCTGCAGCAGGAGACGCTGCGGTTGCAGCACGAGCTCGACAAGACCGTCGTGTTCGTCACCCACGACATCGACGAGGCCTTCCTGCTCGGCGATCAGGTCGTGATCCTCGACAAGGGCGCGCGCATCGTGCAGGTGGGCAGCCCGAGCGAGATCATCGAGAACCCGGCAGACGACTTCGTCGCCTCGTTCATCGGAGCCGACCGTGGGCGTCGGGCCCTGCACCTCAAAGAGACCCCGCACGGCACCGTCGTGGTGGACTCCGAGGGGCGTACGCAGGGTGCGATCGTCGCGGCGGCCGAGACGTCCGACGGCCCTCTGGCGGGGCCGGATGCCGCCGCCCTCGGCGCTGTGCGGGGCGAGGGCGCGTGAACTGGGTCACCGACAACCTCGGGTTGATCCTCGATCTGACTCTGGTGCATCTGCGTCAGAGCATCATCCCGATCGTGCTCGGTTTCGTGCTGTCGCTCCCGCTCGGCTGGGTCGCGTGGCGTTTCCGGCTGGTGCGCGGCCCGATCATCGTGCTCACCGGTCTGCTCTACACGATCCCGTCGCTCGCGCTGCTCATCCTGCTCCCCTCGGTCGCCGGGTATTCGGCCCGGAGCGAGTCGAATCTCGTCATCGCACTCACGATCTATGCGATCGCGATCCTGGTGCGCGCGGTCTCCGACGGTCTCGATTCGGTCGATGACGATGTGCGCCAGGCGGCGACGGCGACGGGCTTCGCCGCCTTCCGCAGATTCTGGGCGGTGGAGTTCCCGCTCGCCGGTCCGGTGATCCTCGCCGGACTCCGCGTGACGGCCGTCAGCACCATCTCGCTCGCCACGGTCGGCATCCTGATCGGCGTGACCAACCTCGGCTACCTGTTCACGAACGGCCTCGACCGGCGCATCATCGCCGAGGTGTTCGCGGGCGTCGTCGCCGTGGTCATCATCGCCCTCGTGATCGATCTGATCCTGCTGCTGATCGGTCGCGCGCTGATGCCGTGGACGCGCGCCGCCTCGAAGAAGGTCGCGCCTCGGCCGATCGCGCTGGGAGCCCCGGCATGAATCTCTTCGCCGAGGCCTTCGCCTGGATGCTCGCTCCCGAGCAGTGGACGGGAAACTACGCGCTGCCCAAGCTGCTGGCCGAGCATCTCGCCCTGACGGTGATCTCGGTGCTGATCGCCGCGGTGATCGCGGTGCCGATCGGCTGGCTGATCGGCCACACGGGCAAGGGACGCGAGGTCGCGGTCGCGATCTCCGGCGCGGCGCGAGCGATTCCCGCGTTCGGCCTGATGATCCTGCTCGTCCTCCTGCTCGGCGTGCTGCGTGTGCCGCAGGCGGCCATCATCACCTTCGTTCTGCTCGCGATCCCCTCGCTGCTCGCCGGCGCGTATACGGGGCTCGAGGCGATCGATCGCCGCGTGATCGATTCGGCCAAGGCGATGGGCATGACCGGCTGGCAGATCTTCTGGAAGGTCGAGGTGCCGCTCGGACTGCCTCTGCTCGTCGGCGGCCTCCGCTCAGCCCTGCTTCAGGTCATCGCGACCGTCACGATCGCCGCCTACGTGAATCTCGGCGGCCTCGGCTGGCCGATCATCCAGGGCATTCCCCTGCAGAAGTTCGATCAGGTGCTGGCCGGGGCGATCCTCGTGGCCACGCTGGCGCTGCTCGTCGACCTGATCCTCGCCGCAGCCCAGCACGCCGCGGTGCCGGCGGGGCTCCGTGCCGGCCGTCCCACCCGTCGCCGGTCGCGCGACCTCGCTCCCGCCGCGGCTCCGGCCACGGCCTGATCGCGCACCGGCTCCTCCGTCCCTACCGCGCAGTTCCACACAGCAGCAGTCCCCCACAGCAGTTTCAGAAAAGAGGAAGTCCATGTTCACAGCACGAGGCAAGCGCTCTGTCTTCGCCGTCGGTCTTGTCGCCGCGGCTGCACTCGCCCTGTCCGCCTGCTCGTCGAGCAATCCGCTCGACGAGCCGTCCGACTCCGGTGAGAGCTCGGGCAGCGGCGACACGATCGTCGTCGGCTCGCAGGCGTACTACTCCAACGAGATCATCGCCGAGATCTACGCCCAGGCGCTCGAGGCCGCCGGCTTCGACGTCGAGAAGCAGCTCAGCATCGGCCAGCGTGACGCGTACATGCCGGATGTCGAGTCGGGCGACATCGACGTCTTCCCCGAGTACACGGGCAGCCTGCTCGAGTACATCTCGGATGACGAGGTCGACGTCACGAGCCCTGACGACGTCTACGCGGCGCTGCAGGAGGCCCTTCCCGAGAGCCTGACCGCTCTCGACTTCGCCGAGGCGACCGATCAGGACTCCTACACGGTGCTGAAGAGCTTCGCCGAGGAGAACGACCTGAAGACGATCGGCGACCTCTCGAAGGTGACCTCCGAGGTCACGATCGGTGCGGCTCCGGAGTTCGAGCAGCGTCCGTACAGCCCGGCCAAGGCCAAAGAGGTCTACGGCGTCGACCTGACGTTCTCGGCCACCGGCCCGACCACGCTCGAGTCGCTGCTCGCCGGGCAGATCCAGGTCGCCGACATCTACACCGCCGACCCGGCTTTCGAGACCGAGGAGATCGTCGCTCTCGAAGACCCCGAGAACCTGATCATCTCGTCGAACGTCGTGCCGATCGTCTCGAGTGACATCGCCGACGACGTCTCCGATGTCCTCAACGCCATCAGCGCCAAGCTGACCGGCGAGGAGCTCGTAGCCCTCAACGTGCTCAGCACCGTCGAGGAGCAGTCCTCCGCGGACATCGCGAAGAAGTGGCTCGCTGACAACGACCTCGTCTGATCCGAGTCGTCCTCACAGAAGTGCCCGGCCCCCAGGGGGCCGGGCACTTCTGCGTCCAGGGACTGCCTAGACCCTGGCGTCCTGCCGGGGTATCAGCACCTGTTTGATCACGATGAGGATGGATGCCGCGACCGGCACCGCCACGAGAGCGCCGAGCAGGCCGAGCAGCGTGCCGCCGGCGAGGGCGCCGATCACGACGAGGGCACCCGGAACGGCGACGGCCTTGTTCATGACGCGCGGGGTGATGACGTAGGCCTCGATCTGCATGTACACGAGGTAGATGAGGGCGAAGACGAGCGCTGCCACAGGGTTCGTGAACAGGGCGAGGCTCGTGCCGATGATCCAGAAGATCACCGATCCGACGAGCGGGATCAGCGTGATGCAGAACGCGACCGTCGCCATGAGCGGCGGGAAAGGCAGGCCCAGGAACAGATAGAGCAGGAAAGCGAGCACGGCGTTGCAGAACGCGAGCACGACCATTCCCATCACGTAGGCGCCTACGGAATCGGTGATCTGCTCGGTGATGTCGCTTGCGCGAGCGCGGTCACGTGCGGGAGCGAGACGGAGCATCCCCGACTTGATCGACGGCAGCGTCGCGACGAAGTAGAGCGTGAGCACGAGCACCACGATGATGCCCGAGATGGCGTTGGCGATCGAGGCGCCGACCTGCAGCGCTCCTCCGCCGATCGCGGCGATGTTTCCCGGGTCGGTGAGGAACGTCTGCACATCGGCGACGAGGTCCTGGAACTGGTCGCCGAACTGGGCGTCGAGCGTCGCGTAGATGTCGCTGCGGGTGAACTCCTGGATCATCCCCGGCACCGACCTCACGAAGCTCGCGACCTGGTCGATCACGACCGGCAGAACCATCCACACGACGAGACCCGCCACGACCACGAGCCCGAGGATCGCGACGACCACCGAGATGGCGCGAGACAGCCCGCGCCGCTCGAGGAAGCGCACGGTGGGGTCGAGGCCCAGGGCGGCGAACAGCGCCAGGGCGATGTAGATGAGCACGGTCGACAGGTTCGCGACGGCCAGACCGAGCACGATGGCGGCGAGGCCGCCGATCGTCACCAGGAATCCGAACACGAAAGGCCGGTCGATGCGCGTCCAGAACGAGCGGCTCGGAGTCATCGGCTCGACGACCCCGTGATGAACTGCCGGCGACGTCTTCGGGGTGTGCGGGGAGATCGCCGGAACGGCGGTGTCTCCTGCGGGGGAGCTCGCGGACCCCGGGGTGTCGGCGGATGCTTCGGTGATCGACGCTGCGACGTCGGGTGCCGAGGAGGGTTCGGATGCGGCAGCAGACGCGCTCTTCGACGGGTCCTGCTCTTCTCGGCTCATGTGCTCACGATAGCGGCCGAGCGCGGGTCCATCCGGGAGGCATCCCCCCTTCAGGGTGGGGTCGTTCTGCCGCGTGTTTCCGTAGAGTAGGGGGCATGACCGCCGCCGAAGACCCCCGAGCTGAACTCCTCCGACTGCGTTCGAGCATCGACAACATCGACGCCGCACTCATCTTCATGCTCGCCGAGCGCTTCCGCGCCACGCAGCAGGTCGGTCAGCTCAAAGCCGAGCACGAGATGCCGGCATCCGATCCGGGTCGCGAGGAACAGCAGGTCGCGCGGCTCAAGGCACTCGCCGAGCAGGCGCATCTCGATCCGGAGTTCGCCGAGAAGTGGTTCAACTTCGTCGTGGCCGAAGTGATCCGCCATCACACCGAAGCCGCCGAAGGACGATGATCCGGCCTTCCGAGCGAGTGACAGTGTGTGCAGCACTCACTCGCCCGGGGACCGAACTAAGTTTATTGAATAAACTATGACCGAGGGTACGCAGAACCACCAGGTCTGTCAACTGATTCCTGCACCGGGACCGGCACCATGCTGAACGGCGATGACGCACTCGACACCCAGGCCTCGGTCCGCCGCGCGAACCTGCGCCGGGCGCTGCAGCTGGTCTTCCGCAACCCGGGCTCCGAGACCCGGGCGGGGATCGCCCGAGCCACCGGCCTGACCGCGGCGACGGCCTCGTCGCTGGTCGCCGAGCTCATCGAGCTGCAGCTGGTCGTCGACGGCGAGCAGGCCGCCAGCACGGGCGGCAAACGCGCGACCACGCTGAGCATCGAGGCCGAGCATCACGTCATCCTGGTGCTCGTGATCCGACCGACCGATGCGCGCATCGCTCTGGTCGCGCTCGACGGCACCGAGGTCGAGACGCGGCGAGTCGCGTTCTCCGATGAATCACGGGTGCGAATGCTCGACGCTGCGCTGACGGAGATCGCCGCCGAGTACGCCGGACGGCTGCTCGTCGCCGGCGTGCAGCTTCCCGGAACGACAGACGGCCGTCGCGTGTTCGAGAGCGTGCAGCTCGGATGGACCGACGTGCCGCTCGCCGAGCGCTTCGAGCGCCTGCTCTCGGTTCCCGTCCTTCTCGTGAACGACGTCGATGCCGAGGCGATCGCCGAAGCGGCCCGAGAGGATGAGTCGTCCGGATACCGGCTGTTCATCCACATCGGCACCGGGATCGGTGCGGCGGTGACTCTCGACGGCGAACTCGCACC
The DNA here is from genome assembly GCF_979258645.1 of Microbacterium sp. AC215. NCBI lineage: Bacteria > Bacillati > Actinomycetota > Actinomycetes > Micrococcales > Microbacteriaceae > Microbacterium > Microbacterium sp. AC215. Next base: position 2,230,013 of record NZ_OZ409869.1, on the reverse strand, counting down.
GGGCCCACGAGACCGCGCGGGCGAGATCGGTCACGTCCAGGTGCAGTTCGGCGAGGATGCGCGCGCGTGTCGCTGCGGACGCCAGGGATGCCTGGAATCGGCGTCGTCGATGACGGCGATGCTGGGCGACGACTTCGATGACGCCATGGATGACGAGGCGATCACCGCGCTGGCCGCGTCTGCCGATGAAGAGAAGCTGGCTGAGGGCGCACGCGCACTCGCGCGCACCATCAAGCTCATCGCCGCAGTGCTCGACGCGGCCGAGGTCGTGATCGGGGGGCCGGCGCGCGCGCTCGGAGACCCGTTCCTCGGCCTCGTGCAGGCGGAGATCGACTACACGGCGACGGGCACCGCGAACGTTCCGGTGCGTTTCGCGGATGCCGACGCGTCGATCTCGACCGGGGTCGCACAGGTGGCGCTGTCGAGCGCGCTCGGGGTCCGCTGGAGTCCCGCGCAGCTGCGCGCGGCATCCGTTCCGGCATCCTGATTCGCGGATCGGCAACGACGCATCGGAGGATGCGGGATCCCGCTCAGCGCGAGGCGATCCCGACGAGAGCGGCGACGAGCCCGGCGATCACCAGGACGACGATCGCGAGGATGTGCACCACCTTGCCCACGACGAGCATCGGCAGGTCGGGTCCGACGTACGACGCGGGATTGAAGAGCGTGCCGCGTGCGCGGAAGCTCCAGCGCATGCCGAACCCGATGCGCCGCAGCGCGTGCGACGGTGCGGCGAACGTCTGCCCGCGCTCTTCGCGTGATGCCTTCCACGCAGCCTGCACGGCATACCAGGCGATGACGAAGAACGGCATCGCGAGAGACACGGCCCAGGCGATGAGCGCGACGCCGATCACGGTGCCCATCCCGGGGTCGAGCTCACGGATGAAGAACAGCCCGAGAGCCGCGAGTCCGACGGCCACGGGCACCAGCACCACGCCCCACCCCCACCCGGGGTGAGCGTCTTCCGTCGGCCGCCTCTCGACGCGCCCCGCATCCTGCCAGGTCATGTGATCCCCCCCGTCTCACCGCGCCGGATGGCGGAGTCGACCGTGCCAGAGTACCGGGAGCGGTCGGTTCCTGTCGGTGGAGAGGATGCTGAGCATCGCGAGAGGATGGGGTCATGACACGCATCCTCGTCACGGGCTCCACGGACGGTCTCGGCCGCGCGACGGCCGCCGCACTTCTCGACCAGGGCCATCGGGTGATCGTCCATGCGCGCAGCGCGGATCGAGCAGCCGCCGTGTCATCGCTGACGGATCGCGGTGCCGATCTCGTCATCGCCGACCTCACGGATCGCCGCGCCGTCAGGGATGTCGCCGACGAGCTGAACGGGGGAGCGGAGGTCGACGCGGTCATCCACAACGCCGGTGTCATCTCGGGGTCCGGCATCCTGCCCGTCAACGTGGTCAGTCCCTACCTGCTCACCGCGCTGCTGCGCACGCCCACACGTCACGTCTACCTCAGCAGCGGGATGCATCGCGGCGGCTCGACCGATCTCACAGAGCTCGACTGGGACGGCTCGCGGACGACGGCCAGCTACTCCGACAGCAAGCTGTTCGTCACGGCTCTGTCGGCGGCGGTCGCCCGACGGTGGGCGCCTCGCGTCGCGGCCGACTCGGTGGATCCTGGATGGGTGCCGACGAAGATGGGCGGTGCCGGCGCCCCCGACGACTTCGATCTCGGGCATGAGACGCAGGAGCGCCTCGCGACCGAGCCGCGTCTCGACGTCACCGGCGGATACTGGCACCACGGCGAGCGGCGCACACCCCACCCGGCCGTCGACGACACATCCTTCCAGGAGCGGCTCCTCGCGGCCCTCGCTGACGCGACCGGGGTCGAGCTGCCTGCGCGGTAGGCGTCAGAGTCGAGGTTCCCGTCGCAGTTCGTGCCGCTCGCGGGTGCGCCCGGCGGCACGAACTGCGAACCGGACGCCCCGCGACGGGCCCGAGGTCTACTTGACGCTGCCGGCGGTCAGGCCGCCGACGAGGCGCTTCTCGATGAGCATGAACAGGATGACGACGGGCAGGATCGCGACGATCGAGACGCCGAACACGTACTGCCAGCTCGTCTCGTACTGACCGACGAACTTGGTCAATGCGACCGAGAGCGGCTGGTTCTTGTCGGTCGAGAGGATGACGAGCGATGCGGCGAACTCGTTCCAGCAGGCGACGAACGTGAAGACGATGGCCGTCACGATGCCCGGCCAGACGAGCGGCAGGTTGATCTTGAACAGCACGGTGAAGCGCCCCGCGCCGTCGATCTGGGCGGCCTCGTCGATCTCCTTCGGGATGCCCGCGAAGAACGAGTGCATGATCCACACCGCGAACGACAGGTTGAACGCGGCGTTGATGAAGATCATCGCCGCCCACGTGTCGCTGAGTCCGAGCACCGTGAACTGGCGGAACAGGCCCGAGGTGAGCACGGCCGGCTGCAGCATCTGCGTCACGATCACCAGGAACAGGAAGACCATGCGCCCGGGGAACTTGAAGCGGGCGGTGTAGTAGGCCGCGGGCAGCGAGACCAGCAGCACGAGCAGCGTCGCGAACACGGCGATGATGATCGTCGAGATGAGGTTGTAGGGCAGCGGCGTCTCGGGGGTCGACCACATCGAGATGTAGTTCTCCCAGTGCCACTCGATCGGCAGGTACGTCGGGTCGACCGAGCGGATCTGCGACTTCGTCTTCACGGAGCCGAAGAACATGATCAGGTACGGCAGCACGAAGATCGCGAGCACCAGGATGCCGGCTGCCATGCGCAGGATGACGCGGGGAAGCGTGACCTGGTCCTCGGTGTAGCGGCGCTTGCGTCCGGGGATGCGAGGGGCGGCGTCATCGCCCGCGGTGGTGACGAGGGCGGTCTCGGTCAGGGTCATGATCAGACCTCCTTCATGGGCTTGACGGCCTTGACGTAGATCGCGACGATCACGATCACGATGAGGAAGGCGACGACCGAGAGTGCGCTCGCGACGTCGACTTTCTTCTGCAGCTCGATGTACTTGAAGATCATCGTCATGATCGTGTCGGCGCCGTATCCGGGGATCGACCCGGTCATCACCTTGAGGATCGGCAGCGAGTTGAAGACGTTGATGATGTTGATGAGGATCGCGACGGCGAGGGCGCTGCGCAGCTGGGGCACGACGACCGTCCAGTAGGTGCGGGTCGCGCCGGCGCCGTCCATCTTCGCGGCTTCGAGGGTGTCGGCCGGAACCGTCTGGAGGCCCGCGAGGATCGTGTAGGTCGTGAACGGCAGCGAGACGAAGATCGCGATCACGATCGACCAGGCGAAGGCGGTGGCCGGGTTCTTGGTCCAGCCGTAGCCGACCGCGTCGTCTGCGAGCCCGATGTCGTAGAGGAACTTGTTGAAGACGCCGAAGTACGGCTCGAGGCTGTAGTAGAAGACCATCGTCGTCATCACGACGGATGCCGCCCAGGGCACGATCACGGCCATGCGGACGATCTGGCGACCGGGGAAGGCCTTGTTGAGGATCTGCGCGAGCCCGAGCGAGATCATCACGGTGAAGGTCACCACCGCGACGACCCAGATGATCGTGCGGAACATGATCGGCCAGAACTCGGCGAACGTGAACACGGTCACGAAGTTGTCGAAGCCGACCGAGCCCTTGTCGAGGCCCGAGAGCGAGATGTCACGGGTGGAGTTGAAGAACATCACCCCGGCGGGGAACAGGACCACGCCGATGATGAGGAGCAGGGCGGGCGCGATCCAGGGCAGCGCCTGGAGCAGGTCCTTCCCTCCCGGCTTGCCGCGGGCGGCGCCCGATCGGCGGCCCGGGGTGCGGGGGCGGCCGGTGGCCGCCCCCGCGAGGTTCGAGGATTCTTTCGTCTGGCTCATGGGATACCCGAACCTCTCCGTCTGCGGGGCTCAGCCCGCGTCGACCTGTGCCTGGATCTCGGCCAGGACGTCCTGGGCCGGCTTCGACTGCAGCTGGCCGAACAGCGACTTGAAGGCGCCGTCGGTGGCCGACCACTTCTCGTTCGTCGACGGGTAGAACTGCGCGTCGGGCAGGACCTCGAGGAACGGCGCGAGCGCCTCCTCACCGGCGAGCTGCTCGGCACCGGACTTGGTGACGGGCAGGAAGCCCTCTGCCTGCACCCACGGCACGTACACGTCTGCCGAGTAGTAGTAGTCGAAGAAGGCGGTGATCGCCTCCTGCTTGTCGCCGTCGTTCTGGAAGGCCATCAGCTGGTCCATGACGCCGAGGGTGAAGGGCGAACCGTCCTTCGTCGGGATCGGGACGATCGAGTAGTCGAGCTCGGGGTTGCCCTCTTCGATCTGGCCGACCGTCGGCGGCAGGCCGACCTGCATGCCGATCTTGCCCTGGATGAAGATGTCCATCAGGGGCGAACGCTGCGTCGAGCCGGGGTCGGCCTGCGTCGCACCGGCGTCGATCATCTTCTTGATCTGCTCGGCGCCTTCGAGGTTCTCGGGGGTGTCGATCGTGATCTCGGACGCGTCGCCGAACGATCCGCCGCCGCCCCACAGCCACACGGCCGCTTCGGCCTGAGCCTCTTCGGAGCCGAGGGGCATGCCGTAGCCGGCCACGCCGCCACCGAGTGCCGACACCTTGGTCGCAGCGTCGAGCAGCTCGTCCCAGGTCGTCGGAGCCTCGACGCCGGCCTGCTCGAGCAGCGCGTTGTTGACGAACAGCGCACGGGCCGATGCGATCAGCGGCAGGGCGTAGGCCGTGCCGTCGACCTCGGCGTTCGCGAGGAACGCGTCCTGGAAGTCGGAGTAGGTCTCCTCCGAGACGACGTCTTCGACCGGGTAGAGCAGTTCGTCGCCGACGAATCCGGCGAACGGACCGCCGTTGTAGATGTCGGGAGCCTCGCCGGCCTGGATCTTGGTGGAGACGACCTTCTCGAGGTTGTCCCACGACTGCACCTCGAGGTCGACCGTGATGTCAGGGTTCTCCTTCTCGAAACCCTCGATCACGTCTTCCCACAGGCCCTTGGTGGCGTCGGAGTAGCTGGGGACCAGAAGGTTGAGCGTCGTCTCGCCCTCGGCGTCTCCGCCGCCTCCTGTCGAGCCGCCGAACCCGCACGAAGCGAGCGTGAGCGTGGCGGTGGCCGCAAGAGCGACAGCACCGAATCGCAGTGACTTCTTCATGTGTATTGCATTCCTCACTGTGTAGGTGGTGCACAGTCGCAAGCACAGCACGCGACGGTGCGTGTGATCGCCTCCCCCGGTGGCGGGACGATCGGTTCAAGCCGGGTCGGCTCGAGGAACCCTCCATGGACCGGATCTCCGGAGGGGCGGTGGAACTTGTTCGATTATTTGTCAGGAGAATAAACAAATCAAGAGGAACCTTGCAACGATTCCTAATGTCGACATACTATGATCGAATAAGCCGCTAAACAATCACAAAGTTGCAACATCTGGTCCGGAGGGCCCGACATGACCGAACTTCTGCCCGGCGCACACATGCGCGAAGAACTGAATTCGCAGCCCGAGACCTGGGCCCGCGCGGCGGATCTCCGCGACGCGCAGGCGCTGCTCCCGGCATCCGGAGCCCGCATCGCCGTCGTCGGCTGCGGAACCTCGTGGTTCATGGCGCAGTCCTACGCGTTCCTCCGCGAGACCGCGGGCCAGGGCGAGACCGATGCGTTCGCCGCATCCGAGTCGTTCGTCGACCGCGGCTACGACGCGGTCGTCGCACTGACGCGCTCGGGCACGACGACCGAGGTGCTCGAGCTGGTCGAGCGCATCAAGGGCCGCGTGCCCACGATCGGCGTGATCGGCGACGAGACATCGCCGCTCGTCTCGCTCGTCGACGACGCCGTGCTGCTGCCCTTCGCCGATGAGAAGTCGGTCGTGCAGACCCGCTTCGCGACCACGGCCCTGGCCCTCTTCCGTGCCTCGCTCGGTGAGGACCTCACCGCGGCGATCGCCGATGCGGCCGCCGTGCTCACGGCGGACTACGACGACGAGCTCCGCGACGCCGAGCAGTACTCGTTCCTCGGCCGTGGGTGGACGGTCGGCCTCGCGCACGAGGCCGCGCTGAAGATGCGCGAGTCGTCGCAGTCGTGGACCGAGTCGTACCCGTCGATGGAGTACCGCCACGGTCCGATCGCGATCGCCGCCCCCGGCCGCGTCACCTGGCAGTTCGGCGAGGCGCCCGAAGGCCTGGCCGCGCAGGTCGAGGCCACCGGGGCCCGCTTCGTGCAGCATCCGGTCGACCCGCTCGCCGACCTCGTGCGCCTGCACCGCGTCGCCCTCGACAGGGCCGTCGCCCGCGGGCTCGACCCCGACCAGCCGCGCAACCTCACGCGATCCGTCATCCTGGATGCATGACCCGACCCACCAGCGGAGCGATCGATGACCAGCACTGAGGATGCCGCGAGCATCGCCGACGTCGTGAGCGACGCGTCGGGCGAGCGGCTCGCCGCCGCGCGCCCGCTCGGTCACGGCGCGCCGGTGCTCGCGTTCGACGTGGGCGGCACCGACATCAAGTCGGCGCTGTTCGATGCCGACGGTACGGCTCTAAGCCTCCGCCGCACGCCGACCCCCGTCGCCGAGGGGGACCGCACGGAGGCGCTGATCGAGCGCCTGGGCGTGCTCGCCGCCGAACTGCGGGCCGACCACCCAGGTGTCGTGCCGCAGGCGGCAGGACTCGTGGTGCCGGGGATCGTCGACGCGGAGGCCGGCCTCGGCGTCTTCGCGAGCAATCTCGGCTGGCGGAACTCGCCGCTGCGCGACCTCGCGTCGGAGAAGCTCGGTCTGCCCGTCGCGTTCGATCACGACGTGCGGGCGGCGAGCTGGGCCGAGCACCGCCTCGGGGGCGCCCGCGCCTACTCGAACTCCGTCGTGCTGGTCATCGGCACGGGCATCGCGGGTGCCCTGTTGGTGGGCGGCGAGCCGTACACCGCCGGCGGTTACGCGGGCGAGATCGGCCACTCGCCGATCGCCGACGGACCGGTGTGCGCGTGCGGTGCGCGCGGGTGCCTCGAGGTCGTCGCGTCTGCCGGCGCCATCGCTCGCCGCTATCGCGAGGCGACCGGAATCAGCCCCGACGGCGCGAAGGACGTGATCGCCCGCGCGGCGGCCGGCGACCGCGTCGCCTCCGAGATCTGGAACTCGGCGCTCGACGCCCTCGCCCTGTCCCTCGCGCAGCTCACCGCCGTCATCGCCCCCGAGGCGATCGTGATCGGTGGTGGACTCTCCCGCGCCGGGGGAGCGCTCTTCGACGAGCTGCGGGCACGACTGGCGGAGCGTCTGAGCTTCCATCGCCTTCCTGAGCTCGTGCCGGCGGAGCTGTCGGGCAATGCCGGCATCCTGGGCGCGGCGCTGCGCGCGAGGGAGCTGGCATGATCCTCACCGTCACCCCGAACCCCGCGCTCGACCTCACCTGGCACGTCGAGCGACTGACCCTCGGCGAGACCCACCGAGCGGATGCCGGTGCGGTGCGTGCCGGCGGCAAAGGCCTGAACGTCGCCCGGGTCGCCCACGCGCAGGGCGCCTCGGTGCTCGCCGTGTCGACGGCCGGCGGTCGCAGCGGTGTCGAGCTCGCCGCAGAGCTCGGGGCCAGCGGCGTGCCCCATCGCCTGGTCACCGTGGTCGGAGCCACGCGGCAGAGCATCGCGCTGGTCGACGAGACCCTCGGCGACACGACGATCGTGAACGAGCGGGGCGTGAACCCCTCCGACCCCGAGTGGGCTGCGATGCTGGGCGAGGTCGTCGATGCGCTTCCCGGCGCGCGCGTGCTCGTGATCTCGGGCAGCCTGCCGCCCGGTGCTCCTGAGACGCTGCTTCCGCTGCTGATCGGCACGGCGCGGGACGCCGGTGTGCCCGTGATCGTCGACACCTCGGGACCCGCTCTGCTGCACGCCGCGGATGCCGGAGCATCCGTCCTCAAGCCCAACGCGGCCGAGCTCGTCGAGGCGACCGGCATCAGCGACCCGGTCGACGGCGCGCGTTCGCTGATCGAGTGCGGCGTCGACCTCGTGCTGCTGTCGCTCGGCGCCGAGGGCATGCTCGCCGTCACGGCCTCCGACGTGCTGCATGCGCGCCTCGATGCCCCGCTGGCCGGCAACCCGACCGGTGCGGGCGACGCGGGAGTGGCCGCGTGCGCCGTGCTCTACGCCGACGGCATCCGGGATCCCGCAACGATTCTGCGACGCGCCACCGCGTGGTCGGCCGCCGCCGTGCTCATGCCGCTCGCCGGCGAGATCTCCGACGACTGGGCGGCGCTCGAGGAGCGCCTCGTCGTCACCCCCTACGATTCCCCCGTTCGAGAGGACCCTCTGTGACCCTGGTCTCCGCCCGAGAGCTCGTGACGGATGCCGCAGCCCGCGGCGCCGGCATCGGCGCCTTCAACGTGATCCACCTCGAGACCGCCGAGGGGCTCGTACGCGCCTCTGCCGACGCCGGACTGCCCGTGATCCTGCAGATCTCGCAGAACTGCGCCGACTACCACGGCGGCCTCGAGCCGATCGCTCTGGCGACGCTCGCCGTCGCGCGGCGCGCGCAGACCCCGGTCGCGGTGCACCTGGATCACGCCGAGCGCCCCGAGCTCGTCGACGAGGCCATCGCGCTGGGCTTCGGCTCGGTCATGTTCGACGGCGGTGCGCTGCCGTACGACGAGAACGTGGCGCTGACCGCTGCCGTCGCCGAGCGGGCGCACGCGGCAGGCGTCTACGTCGAGGGCGAGCTGGGCGAGGTCGGCGGCAAGGACGGCGCCCACGCCCCCGGTGTGCGCACCGACCCCGACGAGGCGCGCGCGTTCGTCGCAGCGACCGGCGTCGACGCGCTCGCCGTCGCGGTGGGCTCGTCGCACGCCATGACGGACCGCACGGCATCCCTCGACCTCGAGCTGATCGCGCGGCTGAGGGACGCACTCGACGTGCCGCTGGTGCTGCACGGATCATCCGGGGTAGCCGACGCCGTGATCGCCGACGCCGTGAGGGCCGGCATGACGAAGATCAACGTCTCGACGCACCTGAACGGGTTCTTCACCCGCGCGATCCGCGCGACCCTCGACGCGGATGCGAAGCTCGTCGACTCGCGCAAGTACCTCACCCCCGCGCGCGATGCGCTCGCCGGGGAGGCGGCGCGGATGCTGCGCCTGTTCGCCCTCGAGTCCACCGAGGTGGCGGGGTGAGTCACGCGATGCCGGGCAGGATGGTGACATGAAGCGCGCCGCCCGACTGAACGCGATCCTCGACCTGCTGGCCGCGGACGGCGAGGTGAACGTCGACGAGCTCGTCGAGCGCTTCGGAGCCTCGGCCGCCACGACGCGCCGTGATCTCGACTCGCTCGCCGAGCAGCGTCTGCTCACGCGCACCCACGGCGGGGCGGTCGCCCACTCGGTCGCCTACGAGCTGCCGATCCGCTACAAGAGCCACCAGCGCTCGCAGCAGAAGGAGAGCATCGCCCAGGCCGCCGCCGCCCTCGTGGCGCCGGGCATGGTCGTCGGGCTCTCGGGCGGAACCACGACCACCGCCATCGCCGCAGCGCTCGCCGCTCGGGACGATCTCGCCGCAGGCCCGGGCATCACGGTCGTCACCAACGCCGTGAACATCGCCGCCCAGCTCGCCACCAGACCCGACATCAAGGTCGTCGTGACCGGCGGGGTGATCCACTCGCGCAGCTACGAGCTGGTGGGTCCGTTCGTCGAGCAGCTGCTGCGCGGAGTGCGACTCGACATCGCCTTCATCGGGGTCAACGGGATGGATGCCGCGGCCGGCGCCACCACGCAGGATGAACGCGAGGCAGCCGTCAACCGCATGATGGCCGAGCGCGCCCGCCGAGCCGTGGTCGTCACCGACAGCAGCAAGATCGGCACCGTGGCGTTCGCGGCCGTCGGCGGCCCGGAGCTGTTCCCCGTTCTCCTGACCGACGACGGTTCCGACGACGCCGCGCTCGCCGCGTTCCGCGACGCGGGGTACGAGGTCATGACGGCCTGACCTGCCGATCAGTCCTCGGACCTCACAAGCAACGCGGTGCCGGACTCCTGGTGGGGATGCCGCGACCCCTCTCGCGACATCCCCGGAGTAGATGGTGTCCTGTCGTCCCCTCACACTCCCCAGTGCACGAGGGTTTCCCCAGTTCGACTGCGCCTCCCTCGCGCTTCGTTTCCGAAGCCCTTCGCTGGCACCTTCTGGAGATAAGGAGCGGGTCACCGATGTTCTGATACATCGACTGGAGAAAAGTTTCAGAGTCCGCTTCCGTGGCACTGGAAAGGCGCGCTGAGGCCTGTGGATTCCGATGCCGCGGCCAGCGCGTCCGCAGGTCTGGCACCGGTGGCCAGCTCGGAGTGCACGGCCCCGAGCAGCTCGCAGGCGACGTCGTCGGCGACCACGACAGGGGCGGCGATGACGCAGCCGGTGCCGGCGTGCAGCCAGACGCGCGTCATGCCCAGCGCCTCCTCGCCCCAGCGCACCGACGAGCGGCCGAGTTCGCACGCCGAGAGCACGACGGTCTCGGGCGGACGCGAGATCAGGTCGACGTCGTACCCGAACAGGGTGCCGTCGACGAGTTCGAACCCTGAGAACAGCGGGTTGTCGACCGCGTGACGACCGTGGGCGGCGATGTGCAGCACGTCGACCTGCTCGGCGAGCTCGGTGACGGCACTGACCCGCGCGCTGTCGCCGGTCAGCATCCTGGCGCCTGCCCACGCTGCGGCGGCCCGGCGCACCTCCTCTTCGGCGCGCGCGACGCGGGGGCCGGTCGCGAAACCTGCGCGGGAGGCCTGTGGCGGGCGGCGATCGGAGCCGCCGAGCAGGCGAGACACCGACGTCGCGATGGTGAACGGAGTTCCGCGCATTCCCGGGAGCATCGCCCACGGGATGCCGCCCAGGATGCCGGGAACCGTCAGGGCCAGACGTGCCGCTCCTCCCGACGCCGCGCGCGCAGGTGCCAGGAGGGCCTCGTCGAGTCGTCGCAGTCTGTCGTCGAGCGAACGCGCCACGACGTGCGCCATCGGCCCGCCGTGGGTCAGAGCCGCCACGTCGAGGTCGGCGCGGAGTCCGTCGAGCGCGGCCTCGATGCGCGGCAGCGCCAGCTCGACGATCGACGAGCCGGATGTCGTCACGACGACGCACAGCAGCTCCTCGCGCGTGAAGAGGTAGGCGAGGATCGCTGTGTCCTCGTCGAGTCGCGCTCGGGTCTCGGAGAGACCCAGGCGTTCGTGGCTCTCGCCGACGCCGGTCGACGACCACTGGCGGTCACGTACTCGATCCCGCAGCTCGCGCACCCGGGCGTCGGTCGTCCAGTCCGACCCCGCGAGGTCGGCGCGCAGCATCCGCAGCTCGGCGAGGTCGGCCGACAGTTCGGCATCGTGCGGCGGGCGCACCGGTGCGACCTGCTGGCTGAGATGCCTGGCACGCTCGGACCACTCGAACAGCACCTCGGGATCGCGCGATCGCGCGGCCGCGGCGAGACCGGCGAACATCAGCTCGGTGCCGTGCATGGCCACCGACGCCTGCAGGTCGAGCGCTCCGAACGACTGCTGCCACGTGGTGAGCAGGTCGAGGCCCTCGGCGGCGGCCCGGCGAGCATCGGCATCCCTGCCCCGTGCGGCGGCACGCACCGCACGCACCTCGTGCGCGCGCAGACGCAGCGGCGTCGGGGCGTCAGGGGTGAGTCGGGGCAGGCGACCTCCGTCGGCCAGCCGAGCGGTGAGTGACACCGCAGCCGCTTCGGTGCGGAATCCTCCCCGCGTGAGCGCGTCCACCGTGCGAGAGAAGTCCTCGGCGGCCGGCGGCTTGTGAGGTCGAGTTCGCAGTTGCGCTTCCAGCCGCACCGCGTCGGCGCGGGCGGCCCAGCTCTCGCTTCCCAGGCCGGCGAAGCGACGGGATGCGGTCGCCGCGGCACGCTCGGCCGACGAGGCGTCGTGCCGCAGCAGCGATCGGGCGAGATGGAATTCGGCCTCGCCTCGCGCCTGCCGCATCCGCTGTGCACCGAATCGCACCGCGACCGTGCCGAGCAGTTCTTCGGCCTCGGTCGTGAGGCCGGCATCGCGCAGCACCTCGGCCCGATCGAGGTCGCTGATCGCGGCGGCGAGGTCGCTGGTCGCGGCGAGGATCGGACGCGATCGGGTCATCAGCCCGAGTGCGGTGACGAGGTCGCCGCCGAGCAGCGCGGCGTAGCCGAGATTGTGGCGCGCTTCGGCCAGCGGTTCCTTGGCCCCGTGGGCCTCATAGGCCGCGATGGCCCGCTGCAGATCGGCCGTGCAGGCGTCGAGCCGGTGCCTCTGCATACTGACGATCGACCGGCTCATCAGGCAGTTGGCGCTCTCGATCGAGCCCTCGTCGAGGCCGTCTATCGCCCTGGTGAGGAACAGGTCGGCGTCGTCGAGCCGTCCGCCGTGCATGAGCAACGTGCCGAGTTGGCCGTTCGCGAGGGCGACTGTCTCGTCGCTGAGGCCCGGCCGTGACAGCGCTTCGCGCGACAGTCGCTCGGCTTCCACCGGCTGGCCGGTCTGGGCGAGCACGTAGGCCATGGTCCCGTCGATGCGGGCACGCAGATCGGCGTCGTCCGTGCGCGCCGATGCGGCGGTCAGCGCACGCCGCGCCTGGGCGAACCGTCGGGAGTTGGCTGCGTCGACGCCGCGCTGATGCAGCTCGAGAGCAGACAGGGGCATTGCACCAGAATGCCGGTATGTCTGGCCTCAGGGAAGGTGTGCTGTGATCAGACGCGCGCGGCTACCCTCCCGTCACGGGTGAGGGCAGGGTCTTGAGCACGGAGGCGACGGCCTTGGCCGCTGCGTCCGCCGTGACGCCCTGTGCCGGCACGGAGCCCCACTGTGCCGCGATGCGCCCCGCGACATACGGAGCCGCGAACGACGTGCCGCTCCAGATCGAGAAGCCTCCGCGGTAGTCGTCCGGGTCGATCGTCTCGCGCCGCAGTCCGTCGACGTCCGCTCTGGTCGTCGCCTGCTCGCCTCCGACGAAGGCCGGTGACGTGCTCACGACGGCGGCGCCGGGGGCGTAGACCTGCACCCAGGGGCCGACGTTCGAGAACAGCGCGACCGAGCGGCCCGACGGATTGAGAGCCCCGACCGACACATGCGGCGCAGCGTGATCACGGGGGATGCCGTTGTCGGCACCGGGCCACGGCCACAGCGATGCCGGGAACGACGGTCGGTCGATCGCGTCGTTGCCCGCCGAGCACACCACCACGCATCCCAGCTCTCGCGCCGCGGAGAGCAGCGCGTCGAGGGTCCGGCTGAACTGACCGTCGACCGGGGTCTCGTGGTAGTACCCGAGCGACAGGTTGAGCACGTCGATCGGATGCCCGGTCGACGGGTCCTCGCGGTGTCGCCGCAGCAGCTCGACGACCTGCGCGACGGTCGTCAGGAAGGTGCTCTCGTCGATCACGCCCAGTGCGCCGGCCATGCGGATCGACAGGATGTCGGCATCCGGCGCCGTCTGGCGGATGATGCCCGCGATGAACGTGCCGTGCCCGGCGACGGCGTCGATCTCGCCGTCGAGCTGCCCGTAGAGATCCGGATAGACCTCGGGGTCTGCGTCGTCGGTGAGTCCGATCGGCATGCCGTCGATCTCGATGTGCCGGGTGACGATGTCGTCCGGCAGCCAGTCGTGCACACCGCATCCCGTGTCGAGCACCGCCACCACCGGACGTCGGCCGCGCTTCGGGTCCGCCGTGCGCCGGGGAGCCGGTCCGAGCCAGGTCACCGGCTGGCGCGCGCCGCGCCCGGGCTCGAGGTAGTCGTCGCTGCCTCCGGCCCCTCCGCCCGCGCCGCGCACCGGGTTGGTGCGGCTGAACGGGTTGGTGCGGCTGAAGGGATTCGTTCGGCTGAACGGGTTGAGTCCGACGGGGTCGATCGACAGCACATGCTCGAGGCTGGTTCGCGGCATCGACGTGCCGGAGCTGCGCCGCGCGCGCTGCAGCACGCGCCAGGCGTCCGGCGGCACCGGCGACTCGCCGCGGGTCGGCTCGTCGGGAGTGGTCAGGCGAGCGCGCAGGAACCCCGGCACGCCGGGGACCAGCGGATCAGCCGCGCGCAGAGCATCCGGCGAATCGATCTCGAGCATCCAGCCGAACGAGCCGGCAGCATCGCGCAGCTCGCGGATCTCCTCGTCGTACTCCTCCTGACCGTTCTCCTGATCCTGCGTGATCAGCAGCCGCTCCTGCAGATACGCGGTGGGGAACGCCCTGACGTCCTCGACGGGTTCGACCGACGGGTCCAGCGCCGTCCCCCGTCTGATCGATCCCTCGGCCCGGTCCTGCCAGCTCCACCCCTTGGGCCGCTCCATCGTCGATCCTCTCCTCGCGGGCGGACCCGCGTCCTCTGCGGGATGAGCCCGCGTCCTGTGCGGGGGACCCCGCGGTGTGTGCGGGTCGGCCCGCTTCCGGTGAGTGAGGTCCTGCGTGGTGCGGGAGTCGCCCAGCGGTGGTGTGCACGGGTCGCCCCGTCATGCGCGGGTCGCCCCGCGGTGGATCACAACTCGAACTGCGGGGTCGACAGAGTGCGCTCCTGGTCGCCGACCGTGGTGCTCAGGCGCACGCGGGTCAACCCGTCGGGCACGTCGTCGAACAGGAAGCGGCCGGTGTCGTTCGCGGTCGTCGTGCGGATGCTCTCGCCCTGAGCCAGTTCGATCGCACCCGAGATCGAGTCGACCCAGCCGTCGACCCGGTGCGCACCGCTCGCCGTGCGCGTGACGTGCAGCAGGATGCTGGTCGTGCCGTCGCTGAACTGCAGGGTGAGCGCGTCGGCGTCGCCGCGAACGGCTCCGAGCGGTTCCTCGATGAGGGTGAGCAGCGCGTACTCCTCCGACAGCCCCTCGGCTGCCACGGCCGCGATCATGCGGTCGATGAGGGCGGCCGGCATCGGATCGACGTCACGCCAGAGCGAACGCAGCTGCGCGAACAGCTCGGCATCCTCATGGTTGTCGCCGCCGTTGGCGCGATCGTTCTCGCTCATGAGCTGTCCTCCGTTCGTGGTGTCGGTGCGTCGAGCAGCTCGCGCAGCTTCGCGAGGCAGCGCTGGCGGGTGGGGCCGATGCTGCCGACCGGCATCGCGAGATCGGCGGCGAGGCGGGCGTAATCCGGTCGCTCCTCGAAGGCGATCACTCGCAGCAGTCGCTGGCATCGGTCGGCGAGGAGGTGAA
Organism: Microbacterium sp. AC215; assembly: GCF_979258645.1. Lineage (NCBI taxonomy): Bacteria > Bacillati > Actinomycetota > Actinomycetes > Micrococcales > Microbacteriaceae > Microbacterium > Microbacterium sp. AC215. Next base: position 2,214,924 of record NZ_OZ409869.1, on the reverse strand, counting down.
CCGCTGCCCACAGCCGTCGCTTCTCGTCGCCGACGGTGGCGTGGTGCTCGGCCGACTGCTGCGTGGGAAGCAGTGCGTCGAGAGTATCCGACTCGGTCGTGTCGACCCTGTTCTGGGCCTTCCCGGCCCGCCAGGCCTCGCGGCGAGCGGTGGTCGTCAGCCAGGCCGACACCGCTTTCGGATCACTGATCGAGCGGTGCCCGCGAACCAGCTGCAGCCACGTCGTCTGGACGACGTCTTCGGCCAGTGTGCGGTCGAGTCCGTAGGCGCGCACGACATGCCAGAGCACAGGCGTCATCAGCCGCACGAGGTCGTCCATCGCGCGGCTCTCGCCGTCCCGCCATGCGTCGAAGAACTCGGCGGCACGCCTCCAGCGTGCTGCTCCGTCGTCCGGTGCAGGATCGAGGGCGGCGCCGTCGGGTGCGCCGTCGATCATGAGTCCCATTGTGATCACACCGGTAAGGAGCACGGCAAGAGGCTCCTGATACATGGACTCGGTATGTTTTTTCGGGGTTCTGGCGGGATTCCGTCCCGGGGAGACGGATGCCGGGTGTCCGGCGACTCGTGCCGCGGGCGTTAGCGTGGAGTGGTGATCGCTCTCGCCGTCGTGCTCTTCCTCAACGCCGCCTTCAACGTGCTGGTGTGGCCCCGTTTCTACAAGCGCGTCGCGACCGACCCGCGGGCACGGGATACCGACGGCAAGGCGACGGCGTTCCTCAAGGTGCACGCCGTGCTGATCGCGATCGCCCTGGTGCTCGCGCTCGTCTCGGTGATCGTCGGCATCGCGGCGCTCGCCGGAGCGCTCTGACGATCAGCTGCGGGTGACCGGCTGCTGGAGCTCGGTGATCCAGTCGGCCTGATCTTCGGACTCCGACTGCAGATAGACCTCACGGCAGGCGCCCTGCGCCGTCGCCCCGTGCGCGGCGATCGCCTGGTTCAGCGCGTGCCAGCTGTCATCGATCGTCGCCATGGTGCCGAGGTGCGTGGCGGTGAACGCATCCTCGACGGCGGGAAGCTCGACGATGACGAGGCCGTCGATCGCCGGCCCGTCATAGGTGAAGCCGACCGTGATGCGCACGCCGTGCTTGTTCATGTCGTACTCCGCGATCGGGAGCCCCGGTTCTCCGCCCGACGCGACGATCGCATCGGCCACCTGATCGAACAGCGGACCCACCACCCCCGCGACCTCGGGCTGTGAGGCGACGCTCTGGGTCAGCGCCGCGAGGCGGACGTAGGGAAGGGGCTTCTCGGTGATCTGCTCGGCGGACATCGTCGTCTCCTCAGGTCGTGGGTGCGTGCCGCCGATCCTACGCAGGGGCACGGACATCGGCTACCGTCGTCGATCCTGGTCGCTCGTCGGATCCGACTATCCCGCCCCGTCGTCCGACTCGTCCTCGTCCTCGTCCTCGTCGCGGTGGCCGCTGAGGATCAGGATGCGCCGCAGGTGCATGGCCGCGAGCACTCCCGGCCCCATCGAGCGGCGGGCGTCGATGGTCCGGTCGTCGACGGTCTCGAGCAGCAGCCGCACGGCGCGCGCCGCCTCGCCCCTGACCCGGTGATCCTCGGGCGACAGGGGATCCTCTTGGGCGATCACCTCGGCGACGGCATGGCACGCGTTCGACAGCGGTTCGGGCAGCGCCGCGTCGAGCATCAGAGCCCCTGGGCGATCCCAGATGGTGTCGGCGATCTCGTCCGAGATGTCGCGGATCAGATGCGCGATCCTGTCGAGCCGGGCGAGCTCGGCGTGGATGTGTCGCGTCTCCCCCCGTCGTCCCAGCGCCCGTGGGTTGCCTCGCCGGCTGTCGTCGGCCTCCGACAGGGCCGTGCGCAGCTCCGACGTCGTGTCGGCGAGCGAGGCCGCATCATCGGCCCACTGCTGGTGCTCGGGCGGCCACGACTCCGAGACCGCCGACCCGATGTCGTGCAGGTGCTCGCTCAGCTGCGTGCGGAACGCGTCGACCTTGGCCGCGGCGGCGAGGGTCAGCGGCGCCGGCGCGATCACCAGGTTGACGAGGAGTCCGACGACGACGCCGACCGCCGTCTGCACCAGGTACCCGATCGAGTAGTCGTCAGCATTCTGGCCGCCGATGATCAGCACGAAGAGCGCGGCCATGGGCACGTACTCGCGGCCGACGCCGAACCACCCCGTCCCCGAGACCAGCACGCCGATGCCGACCACGGCCGGGATGGTCCACCACGTCGGGCCGACGGTGAGCACGACGATCGCTGCCAGCCCGATGCCGGTGGCGAGTCCGAGCAGGGTCTGCAGCCCCGACCGCACCGACCCCATCAGCGTGGGATACATGCTCACGAGGGCGCCGAGCGGCGCGTAGTACGGGTACTCGTCGGTGACGCCGGGCATGTGCGGGGCGATCAGCCACGCGAGTCCGACAGCCAGAGCGGTCTTGGCCACGAGCAGCAGCCGGGCCGGGTCGACCGCCTCGCGCAGTGAGCGCACGATGCCGGGACGGCGCGCGCGCACTCGTGTCCTGATGTTCGTCACGGCATCCTCTCGTCATCCTCCCCGAAGGGTGACGCTAGCCGCTCGGCATCCGTTCACGCATGTGCTTGCGTCCGGCGGCGAGGGCGAGTAGCGGTCGCGACGCGTCGACGCCGGCCGCCCCTCTTCGGAGCGACCGGCGTCGAGTGATCAGCGGACGATCAGGGGATGGCCCGGCGGAACGCGAGGAACGAGATGCCCGCCAGCACCGCGGTCACGACGAGACCCCACAGTGCGAGACCGAGAGCTCCGGCGTCGAGGATGCCCCGCCACACCTCGTCCCACAGCTCGAGCCTCGTCGCGAGGAACGCGAGACCCACGAGCACGAGACCGAGCCCGACGCCCGCGATCGTGAGCACGGTGGGTCCCCAGCTCTTGTAGATCGTCGCACCGGTGAAGCCGACCACGAACAGGAACAGGGCGAGCGTGAAGTAAACGGTGAACGCTCCGAGCGGACCCGCCTCCCACAGCCACGGCAGGTAGAACACGTAGCCGTTCACGCCGTAGCCGTTCGTCAGCGTCTCGATTCCGCCGCCGATCAGGAAGACGACGCCCATGAGCGCACTGCCGAGGATCGCGGTGAGCAGCGTGCCGAAGAAGAAATCGCGCCGCGTGATGCTCATCGCCTGCGAGAACGGGAAGGTGAGTGTCATGGCCGAGAGGCCGATCGCGAAGAAGTACCAGAGCGGAGCCTGGCCGCCACCGCCGTACTTGGGGGTGTCGACGGGGATCATCGCGTAGATCAGCACCGAGATCACGACCGCGGAGCCGAGGATGATCAGCGGCACCCAGATGAACGTCTGACGGTTGATGAGCTGCAGACGGATGACGTTGAGTGTGCGTCGCATCAGCGCACCTCCTCTTTCGCGACGGAGGCTCTGGTGGCTGCGCCCGCCTCGGCCTTCTGGGTCAGACGGACGATCAGCTGCTGCAGCGACACCGGAGCCAGATCGAGACCGGATGCCGTGAGCTCGGCGCGCTCGGCGGCCGACAGCGCTCCGAGTACGGTGACGGATGCCACTCGGCCGAGCGCCTCGCGGTGCAGGACCTCACGGTCTGCCGCCCACGCGTCGACCTTGACCGCATCGCCGACCACGGTGACGGCGCGGTCGCGCACGGCATCCGTGTCTTCGTTGAGGAGGATCTTGCCGTTGTCGATCACGATGACCTTCTCGATGAGGTTCGAGACCTCGTCGATCAGGTGCGACGAGAGGACGATCGTGCGCGGATGCTCGGCGTAGTCCTCGAGCAGGCGGTCGTAGAAGATCTGCCTGGCGACCGCGTCGAGCCCCAGGTACGGCTCGTCGAAGAAGGTGAGCTCGGCGCGCGACGCCAGGCCGATGATGACCCCGACGGCCGAGAGCTGTCCGCGGGAGAGCTTCTTGATGGTCTGCTTCATCGGCAGCTGGAACTGCTCGATGAGCTCGTCGGCCAGCTCCTGGTTCCAGTTGCGGAAGAACAGGCTCGCCGCCTTGAACGCGTGACGCGGGTAGGCGTCATCCGGATACTTCTGGCTCTCGCGCACGAAGCAGATCCGGTTGAGGACGTGCGTGTTCTCGTAGGGGTGCTCGCCGAAGACGCGCACGGTGCCGGAGGACTCGAAGTTCTGCGCGGTCAGGATCGACATGAGCGTGGTCTTGCCCGCGCCGTTGCGGCCGAGCAGTCCGTAGATCGCGCCGCCCTCGAGGCTGAGCGACACGTCGTCGAGCGCGTTCTTCTCCTTGTAGTGCTTGGTGAGGTTCTGGACCTCGATGACGGCGGTCATGCGGTGGTCTTCCCTTCTGTCTGGTCTTTCTGCTGTGTCTGGGTCGCGCGCTCGTGCAGCAGCGCGACGAGGTCGTCTGAGCCGAGGCCCAGTGTGCGGGCCTCCGCGATGAGCGGTTCGATGTAGCGGTCGGCGAATGCGGCACGGCGCTCGCCGAGCAGCAGATCCTTCGCCCCGGCGGCGACGAACATGCCGATGCCGCGGCGCTTGTAGAGCACTCCCTTGTCGGTGAGCATGGCGACTCCCTTCGCTGCCGTCGCGGGGTTGATCCGGTAGAAGCCGGCGAGCTCGTTCGTCGAGGGCGCCTGCGATTCCTCCTCGAGAGAGCCGTCGAGGATCGAGTCCTCGATCTGCTCGGCGATCTGGAGGAAGAGCGGCTTGCCTTCTTCGATCACGAGTCCTCCGCTGGTTAATGGGTTAGTTACTCGACCAGGTAACCACTGAACCGCGGGTGTGTCAACAGTCGTTTCGGGCAGACAGCCATGCGGGGTCAGTTCTGCATCCGAAAGGCCGCGTTGCGGTGCGGAACTGACCCCGCACGGCTGGTGCGGTGCGGAACTGACCCCGCCTGGCTGGTGCGGTGAGGAGCGCTCAGCCGCGCAGGTCCCGAGCGCGCAGCGCGACTGCCGTAGCTGCGGCGAAGACCACGGCCAGGCCCCAGGTGAGCGCGAGTCCACCGGCATCCACGCCCTCGGCGAGGGGTGGCTGACGGTACACCCAGGCGTAGGGCGAGAGCGCGTTCAACCATTCGAGGTCATCGGACTGCTTCGCGAGGGCCTGCAGGACGTAGCCGACCACGGCAATTCCCGCGCCGGCGCCGGTCGCCCAGATGCGGCGACCCGTCGCTGCTCCTACGAGCAGAGCGGCGGATGCCGTGAGGAAAGAGAGTCCGGTGAGCGCGGCGCTCGCTCCGACGATGCGCCAGCCGTCGAGGCCGAGTTCGGCCGAGTCGTTCAACGCCCAGACGACGAGCCCCGAGAAGACGCCGAGCCACAGTAGCCGCACGAGCACGGCGAAGGCCGACTCCAGCGCATACCGGCCGCGGCCGATGCCGTGCGCGAGGTCGAGTTCGGCCCGCCCGCTCTCCTCCGCGCCGGCGATGGCCGCCGACCCCCACGTCACCGCTGCGATCGTCAGCAGAAGGAAGCCGATCAGGCCGAAGAACGTGCTCTGCGCGTATCCCGCGCCGGTCGCGATCTGGTCGTACCCGAGCGTGTCGACGAGCTCCTTCGGCAGCGACGAGATCATGGCCTCGAGCTGGCCGTCTCCGGCGAGGCTCGGGTACAGCGGCAGATAGAGGAACAGCACCGCGGCGAGGCCGGTGGTCCATCCGAGCAGGCTTCGCCAGGACTCGCGCAGGCTGCGTCGGAACACGGGCAGGATGCCGTTCATCGCTGCTCCCCCTGTCGCGCCGCGATCGTCGGGTCGCGGGTCGGGCCGATGCCGGAGTGACAGAGGATCCGTACAGCCTCAGCACGGACTCTTCGAGATCCGGCTCCTCGACGGTGAGGTCGCGCACCTCGAACGGCGCGAGCGCCTTGATGAACGGGTCGATCGCGCCGTCGACCGTGCCGGACAGCTGCAGGATGCCGTCGGCATCGTGCGCGTCGATGCCGGTGAGCCCCGGTACCCGGTCGAAGCCGGCGCGCGCGGCCGCGGCATCCGTCGTCGCGAGCTCGACGCGCACTCGGCGGATCGAGCCCAGTCGCAGCGAGGCGACGTCACCGTCGGCGACGACCCGTCCGTTCGCGAGGACGGCGACCTCGTCGGCGGTCTGCTGGATCTCGCTGAGCACATGCGAGCTCAGCAGCACGGTCTGCCCGGCATCCTTCGCCTCGCGGACCATCTGCAGGAACTCGCGCTGCACGAGGGGATCGAGGCCGCTGGTGGGCTCATCGAGGATCAGCAGCTCCGGACGATGCATGAACGCCTGGATCAGCCCCACCTTCTGCTTGTTGCCCTTCGACAGGGTGCGCACCGGACGTGACAGATCGACGCCGAGACGGTCGCCGAGGTCGCGTGCCGTGCGCAGGGTCGCGGCGGAGTCCCGTGAACCCGAGACCTGGGCATAGAACGCCAGCATCCGATGTCCGCTCGTGCGCCCCTCGAGGTGCAGCTCGCCCGGCACGTAGCCGATGCGCCGCCGCAGAGCGGCACCGCCGTGACGCGGGTCCTCGCCGAGGATGCGCACTGTGCCGGAGGACGGACGGATGATGTCGACCAGTGTGCGGAGCGTGGTGGTCTTGCCCGCGCCGTTCGGTCCGATGAGCCCGAACACGGTTCCCGGACGTACTCGGAGGTCGAGCTCGTGCAGCGCGACGCGGCTGCCGAAGCGCTTGTGCAGACGTTCGATCTCGATGGTGTCGGTCATGATGCGTCTCCTTCCGGGGTGGGACCCTCTGTTCCGAGGGCTTCGCGCGCACCGTCGAGCAGCGCGGTCGTCGAATAGATGCCGTGGGTGAGCAGCTCGAGTGTGGGCAGCGTCGTGCGTCGCAGCCCGGCCGGGCTCAGTTGATCAGTGCCCAGGGCCCGGGCGATCTGAGCGCGCATCACGACCGGCGCCAGGCCGATCAGGGTGAGGGTCAGCGTCGTCATCTCGGGGTCGCTCATCGGCTCGAGCATCCCCGCCTCGCGCTGCTCGGCGAGCACATCGCGCGTCCTCGCGAGGAAGCTGTCGAACAGCCGATCCGCTGCCGGAGAGCCGTCGATCAGCATCCGGGCGAGGTAGTCGATATAGGGCCCGTATCGGCCGAGGTCGTTCAGCGCGGTGCGGATGCGGTCGCCGGTCGGGGCCGTGATGAGGTCGTGCTCCTCATCGGTGAAGACGCCGACGACGTAGTCGTCGCACTCCGTGCGCAGGGCGTTCTTGTCGCCGAAGTGATGCACGATCAGCGCGGCGCTGACTCCGGCCTCCGTGGCGATCGCGCGAAGGCTGGTGGCATCGAAGCCGTTGCGCGCGAAAGCGGCGATGGCAGTGTCGCGGATGCGGGCACGAGCGGTGAGATCGTCGGAAGCTGAACGCATGTACAGCAGACTAAACAGATGTTCAGCCGCGGTCAAGAGGGGTCGCTCGTACTCTGGAGGAGTGGACTTCCCCTACAGCCGCCTGCGCCGCTGGCCCGACGTCGAGGCCGACAATCTGCAGGCGCACGACGCGACCGACCTGCTGCTCGTCGAGCGCGCGCTGGCGCCGGAGTTCTCCGGTCTCTCGGGGCGCGAGATCGCGGTGATCGGCGACGAATACGGGGCGATCACGCTCGCGCTGACGGACGGCGGACTCGACGGCATCCGCGTGCATCAGGACCTCGCGACCGGGCGACGCGCGCTCGCCCGCAACGCCGAGGAGCTCGGGCTGACGGGATTCTCCACTCACGAGCTCGACGCCGCTCTGCTCGACGGCGCGCGGCTCGTGCTGCTGCAGCTGCCCAAGGCGCTCGCCGAGCTCGAGGAGATCGCCGATGCCGTAGCGCGTCGGGCCGCCCCGGATGTGGTGCTCGTCGCCGGCGGGCGCGTGAAGCACATGACCATCACGCAGAACGAGGTGCTCGCGCGGAGCTTCGAGACGGTGCAGGCGCAGCGCGCCGAGCGGAAGTCGCGGCTGGTGGTCGCGTCCGAGCCGCGGCCGGCCCCCGCTGAGCCGCCGTTCCCGGTCGCGGAGCGGCATGACGGGCTCGTGCTCGTCGCGCACGGCGGCGCGTTCGCGGGGGCGAAACTCGACATCGGCACGCGGGTTCTGCTCGAGGTGCTCGGTCTCGATGAACAGCCGAGCCCGGCTCCGATCGTCGTCGACCTGGGCTGCGGAACCGGCGCGCTCGCCGCCTCCTACGCCCTCGCGCACCCGGACTCCCGCGTGATCGCCACCGACCGATCTGCGGCGGCCGTCGCCTCGGCGCGCGCCACGATGGTCGCGAACGGCGTCGACGATCGAGTCGCCGTCATGCACGACGACGCCGGCTCGGAGATCGCCGATGCGACCGCCGACGTCGTGCTGCTCAATCCGCCCTTCCACCTCGGCAGCAGCGTGCACACCGGGGCAGCGACCCGACTGTTCGAGGCCGCCGCCCGCATCCTCCGCCCCGGCGGAGAGCTCTTCACGGTCTTCAACTCGTCGCTCGGGTACCGCGCCGAACTGACCCGGCTCGTCGGGGCGACCGAGCAGCTCGCGCGCACCCCGAAGTTCACGGTCACGCGCAGCATCCGGCGCTGACCCGTCGCCGACTGGGCGTCGTTCGGTCACACGCACTTCCCGCGGCCGAATGCTCGGGATCGGGCCGACGCAGGCGCGAACGGCCGACCGAAATCGCCGACCAGAACCGCGCCGCGACCGCGTCCGAATCCCGCGCAATCCCCCGGTCAGCCGACGAAACTGAACGGCACTAGGAATCGTGGATTTGCCCCTGACCGGCCATTTCGTTACGTTGGTTGGTGGGCCTGACGGCCCGAAGACCAGTCCGCGACCACGTCCTTTCTTTCGAATGTGCTGTGCTGCGAAGAGGCGTGGACGTACGGTCGATGCTCTATCGCGGTGGATCCGAAATCCGCCGTCCGCGCCGCCACAGCTCCAACTCGAAACGGCCGGGAGGATCACCCGGGCGTAACCGAAGCAGGCTCAGCCACCCGAAGGCGAGCCGCAGGGGAAACGTGTCCGAAATCGCTCTTGAAGCGCGCAATCTGTACAAGGTGTTCGGGAAGAATCCGAGCAGTGCCGTCCGTCGACTCAAGGCCGGTGAGAGCAGATCCGCCGTCGGCGACGCAGGAACCGCCGCCGTCATCGACGCCAGTTTCACCGTGAACCGCGGCGAGATCTTCGTGATCATGGGGCTCTCCGGTTCCGGCAAGTCCACCATCATCCGCATGCTCAACGGCCTGCACGATGTGACCGACGGATCCGTCATCGTGAACGGCGACCCGATCACGGGCATCCCGTCGTCACGGCTCCGCGAGATCCGCCGCGACCGCGTCTCGATGGTGTTCCAGCACTTCGCCCTGCTGCCGCACCGCACGGTCGCCGCGAACGTCGCCTATCCGCTCGAGCTCAAGGGCGTCGGCAAGGACGAGCGACTGAAGAAGGCCGAGGAGATCCTCACCCTGGTGGGTCTCGAAGGCCAGGCCGACAAGCTCCCGTCCGAGCTCTCGGGCGGCATGCAGCAGCGCGTCGGCATCGCCCGTGCGCTCGCCGCCGACTCCGACATCCTGCTCATGGACGAGGCGTTCAGCGCCCTCGACCCGCTGATCCGTCGCGAGATGCAGGAGCAGCTCCTCGAACTGCAGGAGAAGCTGCAGAAGACGATCGTCTTCATCACCCACGACCTCAATGAGGCCATGTTCCTCGGCGACCGCATCGCTGTCATGCGCGACGGTCGCATCGTGCAGATCGGCACGCCCGAGGACATCCTCACGGACCCCGCCAACGACTACGTCGAGCAGTTCGTGCAGGACGTCGACCGCGCTCGCGTGCTCACCGCCGCGAACGTCATGGAGCGCCCGCGCCCGGTCGTCGCCGAGACCGCCGGCCCCCGCACGGCGCTTCGCCAGATGCGCGACGCGTTCATGTCGGCCACCTACGTGACCGGTCGCGACCGCAAGCTGCTGGGAATCGTCACCGACCGCGATGCCGTCAAACTCGTGCGCCAGGGGGTGTCGACCCTCGACTCCATCATCAAGCCGGCGCCGCAGAGCGTCAGCAAGGACGAGGTGCTGATGAACCTGTTCATCCCCTCCGTCGAATCGCCGCTGCCTCTGGCCGTGGTGGATGCCGAGGGGCGCCTCGTCGGCGTGATCCCACGCATCACCCTGCTCGCAGCCCTGGGCCCTGGCCCCGGTGCCACGGGCGAGCTCACCCTGCCGCTTCTTCCGATGCCGCAGGCCGAGATCGACGCCGTGCTCGATGACGGATGGACGGCCGAGCCGCTGCCGGTCGCGACGACGACGGAGGAGGTGCGCTGATGGATGGTTTCCGCATTCCTCTCGGCAGCTGGGTCGCAACGGGAGTCGACTGGATCAAGACGAACCTCGACGGTCTGCTCGACGTCATCTCGTTCGTGGTCAGCTTCCTGGTCGACGGCCTCACCCGCGCCCTGCTGAGCCCGCATTTCGTGGTCATCATCCTGATCGCGGCGTTCATCGCGTGGCTCGTGCGCTCGTGGCAGCTGGCGATCGGGACGATCGTCTCGTTCGGTCTGATCGTGGCCATGGGCCTCTGGGTCCCCGCGATGCAGACGCTCGCCCTCGTGCTCGTCGCCGCGGTGATCGCCGTGCTGATCGCGGTGCCGCTGGGCATCTGGTCGGCCCGCAACGCCACCGTGCGCGCGGTGCTCAAGCCCGTGCTCGACTTTATGCAGACGATGCCGGCGTTCGTCTACCTGATCCCGGCGATCGTGTTCTTCAGCATCGGCGTCGTGCCCGGTCTCGTCGCCACCGTCATCTTCGCGCTGCCTCCGGGTGTGCGACTGACCGAGCTCGGCATCCGCGGAGTCGACTCCGAGACCGTCGAGGCCGGTCAGGCGTTCGGCGCCAAGCCGGGTCAGATCCTGCGCGGCATCCAGCTCCCGCTCGCGATGCCGACGATCCTCGCCGGCGTCAACCAGGTCATCATGCTCGCGCTGTCGATGGCGGTCATCGCCGGTATGGCGGGCGCCGACGGCCTCGGGAAGATCGTCGTCGAGGCGATCTCGACCATCAACATCGCCAAGGGCGTCGAGGCCGGTCTGGGCGTCGTGCTCATCGCCGTCTTCCTCGACCGCGTCACCGCGGCCCTCGGCGACCTGGGCAGCAACCGCTCGTCGCTGCTCGGGATGCTGGCGCGTCGCCGCACGCAGAAGCGTCTCGATGCCGCATCCGCCGAGGCGGAGACGTCGGCGACGGCATCCGCTCCCGCATCGGCCGAGGCAGCCGACGCGGAGGATGCCGACGCCGAGGCCGAGCGACTGAAGGCCTCCCCGCGCCGCGCCCCTGTCGGCGGCGGCGTGCACTGACTCATCCCTTCCGCACAAGAGAACGCGCAGTACACAGCAACACAGCACCTATATATACGGAACGAGAGACATACACATGAAGAAGAAGATCCTGACCATCGCGGCGATCGGCGCCGCAGCGACACTGACCCTCGCCGGCTGCAGCGGTGACGGCATGGGCGGAACCGGCGGAGACACCGGCGGCAGCGAGTCCGGTTCGGGCGACAAGGGCACGATCACCCTCGGGTTCCTGCCCTCGTGGACCGACGGACTCAGCACCGCATACCTGCTGCAGGACCAGCTGGAGAAGATCGGCTACACGGTCGAGATGAAGACGCTGACCGAGGCGGGTCCGCTGTACACCGGCCTGGCGCAGGGCGATGTCGACATGTACCCGTCGGCCTGGCCCGAGCTGACCCACGCCGAGTACATGGAGACGTACGGCGACGACATCGAGGACCTCGGCGCGTACTACGACAACGCGAAGCTGACCCTCGCGGTTCCGGAGTACTCCGACCTGAACTCGATCGAGGACCTCGCGGGCAAGGGCGCAGAGCTCGACGGCAAGATCTACGGCATCGAGCCGGGTGCCGGCCTCACCGCGCAGACCCAGAAGATGATGCCGGAGTACGGTCTCGACGGCGAGTACGAGCTCGTCACCTCGTCGACCGCGGCGATGCTCACCGAGCTGAAGTCGGCGACCGACAAGCAGGAGGACATCGTCGTGACGCTGTGGCGTCCGTTCTGGGCCAACGACGCCTTCCCCGTGAAGGACCTCGAAGACCCCAAGGGTGCGATGGGCGAGTCCGAGGCCCTGCACTTCCTCGGCACGAAGGGCTTCGCGGAGGAGTTCCCCGAGGCCGCCGAGCTGATCGAGCAGATCAAGCTCGACGACGAGCAGTACGGTTCGCTCGAGGACATGGTCGTGAACGAGTACGGCGAGGGCAAGGAAGCGGATGCCATCGACGCGTGGCTCGAGGAGAACGGCGACCAGTTCGACTGGGTCGTCAGCTGACCTGACTCACGGGAACGAGTCCGTCCGCACGCGGGTGGACTCCCCTCCGATGGGCGGAGGATCTGTCACGGATCCTCCGCCCATCGCTGTGTCTGGGCGGGTGTATTGATGTACCGAAACAGCGGCCATGCACCCCCGTCACGATGTCGCGAGCCCCACGTCTTGTGAGTGCCGTCGAAAGATCGACGACACCCCAGACATGCTTCGCCGGGGCTGATTGCCATGCGCATCGGTCCGTTGCTCGGATCCCGGAACTCCTGCGAGATGTCCCTGTGATTCGAGGACCTCATGACAGCACCCGCACCGGCATCCGCACGCGTACCCCGAGGGCGCCGTCGCCTCCGAACGATCCTCGGAGTCGCGCTCATGGGCGCGATCCTGCTCGCCGGCGGGCTGCCGATGACGCAGCAGCCGGCAGAGGCCATCGAGGAAGCGCTGAGCACGACGCGCACCGCGACGAGCGCGACCATGAACTACCGCGGCGGAGTCACGGCCACACTGACGGTGAACCCGGCGACCACGAAGTCGGGCTCGGCCGGCGTGCAGTTCCTGGCGACCACGCCGCACAACGGATACGGCGCGACCAACGCGATGTTCGCGCCCGGCCTGGACGTCGCGACCACGCCGACGGTAGGACTCGAGGCGGGCGCCGGCATGTGCGACGGCCTGGACTTCTCCGGCTACTGCGCGAACAAGAACGGCACCCTCACGGTGGCATTCAGCCGCGCGGTCACGGATCCGATCATCGACATCTCCGGTCTCGGCGGCTACGCCCAGTGCGTGGAGGAGCGCAATACAGCCGACACGTTCTGCGAGATCATCACCGGCAACGGATTCACGATGAAGACGGATGCCGATGGTGACCGCACAGCCGCGGGCTGGATCGCCATGCAGATGGACATCGTGACACCCGGAGTGACCTTCGCTCCGATCGCCGGCGCGCAGAACCTCAGCGTCACCCCCACCACGCTCACCGCTGCGACGAAGACGAGCAGCTCGCGGTGCAACACCATGCTCCCCACTGCGGCCGAGCTGGCTGGGCGGACGATGACCAGCACCGCGCTCGCCGGCTGCGGCTCCGTCGTGCTGAAGGGCACCTTCCAGACGGTCACCATGAATCTCGGCACGCACATCCAGCGGGCGCCGGCGGCGGATGGCTGGGCGAACGGGTACAACACCTACGACCCGGGCAAGAGCCTCGGCGACCTGATCCGACTCTCGATCCGGCTGCACGAGGACATGGGCGACGCGCCGAGCAGCTACGACGCCGCTCAGGCCGCGGTGCACGTCCAGGGTCCGCTGCGCCTCGGTGCGGGCATCACGTCGGATGCCGACGCGACGGCCAAGCCGACGCTCTCGCCGAACGCCGGTGCAGGAGCCTCGCTCGACACGGATGACGCGATCGCCGACGGCATCCGGGCTCCGCGCGCGATCCGCGGCACCGCGTACTCGTTGCCGATCCCGCTGTCGGGCACCACGTCGCCCGGCACGGTCGCCGGATGGATCGACTTCAACAAGAACGGCATCTTCGATGCGACCGAGCGGGTGCAGGCCGCCTTCCTCGCCGGTGCGACCTCGGTGAACCTCTCGTGGACGGTGCCGGGCACGGCCGTCGTGGGTGACACGTACCTGCGTCTGCGCACGTCGTTCACCGCTGCGGAAGTGGCTGACCCGCGAGGCATCTCGCAGTCCGGTGAGGTCGAGGACTACATCCTCACCCTCGCCGCGGCGGCACCCGCGATCGAGGTCGTCAAGCTCGTGAACGGCGATGACGCGAACACCGCGCCGGGAGTCGCCGTCGACGCCGGATCGGCGATGAGGTTCGAGTTCCGGGTCACGAACACGGGCAATGTCGTGCTGACCGCCGTGCAGCTCGCGGATGACGTCATCGCGGCCGCCTCGATCCTTCCCGTCGGCGCGTGGGACGGCACGCTCGATCCGGGAGAGTCGGTCGTGTTCACCGCGACCTACCCCGCCCCGACCACGGGCGGCGTGCTGCACAAGAACACGGCGACCGCCTCAGGGCAGCCGGCGTCGGGCGGGGCTCGGGTCACGGACACCGATCCGGCCCACGCGACCACGCGTGAGGTGCTGGCCTCGCTCATCGTCGAGAAGCTCGGCGAAGACGTCAACGGCGACTGGGTGCGGATGGACGGGTCGGGCTTCCGGCTGCTCGCCGACGCCGCGGGGGTTCCCGGTGCGCCGGTGACTCCCGGGCTGATCGCCGGGGCCGAGGTCGGGCTGTTCACCGCCGCTGGCCTGCGCCCTGGCACGTACTGGCTCGAAGAGACGACGGCTCCGGAAGGGTTCTCACTCCTCGCCGAGCCGGTGAAGATCATCGTGTCGGCGGCCGGTGTGCTGTCGATCGCCGACGGGCAGTCGAGTCCGCAGGTCACCCTCGCCGGCAGCACGGTGTCGGTGCGGGACGTGCCGGTGTTCGAGCTGCCGGCCGCGGGCGGAACGGGGACGCACGGCTTCACGCTCACCGGAGGTCTGCTGATCGCGCTCGCGATCGCGGGCGTGGTCGCGCTGGAGATCCGTCGCGCACGGCGTGGGCGTCGCGAGGAAGTGCTCGACGCCGTCAGCTGACCCGGGTCGAGTCGTCTGCGATCGGGAGGAGATCTGCACTCGGGAGGGGGGTCCCCGGTGGATCCTCCTCCCGATCGCCGTTCTCCTCCCGATCGCTGGTCGTCTCCCGACACGGCGACTCCCGACACGGCGCCACCCGGCACGCGCAACCCCCTCTTCGACCTGTCGCACCCGGGGTTAGCCTGTGGCCGTGGACGGGTTCGCGGCGGTCGACTTCGGGTTCGCCCGCGAGGTCCTGCAGCGGGGCGTCGCGGCGCTCTATCTCGTCGCGTTCATCTCGACCCTGAACCAGTTCCGACCGCTGCTCGGCGAGCACGGGCTGCTGCCGGCGCCGGCGCTGCTCGACTGGATCGGGCAGAAGGAGTCACGGCGGCGGATGCGGCATCCGACCCTCTTCCTCCGCGTCCGGTACTCCGACCGCAGGCTCGGACTGCTGTGCGGGGCAGGGATCGTCGTGTCCGCGGCGCTGGTCGTCGGCATCCCGCAGTGGGGTCCGCCGTGGGTGCCGATGCTGTGCTTCCTCGCGCTGTGGCTCGGATACATGTCGGTGGTCAGCATCGGTCAGACCTTCTACTCGTTCGGCTGGGAGATGCTGCTGCTCGAGGCGGGGTTCCTGGCCGCCTTCCTCGGTTCGAACGATCAGCCTCCGCCGACCGTCGTGATCGTGCTGTTCTGGTGGCTGCTGTTCCGTGTCGAGTTCGGTGCCGGCATGATCAAGATCCGCGGCGGGCGGGAGTGGCGTGATCTGACGGCGCTGATGTACCACCACGAGACGCAGCCCATGCCGGGGCCGCTCAGCAGACAGGCCCATCTGCTGCCACGGTGGTTCCATCGCGCCGAGGTCGTCGGCAACCACGTCGCGCAGCTCGTCGTGCCCTTCTTCGTGTTCGCTCCGCTGCTGTCGGTCTGGATTCCCGGGCCCGTGCCCCAGATCGTCGGGGCGGTGGCCGCGGCGATCATGATCGCGACGCAGGTGTGGCTCGTCGCGACAGGCAACTTCGCCTGGCTGAACTGGGTGACGATCGTGATCGCCTTCTCGGCGATCGGACTGCCGGGGGTGGGCGCGGCGCCGCGCGACGATGCGATGGACGACACGCTGTGGCCCGGCATCCCGCTGTACTGGTTCGTGCTCACGGCGGCCGTGAGCGTGCTCGTCGTGGCGCTGAGCGGGCCCGCCCTGCGCAACCTTTTCGCGCGGCGGCAGCTGATGAACGCGAGCTTCAACCGGTGGCAGATCGGCAACGCCTACGGAGCGTTCGGCACGGTCACGAAGCAGCGGGTCGAGATCGTCGTCGAGGGATCGGTCGACGACGACGGTCTGCTGTGGCGCGAGTACGAGTTCAAGGGAAAGCCGGGCGACGTGCGACGCATCCCGGGGCAGTTCGCGCCGTACCACCTGCGCCTCGACTGGCTGATGTGGTTCCTGCCGCTCGGCCGTTCGCTCGACGACTGGTTCACGGTCTTCCTGCTGCGACTGCTCGAGGCCGATGCTCCGACGCTCGCTCTGCTGCGGTCCGACCCGTTCGACGGTGAGCCGCCGCGGTGGGTGCGCGCCGTGTCATACCGCTACCGCTTCGCGACGCGGGCCGAACGGCGCGGCGGCGCCGGGGTGTGGGTGCGCACGCGCCAGTCCGTCGTGCTCGGTCCCCTCGGGCTGCGGTAGGCCGCGGCGCACAGCATCCGGCATCCGCATCCGCATCCGGCATCCGGCATCCGCTGCCCGGCATCCGGCATCCGGCATCCGCAGCGAAGGGGATCACGTGTAACGAAGGACAGATGCGGTGATCCCCTCCGTCGGAGCGCGAGATCTCCTTCGCACGCTAGGAGCGATCCACGCGGGCTATGTTGGATTCTGTTGGATTCGAGCATGCCCATCGGAGGACTGATGCCCGCCGCCGCGCGTCACGATGCGATCCTCCGCGAGCTCGAGATGCGCGGCTCGCTGTCGAGCGCCGCGCTCGCCGTGCGGCTGGGGGTGACGACCATGACCGTGTGGCGTGATCTCGTCGCACTCGAGGATCGTGGGCTGCTGGTGCGCGTCCATGGTGGCGCGCTCTCTCTCGCCGTGGCGCAGCAGCAGTCCCGCGACAGTGAGCGCGGCGATTCGCGACCGAGACCCGTCGCGACGATCGGGATGATCGTGCCGACGACGCAGTACTACTTCCCCGAGGTGATCAGGGGAGCGAGTCAGGCCGCGCATGAGTCGAACTGCCGCCTGGTCGTCGGCGCGACGAACTACTCCGAGGAGGAGGAGTTCCGCCAGGCCGAGCGTCTGATCGCGAGCGGAGTGGATGCCCTGATGATCACCCCGCAGGACACCCTCACCCCCGACTCGCGACTGCAGCGGATGCTGGCTGAGACCGACCTTCCCGTGGTGATGGTCGAGCGTTCCGTCGAGGATCCTCTCGCCGGACGACTCGAGTGGGTCCGTACGGATCATGCCCACGGCGCGGAGGTCGCGGTGCGCCACCTCGTGCAGCAGGGGCACCTCCGGATCGCGCTCGCCGCCCGGCCGTCTGCGACGGTCGCCGGGCTGGACGCGGGGTTCCGGCGGGCGATGGGATCGCTCGATCAGCACTCCACACGCGCCCTCCGCCGCGATCTGTCGCACCCGCAGCTCGGCGACAATGCCAACATCGCCGAGCTCGGCGATCTGCTCGACGACTGTCTGTCCGAGGGGGTCTCCGCAGCGATCCTCCTCGGCGATGCCGACGCGATGGCCTTTCTCGATCTGGTGATCGAGAAGGGCCTGCGGGTGCCCGAGGATTTCGCCGTGGTCGCCTACGACGATGAGGTCGCGGCCTTCGCGACGGTTCCGCTCACGGCGGTCGCGCCACCGAAGCACGAGCTCGGCCACGCCGCGGTGAGGTTGTGCGTGGATCGGCTCAAGCAGCCCGCGGGGGCCGCGCATACACCGGTGCGGATGGCGCTGCTGCCCGCCCTGGTCGTCAGGGAATCGACCGTGCGCCCCGTCTGATTGTTAGGTTCTGTTAGAAACCGCCCACTTCGGTTGGTGAATCGTTCGGCGTGGCGAATGATCGAACTCGCACGGTCAACGATTCAAAGGAGAACCCGCGATGTCCCTGCATCGAACTTCCCTCTCTGTGGTGGCTCTCGCCGCCATCTCCGCTCTCGTCGCAGGATGCGCGGCCGGAGGCCCCGCCGCAGAACCCGTGGCCACCGAGACCCCGACGGGCGAAGTCACGTTCTGGTCTTTTCTCAGCGGCATGTCCGACGTGGCCGCCGCGTTCAACGCGAGCCAGGACGACATCACCGTCAACTTCGAGGAGATCCCGAACGGGGCGAACGGCGGCTACACCAAGCTCTCCGCCGCCATCGAATCGGGCAGCGGTCCCGACGTCGTGGGCATCGAGTACGACCGGCTGCCCGGTTTCGTCGCGGCTGAACAGCTCGCGCCGGTCGACGGCCTCGTCTCGGGCGACGTGCTCGGCGAGTACGACGAGCAGGTGCGCAACCTCGTCTCGTTCGGCGACGCCGCCTACGCACTTCCCTACGACGCACCGCCCATGGTGATCTGGTACCGCCAGGACGTGCTCGATGCCGCCGGCGTCGACGTGCCGACCACGTGGGACGAGTTCGAGGACGCGGCACGCGCGGTGAAGGCCGTGAACCCCGACGCCTACCTCACGAGCTTCTTCACCAACGAGCCTCAGCTGGCGCCGATGTCGTGGCAGGCGGGCGCCGAGTGGTTCTCCGTCGAGAACGACAGCTGGAAGGTCGCCATCGACGACGACGAGTCGCAGGAGGTCGCCGACTACTGGCAGCGCCTGATCGATGAGGGACTGGTGAAGAAGCAGCTCGGCTTCAGCGATGAGTGGACAGCCGATCTGAACAGCGGCGTGGTCAACGCGTGGGTGGGCGGATCGTGGAGCGCCTCGGCACTGAAGACACGCACCGAAGCGTCCGGTCAGGAGGGCAAGTGGATCGCCGCGGCCCCTCCCTCGTGGGACGGCGAGCCCAGCGGTGCGCTGAGCGGCGGAACGAGCTTCGCGATCCCCGAGAACTCCGACAACGCAGCGGCTGCGGCCGTGTTCCTCGAGTGGCTCGTCACCTCGCCGGATGCGATCGAGGCGCGTGGTGCCGTGGGCACCGCCTACCTCGCCTACCCCGGACTCAACGATGTCGCGGCATCCGTCGCACCGACGGACTACTACGGCAACGACATCTACGAGGTCTTCGATGAGGCATCGGCGAACCTCGGCGAGTGGGCGTGGGGGCCGAAGTACGACCTCACCGCCACGGCGCTGAAGGACTCGGTCACGGCGTCGCCGACGCTGTCTGACGCGCTCACCTCGACGCAGAAGTCCACGGTCGACGGGCTCGAGAAGCTCGGCCTCGACATCACGGAATAGCCGGTGCATCGTCGGACGGGCGTCCACGCACGCCCGCCCGACGGTACGGATCGAAGGACACAGACCATGACGACTCAGGCATCCGCCACGAGGCGCACCGCACGGCGCACCGCGCGGAAGACGATACCCGGAACGGGCGGGCGCACCGCATCCGTCTTCCTGATCCCCTTCTTCGTCCTCTTCGCGCTGACGATGATCGCCCCGGTGATCTATGCGATCGGCATGAGCCTCTTCGCCGAGAAGCGCAGCGGACTCGGCTTCGGAGGCGCGACGGTCGAGTTCGTCGGGCTCGGCAACTACGTCGAGGTGCTGAGCGACTCGACGTTCACGGACGGTTTCGGTCGGCTCGCGATCTACTGCCTGCTGTACGTGCCGACGTTGCTGGCTGTCGCTCTCGTACTGGCGCTGCTGCTCGACTCGGCAGTCGCCTACGCCAAACGGGCGTTCCAGCTGCTGCTCTTCCTGCCGCACGCCGTTCCCGGTGTGATCGCCGCACTCATCTGGGCGTACCTCTACACGCCCGGCATCAGCCCGATCGTCAAGGCGCTCGAGTCCGGCGGCATCGGCATCGACTTCCTGTCGGTGCAGCTCGTGCTTCCGTCGATGGTCAACATCGCCGTGTGGGAGTGGGCGGGCTACAACGTCATCATCCTGTTCACCGCGCTTCAGGCGGTGCCCCGTGAGATCCTCGAGGCGGCCAAGGTCGACGGTGCCGGGGAGATCCGCACCGCGCTCTCGATCAAGACGCCTCTGGTCTGGCCCGCGCTCGGGGTCGCGCTGCTCTTCACGGTGATCGGCTCGCTGCAGCTGTTCACCGAGCCGAAGATCCTCTCGTCCGCCACGACCGCGGTCACCAGCACCTGGGTGCCGAACATGTGGGCCTACGACGCGGCGTTCAACCGCAACAACCTGCCGCAGGCGGCTGCCGCCTCGATCATCCTCGCCCTGCTCGCCGGTCTGCTGTCGTGGGTCGTCACCCGATTCACCTCGAAGGAGCCGACGCGATGACCGCCGTGATCGATCGACCGACATCGCACTCTCCTCGCTCGACGAGTCCGACAGGCACACGCCCGCGGCATAGCGGACGTCGCACCGCCGCGAAGGTCGGCGTCAACGGACTGCTGGTGCTCGGCTCCGCCTACATGGTGCTGCCGCTGCTCTGGCTGGTGTTCGCGGCGACGAAGGATGCGGGGGAGCTCTATTCGGGCAACGCCTTCGCCTTCGGCAGCGATCTCGTCGTGAACCTGCAGCGACTGCTCGCCCAGGATGACGGCATCTTCGTGCGGTGGCTGGGAAACAGCATCCTGTACGCGGGGATCGGAGCCGTCGTCGGCGGGTTCGTCTCACTGATGGCCGGGTACGCGTTCGACAAGTTCGAGTTCCGCGGCAAGCGCGGGCTGTACGCGTCGGTGCTCGTGGGCGTTCTCATCCCGAACACCGCCACGGTGATCCCGCTGTATCTGCTTGCCGCATCGATCGGCCTGACCAACACGATCTGGGCTGTGCTGATCCCGACACTGTGCAACCCCTTCAGCGTCTACCTCGCCCGCGTGTTCTCCTCGGGCTATCTGCCCGCCGAGACGCTCGAGGCGGCGAGGGTCGACGGGGCGGGGCCCATCCGCAGCTTCCTCCAGGTCGGGATGCCGATGCTGGTGCCGGGCTTCGTCACGATCGCGCTGTTCCAGTTCGTGGCCATCTGGAACAACTTTATGCTCCCCCTGATCATGCTGCAGAACCGCGATCTCTTCCCGTCGAGCGTGGGCATCGCGCTGTGGCAGAGCCAGGTGCAGCAGAACCCCGAGTTCTCGACGCTCGTCATCGCCGGCTCCTTCGTGTCCGTGCTCCCCCTGATCATCGCGTTCGTGATGCTGCAGCGGTTCTGGCGATCCGGCCTCTCGGCTGGGAGCGTCAAGTGAGCGCTCGGCGCCCCGTGATCGCCTTCGCGATGACGGCGTCGGTGCGCGAGCGGGTGTTCCCCGAGAGGGTCATGCGCGACTACGAGACCATCGCCGATGTCGCCGGTGTCCTCACCGAGTTCACCTCCCACCCGGCCCGCGCCGTGCTGGCGCAGGCCGAAGTCCTGGTGACCGGGTGGGGAGCGCCGCGCATCGACGCCTCGGTGCTCGACCAGGCCCCTCGCCTCGAGGCCGTGCTGCACGCGGCGGGCACGGTCAAGCCGTATCTCGATCCCGTCGTTCTCGAGCGCGGTGTGCGCGTGAGCTCCGCCGCCGCGGCGAACGCGGTGCCGGTGGCCGAGTACGCCGTCGCGATGATCGTGCTCGCGGGCAAGCAGGTGCTGCCGATCGCTCGCCGTTATGGCCGGGTGCAGGACGAGTTCGACATCGAGGCCGCATTCCCCGGACTGGGTAACTTCGGTCAGCGCGTCGGCATCATCGGCGCGTCGAAGATCGGTCGGATGGTCATCGACATGCTGCGTGCATATTCGTTCGAGGTCGTCGTCTACGACCCGTATCTGACGGAGGACGACGCCGCGGCCCTGGGCGTCACGTCGGTGTCGCTCGACGAGCTGCTGCGTACCAGCCGAGTGGTCTCGGTGCACGCGCCGTCGCTGCCGTCGACGCTCGATCTGGTGGATGCCGCGGGCATCGCCTCCATGCCGCGCGGGGCGACCCTGGTGAATACGGCTCGCGGAGAGATCGTCGACCAGCAGGCTCTGACGAGACGCGTGCTCGCCGGCGAGCTGTTCGCGATCCTCGATGTCACGGTGCCGTGGATCCTCGAATCCGACCACCCGCTGTACTCGTCCGACCATGCACTGCTCACGCCGCACATCGCCGGGTCGTACGGAGTGGAGCTCGAGCGCCTGTCGCGGGCGATGCTCGACGAGCTCGGACGGATCACTCGCGATGAACCGCTCGCGTACGAGGTCGAACCCGAACTGCTGGCCATCACCGCCTGACCGCGCGCGCTCCCTCCCCGACATTCGACGACGAACGCAAGGAGTCCCCATGTCCGAACCCCTGAAGCTGACCCGCCGCACAGTCCTGCTCGCCGGGGCCGGAGGGCTGCTCGCCGCGGCCGCAGGCGTCGGCTCCGCGCAGTCTGCGCAGGCCTCCCCGACCCTCTTCCCGGCGGGGCGCGCAGGCACCACGATCACCGAGATCGGGCCGGGCATCATGCAGTACTCCCTGATGAGCGGAGTGCTGCTCGACGGCATCTGCTACATCGGATCCCGCAACCTCGAGCCGACGGGGATCCTGGCCTTCGACGTCGCCTCCGCCGCTGTGACTCACTCGACGACGCTCGCGACCGGGCACAGTATTCAGGCGCTGACGGTGGATCCGGCGCGAAAGCTGCTCTATGCCGGCATCCTGCAGAAAGCCCCTAGCGCGAACAACCTCTATCGCTGGGATCTGACCGATCTCGCCGCTCCCGCTGTGGCGATCGGCCGTATCGGCGACCGCGACGTGCGCGACCTCGCCGTCGCGCCGGACGGCACCCTGTTCGCAGTCGGCGGCGGTGGCACAGGTGCTCCGGCGCTGTGGCGGTACGACCCGTCGACGGGATCGATCACGAACCTCGGCGTGCCCGACGCCAAGGCAACGCTCGCGCGCGCCGTCGCGGCGACCGATCAGACGGTGTTCTTCGGGGCCGGAAGCACGCTCGGGGGAGGTTCCGGAACGAGCAGGGCAGCGCTCTACGCCTTCGACCGCAGGGCGGCGACCTTCACGGACATCACGCCGACGGAGATGATGAACGACCCCAGCATCCGCGAGCTCACGATCGCCGGGGACCGGCTGCTGGCATCGACGGCGGGCTCGGTGGAGCCCACGAAGATCGCGGAGATCTCCCTCGCCGATCACACCTCGTACCGCGCGGTGACGGCGATCGGGACGACGGCGAAGAACTTCGCCGTTGCGGGCGGCGACGTCTACTGCGCGAACGACGCGGGGGTGCTGCGGTGGACGCCGGGCGAGGATGCGGTGCATCAGCTTCCGGTGCCCGTCGACCTGGGCGAGATCTGGGGACTCGACGTGCACGACGATGGGCTCGTCGTCGTCTCGGGCTACGGTTTCGTCGCCGCTCTCGAGCTCGACGGCGCTGTGCGCGCCGAGTACGGCCTGGGCGAGGCGGGCGCCCCGGTGAGCGCGCAGACCTGCATGGGAATCGCCGTCGGTGCCGGGTTCGCCTACGTGGGAGGCAACGGGGGCATCGCGCGGCACGATCTGCGCCGAGGCGGCGCGGTGAATCTGCGCGCGCCGGGAGAGGCGAAGGATGCTGAGGTCATCGGCGGCGTGCTCTACACGGGGCAGTACAACGCCCAGGGGATCTGGGCCTACGACCCGCGGACCGGGGAGTCGATCCACCGTGTCGCGGCGTTCCCGTCAGCCCAGAATCGCCCCCTCGACACCCACTGGGACGACCGTAATCGGCTGCTCCTCGTCGCCGCCCAGGCGGATACCGAGGGCGGTGGCTCGCTATGGACGTTCGACCCCCGGACGGGCGCGAGCACGCATGCGATCAATCCGATCGACGACATGCAGCTGGTGCGCGCGGTCGTCGCGGTCGACGGTGTCGCGTACCTCGGCGGCGACAACGCGCAGAAGACGGGGCCACGCGGGACGATCGTCGCGTGGGACCCGCTGGCGCACCGTGAGCTCTGGCGGATTGAGACGGGCGCGCCTCACGGCATCGCCGCGCTCGCCGCTCACGGGCGGTACCTTTTCGCGCTCTCGATCAAGGGTGCGCTGGTGGTGATCGATCGCCCGCGGCGGGCGATCGTCCACACCGGAGACCTCGCGGCCCTCGTGCCCGGATTCGCGGCGATGAAGGCGGCCCGCGGCGTGGTCTACGGCGTCTCGGACACGAACCTGTTCCGCATCGACCCTCGCACCTTCGAGGTGACGACGGTCGTGCCGGGCATCAATGGCGGCTGGTACAGCGGACCGCATCTCAACGTCGATGAGGACGGCGCGGTGTTCACCCTCCGCGGACGCACGCTGGTCAAGGTCGATGATCGGCCGCGGCGCTGAGCCCCGGCATCCTCCGTCCGGCCTTCCGTCTCTCCTTCCCTTCGGCGTTCCGGAGGAGATCTGCGATCGGGAGGGCACATTGCCGAGACTCACCCTCCGAATCGCAGATCTCCTCCCGCATGAGGCCGACGCCGAGCGCGGCGAAACGCCCCGGCCGGGTGCGGGGCCCGGACGGAGCGTTCCGTCTCACTGCAGACGTTCAACTGACCTTCTTGCGGTACGAGATGATCGCGAACACGTAGGCGACGACCAGGATGCCGACGCACCAGGCGAGAGCGACCCAGATGTCGGTGCCGACCGGCTGCTCGGCGAACAGCGCCTGGATGGTGTCGACGATCGAGGTGACCGGCTGGTTCTCGGCGAACCACTGCACCGGACCCGGCATCGTGTCGGTCGGCACGAAGGCCGAGCTGATGAACGGCAGGAAGATCAGCGGATACGAGAACGCGCTCGCCCCGTCGACCGTCTTGGCGTTGAGCCCCGCGATGATCGCGAGCCACGTGAGCGCCAGGGTGAACAGCATCAGGATGCCGATGACGGCGAGCCAGGCCCAGACGCTCGCCCCGGTGCGGAATCCCATCACGAACCCGACCGCGAAGATGATCGCGAGCGTGATGGCGTTCGCGGTGAGTGATGTGAGCACGTGCGCCCACAGCACGCTCGATCGGGCGATCGGCATGGAGTGGAAGCGCTCGAAGATGCCGCTCTGCATGTCGGTGAAGAGCCGGAACGCCGTGTAGGCGATGCCGGACGCGATCGCGATCAGCAGGATGCCCGGAAGCAGATAGTTCACGTAGTTGTCGACCCCGGTGCTCGTCTGCAGAGCCCCGCCGAAGACGTAGACGAACAGCAGCATCAGGGCGATCGGGGTGACCGCCGTCGTGATGATCGTGTCGGGGCTGCGGAAGATGTGCCGCATCGAGCGGCCGGTGAGTGTCGCCGTATCGGCGGCGAAGTGCGTGCTCATGCTGCGTTCTCCTTTCCGGTGGTCGAACCCGACTTCGGTCCGATGAGAGTGAGGAAGATCTCCTCGAGGGTGGGCTGCTTCTCGACGTACTCGACCTTCGCCGCGGGCAGCAGCCGCTTGAGGTCGGCGAGGGTGCCGTTGGCGATGATCCGACCCTCGTGCAGGATCGCGATGCGGTCGGCCAGCTGCTCGGCCTCATCGAGGTACTGCGTGGTGAGCAGCACGGTAGTGCCGGTGTTCGCGAGCTTCTTCACCACGTCCCACACCTCGATGCGGGCCTCGGGGTCGAGACCGGTGGTCGGCTCGTCGAGGTAGATCACCTCGGGATTCCCGACGAGGCTCATCGCGATGTCGAGTCGGCGGCGCATACCGCCGGAGTAGGTGCCGACCTTGCGGCCCCCGGCATCCGTCAGCCGGAACGTCGCGAGCAGTTCGTCGGCCACCGTTCCGGGGTCGGGCAGGTGGCGCAGCTGGGCGACGAGCACGAGGTTCTCGCGTCCGGTGAGGATCTCGTCCACTGCGGCGAACTGACCGGTGAGGCTGATGCGCTGACGGACGCCGAGGGGGTCGGCGGCCACGTCGATCCCCTGCACGGTGGCTGCGCCGGCATCCGACTTCAGCAGCGTCGAGAGGATGCGGACCATCGTCGTCTTGCCGGCGCCGTTCGAGCCGAGGAGGGCGAAGATCGTCCCCTTCTCGACCTCGAAGTCGACGCCCCGCAGCACGTGGAGGTCCTTGTAGGACTTCTCGATGCCGCGAACGGCGATCGCTGGTGCGTTCATGATCGTGACTCCTTCTTCTTCGCGTCGTCGACCGCCGTGACGAGGCGGGCGCGCTCCTTGTCGATCCAGTGGGTTCCGCCGTACGCCTCGGCGTAGGTCTCGGCGAACGAGACGGGGTCGTCGCCGACGATGTCGTCGATCGGGGTGCCGTCGATGGCGGCGCGCTCCCACAGATCGGCGAGGTCGAGGAAGATCTGCACGAGGATGTCGCCGTCGGTGATGCCCCCGTAGTACATCGTGTAGCGGTGCTGGGCGTTGGCGACCGTGCGATACGGCTCGGGGAGGGCGTCGATGCGCTTCTTCGCATCGCGGTACTGCTTCTTCTGCTCGAGCGATCCGGTGAGCGCTTCGATCCACTTGGCGGCCATGTCAGTTCTCCTTGTTGTTCGTGTTCGTGCTGTTCGTGCTGTTCGTGTTCAGCTGTTCGATGTGCTCGGAGAGGAAGCTCCACGTCTTCCAGAACTCCTCGAGCTCCTGCGTGCCTGCGGCGTTCAGGGAGTACACCTTGCGGGGCGGTCCCTTCTCGCTCGGCACCTTCTCGACGTCGACGAGCTTCTTCTGCTCGACGCGCACCAGCAGTGCGTAGATCGTGCCCTCGGCGATGTCGGTGAATCCGTGGTCGCGCACGCGGCTGGTGATCTCGTAGCCGTAAGCCGGCTGCTCGGCGAGGAGTGCCAGGACGATGCCCTCGAGTGTGCCCTTGAGCATCTCGGTCATCTGCTTGCCCATGAGAGCCTCCTTTCGTTGGTTCGGTACTCAGTGTTGCTGGGTACCGGTACAAAGTAACACTGAGTACCGGTACTTAGCAACACCGAATACTGAACTTTCTCGGAAGCCGTCCGGTGGCCGCGTTGACGGTCGCGCTTCGTGCTGCGCGGGCTGCTGCCGCCCGGGTGGCTCAGCGATCCGCGGGCGGGCTGAGCGCGAGCGCGGCTCAGTCGCGAGCGCGCCGCCAGGGCAGCAGCCGGTCGAGGAACCGCCGCGGCGCCTCGGATACCACCGTGGGCGGAGCGACGGCGAACTGCACGATCTCCTCGGCCCCGTGGTGCACCACCCGATACAGCGCGGTGCCGATGAGCACTCCGAGCGCGATCGACATGATCGACAGCAGCGCCGCCATGAAGTCGGCGAGGCCGCTGTCGGTGGCGACGGCCTCGGTGAGTCCGACGAGTCCCGCAGCGCCCGGGACGAGCAGCCAGAACGCGGGAAGGAACGTGATCTGCGCCGGGACGCCGCGGCGCAGCGAGGCGATCCAGAACACCACGAGTGCCATCGCCACGGCCCCGACGAATCCGCCCAGGGTCGCGCCGAGCAGCGCGGTGCCGACCCACTGTCCGATGTACGCCACGACGAGCGCCAGCAGCACCCACCCGAATGTCGAGGTGGGGGCCGAGAAGTGCAGATAGTTGCCGAGCGCGAACACCAGGATGCCGATCAGCGCGACCCACCACGGTAGGAAGGATGCCGCTTCGAGCGGCTCGTAGGAGCGCGATTCGACACCCACGACGGTGCCTGCCGCCAGGATGCCGAATGCCAGCAGGGCGAGCTGCACGAAGCCGTAGATCAGACGCGAGGCGCCCGAGATCATCTGCCCCGCCGCGAGCTCGACGGTCGCGGTCGTCAGCACGCCTCCGGGCAGGAAGGTGACCAGCGGGGCGATGAGCAGCCGGATCGGATCGCCGATCTCGATGACCTCGGCGAGCAGGAACACCGCGGCGGCGCACACGAACGCCGCGGCGATCGGCATCACGAGCTGCAGGGTGGGCGAGCGCACGAGCTTGAGCAGCCCGATGCCCGCACCCAGTACGAAGGCGACGATCGCGCCCTGCCAGGTGGGGGCGAGCAGCAGCGCCAAGCCGGTCGTCAGCACGGCATGCCCGAACGTGCGGGTGACCCAGCCCAGCCGTGGACGCATCGCCCCGATCTCGTTCAGGCGACGGATGCCGTCGAGCGGCGACACCGAGGCGGTGCGCGCCTGCGCGATCAACTCGTACAGTGCCGCGATCTGGTCGAAGCGGAACGAGGCGTTGGTCGCCGACCGGATCGCGACTCGCGACTCCTCGTCGTCGCCGGTCTCCACCAGGATGATGGTCGGCAGCACGACGAAGTCGGTGTCGTCGCCGCCATAGGCCTCGACGACCTCTGTCATCGTGTCGCGGATGCGGTCGACCGACTCGGCCGAGGCGTTCATGCCCTGCGCCACTCCCAGAAGGAACTGGCGCAGGGCCGAGCGGTCGAGCACGTCCGGCATGTCAGCGCGCGCTCACGTCACGAGAACAGGAACGACAGGGTCACGCCGACGACGATCGCGACGCCGATGTAGACGAGGTTGGGCAGCTGGAACGAGTGGTCGAAGACGAACCTGCCCATCTTCGTCGTGCCGGTCTGGTCGAATGCGACGGTGGCGACCTGACTGCCGTTGGCCGGCAGCGTGTAGATGCCCATGGTCGACGGCCACAGCCCGACGAGCAGCGGTGCGGGCAGCCCGATGGTGATGCCGATCGGGACGATCGCGTTGGTCGCGCTCGATTGGCTCGTGGTCAGCATCGCGACAGCGAACAGCGCGAGGGCGAACAGCAGTGCTCCGAGGAACGCCGACGATCCCGACACCACCGAGCCGAGGCCGTCGACGATCAGCGTCTGGTTGGCGGCGACGAAGGTGTTGGCGAGCCACGCGATGCCGAACAGGGCGATCGCGCCGACGATGCCGGCGGGGAACGTCGGCTGCTTCGGCACATCCGCGGCCTTGACCTTGCAGAACACGAAGATGAGAGCGGCGATGACACCCATCACAACCTCGATGATCACGGTCACGCTCAGACGCACCGGGTCGCCGGCGTCGTCGGTGCCGATCACGGGACGCAGCCCCTCGAAGAGCCCGAAGAGCACGATGACGCCGACGCCGATCAGGAAGAGCGTGGCAGACAGCACTGCGGTGCGCGGAAGCCTGCTGTCGTGCGCGTCGACCGTGGGCGGCTGGATCTGGTGGCTCTCGAGGCGCCGCTGGAACTCGGGGTCGTCTTCGAGGTCCTTGCCGTGGCGCATCATGACGAGCGCGGCGACGAAGAGCCCGGCGATCGACGCGGGCCACATGATCAGCAGCAGTCCGCCGAGATCGACTCCCTGCGGCGCGAGGAGCACCACCATCGACGCGGTCGCTGCCGAGACGGGGGAGCAGAGGATGCCGACCTGCGACGCGACCGCCGAGACGGAGAGCGCTCGTTCGGGGCGGATCTTCTGCTGGTACGACACGTCGTAGATCACCGGCAGCAGCGGGTAGAAGATGTTGCCCGTGCCGGCGCCGACCGTGAAGAGGAACGACATCGCCGGGGCGAGGAAGACCACGGACTTCGGCTTGCGTCTGATCACCTTGGCGGCGATAGACACCATCCAGTCGATGCCGCCGGCCGCCTGCATGGTGGATGCGGCCGTGATCACCGTGATGACGATGAAGACGGCATCCACCGGGGCGTTGCCGGGAGCCTCTCCGAACACGAAGATGAGCACGGCGACGCCGACGAGTCCCCACACGCCCAGGCCGATCCCGCTGGTGCGGGTGCCCATGTAGATCGCGAGGATGACGACGATCAGTTGGGCGATCAGGATCCACACGTTGTCGTTCACGTCGACGGCCCCTTCGTGATCGGGGCGGATGCCGTGAGGATCTCGGTCGCGAGCTCGGTCTCGACGATCCTGCCGCCGATCGCCTCGACGCGCAGCGCGAGCGGGTTCTCGACCGGGCTGATCGCCGTGACGAAGTCGGAGTTCTCGAAGTGCAGCGACTGCAGGTTGCCGACCGCGTATCCGGTCGCGAGCTCACCGCTGAGCAGCGACGCGTGGAAGAGCGGTCGCCGCTGATCCTCGGCGTCGTAGTGCGGACAGAAGCTGCCGTGCAGGAATCCGAGCCCCTCGGGCAGCACCTGCAGGGTCGGACCGTAGCTGTCGGTCGTGCCGCCCTCGAACCAGCAGATGCCGCCGGCGCTGCCTCCGGTGAACACGACGTTCGAGTTCGGGTCCTCCCACATCTCGCGCATGATCTCGTCGAGGCCCTGGCGTTTCCAGACGTCGAGCATGTTCGCGGTGTTGCCGCCGCCGACATGGATGACGTCGAACCCCTTCACGAAACCGGCGAGGTCGTCGACCGATCGGTGGAAGAGGGGCAGATGATGCGGTGCGCAGCGGTCCGAGTCGTACGTCGCGTAGAAGCTCACGATGTATGCCGCGTCATCGCCCGTCGCCGTGCCGACGAACAGCACTCGAGGTCTCTCCTTGCGGGTGAGCCCGAGGATGTAGTCGTGCGTCGGATCGTTCCGCCGCTCCATCATGGCCTTGCCTGCGCCCGTCGCCACCACATGAGACACGTCGCCACCCCCGCTGTCGTCTGCGAATGCGCTCAGCGTATTGGGGTTCGGGGCGCTGCGGGGGGTGATCTCACCCGGGCGGGGCGACCGCCGCGATCAGCCGTTCAGGCGCGCCATCGCGACCTGCGCCTCGAGCAGCGGCAGGGTGCGATCGGCCTCGGGCTGCGGGCAGATGTCGAGGGCGTTCGCGAGTTCGAGAGCCAGCGCGGCGTGACCGGCGGCGTTCGGATGGAACGGGTCGCCCATCAGCCCCCACGGAACTCCGCCGTTGCCCAGCTCGGTGAAGCGCGCGTGCTGGTCGACGAGGATCACGTCCTCGGATGCCGCGACGGTGCGCACGGCATCCGCGAACTCGGCGATCCTCTCGCGACCGGGGGCGTTCACGATGTCGATCGCGGGTGGGGTCTGCAGCACGACGACGGCGCCGGTGGCACGGACGCGCGACACGAACTCGCGCAGTGACGCGGCGAAGTCGCCGGGTTCGACGGTGACCTGGCCGGGGCCGGTCGCCAGGTCGTTCGTGCCGATCATCAGCGTCACGACGTCGGGGTGCCACGATGCGACACGACGGTCCCAGTCGTTCAGGATGTCGGTGATGCGGTGCCCGCTGATGGCGCTGTTGATGACGACATCACGGGTGCGCCCGAGCTCGCCGCGGATCAGCTCGTGCAGATGTTCGGTGTAGCTGCGCCCGCCCTGCGTGTGCAGCAGGCCGTGCGTGATCGAGTCTCCGGTGATGACCCAGTTCAGCGGCTCGGCTCCGGCGAGGGAGGCCGCGATGCGGCGGAGGTCGGATGCGGCGGAGGCGGGGGAGTCAGCATTCGGCACGCCCTAGAGCCTAGCGGCGGCGAGAGTGGAAGACTGGTGCCATGTCCTCCCCACTGCTCGACACTCTCCTCGCCCGCATCGTCGACAGCGGACTGCTCGATGATCCGGTCGCCGAGAACGGTCTCGTCTACGGGCGGGCCACCATCGATGCCGCCGGCGCGGTCGTCACCGTCAACGTCGACCCCGAGCTGGAGGACGACGAGGAGACCCTCGACGACGACGCGCTGATCGCGGCGATCACCCGCATCCTGTCGGTGTCCGAGACCCGGTGGCGGGCGGTGATCGACGAGGTCGCCGACGACATCGACGAGGCCGTCGACGACGAGCCGGTGATCGAGCAGGTCGACCTGCGCGACGACCTCGAAGCCACCTCGGTGGTGGTGTTCGCCGATGCCGTGCTGATCGCCTTCGATGCGCCGAAGCAGTTCCCGGACTCGCGGATCCTGGTGCAGCTCGACGACGACCTCGAAGTCGCGAACATCGAGGTGCGCGACCGGGATGCCGCTGACGTCG
Source organism: Microbacterium sp. AC215 (assembly GCF_979258645.1). Taxonomy (NCBI): domain Bacteria; kingdom Bacillati; phylum Actinomycetota; class Actinomycetes; order Micrococcales; family Microbacteriaceae; genus Microbacterium; species Microbacterium sp. AC215. The sequence continues at coordinate 2,183,284 of NZ_OZ409869.1, read as the reverse complement.
AGGTCCTGGAGTTCGACGATCTCGACGAGCTGCTCGACAGGCTCAGCGGCGACGACCGCTGAGCCCGCCGGGGGTCACAGCCACTTCTTGTACTTGAACACCCCGTAGAGGGCGACCGCGAAGGCGGCCATCGCACCGATCGCCATCGGATAGCCGTGCGCCCAGTGCAGCTCGGGCATGACGTCGAAGTTCATGCCGTAGACCGTGCCGACGAGGGTGGGCGCGAAGATGATCGCCGCCCACGACGAGATCTTCTTGATCTCGTCGTTCTGGGCGAGGCTCGCATCCGACTGCCGGCGTGCGACGAGAGCCGACTGCACCGTGAGGGCGTTCTCGAGGATCGCGCGGAACGAGTCGACCCGCTCATTCACGCGGATGACGTGGTCGAGCACGTCGCGGAGTGAGCGCTGCAGCTCTTCGTCGATGCGGTACTTCTCGGATCCGCGGCGCAGCCATTCCAGCATCCCGGCGAGGGGGTGCACCGCGCGCTGGAAGTTGATGACCTCGCGCGAGAGCTCGTAGATGCGCCGCGAGAGGGCGTCGTCGTCGCTGTCGCCGAAGAGCTGGTCCTCGATCTCGTCGATGTCGTTCAGCAGCCCCGTGACGATGGGCTCATAGCCGTCGACGACCTCGTCGAGGATCGCGTAGAACACGGCCTCGGGGCCCATCGCGAGCAGGTCGGGGTGCGCCTCCATGCGACGACGCACGCCCACGAGGTCGGGCGACTCGGCGTGCCGGATGGTCACCACGAAGTCGGGGCCGACGAACAGGTGCAGCTCGCCGAACTCGATCGACTCCTGCTCGTCGCGATAACGGGCGGGGCGTAGCACGGCGAAGAGCGTGTCACCGTAGCGCTCGACCTTCGACCGCTGGTGACCCGAGAGGGCATCCTCGACGGCGAGCGGATGCAGGTCGAACTCGCGCGCGACCGAGGCGACCTCCTGAGGGCTCGGTCGGTAGAGGCCGATCCAGGCGATGCCGCCGTGGGCATCGAGCGACCGGTAGGTCTCGTCGAGGTTCTTCGGGGTCTCCACGCGACGTCCGTGGACGTACACGCCGTTGTCGATGAGGGCCATGGCTGGCTCCGTTCTCGCAGGCGCACGCCGGGTCAGAGGGGGCGTGCGCAGTATTCGTCAGGGGGCGGAAGACGCCGCCGACGGCTGCGGAGCAGGACGTGCAGGTGCGGAGCCGGAGCTCAACGCACGGATGCCGTCAGACGCGACGCAACGAAGGCGGCGTCGCAACTATCACCGGACATCGCCATCACCGCCTCTCGCGCTCTGAAGGGGTCATGTGACCCGGTGTGCCAGCATACTCCTGCCTGCTGGGGGTCGATCCACCCGTCCGGCTGCGTGCGCTTGAGGTTCCGGTCGCAACACAGCGGGGCGAACGGCCGGCGATCAGGATGCGGTCAGGTGGCGTCGATCCCGACGAGTTCGGCGCTCTTCTGCCACAGGGCCTCGGCCAGTGCGGCATCCTCGATCATCGGGTTCACCCGCCGGGTCAGAACGCGCTCGTCGTAGTACTCGCCCGAGATCCAGGTGTCATCCGGGGTGCCTTCGACGAACCAGCTGAGCGTGCTGCCGCCCTTCTCGCTGCTGATGAGCAGCAGTCGCTTGAGCGGGGTTCGGTAGACGAACCGCATGAGCGTGTTCGAGTCCGAGGCGAAGTTGGTCTGCACGGTGCCGGGGTGGAAGGCGACCGAGCTGAGTCCCTCGCCGTGGAACTTCGTGTGCAGGCTCTTCGTGAACAGCACGTTCGCGAGCTTCGCATCGCCGTAGGCGCGGTTCGCGCTGAAGTCCTTACGGTTGTCGAGGTCGTCGATGTCGAGCTTGGCGAACAGCCGGTGCGCGACGCTCGAGGTGTTGATGATCGCCGCGCGACCGGTGCGCAGCTGCGGCAGCAGCAGGTTCGTCAGCAGGAACGGCGCCAGGTGATTGACCTGCAGCGTCTTCTCGAAGCCGTCGACCGTCGGGGTCTGATCGCCGAAGATGCCGCCGGCGTTGTTCGCGAGCACGTCGATGCCGCCGTCGCCCACGGCATCCGCGATCTTCGTCGCGAGTTCGCGCACGTCGTCGAGTCGCGCGAAGTCGGCGGTGAACCACTCGGCCCCGGTGTCCGCGGCGACGGCGCGTGTCTTCTCGACCGATCGTCCGACGACGATGAGTCGGTGGCCGGATGCCGCGAGCTGGCGTGCCGATGCCGCACCGATCCCGTCGGATGCGCCGGTGAGGACCACCGTCTTCGGGGTCACGACGTCGGCTCCGCCGCGCCGCGGCTGCGCCCGACGTACACGGTGTTGGACGACGTCCCACCGGTGACCGCGTTCGCGAAGTCGACCACGTGGGCGACGGCGTCGTCGAACACGGCACGCATCTCGTCCATGAAGGCATCGTCGGGCGGATCATCCGACCACAGTGCGAAGACGCCACCGGAGGCGAGGTGCCGGTCGAGGGCGCGCAGGCCGGCCGCGGTATAGAGGTCGGCGTGCGTGGGGTCGAGCTGGTGGCGCGGCGAGTGGTCGACATCGAGCAGGATCGCAGAGTCGCCGCGGTGACCCTCCGGGGGCGCTGCGCGGACCACGGCGAAGAAGTCGTCCTCGACCAGGCTCGTGCGCGGGTCGTCGACGAGTTCCGCCGACACGGGCAGCAGCTTCCGTCGGTGCCATCCGATCACAGCGCCGAGCCGGTCGACCACGGTGAGCGACGCCACGCGGTCGTCACGCAGCGCCGCGACCGCCGTGTATCCGAGCCCCAGGCCGCCGACCAGCACAGAGAGGTCATCGCCGGCGACAGCGGCCAGGCCGAGATTCGAGAGCTCCTCCTCCGCCACCGTGAACAGGCTCGACATCAGGTATTCGTCACCGAGCTTGACCTCGTAGATCTCCTGGCCGACAGCGGGTTCGGCGCGGCGACGCAGCGTCAGCTCGCCGATGGGGGTCTCCTGCCAGTCGAGCTCTTCGAATCTCGTGATCATCGGGGATTCTCGCCATCGTCGTTCGTGTTCGCGCGCAGGGGTGCAGACGCGTCAGCCCGGGCCGGGGAGTCGGGAGCCGTCGTCGGCGACGGCAGCCGGATCTTCTCGGGCTCCGGATCGGAGGCGGCCGCAGCGGGCGCCGGCGCCGTCGATGCGGCGGTGCTCGCGCTCGCGGCCGGGGTCGACGGATGTGCGGGGAGCTCGCGTGCGACCTGCTTCTCGAGCACCTGCACGGCCTCGTCGCTCAGCAGGATCAGGCCCTCGAGCTCGTCGCGCACTCGTCGGTAGGCGACGTTGCGCTCGGCCTGGGTGGCTGACTCGTCGACGGCGACCTTGAGCAGCTGCTGCGCGCGGTCGAGGCGCTTGCGCTCGGGTTCGGTGAAGGTCGAGTCGCGCAGCCGCCGGGCATCCTTCTCGGCGATCTCGAATGCGACGGCGTACGCACCGACGGCGTCGAGGTACTCCGACACCTGCTGCTCCGTCACGGCTGCGTCAGCGGAGAGCGGGCGCAGCGCATCCGCCGTCCTCTTGGCCCGCAGGAACGCCGCGACCAGAGGCTGGCGTCCGTCGCTCATGGCGGGGAAGGCGATGAGCTTCGCGACGTCGAGCTCGTAGTCGAGCCACCGCGCGGTGATCTCGTCGTGCTCGGAGAAGAGCCGCTCGAGCAGGGTGTTCGGTGCGACGGAAGCACGAGTGTCGACGAACGCCGGTCCCGCCTGCCTCGCCCTTCCGGTGCGGGCTTCGAGCTGAGCCGTCTTGATCTCGGCCTTCAGTCGCAGGGTCTCGATGCGACGTTCGTGGCGACGCTTCGAGTTGCGCTCCCACGCCTTCGCGGCGCCGCCGGCCATGCCCATGATGGGGAAGACGAGCCACCAGTAGTGCCCCGCGAAGTTCCAGAAGCCCTGGATGAACTCGTCCATGATGCCCTCAGCCTACTTCTCGGGCTGTGTGGCGGTGTGGGTATCGGCGGCGAACATCTCTTCCCAAATTCTTGGTCATTGCTATAGTCAATGCAATTGACTTGCGCAGTGAGTTCCGAGAGTTGGACGAAGATGACCCATTCCCGCACGCCGACATCCGTCGCGGTGGACTGCGACGGCATCCGGATCGCCGCCGACATCCGCGGCACCGGCCCGGCCGTCCTGCTGCTGCACGGGTACCCCGAGACGAAGGCGATGTGGGATGTGATCGCCGGCGCGCTCGCCGACGATCACACGGTCGTCGCGGCTGACCTGCGCGGCTATGGGGACTCGGCCAAGCCGCGCGGTGCCTCGTACGCCAAGCGCGACATGGCCCACGACCAGCTCATCCTCATGCGCGAGCTCGGTCACGAGCAGTTCGTCGTGATCGGGCACGACAGGGGAGCGCGCGTCGGACACCGACTGGCCCTCGATCATCCGCATGCCGTCACCTCCTTGGCCGTGCTCGACATCGTCCCCACGCTGCACATGTTCGAGAACGTCGACCGAGAGATGGCGACGGCATACTTCCACTGGTTCTTCCTCGCCCGCTCGGACGGTCTGCCCGAGGTCCTGATCGGCGCGGAGCGCGAGACCTGGCTGCGCAGCCGCTTCACCGGCCGGCGGCATGACGGCGATGCGCTGCCCGAGGCGTTCGACGAGTACCTGCGCTGCTTCGACCTCGACACCGTCTTCGCGAGCGGAGCCGACTATCGCGCCGCCGCCACGGTCGACCTCGACCACGACCGTGCCGATCGGGCGGACGGGCGACGCATCACCTGCCCGGTGCTCGCGCTCTGGGGTGCGCACAGCTATGTCGGCCGCAACTTCGACGTGGTCGAGACGTGGTCGCACTATGCCGAGCAGGTCAGGGGAGAGCCGATCGAGGCCGACCACTACCTCGCCGAAGAGGCGCCGACGGCGACCACGGCGGCGCTCCGACGCTTCCTCGCCGGCGTGGAGATGGCCTCGTGACCTCCCGCGACCGCGAGACCGAGCGTCTCGCCGAGCTCGTCATGATCGAGACTCCGACGGGGGATGCCGACGGCCTCGCCGCCGCACAGAACCTCGTGCGCTCGTGGCTCGAGCCGGTGCTGGGCGAGACGGGGGTGATCGAGACGGTCGACGGCATCCCGCATCTGCTGTGGCCCGGTGGCGAGACACCCTCGGTGCTGCTGATCGGACACCTCGACACGGTGTTCCCGGCGGGCACGATCGACGAGCGTCCGTTCCGCCTCGACGGCGACCGTGCCACGGGACCCGGCGTCTTCGACATGAAGGCGGGCATCGTGATCATGGCGGCGGCGCTCGAGAAGGTCGCACGCCGCGGCGAGATCGCCGTGCTGCTCACGAGCGACGAGGAGGTCGGCTCGACCACCTCGCGTGCGCTGATCGAACGCGAGGCTGCGCGGGCCGGCACGGTGCTGGTGCTCGAGCCCAGCCTCGACGGCGCGCTGAAGATCGCTCGCCGGGGCGGCAGCATCTACCGGCTGGCGATCACCGGACGCGCGGCGCACGCCGGACTCGAACCGTGGAAGGGCCGCAGCGCCCTCGTCGAGCTCGCCCACCAGGTGCTCGCGCTGCCCCTGCTGGCCGACGACGACCGGGGAACCACCGTGAGTCCGACCGTCGCGCAGGCGGGAACCGTCACGAACGTCATCCCCGAGCACGCCGAACTGCGCGTCGATGTGCGCGCGTGGACCCTCGATGAGCTCGAACGCGTCGACGAGCGGATGCAGTCGCTCGGCGCCCACACCGAGGACGTCGGCGTCGAGGTGTTCGGCGGCATCAATCGTCCGCCGATGGAGGAGAGCGTGTCGGCGGAACTGCTCGCCTGCGCTCGTCGCGTCGCGGATGCCCTCGGTCACCCCGAGGTCGAGGCGGTCTCGGCCGGGGGTGCGTCGGACGGCAACTTCACCGCGGCCGTCGGCGCCCGCACCCTCGACGGACTCGGTCCGCGGGGAGGCGGGGCGCACGCCGACCACGAATGGGTGTCGATCTCGTCGATGCTCGAACGGGTCGACCTGCTGGCGGGCATGCTCGACGACCTCGTCGGTGCGCGCGAGGGCTGACGCAGCATCCGTTCTGGGTCACGTCGCCGCTTCGGGAGGAGAACTGCGCTTCGGGAGGAGGGTTCCGCCCGGATGCTCCTCCGGAGGGCGAGTCCTCCTCCCGGGCGGCGGCTTCCGCATCCGCACCGGTCGCCCGCGCGTTCAGAAGGAGATCTCCCGATCTGAAGGTCAGATCAGAGCAAGGAGCTCCTTCGTTGCGTGAGATCTCCTTCGCATAGCGCGAGCCCACGACTCGCCACGCGCGAGCCCACTCCTTGCACCGCGGGACCGCCGCGAGCACGGCGCCGCGTCAGGCCCCTGGTGCGTGCCGCTCGATGCTCTCGAGCAGCAGGTCGAGCGCGGTCTCCCAGGCGCGAGGATCCCGGATGCCGGGCAGAGCGTCGCCGGCCCAGACGATCTCGGGGTACTCGGCGGGGTCGAGCCGGCGGTAGTCCATCTGCCAGGTCAGTTCATCGGCATCCTGCACGTCGGCCGGCAGTGCGGTGAGGGCGGCCTGGATGCTGGATGCCGAGCGGATGAGCTGGCCGAGCGCCCGCGCGTAGAGGGCGGACTGCTCGCGGTCGTAGCCGCCGCGGCGCAGAGCGCCGATCGAGAACTCCATCGACGCGAAGTCGGTCGGGCGGCGCAGCGCCATCTGCAGAGCGAACTCGGGATAGCGCATGTAGTGGTCGTGGATCAGGTGCGCCTGGGTGCGGAGGTCGGCGAGCCAGTCGTCGGTCGCCACCATGCCTCCGCTGTAGGAGCGGGCACGCAGGGTGTCGATCAACGCGAGGAGCAGTTCGTCCTTGTCGCGGAAGTGCCGATAGATCGACGTCGGGTGCGCGCCGAGCTCCTCGCCGATCGACTGGAAGGTGAGTCGGTCGAGGCCTTCGCGCTCGACCACGCGATCGGCGGCGGCGACGATGATCTCCCGGCTCAGCGAGTCCCGCGCTCGCCGCGGCCGGGCGGCTGTCTTCGCTGGGGCCTTCGCCTTCGCTGAATCAGCGGCCTTCCGTGTCGTCGCCATCGAGAACTCCGTTCGCAGTCCGCGGCCCTGTCGACCGCGCAGACATCACGGTACCGCACCGCTGTCAGCCAGTCTGTCAGTGGCATCGACAATGCGACAACCCTGGCGTTGCCCGATAGCCACTGTTATAGTCAACGCCATTGGCAACGTGGTCAGAAGGAGTCAGGATGCTCGAGGTCCCCGCAATTCCGTCCGATGAGGTGCTCGACGCACGATTCGCCGTGCCCTACCTCCTCACGGCGCGGCCGGTGCCCGGCGACACAGACCTGGCGCTGCTCGTCGAGAACCACCCCGACGGTGCGCGGGGCCGTGTCTGGCGGGCGCCGTCGGCACCCGGCGACCTGCTGCCCTTCCCCGTGAGCGTCGGAGCGATCCTCACCGCCGACGGCCAGTGGGTGATCGACCTCGACGACGATGGGGGGTCTGAGGTCGGCGGTCTCGTCGCCTTCGCCGTCGACGGCTCCGAGCGCGTCGTCCTCACACCCGGCCGTGCGCCCTACGTGATCAGAGGGCTCGAGTTGTCGTACGACGGCTCGCACCTCGTCGTGACGGTGGTCGACGAAGACGGATTCCACGTGCTCGTGATCCCCGCAGCACCCTGGGGCGAACCACGGGTCGTCTACTCGAACCCGATCGAGGCCTGGTACGGGCAGATCTCGCCGGACGGATCGCTCGTCTCGGTCGACACGACGGCGCACAACCCCGGCATCCGGCGCCCGATGCTCACGGTCGTCGACGGCGCGACCGGCGAGACGGTGGCGACGCTCGACGACCTCCCGGCGGGCCCCGTGCGCGGAGTGCGCTTCGCCGCGGATGCGGGTGATGACCGACTGCTGCTGAACACCGAGCGCAGCGGCTTCTCGCGACCGGCGATCTGGAACGTCCGCACGGGCGAGCGCCAGGACTTCGACCTCCCTGAACTCGCGGGCGAGGTCGTCCCGGTCGACTGGCACTCGCCGACCGGCAGGATCCTCGCGGTACACGTCGAGAACGGCATCCATCGCCTGATCGAGATCCAGGAGAGCGACGGGCTGGCGAGGACGGTCCTCGAGGGAGGCAGCTTCGCCGACCCCGACGTCGCCGACCTGCATCCGTTCCAGTGGGCGTCGTACTACGCACCCGACGGCGCGATCCGGGCCGTCCGGTCGTCATGGGACGTGCCACTGCACATCGACGAGGTCTCCGCCGACGGCGGCACCGCGCCTCTGATCGAACCCGCGCCCGCTCCGGCGGGGCATCCGCTCGCCTCGGCGATGGTCGAGAGCGCAGACGGCACCCGAGTGCAGCTCTGGTGGGCGCGACCCGAGGGTGCCGAGCCGCGCGGCACCGTGCTCGAGATCCACGGCGGACCGATGCTCGTGACGGTCGATTCGTACAACCCGTCTGCGCAGGCGTGGCTCGATGCCGGCTTCGCGTACGCCTCACTCAACTACCGCGGTTCCGTCACCTTCGGTCGGGCGTTCCGCGAGGGATTCTGGGGAGCCGGAGGCGACCGCGAGATCGAGGATGTCGCGGCGGCGATCGCATGGCTGCGCGAGCAGGGGCTCGCCGACCCGGTCTCGACCTTCATCACCGGCGCCTCGTACGGCGGTCACATGACGCTCCTGAGCGTCGGTCGCCTGCCCGACCTCTTCGCCGGCGGGCTCGCGCACGTCGCCGTCGCCGACTGGACGGCCGCGATCGCGGCGATGAATCCGGCGGTGCGATCGGTGTGGAGCTCATGGGTGCCGCCCGAGATGGTCGAGCGCTTCTCGGCGATCTCCTACCTCGATGACGTGACGGCATCCGTCTGGATCAACCAGGGATCCATCGACACCCGAACGCCCATCATCGGGGTGCAGCGCTACGTCGACGAACTGGGCGCGCAGGGCGGCGACGTCGTGCTCGACATCTTCGAGGGCGGGCACGAGCCGACCGGTCTCGAAGCGGCCGCGGTCGACCAGCGGCGCATGCACCAGCTCGCTCTGCGGACGCTCTCGGGAGAGCGCTGGGATCACTGATCTCACCTCTAGTCACGAACATTGACTAAAAGGCTTGCTATCTGTTCTGGGCAGTCCTAGAGTCAGACCACCACAGCACGACAGCACGCCCGAAGTGTCCCTCAGTAGCCCGATCACAGGAGATCCGACCATGTCGAAATCGCCCCTTCGCTCTGTTGCACCCGCCTCCCGTCGCGGCTTCGTCGCCGCTCTCGCCGTCGCCGCGCTCATCGGCTCGCTCACCGCCTGCTCGTCGTCGGGCACCACGCCGGAGCCCAGCGAGGTCGCGGTCGTCGACGGCGGCGAGATCGTGATCGGCGCCGAGCAGGAGCCCGACTGCGCCGACTGGATCGCCACCTGCGGCGGGTCGATCTGGGGCACGTACATCATGCAGATCCCGACGCTGCCCGGTGTCTTCCAGACGCGGCAGGTCGACGACGAATGGGTGCCGGTGCCGTCTGACCTGGTGACCGCCGAGCCCGAGGTCGAGGTCGCGGACGACGGCACCCAGACGATCACCTACTCGATCAACCCCGATGCGGTCTGGTCGGACGGGGAGCCGATCACCTCGGCCGACTTCGAGTACACGGCGCTGCAGATCCGCGACGGCGACGACATCTTCGACAAGACCGGCTACGACCGCATCGCCTCGGTCGACGCGACCGACCCGTCCACCGCGGTCGTCACCCTCAGCTCGCCCTACGCCGGATGGCGCACCCTCTTCAGCGTCTACGGCATCATGCCCGCGCACCTGCTCGAGGGCCAGGACCGCAACGCGCTCATGGCCGACGGGTACGACTTCAGCGGGGGTCCGTGGAAGATCGACGAATGGACGCGCGGCACCTCCGTGACGCTCGTCCCGAACGAGAACTACTGGGGTGAGAAGCCGCACCTCGACAAGGTGACCTTCCTCTTCCTCCCCGACACGACCGCCGCGTTCCAGGCGCTCAAGAGCGGCCAGGTCAGTGCGCTCTACCCCTCGCCGCAGCTCGATGCGCTGAACCAGATCGATGCAGGGCTGCCCGGCATCCAGTCGCAGGTCGATGCCCGCAGCGGCAACCTCGAGGCGATCTGGCTCAACAACTCGGCCGCTCCCTTCGACTCGGTCGCCGTGCGCCAGGCACTCGCCTACTCGATCGACCGCGATGCCATCGTGAAGCGCCTGTTCGGCAGCCTCGGCATCGACGAGGCCCAGCAGAGCTTCAACTCGCCGATGGTCGCACCGTTCGCGGCCGACGACTTCTCGCAGTACTCGCTCGACCTCGACAAGGTCGACGAGCTGATGGAGGGCGACGGCTGGGCGAAGGACTCCGACGGCGTCTGGGCGAAGGACGGTGAGACGGCGACGTTCGCGATCAAGACCCTCGCCGGCAACAAGCGCCGCGACCTCACGGTGCAGGTGCTGCAGTCGCAGCTCGCGGATGCTGGATTCGAGATGACCATCGACCAGGTGACGCCCGCGGACCTGTTCGGCACGATCGCCCCGCAGGGCGACTTCCAGGCCGGTATCTGGGCTCTGGTCGACACGTTCCCGGATCCCACTCTCAGCTCGACGTTCTCATCGGTCAACATCCCGAGCGAGGCGAACGGCTTCTCCGGCATCAACTTCTACCGCACCGACATCCCGGGCCTCAACGACCTGCTCGCGCAGGTCGACAGCGAGGTAGACCCGGATGCGCGCATCGCCGCCTCCCACGAGGCCGACGCCCTGATCGCCGAGAACGTGCCGTCACTGCCGCTGGACGCCGTGCCCAACGTGCTCCTGTGGAGCGACACGGTCGGCGGCCCGCTGCAGATCAACCCGGTGGAGGGCCCGTTCTGGAACCTGGCCGAGTGGGGCCTGGCCGGCTGAGCCGGCTCGGACAGGCAGAGCAGGACAGGAACGAGACGACGTGATCACCTTCATCGCACGACGGGTGCTGTACTCGATCCCGGTGATCATCGTCGCCTCGTTCATCCTGTTCTGGGCGGTGCGCTCGACGTTCGATCCGCTCGCCAAGCTGCGCCAGGCGCATGACCCGGCCGTGATCGCCCGCGAGGTGGAGAGGCTCGGTCTCGATCGGTCGATCCCCGAGCAGTATCTCCTGTGGCTGCGGTCGCTGATCGTCGGAGACTGGGGCCTCAGCACCCGCACGGGAACCCCGGTCCTGCCGCTGATCGGCGATGCGCTGTGGCCGACAGTGCAGCTCGCCTTCTGGGGGCTGATCATCGCGGTGCTGATCGCCGGCGGCATCAGCGTCTACTCGGCCGTCCGCCAGTACTCGCTCGGGGACAACCTGCTCACCGGCGCCTCGTACATCGGCATCGCGATGCCGGCGTTCTGGTTCGGACTCATCCTCATCCAGACGTTCGCGGTATGGCCCAAGGAGGCGTTCGGGCTCAGCGAGCCGCCTCTCTTCTTCATCGGGCTGCACTCGCCGGGCGAGACCGGCGTGATCGATTACATCCGGCACCTGATCCTGCCCGTCGCCGCCCTCATGATCGCGCTCGTCGCATCGTGGAGCCGCTTCGGGCGGGCGGCGATGCTCGACGCCCTGTCGAGTGACTATGTGCGCACGGCCAGAGCCAAAGGGGTGCCGCGTCGTCAGGTGATCTGGCGGCACGCGGTGCGGAACTCGATGGCGCCGTTCGTCACCGTCGTCGCCCTCGACGCCGCGATCCTCATCGGAGGTCTCGTCGTCACCGAGCAGATCTTCGCGATCCCGGGCATGGGGCGGCTGTTCCTGCAGTCGCTCGTCGCCGGCGACGTCTACGTGCTGCTGCCCTGGATGGTCGTGGTCGCCGTCGCGGTCGTCGTCTGCAACCTGATCGCCGACATCGCCTATGCGGTGCTCGACCCGAGAGTGAGGCTGTCATGAGCGGTGCGGGCATCGCCGGACGCGAGGAGATCCTCGCCGAGCAGGATCCGCAGAAGGCGCCCACCCGCCAGCTGCTCAGAGGGTTCCTGCATCACCGACTCGCGGTGACGAGTCTCGTCGTGCTGACCATCCTGCTGATCGCGTGCTTCGGCGCCGGCTGGCTCGCCCCGTACCCGCAAGGGCAGCAGGATCTGCTGCTCGGCCCGACACCCCCGTCGGGCGAGCACTGGCTCGGCACCGATGAGCTGGGCCGCGACTACCTCAGCGAGATCCTCTTCGCGGGGCAGATCTCGCTCGCGATCGGCCTCGCCGTCGCTCTCCTGGCGACGGTCGTGGGCACCGCCCTCGGGGCGATCGCCGGGTACGTCGGCGGCTGGGTCGGCGAGCTCATCATGCGCATCACCGACCTGTTCCTCATCGTCCCCGCCATCGCGCTGCTCGCGGTGATCCTGCAGGGGCTCGGGCCCTCGCCGACGACGATCGTCCTGGCGCTCACGGCACTCGGGTGGACGTACATCGCCCGCGTCGTGCGCGCCCAGGTGCTGTCGCTGCGGGAGAAGGACTTCATCGACGCGGCGCGCGGCATCGGAGCATCCGGATTCCGCATCGTCGTCTCGCACCTCCTGCCGAACCTCGCGGGCGTGATCGTCGTGGCGATGAGCCTCGCCGTCGCGTCGTCGATCATCGCCGAGTCGACCCTGAGCTTCCTCGGGTTCGGTGTGCAGCCGCCCCAGACCAGCTGGGGCTCGATGCTCAGTCAGGCCGCGGGCTATGTGGGCACACCCCAGGTGTACCTGCTGTACTTCCCCGGCCTGTTCATCCTCGTCACGGTGCTGTGCGTCAACTTCATCGGCGACGGACTCCGTGACGCCCTCGACCCGCAGGGGAAGAATCTATGAGCACCGCAGAGATCCTCCTCGAGGTCGACGACGTCGCGATCAGCTTCCCGACGGATGCCGGCCTCGCTCGAGCCGTCGAAGGCGTCTCGTTCGTTCTACGCACCGGAGAGACGGTCGGCATCGTCGGCGAGTCCGGATCGGGCAAATCGATGACGGCGATGGCCATCATGGGGCTGCTGCCGAAGAAGGCCGTCGTCACCGGATCGATCAAGCTCCGCGGGCGTGAACTCGTCGGACTCTCGGATGCCGAGCTGCGTGAGATCCGCGGCAAGGACATCGCGATCGTGTTCCAGGACGCTCTGACCGCGCTGAATCCGGTCATGCGGGTGGGCGAGCAGCTGATCGAGGCGGTGCGGGTGCATCGGCCCGATTCGACGGCGGCCGAGCGCAGGGCGCGGGCCGTCGAGCTGCTCGATGTCGTCGGCATCCCCTCGCCCGAACTGCGGGTCGACCGTTTTCCGCACGAGTTCTCGGGCGGCATGCGGCAGCGTGTGATGATCGCGATGAGCATCGCGAACGAGCCCGACCTGCTGATCGCCGACGAGCCGACCACCGCCCTCGACGTCACGGTGCAGGCGCAGGTGCTCGAGGTGCTGCGCGAGGTGCAGCGGCGCACGGGCACGACCGTGCTGCTCATCACCCACGACCTCGGCGTCGTCGCCGGCACCGCCGATCGGGTGCTGGTGATGTACGCGGGCGGGCTGGTCGAGACGGCCGACGTCGACCCGCTGTTCTACGAGACCGCGCATCCGTACACGGCGGGGCTGCTCGCCTCGCTGCCTCGGCTCGACCGCCGCTCGTCTCGGGACGAGCGGCTCTATCAGATCGCCGGGCAACCGCCGGTGGCGACAGCCTGGCCCGGCGGATGCCGCTTCGCACCGCGCTGCGCCCATGCGGTCGAGGGGCTCTGCGATGCCGTGGTGCCACCGCCGATCGAGGTGGGCGCCGGGCATACGGCCGCATGCGTACGGGTCGACGAATGGCAGAAGGAGGTCGTGTCATGAGTGATCGCGTCGTGAGCGAGGTCGTTCGAGGAGGCACCGGTCTGACCGTCGAGGGGCTCGTGAAGGAGTACAAGGTCGGCGGAGGGCTGTTCGGACGCACGCGCGACGTCGTGCAGGCCGTGTCGGATGTGAGCCTCTCGATCGATGCCGGCCAGACGTTCGGCCTCGTGGGCGAATCCGGGTGCGGCAAGTCGTCGCTCGGACGCAGCGTCGCCCGATTGCAGTCGAGTGACGGCGGCACGATCCGGCTCGGCGGCGACGACATCACCGGCCTCGAGGGCGGGCGGCTGCGGGCGCTGCGGCGTCGGGTGCAGTTCGTGTTCCAGGACCCCTACGCATCGCTCAACCCGCGCAAGTCCGTGCGCGCCACGATCACCGAACCACTCGTGATCCACGGGCTGCACCGTGGACGGCACGAGCAGCGGGTCGAGGAGCTGCTGGCGCAGGTGGGGCTGAACCCGGCCCACGCCGATCGCTTTCCGCACGAGTTCTCAGGCGGTCAGCGCCAGCGGCTCGGCATCGCGCGCGCTCTCGCGGTGGAGCCCGAGGTCATCGTGCTCGACGAGCCGGTCAGCGCCCTCGATGTGAGCGTGCAGGCCGGAGTGCTCAACCTGCTCGACGATCTGCAGCGCGACCTCGGTCTCACCTACCTCTTCATCGCGCACGACCTGTCGGTGGTGCGACACCTGAGCGACCGCGTCGGGGTCATGTACCTCGGCAAGCTCGTCGAAGAGGGACCGGTCGATGAGCTCTACGAGCGGCCGCTGCATCCGTACACCCAGGCGCTGCTGTCGGCGATCCCCGTGCCCGACCCCCGAGCCGAGCGGGCGCGGGAGCGCATCGTGCTGACGGGTGACGTGCCGAGTCCGGTCTCGCCGCCGTCCGGATGCCGCTTCCGCACCCGCTGCTGGAAGGCCACCGAAGTCTGCGCCGAGGTCGTGCCCCTGCTCGTCGACCACGGCGACACCCACGGCGTGGCCTGCCACCACCCCGCCGAGCGGGACGTGCTCTGAGGTTCGCTCCTCCGTCCCCTCTGTCCGTACCCGGAAGGAATCCCATGACCACCACGCACCGCATCGCCGTGATCGCCGGCGACGGCATCGGCACCGAGGTGATGCCCGAGGGGCTGCGGGTGCTGCGTGCCGCGGCATCCCGCTTCGACATCGCGCTCGAGTTCGAGGAGTTCGAGTTCGCGAGCGCCGCCTACTGGCAGAAGCACGGGCGGATGCTGCCGGAGGACTGGTTCGAGACGCTCAGCGGGTTCGACGCGATCTACTTCGGCGCCGTCGGCTGGCCCGATGTCGTGCCCGATCACGTGAGCCTCTGGGGCAGCCTCATCCAGTTCCGGCGTGCGTTCGACCAGTACGTGAACCTGCGACCGTGCCGTCTCATGCCCGGCGTCGTCTCTCCGCTCGCCGGCCGCGAGCCCGGTGACATCGACTTCTACGTGGTGCGCGAGAACACCGAGGGCGAGTACTCGTCTATCGGCGGGCGCATGTTCGAGGGCACCGAGCGGGAGTTCGTGCTGCAGGAGACGGTGATGACTCGCACGGGTGTCGACCGGGTGCTGCGGTATGCGTTCGACCTGGCGCAGAAGCGCGGCGGCCATCTCACGTCCGCGACGAAGAGCAACGGCATCTCGATCTCGATGCCCTACTGGGACGAACGGGTCGCCGCGGTCGCCGCGGACTACCCCGATGTGCGGCGTGACCAGTTCCACATCGACATCCTCACCGCGAACTTCGTGCTGCATCCCGACTGGTTCGACGTCGTGGTGGCGAGCAACCTGTTCGGCGACATCCTCTCGGACCTCGGACCGGCATGCACCGGCACGATCGGCATCGCACCGAGCGCCAACATCAACCCGGAGGGGCTGTTCCCCAGCCTCTTCGAGCCCGTGCACGGCTCGGCGCCCGACATCGCCGGGCGGGGAATCGCGAACCCGATCGGCCAGATCTGGTGCGGTGCGATGATGCTCGAGCACCTCGGGTATTCGGATGCCGGGGCCGCCGTGCTCGGCGCGATCGAAGACGTGCTCAGCAGGGGAGCGGATGCTGCGCCCTTCACCCCCGACCTCGGAGGCACCGCCACGACGGTCGAGCTCGGTCGGGCGATCGCCGAGGTCGTCGGCGGGTAAGGGTCTGCGGCGTCCAGCTCTGCGGGGCGCCGATCAGAGGCCGAGCTTCTCCGCGCAGGCGACGCAGTGCGTGGCGAACGGGCGCACCTCGAGTCGCGCCTCGGGAATCGGCCTGCCGCAGTGCGCGCAGACGCCGTAGGTGCCGGCATCCAGTCGTGCGATCGCGTCGTCGACCTGCTGGAGTTCGGATGCCGCCGCGTCGGCGAGCCCGGTCAGCCGTGACCACTCGGACGAGAGCGTGACGCCCTCGGGGTCGTGCTCGTCGTCGTCGTTCGAGCCTTCGCGATCGTGCATCAGCTCGGCGAGGGTCGCCGCCGTCGATGCGACCCGCGCCGTCGCCTCGGCGCGCAGCATCTCGAGGCGTGAGCGGGCATCCGACGTCATCCGCACACTCTAGGCGGCACCTCCGACACCAGCCGTTCACTCAGCGTTCCGTTTCGAGTACGGCGGTCTCGTAATTGCCTGTCACCTTCGCGAGTTGGAATACCCATGTTCTCGGAATTCGGGAACGCCTCCTCCCGAAAGGTCATCATGCGCCGCCTCACCCTGCCCGCCGTCGGCCTCCTCGGCGTCGCCGCCCTCGCCCTGACCGGCTGCCAGAGCCCGTCCGCCGAAGCGGCCCCCGCCGACCCGAACGCTCCTCTCACGATCGCGACGATCCCGGTCGGTGACGACCCCACAGCCGAGAACCCCGTCGAGGTCTTCGCCGAGCTGCTCGAAGACGCCACCGGCCGCGACGTCGAGATCACCGATGTTCCCGACTACCTCAGCGTCGTCGAGGCGATCCGCGCCGACCACGTCGACATCGGCATCATGAGCGGCTTCCCCTCGGCGCTCGCCGTGAACACGGGCGAGGTCGACGCGCTCGTCGCCTTCCAGGGCGACGGCAAGCCCGTCTCGACCTGTGTGGTGCTGAACGACTCGCCGATCCAGACCGTCGAGGACCTCGAGGGCAAGACCGTCGCCTTCGCCGACCAGGCGTCGAGCTCGGGCTACTTCATGCCGGTGTACATGCTGCATGAGGCAGGCCTCGAGCAGGGCACCGACTACGAGGCGATCTTCGCCGGCGGACACGAAGGCAGCTTCGCCGCGCTCGAGCAGGGACAGGTGGATGCCGCCTGCACTGCCGTCATGCTGACCGAGCTCGGCGCGCCGATGTTCCCGTTCGCCGACGGGGAGTGGCGTGCGGTGGGTGAGAGCCCGGCGATGGATATCCAGGGTGCTGTGCTCGGACGTCAGTCGCTCGACGCCGAGACCCGCAAGGTCATCCAGGAGGGCATCGCCGAAGTCTTCTCGCCCGAGAACGCCGAGCGCCTCGGAGCGTACGGCGCCTTCGCCGCCGCCGAGCAGACCGTCGACCCCGACGGCTCGTCGTTCGCCTCGTTCGCCGAGATCGCCGCGGTCGCCGGTGTCGAGCTCAAGGACCTCAAGTGACGAGTCCCGCACCCGTCGTCGCTTCGCTGGAGAACGCGCGCGGTGCGTCCGCCGATCGGCATGTCGCCTCCCGACGCGCCGAGACGGCATCCGATGGTCTGGGATCGCCGACGGCGGAAGAGCTCCGCACCCCGACCGCCGAGCTGCGCCAGGCCCTGCCGCTCGTCACGGTGCGCGACCTCAGCGTCGCGTATGACACCACCACCGTGCTCGACGGCGTCGATCTCGACCTGTTCCCGGGCGAGATGGTCGCGCTGCTGGGCGCCTCGGGGTCGGGCAAGTCCACCCTGATGCGCAGTCTCACGGGCTTCGCGCCGATCTCGGCAGGGTCGGCTCGGGTCGCCGGCCACGACGTCACCAATCTCGCGCGCGGCGAGCTGCGCACCCTGCGGTCGGATGTCGGCCAGGTGTTCCAGCAGTTCAACCTCATCCCGCGCCTGAGCGTCATGACGAACGTGCTGGCCGGAGCCCTGCACGGCGCGGGCTCCATCAATCTGGTCGGCGGCTTCTCGAGCGCGCACCGTCGCCGCGCACTCGAGCTGCTCGATCGCGTCGGCATCGCGCACAAGGCCAACGAGCCTGCTCGCTCGCTGTCGGGCGGACAGCAGCAGCGCGTCGCGATCGCCCGCGCTCTCATGCAGCAGCCGAAGGTGATCCTCGCCGACGAACCGGTCGCGTCGCTCGACCCGAAGCTCGCCGACTCCGTTCTCGGTCTGCTGCGCGAGATCGCCACCGAAGACGGCATCCCCGTGCTCGTCAGCCTGCACGTGCTGCCGCTGGCCCTCGCGCACAGCGACCGCATCATCGGCCTGCGGCACGGACGGATGCTGGTCGCCGGCGCCACTTCGCAGCTGGATGCCGCGGCCCTCGCGCCGCTCTACGACGACGAGGAGCACGACGATGACGCTCACCACTGACCCCCGCTCCACGGCAGGGTCGGCAGGCTCAGCCGGCCCCGCCGCCGGCACGACCGACCGCTCGATCTCGAGGCCGACCCTCGACCCTGCCGAGCGCTCGCGGCTGGAGCGGGCGTTCCGGGTGCCGCGCGCGAGGTTCCTGCTCGGGCTGCCGATCGCCGCCCTGCTGCTGATCTGGTCGTTCAACGGCGCCGAGTTCAACTTCATCAAGCTGGGCGACGGCGCGGTCAACATGGGCGAGTTCCTGTCACGCCTGCTCCCGCCGGACTTCTCGAAGATCGGCACGATCCTCGCGCTGCTGCTCGAGACCTTCCAGATGGCGGTGGTCGGCACCGTGCTCGGAGCCGTGCTGTCGCTGCTCGTCGCCTTCGGGGCGTCGTCGAACATCGCGCCGAAGTGGGTCTACTACCCGACGCGCTGGGTGATGAACATCATCCGCTCGGTGCCCGACCTGGTGTTCGCGCTCATGTTCGTCTCGGCCGTCGGACTCGGTCCGTTCGCCGGCATCCTGGCCATGACCCTCGGCTCGATCGGGTCGATCGGCAAGATCTTCGCCGAGGCCATGGAGCAGGTCGACCGCGGACCCGTCGTCGCCATGGAGGCGGTCGGTGCCTCGAAGCGTCAGGTCATCCAGTACGGCATCCTGCCGCAGAGCGCACCGCTGCTCACGTCTTACACGCTGCTGCTGTTCGAGGGCAACGTGCGCGGCGCGACCATCCTCGGCCTCGTCGGCGCCGGTGGCATCGGCCTCGAGCTGACCACCGCCATGCGCATGTACGACTACGGCCACCTCAGCGCCATCATCATCTGCATCATCGTGCTCGTCACGGCGATCGACCAGGGCAGTGCCCTCATCCGAAGGAGAATCACATGACCATCGCCGACATCGACCTGGTGCTCAGCGCCCCCGTGAACCTGCGCGACCTCGGCGGCATCCCGATCGAGGGGGGAATTCTGCGGGAGGGTCTCGCGATCCGCACGGATGACCTCGCCTACGTCACGACCGAGATCGCGTCGCAGCTCGTAGCCGCAGGGCTCACCGCGATCATCGACCTGCGCTCGCCGCTCGAGGTCTCGGTCACGGGGCGGGGTCCGCTCGCCGACTACCCGGTCGCGTACCACCACCTGCCGCTGATCGCGGATGTCGGGGAGTCGATGAACCGCGACGCTCCCGAGCTCAGCCACGACGCCATGGGCCGGATGTACCTGCGCATGGTCGAGGTCGCCGCACCCCAGCTCGTCACCGCGCTGAACGTGATCGCCTACACGCCGGGAACCGCGGCGTTCCACTGCGCGGCCGGACGCGACCGCACCGGAGTCGTGGCGGCGATGCTGCTGCTCGCCCTCGGCGCGGCCGATGATGACATCGTCGCCGACTACGCCCTCACCGGCGGCAACATGGTCGCGATCATGCAGCGCACCGCACCCGTGATGGGCGCGATGTGGAAGGCGCTCGGCTTCGACGCGGATGCCGCCGGTGCGACGTCGTCGCTGCTGGAGGGTTCGATGGAGGTGTCGATGCGCACCCTGCTCGACACCCTCCGCGCGCAGCACGGCGATGCACTCGCTCCGCTGCGAGCGGCGGGACTGTCGGATGCGACTGTCGCGCGGCTCCGTGAGCGGGCGCTCGCCGCGTGACGACCGTGGAGCTGGAGGCTCGCGTCGCGAGCGCGGGTGACGCTGTCGGTGCCGCTCCGGTCGCCGTCGGAACTGCGGGCTCGACGTCTGCGGGCGCGAACTGCGCGGGCGCGACGGATGCCGGGGCTGCGGTCCGCCGCCGCCCCGGCCGTCCGCGCGATGAGGACATGGACGGGCAGATCGTCGCCGCGACGCTCGAGATCATCGATGCGGGCGAGGACGTCACCGTCAGCCGCGTCGTCGCGCGGAGCGGAGTCAGTCGCGCTGCCCTGTATCGGCGGTGGCCGTCGCTCACGACGCTGATCGCGGCGGCGCTCGACGTCGGACGCACCATCCCGCCCGAATACCCGGACGGTGTCGACCTGCGTGAGGCGCTGTTCGACGGGTTCGGTCTCGGTGACACCGGGGTGGCGCTGTCTGTCGCGGCATCCGGCTATGCGGAGGAACGATTCCGGCAGCGCATCCGACTCGTCATGTCGGATCGCGCACTGCAGAAGGCGTACTGGCAGTCGCACGTGTCGCGGCGACGAGTGCCGCTCCTGAACGCGTTGCGCGCGGGAATCTCCCGTGGCGAGCTGCGGGCCGACCTCGACGTCGAGGCGTGCTTCGATGCGATAGCCGGCACCGCGTACTACCAGATCGTCGTGCGCGGCGACCGGATGGACGACCCTGCGGTGGCCGCTCGCCTGCGGGCTGCGGTCGAGACGATCTGGCGCGGGATGGTCGCCTGACCCACGCGTCCCGGGGACCCACCCGGGCATCCGGGTGAGGTGATGCAGACGGCGGGCTGGATCACGAATGGCGGGAGCATCGCCCTCAGGGGATCTCACGCGCAGAAGGAGATCTCACGCACGGAAGGAGCATTCCTCGGATGGGCTCCTTCGTTGTGCGAGATCTCCTTCGCAGGGACGCCGTCGCGGCAGTCGGCAGTCACTGCCGCGACGTCAGCGGAAGGAGATCTCACGCGCCGAAGGGATCTCAGGCGCGGAAGGAGATCTCACGCACCGAAGGAGCATTCCGCGGATGGGCTCCTTCGTTGTGCGAGATCTCCTTCGCAGGGACGCCGAGCGGCAGTCACTGCCGCGACGTCAGCGCGCCTCAGGCGTCTCCGAGCTCGCCACGACCTGCACCGTGTCGGTCCTGACTCCCGGGTGCTCGCGCTCGAGCGCTGCACCCTCCATGTCGACGTTCGGAAGGATGCGGTCGAGCCACCGCGGCAGCCACCAGGCCGACCGGCCGAGCAGGTGCATGAGCGCCGGCATGAGCAGCATCCGGACGACGAAGGCGTCGAGCAGCACACCGAACGCCAGGCCGAAGCCGATCGAGCGGATGATGGTCGACTCCGAGAAGATGAACCCGCCGAAGACCGACACCATGATGAGTGCCGCGGCGACGACGACCGAACGTCCGGCCCGGAAGCCCTGCGCGACGGCATCCCGTGCCGAGGCTCCGTGCACGTACGCCTCGCGCATCCCCGAGGCGAGGAAGAGCTGGTAGTCCATCGCCAACCCGAACAGGATGCCGACGAGGATCACGGGCAGGAAGCTGAGGATGGGCCCCGGGCTGTCCAGGCCGATGAGGTCGGCGCCCCAGCCCCACTGGAACACGGCGACGATCAGGCCGTAGGTCGCGAACAGCGAGAGCACGAAGCCACCGGTGGCGATGATCGGCACGAGCAGCGAGCGGAACACGACGATCATGATGAGCAGCGAGAGCCCGACCACGACCACGAGGTAGAGCGGCAGGACGGCGGCCAGTGCCTCGGAGATGTCGATGTTGGTCGCGGCCTGCCCGGCGACGCCGAGGGTGATGCCGCCGTCGAGCTGCGGCAGCGCGCGGATGTCCTGCACGAGCTTCTCGGTCGATGCGCTGTTCGGGCCTTCGGCGGGGAGCACCTGGAACGCGAGCAGAGTGTTGTCGTCGGAGTTCGCGATCGGGGCGACACCCACGACGTCGTCCTGGTCGGCGATCTTTTGGGCGATCTCGACCTGCGTGGCGAGCAGGTCGTCGTCGCTCACCGCATCGTCGAGGGTGGCTGTGACGAGCAGCGGACCGTTCGCCCCTTCGCCGAACTGCTCGTCGACGATGTGGAAGGCGCGGTAGCTGGTCGAATCCGACGGTTCGCTCGCGCCGTCGGGCAGTCCGAGGCGCATCGACATCGACGGGATCGCGACGATCAGCAGTGCGATCACGCTGACGAGCACGGTGACGATCGCGCGGAGCGTGGACATCCGCTTCACGGGCTTGCCCGCGGCGTGCGGCTGGCCGATCGTGGAGCGAGCCTTGCCGCTGAGCAGTCGTGTTCCGACGAGGCCGAGGATCGCGGGGGCGAGCGTGATGGCGACGAGCACGGCGACGCCGACGCAGACCGCGCCGACCGTGCCCATGAGTCCGAGGAACGGAACGCCGGTGACGTTGAGGGCCAGCAGCGCGACGATCACCGTGGTGCCGGCGAACACCACGGCCGTTCCCGAGGTGCCGGTGGCGAGGCCGATGGATTCGCGAACCGGAACACCGTTGAGCAGCTGCTTGCGGTGCCGGTTCACGATGAAGAGCGAGTAGTCGATGCCGACGGCGAGACCGAGCATGACGCCGAGCACGGGGGTGACGGATGCCATGTCGACGACGCCCGAGAAGGCGAGAGATGCGGTCACGCCGACGCCCACGCCGACGACGGCCGTCACGATCGGCAGTGCTGCACCGATGAGTGTGCCGAGCATGACGATCAGCACGACGGCGGCGAATGCGAGTCCGATCGCTTCGCCGACGCCGAAGATCTCGGGCACGCCCTGCGCGATGTCGGTGCCGAAGTCGACCTCGACGCCCTCGATCGGCGAGGACTCGAAGTGCTCGATCGTGCCCTGCTTGACCTCTTCGGAGAGTTCGAGACGGGGGTCTTCGAACGAGACGTTGACGATAGCCGTCGAGCCATCCTCCGAGACGACGCCGATGCCGTTCGTGAGGTCGAGGAGCGTGGAACCGAGGTCGACCTTCTCGGCGTTCGCATCGAGTTCGGCGCGCGAGTCGTCGATGGTCTTCTGTTGCGCATCGAGCTGGGCTGCCTGCGCGTTCAGAGCCTCGATCTGCGCATCCAGTGCTGCGAGCTGCTGGGCCGGAGCGCCGCCCGCTTCTGCCTGCGACCGAGCCGTGGTCAGCTGGTCGAGACCGGCCTCGAGCTGCGTGCGACCCTCGTCGAGCTGCGTCTGACCGGCGTCGAGCTGCGCCCGGCCACCCTCGATCTGGTCCTTGCCGTCGGCGAGATCCTGCGCCTGCACGGCCTGCTGCTGCTGTGCGTCGAACGGGTCGATCACGGATGCCACGCCGTCGAGGTCTTCGGCGCTCTTCGCGAGCGCGGAGATCTCCTGCTTCTGCTGCTCCGTGAAAGCCGAGCCGTCGGTCGTCTGATAGACCACCGTGCCCGTGCCGCCGGCGGTGTCGGGCAGCTTCTCGGCGAGCTGGTCGGTCACAGCGCCCGAGGCGGTGCCGGGGATGTCGAAGCTGTTGCTCAGCGTGCCGCCGAGCGTGAGGAACGCGCCGACACCCAGGCCGAGGATGACGACCCACGAGACGATCACCGTCCACGCCTTGCGTGCAGCGAACGAACCCAGGCGGAACAGCAGTGAAGCCAAAACGATCTCCTTCAGACGAATAGATCATACGGGGCGTCTCGTCTAGTGTTCTGTGGTTATCCTGAACGTGTGGTGAACGAGCATCGGAGCGGACCCGTGCGCAGCACGGCTGCCCGCGAAGCGATCCTCGACGCCACCGCACGCCTCTTCCATAACCAGGGGTACGACCGTCTCACGATCGAGGGGATCGCGAAAGAGGCCGGCGTCGGCAAGCAGACCATCTATCGGTGGTGGCCGTCGCGCGGAGCCCTCATCGGCGAATGCCTCGCCGAGGGCCGCCTGATCCCCGTCGACTTCGTGGTTCCCGACACGGGAGACCTCGCCGACGATGTCGAGACCTGGCTGCGCAGCGTGCTGTCCATCCTCGAAGCGCCGGAGGGAGGGGCACTTCTCCGCTCGCTCGTGGCGGCCGCCACCGAGGACGCCGGAGTCGGCGCGCACCTCGGTGAGAGCCTCGGCGTCGAGAAGTACCTGGCCGAGCGCATCCGCGGCGGCATCCGCGACGGGCAGCTCGCCCCGGACGCACCGGTCGAGCAGCTGGGACGGGCGATCCTCGGGGCGATCATCGTCGAGTCCCTCGTTCGAGACGAGCACGACACCGACGCGATCGTTCGGCTGACGCGCTTCCTCTTCTCGCGATAGCAGCAGCGGGCGCGTGCGTGGTCATCGCGCCGAGACCGCTCTGCCGCCGCCGGTCTGAGCCTCCATGCCCGAACGGTGGCCGTGCGCGAAGGAGCCGGGATCCGCGCCGCGGCGTCGCCGGGCGGGTGTCGTCGCCATCTCGTCGACCGCCTCGTCCACTCGGCTCCGGCGCGAGGTGAGAACGAGCTCGGTCCCCGAGCCGCTCTCTTCGACCGCAGCGCGGCGACTCTCCTCGATCCGGTTCATGGCACCCGCGGCGAACCCCCGGAGGAAGCCGCTGCGCGCTCGACGTCTCACCCCTTCGCGATGGCCGGCATACAGATCGCGATGCGCGATCCACCACGCACGCATCGCGACCGTGGCCTGCACCTGCAGACTGGCGGTCAGCGTCTGCACCTGCGTCACATCCGACGAGTGCCCGACCAGCAGCAGGCCGGCGATCGGCGGGTACTCCGCCAGGATCGGGCGCACCGCACCCAGTCCGTAGGCCACGCCGATGCCGATCTCACGAAGGTCCTTCGCGTAGACGCCGCGGAACAGCATCCTCTCGGTGACGATCTGCTCGCGCATCTGCCCCAGGAGTCCCCGTCTTTCGTCGATCTGCGCCTGCTCGATCCCGTACTTCACGATCAGGCGCTCGGCGTGCTCGGTCAGAGCCTCGGCCTCTTCGGGCGTCGTGCTCTCGGCCTTGGCGAGCAGTTTGGCGATCAGGTCGAGCTTGGCTTCGGTCATGGCATCCCCCAATGGATCTGTGATGCCTCGGATCCTTCGCGGGGGCGCCTACATTGCGAGGCCGAGTTCCGGGGACTGTGAAGAAACCCGGATGACGGATGCCGGTGCAGAAGAGGATGCCGCGAGGCCCGCCGGGCGCAGGTTCGGACCCGGTCGCCGACACGCCGCCACGGGGGCCGGGGTCGCCGGAGTGCCGCCGGGCACCCCGAACCAGCGTCGGAAAGAGACCCGAGAAGAACTCGACTCAGCCCAGGATCAGCGTGATGACTGTCGCGCCGCCGCCACCCAGGATGAGGGCGATGATGACGGTCCAGGCGACGATGCGCATGCGGCGATTGCGCTTCTCGCCGAGATCGCCGTAGTCCTCGCTCAGACCGTCGCCGCTCATGCGCTGACCGGCTCGGTGACCGTGGGGCCGAAGGCGGCGGGCAGGGTGGCCTGCGAACGCTCGCGGATCTCGGCGATCGGCACGGTGAAGACGTCCTGCACCTCGAGCTTGTCGCCCTCGGAGTCGGTCACGCCGATGCGCATCACCGGGTAGTCGCGGCCTTCGCAGAGTCCGCGGAACTTGACGTCGTCTTCACGCGGAACGGTGACGATGACGCGGCCCGTCGACTCCGAGAAGAGGGCGGATGCCGCATCCACACCGTCGCGCTCGATGATCTCGTTCAGCCAGACGCGTGCGCCGACGCCGAAGCGCGAGACGCCCTCGGCGAGGGCCTGCGCGAGGCCACCCTCCGACACGTCGTGCGCCGACGAGATCAGCCACTCGTCACGGGCGGCTCCGAGCAGACCCGCGAGGCGCTTCTCGCCCGCGAGGTCGACCTTCGGGGGCAGTCCGCCGAGGTGCTGGTGCACGGTCTCGGCCCACGCCGAACCCGAGAGCTCGGTCGAGGTCGTGCCGAGCAGGTAGATGTTCTGACCCTCGTCCTGCCATCCCGAGGGGATGCGGCGCGAGACGTCGTCGATGATGCCGAGCACGCCGACGAGCGGGGTCGGGTGGATCGGCACGTCGCCGGTCTGGTTGTAGAACGAGACGTTGCCGCCGGTGACCGGGGTGCCGAGTTCGTAGCATCCGTCGGCGAGACCGTCGACGGTCTGCCCGAACTGCCACATGACCTCGGGGTTCTCGGGGGAGCCGAAGTTCAGGCAGTCGGTGATCGCGGTGGGAACGGCACCCGTGACGGCGACGTTGCGGTACGCCTCGGCGAGTGCGAGCTGCGCACCGGCGTACGGGTCGAGCTGGCAGTAGCGTCCGTTGGCGTCGGTCGAGATCGCGAAGCCGAGTCCCGACTCCTCGTCGACGCGGATCATGCCGGCGTCATCGGGGAACGACAGGGCCGTGTTGCCGAGCACGTAGTAGTCGTACTGGTTGGTGATCCAGCGGGTGTCGGCGAGGTTCGGCGAGGCGACCAGGTCGAGGAACTGCTCGCGAAGCACCTCGGGGTCGTTCGACCGCGGAAGGTTCTCAGCGGCATCCGCCTGCAGTGCGTCGATCCACGTGGGGTACGCGACCGGGCGGTCGTAGACCGGGCCGTCGACCGCGACGGTCGAGGGGTCGACGTCGACGATGCGCTCGCCCTGCCAGTCGATGATGAGGCGGCCGTCGCCGGTGACCTCACCGAGGACCGACGTCTCGACGTCCCACTTCTGAACGACGGCGAGGAACGCGTCGAGCTTCTCGGGAGCGACGATCGCCATCATGCGCTCCTGCGACTCCGACATGAGGATCTCCTCGGCCGTGAGCGACGGGTCGCGCAGCAGCACGTTGTCGAGCGAGACCTTCATGCCGCTGTTGCCGTTGGCCGCGAGCTCGCTGGTCGCGCACGAGATGCCGGCTGCGCCGAGGTCCTGGATGGCCTCGACCAGCTCGTCGCGGTAGAGCTCGAGGCAGCACTCGATGAGCACCTTCTCGGCGAACGGGTCGCCCACCTGCACCGCGGGGCGCTTGGTGGGTCCGGTGCTGTCGAACGAGTCGGATGCCAGGATGCTGGCACCGCCGATGCCGTCGCCACCCGTGCGGGCGCCGAACAGCACGACCTTGTTGCCGACGCCGGTCGCATTGGCGAGCTTGAGGTCCTCGTGGCGGAGCACGCCGACCGCGAGCGCGTTGACGAGCGGGTTGGCCTGGTAGACGGAGTCGAAGACCGTCTCGCCCCCGATGTTCGGCAGACCCAGGCAGTTGCCGTAGAAGCTGATGCCGCTGGTCACGCCGTGCACGACGCGAGCGGTGTCGGGGTGGTCGATCGCGCCGAAGCGGAGGGCGTCCATGACCGCGACCGGACGTGCGCCCATCGAGATGATGTCGCGGACGATGCCGCCGACGCCGGTCGCGGCGCCCTGGAACGGCTCGATGAAGCTGGGGTGGTTGTGGCTCTCGGCCTTGAAGGTGACGGCCCAGCCCTCGCCGACGTCGATGACGCCCGCGTTCTGGCCCATGCCCACCATGAGGCGTTCCTTCATCTCGTCGGAGACCTTCTGACCGAAGCGGCGCAGGTAGTTCTTCGACGACTTGTACGAGCAGTGCTCCGACCACATGACCGAGTACATCGCCAGCTCGCCGGAGGTCGGGCGGCGGCCCAGGATCTCCTTGATGCGGGCGTACTCGTCGTCCTTGAGGCCCAGCGCTGCGTACGGCTGCTCCTTCTCCGGAGTCGCGGTGGCGTTCTCGACGGAGTCGGGGACGTGCTTGTGGGCAGGTGCAGGGGCGGTGGTCACGCGCACTCCTAGATGAGGGGCCGGCGGGGCATGGCCAGTCTACCGGGGGATGCCGTGGCCATCGGCCCGGGCGGACAGCGGGGTCTACGTCAGGAGCGGCCCGAGCTCCCGTGCGGCCGCGGTGAGGGAGAGCGCGATCGAGTCGGAGCTGTCGATCTGCCGGCGCGGGCCCGAGTAGGAGAGCGCTCCGGCGAGCGTGCCGGAGGCATCGGTGATCGGCGCGACCAGGCAGCCACGCTGACCGTCGCGGGCGCGGATCACCCCCTGCGAGCGGAGTTCGGAGACCAGGTCACCGGCGGCGGTCTCCCCGCGCACGACCAGGGGCAGCAGGCCGAGGGCGTAGCGGGTGGGCTCCTGCTGCAGGCCCTGCCGATTCGAGAGGGGGAAGTCGGGGTCCTCATCGGCGACGACGACCCGGTCGTCACGATAGAGCACGAGGTGGATGCCGCCCCTCGCGCTCGCCCTGGTGCGCTCGAGCACGTCCCGTGCGGCGCGCGGGATGCGTTCGACGCCGATGCTGCCGGCCAGCAGCGCCACCTTCGTGCCCAGGGCGAATCCGGTGAGATCCGGCGTCCGGACGAGGTACTCGTCCTGCACCAGCAGGTTGAGCAGGCGATAGGTGGTCGCACGCGGCATCCCGAGCCGCTCGGCCAGCTGCCGCGCTGTGACGCCGGCACCCATCGCAGCGACGGCCTCCAGCATCGACAGCGCGCTGTGGATGGCGGCGGGCTGGCGGGCCGTGATCGATACCGCGTCGCCAGCCGTCATCCGTCGGCGTCCCCCGGTTCGCCCCCGTGTGCGCTGCCGCCGCCGGTGCGGGCCACGCCGCCGAGAACGTGGGCGGCGACCGGCTCGTCGTAGCGCCCGACCTCGCCGAGAGGCGAGCGCCGTCGCCATCGGATCAGTGCCGCCGCGATGACGGCGATGCCGACGGTGAGCCAGACTCCCGGATTCCCCGCGGCCGCCTCCGCGACGAGATAGACCGTCAGGCATGCCGCAAGCGCCGCCGCCGCGCTGACGGCGGCGATGACGGAACCGACGGTGACCTCCCCGATACGGCGCAGGAACAGGGGAGCGGCGATGCAGACCAGCACGTAGGCGACGATGTAGCCCGCTGCCGAGATCAGCAGGACGGCCTTCATCGCGTCCCACGGTGACACGCCGGCCGCGACGATCACGAGCGGTGCGAGGACGATCGGCGGGACCGCGACGACGACCGCGCCGATCGGGGTGCGGTGGCGCCCGTGCGTGCGGCCGAGTCGGGCGGGGAGGACACCGTCGCGGGCGAGCGCGAACACGATACGGGTGAGGGCGGTCGTCGAGGCGATCGCGCAGGCCAGACCCGAGGTGGCGATGCCGACGTCCGCCACGGCGGCCCATGCGGAGAGGCCGAAACGCGACGCGAGATCGTCGAGGAGCGCGACCGATGCCGTCCCCCGATCGCGGCGGCTCCTGCGATCTGCGTGTAGGCGGCGATGAGGTAGAACACTCCGGCGACGCCGACGCTCCACACGATGGCGCGAGGGATGTTCTTCAGCGGCGAGCGGGCCTCGACGCCGAGCGTCGCGGAGCTCTCGAACCCCACGAACGCGGTGATCGCGAGAACGGCACCGCCGGCGACGCCGGCCACGGAGATGCCGTCGGCCGAGAAGATCGCTGCCGGTTGGAGCGGCCCGATGTGCACGAGGAGCACGATCATCAGCGACAGGATCAGCGCGACGGAGATGAGTTCGACGACGAGCGCGACCCGGGATGAGAGGCGGATGCCGCGCACGAGCACGATCGCGAGCACCGCTGCTTCGACGACGAGAGCGCCCAGGGCGATCGGCGTCGCGGCGAGCTGAGGCCACAGTCGGGTCACGAGCATGGTCGCATAATGGGCGCCGCCCAGGAGAGCGAAGATCGAGATGAAGGCATACCCGACGAGGATCGCTGCACCGGTCGCGAGTCCGCCCGCCGCGCCGAGTCCGCGCGCCGCGTAGGTGTACAGCGAGCCGCTGGCGGCGAACCGACGAGTGAACTGGTTGATCGTCCGAGCGACCAGGAACGTGATGATCATGGCGAGGGCCATCACGAGCACGGTGGCGCCGCCCGCCAGGTCCGCCACCAGCAGCACCGCCATCGCCGAGGCGGCGGCTGGGGCGACGGCCGCGACCGATTGCGCGAGGATGTCGGCGAAACCCACGGTGTGTCTGTCCAGTCCGTGCAACGGCGAGCGGGCGGCGAACGAGCGCACGGTCTGCGGGCGCTCGATCGCCTCTTCCAGTGCAGACATGGGGCCTCCGCCTGTCTCGTGATGGGAGGAGGCTACGAGCGGCCTGTTGCCGGAGCGCGTCTGCGATGTTTCACGCAGATGTCACCCGAATGAGACGGCCGGAGTTCCGGTGTCCCGTTCGCGGCGAACGCAGACGTCACTCCAGCGAGACGGGTGGGAAATCCCGCCGCGGCAGGGTGGGGGAACCGCTCCACTCCGCTTCTCTCAGAAGGGTTTGCACATGGTCCAGATTCAACCCAGCGCCACCGAGACCTCCCCGAAGAAGGTCCTGTCGGGATCGCTCGGTGCTACCGCGATCGTCTTCATGGTGGTCGCCGCCGCCTCGCCCCTGACTGTCATCGGCGGGTCCGCCCCACTCGGCATCCTGCTCGGCAACGGGGCGGGCTTCCCGGCGCTGTATGCGATCAGCGCCGTCGTTCTCGTGCTCTTCGCCGTCGGCGTCTCCGCGATGGCCAAGCACGTCCCCAACCCCGGGGCGTTCTTCACCTACGTCGGATACGGCCTCGGACGCTCGACCGGTCTCGCATCCGCCTGGATCGCGATGCTCACGTATACGACGATCCAGGTGTCCGTGTACGGGTACATGGGCTACGTGCTGAGCTTCACTTTCGAGGGGTTCGGCATCACGCTCCCATGGTGGCTGTACTCGATCGCCGTCGTCGCGCTCGTCGGGTTCCTCGGCTATCGCCACATCGATCTGTCCAGCAAAGTGCTCGGCGTGCTGCTCTGCGCCGAGGTCGGAATCGTCCTCCTTCTCGTAGCGGCGGTCGTGATCTCCGGCGGCCCTGAAGGTCTGAGCCTGGCTCCGTTCGAGCCGAAGAACGTCGCGAGCGGTTCCCCCGGCGTCGGGCTCATGATGGCCATCGCCGCCTTCATCGGGTTCGAGGCGACCGCCGTCTTCCGCAGCGAGGCGCGCGATCCCGACCGCACGATCCCCCGCGCCACCTATATGGCCGTGATCGGCGTCGGCGTGTTCTACACGCTCGCCTCATGGGGCCTCGTCATGGCGTGGGGTCCCTCGAACATCCTGGAGGAGGCCGCAGCCGACCCGGGAACGCTCATCCTCCGCACGATGTCGGCGTACCTCGGCGCCACCGGCGAGATCATCACGAACATCCTCCTCATCACCGCGATGTTCGCCTGCGTGCTGTCGTTCCACAACGTCGTCGCCCGTTACCAGTACTCCATGTCAGGCGCCGGCGTGCTGCCCGACCGGGTGGGCGCCGTGCACCCCCGGCACATGTCTCCGCACGTGTCCTCGCTCGTGCAGAGCATCACCGCGATCGTCCTCGTCGCGCTGTTCGCCGTTCTGCAGCTCGACCCGGTGCTGCAGGTGTTCACCTGGTTCGCCGGGGTCGCGACCGTGGCGATCGCCCTCCTGATGGCGGTCACCTCGATCGCGGTCATCGTCTACTTCGCGAGGACACGCAAGGACCGGAGGATCTGGAACACCGTGATCGCCCCCGTGCTCGGTTTCATCGGCCTGGTGCTCTCCGTGGTCATGATCGTCGTCTACTTCCCGATCATGGTCGGCGATGCGGATGCCACAGGCGCGCCCGTGTTCGGCGCGGTCAGCTGGAGTCTGCTCGGGCTGGTGATCGTCTTCCCCCTCATCGGGTACGCCCAGGCCGCGTGGATCAGAGCCCGCAGGCCCGCGGCATACGTCAAGCTCACCGACGCCATCGCCGGCTGAGGCGCACCATGAGCGCGACCGACACACTCTCCCCCACCCCCTCGACGAGAAGGACCGTCATGCCCCTGCCCCACGTGGATTTCCTCTACCTCTCCGAAGCCGACATGATCGCGGCCGGAGTGACCGATATGCACCAGTGCGTCGACACCATGGAGGAGATGTTCGCACTGTTCGCTGCCGGCGACTACCGCATGACCGGTGAGAGCAACGACTCGCACGGCGCGATGATGACGTTCCCTGAGGCGTCGCCGTTCCCGAACATGCCGGTGCCCACTGAGGATCGACGGTTCATGGCGATGCCGGCGTACCTCGGCGGAGACTTCCAGACGACTGGCGTCAAGTGGTACGGATCCAACATCGCCAACCGCGAGAAGGGTCTGCCGCGGTCGATCCTCATGTTCACGCTCAACGACACCGACACCGGGGCGCCACTCGCGTTCATGTCGGCGAACCTGCTGTCGGCATACCGGACCGGCGCCGTGCCGGGGGTCGGTGCGCGGCACTTCGCCCGCAAGGACTCGCGCGTCGCGGGGATCGCCGGGCCCGGCGTCATGGCACGTACGGTGCTCCTGGCCTTCATGGATGCGTGCCCGCTGATCGACACGCTGAAGATCAAGGGGCGAGGGGCGGAGAGCCTCGCGCGCTTCCAGGAGTGGGTGCGCGAGGAGTTCCCGACGATCACCACGATCGAGGTCGTCGACTCGATCGAAGACGTCGTCCGGGGCAGCGACCTGGTGAGCTTCTGCACCACGGGCACCGGTGCCGGCGGCTCGGAGAGCTACCCCACGATCCAGCGGGAGTGGATCACGCCGGGGGCGTTCTTCGCGATGCCGTCCCTGTGCAACACCGACGACTCGCTGCTGGGCAGCGACATCACGAAGGTCGTCGATGCGTACGGGTTGTACGAGACCTGGTACGAGGAGTTCCCGAAGCCGTCGTTCGAGTACATTCCGATGGTCGGGCAGAAGTGGATGGATCTCGTGAAGGCCGGGGAGCTCTCACGTGACGAGCTCGTCGACATCGGCGATGTCGTCTCCGGAAAGCGGCCCGGTCGGCAGAGCGACGACGAGATCGTCATCATGTCGGTCGGCGGGATGCCGGTGGAGGACGTCGCGTGGGGGACGAAGGTGTATCGCAACGCCCTTGAGCGCGGCATCGGCCAGAAGCTGAACCTGTGGACCGAGCCGGCTCTCGCATGAGTGCGGCAGAGGTCATCCGGACCGTCGACGTCGCGGTGGTGGGTGCAGGCTCCATGGGATCGATGGCGCTGTGGCACCTCGCGAGATCGACGGGGATGTCCGTGCTGGGCATCGAGCAGTACGGACCGGCGCACGGCCACGCGGCCTTCGCCGGCGAGTCGCGTCTGTTCCGTGCGGCGAACAAGGAGGGCGCGCTCTACACGGCCGCTGCTCTCGAGGCCAGGGCGCTGTGGACCGAGCTGGAGCGTGAGACCGGCCGTCAGCTGCTGCTGAAGACCGGCGTCCTCGCGATCGCGCCGGAGGGTCATCCATTCCTCGAGTCCACGCAGCGGTCGATCGTGGAGGGCGATCTGCCGCACCGGTTCCTCGACGCCGCAGAGCTTCGCCGGGAGTATCCGCAGTTCACCGTCGAGGACGGCGACATCGGGATCATGGACCTGCTGGGCGGCGGGTTGCGCTCGGAGCTGGCGGTGGCGACGGCGCAGCGGGCCGCGATCAGGCGCGGGGCGGAGATCCTCTACAACACTCCGGTGCTCGGCATCGATGAGCGCGAGAGCGGTGTCGTGATCTCGACATCCGAGGGGATCGTCCACGCGCAGAAGGTGATCGTGACGACCGGTGCGTGGACGACGAGGATCGTGCCGGAGGTGCGCGATCTGGTGAGCGCCATCGCCATACCGCTCACGTGGTTCATGCCGGAGGACATCAGCCAGTTCACCCCGGATCGCTTCCCATGCTGGATGCGGGACCTGGACGGCGACCATGCCTTCGGCGTCCCCACACTCGACGGCTACTCGGTCAAGATCGCCCCCACGACCCGCATCGACACGATCGAGGACCCCGACACAGATCCCCGCGATCTGTCGCGTGAGCAACTGCGGAGATGCACGGCGATCGCCACCCGGATGTTCCCCGGCATCCTGCCCGAGGTGGTCCGGTCGTCCATCCACCCGGAGTCGGCGACGGCCGATCATGTCCCGATCCTCGACGTCTCCGAGTCGGGCCGGACCATCATCGGAGCCGGATTCTCCGGCAACGGCTTCAAGTTCTCGCCCGCCTACGGGCGAGTGTTGGCGCAACTCGCCGAGAGCGGGTCGAGCGCGCTGCAGCACCCCCTGTTCACGCTCGGTCACCACCGGCGCCGTGCTCAGGCGCGGGCCGACGATCTTGTCCTCGCAGACGACTATCCGGTCCTCCAGGGCCACTGACACGAAAGACGGAACCGTTGATAATCACCAGCGTGAAGAGCGGCAGCAAGTTCGAGACCCTCGCAAGCTATTCGCGGGCCGTCGCGATCGGCGACTGGATCTTCGTCTCGAACACCGCCGGCATCGATTACGAGACGAGGACCCTGCCGGACACGGCGGCAGAGCAGCTGCGTCTCGCGATCGCCACCGTCGCGCGGGCGCTCGCCGCCGTGGATTCATCGCTCTCCGATGTCGTCCGGATCCAGGTCTTCGTTCCGGATGCGTCCGATCAGGACGAGACGATCGAAGTGCTCGGCGAGGAGTTCCGCGGCATCGACCCGGCACTCACCATGACGCGCAGCCCGCTCGCGGGCGAGTATAAGGCCGAGATCGAGGTGACCGCGCACCGCGGGGCGGGGGCGGCGAGGCGCACGCAGATCGATCTGTGAGCACTCGGCGACTCGGAGTGCGGGGTCTCGGATACGGTCAGGCCTGACCCGGTCAGCGGGCCTCGCCCGCGCCGGACAGGCGTCGCGAGAGGGCGGTCGCGGCGTCCGCCAGCGCGGGCGGTCCGACGACGCGGAACGGCGCGTCGAAGCGGGCGATCGACGCGAGGATGCCGACCCACGACCACGATCCGAGGGTCAGGCGGCACGAGGTCTCGTCGGTCGGCTCGACGGTGCCGTCGCGGCCGATCCAGTGCGCCACCTCGCGGGCGGGCAGATCGAGCACGAGCTCTCCGATGCACGGCCAGTGGTCTGCGGCATCCGATCCCTTCGCCCGAGCTGCGAGGTAGGTCTGGGCGTCGGCGGCGGGCAGCTCGCGTGGCGTGAAGGCGGGGCCGGTCGGGATGCGCGGTGTCATCCGGTCGAGTCGGAAGGTGCGCCAGTCATCGGCCTCGAGGTCCCAGGCGAGCAGGTACCAGCGGCCCTCCCGGGCGACGACCGCGTGGGGCTCGGTGCGCCGCGCCGGGCGGTCATGTTTCTCTCCGTAATCGAAGCGCAGCACGTGGTGGTCTCGCACCGCACCGCTGACGGCTTCGAGCACCGCCGGATCCACGCGCGTCTCGTTCTCGACCCCGGCGAAGCGGATGCCGTCGACCCGGTGCCGTAGGCGCGACGGCATCACCTGGCGCACGGTGGCCAGCGCACGAGCCGCGCCCTCGTCGATATCGATCCCCGTGGCCGGCACGCTCTGCAGCGCGACGGCGATCGCGACGGCCTGCTCGTCGTCGAAGAGCAGCGGCGGCAGCTCGGAACCGGCGGCGAGGCGGTATCCGCCGTCGGGGCCCTTGATCGCGCTGATGCGGTAGCCGAGCTCGCGCAGTCGGTCGACGTCTCGTCGCACCGTGCGGGGTGTGACGTCGAGGCGGTCGGCGAGCACCTGCCCCGGCCAATCGCGAGCCGTCTGCAGCAGGGACAGCAGGGCGAGCATGCGAGAGGAGCTGCCGGTCATGACCCCATTGTGCTCCGAGTAGAGGACCGAAACTGACCTCTTCTGCTGTGAGTGTTGGTCTCACCGGCATCCGCCGCCCACACAGATCCGAGGAGATCCCATGACCATCGCGACCACCACCCACCTGAACTTCCGCGGCACCGCGCGCCAGGCGCTCGACTTCTACCAGTCCGTCTTCGGCGGCGAGGTCACGCGGGCGACCTACGCGGATTTCGGCATGCCGGCGGGAGTTCCCGACGCCGACAAGATCGTGTTCGGCCAGGTCGAGAACGCCGACGGCTTCCGGCTGATGGCATACGACGTCCCCGGCGCCGACGACGCTGACGCCACCGCGGGAACCACCTCGAGGGAGAACGGGACGACCGTCACCGACCGCACGTTCTTCCAGTCGCTGCGCGCCGATTCGCTCGACGATCTCACCGGGTACTGGGACGCCCTCGCGGACGGCGCCTCGATCGTCGAGCCGTTGGCTGCATCGGCGTGGTCACCCGGATTCGGCATGCTGACCGACCGATTCGGCGTCACCTGGGTGCTCGACGTGCGCGCCGCCTACGCGGGCTGAGGCGGGCGCCGTTCAGGACTCAGGAAGATGTGCGCTCGATCGGGCCGAGACCGGGGGTCTCGGCGCGATCGGCCGCGTTCTTCCGGAGTTGCGGACCGCGACGCGCCTAGCCCTTGTCCGGCTTGCCCTTGTCGCCCTTGCCGGAGTTCCCGTTGTTCCCGGAGTTCCCAGAGTTGCCGGAGTTGCCGGAGCTCCCGGAGTTCCCGTTGTTGCCCGGGTCCACGGGCTCTGTGACCACCTCGACGGGCGCTGCGGGGGTGTCGATGGGCGAGGTCTCCGCCGGGGTCGACGCCGTGCGGGCGACGACGCCTGAGGCGGTTCGTCCCAACTCGGATGCCGGTGGCGCACTGAACGCCGCGATGCCGGTGACGATCGCACCGGCGGCAAGGAGCCCCGCGGCGCCGGCGATCACGCGGGTGCGGGTGCGTGTGCCGGGGCGGGTGCGGTCGCGGGTCCGCAAGCGGGGTGCGGGATCCGTGACCTCGGTCGCAGGGATCACAGCGGTCGCTCCGGTCGGGGCGGAATCAGCGTCGAGGGCCGACGACTCCGCGTCGACGCTCGCGGATGAGGCGGCGGATGCGGGACGCGGCTGAATTCCCGCGCCCGCGTCTGGCGCGGCGGCGACGGCATCCGATTCCGCGCCCGTCACCCCCGGAGTCGCGTCGACCGCCGGGTCCGTGCCGGCCGATGCGACGATGGCCGCAGCCGCCGCGGCGACGGCGGTGCCGTTGCTGTTCGCGGCGTAGTCGCGCAGCAGAGCCCGGGCGGCGCGCGCCACCTCGACGGCGGTCGGGCGTTCCTCGGGCTCGAGGCGTGTCATGCGGCTGAGGAGGTCACGCCACTCGTCCGGAACCGTGTCGGAGATGGTCGGCGGGTTGAGCAGGCGAGCGACCGCCGCCGCGCGTCCGGAAGCGAGGGAGGGGTAGCCGGGGTATCCGCTGAGTGCCTCGAGAGCGACGAGTCCGAGCGAGAAGATGTCGACCGGGGTTCCGGGGTCGGCGTCGCGCAGCTGCTCCGGTGCCATATAGGTGAGTGTGCCGAGCACGATCCCCGGCGTCGTGAGGCGGGTGTCCTCGATGGAGCAGGCGATGCCGAAGTCCGCGAGTTTCGCCGCGACCGGACGGCCGGACCG
Source organism: Microbacterium sp. AC215 (assembly GCF_979258645.1). Taxonomy (NCBI): domain Bacteria; kingdom Bacillati; phylum Actinomycetota; class Actinomycetes; order Micrococcales; family Microbacteriaceae; genus Microbacterium; species Microbacterium sp. AC215. Next base: position 2,146,181 of record NZ_OZ409869.1, on the reverse strand, counting down.
GGCGTGCGCGAGCAGCACGTTCGACGGCTTGATGTCGCGATGCACGATGCCAGCCGCGTGCACGGCGGTGAGTCCCTCGGCGAGATCGCGGACGATGCGGGCCACGTCGCGCGGCGTCATCGGGCTTTCGGCCATGCGCGCGCCGAGGGTGGGCCCGTCGACGAACTCCATCACCAGGTACTGCGGACGGCCGGGCACGAGCTGCGCGTCGTACAGCGTCACGAGCGACGGGTGGCTCAGCGAGGCGAGCAGCGCCTTCTCGGTATGCGCGCGCTCGATCGAGGCGACCGGACCGTCGCTCTCGTGGATCATCTTGATCGCGACGATGCGTCCGAGGTGGGTGTCCTCGGCGCGGTACACGGTCGCCATGCCGCCTCGTCCGACGCGGTCGTGCAGTACGTACCGTCCGTCGAGCAGTGCCGCCGTCGGCGACATCACTTCCAGCGTCATCACTTGCTCCTTGCAGATGCACCCGGGTCATGCATCGTTCGACATAACCACGGCTGACGGGAGTGCGTCATCGGGGTTGACGTATGGACGAAGAAGTGGATGCGGTCGATGATTCGCGTGCTCTCGCGCCGGGCGAGCGCGTGCGCGGAGGCTGTCAAGGCCCTCCTCGAGCGTCGGCGGCCTCGGGTAGAAAAGAGTCAGATCGAAAGGATGTGGCATGGCCGCAGGTGACATCGAGACGTTCCAGCGAGACGGGATCTGGTTCAACCGCATCGAGGGCGAATCCCGCACTCTGGGGTCCAGCTTCGAGACCGAGGCCGAGGCGGTTCGAGTCGGTCGGGGTGCCGCGACGGCACGTCAGGTCAAGCACACCGTGCGTGTCGAAGAGGGGCCGTCGGGCACGGGCAACCTCTACGACTGGCACCCGCGCGATCTCATGAACTGAGGGCCGGTGACCGGCAACGACAGACACGGGCGGATGCTGTTGCAGGCGTGCCTCAACGGTGCGCGACCCGCAGCGCAGCATCCTGCCCTCACCGCCGACACGACCCTCGCCGGCGCCGACGCCGCGCGTGCCGTCGCGGCGGGTGCCCGCGAGATCCACGTGCACCCGAAGGATGCCGCGGGCGACGACAGTCTGCGTGCCGCCGATGTCGACCGGTGGGTGAGAGCACTGCGCTCGGCGTGCCCTGGCGTGCAGGTCGGGGTGACGACCGGTGCATGGATCGAGCCCGATGTCGGGGAGCGCCTCGCGGCGATCCGCGAATGGAGCGTCCTTCCCGACTTCGCGTCGGTGAACTGGCACGAAGCCGGTGCTGACGAGGTCGCGGCGCTGCTCGTGAGCCGCGGCATCCGCGTGGAGGCGGGCATCTGGGATGCCACCGGACTCGACGCCTGGCAGCGCTCGCCCGTTCACGATGACACGCTGCGGGTGCTGGTCGAGCTGCCGGACGAGGCGGCGGATGTCGTGCGGCGGCACGCGGAGGGGCTGATCGCGCACGTGCGCCTCGACGACCCGGACATTCCGATCCTGCTGCACGGCGAGCAGCGGTCCGCCTGGCCGGCGTTCACCCTGGCGGTCGAGCTGGGCCTCGATTCGCGCATCGGCCTCGAAGACACCCTGCAGCTGCCCGATGGACGGACGGCACCCGACAACGCGGCCCTGGTGCGAGCGGCTGTGGCTTTCATCAACGCCTGAGTCGGGGTCCGGGGTCGGCTCGCCCTGCAGCCTCATCGTCACCCGCCGTCATGCGACTCGCGACCGATCCGCCGCTTCCTTAGGGTGGAAGCTCCCGCTGAGAAGGAGTACGCGTGTCCGAGATCCAGACCCGCCGCGCCGGTGCCGTTCGATGTCGGCTCGTGGGCTGAGGAACGCCCGCCATGACCGACCACCGCGCGCCCTCTGACCCGCACCCGTTCGACTCCCGCACGAGGTTCGACCTCGACCGGCCCGAAAGCCGCAAGTGGAGCCTGCACCCCGGCCACATCGGCGCATGGGTGGCGGAGATGGACTTCGGCGTCGCGCCGGTGATCGCCGACGCCATGCACCGCGCGATCGACGAGGAGAACCTCGGATACCTGTCGCCGCCACTCGCCGCCCGACTCGGCGACGCGACGTCCGAGTGGATGCGCAGCGAATACGGCTGGGCCGTCGATCCGGAGCGCGTGCATCCGGTCTCCGACGTGATGGCGGCCTTGAGGGTTGCCGTCGAGGAGTACGCTCCCGCGGGATCGCCCGTGATCGTGCCGACTCCGGCATATATGCCGTTCCTGACATATCTGCCGACCGTCGGCCATCCGGTGATCGAGATCCCCGGCGTCGACATCGACGGACGCTGGCACCACGACCTGCAGCGCATCGACGAGGCATTCGCCGCCGGTGCCCGCACGCTCGTGCTCTGCAACCCGCACAACCCCACCGGCACGGTCGTGGACCGCTCCGAGCTCGAGGCGCTCGCGGAGATCGTCGAACGCCACGGCGGACGGGTGTTCGCGGACGAGATCCATGCGCCGCTGCGCTTCGACGGGAGACCGTTCATCCCCTATGCGTCGGTGTCCGAGGCGACCGCCGCCCACACCGTCACCGGCACCAGCGCGTCGAAGGCGTGGAACATCCCCGGCCTCAAGACCGCGCAACTGATCACCTCGAACGACGCCGACCAGGAGCTGTACCGCCGCTTCGGGTTCTCGGTGCAGCACGGTGCCGCGACGCTCGGTGTCGTGGCGTCGACGGCGGCATATCGGGAGGGCAAGCCGTGGCTCGACGGCGTGCTCGGGTATCTCTCGGAGTCGCGCCGCCTTGTCGGCGACCTCATCACGGAGCACCTGCCCGGCGCGGTGTATCGCGAGCCCGAGGCGACCTACATCGGATGGATCGACACGACGGCGCTCGAGATCCCCGGCCCGCCGGCCGCGTACTTCCGAGAGGAGGCCGGCGTCGTGCTGACCGAGGGCGCGCTGCTCGGGCGGGGATACGAGAACTTCGTGCGGATCGTGTTCGCGACACCTCGGCCGGTCCTGCGCGAGGCCTTCGCGGCGATGGGGGATGCCGTTCGCACTCGGTGACGCGTCGTTCGTCGCCTCGCCACGGCGGGTGCGGGGTCAGTTCCGCATCTCCTGGCGGGTGAGTGGTCAAAAACGCACCGGAAACGCTGAGTTCCGATGCGTTATTGACCCCGCACGCGCCGGGGGCCGGCGGGCCGAAGGCGGCTCAACCTCGGTCGCGCAGCGCCGAGGCGATCCGTTCGACCGCCTCGACCAGCACCGGACGGGGCATCGCGAAGACGAAGCGCGTGTACCCGATCGCGGCCACACCGCATGCGGCGCCATCCGTCATCGCGACTCCGGCGTGCTCGCGGAACCACTCGCCGAGATCGCCCGTCAGCCCGGTCTCGCGGAAGTCGAGCAGGGCGATGTAGCTGCCCTCCGGCACGACCATCCGCACGCCGGGGAGCTTCTCGTCGACGAGCTGCGCCAGCGTCCGCCGGTTGCCGTCGAGGTAGTCGACCACGTCGTCGAGCCATTCGCGCCCGCCGGTGTAGGCGGCGATGTTCGCGATGACGCCGAGCGTCGATGTGCCGTGTCCGGCCCAGAATCCCAGGCTCTCCCAGAGCTCGGCGTCGGCGTCGTTCGAGAGGATGATCTGCGCGCACTTGAGGCCCGCGAGGTTCCACGCCTTCGAGGCGGAGGTCGCGGTGAGGGTGTGGGCTGCGGCGGCATCCGACACCGAGGCGTAGGGGATGTGTCGGGCCGGGGCGTAGACGACGGGCGCGTGGATCTCATCGGCGAACACGCGTCCGCCGGCATCCGTCACGACCGACGCGATGGCGAGCAGCTCGTCGCGGGTCGCGACGGTGCCGAGCGGGTTGTGCGGGTTGCAGAGCACCAGCATCTCGCCGCCGTCGCGGAAGGCCTGGGCGACGGCATCCAGGTCCATGACCCAGCGTCCGTCGACCTCGATGCTCGGCACCTCGATGACCCGACGGCCGTGCATGGGCGGCACCAGCAGGAACGGCATGTATGCAGGGGTCGGCACGATCACGGCCGAACCCGGACTGGTGAAGTGCTCGATCGCCAGCTCGAACGCGGCGATCACATCGGGCACGTGGTGCACGCGCTCGGCGGGGATCTCCCACCCATACGAGTCGGAGTACCAGCGCGCCGTGGCCGCCGAGAGGTCCTTCGCGAGCTTCTCGGGCAGATACCCGGTCACGCCGAGGTCGAGGGCATCCTTCACTGCGCCGGTGATCGCGGGGGCGAGGCCGAAGTCCATCTCGGCGACGAACGCGCCGATCGTGTCGGGGAAGGCCGTCCATTTGACGCTGCCCGCAGCGCGCAGGTCGTCTTGCGTGATCTGGTCGAACGCGGGGGAAGTCATGTCTCAATCCTTCCACCCGTCGGCGACACCGGGCTCGCGCGCGGCTCCGGATGCCGGGAGCGGGCACCGTTCCGGGTGCGTAACTGACCCCGCACGGAGTCGAACCGCGTGCGGGGTCACTTCGGCATCCGAAATCGCCGTTTCGGGTGCACAACTGACCCCGCATGGAGTCGAGCCGCGTGCGGGGTCGCTTCGGCATCCGAAATCGCCGTTTCGGGTGCACAACTGGCCCCGCACGGAGTCGAGCCGGGAGCGGGGTCGCTTCGGCGTCCGAAATCGCCGTTTCGGGTGCACAACTGACCCGGCACGACCCCGCGCACGCCCCCACACGACCCCACGCCACCCCGCAACACCATTGAGCGTCATCAGTACCCGTGCCAGGATTGCCCCGACTCGGCCCACCGGGGCTGAGACGAAGGGATTCTCATGCAGCTGGCGATGATCGGACTCGGCCGGATGGGCGCCAACATCGTGCGCCGCCTCATGCGGGCGGGGCACGAATGCGTGGTCTATGACGTCAACACGGATGCCGTGCAGGCGCTGGTCGCCGAGGGAGCCACGGGCGCCGACAGCATGGCCGATCTGGCGTCGAAGCTCGAGGCGCCGCGGGCCGTGTGGATGATGGTGCCCGCCTCGCTCACGGGCATGGTGGCGGATCAGGCGGCGGAGGTGCTCGACGAGGGCGACATCCTGATCGACGGCGGCAACTCGAACTACCGCGACGACGTCCGCCGGGCGAAGGCATTCCGCGAGCGCGGCATCCACTATGTCGACGTGGGCACGAGCGGTGGCGTGTTCGGACTCGACCGCGGATACTGCCTGATGGTCGGCGGACCCGACGAGGCCGTGCAGCGCATCGAGCCGGTGCTGCGCACGATCGCTCCGGGTGTCGGCGAGATCGAGCGCACGCCGGGCCGCACCGGAGACCTCACCCCCGAGGAGCAGGGCTACCTGCACTGCGGACCGTCGGGTGCGGGGCACTTCGTGAAGATGGTGCACAACGGCATCGAGTACGGCATCATGGCGTCGATCGCCGAGGGGCTGAACCTGCTGCACAACGCGGATGCCGGGGTGCGCGAGGCCGAGCACTCGGCCGAGATCGCTCCGCTGGAAGAGCCGGAGTTCTACCAGTTCCCCATCGACACGTCGAAGGTCGCCGAGCTCTGGCGCCGGGGGTCGGTCATCTCGTCGTGGCTGCTCGACCTGACCGCTGCCGCGCTCGCCGACAACCCGCAGCTCGACGGTCTGGCCGGCCGGGTCTCCGACTCGGGCGAGGGACGCTGGACGGTCAAGGCCGCCGTCGATGTCGGCGTGCCCGTGCCAGTGCTCGCGGCATCGCTGTTCGAGCGCTTCGCCTCGCGCGACGAAGACAAGTTCGCCAACCAAGTGCTGTCGGCGATGCGTCTGCAGTTCGGCGGGCACCAGGAACTGCCCGCGGGAGACGTGCTCGAGGCCGGATCGCGCAAGGCGGATTCCGACAGCGCCTGATCGCCTTCTCGCGGATCGTCGAGCGTGGCCCACGGAGGTTCACGTTCACAACTCCGGAAGAAGCGACTGCGTCCGCCGGCTCGGCCCCGGAATCCCGGGGGATCGATGCGTCGGCCCGCTCGTTCTTCCGGAGTTGTGAACCGGAGGAACCGCCGCATCCGCCAGAGACGAAGCCCTCGACCCGAGAAAGGCATCCGATGACCGCCGCCACACGTCGAGCCTCCCCGCGCGATGCCGCCCGTCTCGCCGAACTCCTGCACGCCTTCAACACGGAGTTCGACACCGAGACGCCGGGGGTCGAGGTGCTCGCCGAGCGGTTGCGCACGCTGCTGGGCGGAACCTCGACCTTCGCGGTGCTCGGCGGCGATCCGGCGGTCGGTCTCGCGCTCGTGACTCTGCGTCCGAACGTGTGGTCGGAGGGGCCGGTGGCGCTGCTCGATGAGATGTACGTCGAGCCCGCGCGCCGCGGTGGTGGTGTCGGCGGCGCGGTCCTCCGGCACATGGTCGAGATCTGCCGGGAACTCGGCGTCGCGGCGATCGAGATCAACGTCGATGAATCGGATGCCGCGGCGATGCGCTTCTACGAACGACACGGGTTCAGCGGCGTCGACCCGGATTCCGGCGAGCGGGCGTTCTACTTCTATCGGTCGCTGGAGGTCGGGGACTAGCTGCCGGGGCTAGAGGCGCCGCGCACCCCGGTGGCTATCCTGACGCCATGGATCCTTTCCTCACCATCGTCCTCTTCTACGTCGCCGGGTTCCTGATCGGCATCCTGATCCTGTGGCTCGTGATCTACACGGCCGTGCGGTCGGCCTTGACGTCGCATCGTCAGGCGCTGGCGGAAGAGGGACGACCGGCGCAGCGCTACTCCGGGCGCTGACGAATGGCCTCTGTCACGACCCTCTCGGGGTCGGACGCGGCAGGGCTCGACGGCGAGATCCTCGAGGCCTGGGCTGAGGTCTTCGGCCCGTTGGAGGATGCCGATGGCTGGCGAGCGTCCGTCTGGGACCGGCATCGGTCTCGCCCTGGCTTCCGTCTGGTCGTCGCCCGAGAGGAAGACAGGTTGCAGGGGTTCGCGTGGGGATACACCGGCGAGCGCGGACAGTATTGGACTGACTTCATCGCGCGCGAGATCGGCCCGAGCATCGACGAATGGATCGGAGGTCACTTCGAGTTCGTCGAGCTCGCGGTGATGCCCCATGCACGCCGCCGCGGAGTCGGGCGGCGATTGCACGATGCGCTTCTGGCCGATCTGCCGCACGAGCGGGCGCTGCTGTCGACGTCGGCTCACGCGGATGACCCGGGGGCGCGGCTCCACTCGTCACGAGGCTGGGTCACCCTCGCGACCTACGGAGAGAACCGGCAAGTCATGGGACGTATGTCGGGTGGCGTCGAAGTAGTGGCTACGGGCTGACTTCAGCCGTTTCTTCACGCCGTCGGGCGCTCCCAGCCCACCCAGTCCGGCCGGTCCACGATGCAGAACCGGTTGCCCTCGGGGTCCTCCATGATCACGTAGTCGGCATCGTCCGGTAGGTTGTCCCAGTGCACCTCGCGAGCGCCGAGTTCGGTGAGGCGTCGCACCTCGGCATCCTGATCCTGGGCATAGATGTCGAGGTGGATGCGGGGCGGCAGCACTCGCTCGGAGTGGTGAGCGTCGAGGGCGATGCAGGGGGCGTCCGCGTCGCGCGGTTTCAGCACGACCCAGTCGTCGGATGCGGGGTCTCGCTCGACATAGTCGAGGGCGGCCTGCCAGAAGCGGGACTGCGCCGGGAGGTCGTTCACGCGGATCACGATCGACACGATCTTCAACATGCCGGTCAGGTTAGGGCGACTGACACGTGCTGAACAGGGGCTTGAATCGGATCACTGACGCAGTGGAGATCGCGGCGACGAGCAATCAGCCGTCCGTGCTCCCTGGCAAGCTGTCCACATACTTCTTCACCTCTTGAGCGATCGAATCGATGAGTTCGCTCATCTCGCTCGACGGCTGCTCTGGGTGTTCGACCTCGTTGAAGGAGTCCAGGAGGCGGAGGGTGAGGGCTTCCTTCGCACGTGGCCGGTCGATTCGTGCACTCAGCTCGAAGGCGAGGACGTCGAAGTCGCGCTCGCTGGATCGAGGCACAGTGGCACGCACTCGCCCGAGCTGCGGGTCGTCGCCCGTCAGATGCAGATGCGCCCGCAATTCCGGATCGAACCCCGTGCCACCTACGTGAACGATTTCCCCCGTGGCGGAGTCGAGCCAGACGTACAGCCATGACCCGCTGGGACGAACGCGACCGCCCCGAACGGAGATGACGCGAGGCTGGCTGGAGGGCATGCGTTCACCATATTCGCGGCGGCCACCTCGGCGACAGCACGGTTACCTCAGCGGCAGCCCGTCGGTACTCTGAGTCCCACCCCGTACCACCCACCGCCCGCATCGAAGGAGATCGGCGAGATGAGACCACTGCGCTACTCGATCAACGTCACGCTCGACGGGTGCGTCCATCACGAGGCGGGGGTCGCTCCCGATGAGGAGCTGATGCGCTTCTGGACCGCCGAGATGGAACGAGCGGATGCCGCTATCTACGGTCGAACGACCTACGAGATGATGGAGGGCGCGTGGCGTCGCCCCGCATCCGGAGTCTGGCCCGACTGGATGAGCGAGTGGAAGGTCCCGTTCGCCGAGGCCATCGACCGCGTGCCGAAGTACGTCGTGTCGAGCACGCTCGAAGCCGTCGACTGGAACGCCGAGCTCATCCGAAGCGACCTAGCTGAGGTAGTCCAGCGACTCACGCAGCAGCCGGGCGAGGGCCTGTCGGTGGGCGGTGTGACGCTGCCGCTGGCGTTGGCCGAGCTGGGGCTGATCGACGAGTACACGTTCGTCGTGCATCCGATCATCGCCGGCCACGGCCCGAGACTCCTCGACGGGCTGAGCGAACGCACCCGGCTCGAGCTCATCGACCGCCGCGAGTTCGCATCGGGAACGGTCGCGAACCGCTATCGTCCGGTGCCCGCCGCCTGACTGCGGCGATATCTGCCGGCCCCGATCCATCCAGCGACCTCCAGCAGGGGACCGGCGGCGAGCTGAGCCAGTGGGTTGCCGAGAGCCCGGATCGCCCGCACCGGACCGAGCGACTCCTCGATCGCGGGCACGGCCCACTCGTCGACCCGGGCCTGATAGCGCGCCACAGCGGAGTCGATGTCGGGGTGGGCCGTGAGGGCTTCGGCGAGTGCGCCGGCCGAGCGGATGGCGGTCGACCCGGCGCGTCCGCCGGTGGGAGGCATCGCGTGCACTGCATCACCGATCGCGGTGATACGGCCGGGATCCCACGGAAAGCGCGGCGCCTTCGGGTCGGCGGCGCGGAACGAGAAAGCGGCAGTGCGGTCGGGATCGGAGTCGCGAATCACTCCCGGTATCCACGGAGTCCAGCGGTCCACGAGGGCGGATGCCGTCGCGACGAGTTCGGCTGAGGATGCCGTCTGCACCGCACCGATGCTGTCGCGCCGGGCGATCAGGCCCCACACGAGTGACGGCGGGCCGACGGCATCCGCGAGTTCGGGTGAGATGTCGCGCAACCCGCGCGACGTCAGCGAGAGGAACATGCCGACGCCGTGGCGGTCGACGGCCAGGGCGGGACCCCGCAGCAGGTAGCGCGGGAACCGGGTGTGCCGGGTCAGCGGTGTCGACCCGGCGATGCCGACCAGGCCGGTGTCCGCGCTTGTCTCAGGGGCGATCGAGCGAAGAGTCGCCGAGCGGGCACCATCGGCCGCGACGACCAGGTCGGCCTCGATGCGCGAGCCGTCCGCGAGCGTGACACTCGCCCCGCTGTCGTGGGCTTCAGCCGCGGTCACGGTCGACGAGAACTGCAGGCGCTCGCCGAGGTCTTCGCTGAGGATCTGCCGCAGCGCGCGGCGCTGGCACAGCATCCGGTCCTGTCCCGCCGGCTCCGGAGCCACGACGATCGGTCGCAGGTGCGAGTCGGCCATCGCGAACTGCGAGAACGTCTCAGGGCCGTCGGAGACCGATCGGAGGCGGTCGACAAGCCGCCCCGGAACGTGCCGCTCGATCACGGCGACCGCCTCGGGAGTGAGCGCGATGCGGTAGCCGCCGGTGTCGGCCGGATTTACATCGCGGTCGAGCACGATGACGTCGGCGTGGTCGCGGAGGGCCTGGGCGAGCACGAGTCCGCCGAGACCGGCCCCGCTCACCACGATGCGCATGAGTCCAGCTTGGCGGAGGCGGGCCGCGAAGTCACCGGGCTCCGGTCGTTGAGCGAGGCGCGAAGCCCGAGACGAAACGCGGTGACCAGTAGCCTGAACTAATGCCCCGTCCCCGAAGTGAAGCCGCGCGCCAGTCGGTGCTCGAGGCGATGCGCGTTGCGGTCGTGGCCGGTACGTACGAAGCGGTGACGATCGAGGGGCTCGCCGAGACGGCGGGGGTCGCCAAGCAGACGATCTACCGGTGGTGGCCGTCGAAGGCGGCGATCCTCGGCGAGGCGCTGCTTGAGGGAGACCTGCCCGGAGCCGACCCCGCCGTCGCGATGAGCGACGACATCCGTGCCGACCTGCATGCGTGGTTCTCCGTGATGTCGGCCGGACTCGCGCGGCCGGAGGGCGTCGCACTCGCCCGGGCGCTGATCGCGGTGACCGCCACCGACCACGAACTCGGGCTCGCGCTCAACGAGCGTCTCGCGGCGCCGATCCGCTCGTGGGTCGCCGAACGGATCGCGCACGGACAGGCGGCAGGAGAGATCCGGACCGACGTGGATGCCGACGCGATCGCCGATCAGCTCATCGCCATGGCGTCGTACGCGGCTCTCATCGGTCAGCCGTTGAGTGCCGAACGCGTCGAGGAGACGGTGACGCGGCTGCTGCGAGGCATCGCTCAGTAGGTCCCTCTGTTTAGCTGAGGCCGGCGCTGGATACCCTGGCGACGGACACTCACCGCTGAGGACTGGAGCAGACAATGGTCATCGCTGACATCACCGTCGTTCCGGTGCCGACGGAACGCAAGGCCGCATACCTGGACTTCTCGAAGCGCATGGCGGAGGTCTACCGCGATCACGGTGCGATCAGTGTCGTGGACTACTGGCAGTCGAGCGACTCGGCCGACCCGGGTGACTATCACGCAGATGGGACGTCGTATGAGCCGGGCGAGCTGAAGAGCATCGCCGACCTCGCAGGAGCGAACGCCGAGGAGTCCGTCGTGGTCACGGTGACGACCTGGCCGTCGCGCGAGGCGCGTGACCGCGGAACCGCTGCCGTCACGAGCGATCCCCGCGTGCTCGAGACGCTCGACGAAGAGCGCGTCTTCGACGGCGGTCGCGTGATCGGCGATAGCTTCGAGATCGCGATGAGCGTTCAACGCGACGAGTGGCGATAGCTACGGGGTGCAGTAGGCGAGCATCGCGTCGGTCGCTGTGCGCATCTCTGTGGTCGCCGCGTCCAGACCCGTGATGTCGCCCGCGATGGCCTTCTCGCCCTCGGCGGCGAAGGCGTCGATGCTCGTCGTCCACGAGTCGCGGAGGGTGACGAACTCGTCGGGTCCATCGACACCGCGGATGTTCTCGGCGACGCTCTTGACCTCGTCGAGAGCTGCCTGCGCTGCTTCGGGTGTCGGCGAGCTGACGCTGGAGATCACGCCGGTGACCTGCGCGGCCTCAGCGGCGACCTGGCCGCAGGAGGCGATGCTCGAGGCCTGAGAGCATCCGGACAGCAGAAGGATGCCGACGGCGAGCGTCGCGAGGGCGGGGAGCTTCTTCATACAGTCAGGGTAGGCGGGGGAGATGTGAGGTCTACTCCGAGCCCCAGGTAGGGCCGACGAAGGTCACGGGCTTGCCTGCGGCGCGCGCATAGTCGATCTCTCGCGTCGTGGACTCGCCGAAGTGCTCGCCGCGGTTCACCACCACGACACGATCGGCCACGTCGATCTTGCGCAGGTGCAGCTCGCCGAGCACGGCCTTCTGCTCGGCGGTGATCGGCCCGTCGATCTCACCGGGAATGAGGGCGATGACGCCCGCGAGCGTCAAGGATCGGCTCACGGCTCGCATGTCCTCGGCGAACCGCATGGAGCCGCAGATGCAGACAATCTCGGGACGATCGGGCACGGGTTCAGTCTCTCATCTGCTCTGGAGCCAGCGGTCTGAGCCCGTCACAGGTGCTGCGGTCTAGGCTCGCCCCATGAGCGAGCCCAACGCCGAGCCATCCCTGATCCAGCAGCGCATGGCACTGCAGCGTCAGAGGAACTTCGCGCTTTACACAATCGTGTTGTCCGCGGTCATGTTCGCCGGGTGGGCCGTCACTATCGCGATCGATTCGAGCGCGCCGTACCGATGGATTAGTCTCGCCATCTTCGGTGCCGGAGTGGGCCTCGGGGTCTCTCAGCTGCGCAAGGCGCGTCGAGCGATCGGTGAGTTCGAAGGCCGGCACGGTCGCCGCTCCGGCCTCCAAGACTGAGGCGCTTACTGCACCCACAATGCACCATCACGTGGCGGGGGTCGACGTCTGCGGCTATGCGGAGCGCCGCGGGAGCCGACACGACTCCATCAGTTGCCAGCCACGATCAAGCCTTCGGAACGTCGCTCGAGCCGTCCGGTGCTCAGCCCGGTGTCCAGGGCCTCGCTCAGGCGATCGCCGATGCCGGATGTCACGCGCTTTCCACCGAAGAGGCCGAGCGACTCACGCTTGATCTCCTCGTCGGTCATCCCGCCGCTCAGGTCGGCAACGACCGCCATGGCGTTCGCGATCTCAGCCAGAGGGACATGCTCGAGGGGTCGAGCCGAACCCTCGACGGGACGACGGACATCCCGCCACGTGCGTGGATCGACATCTCGAGGCCACAGGACCGCCCGGTCGTTCGAGCGAACGAACTCTGACGGAACGCAACGGAGTATCGCCTCCGCCCGTGAAGCATGGACCTTGCTCAGACCAAAGGCGCCGGCCACGAGCTTCACTAACCGCATTCGGTGAATAGGGCCCTCATGCGTGATTACCTCGTGCACAAGATCACGTACTCGCTGAGCCGCGGCCGGCGATGGCAGAGCATCAAGTACGGCGATGCCACCGGCGGTTCGCGACGACCACTCCGAGAAGTCACGGATTCGTGGATGCTGCAGATCGGCGACCACAGGGGCCGGTGCCGATTGCGCAAGGAGGCCGGGCTCGGACACTGCCGCGCGCGATCCTGGCTCGTCCGGAGCGCTCGTCTCGGAGGCGACCGATGCCAGGGCTGCGAGACCTTCGACGTCGGGAGAAGGTGTCTTTGCCACTGCTTCTTCTGCGGCGCGATGCGCGGCAGAAGTGGCCTCCCTCACGGCGGAATCGATGCGGTCGAGCGTCCTCTCCCTTTGCTGCAGCCACTCGGGAAGCCACACACGCTCCACGCCCGGCCAGTTCATGAGGCCCTTCAGGACGTCCGTGGGAAGCGCATCGCGGTCGGCCACAGTACGCCGCTCGCGCCACGTCGGGCCATCGAGCAGAACGGCGAGTGCCGGTTGTTCAGGATCATCTGTTGCCGCGACTGCGATGTCGACGCGGAAATCAGAAAGACCGATGTCCGTCTGCACCACGTGTCCTCGGTCGCGAAGCGCGGTGGCGATCTCTTCTCGATGGCGATCGACGAATCCGGACCGGGCTACCTCGTCTGCATTCTCATCGATGCCGTCAGCAGCAAGTTGTAGATATGAGCGCAGATGCTTGATTCCCACGGATGATGTTTGCTCAGCTCGCAGGTCTGAAGGGTCGAAACTGGCGAAAAGAATCACTTCTCGACGCGCTCTGGTGATCGCAACGTTGAGACGGCGCTCTCCGCCCGCACGCGAGAGCGGCCCGAAGTTGAGTGGCAGGTCACCACGCTCGTTCGCGCTGAAGGCCACGGAGAAGAGGATCGTGTCGCGCTCGTCTCCCTGCACGTTTTCCAGGTTCTTCACGAAAAGTCCGTCGCGCTGGTCCAGAGCGGCGGCGATTCGGTCGTCCGACTCGTCGCGCAGAAGCGATTCGATCAGTGAGCGTTGTTGCGCATTGAACGTCACGACTCCGAGCGACGGAGGCGTGTCGGACGCGGCGAAGCGCCGGGCGATGTCTCCGACGATGGCACGGGCTTCGACGATGTTGGTGCGAAGATCCCGTCCTCGTCCGCTTCTGTTGAAGTGACCGTCGACCCTGACGAGCGAAACTCCGTGACCGGATACCGAGGGTCGTGAAGAGGACCTCGTCGGCCAGGGTGCAGGGAAAGACGCGAGTCGGCCGTCGTAGTACTTGTGATTGCTGAACGCGATCAGCGCCTCGTCCTGACTCCGGTAGTGCCAGGACAACCAGCGTCTGGGCACCTGCGCTTGGACACACTCGCTCAGGATGGATTCCTCATCGGCGATCGCGGTGCTGTCCGTGGTCACCACCTCATCGGAGTCGGTGACCACATCGGCGAAGCTGGTCGGTGGCATCTGTTTGCTGTCGCCCACCACCACCACCGAGTTCGATCGCCCCATCGCGCCGATCGCATCAGGAACTCTGATCTGCGACGCCTCATCGAAGACGACAATGTCGAACAGGTCGCCGGTTGCCGGGAAGAAGCGTGAGACGGATTCGGGACTCGCCAGCACGCATGGGGTGATCTGCGTGATCAGATCTGCATAGCCATCCATCAGTCCGCGCACTGAGAGCCCCCCGCGCTGGCGCCCGATCTGGCGTTTGAGTTCGCCGAGGCGCCCGCCGCTGTAAGCTGCGTCGATCTTCCTCCGGCCGAGTATTTCGGCGGGGATCCAACGTGGAAGCTCGGCTCGGATCGCGGCTGTGCTTGAGGTGAATCTTTCGACGGATCGGCCGTGAGCCTGAGGGTCGAACATCTCGAGGCCCTGCGCATGCTCGCGCTCCACCAACGATGAGGCCGCCACGCCTTTGTCGAAGGCGATCGACGCATCGTCTGCCAGAACGCGTCCCGAGATGAGTGCTGCGTGTGCGTCTGAGAGTCCATAGCTTCGCAGAGGCTCGAGCGCCCGAGCGAACGCCACCCATCTCTGCAGGGACGTGGGAGTAGGGGTGTCGAGTGCCCGCGAACCGCGAGTTGCTCCCCACGCATCGACCACGGCGCGCGGCGAGGCCCAACTCTTCAACACCCCGGCTCCGATCTTCGGCGAGGCCATCACTTCGAGTGAACGCCAAGCTGTCCCGAGCTTTGCGAGCGCACCGGAGAGCGCCGGATCCGCAGGCGAGGTGCGATAGGTCTCTCGCAGAATCGTCGCGTCCAGATCGTGAGGTCGCAACTCGAGAGCCCCGCTGAGCCAGACGAGCCAATCGAGCTGCGACGCGGCGCGAGCCGCGTCGGTCGCATCGAACGGGTTCCAACCCGCACCGACCACGGAGACGGGGAGCGAGAGGAGTCCGTTGCGCAGAGCAGCCGCCGACGCCGCTGTCGCTTCCACCTGTCCGGTCAACTGCGCGATGGATTTCGGAGGCACGCTCTTCAGAGGCACCAACAGGCTGTCGCCGAACATCTCGAGCGCCGATCGTTGACGCTTGCGTCGGCCGAAGAACCCAGAGGCATCGGCAGCCTGAGCTGCTATGTGAACGGCACCGGGCGCCGGGTTCGCGCTCAGCGCGTGGAGGCTCACGGTGTTCGTCCACTGCGGTGATGCGGCCGTGAGCGTTCGAAGGCGCTGCTGAAGAGCGCTGAGTTCACCGGACTGGACTCGGGGGAGCAGCTGATCGAGGGACTCAAGAGAGAAGCGTGGAGCTCCCGCGAGCTGTGACCAGCGTTCGATGAACTCAGGCGAGGTACTGTGCGAGAGTGCCGGCGACTCGCCGGTCGTGACGAAGACGTCTCCGATCGCCTGGTCGAAGTCCATCGCTGCTCGATGCAGGGCCCCGATGTCCGACGGGTCGTGAGACGTGACGTCGACGAAGCCCCACCCGTTGAGCTCCGCTGGTCGGACAAGGTCGGCAGTGTCCGGCAGGCGTCTCAGCGTCGCGCGGACGAAGTCGATCTGCGTGGTGGAACTCGTCGAGACGAAAGCGGTCGGGATGTCGAGCGTAGGAGCATCGGGCTCGAACGCCAGGAGGCGATCCCTCGATGTGTAGAACGACATGCCCGCGGTGTTGCTCTCGTGGAGGCGGTCAGCGTACCGGCGCAGAGTGTTCCGGCTCGATACGGCGTTCTCGTTCTGTGCGCTGAGGGCGGCGCCGTCCGGGCGGGCGGTCGTTTCGAGTGCCTCTTTCAACTGCGCACGGACTGCGTTCGGGCGAGCGCCCTTGTCATGGAGATCGAGCGAGAACGGCCCCAGTCCGACGGCATCGAGGCGCTGCTTCACGACGTCCAGTGCCGCGCGCTTCTCAGCGACGAAAAGCACTCTCTTGCCGTTGACGATCGCATGAGCGAGAAGGTTCGTGATGGTCTGTGACTTCCCTGTGCCGGGAGGGCCTTCGAGTACGAATGTCCGGTCAGCGACCGCTTCCGAGACCGCGTCGAGTTGCGAGGAGTCCGCCGGCACGGGCAAGGACGTGCCGAGGGCATCCAGATCCACTGAGGTCGGCGACGGTGATGGGTCCTCGAACGCTGCCGTCGGCGTATGAACGAGATGCTTGACGAGCGGGTTCGACGTGAAGGTCTCCCAACTCTCGTCGAGGTCCTTCCACAGCCGGTACTTGCCGAACTGAAGGATCGACAGGTCTGCGGAGTCCTCTACGGTGAACGGCAGTCGGGCTTCCGCCAGAGCCTGCCGCGCAGCCGCGAATGCAGCTGCGAGATTGATGCCGGCTTCATCCTTCACCGGGTTCTCGAGACCGGGGATGCGGATGCCGTGAGTCACCCGCAGCTTCTCGAGCAGGCAGTAGTTCGGTGTGGATTCACCCGTGTCGTCCACGCGCATACGGAACACAGAGCCGCGGCCCGCGGGCTCGAGAGTCACAGGCAGGAGGATGAGCGGCGACCTGAGGTCGCGATCGTTGAATCGCCAGCGCAGCATTCCGAACGCGACGTAGAGATTGTTCGCGCCTGTTTCCTCGGCGATGGTGCGCGCCTTGTAGGCCAGGGCGCGAAGTCGCGCGGTGTAGGCCCCCTCGGTGATGTCGACATAGGCGGACTTCCGGGACATGAGCAAGTCCGAGCGGACAGCTTCAGGCAGGTCGCGTCCGAACTGAACACCGCGGGTCTTGTCGACATCGGGGATTCGATCGCTCGGAAGGAGTGTGATCGGGGACCCGCTGTTGATCAGATCCTCGAATGCGGCTAGAGCTGGCTGCGGCACGGCGATGGAGTGACCCGCTGACGGCGTGTAGTTGATGAGGCGATTGCGCAGGCTCAGGTCGAGCAGGGAGTTCTTCCACGAGCTCACGCGCGCAGGCAGCCTGCGCGCGTCATCACCGGCGAGATCCGTGGCGGAGGGGTTGTACTGCAATGGATCCGGAGCTGCGGCCGCGCGGTACTCGTGCACCGTGACTTCGCCGTTCGAGCCGATCGAGCGACTCGGCAGGGGATAGATAGCTGCTTGTCGAGCCTGTAAGACATCGGTCACGCCGATGACCCGAGTGGGATCCACGTTGCCGTCGGTGAATGGCTGCCGTCGGGCGACCCCGAACGGCGCGGATTCCGCCCCTCCGGTCATCTTCGTCGTTTCCACGAGCCCGATCTTGCCGAGTCCGACGAGGTTGACCGCCTCGCTGGCCTCTGCCTGCGCAGGTGCGTCCAGGCTCGACCATTCCCTCCAGTATCCGAGGAAGATGTGACCTTCAAGAAGCCACAGGGTCGAGTTGATCCCGGCTTCCTCCAGGGCCGCGGCCAGGGTCAACGTCGTATCCATGCAGGTGCCAAGGCGCCCCTCGAGCACTTCGGCCGGAGTGCGCACTTTCTGGCCCGTGAGTCCCCAGCTCGCTGGCGGCTCCGCGTAACGGATGTCTCGCGCGCGTGCGGCGTCGTAGATCGCTTCGACCATCGAGTCGACTCGATCAGGATCGCCCTGCTGGTACCCGTCGAGTGCCGACGAACCCGTCCGGTTGCCCAGAAGCGTCGATGCCTCGACAAGAAGAGCGCTGATGGCCGACGACTGAGGCTGGATGAATGCGGCGAGCAACTCGAGACTCAGCGGCATCGGCTTGGCCATCCACTGATTCGCCGCCAGTAGTTGGACGTCCGAGCGTTGGCTCGCGATCTCGTCACCGTTCGCGTCCCTCAACGTCGCTGTAACCGTGCCGGGCATGGGCGACTCGACCGCGAGCATGCGACCTGGATCCAGCCGCAGATCGACGTTGCGAAGAGTCGTGTCATGGTCTCCGTCGAGGTCGACGATTAGAACGCGGGGGTCTCCCAGCGATCCCAACTGACAGTCGACCTCGACCTCGACGGACGCGCCTCGCAGCTCGGGGCCTCGGTAGGAGATCGTAAGCTGTGGCACGACCGAGATGCCCGTTCGCGCGACAGCGAAACTCAACGGACTGAGCACAGAAGCGTCGAGCGAGGCAGCGGATCCCGATTCGTCGATGAGCGTCGGAGACTCGAAGGCTTCCGGGGTCGCGGGAGAGGCGTTCGGCTCATTTGGTTCCTGGTGCGTGGATTCGGTCGACGTGTTCAGCGCTGTTAGGACCTCCGACTTCAGGAGTCCGATCGCGTCGGCGTCTTCGTCGGCAGCAATCGCTCGCAAGAGGATCTCGGTCGAATCAAGAGCCCGGAAAGTCTGGGCGACAGTGAACTCTTCACTGTGCGCCCACTTGTTGCGGACGTCGCGGAGCTCACTCGCACAGTTGCTCGCCTGCCTGTCGATGAGGTCAGTGAAGGGGAAACCCAGAGTACCGAGCCGCTCCGTCAGGACGCGAAGTTGCAGCGAAAGATCACGGGGGTTGTAGCGGTCCACTCGCCGGCCGGCCTGCCGGTCCTTCGCCGCGAGGATCTGGGTCCAATCCGATACCTCCGGAGCAACCTCGGAGAGACGTCGAGTCACGAACGGCCCGAGCGCACTTGCGGCTGCCGTCAATGCCTGCTCGATGTATTCAAGCGGACTGAAGTCGCTCATTGACCCTCTATTCATCCCCCGACGCCCTTGGTGGACCGTCATCCCTCTCTGAGCATATGAGAGAGCTAGGCGGCCCGCACTGAGTGGAAGCGCCAGTTCCGATAGGCACAGCATCCGTCGCCACTGCGGGTTCGAGTTACGGTGACGTCGACGGGCGCGTAACGTGGATCGCGCGCTACGTCTGGGGCAAGCAGGTCCTAGCTTTGGATGTGTGAACACATCGTCAGTTGCGAAAGCGGCCAACGGTCCAACTCTTCCGCGCGCCTGGGACGAGTGGCTCGACCTTCGCGTGTCCGATAGGCCACCGGATCTTCAGAGCCTCTACCAGCGCGGGCAGGACGTCCTACCTGAGCGCCGGAATGTGTTTCGCGCTTTCGAACTGGTTGCCCCCACCGATGTGAGGGTCGTGCTCCTGGGTCAGGATCCGTACGACACGTCAGGCCTCGCGGACGGGTTGGCATTCTCTCAACAGGGAGAGGTGGACAAGCGCTCGGCGCTTCACCGAATCTTCCTCAATCTCGAACGGGATCCCGACATCCAGTTCGCCAGGCCAGCGACAGGTGACCTCACTGAGTGGGCAACGGGAGGTGTCCTGCTTCTCAACACAGCCTTGACTGTTTTCAGTGAAAAGCCAAAATCGCATCTCCGACTTTGGAAGCCGTTCATCGAGACGGTGATCCGACGTCTAGCGGCGTCTGGCTCGCCTATCGCGTTCGTCGTGCTCGGCGAGGACGCACGGAAGATCGCGATGCCGTTGCTGCGACAGGTTCCGCGTGAGGCGATCATTCGGGCCGCGCATCCAGTGGCGTCGAACACTGGCCAACGGCCGTTCAAGGGTGCGTACGTGTTCTCGGAAGCAAACCAGTTCCTGGGCGACAGGGTCATCAACTGGAGTGCCATCTCCCCCTCTACGTGACGATCGGATGGGCGAGACAAGATCGATCTGCCTCGGCTCAGTCTTCCGTACCAGAGGGGCTTAGCAGGAGCCGACGTCGGCTCGAGAACGAAGAACGCCCCTGCCGTTCGGGTCGGCAGGGGCGTGGTCATCGAGGCGCTTACTGCACCGACCATCCCCCATCGGATGCCAGCACGGCACCGTTGATGTTCACGGCGTCGTCCGACAGCAGGAACGTGATCGACGCGGCGAGGTGCTCGGCGGTCGCGACCGTCGGGATCGACTGCTGGAACGGCGCCAGGCGGCCCGAGCCGTACTCCGACATGTTCGGGGGCATCGGGATGCCGGTGGCGACGCCACCCGGGGCGACGGAGTTCACGCGGATGCCCTTCGGTCCGTACATGAACGCCGCAGACTTCGTGACGCCGATGATGCCGTGCTTGCTGGCCGTGTAGGCGTTGCCCGACGAGTTGCCGCGCAGACCCGCTTCGCTGGAGACGTTGAGGATCGAGCCGCGGCCGGCCTTCTCCATGATCGGCAGCACCGCGCGCATGAGCTTGAACGGGGCGGTGAGGTTGATGGCGATGACGCGGTCCCACACGGCATCCGTCGTCTCGCCTGCGGGGGAGAAGTCGTCGTTGATGCCGGCGACGTTCGCGAGGGCATCGATGCGGTCGCCAGCGGCGGCGATGACGGCGTCGATCGCGTCCTGCTTGGTGAGGTCGCCGGCGACGGTGGTGATGTCGGCATCCGGCAGCTCGGCCTTCAGCGCGTCGAGCTTGTCGGCGGCGATGTCGGAGGCGATGACGCGTCCGCCTTCGCGGGCGATGCGGGATGCGGTGGCCTTGCCGATTCCGGATGCTGCGCCCGTGACGATCACGGTCTTGCCGGCGAAACGTCCGGTGGTGGGCTTCTCGGTCCAGCCCTCGGACTCGTCGGCCTCGGGGATCTCGCCGCCGTTGGCTGCGCGCACGAGGTCATCGACGACGGACTGTGGCAGTGCGCCCTGGCTCATCGCGACGAGCTGCTGCAGCGGCAGCCCGAGCACGGGGGTGAGGAGCTCGGGGTCGGCGCCCGTCTGCTCGAAGAGTGCGCGGATGAGTGGCCCGCCGGTCGGGTCGTTCATCCAGTCGCCGATGGTGGAGTGTGCGGTGAGGGCCATGGTCGAGCTCCTTGAGGCTTGGGTTTCGCAACGGTGCGTCTCGATAAAGATTAGTCCGTAACTCGTGTGTGTGTGCGCGGTTTAATGGCTTCGTCTCCAACGGACCCCACTGCGGGGCGAACACGCGTTCGTGTTCACGATGACCGAGCCGACTAAGTTGGAACGCCGCGTCGCTGGCGAAGCTGTTCTCCTCGATCTGCGGTGGTAGGCGGCGTAAACACGAACGTTGTCCCCTCGCGAAAGGCAAGCCCGAGACCGGCATCTTGCAGCAGATCTCTGAGGTCTGCTGTGGGGCGTTCGGGGAGCAGGACTGAACACTGCAGGTCGTCGACGTATACATGGCGGCGGTAGTCGTAGAGCTGGCCGACCGCCATACGGAGGTCTGCGCGACCCGCGATCGCCTTCGCTTCGTACAGGATGTGATCGGCCTCGTCGAAAATGTCGGTGAGAAGCCGCGTGTGCTCGATGGGGAGATTGATTGCCCATCGGGAGAAAGTGTGCCCGACTTGATGGGCCATGAATTCGTCGACAAGTTGAGACTCGCGTCTTACGGCCCGGCCGCCGACGCGATCTGCGGTCTCGAAAAACTCGGTTGAGTTGATTTCTACGGGAACTGAGATTGCCCGAGGTTCGCGCGCGACCTCGGAGTAACCGACGAACTCGACGATGTCATCTGGGACGACGGTGATAGGGAGCAGCCGGAACACGACCACCGTGCGAAGCGCCTTGTCCTTTCCGAGCCCCGGCATCCGCACGAACGGCAAGGAAGGATCCACAATGAACTCGCCGATGTATTTCTGGTACCTGGTCCTCGTTCCCGACTTGTAGCCAGCCTCACGAAAAGCGTAAATGACTCGGCCCTTCTCGACGTGCGTGATGAGTGCCGAGTTGCCCCCACGAAGCGTCTGATCGCCGTTGGGGCCAGCCCCGGTGTAGTAGAACACCAGTCCATCCGATGAGAAGCCATCGTAGACGTAGCCGAACTGAGCGCCCTCGGCTGGGTCCGTGAATACGAATACGGAGTTGGACGTCGTGCTTGGGACGATGCCTCCCGAATACACGCTCCCGCCGTAGTCGATCACCAAGTCCTCGCGCGTGGTGATGTCACCAGCGTTCAGACGAAAGGTGGGCGACGACACGAGATCAGCCTATCGATCAGATTGACTTGACAGCGATGCGCGGCGGCCTCAGGTCGATTGTCGGCACCGATTCGCCATCGACGCCGCGCTTTGCGAGCATGTCGATCATGTCTTCCTGGCGGGGCTGGCCGAGCGTCAACCGGTAGAGCGTCAGCGCGCTGCGCAGTCGCTCGTATTTGGCGATGTCGCGACTGAGTGGGTACTGCGCGATCACGCGGTGAATGCGTGCCGAACCTGGGTAGAGCCACCAGGGGGAGAACTCGCCGAGCTCGTTGTCGACATCCGACGCCGCATCGAATGCGGCTCGCCAAGCGCGTATGTCGTCGGATGCCAGTACATCGAGCCAGTGCGACTCGGCGACGTTTTTGCGGACGGCGTGACCCGCAAAGCGGTTGACTCGGCCTTCACGCTGCTCGAAGTCGACCGGATTCGAGGGGAGGTTCCAGTGCACGACCGAATGGCTCCACCAGTGAAAGTCGATCCCTTCCTGACCTACGCTCGTCGACGCAAGCACGAAGGGTGCGAACGGGCTGTTGAACGCAGCCCGCACCTCGGCCTGGCGTACCCCCGAGGTGTCGTCCGAGTCGGTGGCGAACTTGCCACCGTATCGCAGCGCGAAGCGCGCCATCATGGGGATCTCGTCACGTGCAGCCGTGTTGTTGCGAGCGACGTACCGGGCGGGGCGAAGCTCCATCGACTCGACCGTGCGGCGAGCGAGAGCTGCGAGCCCGACGTCGTCGAGGTCGCCTCCACCGGTCTCGCTGAGTAGCTGGTACATGTACTCGTCCATGACGGCCTGCAGGTTGCCGTCGGCGCAGTAGTCGAGCACGCTTCGCCAGAACGGCTGCTCATCGCCGTACAGCGTGACGAGCAGCGCGATCGATTCGGTCCTATTGAAAAGCGTGCGGATGCCTCGCACGAGCTCGAACGCGGCGGCCCAGAGTCCCTCGGGAGTGACGCTGGGGCCGGCGATGGTCCGCAACGCCCGCCACGCAATGTTCCCGGGCGAGTGGACGGCCATGCGTGCGAGGTCGGGGTGTGACAGGACGCCGTTCGACGACGGTTCCAGCGCCAGTCGGACGTGCTCCAGGAGCCCGCCGACGCGTCCCTCCTCGGCGCGAGACTCGACGAGCTGTTCCGCTGTCGCACCGCCGAGTTCTGCCGACAGCATCCCGGGATATGCGAACACGGCGTCCGCAACCTGGTCTGCCGCCGAACCCCTGGTCAGGTTCGCGTCGACGGTCGCGAGCAGAGCATCTGCTGACACGGTCGCGCCGGCGGTTCGCGCGGCTTGCAAGGGATCACCAAGCTCGGCCAAGCCCGGGTGGGGCCAGAAGAGGGCGAGTGTTGACATTGCGGCTGGACGGCCTTCAGCGAGTCGGTACTGCAGGCGTGCGCCGACCGCCTTTCGGGCGTCGGATGTGTTCTCGCGGAGGAGTGCTCGGTCGCCTGCCGCAAGGCGGTCGGCCTCGTAGCTGAGCAATGATGCGATCGCGGTGGGTACTCCGGTCCAGGCCGAGAACACCACGTGCTTCGTGACCGATCCGTCTGACAACGGCGCATATATTGGCCCTGGTTGGAGATACGGCATCGTCGGTGGAACCCACAGCAGCCTCCACCATCCGCGCTCCAGCGTCTCCTCAGCCAGGGCCCGCAAGTGTCCATTGCCGAGGTCGACAGGTTCGAATGCGGCCACCGCATCTGATTCGAGCGACCGAGTCGTCGCGAGCAGAGAGCCAACGTTCTCCGCGTCGGGTCCGTCCAGCGCGGCTTTGACGCGATCTGCCGCCTTGTATCCGTCCATGAAGCTGGCGAAGTAGGGAATCGATTTCCAGTACTCGAGGTCAATCGGCGAATCGACGGTACGCCCGAGTGCACGCAGTGACGCCCACTCGCGAAGGTCGGCTGCCGTAGGAGAGTCGGTCGCCAGATGGCGCACGGCGACGAGGTCTTCGCGCTCACCGATGGGTGGTCGCTCTGACCTGGTCATGAGCGGTGTCAGCGTGTCGCTGACAAGGCGCGCGGAGGCAGACGCGTCACCGCCGACCACGAGCGACTGGCGGTACGCCGCGAGTGCCGCGGCAGCCTCTCGTTCGGCGCCGGGTGCCCCACCTGCGAGGAAGCGCACTGTCGCGAGGAAGTCCTGATAGTGGTCGTCCTCGGCGTCGTCGCTGTTGGTGAACGGCTTGTACGGCGTTGCTGAGAGCAGCAGTACCTTCGCATCCGGATGCTCGAATAGCGCGTGGGCCAGTTCGGCGGCGTCGCCGGACTCCGGGTTGAGAAGGTGCCGAAAACGCTGAAACTCGTCGAGGATGATGAGGTCCGGTTCCAGGGTGTCGACACCGGCCTTGGCCAGCGACTGACGGAACTCGGCGATGAGGTCGTGGTTCCGATGCCACAACTCGCCCGGCACGGACTGCGTACGTCGAACCTCGTCGCGGAGCGCGACAAATCGGTCAAGGGAGCCGTCCGCCTCGATCATGCGCGTGAACGCGGTCACGATCCGGGGGTCGGGCTCACCAGCGAGTTCACGCAGCAGGGGCTGAACGTACCACTGGTCGAACCGCCTGGCAGTCTTGACGGTGCCGTGCATCAGCAGCCGCGTGACCCGTCGGTCCGAGTCGGTGCGGTTCGCGATCTTGTCGAGAATCACGGTCAGCATCGCTCGCTCCGGCGCCGACCCCTGCCGCCATCCGCCTTCGCTGAACGACGTGCCCGGCGTAAATGAGACGAGGTTGACCTTTTTGCCGGCGTCCGCCGTCTTCTCCGACAGGCGCCGACTTTCCTTGGCGAGCAGCGTGAGCCGGGTTGCCATGCCGATGTGCTTGTCGCCGGTGACGTTCAGGCGGCGCAAGTTCTGCGTAGCGAGGTCGACGTTGCTGCAGACATAGACGATGTCAATGCGGTCGACGTGGTCAACATCCTGCAGGTGCTCGATCGCCTTCGCGATCACACCGCGCGCGACGATGCTCTTGCCGAGTCCCGTTTCGTCAGCGACGAGAAAGCGACCGGATGCCTCACCCGACGCGGCACCGTAAAACCGCTCGATGACGTGATCGACGGCATCTCGCTGAAAGCCCTTGAGCCCGGCCATGACCGCGTCGACATCGACAGTGCTCACGCGTGACCTCCGGCCAGTTCGAGGTGCGCCGACCAGACATGACTCCACAGCTCGTCGAAGCCGTCGGGCAGGACGGCGTCTTCGTCGTGTTCGCGCAGATAGTCGATGATGCGCCGAGCATCGGCGAGCCCGTGGTGGCCTTCGCCGACGGCGCGCACTAGTGCCTCGAACAGGCCGGCGCCCGTGCCGGAGGCATCCGCAGTTCCGAAGAAGCCGCCCGCGCCGGAGCTGGATGTCGTCAGCGTCCAAGCGCCGGACAGATCCAATAGCAGCGTCAGCAGGCGCACGAACGCTGAACGGTCGGTGAGCTGGCGCGCGATGATCGCATCGCGCCGGCTCGCGACGTCGTCGAGCAGTCGTGCAAGAACGATGGTGCGACGCTCCTTGCCGGCAGTATCGCGAGCGACCAGCACGACGAAGGGGGTGATATTGGCGAGCGGAATCCCCTGGAGCAGGACTCCCTCTGACTCGGACGCGCTCACGATGCTGCTGCCAAGGTCCGGACGAGTGAGCAGGTGCCACCGCACGGAGACGTCGTCGGCGCGACTGGCCAATGCCGACGTGACGGAATCGTCCGCCCATACCCGCAGCGCGTACGGATCCGCGGGTAGCACGCGGGCCGTGAAGCGCGCGCCGGCGAGCGTGCGCACAAAGGCTTCGAGTTTGCGCTCCCCCTCTTCTTCGGCATCGGGCTCACGGCCTCCCGTGGTGGCGTAGTCCTCCTTCAGCTCACCGAGCGCGTCCAGTGTTGCCTCCACCCCGACCTTCGGGATAGGCCCGACGAACTCGACCATCACCTCGACATTGCTCTGCCAGCCCGCATCCGTTGCGTTCGCAGACCCAAGGAACACGTGAGCGCCATCCTGACGATCGACGATGAAGGCTTTCGCATGCAGGCCCGCGAGTCGGTCGCCGGGAGGGACAAACCCGCCGTAGTCGTCAGTGTCGTTGGGGGAATATGTCGCCGCTTCGTCCAGTACGTACGTCGAAAGCTTGGCATCGAGGGAGCCGGGTAGCAGTCGGTCGAAGCTCTCGGCGCGTGAGAGAACGTGCGTCTCCGTGCGAACACCGGACCGAAGCATCCGCACTCCGTCATCTGACAGGAAGGGCGACACAATCAGCGCGCGCTTGCCGTGCAGGTCAGGCGCACTGGCGCCGGGGACGCCGAAGACGTGAAACGCGACGCTGCGCATAGGATCGGGCTGCTCCCACACCACGCTGCGCCAGCGCTCAGCCAGCTCGTCGATGCGCGCCCGCCGTTCCGGGTGGAGTTCGTGCACGCCGAGCGACGGCAATCGGCGCAGCAACTTGACGAGGGGACGGTTCACCGCGGCGACTTCGCCCTTCTCGCCCGCCCCGGCTGGCTCACCGTCAAGGCGGACGATGACGTCCCAGCTGCGGTCGGCCGTGAGATTGCGACTCGCGCAGAGGAAGCGGTACGTGGTGCGCTCGCCGGCGCGGTACTCCAGAAACCACACCTTCGGGTGGAACAGGCCGCGACGGAGCACGACCGGGTGCACCATCGGCTCGAGGAACGCAACGAGGTCAGAGCGGGTGCCCATCGAGATCTCGCCGGCCTGCGCGAACACGTCGACGCGATCGGCGGCGCGGCGAATCGCGTCGAGGACCCCGAGCGTGTCGTCCTGCGCCGACAGCCGATGCGAGGCGAACGACAGCGGTACCGCCAGCGCGGTGGCGAGGTCGAGCGTGAACGTGGTGCCGACGGCGTGCGAGAGCTCGAACCCTGTGGGCGGTCTGAGCTGCTCGGTTAGTGCCGCGCGAGACTGTGGCTCAAGCATCCGTCATCTCCGGTGTGCGTTCGAGACTGTCATGGATATCGAGGAGGATGCCGCGGACCTGTGGCCATCGATACACCAGTGCCCCCGCGCCGGAGCTGCCGCCCCAGCTGGCGAGGCGGGTGCGGTTGCCGAGACGAGCCTGAGCGCCCTTATGCTGCCGCTCGCGTCGGGTCATGAAGTCGCGGGCCGCTGCGCTGTCGGCGAGCGCGTCGGTTCCCTGCTCGGCGAGAAGATCGCGCCAACCCCGCACGAAACGACGGGAGTTCAGGTTGATGGGTGACCCTCGCGTCAGCTCGACTCGGGCGAGCAGCGCGTCGAGGTTCCAGGTCGTCAGGTCGATCATCGAGGGGAGATCGCCGGACCACCGGGTGAGCCGTTCACGGAACGCCTCGCTCGGATCACTGAGTCGGTCGTAACCGGCATCCTGATACTCCTCTGCGAGCAAGAGGTTGTAGAGCAGTTGCGCGCCGTGCATCAGGGCCGAGAACGCGCGCGCGTCGGCGAGCAGCTCGTGGGCCTCGCCGTCGACGGCGAGGGCGGCGGCGTCAGCCCAGGGCGCCGGGCTCTCGGCGGTGGGTCGTTCCACGGCGAGGTGGGCGAACAGCGATCCGCCTGCCTCGTCAAGGATGCGGTCACGTAGCCACGCGGCTTCGTCCGGCTCTAGCGCGAACCCGTCAGGGATTGACTTCGGAAAGCCCTCGGGAGCCGCGGGCAGCGTCGTTGACCAAGCGTGAAACCGGGTGCCGGACGTGTCCCCGAAATCGTCGCCCGATGTGCTCATTCCGTCGAGGCGGAGGACGTCTTCACGCGATAGCGAGGAATCGGTGAGGATGCCATAGTGACGCAGCATCGTCCAGTAGATCGCTGAGGGGAGGTTCTTCAACGCCTCGCCGGCCTGCATCCCCAGCAGTCCCGCGTAATCGCCCGAGTCCTTCACCGCGTGGATAATGTCGCGTTCGAACCGGTCGGCGTCGGCCGCAGGATTCGGGCGCCGTGAAGCCTTCTGATACGCCCAAGGCACGAACAGCAGATACCGCGCGCGCGTGAGCAGCGTCGACGTGCCGGGGAAGAGTGAGTCGGCGATCGCGTCTCGGATCTGGCCGAGGCCGAGCTCGTCGCGGCTCTCTCGCTCGGCAAAGAGGCGGATGATGTCGCGCATGCGGCGCTGTTCTTCGCTCGACGCATCGAGCCACGCGATAAGGGAAGGCATCAGGGGGCAATATCTCGTGCCATCGGAAGGCACGCTGTGAAGGACTGGAATCCCCGCCCGTGCTTGCCACTCAAAGTCCGTTCCACTTCGCCCAGGGGGTCCAGCCAGTGTAGGGGTCGCGAACATCAAGCGCGAATCTTCGGACGTACTCGAATTCGGACGGTCGTTCGGCGAGCAACTCTTGCGCCAGGGGGGTGGCAATCCCGGACTTGATCGCGTCCGACCACACCTTCCATGTACGGTTCGTCACCAGGCCGAGCTTGCGGATCTCCAGCTCGTCTTCACAGAGACGGAGATAGTCCAACGCTAAGGCGCGGTCTGCCTTGCAAAGCCTCCGCTTGAGCCCCAGGCGAACGTCGGGTGACTGTCGATCCTGGATGGCCCAGTATCGCTGCACGTATAGGCTCTCAAATTCTCGGTGTCGCTGACTTCGGTCCCCAATGAAAGACAGAATCGCAACGATAACGGCTCCGGCTGTCACGATCGTTGCGACGTCAGCCCAGTCGCTTAGCGCCACGGCTATCGACCCTTCTCTCGATCGTCCGCGTACCTCGGGGCCATTGATTCCATCTGGTCCATCACGAGCTTGATCGCCTCGGGCTGCTTGTCCGGCGGGTACTTGTACTTCACCAAGAGCCGCTTGATCGATGACCGAAGCTTCGCCCTAACATCGTCGCGCACGGTCCAGTCGGTGCGCACGTCGCGCCGCATGACGCTGACGAGTTCCCGCGCGATCTGCGCGAGCACATCCACCCCCTGAAGATCGATCGCCGATTCGTTGGTCGCCACGGCGTCGTAGAACGCGAGCTCGTCACTCGACAGGGGTGGCGTGAAAGTAGAACCTCGGGATGCCTCGGCCGCGACCTCCTTCGCGAGTTCGACGAGTTCTGCGATGACCTCTGCCGAGGTCAGTTGCTGATTCGTGTACCGATTCATGATCTCGGCGATGCGCTCCGAGAACGCGCGCTGGCGCACGAGGTTTCCGCGAGTTGCCGAAGATCCTGCGTCCGTCAGCGACTTGCGCAGAGCCTCGATCGCAAGTTGAGCGTTCGGCGCGGCTTGCGCCTTCGCAAGGAACTCGGACCCGAGGTCATCGAGAGATAGACGCGGAAGACCCGCAGCTTCATAGATGTCGAGTACCTCGCCGGGAGCGATCGAGTCGGCGACGAGCGTCCCCAGCAAGCGTGAGATCTCCTCGGGGATCGGCTCGTCGCGTGACTGGCGCTCCGCCGCATCGAACTTCGCCATCCACACCCGCACCTCTTCGTAGAAGGCGATCTCTTCATGCAGTTCGGCGAGGCCATCGCGCCCGGAGGCGAGCGCCCACGCGCGCGCCAGTTGCCCGGTCGCGGTGCGATACCTCGAGGAGAGCTTCTCCGACCCCAATTCTTCGAGGTTCAGTGGACTCTCGGCGTCGCGCAGGTAGTTTGTCGCGGTCGTAGCGGCAGTTCGCCATGCCCGGGATCCGCCCTTCTGTGCAATCGAACGCCAGTCGCAGTCCACGAGCATCCCGCGGATCTGCGCGACCAGTTCTGTTGCGATCGCCACCGCCTCATCGACATTGCGCCCGATCGGCTTGTTCTCCTGATCCGTGACGGTGTATTCCGACAACGCCTTCGCGAGGTTGTCGGCGAGCGGTGCGTACGCGACGAGCAGTCCGTCCTGCTTGCCCTTGAACGTACGGTTCACCCGCGCGAGCGTCTGCATCAGCAGAGCACCCTTCAGCGGTCGATCCAGATACAGCGTGTGCAGCGGCGGAGCGTCGAAGCCGGTGAGCATCATGTCCTTCACGATGACCAGTTCGAGCTCGTCGTCGGCATCCTTGAGGCGCGCCTTGATCGCCTTGTTCTCGGAGTCGCGACGCACATGGTCGCTGATCGGCGGCTGATCCGATGCCGAGCCCGAATACACGACCTTGATCCGCCCGGAGTCCAGGGCGCCGGAATGCCAATCTGGCCGAAGGGCGACGATTGCCGAGTACAGGCGCGCGCAGATCTCGCGAGTGCCTCCGACGATCAGCGCCTTGCCGGGTGACTCGAGGAAGGGCTTCATCCGTTCGCGGCGCTCCTCCCAGTGGGCGACCAGATCCGCAGCGAGTTTGTCGATGCGCTCCGGTGCACCGTAGACGGCGTTGACGACCGCGACGGATGCTTCCAGCCGCGCCCGCTCGGTGTCGTCGAGGCCCAGGGTGTACTCGTCGGCGGCCCGGTCGATGTCTTCTTCGTTGGTCCCCTCAGCGAACGACACCTTGATGAGTCGCGGCTCGAAGTAGACGGGAACTGTCGCTCCGTCATCCACCGCCCGCGTGAGGTCGTAGATGTCGATGTAGTCGCCGAACACCGCACGCGTGTCGCGTTCCGCGAACGAGATCGGGGTACCGGTGAAAGCGATGAGGGTGGCGTTCGGTAAAGCATCGCGCAAGTGTCGCGCGTACCCGTCCAGGTCGTCGTAGTGGCTTCGATGGGCTTCGTCGACGACGACGATCACATTGCGTCGATCAGTGAGGAGAGGATGCTGCGCACCGGATTGCTTTTCGGTCTCAGTGAGACCGAACTTCTGCAGCGTCGTGAAATAGATGCCACCGGTCACACGGTTGCCGAGCTCGTCGCGAAGCTGGATGCGCTCGCGCACCTGGACAGGCTTCTCGGCGAGCAACAGGCTCTGATCGAAGGTCTGGAAGAGCTGTCCATCGAGCTCCGTGCGGTCGGTCACGACGACTACCGTGGGGTTCTTGAGCTTCGAATGCCGCGACACGAGGTTCGTGTACAGCTCCATCTCCATCGACTTGCCCGAACCCTGCGTGTGCCAAACAACACCGGCCTTGCCGTTGGTCTCTACGGCCTGCACGGTGCTCCCGACCGCCTTGGTGACGGCGAAGTACTGGTGGGGTTTGGCGATGCGCTTCGTCAGCCCATCCGAGTTCTCGTCGTACGCCGTGAAGTTCCGAACGAGCTGCAGGAAGCGCTCCTGGTTGTAGAGGCCGTTCAACGCATCATCGATCGGCTCGACCGACGTCCCGTTCTCGAGGCGCGGCTGCGCGAGCGGCGCACCGTCGTCGTCGACGTTCCACGGGGCGAAGTGGTTGAGCGGCGTGAACGGCGTGCCGTACTTCGCCTCGAGCCCATCGCTGGCGAGTGTGAACACGCAGAAGCGGAACGACATCGGGAACTCACGCAGGTACGTCTGCAACTGCGCGTGTGCGGGGGCGACTCCTGTGGATGCGGAGCCTGCGCGCTTCAGCTCGATGATCGACAGCGGCATCCCGTTGATGAAGAGCACGATGTCGAACCGTCGATGCAGGTCGCCCTGACGCAGCGTGAGCTGGTTGACGGCGAGCCAGTCATTCTCCGACGGGTCGGAGCCGAGCAGTCGCAGGCGTGGGTTCTGCTCGACGCCGTCGGAGTCGAAGTAGCTAAGCGGGTACCCGCTGACGAGGTACTGATGGATACGGTGATTCTCAGTGATCGCGTCCTGCGACTTCGGCGCCGCGATCTCTGCCGCAGCCTGCTGGAGGTACTCGCCCGGGACGCCGGGATTCAGGCGGCGCAGCGCATCGAGAAGTCGGGGACGCACGAGCAGATCGTCCCAGGAGTCGCGTTCTCCGCTGCCGGGAGCGATATCTTCCCCTCGCGCCGTGCGCCAGCCGAGCGGTTCCGCGAGCGTATCGAGAGCGTCCTGTTCCCAGGCGGCTTCGGTGAGAGCAGTCATGTTTCCCTCAGATCTCTAAGACTTGGCGATCTTCTGCTCGGCCATCTTGCGGATGACGTCGAGGAGGCCGGGGACATAGTCGCCCAGTGACGCACCGACGTTGTCGAGATCGAGCTTGCCCGTATGCACCTGCTCACACAGACGAGTCCAGCCCTCGCCGGTGGCGCCAGTGAGAGCGGCCGCAACGCCGGCGTTGAGAACACTGCCGGCCCCCGGAATGATCTTGAGCAGGCTGCTCGCCAGAGCCCTCCCCGCGAGCTGCACGCCGACTTGCGCGAGCGCACCCGCGGAGAGCATCGACTTGATCTCGAGATCATAAATGGTGGCGATCCGCCCCATCATTCCGAGTTGGATCGGCGCCAGAATCGCGGCGTCCGCGACGGGAACAGGGACCGCAGCAGCTCCGGCCGCAGCTGTCGCAGCAGTAGCGACGACCTTGCGAGCCATCTCACGCTTCCAGGGAAGGTTGAGTCGCTGGGCGATGCGAAAGGCATCCTTCTCGTCTTCGGGCGAAAGTGCGAGGGTTTCGGATACGAGCTCACCGAGGCCGTGCCCCTTACCCTTCCCGTTCTTGTCACGCGTGGACGTGAGGATGACTCGCTCGTACGGGATGCTGATCGGCTGCTTCGACTCCTCTTCGCGCGGGTCTTCGAGCCATTCGACGAACTTCTCGACGTCCTTGCCGACGCCTCGCTGTCCGGTGATCGGGTTCTTGGTCCAGTCGACCTTCGTGAGCACGAGAATGACCGGCAGGCCCCGGGCGTCGAGCTCTCGGATCATCTCGATGTCGGCGGGAGTGAGGCGATCATCGTTCGCCTTCACGCAGTACCAGACGACGGCGATCTGCTGTTCCGCGGCGTGCCCCGAGATCGCCTGGAGGTGGTTGCGTAGCTGCTCCCGCGGAGGGACGGATGACCCGATCTCGAACCCCTCGATGTCCCAGATGCCGAGGGAGTCGTCATGGAAGTACTGGACTCCTCGGGTAACCGGCAATCCCTTGCCCGTCTTCGCCCAGTCGCGACCGAAGACCGCGTTCACCAGCGACGACTTGCCGACGCCCGAGCCCCCGACGATCGCGAGGTTGAATCGGCCGTACCGAGACTTCGCCTCATCTGTGGCCTTGATGAAGTCCTGTTCGTCGATCTTGGGAATGTCACCCGCACGGGGCGTGGGTTCTTCTGCCATGTCCTCGGTCTCCTTGTGATTGCTGTTCCTGGTCATTGCGCGAACTCGAACTCGAGGACGACGTCAGGGTCGATCGCGTGGACGATCGTGGAGTAGAACGCCCGTGTCTGGTCTTGGAGCAACTCACCGTTCTTGCTGAGGTACTCGGCTTCGACGTCGTCGCCGAAAATCGTGTTGTAGATCTCGTCCTTATTGATCTCAGGAGTCGTCCAACTGAGCACGTCGTTGCTCTCCGCGGTCTCGACGTGCTGATTGTCGAGTCCGATCACGATGAACGAAGGGATTCGCACGACGAACGAACCATCCGACTGCTCGTCGATCTCCACACCCGCCGCATCGAGTCCGAGCTTCGCATCGAAGCTGTATCGGACGAACGTCGCGCGGGAGTTGGGGATGCTGAGGAAGAGCAGCTGGCCGTCCTCCGTCTTGCGTTCCTCGAGGCCTTCGATGCCCAGCGTGACCAGCGCCACCTCTTGCGTGCGCGTTACCGCGTTCACGATCTGGGTGTTTTTGTCCGTGGACGGACCGATCCAGCTCACGATCGGCACCCGGAAGACGAAGAGCGCTCCAACGGCGACGACCACACCGACGAGGAGGAAGGCTGCCGACATGAGAAAGGTCTTCATGAGATTCCGTTCGTTGTGGTTCAGGCGCCCGCCGCGGATGCGGCAGCTTCGGCATCGCGGACTCGGAGCTTTCCCGACATGAGCTGCGGGAGAAGCGCGTCGCGGGTGGCGGTGAGTGTCATCGACTCCTGCTGTGCGTTGAGCACGGTGTGCCAAAGTCCACTCATCAGCGGGTTCAGTTGGTCCACCGCCTCCGGCGATGGGAGCTCAACAAGTTCATCCAAGTGGTGGCGTTGGATGTGTCCCATCGTGGTCGCTTTGTCAGCGGCGATCGCCTTGAAGTCACTGAGTTTGCGACGCAGAAGCTCGTAGATGAGCCAGCTTGGGTACCCAGCTCCGGGGATGACCTTGAAGATGTGCTGGTTGACGATTGCCTCGTCGCGAAACCAGCGGTGAAGGGTGAGCGATCCGGACCAAGCGAAAAGGATGTCACCGGGGCGGGCAACGTGCTTATCGTCGACTAGCGCGTCCGAAAGAACAGTGGATTTCGAGATGCCAGCGTTCAACTCCGCGATTCGGACGACGACTCGACCCGTCCCGCTAGCGCCCTTTGTGAACGCCCTCCCATTCACGAAGTTCGCCGTTAACGAGAGTGGAACTCTCGGCCCCGACGAGGCACTAAGCAAGCTGTGATGCATGAGCTCGTCCGCCACGCCAGCGAGGGCGGTATTGGCGGCGATCTTGTCGTCGAGCGCGCCCAACACCTCGGCAATCGCCTGCTGCTCATATATTGAAGGGAGATCGACCCGTAGGCTGCGCTGTTGCGTGAGGCTCACGTATGGCGCCATGTCGGTCTCGCCCTTTTGAGAGTCGAGCTGAGCTACGAATCGCGGCGATTGCAGGATATAGGTGAGAAACCGGCGATCCAATACATCAGGATCTGTCGATCTCCAGAACGTGGTTTGGGGCGAGCACACGAACGGTTCCGACCCCAGAGGCACGTACGCGACCTTTCCAACTGTGCCCTTATGCGTCAGAAGCGAATCACCAGCGCGGCCATGCCCCTTACGAATTCGAGACACCGCATCACTATTGATGCGGCTAGCGTGGTCAAACGCGACCACGCCCAAACTGATGTCCGCAGCTCGAATGAACGGCGTTCCCACCTCTACGAATTCGCTGGCGAGCGGCCGATCGTTGCCATGATTTCCGTCCTGGACGAGTATCGACCCCTCAGCCTCGAGTTGTGCCACCGTCGCGGTACGCCAGTCAGACATCAACCCTCCCCAACTGCTCACGCACAACCTCCGCCAGCCGAGCGGACTCTACGAATTGCTCCTCCAGCTCCGCGCGAAGTCGCGCAAGCTTTTCCGCGATCGGCTCACCGTCGTCCTCGACGTCGGCGGCCCCCACGTAGCGACCAGGCGTGAGGGCGTAGTCCGCGGCCTTGATCTCGGCGAGTGTCGCCGAATAGGCGAAGCCCGGAATGTCTGCGTACTCGTCGAGCGCGGCCTCCGATTCGATCCCCCGCCAGGCGTGGAACGTTCCCGCGATCTTCGCGATGTCGTCATCTGACAGGGCACGCTCCGCCCGGTCGACCATATGGCCGAGGCCCCGCGCATCGATGAACAGGACCTCGCCGGCGCGGGTGCCCTTGTCCTTCGCGAAGAACCACACGCACACGGGGATGCCCGTCGAGCGGAAGAGCTGCGTCGGTAGCGCGACCATGCACGACACCAGATCTGCCTCGACGATCTCGGCTCGAATCTGACCCTCGCCGCCCGAGTTCGACGACATCGACCCGTTCGCCATGACGACACCGGCCGTGCCGCCGGGAGCAAGCTTCGAGAGGATGTGCTGGATCCAGGCGTAGTTCGCGTTGCCCGCCGGCGGCACGCCGAATCGCCAGCGCGGGTCGTCTTCGTTGCGCGACCAGTCTTTGATGTTGAAGGGCGGGTTCGCCATCACGAAGTCGGCCTGCATGTCGGGGTGCAGATCGCGCGCGAATGTGTCACCCCAGCGCGAGCCGAGGTTGCCCGACAGCCCGTGGATGGCGAGGTTCATCTTCGCCATGCGCCACGTGCGCTCGTTGAGCTCCTGGCCGAAGACCGAGATGTCGCTGCCTTCGCCGTGATGGGCATCGATGAACTTCTCGGCCTGCACGAACATGCCGCCCGACCCACACGCGGGGTCGTAGACGCGCCCGTGCGTGGGCTGCAGCAGTTCGACGAGCACGCGCACGACCCCGGCCGGCGTGTAGAACTCTCCGCCGCGCTTGCCCTCGGCCGCAGCAAACTTCTCGAGGAAGTACTCGTACACCTCGCCGAGCAGGTCGCGCGCGCGGCGTCCGTCGGACCCACCCTGCCCCTGCGACGCGAAGCGCGCAGAGTTGAAGAGGTCGACCAGCTCCCCCAATCGACGCTGGTCGACGCTGTCGCGGTTGAAGATACGAGGCAGCGTGCCCGAGAGCTGCGGGTTCGCCTGCATGACGGCATCCATCGCCTCGTCGATCAGCAGTCCGATCGACTTCTCGGGGCCGTCCATCGACGGGCCAAGACCCTTCGCGTTCTCGGCGAGGAAGCCCCAGCGCGCGTTCGCCGGAACCCAGAAGACTCCACGCCCGGTGTACTCGTCGGTGTCGTCTATAAGAGCCGCGACCTGCTCCTCGTCATATCCCTCAGCGGTGAGCTCGGCGCGGATACCCGCGCGGCGCTCGTCGAAAGCATCTGACACGTACTTGAGGAACACGAGCCCCAGGATTACGTCCTTGTACTGCGAGGCATCCATCGATCCGCGCAGCTTGTCGGCGGCCTTCCAGAGCGTGTCTTTGAGCTCTTTCATGGTCGATGGCGCCTGGGGGGCGGCTTTCGGTGCGCGAGGCATGGGCTTCCTTACTGCGTGGGTGCCGCATCCGCGGCGTTGGTCGGGAATGTCAAGGTGATGGCTCCCGATGTCGCTCCGGCGACGAGGAGATTGGCGTAGCCGGAGAGGCGCGCAGCGCGGGCCTCGAGGTCGGAACGGGCGGCTTCGATCTCGGCGAGCGCCGTGCGCAACGGCACGATCGACTGCGGAGCCACTCGGCGCAGCATCCATCGCTTCCAGGCTCCGGGGCCGCTTGCCGCTCCGACGATATCGCCCGCGACGACTTCGGGCACCAATCCACCGGGATCGCTCGCCCGGATGCGCAAGACTCGCGCCGGATAAGCGACAACCTTCGAGCCGTCGGGGTCAACCCACGCGGCGGCGGTGGGGCTCGTGCGGAAGATCACGTCGCCGGGGCGCGTGAGAGAGGCTGATGGATGCCGGTCCGCGAACGCGAGCTGGTCCACGCGTGTTGCTCCGATCCTTTGCGGAGCATCGAGGTCGGAGGCGCCAACGACGACGAGACCAGCCGAGCCGGCAACACCTTCCGTTCCTCGGGTGCCGGAGATGACGCGCAGGTGCCCCTCCCGAACTAGATCCCCGACAGACGTCGGTGTGGGCGCTGAAGACGCACCCTCTGCGATCGCGACGGATGGCAGGTCATCTCCCAGAGCCGCGGCGGCGGTGTCGAGCCGCGCGGGCAGGTCTGAGCCCCGCGGCTGCAACCCGTGCTTCGACGGCGTCGATTCGATCAGCGACCCTCCCCTCGCGAGAAGCGAGGCGGTACGCGCGAAGCGTGCGAATCGGAACGCGTGCGAGCGCACCTCACGAGCGCCGCCCATGCTCGCCACCACATCGGACACGAGGTCGGCGCGGGTCGCGGCCGTGAGCGAAACATCCGTGAGATCCGCCAGCACGGTGAAGCGATCGGCGATGGCGACATCACCTGTGGGCACTCCGAGCATCCACAGCGCGAGTGCCTCGCGAGGAGCGCTATCGACCAGGCCGGGAGCCAGCCGCGCAATACCGCGCACTCGGCCCGAACGAAGCGTATCGGCGCGGAGCCTCTCATCCGGCGGCCTGAGCGCATCGACGAGAACACGTGCGGGACCGATGACGACGGCTGCGTCCGAATCGCGAAGCGCGAGCGATATCTCGTCGACGGCCTGCAGCGTGTCGCCCACGCTCTCGTCTCGATTCAACGGCACGCGGGCCACAACGACTGAGCGCTCAATCTGATTGCTCGGCTCAGCGATCCAACGCCCATCAGTGAGGAGGCGGCGGCGGACCCCACGTGTCTCACGACCCGACGGGACGGTGAGCGCGGTTTCGTTAGACAGAGCATGTGCGATCGCCGCAGCGAGGTCGGAGTCGCAGGAGTCGATGGTGACCGTCGCCTCGGTGTTGCCGACCAGAGCCAGTGTGGCTGCGACGACGAGTTCGCTTGCGTCCGTGGAGAGCCGACCGGCGGAGCCGGCCGTCGTGTGCCGCGCAGCTCGATGCCGGTTCACCAGCGCCAGCGCCGCCGACGCCGAGTAAGACGAGTCGATGAGGCTCTCGGCGTACTCGAGCCAGGGCGCTCCGCGATGTGCGTGCGTGACGACCTCGCTGAGCAGGAACTTATCGAGCGGATCCATTGCCCCCGCGGCCCGTCGGAGGCCTTCCGATGTCAGATGATCCAAGCTGCCGCGCTGGTGGTGGAGCGCGACGAGCGCTTCGAGTTCGGCGACAGCGCCGAGATCGTCGAATGAGAAGCCTTCGGGAATCGCTGCGGCGGCGGCATCCGCTCGCGCATCCGGATTGTTGCCGTGATCGGTGCGCATCAGCCACTCCGCCACATGAGAAGCGTCGAAGATCGCCTGACCGGCCTTCTCGGCGACAGCCGCCGGGAACGGATCGGAGCTGGAGGCGAAGCGCGTCCTCCACATCGAAGCCACGGGTCGCTTGACGCCGGCCAGGCGGGCAACGCCGGCCAGGTCGATGCGAAGCGATCCGGTTGCGGTCATGTCATCAATGTAGCGATATCCCGGTCTTTACTACGGTTGGGGGTGATAACTGGAGTTATCAGAAGCTTGTGCGCGTGTGCGGGCGGTCGGCCGTCACGATGTGTCCGGCGGCAATCGTCGCCGTTCGGGCGGGGTGATCTCGGGGAAGAAGCCCCGCCCGAAGCTCTCAGTCTCAACACATCTGGAGGTCAACATGTGCAACAACAGTCAGGTCGGCGCGGCGAACGAGGTCAAGTGCCCGCACTGCGAGACCGTCTTCACGATCGACGAAGCGCACTACGCCAACATCGCGCAGCAGGTGCGCACCGCGGAGTTCGACAACGAGATCCACTCGCGGCTCGCCGAAGCGGAGCAGGTGAAGGCGACGGAGATCGCCCTCGCGGTCGCGGAGGCGACGCAGAAGGCAGAGAAGGCGACGGCGCAGCGAGAGCTCGATGTCGAGCGGCTGACGGCCGACCTGAGGGCCGCGTCCGCGCTGCAGGAGCTGGCCGTCACCAAGGCCGTCTCGGCCTCCGAGAAGAAGCTGGCCGAAGTGCAGGCCAAGTTCGAAATCCAGGCGGTCGAACAGAAGGTGAAGGACGCCGCGACCAAGGAGTCCTTCACCAAAGAGCTCGCGCTCAAAGATGACCTGATCAACCGTTACAAGGATCTGAAGGCGAAGCTCTCGGTCAAGCTCTTGGGCGAGACGCTGGAACAGCACTGCGAAATCGAGTTCAATCGCATGCGCTCACTGGCTTTTCCGAACGCCACCTTCGGCAAGGACAACAATGCATCCGGCGGCACGAAGGGCGACTTCGTCTTCCGCGACTTCAGCGACGACGGCGTGGAGTACGTGTCGATCATGTTCGAGATGAAGAACGAATCAGACTCGTCCTCCACCCGCAAGAAGAACACTGACTTCCTCGCGAAGCTCGACAAGGACCGCATCGCGAAGGGGTGCGAGTATGCCGTGCTCGTCTCCATGCTTGAGGAGGACTCCGACCTCTACGCCGGCATCACCGACGTGTCGCACCTCTACCCGAAGACGTTCGTCGTGCGTCCCCAGTTCTTCCTCGCGATCATCGCGCTGCTGCGCAATGCTGCTCTGGACACGATCGTCGTCAAGGCCGAACTCGAGCAGGTGAAGAAGCAGAACATCGACATCACCGACTTCGAGTCGGAGCTCGAGGGGTTCAAGACAGTGTTCGGCCGCAACTACGACCTCGCCAAGCGCAAGTTCGATACGGCGATCAAGGAGATCGATGTCGCGATCGAGAAGCTGCAGAAGGTGAAGGAGGGGCTCCTCGGCTCCGAGAACAACCTGCGCCTCGCGAACGATAAGGCAGCGGCGCTCTCGGTCAAGAAGCTCACCAAGGGCAACCCGACCATGGCGGCCAAGTTCGCCGAGCTGGATGCCCCCGAAGAGCTGGACGCCGCGTAACACTGGCTGGGGAGTCTCCCGGCGGGGGACTCCCGGTCAGCGGTCGCAGCGCCGAATGGGCCGGCTTGCGATCGATTCCGCGGATGGAAGCTCATGGCCCACCGGTCACCTATCTGCGGAGGAGCTGGTTCCGCGATCACCGCGAGGCCGTCTCGGCACTTCACGCTGCCGCGTCGATGCGTCAGCGTGGGGCCGATGCGATCCCCGCGACTCGACGCCGCGAAATCCGCACGCACGAATGCGACGCCTGCCGTGACTTCCTACTCACGAGCGTTGCGGCATAGTTGGGTATCGTTCGAGAGAACAAATGCCTCGCACCGCGGATAAACAGGCGAAACGCAAGACCCGAGACGCAATGCCGAACCGGGCCCAACCGAGCGGAACCTATCTAAGAAGGCAGGGGTAGAGCCAAGCCAAAGAGAATAAGAAAGAAACAGCTCTGCACTCGGGCATCTACGTTGGACAACGGCACGGAAATCCCCAGCATCCGTAGATGAGCCGATCACGTACCAGCATCTATTGCAATTTTATGGTAGAAGGGGTGCGGAGTTGAGATGTAGCGGCCATCGATTGGCGAGGGACGATCGGGCGCCAGCTCACGACGAATGCGGGGCCTCAGCGTCGCCCCGGGAACCTCCCTGCCTCCTCGTTCGAAGGAGCGATATCCGCGCGGTTGCGACTTTGCAACAGTCGCAGTATTGGTCGACCGACGCGCGATCGAGTGTGGCCGGGAAACGCGAGAGATCGTGCTGTCGACTGATCCCCGTACCAGCGGTAGCCTAGCTGAGTGCATGAATTGAGAGGCTTCGCCTTCGCAGGTTTCCGCAGTTTTGGCTCGACTCCGCTGGCCGAGCTTGCCCCGTTAGCCAAGGTCAATCTGATTGCTGGACAAAACAACGTCGGTAAGTCGAATGTACTTCGAGTGATTCAAAAAACGTTCGGGGATTCCAGTGACGACGAGCGTTGGGATGCGCCGATTGGCGAGGTTGGGGCGAACCCAGTCCACCTCGAGCTTCGAAGTATCTCAGAGATACTTGCGGCCGAGGAGGCGCGCTCTCACCTCAACACTGTTAGGCAGGAGATCCTACGAGCGGTCCTTGAGCACGAACTGTTTGCGGTACCCTCTCGGCACGCCGATCGGGCGTGGCTCCCCATCGGCGCCCACGGGGCAATTGACTTGGAACTTATCAAGTCGATTAGCTCCACGATCCACACTGTGCCCGATTTTACTGATCTCAATCGACACTATTTTTCGAGTTCAACCACTGCCCGGGGCGTGGACATGGCAAACGTGCTCACACAGATCTTCTCTGGACTCGAGCCAGCGCCGACTGCCTATTCGGTGTCGGGGCTCCGAGCGATCGGTGAATCAAACGATGATGAACCGAACCTCAACGGCACGAGCATCAAGCGAAGGTTGCAACAGTTGAAGTCACCCTCGACTGACCAGCTTCTGGACCGCGGGAAGTTTGACGCGATCGAGCGATTCGTGCAGGCCGTCCTCGACGACGACACGGTGAGGATAGATATCCCCCATGACCTGACGACGATCCATGTCGACCAGGGGGGACGCACGCTCCCGATCGAGAATCTCGGGACTGGCGTGCACGAAGTCGTGATACTCGCAGCTGCGGCCACGGTCGTCGCGGAATCCATCGTGTGCATTGAAGAGCCCGAGATTCACCTCCATCCCGTGCTGCAGCGGAAACTCCTTCGCTACCTCAATGATGAGACGTCGAATCAGTACTTCATCGCGACGCACTCTGCACACATGTTGGACTCGGCCATTGGATCTCTGTTCCACATCACCGCTGACGATGGGTGGTCGCAAGTTCGCTACGCAGGTTCAGCAAGTGCGCGCAGCGCGATCTGCGCAGATCTTGGTTATCGGCCTTCCGATCTCGTCCAGACCAATGCTGTGCTGTGGGTTGAGGGGCCTTCTGATCGCACGTACTTGCGTCACTGGATTGAAAAGCTCGCACCGGCGGAGTTCGTCGAGGGGACTCACTACTCGATCATGTTCTATGGTGGTTCGTTGCTCAGCGAACTCTCACCGCTAGACGCCGAGGAAGTAGACGACTTTATATCGCTCCGACGGCTCAACCGATACATGGTGGTCCTGATCGACTCCGATCGCGCGAGGGCGGATGGACCGCTCGGGGTCGCCAAGTCCCGCGTTATCGATGGACTATCTGCGGAACCTGAGACCGGCCTGGCTTGGGTTACCGCTGGGTACACGATCGAGAACTATGTGCCGGCCAACCTTTTGGATGCTGCTATCAAGGCCGCCCATCCCACGTTGGCCGGAACAAGCTTCGGTGCCCAACGACGATTCACCAACCCGTTGACAAAGGCGCGGCTGGGGTTGATCCCAAGCAAGACCGCCGTCGCCAAACAGGTCGCCTCCGCCTGGGGCGACGACTGGCCGCTCGATCTCCGCGATCGTGTCGGCGAGGTCATTGAACTCATTCGCCGGGCGAACGAGAGGGCGTGAGCGCATCCCAGATGTGCGCCCCCGATATATCGATGACGACAGACGACGGATCCTCGGTATACGAGAACATCGTCGTCAGATCATTACTTGACGCGAAGAACAGCGGCCATGCCTGTTGAAGGACTCAAGACAGGGAGAAGCGACGGCACGAATAAGTAGACCCTGCTTGGGGATCGGTCGAGCCCGAGCCCGAACCCGAGTCCGCTCGGCGATGACTGTGTGGAGCACGCCCTGCTGGCTCTGCCTACGGACCTACAGTCTCGGCCGGGTGGGTTACGGGTCAGTCACCTCGAATGTGAGGATAGACCCCTCGCTAGCCACTGAGCTGACGAGGAACTCACCGTTTACGTGACCGTGCACGGAAGCGATGGATGAGAGTGACCGGTCAGAGAACTCCTTCTGAGCCTCGAGCACATCGGACACGCGCTGTGTCTTCAGAGCCGAATCGATATCCCGCGCGACGCCCTGGAAGACACGTAACTCCCGACTGTCCCCAGGTACTGTGATCCTCATCTCCTGCCCGATGAAGTCACCAAGATCCGTCTGCTTACTGCGTCGAGTTCGGGATGAGCGCTTCGGCAGCTTCTGCGCCACTTTCGTCGGCAGCCACTCCTCTGCTGACTGCGGGTCGCCTGCATACTCGGCGAGTGAGCCAAGAGAGGTGGCTGTTGCGGCGCTGAGAAAATCGCTTCGATCAACGTCAATCGACTTCTTCGATTTTGTCATTCGCGGCCCGCGCTCTTTCGTCCGGGCCAGCTCGCCTTCGGTTGGGCGCCAGGAATCGTCTGGTGCGTCTGGATCGACGGCGCGGTAGCTGAGCTCCATGTCGGTCGATATTGTCGAGATCGCGATGCCCTGGACCGGTCGACCCCCCACGAGCATGGTGGCCAATTGCGTGGTTGCTCGCGCCAGCTGTTTTGCGGCGTAGTCGATGCTGGTGGTTCCTTTGCACTCCAAGAGTTTGAACATCAGCTCATCTGGACTGGAGGGATTGGGATACTGCAGAAGGTAGTCAGGCTGCCTGCGCTGTCCTGCAGCCACCTCTAGGTCCCAGTCGTCGTCCTGCAGCGCCTGATCGATGTCGGTCGCGATGATCGGACCAACCGCGCCCAGCGCACGGCACCATTTCTCAGCAAGGAGGACACCGAACCCCACGCCAAGTTCCTCCGACATCACGCGACGTTGGTTTCCACGATTAAGGCCCGCGGCCTCGCTGAGTCGGAACTCCCCGATCGCGCCGGGGCGGTCGAAGGCGCCCAGGTATCGCATTCGTGCCCACCATTGGTAATGGGTGAAAATGTCTTCACTTATGTCGAGAGCAGTCACTCGAGCGAGGCGCTGGAGCGCGTCCACCGGCCGGATCTCGACGAAGCCATCATCAAGACCGCGCGCCACGGTCACTGCTTTGGACATCAGATCGGGGTTGCCGCGGCGGAGCCGGTCTACCTCGTACTGCACTCGATCGACTAGCCAGGGATCACTCTGCCCGCTCATAAACCCGGGCTCTTCGATCGCCCGCATTGCCTGAAGAATGTCCATATCGCCTCTCAACGTGCGTTACCTTTTGCTCGCATCATATTGGCGAGTCCTGCAGCCTCTAAGATCGGCATGATTATCCGACCGCTATCGTGATCCGATGTCTCCCATACGTGCCGTGCTCTTCGACCTCGAACCAGGATCCGTTGGGGCCGTCGCCTTCGCTCCACGTCATCTCGAACAGGTGACGACCGGGCGCATCTCTCGCCGCGAGTGGGTTGAGCGGATCGCTGTGGAGCTTGGCAACCCTGAGGCTGCCGATGGATGGGGGAGTCAGCCCTTCCACGTCGATGAGGAAGTGCTTGGCCTTGTCGATGACCTGCGAGCGAACGGCATCCGCGCTGCCGTTCTGACCAAGGGGACTGACACAATCCCCGCCGAGGTCGCTTCGACCAACCTCGGCTCTCACTTCGAGGCCGTCTTCAACTCCGCGGAGATCGGATGGACGGAGCCTGACGTGCGGGCCTTCCAACACGTGCTCGATGCGATGCAGCTTGCGCCGCAGGAGGTGTTCTTCACCGATGACTCGGTCTGCAAGCTCGCCGGGGCTGAGGCACTCGGGATGCCGACGCATCACTTCGCGGGAATCGCGGGGCTTCGCGAGGCACTGCGCGAAGCGGGCGTCGTGCACTGACTGCGGGCTTTTCGTCTCGCTTCGCTCGCTCAACGAACGAGGTTGGACTAGACCCTCTCCCGCCAGCTAATCCCCCGCCCAGCAATCCGCCTCCCGGCCTCCTCCGCCGCAACCGGCTCGCCGACATCCGCCCCGACCTCAAGCCCGACGACCGAGTGCACGATCGTCCCCTCGTACACGTGCACGAGGTTGTACCCCTGTGCTGCATCCTGCCCCCGCGTAGCCCCGACCGGCTGTGCCAGATCCTGCCCGTACGCACTCGATGAGGCCGCCGCCACCGGGATCCCCGCGAACGTCCCGAACGACGGGTGATGCACGT
This sequence comes from Microbacterium sp. AC215, assembly GCF_979258645.1. Taxonomy (NCBI): domain Bacteria; kingdom Bacillati; phylum Actinomycetota; class Actinomycetes; order Micrococcales; family Microbacteriaceae; genus Microbacterium; species Microbacterium sp. AC215. The sequence continues at coordinate 2,101,330 of NZ_OZ409869.1, read as the reverse complement.
GTCCCGACAGGATCCCCCGCACATCCGACCCCGCCAGCACCGCAGCCAGCGCCGACTGCTCGCGCAGCTCGACGGTCACCGCGAGGTCGAGCACCGTCGGCAGCGGCGGGTGATGGATCAGCAGCAGCGAACCTTCCGGCGCGGGCGTATCCAACTCGGCCGCAAGCCACGACAGCTGCGCTTCATCGACCCGCCCCCAATGCTGCCCGGGAACCGTCGAATCCAGCACGATCACCCGCATCCCGCCGAACCAGCGCACCTCGACCACAGCATCCGAACCGGCACCTGCGGTACCGGACACCGGCGTTTCGAGAGCAAGCCCCATCTCCGCCCGCATCGCCCCGCGTTCGTCATGGTTCCCCATGGCCCACACGACCTCGCACCCCAACGCATCCACCGCCGGCGCGACCAGCTCCCGCAACCGCCGATACGACGACGCGTCCCCGCGATCAGCCAGATCCCCGGTGAACAGCAGCGCATCAGGGCGAAGCCCCGAAGCCACCAACCGCGACAACGCCGAAGCGAGGTTCGCATCAGCATCCGCCCCGCTGCCATACAGCGGGGCGCGTTCACCGGGAAGGTGCGTATCGGAGATGTGCACGAAGGTGTGCGATGGGCGAGAGTGCTCGGTGAGGATCATTTCTCTTCCAGTGAGACGACGAACAAGTACAGGACAGAAGTCAGACGGCTGCGGCGGTCGACCCGGGGACGAGGGTTCCGACGAACGGCTGTCGCACGGTCTCCGAAGAATCCGACTCAGCATTCGATCCCGAAAGCAACCGCTGCATCGTCTCCACAGCCGCGGCCGCGACGGCCTCGACCGGAATCCGCAGTGTCGTCAGACCCAAGAGGTCAGCGCCGGGAAGAATGCCGTCGCACCCCGTCACGCTCACGTCCCCTGGCACAGACAACCCCGCAGCACGCAGAGCGCGCATGACAGCCAACTGCCGATAGTCCGACGCGCACATCACCGCCGTCGCTCCGGAGCGCACGGCGTCCAGCGCCTCATCCACCCCATCGGTCGGAGCGGCCCCCGCAGAAATCAAAGTCACCGAGGCCCCACCAGCCACCAACGTCGACTCCATCGCCGATGCCCGCAGATGCTCAGCAAAAGACACATCCTCCGCGCCAGCGAGCACCACCACCCGACGATGCCCCAACGACAGAACATGCGAGGCCAACATCCGCCCGTGCTCCGGATCGTCGTAGTGCGCCGTATGAATCCCCTCCGCCGTCTCAACCCGCCCCGCGCGCACGATCGGCACCTGGTCGGCGAACGGCTCGAGCTGCGCGGCCGTGATGCCACCGGTCGCGACGATCAGTCCGGCCACACGCATGCCGAGCAGCCGGTGCAGGGCGTTGACCTGCTCGGCTCCCTGTACGTCGGCGCCGATCGTCACGGTCACGAGGTCGAGCCCCCGCCTGTGTGCCTCATCCTGCAGCCGCGAGAACAGCAGACCGTAGGCCGGGTTGCTCGCATCGCGCAGCATCAGCCCGACCGTGCCGGTGCGGCCGGCGGCGAGCTCGGCGGCCATCGTGTTGCGCACGTATCCGAGGCGCTCGGCCTCGGCGAGGATCCGCTCCTGGGTCTCGGGAGCGAATCGCCCCTCACCCTTGAGCGCTCTGGTCGCCGTGGCCCGGGACACTCCTGCGGCGGCGGCCACATCGCTGACCGTGACGCGCAGCCCCGGAGCATCCGAAGGCGATGCACCACTCACGCGCGCGCCTTCTTGGCCTTGCGGGGCGCTCCGGCGCGCGAACCTCGTCCATACACGAGATACATGGTGACACCCATGATGATCATCAGCAGCACTGTATAGACGAACGTGATCGGCATCGCGTCGAGGTTGTTCTCGCCGCGCGTGCTCTCTTGGATCGCCACACCCAGCGGCTTGAACAGTGGGTGGTAGAGGAAGATCGCCGCGTCGTAGTCGTCGAGCAGGCTGTTGAAGTTCAGCGCCGTGATCGCGGCGGCCGTCGGCAGCACCAGCGGAACCAGCACCTTGCGGAACGTCGTCAGCGACTTGGCCCCGAGGATGCGCGAGGCGTCTTCGAGCGAGTCAGGCACCGACGCGAACCCGGCCTTGAGCAGGCGCAGCGTGAACGGGATCTTCACACAGATGTACGCGATGAGCAGCAGGATCGGCGTGCCGGTCAGCACGAATCCGCCCACGATCGCCCGCGGCTCGTCGAACGCGGTCACAAGCGCGAGCGCGATCAGCACGATCGGCAGGATCCACGGGATGTGCAGCACGTACTCGATCGCGGTGGTCAGCAGGTTGCGGTGCTTCTGCAGCATCCGCGCCACGAACAGCAGACCGCCGACCACGACGAGCGACGCGACGGCGCTGTAGACGACGCTGACGATGAAGGGACGGATCGCCTCGGCGCTCGAGAACACGGTGATGTAGTTGTCGAGCGTGAAGCTGTCGAGGGTGATGGACCCGGCGAGGATGCTGCGCGCATCGACGAACGAGAAGATCACGATGAGCACGACCGGGATCAGGTAGATCACCCACAGCAGGTACGCGACGACGTGCACGACGACATTCGCGAACGGGTTGCGGATCTTCTGCTTCTGGATCGGCGTTGCCACCTTCGCGACCGAGAAGTACACGCCCGACTTCTCGAAGCGGTTCATGACCGCGAGCAGGATGATCGTCGCGATGCCGAGCACGATCGCCAGCAGCGCGGCGATGTCACGCGTGATGGGGCTGCGCGAGAGGTCGATGATCAGCGGCGCGACCGTCTGGAAGTCGGGCCCGCCGAGCACGAGCGGAGCCGTCAGCGCCCCGAGTCCGATGAGGAACGTCAGCACGGTGACGGCGAACAGCATCGGCTTCATCACCGGCAGCACGATGCGGCGGAGGATCGTCCAGGTGGAGGCGCCCATGAGCTTCGCCGCCTCGATCGACGCGTAGTCGACCTTGCCGAGAGAGGAGGAGAGGAAGAGCATGTGGTTCGTCGTGGTCGCGAACGTCATCACGAAGACGACGGCGAAGTACCCCGAGAACCAGTCGCGGTCCATGTCGGGCCACCAGTTGACCATCATGTTCGTGAAGAATCCGAACCGGCCGTAGATGAAGTTGTAGCCGGCGGCCAGCACGATGCCGCCGTAGATCAGGGTCGTGGCATAGCCGAGCCAGAGGATCGTCGCCCCGCGCACCTGGAAGTACTTCGTCACCAGCACGATGAACACACCGACCACGTTGACCGTGATCGACAGCGTGACCGCGAGCAGGAAGCTATTGCCGAGGGTCTTCAGCGCACGCTCGCTGCCGAACAGCTTCTCGACGGCACGGATGCTGAACTGCCCGTCGGGGAAGAACGTGACCCCGAGCAGGGCGGCGTTGGGAAGTACGAGGAACGCCGCGGCGAACCAGATCACGATGATGCCCGTGATCCAGGCGAGGGGCGAGCGGAGCATCGCCTTCACGCTGCCGGGGCGCCCTCTCTTGTTGAGCCGCGGTCCCGCCGTCTGACCCTCGACGACAGCTTCGGTCGTCAAGGAGCCGGCTTCTCCGGTCACGGCCGCTGAGGGCGGGACCGCGGGGTGTGAGGGGTTCTGGGGGTTCCGAGCATCCGACATGTCACGCCGCCGGATACTGCAGGATCCAGCGCGGGTCCACGTCGACGCGCACGGCATCGCCCGGGTTCCACTGGCGCGCGCTCGCCGCGGCAGGAACGCTGACGCGCAGCGCAGCATCCTCTGCCGTCACCGTGTAGACGCTGTGGCTGCCGTGGTACGTGCGATCGACGATGGTGCCGGTGAGCGACGCGGATGCCGTCGAGCTGTCGCCCGCATCGGCGAGGTGCAGCTTCTCGGGCCGCACGTAGCTCTCGGCCGTGGCGTCGAGTCCGCCGCCGAGGCTCGTGATCTGCGCCGGGCTGAGACGGTTGTTCTCGCCGATGAAGCGGCAGACGAACGGCGTCGCGCTGCGGTCGTAGATCTCCTCGGGAGTGCCCACCTGCTGCAGGGTTCCGGCGTCGAGCACGGCGATGCGGTCACTGAGGGTGAGCGCCTCTTCTTGGTCGTGCGTGACGTAGACCGTGGTCACGCCGACCTCATGCTGCAAGTCTTTCAGCTGTTCACGCAGCTGCACGCGCAGCTTCGCGTCGAGGTTCGACAGCGGCTCATCGAGCAAGAGGATGCTGGGGGTCAGCGCGAGCGCGCGGGCGATCGCCACACGCTGCTGCTGCCCGCCCGAGAGCTCCGAGACGTTCTTCTCGAGCTGCGACGGCGCGAGGCCCGTGCGGTCGGCGATCTCGTCGACGCGGCGGCGCTGCTCGGCCTTCGACGTCTTCTGGATCGACAACCCGAACGCGATGTTCTCGCGCACGTTCATGCTGGGGAACAGGGCGTAGTTCTGGAACACCATGCCCACGCCGCGCTTCTCGCTCGGCACGCGAGTGACATCACGGCCGTTGATGTGGATGCGACCGCCCGTCGGCTCGACGAACCCGGCGAGTGTGCGGAGGGCGGTGGTCTTGCCGCATCCGGACGGACCCAGGAGGGTGAAGAACTCACCCTCCTGGATCTCCAGATCGAGGTGCGAGACCGCGCGGTGATCGCCGAACGCGACCTCGACATCTTCGAAACGGATCATGGTGTCTTTCCGGCTAGTGCGAGAGGAGGGGGGTGTCGTGCGAGATCAGCCGATGTACTCCAGCGTGACCTTCTCGACCCAGGCACCGAGGTTCTCGCTCACGAAGCCGAAGTCGATGTCCTGACGGTCGAGGGTGCCCATGAGCTCGACGACCTCGGGGTTGGCCTGCTCGACCGCGCCCTCGTTGACGGGCATCGAGTTGAACTCGGCCGCGAACTCGCCCTGCACCTCGGCGCTGCCGAACCAGTCGATGAACTCCTGGGCCTTCTCCTCATTGCCGGTGCCGTTGATCTGCGCGATCTGCTCGGTGACATACGGCACGCCGTAGTCGGGCACGATCATGCCGGTCTTCGTGCCGTACTCCTCGTCGCGCGCCGCGATGCCGCTCGAGGGCAGCACGCCGTAGTCGATCTCGCCACGCGTGATGCGGGCGTAGAGGTCGGTGCCCTCGACGGCCGGCGATCCGTTGGCGTAGTACGACTTCACCAGGTCCCAGCCCTCGTCGCTGACGCCGAGGTCGCCGTCTTCGTCGAGGTGACGCGACAGGATGCTGGCGAGCACGAGCTGCGGGGTGGCCTGGCCGAGCGCCGGGTTGACCTCGTAGCGGCCCGCGTACTCCTCGTCGGTCCAGAGGTCCTCCTCATCGGAGGGGGCGTCGGTGATGGTGTTCTCGTCGTAGACCGTGACGATGGCCTGCTCGACGAGCGGCCAGAAAGCTCCGTCAGCGGGGTCGCCCGCATCGGCCGGGACCTCGCCGCTCCACTCGGGCTCGTAGGCAGTGATCGCCTCTTCGGCCTTGAGCTGCTCGAAGAACATGTTGTTCAGACCGAACACCACGTCGCCGACGGGGTTGTTCTTCTCGGCGATGATGCGGTTGGTGAGGTCGGCGCCGCCGAGGCCCACGATCTCGATGTCGATGCCGGCATCCGCGGCCTTCTCGGTGATCCACTCGCCACGGCCGTCGCTGTTCGAGTTCGTGTAGACGATGAGGGTCGCATCCGACCCGCCGTCGCTCGAACCGCCGTCGGACTCGGTGCTGCCGCCTGCACAGCCGGTCAGGGTCACGGCCGCCACCGCAGCGATTCCCAGGAGAGACCAGCGCTTCTTTCGGATGTCGACCATGGTCGCCTTTCTCGTCATCGAGGTATGTCTGATCCGACTTTACCGCGATGTTGTGGTTTACGTACAACGATCTGTCTGATTCTTAGCCGCGTTCGCGCGACCGCACTCAAGATAGGCGTCCGAGGTGAACGCACGGGGAGCGCGAAGTGAACTGTCGACGCTTTGCCTCGCCCGACGCCTGACGCCTGACGCCTGTTCCGTGGGTGGTCAGTAATGCACCTGAAGTGGCCGTGAGCGATGCGAAAGTGACCACTCACCCGCCGGGCGTGCGGTGGGTGGTCAGTAATGCACCTGAAGTGGCCGTAAGGGATGCGAAAGTGACCCCTCACGCGCGGTCGAACCGAGGGCGACGCGTCAGGCGGAGAACGCCGGAACGGCCTCGATCAGCATCCGCGTGTACTCCTCTTGCGGAGCCGTGAAGATCTGCGCGGCATCGCCGCACTCCACGAGCTTGCCGTGCTTGAGCACGGCGACGCGGTCGGCGGTCTCGGCGACGACACCGAGGTCGTGCGTGATGAAGAGGTAGCTCAGTTCGCGCTCGCGCTGCAGTTCGTCGAGCAGTGCCAGGATCTGCGCCTGCACCGACACGTCGAGCGCCGAGACGGCCTCGTCGAGCACGAGGAACTCCGGGTCGAGCGCGAGAGCGCGGGCGATGGCCACGCGCTGCCGCTGGCCGCCCGACAGCTCGTCGGGGAACCGACCCAGCATCCCGTCGGGAAGAGCGACCTGCTCCGACAGCTCGACGGCGCGCTTCGACCGCGACTGTCGGTCGCCCTCGCCGAACGACAGCAGCGGCTCGGTGATGAGCTGCTCGATCGTCATGCGCGGATTCAGGGAGTCGAACGGGCTCTGGTAGACCATCTGGAACCGCCGCCGCAGCTGACGCAGCTTCTCGCCCTTGAGGTGGGTGATGTCTTCGCCGGCGAACGAGATGGATCCCGAGGTCGGCTCCTCCAGCCGCAGCACGAGTCGCGCGAGCGTGCTCTTGCCCGACCCCGACTCGCCCACGACGGCGAGCGTCTCGCCGCGGCGCACCTCGAGAGAGACGGCGTCGACGGCGGTCAGCGAGCGGCGCTCGCCCTCGCCCTTGGGCAGCGGGAAGACCTTGGTGAGCTCGGAGACGCGGACGATCGGCTCGCCGCCGAACTCGATGCGGGCCTGGGTGGATGCCGTCCGCCGCTCGTGTGCGCTCAGCCGCGGTGCGGCGGCGATGAGCTTGCGGGTGTACTCGTGCGTCGGCGCGGTCATCACCTGCGCCGCCGGTCCGGAGTCCACGATCTCGCCCTGCTTCATGACGACGACCCGGTCGGCCCGCTCGGCCGCCATGCCCAGGTCGTGGGTGATCAGCAGGATCGCGGTGCCCAGCTCCTGCGTGAGGTTCGCGAGGTGGTCGAGGATCTGCTTCTGCACGGTGACGTCGAGGGCGCTCGTCGGCTCGTCGGCGATGATCAGGCTCGGCTGCGCGGCCAGCGCTCCCGCGATCAGCGCGCGCTGCTTCATGCCACCCGAGAACTGGTGCGGATACTGCTTCGCTCGCTCGGCCGGATACGTCAGCCCCGCCATCTCGAGCAGCTCGACCGCACGATCATGCGCGTCGTGCTTGGTCGCGAGTCCGTGCACGAGCAGCGGCTCCGCCACCTGCACGCCCACGCGTCGCACCGGGTTGAGAGAGAGCGCCGGGTCCTGGGGGACCAAGCCGATGAGCCGACCTCGGATGCCGCGCCAGCGTCGTTCGCTCAGCGGGATCAGGTCTTCGCCGTCGAATTCGATGCGCCCGCCGGTGACCTCGGCGTTCGGCGCGAGGAGGTTCATGATCGACTGCGCGACCGTGCTCTTGCCGGATCCGGATTCGCCGACGATCGCGACCACTTCTCCGCGGCCCACGCTGAGGTTCACCCCGCGCACCGCATCGACCTCGCGGTCGCCGATCCGGTAGGCGACGCGCAGATCCTCGACGCGCAGGATGTCGTCACGCGCGGCGGGTCGGCCGCCGGGTGTCGGGTTCACGGCCTCACCGAGTCGGGCGGACTCATCGGCGGTCGCGGCGATGTCCTTCGGCATGCGTCCTCCTCGTCGAGCACGGGTCGTGTCATCAGCACTGATCATCTTCTCGTTCACGCTAGGCGTGAGGATTCATCCCGATCAAGCACTACATCGGCATTGGGCAATGCTCCCACTGCATAGATCAGTCGTCGTGATCCACGTCGTCGATCAGATTCAGCAGACGCTCGACGAGGGGATTGTGCGACTCGGAGTTCCACGCGATGTCGAGCTCGACGCTGTTCACCCGCGACGACGGATCGGCCTCGCTGATCGGCAGCAGCGTCACGGTGTCGGGAGAGATCCGCTCGGCCGACTGCGGCACGAGCGTGAACCCGATGCCGGCGCTGACCATCGCCAGCAGGGCGGGCACCTGCCCGGCGTACTGCACGATGTGCGGGTGCACCCCGCTCGCCACGAACATCGACAGCAGCAGGTCGTGGAAGTAGCGCGCGCCGCTCGGGGAGTACATGAGCAGCGACTCGTCCTTGAGGTCGATGAGCTTCACGGGCTCGGAGCGCTGCGCCAGTGCCGAGTCGCTGGGCAGCGCCACCGCCAGCCGCTCGCGGTACACCGCACGGCTGCTGATCTGCGGTCGGGCGAGCAGTGGTCGCATCAGGCCGATGTCGACCGTGCCCTTCTCGAGCTCTTCCACCTGATCGAGCGAGACGAGTTCGCGCAGCAGCAGGGTGACGCCGGGCAGCTCGGCCGACGCGCGCCGCAGCAGATCGGGCACGACGGCCTGCCCGGCCATCGCGGTGTAGGCGATCGTGACGGTTCCGGCGGCGCCCTCGCCGACCGAGCGCACATCCGAGACCGCCTTCGCCGCGAGGTCGATCAGGCGCCGCGCGTTGGGCAGCAGCGCGCGCCCGGCCTGAGTCAGCGCGACGCGACGGCTGGTGCGATCGAAGAGCCTCGTCGACAGCTCGCGCTCGAGCTGCTGGATCTGCCGACTGAGCGGCGGCTGCGTCATCTTGAGCCGGGTCGCGGCCGCACCGAAGTGCAGTTCCTCCGCGACGGCGATGAAGCATTCGAGCTGTACCAGCGAGATCATCGATCCACTCCCGACATCAATCAGTGCGAGTTTTGGTTTGTCCGCGCATCTGTCCCCACCATAGTGTCGGAGAAACTCGATGACGCGGAATCCGTCGAAGCGGAGTCCCGGAGTCTCACCAACGGAGGCGTGATGTCCGAAGAGTTCCTGCTGTCTGTCCCGGCTGCCACGCGGTTGTCCGAGAACGCGGTGCGGTCCGTCCGCATCACGCCGGTCGCATTCCACGACCCGCCTCTGCTCAACACCGTCGGCGTGCACGAGCCGCTCGCGCTGCGCGCCATCGTGCAGGTGACCACCGAATCGGGCGTCGTCGGACTCGGCGAGACCTACGGCGACAGCGCGCACCTGCAGCGATTGCGGGTCGCCGCCGACGCCGTGCTCGGCTGCGACGTGTTCGCCACGAACGACCTGCGCGCGCGGGTCGAACGCAGTGTGGCCGGCGACGGCGTGCAGGGCGGACACGGCATGTCGGGCATGGTCACCGGCACGAGCACCGGCGACCGTGTGCTCTCGCCGTTCGACGTGGCCGCCATCGACATCCGCGGCAAGCTGCTCGGCATGCCCGCCAGCGAGCTGCTGGGCGGGCGGGTGCGGGATGCCGTGCCGTTCAGCGGCTACCTCTTCTACAAGTGGGCGGGGCATCCGGGCGGGTCCGACGACGAATGGGGCGAGGCGCTGACGCCGGACGGAATCGTCTCGCAGGCCCGTCGCATCGTCGACACCTACGGCTTCACAGCGCTCAAGCTCAAGGCCGGTGTCCTCGCGCCCGACGACGAGATCGCCGCGATCCTCGCGCTGCGCGAGGAGTTCCCCGACCACCCCCTGCGCATCGATCCGAACGGGGCCTGGACCGTCGAGACCTCGCTGCGGGTCGCCGATGCGCTGAAGGACGTGCTCGAATACCTCGAAGACCCCACCCCGGGTCTCGAGGGCATGGCCGAGGTGCGCCGCCACACCGACCTGCCGCTCGCCACCAACATGTGCGTCGTCGCGTTCTCGCACATCGCGGATGCCGTGCGACTCGGCGCGATCGACATCGTGCTCTCCGACCACCACTTCTGGGGAGGTCTCGAACGATCCCGGCTGCTCGCCGGCTTCGCCGAGACTCTCGGGTGGGGGCTCTCCATGCACTCGAACTCGCACCTCGGCATCAGCCTCGCTGCGATGACCCACCTCGCCGGTGCCACCCCCGGCGTCGGCTACGCGTGCGACACGCACTGGCCGTGGAAGCGCGAGGACGAAGACGTCATCGCCCCCGGCGCCCTGACCTTCAGGGACGGATCGCTGGCGGTGCCGACCGCGCCCGGACTCGGCGTCGAGCTCGACCCCGAGGCGCTCGCGCGGCTGCACAGGCAGTACCTCGACGGCGGCATCCGGGAGCGCGACGACACCGGCTACATGCAGCGCGTCGATCCCGGATACGTGCTCGAGAGCCCCCGCTGGTGAACGCGCCGCTGCGCATCGCAGTCACTGATCCGATCATGTCGGCGTTCGCCGACGATCTGCGCCGCACCGCGCGCCCGCACGAGTGGGTGTTCGCCGACCTCGACGTGCCCGGTTCGACGCGAGCGGCGATCGAGGGCGCCGACGTGGTGATCTGCTCGCGGCTCACGGTCGCAGAGATGGCAGGGGCCGATCGCGTGCGTCTCGTGCATGCGACGGGTGCGGGCGTCGACCGGGTGGAAGCCGGTGCCGTGCCCGAGGGTGTGCCGCTGTGCAACACAGGTCACCACGGCGCCGCGATCGCCGAGCACGTGCTCATGACCGCACTCATGCTGCGCCGTCGCGCGATCGACGCCGACGCCGAGATGCGTCGGGGGGAGTGGCGGACGATCGCGACGGCAGGCGCCCCTTACCATCGCTCGCTCGCCGGCAGCACCCTCGGACTGGTCGGCTACGGCGAGATCGGTCGCTCCGTCGCCCACCTCGCGAAGGCCTTCGGCATGCGCGTGGTCGCGATGCGCCGGCATCCGGACGCGGGCGGACTCGGAACCGAGCTGCTCGATCAGGTGTACGGCGAGGATCAGCTGCATCCGCTGCTGCGGGAGAGCGATGTCGTCGTCGTCACCGCGCCCCTCACCGAGAGCACGCGAGGGATGATCGACGCCGAAGCGCTCGCACAGCTGAACGCCGACGCTCTGATCGTCAACGTCGCCCGCGGGGCGCTCATCGACGAGGACGCACTGTTCTCGGCCCTCAGCGAGGGACGCATCGGGGGAGCGGCGATCGACGTGTGGTGGGATGCTCCGCAGGGTGCCGAGGCGCCGCCGGTCGTGCAGAGATTCGCCGCGCTCGACCGTGTCGTGCTGACCCCGCACCATTCGGGTCATGCCCGCGAGGTCTTCACCGCGCGGGCCGCCGACATCGCCCGCAACATCGACCTGCTCGACGCGGGCCTCCCACTCGAGCGTCAGGTGCGCTGAGGCGGCTGGCCGTGGGCGGGTCGCTCCGGCATCCGCTCAGCCGAGCTCGAACAGGCGGGTGACGATCAGCGTCACCGCGCCCAGAGCGGATGCGCCGAGTGCGATCGCGCGCGTGCGCCGGCGGTTGAGGAACCTGTTCACGAACCGCGACAGCACCACCCCCGCGACCGCGAACGGCGCCATCCAGGCCGCCGTGGCGAGCGCGTGCGTCGGCACCGCGCCCCACAGAAACAGCGCGACGAGCGACAGCGATGATCCGACGAGGAAGAACGCCGACATCGTGCCGCGCAGGCGCGGCCCGTCGGAGCCCTGCCAGATGATCGCCATCGGCGCCCCTCCGACCGACGTGGTCGTGCCCATGACGCCAGACAGCGCCCCGGCCACCGCCTGCGTCGTCCTCGTCACTCTCGGGCGCCAGCCCCGCAGCGAGACGACGACTCCGAGCAGCACGACGACCGCGACCGCCCAGGAGAGCACGGTCGTCGACATCACGGTGACGAGACCCGCGCCGACGACGGTCCCGGGCACCCGCCCCGCCAATGCCCAGCCGGCCCCGCGCAGATCGAGCGCCGCGCGATCCATCACCGCCACGATCAGCGTCACGACCATGGCCAGCATGATCACGAGCACCGGCAGCAGCGTCGTGTCGATCAGGGCGATGAACGGTGCGGCCAGCATCCCCATTCCGAAGCCGATCGAGCCCTGCAGGCAGCCGGCGACGAGGATGACGGCCCCCAGCAGCACGAACTCGAGCGGCGTCACCGCGGACTCAGCGACGCGGGGCGATCGAGCCGATCACGCGACGGCGCTTCTTGCTCTGCAGACGCCAGCGCTGGCCCGGGTCGGTCGCGAGACGCAGCCACGCGGCCAGGACGTTCGCGCACACCGTGGTGATGACGATCGCGAGACCGGGGAGCACCGACTGCCACCACGCCTCGGCGAGGTACTGGCGTCCCTGCGAGACCATGAGGCCCCAGCTGACATCGGGCGGCTGGATGCCGATGCCGAGGAAGCTCAGCGACGACTCCGCCAGCATCACGTAGCAGAACTCCAGCGTCGCCAGCGTGACCAACGTGGGCAGGACGTTCGGGACGATGTGCCGGAAGACGATGGCCTTGTTCGTGGCTCCGAAGTTCGTCGCGGCGTCGACGAACATCCTCGAGCGCAGCTCGGCGGCATCCGCTCGCGCCGTGCGCAGGTAGAGAGGTATGCGGGTGATCGCGAGCACGAGCACGATGTTGGCCGCACTGGGGTTGAACACGTACAGGATCACGACGGCGAGCAGCAGCGAGGGGAAGCTCATGATGACGTCGGCGATGCGCATCGACACCGATTCGCGCCATCCGCGGTGGAATCCGGCCCACATGCCCCAGATCGAGCCGACGACCGCCGAGACGACCACGGCGGCCGCCGCGACACCGAGCGTGGTTCCCGCGGCGGTGATGATGCGGGCGAGCAGGCTGCGACCCAGCGAGTCGCTGCCGAGGACGTACTCCCAGCCGAGCTGGAAGCTGAACGGCGGCATGTTGCGCGCGCCGAGGTCCTGTCGCTGGGCCATCTCGCCGAACAGCGGCGGACCGATGATCGCGGTGAGCACGATGAACGACAGCACGATGGCGGCTGCGGTGGCGACCTTGTCCTTCAGCAGCAGCTGCCAGAGGTTGGCGCGGCCCGACGAGCGGGCTCCGCGCGCCTTCTGCGTGAGGACGGTGACGGTCGATGCGTTGTCAGACATTCGTCAGCACCTCTGCCTTCGTGTCGGAGAGTGCCCCGGGACCGCGGCGACGGGCCTTGGCTCCCGAGGTCGGCCGCACGCGGGGATCCAGCAGCGCGTAACCGAGGTCGATGATGATGTTGAGGGCGAAGATCGCCAGAGCGGTGATGAGCACCGCGGCCTGCAGCACCGCGAAGTCGCGCTGCAGGATCGAGTCGATCATGAGCTTGCCGATGCCCGGCCAGCCGAAGATCGACTCCACCACGACCGCGCCGTTGATGAGGCCGACGGTCAGGTCGCCGGCGACGGTCAGGGCAGGTGCCGCGGCGTTGCGCAGCGCGTGCTTCGAGACGATGTGCATCTGGCCGGCGCCGCGACTGCGGGCGACCTGGATGTACGGCTGCCCGAGCACGGTCACCATCGACCCGCGGATCACCTGGGCGAGCACCCCGACCGGTCGCAGCATGAGCGTCGCGACCGGCAGGATCCAGACGAGAGCGCCGGAGGTTCCGGATGTCGGCAGCCAGCCGAGGGTGATCGCGAAGATCCAGATGCCGAGGATCGCCACCCAGAAGTCGGGCACGCTGGCCGCCGTCATCGAGAAGAAGCTCACGATGCGGTCGGCGATGCCGTTCGGCTTCAGCGACGCCCAGCTGCCGAGCACGATGGCGATGACGATCGCGAGGATCATCGTCACCGCGGCGAGCTGCAGGGTGGCCGGGAAGGCGCGCAGCGCCATCTCGGCGGCGGGTTCCCCGGTGCGCAGCGACTGACCGAAGTCCAGCTGCAGGACACCGAGGAAGTAGTCGCCCATCTGCTTCCACAGCGGCTGGTCGAAGCCGTTGCGGGCGGCGAAGTCCTCGCGCATCTGGTCGGTGGCGTTCAGCGGAAGGTACAGCTGCGACGGATCGCCGGTGAGACGGGCGAGCACGAAGACACCCAGTACGACGGCGATCAGCGGCAGCGCGCTCTGCAGGATCCGTTTTCTCAGGTAGGTCCACATGGTCGCCCGCCTCTCACTCTCGCTCGCGGTCAGCCCGCGAGCGAGACCTCCTTGATGCGCAGCTCGTCGCCGGTCGACGAGTTGGGCTCGTACGTCACGCGGTCGGCGAGACCGAGCATGACCGTCTGGTGCGCGATCGGGGCGAGGGCCACGACGTTCTCGCGCTCGTAGGCGAACACGTCCTCGTAGGCCGTCTGACGCTCATCGCCGGTCAGAGTGCGCGCCGTGTTGATGAGCTCGTCCAGACCCGGGTCGCCGAACTCGGCCTGCGCACCGCCCGTGAGCATGTACTGCTCGACCGTGAACTGCGCGTCACCCGCCTGGTTGCCGTGCTGGATGAGCATCGAGATGGGGCCCTCGTTCGTGACGAACGGGCTCAGCTGGTACTGCAGGTGCTGCGTGGTGTCGACCATGCGGAGCTCGACGTTGAGGCCGGCGGCGGCGAGCTGCTCGCGCAGGACCTCGCCGAGCTCGCTGACCTTCGGGAACTGGGCGGTGCGCACCGGCATGAGGATCTTCGTGTCCGTCGGGACGCCGTCCGCCGCAGCCTCCTCGACGAGGGCCTTCGCCTTCTCGGGGTCGTACTCCCAGGGCTCGAGGTCGGAGTTGAAGCCGACGATGCCCTCGGGGATCAGCTGCGCGGCGACCACGTCGCCGTCGGGGTAGAGGGAGGAGACGATGCCCTCGCGGTCGATCGCGTAGTTGATCGCCTGGCGGATGCGGATGTCGTCGAGCGGCGCCGTCTGCCCGGAGAAGCGCAGTGCGATCGTCTCGTTGTTCGGGTAGCTCACGCCGAAGTCGCCGATGCCGTCTTCGGCGCTGAGGCCGAGGGCGATGTCCGCCTCGCCGCTGGTGATCATCGCGGCACGGACGGTGCCCTCCGACCGCCACTGGTACTCGACCTCGGCGAACTGCGGAGCGTCGCCCCAGTAGTCGTCGTTGCGGTCGAGGGTGAGCTTCGTGCCGGCCTGCCAGTCGCCGATCGCGTAGGGGCCGGTGCCGATGGGCTCGCGCACGAACTCGGTGTTCGAGGTCTCGGGGGAGACGATCTCGATGAACGAGAGCTTCAGCGGGAGGATCGGGTCGGGGCTCGGGGTGGTCACGGTGAGGGTGGTGGCATCGGTGGCGGCGACCTCAAGGTCGTCGTCACCGAAGATGTACCCCTCGACGTTGCAGCCGAGGTCGCCGTTCACGGCGCGGTCGATCGAGTAGGCGGCCGCTTCGGCGTCGAAGGGGGTGCCGTCCTGGAACGTGACGTCGTCGCGGACGGTGAACGTCCACTCGGTGTCGCCGGTCTGCTCCCACTCGGTGGCGAGCAGCGGCTCGAGCTCTCCGGTCGACGGGTTGCGCTCGACGAGCGGCTCGGTCACCGTGCTGCGCACGACCACACCCGTCGAGGTGAGGTTCGCGTCGCATGCCTCGAGCGTGGGCGGCTCCTGCGTGAGCACGACGCGGAGAGTGTCTTCGGTGCCACCCTCGCCGCCGCCTTGCGACTCCGAGTTCGCGACCGAGCAGGATGCGAGCAGTGCGATCGACGCGATTCCAGCGGTGACGGCGGACGCGCGGGCCGCTCTGCGTCGGGGGGAAGAAAGCTTCATCGGTTCCTCCAGGTAGGGGACGGCCGAGGCCCAGAGTGGTCGTCGGCTCGTTCAGAATGTCGCAGACCGCTTCACGAGCGTCAACCGATGCGCGGCACGCATCGGCGGGCGGAACCGGGGCTCGGCGCTCGGCAGCGGTGGAGCGACATGCGGCGATCCGCGGGATTCCGCCGTTCTCGCCCGATGAATACAGCGGACGCATCAATCCATGCAACTTCGCTTATGGAACTGCATCGTTGACGGGTCGTAGTCTCGCGCCATGACGAACATCATCGATGCCCCCTCGCCCGTCGCCCCCGGCTCCGTCGCCCAGGCGGGGCCACTGCTCGACTCGCTCGAGCGGACGCTCCAGGACGAGTACTCCGTGGTGCGTCTTCCCGACGACCTCACGACCCTCGATCCCGCGGATGCCGCGAAGGTGCGCGCCGTCGTCACGAGCGGTCGCAACGGTGTCCCGTCCGCTCTGATGGCTGCGCTCCCGAACCTCGAGATCGTGACCAACTTCGGGGTGGGCTACGACACGACCGATGTGGCTCAGGCGGTCGCACGCGGCATCCAGGTCACCCACACGCCCGATGTGCTCACCGACTGCGTCGCCGATACGGCCCTCGGGCTCATGCTCGACGTGTTCCGACGGTTCGGGGCATCCGAGAGGTTCCTGCGCGAGGGCCGCTGGGAGTCCGGCGGCTTCCCGCTGACGCGTCGGTTCTCGGGCAGCACGGTCGGCGTGCTCGGCCTCGGCCGCATCGGGCAGGCGATCGCCCGGCGCGCGGCGGCATTCGACGCGACGATCCTCTACACGACCCGCCGCCCCGTCGAGGAGGCGCCGTGGGAGCACGTGGCCTCCGCCGTCGAACTCGCACGCCGATCGGATGTGCTCGTCATCGCGGTTCCCGGAGGAGCCGCGACCGAGGGTCTGGTCGACGCCGAGGTGATCCGCGCCCTCGGACCGGACGGGTTCCTGGTCAACATCGCCCGCGGCTCGGTCGTCGACGAGGACGCGCTGATCGCCGCTCTCGAGGCCGGTGAGATCGCGGGGGCGGGGCTCGACGTGTTCGCGCAGGAGCCGCACGTGCCCGAGCGGTTGATCCGCGACGATGTCACGCTGCTGCCCCACGTCGGCAGCGGAACGCACGAGACCCGGCGCGACATGCGAGACCTCACGCTGGCGAACCTCCGGGCGTACCTCGCAGGCGAGCCGCTCCCGACGCCGGTGCCGGAGATGTCTGCGCTTTGATGCAGGCGGCGCATTGATCTATCCACCATTTGGTTTGTAGGCGCATCGTTTCCCGCATAGCGTGACGATTGTTCAGATCCGAGCCGGACACCGGCGCGACACCCCAGGAGTGCACCGTGGCACGATTCACGCCCACCGAGCTGGCCGACCACCTTCGCGAAGGTCTCCTCTCGTTCCCCGCGACGGCATTCACGCCGGAGCTCGAGTTCGACGAGAAGCGCTACCGCGAGCACGTCGAGTGGCAGGCCGGATTCGGCGTCGCCGGTCTGTTCGCCGCCGGCGGCACCGGCGAGGGCTTCAGCCTCGATGCCGCAGAGTCGGCCGCGGTCGTCCGCGCGGCCGTGCAGGCGTCCCGACCCGAGGTGCCGGTGCTCGCGTCGGCCGGAGGCTGGACCCGCAATGCGATCGCGAACGCTCGCGCAGCGGAGGAGGCCGGTGCCGAGGGCATCCTCGTGCTGCCCCCGTATCTCACCGAATGCGACCAGCCCGGTCTCGTCGAGCACGTCTCGGCGATCGCCGCAGCGACCCGTCTCGCGATCATCGTCTACAACCGGGGCAACGCGATCTACTCGGCCGAGACGATGGCGATCCTCGCCGACCGACACGAGAACGTCATCGGCTTCAAGGATGCGACGGCCGACATCGAGCACCTCGCCTCGGTCTACGTCCGCAACGGCGAGCGGCTGTTCTACCTGGGCGGGCTGCCGACGGCGGAGACGTATGCGCTGCCGCTGCTGCAGATGGGCATGAGCACCTACTCGTCCGCGATGTTCAACTTCGTTCCCGAGTTCGCCCTCGAGTTCTACCGGGACGTGCGTGCCCAGGACCGAGTCGCGGTGACCGAGAAGCTGGGACGCTTCGTGCTGCCGTACATCGCGATCCGCGATCGGGGCCGCGGCTTCGGCGTCTCGATCGTCAAGGCGGGGCTGCGTCTCACCGGACACGGCGTCGGACCCGTCCGCCCGCCGCTGCACGACCTGTCGGAGCAGGATGACGCCGACCTCCTGCAGCTTCTCGACCGCGCCGGGCTGCTCGAGTCCGTCCCCGTCTGATCCTCACCATCCCCACCCTCGACTCAAGGAGAGTGACATGACCGTTCCCGTCCTCACCGGGCATTCCTCGATCGCCGGACGCTCCGTCGCCGGCACCGGCTCGGCACTGCACGCCATCGCGCCCGACACCGACGAGCAGCTCGATCCGCCCTACTCGCAGATCGACGTCGACCAGCTCCGCGAGGCGACGGCGGCCGCCGCAGAGGCGTTCGTGACGTTCTCGCGCCTCGAGCCCGAGGCACACGCGGCCTTCCTCGAGACGGTCGCGGAGGAGATCGAGGCGATCGGCGACACACTGATCGAACGGGCGATGCAGGAGACCGGGTTGCCGCAGGCGCGTCTTCTCGGCGAGCGTGCGCGCACCACCGGGCAGCTGCGGCTGTTCGCCGAGGTCGTCCGAGCCGGCGAGCACCGAGGCGTGCGCATCGATCCGGTGCAGCCCGACCGCACGCCGGTGCCCCGCGTCGACATCCGCCAGCGCAAGCTCCCTCTCGGGCCGGTGGCGGTGTTCGGGGCGTCGAACTTCCCGTTCGCGTTCTCCACCGCCGGCGGAGACACCGCATCCGCCCTCGCAGCCGGCTGCCCGGTCGTGTTCAAGGCGCACAGCTCGCACCCCGGCACGAGCGAGCTCGTGGCCGCGGCGATCGCGCGTGCCATCGACGCCCATGGACTGCATCCGGGAGTCTTCTCGCACATCTTCGGCCCGGGCCGCAGCGTCGGACAGGCGCTCGTCTCCGACCCCGAGATCCAGGCCGTCGGGTTCACCGGCTCCCGCGAAGGCGGTCTCGCCCTCGTGCGCGCCTCGCAGGCGCGGCCAGTGCCGATCCCCGTCTACGCCGAGATGAGCTCGGTGAACCCCGTGTTCATCCTGCCCGGCGCTCTGCGCGGCGATGTCGGAGCGCTCGCCGCGGGGTACGTGCAGAGCGCGACCGGATCCAGCGGGCAGCTGTGCACGCAGCCCGGAATCGTCTTCATCCCGCGGGGCGCGCAGGGCGACGCCTTCCTGCAGGCCGTATCCGAGGCGCTGCGCGCGGCCACAGGGCAGACCATGCTCTCGCCGAGCATCGCCGCCGCGTGGCGCGAGGGCGTCGAGACGAGGGACGCCAACGCCGAGATCCTCGCGAGGGGATCCGACGGACAGGGTCCGCATGCTCCCGCGCCCGTGATCCACGCGGCCGACCTCGGATCGTTCGAGGAGAACCACGTGCTGCACGAGGAGATCTTCGGTGCGGCATCGCTGGTGGTGCGGTACGGCGATGTCGTCGAGCTGGTGCAGGCGGCGTCGCGTCTGGAGGGTCAGCTGACGGCCACGCTGCAGCTCAGCGCGGACGACAATGAGCTCGCGGCGGCGCTGCTGCCGGTGCTCGAGCGCAAGGTCGGGCGCATCCTCGCGAACGGCTGGCCGACCGGGGTCGAGGTCGGGCACGCCATGGTTCACGGCGGACCGTTCCCGGCGACGAGCGACTCGCGCACCACGAGCGTCGGGACTCTCGCGATCGAGCGCTTCCTGCGGCCCGTCGCCTATCAGAACATCCCCGACGAGCTGCTGCCCGAGGCGCTGCGCGACGCCAACCCGTGGCACGTCCCGCGCTTCATCGACGGGCGGCGCGAGGCGTCCGCATGAGCGCCGTTCCCACCGTCGACAGAGTCGAGGTCGTTCCGGTCGCCGGCCACGACTCGATGCTGTTGAACCTCTCGGGCGCGCACGGGCCGTTCTTCACCCGCAACATCGTCATCGTGACGGATTCGGACGGACGCGAGGGTCTCGGCGAGGTTCCCGGCGGAGAGCCGATCCGCCGCACCATCATCGAGGCCGGCGAGATGCTCTCGGGTCAGCCGGTCGGCCGATACCGTTCGCTGCTGCGGTCGATCGCGACGCGCTTCGCCGATCGCGACGCCGGTGGCCGCGGGCTGCAGACGTTCGACCTGCGCACCACCGTGCACGCCGTCACCGGCATCGAGTCGGCGCTTCTCGACCTGCATGCGCAGCACCTCGGCGTGCCGGTCGCCGAACTGCTCGGCGACGGTCAGCAGCGCGACAGCGTGCCGATGCTGGGCTATCTGTTCTTCGTCGGCGATGCCGACAGGACCGACCTCCCCTATCTGCGCGAGAGCGGCGACAGCTGGGAGAGCGTGCGACGCGAAGAGGCGATGACGGCCGAGGGCGTCCTGCGCCTGGCCGAAGCCGCCCAGCAGCGCTACGGATTCGCGGACTTCAAGCTCAAGGGCGGCGTGCTCGACGGAGAGATCGAGGCCGACGTCGTGACCGCCCTCGCCCAGCGCTTCCCCGAGGCGCGCATCACGCTCGACCCGAACGGCGGGTGGCTGCTGGAGGATGCGGTGCGCATCGGTCGACGACTGCGCGACGTGCTCGCCTACGCCGAGGACCCCTGCGGTGCGGAGGGCCGGTTCTCGGGCCGAGAGGTGATGGCGGAGTTCCGGCGGCGCACCGGACTGCGGACCGCGACGAACATGATCGCGACCGACTGGCGCGAGATGGCGCACGCGATCCGATCGGATGCCGTCGACATCCCGCTCGCTGACCCGCACTTCTGGACGA
This sequence comes from Microbacterium sp. AC215, assembly GCF_979258645.1. Classification (NCBI taxonomy): domain Bacteria; kingdom Bacillati; phylum Actinomycetota; class Actinomycetes; order Micrococcales; family Microbacteriaceae; genus Microbacterium; species Microbacterium sp. AC215. Next base: position 2,080,920 of record NZ_OZ409869.1, on the reverse strand, counting down.
TGGCAGGGTCGGTGCGCGTCGCGCAGCTGTGCAACGACTTCGACCTCACATGGGGCTCGCACTCGAACAACCACTTCGACATCTCGCTGGCGATGTTCACGCAGGTCGGTGCGGCCGCGCCCGGCGAGATCACGGCACTCGACACGCACTGGATCTGGCAGGACGGTCAGCAGCTGACGGTCGATGCGCCGCAGATCCGCGACGGCGCGGTGCGCGTGCCCGACCGGCCGGGACTCGGTGTGACGATCGACCGCGTGCGGCTCGCCGAGGCCCACGAGCTGTATGTCGAGCACGGGCTCGGCGCCCGCGACGACGCGATCGGCATGCAGTACCTCGTGCCCGACTGGCAGTTCGACAGCAAGCGGCCCGCCCTCGTGCGCTGAGGCGCGTCCGGGTGGATCGCTACTCGAACCCGCCGGTCAACCGTCCCCGCATCCGCTGACTGCTCTCGTTCATCCCGACGATCTCGACGCTCTTGCCGAGCGCTGCATACTTCGTCTCGATCGCATCCAGGGCGGCGACGGTCGACGCATCCCAGATGTGCGATCCCGAGAGGTCGATCACGACATGCTCGGGGTCGTCGGGGTACTCGAAGAGGGTGGTCAGGTCGTTGCTCGAGGCGAAGAACAGCTCGCCGTTCACGACGTAGCGCGCGACGTCGCCCGAGACCGAGCGCTCGACCGACACGAAGTGCGCCACCCGCCGCACGAACAGCACGGATGCGACCAGCACCCCGCCGACGACGCCGACCGCGAGGTTGTGGGTGAGGAGCACGAGCACGACGGTCGCCACCATCACGAAGGTCTCGCTCTTCGGCATCCGCTTGAGGGTCGACGGCTTCACGCTGTGCCAGTCGAAGGCGCCGATCGCGACCATGATCATCACGGCGACGAGGGCGGCCATGGGGATCGTGCCGACGAAGTCGCCGAACACGACGACCAGCAGGAACAGGAAGATGCCGGCGCAGAACGTCGAGATGCGGGTACGCGCCCCGGACGCCTTGACGCCGATCATGGTCTGGCCGATCACCGCGCATCCGCCCATGCCTCCGAAGATTCCGGAGAGCATGTTCGCCACGCCCTGCGCCCACGACTCGCGCGTCTTGTTCGAGTGGGTGTCGGTGATCTCGTCGACGAGCTTGGCGGTGAGCAGTGACTCCATGAGCCCGACCAGCGCGACCCCGAGGGCGAACGGAGCGATGATCGTGAACGTCTCCCAGGTGAGCGGCACGTTCGGGATGAACAGCTCGGGAAGGCTCTTCGGCAGCTCGCCCTGATCGCCGACCGTCGGCACGGTGATCGCGAACGCCAGCACGACACCGGTCACGATGACCACCGACACGAGTGGCGCGGGCACGACCCTGGTGATCCTGGGCATCACGATCATCACGACGATCCCCAGTGCGACCAGCGGATACACCAGCCACGGCACGTCGATCAGCTGCGGGAACTGCGAGCTGAACACGAAGATCGCGAGCGCGTTCACGAACCCGACCATGACGCTGCGTGGGATGAATCGCATCAGCTTCGCGACGCCCAGCACCCCGAGGAGCACCTGGAAGATGCCCGCGAGGATCACGGTCGCGATGAAGTAGTCCATCCCGTAGGTCGGAGCGACCGGTGCGATCACGAGCGCGACGGCTCCGGTCGCCGCGGTCACCATCGCGGGGCGCCCGCCGAGGAACGCGATCGACACCGCCATGATGAACGACGAGAACAGCCCCACCTTCGGGTCGACGCCCGCGATCACCGAGAACGCGATCGCCTCGGGGATCAGCGCGAGACCCACGACCAGGCCCGCGAGCACCTCGCGCGTCAGCATCCGCGGACTCTTCAGCGCCTGGAGGACAGTGGGATTCGCCCGATAGCGGGCGCGATCGTCGACCGCGAGTGCAGACATGGGGATGCTCCAGAGAAGGTGCCCGGGGATGGGGCAGACGTTCCAGCGTAAGACCTCGGTCTCGATGCGGAGGATTTCTGCAGTACGGAGGGCGGATGCCGGGAATCGGCCCTCCGCATCGAGGATCCCCTCCCGATCGGTGGTGTCGCGGGAGGGTGGCGAGATCGCGAGGTCATTGCGAGCAGGTATCTGCGTGTCATGTGCAGCAGAGTGACAAGGGCTGGGCGCGTTCGGATTGTCAGTATGTTCCGAGATTTTGCGCGTACCCGGTCTCGGGCGGATACTCATCCCATCCGCGCCGCCCTTCTCGGCCGGGGAATCGACATGCACAGCACCCCTGTTCTCGCCCCTGACACGACCATCGCCATCGTCGGCGCCGGTCGTCTCGGCGGCGTTCTCGCCCGGGCCCTGCGTGCAGCGGGCTTCGGCGTCCTCGGCCCGCTTCGTCGCGACGACCGGATGCCGGATGCCGATATCGCGCTGCTCTGCATTCCCGATTCGGCGATCGCGGCGGTGGCCTTCGCCGCGCGACCGCATGCTCGACTCGTCGCGCATGTCTCAGGTGCGACGCCGCTCGCCGACGTCGACTTCAGCATCCACCCGCTGCAGACCTTCACCGGCACCGAGACGCCCGAGGTCTTCCGCGGAATCGGCGTCGCAGTCGACGGCCGCACACCCGAGGCGCTCGCGGTGGCCGAGCAGCTCGCCACAGCGCTCGGTGCGACACCCTTCCGCGTCGACGACGCCCACCGCGCGGAGTATCACGCGGCCGCATCCTTCGCCTCGAACTTCGTGCTCACGGTGCTCGACGCCGCCGAGCGCCTCGCGGCTCCCTCCGGGCTGGATCGCGCCCACCTCGCACCGCTCGTGCAGCAGACGGTCGACAACTGGGTGGCATCCGGCGCGGCATCCGCCCTCACCGGTCCGATCGCTCGCGGCGACGAGGCGACCGTCGCGCGGCAGCGCGCAGCATCCGCCGACGTCGCCGACCTCTTCGACGCACTCGCCGCCGCCACCCGAGCGGTCGCCGACAGAAAGCCCCGGTCATGAGAATCCTCCGTACGATCGCCGAGGTGCGCACCGCGGTTCGAGACGCCCGCGGTGACGGCGGGACTGTCGGGCTCGTCCCGACCATGGGCGCCTTCCACGAGGGGCACCTCTCGCTCATGCGCGCGGCGAGGGCGCAGAACGACCTCGTCGTCGTCTCGCTCTTCGTCAATCCGACCCAGTTCGCCGCGAACGAAGACCTCAGCACCTACCCGCGCGACGAAGCGCGTGACGCCGCGCTCGCCGAAGCGGAGGGCGTCGACATCCTCTTCGCCCCCGAGCCGGCCGAGATCTACCCCGACGGCTTCGCCACGAACATTCACGTGGCGGGCATCACCGAGGTACTCGACGGCGCGAGCCGCGGCCCCCACCACTTCGACGGCGTCGCGACCGTCGTCACGAAGCTGTTCGGCATCGTGCAGCCCGACGTCGCGTACTTCGGGCAGAAGGACGCGCAGCAGGTGCTCGTCGTCCGGCGGGTCGTGCGTGACCTGAACCTCGATGTGCGCATCGAGGCGTGCCCCATCGTCCGCGAACCCGACGGACTCGCCATGAGCTCGCGCAACGTTTACCTCGACGCGGATGCACGCGACCGGGCGACCGCGCTGAACCGTGCGCTCGACGCGGCGGATGCCGCGCACCGTTCGGGCGACGGGGACGGTATCGGCGATGGCGATGGCATCCTGTCCGCTGCCCGGGATGTTCTCGCCGAGGCGGGAATCGACGTCGAGTATCTGGAACTCCGGGATGCCGAGACGCTTCAGCCCGTCACCCGCATCGACCGCGACGCCCTGCTGCTCGTCGCCGCTCGTGTCGGCGCCGCCCGATTGATCGACAACCACCTGCTGAGAGGGTTCACGCCATGAGCGCCCACGCCGCCCCGACGAAGCGACTGACCCTGCGCGATCTCGACGCCAAGAAGCATGCCGGCGAGCCGATCGTCATGGTCACCGCGTACGACTTCCCGAGTGCGCAGATCGTCGAGGAGGCCGGCGTCGACCTGGTGCTCGTCGGTGATTCGGCCGCGATGACCGTGCTCGGCCACGACAGCACCGTGCCCGTCACGACCGACGAGATGTTGATGCTGACGAAGGCCGTGCGGCGCGGACTCACGAAGCCACTGCTCGTCGGCGACCTGCCCTTCGGTTCGTACGAGGCGTCGGATGAGCTCGCCCTCGCGACCGCGCAGCGCTTCATCAAGGAGGCCGGCGTCGACCTGGTCAAGATCGAGCGCGGCGGCACCACGGTCGACCGTGCTCGAGCGCTCGTGAATGCCGGCATCCCCGTCGTCGGCCATGTCGGGCTCACCCCGCAGACCGCGACCTCGCTCGGCGGATACCGGGCCCAGGGACGCACCGCCGAGGCGGCGCTCGCCGTGATCGACGACGCCCTCGCGCTGCAGGATGCCGGAGTTTCGCTGCTCGTGATCGAAGCAGTGCCGTCCGAGGTCACCGCCGCTCTCGCGCCCCTGCTGCGCATTCCGCTGATCGGCATCGGAGCCGGAGCGGATGCCGACGGCCAGGTGCTCGTCTTCCACGACCTGCTCGGCATCTACGCCGGCGGGGCCGCCAAGTTCGTCAAGCGCTACGCCGATGTGCGCGGTGTGTCCATCGCGGGGGTCGCGGCCTATGCCGACGAGGTGCGAGGCGGGCAGTACCCGGCGCCCGAGCACTGCTACGGGATGCCCGAGGGCGAGGCCGCGCGACTGCGCGACCTGCTCGCGCGGCGGTAGGCGTCGGCCTCCGGGCGCTTCGACGTCCGGCATCCATTGCTGTCCCTCTCTTGCTGGCCATCGTCGATGTGGAGGAGATCTGCGATGCGGAGGGCCGTATCGACGATCCCATCCTCCGGTGCGCTGTTCTCCTCCGCACCGCAAGAGCTCGATACCGCCGCGTCGAGGTGTCGCAGCGCGCATCACGCATTGTGAAGGAGAAATGCGCTTCCGAAGGAGAGAATCCCGGGATCAGGCCTTCCGAAGCGCAGAACTCCTCCGGTGCGTGGGTGCGTGGGTGTGTGGGTGTGTGGGTGTGTGGGCGCCGCGATGAAAGAGGTCCCCCTCACGCCTCCCAGCGCAGGATGTCGCCGGGCTGGCATTCCAGCACTTCGCACAGTGCGTCGAGGGTCGAGAACCGCACGGCTTTCGCCCGCCCGTTCTTCAGCACGGCCAGGTTCGTCGGCGTGATCCCGATGCGCTCGGCCAGCTCGCCGACACCCATCTTGCGTCGCGCCATCATCACGTCGATGTCGACGACGACGGGCATCAGATGACCTCGTTGTCGAGCTCGGACCGCAGCGCCTGCGCCTCGACATCGCGGTCGATCGCCTGCCGCAGCAGCGCCTTCATCACCACGACCAGCAGGGCGACGCCGGCGAGCACCACCCCGGCTCCGCCGATGAGCGCGACGAGACCCGGAGCTGCCGAGCCCGGAGCGAGTATCGCCGCGAGGATCCACAGGAGAGCCGCGGCCACGAGGATCGCGCCGATGATCACGTCGATGTAGCGGAACGACGAGGTCGAGAAGATCGATCCGCGACGCACCTTCGTGAGCAGCAGCCACACGCAGATGCCGAAGACCTGCAGAGTGCCCACCCCGAGGACGACGATCGACACGAAGGCGATCCGTCCCCACAGCTCTTCGTCGGCGAGGTCGAGCCACAGCAGCGGCACGATGAGCGCCTGCACGGCCACGGATCCGACCAGCGCCAACGCGATCACGACCCGCAGCACGATGATCGTCGACTTCGCCATGACTCCACCCCTCATCGAACAACAGCAGAAATCTATCGTTAATCGTTCGATTCGGCAAGGTGGATGTGCGGGGGCGCGTTCGATGCGGAGGAGATCTACGGAAGGGAGGATCAACTGCGCGAGTTCGTCCTCCGGTGCGCAGATCTCCTCCGCTACGCGGATCTGCTCCGGTGCGCAGATCTCCTCCGGGTGCGGGGCCGCGCGCTCGGAAGGAGATCGCGCATAACGAAGGAGATATCGGCGGCATCCCTCCTTCGAGGCGAGAGATTTCCCTCGCAGTGGGAGTGGATGCCGGGGCCGCGCGCTCGGAAGGAGATCGCGCATAACGAAGGAGGTGTCGGCGGCATCCGTCCTTCGGGGCGAGAGATCTCCTGCGTACTGGGGGTGGATGCCGGAGGGCAGCGCGCGCTCGGAAGGAGATCGCGTCGACCGAAGGAGGTGTCGCCGTCATACCTCCTTCGAGGCAAGAGATTTCCCTCGCGGTGGGGGTGGATGCCGGAGGCGGCGCGCTCTCGGAAGGAGATCGCGTCTACCGAAGGAGGTGTCGGCGGCATCTGTCCTTCGGAGCGAGAGATCTCCTTCGTAGGGGGGTGGATGAGGGGGCAGCGCGCGCTCGGAAGGAGATCGCGCCTAGCGAAGGAGCTATCGGCGGCATCCGCCCTCCGCAGTGAGAGACCTCCCCCAGCGCGAGAGACCTCCACCCAACAGAGAGCAGCTACTCCGCCCGACGCACCCGCAGCACCAGTGCGATGAGCGCGAGCGCGATGACCGCGACGCCGTACCCGACGCACACTGCGCCGAGTCCGAAGACTCCGACCAGCATCCCTGCGATGACTGCGGGCACGCCGAAGGCGAGGTAGGCGAGCAGGTAGATCACGGCGAACGTGTCGGCGCGGTCGGTCGGGGGGATGCGGGGTGCGAGTGAGGCGACGACTCCCGAGAAGGCGGTGCCGAATCCCATGCCGGTCACGGCGGTCGCGGCGAGGTAGAACGGAAGCGACCCGGTCGCGAGCGCCCAGAGCGACAGCGCGGTGCCGACGGCGAGGGCCGCGGTGCCGAAGATCACCGAGGTGCGCGGGCGCCGGTTGCGGAAGAGGAATGCGGTGACCGCACCGACGCCGGCCAGCATCGCGACCGCGAGTCCCTGCCAGACGTGCGCCTCACCGCCGAGCTGGGTGCGCACGATGTTCGCGCCGAGTGAGAGGAAGAGCCCACCCGTCGCCCAGCCGGCGATGATCGCGGGGGCTCCGCGCCAGAAGTCCGAGCGGATGCCGGCCGGCACCGACAGCCGGAAGCTCAGCGACGCGAGTGCACCCGGCCGCAGCGGAGCGGTCTCGGGTGCCAGGAAGAAGAGCCCCGCGAGCACGATGTACACGGCGGTCAAAGGTGCGAACACGTCGAGCAGCGGCTGTCCGGTCACGTCCAGCGCGATGCCCGAGACGAGCGCGCCGAGGGCGAGGCCGATTCCGGGGCTGAGCGCGTTCCACAGTGCGGCGACCCTCGAACGGCCACCGGGGGCGAGGTCGAGTGCGGCGGCCGAGAGGGCGGCGATGAGTACGCCACTCGCCGCACCCTGCAGGATGCGGGCGAGCATGAGCGTGGCGACCGTATCGGCATGCCAGAACAGCACCATGCTCGCGGCGAGCACCAGGAGACCGCCGATCGCGACCGGTCGCCGCCCGACATGGTCGGAGAGCGAGCCTGCGGTGAGCAGGGCGAGCAGCAGGGCGATCGCGTAGACGGCGAAGACGGCGCTGATGACGATCGCGTCGAATCCGATCTCAGCGGCGAGCACGGGGTAGAACGGCGACGGCGCACTCGCGCCCATCATCATCGCGATCTGCGTCACGACGGCCAGCGCGAAGCCGAAGCGCGGGCGACGGATCCGAGGTGCCGTCGCGGTCGTGTCGATCGGTGACGTGGTGGTCATGAGTGCTCCCGCGGTATCGGTTCGAGATTCATCGAACTATCGGAGCGTACTCGCGATTCCGCGATTGTTCAACTATTCTCGAACCATGCCAGGCGAACTCCCGCACCCCGAGCGATCCGAGATCCAGCTCACCGATGTGCTCTTCGCCCTCAGCGACCCCGAGCGTCTGGCGATCGCGCGACAGCTCGCCGACGGCCCGCTCGACATGGCCGAATGCCACGCGACCGACCCGAACCTGCCGAAGTCCACCAAGTCGCATTTCATGAAGGTGCTGCGCGAAGCGGGCGTGATCCGCAACGAGCCCAACGGCCGGCGACGGATGCTGACGCTGCGCCGCGCAGAGCTCGACGAGCTGTTCCCCGGCCTGCTGGAGTCCGTGCTGCGTTCCTGACCCGCAACCGCCCAGGCGGGAGCCCACCGCCTCAGCGGAAGTACGACGCGCCGTTCAGGTCGAGCACCGTGCCCGACGCCCACACCGCGGTCGGCGAGGTGAGATAGGCGACGGCATCCGCCACCTCCTCCGGCGAGCCCACCCGGCCGAACGGACTCTGGCCGCGGATGCTGTCGCCCTGCGCTCCCTCGAGCTTCGCCGCCTGCCGGTCTGTCGCCACCATTCCCGGAGCGACCGAGGTCACAGAGATGCCGTGGGGTGCGAGCACCAGCGCCATCGACTGCCCGAACGCGTGCAGTCCTGCCTTCGTCGCGGCGTACGCGGGGTGGTCGGCCTCTCCGCGGAACGCGCCGCGTGACCCGATGTTGACGATCGATCCGCCGCTGCCCCGCTCGATCATGTGCTGAGCGACGAGCATCGTGACGTTCGAGGCGCCGAGCAGGTTCACCGAGGCCATGGCAGACCAGGCGCGCTGCCACTCGGCATACGTCGTCGAGTCGACGCGATGCTCGTTCGCCGCGCTCGGGGCCACGGCTGCATTGTTCACCAGGATGTCGAGTGAACCCAGGGCTGTGATGCCCTCCTCGACCACGCGCTGCGCCTCCGCCGGATCCCCGAGGTCGCCGCCCACGATCGCATGGTCCGAGCCTTCGAGCGAGGCGAGGGTCTCTTCCGCGGACGCGCGATCACGGCCGTAGTGCACGACGACCCGGTCGCCCCGTCGGGCGAAGGCCTGCGCCACTGCGCGGCCGATGCCGCGCGAGCTGCCCGTGATCAGCGCATGCGCCATCTCAGGACGCGACCTGCGTGCGACCGACCGCATGCACCGCCGGCTCGATCTCGGACCACACCGAGTCCAGCGAGAGGTGGAGCACGCCGGCGATCGCGGCGATGGTCGAGAAGGCGGGGGTCGCCACGCGACCCGACTCGATCTTGCGCAGGGTCTCGGGCGAGACTCCCGCCTCGAGGGCGACGCTCAGCATCGATCGCTCACCGCGCGCTCGCCGCAGCAGCGCGCCGAGGCGCTCGCCCCGCTCGACCTCGGCGGGAGTCAGGGGCATCCGAACCATCATGTGCCCATTGTAATACCGGGATAGTATTACCGGGATAGTTATTGGAACGACTGACGGCGAGCTGTGGAGAACCCCATGATCGAGATCCTGAACCGCGACGAACTGGCTCGTGCACGAGACGCGGGCGCCCTCGTCGGCGGCATCCTCCAGTCCCTCAAGGAGCGAGCCGCGGTCGGGGTGAACCTGCTCGACCTCGACCGCTGGACGAAGCAGATGATCGAGGATGCCGGTGCGCAGTCCTGCTACGTCGATTACGCCCCCTCCTTCGGCCGGGGGCCCTTCGGCCACTACGTCTGCACTGCCGTGAACGACGCGGTGCTGCACGGGATGCCGCACGATTACGCCCTCCTCGACGGCGACCTTCTCACTCTCGACCTCGCCGTCACGCTCCGGGGGATCTCAGCGGATGCCGCCATCAGCTTCGTGGTCGGCGACGGTGCCGCATCCGCCGACCTCGACATGATCGACGCGACCGAGCGTGCGCTGGCCGCCGCGATCGCCGCAGCCCGACCCGGCGCGCGCATCGGCGACCTCTCCCACGCGATCGGCACGGTGCTCGGCGACGCGGGCTACCCGATCAATCTCGAGTTCGGCGGCCATGGCATCGGTTCGACGATGCACCAGGATCCGCACGTCGCGAACGACGGACGCCCCGGCCGCGGCTACAGACTGCGCCCCGGCCTGCTGCTCGCACTGGAACCGTGGGTGATGGCCGACACCGACCGGCTGGTCACCGACGACGACGGCTGGACGCTGCGCAGTGCGACCGGATGCCGCACAGCCCACACCGAGCACACCATCGCCATCACCGAGACCGGGGCCGAGGTGCTCACGCTGCCGCGCTGACCCTCGTCACTTCGTGCGCGAGCCGCTCCGCACCCGACGCACAGCGCGGCCGGCCAGGTCCTTGAGCCGGCCGCCGGGGTACTGCCTGCGCAGCTCGACGGCGCCGCCGCGTCCCGCGACCGGCGTGCACGTGCGCCCGGCGAGCAGGGGTGAGCGTCCCGCGGCGGCGAGCGTCGCGGCATCCGCTCGGAGGGGGACGTCGAAGGTCCACCCCGCCCGTCGCACGGTCACGAAGAGCTTCGCCCCGCGCGACTCGTCGCCGGGCCGGAACACCTTCAGCGGGTCGATCGCGATGCGGAGGGAGTCGAGGCTGCGTGGGTGGAGGTTCGCCACGCGACGCTCGATCGCCGCGGCCTTGTCGCGCCACACCAACTCGACGTGATCGTTGGACATCTCCCGCTTGGCTTCGAGAAGACCGGTCGGAAGGCCGTCCATCGCGATCGGCAGTGACGTCATGACGCCCGTGCCCGGCTCGAACTCGAGTGCGTCCTGCCCGTCGCGGGTGATCGAGACATCGACGGTGAGATACAGTCCGCCGCCCCGCGACCACCGTGCCGACGTCACCACCGCCCGGCAGGTGAGCTCGGCCTCGAACCGCGCGAACGTCAGCAGGTCGGCGCGTCGATCGGCTCGCAGCAGTGCGGCCCGGATGCGGTTCGGAAAGGCCAGGCCTCCGTCGACGCCGGGTCCGAAGCGACGTCGCGCGAGCGGGATGACGACGTCGAGCAGTCGCTGGCGATACTCCTCGGGGTACCCGGCGTACTTCTTGCCCGACACCCGCTTGAGGATCTTGCCGCGGAACCAGTGCCGCAGCAGCCGGTCGCGCAGTCGCCCCGGTTCGGTGTACCGCTCGACGAGATCGAGCACGGCCTCGAGATGCGGGAAGTACGTCTCGGGTTCGATCCGCGACGAACTGGCACTGCCCGCATGCTTGACCCACGCGTAGCAGGGGCGGCTGGCGAGGATCGAGATCGTCGACGCCTCGAAGTACGCCCTCATCACGAACAGATGGTCTTCGAGGCGCACCTTGCCGTCGGGGAATCGGATGCGCTTCTCGCGCAGGAACGAGGTGCGGAACATCTTGTGCGGCGTCAGCATCTCGAGCAGCGGATCCTCGCCGAGGCGCGCACGGGGGATGTCGCGGCGGAAGATGCGACTCGGAAGCCGCCGGCCGATGCCGACCTCCCTGCCGACCACGACATCGGATGCATGCTCGTCGGCGTAGTCGCAGAGCGCCTCGAGGGCGCCGTCGTAGAGCCAGTCGTCCTGATCGACGAACTGGATGTACGTGCCGCGCGCATCGTCGATCCCGTGGTTGCGCGGTGTTCCCGGCCATCCCGAATGCGGCAGATACGCGACGCGCACGTAGGGACGATCACGCGCGATCTCGACCAGTCGAGCCGCCGTCTCCTCACCGGAGCCGTCGTCGCAGAGCAGCACCTCGAACCGGCCGTGATCGAGCGTCTGCCGATCGAGAGACGCGATGAGCTCGTCGAACGCCGCTCCCGGACGGAACACGGGAACGACGACGCTCACTCTGATCGAAGTGGACGGTGGGGAAACGGCAGGGGAAGACGACATCGACGGCAGTCAAACATCGTCGGCTATGGAGCGCACGGGGCTTGCTTTCAGCGCCGTGTGCGTGCAGTGCGTGCGCCGTGTGCGTGCAGTGCGTGTCAGTGGGATCGTGCGTGGGCCGCCGCGCGGCCGCGGAGGAAGCCGATGACGCCGTCATCGTCGGCGAGCGCGATCGCCCGCGCGTAGGCCTCACCGGCATCCTGTCCGGTCTCGGCGAGCAGGCCCGCCCGAGCCGCCCAGTACGGCTGGAATCCCTCTGCATGGGCCGGAAGTGCGGCGAGGCCCGCCTCGGCTCCGTCGATGCGCGCGGTGACGACGGCGGCCGCGACCCGGGCGCCGAGGGTCGGAGCGACCGCGAGAAGCGCGGCGTACAGCATCCGCAGCGAGTCCCAATCGGTCGCGCCCGTGCGCAGCCGATCGCAGTGCACCGCCTGGATCGCCGCCTCGAACTGGAATCGTCCCGGCGCACCGGTCGGCCGCGCTCGCCGCAGGTACGCCTCGCCCTCGGCGATCAGCGCCGCATCCCAGGTCTGAGGATCCTGCTCGTCGAGGGGGATGAACTCGCGAGAGCGCCGCGCGAGAGTCAGCGTCGTGAGGGCGGCCAGCCCCCACGCCTCAGGCTCGTCCTCGAGGAGCCCCGCCAGAGTGACGGCCAGGTACTGCGCCTCGCCCGCCATCGACTCGGCGTCGCCGCGCCAGGTGAGCGCGGCGCATCCGTAGACCGCCTCCAGCACAGCGGGCAATCGTTCGGGCATCGAGCGGCGGTCCGGAATCGCGAACGGGATGCGGGCATCTCTGATGCGTCGCTTCGCCCGCACCAGGCGCTGTGCCATCGCCGTCGCCGGAACGGCGAACGCGCGCGCGACCTCGGCCGCCTCGAATCCGAGCACGGTCTGGAGCATGAGCGGCGCGCGCACGGCCGGGTCGATCGCCGGATGCGCGCACACGAACAGCAGTTCGAGTCGCTTGTCGCCGATCGCGAGCGGATCATGGTCGGCGAGCGGATCGACGCGAGCGCTCTCCTCGGCGAGGGGAGCGGATGCCGTCGCCGCGGCCGACTTCCACACGTCGCGCAGCCTGTTCCTCGCCACGGTCATCAACCACCCTTCCGGGTTGTCGGGCACTCCGGCATCCGGCCAGCGCCGCAGCGCCTCTTCGAACGCTCCCGACAGGGAGTCCTCGGCGAGCGCGAGGTCGCCGGACCGCGCCGCGAGCAGCGCGACCAGCCGGCCGTAGGAGGTCCGCGCCGCACTCTCTGCAGCGGCCCGGACCCCCTCGGGGATCATCGGTTCGGAGTCCAGACGCCGTCGACCGTGAACACGGCACCCGGGCGGATCTCGACCGCACCCCAGAACGCCGGCGGGGCCTGGCGGGCGAATCCGATCGCGGCATCCAGGTCGGGCACGTCGATGACGACCGTGCCGCCGAGCTGCTCTTTCGTGTCGGCGAACGGGCCGTCCTGCACCTGCAGTGCGTCATCGCGCACGCGAACGGTGGTGCTGACGGCCGACGGCTGCAGAACCTCGGCCGAGACGAGCACCCCTGCCGACTGCAGGGTGGCGGCGTAGCTCGCGAATGCGGCCTGGCCCTCTGCGAGCGCCTCGGCGCCCAGAGTCTCGGCATCGAGCTCTTCGTAGTGCAACAGCAGTGTGTAGCGCATGTCTCTTCCTCACTGTTCGACGGTCAGCGTACAGAGAGATGACGTTCGAGCAGCAGGCCGATCGACACATCCGCCGAAGTTCGCCTTCCGGGCCGAGACTCCCACCCCACACTCAGCCTTAACGATATATCGTTGACTATCGCTCACCACTTCCGGGAGGTCATCATGAACAACGCATTCCCCTCGAACCCGTTCGGCGGATCCGGCTTCGGCTCGGGCCAGGGCGGACCCGCATCCGCGATCTTCGATGCCATGGAGCAGCTCCGCAAGTCCTTCGAGCAGCGCCCCAGCGGCGGCTCGCGCATGGCGAAGGGCGACGTCCGCACTGCGGTGCTGTCGCTGCTCACCGAGAAGCCGATGCACGGCTACCAGATCATCAACGAGATCGCCGATCGCAGCGGCGGATCGTGGAAGCCGAGCGCAGGCTCGGTCTACCCCACCCTGCAGCTGCTGGCCGACGAGGGCCTGATCGAGGCTCAGGAGCAGAACGGTCGCAAGACCTACTCGCTCACCGAGGCCGGCCGCGCCGTCGCCGCCGAGCACACCGAGACCCCCGCCCCCTGGGAGTCGCAGTCGAAGAGCGAGGGCTCGCACGACAACCCCCGCTACAGCGCACTGCCCAAGGCGGGCGTCGACCTCGCGGCGGCAGCCGCGGCCGTCGGTCGCAGCGGCAGCACCGAGCAGGTGCAGCAGGCGGTCGAGATCCTCGACGAGGCCCGCCGTAGGCTGTACTCGATCCTCGCTCAGGACTGATCGCACACGACACAGGGACGACACATGACGGATGCTGCGGCGCAGGGCGCCCATCGTGCCCGGTACCGCCGCATCCTGTCGTTCGCGGCGCGCGAGTTCCTCAAGGTCTGGTGGTTCGAGCTCGTGCTGCCGCGCTTCGGCATGAGCTCGATCGCCGAGCGCACCCGGGCGCCGCGCATGCAGCGCTTCGCGAAGCGGTTCCACGTGCTCGCGGTCGAACTCGGCGGCCTCATGATCAAGGTCGGGCAGTTCATGTCGTCGCGCCTCGACGTGCTGCCGCCCGAGATCACGAAGGAGCTCGAGGGACTGCAGGACGAGGTCCCGGCCGTGCCGTTCGCCGACATCCGTGCGGCCGCCGAGGCCGAGCTCGGCCGTCCGCTCGCTGAGGCCTACGCCTGGTTCGATGAGACGCCGGTGGCTGCCGCATCCCTCGGCCAAGCGCACCGGGCCCGCCTCTCCGCGCAGGATGCCGTCGACACCGGTCTCGGCGACGTCGTCGTCAAGGTGCAGCGCCCCGGCATCGACGAGATCGTCGCGGTCGACCTCGCGGCTCTGCGCCGCGTCGCCCGCTGGGCGATGCGCGTGCGACTGGTCGCCGATCGGGTCGACGCGCCCGGCCTCGTCGAGGAGTTCGCGCAGACCAGCCTCGAGGAGATCGACTACCTGCACGAGGCCGCCAGTGCCGAGCGGTTCCGCGAGAACTTCGCCGGCGACTCCCGCGTCAGCGCCCCCGAGATCGTCTGGGAGCGGTCGACCCGGCGCGTGCTCACGCTCTCGGACGTCACCGCGATCAAGATCAACGACACGGATGCTCTACGGGCAGCCGGCATCGATCCGGCCGAGGTCGCCGACGTGTTCGCCGAGGTCATGTTCGACCAGGTGTTCACGCACAGCTTCGTGCACGCCGACCCGCACCCGGGCAACATCTTCGTGACACCCGAGGCCGACTCGACGACCGGCCGCAACTTCCGCCTCACCTTCATCGACTTCGGGATGATGGCCGAGGTGCCCGACAACCTCCGCGACGGTCTGCGCACCCTGCTGATCGCGGTCGCCGGTCGCGACAGTCGAGGCCTGGTCACAGCGGCCCAGGAGATCGGCGTGCTGCTGCCCTCCGCCGACACCGCCGAGCTCGAGCGGGCGCTCCGCGCACTGTTCGCCCGCTTCGGCGGCATGGGCTTCGCCGAGCTCAGCAAGGTCGACCCTCGGGAGTTCACCGACTTCGCCGATGAGTTCGGCGACATGGTGCGCTCGCTTCCGCTCCAGCTGCCCGAGAACATGCTGCTGCTCATCCGTGCGGTGTCGCTGACCTCGGGCATGTGCTCGAGCCTCGATCCGTCGTTCAACGTGTGGGACGCCGCCGAGCCCTACGCCGGCCGCCTGCTGCGCGACGAGTCGGGCAACCTCATGCAGGACATGGCGCAGCAGGCCATGGAGACCGCTGCCGTCACCTACCGCCTGCCGAAGCGGATCGACGCGATCATCACCCGCGTCGACGACGGCAACGTCACCTTCGACACCTCGGCCCTCGAGCGCCGCCTCGACCGGCTCGAGGGCATCGCCCGCCGCATCGGATCGGGCGTGCTGTTCGCCGCGATGCTCGTCGGAGGCGCGCTGCTCGTCACGCCGCTGCCGCCGCTCGGCATCTCCCTCATCTGCGTCTCGGCGCTGCCCCTGCTGCACTCGGTGTTCGGCGGCCGTCGCTCGCGCTGACGCGTCCTGGTGCTCGCGCTGATGCGCCCTGGTGCTCGCGCTGACGCGTCCTGGTGCTCGCGCTGACGCGTCCTGGTGCTCGCGCTGATGCGCCCGGAGAACCCGGAGCATCCGGCATCCGCCCGGCGTGTAGGGCCCCGGAGCGCCGCGGATCGACCCGTTCATCTGGCCTTTCCGTCCAGGTCGCAGAATGCCGGCATGGGAGAATGGGTTCTCATGGACACTCCGGACGAGAAGACGCCCACGAGGAACGACCCTCCGAAGACCTCCACCGCCGCGATCAGGCAGGCCGCGAAGGCCACCGAGACCGCGCAGAAGATCGTGCGCGACATCGCCGCGGTTCCGCCGCGCGGCGTGCACCCGGCGCTCGTGCCCGGCGTCTCGGTCGAAGAGACCGGACGCACCTACCGCACCGATCCGCTCGTCTTCGGCATCGCCGTCGCGCTGACCCTCGCGTTCATCGCGTGGGGCGTGTTCGCGGGTGACAACCTCTCGGGCACGACCTCGACCGTGCTCGGGTGGGTCGTCGAGTACTTCGGCTTCTTCTTCACTACGATCGCCACCGTCATCCTGGTCTTCATGCTCTTCGTCGGCTTCAGCCGCTACGGACGCATTCCCCTGGGCCGCGACGACGAAGAGCCCGAATTCTCGATGTTCTCGTGGATCTCGATGCTCTTCGCCGCCGGAATGGGCATCGGTCTCGTCTTCTGGGGCGCCGCCGAGCCGCTCACCTTCTTCGAGAACCCGCCGCCCGGAACGGTCGAGGCGAACACCCTCGAGGCCATGCACACGGCGCAGGCGCAGGTGCTCTACCACTGGGGCCCGCAGGCGTGGGCCTTCTACGCGCTGGTCGGCGGCGCGATCGCGTACGGGGCGTTCCGTCGTGGCCGCACGCCCCTGATCTCGTCGATCTTCGCGCCGCTGCTCGGCGAGGGCCGCACCACCGGACCCCTCGGTCGCACGATCGACATCTTCTCGATCATCGTCACCCTCTTCGGCACCGCCGCGTCGCTCGGCCTGGGAGCCCTGCAGATCGGCCACGGCGTCGAGATCGTCAGCGGCATCGGCGAACTCGGCAACGGCGTGCTCATCGCGGCCATCGCCGTGCTCACCGCCTGCTTCATCGCCTCGGCGGTCTCGGGCGTCTCGAAGGGCATCCGCGCGCTGTCGAACATCAACGCGGTCGTCGCGCTGCTGCTCGCATTCTTCGTCTTCTTCGTCGGACCGACGCTGCTGATCCTCAACGTCATCCCCTCGGTCGCCGTGCAGTTCCTCGGCGACCTGCCCGAGATGGTCGCGCGGTCGGCGTCGCAGGGCGATGAGGCGCAGATGTTCCTGTCGAGCTGGACGATTTTCTACTGGGCATGGTGGATCTCCTGGTCGCCGTTCGTGGGCATGTTCATCGCCAAGATCTCGCGGGGCCGCACGCTGCGCCAGTTCGTCTCCGTCGTCATCCTGGTTCCGGCCGCGATCTCGCTCATCTGGTTCGCGATCTTCGGAACCACGGCGATCCAGCAGCAGATGAACGGGGCAGGGCTCACGGTCGACCCGCCCGAAGAGGTGCTCTTCGGCGTGCTCGAGAACCTGCCGTTCCCGCTGATCACCAGCATCGTGCTCATCCTGCTGATCTCGATCTTCTTCGTCACCGGCGCCGATTCGGCCTCGCTCGTCATGGGCACGCTCTCGCAGCAGGGCCGCCCCGAGCCGTCGCGCTGGGTCGCCGTCGTCTGGGGAATCCTGGTCGGAGTGATCGCGGCGGTGCTGCTCGTCACCGGCGAAGAGGGCAGCGGCCTGAAGTCGCTGCAGAACGTCACGATCATCGCGGCGCTGCCGTTCGCGGTGATCATGGCCTTCATGATGGTCGCGTTCATGAAGGATCTGCGACGCGACCCCATGATCCTGCGCGAGCGCTATGCCCGCATGGCCGTGCGCCACAGCGTCATGGCCGGACTCGAGGAGTACGGCGACGACTTCGCGCTCGTGCCCGTCGAGTACGACCACTCCGAAGACGACCTCGCCTGGATCGATGAGGCCGACGTCGACGACAGCCTCGCCGAGGTCTACGCGACCGCGACCGAGGCGATCGACATCATCCCCGACGCCGGTGGTGGCGCAGCGGATGCCGGCGCCGATGCCGGCGATGCGAGTCCGGCCGGAGATGCGAGTGCGACCGGCGACGCGAGTGCGGCCGGCGATGCGAGTGCGGGTGCGGCCGCGGACGCCGGGTCGGATGACGGGGGCGACCCTGCGGGCCTCGCCGAGCGTCCTTCCTGACGTCAGTCGCATTGTTGACCCCGCCCGCGCCGCCCCGGCCCGGTGCGGGGTCAGTAACGCATCCGAATCGACCGTTTCCGCTGCGATAGTGGCCCCGCACGTGAGTCCCGGTGTCGAAGTGGCCCCGCCATGTAGGTGGGGCGTGAGGTTGCCCCTACCCGCGGGTTCCATCGCGGTGCGCGGTCAGTAACGCATCCGAATCGACCGTTTCCGCTGCGAAAGTGGCCCCGCACGTGAGTCCCGGTGTCGAAGTGGCCCCGCATACACCTCGCGTGGGCCCAGAGGCTCAGGCGACGGGGGCCGTCTCGCTCGGGGCCGCCTCGCCCGCACCCGCCTCGCTCGCACCCGCTTCGCCGACGCCCGCCTCGCCCGCACCCGCCTCGCCCGCACCGGGCGCGACCGTCTCGACGGGGACGGATGCCGCGGCGGTGATCTTCGCCGCCATGCCCGCGAAGATGAAGCCGTGGAACGGCAGCACGGCCAGCCAGTACAGCCGTCCCGCGAGCCCGCGGGGGAAGAACACCGCCCGCTGCTCGTAGCGGGATCCGTCGCCGTCGGGCAGTGCGCGCAGCTCGAGCCAGGCCTCGCCCGGCACCTTCATCTCGGCGCGCAACCGTAGCAGTCCGCCGCTCGCGGGCGACGAGTCGGTCTTGCGGCCGGGCTCCTCGACGGCTTCGACGCGCCAGAAGTCGATCGCATCACCGACCCGCGCCTCGGCCTTGCTGCGGCGTCCGCGGCGGAGCCCGACTCCGCCGACGAGCCGGTCCATCCAGCCGCGCACCGCCCAGAGGAACTTCGACGAATACCAGCCGTTCGACCCGCCGATGCCGATGATCACCCGCCACAGTCCGTCGACCGGAGCTGACGTCTTCAGCTTGCGGGTGTCGGTGAAGACGGTGCGTCCCGCCCAGTCCGGGTCGCTGGGCAGCGGGTCGCTGGGGGCGCCCGAGACCTCGGCATCCTGCCAGCTCGTCTCGATGGTGTCGGCGTCGAGACGGCCCAGCGCCATCGAGACGGCGGTCCGATACGGGGTCAGCCCGCCGTCCGGGCGGGGGATGAGGTCATCGATCGCGCGGTCCTTGACGATGCACTCGTTCTGCAGCGACGCGACGAGCGGGCGCGCGATCGATCGCGGAACCGGGGTCACCAGGTTCACCCAGTGCGATGCGAGTCCCGGAGTGAGCACCGGCAGGGCAGCGATCGCGCGCTGGCGCAGACCCGCCTCAAGCGCATAGCCGTTCATCATCTGGCCGTAGCGCAGCACGTCGGGTCCGCCGATGTCGGCGGCGCGGTTGACGCTGTCATCGACGCGCGCGGCGCCCAGCAGGTAGTGCAGCACGTCGCGCACCGCGATCGGCTGGATGCGGTTGCGCACCCATTTCGGCGCCGGCATGTACGGCAGCACATCGGTCAGGTGCCGGATCATCTCGAACGACGCGGAACCGGAGCCGATCACGACGCCCGCCTGCAGCACGAGCGTCGGAACGCCCGACTCGAGGAAGATCTCGCCCACCCGCACCCGGGAGCGCAGATGAGGCGAGAGCTTCACATCGTCGGGATGCAGTCCGCCGAGGTACACGATGCGGCGCACGCCGGCCTTCGCCGCGGCATCCGCCACCGTGGTGGCCGCTCGTTCGTCGCTCTCCTCGAACCCCTTGCCCGCCGTCATCGAGTGGATCAGGTAGTAGACCACGTCGACATCGCGCATGGCCTCGGCCACGGCGTCCGCGTCGTCAGCCGACCCCTCGACGATCTCGCAGTCGGCACCCCACGGGAAGGATGCCGCGCGCGCGGCGTCCCTGGCCAGTGCGCGCACCCGGTATCCGGCGTTCAGCAGACGAGGCGTCAGCCGCCCGCCGATGTATCCCGTGGCGCCGAGCACCAGCGCGCGAGGCGCCGATCCGTCTTCGCGGGGGAGGGCGCGCAGGGCCTCTTCGTGCCCGGTGGGCTGGGTGAGCTCGGTCATGTGTCGAGCGTAGGCGTGATGACCGGAAATTTCACTAGGCTGGCGATTGACTAGTTCATCTAGTAATCTTTTGGCGGAGGAAGGTGATCACATGACGACAGCCACGCAGTACCCCACCCGTCGTGAGCTCCGGTCTCGGCGAATCCTGCCGAACGGTCCTGTCGACGTCGCCCCGCTGTCGGCACGTGCTGCTGTCGGCCGCTCCACCGGGCTCCGCAGCGTCCCGCTCCCCGCATCGCGCACGCCGTTCTGGAAGTCCGCCGGAGTCGTCGGCCTCATCGCGGTCATCGCCGCCGGCACTCTGCCGCTGGCGGCATCCGCCCTCGACATCCCCCTGTGACCGCACGGCGCGGGCGCTCGACCACAGACCACCGCTGATAAGAGAGAGGAGCCCCCATGGGACTCGATGACAAGATCAAGAACACCGCTCAGGACCTCGCCGGCAAGGCGAAGGAGGCCGTCGGCAAGGTGACCGACAACGAGAAGCTCGAGGCGGAGGGCCGCGCCGACCAGGCGAAGGCCGACGTCAAGAAGGCCGGAGAGAACGTGAAGGACGCGTTCAACAACTGACACCGGTGAGCAACGGCGGGGAGGTGGCGCGAGCCACCTCCCCGCCTTCTGTGCGGCCCGACCTGCGATGGTCGTGCGGCGCGAGAGAGAGTGAGACAGCATGTCCGACCGCCTGAACAATGACACGCCGAACCTGTGGCAGCGCCTGCTGCGACGGCTGCGTCCCGCCGCGGCAGAGCCTCGTCGGCTCACGGTCGAGGACGTCACCGTCGTCGACCGCCCGATGCTCCGCCGCGCGGTCGCCGGCACCGTGGTCGGCAATCTCATGGAGTGGTACGACATCGGCGTCTACGGCTATCTCGCGGTGATCATCGGGCGGGCGTTCCTGCCGGACGCATCCGCGGGGGCGCAGTCGCTCTTCTCGCTCGGCGTCTTCGCGGTGACCTTCGTCGCCCGTCCGCTCGGCGGCATCGTGCTCGGCCAGCTCGGCGATCGACTCGGCCGTCAGCGCGTGCTGGCCTTCACGCTGATCATGATGGCCGCGGCCACATTCCTCATCGGCGTGCTCCCCGACTTCTCGGTCATCGGCGTCTGGGCGCCGATCCTGCTGATCGTGCTCAAGCTCGCGCAGGGCTTCTCGACCGGCGGTGAGTACGCGGGCGCCACGACCTTCATCACCGAGTACGCGCCCGACCGGCGCCGCGGCTTCTATGCCTCCCTGCTCGACCTCGGCTCGTACATGGGCTTCGCGATCGGCGCCGCCTTCGTCTCGATCCTGCAGCTGACGCTGTCGGCCGAGGTCATGCAGGGCTTCGCCTGGCGCATCCCGTTCCTCGTCGCGCTTCCGCTCGGACTGATCGCGATCTACTTCCGGCTGAAGATCGAGGACACCCCGGCATTCCAGGAGGCACAGGACTCGGCGAAGCGCGCGGCCGACGACGCACAGGCGTCGGCGGATGCGCCCAAGGGCGTGCTCGCACTGATCCGCGCATACTGGCGCGAGCTGCTGACGGCGTTCGTGCTCGTCGCCGCCGCCAACACCGTGGGCTACGCCCTCACCTCCTACATGCCCACGTACCTCACCGGAACCCTGGGCTACGACGAGGTGCACGGCACTCTGCTCACCCTTCCCGTGCTCGTGGCGATGGCGCTCTGCATCCCGCTCACCGGAAAGCTCTCCGACCGCATCGGACGCCGCAAGGTGCTGTTCATCGGCTCGATCTCGGCGATCGTGCTGGCCGTGCCGTCGTTCCTGTTCATGATGCACGGGGAGATCTGGTCGACGCTCCTCGGCCTGGTGCTGCTCGCCTTCCCCGTGACCTTCTATGTGGCCAACCTCGCCTCGTCTCTGCCCGCGCTCTTCCCGACGTCGTCGCGCTACGGCGGCATGGGCATCTCGTACAACCTCGCCGTCGCCCTGTTCGCGGGCACGGCTCCGGTCGTGATGGAGGCGCTCGTGCAGATGACCGGATCGTCGCTGGCCCCGGCGTTCTACGTGATCGGCACCTCGATCGCCGGCTTCATCGCCGTGGTGGTGCTCAAGGAGTCGGCGCGCAGGCCGCTGCCGGGTGCGATGCCGAGCGTGCAGACGATCGAGGAGGCCGTGGAACTGGTCGAGACGCAGGAGGAGAACCCCGACCTCGACCTCGACGAGCTGTTCCCCGAACGCCTCGAGAACGCCGCGGACGACGACGGAGTGGCCGGCGCTCGGGTCGAGGATCAGGTCGAGAAGGCCTGACCCGCGGCGGAGGGATCACTCGCCGGAGGGCTCGGACTCCTCGTGCGAGCGGATGACGTCGCGCAGCTCCTGATCGAGATCCGACGCCTCTTCGATGGCCGAGGTCATGCCGGCGAGGAATCGCGTCACGATGCCACGCTCGCGGTCGCTCATCTCGTCGACGAGCGACAGCATCCGCCGGTGCATCGCGCCGAGGGTCTCGCGCACCTCGTCGTCGCTGCTGACCGTGGGCACGACGACCCCGGCGCGGCGATCGGTCGGGTGCGGCTCGCGCTTCGCGTGCCCGCCCTTCTCGAGGCGGTCGATGAGGGTCGTCGTCGACGCCGTGGAGATGTCGAGCATGCGGGCGATGTCGATCGGGCGCACGATGCGGCCGGCCCGCTGCTCGCGCAGCAGGAATCGCAGCGCGACCAGGTCGGTCTCGTTCATGCCCATCGACGCCCTGGTGCGGGCTCGCATGGCGGTCTCGGCCGAGCGGTAGCGGCGGAGCATGTTGAGCACGTCGACCGTGCTCGCGCTGTCGGAGTCGGGGTACCAGTACCCCGATCGGCCGAATTCTTCAGAGCGCTCCATCACGCCACCTCGCCGTCATCGCTCAGGGATCCCTCGTTCTCTCCATGCTCGCGCGCGAGCATCTCGATCGCGCCGGCTTCGACCTCGGCAGGGACGATCCGCAGCAGTCCGCCCGTGATGGCGTCGTGCTCGGCGGCCACGATCTGGTCGAGCCGCCAGGCGGGAACCGACGGGAACCGCGCTCGCAGGCGATCGAGCATGTCGGCGTACATGATGTACCCCGCATCCCCGAGTGTGAATCGCTCGACCATGACGTCCCTTTCCTGCCCGTGTTCTATCTTCGCACCCGATCAGAGTCCCTGGTGGCATTGGAATTCGCTAGGCCACCTCGTTACCTGTCTTTCGAGTAGCATGGAGGGGTCAGGGGGTGACACATGGCCAGCAGGACCGACATCAGAACGACGTCGACCGATCTCGTCGCTCGGGTCGACGAACTCCGTCGCGCCGAGGCGCAGCTGGGCCGTCGTCTCGCCGCGCTGCGCGCGCCCAATGACACCGATCGTGAGGCCATGAGGTACATCACGGAGGCGCCGGCGGATGCTCCCGCGACCCCGGGAGGACTCGCTGCGCACCTGAACGTGAGCACGGCCGCGATCACGAGTCTGCTGCGCCGTTTGCAGGAGCGCGGCCAGATCGTCGTCGCCCCGCATCCGGCCGACGCGCGATCGAAGGTTCTGCGACCCTCTCTGCGCGATCTCCACTCGCCCGGCGACGAGCTCACGCAGCGCATCGCCGCCCTCGCCGACGAGTTCACGCCCGAGCAGACCGATGCGATCTCACGGTTCCTGCACCGCTTGACGGAAGAGATCGGCGACCTTCCCTGACGTCCGACTGGGATTTAGCTAGGTAACCTAGTAATCTATTTCTCAAGCCAGTCTGAGCGTGAGGGAGAGAACATGGGTTACCTGACCTACGGAAGCACCGCCGCACCGATCGAGATCGACGACGAGCTGCTGACCCACCTGCGGCTGGTGATCGTGACCAAGCTGCGGCGCAACGAGTCCTTCCCCCTGACCCTCTCGATCGGCGACGGCGCCATCGAGACGCTCTGGGTGCACGCCTCCATCCCCCTCCGGTTCGCCATGGACGAGGAGCCGAGCATCGACCGCTCGCTGGTGGTCTCGATGATGAACGCGGCGAACTCGGCCGGCGGGCTCGACCTCACTCGGGCTGAGTTCGCTCCGGCGCTCACGGGGTCGCGTGTGCTGCACGCGATGACTGCGTGAGCCATGTCCGTACGAATCAGAAATGCCGCGAAGGCGGCGACGAGCGCGCGGGTGCGAGGCGCCTCGCGGACGCGAGGGCTGTGGGTCGAGGTCGATCCCGGCTTCCACGTCGGCAATGACCGGCGCCAGTTCCTCGGATCGATCACGGGGACGCCGCGTGAGGGCTTTCGGGCTTTCGGAGCGCAGTCCGACTTCATCGGCCAGTTCGACGACCTGGATGCCGCCAAGGCAGCGGTCGCTGCGGCATCCGTGATCGCCGAAGAGATCGCACAGGGCGAACCGCAGCTCCACTGAGGTCGATCGCGATCGCCGCACGGGTGGCATACGCGATGCGGAAGGCGATTTTCGACGGCGTCCCTCGACGTGTACGGTCGTTGCTATGACTTCGATCGAATCGATTCGACGGCCGGCTGTCGACCAGGCGTCGCGCCGAGCGCGCATCGCGGTCTCGGCGCTGTTCCTCACGAACGGCGCACTGTTCGCCAACATCCTGCCCCGCTACCCCGAGATCAAGGCTGCTCTGGGGCTCGACAACGCCGGGTACGGCCTCGCGATCGCGGCCTTCCCTGCCGGCGCGATCGCCGCGGGTCTTCTCGCCGCCGTGCTGATCCGTCGATTCGGCTCGGCGCGGATCGCCGTGTTCGGCACGATCGCCACGGGGCTCGGCCTGCTCGCGGCCGCACTGGCGCCCTCCGGCATCCTCTTCGCCGTCGCCCTTCTGCTCGGCGGGGCATCCGACGCGATCACCGACGTCGCGCAGAACGCGCACGGTCTGCGCGTGCAGCGGCGATACGGCCGCTCGATCATCAACTCGTTCCACGCCATCTGGTCGATCGGCGCGGTTCTCGGCGGAGGCATGGCCGCGGCCGCGATCGCCCTGCAGCTGCCGCTCGGCGTGCATCTCGGCATCTCGACCGCGGTGTTCGCGGCCGTCGCCTTCACCGCGCTCTGGTTCTGCCTGCCCGGACGCGATGAGGAGGCGGATGCGGAGGCGACGGCCGAGCCGGTCGAGCTGGGCGGCGCCGTGCGCCGCGGAGTCAGCCCTCGCACCGTGATGATCATCATCGCGCTCACGCTCATCGCGATGGCCGGTGCCGTGGCCGAAGACGCCGGCAACTCGTGGGCGACTCTCTATCTGAGTGAATCGCTCGGCGCCGCGGCCGCCATCGCGCCGCTCGGATTCATCGCGCTCGTCGGCGCACAGTTCATCGGCCGGATGCTGGGCGACGGCATGACCGACCGGTTCGGGCAGCGCGCGGTGGCCCGCGTCGGAGGACTGATCGCCGCAGCGGGCATGACACTCGCGCTCATCTTCCCGAGCGTGCCGGGAACCATCGCCGGATTCGCCGCCGTCGGCTTCGGCATCGCGACGCTCATCCCGGCCGCCATGCATGCGGCGGACGAACTGCCCGGCCTGCGACCGGGAGTGGGGCTCACGGTCGTGTCGTGGCTGCTGCGGCTCGGCTTCCTGCTGTCACCGCCGATCGTCGGGTTCATCGCCGACACCGAGAGCCTGCGGGCCGGGTTGATCGTGGCCCCGGCTGCGGCTCTGGTCGCGGTGCTTCTCGCCGGAGTGCTCGAGAAGCGCAGGGTTCGGGAGTAGCAGTTCGGGTCGGCCGCGGCGGGCCGTGAGAGTGATGCCGAAGGGTGTTCGTCCTCGCGTATCGCGGGTTTTCGCAGTATACGTATTCAATCCAGAAAGTTTCCGGGAACATAGGCTTCCCTAAGTCGATTGCATACGTATACCATCAGCGTCATGGGACACATCAAGCATCGAGCACTGCCGGTACTCGCCCTCGCAGCAGTGGGCATGATCGCCCTCTCCAGCTGCGGCGCCGGGACCCGAACCGACAATGAGAACGCGACAACGGTGTCGTGCGACTACACGGCTCCCGAGGGCAAGACCACGGTCAACGTCCTCGCCTACAATTCCTCCGCCATCGACCCCTTCACCGACACCATGGTCAAGAGCTGTTCGACCGATGACGTGACGCTGAAGCACGATCCGATCGACTTCGGCGGGCAGGTGACCAAGACCACGGCCACCCTGGCCGGCGACACGGGCACCTACGACATCATCGAGACCTACGGATTCGTCATCCCCGGCTTCGGCGAAGAGGAGAAGCTCGTTCCGCTGAACGACCTCTGGGACAAGTATGGCGAGGACTACGGGCTCGGCGAGATCAGCGAGTCGATGGTCGAGGGCATGTCCTACGACGGCGACATCTACGCCATCCCGATGCAGGCGCAGATGTTCGTCATGGCCTACCGCACCGACATCTTCGAAGACCTCGGCCTCGACGTGCCGACCACCTTCGACGAGATGATCGCCGCGGCCGAGGCGATCAAGGCAGAGGGCCTCATGGACTATCCGATCGCGCTGCCCTGGCTCGCCACGGCCGACGTGACGACCGGCTTCGAAGGGGCGATGAACTCCCTCGGCGCCGACTTCGTCACCGCAGACGGCGAGGTCACGCTCGACGGACCCGAGGCGAAGCAGGCCGTCGAAGCGATGCTCGCACTCAAGCCCTACATGGACCCGCAGGTCACGACCTTCGACCAGCCCAAGGTGCAGCAGCAGATGTTCAACGGCACGGCGGCCATGTCGATCATGTTCTCCGGTCGCATGTTCGACCTGACCCTGCCCGCGAACTCCAAGCTGTCCGACTCCTTCGGATTCGCCGGTGCGCCCAAGGTCTCCGACGACGCCGAGTACTCCTACAACCGCCTCTCGATCGACGGCTGGTCGATCCCCTTCAACACCAAGCTCGACCACGACATGCTCTTCCAGATGATGGCGTCCGCCGTCAGCGAGGACGCCTCCACGGCATCCGTCCCCGCCGCCTACCCGGCCCGCGAGGGCATGGTGACGGAGGAGAACTCCCCGTACGGTGCCGCCGCCAACGACTCGATCGCGAGCGCCATGCCGCCGATCGTGTCGCCGGTCATCGCCGACATCACCAACGAGATCCGGCCGATCCTGGTCTCGATCCTCAACGGCCAGGTGTCCGTCGACGACGGGCTCGCCCAGATGCAGGCCGCCGGCGAGAAGATCGCCGGCTGACCCCGATCCGACCGTCCATGACTGTGGCCTGAGCGTGAGTTCAGGCCACAGTCCGTCCAAGGGAGGACGCACATGAAGGCACGCGAATTCTGGCTGCTCTTCGCTCCGAGCCTGCTGGTGATGGGTGCACTGCTCGTGCTGCCGCTGGTGCGCACGGTGCAGTGGAGCTTCGAGCAGGTCCGCTACGGCACACCAGGCACCTTCATCGGGTTGGAGAACTTCACCGACGCGCTGACGGACCCCCGTTTCCACAAGGCGGTGATGTTCACGGTCGCCGTCACGATCGTCACCACGGCGATCCTGCTCGTCTTCGGGTACATCATCGCCACCGGCATCAACCGCATCACCACGTCGCGTCCGCTCGTGCTCGGCATCATGCTCGTCTCGTACGTGCTGCCGAACCTCGTCGGCGCCGTCGCCTTCTCGTGGCTCTTCGACGACAACTTCGGCGGTGTGGTGAACCGCCTGATCGGCTTCTTCGGCGGGTCGCAGGTGCTCTGGTTCACCGACCAGGTGCCCAACGCGATCCTCGTGATCGCCAACACCGTCTGGCACATGCTCCCGTTCGCGATGCTGATCATCCTGGCCGGACTCCAGGGCGTGCCGAACGAGCTGAAGGAGGCGGCGAAGATCGATGGCGCCAACGGCTTCCAGACGCACCTCAACGTGATCATCCCGACCATCCGCGGAGTGCTCGGATTCGTGACGCTGATCACGATCATGGATGTGCTGCGCATGTTCGACAACCTGATCCCGCTGTCGCCGCAGGCGCAGAACATCGGCAACGAATCGATCATGCTCTACGTCTACTCCGTGGCATTCGCCGATGGCGCCGAGAACCTCGGTCTCGGCAGCGCGATCAACGTGCTCACCATCCTCCTGATCCTCATCATGCTGATCCCGTTCATCCGGGGCATCTTCAAGGAAGCGAAGGCCGAACGATGAGTCTCACCTCCGCAGAACTCTCGACGAGGGCCATCGTCACGAAGGGCGTGCCGAAGCGCCGTCGCCGCGGCCCCAACCGCCCGCCGGTGATCACGGGGCTGCTGCTCGGCATCCTCTGCATCGTGATGCTGAGCCCGTTCATCTGGATGACGCTGTCGGTGACCAAGCCCACCGACGTCGCCTTCGCCAACCCGCCGGTGCTCTGGGACTACCAGCCGACCCTGCAGGCGTTCGTCGATCTGTGGCAGACCACGTACTTCGCCGACTACCTCGTGAACACCGTGGTCGTGGCGGTCGTGTCCACCGTGATCGCGCTGGCGATCGGCATCCCGGCGGCCTATGCGCTGTCGCGGTTCCCCAGCTACGTCTCGGCGCTGCTGCTCGTGCTCGCACTGATCTTCCGTGCGCTGCCCCGCTTCGCGGTGGTGCTGCCGATGTACGACATCAGCCGCGCGCTCGGCATCTACGACACCACGTTCGCGCTGGCGATCGCCCTCGTCGCGATCAACCAGCCGTTCACGATCTGGCTGCTGCGCAACTTCTTCGCCGAGATTCCGAAGGAGCTCGACGAGGCGGCCATGATCGACGGCTGCACCAGGATCGGGATGCTGCGCAGGGTCATGATCCCGCTGATGGGGCCGGGGATCCTGACCGCCGGCATCTTCGTGTTCCTGTTCGCCTTCCAGGAGTACCTCACCGCGCTCGTGCTCACCGACACCTCGTCGAAGACGGTGCCCGTGTTCATCGCCACGCAGCTCGGGCAGACCCTGCCGATGCTGCAGCAGGCGGGAGCGGCGTCGATGCTGTTGACGATCCCGGTGTTCGTGATCGCGTTCATCGCGCAGAAGTATCTCGTCGCGGGTCTCAGCGACGGTGCCGTGAAGGGCTGAGGTGGCTGCCGCGGTGCCGCCGCTCGTGCTCCTCGCGGGCATGAACTGCACGGCCGACCTGTGGACGGATGCGCGGTTCGAGGGGGCGGTCCGGCCGGTGCTGGATCGTCCCTCGATCGGCGAGCAGGTGGCGGCGCTGCTCCGGGATCTGCCCGAGACCTTCGTGCTCGTCGGCCACTCCCTCGGGGGCATCGTCGGCATGGCTCTCGCCCTCGCCGCGCCTCAGAGGGTGGCCGGCCTCTGCCTCGTGTCGACCAATGCCAAGGCGCCGACCGACGCGCAGCGTTCCGGATGGGGCGGGTGGCTCACGGCACTCGACGAGGGCGTCGAGCCGCGCGCGCTGCAGGACGGCATCCTCATTCCTCTGCTCGGGGAGGCGCTCGTGCGAGAGCGGCCCGAGCTCGTGGAGCGGACTCTGCGCATGGGGGAGGAGACCGGTGCCGACCGGCTGCGCGCTCAACTGCGGATGCAACTCACGCGCACCGACCTGCTCTCGCGGATCACCGGATTGACGATGCCGACCCTCGTCGTCTCGGGGCTCGACGACGCCATCTGTCCGCCTCACTTCCACACCGAGATCGTGTCGGCGATGCCTGACGCCCGTCTCGTCACCCTGGATGCCGGCCACCTGCTGCCACTCGAGCGGCCGCGTGAGTTCGGGCGTCTCGTCCGGTCGTGGAGGTCGCAGCAGCGACTGGCCGGCATCGTCGTCTGACCTCGGGTTCGCTGCGCCTCGGCTTGTGGTGCTGCGGCAGTCGGGAGGACATCCGCGATTCGGAGAGTGGAGGCGGGGGAGGTGACCTCCGTATCGCAGATCTCCTCCGAATCGACGGTGGGTGGCGGGGCGCGGGCGGCGCGGGCGGCGCGGGATGCGGGGAGCGCTCAGCGCTCGGGCGCCGCGAGGCCGCGCAGATGCGCCATGAGAGAGGACGCGAGGTTGTAGACGACGAGGTCGGCTCCGTCGGCGAAGGCCGCGCTCGCCGCATCCCTCGTGCCGACGATGTCCATGCGCAGTGAACCGACCCTGGCCAGCGCCGAATGCACCGCAGCGATCGCCTCGGGCACCGGTCGATCATCCGGTCCACTCGACGCCGCGAGGTCGGCGGGGCCGACCATGATGCCGTCGAGTCGTGGCACCGTGGCGATGCCCTCGACGTCTGCGACCCCGCCGGGCGATTCGATCATCCCGAGCACGAGAGTGTTCTCGAGCCACCAGTGGCGGTGCTCTGAGGGGTCGATGAGACCGAAGCGTCCGGCCCGGCTGTAGGTCGCGAATCCGCGCAACCCGACCGGCGGGTACATCGCCGCAGAGACCAGCGCCTCGGCATCCGCTGTCGTGTCGAGGTGAGGGGCGAGGATGCCCTGGGCTCCCTGGTCGAGCACCCGCAGGATCTGGCCGCGGTCGCCCTCGCCGACGCGCACGATCACCGGCACGCCGTGCACCTGGGCCAGCGCGATGTGCTGCCGCAGCGCGACGACGTCGGCGGGGCCGTGCTCGCAGTCGATCAGCACGAAGTCGAACTCGGCGACGGCGAGCATCTCGACCAGCTCTTCCGACGGCATCCGGAGCAGTGCCCCGATCAGCTTCTCGCCGGCGAGCGCTCGGGCTCGCAGCGACCGCGTCATGCGACCATTCCTGCTGAGAGATCGATGTCGGCACCGCACATGCCTGGCATCCCGAGCATCGCGATGACCGCTGCGCCCACCTCTTCTTCTGTGACCATGCGTCCGAGCGCCGCGCGCGAGACGAACGCCTGCTCGGCGTCGTCGATGCTCGTGCCCGATCTCGCGGCCTCGAGGCGGAAGTTGCGCTCCATGCGCGGTCCCTGCACCGGGCCCGGCGACAGCGAGTTCACCCGCACACCTGCCGGTCCGACCTCGAACGCGAGCGTCGAGGTGAGCCCGATCACGGCCATCTTCGACGCGCAGTACGGCGTGCGGTGCGCGAGCGGACGCTTGCCCGAGACGGAGGCCACGTTGATGACGTCGCCGTCGCCGCGTTCGACCATGCCGGGCAGGAATGCCTTGCAGAGCAGGAACGTGCCGCGCACGTTCACGGCGAAGACCTCGTCCCAGTCGTCGACCTCGATGTCGGTGAGCGCTGCGACCGGACCCGGGATGCCGGCGTTGTTCACCAGGATCGACACCTCGGTGTCCGCCAGCTGCTCCCGCAGCCTGTCGACGGATGCCGGATCCGACACGTCGCAGGTCATTCCGCGTGTCCGTGAACCGAGGTCAGCGACGACGCGGTCGAGCTTCTCGGCGTCCCTCCCGACCACGACCACGTGCGCACCGGCGGCGTGCAGGGACCGGGCGATGGCCGCCCCGAGTCCGCTGCCGCCGCCGGTGACCACGGCCGTGCGACCGGCGAGGTCGGTCATCGCGACTCCGCGCCGACCGCCGCGTGACTCTCGTCGATCCAGGCGAACTCCGTGCCGGCGTGCCTCCAGGCGCGGGCATCGCCCGAGCGGGCATGACCTTCGAAGAGCTCGACTCGTGCAGCGCGGCCGCACACGGCTCCGAGCTCGGCCGACGACTCGCTGTTCTGGATCTCCTGATAGGTCACCGTGCGCAGGTACTTGCCCACCCAGAGTCCGCCGGTGTACCTCGCGGCGCCGAGCGTCGGCAGCACGTGGTTGGTGCCGATCACCTTGTCGCCGTAGGAGACGCAGGTGTTCTCGCCGAGGAACAGCGCGCCGTAGTCGTGCATCCGCGTCAGTGCCTCGCGCGGGTTCTGCGTGAAGATCTGCACGTGCTCGAAGGCGAAGTCGTCGGCGATCCGATAGGCCTCGTCGAGGTCGTCCGCGACGATCACCTGTCCCCAGTCGCGCCAGGCCGGGCCGGCGTAGTCGCGAGTGGGCATGCCGGGCAGGATCTTCTCGATCCAGTCCATGACCTCCTCCGCCAGCGCCTGCGAGGTCGTGACGAGCACGGCGGGGGAGTCGGGGCCGTGCTCTGCCTGGGAGAGCAGGTCGACGGCGGTGAAGAAGGGATCGGCGTGCTCGTCGGCGACGATGAGGATCTCGGTCGGGCCGGCGAAGAGGTCGATGCCGACCTCGCCGAACAACTGGCGCTTGGCCTCGGCGACGTAGGCGTTGCCCGGGCCGGCGATCATGTTGACCGGTTCGATCGAGTCGGTGCCCACGGCCATCGCCGCCACCGCCTGCACTCCGCCGAGGATGTAGATCTCGTCGGCGCCGGCCATCTTCATGGCGGCCACGGTCGCGGCGGGGATCTCGCCGCGGATGGGCGGAGTGCACGCGACGACGCGGGGCACGCCGGCGACCTTGGCGGTGATGATCGTCATGTGCGCGGATGCCGTCAGCGGGTACTTCCCTCCCGGGATGTACGCACCGGCCGCCTGAACCGGAACATGCTTCTGTCCGAGGAACACCCCGGGCAGCGTCTCGACCTCGATGTCGACCAGCGAGTCGCGCTGGGCCTGAGCGAAGCGGCGCACCTGGCTCTGCACGAACTCGATGTCGGTGATCACCTGGGCGTCGAGCGTGCCGATGATCTCGGTGATCTCGTCATCGGAGAGCCGATACGAGTCGCGACTCCAGTTGTCGAACTGCTCGGCGTACCGCCGCACGGCGACGTCGCCGTTCTGGCGGATGTCGCCGATGATTCCCCTCACCCGCTCGGCGACGTCCTGCTGAGCGGTGTCCGCGAACGTCTTCGTCGGCGCGGTCTTGAGATGCAGGGGCATGGCCCTTCCTTCCTTTGCATACGTATGTGCTGATTATGACCGCGTATGCATTCGGGCGTCAAGGGCGGTAGAATCCTGAGATCGAGGGGGAGGCGCCAGATGGTCGTCACGAGTCGTGATGTGGCCCGCTTGGCGGGAGTCTCGCAGCCGACGGTGTCTCGGGCACTGCGCGACGACGCGCGGGTGTCCGAGGCGACGAAGCTCCGGGTGCGCGAGGCGGCCCAGCTGCTGGGCTACGTGCCGAGCGAGGCGGGGCGCGCTCTGTCGTCCGGGCGCACGCGGCGCATCGGCCTGCTGCTGACCGATCTCGACAATCAGTTCTACTCGCACATCATCGCCCCGGTGCACCGAGAGCTCGAGACGCTCGGGTATCAGCTGATGCTGCACACCGAGTCGGCCGACAACGACACCATCGTCGAGCGACTGCTGGCCAACGGCCTCGACGGCGTGATCCTCGCGACCACCACCGTGGACTCCGTCGCGCCGCTGCGCCTCAAGGATCGCGGGCTGCCCTTCGTGTACTTCAACCGCACCGGCTCGTTCGTCGAGGCGGACGCCACGGTCGTCGATCCGGCTCCCGGTTATCGCGAGGCGGTTCGGCGTGTTGTCGGACTCGGTCACACCAGGGTCGGCGCGGTGCTCGGACCGAGCAACACGAGCACGGCGCAGAGCCGCGAGGCCGCTCTGCGGGAGGCGCTCGTCGCCGAGGGTGTGACGCTGCCCGAGAGTCACGTGCGCCGGGTGCCGTACGGAGCCGCCGAGGGCGAGGCTGCGGCATCCGAGCTCCTCGAAGGGTCGGAGCGCCCGACCCTGCTGTTCTGCGGCAACGATGTGGTGGCGTACGGTGCGCTCAATGCCGCGCACCGCGCCGGTCTGCGGGTGCCTGACGACCTATCGATCCTCGGTTTCGACGACCTTCCCGAAGCGGCCTGGCCGATCATCGACCTCGCCACGATCGGCTACGACATCGCCGGCATGGCGCGCACGGCCGCCGACCTCATCGTGCGCCGCATCGAGGATCCGAGCGCCGAGCTCGAGAAGACGCGCTTCGAGTCCGTCTTCGTGCCGAGGCGCACTCTCGCGGCCGCACGCGCCGACTGACCCGCCTCTCGGCGATGATCACCGTGTGCGCAGGATCGTCTCTTGCGTTGCTTTGTGCATACGCATACACTGACGAGGAAGAAGCCAGCGATCACCGATGAACCGCAGCTTCGCATCTCGAAGGAGTGAAACGCGTGTCTCTCGACCCGGTTGCCTATCTGCCCTACCAAGACCCCGACGACTTCATCCGTGAGGTCACCGATCTGATCTGGGTCGATCGGTCGATCAGCTTCATCCGCGACAACTACGAGCCCGACTCGATCGTGCACGGCGCCTACGGCACCTCGACGACGCGACAGGAGGTCATCGAAGGAACGCTCATGCGCATCTCGGCGACACCCGATCGCACCGGCCAGGCCGAAGACGTGATCTGGGAGGCTCGCGGCGACGATGCGTTCCTCAGCTCGCACCTCGTGCTGTCGGGGCACCTGCAGACCTCCTCGCACAGCCGCACCATCGCGAACTGCCTGTACCGCAAGGGCCGCATGGTCGAGGAGTGGGTCGTGCGCGACTCGCTCGCCGGCGCACTCGAACGCGGCGACGACCTCGACGAGCTCGCCCGCGCCCAGGCCTTCCGCGGCTACACGGGGTCGTGGACCGAGCCGGCGCCCGCCGATCCGATCGCGAAGGGCGACTCGGGCGTGCGTCCCGACGACCACCGCTCCGAGGTCGAGACCGTCATCGACATGATCCAGACGGTGTGGAACGACCGCGACCTGCAGAAGGTCGAGAAGTTCTTCCACCGCGACCTCGTGCTGCTCACGGTCGGCAACCGCGTCGTCATCCGGCCTGAGGGCTACCGCCGCGCACTGCTGCGATTCCTCGAGTCGTTCCCCGCCGGGCAGTTCGAGATCCGTGACATCCAGACCAACTACGACGTCCGCTATGCGGGACTGCGCGTCGCGGTCACCTGGAAGTTCGTCGGCGATTACAACGGAGCCCCGAACTACGGCAGCCTCACCGGCAAGCCCGTCGACGTGCTCGGCATCTCGCAGTTCACCTTCCATCAGGGAGCCCTCGTCAAGGAGGTGCGCCTGTGGGACGACATCGCCCTGCGCGCCCAGATCGCGGGTACCCGCGGCGACGAGCCGGCAGCCTTCAGCAACATCTACTGATCATCGACTGATCGACAAGGAGAAGAAGAAATGAGCAACGCCATCGTCGACCAGGTCGACGTCATCGTCCCCGCGGACGAGATCGCACGCCGCACCATCCGCCGCACCGACTGGGTGCCGTGCAACTCCGCTTTCATCGACTGCCGCACTCCGGGATCCGACCGCAAGGAGAACTACTCCTTCATCGGCGCCGGCGTCTCGCAGAACGCGAGCCAGTACGTGAACCTCGAGGTGAATCACGGCTTCAACACCGGAGCCGCGGGGATGCCGAACGGCATCTCGAACAACCTGCATCTGCACTTCACTGCGGAGGTCTTCATCAACCTCGGCGGCGAGTTCCGCCTCCGCTGGGGTGTCGACGGCAAGCAGGGCGAATACATCAGTCACGACGGAGACATCGTGACGATCCCCACGTGGATCTTCCGCGGGTTCACGAACGAGGGGCCGGATGACGGCATCCTCTACACGGTGCTCGGCCGCGACGACAACGGCGGCATCATCTGGGGTCCGTCGGTGCTGCGCGAGGCGGAGTCCTACGGCCTTCACCTCACGGCCGACAACAAGCTCATCGACACGGTCGCCGGTGGCGTGCTGCCCGACGATGTGCCGCTGATCACCCCGATGAAGCAGCACTACATCGACGAGCTCACGACCTACACCGTCGAGGATATGCGCTCGCGGGTCATCCAGCCCGGCGACCGCAAGTACTCGTCGGCGGCGCTGCTGTGCGCGGCGGTCGACGGCGGGCACGTCGAGCTCGCCACCGCCATCGGATACGGCATGAGCGAGAACCGTCGCCAGGTGCCGAACGTCACGGAACCCCACTCGTTCAACCTCGCGTGGGTGCGGGCCGAAGCCGGTCAGGGAGTGCTGCGCCACCGCCACGACAAGACGCAGGCGCTGCTGTTCAAGACCGGCCGCTGGGAGGTCACCCTCAACGGCGACCCGTCGACCGCCGTCACGCTGGGCGCCGGAGACACCTTCTCGGTTCCGGAGGGCAGCTGGCGCTCGTACGTCTGCGTCGAGGGCGACGAGTCCGGCACCGGCACGGTGCTCGTGATCAACGGCGGCGACGACCGCGTCTACCTCGAGTGGGCTCCGGAGGTCGTCGAAGCGGCGGCCGCCGCCGACTGGACCATCGATCCCAACGGCTACCTGGCCCCGCTGGGAGTGATGGTCACCGCCACGGAAGATGACTGAGAACGACGGGGCGCGAGGGGGTACTGCCCTCTCGCGCCCCGGCGCGTCCGTGACGGGATCGGATGCCGCTGAGCTGCGCGTCGCGGCGCTGTCGCCCGAGATCGTGCTCGGCGACGTCGACGGCAATCTCGACCGCATCCGCTCGGCGATCTCTGCCGCTGCTCGTCGGCAGGCGCAGCTGATCGTGCTGCCGGAACTCGCGACCAGCGGCTACGTGTTCGCGGATCGCGAGGAGGCGCACAGCGCCGCTCTCACCGCCGACGACCCGCGGTGGTCGACGCTGCAGGAGGCGATCTCCGCGGATGCCGTCGTCGTGGTCGGATACGCCGAAGCAGACGGGGAGCGGCTCTTCAACACCGCCGCCGTGCTCACTCGCGACGCGCGCCTGGCCGACTACCGCAAGTCGCATCTGTGGGGTGCCGAGAAGCTCGTCTTCGACAGCGGGTCCGAGGCCGGACTCGTCGTGGACGCCCCGTTCGGTCGTCTCGGCGTGGCGCTCTGCTACGACAACGAGTTCCCTGAGGTGCCGCGCCGTCTCGCGCTCGCGGGCGCGGATGTGCTCGCGCTGCCGGTCAACTGGCCGCTCGTGCCCCGGCCGGACGGCGAACATGCACCCGAGCTGATCCAGGCGATGGCGTCGGCGCGGTCGTCGCGACTGCCCGTCGTGATCGCCGATCGATGGGGGTCCGAGCGCGGCGTCGACTGGACCGACGGCACGGCGATCATCGACGAGCAGGGCTGGATCGTCGCCTTCCGCGCGGTGATGGGGGCGACGGCCGTGCTGTCGCTCGACGCCGCCCGCGGCAAGGCGCTGCCGCCGCACAACGACCTGTTCGCCGATCGGCGCGCCGACCTGTACTGGGTGGGTATGTGACGTCCGGCCCCGTGCCGGATGCAGGACCTGAGCACGGATGCAGGAACTGACCCCGTGCCGGATGGGTCCTGACCTGTGCCGGATGCAGGAACTGCCCCCGTGCCGGATGGGTCCTGACCTGTGCCGGATGCAGGAGGAGAGCACGGATGCGGGGCGGGATCGCCGATCTGGTCCTGCATCCGTGCTCTCGTCCTGCAAACGGCGCGCGGTGGGGTGGCGAGGTGGCGCCGCCCGCCCACCCGGAGTCGGCCTCAGCTCAGTGCCGTGCGACCCTGATGCTCCGGCAGGCGTTCGCGCAGCATCCGCTCGGCGAGCTCGGCGAGCTTCTGCGTCGCGGGTGAGAGCAGCACGCCCGCTCGCTGCACCAGGGCGATCGTGTCGTGCATCGGCTCGGCGAAGGGGAAGGTGCGGATGCCGGAGGGGAAGGCGTCGGACTCGGCGATCGAACGTGACACGATCGTGTCGGCCGTGCCTGCGGCGACCAGGCTGAGGGCCGTCTCGACGTGCTCGACCTCGACCGCCGGCTCGATGGTCAGGCCCCGCAGCCGTGCGCGTTCGAGCAGCTGGCGTCGGGTCGGGTCGTCCCACCCGGCGAAGGCGTCGTAGAGCACGAGCTTGGCGTCGGCGGCCTCCTCGATCGTGACCGGGCCGGCTTCCGGTGTCCGCGTGGCCGAGGCGTAGAGCACCTCGTCGCGAAAGAGCGGGCGCACCTCGAGGCCGTCTTCATCGACCGGCAGCACGAGCAGTCCGGCCTCGAGTTCGCCGGCCGCGATCGACCGGGCGACGTGCGCCGAGTTGATGCCGACCAGGCGCAACCGCACATTGGGATGCCGGTGATGGAATGTCTCGGCCAGATCGGCGAGCGCGTAATAGGCCGCGTTGCGCAGCACGCCGAAGGTGCATGTGCCCCGCTCGAGCGAGGCCAGCGCCTGGATCGTGTCGATGCCGTTCTGCACCGCGCTGACCGCCTGCGCGGCGTGCGGCCGCAGTTCGAGCGCCGCGGCCGTCGGGACGAGGCGTCTGCTGCCTCGGGCGAACAGCGTGACGCCGAGTTCCCGTTCGAGGCGCGCGACCAGCTCCGAGACCGAGGCCTGCGTCATCCCGAGGGTCTTCGCCGCCGCCGTGAAGGATCCGTCGTCGAGTGCGGCGAGGAAGGCGGTGAGCTGGGTGATGGTCACACCCAATGGTAAACCCGATGGATCGTGCAGGATCATCAGGCTTGTCTCGTGGTTGCGAGCGGATCTAGCCTTCCTGCATGCGTTACTCCTCTGCAGTGCTCGCCCGCTTCGACGGCGACTTCCACCACCTCAAGACCCCGCTCATCGACGCACCCGCCGCGCAGCGCGACCCCGCCGTGATCGAGACGGTCACGGCCATGCTCGCCGACATCCGCGAGCGCGGCCTCGACGCCGTGCTCGACTACGCGCGAAAGCTCGACAACTACCAGGGGACCGACATCGAGCTCACCCCCGAGCAGATCGCGAGCAGCGGAGAACGCCTCGCCCCCGACCTGCGGGCGGCCATCGAGCTCGGCGCCGAGCGGACGCAGGCGTTCGCCCGCGCCTCCCGCGAGCACCTGACCGACTTCGAGACCGAGTTCGTTCCGGGCATCGTGACCGGCGCGAAGTACATCCCCGTGTCGCGTGTCGGCGCATACCTGCCAGCCGGACGCTTCCCGCTCACGGCCAGCGCGTTCATGACCGTGGGCGTGGCCAAGGCGGCCGGCGTGCCGACCGTCATCGCGTGCACGCCCCCGCAGCCCGACGGCGGAGCGAACGACGCCGTCGTCTACGCCGCGCACCTGTCGGGCGTCGACCGGGTGTTCGTGATCGGCGGGGTGCAGGCACTCGCAGCCATGGCGTTCGGACTGCTCGGCGACCTGCCCGTCGACATGCTCGTCGGCGCGGGCAACGCCTACGTCGCCGAGGCCAAGCGCCAGCTGTTCGGCACGGTCGCGATCGATCTGCTCGCAGGCCCGAGCGAGGTCGCCGTGATCTCGGATGAGACGGCCGACCCCGTGCTCGTCGCCGCTGACCTGCTCGGGCAGGCCGAGCACGGGCCGAACTCGCCTGCGGCGCTCATCACGACCTCCGACGAGCACGGTCATGCCGTGATCGCCGAGATCGAACGACAGCTCGAGACGCTGGCGACGGTCGACATCGCCGGCGCCGCCTGGCGTGACTACGGCGTCGTCACCGTCGTGAAAGACCGCGAGACGGCGGTCGCTCTGATGGACGACCTCGCCCCCGAGCATCTCGAACTGCTCACGGCCGACGACGACTGGTACCACGAGAATCTGCGCAACTACGGCTCGATCTTCCTCGGGCCCTGGAGCACGGTCGCATACTCCGACAAGGGCATGGCGGGCACGAACCACGTGCTGCCCACGGCCGGCGGGGCCAAGCACAGCGCCGGGCTCTCGGTCTCGCGCTTCCTCAAGCCGCTCACGTATCAGCGCATCAGCCGTGCGGCCACGCCCGAGCTCGCGCACGCCGTGCAGGTGATCTCGGACTCCGAGGGCATGGCCGCGCACAGCGCCACGGCGACCCTGCGGTTGGACCGTCTCGGGTGACGGAGGGGCGTCGGGTGGCCTGATCCGGTGCCGACGGGTAGGTCGGTGCCGGATGCAGGACAGAAGCGCGGATGCAGGGCGAGATGGTCGATCTCGCCCTGCATCCGTGTTTTCGTCCTGCAAACGGCGCGGCGCGGACAGCGGCGCGTGGCGACGAGCCTCAGGGGGCGGTGTAGCCGCCGTCGACGAGGTGGTAGCTGCCGGTGATGAAGCTGGCGGCGTCGCTGGCGAGGAAGGCGATGAGGTTCGCGACCTCGTCGGGCTGGCCGAGGCGACCGATCGGGTGCTTGCTCACGAGGAACGCCTTGGCCTCGTCGCCCATGGTGGCGAGCAGGGGGGTGTCGATGAAGCCGGGGCCGACCGAGTTCACGCGCACGCCCTGGGCGGAGTACTCGAGGGCAGCCGACTTGGTCATGCCCACGACGGCGTGCTTGGCGGCGACGTAGGCGGGGGAGTTCGCGAAGCCGACGCTGCCGAGGATCGACGCGATGTTGACGACGGAGCCGCCGCCGTTCGCGAGGATCGAGGGGATCTGCGCCTTCATGTTGCGGAACACGGCGTTGAGGTTGATCGAGATGACCTTGTCCCACGCGGCGTCGTCGTACTCGGCGGTAGGAGCGGATGCGCCGCCGATGCCGGCGTTGTTCACGCCGATGCGCAGCGGGGCGAGCGTGTTCGCGAGCTCGACCGAGCTGGCGATCCAGTCGGTGTCCGTCGCGTCTCCGACGGATGCCTCGGCGATGCCGCCGGCGGCGCGGATCTCCTCGACGACCGCGTTCGCGTTGTCCGCGTTCAGGTCGTTGACCACGACGGAGGCGCCGTTCTGGGCGAGCAGCAGAGCGGTCGAGCGTCCGATTCCGCTGCCTGCTCCCGTCACGATCGCCGAGCGGTTCGAGACGTCGTACTGAGCCACGAGTGACTCCTCTTCCGGACGGTCACGGTGCCGGGAGATCTTCTCGGACGGTCCGTCCTAGGTCTCCAGCCTACGCCTGTCTCAGGGAGATGGATGCACGTGAATGGATCCGTGCGCGTCAGCTCACACGGCGGATCGACGCCCGCTCGATGACCGGCATGGGGATCAGCACGGCGTCGAGCGGCCGCTCGCCGAGCAGCATCTCGACCGCTGTGCGACCCATCACGTCGTACGGGAGCCGGGCGGTCGTGAGCCCCGGCCGCTGGAAGCTGGCGAGCTCCTCGTCGTCGAAGGAGGCGACCGAGATGTCGTCCGGCACCCTCAGCCCTCGCTCGGCGATCGCCTGGTACGTGCCGAACGCCACGCCGTCGTTGCCCGCCAGGATCGCCGTGAGGTCAGGGTGCGCGTCCAGCATCTGCAGGGTCCGCGTGTATCCGATGTCGGGGTTCCACTCGGGGACGTCGATGATGAGCGGATCGACGCCCGCCTCGGCGAACGCGGCGCGGATGCCGTCGAATCGCGAGCCGATGGTCACCGAGTACACGGGGGACGAGACCGCACGGGGATTGTTGCCGATCACGCCGACACGGCGATGCCCGGCATCGGTGAGCAGGCGCGCCATCGCGTGGCCCGCGACGCGCTCGTCGGGCAGGACCGAGGGGTGACCCGTCGTCGACGTGCCGTTGACGATCACGACGGGGACGTCTGCGGGCGTCTCGGGCACCTCGATCATGCGGGCGCCGAGGAGGCCGATCAGGATGCCGTCGACCCGGCGGTCGATCATCGCCTGGATCTCATCGGCGATGGTCGCGTCGTCGCCCTCGGTCTCGGCGATGAGGACGGTGTGCCCGTGCTCCTTCGCCGCCGACAGCAGGCCGCGGATCATCTCGGAGGCGTAGCGGGTGACGGTGATCTGGTCGGAGATGAAACCCAGCGTCTTCGTCTTGCCCAGGCGCAGGCTCTGAGCCGCGGGATTCGGCCGATAGCCCAGCTCCTCGGCGGCGGCCTTGACCCGTCGCGCCGCGTCGACGGAGAGTCGCGAACCCGGTCGATCGTTGAGGATCATGCTCACCGAGGCCTTCGACATGCCCGAGAGCGCCGCGACGTCGGCGAGCGTCGGTCTGCGATCCACTCTCTTCGGCATCGGCGTCCTCCAGTCGCTGCGATCCAGCATAGGCAGTGGATGCCGAGCCCCGAAACCACCCGTGTTGAATTGATTTAGCAAAATCGTTGCGACCGCGATTCGACGATGCTACTCTCGGCGATGCTGAATCAATTTAGCATCGCAGCCCGGGCTCTCGATCCGTGCCGCGAAGTCATCACACAGGAGAGAACATCGTGGTTGATCTCACTCGCAGGGCTCTGTTCGGCGCGATCGGACTGGGCATCGTCGGCACCGTCGTCTCGTGGCCGAGGCTCACCGGATCGGACATCCCCGGGCGCGGCAAGGACAC
Organism: Microbacterium sp. AC215; assembly: GCF_979258645.1. Taxonomy (NCBI): domain Bacteria; kingdom Bacillati; phylum Actinomycetota; class Actinomycetes; order Micrococcales; family Microbacteriaceae; genus Microbacterium; species Microbacterium sp. AC215. Next base: position 2,039,157 of record NZ_OZ409869.1, on the reverse strand, counting down.
TCTGACGGTCGCCCTCTTCGGCACCGCGCAGGATGCGCTGGCTCGTCAGTCGCTGATCGACGGCTTCCAGCGCAAGCACCCCGGCGTCGAGGTGCGCATCGTCGCCATCCAGGGTCAGGACTGGAGCGAGTACTTCGCGAAGATCCTCACGATGATCGCCGCGGGCACGCCACCCGATGTCGTCACCGTCGCGACCGAGGGGGCGCAGCTCTTCGCCTCGCGCCTCGCGCACCCGCTCGACGACTTCGTGCGTCGTGACGCGTCCGAGATGCAGGAGTACTTCGATGACGTGAACCCCACCCTCATCGAGGCGTTCATGTATCAGGGCAGCCTCTTCCCGATGCCCGACAACTTCAACGCCGCCAACGTGTTCTACAGCACGACGGCTATGGAGCGCGCGGGGCTGGAGCGTCCCGCGGACAACTGGACGCTGGAGGACTTCCTCGGCACCGCCCGCGCGATGAAGAAGAGCGCCTCGGGGCAGTTCCTGCCGTACTTCTGGAACAACCGGCTGTGGGGCGGAGTGGTGCCCTGGCTGTATGTGAACAACACCAGCTTCCTGCATGAGGAGAAGGCGACCGGCGGCGACTGGCTCTGGGACCGCTTCTATCCGGATCAGCCGGCCCGCAGCGGAGGCTACGTGTGGAAGCAGGCCGACGCGCTCAACGAGCATGCGGTCGAGAGCTTCTCGGTGCTCGAGCGCATGGTCTCGGAAGGGCTCGCGGCGAACCCGGCGCAGGGCGGCGGCAACGAGCTGGTCTCCCTGTTCTCCACCGGCTCCGTCGGGATGACCCCGGCCGGCGGCTTCTGGGTGCGCGGCCTCGAGGAGGCCGGCGTCGCGAACGACGCCTACGACGTCACCTACTTCCCGAGGATGGCGGGGCAGCGGCACCAGTTCGGCGCGGGCGGCTACGCGATCATGGAGACCTCGCCGCGCAAGGACGAGGCGTGGGAGTGGCTCAAGTACTGCGTCTCGGTCGAGGGCATGACGATCGCGCACTCGAAACCCGACTCGTCGCTCCCCCGTCGCTCACTCAACGCCAAGCTCTACGGCGCGGGAGTCGGGCCGGCGCACTGGGACGTCTTCTACGACACGCTCGACAAGTTCCCCGACACGGGCCCGATGCCGGCACCGCCCCAGCAGGCGGCCGTCGAATCCGCCCTGCTGAAGAACGTGGTGTCGACCATCACGAACGGTCCGTCCGGCGTCCGCCGAGGACTCGAGACCATGCAGCGAGATCTCGAGCTCGCGTTGGGGGGCAACTGATGTCCGAGAGCAGCACCCGCACCGTCACGGTGCCCACGAAGCTGCGTCGGGAGACCGGCACGGTCGCCCGATCGGGGCGCGTCTTCACCTGGGTCTTCCTCGCGCCCACGTTGATCGGGCTCGGCCTGTTCAACTTCGTGCCGATCATCGGATCGTTCGTCCTGGCGTTCTTCCGCTGGGACATCATCTCCGATCCGGTGTTCGTCGGATTCGACAACTTCGTCGACCTCGCCGCGAACCCGACCGTGAGCGTCTCGTTCCTGAACACCATCGGCTTCGTCGTCGTCGCCGTCATCCTGCAGCTGTCGGTGGCGCTGGTGCTGGCGGTGCTGGTCCAGTCCAGGATGCCGAACTGGCTGCGCACGTTCTTCCGGTCGGCGCTGTTCTTCCCGCTGATCCTGTCGGCGGCATCCGTCTCGCTGATCATGGCGTACCTGTTCAATCAGGAGTTCGGGCTCGTCAATCAGACGCTCAACCTGATCGGCATCGCGGACGTCGGCTGGTTGACGACCGGCCTCGGTGCCAAGGTCGTGGTGCTGCTGGTCTACGTGTGGCAGAACTTCGGGTTCACGTTCCTGCTCTTCATCGGAGGTCTCGCGGCGATCCCGAGTGAGGTCTACGAGGCGTCCTCCCTCGACGGCGCGGCCGGGTGGACCCAGTTCCGCATGATCACGCTGCCGCTAGTGAGCCCGACCCTGCTCGTCGCATCGGTGATGGCGATTATCAACGCGCTGCAGATCTTCGACCAGCCGTGGGTGCTGACCCGAGGCGGTCCCGGCGACGAGACCCGCACCGCGGTGATGGTGATCTACGAGTCCGCGTTCCGACAGCTCGACTTCGGCGGCGCATCGGCCATCGGCATCGTGCTGACCCTTCTCATCATGCTCGTCACGGCCATCCAGTTCCGGCTGAGCCGCCGATTCGTCTTCTACGGGTGAGGCCCATCATGACCACGACAGTGTCTTCGAAGCGTTCCTGGCTCTACACCCTCGGCACCGGCGGAAAGTTCGCCCTTCTCGGGCTCGCCGCCCTGCTGACCATCGGTCCCGTCGTCTGGACCCTGATCACGGCGCTCTCGCCGACCGACCCCGTGACCCAGGAGGTCAGCGTCGGGTTCGGTGCGTTCGCCGACGTCTTCGCCAAGATCCCGATCTGGCTCTACGCATGGAACAGCGCGCTGGTGGTGGTGCTGGTCGCCGCCGGTCAGATGCTCTCGGCCGCGATGGCCGGGTATGTGTTCGCGAAGTTCGAGTTCCGCAGCAAGAAGCTGCTGTTCGCCCTGATCCTCGCGACGATGATGGTGCCGCTGCAGGTGACGATCGTCCCCGTGTTCATGCTCGTGAGGGGCATGGGCCTCGCCGACACGCTGCTCGCGCTCATCGTCCCCGCGCTCCCGACGGCATTCGGCACTTTCCTGATGCGGCAGTACTTCATGGGCATCCCGACCGAGCTGGGAGAGGCCGCCCAGCTCGACGGAGCGGGCCCCTGGCGCACGTTCTTCGGCGTCTACCTGCCGCTCGCGACCCCGGGTCTCGCGATCGTCGGCATCCTCGCCTTCAACTACCACTGGAACGAGTTCTTCCGTCCGCTGATCATGACGATCAGCGAGCAGAACTTCACGTTGCCGCTCGGTCTGGTCACACTGCAGGGCAACCTCGGCACGGGCAGCGTGTCGACGGTGCTCGCCGGAGTGATCCTCTCGATGATCCCCGCACTCCTGGTGTTCTTCTTCGGGCAGAAGCCGCTGCGCGAAGGACTCACCGCCGGCGTCGGCAAGTGACGCACGCCCCCATCACAGAGAAAGACGACTACCCCGGTGACCCCCACTGACTCTCCTCCGGTCCGCACCACGAGCCCGCGCACGCACTTCGCACCGCGGAACAACTGGATGAACGATCCGAACGGACTCGTCTTCCACGACGGCATCCACCACCTGTACTTCCAGTGCAACCCGCACGGGATCTCGCACTCGAACGTGAGCTGGGGGCATGCGACGAGCACGGATCTCGCGCGGTGGACCGAGCACGAGCCGGCCATCCTCTCGGACGACGCGGCGCAGATCTACTCCGGCTCCGTCGTGGTCGATCACGGCAACACCTCGGGATTCGGCACCGCCGAGGAGCCCGCCCTGGTCGCCCTCTACACGGCGGCCGCTGCAGGGCATCAGGCCCAGGCTCTCGCGTACAGCACCGACGGCGGATACGTCTGGACGAAGTACGAGGGCAACCCCGTGCTCGACCGCGGTACCAGCGACTTCCGCGACCCCAAGGTGTTCCGCTACGACGACGCCGACGGCGGGTACTGGATCATGGTCGCGGTCGAAGCCCACGACCGGCAGGTGCTGTTCCACCGGTCCGACGATCTCACGACCTGGACGTATCTCTCGTCGTACGGCCCCGCGGGACCCGTCGGCGGGGTCTGGGAGTGCCCCGACATGTTCCGGCTCGCCGTCGACGGCGATGAGACCGACTCGCGGTGGGTGCTGCTCATCAGCCTCAACCCCGGGGGCATCGCGGGGGGATCGGGAACCCACTACGTCGTGGGGGACTTCGACGGCACGACGTTCCGCGCGAGCGCACCGCATCCGACTCCCTCGCGGCGGCTGATGGTCGACCGCAGTCAATCCCGAGACGAGCTCGAGGCGTACGGCTGGATCGACTTCGGCCCGGACTGCTACGCCGGTGTCACCTTCGACGGCCTCGCCGCGAGCGAGCGGACGCTGATCGCGTGGATGGACAACTGGGAGTACGCCGGCCGCATCCCCCAGGACGAGTCGTCCGAGTACCGCACCGCGATGACTCTCCCTCGACGGCTCTCGCTCACCCGCGACCGCAGTGGCGTGGTGCGTCTGCGCCAGGCGCCGGCGGTCGACGCCGCGCCCGTCGAGTTCACCGAGCTCGGCTCGATGACGGGTCCGACCACGGTGTCCGAGCAGCTGCCGGATGCCGCGCGGATCAGGGTCTCGGCGGCGTTCGGAGACGCGCGAGGAGTCGAACTGCGCCTCGAGGGCGCGGATGCGGGTGGGGTCGTGATCCGTCAGGACCGCGCGAGCGGGCGCATCGACGTCGTCCGCCCCGAGCTGATCCCTCCCGCCGGGGTCGGCGGGTCGATGTCGATGCCCGTCACTCGCCCGGACGAGATCGACTGGGAGATCTGGATCGATCGGCTGAATGACAGGGTGTCGTCTCTCGAGCTCTTCGCGGAGGACGGCGTTCGGGTGCTCACGGCGCTGATCCCTGCCGCCGCGCATCGCTCATGCGTGCTGGAGGCCTCGGGGGGAGCGCTCCTCGACGCCCGTGTCGCCGTCGCCGAGCTGCCGTGCTGACGACCGCGCGGTGCCTCGTCGTGGGGGAGGCGCTCGTCGACGTCGTCGGCGGTGTGCCCCACCCCGGCGGATCGCCGATGAACGTGGCGGTGGGGCTCTCTCGTCTCGGACTCGCGACGAGACTGCTCACGCGGATCGGTGACGACCCGCACGGACGGATGCTGGGCGAGCACCTCGCCCGGGAGGGGGTCGCCGTCGTGCCGACGAGCATGAGAGCAGGGGAGCGCACGTCCCGCGCCGTCGCCGTGATCGGGGCCGACGGGGCTGCGGCCTACGACTTCGACATCGAGTGGGATGTGTCAGCGGAGGTCGCGATCGCAGAGGCCGCCGGCGTCGACGTGGTGCATGTCGGCTCGCTCGGCGCGGTGCTCGACCCCGGAGCGGATGCCGTCCGCGCGATGATCGACGCAGTGCCCGACGGCATTCTGCGCACCTACGATCCCAACATCCGGGGCGAGCTTCTCGGGCCGCGAGCGGCCGCGACCGAGCGTATTGAGGCGATCATGGCGGCGTCGCACATCGTGAAGCTCAGCGATGAGGATGCCGAGTGGCTGTATCCCGGATGCCCGATCGATGACGTGCTCGCGCGGGTGATCGCGCTGGGTGCGCGGCTCGCCGTCGTCACCCGCGGAGGCGACGGGTGCGTCTCGCTCATCGAGGGGGGAACGGGGCCGGTCGAGAGAGAGGCGCCGCCGGTCCAGGTGGTCGACACGATCGGTGCGGGCGATTCCTTCATGTCGGGCCTCATCCACGGCGTGGTCTCCGGCGGGCTGGCGCCGGCGCTCGTCGGCGAGGTGTTCCATCCCGACGCTGGCGATCTGACGCAGTTCGAACGCGTGACCGAGGCCGCGCTCGCCGGCGCGGCCGTCACCGTGTCCCGGCGCGGCGCGAACCCGCCGCGCCTGAGTGAGCTGGCGATCTCCTCGCGCTGACGCGCCCGCACTCCCACGCACCGCACGCACCGCACTGCCGGTTCGTGCGGTGCGATTTTCGTGCGCCCATCGTGGAATACCCGGAGAGGGTATACGCTTGTGTCTAATACCCCCCTGGGGTACTAGAACGAAGACAAGGAGACATGATGACGAAGAACGAGTTCCAGGTGACGGGCATGACGTGCGGCCACTGCGAGATGTCGGTCCGTGAAGAGGTCTCCGGAGTTCCCGGCGTCGAAGACGTTCAGGTGAGCGCTCAGAACGGCACGCTCGTCGTCACCGGATCCGCCCCGATCGACGAGACGCGGATCCTCGCAGCCGTCGCCGAGGCGGGCTATTCGGCGGTGCGGACGTCATGAACTCCGGCGCACGGCTCGGCCTCTTCGGGGCCGGCCTGGTGGTGGCGTTCGGCGTGGCCTTCGGCCTCGCCGGCGTCATCATCCCCGCGAGTGCGGTGAGTGACTGGACGAAAGGTGCGGAGATGGACGAACACGACACTCACGATGCGAGTGCCGCCGGTTCCGGCGAGGGCGAGAGTGCTCCGGCGGACGACCTGAAGGGGCTCTCCCTCGGGCTCGACGGCTACACGATGTCGCCGGTCGAGGCCCCGACATCGACGGGAGAACCCGGTGAGCTGGCGTTCCGGATCGACGACGCAGACGGCATCCCGGTGACGGCGTATGCCACCGCGCACGAGAAGCAGCTCCACCTGATCGTCGTGCGCTCCGACGGAAGCCAGTACCGCCACGTGCATCCGGTGCTCGATGAGTCGACCGGCACCTGGTCGCTGCCGTGGGAGTGGACGGATGCCGGCGCATACCGCGTCTTCGCGGACTTCACGCCGGCGGGCGCCGATGCGCCGTCGCTCACTCTCGCGCGCACCGTCGAGGTGGCGGGCGAGTTCGCACCCGTCGAGCCGGAGCCCACGCAGGTCGCCGAGGTCGACGGCTATACGGTCTCGGTCGACGGGGTTCTCGAGGCCGGGGCGGTGAGCGACCTGACGTTCACCGTGACCCGCGACGGCCGGCCGGTCATCGCTCTGCAGCCGTATCTCGGGGCGTTCGGGCATCTCGTGGCACTCCGGGACGGAGACCTCGCCTACCTGCACGTGCACGCCGCGGGCGCTGAACCCGAACCGGGCGAGACGTCGGGGCCGGAGATCGCGTTCGCCGCCGAGGCTCCGACTGCCGGGCGCTACCTGCTGTACCTGGACTTCCAGGTCGACGGCGCCGTGCACACCGCCGCGTTCGTGCTCGATGCCGCTCCGGCTGACGGCGCGCCCGAATCCGACGGCGACTCGCACGACGACGCGCACTGACCGTCGCCCATCGCCCCCACCGCGGCTGTCCGCTGCGACCCACAACGACATCGCACAGAAGGAACGAACATGAGCACGTCAGCACCCTCGACCACGGGGACAGGTCTCGAGCTGGAGATCGGCGGGATGACCTGCGCGTCCTGCGCGATGCGGATCGAGAAGAAGCTGAACAGGCTCGCGGGCGTCGTGGCGACCGTCAACTACGCGACCGAGAAGGCGAAGGTCACCGTTCCCGAGGGGTACGACCCGGCCGCGCTGATCGCCGAGGTCGAGAAGACCGGCTACTCGGCGTCGCTGCCTGCCCCGAAGGGGGCGGTGCGTGACGCCGGAGATCCGGACGCCGAGGACCCGGAGCTTCGCTCGCTGCGCACTCGCCTGATCGGTGCGGTCGTGCTGACCGTGCCGGTGATCGCGATGGCGATGATCCCCGCGCTGCAGTTCACGTACTGGCAGTGGGCGTCGCTGGCGCTGGCCGCTCCCGTGATCCTCTGGGCGGCCTGGCCGTTCCACCGGGCGGCCTGGATGAACCTCCGCCACGGCACTGCGACGATGGACACGCTCATCTCCCTGGGCACATCGGCCGCCTTCCTCTGGTCGTTGTATGCGCTGTTCTTCGGCACGGCCGGCACGCCGGGCATGACCCACCCCTTCGAGTTCGCGCTCGCTCCGTCCGATGGAGCGGCGAACATCTACCTCGAGGTGGGTGCCGGTGTCACGATGTTCATCCTCGCCGGGCGCTATTTCGAGAAGCGGTCGAAGAAGCAGGCCGGCGCGGCGCTGCGTGCGCTGCTCGAGCTCGGCGCGAAGGACGTCGCCGTGCTGCGCGGTGGAGTCGAGACCAAGGTCCCGGTCGAGGACCTGCAGGTGGGAGACGAATTCGTCGTGCGGCCCGGCGAGAAGATCGCGACCGACGGCATCGTGGTGTCGGGCACGTCGGCCGTCGACGCGTCGATGCTCACGGGCGAGGCCGTGCCGGTCGAGGTCGCCGAGGGCGACGCCGTCACGGGCGCCACGACGAACGTCGGTGGGCGGCTCGTGGTTCGCGCCACCCGAATCGGTTCCGACACGCAGCTGGCGCAGATGGCCCAGCTCGTCGAGGACGCCCAGACGGGGAAGGCGGAGGTGCAGCGCCTCGCCGACCGCATCTCGGGTGTCTTCGTGCCGATCGTGATCGTGATCGCCGTCGTCACGCTGGGCGGCTGGCTCGGCGCCGGGTTCCCCATGACGGCGGCGTTCACCGCGGCGGTCGCGGTGCTCGTGATCGCGTGCCCCTGCGCGCTCGGCCTCGCGACGCCCACCGCGCTGCTCGTCGGCACGGGCCGCGGTGCGCAGATGGGAGTGCTCATCAAGGGGCCGGAGGTCCTGGAGTCCACTCGCACGGTCGACACCGTGGTGCTCGACAAGACGGGAACCGTCACCACCGGCAGGATGACGCTCGTCGACGTGTTCGTCGAGCCGGGCACCGACCGTTCGGATCTCCTGCGGCTGGCCGGTGCGCTGGAGGATGCCTCCGAGCACCCGATCGCGCAGGCGATCGCCACGGGCGCGACCCAGGAGATCGGCGCACTGCCCGCACCAGAGGACTTCGCGAACATCGAGGGCAAGGGCGTGCAGGGCGTCGTCGACGGCCACACCGTCATCGTCGGCCGGGACTCGCTCCTCGCCGAGTGGGCGCAGGCGCTGAGCCCCGAGCTCGCCGCCACGAAGGCCCGCGCCGAGGGCGAGGGCAAGACGGTCGTCGCGGTCGGCTGGGACGGCCTGGCTCGCGGCATCCTGGTCGTCGCCGACACCGTGAAGCCGAGCAGCGCCGAGGCGATCGCCCGGTTCAGGGCGATCGGGCTGACGCCCATCCTGCTTACCGGCGACAACGAGGCCGTCGCCCGGCGGATCGCCGCGGAGGTCGGCATCGACGAGGTCATCGCCGAAGTCCTCCCGGCAGACAAGGTCGCGGTCATCACCCGCCTGCAGGGTGAGGGGAAGACGGTCGCGATGATCGGCGACGGCGTCAACGACGCGCCCGCACTCGCCCAGGCCGACCTCGGCCTGGCCATGGGAACCGGAGCGGATGTCGCGATCGAGGCGTCCGACATCACCCTGGTGCGCGGTGATCTGCGCAGCGCGGTCGACGCGATCCGGCTCTCGCGGGCGACGCTCTCGACCATCAAGACCAACCTGTTCTGGGCCTTCGCCTACAACGTGGCGGCCATCCCGGTCGCGGCGCTGGGAATGCTCAACCCGATGCTGGCCGGTGCGGCGATGGCGCTGTCGAGCGTCTTCGTCGTGGGCAACAGCCTGCGTCTGCGCGGGTTCCGCAGCATCGCGACGCGGTGACCCCTAGGCTCTCGGCGACCGCCGAGACACACTGAGAACGACACCCGATACGGGAGGACGGGACCCATGACTGCACACGACGCGCACGGAACCCCCGGGGGAGGCCACCAGGTCTCGCACGACGATCACGCTCGGAACGCGGACGGGGCTCACAGCGAGCACGCGGACCACGGCGGACACGGCGGACACGGCGGACATGGCGCGCACGGTGACCACGTCGGTCAGTTCCGTCGCCTGTTCTGGGTCAATCTCCTGCTCGCCGTGCCGGTGGTGGCGTTCTCGCCGATGTTCGCGATGATCTTCGGCTACGACGTCGCCGGAGGGGCCCGGTTCATCTCGCCCGTGCTCGGCACCGTCATGTATGTCTGGGGCGGATGGCCGTTCCTCACCGGGGCGATCAGCGAGCTGAAGGCCCGCAAGCCCGGGATGATGCTGCTGATCGCCCTCGCGATCACGGTCGCGTTCTTCGCCTCATGGGGCGCGACGCTCGGCATCCTCCATCACGAGCTCGAGTTCTGGTGGGAGCTCGCACTGCTCATCGTCATCATGCTGCTGGGCCACTGGATCGAGATGAGGTCCCTCGCGCAGACGACGTCGGCGCTCGACTCCCTCGCGGCGCTGTTGCCCGACGAGGCCGAACGGGTCGAGGGAGACGAGATCGTCACGGTCGCACCCGCCGATCTCGTCGTCGGCGACGTGGTCGTCATCCGTCCCGGGGCGAGCGTTCCGGCGGATGGTCGCATCATCGACGGCACAGCCGCCATGGACGAGTCCATGGTGACGGGCGAGTCCCGCCCGGTCACCCGAGCGACCGGTGACACCGTGACCGCGGGGACGGTCGCGACCGACTCCGGTCTGCGGGTCGAGATCACCGCGACCGGGGATGACACCGCGCTCGCCGGCATCCAGCGGCTGGTGACCGATGCACAGAACTCCTCGTCGCGGGCGCAGCGCATCGCCGACCGCGCAGCCGCCCTGCTGTTCTGGTTCGCGCTGCTGTCGGCCGCTCTGACCGCGCTGGTGTGGACCCTCGTCGGGGATCCGGATGCCGCGGTCGTGCGCAGCATCACCGTGCTCGTCATCGCCTGCCCGCACGCGCTCGGCCTCGCGATCCCGCTGGTCGTGTCGATCGCGACCGAGCGCGCAGCCCGGGGCGGGGTGCTCGTCAAGGATCGCCTCGCGCTCGAGAGCATGCGCACCGTCGACGCCGTGCTGTTCGACAAGACGGGCACGTTGACGAAGGGCGCGCCGACCGTGACCGCCGTCGAGCCGACCGGTGACATCGACGCCGATCGTCTGCTGGCGCTCGCCGCCTCGGCCGAGGCCGACAGTGAGCATCCGCTCGCTCGCGCGATCGTGCGCGCGGCGGAGGAGAGAGGGCTGACGCTCTCGAAGGCCTCCGGGTTCACGTCGTCGCCTGCCGTGGGCGTGACCGCCACGGTCGACGGCAGAGAGGTGCGCGTGGGCGGGCCGAAGCTCCTCGACGAGGTGGGCGGCCGAGAGATCTCCGCCGCAGACGGGTGGCGAGACGAGGGTGCCATCATCCTGCACGTGGCCGTCGACGGACAGGTGGCCGGCGGGCTGAAGCTCGCCGACGAGGTGCGACCGGAATCTCAGCAGGCGGTCGACGCGCTCCACCGCCTCGGCGTCGAGGTCGTCATGATCACCGGCGACGCCCAGGCGGTCGCCGAGTCCGTCGCGGCGCAGCTCGGCATCGACCGGGTGTTCGCGGGGGTGCGTCCCGAAGACAAGTCAGCCAAGGTGAAGGAGCTGCAGGCAGAGGGCAAGAAGGTCGCGATGGTCGGCGACGGCGTCAACGACGCCCCCGCCCTCGCTCAGGCCGACGTCGGCATCGCGATCGGCGCGGGGACCGATGTCGCCATCGCCTCGGCCGGGGTGATCCTCGCGAGCTCCGACCCGCGGTCAGTGATCTCGGTCATCGAGCTCTCCCGCGCCGCATACCGCAAGATGCGGCAGAACCTGTGGTGGGCGGCCGGATACAACCTGCTGTCGGTGCCGCTCGCCGCCGGCATCCTGGCGCCCGTGGGATTCGTCCTGCCGATGTCGGTCGGAGCGGTGCTGATGTCGCTCTCGACGATCGTCGTCGCGCTCAATGCGCAGCTGCTCCGGCGCATCGAACTGTCGCCCGAGGCGAGTGTGCGGGGTGTGCTCGGGCGGTCCTGACGCGGGATCGCCTCGGTGATCCCGCGAACACCGAGATCTCACCGGCGCTTCAGCGCGGTGACGGTGCTCGATCGGCGGTGCAGACAGCAGCGGCCGCCCCGCCTGTGAGACGGAGCGGCCGCTGTGCGAATGCGCCGTCTACGGGACGATGACTGCGCGGCCGCGGATGCTGTTCGAGGCGAGATCCTCGTACGCCTTCGGGCCGTCGTCGAGCGAGTACGTCTCGGTCTGCACGTGGATCTTTCCCGCGCGCGCGAGATCGAGCACCTCGATCAGTTCCGAGCGCGATCCCCAGTAGGGGATTCGCACGGCGGCGTCGTAGGCGATCGCGCCGAAGCCGAGCGACATGGTTCCGCCGCCGATGCCGACGATCGTCACGTCGGAATCGAGTGCGGCGACACTCTGCGCCAGGGCCATCGTCGGGTTCGCGCCCACGAAGTCGAACACGGCGTTGGCGCCCAGACCGCCGGTGATCTCGCGGATCTTGTCGGCGGCGGATGCATCGCTGATCAGGACGTGGTCTGCGCCCACTTCGGTGGCGAGCTCGAGCTTCGTGTCGTTCACGTCGAGGGCGATGACGGTGGCGCCAGAGATCGCCTTCAGGATCTGGATGCCGACATGGCCGAGCCCGCCGGTGCCGATGACGACGGCGAAGGTGCCGGCGCCGAGCTTCGGGAGCGAGCGCTTGATCGCGTGGTACGGGGTGAGGCCGGCGTCGGTCAGCGAGACGTTCTGCACGGGGTCGAGGTCGCCGAGCGGCACGAGGTGGCGGGCATCATCGACGATCATGTACTCGGCCATCGAACCCTGGCTGCCGAGGCCGGGAGGGCGGATGCCCTCAGCCGCGGCGTTGGTGCAGTAGTTCTCCATGCCCTGTGAGCAGTTGTGGCAGCGGCCACAGCCCCACGGACCGTAGACCGCCACGGCGTCGCCGACCTTCAGCGTCGAGTCGACGCCCTCTCCGATCTCATGCACGATGCCTGCGCCCTCATGGCCGAGCGTCAGGGGCAGCGGATAGCTCTGCTCGAGGTAGTCCTTCTCAGGAAGACCCATGACGTAGTCGTCGGAATGGCAGACGCCGCCCGCAGTGATCTTGAGCAGAACCTGACCGGGGCCGGGCTGAGGAATCGGGATGTCGACGACGACAGGGGGCTTGCCGATCTCGACGTAACGGAGAGCTTTCATGTGCTTCTTCTTCCTGGCGCCCGAGCGGTCTGCCGCGCGGTGCGGAGGCGTGGGCGCTCGAGGCCGTCTCTTCCAGTATCCGCCCGGGGCGTGAGTGGCGGCTGTTGCAGCAGAACCCTTGACATCCGCTCTCACCCGGGTCTAACGTACAACCAAATGGTTGCACAAAGAGAACTGAGCGAAGCGGAGGTCGACCGTGTGTTCCACGCATTGGCGACGTCGACCCGACGCGACATCCTGCGTCGGACGATCGAGCGGGAGCAGTCCGTCTCGACCCTCGCCTCCGAATACGAGATGTCGTTCGCTGCGGTGCAGAAGCACGTGGCCGTGCTCGAAGCGGCGAACCTCATCGTCAAGCGCGCCGAGGGACGCGAGCGGCTCGTCCGCGCGAACCCCGAGATGATCGCCCGCGCCAGGGCGCTCCTCGCCCGATACGAAGAGCTGTGGCGGTCGCGCATCGCCCGGCTCGACGAGCTGCTGGCCGAGACGCCGGCATCCCGCACCGATACGACCGACACCACCGATGTTCCACGAACCGAAGAAGGAGACTGACATGCCCGTCACGGATGTCACCACCGATGCCGACAACCTCACCATGACCGTCGTCGCCGATTTCGCGGCGCCGATCGAGCGGGTCTGGGCCGCATACAGCGACCCGCGCCAGCTCGAGCGCTTCTGGGGCCCTCCCGGATGGCCGGCCACCTTCACCGCCTGGGACCACACGGTCGGCGGACGTGCGCAGTACTCGATGAGCGGGCCGCGCGGCGAGAAGTCGTCGGGGTCGTGGGAGTTCCTCTCGATCGATGCCCCGCACAGCTTCGAGGTGCTCGACTCGTTCGTCGACGATGAGGGCAATCCTCTCGACGGCTTCCCCGCGCAGCGGATGTCGTTCGCGTTCGAGTCCACCGCCGACGGCACCCGCATGGTCACGACCAGTCACTTCGACTCGGTCGAGGCGATCGAGCAGGTCGTCGAGATGGGCCAGATCGAGGGTCTGAAGCTGGCGATGAGCCAGCTCGACGCCGTGCTGCAGGATCTGCGCGACTACGCGCAGGGCAAGGGCACGCAGGTCGAGCTGCTCGACGACACCCACGTGCGCATCACGCGTCTCGTCGAGGGACCGCGCGAACTGGTCTGGCGTGCGCACAACGACCCCGAGCTCATGAAGCAGTGGCTGCTCGGACCCGACGGGTGGGAGATGACCGAGTGCGTGGTTGCCACCGAGGTCGGTCAGACCTATCGCAACTCGTGGGCGCCCGTGGGCGACACCGAGGGGCAGCCGTTCGGATTCGAGGGCGAGGCGCTGCTGATCGACGCACCGCGGCGGTCGGTGCAGACCGAGCGGATGATCGGGATGCCGGTCGAGACGCTGAACGACCTGAACCTCTACGAAGAGGACGGGGCGACGCTCATCACGCTCTACATCGAGTACCCCGACAAGGAGACGCGCGACATGATCCTCGCCACCGGCATGGCCGACGGCATGGAGACCTCGTACGCCCGCCTCGAGCGGGAGCTGCTCGCGGTCTGAGCTCCACGACTCCGGAAGGCCGGTCGCATCCCTCGGGGAACGGCCGGTCTTCCGCCGTTCCGGTGCAGAGCTTCGGAGTTATGGAGCGGCGGGAGCGGAGCCGGCCGCGTCGCGGCGCGGGCGGCGCGTCGACCAGATGGCCAGGGCGATCAGCACGGGCTGGAAGAACAGGCGCACGAATCGCTTCATGTCGGTGTCGAGGCCGAAGCCGTCGCGGTGATGCGTCCACTGCGCGATGTTGCCGGGGAAGACCGCGACGAAGAACAGTGCGGTGATCACGCCGACCAGTCCGCGGTGCTTGCGCGCGACGAGCAGCGCGGTGCCGAGTCCGATCTCGACGACACCTGAGGCGAGGACGGTCACGTCCGGATCGATGGGCACCCACTCCGGCACCTGCGCCTGGAACTCCTCGCGCGCGAACGTCAGATGCGAGACGCCCGCGAAGACGAGCGAGGAACCCAGGAAGACCCGGCCGATGGTGCGTGCGACATTCTTCGCCATGGTGCGAGTGTACGCGGGGCCCTCAGGGGTGAGGGCCGTCAGATCAGGCGGCGGAGCGCCTCTTCGAGCGTGACGCCCTGTGCCTCGGCGCGATCGCGCAGGCGGGCGTGTTCGTCGCTCGACAACGCGAGTCGCACCTCGATCGGATCGTCGACCGGCGCGTAGAGGCTGTCGAGCAGATCGGATGGCTCGGCCCACAGGGGTTCGGCGAGAGACGTCGCGACGGCCGGGGACGCCGCAGCATCCTGCTCGCCGCGTGTCGCTGCGGCGGCGATCGGGGCGGATGCTGCGGCAGCGGCCCCGGCATCCGTCGCCATGGTGAACCCGGGCCCGCGGCGCGGCTCCTGCTGTGCCTGGTAGGCCTTCGCTGCGGCGTTCGCGCGCTCGTCGGCCGCCTCGTTCAGGGGGTGGCCGGCGTGGCCCTTGACCCACGAGAACTCGACGTCGCGCCCGCGGATCGCCTCGTCGATGCCCTCGAGCAGGTCGCGGTTGAGCACGGGCCCGCCGTCCGACTTGCGCCAGCCCTTGCGCTTCCAGCCCGGCATCCACTTGGTCACCGAATCGATCACGTAGCGGCTGTCGCACTCGATCATCAGCTTCTCGGAGATGCCGGCCGTCGCCTGCAGCAGTTCGAGCACGGCCCGCAGCTCACCCTGGTTGTTCGTGCCGTGCGGGGAGCCGCCCGCGGCCCAGTTGGCGTCGTCGATGTACCAGGCCCAGCCGTTCGGGCCGGGGTTGCCCAGGGCGGAGCCGTCTGCGGCGGCGGTGATCGTCATTCCTCAACCGTAGCCGCGCGCGGCGACACTCCTTGCGCGGCTACGTGCGTTCGCCTCCGCCCGCCGCGGGACATAGTGTGGATCGATGCCTACCGACTTCTCCTGGGATTCCTGGGTCGGCACCGCCGCGTCGATCGCCATCCTCACGGTGATCTCTGCCGCCGCACTCGCGGTGCTGGCGCTCGCCGCCTCGCTGATCAGCCGTCGTGTGCCATGGGTGCGCGATCTCGCCAGACGCGTGCGCAACGCGATGATCGCGACGACCGCTGTGGTCGCGATCTGGATCGCGGGTGCGATCTCAGAGCCGGAGACACAGGAATGGTGGCCGGTGGTGTCCCGGCTGTTCCTGATCGCCACGATCCTCACCGGCTCGTGGTTGCTCGGCGCATCGATCTCGTTCGGCTTCGAGCGATTGATGGCCAGAGAGGAGACGCTGCTCGTCGGTCCGGAAGCGCGCCGCCGTCGCACGCAGCTGCTCGTCATCCACCGGCTCGTTCTGGTCACGATCGCCGTGCTGTCTCTGGGGGCCGTGCTCTTCAGCTTCCCCGAGATGAGGGCCGTCGGCACCAGCCTGCTGGCCTCGGCCGGCATCGTGAGCATCATCGCCGGACTCGCTGCGCAGTCGATCCTCGGCAACCTCATCGCAGGGGTGCAGGTCGCTTTCACCGATGCGATCCGAGTCGGCGACGTGGTCGTCGTCGAAGGCGAATGGGGGCGGGTCGGCGAGATCAACCTGTCCTACGTGGTCGTCTACATCTGGGACGAGCGCCGCCTGGTCATTCCGTGCAGCTACTTCACGACGACACCGATCGAGACCTGGACGCGACGTTCCGACAAGATCCTCGGCACGGTCTACCTCGATCTCGACTGGCGGGTGCCGATGGATGAGCTGCGGCAGGAGTTCCAGCGCATCGTCGAGGCGTCACCCGCCTGGGACGGCCGTTCCTACGACTCCGCGGTGACGGAGGCACAGGGCGGTTACGTCACGGTGCGCCTGGTGATGTCGGCCAAGGACTCGGGCGATCAGTGGACACTGCGCTGCGAGGTACGGGAGATGATGATCGGCTGGCTGCAGCGTGAGCATCCCGAGGCACTCCCCCGGACGCGAGTCGACCTGGGTGCCCCGCAGCTCGCGGACTGAGAAGGCGGGTCAGCCTTCGGGCTCGCGGTCTTCGGGCTCGCGATCTTCGATCGAGAACGCCGCGGGAGCGGGCGGGGCGACGGGGAAGGCGACGGAGCTGATCGATGCGCCGGCACCGAGGTCGAGTCCTATGGCCAGCGGGTCGACCGCCGGCGCGGCGTCGAGCACCTCGGTCTCCGACCGCTCGAGCGGCTCGGAGGGCAGAGTCCACTGATTCTCTTCGTCATCGGAGCGCTGCTGGAAAAGTCCCATGGGCCCATTCTCGACCCGCCTCGCGATGGGGCGGCCGGATTCACACCGGATTGATCGGGTCAGGCCTCAGCCGGCTGGCGGCGACGGAATGTGAAGTACCCCTCGACAGCGCCGTGATTGACGACGCCGGTGCCGGTGCTGAGCATGCGCGCCGAGGTGGTCGCCCCGGACTCGACGAACGTGTACCCCCTGTGATCGAGCCGCCAGCCCACGCGTTCGACCTCGCTCAGGAAATAGCCGATGCTGTCATCGCTCATGAATCCGTTCTGCGCAGATCCCCAGGTCGAGGCCTCGCCGGTGAGTCGGCTGACCTCGACGTTGAGGTGCAGCAACGCGTCAGCGCGGTCGTAGGCGTCTCGGGCCAGCTGCAGCAGCCGGGCGGCCTCTTCGGTCGTCACGGGGTCGTGCCTCTCGTCGTCTGTGGATCGTTCGGTCAGGCCGCGGCCTCGCGGACCGCATCGACGAGCTCTCGCCACGGCCCGTCGAGTGCGGAGTCGGGGAGCTCGCGTTCGCGTTCCTCCGACGGTGTGCGCACGCGGATCAGCCACACGAAGCGGTCTGCGCCAGAATCGGCATCGCTGTCGGCATCCCACGGGCAGCTGTCGATCATCGCGATCCAGTGGTGCGTCTCGGTCGGGTCTGGTTCCACCCGCCACTTGCGACGGATGCCGGCGATGCCGCCCGTCCGCACCACCGCGATGACGACCGGCGCGTCACTCGACTCTGGGGACTCGCTCATCCTCATAGACTCCCACGGTCGCCCACGCACGTCGAGCGGCTGCGGCCGTCGCGTCGTCGATGGCGGATGCCGCGGCGAGGGTCGCGTCGGCGAACTCCGTGAAACTCGCAGTGCTCGACAGGCCGCCGGTGAGCGCGCGGTACCAGACCGTTCCGGCGGTCTCCCAGGCGTTGCCGCCGAGGTCGATCGCGAAGAGGGCGAAGGCCCGGTTGGGGATGCCCGAGTTGATGTGCACGCCGCCGTTGTCTTCTGTCGTGCGCACGAATCCGCTCATGTGATCGGGCTGCGGGTCTTTGCCGAGCTCGTCGTCGTCGTAGGCCGTGCCCGGGGCGATCATCGACCGCAGTGCACTGCCCTGCACGGCATCCGTGAAGATCTCCGCCCCGATGAGCCAGGTGGCATCTGCGGCGGTCTGCCCGAGGAGGTACTGCTCGGTGAGCGCGCCGAAGACATCGGCGATCGACTCGTTCAGCGCGCCGGGCTGACCTTGGTACTCGAGGTTCGCGGTGTACTGCACCACACCGTGCGCGAGTTCGTGGCCGATCACGGTGGTCGATGAGGTGAAGCCGACGAACACCTCGCCGTCGCCGTCGCCGAACACCATGCGCTCGCCGTCCCAGAAGGCGTTGTCGTAGTCGATGCCGTAGTGCACGGTGGCGTCGAGAGGGGCGCCGGCGTCGTTGAGCGAGTTGCGCCCGAAGGCGGAGAGCAGCATCTCGAACGTCGCCCCGAGTCCGTCGAACGCCTCGTTGACCGACGTGTCGGCCACCGGCTCGTCGTCTTCGGCGCGGACGATCGCCCCGGGGAGGTTCTGGGTGTTGCCGGCGTCGCTGATCGTGCGGTTCGGCGCGTCCGACAGCTCGGCGACCAGGTCTCCGTTCTCGTCGATCGACAGATCGATGCGCGCACGGAACGGCGGTCTGCCCGCCGTCAGTGTCTGCCGTGCGGCGGCGGCCGCACGGGGATAGCGGCCCGACTCGGCCAGGCGCGCGAGCAGGTAGGACGGGACGACTCCGGGGATCTCGGTGTGGCTGCTCATGTTCAGACCCTACGCCGGGGGTCCGACGTTCGGGCGAGGGCTGGCGGGGCCGTGCGGAGTCGCCGCACGTGCGTCTCGGTCGGCCGGATGCGCCTGCATCGGCCGGATTCCGGGCCTCTGGCCGAGGGAAGCATGTGTCGCCGAGCCGGCGCACACGAACGATGTCGGGACGGCACGACGATGACGGGAAATGGCCCCAACTTGATACTGAGAATCGTTATCAATAAAGTGGGGTCCTGTGACCCCCTCTCCCCGCGCCGGCCGCACTCTCCTGTTCGTGTCGTTGCTCGCGGCCACCCTGACGGTGACCTCGTGCGCAGCATCCGATGCCCCGGCTCCTGCATCGAGCGCGAGCATTCCGCCGAACGACGGGGTCGACGGCGGGGGAGCGGCCGAGGTCGCATCGCCGGCTCTCGCGCTCGTCGTCGCCGACGCGGACGCCGAGCTGACCCTGCTCGACCTCGAGACCGAAGAACGCTCGACGCTCGCAGAGGGGGACGCGGATGCGGATGCCGTGCTCGGCGTCGGCCGCTTCGCCCACGTGACCCATGTCGAGGGAGACCGCACGGTCGTCGACGTGATCGACTCCGGCCGCTGGACGGTGCCGCACGGCGACCACTCTCACTCCTTCTTCGGCGACGCGGGGGTGCTCGGAACCATCGACGGAGAGGGCCCTGTCGACATCCGAGTCGGTGACAGTGCGACCGCCATCCGCTTCGGCAGCGACGTCGCCCTCATCGATCACGAGAAGCTCGCCGATCTCGACGACGCGCCTCACCTCACAGTCCCCGTCGACCCGGCCGGACCCGTCATCCCGTTCTCCGGGCACCTCCTCGCCGCCACCGACGAGACGATCGAGATCCTCGACGCGGAAGGCACCGCGACCGGCATCGCCGTGCCCTGCACGAACGCGACCGACGTCGACCTCACCCGTGTCGGCGCCGTCTTCGCGTGCGACGCCGGTGCCGTGCTCGTGACCCGCGAAGTCGGCGGAGCGCTCGTCGCCGAGTCGATCCCCTACCCCGCGGGCGCCGTCGCGGCACCGGTTCTCGCCGGACGCGCAGACCGACCGGATCTCGCAGGCGTCGCCGGCGACAGAGGCGCCTGGCTGCTCGACTCCCGAACCCGCGAAGGGATGCTGCTCGCCACGGACACCCCGCTGCTGCGCGCCGTGGCCATCGGCGACGATGACAGCCGCACCGTCGTGATCGCGGCGGACGGCACCGTGCGAGTGCTGGCCGCCGACGGCTCGGAACTCGTCCGGACGAGCGCCCTGCTCGCCGCATCCGTCGCGGACCCTGCCCTGCGCGACCTCGTGCACCTCGTCATCGACGCCGATCACGCGTACGTCTCCGACCCGGCCACAGGCGCGGTGCACGAGATCGACCACGGCGACGGCACCGTCACCCGCACTTTCGACGGCCTCGATCCGCAGTACCTCCAGCTCGTCGGCTGACACCGGACTCATCGGCGGCATCCGTCGTCACGCGCACCCGCGCACCCCCCCAGAAGAAGGAGACACCCATGCATCGACCCGCCCGCAGCCGCCTCGCGGCCGGCGCGATCGCCACGCTCGCCGTGGTCGCGCTCGCCGGATGCGCGACCGCCGCGCCCTCGGCATCCGGAGAGTCCGAGTCGTCGTCGGACCACGAAGGCGACACCAGAGTCGCGATCGCCTATGACGGCGGCATCACCGTGCTCGACGGCGAGACCCTCGAGACCGTCGACTCCCCCGAGCTCGACGGCTTCCTGCGCGTCAACCCGGCCGGTGACCACGACGGACACGTCTTCGTCACCGCGGCCGACGGATTCCACGTGCTCGACACCGGCCTCGCCTCGGACACCGTGGAGTTCACCGGCGAGATCTTCGACGCCGTCACCCCGGGTCACGCCACCCCGCATGCCGGGCGCACCGCTCTGTTCGACGACGGCACCGGAGACGTGACGCTCTTCGACACGGATGCCGTCGGCACCGGCACGCTGCCGGACTCGCGGACGGTCGCATCGGAGGCCGCTCATCACGGAGTCGCGATCGAGCTGTCCGACGGCACGCTGCTGTCGACCATCGGCACGTCGGAGTCGCGCAGCGGCGCCCGCCTGCTCGCGGAGGACGGCGGCGAGCTCGCCCGCAACGAGCAGTGCCCCGGGGTGCACGGCGAAGGCGCGCTCAAGGGCGAGACCATCGTGTTCGGCTGCGAAGACGGCGTGCTGGTGTTCGCCGACGGAGCGTTCACCAAGCTCGAGGCGCCTGACGACTTCGGTCGCTCGGGCAACGCGTACGTGACCGGGACGAGTGCGATCGCCGCCCTGGACTACAAGTCCGACCCCGATCAGGAGGGCTACCTGCTGTCGCAGCTCGCGCTTGTCGACACCGACGCGCAGAGCCTGTCGGTGGTCGACCTCCCGGAGGGCGTCGAGTACACGTGGCGCGGAGTCGGCCGCGACGGGCACGACAACATCATCGTGCTCGCATCCGACGGCACCCTGAACGTGCTCGACGAGACCGGCGCGGTGGTCGACTCGTGGGATGTCATCGAGCCGTGGGAGAGCCCCGACGAGTGGCAGCAGCCGCACCCGGGACTCCGCGTGGTCGGCGACGTCGCCTACGTGACCGAGCCGGCAGAGAACCGCATCGTCGCCATCGATCTGCACACCGGCGAGGTCGCGGCCGAGGCGACGCTCGACGTCGTGCCCGGCGAGTTCGTCGTGGTCGGCGCCGCTGGCCACTGACCGGCGCGAGGTACCGCTCCACAACTCCGGAGATCCACGTGGCTCTCGTTCCCCGTTGTGCGCCGTTCCGGGGAGCGCGAACCCGGTGGTGCGCGCGTCTCCGGAGTTGTGGAGGTCGAGCCCCGGCGCCCCGCCCGCGCTCCCAGGAAGACACCCCGAGAAGTCGCGTAAAATCGGCACAATGACCGATGCACCCGACGCCGCCTCCGACCTGGGTGCCGGTATCGACCCCGAGGATCTCGCCACCACCCTGCGAGTCCTGTCGGAGCTGCACCAGATCGACAACGAGCACCCCGACTTCGTGGCCGTGCGTCATGCGACGGCGGCGATGTTCAAGGCGGTCAAGCGCGTGCGTCGCAAGGAGATCCGCGACGCGATCGCCGACGCCGACAAGGCGGTCGTCGCCCGCACGGCGACCGGCGCTCCCGACCGCATCGACGACGAGACCCGCGGGCACGACCTCGCGACCAGCGTCGTCGACGCCCCGATCGCCGGCGAGCTGCTCAAGCCGCGCAACTGCTACATCTGCAAGCAGCCCTACACGGTGGTCGATGCGTTCTATCACCAGCTCTGCCCGGACTGCGCCCGCTTCAGTCACGGCAAGCGAAACGCCCGCACCGATCTGACCGGCAAGCGCGCGCTTCTGACCGGCGGCCGCGCGAAGATCGGCATGCACATCGCCCTGCGACTGCTGCGCGACGGCGCGCACACGACGATCACGACACGATTCCCCCGCGATGCGGTTCGTCGGTTCTCGGCGCTGCCCGACTCGGGCGACTGGCTGCACCGCCTGCGCGTGGTCGGCATCGACCTGCGCGACCCCGCTCAGGTGATCGGCCTCGCCGACTCTGTCGCGGCTCAGGGGCCGCTCGACATCCTGATCAACAACGCCGCGCAGACGGTGCGACGCTCACCGGGGTCATACTCTCTCCTGGCGGATGCCGAGCTGCAGCCGCTTCCCGACGGACCGCTGCCCGAGATGGAGACGTTCGGACACACCGCCGATCCGCATCCGCAGGCGCTGCAGGCTTCGGTCGATGCGCATCCGCTGCTGTCCGTCGCGGCGCTCGGGGGCACGGTCGCCGAGCAGGGCGGCCAGGCGCTGACAGCCGAAGACCTCGCACGACTCGCGATGGCCCCCGGATCGTCGTCGCTCGAGAAGCACGCCGACGGCACCGCCATCGACGCCGGCGGACTCGTGCCCGACGTCAACCGCACGAACAGCTGGGTGCAGTCGATCGATCAGGTCGATCCGCTCGAGATGCTCGAGGTGCAGCTGGCCAACACGACGGCGCCGTTCCTGTTGATCAGTCGCCTGCGCGCCTCGATGGCGGCCTCGTCGGCGAACCGCAAGTACGTGGTCAACGTCTCGGCGATGGAGGGGCAGTTCTCGCGCCGGTACAAGGGTCCCGGTCACCCGCACACGAACATGGCCAAGGCGGCGCTGAACATGCTGACGCGCACGAGCGCCGGCGAGATGCTCGAGACCGACGGCATCCTCATGACCGCCGTCGACACCGGTTGGATCACCGACGAGCGCCCCCACTTCACCAAGGTGCGCCTGGCCGAGGAGGGCTTCCACGCCCCGCTCGACCTCGTTGACGGAGCGGCCCGCGTGTACGACCCGATCGTGCGCGGCGAGGCCGGCGAAGACATCCACGGCGTGTTCCTGAAGGACTACGAGCCCAGCCCCTGGTGAGTCGGCGGCCTCTGAGCTGCGGGCTGCCGTGACTGCACGGACCGACCTGTGCCGTCTGCAGGGTGAGATCCCGTCTGCAGGAGGGGACGGGGAATCTGGTCCTGCGTCCGGGCTTCGGTCCTGCGAACGGTGTGCTGGTCGCCACCCTGGGCCGCGCGCGACGGTCAGTGCGCGCGGATC
Organism: Microbacterium sp. AC215; assembly: GCF_979258645.1. Lineage (NCBI taxonomy): Bacteria > Bacillati > Actinomycetota > Actinomycetes > Micrococcales > Microbacteriaceae > Microbacterium > Microbacterium sp. AC215. The sequence continues at coordinate 2,016,027 of NZ_OZ409869.1, read as the reverse complement.
TCGAGGTTCTCGGACGCCCAGGTGCCGAGCTGATCGAGGATGGGCAGCAGCCCACGTCCGCTGTCGGTCAGTGAGTACGAGACCGTGACAGGCGGACCGGCGTCGACCGCGCGGGCCACGAGCCCGGCCTCGGCGAGCTCTGCCAGCCGGTCGGAGAGCACGGTGTCGCTGATGCCTGACACCCCGCGGCGCAGCGCGACGAACGTCGAAGGACCGCCGCCGAGCGACGAGACGATCATGCCGTTCCAGCGTTTGCCGAGCACGCTGAAGGCCAGTGTGACGGCGGCGTCGCAGACGTGACGCTCTTCGTCGATCTCGGCCATGCGCCCATCATACCTGTGCTACGTTAACGCGAGTCGCTAAGAAAAACAGAGTGACTACGAAAAACGAAAGGCACTTCTCATGTCCCTGTTCCGCCTGGATGCCAGCATCCTGCCCGCGTCGTCCGCCAGCCGTTCGCTCGCCGACCTCGTCGAAGCCGAGTGGACCGCCTCGCACCCGGACTCCACGGTCACCCGCCGCGACCTCGCCGCCGACCCCGTGCCCGCGACGGCATGGGCGGATGCCGTGACCGGCGGATTCGTCGACGACGCCCAGCGCACCGACGCTCAGCGCGCAGCGCGCGCCCTCGCCACCACCTTCGCCGACGAGCTGATCGGCGCCGACGCGCTGCTCTTCGCCGTGCCGCTCTACAACTACGGCGTCTCGCAGCACTTCAAGACCTGGTTCGACCTGGCCTACACCGACTCCCGCATCGACCCGCAGGGCACCGCATTGCGCGGCAAGCCGGCGACCCTCGTCACCGTGCTCGGCGGCAACTACGCACCCGGAACGCCCAAGGAGGGCTGGGACCACTCCACCGGATGGCTGCGCCGCGTGCTCGAGGACGTCTGGGGCCTCGACCTGCGCATCGTCGAGCGTCCGTTCACCCTGGTCGGCGTGAACCCCGCTCTCGACGCCTTCGCAGACACCGCCCGCGAGCTCAAGGAGAACGCCGAGGAGTCGGCGCGCACGTACGGCCGCGAGCTCGCCGCACTGCGGGGCGACCAGGTCGCCTGACCCGGCATCCTGAGCGGTCCCGCCCCTCCAGGCATCCCGTCTGGTCCCGCCCCTCCAGGCGTCCCGTCTGCAGGATCAGGGCACGGATGCGGGGTCAGAACACGGTTTCTGGTCCTGCATCCGTGCCTCGGTCCTGCAGACGGCACAGGAACCGGACCTCCGGGCAGGACCCGGACCTCCAGACGACCGACCGCCGCCTCAGGCGAGGGGCCGGGGGAACGGATGCGGCAGCCACACCGTCACGTTCAGACCCCCGCCGTGCCGGGCGGTGAGCACGAGGGATCCGTCATGCGCCTGGGCGATGCGCTGCACGATGGCGAGGCCCAGGCCGACACCGCCGTGATCCTCGCCGCGCGTGCGGTCGGCACCTCTCTGGAACGGTTCCGCGAGCGTCGCGACGAGATGGGCGGGCAGCACGTCGCCCGTGTTCTCGACCACCAACGCCACCGCCTGCGGCAGAACATGCGTCCGCACGATGACCGTGCCGCCTGCGGGCAGGTTGTGAACGATCGCGTTGTGCACCAGGTTCGTGATCAGCTGCTGGAGCAGGGCGGGGGATCCGAGCACGTTCGCGGTGTCACCGCCGACGTCGATGGACACACCACGTCGCTCGGCCGACGGCAGAAGCGTCTCGGTCGACTCCTCGGCGAGCAGTGACAGGTCGACCGGCTCGCGGGTGAACGCGCGGCGCTCGGCACGGCTCAGCATCAGCAGGGCCTCGGTCAGCTCGATCGCGCGCGCATTGACCTCGTGCAGGCGGTCGATCAGCGCGTCGACGTCGCGGTCGGGGTCGTTGCGGGCGACCTCCAGCATCGCCTGCGAGATCGCGAGCGGGGTACGCAGCTCGTGCGAGGCGTTGGCGGCGAACCGCTGCTGCTCGCCCATGTGCGCCTCGAGCTGCTCGAGCATCGAGTCGAAGACATCGGCCAGATCACGGAACTCGTCGCGCGGTCCCTCGAGGGCGACCCGGTGCGACAGCGACCCCTGCGCGGCGAGCTGCGCTGCCCGTCCGATGCGGTCGAGGGGGGCCAGCATCCGTCCGGCGATGATCCATCCGCCGCCGATTCCGATCGCGAGAAGCACGAGCATCATCACGATCGCAGCCGGAATGAATGCGCGGATCAGGTCCGAGCGGTTCGGCACGAAGCGGTCGGCGATGATCGCGGCATCCGGTACATACCGCAGCAGGTATACGGCGACGGCCGCGAGCAGACCGATGCCTGACACGACCACGACGCCCGCATAGCTCAGCGTGAGCTTCCAGCGGGCGCTCATGCCTCGGCGCCTCACGGGCCGAACGGGATCAGCCATGGGCATCCGTTCCGATGCGGTAACCGACGCCGGGGACGGTGAGGATCAGCCACGGCTCGCCCAGTCGCTTGCGCAGCGACGATACCGTGATGCGCACGGCGTTCGTGAACGGGTCGGCGTTCTCATCCCACGCGCGCTCGAGCAGCTGCTCGGCGCTCACGACTCCGCCGCCCGCATCGACGAGCACCTCGAGCACCGCGAACTGCTTGCGCGTCAGGGCCACGTACTTGCCGTCGCGGAAGACCTCGCGGCGGAACGGGTCGAGACGCAGCCCTGCGACTTCGAGCACGGGCGGCCTGGCGCGGTGGCGACGACGGTCGAGCGCCCGCAGGCGCAGCACGAGCTCGCGCAGCTCGAAGGGCTTGGTGAGATAGTCGTCGGCGCCGATCTCGAAACCCGACTCCTTGTCGTCGAGGCGATCGGCCGCGGTGAGCATGAGGATCGGGATGCCGCTGCCCGAGGCCACGATCGACCTCGCCACATCGTCTCCCGACGGGCCGGGGATGTCGCGGTCGAGTACCGCGAGATCGTAGGAGTTGATGCTGAGCAGCTCGAGGGCCGTGTCGCCGTCGCCGGCGATGTCCGCCGCGATCGCCTCGAGCCTCAGGCCGTCTCGCACAGCCTCCGCGAGATAGGGCTCGTCCTCGACGATCAGCACACGCACGACACAGCTCCCATGTGCTCAGAGCTTACGCACCCGGACATATCGGGAGCATATGAGAAATCGCATACGTCGTCGCAACACGCCTCCTTCTTGACTGAGGACATGAACACTCGCTCCACCTCCTCACGGAGACGCCTCACCGCGATCGTCGGTGCCGCCCTGCTCGCCGTCGCTCTCACGGTCTCGGTCGTGCTGATCGGTCAGCAGTCTCTGGCGTCGGCATCCGTCGTGCCGACCGTCGCGCCGTCGTCCCTCAGCGAGGCGGACGGGATGATCCGCGAGGAGGGCGCCGTCTCGGTGTTCGACGACACGCCCGCCGTGACGAATCTCGACTCCGACCTGCTCGCCGCCGTGCGCGCTGCCGCATCCGCTGCCGAGCACGACGGCGTGCGGATGCATGTGAACAGCGGCTGGCGGTCGGCCGACTACCAGCAGGTGCTGCGTCAGGATGCGGTCGTCGAGTACGGCTCCGAAGAGGAGGCCGCGCGCTGGGTCGCCACCCCCGAGAACTCCGAGCACGTATCGGGAGACGCGGTCGACCTCGGCCCTCTCGCCGCTCAGGACTGGCTGGCACGCCACGGCGCGGACTTCGGCCTCTGCCAGATCTACGCGAATGAGCGCTGGCACTTCGAGCTGCGGCCGGCGGCCCCGGCGAACGGGTGCCCGCTGATGTACGACGACCCGACCACCGATCCCAGGACGCAGCGATGACCACGGCGCTCACCACTCCACGCCTCACCCTCTCGCGCGTTCACCCGCCGACACTGCACACGATCCCCGACGCGATCCGAGCGAACGTCGAGCGGATCCGATCGGCCACGGACGCCCGCATCATGGCGGTCGTCAAGGCCGACGGCTACGGCCTCGGCGCCGTGACCGTCGCTCTCGCGGCGATCGCGGCCGGGGCCGAGTGGCTCGGGATCACGGATGCCGAGGATGCTGCCCCGCTGCGTGCGGCGGGTGTCGAGGTGCCGATCCTCGCCTGGCTCAACCCCGCCGGGGTCGACGCCGCGCAGGTCGTCGCGGATCGCGTCGATCTGGCTGTCGGCTCGGTCGAGGAGCTGCGGCAGCTGATCGCGGATGCGTCGGCGCTGCCGAACGGGTGCGTTCGCGTGCATCTGCACATGGACACGGGCATGTCGCGGGGCGGGGTACCGCTCGAGGACTGGGCCGAGCTGCTGCGGGTGGCTCGCACGGGCCGCGACTCGGGTCGTGCACGCATCGACGTCGTCGGGGTGATGGGGCACCTGCCAGACGCCGACGCCGCCGACCCGGCGAAGAACGCGCCCGCTGTGCTCCGGATGCGACAGGCGAGGGATGCCGTGCTGCGTGCCGGATTCGGTCCTCTGCTCGTGCATCTCGCGGCGACGTCCGGGACGCTGACGGATGCCGCCACGCACTTCGCCATGGTCAGGGTCGGCGCCGGGCTGGTCGGCATCGATCCGTCGGAGACGGTGCCGCTGCAGGGGGCGGCGCGGTTGACGGCATCGGTCGTGCACAGCAGTGTCGTGCCGGCGGGCACCGCGATCGGCTACGGCGGCGCATATGTGACGACGCGCACCTCGCATCTGAGCGTGATCGGGGTCGGGTATGCCGACGGCATCCCGCGGGAGCTCGGTGCGGGCGCAGGGGTGGCGGTCGACGGCATCCGGTGCCCGATCGTCGGTCGCGTGTCGATGGATCAGATCGTGATCGACACGGGTGACTTCTCGATGCCGAGGGGCACCACGGCGGTGGTCTTCGGACCCGAGGGGGGCGCGGTGCCGAGTATGCAGGAGTGGGCGCGGTGGGCGGGGAGCATCCCGCACACCGTCGTGACGGGCATCGGCTCCCGCGTCGAGAGGGCTATCGCATGAGAGTGCTGGTGATCGGGGGAGGGCAGAACGCCGAGCACGAGGTGTCGCTCGCCTCGGCGGCAGCGGTCGCAGAGGCCCTGCGGCTCGGGGGATACGACGTGAGCACGGTGACGATCTCGCGGCAGGGCGTGTGGGAGGTGGCGGGCGTCTCGGAGGGTGCCACCGCCGCCGGATCCCTCGCTCTCGCGATGCCGCTCCTCGCCGACTGCGACGTCGTATTCCCCGCCGTGCATGGACCCCTGGGGGAGGACGGAGCACTCGCGGCACTGTGCGGTCTCGCAGGGGTGCGCGCGGTCGGATCGGGTCCGCGGGCTGGCGCCATCGGCATGGACAAGTGGGCCACCAAGCTCGTCGCCGAAGCGGCAGGGCTGCGAACGGCACGGGGACGCGTCGTCGATGCGGCGGACTGCGGCGATGCCGAGTTCGAGGGGCCCGTGGTGGTGAAGCCGTTGTCGGCCGGTTCGAGCTACGGCGTCTCGCTCGTGCGGGGAGAGCATGAACTGGGGCCGGCGCTCCGCGAGGCGGCGCGGTTCGACCGCCGCATCCTCATCGAAGAGGTCGTGCAGGGGAGGGAGATCGATGTCGCCGTCCTGCGCGAAGCCGGTGGCGTCCGCTGGGCGGCGCCGCCGCTCGAGATCCACGCCGCCGGCCTCTTCGACACCGCCACGAAGTACGACGGCAGCGCGCGATTCACCGTGCCCGCGCAGCTGTCGACGGCCGAGACGACCTCGCTCACGCGTGCGGCACTGACCATGTTCGACGCCCTTGGATGCGCCGGGGTCGCCAGGATGGACTTCTTCCTCACCGCCGAGGGCCCGGTGCTGAACGAGGTCAACACGATGCCGGGGCTCACCGCGGCCTCGCAGGCGCCGCGCATGTTCGCGGCGGCCGATGTGTCGTACGTCGACCTCGTGTCGCGCCTCGTGCGAGCCGCTGAGGTGCCAGGCGGTGACGGTGCGCGCCGGAGCGCCGGCCTCGAGCGGGTCGCCTAGAGGCGGTCGACGCCCGTCACGGTGACCACGGCCGCGCCCTCTTCGTCGGAGGCTGCGAGGTCGACGGTGGCCGAGATGCCCCAGTCGTGGTCGCCTGCCGGGTCGTCGAGGATCTGACGGACGGTCCACTCCGTCGCACCCTCGGTCAGGAGCAGCAGCTGAGAGCTGCGGGCGTTCGCGCCCGTGAGGATCTCGTCGTGATCGGCGAAGTATCCGTCGAGCGCATCCGACCAGGCGTCGGCGCCGAAGGTCGGGTCGAGTTCGGCGAGGGCGGCGACGTCCTCGCGGGCGGCCAGCTGCACCCGACGGAACAGCTCGTTGCGCACGAGAGTGCGGAAGGCGCGGACGTTCGATGTCAGTCTCTTCGGCGCCGGTGGAACGATCGGCTCGTCGTCCGGGCCGTGGAGCACGCCGTTGACCAGCTCCTCCCACTCGTCGAGCAGGCTCGAGTCCACCTGGCGCACCAACTCGCCCAACCACTCGATCAGGTCGCGGAGATCCTCGTCCTTCGCCTCTTCGGGGATGGTCTGCGAGGCCGCCCGATAGGCGTCGGAGAGGTAGCGCAGCACGACGCCCTCCGACCGTGCGATCTTGTAGTACGCGACATATTCCCCGAACGACATGGCTCGCTCGTACATGTCGCGGACGACGGATTTCGGATGCAGCTCGAAGTCGCGGATCCACGGCTGCGCGGCGCTGAACGTCTCGAATGCGGCGGTCAGCAGCTCGTCGAGAGGCTTCGGATATGTGATCTCCTCGAGCAGCTCCATGCGCTCGTCGTACTCGATGCCCTCGCGCTTCATGACGGCGACGGCCTCGCCCCGTGCCAGGAACTCCTGCTGTCCGAGGATCGCCCGCGGATCATCGAGCGTCGACTCGACGATCGAGATCATGTCCAGGGCGTACGACCCGGTTCCGGTGCCGGCAGCCGGGTCGCGGTCGAGCAGTTCGAAGGCGGCGAGAGCGAACGGAGACAGCGGCTGGTTCAGGGCGAAGTTCGGCTGCAGATCGACGGTCAGGCGGATCTCGCCGTCGGCCGTCTGCTCGACGACGCCCGATTCGAGCAGCGTGCGGTAGATGCCGATGGCGCGCAGAGCGAGTTCGCGCTGTCGTTTGCGAGGTTCGTGGTTGTCGTAGACGAGTGCACGCATGTTGCCGAAGACGTCGCCGCCGCGCCCGATCACGTTGAGCATCATGGCGCTCGTGATCTGCATGTGCGAGGTGAGGGTCTCGGGCTCGGCGTCGATCAGCTTGCGGAACGACGGCTCGCCCCACGAGACGAAGCCATCGGGAGCCTTCTTGCGCACGATCTTGCGCTTCTTCTTCGGGTCGTCGCCGGCCTTCTTGATCGCGGCGACGTTCTCGCTCTCGTGCTCCGGAGCCTGGGCGACGACGGTGCCGGCCGTGTCGAAGCCCGCGCGGCCCGCCCGCCCGGCGATCTGGTGGAACTCGCGGGCGCTGAGCTGCCGCATCCGGGTGCCGTCGAACTTGGTCAGAGCGGTCAGCAGCACCGTGCGGATCGGCACGTTGATGCCGACGCCGAGCGTGTCGGTGCCGCAGATCACGCGCAGTAGACCTCGCTGGGCGAGCTGCTCGACCAGGCGCCGGTACTTCGGGAGCATCCCGGCATGGTGCACGCCGATGCCGGCGCGGAGGAAGCGGGAGAGGGTCTTGCCGAAGGCGGTCGTGAAGCGGAAACCGCCGATCAGGGCCGCGATCTCGCCGCGCTGCTCACGCGTGGCGACCTTCGTGCTCGACAAGGCCTGGGCCCGCTCCATCGCAGCGGCCTGCGAGAAGTGCACGACGTAGATCGGCGCCTGGCCCGTGCCCAGCAGGTCGTCGATCGTCTCGTGGATCGGCGTCGTCTCGTAGAAGTAGTGCAGCGGAACCGGGCGCTCGACGCCGGTGACGGATGCCGTGTCACGGCCCGTCCTGCGGGTGAGGTCGCTCGACAGCTGCGACACGTCGCCCAGGGTGGCCGACATGAGGATGAACTGCGCCTGCGGCAGCTCGAGCAGCGGCACCTGCCAGGCCCATCCGCGGTCGGGGTCGGCATAGAAATGGAACTCGTCCATGACGACCTGATGCACCGCGGCATCCGTGCCCTGGCGCAGTGCGAGGTTCGCGAGGATCTCGGCCGTGCAGCAGATGATCGGGGCATCCGGGTTGACCGAGGAGTCGCCCGTGATCATGCCGACGTTCGAGGCGCCGAAGACGTCGACGAGGGAGAAGAACTTCTCGCTCACGAGCGCCTTGATCGGGGCGGTGTAGAACGAGCGGCGCCCCTCGACCAGCGCGGCGAAATGCGCGCCGACCGCGACGAGCGACTTGCCGGTGCCGGTGGGCGTCGACAGGATCAGGTTGTTGCCCGAGACGATCTCGATGACCGCCTCGTCCTGGGCGGGGTAGAGGCTGATGCCGGTCGACTCGGCCCATTCGACGAACGCCGTGTAGACGGCATCCGCATCGGATCCGTCGGTCAGCGTCGTGTGGTCGAGGATCGCAGGCATGGTCTGTCGATCATCCCACCTCCGGCAGGGCACCTCCTGCGAAGGGGAACACGTGCTGTGCAGGAGCGGATGCTGGATGCGGTCCTTCGCAGCGTGAGATCTCCTTCGCTGCAAGGGAGCGAGCGAGCGAGCGAGCCTGCAAGCGAGCGAGCGCGCCGGCCCCGGCCCGCTTCGCCTCAGACGGACGTCGCGGCGCGCAGCGCGATGCGGATCATGTCGCCGAAGGTCTGCTCGCGCTCCTGAGCGGTGGTCTGCTCGCCGGTGACGATGTGATCAGACACCGTGCAGATGGCCAGAGCGCGACGCCCGTGGTACGCGGCGAGGGTGTACAGCCCCGCGGCCTCCATCTCCACTCCGAGGGCGCCGTGCTGCACGAACGGCTCGGTGAGCTCGGGTCGGGTGCTGTAGAACTGGTCGCTCGAGAACAGCAGACCGACGTGGACGGCCGAGTCCAGGGGCTCGGCCTCGCTCGCCTCGACCGCCGCGCGCAGCAGTCCGAAGTCCGCGACAGGTGCGTAGTCGAGTCCGTGGAAGCGCACCCTGTTGATGCCCGAATCGGTGCAGGCGCCGTTCGCGATGATGATGTCCCGCACCTGCAGCTTCTCGGTCAGCGCCCCGCACGAGCCGACGCGCACGATCGTCTGCACGTCGTACTCCTCGAACAGCTCGGTCGCATAGATGGCCATCGACGGCTGACCCATGCCCGAACCCTGCACCGAGACGCGGTGGCCCTCCCAGGTGCCGGTGAAGCCCAGCATCCCGCGGGTCTCGGAGTACAGCTCGGCGTCGTCGAGGAAGGTCTCGGCGATCCACTTCGCCCGCAGCGGATCGCCGGGGAACAGGACGACGGGGGCGATCTGACCGGGCTGTGCGGCGATGTGCGTGCTCATGGCTTCAGCGTAACCAGCGGTCTCTGCGTGGCGCGCCCGGACCACGGCGTCCGCCTTGAGATCATCGGTACCGAGCGGTGATCGGCACCGCGGAAAAGGGACGACGATGTCCGATCAGATCTTCTTGTACGGGGCGCTCGGGCTGTACTTCGCCGGCATGCTGCTCATCGGATACTTCGCCTACAAGCGCACCTCCGACCACGAGGACTACATGCTCGGCGGACGCAACCTGCCGTCGTGGGTCGCCGCGATCAGCGCCGGTGCGGCCGACATGTCGGGCTGGCTCGTGATGGGCCTTCCCGGCGCGATCTACGCCGCTGGACTGATCGAGGCCTGGATCGCGATCGGGCTGACGATCGGCGCCTACCTCAACTGGCTGCTGGTGGCCCCACGGCTTCGCGCCTACACCGAGGTGTCGCGCAACTCGATCACGATCCCGAGCTTCTTCGAGAACCGGCTCCGCGACACCAGCCGGTCGCTGCGCATCGTCTCGGGGCTCATCATCCTGGTGTTCTTCACGCTGTACATCTCGTCGGGCATGGTCGCCGCCGGCGTCTTCTTCGAGAGCTCGTTCAACGGCGACTACCTGTTCGGGATGCTGCTGGTCGGCGGCATCACGCTGCTGTACACGCTCTTCGGCGGATTCCTCGGGGCCTCCCTCACCGACGTCGTGCAGGGGCTGATGATGGTGATCGCGCTGATCGTCGTGCCGGTCGCCGCCGTCATCGCGATCGGCGGACTCGAGGAGACGTCGACGCTCATCACCGAGAACGCCGGAGAGGGATTCCTGTCGCTGCTCGGTGGAGGGGCCGTCACCGGCGGCACCTTCCTCGCCATCGCCTCGGCCCTGGCGTGGGGCCTCGGGTACTTCGGGCAGCCGCACATCATCGTGCGCTTCATGGCGCTGCGCTCGCCGCAGGAGGCGAAGAGCGCGCGTCGCATCGGCATCTCGTGGATGGTCGTCTCGATGTTCGGCGCGATCATCTCGGGCCTCGTCGGCATCGCCTACATGGCGCAGCAGGGCATCACCCTCGACAACCCCGAGACCGTGGTGCTGCTGATGTCGCAGACGCTGCTGCATCCGTTCGTCGCCGGGCTCGTGCTGGCGGCCGTGCTCGCGGCGATCATGAGCACCGTGTCGAGCCAGCTGGTCGTGTGCTCGTCTGCGCTGGTCGAGGACCTCTACAAGGTGGTGCGCAAGACCCCGCCGTCCGACAAACGGCTGGTGCTGCTGGGCCGCCTGGCGGTGCTCGTCGTCGCGATCATCGCGATCATCCTCGCGATCACGCCGAACGACTCGATCCTCGGGCTCGTGTCGTTCGCCTGGGCAGGATTCGGTGCCGCGTTCGGCCCGATCATCCTGCTCAGCCTGTTCTGGCGCAAGCTCACGAACTGGGGTGCTCTCGCGGGCATGTTCGTCGGAGCGGTCACGGTGTTCGTCTGGAAGGCCCTGGACACCGACCTGTACGAGCTGCTCCCCGCGTTCGTGTTCGCGTTCGTCGCGGCCGTCGTGGTGAGCCTCGTCACCTACACGCGCAACGACGACATCGAGAAGGAGTTCACGGACGCCGAAGCGATGCTGACGGCACCGCGGGCCGCAGTCGGCAGCGCTCGCTGACGGACGCAGGGCTGAGTCGCGGGACGCAGGGCTGAGTCGCCGGATGCCGGGATCAGCCCTCGCGTCGGGTCTCAGCCCTCGCGCCGCCGCACGATCTCGCCGATCCAGATCGGCGCGAACGGCGAGGTGCAGCCGGGCGCGGTGGGGTAGTCGGCGAGCACCTGCAGGCGCTCACCGATCTCGAGTGCCCTGGACCGCAGCTCCGGGTGGAAGATGCCGATGTTGGCGAGCGTCTCGTTCATCGCCCACTGCAACCGCGAGGGAGCGTTCTGCAGATCGCGCTCGATCAGATCGAGCAGGTGATCGAGGTCGAGGCCCTCGGCATCCTTCGCGACGCGCACCGTCGTGAGCGACCATGCGGCCGCGGCGACGGTCGGGTCGGAGTCGTCGAACCAGCGCAGCCGCAGCTCCTCCGCGAGGGGGGTCTTCTTCGCGACGTAGTTCACGAACCAGTCGTTGACCTTGGGGGCCTGAGTCTGTCGCAGCATCGCGTCGAGCTCGTCGGCGGTGAACGCGCGCGGCGTGCAGATCAGCAGCGCCAGCAGCCGGGCGGCGGTGTCGCCTGTCGCCCACAGCTCTTTCGCCAGGGGCTGGTCTGTCTTGATGCGCTTCGCGAGGGTGCGCATGCGGCTGAGATTGATGCCGTGGTCGTCGCCGCGCTTCTCGTTCGCGGCGCGCATCTTCGGATCCTCGAGGGCGGCGAGCTCGGCCAGAGCCTCGGGAACGGTCATGTCGGACATGTCACCAGGGTAGGCCCGGAGCGCTTGTCAAGGCCCGGGCTTTCTGCGGGCATGCGGCCCTAACCTCGCAGGAGATCGAACTCCGACGAAGGGAAAATGCCATGACTCGCGACAGCGACGACATCAGCACCGACCGCAACGACATCAGCACGGAGCCGTCGCCCGGCCCCGAGGAGAACGACAACCTCGGCGCCGAGGACAACAAGGGAGAGCCGCCGACGGTCGTCCCCTCCGGTCCGGGCGACGAGAGCGACGACGACGACGGCGACGTGCTCGCCGACGACCCCGAGCAGGACTGACCGGCGCCGCCGCGTCGCCCTGTCATTCCTCGTCGACGAGCTCCGCGCGGATGCGCCTGAGGTCCTCCATCAGCGACCCGATGAGGATCCAGTGCGTCGACGAGGGCGGCCGGATGACGAGAGGCGCGGTCAGTGCCGGGATCGCCGAGGTCAGGGCCTCGGGCTCCGGGGACACGTCGGCGATCTGCACAGCCAGTCGCACATCGTGTCCGGCGCGCCGCAGCTGCTCCGCGATGGCCGTGACGGCCGGCTCCTCGCCGATGGAGTCGTCGTAGTGGTCGAAGTAGGCGCGCGTCATCCCGATGGTCTGCGTCACGATGGGCGTCAGCCGTTCGAGCAGTGCGCGCATCTCGACGAGCTCTTCACGGTGCGTCGACCGGCGCGGGTTCAGGGTGAGGGATTCCTCACCCGCAGCGATGGATGCCTCTGCCGCGTCCTTCATCGGGCGCAGCAGTCTGGCTTCGAGCATGAGCTGATGCAGCGTGGCGGGAGTCTGGGGTTCGGGTAGAGCATCGGCGAGTCGGTCGAGGCTCGAGGCGAGCTCGCTGCCCAGCAGCCCGAGATCGCGTCGGGCCGGGGCGACCAGCACGGGCGGCACGATCAGGGCGTTCACGACGATGCCGATGACCACGCCGATCAGGGTCTCGAAGATGCGCGCGATCGCATAGTCGGGAGTCGAGCCCAGCGCGAGCACGAGCATCGCCGAGATGGCCACCTGGTTGCCGGTGCCGGGCGTCGCCCGGAAGGCCCACGCGACGAGCATGGCCACCACGATGGCGAGCAGCACGATCCAGCTCGGTGACCCCAGGAGAAGGCCCAGGGCGACCGCGATCACCACGCCGACGATCACGCCGATGCTGCGTTCGAGCGCCTTCGACAGCGACTGGTTGACGCTGGGCTGCACGACGAGCAGAGCGGCGATCGCGGCGAAGACGGGGAGCTGTCCCGGAACCACCCATCCCGCGAGCATCCATGCGGCGATCGTCGCCGCGGCGGACTTCACCACCTGCAGCAGGGGTGAGCGCTTCGAGGCGCGGATCGCGGCGTGGATGCGCATGCCTGCAACGCTACTCGGCTAGCGAGTGCCGTCAGGGGAGATGTCAACCCCGTCGCCAAGAGTCGTCGAACGCCGCTGAATGGGATGACACGACCGACGAACAGTGAGGAGCATCACATGGTGCAGATCATCGAGACCATCGACGTACACGTTCCCATCGACGTGGCGTACAACCAGTGGACGCAGTTCGAGAGCTTCCCGCAGTTCCTCGATGAGGTGGAGTCGATCGTCCAGCTGGACGACACCCACACCCGCTGGAAGGTGAACGTCGGCGGCGCGACGCGCGAGTTCGACGCGGAGATCACCGAGCAGCACCCCGACGAGCGAGTCGCGTGGAACAGCATCGGCGGTGAGACCGAGCATGCGGGCGTCGTGACGTTCCACAAGCTCGAAGACCTCACGACCCGCGTGACCGTGCAGATCGACTGGGAGCCCGAGGGGCTTCTCGAGAAGGTCGGCTCGCTCGTGGGCGCGGGCTCGCACGCGGTGAAGAAGGATCTCCAGAACTTCAAGGAGTTCATGGAGAAGCGCGGCACCGAGACCGGTGCGTGGCGCGGCGACGTCGACGCCTGATCGACCCCTGAGCTGAGGTCCGAGCGGTGGTGCCCCCATCACCGCTCGGACCTCTTTCGCTGCCCGGAGGACGGCACGCCCGGCGTCGACTAGGGAACTCACGAACGGAAGATAGGGCATCCTCCCGATGTCGTCGGGGTGACTCAGAGCGGATTCTGAGGACATCGCACACCGAGGAGATGTCATGTTCGAGCACCCGTATCTCGCCTACAGATCGACCGAGTTCGACCAGGAGCAGCTCGCTCGCGCGGCAGAACGCCGTCGCGTCATCGAGGAGCGCAGCGATCAGCTGGTCCGCAGACAGCCCGGCCCGGTCCGGCGTCTGGCCGGCCGGCTGCTGCACACGACCGACGCATCGCGCGACGCGGCGACGGATGCTGCACGGCAGCCCGAGCGCCGCGCATCCGCGGGCCGCGAACCGGCACCCGCCCGGTGATCGTCGCTCCGCTGCGGGCAGACGGCAGCGCGACGCCGGATGTCGGAGGGGAGTGGCACGATGAATTCATGCCCCCGTCCGCTCCCAGCGCCGCGATGGTCGGCCGAGAGACCGAGCTCGCGACCATCCGCGAGCTGTTCCGGCGAGCGGTCGACGGGGTCCCGGTGGCCGCGCTCATCGAGGGCGAGGCGGGCATCGGCAAGTCGCGACTGCTGCGCGAGTTCAGCGCCGAGGTGGCGAACCGCGCAGACGTGCATGTCGGCTGGTGCCTCGATCTCGGGACGTCGCGCACGCCCTTCGGGCCGCTCGCCGGCATCCTCCGGTCGATCGTCGCGAGCATGGGCGCCGACCGGGTGCGGGAGGAGATCGGCGTCGGCGTCGAGGCGCTGGGCATGCTGCTGCCCGAGCTCAACCCCACCGAGCGATCGCAGACCAGCCCTGACCGCCTGCGCGATGCGATCGCGGCGCTCATCGAGGCGGCCGCCGAACACGCGCCGCAGGTGCTCGTCGTCGAAGACCTGCACTGGGCTGACGAGTCGACCCTGGCGCTGCTCTCCTTCCTGCTGCGCACCCTCGGGCACGGCCGCATCCTCCTGATCCTGACCTGCCGCTCCGACGACGTGCGACGCGGCGATGCCGTTAGCCGCTTCATCGGCGAGTCCACCCGCGCGCGTCTGCTCGAGAGGGTCGCGATCGATCGGCTCGACACCTCGGCTGTCCGTGCGCTCGTCGAATCGCTCACCGGGCAGCCCGTGACAGACGCGGCGCTCGATCGCATCCACGATCGAGCCGAGGGCGTGCCCTTCTTCGTCGAAGAGCTCGCCGGGTGCTCGACCGGTCCCCTGCCCGGCAGTCTGCGCGACCTGCTGCTCGCCCGATTCGACCGTCTCAGCGATGACGCCCGGCGGGTGGTGCAGGTCGTCTCGGGAGCCGAGCGTCCGCTGACCCACCCGCTCGTCACCCGCCTCGCGGGTCTGCCCGAAGCCCGCCTCGACGAGGCGATCCGCGAGGCGACGCTCAGCGGCATCCTCGTCGTGGTCGACGACGACTACCGGTTCCGGCATGCGCTGCTGCGCGAAGCCGTGCACGACGATCTGCTCCCGGGCGAGAGAGCGCGGCTGCATCGGGCGTATGCCGAGGCGCTCGAGGAGAACTGCTCAGGGGCCGAAACCGCCGACTCCGCGGCGCTCGCCTATCACTGGCAGCTCGCGCAAGACGACCGGCGAGCGCTCGCCGCGGCCGTCACCGCGATGGCCGACGCCAAGTCGCGGTTCGCCTTCGCGAGCGCTGCCCGCTTCGGCGAGCTCGCCCTCGACCTGTGGATCCAGGTGCCGGATGCCGAGGCCGTCGTGGGTGTGGCGCGCCTCGAGGTGCTGCGCACTCTCGGTTCCGTGCTGCGCAACGCGGGAGACGGAGAACGGGCGCTCGCCGTGGTCGACCTCGCGCTCGCCGAGGTCGATCCGACGACGGTCGACCCCCGCATGCACGCCCGGCTGCTGCGCGACAAGGCGTACTACACGATGAACCTCGGCCGCGCCGGCGCGGTCCCCCTGCTGCAGCAGGCGCTCGAGATCCTCGAGGCGGGCGTCGACGACGACCGGCTGCGCGCCTCGGTGCTGAACCAGCTCGCCAGTCGCTACATGATCTCGGGGCGACTCGACGAGGCGATCGCGTTGGCCGCGGAGGCGGGCGAGCGGGCCGCGCGCGCCGGGTCGGACGACGAGGCATCGATCGCCGCGAACGTCCGGGGCGGAGCCCGCGCGCACCTCGGCGACCTCGACGCGGGGCACCGCGAGTACGCGCTCGCCCTGCAGCTCGCCAAAGGCACGAACGCCGAGATGAGATACCGGGTCAACTATTCGGATCTGCTCGGCCTGCTGGGGCGCTATCGCGATGCCGTCAGGGTCGCCGAAGAGGGGCTCGCGCCCGCGCGCGCTTTCGGCGTCGAGCGCACCACGGGCGCGCTGATGACGCAGAACATGGCCGTGCCACTGCTCGAGATGGGCGAGATCGAACGGGTCGAGGGGATGCTGGCGCGCGAGCTCGCTCAGCGGACTCTGCGCATCTCGCACATGTACTCCACGATGACGCGCGTGCGGGTGCTCTCGTGGCGAGGCAGGCACGAGGAGGCGGCCGAGATCCTGCGCGAGTGGCACCCCGCATTCGAGGAGACCGGTCGGGTCGAACGTCAGATCTGGTACGACGAGGTCATGATGCGCGTGGCCGTCGCCGAGGGGCGGGGCGACCTCGCGGGTGCTCTCGGTGAGGTCAGGGCGATGCTCGCCGATCAGGGGCCGGTGTCCCTGCATCAGCGTCGACTGCTGCTCGAGGCGGCATGGTTCATCGCCGAGCTGCGGGCATCCGGCGTCGAGGTCGAGGCGGCGGTCGTAGACGTGCGCGACGCGTGGCGCGCCCAACCTCCGCAGCTGCGAGGCGACAGGTGGGAGACGATCCTCGAGGCATTCCTCTTCCCGTCCGTCGCAGCCCTGCGCCAGGCGGTCGAGCACGCAGACGACCGCGATGTGCCCGTGACGTTCGCGGTGACCACGCGTCTGGCTCTCGCTCGCGCACTCGTCGACGCAGGAGACCGAGGGGAGGCGAGCGCCGTGCTCTCGGCCGCGATGCGCCAGGCGGAGCGCCTCGGCCACGTTCCCCTGGGGCGGATCGTCGGTGGTTTCCAAGCGGCGGCTGGCCTCGCCGCAGCATCCGGCACCGCACCCGGCACTGCGGCATCCGGCACCGCCGGCGTCGAACCGGATGCCGACCCGCTCACCGCCCGCGAGCGGCAGGTGCTCGAGCTGATCGCCGAGGGTCTGAGCAACCGCCAGATCGGGGAGCGGCTCTTCATCAGCGTCAAGACGGTGAGCGTCCACGTGTCGGCCGTGCTGCGCAAACTCGGGGTGAGCACCCGCACCGAGGCGGCTGTTCTTCAGAAGAATCCGAACTTCCGGGACACCGGTCAGCCTGCCGTGGTACGTTGAGCAGGCGCGTATGTCGGACGTTCCGTCACGGCGCGGGCCGCGCAAGCGGCCGTTTGAAAACAGAAAGTAGAAAACACATGGCCACTGGCACTGTGAAATGGTTCAACGCGGAAAAGGGCTTCGGCTTCATCGCTCCCGATGACGGCACGGACGACCTCTTCGCCCACTACTCGGCAATCACCGGCTCCGGTTTCAAGGAGCTTCGTGAGAACCAGAAGGTCGAATTCGACGCTGAGCGTGGCCCCAAGGGCATGCAGGCTGCGAACATCCGCGCTCTCTGAGCGCGCATAGGCTTCCTGAAGCCGGTCGGATCCTCACGGATCCGGCCGGCTTTCTGCATGTCCGGGTGTTTTCTGCCCGTGCCCGTGCCCCCCGCATCGGGCGGTGCGGTGCGATGTCGACCCCGCGCGAGAGGCGAGGATGACGCCCGGGCCAGGGACCCAAGATGAGGCTTGCCTAACTTTCTGTTAGATTAGGCCAGGCTTACCAAAGCCTTGGCGCCCCTCCGCGCCACACCCCCTCATCCCAACCCGAAGGGAACGCCTGTGCGCACCTCTCGTCTCATCGCCGCCGGTGTCGCCGCGGCTCTGGCCGTCGGCCTCACGGCCTGCGCGACGTCGTCGACCGACTCGAACTCCGACTCCGCCGGCGGCAACCCCGCCGATGACGGTGCCTTTCCCGTCACGATCGAGCACGTGTTCGGCGAGACCACGATCGAGGAGAAGCCCGAGCGCGTCGCGACGATCGCGTGGGCGAACCACGAGGTTCCCCTCGCTCTCGGCATCGTCCCGGTCGGCATGAGCAAGGCCACGTGGGGCGACGACGACGACAACGGCATCCTCCCCTGGGTCGAGGACAAGCTCGACGAGCTCGGCGGCGAAGAGCCCGTGCTGTTCGACGAGTCCGACGGCATCGACTACGAGGCCGTCGCCGACACGCAGCCCGACGTCATCCTCGCGGCGTACTCGGGTCTGACGCAGGAGGAGTACGACCAGCTCTCGAAGATCGCACCGGTCGTCGCCTACCCCGAGGTCGCCTGGGGCACCCCGGTCGACGACATGATCGAGATGAACTCGAAGGCGCTCGGCCTCGAGGAGGAGGGCGACGCCCTCATCGAAGAGCTGCACGCCGACGCCGAGGCCGCCCTCGAGGAGAACAGCGCCCTCAAGGACAAGAAGGTGCTGTTCGCGTACGTCGACCCGAGCGACCTGAGCCAGGTCGGCTACTACACCGCGATCGACACGCGCCCCGGCTACCTGCACGACGACCTGGGTCTTCCGCTTCCGTCGATCGTCGAGGAGAACGCAGACAGCAAGGAGTTCTACCTGTCGGTGAGCTCCGAAGAGGCTGACACCTTCGACGACGTCGATGTCTTCGTGACCTACGGCGACGACTCGCTCATCGCCACCATGCAGGCCGACCCGCTGCTGTCGAAGATCCCCGCGATCGCCGCCGGCAACATCGTGATCCTGCCCGACTCCACCCCCATCGCGGCGTCGGCGAACCCGTCGCCGCTGTCGATCCAGTGGGGCCTGTCCGACTACCTCGGCCTGCTGGCAGCACCGCTCGCCGCGAAGTGACCGTCGGCGTCACCTTCGCACACTGAATTCCCGTGACCGCTGTCACCGTTCCCCTGCCGGGCGTCGCAGATCTGCGACGCCCGGCATGGGCGCGCACGCTCTGGCTGCTCGTCGGCCTGGGAGTGCTGTTCGTGCTCTGCATCCTGTCGATCTGCTTCGGCGTGCGCTCCGTGAGCATCGACGACATCTTCGCCGCCCTCGCCGGGCAGGATGACACCCTCGCCCAGGCGGCGATCATCAAGCGCCTTCCGCGCACGGTGCTCGCGATCCTCGTCGGTGCAGCGCTCGCACTCTCCGGCGCGACGATGCAGGCGGTCACCCGCAACCCGATCGCCGACCCCGGCATCCTCGGCGTCTCGAACGGCGCTTCGCTCGCCGTCGTCTTCGGCCTCGCCTTCCTCGGTCTCACCGACGCTTACAGCCAAATGGCGCTCGCGATCATCGGCGCCGCCCTGGCCGCGGCGTTCGTCTACACCGTCGGTTCGCTCGGACGCGGCGGTGCCACGCCCCTCAAGCTCGCGCTCGCCGGTGCCGCCACCTCGGCCGCCTTCGCCTCGCTCATCAGCGCCGTCATGCTGCCGCGCGTCGACCTGCTGCAGGCGTTCCAGTCGTGGCAGATCGGGGGAGTGGGCGGTGCCGAGTGGCCGCGCATCGCGATCACCGCCCCGGTGCTCGCGCTCGGCGCACTGATCTGCTTCGCCAGCGCCCGGGGCATGAACTCCCTCGCTCTCGGCGACGACATGGCGAAGGGACTCGGCGAGCACGTCTTCCGCACGCGCCTCATGTCGGCGGTCGGCGCCGTGATCCTCGCCGGAGCAGCCACAGCGATCGCCGGGCCCATCGGATTCGTCGGTCTCGTGATCCCGCATGTCTGCCGGATGCTGATCGGCACCGACCACCGCTGGCTGCTGCCGTTCTCGGCCATGGCCGGCGCCGCCCTGCTGCTTGCGAGCGACATCGTCGGCCGTGTCATCGCGCCGACCTCGGAGGAGATCCAGGTCGGCATCATCACCGCCATCATCGGCGCCCCGTTCTTCATCTGGATCGTCCGTCGTCAGAAGGTGCGTGAACTGTGAGCACCATCGACCGGGCTGCCGCCCACACTCCCGCAGCATCCGACCGCACCCGCGACGAGGTCGCCGCGCTCGTCGCGGGCCGCCGTTCGCGCCACCGCCGCCACGCCACGGCCACGATCGTGCTCGGTGCGCTGCTGCTCGTGCTGTTCGCCGTGGCGCTCATGATCGGCAACACGTTCTATCCGCTCGACGAGGTGATCCGCGTGATCCTCGGCGAGACCGTGCCGGGGGCGTCGTTCACCGTCGGCGAGCTGCGCCTGCCCCGCGCGGTGCTCGCGATCCTCGCGGGTTTCGCGTTCGGCATCGCCGGCGTCTCGTTCCAGACGCTGCTGCGCAACCCGCTCGCCTCGCCCGACATCATCGGCATCTCGAACGGCGCCGGCGCCGCAGCGGTGTTCGGCATCATCGTGCTGTCGCTCAACGGGCCGATCGTCTCGCTGCTCGCGCTCGGCGGTGCGATCGTCACGGCAGGAGTCATCTACCTGCTGTCGATCAAGAACGGCTTCGCGGGCACTCGACTGATCCTGATCGGCATCGGTGTCGCGGCGATGCTGCAGAGCATCGTCTCGTACATGCTGTCGAGGGCGGCGAACTGGGACATCCAGACCGCGATGCAGTGGCTCACCGGAAGCCTGAACAACGCCTCGTGGGAACGCGTGATGCCGCTCGCGATCGCCGCCGTCATCATCGTGCCGCTGCTGCTCCTGCAGGGCAGGGCGCTCGGGGCGATGCAGCTCGGCGACGATTCGGCATCCGGTCTCGGGGTGCGGGTCAACACGACTCGTCTGCTCTTCATCCTCGGCGCCGTCGCCCTGCTGGCGTTCGCCACCGCCGCGACCGGCCCCATCGCTTTCGTGGCGTTCATGGCGGGTCCGATCGCGGCCCGCATCACGGGGCCCGGAGCGAACCTGCTCGTCCCCAGCGCATTCATCGGCGCTGTGCTCGTGCTCGGAGGCGACCTGATCGGTCAGTTCGCCTTCGGCGAGCGTTACCCGGTCGGCGTGATCACCGGCGTGCTCGGCGCTCCGTACCTCATCTACCTGCTCATCCGCACGAACCGCTCGGGAGGCTCCCTGTGACCGAGGCGCACACTCTGACGGCGGAGTCCGTCACTCTCGCCTATGGCGACCGGACGATCATCGACGGCCTCGACCTCGCGATCGCGCCGGGCAAGATCACCACGATCGTCGGCGCGAACGGATGCGGCAAGTCGACCCTGCTGCGTTCGCTCGCGCGTCTGCTCTCGCCGACGGCGGGTCAGGTCGTGCTCGACGGCAAGTCGGTGCACGCGCGCCCCACCAAGGAGGTCGCGCGCATCCTCGGCCTGCTGCCACAGTCGCCCGTCGCTCCCGAGGGCATCGCCGTCGCGGATCTCGTCGGCCGCGGTCGGCATCCGCATCAGAAGATGCTGGCTCGCTGGAGCGCTCACGACTACGAGGTCGTCGCGGATGCTCTGGCCGCCACCGGCACCACCGAGCTCGCCGACCGCAGCGTCGACGAGCTCTCGGGCGGCCAGCGTCAGCGCGTGTGGATCGCCATGGCGCTCGCGCAGGAGACCGACATCCTGCTGCTCGACGAGCCGACCACGTTCCTCGACGTCGCTCACCAGGTCGAGGTCCTCGATCTGCTCACCGACCTGAGCGTCTCGCGCGGCACCACGATCGTGATGGTGCTGCATGACCTCAACCTCGCCGCGAGGTATTCCGACGAGCTCGTCGCGATGAAGGAGGGCAGGGTGCACGCCACCGGCGCTCCGCAGGATGTCGTGACCGCCCAGCTCGTCGAAGAGGTCTTCGACCTCGCGAACCAGATCACCATCGACCCGGTCTCCGGGAAGCCGATGGTCACCCCGATCGGAAGGCATCATGTCCGCTGAGACCACGACCGAACGCCCCACCTACGTGCTCGCCCGCGCCGAGGTGCGCGGGGTCGAACGGGTGTCGCCGAACTTCGTGCGGATCACGTTCGGCGGCGACGACCTTCTCGAGTTCGGCACGCCGGGTGACGTCTTCGACTCCCGGATCAAGATCGTGTTCCCGCCGGCATCCGGCATCCTCCCCGATCTCGATCGTGAGACCGACGACTGGTGGGGTTCCTTCCTCGCCGTCCCCGAGGAGGACCGCGGATCCATGCGCACCTACTCGGTGCGTGACCTGCGGGCGACGGGTGCGGGCACCGAGATCGATGTCGATTTCGTGCTGCACCTGGCGCCCGGACTCACGGGCCCGGCGTCGCGCTGGGCTGATGCGGCGGCGGTCGGCAAGGAGCTCTTCATCGTCGGACCACGTCGAGGCGTCGCCGCGGCCGCACACGGCGGCGCCGAGTACGAGCCGGGCACCGCGACGTCGGTCGTCCTCGCCGGTGACGAGACGGCGGCTCCCGCGATCGCGCGCATCCTCGAAGACGCCCCGAGCGACCTTCGAGGCTGCGCCTTCATCGAGGTGCCGTCCCCGGCCGACGTCCTGCGCATCGACGCGCCTGCCGGGGTCGAGGTGCACTGGCTGCCTCGCGATGCGGGTGAGCCCCACGGTGTGCGGCTGATTCCCGCCGTGCTCGAGTACCTCGGAGATGCGGATGCTGCCGACGAGATCGACGTGAAGGACATCGACACGGAGGCCCTGCTCTGGGAGACCCCCGACTACTCGGGTCTCGGCGAGGAGATCGCGGAGGCGGATGCTCCCGCGGAGCGCTACTTCTGGATCGCCGGCGAAAGCGGCGTCGTCACGACACTGCGCCGCCACCTGGTCAAGGATCTCGGCATCGACCGCTCGCAGGTCGCCTTCATGGGCTATTGGCGACGCGGTGTCGCCATGCGCGGCTGACGCCAGGCGCTTCGGGGGGCCGCTCTCGTTCGCGTTCGCGTTGGCGCTCGCGTTCGCGTTGGCGCTTTCGCATCGCAGGAGATCTCACGTAACGAAGGCGCGGATCCGGCATCCGATCCTTCGCCGAGCGAGATCTCCTTCACGGGATGCGGTCGGCTGAGACGGGATGCGGTCGGCTGAGACGGGGTGCGGTCGGCTGTCACGAAGAAGTGTCGAAGCGCTGGCGCCAGCGGATGCCGCGCCGTAGCATCCCAGTGGAATCGTTCGACGCCGAGGAGGCCACCCGATGACGCAGCACACCCTCGAGCTCCCGGACGTCGACCTCGTCTACGACGTGCATGGGCCACTCCCGACGAAGGATGGCCGCCCTCCGTTGATGATGATCGGCCAGCCGATGGATGCGAGCGGCTTCCAGGCGCAGGTGAAGCTGTTCGGCGATCGCACCGTCGTGACCTACGATCCACGAGGGTTGGGCCGCAGCGTGCGCAAGGACGGCGGAGTCACGAACGAGCCCGATGTCCAGGCCGAGGATGTCCACGCGATCATCGAGGCGCTCGGTGCAGGCCCTGTCGACATGTTCGCGAGCAGCGGTGGAGCCGTGAGCGCACTCGCTCTGGTCACCGCGCACCCTCAGGACGTGGTGACTCTGGTCGCCCACGAGCCGCCGATCGACAGCGTGCTGCCTGATGCCGAAGCGGTGCATCGAGCGCGAATCGCCTATACCCGGGCATATCAGGAGCGAGGATGGGGTGCCGGAATGGCGGCGTTCGTCGCGATGACGTCGTGGGAGGGAGAGGTCACCGAGGAGTTCCTCGCCCAGCCGGCCCCCGACCCCGCGGCATTCGGGATGCCGACGGAGGACGACGGCTCGCGGGATGATCCACTGCTGTCCGAACTCTCGTGGGCGGTGCCGCTCTACGAGCCGGATCTCGAAGCGCTGAAGGCATCCCCGACTCGGATCGTCGTCGCTGTCGGGGAGGAGTCGCTGAAGGGCTACACCGGCCGCACCGCGCTCGCCCTGGCCGAGAAGCTCGGACAGCAGGCGACGGTCTTCCCCAGTCACCACGGCGGCTTCATGGGTGGCGAGTTCGGCTATGCCGGGCAGCCCGAGGCCTTCGCCGCCACGCTCCGCGAGGTGCTCGACCGGCCGTAGGCGGCGAGCGAGACCTCGTCGACGCGTCCTGTCGTCAGCCATCGCACGCACCGAAGGAGATCTCGCGCTGCGAAGGGCCTCACGCGGCCTTCGGCCCTTCGCTGCGGGAGATCACCTTCGCAGCGCGCGCACTAGCGGGAGCGGGAGCACGAGCGGGAGCGGGAGCGGGAGCGGGGGCGGCAGCGGGAGCGGGAGCGGAGCGAATGCCGCCTACGCGGTCGCGCGCACCACGAGCTCGGTGTCGAGGACGACCGAGCGGGGGGATGCCCCGGCGATGACCTCGAGCAGCACGGCGACCATCTTCGCGCTGATCTGATCCCACGGCTGGCGCATGGTCGTGATGGGCGGCTCATGGGTGGCGGCGAGGCCTGAGTCGTCGAAGCCGGCGATCGCGATGTCCTCGGGCACGCGGCGCCCTGCGCGGCGGGCGGCGGCGATGGCTCCGGCCGCCATCCGGTCGGATGCCGCGAACACCGCGTCGACGTCGTGCTCGAGCATCCGCGTCATGGCGGCGAGCCCTGACTCGTACGAGTAGTCGCCGCGCTCGACCAGCGATTCGTCGTAGAGGTCGCCGAGCTCTTCGCGGAAGCCGACCAGGCGATAGCGACCACCGGGGGTGTCGTCGGGGCCGGCGATCATGCCGATGCGGCGGTGTCCCTGCGTCACGAGGTGCGCGGCCATGGTGCGGGCGGAGGCGATCTCGTCGACGGAGATCGTCGAGAGCTCGCGTTCGTGCCCGAGCGGCACGCCGCAGCACACAGTCGGGATGCCGACCTCGATCAGCTGATCGAGCAGCGGGTCGGACTCGTGCGACGAGATCAGCATGACGCCGTCGACGTGTCCCGCGCTGAGGAACTGGGCGACGCTCTCGCGCTCGGCGGGGGTTCCGGCGACGAGCAGCACGAGGGTCATGGCCCGCTGGGCGAGCGCTTCGGCGGCCCCGCGCAGCAGCAGCGCGAAGGTCGGATCGTCGAACAGCAGCTGCTGCGGCTCGGTCAGGAGGAAGGCGAGCGATCCGGCGCGGCCGGTGGCGAGGCTGCGGGCATGGTGGTTGGCGGTGTAGCCGGTAGCGAGGATCGCCTCTTCGACGGCCTGCCTGGCGTCGGGGGACACCCAGTGCCCGCCGTTGATCACTCGCGAGACCGTGCTGCGGGACACCCCCGCCTGCGCCGCGATCTGGCGGATCGTCGGCTTGCGCTTCGCGCTGACATCACTCATCGCCTGTGACTCTACCCACAGCATCCCGTCCAGCGGTAGTCCAACCTGGGACCGGTCTCAGTTCGGTAACGGCGGTTGTGGTCGACGCCGAACCTGGGGTAGAACTGAGACCGGTCCCAGTCATGTCCCCGTGACAACCTGAGACCGGTCCCAGTCGAATGAGCGACAGCACGTCGGGACCCGCACCACGACCACACCGACCCGATGGAGTGCCGATGACCTCGCCCCACGCCTGGCCCGACCTGCGCGGAATCGCCTACGGCGGCGACTACAACCCCGAGCAGTGGTCGCCCGATACGTGGCGCGAAGACGTCATCCTGATGCGCGAGGCCGGGGTGAACCTGGTCAGTGTCGGCATCTTCTCGTGGGCGCTCATCGAGGTCTCCGAGGGCGAGTTCGACTTCGCCTGGCTCGACGAGCTGCTCGACCTCCTGCACGAGAACGACATCAGGGTCGACCTCGGCACACCGACGGCCTCGCCACCCGCCTGGTTCTTCGCGAGCAACCCCGACGCGCACGTCATCGACCGCGAGGGCCGCACGATGGGCTTCGGCTCGCGCGGCATGGCCTCGCACTCGTCGCCGGCCTACCGCGAGGCGATCGTGCGGATCTCGGATGCTCTCGCGGCGCGTTACGCACAGCATCCTTCCGTCGTGCTGTGGCACGTGCACAACGAGTACGGCGTTCCCGTCGGCGAGGACTATTCGCCGAACGCGGTCGCCGCCTTCCGGCTCTGGCTCCAGGAGAAGTACGGCTCGCTCGACGCACTGAACAGCGCGTGGGGCACCGCCTTCTGGGGCCAGCACTACTCGGCATGGGAGCACGTCGGCGCCCCGGCCATCGCCCCGAGCGTCGTGAACCCCGCCCAGCGCCTGGACTTCGCGCGCTTCACCGATCACCAGCTGCGCGCGTGCTTCATCGCCGAGCGCGACGCGATCCGCGCGCACGCCGACCAGCCGATCACGACCAACTTCATGGCGAACCAGAGCTGGACCACGGACCTCTGGGCGTGGGGCCGCGAGGTCGACATCGTCTCGGACGACCACTACCTGTGGGCCGCCGATGAAGACGCTCACATCGGCCTGGCGATCGCCGCCGACCTCAGCCGCTCGGTGGGCGGCGGCAAGCCGTGGATCCTCATGGAGCACTCGACCTCGGCCGTGAACTGGCAGCCGCGCAACATCGCGAAGCGCCGGGGAGAGATGAAGCGCAACTCGCTCACGCACCTCGGTCGCGGGGCCGACGGCATCCTGTTCTTCCAGTGGCGCGCCGGGCGCTCCGGTGCGGAGAAGTTCCACTCGGCGATGCTGCCGCACGCCGGCACCGAGTCGCGGGTATTCCGCGAGGTCGTCGATCTGGGTGCAGCACTCGGCCGCCTCGACGAGGTGCAGGGCAGCGTCGTGAAGGCCGACGTCGCGATCCTCTGGGACTTCGAATCGTTCTGGGCGCAGGACCTCGAGTGGCGCCCGTCCGAAGACGTCACGCACGCCGCCCAGGTGCGCCGCTTCTACGAGCAGCTCTGGCGTGACGGCATCACGGTCGACTTCGCCCTGCCCGGCCAGGACCTCTCGGGCTACCGCCTGGTCGTCGCTCCGGCGCAGTACCTGCTGAGCACGGCGGATGCCGCCAACCTCACCGCCTACGTCAACGACGGCGGCACCCTGCTCGTGTCGTTCTTCTCGGCGATCGTCGACGAGAACGACGCCGTGCACGCCGGTGGCTTCGTCGCGCCGTTGCGCGAGGCGCTCGGCCTCACGGTCGAGGAGTTCCTGCCGCTGCGCGAGGGCGAGAGCCACGGCCTCGACTGGGTCGACCACGAGGGCATCGTCGCGGACGTCTGGCAGGAGGACATCGCGCTCGAAGGCGCCGAGGTCGTCGCGAACTTCTCGGGCGGACCCGGCGAGGGCGAGCCGGCGATCACCCGCAACGCGCATGGCGCGGGGACCGGCTGGTACGTCGGCACCCGTCTGGATGCCGCGGGCATGCGCGCCCTTCTCCACGAGGTCTACGCGGATGCCGACATCACCCCGTCGGGTGTCGCCGACGGCCTCGAGGTCATCACGCGTCACGGCGCCGACGCGGTCTACCGGATCGCCGTGAACCACCGTGACGACGACGTCGAGCTCGATGCCTCGGGCATCGAGCTCCTCAGCGGCGCCGAGGTCTCGGGCGCCCTGACCATCGCGGCGGGCGGCGTCGCCGTCATCCGCACCTCCCACTGACCGCACGAACCGCACGAACCGCTTCACCCCGCACCACCCGCTTCACCCAGCACCACCCACTCACCGGTCGCGATGACGCGCAGCGCATCGTCGGCCACGACAGATAGGAAAACGCATGCGCAACCACATCGGAGTCGGCGCACTCGCTCTGGCCGCGGCCGTGGTCCTCGCGGGCTGCTCCGCCGGCGCACCCGAAGGCGGCGACGACGCCGCATCCGGCGACGGCGCGGAACTCGTCATCTGGACGGACGCCGAGCGCGAAGCCGCGATCACCGCCGCCGCAGAGGCGTTCGAGGAGGAGACCGGCGCGAAGGTCACCCTCGTGCAGAAGAACTTCGAGGACCTCCGCAACGACTTCATCGCACAGGTCCCGACCGGAGAGGGCCCCGACATCACGGTCGGCGCCCACGACTGGCTCGGCGCGCTCGTCGCGGCCGGTGTCGTCGACACGATCGACCTGGGCGACAAGGCGTCGGAGTTCGAGCAGGTCGCGCTGGACGCCATGACGTACGACGGTCAGCTGTATGCGATGCCGTACTCGCTCGAGACCATCGCCCTCGTGCAGAACGTCGACCTGGTCGGCGCGGAGGCTCCCGCCAGCTGGGACGACATGATCGCCAAGGGCGTCGCCGCCGGCACCGAGCGCCCGTTCGTCATCAACACGGGTGGCGAGACCGGCGACGGATACACGATGTACGGACTGCAGACCTCGTTCGGCGCCCCCGTCTTCGTGCAGGACGACACCGGCTCGTACACGAGCGAGGTCGGCATGGGCGGCGCGCCCGGCGAGGCGTTCGCCACGTGGCTCGGAGCCAACGGGTCGAACGGCACCGGCTACATCTCGACCACGGTCGACTACGACATCAACAACGAGCTGTTCGCGTCGGGCAAGGCCCCGTACACGATCCAGGGCCCGTGGGCCATCAGCGCGTTCGAGGGCGTCAACGTCGCCGTGAACCCGATCCCGTCTGCGGGCGGCGAGACCGCTGCGCCGTTCGTCGGCGTGCAGGGCTTCTACCTCTCCAGCAAGAGCAAGAACGCGCTGCTCGCGCAGGAGTTCCTCGTGAACTACCTCGGCACCGAAGACGCGCAGCGCGCGCTGTACGAGGCCGACCCGCGCATCCCGGCGTGGACCACGCTCGCCGAAGAGGTGTCGTCCGACCCGATCACGGCCGGATTCGTGGCCTCGGCGCAGACCGGCGTCCCGATGCCGTCGATCCCCGAGATGGGCTCCGTCTGGGACCTGTGGAACGCCGCGCAGGCGCAGATCATCAACGGCGCCGACCCGGTGTCGACGTGGAACACCATGGTCGCCGACCTCGAGACGACCCTCGCCGGCTGACCCCGCCGGACAGGGAGGGGCCCGAACCCCTCCCCGTCCTGCGATCCTCAGACAGGACGCACACATGACGATCCAGGCACCGCCCGCCGAGGCGCCCACTCCCGTGGTGAAGCCCTCGCGCGAGTCCCATGCCCGCCGCTTCCGCGGCCTCGGCTGGGGCTTCCTCATCAAGCTCGCGCTCATGGCGCTGGTCAACGCCTTCGGCATCATGACGGCCATCTCGGCCTGGAGCGCCGAGTCGTGGATCGTGCTCGGCGTCGTCGTGCTGCTGGTGATCATCGCCGACTGGGTGTACTTCACCCGCAGGGCGCTGCCGCTGAAGTACCTGCTGCCCGGGCTGATCTTCCTGCTCGTCTTCCAGATCTTCATCTTCGGCTACACGGCCTACATCGCCTTCACGAACTACGGCACCGGTCACGTCGGCACCCAGGAGCAGGCGGTCGAGGCCGCACTGATCCAGGGCGAGCGCCGCATCGAGGGCTCGTCCGACTACCCGCTGTCGATCGTGCAGCGCGGCGCGGAGCTCGGCTTCGCGATCGTCGATGACGACGGCGACGTGCAGGTCGGCTCGGCCACCGAGCCGCTGACCACCGCATCCGGTGCCGAGATCGGCGCGACCGGCGCCCCCAGCGAGGTGCCCGGGTGGGAGGTCGTCCCGAGGGCGACCGTGCTGACCGATCCGGCACTCGGCGCGACCATCAAGGACCTCAGGGTGCCCGTGTCGGACGACCCGAACGACGGCTCCATCCGCACACGGGAGGGCTCGACCGGCTCGGTGTACGAACCGACGCTGGTGTGGGATGCCGAGGCGCAGACCATCACGGACACGCAGTCGGGCACGGTCTACACCGCCACAGAACTCGGCGCGTTCGTGGCCGAGGACGGCACGGCGCTGCCGACGGGCTGGTCGGTCAACGTCGGCTTCGCCAACTTCCTGAAGCTCTTCACCGATGCGAATCTCGCGGGCACTCTGCTGAGCGTGACCGTCTGGACCTTCGCGTTCGCGATCCTGTCGGTCGTCCTCAGCTTCGCCGTGGGGCTCGGCCTCGCGATCGTCTACAACGACCCGCGGGTCAAGGGTCGCCGGTTCCTGCGAGCGCTGTTCATCCTGCCCTACGCGTTCCCCGCGTTCATGGCCGCGTTGCTGTTCCGCGGCATGTTCAACGCCGAGTTCGGCGTCATCAACGACCTGTTCTTCTTCGGGTCGCAGATCAACTGGCTCGGCGACCCGTGGCTGACCCGTGCGGCGGTGATCTTCGTCAACGTCTGGCTGAGCTACCCGTACTGGTTCCTCGTCTGCACCGGAGCCCTGCAGTCGCTCCCCGGCGAGACGCTCGAGGCCGCCGAGATCGACGGGGCCAACAAGCTGCAGCGCTTCCGCGCCATCGTGCTGCCGCTGCTGCTCGTCTCGACTGCTCCGCTGCTGATCGCCTCGTTCGCGGTGGCGTTCAACAACTTCACCGTGATCTACACCTTCAACAACGGCGGGCCGGCGATCGCCGGAGCGCCCTACGCACTGGGTTCGACCGACATCCTCGTCTCGGCCATCTACGACGTCTCAGGCGTCTCGGGTGGTGCGGCCGACTACGGCCTCGCGAGTGCGCTGTCGATCATCGCCTTCATCGTGGTCGGTCTCATCTCAGCGCTGAGCTTCCGACAGACCCGCAAGCTCGAGGAGTACCAGTGATGAGTGAGACCAGAGTCATCGTGACCGGTTCATCGAAGGATGCCGAGGCCGCGCGCGCGGGTGTACGTCGGCGTCGCTGGTGGGGCGAGGTCGGCTGGAAGTACATCCTCGCCGCCGGCGTGCTGTTCTTCGCCGCGTTCCCGCTCGTCTACGTCCTCTCGGCCTCGCTCAACCCGAACGGCAGCCTTGCGGCATCCAGTGCGCTGTTCAGCGCGTTCGACCCGGCGAACTACATCGCTCTGGGTGAATCCCGCTACTGGGTCTGGTTCGGCAACACCCTGCTGATCGGCGGTGTCACCGCAGTCGGCTCGGTGCTCATGGGCGCCTGCGGCGCGTACGCGTTCTCCCGGTTCCGGTTCAGCGGACGACGCGCCAGCCTCACCACCCTGCTCGTGCTGCAGATGTTCCCGCAGGCGCTCGCGTTCATCGCGATCTTCCTGATGCTGCAGACGATCGGCGACGTCGTGCCGGCGCTCGGCATCAACTCGAAGATCGCCCTGATCTGCGTGTACCTCGGTGGCGCGCTCGGCGCGAACACCTTCCTGATGTACGGGTTCTTCAACACGATCCCCGTCGAGATCGACGAGTCGGCGAAGATCGACGGGGCCAGCCACGCGCAGATCTTCTGGCGGCTCATCATGCCGCTGGTCGTGCCGATCCTCGCGGTCGTCGCCCTGCTCGCGTTCCTCGCGGCGTTCGGCGACTTCATCCTGTCGAAGATCATCCTCACGTCCGAGGACAACTGGACCCTCGCCGTCGGCATGTACCAGTGGGTCTCGAACCAGCTGACCTCACGCTGGGGGCTCTTCGCCGCCGGCGTCGTGGTCGCCGCCGTGCCCGTGCTCGCGCTGTTCTTCTCGCTGCAGAAGTACATCGTGGGCGGGCTCACCCAGGGATCCGTCAAGGGCTGATCCGCACCTCCATCGCTCGAAAGGCCGTCATGCACCGTCGCACGCGTTCCCTTCTCTCCACCGCCCTGGCCACGGTCACCGCCGTCGCCCTGATCGGCGTCGCGCTGCCGGCGTCGGCCGCCTCGCCGGCGGCATCCGCTCTCGCTCCTGCGGCTGTCTCGGTCGACGGGCCGGTGGATGCCACCATCACCGTCCCCCGGGTCGAGAACCTGCCGGACGACTTCATCGGCGGCGTCGACGTCTCGTCGGTGCTGTCGCTCGAGGAGTCGGGCGTGGTGTTCCGCGACGCCCAGGGCGCGCCGGGCGACCTGTTCGAGATCCTCGCGGACGCCGGGGTCACCGACGTGCGCGTGCGCGTCTGGAACGACCCGTTCGACGCGAACGGCAACGGCTACGGCGGGGGCGATGTCGACGTCGATCGGGCGATCGAGATCTCGCAGCGAGCGACGGATGCCGGCCTCGGCGTGCTCGTCGACTTCCACTACTCCGACTTCTGGGCCGACCCCGCGAAGCAGCAGGCGCCCAAGGCGTGGGAGGGGATGACCGCCGACCAGGTGGCGACCGAGGTGGGTGCCTTCACGCGCGATGCGGTGCGTCGCCTGGTCGATGCGGGTGTCGACCTCCGCATGGTGCAGGTCGGCAATGAGACGAACGGCGGAGTCGCCGGAGTGCGCGGCTGGGATGACATGGCGAAAGTGTTCTCGGCCGGTTCCGCCGCCGTGCGGGCCGAGGCGCCGGACACGCTCGTCGCCCTGCACTTCACCAACCCCGAGCGCGCCGGGTTCTACGCCGACGTCGCCGCGCAGCTCGATCGCCGCGACGTCGACTACGACGTGTTCGCGTCGTCGTACTACCCGTTCTGGCACGGGACTCCCGAGAACCTCACGGCCGTGCTCTCGCACGTCGCCGAGACCTACGGCAAGAAGGTCATGGTCGCCGAGACCTCGTGGGCGTTCACGCTCGACGACGGAGACGGTCACGGCAACGTCGTCGACCTGGCGTCCGAGGCGACGCAGTACCCGGTGAGCGTGCAGGGTCAGGCCGATGCCGTGCGCGCGGTCGTGCAGGCCGTCGCCGACGTGGGTGAGGCGGGACTCGGCGTCTACTACTGGGAGCCCGCATGGCTGCCGGTGGGTCCGCCCGCACAGCTCGAGCAGAACAGAACGCTGTGGGAGCGCGACGGATCGGGCTGGGCGTCGAGCTTCGCCGGCGAGTACGAGCCCGAGGACGCGGGGCACTGGTTCGGCGGATCCGCGTGGGACAACCAGGCGCTGTTCGGCTTCGACGGCACGGCATCCGATGCGCTGAACATCTTCTCGTACGTGCGCACCGGCGCCCAGGCCCCGCGGGCCGTCGAGTCGGTGCAGGCGGTCGCGCTGCAGGTGACCGAGGGCGATGCCGTCGAGCTGCCCGACGAGGTCACGGTGCTCTACAACGACGGGTCGTCGGAGCAGCAGCCCGTCACCTGGTCGTCGGCGGCCGGATTCATCGAGGGCGCCGGCGAGTACGTGATCTCGGGCGCGACGGATGCCGGCATAGCGGCGTCGGCCACCGTCACCGTCTCGGCGCGCAACTACCTGCGCAACCCCGGATTCGAGGACGCGGACACGAGCATGTGGAGCGTCACCGGATCGGGACTCACGCTGCGCGCGTGGGACGACCCTCGGAGCGGCACGCACTCGGCGCACTTCTATGCGGGTGCCGGATACTCGTTCGACCTCTCGCAGACGGTCTCCGGACTGCCCGCGGGGTCGTATGTCGCACGGGCATCGCTGCAGGGCGACGGGGAGGGTGCCGACGGGCGTGCGTCGCTGTCGCTGTCGTCTGCGTCGGTCGCCGGCGCCGCTGCGGCGTTCGGCTTCGACGGCTGGCGCGTGTGGTCGACGCCGACGACCGAAGCGCTGCAGGTGGGCGCTGACGGCACGGCTGTCGTGCGGGTCTCCGCGGCGCTTCCGGCGGGGGCGTGGGGGACGATCGACGATCTCGAACTCGTGCGCGCACCGGTGCCCGGTGCCGACACCTCGCAGCTGCGAGAGCGGCGCGATGCGGCCGCGGCTCTCGACCTCGATGCCTATGTCGCGTCGTCGACGGTCGCGCTGCCCGGAGCGATCGCTCGCGCCGACATCGTGCTGGCTGCCGCGAGTCCGAGGGCGTCAGCGGTCACGGGGGCCTTGGACACACTGGCTGCCGCAGTGGACGCGCTCCTGCTTCAGGATGCGGCGACCACCGCGCCCGCTCGCGGAGTGCTGTCGCACGACAACGGTCACGATACGGGGCTGCTCGACGGCGACTTCACGCTCACCATGAACCTGTGGTGGGGGCAGAACGCCACGAAGCTGCGGGTGTTCGAGAACGGTGTGCTGGTCAAGACCGTGCCGCTCACCTTCGGGGGAACCTCCGCGCAGAGCGCGCAGATCGCCGTGACCGGCAAGACGAATGGCTCGTACGTCTACAGTGGCGAGCTGGTCAATTCGCGCGGTGTGACGGCGGTGAAGCCCGTGACGGTGACGGTGAAGGATGCCGCGCCCGGCACGCCCGTGCTCTCGGCCGACAACTGGGACGGCGACGGCTCATACACTCTCACCGCCGACATGTGGTGGGGCACCAATGCGACCTCGTATCGCCTGTATGAGGACGGCATGCTGATCTCCGAGGGCGACATGGTCGCGAACAGCCCCGCCGCGCAACGGGTGACGGTGCCGGTCGCTGATCGCGCGGTGGGGAAGCACACCTACCGCGTCGAGTTCGTGAACGCGGCCGGGAGCACCCAGAGCAAGACGCTCACGGTGGCGGTCAAGCGCTGACGTCAACGCGTCCGAGAGCCCGACATCCTGAGGCGGATGCCGGGCTCTCGGGCCGTTCGCGGACTACTTGCTGAGGAAGTCCTTCAGCGCGGCGTTGACCTCGTCGGCGTGGGTCCAGAGCAGACCGTGGGGTGCGCCCTCGACCTCGACGTAGGTCGCGGCGGGCACGGCCTGGTGGAACCGGCGGGCGGTGGCGTCGATCGGAAGGATGTTGTCCTTCGTGCCGTGCAGGATCAGGGTGGGCTTGCCGGCGTCGCGCACGGCGTCGACGTCGCCGCGGAAGTCCTCGATCCAGCTCGGGACGACCGCGTAGGCCGCGACCGGGGCGCTGGTGACCGAGAGGTTCCAGTTGGCGTCGACGACCTGCTGGCTGATGCGGCTGCCGAGGTTCTCGTCGAGGTTGTAGAAGTTGTTGTAGAAGTCGGTGAACCACGCGTAGCGGTCGCCCTTGGCTGCAGCCTCGATGCCGTCGAAGACCTCCTGCGGCACGCCCTCGGGGTTGTCATCGCGCTGCACGAGGAACGGCTCGAGTGAGGCGAGGAAGGCGAGCTTGGCGACCCGCTCGTGACCGTAGGTGCCGACATAGCGGGCGAGCTCTCCGGTGCCCATCGAGAAGCCGACGAGCACGACGTCGCGCAGGTCGAGGGTCTCGAGCACGGTGTTGAGGTCTGCGGCGAAGGTGTCGTAGTCGTATCCGGTGCCGACCTTCGAGGACTGGCCGAAACCGCGGCGGTCGTAGGTGATGACGCGGTAGCCCTGAGCGAGCAGCTCACGGGTCTGGCGCTCCCAGCTGTGGCCGTTCAGCGGGTACCCGTGGATCAGGACGACGGGCTGACCCGATCCCTGGTCTTCGTAGTAGAGCTCGATCGGGGTGCTGTTCTCGTTTCCGACGGTGATGTAGCCCATGATCCTGATCCTTTTCGGTCCGGTGAGAACGGTCGTTCTCGCTGATGTCTTCACTGTAGAGAACGCTCGTTCTCGTGTCAAGTACACTGGGGTGATGACCGACGACACAGTGCGTGAACAGATCCTCGCGGCGGCCGACGAGCTCTACTACCGCAAGGGATACGCGGCCGTCGGCATGGATGAGCTGCGGGCTGCGGCCGGCGTGTCGCTGCGTCGCCTCTATGCCCTGTTCCCATCCAAGACCGACATCGTCACGGCCGTCCTCGCGCGCAAGCATCGGGAGTGGGAGTCGGGACTCACGGGAGCGGTGGCGGATGCCGGGGCAGACCCCCGCGAACGCCTGCTCGCCGTCTACGGGTACCT
The DNA here is from genome assembly GCF_979258645.1 of Microbacterium sp. AC215. Lineage (NCBI taxonomy): Bacteria > Bacillati > Actinomycetota > Actinomycetes > Micrococcales > Microbacteriaceae > Microbacterium > Microbacterium sp. AC215. Next base: position 1,980,957 of record NZ_OZ409869.1, on the reverse strand, counting down.
CGAGGACTGGTTCTGCACTGACGACTTCCGCGGCTGCGCGTTCATCAACGCGTTCGGCGAGCTCGGTGGCACGAACCCCGAGGTGGCCGAGATCGTGCGCGATCACAAGGCGTCGTTCCAGGCGTACATGGCCGACCTCGTCGTGGCGGCCGGAGCGCCGGCATCCCTCGCCGCGCAGCTGTCGATCCTCGCCGAGGGTGCGCAGAGCACCGCGGCGATCGCCGCCGACCCGCAGGTCGCCGTGCAGGCGCGCAACGCCGCCGAAGTGCTGATCGACGCCGCCGTCGCCGCCTGACCGCAACGGGAGAGCAGATTTAGCTAGCTTGGCTAGCGTTTATGCATCCCGGTGTCAAGGCTGGTGCGTTTGCGCCCTCGCGCGCGTATGTTGCGAGCATGGACTCCCGGACGCAGGACATCGCCCGCCAGACGATCATCATCGCCTCGGCCACCTTCATGCTCATCGCAGCGGCCGTCGGATCCGGTGCCTTCGGCGGCACCTCGGTCAGCGAGCTGCAGGATGGAGCGCTCTCGGCGCAGGGCTCATACCTCGCGCCGGCCGGCCCCGCCTTCTCGATCTGGTCGCTGATCTACATCGGCCTCATCGCCTACACGGTGTGGCAGGCGCTTCCGGCGCAGCGGGCGGATGAGCGCCAGCGAGCTGTCGGCGGATGGATCGCCGCGTCGATGATCCTCAACGGGCTCTGGCTCGTGACGGCGCAGTTCCTGTCGCTGCCGCTGACGGTCATCGTGATCGCCCTGCTGCTCGCGACCCTCGCCCGTGTCATCGTGATCCTCGGCCGCAGCCGTGCCCGCACCTGGCCCGAGCGCATCGTCGTCGACGGCGCGAACGGCCTGCACTTCGGCTGGGTCACCATCGCGACGGTCGCGAATACCACGGCCTGGCTCACGCAGATCGCGCCCGAGAGCTGGGCTGATCAGGCCGAGATCTGGGCGGTCGTCGTGCTCGCCGTCGTGCTCGTGATCGGGGTTGCCAGCGCCCTCGTCACCAAGCGCATCGCCCCTGCCCTCGCGACCGCATGGGGTCTCGGATGGCTCGCCGTCGGTCGTCTGACCGGCGAACCCGAGAGCACGGTGACCGCGATCGTCGCGATCGTCGTCGCGGTCGCCCTCGTCGCCGCGGGTGTCTGGGGAGTGCTGCGCCGCCCTCGCGCCGACGTCGCCCTCTGACTCTGCGCTCGGTCGGCGTTCACAACTCAGCACAGATCGTGCGTGCGACGAGGTGAACCCGCCGATTCCGTCGGTTGACAGCAGCTCATGCTGAGTTGTGAACCGAGAATGACGAGAACGGCAGACCTGGCTCAGAGCACGAGACGGTAGCCCATGCCCGACTCGGTGAGCAGGTGCACCGGTGCGCTCGGCTCGGCCTCGAGCTTCTTGCGCAACTGCGACATGTACAGCCGCAGGTAGCCCGAGTCGGACACCTGTTCGCTGCCCCAGATCTCCTTGAGCAGGTCCTGCCGGGTGACCAGGGCTCCGGGATGCCGGGCGAGGTGCTCGAGCATGCGCCATTCGGTCGGTGTCAGGTGCACGCGCGCACCCGCCCGGGTGACGGTCTTCGTCGCGAGGTCGACCACCACATCGCCGAACCCGACGGTGGATTCCCCGCCCGCGGGCACCGCCCGACGAGACAGCGCCCGCAGCCGCGCGAGCAGCTCGTCGACCTGGAAGGGCTTGGTGACGAAGTCGTCGGCTCCGGCATCCAGGGCCTCGACCTTGTCGGCGGACCCGGTGCGACCCGACACGACGATGATCGGCACGGTCGTCCAGCCGCGCAGCGCCTGGATCACCTCGATGCCGTCGAGCCGCGGCATGCCGAGGTCGAGCATGATGAGGTCGGGGTGAGTCTGTGCGGCGACGGCCACGGCGGCGGCGCCGTCGGGCGCGACCACCACCTCGTACCCGTGGGCGGCGAGGGTGATGCGCAGTGCGCGCACCATCTGCGGGTCGTCGTCGGCGATGAGGAGCTTCACTCCGTCTCCTCCTGCATGATGTCGGGCTCTGCTGCGAGGGGCAGCGAGATGACCATGGTGAGTCCACCGCCGGGGGTGTCCTCGGGTGTCAGGGTACCGCCCATGCCCTCGGCGAATCCGCGCGAGAGGGCGAGGCCGAGGCCGAGGCCGGTGGTGTTGTCGGTGTCGCCGAGGCGCTGGAACGGCTGGAAGATCTCGTCGCGCTTCTCGGCGGGAACGCCGGCACCGCGGTCGATGATGCGGACCTCGGCGTGGTCGCCGATCGTGCTCGTCGAGACGATCACCCGGCTGTCGGCGGGCGCGTGACGGTGGGCGTTCGCGATGACGTTGACGAGCACTCGCTGCAGCAGCACCGGGTCGGCCGACACGGCGGGCAGCCGGGCATCGAGCGCGAGCTCGACATCCGACGGCCCGAGGCCGAGCTCGTCGACGGCAGCGAGCACGGGGCCCGCGACATCGAGCCGCATGGTCGAGACGGCGAGCACTCCGGCCTGCACCCGGCTGACGTCGAGCAGGTCGGTCACGAGCGACGACAGGGTCGCGAGGCTCTCGTCGGCCGTCGCGAGCAGCTCTTCCCGATCGGATGCCGACAGCGCGTGCGCCCCGCGGAGTCCGCCGATCGCGGCGACGGCCGAGGCCAGAGGGCGGCGCAGGTCGTGGCTGACCGCCGAGAGCAGGGCGCTGCGCACCTGGTCGGTCTCGGCGAGGGCAGCGACCTCGCGCGCCGTGGCACGCAGGTCGGTGTGCTCGATGGCCGCCGTCAGCTGCGCGACGATCGCGTCGAGCAGGCGTCGGGCGGGGGTGTCGAGCGGTTCGCCGTGCAGCTCGAGCACGGCGGGTGCCGATCCTCCGGCACCGACCGGGATGGTCGTGGCGCGTCCGTCGGGCACGGGTTCGCCGTCGCTGGCCAGTACCTCGCCGTCGGCGGTGAGCAGGCGGACGCCGGTGAGTCCGAACGCCTCGCGCGTGCGGCTGACGAGAGCGAGCACCGCGTTGTCGCCGCGCAGCACGTTGCCGGCCACGGCCGCGAGCAGCTCTGCCTCCGCGGCGGCGCGCTGGGCGGTGCGGGCTCGCCGGGCGGCCTGGTCGACGATGATGCTGACGAGGATGGCGATGGTCACATACAGCGCGAGGGCGAGCACGTGCAGCGGGTGCGCGATCGTGATGGTGAACAGCGGGGCGACGAACAGGAAGTCGAGGGTGATGCCCGACAGCACCGCCGCGAAGACGGCAGGCCGCACGCCTCCCACCAGGGCCACGATCACGACGAGCAGCTGGAAGGCCAGCACTTCGACCGTGATCGACTCGGGGCTGCGGAACGCGAACATCGCCCACGAGAGCAGCGGGCCGACGACGAGCGCCAGTGCGAACCCGAGCGCTTGACGTCGCCAGCCGAGGGCGCCGCCGGTGATGCGGGGGAGTGCGACGCGGCCGCCCGCGGCGGCGTGGGTGACGATGTGCACGTCGATGTCGCCGGAGCGGCGGATGACCTCCGAGCCGATGCCCGGTCCCGTCAGCGCCGCCGCGAGACGCCCACGCCGGCTGACACCGATCACGAGCTGAGTGGCATCCGCCCCGTGGGCGAACTCGACGAGCGTGCCGGGGATGTCGTCGCCGATGATCTGGTGGAAGCTGCCGCCGAGGGATTCGACGAGCGACCGCTGCGCGGCGAGGGCGCCGGGGGTCTCATCGCGCAGCCCGTCCTGCGCGGCGACGTGCACGGCGAGCAGTTCGCCGCCGGCCGAGCGTGCGGCGATGCGGGCCCCTCGGCGCAGCAGCGTCTCGCCCTCGGGTCCGCCGGTGAGGGCGACGACCACGCGCTCGCGCGCCTGCCAGGTGCCCTCGATGCCGTGGTCGGCCCGGTAGCTGCGCAGCGCGCTGTCGACCTCGTCGGCGAGCCACAGCAGTGCGAGTTCACGCAGAGCCGTGAGGTTGCCCAGACGGAAGTAGTTGGACAGGGCCGCGTCGATCCGCTCCGCCGGGTAGACGAGTCCGGCGGAGAGACGGTCGCGCAGCGACTGCGGCGCCAGGTCGACGACCTCGATCTCGTCGGCGGCGCGCACCACGGCATCCGGGATCGTCTCCTGCTGCGCGATGCCGGTGATCTTCTCGACCACCGCGTTCAGCGACTCGATGTGCTGCACGTTCACGGTCGTGACGACGTCGATGCCCGCGTCGAGCAGCGCACCGACGTCCTGCCAGCGCTTCGGGTTCTGCGAGCCGGGGGTGTTGGTATGCGCGAGTTCGTCGACCAGCGCGATCTCGGGTCGGCGTGCGAGAACGGCATCCAGGTCCATCTCGCTGAGCGGCACGCCCCGGTGCAGATCGGTGCGACGGGGGACCTCGGGGATGCCGATGGTCTGCGCGGCGGTCGCCGCGCGCTCATGCGTCTCGACGATCGCGATCACGACGTCCCGGCCCTCGTCGAGCAGCCGGCGACCTTCGACGAGCATCTCGAAGGTCTTGCCGACACCGGGGGCTGCGCCGAGCAGCACGCGGAGTCGGCCGCGCCGCGGCATCCGCTCTGCCGTCATCAGCCCTCCTGCTCATCGAGCGCGAGATTGAGTTCGGCGACGTTGATGCGTTCTTCGCCGAGGAATCCCAGATCCCGCCCTTGAATCCTAGACTCCACGAGGTCGCGCACCTGCTGCGCGGGCAGGTCGCGCTCGCCCGCCACCCGCGGCACCTGCAGCAGCGCGTACGCGACGCTGATGTGCGGGTCGAGGCCGGATCCGGATGCCGTCACAGCGTCGGCCGGCACGGCATCCGTGCTCACGCCCTCGCGCTCGGCGATTGCCGCCTGGCGCTCGTCGATCGCCGCGACGAGGTCGGGGTTCTCGGGGCCCAGGTTGCTGCCGCTGGACGCGGCCCCGTCGTAGCCGTCACCGGCGGCCGACGGACGCGACTGGAAGTACTCGGGCAGCGCGTCGCCGTCGGCATCCGTGAAGGACTGACCGATCAGCGAGCTGCCCTTGTCGTCGCCCAGCGGCGAGCCGTTCGCCTGGAACGGCAGCAGCAGCTGACCGATGCCGGTGACGACGAGCGTGTAGCCGACGCCGAGCACGAGGGTGAGCACGAGCATCGCGCGGATGGCGACGCCGGTGGTGCGGGCGACGGTGCGGGAGGAGGACATGGAGTGCCTTTCGATGAGAGAAGGACGAAGACGGACGCCGGTCAGAAACCGGGGATGAGGGTGATGACGAGGTCGATCAGCTTGATGCCGATGAACGGTGCGATCACTCCGCCGAGGCCGTAGACGAGCAGGTTGCGCTGCAGGATCTGCGAGGCGCTCGCCGGCCGGTACTTCACTCCGCGCAGCGCGAGCGGGATGAGGAAGACGATCACGATCGCGTTGAAGATGATCGCGCTGGTCACGGCGGATGCCGGCGAGTGCAGCTGCATGATGTTGAGCGCCGCGAGGCCCGGGAACACCCCCATGAACATCGCCGGGATGATGGCGAAGTACTTGGCGATGTCGTTCGCGAGCGAGAAGGTCGTGAGCGCGCCGCGAGTGATGAGCAGCTGCTTGCCGATGCGCACGATGTCGATGAGCTTGGTCGGGTCCGAGTCGAGGTCGACCATGTTGCCGGCCTCCTTCGCGGCCGACGTGCCCGTGTTCATCGCGACGCCGACGTCGGCCTGGGCGAGAGCGGGGGCGTCGTTCGTGCCGTCGCCCGTCATGGCGACGAGTCGCCCGCCCTCCTGCTCACGCTTGATCAGCTCGAGCTTCTGCTCGGGTGTCGCCTCGGCGAGGAAGTCGTCGACGCCCGCCTCCGTCGCGATCGCGGCGGCGGTCAGCGGGTTGTCGCCCGTGATCATGACCGTGCGGATGCCCATGCTGCGCAGTTCCTCGAACCGCTCGCGCAGGCCGTCTTTCACGATGTCCTTGAGGTGCACGACGCCGAGCACCTCGCCGGATCCCGCTGGACGCTTCACGGCGACCACCAGCGGGGTGCCGCCGCTCGAGGCGACGCCGTCGACGAGGCCGGTGAGTTCGGCATCCGTGTCGAGCCCGAGCCAGGCGTCGATCGCCGACCCTGCGCCCTTGCGGATCTGCGTCCCGTCGGCGAGGTCCAGTCCCGACATGCGGGTCTGCGCGGTGAACGGCACGACCACGGCATCCGCCGGCTCGTCGACCCGGATGCCGCGGCTCAGCGCCAGCTCGACGATCGAGGCACCCTCGGGCGTGGGGTCGGCGAGGGATGAGAGGGCAGCGACACGCAGCAGCTCGTCGGGGTCGACGCCACCGAGCCGCAGCACCTCGTGGGCGCGGCGGTTGCCGTAGGTGATGGTGCCGGTCTTGTCGAGCAGCAGCGTCGTGACGTCGCCTGCGGCCTCGACGGCGCGGCCCGACATCGCGAGCACGTTGCGCTGCACGAGACGGTCCATGCCGGCGATGCCGATGGCCGAGAGCAGGGCGCCGATCGTGGTCGGGATCAGGCACACGAGCAGGGCGATCAGCACCGGGATGCTGACGGGCGAGGCCGCATACGAGGCGATCGGGTTGAGCGCGAGAACCACTACGACGAACACGATCGACAGGCTCGCGAGCAGGATGTTGAGCGCGATCTCGTTGGGTGTGCGCTGACGGCTGGCGCCCTCGACGAGCGCGATCATGCGGTCGACGAACGTCTCGCCGGGCTTCGAGGTGATGCGCACGACGATGCGATCCGACAGCACGCGGGTGCCTCCGGTGACAGCGCTGCGGTCACCGCCGGATTCGCGGATGACGGGGGCGCTCTCGCCGGTGATGGCCGATTCGTCGACGGTCGCGATGCCCGCCACGATGTCGCCATCGCCGGGGATCAGCTCGCCGGCCGTGACGATCACGATGTCGTCGCGCTGCAGCTCGGCCGATGAGACGTCGACCGCCTCGGTGCGCTCGGCCGTGGCATCCGTCGCCGAGTCATAGCGGACGACCTTGCGGGCCATCGTGCTGGTGCGGGTCTTGCGCAGACTCGCGGCCTGGGCCTTGCCGCGGCCCTCGGCCACGGACTCGGCGACGTTGGCGAACAGCACGGTCAGCCACAGCCAGATCGCGATGCCCCAGGTGAAGGGTGCGGGCACGGGTGTTCCGCCGGAGTCGGCCGGGCCGCCGAGGAACGGCTCGGCGATCGCGAGCACGGTCGTGAATGCGGCACCGACCCAGACGAGGAGCATCACGGGGTTGCGCACGAGCGACGCGGGGTTGAGCTTGCGCAGGGCGCCGGGCAGGGCCTGCGTCAGCTGTGCCCAGCCGAATGAGCGGGGCGGTGCGGTCGGGGCGGATGCCGGAGCATCCTGCTGTTCCGAGGGCGTGGTGGTGAGGGTCATGTCAGACGAGTCCTTCAGCGAGGGGGCCCAGTGCGAGCACGGGGAAGTAGGTGAGTGCCGTGATGATGACCGTGACGGCGGTGAGGAGGCCGACGAACTGCGGTCGGTGCGTGGGCAGGGTTCCGGTGTTCTCGGGCACGCGCTGCTGTGCGGCGAAGGATCCGGCCAGGGCCAGCACGAGCACGATCGGAAGGAAGCGGCCGAGCAGCATCGCGATGCCCAGTGCGGTGTTGAACCACGGGGTGTTCGCGGTGAGGCCGGCGAAGGCCGAGCCGTTGTTGTTCGAGGCCGAGGTGAAGGCGTAGAGCACCTCGCTCATGCCGTGCACGCCGGGGTTGAGGATGCTGGTCGCCTCGACGTCTGCCCGGATGCCGGGGATCGCGAAGCTCAGGGCCGTGCCGACAAGAACGAGGGTGGGCGTCACGAGGATGTAGAGGCTCGCGAGCTTGATCTCCTTCGGGCCGATGCGCTTGCCGAGGTACTCGGGGGTGCGGCCGACGAGCAGTCCGCCGACGAACACCGCGATGATCGCGAGCACGAGCATGCCGTAGAGACCAGAGCCGACGCCGCCGGGGGCGACCTCGCCGAGCATCATGTTGAGCATCGGCATCATGCCGCCGAGCGCCGTGTACGAGTCGTGCATCGAGTTGACCGCACCCGTCGACGTCAGGGTGCTGGCGCTGCCGAAGAGGGTCGAGCCGAGGATGCCGAAGCGCACCTCCTTGCCCTCCATCGCCGCGCCGGCGAGTTCGGGGGCGCTGCCGCGGCCGGCGAGTTCGAGAGCCGAGAGCGCGAAAGTCGAGATCAGGAAGATCGTTCCCATCACGGCGGCGATCGCATAGCCCTGGCGGTTGTCGCCGATCATGCGACCGAACGTGCGGGGGAGTGAGAACGGGATCACGAGGATCAGCAGGATCTGTAGCAGGCTGGTCCAGCCGGTCGGGTTCTCGAACGGATGCGCCGAGTTGGCGTTGAAGAAGCCGCCGCCGTTCGTGCCGAGCAGCTTGATGGCCTCCTGCGAGGCGACCGGCCCGCCCGGGATGGTCTGCGTGCCGCCCGAGACCGTGGTCACATCGGTGAAGCCGGCGAAGTTCTGCACCACGCCGCCCGCGATCAGGGCGATCGCGCCGATCAGGGCGATCGGCAGCAGGATGCGTCCGAGCCCGCGGATCAGGTCGACCCAGAAGTTGCCGATCGTGGTCGAGCCGCCGCGCGAGAGGCCGCGGATCAGCGCGACCGCGACGGCCAGACCGACGGCGGCCGAGACGAAGTTCTGCACCGTGAGGCCGGCGAGCTGCACGGTGTAGCCCATGGTCTGCTCGGGCGAGTACGACTGCCAGTTGGTGTTCGCGACGAATGACGCCGCGGTGTTGAACGCGAGCCCTTCGGGCACGGCCGGGAGTCCGAGCGACTGGGGCAGGAAGCTCTGCAGTCGCTGCAGCCCGTAGACGAGCAGCAGGCCGACGACCGAGAACGCGAGCACGCTGCGGGCATAGGCCCGCCAGGTCTGCTCGGATGCCGGGTCGACGCCGATCAGTCGGTACAGGCCGCGCTCGGCTTTCAGGTCACGCGGGGTGCTGAAGACGTGCGCCATGTAGTCGCCCACCGGGCGGTACAGCAGCACGAGGGCGATGATGAGGACGGCGGCCTGCAGGACGCCGAACCATATGTCGGCACCCGCGCCCATCAGAACTTCTCCGGGGCGACGAGAGCCACCACGAGGTAGACGACGGCGGCCACGGCGAGGGCGGCGGCGATGATCTCGAAGACGATCACAGTCGTTCCACCCCCTTCGCGACAAGAGAGACGAGGGCGAACAGCGCGAGAGTCAGCGCGATGTAGATGATGTCGAGCACGAGACTCGATACAACTCCCGTGCGGACCGGCATATGGCGATCCTCACGCTTTGCCTACGGGGCCGTGCGGGATGCATGCGACTTGCTCACATCTCGGGGTCGATCCGACTTTCTCGCGACGCGTTGTCGCATCCGTCGTTCGTCGTTCGTGGTTCGGGTAGGAGGTCCCCGATCGGGGGCCTCAGACGCGAGAGGTGCGGTGGTGACTGTGTACAACGACCCGATGGTGGCGAACCTCGTCTACCGGCTCGAGGCTGAGCACGCCCAGGAGCAGATCGTGCGACGTCGGACGGCGCTCGAGCATCCTGGTCTGATCCGGCGCCCTTCCCTCCGTGTGCGCGCTCGCCGCCTCTGGGCGCGCATCTCTTCCGGCGGAAGCGGGGAACCGGGATGATCGTCCTGACGGCAGGATCGGAGCGCGACCTGCTCGAACGAGCGGACGGAGAGAGTCTGAGTGATGCAGCGCCGGAATCGAATCGAGGGTTCTCGGTGAACACCGACGTCGCAGAGCACGTCGCGCAGGTCTATCGCGACGAGTGGGCGCGCATCGTGGGAGGACTCACCCGACGGTGCGGTGATCTCGACCTCGCCGAGGAGACGGCTGCTGAGGCGTTCGCCTCGGCCGCTGAGCGATGGCCGGACGAGGGAGTGCCGCCCAATCCCGCCGGGTGGATCACCACCACGGCCTACCGAAAGGCCATCGATCGACTGCGTCGTGAGTCGTTCCGCGATGCCAAGCATCGGGAGGCTCTCATGCTGCACGATCCCGAACCGCCGGAGCCGACGGGCGTCATCGACGACGATCGCCTCCGTCTGCTCTTCACCTGCTGCCATCCGGCGCTGTCACTCGAAGCACGCGTCGCCCTGACCCTGCGGATCGTGGGCGGGCTCACCGTCGAGGAGATCGCCCGGGCCTTCCTCATCCAGGAATCTGCGGTGCGGCAGCGCATCACCCGAGCCAAGGCGAAGATCAAGACCGACCGGATCCCCTATCGGATGCCGGCTGCCGACGACCTCCGCATCCGGATCGACGGAGTGCTCGCAGTGCTCTATCTGATCTTCAACGAAGGGTATTTCGCGTCCGGGGCCGGAGTGCCCGCACTGCGTCGCGAGCTGACGGGCGAGGCGATCCGGCTCACCGGACTGCTCCGCGAGCTGCTGCCCGCCGACGAGGAGGTCACGGGTCTGCTGGCGTTGATGCTGCTCAGCGAAGCGCGCGCCGCGGCACGCGTCACCGACGGCGGCGAGCTGGTGCGCCTGGACGAACAGGACCGTGGCTCGTGGGACAACGAGCTCATCGGTCGAGGCCTCGCACTGCTCGACGAGCCACCCACCGCGGCCCCCGGTCGTCACCGACTGCTGGCCGAGATCAACGCGGTGCATGTGCGGGCGACGGATGCCGAGCACACCGATTGGGCGCGCATCGTCGGACTCTACGAGCAGCTCGAGCGGATCGATTCCAGCCCGGTCGTGACCCTCAGCAGGGCGGTCGCCGTCGCAGAGCGGGACTCGCCCGAACGAGCACTGCTGATCGTGGAGACGCTGCGCGATGCGCTGGATCAGTTCCATGCCTTCCACGTGACGCGCGCAGAGCTGCTGCGCGCTGCGGACCGGCCGGACGATGCTCGGGCTGCCTACGAGCGCGCGATCGCCCTCGCCGACAACACCGCGGAGATCATCCACCTGACCCGACGCCGCGACGAGCTCGCGGCGCCCCTCGCACCCGGGGAGCCCGGGCGCACGACGAATGGAGAGAGCAGATGAGCAACAAGTACCTCGTGATCCACATGACCGACCCGACCGGCGGCACGATGCCGCAGGGAGAGGATCAGCGCCTTCTCGAAGACTGGGCGGATGAGGGCAGGGCGGCCGGCAGCCTGGGCGAGGGCGCACCCGTCGCCGGGGCGGACCAAGCCAAGTCGGTGGCGGTGCGAGACGGCAAGGTGCTCGTCACCGACGGCCCGTTCCCGGAGTTCAAGGAGTGGTTCGCCGGCTACGACATCGTCACCGCCGAGTCGATCGACGAGGCGGCGAGCTTCATGGCGAAGCATCCCACCGCCGTCATGGGGAGGGTCTACATCCTGCCGGTGGTGAAGCTCCCCTGGGACGAGGACTGAGGACCACACCCCTCCCGGATCTACACTCAGCGAGTGAGTGCGACGCGACGGCGGCTGGGAGCGGGGACGATCATCGTCCTGGCGCTCATCGCCGTCGCACTCGTCTGCATCGTCACGGGCGTCCTGCCGTCAGCGGATGCCGGGGCGCTCGGTGCCCGCATCGCACCGGTGCTCGGGTTCGTCATCGCGATCACGATCGTCGCTGAGCTGGCCCGGGATGCCGCGGTGTTCGACGTCGTCGCTCAGCGTCTGGCTCGGTGGGGGCACGGGCGCGTCATCCTGCTCTGGTTGTCTGTCGTGGTGCTCGCCGTCATCAGCACGGTGTTCCTGTCGCTCGACACCACGGCGGTCATCGTGACGCCGGTCGTGGTCGTGCTCGCGCAGAGCGTCGGCATCCCTCCGCTGCCGTTCGCCCTCGTCACGGTGTGGCTGGCGAACACCGCATCTCTCGCACTGCCCGTGTCGAACCTCACGAACCTGCTCGCGGCACGGTCGATCGGTGACGACCCGCTCGCGTTCCTCGCGCTGAGCTGGGCGCCGACACTCGTCGGGGTGCTCGTGCCCGTCGTGATCCTCACGCTGCGACACCGGCGCACGCTTTTCGGCGGGTATCGCACTCCGACAGGGGGTGCCCCTTCCGACCGGATGCTCTTCTGGGCGGCGTCCGCCATCCTGCTGCTCCTGATGCCGCTGCTCGCACTGACCCATGACGTGTGGATCCCCGCGACGGTCGCAGCGCTCGTGCTCATCGTCGTGTTCGGCATCCGGCGTCGCCATGTGCTGCGACTCTCGCTCGTGCCATGGCAGGCGATCGGCCTGGCGGCGGCCCTGTTCGTCGTGGTCGAGACCGCGCACGCGAACGGCATCCTCGACTTCCTGTCGGTCCTCGCGACCAGTGGCCACGCGCCCGCAGAACTGCTGCGTCTCTCTGCGGCGGGCGCGCTCGCCGCGAACGGGGTCAACAACCTGCCCGCCTACCTGATCCTCGAACCCACAGCCGGCGATCCGGTCGCGCTCATGGCGCTGCTGATCGGCGTGAACCTCGGCCCCCTGATCACCCCGTGGGCATCGCTCGCCACCCTTCTCTGGCATCACAGGGTGGTGTCGCTGGGTGTCGAGATCCGCTGGGGCAGCCTGATGCTCTGGGGAGCGATCGTCGCCGTGCCGACGGTGCTGGTCGCCACGCTCGTGCTCGCCTTGGTCGCAGGCTGAGATCCGGCATCCCGATCCCGGCCGCAGGGGAGGGAAAAGGGCAGCGACTCGCGTCACGGGATCTGGGGGAGGTCCGCGGCACGACATGGGGAGTGTGTGCCGGGTGAGGGTCGCTGCCCTACTCCACAACGCTACGCACATGCCGTCGGATCCGGTGAAACTTCAGTGCCTGATGTATGGTGCGTCGGCATGACACCGGCATAAAGTGTGCCCGTGGGCGACATCAGCGCATCTCTGCCGATCCGGCCGCGGCAGCTGATCCGCGACCAGGTCTTCGCCACGCTCGCCGAAGAGATCATCTCTGGGCGCATGCAACCCCTCGAAGAGATTCGCGACCAGGACTTGCAGGCCGAATACGGCGTCTCCCGCACACCCATCCGCGAGGCTCTCAACCGTCTCGCCGACCTCGGACTCATCGAGGTCAGCACCAACCGGTTCACACGCGTCGCGCCGGTCGACCTCGAGGCACAGGCGGAACGTGTCGAGACCGCCGTCGCCATGATCGGATACTGCGCCGTCAGAGCAGTGCCGACCTACACCGACGAGCAGGTCGCCTCTCTGCACGAGAGGATCGACGGACTCCTGGTGGCCGAGCTCGCGGGAACCTCGAGTCGCGAGGGGCTCAGCCTCTGGTACGCGCTGTGGGGCGAGATCGTGCTCAACGCCCACAACCAGACGATGATCGACATCCTGGACGGTCAACTGGTGCTGCACCTCACCCGAACCGTGCCCGCGCAACGCGTGCCCGACGAACTCGTCGACTACATGCGGGCGGCCCTCGATCAGCTGCGTGCCCTGCTCGATCGGCGCGACGGGGTCGGGGTACGAGACCTCATCGAACCGCTGTTCCTGAGATCGACGATCGAACCTCTCCGCGCGGCGGCGGCGCTCGCCGCGGCATCCGCCTCCGTCTCCGCCGGCTCGACGCCCGCCGTCCTCTTACCCGGGGACTGACATGCCCGACCGGCGGATCGACAGGCTGAACTCCACGCGACTGCTGGGAGGGGTCGAGCAGCCACCGCCCGTCATCACCTCCCGAGCGGATGCCGTCGTCGACTCGCTCGCGCACTCGATCGAGTCGGGCGAACTGGCGCCCGGCGATCCCTTATCGGTCACCGCCCTCGCACAGCGGCTCACCGTCGCCGCGGCGACCGTGCGATCAGCCCTCGGCACCCTTGAAGCGATGCATCTGATCGAGCACCGTCTGAACAGGGCGTCGGTCGTCGTGACGCCGACCCCCGCGTGGTTCGTCGCTGTCGCCGCTGAGTGCTCCGGCCTGTCGATCGCGGCGGCCGACCTCGGCATCGCGGAGGCGACCGAGGCGCAGATCGCCGATCTCGCCGAGCGGGCGGCGACCGTCCGCGAACTCTGGGCGTCGGACGAGAGCGATCAGGTCATCGGAGCGGAGGGGCTGTGGGAACTGCTCGACCTGCTCGCGGTGTTCTCGCGCAACCGACACCTCAGCGCCCTGCACGCGTCGAAGCGCACGGCGCTGGTGCTCGGCATCCGCTCGCTCAGCCGGCCCCGCAACCCCGCCATGCTCCGATCGGTCGTCGACGCGCTCGTCGCCGCAGCGCGCGATCGCGACCGCCTCGAAGCGACTGATCTGGTGAGAGACCTCTACACGTTCGTGGTCGACGGGGTCACAGAACTCTGACGCGTCGGTGTCCACTCCTCCGCGAGGATGCCGTAGTTGAGCCCGTCGAGCCACTCGCCCGACCGGTGCAGAGCGGTCTTGCGGCTGAACTCCTCCCGGCGCATGCCGAGCCGCTCCATCAGACTCCACGAGGGCTCGTTGTCGGCGAAGCATCCGGCGTGCACCCGGCGCAGCCCCAGCGGACCGAAGCAGACGTCGATCACGGCGCGGATGGCCTCGGTCGCATAGCCGCGACCGGTGTGCGCGGGGTCGAGCACCCAGCCGAGCTCGGCCTCGACGCCCCTCGCCTGATCGGCGACCTCGAGCTGCGCCCAGCCGTCACCGATCCTGATCATGATGTCGCCGATCGGCGTGGGTCCGTCGTTCTCCGTGATCAGCTCGACGAGGTACATCGACGTGAGCCGGCCGGGGTCGAGATACCGCTCGCGGAACTCCTCGAGTGTGGCCGGCGCGAGTCCGAGCCACCGGTTCACCTCCGGCCGTCGACGCCACTCCCACATGGCGTCGACGTCGAGTGCCGTCATCGGCCGGATCTGCAGCCGCTCGGTGCGGACGGGCCAGACGTCGGTGTGCGGCGAATCGGTCATCGCCCCAGCCTATTGAGGGGCCTGGCCGGACACTCGACGCATCTCGGCCGCGAGGGCCGCGTTCGTCTCGTCGAACCGCCCGGTGATGGTGTCTCGCACCTCGGGAGACTTGTTCTGGCTCAGCTTGGCGCGCGCGTCGAACCGGTCGACACGCATCCTCAGCCCGACGGTTCCCTTCGCCGCTCGCCGGGTGCCGGCCTCGTCCTCCGACAGGCTGCGTCCGTGCGGCGTTCCCTTCTCGAAGTGGTCGGTCAGCTGCGCGAGCATGGCGTAGTTCTCCTCCTCGGTGAGGATCTCGGGAGTGCCGTAGAGGTGAGCGGTCACGTGGTTCCAGGTGGGCACGAGGTCGCCGGGCGCATAGAGGCTGGGCGACACGTAGTCGTGGGGGCCCTGGATGATCACGAGCACCTCGTGCGCGCCCAGTTCATGCATCTGCTCGTCGGGGCGACCGAAGTGGCTCGCGATCACGATCTCGTGTTCGTCTTCGATCAGCAGCGCGGGGTAATGCGAAGCGACCAGCCCTGTGCTCGCGGGGGACACGAAGGTCGCCCACGGATTGCCGCGGATCAGGCGCTTCACCTCGAGCGGGTCGGTCATCAGGTAACGGGGTGTGTGGCGCATCAGAACTCCTCGTTCAGGGGGTGGGTGGTGGGTCGGGGATGGGTCAGTCGGGTGCGCACCGCGAGCGCGGCGCACACGATGACGGCCAGGCCGCCGAGCGCGGTGGGCCATCCGATCTGCTCATGAAGAAGCAGCGCGGCCCACGCGATGCTCATCACGGGTTGGACCAATTGGATCTGGCTCACCTGGGCCATGGGCCCGATCGCGAGACCGCGATACCAGGCGAAGAATCCGAGGAACATGCTCACCACGGCGAGGTAGGCGAAGGCGAGCCACTGCACCGGCGATGCCGTCGGCGGGTCGGCGACCGCCGAGGCCAGGGTCAGCACGAGCATCAGCGGCGCGGCGAGCACGAGCGCCCACGACACGGTCTGCCAGGCTCCGAGCTCCCGAGCCAGCAGGCCGCCCTCCGCATAGCCGACAGCCGCAGCGAGCACCGCGGCGAACAGCAGCAGATCGGCCCAGTGGAGTTCGCCGAGATCCCCGTTCTGCAGTGACGCGAAGACCACCGCCGTGATGGCGCCGAGTGCGGCGAACCACCAGAACGCACGTCCCGGCCGTTCGCGCGTGCGGAGCACGACGATGACGGCCGTCGCTGCGGGGAGCAGGCCGATCACCACGGCGCCGTGGCTCGCCGGTGCGGCGGTCATGGCGAACGACGTCAAGAGGGGGAACCCGGCGACCACGCCGCCGGCCACGATCGCGAGTCGCCACCATTGCACCCTGGTCGGCGGATGCTGCCGGGTGGCCGCCAGAGCGATGGCAGCGAGCGCTGCGGCGACGACCGCGCGACCGGATCCGATGAACAGAGGCGAGAGGCCGCCGACCGCGATGCGGGTGAAGGGGAGGGTGAACGAGAAGGCGGCGACGCCGAGGAGGCCCCACCAGAGGCCCGCACGGGATAGCGCTGTGCGAGCAGGAGCGATAACGCTACTCTGTTCTTTCATGAGTCAGGATAGCAGTGACCGGATCGTAGGAGAACTGCGTCGGTGGATCGAGGCGGCGCCTCCGGGGTCTCGGGTTCCCTCGAATCGAGCGCTCGTCGCGCAGTACGGAGCGAGCCCTGTGACGGTGCAGAAGGCGATGGGACGCCTCGCCCGGCTGGGCCTGATCGAATCCCGACCAGGCGCGGGGACGTTCGTGCGCGCGCAGAAGACGCCGCGCCCCGCCGACTACGGCTGGCAGACATCCGCGCTCGGGGCTCCTCCCGCGCGACTCGCCGGGCTCACCTCGACGCAGCGCACTGTCGCTCCCGACGCGATCGGCATGCATTCCGGGTATCCGGCGGTCGACCTGCTTCCCGAGCGGCTGGTCCGTCAGGCGATCACCCGTGCGGCACGCACCTCGTCAGCGCTCACTCGCTCGCCCGCCGCCGGGATGCCGGAGCTGCAGGCCTGGTTCGCCGCCGAGCTCGCGGCATCCGCCCCCGCAGACGTCACTCCGGCATCCGCCAGGGATGCGCTCGTGATCGCGGGCAGCCAGAGCGGGCTGAGCTCCATCTTCCGAGCCGTGGTCGGGGCAGGGCAGCCTCTGCTGATCGAGTCGCCCACCTACTGGGGTGCTCTTCTCGCCGCCGAGCAGGCCGGGGTGGTGCTGGTGCCGATCCCGTCGGGGCCGGACGGGCCCGATCCGGATGCCGTCGAGCGGGCGTTCGTCGAGACCGGCGCTCGTGCGTTCTACGCGCAGCCCACATTCGCCAACCCGACGGGCGCCAGGTGGCCCGCGTCGACCGGCCTCGCCGTTCTCGAGAGCGTGCGGCGGCACGGCGCCTTCCTCATCGAAGACGACTGGGCGCACGATCTGGCCATCGACGGCGATCCACGTCCGATCGCGGCGATGGACGATGACGGCCATGTCGTCTATCTCCGTTCGCTGACCAAGAGCGTCTCGCCCGCACTGCGGATCGCCGCGGTGATCGTGCGGGGCCCGGCGCGCGAGCGCATCCTCGCCGACCGTGCCGCCGAGTCGATGTACGTGAGCGGGCTGCTGCAGGCTGCCGCGCTCGACGTCGTGACCCAGCCGGCGTGGAAGAGCCACCTGCGTGGCTTCCGCGACCACTTGAGGGCGCGACGCGATCTGCTGCTCGCGAGCCTCGCCGAGCACGCCCCGACCGCGACGGTCGAGACGGTGCCGGCCGGTGGCCTCAACCTCTGGGTGCGGCTTCCGGAGGGCACCGATGTCGTCGGCGTGGTCCGAGGATGCGAGACCCGCGGCCTCATCATCTCTCCCGGATCCGAATGGTTCCCCGCGGAGCCCTCCGGAGCCTATGTGCGACTCAACTACGCGAACGCCGACCCGACGCGATTCCCCGAGGCGGCGGAGATCCTCGGCGGTGTGCTCGCGGCATCCTGACCGGCGTCAGCTCTCGGGCGGACCCTCGGGGCGGTGCGCGCGGCGGCCGTTCACGACGACCGGTCGCCCTGCGCGCTCCTGCCCCGGCAGCGGGCGTGAGCGTCGGCCGTAGATCAGCTCCGACGAGTCGAGCAGCCACGGCACGAGCGTGATCGAGACCCCGTGCACGAGCATCAGCTGGTTGGCCAGGCGGCGTGAGCGGCGGTTGTGCAGGAACGTCTCCCACCAGTGCCCCACGATGTACTGCGGCAGATAGACCGTGACCACGGACGAGCCGTGCTTCTCGCGGTACTGCTTGATGAACTGCGTCACCGGCTGTGCGAACGACCGGAACGGCGACTCGACGATCACCAGCGGGATCGGCACCAGGTGGTCTGCCCAGTCCTTCTGCAGCTGCGCGGCATCGTCGGATGCGACGGCGACGTGCACCGCCAGAGTCTTGCCGTGCTTGGCGGCGATCGCGTAGTCGATGGCCTTGATCACGGGCTTCTGCAGGCGGTTGACGAGCACGATCGCCAGGTCGCCGGTCGCGCCGAACTTCGTCGTGTCGTCGATCGCGATCTCATGCTCGACGTCGCGGTAGTACCGCTTCACGCCCATCATCAGGAACGCCAGCACCGGGATCGCGAAGAACACCAGGTAGGCGCCGTGCGTGAACTTCGTGATCGTCACGATCAGCAGCACCGCCACCGTCATCGCGGCGCCCACCGAGTTGATGACCAGTCCGATCCTCGCCGAGCGGCGGTCGGATGCCGAGGCGCCGTCGACGCCCGATCCGGGAGTCGTCTCGAGCGGCCCGCGCAGCACGCGGCGCCAGTGCCGGACCATGCCGATCTGCCCGAGCGAGAACGACACGAAGACGCCGATGATGTAGAGCTGGATCAGCGTGGTGAGCTTCGCCTGGAACACCACGAGCACGATGATCGCCGCGATCCCCAGCACGATCATGCCGTTCGAGAACACGAGGCGGTCGCCGCGGGTGTTCAGCGACTTGGGGGCGTAGCCGTCACGGGCGAGCACCGAGCCGAGCAGCGGGAATCCGTTGAAGGCGGTGTTGGCCGCCAGCAGCAGCACGCAGGCGGTCGCCGCCTGGATGATGAAGAACAGGATGCTGCCGCCGCCGAACGTCGCAGACGCGATCTGCGCCATCAGGCTCGGCTGCGGGTTCGAGCAGTCGAAGCCGATCAGGTCGCACGGGTTCTCGGCGTAGTGCACGCCGGTGATCAGGGCCAGGGCGGTGAGCCCGGCGAACAGGCACGCGGCGATGGAACCCATCAGCACGAGCGTGGTCTGGGCGTTGCGGACCTTCGGGGTGCGGAAGGCGGGCACGCCGTTCGACACCGCCTCGACGCCGGTGAGGGCCGAGCATCCGCTCGAGAACGCCCGCAGGATGAGAAGGATCACCGCGGCCTGGCCGAGGTCTTCGGAGTGCACGGCGAACTCGGCGCTCGAGGCGACCGGCGCATCGCCGAGGAAGGTGCGGAACAGCCCGGTCACGATCATGAAGCCGACGGAGGCGATGAACACGTAGGTCGGGATCGCGAAGACGAGCGAGGCCTCGCGCACTCCTCGCAGGTTCACCAGGATGATGAGGATCACGAATCCGACCGCCAGCTCGACGCGCAGCGGATCGAGGCCCGGCACCGCCGAGATGATGTTGTCGACGCCGGATGCCACCGACACGGCGACCGTCAGCACGTAGTCGACCAGCAGCGCGGCCGCGACGATGACGCCGGGGATCTCGCCGAGGTTCTTCGAGGCGACCTCGTAGTCGCCGCCGCCCGAGGGGTAGGCCTTGATGAGCTGCCGGTAGCTGAGCACGACGACGATCAGCAGCACGACGACCGCGACCGCGACGAGCGGGGTGAACGACAGGAACGTCAGTCCGCCGATGAGGAGGATCATCACGAGCTCCTGCGGCGCGTAGGCGACCGAGCTCAGGGCGTCCGACGCGAAGATCGGCAACGCCATCTTCTTCGGGAGCAGCTGATCGTCGACCTGTGCGCTCGTCAGCGGGTCGCCGATGAGGATGCGCTTCACGCGAGGAGGAGCGTCGAGGTTGTCCCGGGTTTCATCTGACACGTCGGGCGACATTACGCCCGCGAACGGCTTCCTCACGCGTTCCTCACGGAATCCCTACGGGTGCCCCGGTGTCCCTAACGGAATCCTCACGGGCCCCTGTCGCCGTCACTCCTGATGAGGGCGGGGCATGTACCACTCGGTGAAGGCGGTCGCCCGCCCCTCCGCATCCAGCCGGACGATCCAGAGGTTCACGTAGTCGCGCTCCGCCGGATACTTCGTGCGTCCCTCGACCACGACGAACTCGTCGTCTTCGCGCACGATCCACCAGTCGAACGACCACGCCCCCGGTTCGTCGAGGTCGTCGAGCCAGCCGGCGACGATGTCCGCCCGGCCGACGCGCGGCTCGGCGTCCGGGCTGGTGAGGTAGATCGCGTCTTCACTGAAGAGCGCGGAGATCTGCTGGGGATCGTTCGACTTCCAGGCCTCGACGTACGCCTCGGTCCACTTCTCTCCTGCGCTGGTCATGTCCTCCGTTCTAGACCCGGCCTCCGACATCGTCAAGGTTCTCGACTCCATCGAAGATGCACAGCCACTTCCGATCACGGACGGATAACGTCGAAGGCATGACGTCTCTTCAGCTCACCGACGATGCGATCCAGCAGACTCGGGAGCTCCGCGATGAGTTCCAGCGCTTCCTGCGCGAGTACGAGTTCGGGATGCGGGAGGTGGAGACGAAGATCTCGATCCTGCGTGACGAGTTCACCCATCACCACGCGTACAACCCGATCGAGCACGTCAAGAGCCGGTTGAAGACCCCCGACAGCATCGTCGAGAAGATCGCCCGCAAGGGCATCGT
Organism: Microbacterium sp. AC215; assembly: GCF_979258645.1. Taxonomy (NCBI): domain Bacteria; kingdom Bacillati; phylum Actinomycetota; class Actinomycetes; order Micrococcales; family Microbacteriaceae; genus Microbacterium; species Microbacterium sp. AC215. Next base: position 1,960,373 of record NZ_OZ409869.1, on the reverse strand, counting down.
CGAACCGGACTTCGAGCGCATCCGCTCCGAGATCACCGACATCGCCGGCGTGCGCGTGACGTGCAGCTTCGTCGCCGACGTGTACCGCCTGTTCGACCTGCTCACCGCGCAGGACGACGTCACCGTGCGCACCGTCAAGGACTACATCGCCACGCCGAAGGAGAACGGCTACAAGAGCCTGCACGCGATCATCGAGGTGCCGGTGTTCCTGTCGACCGGGGCGCTCGCGGTGCCGGTCGAGGTGCAGTTCCGGACCATCGCGATGGACTTCTGGGCCAGCCTCGAGCACAAGATCTATTACAAGTTCTCGAACCAGGTGCCCTCGCACCTCGTCGACAGCCTGACCGATGCGGCCGAGGCCGCCGCCGAGCTCGACAGCCGCATGGAGCGCCTGCACCGCGAGGCACACGGGGTGCCGCAGCGCCAGCTCGCGCCGCCGCCCCCGCCGCACGTCGTGCAGGTCTGACACGCCGCCCGCGCGATGGGTGCGCAGGCGGTTCGTTCACAATTCAGCATGAGCGCATCGAATGGGCCGGTTCTGGGGGTGTTCTGGCCGTTCGCGCGGCTTTCGTGCTGAATCGTGCACGGCGGCGCACGCGAGGACCGCGGTGTGGTGCCCGCGCTACCGTGTTGCGCGCAGCCGCGCACCCCTGGGAACATCGGCAGGTGGTGAAAACGCAGCAGCCCCCGGTCGCCGACCTCGAGCGCACCCTCGTCGAGCTCCCCGGTCTCGACCGAGGACGCCAGCTGTGCGAGTGCGACCACGGCGACGACGAGGCCTATGCCGCCTGCGGGCGCAAGGCCAAGTGGCGCGTCACGGTCGACTGCGTCTGCGGGGAGAACCACCCGCGTCGCGTCGAGATCCTGTGCTCCCGGTGCCTGCGCACTCTGCGCCAGCTGCAGGACCGCGACACCATCACCGCGCGGCGTCTCTGACGCGCCGGCGCTCGCGACCATCCGTTCGCGCCTTCGCTCCGAACAACCGCTGACCACACCGTCGGCGGTGCGAAGGAGCAGATCATGGCACAGCGCAGCAAAGACCCACAGCGCAGCAAGGGCAGACGATTCATCCTCTGGGCAGCACTCTCGGGTGTGATCAGCGGTGCCGTCTTCCTGGCCACCGCAGAGCTGTTCGCGCTGATCTTCGCGCGCTCAGCGAGCCCGATCCTCGCGGTCGGCGGATTCGTGATCGACATCGTGCCGCAGCCCTTCAAGGAATTCGCGATCGCGACCTTCGGCGAGTACGACAAGATCGCGCTGCTGGTCGGTCTCGGTCTCGCGGTGGTGATCGCGTCGGCGATCGCCGGAATCCTTCAGCTGCTCCGTCCCCCGCTCGGCGTGATCGCCCTGGTGGTCGCGGGCGCGCTCTCCACCGCGGCGATCGTGACGAGGGCGGGAGTCACGCCCCTCGCCTTCCTGCCTCCCGTGCTCGGCACCATCGCAGGGTCGATCCTGATGGTGCTCCTGATCCGCCGTCTGAAGACGTGGAGGGCCTCGGCGGTTCCCGCCGTGATGACCGACCGCAAGGGCGAGGGTCTCGCCGCGACCGGCACCGGGACGGTGGGCCAGGATGCCGCACAGCCGCCGAAGGATCTGGGGCGTCGGCAGTTCTTCATCCTCGCCGGGATCGCGAGCGTCTCGGCGGTCGTCGTCGGCATCGCGTCGCGCACGGTGAGCATGACGGTCGCCTCCGTGGCGTCGATCCGGGAGGCGCTGAAGCTCCCGGCGCCGAAGTCGACGGTCACGGTGCCGAAGGGCGCCGAGCTCGACATCCCGGGCCTGAGCAAGCTGTTCACCCCGAACAAGGACTTCTACCGCGTCGACACCGCGCTGACCGTGCCCACGATCGACCCCAGCACCTGGCGTCTCGTGATCGACGGCATGGTCGATCAGCGCGTCGAGATGAGCTTCCAGGACCTCCTCGACATGGGGCTCGACGAGTATGCGATCACCCTCACCTGCGTCTCGAACGAGGTGGGCGGCGACCTCGTCGGCAATGCGAAGTGGCTCGGCGTCCCGCTGCGCGATGTTCTCAAGAAGGCAGGGGTGAAGTCCGGAGCCGACATGGTGCTGTCGAAGAGCGTCGACGGATACACCGCGAGCACGCCGCTGTCGGCGCTGACCGACGACAACCTCGATGCGATCCTCGCGGTGGGCATGAACGGCGAGCCGCTGCCGCTCGAGCACGGGTTCCCGGTGCGCATGGTCGTTCCCGGTCTCTACGGCTACGTCTCGGCGACGAAGTGGCTGACCGAGCTCAAGGTGACGACGTTCGACAAGGACGAGGCCTACTGGACCCCGCGTGGATACAGCGCCGAGGCGCCGATCAAGTTCGCCTCGCGCGTCGACACTCCCAAGGTCGGCGAGGCGGTCAAGGCCGGCCGCATCCCGATCGCGGGCGTCGCGTGGGCGCAGTCGGTCGGCATCGAGCGGGTCGAGGTGCGCATCGACGAGGGCGACTGGATGCCGGCGACGCTGTCGGCACCGATCAACGAGGACACCTGGGTGCAGTGGTTCATGGAGTGGGATGCCACGCCGGGCACGCACTACGTGGCCGTGCGAGCCATCAACAAGAACGGCGACCTGCAGATCGAAGAGCGGGCGCCGATCGCGCCGAACGGTTCGTCGGGGTGGCAGCGGTCGCTGATCCGCGTCGCCTGATGCCGGTGCGCGACCCCGGGTCTCGCCCTAGTGTGGGAGCCATGACGTCGCTCCCCGCCTGCGTGATCACTGTCTCGGATCGATCCTTCGCGGGTGAACGCGAAGACAGGGGAGGGCCGATCGCGGTCGGGCTGCTGCGGGATGCCGGGTGGCACTGCCCGGATGCCGAGGTCATCGCCGACGGCGCCACCTCGGTCGCTGATGCGCTGCGCCGAGCGGTGGCCCGCGGCGTGAGACTGATCGTGACGACCGGGGGGACCGGCGTTAGCCCGCGCGATGAGACGCCGGAGGGCACCCGTCGGGTGATCACCCGCGAGGTGCCCGGCATCGCCGAGGAGCTGCGCCGCAGCGGCCTCGCCGACACCCCGCTGTCCCTGCTCTCTCGTGGCGTGGCGGGCATCGTCGACCCGGCCGGATCGCTCGTGGTGAATCTTCCCGGGTCGCCCCGGGCCGTGGCATCCGGTGTTCCCGTCGTGCTCACCGTCGCCAGACACGTCGTCGACCAGGTCGAGGGCGGTGATCACTCGTGAACGAGGTGCGGATCGCAGTGATCTCGGAGGAGAAGCTCGACGTCGACGCGCATCTCGCTGCGGTGGACGACCCGGCCCTGGGCGGGGTCACGACCTTCATCGGGCGCGTGCGCGACAACGACCCCGATGCGACGACCCCGGTGGTCGGGCTCGAATACAGCTCGCACCCCGATGCGGAGCCGACGCTGCGACGAATCGCCGAGGAGGCGGCAGCGGATGCCGTCGGCGACGCCAGGGTCGTGGTCGCCGTGAGCCACCGCATCGGTCGCCTCGACGTCGGGGATGCGGCCGTGGTCATCGCGGTCGCGGCAGAGCATCGTGCTGAGGCCTTCGAGGTGTGCCGCGCGGTCATCGAGGACATCAAGACGTCGCTGCCGGTGTGGAAGCGCCAGGTCGAGTCGGACGGCTCGACCTCGTGGAAGGGCATCGGCGGCTGAGTCGAGTCGCGGCTGCTTCACGCGGCCATTCGCGCTTCTGAAGGCCGTTTTCGGCATCCGCGTCCTTCTGACGCGCAGATCGCCGCACGAAGCGCACGCCCCGCGGGCATCGCTTCGCCTGCGGCCTATCCCCCGGCGAACGGGGGAAGCACGTCGATCAGCTGGGCGTCGTCGAGCGGACGGTCGTCATCGCTGCGCACACCGTCGACCATGACCGCGCACCGCGGAAGGATGTCGGCGAGCGCCGGATGGTCGGCGACGACGGCGGCGCGCAGCTGCTCGAGCGAGTGCTCGCCGCGGTCCTCGGCGTCGGTGCCCGCGGCCTCGGCGGCCGCAGCGAAATAGCGGACGCGGGTGGTCACAGCGTCTCTCCCTCGCGCACCCAGTCGCCCGAGCGCCCGCCCGACTTCGCGACGATGCGCACGTCTTCGATCACAACCGAGCGGTCGAGGCCCTTGATCATGTCGACGATCGCGAGGGCGCTCACCGAGACCGCTGTGAGGGCCTCCATCTCGACGCCCGTGCGGTCGGCGGTGCCCACGGTCGCCTCGACGTGCACGCCGTCGTCGACGATGTCGAGTTCGACCGACGCGCGGTGCACGCCGATCACGTGGGCGAGAGGCAGCAGAGCGGGTGTCGACTTGGCGGCCTGGATGCCGGCGATGCGGGCGACCGCGAGCACGTCGCCCTTGGGTGCGGTGCCGTCGCGCAGGGCAGCGATGACCTCGGCGCTGCAGCGCACGAATCCGCGCGCGGTGGCGGTGCGGACCGTCGGCTGCTTGCCGGTCACATCGACCATGTGGGCGTGGCCGGCCGAATCGAGATGGGTGAAGCTCATCCGACCAGCATGACATCGATCGCGTCGCCCACGGCGACGGCCTCGACCTCAGCGGGCACGACGGCGAACGCGTGGGCGCGGGCGAGTCCGCCGGCCAGGTGCGATCCCGAGCCGCCCGAGGTCGCCGGGCGCACGGTCCTGTTCACGAGGTCGACGACGGCGGGCAGGTACTGACGGCGTCCCGGCGGGGTGGTCCACGCGGCATCCGCGGTGAAGGATGCGCGCGGGCGGTGGATCTCGGAGCGGCCCTGCAGCGCCAGCAGCGCGGGGCGCACGAACACCTCGAACGACACCGCCACGCTCACGGGGTTTCCGGGAAGACCGAACACCAGAGTGCCGGCGTCGAGCACGCCGAACGCCTGCGGCTTGCCCGGCTGCATCGCGACGCTCGCGAACTCGACCTCGCCCTGTCCGTCGAACGCGCCGCGCACGGGTTCGTATGCACCGGAGCTCACGCCGCCGGTGAACACGATCACGTCAGCGCCGCGTTCTACGGCGGTCGCCGTGACGGCGCGCACGGCATCGGCGTCATCCGCGACGCGGGCGACGAGCACGACCTCGGCGTCGGCATCGGCGACGAGGAGCTCGAGCAGCGGACCGTTGGAATCGGGGATGCGGCCGCGCGCTGCGGGCTCGCCCGGCTCGAGCAGCTCGCTGCCGGTCGATACGACGGCTACCCGGGGTGCGCGTGTCACCGTCACGCTCTCGACCCCGGCGGCGACGGCGGCGGACAGCTGGAACGCTCCGAGGCGCTCGCCGGCGAGCACCACTGCGTCACCGGCGCGCAGGTCGGCGCCGCGACGGCGGATGAACGCTCCTACGGTCGACGGTGCGCGCAGCACCCGCACCTCGCCGAGCGAATCGGCGAGACCGCCGACGGTGTCCTCGAAAGGCACGATCGCGTCCGCCGCAGTCGGGGCGGGTGAGCCGGTCATGATGCGTGCCGCCTCGCCGACTCCGAGTGCCGGGTCGTCCGACACCCCGGCGGGCAGATCTGCGACGACGCGGAGCACGACAGGGCTCTCGTCGGATGCCGAGGCGACATCCGCTGCACGCACGGCGAAGCCGTCCATCGCGGAGTTGTCGAAGAGCGGGATGTCGTGCGCCGCCGTCGCAGGCTCTGCGAGCGTGCGCTGGGCCGCGTCCCGGATCGCCCGTGTCTCGGCGGGCAGTGCGCGTACGGCATCCAGCACCCGCGCGAGCTGATCCTCGACGGATCGGCGACCGCCGCCCGCGGCGCTCATGCCGACACCGCCGAACGGATGGCGATCTCGTGCTGTCTCGAGGTGAGGGAGTCGATCATCGCGAGCCGGCCGAGCAGCGGCTCGCCCGCGCCGGTGATGAGCTTCACGACCTCGCCCGCCAGCATCCCGCCCACCTGCACGCACAGGGCCCCGAGCACGCCGACCTGCGCGCAGCTGGGCGGCTCGCCCTCGGTGCCGAGCGGGAAGAGATCGGTGAGCACCACGGGCGTGTGGCCTTCGGGGGGATTCGACCAGAACACGGTGGCCTGCGCGTGCCACTCCTGCACGGCACCCCACACGAGCGGGATGCCGAGGCTCTCGGTCGCCGCGGCGACGTCGCGGCGGGTCGCGAAGGAGTCGCTCGTGTCGACCACGATGTCGGCCCCGGCGAACAGGCGCTCGGCGTTCTCGGAGTCGAGTCGCTCGGAGGCCGTCACGACCTCCGCCCCCGGTGACAGTGCGCTGATCGCGCGCGCCGCCGAAACGGTCTTGGGGCGGCCGATGTCCTCGACACGGTGCGCGAGCTGGCGCTGCAGATTGGTCAGCTCCACGACGTCGTCGTCGATCACCGTGATGCTGCCGATTCCTGCCGCGGCCAGTGCGAGGAGCACGGGGGAGCCGATGCCGCCGGCGCCGACCACGGTGACGTGGGCCGCGGCGAGACGGCGCTGCCCCTCCTCTCCGATGCCCGTGAGCACCGCGTGCCTGGCGGTGCGGACGAGTTCGGCCGGGTCGAGGGCGGGCGCGGGAGCGACGAGCGGCTGCATGGCACCAGGCTATGCCCGGGGTGCGCGATTGCGGCGGGGGCGAGGGGATTCGTCCGGAGTTCGCAGCGAACGGATGCCGATCGAGCGTGTTGCTTCCGCGAATGCGGTGATTTTTGGTTTCAGCATCCGCGTCTGCGGTAGTGTCCACCCATGCAGAGCTTTCGGATCGCCCGCGCAGCACAGCTGCTCGGAGTGAGCGATGACACGGTGCGGCGCTGGATCGATCAGGGCCTGCTGCCGACGACGGATGCCGTCCCGGCCGAGATCCCCGGTGACGCTCTCGCCGCCCGCGCTGTGGAGCTCGCCGAGGAGGCGCAGGCGTCGGATCATGCTCTCTCGAGCGCCCGCAACCGCTTCGTCGGCATCGTGACGCGCGTGCAGATCGACGGAGTCATGGCACAGGTAGATCTGCAGTCCGGACCCCACCGCGTCGTCTCGCTCATGTCGGCCGAGGCCGCCCGCGAGCTGAACCTGGAGGTCGGCTCGCTCGCCACCGCATCCGTCAAGGCGACCAACGTCGTCGTCGAAGTGCCGAAGGGCTGACATGAATCGCGCCCTGCGTCGCACCGTCGCGCTCGTCCTGGCCGCCGCCGCTCTCGCCCTCACAGGGTGCACCGCCGAAGCCCCGGCCCCTGCCAGCTCGGGAGATGCACCGGAAAGTGCCGTCAGCGGCGAGCTCACGGTGTACGCCGCCGCATCGCTGTCGGGCGCCTTCGACGAGATCGGTGCGGCCTTCACCGACGAGAACCCCGCTGTGACGTTCAGCGGCGTCTACGACGGATCGTCGACGCTGGTCACCCAGCTGCGCGAGGGCGCTCCGGCCGACGTCTTCGCCTCAGCCGACGAGGCGAACATGGACAAGCTCGAGGATGCCGCGGTCGACCCGACCCTGTTCGCCTCCAACACGCTCGTGATCGCCGTTCCCTCGGGCAATCCGGGTCGCGTCGAGGCCCTCGCCGATCTGGCCGACGTCACCACCGTGCTGTGCGCCCCCGAGGTGCCGTGCGGCGCCGCCTCGGCGACGCTGCTCTCGAACGCCGGCGTCGTGGTCGACGCCGCGAGCCTCGAGCAGAACGTCACCGCCGTGCTCACCAAGGTCGCAGCCGGTGAGGCGGATGCGGGCCTCGTCTACGCCACCGACGTCGTCGGTCGCGACGATGTCGAGGTGATCGTGCCCGACGGTGCCGACGAGGTCGTCAACCACTATCCGATCGCGACGCTGTCGGAGGCATCGAACTCTGCGGCCGCCGACGCGTTCGTCGCGTTCGTGCTGTCGGATGATGGCCAGAGCATCCTGGCCGACTTCGGCTTCGGAGCGCCGTGACTGCGGCCGCTTCACACGGATACGCGCCGCGTGCTCTGGCCATCCCGGCCCTGATCGGTCTCGCGTTCCTCATCCTCCCGCTCGCGGCGCTCGTCGCCCGTGTCGAGTGGTCGACCTTCCTCGCCGACGTGACGTCGGAGGCCGCGCGCTCGGCTCTGCTCCTGTCGCTCGGCACCGGCCTCGTCGCCACTCTTCTGTGCATCGTGATCGGTGTGCCGCTGGCGTTGACGATCGCCCGCTCCGGGCCCCGCCTGGCCGCCGTACTGCGGGCCGCTGTCACGGTGCCGCTCGTGCTGCCGCCGATGGTCGGCGGTGTCGCCCTGCTCTACCTGTTCGGACGGGCGGGGTGGTTCGGCGGTCTCGGGATATCCTTCAGCACGCCGGCCGTCGTGCTCGCGCAGACCTTCGTGGCGCTGCCGTTTCTCGTGCTGGCGGTCGAAGGGGCCGTGCGCACCTCCGGCGTCGAGTACGAGCGGACCGCCGCCGCACTCGGAGCCGGCCGCTGGACGATCCTGCGACGCATCACGCTGCCGCTCGCGGCGCCCGGGATCGTCGCGGGCGTGGTGCTGTGCTTCGCCCGGGCCATCGGCGAGTTCGGCGCGACGGCACTCTTCGCGGGCAACCGCCCCGGCGTCACGCAGACCATGCCCCTGGCGATCTACACGGCCTTCAACGGCGCAGGCGTCACCCAGGGGGCCGCGGTCGCCCTCGCGCTGCTGCTGCTCGCCACCGCGATCCTCGTGCTGCTGCTCGTGCGCGGCTGGCGGCCGGGGGCCACGCGATGAGCGCGCCTGCTGTCGCCGGGCTGCGCGCCCGCGTGGTCGTGCCGCGAGAGCACTTCACCGTCGATGTCTCGCTGCAGGTGGAGACCGGCGAGACGGTCGCCGTGATGGGACCCAGCGGAGCGGGCAAGTCGACGCTGCTGCAGGCGCTCGCCGGACTCGAGCCGCTGGGCGGGGGCGAGATCGCCGTCGAGGGCCGGGTCGTCGACCGGGTCGCGAAGCCGCGGGTGAGGACCGAGCCGATGCGCCGCGGGGTCGTGCTGCTCGGGCAGAAGCCGCGGCTGTTCCCTCATCTCTCGGCGCGCGAGAACGTGGCGTTCGGGCCACGGGCGGCGGGCACTGACGCGCGCGCGGCGCGGGCGGGGGCCGACGATTGGCTCGCACGGGTCGGTCTCCCCGGCTCCGGAGAGCGGATGCCGCACGAGCTCTCCGGCGGTGAGCAGCAACGGGTCGCGGTCGCTCGCGCGCTCGCCGCATCCCCTCGCGTCGTGCTGCTCGACGAGCCACTCGTCGCGCTCGACCCCGAGACGGCAGGCGACATCAGGCGGATGCTGCGCGACCAGCTCATCTCGACCACGACCGTCGCGGTCACGCACGATGCCGCGGATGCCGTCGCGCTCGCCGACCGGCTGATCGTCGTCGAGGCTGGTCGCGTGACGCAGGAGGGCCCGGTGCGCGAGGTGCTCGCCGCCCCGGCATCCGGATTCGTCGCGTCGATCGCCGGGGTCAATCGCCTGGTCGGCGTCGCACGCGGGGGATCGTGGAGCTGCGGCGACGCACGGTTGACCAGCGCCCAGCCTGCGTCGCGTGCTCTCGCAGCGACCGACGGCGCGGCGCTCGCCGCGGTCTTCCGCCCGGGCGACGTGCGGGTCGCCGAGGCAGGCCCGGAGTCGTGGCCGGCTGCGGTGACGCGCATCGAGCCCACGCTGGGAGGCGTGCGCGTGCACACCGATGCAGGCGCGATCGACCTGTCGCTGGATGCTGCCGGAGGGCTGTCGGCGGGCGATCTGATCCGTCTGCGTGTGGATCCGGCGCTGGTGCGGTTCGTCTCAGTTCCGTGAGCTGCAGCCGTGCGCTGAGCTCGCCCGATGACTGGTGAACTCCCGGCTGAATCTCCAGCCAGGTGGCCTGGGCGAGCGCCGCGCGTCCCGAGAGGACCTGGCAATATGCCGGTCGTCGCGCCCGCATGGGCCGCATGACGCGGGGCGCGGGTAGTCTCGGAACATGTCGGGGAGAGGGAAACTGCGATGACGGCCGTGCCGGTCGTGATCGGTGTGCGCTCGCCGCGTCCCGTGGTCGCCACAGACCCCGCGCCCGCGTCGCAGGGACTCGTCGACACCCACGGTCGCGTGCACCGCGACCTGCGCATCTCGCTGACCGACCGCTGCTCGCTGCGCTGCACCTACTGCATGCCCGAGCAGGGAAACGAATGGCTGGCGCGCACCAGCATCCTGTCGACCGACGAGATCGTCGAAGTGGCGCAGGTCGCCGCATCGCTCGGCATCCGCACCTTCCGTCTCACGGGCGGTGAGCCGCTGCTGCGTGCCGACATCGTCGACGTCGTGCGCCGTGTCTCGGCGATCGAGGGGGACGAAGGCCCTGTCGAGGTCGCCATGACGACGAACGGCATCACGCTCGCGAAGCACCTGCCCGACCTGATCGACGCCGGCCTCACGCGACTCAACATCAGCATCGACACGGTCGATCGACAGCGCTTCGCCGACCTCACCCGCCGGGATCGCATCGACGACGTGTTCGAGGGCATCGCGGCAGCGGCGGCATCCGAACTCCGCCCGCTCAAACTCAACACGGTCGCGATGCGCGGCGTGAACGACGACGAGTTGCCCGACCTGGTCGCGTTCGCGATGGAGGTCGGTGCGCAGCTGCGCTTCATCGAGCAGATGCCGCTCGACGCCGGCCACACCTGGGATCGCGCCTCGATGGTCACGCGCGAGGAGATCCTCGAGAAGCTCAGCGCGCGGTGGGAGCTGGAGCCGGTTCCCGGCCGCGGCGGTGCGCCGGCGGAGAAATGGCGCATCGACGGCGGACCGCACGAGGTCGGCGTCATCGCCTCGGTCACCGCCCCCTTCTGTGGCGCGTGCGACCGACTTCGACTGACCGCCGACGGACAGCTGCGCAACTGCCTCTTCTCGAACGCCGAGTACGACCTGATCGGCGTGCTGCGGCCGGACGCGCAGGCTGCTCCCGCTCAGCGAGCCGACGCGATCGGAGCCATGCTGCGTTCGTGCGTGCACGGCAAGCTGCCGGGGCACGCGATCAACGACCCGTCATTCCTGCAGCCCGCCCGCGGCATGAACGCCATCGGCGGCTGAGTCAGCCCCGCTTCGCGTTCACAATTCAGCAGAGAACGTGCGTTCCGCGCGTCCAGAGTGCGTATCCGGCGCAGTTCCGGCTGTTCATGCTGAATTGTGAACGGCGAGAACGCGCGTCAGTCGAGGAACTCCCGCGCGGCGGCCGACAGTGCGGTGACGCCGACCTCGATCGTCGGGTGGATCTCGGGCGCGAAGAACGGCGAGTGGTTGGTCGGGATGTCCTTGTCGAGCGTGCCGGCGGCGGCGGATGCCGCGAACATCGCCGCATCGATGCCGCCCCAGAACCAGAAGACCAGCGGCGCGCCGGTGTCGCGGGCGAACCACGACACGTCCTCGCTGCCGGTGAACATCCCGGGGTCGACGACCGACGCCTCGCCGAGCGCGCGCTGCAGGGCGGAGGTGACGCGCGCGGTGGCATCGGCGTCGTTGATCGTCGGCGGCAGGGTGTGGTCAGTGCGGATCTCGGGCTCGCGCTCGGCTCCGGATGCCGCCGCCTCGGCCCGCACGATGCGCTCTACGCTCGCGAGCACCTTGTCGCGCATCTCGTCGTTCGGATAGCGCAGGCTGAGCTCGAGCTTGGCCTCGGCCGGGATGATGTTGTTCTTGAGGCCCGCATGGATCGAGCCGACCGTCACCACTGCGACATCGCGCGGGTCGACCTCGCGCGATGCGATGGTCTGCAGCCGCATGACGGTCGCCGCGGCCATGACGACCGGGTCGATCGTGGAGTGCGGGCGTGAGCCGTGTCCGCCGCGTCCGTGCAGCACGACGGTGAGTCCGTCGGATGCCGCCATCTGCGTACCGGGGCGCACGCCGATGGTTCCGGCGGGCAGGGGAGTGACGTGCTGGCCGAGCACGACGTCGGGGTGCGGCACGAGATCGCGCAGTCCGGCGTCGAGCATGGCACGGGATCCGGCGCCGTACTCCTCGGCGGGCTGGATGAGCACGACCACGGTTCCCGACCAGTCGGCCTTCTCGGCGACGAGCTTCTCGACGGCGCCGATCATCGCCGTGACGTGCATGTCGTGGCCGCAGGCGTGCATGACGGGCACGGTGTTGCCGGCCGGGTCGATGCCGGTCGCGGTGCTCGCGTACGCCAGCCCGGTCTCCTCGCCGACGGGCAGCGCGTCCATGTCGGCGCGCGCCCACACGACCGGGCCGTCGCCGTTGCGCAGGATGCCGACCACGCCGGTGACGCCGATTCCCTCGTGCACCTCGAGGCCGAGATCCCGCAGGTGGCCCGCGGCGATGCCGGCGGTGCGCGTCTCCTGGAACGAGAGCTCGGGATGCTGGTGCAGGTCGGTGTAGAGCGCTTCGAGGTCGATCGTCATGGCCCGAGCCTAGTCGCGGCGGTACGACTCCAGTGCCGGTCCTGGATGCAGTACGCCGTTGACGATCGACCGGATCGCGAACTCGCTCGCCTCGCCGAGGTCGAACACGTCGCGATGCAGCAGCCATTGCAGCTGCAGGCCGTCCATCACGGCGAGGATGCTGGCGGCGGCCGTCGTGATCGTCGAGGGCTCGGTCACTCCCTCCTGCGCGCACAGGGCGTGGAAGGCATCCGTCACCTCGCGTCGCAGCGTCGTGTAGCGCTCTTCGAAGTACTCGCGGCCGGGGTGGTTGTCGGTCACGGACTCCGATGAGAGCACGGTGTACGCCTGCACGATCCCGGGGCGCCGCTCGTTGGCGATGGCGGTGCGCACGAGGTGCAGGAAGAGCTCGGGTCCGCCGGGGATGTGCTTCTCGGCGAGCTCGGCGACGTCGGCCTGGTCGCGGTAGGCGAGCACCTCGAGCAGCAGCTTCTGCTTCGACCCGAAATGGTGCAGCACGCCGGCGTGGGTGATGCCCACCTGCTCGGCGACATCGGCGAGGGTGCCGTTGGTCGATCCCTTGTTGCCGAAGATCTCGACGGCGGCTTTGAGGATCTGCTCGCGCTTCTCGCGGGTGGCAGGCCGGACGGACGTGTGGGCGACAGCATCCTTCGACATGGTCCATCCTCTTCTGCACGGAATCCTGCACTGGATCGTACTTGCCAACTCTACTTACCAACGAGTAACCTCGCACCAGCTTACTTTCTCGCCAGTAAGCGAATGCAGTCGGATGCCCGGGCACCGACAGCCACACAGCACAACGACCCGTGCCCAAGGAGAAGCAATGAAGCTCAGAAAGTCCATGATCGCCGTCGCGGCGATCTCCGCCCTCGGCGTCTCGGCCCTCGCCGGCTGCGCAGCCGGCGGATCGAACGACGGTGACGCCGGATCCGGCGGCGCAGCACTGACGATCGCCAAGCCCGACGGTGCGATCACCACCGAGTCGAACAACCCCTACGTCGGCGACTCGTCGGCGTCGAAGTACGGCTACGGCAAGGTCATCTTCGAGACCCTCGGTCTCGTCAACCAGACCGGCGACCGCGAGGTCACCCCCTGGCTCGCCGAGAGCATCGAGTGGAACGACGACTACACGGCCCTCACCGTCGTGCCCCGCAAGGACGTCACCTGGAGCGACGGCGAGCCGTTCACCGCCGACGACATCGTCTTCACCTATGAGCTCGTGTCGACCCCCGAGCTCGACACCGCCGGCCTCAAGTTCGAGGGGGCGACCGTCGAGGGCGACGCCGTCACCCTGAACTTCGGCGAATCGAAGTACGTGAACCAGGCGCGCGTCCTGCACGTGCCGATCGTGCCGAAGCACATCTGGGAGAACCTCGACGAGCCGGCCACCGACCCCGTCAAGGGCGACGACCTGGTCGGCACCGGCCCCTACGCCCTGTCGAACTGGTCGACCGAGTCGGTCACGCTCGAGGCCCGCGACGACTACTGGGGCGGCGATCTCGCGGTTCCCGAGCTGCACTACGTCTCGTACGGCGACAACACCGCTCTGACGACGGCTCTCGCGCAGGGCGAGGCCGACTGGGCGCAGGCGTTCATCCCGCAGATCCAGGAGCAGTTCCTCGACGCCGACCCCGAGCACAACAAGTTCTTCGTCGCGCCGACCACGGGTTCGGCGACGCTGTTCATGAACCTGCAGCAGAAGCCGTTCGACGATGTGGCGTTCCGCCAGGCGCTCGCCTGGGTCATCGACCGCGACGCGTACGTCGACATCGCCCGTGAGGGCGCGAGCGAGCCGGTCTGGTCGGTGACCGGTCTGTCGTCGATCCTCGAGGACGAGATCCAGCCCGAGTTCCAGGGCGAGGAGTACTCGGTCGACGCCGAGAAGGCGCGCGACCTGCTCGAGAGCGCCGGATACACGTGGAAGGACGACGCGCTGATCGACCCCGACGGCACGCCCGTCTCGTTCACGCTCTCGGTGCCCTCCGGCTGGAGCGACTGGAACACCGCGCAGGAGCTCATCGCCGAAGACGTCACCGAGGCCATCGGCGCCGAGGTCAAGATCGACATGCCCGACTGGGGCGGCTGGGCGGGCCCCCGCGACGACGGCTCGTTCTCGGCCATCATCCACTGGCTGGAAGACAGCGGCACGGCCTACGGCCTGTACACGTCGACGATGGACCCGCGCTGGATCTCGCCCGAGGGCATCGCCGGGTTCAACTTCGGACGCTTCGAAGACCCCGCGGCCACCGAGGCACTCAACACCTACGCGAACGCGTCGTCCGATGAGGAGCGCACTGCGGCGATCACCACGCTCGAGCAGATCTTCGTCGAGCAGGTCCCGGCGATCCCGCTGGGCGCGCACCCGCTGCTCGGCGAGTACAACACCCGCAACTACGTCGGGTGGCCCTCGGAGGACGACCCGTACGCCTCGGGCGACCCGACGCAGCAGAACATCGTGCAGATCCTCACGAAGCTGAAGCCGGCCGAGTAAGCAGTCCCGGAGGGGCGGATGCAGCAGCATCCGCCCCTCCCACCGACCTCCCGACCGACGAAGGACCCCTCATGTCAGAACCACTGCTCAGCGTGCGCGACTTCTCGGTCGTGTACGACGTCGACCCTCCCGTCGAGGCGGTGAAGAACGTCACGCTCGAACTGCAGAGAGGCGAGATCCTCGGTCTCGCCGGGGAGAGCGGATGCGGCAAGACCACGCTCGCCTACGGCGTGCAGCGTCTGCTCCGGGCCCCTGCGGTGATCGCGGGCGGCAGCGTGACCTTTCACGATGCATCCGGTGTCGACGTCGACATCAACGCGCTCGACGTCGAGGCGATGCAGAAGTTCCGCTGGGACAAGGTCTCGATGGTGTTCCAGGGTGCGATGAACGCACTGAATCCGGTGGCGACGATCGGCTCGCAGCTCGAGGACGTGTTCGAGATCCATCGTCCCGACATGACGCGACGGCAGCGCAGGGCCGAGGCCGAGGAGCTGCTCGAGATCGTCAAGGTCGGGCGTCAGCGCACCCGGTCCTTCCCGCACGAGCTCTCCGGCGGCATGCGCCAGCGCGTCATGATCGCGATGGCCCTGGCGCTGCGCCCGCAGCTGATGGTCATGGACGAGCCGACTACGGCGCTCGACGTGCTCGTGCAGCGGGAGATCCTCAAGCAGATCTCGCAGCTGCGGCACGAGTTCGGCTTCTCGGTGATCTTCATCACCCACGACCTTCCGCTGCTGCTCGAGATCAGCGACCGCATCGCCATCATGCGCGAGGGCGAGATCGTCGAGCTGGCCTCCGCCGAGCAGATCTGGACCGACCCGCAGAACGACTACACGAAGACCCTGCTGTCGTCGTTCCCCCGACTCACCGGTGCGAGAGGAGTGCTGACCCGATGACCACTCTCGAGTTCGCCCACGTCAGCAAGATCTACAACGTCCGCGGAGCCGGCCAGCTCCAGGCGCTCGACGACGTCAGCTTCACCCTGAACTCCGGCCAGACCATCGGTCTCGTCGGCCAGTCGGGCAGCGGCAAGTCGACCATCGCGAAGATCCTCACCCAGCTCGAGACGCCCACGTCCGGCGAGGTGCGGCTCGACGGCGCACCCATCCCGCGGCGCGGCAGGGGACTGCGGAAGTACCGCCAGCAGCTGCGGATGGTGTTCCAGGACCCGTTCGCCTCGCTCAACCCGTACCACTCGATCCGCTATCACCTCGAGCGCCCGATCCGTCTCGACGACGTCGTCCCCAAGAAGGACACCGAGGCCGAGGTGCGCCGACTGCTCGAGCGCGTGCGCCTCGACGCGGATGCCGTGATCGACCGCCGCCCTCATGAGCTGTCGGGCGGCCAGCGTCAGCGCGTCGCCATCGCCCGTGCGCTCGCCTCGCGGCCGTCGCTGCTCGTCGCCGATGAGCCGGTGTCGATGCTCGACGTGTCGATCCGTCTCGGAGTGCTGAACCTGCTCGCCGATCTGCAGCGCGAGGAGGGCCTCGGCGTGCTCTACATCACCCACGATCTCGCCACCGCCCGTCACTTCAGCGACAAGATCATGGTGCTGAACCAGGGTCGGGTCGTCGAGTACGGCGACGCCGACGACGTGATCCTCACCCCGCAGGACCCCTACACGCGCGAGCTGCGGGCGGCGTCGCCCGACCCCGACAAGCACTTCGCGACGACCGGCTCGCACGGAGGTGCACTGTGACCACCGCATCCCCCGATCTCGGTCAGATCGACCAGGAGGACCGCGACGCGCTCGAGGTCGGCACCACCGCGACCGTCGCGCAGAAGGGGCGAGCCGTCGTGCCCTGGCGGTTCGTCGCCGGTCGGGCCGGCTTCTACCTGTTCACGCTGTGGGCGGCCATCACGATCAACTTCTTCCTCCCGCGGTTCATGAAGGGCGATGCGGTCAGCTCGTACCTCGCGCGCAACCGCAACATCAGTCCCGAGGCGGCGGACTCGCTGCGGGCGCTGCTCGGCATCGACACCGACAAGTCGATGTGGCAGCAGTACATCGAGTACTGGGCGATGCTGTTCCGCGGCGACCTCGGCATCTCGACACTGCACGGCCTGCGTCCGGTGAGCGAGGTGCTGGCATCCGCTCTCCCGTGGACGCTCGGCCTCGTCGGTCTCGCCACGATCATCTCGTTCGCGCTCGGCACGGTCGGCGGCGCGATCGTCGGCTGGAAGCGCGGCAGCAGGCTCGACGCCCTCATCCCGATCACGACGTTCTTCAACACGATCCCGTACTTCTGGCTCGGTCTCATCGCGATCGCGATCTTCTCGTCGACGCTCAAGTGGTTCCCGTCGTCGCACGCCTACGACAAGGGGCAGTCACCCGAATGGAGCCTCGACTTCATCGGCCAGGTCATCGTGCACGGCACCCTGCCGGCGGTCACGATCATCATCGCCTCGCTCGGCGGATGGATGCTGGGCATGCGCAACATGATGCTCACGGTGCTCGACGAGGACTACATCACCGTCGCCCAGGCCAAGGGCATGCCGAACAGGCGGGTGCTGTGGGCGTATGCCGCTCGCAACGCGGTGCTGCCGCAGATCCAGAGCTTCGCCCTCTCGATCGGGTTCATCGTCGGCGGCACGATCGTCATGGAGATGGTCTTCAGCTACCCGGGCGTCGGCAAGCTGCTGCTCGACGCCACGAACGCGAAGGACTTCGCCCTCATGCAGGGCGTGTTCCTCGTGATCACGCTGTCGGTGCTGGTCGCCAACATCCTGGCGGACATCGTCTACGCATACCTCGACCCGCGCACGCGCCAGACGGAGGCCTGACATGAGCGTTCCCACCTCGACCGACACGACCGCGCCCGACGGCAGCGCGATCCCCACCGGGATGCCGGAGACTGCCACGTTCCGCACGGCCCACGGCGACCAGCCGACCCGCAAGACGTTCTGGTCGCAGCTCGCCCAATCGTTCGCGATGTTCCGCAACCCCAAGTCGATCGCCGGCCTGATCATCCTCGGGGTGTTCGTGCTGATCGCGATCTTCGCGCCGCTGCTCGCCCCCTACGGAGCCACGCAGAAGGACCGCACGGCGCTGCGGCAGCCGCCCTCGTTCGACCACTGGCTCGGCACCACGCACATGGGCGAGGACGTGCTCAGCCAGCTCATCTTCGGCACGCGCGGCGTCGTCGTGGTCGGATTCCTGTCGGCGATTATCGCCACCGTCATCGCGATCACGATCGGCGTCATCGCCGGATACGTGCGCGGGTGGAAGAGCGAGTCGCTGTCGGCGCTCACGAACGTGTTCCTGGTGATCCCGGGCATCCCGCTGATCATCATCGTGGCGTCGCAGTTCGAGAACCCGCCGCTGATCGTGATCGCCGCAGTGCTGGGCCTCACGGGCTGGGCATGGGGCGCGCGCGTGCTGCGCGCGCAGACCATGTCACTGCGCAACCGCGACTTCATCCAGGCGGCGCGCGCCAACGGCGAACCGCTGCACCGCATCATCACCGTCGAGATGCTGCCGAACCTCATGGCGCTGATCGCGTCGAGCTTCGTCGGCACCGTCACCGCCGCCATCCTCGGTCTGACGACCCTCGCCTTCATCGGGGTGATCCCGGTGAGCAACCTCAACTGGGGCACCATCCTGTTCTGGGCGCAGCAGAACGGCGCCTTCCCGAGGCTGTGGTGGTGGTACGTGCCCGCAGGACTCTGCATCGCGATCATCGGCGTCGCCCTGTCGCTCATCAACTTCGGCATCGACGAGTACGTCAACCCGAGGCTGCGGTCGGCCGGTGAGCGTGCCCGCGCGATGAAGAAGAAGGGGCTCGACGTGAACGATCCGGTGACGGCGGTGCGCAGCGCGCCGACGACCGACTCGGGTACCGTGCAGAGCGCGGCGACAGCGACGACGACCCATACGAAGACCGACAAGAAGACACAGAACGCCGAGTGATGACCTCTCAGACCCTGACCGAATCCCTGCCCTACCTCGACCCAGAACTGCCGATCGCCGCGCGCGTCGCCGACCTCCTCGACCGCATGACGGTCGAGGAGAAGATCGGGCAGATGCTGCAGCTCGACGCTCGCGACGACCTCGACGATCACGTGCTGGGCAAGCACGTCGGCTCGATCCTGCACACCTCGCCCGAGCGCATCATCCGGGCGAACGAGCTGACCGCCCAGACGCGACTGCGCATCCCGCTGCTCGTCGCCGAGGACTGCATCCACGGCCACTCCTTCTGGCCGGGAGCGACGATCTATCCGACGCAGCTCGGCATGGCGGCCACGTGGGACGCCGAGCTGGTCGAGAAGGTGGCGAGGGCCACCGCGGTCGAGGTCGCGGCGACCGGCATCCACTGGACCTTCTCGCCGGTGCTCTGCATCGCGCGCGACCTGCGCTGGGGCCGCATCGACGAGACGTTCGGCGAAGACCCGTTCCTCATCGGCGAGCTCGCCTCCGCCATGGTGCGCGGATACCAGGGCGAGGGCCTCGACGACCCCACCGCGATCCTCGCGACGGCGAAGCACTTCGCCGGCTACTCCGAGACGCAGGGCGGGCGCGACGCCAGCGAGGCCGACATCTCGCGGCGCAAGCTGCGGTCGTGGTTCCTGCCGCCGTTCGAGCGGGTGGCCCGTGAAGGATGCCGCACGTTCATGCTCGGTTACCAGACCACCGACGGGGTGCCGATCACGGTGAACGACTGGCTGCTCAGCGATGTGCTGCGCGGCGAGTGGGGCTACACCGGCACGCTGATCACCGACTGGGACAACGTCGGACGCATGGTCTGGGAGCAGCATGTGCAGCCCGACTACGCGCACGCCTCGGCCGCGGCGGTGAGCGCGGGCAACGACATGGTGATGAACACTCCGGGCTTCTTCGCCGGAGCTCTCGAGGCGGTGTCGAACGGCCTGCTCGAGGAGGACGCCTTCGATGACGCCGTGGCGCGCATCCTCACGCTCAAGTTCGAGCTGGGGCTGTTCGAAGACCCGCGACTTCCGCAGGCGGATCTGGATGCCGTGGTCGGCAGCGCCGCCCACGCCGAGCTCAACCTCGAGACGGCCCGCCGTTCGATCGTGCTGCTCGAGAACGACGGCGTGCTGCCGCTCGACGCGTCCGCGCCGCTGACGGTCGCGGTCGTCGGGCCCCTCGCCGACGACGCCCAGACGCAGCTCGGCGACTGGGCCGGCGGATCGGGTCAGGCCGGATGGCTCGACGGACAGCCGCGCGAGATGATCACCACCGTGCTCGACGGTCTCGCCGGTATCGACGGATGGTCGGTGACGCACGCGCGCGGCGCCGAGATCCTCACGCTCGAAGACGATCCGCGGGGCACGAAGTTCCCCGACGGGCAGCCCCGGCCCTCGGTCGTGGTGCCGAGCGCACCCGACGACACGATGATCGCCGAGGCCGTCGCTGCGGCCGAGGCGTCCGATGTCGTGGTCGCCGTCGTCGGCGACCGTATCGAGCTCGTGGGCGAGGGCCGCTCGACGGCGACGCTCGAGCTGATCGGCGGACAGAACGCGCTGCTCGACGCGCTCATCGCGACGGGGAAGCCCGTCGTCGTGGTGCTCCTGGCCTCGAAGCCGCTGGTGCTGCCGGCATCCGCATCGAAGGCCGCCGCCGTGATCTGGGCGGCGAACCCCGGCATGCAGGGCGGCCGCGCGCTCGCCGAGATCATCTCTGGTGCGGTCGAGCCGTCGGGGCGCCTGCCGATCTCGTTCGCGCGCCACGTCGGGCAGCAGCCGACGTACTACAACCAGATCCGCGGCCAGCACGGCGACCGCTACGCGGACCTCACGCAGTCTCCCGCGTGGGCGTTCGGCGAGGGGCTGTCGTACTCGACGGTCTCGTACGGCGAGCTCTCGCTCGACACCGACCGGCTCGGTCTCGCCGACACGATCGTCGCCGAGGTGACGGTGACGAACACCGGTTCGCGCCCGGTGCGCGAGACGGTTCAGGTCTACGTCCGCGACTCCGTCACGAGCGTGAGCTGGGCCGACAAGGAGCTCAAGACCTACCGCCAGGTCGACGTCGCGCCCGGAGAGTCGGCGCGCGTGCGGCTCGAGGTGCCGGTCGCCGAGTGCTCGATCGTGGATGCGGCCGGCAACCGTCGCGTCGAATCCGGCGCGTTCGAACTGCTGGTCGGTCCGAGCTCGCGCGAAGAAGCCCTGCGGAGTGCTGCGTTCACCGTGGCATGAGTCTGCGACGAGGGCGCTCAGGCGTCCTCGTCGCGGAGGCGCTGCGGCCCCGCGCCCTGACTTCCCAGGGCATCGTCGGGGTTGAGCAGACCGCACGCCTTCATCGACAGGCATCCGCAGCCGATGCATCCCGTCAGCTCTCGTTCGAGTCGCTCGATGCCCTCGCGGCGCTTCTCGAGTTCGCGCTTCCAGCGGCGTGACGCCCGCTGCCAGTCGGCGTGGCTCGGGGTCTGCGTGAGCGGGACGTCGGCGAACGCGTCCTGCACATCCGACAGGGGGATGCCGAGGCGCTTCGCCACGGTGATGAGCGAGACCCGGCGCAGCATGTGTCGGGCGTAGCGGCGCTGATTGCCGGCGGTGCGCGTCGACGCGATGAGACCGAGGCTCTCGTAGAAATGCAGGGCGGACGGGGCGACGCCGGTGCGCCTGCTCATCTCGCCGATCGTCAGCGGCTCGTCGGGTCCGTGCGCAATCCGGTCCGGATCGGTGCTCATCGCGGCCTCCTCGATTTGACCTCAAGTGTACTTGAGGTCATACGGTGGCAACCGTGACCCGAACGGAGACCGCCACCCGATGACCTACGTGATCGCCCTGCCCTGCGTCGATGTCAAGGACCGTGCGTGCATCGACGAATGCCCTGTTGACTGCATCTATGAGGGCGAACGCTCGCTGTACATCCACCCCGACGAATGCGTCGACTGCGGCGCGTGCGAACCCGTCTGCCCCGTCGAGGCGATCTACTACGAAGACGACCTGCCCGACGAGTGGCAGGACTACTACAAGGCCAACGTGGAGTTCTTCGATGAGCTCGGGTCGCCCGGTGGCGCCGCGAAGCTTGGCATCATCGAGCGCGACCACCCGATCATCGCCGCACTTCCGCCCCAGGAGGCACCCGAATGAGCAGTCAGCAGCACCCCGCCGCGCCGGTTCCGTCCGAGGTCGGTGAAGGGCTCAAGGCCGCGTTCCGCGCGCATCCGGCAGGGGTCGCGATCATCACGGCGATGACCCCTGCCGGTCCCGTCGGTCTCACGGCGTCGAGCGTCGCATCCGTCGCGGTCGACCCCGCGGCGATCGTGTTCTCGGTCACCAGGGCCACCGGCAGCGCGGGCTCGATCCTCAACGCCGAGTCGTTCGTCGTGCACCTGATCGACGACGAGCACTCGGCCCTGGCGCAGAGCTTCGCGGTGAGCGGCGCCGACCGCTTCACCCCCGAGCAGGGGTGGGGCACCCTTCCGACCGGTGAGCCGTACCTCGCCGAGGCGCGCGCCGCGATGCGCGGTCACACGATGTCGACGGTCGCGGTCGGCTCATCGACCGTCGTGGTCGCCGAGATCGACGAGGTGCTGCTCGGGCGGGCGGGCCGACCGCTCGTCTACCTCGACCGCCGATTCCACTCACTCCCCACCGATCAGAACGACTGAAAGGAACAGCATGCCCACTCCGTACACCCTTCCCGAGCTGCCGTACGACTACTCGGCGCTCGCCCCCCACATCTCCGGCAAGATCATGGAGCTGCACCACTCCAAGCACCACCAGGCGTACGTCACCGGTGCCAACACGGCGCTCGAGCAGCTCGGCGCGGCCCGCGAGTCCGGCGACTTCGCCGCCGTGAACAAGCTCGAGAAGGACCTCGCGTTCAACCTCGGCGGTCACATCAACCACTCGGTGTTCTGGGAGAACCTGTCGCCCGACGGCGGCGGCAACCCCGAGGGTGAGCTGGAGGCCGCGCTGACCGACGCGTTCGGCTCGATCGACGCCTTCCGCGCGCACTTCACCGCCACCGCGCTCGGTGTGCAGGGTTCGGGCTGGGCTGTGCTCGCGTGGGACAGCGTCGGTGCGCGTCCGGTCATCTTCCAGCTGTTCGACCAGCAGGGCAATGCCCCGCTCGGCGTCACGCCGCTGCTGCAGCTCGACGTCTGGGAGCACGCCTACTACCTCGACTACCTCAACGTGCGCGCCGACTACGTCAAGGCGTTCTGGGAGCTCGTCAACTGGTCCGACGTGCAGCGCCGGTTCCAGGCCGTACAGGAGAAGACCGCGGGCCTCATCGTCGCCCGCTGAATCTCACGGATCTCCTCCCGGCGCCAGCGCGTCGGGAGGAGATTCGCGCCGCATTGCCGCCAGCGCGCCGCGTTGCGGCCAACGCGCCGCATCGGGAGGAGATCCGCGATCCGGAGGAGGATGCCGCGGCATCCGCCCTCCGGATCGCAGATCTCCTCCCGATTGAGCGAGCGTCAGGCGAGCAGTTCGCCCGCGAGCGCCTCGATGCGACGGCGGATGTCGTCGCGGATCGGGCGTACGGAGTCGATGCCCTGCCCGGCCGGGTCGTCGAGCTCCCAGTCCTCGTAGCGCTTGCCGGGGAAGAACGGGCAGGCGTCGCCGCATCCCATCGTGATCACGACATCGGATGCCTGTACGGCCTCGGTCGTGAGCACCTTGGGCTGCTCGGCGGTGATGTCGATGCCGAGTTCGCTCATGGCCTCGACCGCGATCGGGTTGATCTGGTCGGCGGGCATGGATCCGGCGGAGCGCACCTCGATGCGGTCGCCGGCGACCTCGCGCAGAAAGCCTGCGGCCATCTGCGAGCGTCCGGCGTTGTGCACGCACACGAAGAGGACGGAGGGCTTGGTGGTGGTCATGATGTCTCCAGGGTAAGCGAGCGTGCGTCGTCGAGGGTCGTCAACGGCGTCCTGCCGATCTGCAGCACGGCCGGCGCGGCGCAGCATCCGCCCGCGCCGTCGTCGAAGTCTCCTGATCCCCCGCATACGCCGGTCGCGGGCAGGGTGAGTTCGTTGCGGGCCGCGCCCTCGTGATCGCCGGCGAGGTGGGCCGCGACGCTGCGCACCTGCTCATATCCGGTGAGGGCGAGGAAGGTCGGAGCTCGACCGTAGGACTTGGCGCCGACGATGAAGAGGCCCTCCTCCGGCTGCATGAGCTGTCGGGCACCGGTCGCGCCCACCGAACCGCAGGAGTGGATGTTGGGGTCGATCTCGGAGGCGATGCCGGCGACCGCATCGAGAGCGGGGTCGAGATCGATTCGGAGTTCGCGCAGGATGCCGGTGTCCGGCCGGAATCCGGTGAGCGCGAACACGTGCGCGATCTCCGCCATCTCGCGTCCGTCTTCGGCGACGATCACCAGGCCGCTCCCGTCCCGTCGGAACTCGGCGACGCGGAATCCTGTCACCACCTCGACGACACCGTCATGGATCACCTTCGACACCCGAGAGCCGAGCGCTGCGCGTTCGGGCAGCTGAGCTCCGGCGCCGCCCCCGAGAACGTTCGCGGCGCTCCCTCGGCGGAGCAGCCAGGTGACGCGGGTGCCCGGCGACCGGCGGGCCAGTTCGCTCAGGCGCAGCACGGCGTGCGTGGCGGAGTGTCCCGCTCCGACGACGACCACATGCGAACCCGCGAGCTCGGACACGTCGTCGGGGATGCGATAGGAGATCAGATCGGATGCCGCGGCCTCGCCCACGGCGGGGAAGCCGTCTGCGCCCGCAGGGTGGGGGAGGTCCCAGGTGCCGCTCGCGTCGATGACCGCCCGGGCGCGGATCCGCGACTCGGTGCCGTCCGCGTCGAGGGTGTGCACGACGAACGGCTGGTTCCTGCGTCCGGACTCGACGACCTTGTCGCGACCCTGGCGAGCGACGCCCGTGACGGCGGTGCAGTACCGGATCCGCTCACCGAGTGCGCCCGCGAGAGGCGCCAGGTAGTCGCTCACCCATTCCGCCCCGGTCGGACAGCCCGCGGTCGGTGCGGTCCACCCGGTCGGCTCAAGCAGGTGACGCGCGGCGGCATCCGTCAGCTCGGGCCACGCCGAGAACAGGCGCACGTGGCCCCATTCGGAGACCGCGGCGGCAGGGCCGCGCCCGCGTTCGAGGACGACGACGTCTTCGCGGCGTTCGACGAGATGCGCCGCCGCTGCGAGACCCTGCGGCCCCGCGCCGATGACGACGATGGGAAGCTCGGACACGACATCTCCTCAGATCGAAACACTTCAATATGAGAAGCGTCGCCCACGTATCGAAGATTGTCAATACGTGAGAGGATGAGCGTATGACGCTTCCGGTGACGATCGAGCAGACGGGCTGCTGCACGCCGCGCGCGGCATCCGCTCTTCCGCTCGCCGAGGCTGAACGGATCGCCCGCCTGTTCAAGGCGCTCGGCGACCCGACGCGCATCCGCCTGCTCTCGCTGATCTCGTCGGCCGCGGGTGGCGAAGCCTGCATCTGCGACCTCACCGATCCGGTCGGTCTGTCGCAGGGCACGGTCTCGCATCACATGAAGCTGCTGGCGGACGCCGGACTCGTCACGCGTGAGCAGCGCGGCAAGTGGGCGTACTTCTCCCTCGCCGAGGGCGCTCTCGACGCCGCCGGCGACGCGCTGCGAGCCGTCTGATCCTGCTGCGCTCCTCAGGTCGGCGTGCGGTCATCCCGATAGGCTGATTCCATGGCCCTCCTCTCGATCGCCGGTTCGGCGCGCGCTCCGCATGAGCTGCGCTCGGCGACTCCGATGAAGGAATGGATGCGCGTCGTGCTCCACCCGGGCACGAACGGGTGGACCAGCGTCTGGGGCACTCTCTCGCACGGCGAGATCGCGGGCTGCCCGCCGCCACGGGACTAGACCGCGCCTCTGTGGGGTGCGGTCTTCCGCGTCGTTCACCCCTTCTCTCGCGTGAGGTCTCGTCATGTCCGCTTCTCCTGTCCGCACCCGTCCCCGTCTCCGCCTGGCTCCCCATGAGCTGTGGCGAGGCATCCGCTCCAACGCCCGCAGCGAGGTGCTCGGGGGTTCGCTGTTGCTCGCCGCCACCGTCGCCGCGCTGATCCTCGCCAACACCCCCGCCGTGTCGTGGTACGAGTCGGTGCGCGACTTCACGTTCGGCATCCCCGAGCTGCATCTCGATCTGAGCATCGGGGCCTGGGCCGCGGACGGCCTGCTCGCGATCTTCTTCTTCGTCGTGGGTCTCGAGCTGAAGGAGGAGTTCGTCACCGGCCGACTGCGCGATCCGCGTCAGGCGGCGCTGCCGATCGCCGCAGCCGTCGGCGGGGTGATCGTGCCGGCGATCATCTTCGCCCTGATCAACGCGGGCGACGGCGACGCCCTGCGCGGCTGGGCCATCCCGACCGCCACGGACATCGCGTTCGCGGTCGCCGTGATCGCCGTGGTCGGGAAGTTCCTCCCACCGGCGCTCCGTGTCTTCCTGCTCACACTCGCGATCATCGACGACCTGATCGCCATCACGATCATCGCGACCTTCTACACCGACTCGATCAGCTTCCCCTGGCTGACTCTCGCGCTGCTGCCCCTCGCAGGATTCGCGCTGCTCGTGCAGAAGGGCGTGCGGGCGTGGTGGATCCTGATGCCTCTCGCGATCGCCGTGTGGGTCTGCATCCATGCCGCCGGCATCCACGCGACCGTCGCCGGAGTCCTCCTCGGTTTCGTCGTTCCTGTCATCCCGACCGAGCGCGCTCGGGTGCCGCGAGGGACGGATGCCGACGGCGAGCCCCTCTACGACGGCCTCGCCCCGCACTTCGCCGACCGGTGGGGTGTCGCGGCGACGCTGTTCGCCGTGCCCGTGTTCGCCTTCTTCGCGGCGGGCGTCACGATCGGCGGACTCGCGGGGCTCGCGTCGGCGCTGACCGATCCGATCGCGATCGGCATCATCGTCGGCCTCGTCCTGGGCAAGCCGATCGGGATCCTCGCGACCACGTTCCTGCTCAGCCGGGTGCCCGCTCTGCGTCTCGACGAATCGCTGCGCTGGCCCGACCTCACCGGCATGGCGTTCCTCGCGGGAATCGGATTCACCGTCTCCCTGCTCGTCGGCGAGCTCGCCTACGGGTCGAGTTCGGTCGCCGACGAGCACGTCAAGATCGGCGTGCTCCTCGGCTCCCTGATCGCCGCGGTGATCGGCGGGCTGATGCTCGCGAGGCGCAACGCGCTCGCCCGCCGATCGCCGCTCGACGCCTGAGGGCGACGGTCAGGAGCTCCCGACCGTCGACTGCAGCTTCGCCATCACCTGGGTGATCGTGAACGATGCCGATTCCTGGCGAGCAGGGAACTCGGCAAGGGTGTGCAGCATGTTCGCCACATACGCCTGGGCCGGGATGAACAGGAAGATGTGGTCGAGCACCCAGTCCCAGTAGGTGTTCGAGGTGATGTCGGCGCGCTCGAACGGATCGGTGCGCAGATTGAAGAGCTTCGGGAACCGCAGCTCGATGTAGGGCTCCTGCCACACCTGCAGGGTTCCGACCGCGCGCTGCTCCAGGAAGACGAACTTCCAGTTCTCGAAGCGCAGCGCCGTGAGGTCGCCGTCGTCCGAGACGTAGAAGAAGTGTCGTCGCGGACTGTGCTCGGCGACTCCAGTGATGTAGTCGAGCTGGTTGTTGCCGTCGAGATGGACCCTGAAGTCGGTGCCGTGCAGATCCGTGCCCGCCTTCAGACGCTCGGCGATGTCGGTGTCGCCGGCCGCCGCGAGCAGCGTCACGAACCAGTCGTTGTGGCTCACGATGCCGTTGAGCGTCGTGCCCGCGGGGACGTGCCCGGGCCAGCGCACCATCGCCGGGACCCTGTAGGCACCCTCCCAGTTCGAGTTCTTCTCGTTGCGGAACGGCGTCATGCCGGCATCCGGCCAGCTGTTCATGTGTGGGCCGTTGTCGGTGGAGTACATGACGATCGTGTTCTCGGCGAGGCCGAGCTCGTCGAGCAGATCGAGCAGACTGCCCACCACGTCGTCATGATCGAGCATCGTGTCGTGATACTCCGACTGCCAGCGTCCGGCGCGCCCCTTGCTCTCCTCCTTGGTGTGGGTGCGGAAGTGCATGTGCGTCGAGTTGAACCACACGAAGAACGGGGTGTCGTCGTCGGCCTGGGCGCGGATGAAGTCTGCCGCGGCATCGCGGAACTCCTCGTCGACGGTCTCCATGCGCTTCTTCGTCAGCGGACCGGTGTCTTCGATGCGCTGCGTGCCGTCGTCGTTCGCCCACGAGTGGATCACGCCGCGCGGGCGGAACCGCTCGCTGAACCCGGGGTACTCCTCGTCGGTCGGGTAGTCCGGGTGCTCCGGCTCCTCCTCGGCGTTCAGGTGATAGAGGTTGCCGAAGAACTCGTCGAAGCCGTGCGCCGTCGGCAGGTGCTCATCGCGGTCGCCGAGATGGTTCTTGCCGAACTGGCCTGTCGCGTAGCCGTGGTGCTTGAGCGCATCCGCGATCGTGGGATCCTCGGGCTGGAGCCCCAGCTTCGCCCCCGGCATCCCCACCTTCGTGAGACCCGTGCGATAGGGGTTCTGTCCGGTGATGAACGCCGCACGCCCGGCGGTGCAGCTCTGCTCGCCGTAGTAATCGGTGAACTTCGCGCCCTCATCGGCGATCCGGTCGATGTTCGGAGTCCGATAGCCCATCAGGCCGTCGGTATAGGTGCTCAGATTGGCGATGCCGATGTCATCGCCCCAGATGATGAGGATGTTGGGCTTGTCGGACATTGTCGCTCCTCGGTCGGCGGTGAGGCCGGGCAGGCGCCCGTGCCGCTCAGCCAACCAGGGGCTCGGGTCAATGCCCAGGGGGGCCTCACACGGAGCGGGTGAGGCGGAATCCGATGTGCGACATGCCGGTGTCCTCCGCCTGGGGCGAGCGGGCGGCCGGGCGGAAGCGCAGGCAGTAGTCGGGGGAGCACAGGTGTGATCCGCCCTTCAGCACCCGGCGCGGGATGCTCGGGAAGCCCTCCTGCGCGCTCGCCGCTGCCAACAGGTTCGCGCGCTTGCCGGGATCCACCGGCTTGTCCGACAGCTTCAGATGCCGCGGCGTGTAGAAGTCGCTCGTCCACTCCCAGACATTCGCGATCATGTCGTAGAGTCCGTAGCCGTTGGGGGCGTACGACCCGACCGGGGCCGTGCCGCCGACGCCCTGATTGTCATACGGGAAGCGACCCAGCCAGGAGTTCGCCTGCGCCTCGCCGCCGGGGTAGATCTCGTCGCCCCAGGCGAACGGCGCACCGTCGACCCCGCCCCGGGCGGCGTACTCGTGCTCGGCTTCGGTGGGCAGCCGCATCCCGACCCAGTCGGCGTAGGCGACCGCGTCCTCGAACGCGATGTGCACGACCGGATGCTGCAGCCGATCGTCGATCGACGAGTCGGGGCCGAACGGATGCCGCCAGGAGGCGCCAGCCTGCCAGCGCCACCAGTTGCGCCAGTTGCGCAGGTCGGTCGGGCCGGCGGTCGGCGTGAAGACCATGGAACCGGGCACGAGGTCCTTCGGATCCGCATCCGGAAAGGCAGCCGGGTCGAGAGGCCGCTCGGCCACGGTGATATATCCCGTGGCGTCGACGAATTCCGCGTACTGCGCGTTGGTCACCTCGTAGCGGTCGATCTCGAACGAGGCGACCTCGCGCTCGTGCACCGGGCGCTCGTCGGGGTAGAAGTCCTCGGACCCCATCCGGAAGGTTCCGCCGGGGATCAGCACCATGTCGCGAATGTTCGTCACCCGCGTCAGCGTAGCGTCCGCGCCGGAGCGGGAGCGGCCACGGTCGCCCGCGCCGGGTTAGCCGACCAGCCGCGCGCTAGCCCCGGCGGGTGCGCTGCTCGCCCTGGACGGGGATCGGACCGGTGACGCTCAGCTCGTCCTCCCAGCACTGGATCCCCGTGACCTCGGGCATCCGCGCGCGGGTGAAGACAGGGTCGAGCCCCGCGCGCCGCTGATCGGAGTAGTCGCGCAGCAGCTTGAACGCGATGCCCGACAGGAGCGCGATCGCCACGAGATTCACGATCGCCATGAGCCCCATGATGCCGTCGGCCGTGTTCCAGATGATGTCCGCCGAGGCGATCGATCCGAGGAAGATGATCGCGACGACGAGCACGCGGTAGGCGGTGAGGACGGCGGGTCGGCTGCTGATGAACTCGATGTTGGATTCGCCGTAGTAGTAGTTGCCGAGGATCGAGCTGAACGCCAGCAGGAAGATGATGATGCTCAGGAGGATGTTCGACCATTCGCCGAGGTTGCTCACGATCGCATTCTGCGTGAGCCCGATGCCCCGGGTTGCGTTCGCGAGGTCGGGCGTGGACACCAGGATGATGAACGCCGTGATCGAGCAGACGAGGAACGTGTCGAAGTAGACCCCGAGGGTCTGGACGAGTCCCTGCTTCACCGGGTGGGTCACGGCGGCGGTGGCGCCCGCGTTCGGCGCAGAGCCAAGACCCGCCTCGTTCGAGAACATGCCGCGCTTGACGCCGGTCATGATGATGGTTCCGAGTGCGGCCCCGACGACCTCGTTGAACCCGAACGCCTGGGTGTAGATCGAGGCGAACACCTCGGGGAGGCGCTCGAAGTTCATACCGACGATCACGAGGCCGAGCAGCAGGTATCCCAGCGCCATGGCCGGGACGACCGCCTGCGTGACGCTGGCGATGCGACGGATGCCACCGAAGACGACGAGGGCGGTCAGGACGGCCAGGATGATGCCGACGACCCAGGGGATCCAGCCCACTTCGCCGCCGAAGCTCGAGGAGACGGTGGCGCTGATCGTGTTCGCCTGCAGGGAGCTGAAGGCGAAGGGGAAGCAGACGATCAGGATGACGGCGAACAGGATGCCCATCCAGCGCGCCTTGAGTCCGTGCTGCATGTAGTACGCGGGACCGCCGCGGAAGCCGTCCTTGTCGCGGACCTTGAACGCCTGGCCGAGGGTCGACTCGATGAAGCTCGACGCACCGCCGATGAACGCCATCGTCCACATCCAGAAGATCGCGCCGGGGCCGCCGATGGCGATCGCTGTGCCGACGCCCGCGATGTTCCCGACGCCGACGCGGGAGGCCGCTGAGATCGTGAACGCCTGGAACGCCGAGACCGATTGCGGCTCGCCGTTCTCCTTCCGGGGTGTCCGGTCGGTGAGGGTGCGGAACATCTCCGGTATCAGCCGGAACTGCACCACGCCCGATCGCGCGGTGAAGTACAGGCCGAGGACCACGAGGATCGGCAGCACCACCCACGTCCAGAGCCCATCGCCGGCAGAGAGCACGAAATCGTTGAGCGCGTCCATCGCATCAGTATGGCGGCATGCTGGCGCCCGTGGTGATATTCCGCTTCTAGACCAAGCGCGCGGTCGTGCCTCGGACGTTCAGCTCGTAGGGGAGCTCGGCCGGTATTCCCGCGGCTTCGCCGTCGGCGAGCTTCGCGAGCACGGCATCCGCCGCACGCTCGCCCTGCCCGAGGGGGAACTGGTCGACGGTGCTGAGTCGGAAGAACTCGCCGAGCTCGTGACCGTCGATGCCGACGATCGAGAGGTCGTCCGGCACGGCGAATCCGAGGTCGCGGGCGGCGAGGATCGCCCCGATCGCCATCTCGTCGGATGCCGCGAACACGGCGGTGGGTCGCGGGCCGGGGCGTCCGAGCAGCTGCTTCGCCGCGCGGTATCCGCCCTCGACCGTGAAGTCGGCGGGCTCGAGGAAGGCCGGATTCAGAGGGATGCCGGCCTTCGCCAGTGCCTTCTCGAAGCCCAGGCGACGATTCGTCGGGATGTGGAAGTCGATGTCGAACTCGGGGTTCGCGCCGATGTGGGCGATGTCGCGGTGTCCGAGACCGATCAGGTGCTCGGTCGCCAGCTGGGCCACGGCGACGTCGTCGACGGTGAGGGTGTCGAGCTTGGGGTTCGGCCCGCCGATCGCGATCACCGGCAGGCCGAGGTCGAGCAGGTACTGCGTCTCGTCGTCGTCGAGCTCGATCGACACCGCGATCACCGCATCCACTCGCTGCCGCCGCAGGAAGGTGTCGAACACGTGGCGGCGCACGTCCTTGTCGGCGGTGATGTTGTAGAGGGTGATGTCGTAGCCCTCGCGCATCAGCGCGGACGACACCCCCGACAGCACGGTGCTGAAGAACCATCGGTCGAGGAAGGGCACCACGACCCCGATGTTGCGGGTGCGGCCCGATGCCAGGCTCGACGCGCGGGAGGACACGACGTAGCCGAGCGCCGATGCCGCCTCCTGCACGCGCAGGCGGGCCGACTCCGACACATGGCCTCGGCCGCTCAGCGCGCGCGAGACCGTCGCGGTCGAGACGCCGGCGAGCCGGGCGACCTCATCGATGCTCGCCATGGGGGATCCTCTCCGGAACGTGATGCGACGTTACGCCTTGGTGTACCAGACCGCGGTGTCGACCGGCACGGCGCCACCGTCGAACGGCTGGCTCTGCAGGATCACGAACGCGTCGGTCGGCAGCGGCAGCGGCTCGGTGCCGAGGTTCGCGAGCACGTGCACGTCGCCGCGGCGGAACGCCACCGCATCTGCGCCGGCGTCTTCCCAGACGAGCGATCCGCTGCCGAAGCCGTGCTCACGCCGTCCGGCGAGCAGGCGCTTGTAGAGCGCCAGCGTCGAGGCGGGGTCGACCTCTTCGACGTCGCGCGAGTACGACGCCCAGTCGGCGGGCTGGGGCAGCCACGACGCACCGGTCTCGTTGAAGCCGAACGCCGGAGCATCCGCCTCCCACGGCAGCGGCACACGGCATCCGTCGCGACCGTAGCGCTCGCCGTTGGTGCGGAACCACGTCGGGTCCTGACGGAAGGCGTCGGGGATCTCCATCGCCTCGGGCAGGCCCAGCTCCTCGCCCTGGTAGAGGTATGCCGAACCCGGAAGCGCGAGCATCACGGTCGTCGCCGCGCGAGCGCGGGCGAGTCCGATGGCGGTGTCGGGCTTGTGCGGGGTGTTCGGGCCGATGCCCTCGCCCTGCGGGTTCTCGGCCGTGAGCGCGAGTCGCGACGCGTGGCGCACGACGTCGTGGTTCGACAGCACCCAGGTGCTGGGTGCGCCGACCTCGCCGAACGCGTCGAGGGATTCGCGGATGACAGACCCCAGAGCCTTCGCGTCCCACTCGGTCATGAGGTAGGGGAAGTTGAAGGTCTGGTGCATCTCGTCGGGGCGCACCCACAGGGCGGTCTGCTTGAGCGTCGGCATCCAGGCCTCACCGCACAGCGCGCGGTCGCCGTCGTACTCGGCCAGCACCTTGTGCCAGTCGCGGTAGATGTCGTGCACGCCGTCCTGGCCCCAGTACGGCACGTTCGCCTCGCCGCCGCCCATCGAGTCGGCGTCTGCCGGGGGCGTGTAGTCGGGCAGGCCGTCGGCCTTGATCATGCCGTGGGCCACGTCGACCCGGAAGCCGTCGACGCCGCGGTCGAGCCAGAAGCGCAGGATCGAGCGGAACTCCTCGCGCACCTCTTCGTTGTTCCAGTCGAAGTCGGGCTGCGTCGGGTCGAAGATGTGCAGGTACCACTGGCCCGGCGTGCCGTCGGCCTCGGTCACGCGCTCCCACATGCCGCCGCCGAAGACGGACTCCCAGTTGTTCGGGGGCAGCTCGCCGTTCTTGCCCTTGCCGTCGCGGAAGATGTACCGCGCGCGCTCGGGGCTGCCGGGAGCAGCCTTGAGGGCCTCCTGGAACCAGGCGTGCTGCGCCGACGAGTGGTTGGGGACCAGGTCGACCACGACGCGGATGCCGCGGGCGTGCGCCTCGTTCAGCATCGTGTCGAAGTCGTCGAGGGTGCCGAACAGCGGGTCGACGTCGCGGTAGTCGGCGACGTCGTAGCCGGCGTCCCGCTGGGGGCTCGTCATGAACGGGCTCAGCCAGATCGCGTCGACGCCGAGCTCCTTCAGCGAGTCGAGCCGGCTGGTGATGCCGGGCAGGTCGCCGATGCCGTCGCCCGAGGCGTCGGCGAACGAACGGGGGTAGATCTGGTAGATGACCGCGCTGCGCCACCACTCGGAACCGGGGGCTGCGATCTGCTCAAGCTGTGCCATGGCAACAGATTAGTGCAAACGCTTACATGATTGCCAGAGCGACCATCGAATCGATTCGGGGATCCGATATTCTGCGCCGGTCCGCAGCCGCTTGCAGGCCCGGGAGTATGCTTCGGGCATCCGACCACAGGAGGCTGTCATGGTTCCCGAGATCAACTACTGGGCCGTTCTGCTCGCGACCGCCTCGAGCATGATCGTCGGCTCGATCTGGTACGCGCCGAAGGTGTTCGGCACCCGCTGGTCGAAGCTCGCGAACGTCGACATGGACCGTCCGGGGGCGAGCGCGACGATGGCGATCATCACCACCGTGATCGTGAGCTTCGCGACGGCGTGGGTGCTCGCCGGAGCATCCGCGATCGCCTGGCACTTCTACGACGGATCGTTCTTCTGGGCCGCCGTCGTCACCGGCGTGCTGCTGTGGGCCGGGTTCACGGCCGCGCGGTTCATCACGCACGACGCCTTCGAGGGTCGCCCGACGGCGTTGACCACCATGAACATCGCACACGAGATCGTCACGATCGTGGTCATGGCCGTGATCATCGGCGTCTGGCCGCCGGCTCTCGGCTAGCTCGCCGCGGCATCCGTCGTGAGGTCCTGCGCGAACATGACGAGGATCCCGCTCGGGCCGCGCAGATAGGTGAGCCGGTAGACGTCCTGGTAGTTCGCGACTCCTCGCAGCGGGTGATATCCGTGCCGGGCAGCGATGGCCAGGGACTCGTCGATGTCGTCGACGGAGAACGCCACCCGGTGCATCCCGATCTCGTTCGGCAGGGTCGGCTCGGTCTCGATCGCGTCGGGATGGATGTATTCGAACAGCTCGAGCTGACCGTGGCCGTCGGGTGTCTGCAGCACGGCGATCTTCGCGTGGTTGCCGTCGAGGCCGACGGCGGTGTCGGCCCATTCGCCGCTGACCTCGTCCCGACCGAGCACGGTGAGGCCGAGATCGGTGAAGAAGGCGATCGTCGCCTCGAGGTCGCGCACGGCGATGCCGACGTTCTCCAGTGTGATGGGCATGGCTCGCATGCTACTCGCGGGGCGCGACACGCCGGGCGCCTCGAAAGACTAGACCTTCGCCACTTCCGCCGAGACTTCCTGGTATGCCAGCATTTTGCACGTGACCTCCTGGTCGCCTGCGGTCGCCGACTGCGGTTCAGACCGAGGGGGTCTTCATGTCGGGTTCATCGCGCCGTTCAGCGCCATGGATGCTCGCCGCCGCACTCATCGCCGCCGCGATGGTCGCGGGCGTGACCACCGCGGCCTCCGGTGATGCCCCCGCCGACGACCCGACCGCCGCACCGGATCCGACTCTGTCGGTCGCCCTCGCCTACGAGTTCCTCGATGCGCGCGTCGACGAGTTCTGCGACGGCGCGGGGCACTGCCTTCCCCGCAGCTACCAGGGAGGCTTCTTCACCGACCTGCCGACCTGGGACTTCACCCCGTCGTTCGTCTACGACGACGCCCTCGTCGTGATCGCATACACGGCACGCGGGCTCCCCGACGACATCCGTCGGGCGCGGACCATCGGCGACACCCTGCTCTTCGTGCAGGCGAACGACCCGATCGGCGACGGCCGAGTGCGCACCTCGTACGAGCCGCACGGCATCCGTCAGGGGCGGGTCGAGATCACCGGCCCCGGCACGTTCACCGGCAACCAGGCCTGGACCGGTATGGCGCTCGCGCGTCTCTTCCACGCGACCGGCGACTCGAAGTACCTCGCCGGGGCGGTGCAGATCGCCGAATGGATCCAGAACAACACCGCCGACATGGTGCGCGCGCCCTTCGGATACACCGGCGGCCAGCTCGAGAACGGCTCGTCGCTGGAGTGGAAGTCCACCGAGCACAACAGCGATATCGCCGGCTTCTTCACGCAGCTCGCACAGCTCACCGGCGACTCCGTCTGGGCCGATCGCGCGGGCGTCGCGTCGGCCTTCGTGGCCGCGATGCAGAGCGCCGACGGCCATGTCGACACGGGCACCCTGCTGGACGGGTCGACGGTCAACACCCGCCCCATTCCCCTCGATGCGCAGACCTGGAGCTCGCTCGCCACGCGCGACCCCCGCTACGACACCTCGCTGGACTGGACGCTGACCCACCTGATCGCGACGGACGGGCAGTATCAGGGCGCGTCGATCAGCGACGCCGACGTGTCGAAGGTGTGGTTCGAGGGATCCGGCCACCTGGCGCTCGCTCTCACGCTGCGCGATGCGCCCGGTGACGCCGAGCGCGTGGAGTCGCTGCTGAGCAGCATCCGCCTCGGTCAGCGCGATGCGCTCAACGGCGACGGCAAGGGGATCGTGGCGACGTCGACCGACGGCCTCGACTCGGGCTTCGGCGACCTCTACTACGCCAGCCTGCACACCGGTGCGACGGCCTGGTACCTGCTCGCCGCCGCAGGCGACAATCCCTTCGCGCTGCCCGTCGACTGACCCGTCGCGCTCTGACGCCTGCCGCCACGTCGGGCGCGGTGCGGGGTCACTAGTGCACCTCCGGCGCGGTGCGGGGTCACTATTGCACCCGAATCGCCAGTTTCAGATGCGGAACTGGCCCCGGCAGCGCGCGTGGGTGCGGAACTGGCCCCGGCTGTGCGCGCGGTGCGGAACTGGCCCCGGCTGTGGGCGCGGTGCGGAACTGGCCCCGGCTGCGGGCGCGGTGCGGAACTGGCCCCGGCTGCGGGCGCGGTGCGGAACTGGCCCCGGCTGCGCGAGCGGGTGCGGAACCGACCCCCTCGGTGCTGGGGCCGGCGTCATCGCGCCGATGCGGGGCCAAAAGCGCATCCTCCGCTGATGCGGGGCCAATAACGCATCCGAAACCGGCGATTCGGGATCGGAACTGGCCCCGGCTGTGCGCGTGGGTGCAGAACTGGCCCCGGCTGTGCGCGCGGGTGCGGAACTGGCCCCGGCTGTGCGCGCGGGTGCGGAACTGGCCCCGGCTGTGCGCGCGGTGCGGAACTGGCCCCGGCTGCGGGCGCGGGTGCGGAACTGGCCGCGGCTGCGCGCGCCTACCGCTTACGCGGCGACGCGGGCGACGGCGGCGATCGCGCTGGTGAAGAAGTCGACGCCGTCGATGCCCGAGCGCATGGCGGCCGAGGTGTCGGGGCCGAAGCCGGCCTCGGTCGCGTGCTCGGGGTGCGGCATGAGCCCCACGACGTTGCCCGCCTCGTTGGTGAGTCCGGCGATGTCGCGCAGCGAGCCGTTCGGGTTCACGCCCGCATAGCGGAATGCCACGAGGTTCTCGCCCTCGAGACGGTCGAGCGTCTCCTCGTCGGCGATGTACCCGCCGTCGGCGTTCTTCAGCGGGATCGTGATCTCCTGGCCCGTGCGGAAGCGGTTTGTCCACGCGGTGTCGGAGTTCTCGACGATCAGCTTCTGATCGCGCCGCACGAAGTGCTGGTGATCGTTGCGGATCAGGCCGCCGGGCAGCAGGTGCGCCTCGACCAGCATCTGGAAGCCGTTGCAGATGCCGAGGATCGGCATGCCCTTGGCCGCGGCGTCCTTGACCTCCGCCATGATCGGCGAGAGCGCGGCGATCGCACCGGCGCGCAGGTAGTCGCCGTAGCTGAAGCCGCCGGGCAGCACGAGGGCGTCGACGCCCTCGAGGTCGTGCGAACCGTGCCAGAGGGCCACCGGCTCGGCGCCGGCGATGCGCACGGCGCGCTGGGCGTCGCGGTCGTCGAGCGAGCCCGGGAAGGTGATGACGCCGATGCGCGTGGTCACTCGGCGACCTCGATGCCGACGACGTCCTCGATCACGGAGTTGGAGAGCACCTCATCGGCGATGCGGCGGGCCTCGGCGAGGATCTCGTCGGTGACCTCGCCTTCGACGGTGAGCTCGAAGCGCTTGCCGATGCGGACATCGGAGAAGCCCTCGACGCCCAGACGGGAGAATGCGCCGGACACGGCTTTCCCCTGCGGGTCGAGCAGTTCGGGCTTGGGCATGACGTCGACGACGATGGTGGGCATGAACGGCTCCGGAAGTCGCGGGCGGACGGGCGTGTCCAGTCTACCGGCTCGGGACTCGCCCGATTCCCGGGTGACGGGGCTCAGGCGTGGAAGACGGTGTGCAGGTCGCCGATCGCCTCGCGGCCGCCGAGACCGTCGATCTCGAACAGCACGGAGATGCCGACGACGTGGCTGCCCAGGCGCTCGACCAGTTCGCGTCCGGCGGCGAGCGTGCCCCCGGTGGCGAGCACGTCGTCGATGAGCAGCACGCGGGATCCGACGGGCAGATCGTCGTGCATCTCGATCGTCGCGGTGCCGTATTCGAGGGCGTAGTCGACGGATGCCGCGGGGCGGGGCAGCTTGCCGGCCTTGCGGATCGGGATGAGGCCGACGCCTGCGGCGATCGCGGCCGCTCCGGCGAGG
Source organism: Microbacterium sp. AC215 (assembly GCF_979258645.1). Taxonomy (NCBI): domain Bacteria; kingdom Bacillati; phylum Actinomycetota; class Actinomycetes; order Micrococcales; family Microbacteriaceae; genus Microbacterium; species Microbacterium sp. AC215. The sequence goes on along the minus strand of NZ_OZ409869.1, from coordinate 1,922,353 downwards.
ATGAAGCCGCGTGCCTCGATGCCGGCCACGACGTCGAACTGTCCGGCGAACGGCGCGATGATCGCATCGGTGGTCGCCTGCAGAGCCTCGGCGTCGGCGAGCAGCGGGGTGATGTCGCGGAAGATGATCCCCGCCTCGGGATAGTCGGCGATGCTGCGGATCAGGGATTCGGCGCGGACGAGGGCGGGGGAGAGATCGGTGTCGGGCACCGGTCAAGGCTACGCGAAAGGCTCGGGCTTGACACCGTGGGAGCGCTCCCATAGAGTCACTGGACAGTGCGTGGGAGCGCTCCCACAGGAATCCTCACGGGAAGCCATCACGGAAAGCCCACGCACGACCCCGAGCACCACCCGCACCACCACTGCACGACCCACCACAAAGGAGTGAACTGTGAACACACGTGCCCGCAAGCGGATCCTGACGACAGCAGCCGTCGCATCCGTCTCCGCCCTGGCCCTCGCCGGCTGCGCCTCCGCCGATGCCGGCGACAGCGCTTCCGGTGACGAGAAGGTCACACTGACCGTCACCACCTTCGGCACCTTCGGATACGACGACCTCTACGACGAGTACGAGAAGGCGAACCCGAACGTCACGATCGAGGCGACCAACATCGACACCGGCGGCAACGCCCGCACCGACGCGTTCACGAAGATCGCAGCCGGCTCGGGTCTCAGCGACGTTGTCGCGATCGAGGAGGGGTGGCTCGGCGCGATCATGGACGTCTCCGACACCTTCGTCGACCTGCGCGACTACGGCATCGAAGACCGCAAGTCCGACTGGGTCGACTGGAAGTACGGACAGGCGACCGACGCCGAGGGCCGCGTGATCGGCTACGGCACCGACATCGGCCCGAGCGGCATCTGCTACAACGGCGCCGCCTTCGAGGCAGCCGGCCTGCCCAGCGACCGCGAGTCCGTCGCCGAGCTGCTGAACGGCGACTGGGAGAACTACTTCGCGGTCGGCGCCGAGTACACGGCCAAGACCGGCAAGGCCTGGTACGACCACTCCGGTTTCGTCTGGAACGCCATGGTCAACCAGCTCGACGAGGGGTACTACACCTCTGACGGCGAGCTGAACGTCGAGGACAACGCCGAGCTGAAGGAGCGCTTCGAGCTGCTCGGGGCCGCGACCGAAGGCGGTCAGTCCGCTGCACAGACCGCGTGGGACTGGAACGGCGGCAAGTCGTTCGTCGACGGCACCTTCGCCACGTTCGTCTGCCCGGGCTGGATGCTCGGCGTCGTGCAGGGCCAGGTCGAGGCCGGCGGCGGCGACGCCTCCACCGGCTGGGACTTCGCCGACGTCTTCCCCGGCGGCGCAGCCAACTGGGGCGGCGCATTCCTGTCGATCCCCGAGAGCTCGCAGCACAAGGAGGCCGCGGCCGACCTCGCCGACTGGCTGACGCAGCCCGAGCAGCAGGTCAAGCAGTCCGCCGCCGCGGGCAACTTCCCGTCGACGATCAAGGCGCAGGAGACCCTCTCGTCCGAGGCGACTCCGAACGCGTTCTTCAACGACGCACCCACCGGTGCCATCCTCGCCGAGCGTGCCAAGGGCGTCGTCGCCCAGTTCAAGGGCGCCGATGACTCGGTGATTCAGGAGAACGTCTTCGGTCCGGCCCTCAGCGGCCTCGACCGTGGCGAGACCGACACCCAGGGCGCCTGGGATGCCGCGGTCGAGCTCCTGAACGAGCTGGTCGACTGACCCAGCCACCGCATCCGTTCCGGTCGCAGTTCGTGCCGCGCCGCCTTCACCGGGGCGGCACGGACTGCGACCGGAGCACCACGGAAGCCCGGAACAGGACCAAGGAAGAGTCATGACCCTCACGCATGAGCGCTCGGAGACGGCATCCGCGTCGTCGAACGACGCGAAGAGCCCGAAGACGGATGCCGCGGCTCGGCGTCCCTGGCGGCACCGCATCTCGCGGTTCGACCAGAACGCCTCCCCGTACTTCTACATCTCGCCGTTCTTCCTGCTCTTCGGGCTGGTCGGACTCTTCCCGCTGCTCTACACGGTGTGGGTGGCCGTGCACGAGTGGGACCTGCTCAAGGGGCAGGGCGAGTTCATCGGCGCCGGGAACTTCGTCGAGATCCTCGGCGACCCGATGTTCTGGAACTCGATCTTCAACACCCTGAGCATCTTCCTGCTGTCGGCGATCCCGCAGCTCGCGGTCGCCCTGGTGATCGCCTACCTCCTCGACCGCGGCCTGCGTGCCCCGACGTTCTGGCGCATGAGCGTTCTCATCCCGTTCGTCGTCACCCCCGTCGCCGTCGCCATCATCTTCTCGAGCATCTTCAACGAGGCCGACGGCCTCGCCAACAACCTGCTCAATCTGATCGGCATCGCCGACCAGGAGTGGAAGCACAACACGGCCCTGTCGCACCTCGCGATCGCCGTGATGGTGAACTTCCGCTGGACCGGCTACAACGCCCTCATCCTCCTCGCCGCCATGCAGGCGGTGCCGCGCGATCTCTACGAGTCGGCAGCCCTCGACGGAGCCGGCGCTGCTCGCCGGTTCTTCTCGATCACGATCCCCACGATCCGCCCGACGCTGATCTTCGTGATCATCACGGCGACGATCGGCGGTCTGCAGATCTTCGCCGAGCCCCGGCTGTTCGACGTCTCGACCGCGGGCGGCATCGGCGGCAGCGACCGGCAGTTCCAGACGACCGTGCTGTTCCTGTGGGAGCTCGCCTTCTTCCGCCGGGACCTCGGCGAAGCATCCGCCGTCGCCATCCTGCTGTTCCTGCTCATCGTCGGCATCGGCGTCATCAACTTCCTGATCTCCCGACGCATCTCGACCGGGGATGCTCCGAAGAGCCGCGCCGCGCGCCGACGAGCCCGCACCGCCGCTGCCGCCGCAGCCGCGACGGCCGCCGCCGGCACGACGATCGCCACCACGACCGAGGAGAATGCGCGATGACCGCCACCCAGGCGCTGAGCGTCCCCGAGAAGATCCGCCGCCGTCGAGGCGCCGTGGGCGGCAACGCCGGGATCGGCAGCCGCCCCGGCTTCCTCACCTACGGCCTGCTCGCCGCGTTCATCATCGGCAGCGTCTACCCGCTGTGGTGGTCGGTCGTCGTGGCGAGCGGCACGAACGCCACGCGTGGCGAAACCCTGCCGCTGATCCCCGGCGGCAACTTCTTCACCAACGCCGCCAAGGTGTTCGACGCGATCCCGTTCTGGCTCGCTCTGGGCAACTCGTTCCTCATCTCGGCGATCATCACGGTCTCGGTCGTCACGTTCTCGACGCTGGCCGGCTATGCCTTCGCCAAGCTGCGCTTCAAGGGCCGCGACGGACTGATGATCTTCGTGATCGCGACCATGGCGATCCCGACGCAGCTCGGCATCATCCCGCTGTTCATGCTGATGCGGGAGCTCGGCTGGACCGGATCGATCGGCGCGGTCATCGTGCCGACACTGGTCACCGCCTTCGGCGTCTTCTTCATGCGGCAGTACCTGGTCGACGTGATCCCGGACGAGCTGATCGAGGCGGCGCGGATGGACGGCGCGAACCAGTTCCGCACGTTCCTCACCGTCGGCATCCCCGCCGCTCGTCCTGCCATGGCGATCCTCGGCCTCTTCACCTTCATGACGGCGTGGACCGATTACCTCTGGCCGCTGATCGTGCTCTCCCCGCAGAACCCGACACTGCAGACGGCCCTCAGCCAGCTGCAGTCCGGCTACTACATCGACTACTCCATCGTGCTCGCCGGTGCGGTGCTCGCGACCCTTCCGCTGCTCGTCCTGTTCGTCGTGGCGGGCCGGCAGCTGGTCAGTGGCATCATGGCGGGCGCGGTGAAAGGATGACCCCTATGACCCGTGCCTTTCCCGAGAACTTCCTGTTCGGCGCCGCGACAGCGGCGTACCAGATCGAAGGGGCGGCTTTCGAAGACGGGCGCACCGCGTCGATCTGGGATGCCTTCAGCAGGGAGCCCGGCGCCGTGATCGGCGGCGACAACGGCGATGTGGCGTGCGACCACTACCACCGCTATCCGCAGGACGTCGCTCTGATGAAGGAGCTCGGGCTGCAGACCTACCGCTTCTCGACCTCGTGGTCGCGCGTCCGGCCCGACGGCGGCGCGGTCAACGCGAAGGGCGTCGACTTCTACGAGCGCCTGGTCGACGAGCTGCTCGCGAACGACATCCTGCCCTGGCTGACGCTCTATCACTGGGACATGCCGCAGGCGCTGCAGGAGACCGGCGGGTGGACCAACCGTGACACCGTCGGACGCTTCCTCGAGTACGCCGGCACGATGCACGACGCCCTGGGCGATCGGGTGAACGTGTGGACGACCCTGAACGAGCCGTGGTGCTCGTCGTTCCTCTCTTATACCGGCGGCGAGCACGCTCCGGGTCACACGAGCGTCGCCGAGGGTCTGCTCTCGGCGCACCACCTGCTGCTCGCCCACGGCGAGACGGTCCGTGAGCTGCGTGGCCGGGATGCGAGCCTGAATCTCGGCATCACGCTGAACCACACGGTCGCAGACCCCGCCGATCCGACCAACCCCGCAGACATCGACGCCGCGCGTCGCGTCGACGGCCAGTTCAACCGCTGGTTCCTCGACCCGATCTACCGGGGCGTGTACCCGGACGACATCATCCGGGACATCCGGTCGGTGGATGCCGATGCCGTCGCCCGCTTCACGGATGCCGTGCACGACGGCGACCTCGACGTCATCTCTCAGCGCATCGACACGCAGGGCGTCAACTACTACCACGGCGACTTCGTCTCGGGCACGGCTCCCGCCCCTGAGCGGACCCCGCTCAGCGGCGGGCCCGCCACCGACCGGGTCGGTCGGAGCCCGTATCCGTCGAGCGAGGGCATCCACCCCGTCGAACGCGGACTGCCCCGCACGGCGCAGAACTGGGAGGTGCAGCCCGAGGGGCTCACCCGTCTGCTGCAGCGCGTGTGGACCGAGTACGCCGAGCCCGCCGGAACCGTGCTGTACATGACCGAGAACGGTGCCGCCTATGACGACGTCGCGGTCGTCGAAGACGGTGAGACCCGCGTGCACGACGAGGACCGCACCGAGTTCCTGCGCCTGCACCTGGCCGCCGTGCTCGATGCGGCGGATGCCGGCGTCGACGTGCGCGGCTACTTCTACTGGTCGATGTTCGACAACTTCGAGTGGGCCTGGGGCTACGACAAGCGGTTCGGCATCGTGCGCGTCGACTACGACACCCAGGAGCGGAGTCTGAAGGACTCCGGTCGGGAGTACGCTCGGATCATCGCCGCTCGCGCTCTCTGACGCCGGGCGGCGTCACCAGGGAGCATCCGGCCTCGCCGCCGGACGGAGGGAGAGTCGTGTCGTCACGAGCGACCATCGAAGAGGTGGCATCGGCCGCCGGAGTCTCACGATCGACGGTGTCACGCGTCGTCAACGGGTCGACGGCGGTGAGTCCTGAAGCCCTCGAGTCGGTGAAGCGGGCCATCGAGGAGCTCAGCTACGTGCCCAACCGCGCGGCTCGCTCACTCGCGTCCCGACAGACCCACGCGATCGCCCTGATCGTGCCCGAGGACACCACGCGGTTCTTCGGAGATCCCTTCTTCGCGGCGATCGTCGCGGGCATCACGGGGGCGCTCCGGGGCTCGGACTACCTGCTCAACCTGCTGATCGCGAGCGACGACCCCGGCGACAAGATGACGAGCTTCGTGCGCAACGGCGGTGTGGACGGCGCGCTCATCGTCTCGCACCACACGAGCGACGCGTTCATCGACCGGGTCGCCGATGCCGTGCCCGTGGTCTGGGGCGGCAGGCCGGTGCGCATCCGCGAGGGCGACTACGTGGTCGACGTCGACAACGTCGCCGGCGCCCGCACCGCCACCCAGCACCTGATCGAGACCGGTCGCACGCGGATCGCCACGATCTCGGGGCCCATCACGATGGTCTCCTCCGTCGACCGTGTGCAGGGCTTCCGCGGGGCACTGGCCGATGCAGGGCTCTCGCCGTTCGCCGAGGAGGCCGGTGACTACAGCGAAGCCAGCGGAGCGGATGCCGCGCGCCGCATCCTCGCGGCGGGGCGTCCGGATGCGATCTTCGTCGCCAGCGACCTCATGGCCCGTGGCGCGCTCACGGCGCTGCGCTCGGCCGGCATCCGTGTTCCCGAGGACGTGGCGCTCGTCGGGTTCGACGACTCGTCGGTCGCGCTGAGCACCGACCCGCCGCTGACCACCATGCGGCAGCCCATGTACGCGCAGGGGGAGGCCATGGCCGGAGTGCTGCTCTCGCGCCTGGCCGGGCGCGACCCGGCGCACACGACGATCCTGCCGACCGAACTGGTGGTGCGCGCCTCGTCGTGACCTCGCGCGGGCCGGGATCGAACGGGTGCGACCGAAGAACACGGATGCGGACCATACGCCCCTCCAGGTCGGTCCGCATCCGTGGGTCTTCGGGCGATCAGCCGATCCGGTCCCGTGACCGCTGATCGATCGTCGCGGGCCACGACAGCGTCGCCCACGGGCCGTTGCGCTTGGGCATCACTGCCGTCGCGAAATCCGTCCACACCTCGCCGTACTTCTCGAACGACTCCGCGTCGAGGTTCCCGTCGCTCCAGTGCATGACCCGTCCGGCGATGTAGCTCAGGCCGAAATCGACCCATGACACGAACGACGGGCGGGTGTCGACGTTGATCCGGTGGATGATGCGGCGGGCCTCTGCGACGTCGGCGTATCCGAGCGCGACACCCCACGTCGTCATCGCCACGGCCTGACCGAGCGCATACGCGTCGAGAGTGCGCACATAGACATCGGGCGTCACGACATCTTTTCCGACTCGTCTGCGCACCTCGCGCTCGATGCGCTCGATGCCGGCCACGAACGGCAACGCGTCGCGCGCATCTCCGCCTTCGGCGACGATCCCCGCGAGCCACTCCCGCGTGGTCGGCACACGCCCGAGGGCGGTGTCCAGGTCGTTGCGGACAGCCAGACGGAGCATCCAGGCCTGACGTCGACGTCGCACGGTGCTGAGATGGTCGATCATGCCGAGCCAGTCGTCACGGGAGCGGATGCCCCACGTCTCGGCGACGAGCGCCCTGTCGTCAGGTCCCAGAGAGGGGGCCGTCGGGTCGTTCCAGGGCCCGGACGGGAGGGAGCTGATCTGCAGCAGGCCCAGCGCGATCTCGTTCGCCTCGGTGTCGGTGGTGGAGAACCGCTCGGATGGCGCGAGCCTCTGGGGACGCGTGAACCATGATGTCGGGCTCATCACACTCCTGAGGGTGGGGCCTGGGGCCGCTCATAGCTTGAACAGCTATTCAGTCGCTAATATATAGCCTCCGGGGGGAAATCCGAAGTCGTCCGATGCTGGGGAGCGGGACACCGATGGCACGTTCAGACGAACACAACCGGGCCGCGCGGGAGCGCGCCCGCGAAGCCATTCTCGAATCGGCCATCATCCTGTTCGCCGAACGTGGGGTCTCCGGCGCGAGCATCGCCGAGATCACCCGCCGCGCCGGGGTCGCGCAGGGACTCGTGAGCTACCACTTCGGCGGCAAGGACCAGCTCGTGGCCGCCGTGATCGACCGCTGGTACGAGGCGCTCTTCGCGATCCCGCAGGTCGAGGGGCCCGCCGACGTCCGGCTCGCCGGGATCATCGACGGTGCTCTCGCCGCCACCGGTTTCGCCCTCCCGGTGCAGCGAGCGGTGTTCGCGATGCAGCAGCAACCCAGCACCCACCGCATGTTCGCCGAGGCCGAGACCCGGTTCGCCGAGCAGGCGATCGCATCGGAGAACGCCGTCCGCGAGATCTTCCGCGAGAGGGGTGCCGCCGATCCTCCGCTCGAGGAGATCATGCTGCGCACCACCCTCGAGGGCGTCTTCATGAAGTACGCCGTCTACGGCGACACCTACCCGCTCGAAGACGCCCGACGCTGGGTGCGGCGTCTCTACGGCCTGCCCGAGCCCGAGGCGCCGCTTCCGCTGCAACTCGCGCCCCGGGATCCGGACGCGAGGACCAGGGCGGCGGGGGCTCTGCGCGACGAGGAGTGACCGAGCTGCGGCCGACCCTCCATCGCGGACGGCGTCAGCCCAGCTGCATCCGGGCGAAGGCCCCGAGCACCACGCGCTCGGACTGCACGAGGTAGCGCTCGAGCTCGGCCGCACCGGCCGCCGCACCGCGGGCGAGGAAGGTGTCGAGCACCGCGCGGTTCTTGCGCACGAACGGCTCGTGCAGCGAGCGAGGATCGTCGATCTTCAGGAACGCGAGTCTCAGCTCTGCCGCGAGGTCACGGTAGGTGCGGGCCAGACGGGGGCTGTCCGCGAGCGACACCAGGGCGACATGGAACGCCATGTTGGCGCTGCCCACCGCGCGCCACGTCTCGGCGTCGTCGAGGAGTGCGTCGTGCGCCGCGGCCTCGGCGGCGAGCACGGCCTCCTGCATCTGCTGGACCGCCGGATGCTCCGGCTCGGAGTGCAGGAGCGCGGTGCACTCGATGATGCGACGTGCGCGATAGATGTCGATCACGTCGGCGATCGACGGCGAGGCGACGGAGACGCCCCGGTGCGGCACGTGCTCGAGCAGACCCTGCTCGGAGAGGGCGCGGAACGCCTCGCGCAGCGTGTTGCGTGCCACGCCGAAGTGCTCCGCGATGGCCGATTCCGACAGTCGGGAACCGGGTGCGAACGCGCCGTCGATGATCTGCTGTCGGAGCGCATCGGCGAGCATGCCCTGCTGGTTCATGCCTTCATCGTAGGCGGCGGCCTGAGCGGATCGTTCGAGGAAGCATCTCCGCCATCACGCGAATGCAACTCCGCCGTAGCACAGCGGAAACAAAGTTGTTGAACAATATTGCTCGATCCGTTCTACACTGGGTGTCACTCGACACCCACCAACGACGATGGGAATCCCCCCGCAATGTCAGAGAACACCGCAGCCCCGCTGTCCGCCGAAGACGAAGTCCGGCTCTCCGCCGCCAAGAGACGCGCCGGCCGCAGCGCCGTGATCGGCGCCATCTTCCTGATGGCCACCAGCGCCATCGGTCCCGGGTTCATCACCCAGACGGCCACCTTCACCGCGACGATGGGGGCGGCCTTCGCGTTCGCGATCCTCGTCTCGATCCTCGTCGACATCGCCGTGCAGCTGAACGTGTGGCGCATGATCACCTCCTCCGGCATGCGCGCCGGGGAACTCGCCAACAGGGCCATCCCGTTCTCCGGGCACGTGATCGCCGTGCTCGTCGTCATCGGCGGCCTCGCGTTCAACATCGGCAACATCGCGGGTGGCGGCCTGGGCATGAACGCGCTGCTCGGCATCGATCCCAAGCTCGGCGGAGCGCTGACCGCCGCTCTCGCGATCATCATCTTCCTCATCAAGAAGGCCGGTCCGGTGATGGACATCGTGCTCGTCGTGCTCGGCATCGGCATGATCGTGATGACCGTGATCGTCGCGGTGATCGCCCAGCCGCCCATCGGCGAGGCGCTGCGCCAGACGTTCGCGCCGGACGAGCTCAACTTCGCCACGATCACCACGATTGTCGGCGGAACGGTCGGCGGATACATCACCTACTCGGGTGCCCACCGCTACCTCGACTCGGGTCACACCGGTCCCGAGCAGGCGGGTCCTGTGATGCGCGCCGCGGCGAACGGCATCCTCGTCACCGGCATCATGCGCTACGTGCTGTTCCTCGCGATCCTCGGCGTGGTCGCCTCGGGCGTCTCGCTCGACCTGTCGAGCCAGGCCGCGAACCCCGCGGGACAGGCCTTCGGCGCCGTGCTCGGCGACGCGGGACTCCGCATCTTCGGCGCGATCTTCTGGGCCGCCGCGATCAGCTCGGTGATCGGCGCGGCATACACGTCAGCGACCTTCCTCTCCACCTTCACGAAGAAGCTCCGGGGCGGGTGGCCGCTGCAGCTGGCCACCGTCGCCTTCATCGTCGTGTCGCTGATCGTCTACCTCTCGATCGGCACGGCGCCGGCCGCGATCCTCGTCTTCGTCGGCGGCTTCAACGGGCTCATCCTCCCCATCGGCCTCACGGTGTTCATGTACATCGGCTGGTTCCGCCGTGACCTGCTCGGCTCGAAGAAGTACCCGCTGTGGCTGCTCATCGCCGGCACGCTCGTGACGCTGCTGACCTGGTACATGGGCATCGTCTCGGTCGGCCCCATCTTCGCCTTCCTCGGAATCGGAGCGTGACCCCATGACATCGATCGACCTGAACTCCGACCTCGGCGAGAACGTCCCCGACCGGGTGGTCAGCGACGATGGAAGCATGCTGCGCCTCGTGACGAGCGCGAACGTGGCGTGCGGGTTCCACGCGGGCAGCCCCGAGGGCATCCGATCGACTCTCGAGAGCGCCGTGGCCGGAGGCGTCGTGATCGGCGCGCACCCCGGCTACCGCGACTACGAGAACTTCGGCCGCACGAAGGTCGAGATCGACTCGGCCACCCTGCAGGCGCACGTCGAGTACCAGCTCGGTGCCCTGATCGGTCTTGCCGCAGCCGTCGGTGGCACGGTCGCCTACGTCAAGCCGCACGGAGCGCTCTACAACACGATCGCCCGCGACGAGCGGCAGTCGAAGGACGTGGTGGCGGCGATCCGCGCGATCGACCCGAACCTCGTGCTGCTGGGTCTGGCCGGAGGCGTCGTGCTCGACGTCGCCGAGCGTGCGGGCCTGCAGATCGCGGCCGAGGCCTTCGCCGATCGGGCGTATCAGCCCGACGGCCAGCTCGTCTCACGAACCGAGGCGGGCTCGGTGCTGCACGACCCCGTCGCGGTCGCCGAGCGCATGGTGCGCCTCGCCGGCGAAGGAGTGATCCGCGCGATCGACGGCACCGACGTGCCCGTCAGCGCGCAGTCGATCTGCGTGCACGGCGACAGCCCCGGCTCGGTGGCCATGGCCGCCGAGACCAAGCGGATGCTGCAGGACGCCGGCATCACGATCGCACCGTTCGCGGGAGTCTGAGATGACCGTTCTCGCCACCCCCGACCAGCTCGCCGCCGCGCGGGCAGCGCGAGCCGCCATCCGGGCGGGGCACGCCGCGCCGACCAGCGGCGTCGCCGTCGGACTGACGCAGGCGAACCTCATCTCGGTGCCCGCGGACTGGGCCTTCGAGACGCTGCTCTTCGCGCAGCGCAACCCGAAGCCGTGCCCCGTGCTCGAGGTCATCGAACAGGGCGAGGTGGAATCGCGGCTCGCCCCGGGCAGCGACATCCGCACGGACATCGGCCGGTACCGCGTCTGGCGCGACGGCGAACTGGTCGACGAGGTCTCCGATGCGACCGAGGCGTGGGAGGAGCAACCCGACCTCGTCTCGTTCCTGATCGGATGCAGCTTCACGTTCGAGTCCGGGCTCGTGCAGGCGGGCATCCCGATCCGCCATCAGGAACTCGGACGCAACGTGCCGATGTACCGCACCGCAGTGCCCTGCACCCCCGCGGGCAGGCTGAGCGGCGAGATGGTCGTGTCGATGCGACCGATCCCCGCGCACCGCGTGGCCGATGCCGTGCAGATCTCCGGCCGCACCCCCGCCGTGCACGGAGCCCCGGTGCACATCGGCGACCCCGTATCGCTCGGCATCGCAGACCTCGCCCGCCCCGACTTCGGCGATGCCCCTGAGGTGCGCGAGGGCGAGGTGCCGGTGTTCTGGGCGTGCGGCGTCACGCCGCAGGCCGCCATCATGGCCTCGAAGCCGCCGTTCGCCATCACCCACGCGCCCGGCTACATGTTCATCACCGATGTCCCCGATGCGGAGTACCTGGTCTGATGCGCATCCTCACGGCATCCGACCACGCGCTTCTCGTCGAGGCGGCCGACCTCGACGAGGCGATGCGTCTGAACCTCGCGTGGGACGGCGTGCACGGCGTGGTCGAGCGCATCCCCGGCGCTCGCACGGTGCTCGTGCGGTTCGATCCGCTGGCGGTGTCGGCCGCCGATCTCGCCCGCGCGCTCGCCGCGACCGAGATCGACAGCGCTCATCTGCCGGCCACCGGTGAGGTCACCGTTCCGGTGCGGTACGACGGAGAGGACCTCGACGAGGCGGCATCCCTGCTGGGTGTCTCGGCATCCGAGCTCGTGAACCGCCACCTCGCCGCCGAGTGGACGGTCGCCTTCTCGGGCTTCGCCCCCGGCTTCGGGTATGTGGTGAGCAGTGATCCGCTGTTCGATGTGCCCCGCCGTTCGTCGCCCCGCACCCGTGTGCCGGCCGGATCCGTGGCCCTCGCCGGCCAGTTCACCGGCGTGTACCCGCGCGAGAGCCCCGGCGGATGGCAGCTCATCGGACGCACGGATGCCCTGATGTGGGACATCGATCGCGACCCTCCTGCGCTGCTGTCGCCCGGCACGACGGTGCGGTTCGAGCAGGTGCGGGCGCAGGCCGTGATGTCGGACAACGCAGACGATCGTGCCGACGCGCGGCGCGTCACCGAGCGAGACGCCGCCGCGAGCGCGACGGACCCGGGTTCTCCGGCGTCCCCGGCCGTCGAGGTCGTGCGTCCGTCGATGCAGCTGCTGGTGCAGGATGCCGGTCGTCCGGGATTCGCGGCGCTCGGCGTCTCAGCGTCCGGTGTCGCCGATCGCCGCGCCATGCGCGAGGCGAACCGCGCAGTGGGCAATGCGAGCGGCGCGGCGGTGCTCGAGAGCGTCGGCGGTGCCGTGCTGCGATTCCGGGGCGCCGGGGTCGCCGCTGTCACGGGCGCTGTCGGGACGCTCGACCTGATCGACGCGGACGGTGTGGCGCGTCGCATCGCCCATGGCGCGCCCTTCGCCACCGTCGAGGGCGACGAGCTCACGCTGGGGCATCCGACCAGCGGGCTGCGCTACGTCATCGCGGTCCGTGGCGGAGTGGCCGTCGACACGGCGCTCGACAGCCGCGCGAGCGACACCCTCGCCGGGCTCGGGCCCGATCCGCTGGCTGCCGGAGACGTGCTGCGCATAGGCGATTCCGCACGGCATCCCGTCGAGCCCGATGTCACCCCGCGCACACTGCCGGCATCCGGTGACGTCGTCGACCTCGAGATCACCCTCGGCCCTCGGGACGACTGGTTCACCCCCGCAGCGCTCTCGACGCTCGCCGGCCAGGAGTGGACCGTGACCCCGCGGTCGGACCGCGTCGGCATCCGGCTCGAGGGCGACAGGCCCCTCGCGCGCTCCGTCGGGGGCGAGCTGCCCAGCGAAGGAGCGGTCACCGGGGCGATCCAGGTGCCGCCTGACGGTCAGCCCGTGCTGTTCCTCCCGGATCACCCGCTCACCGGCGGGTATCCGATCGTCGGCGCCCTCACCGATCGCAGTCTCGACCTCGCCGCGCAGCTGCCGCCCGGCGTGCGCATCCGTTTCATCGTCAAGGAGACCTCATGACCAAGGTGCTGATCGCGAATCGCGGAGAGATCGCCGTGCGCGTCATCCGCGCCTGCGCCGAAGCCGGGTACACGTCGATCGCGGTCTACGCCGACCAGGATGCCGATGCGCTGCACGTGCGGCTCGCCGATGAGGCTGTCGGACTGGGGGGAGACACCGCTGCGACGACCTATCTCTCGATCGATGCGCTGCTGGACGCGGCCGGCACGAGCGGTGCGGATGCCGTGCACCCGGGCTACGGATTCCTCTCGGAGAGCGCGGAGTTCGCGCGGGCCGTCGAGGGTGCGGGCCTCATCTGGATCGGCCCGTCGCCCGACAGCATCGATGCGCTCGGCGACAAGATGACCGCGCGCCGGATCGCGCAGCGCGTCGGGGCCCCCCTGGCCGCCGGCACCGATCAGCCGCTTGCCGGCCCCGAGGAGGCCGTGGCCTTCGCCGAGGAGCACGGGCTTCCGATCGCGATCAAGGCGGCGTTCGGCGGAGGCGGCCGAGGGCTGAAGGTGGTGCATGAGCTGTCGGAGGTCGCGGATGCCTTCGAGGCCGCGACGCGCGAGGCCATCGCCGCCTTCGGGCGGGGGGAGTGCTTCGTCGAGCGCTTCCTCGAGAGCCCGCGCCACATCGAGGTCCAGGTGCTCGGTGACGGACTCGGCGGCGTCGTGGTCGTCGGCGATCGAGACTGCTCGATGCAGCGACGCAACCAGAAGCTCATCGAAGAGGCACCCGCGCCGGGCCTGTCGAGGGATCAGCGCACGCGGTTCCACGACGCGGCCAGGGCGATCTGCGCCGAGGTGCAGTACCGCGGCGCAGGAACCGTGGAGTTCCTCCTCGCGGCCGACGGCACGATCTCCTTCCTCGAGGTGAACACCCGACTCCAGGTGGAGCACCCCGTCACCGAAGAGGTCACCGGCACGGATCTCGTGCGCGAGCAGTTCCGCATCGCCTTCGGCGAGGGGATCTCGTTCACCGAGACGCCCGTGCCGACCGGGCACGCCTTCGAGTTCCGCATCAACGCCGAAGATCCGGGTCGCGGATTCCTGCCCAGCCCCGGTCGTGTCGAGTCCCTGCGGATCCCCGGCGGACCCGGTGTGCGCTGGGACAGCGGCATCGAGGCGGGCGACGTCGTTCAGCCCGCCTTCGACTCGATGATCGCGAAGCTCGTCGTGCATGCCGACAACCGCGACGCGGCCCTCGTGCGGGCGCGTCGGGCGCTGCGCGAGCTGGTCGTCGAGGGGCCGGCCACGGTCATCCCGTTCGATCTGCTGGCGCTCGACGACGAGGCGTTCGCCACTGAGACCTTCGCGGTGCACACCCAGTGGATCGAGAGCACCCTGCTGCCGCGCCTCGAGCCGCAACTGCGTCCCGCCCCCGCACCGGACGCCGCTCTCCAGCGCTTCCCCGTCGAGATCGACGGGCGCCGTGTCGTGCTCGGGCTCCCGATGGCGCTGCTCACGGGGCTCGGCGGCCTGGCGGATGCCGGAGGTGCGCCGCCCGCATCCGATCCGACCGAGCTGCGTGCTCCGGCACCGGGAACGCTCGTGCGGTGGCTCGCAGACGACGGGGCGAGCGTCGCCGAGGGCGATCCGATCGCGGTGCTCGACGCCATGAAGATGGAGACCACGGTCACCGCCCATCGTGCCGGCACGCTGTCGCACCGCGTGGAGCTCTCGGCCTCGGTCGCGCCCGACGCGGTGCTCGCCGTCATCGCCTGAGAGCTACCGCGCCCTGACCCAGAGATCCCGGATGCCGCCGCAGCGGCATCCGGGATCTTCGCGTTCGCGAGTCGAGCGTGATTACGCGGGGTCTCCGCCCAGCGGCCCCACGGCCTCGAGGGGGCGAGGGTCGTCGGCGCCGGTCTTGCGGGCGCGGGCGATGAGGTTGCCCACGTGGTAGATCAGCAGAGCCGCGACCGTGCCGAGCACGATGCCGCCGAAGGCGAAGTCGCCGAGCTGCATCGAGAAGCCGGCGACGCCGATCACGAGCGAGACGGCCGCGGTGTACTGGTTGACCGGTCGTGAGAAGTCGACCTTGCTGTCGACCCAGATCTTGATGCCGATGATGCCGATGAGACCGTAGAGCGCGGTGGTCGCACCGCCGAGCACACCGGCGGGGATCGAGTTGAAGACCTCGCCGACCTTCGGGGAGAACGCCAGCAGGATCGCGAAGAGACCGGCGACCCAGTAGACGGCGGTCGAGTAGACGCGGGTCGCGGCCATGACGCCGATGTTCTCGCCGTACGTCGTCGTGCCCGAACCGCCGAAACCACCGGCGATGGTCGTGGCGACCCCGTCGGCGATCAGCGCGCGACCGGTGTGCTTGTTGATCGCGGGGTCTTCGGTCATCGTCGCGACGCCGCGCACGTGCCCGACGTTCTCAGCGACGAGCACCAGGACGACCGGCAGGAACATCGCGATGGTCGACCAGGTGCCGGGAGCGACGAAGTCGGGAAGCTGGAACTCGGGCAGACCGACCCAGGGGGCGTCGGCGATGAGCTCCGCCGGCGTCTTGCCTCCGCGCAGCGCGTTGGGGACCTCGAACGAGCCCGTGAAGGCGGCGTAGATGAAGCCGACGGCGACGCCGAGGAAGATCGAGATGCGTCCGAGGAATCCGCGGAACAGCACCGCGAACAGGATGATCGCGACGAGCGTGATGGTCGCGGTCACGGGGTCGATCCGGAAGTTGTTCCACGCGGTGGGGGCGAGGTTGAAGCCGATCAGGGCGACGATCGCGCCGGCGACCACCGGGGGCATCAGAGCGTCGACCCAGCGGAGGCCGGCGAACTGCACGACCAGGCCGACGACCGTGAGCAGGATGCCGACCGCGACCACGCCCGCGAGGGCGGATCCGGTTCCGCCGGCTGCGACCGCGGCGGTGATCGGCGCGATGAACGCGAACGACGAGCCGAGGTAGCTGGGCAGCTGGTTCTTCGTGATCAGCAGGAAGATCAGGGTGCCGAGGCCGCTGAACAGCAGCGTCGTCGAGACCGGGAAGCCGGTCAGCGTCGGCACCAGGAACGTGGCTCCGAACATGGCGACGACGTGCTGGGCGCCGATCGCGATCGTGGCCGGCCAGTTCAGGCGCTCTTCGGGCTTGACGACGGCACCGGGTTCGACGGTGCGTCCGTTTCCGTGGGTCTTCCACAGGGGCATGCGGGCTCCTCAGGATCGGGGGGAGTGGGAGTGCTGGAGCAACACTACCGATTCCTGAGTGTTGGCTGGGTGCGCGGGGGACGGAGGGAGCGGCGGGGTCGCCGCGCGCTACGAAGGAGAACTCGCGCGATGAAGGGCCGCATCCGCAGATCGCCCCTTCGCTGGGTGAGATCTCCTTAGCAGCGAGTGGGAAATGGAGTGAGGGACGGGGGCGGTACCGGGCCTCAGGCCCCGAGGCGCTCGATGAGCTCGCGATACCGGGCGGCGGTGCGCTCGACGATGTCGTCGGGCAGCACGGGCGGTTCACCCTGCTTGTCCCAGTTCGCGGCCAGCCAGTCGCGCACGATCTGCTTGTCGAAGCTCGCCATGCGCTCGCTCGGCGTGGTTCCGGTGCGCCAGGCCTCGGCATCCCAGTACCGGGACGAGTCGCTCGTGAGCACCTCGTCGGCCAGGTGCAGGACGCCGTCGGCATCCGTCCCGAACTCGAACTTGGTGTCGGCGAGGATCAGGCCCTTCTCCTCGGCGATCGCGGCGGCGCGTGTGTAGAGCGAGATCGAGACGTCGCGCAGCTCGGCCGCGCGCTCGGCTCCGACGAGCTCGACGGTCTGCTCGAAGGTGATGTTCTCGTCGTGCTCGCCCATCGGCGCCTTGTAGGCCGGGGTGAACAGCGGTTCGGGCAGGCGGTCGCCGTTCTGCAGGCCGGCGGGCAGGGGGATGCCGCAGACGGTGCCGCTCTCGGTGTACTCGGCCCATCCGGATCCGGTGATGTAGCCGCGCACGACGCATTCGACCGGCAGCATCTCCAGCGACTGCGCGAGCATGGCGCGGTCGGCGACGCTCGCGGGGATCTCACCCTCGGCGAGGTGGTTGGGCACATCGTCGAGCTCGCTGAACCACCAGCGGCTGAGACGCGTGAGCAGCGCGCCCTTCTCGGGGATGCCGGGCGAGAGCACGAAGTCGAACGCGCTCACGCGATCGGACGCGACCACGAGGATGCGGGTGTCGGCGGCGTCGTCCGAGGCGTACAGGTCACGGACCTTGCCCGAGTAGATGTGGCGCCAGCCGGGGATGGTCTGCGCGTTGCTGTCCGAAGGTGTGCTCACCCGCCCATTATCCCGGGTCGACGTCGCCGGTGTCGTGTCAAGCCCTGGTGCGACCTCCGATGCATCGGCGAGGCTCGACGGAAGACGAACGGAGGAGTCATGACGAAGGATCTCTCCACGGGGGACCGGGTGAGCTGGAACACGTCGCAGGGGCGCACGCACGGCACCGTCGAGGAGAAGCGGACGAAGGACTTCCGGTTCGCCGGGCAGAGCTTCACCGCCTCCGACGATGATCCCGCCTACATCGTGAAGTCGGAGAAGAGCGGCGACACCGCGGCGCACAAGGGATCGGCTCTGCGCAAGCTGAGCAGCTGATGCTCGCGGGCACCGTCTTGTCGATGACGCGTGCCAGGCGTATAGTCCACATGGACTATTTCAAGCAGAACCATCTGGGGAGGGGCCGATGCAGCGATTGACCCCGATGGGCGTCATGGTGCTGGCGCTGCTGCGCGAAGGCGACATGCACCCCTACGAGATGGTGCGCCTGATGCGCGTGCGCCGCGACGAACGGCTGCTCGCCGTCACGAACGGGACGCTCTATCACACGGTCGGCCGACTCCAGCGGGCCGGTCTCATCGACGAGGTGGGCATCGACCGAGAGGGCAACCGCCCCGAACGCACCACCTACACGCTCACGGATGCCGGACGGGACGCGCTGATCGCCTGGCTGCGTCGCGAGCTGTCGATCATCGAGCGCCCGGCCGAGTTCCGCATCGCACTCGCCGAGGCTCACAATCTCGAGCGTCCCGACGTCATCGACCGCCTCCGCGAGCGCCGCTCCGCGCTCGCCGAAGGCCACGCGCTGCACCGTGACGGGCTGGTCGGCGCTCGCAGAAGGGGCGCCCCCGAGCAGGTGCTCGTCGAGTTCGAGCGCCAGGAGGTGCTGCTCGACGCCGAGCTGCGCTGGCTCGACTCGCTCCTCGATCGTCTCGAGGCCGAGGAGTTCCCCTGGGGGCCCACGGCTTTCGAGAACACCGACCGCTACCTCGCTCAGCGAAAGGCTGCACAGCAATGACCGATTCCCCCTCGACCGGAGGCCGGCCCACGGCATCCGGGTCATCCGGTCCCTCGACCGGCACCTTCGCCGCCGGGCATCGACCCGCGAGCCCCTGGCCCGCGCTCTGGGCGCTCGTCATCGGCTTCTTCATGATCCTCGTCGACACGACGATCGTCTCGGTCGCGAACCCCGCGATCAAGGCGGCGCTCGACCCGACCACCAACAACCTCGACAACGTCGTGTGGGTCACCAGCGCCTACCTGCTCGCCTACGCGGTGCCGCTGCTGATCACGGGCCGTCTCGGCGATCGGTTCGGCCCGAAGAACATCTACCTCATCGGCCTCGCGATCTTCACGCTCGCCTCGCTCTGGTGCGGGCTGTCGAACTCGCTCGAGATGCTGATCGCCGCTCGCGCCGTGCAGGGGCTCGGCGCCGCCTTCATGACGCCGCAGACCATGGCCGTGATCACCCGCACGTTCCCGCCCGAGCGCCGCGGCGCCGCCATGGGGCTGTGGGGTGCGACGGCCGGCGTCGCGACCCTCGTGGGACCGCTCGTCGGGGGCCTGCTCGTCGACGGCTTCGGCTGGGAGTGGATCTTCTTCGTGAACATCCCCGTCGGGATCGTCGCCTTCGTGCTCGCGTGGAGGCTCGTCCCGAAGCTGCAGACCAGTGCGCACCGGTTCGACATCCTGGGCGTCATCCTCAGCGCGGTGGCGCTGTTCCTCATCGTCTTCGGACTGCAGGAGGGCGAGAAGTTCGATTGGGGCGTGATCTGGGGACCGATCTCGGTGTGGAGCATCATCATCACCGGCCTCGTCGTGCTCGCGCTCTTCATCGTGCAGCAGGCGCGCACGCGCAGCGAGGCCCTGGTGCCTCTCGCACTGTTCCGCGACCGCAACTTCTCGGGGGCGAACGTCGCGATCGCCGCGGTCGGCTTCACCGTGACGAGCATGTCGCTGCCGATGATGTTCTTCCTGCAGACGGCGCGAGGGCTCACCCCGACGCAGGCCGCGCTGCTGCTGATCCCGATGGCCGTGCTGTCGGGCGTGCTCGCCCCGTTCGCCGGCAAGCTGCTCGACCGCATCGACCCGCGGATCATCCTCATCCCCGGTCTGCTCTGCGTGGTCGTCGCGCTCGTCTGGTATTCGGCCCTGATCAACATGGACACCGAGATCTGGATGTTCCTGCTGCCCTCGGCGCTCATGGGCGTCGGCAACGCCGGAATGTGGGGACCGCTCGCCACCACCGCGACGCGCAAGCTGCCTCCCCGCCAGGCCGGTGCTGGCGCGGGCATCTACAACACGACCCGCACCATCGGATCGGTCATCGGCTCGGCATCCATCGCCGCGTTCATGCAGTCGCGTCTCGAAGCGAACCTGCCGGGTCTCGCCGACGCACCCGCGGGGATCGAAGGCGGAGGATCGCTTCCTCCGCAGGTCGCCGAGGGATTCGCCGCCGGCATGTCGCAGGCGATCCTGCTGCCGGCGTGCGTGATGGTCATCGCTCTCGTGGCGTCGCTCTTCCTCGGTCGCTACGACAAGGCGGATGCCGCGGCATCCGCCCCCGCGGAGGCGCCCGCCCCCGCAGCGTGACCGGTCCGCCGGCGAGCCGGGTCGACTGCGCGATCGTGCAGCGGGCCCGGCTCTCCCGGTTTGCGGCCGTGACCGCGGATGTGATCTCATCGGGCGATGACGATCGAGCTCACGAGGCCCACCACCGACCTGTTCGACTCCTGGGCGGCTGCGGTCGCCGAGTTCGGTGACGGGCACGTCGACGGGTCGGGTCTGCAGGCGCCGGTCACCCCGGATCGGGCGACGCTGGACGCGCTGATCGAGAAGTCGGCGGTTCTCTCCGACACCTCCGCGCAGCTGCCCGAGGATGCCGTGCACAACGATCTGTACTGGATCGTGGATGACGGCGAGGTCGTCGGGTTCCTGTCCTTCCGTCACGAGCTCAACGAATGGCTGCGTGAGGCGGGCGGTCACATCGGCTACTCGGTGCGCGCCTCCCGTCGTCGCCAGGGCTACGCATCGGCCGCGCTGCGGCTCGGACTCGAGCGTGCCCGCGAGATCGGACTCGAGCGCGTGCTGGTCACGTGCGACGACGACAACCTCGGCTCCTACCGAACGATCGAGGGCGCCGGTGGCGTGCTGCAGGACGTCAGCGACCAGTCGGAGCGTGGACACGCCATGCTCCGGCGCTACTGGATCACGCTCTGACGCCGATCCGCGAAGCGCCTCCGGGACAGGGGTGCCGGTCGTCGCCGGTTAGGGTTGATGGTCGACGACCATCCCGGTGGCAGCATCCTGCCGCCCGTCCCCTCTGAGGAGCATCCGTCGTGATCCGAAATCCCACCTCTGCTTCCGCGCGCCTGCGCGCGCTCGGACGCACCGCCGGGGCGATGGCGCTCACGGCGTTCGTCGCCGTCGGAGCCCTGCTCGGCGGAGCCTCCGCCGCGACTGCGGCCGATGACTCCGAGACCTACGTCATCGGCACGGACACCACGTTCGCGCCGTTCGAGTTCACCTCTCCCGACGGTGAGCTCGTCGGCATCGACATGGACCTGCTGCGTGCGATCGCGAAGGACCAGGGCTTCGAGGTCGAGATCCGTCAGCTCGGATTCGACGCCGCCGTGCAGGCCTTGCAGGCGAACCAGGTCGACGCGGTCATGGCCGGGATGTCGATCACCGAGGAGCGCCAGGAGACGTTCGACTTCAGCGAGCCGTACTTCACCAGCGGCATCCAGCTCGGAGTGCTCGAGTCGAGCGACATCCAGTCGCTCGACGACCTCGACGGCGAGGCCGTGGCGGTCAAGACCGGCACGCAGGGCCAGACCTTCGCGGAGGAGAACCAGGACGAGTACGGCTTCCGCATCACGCCCTACCAGGACACCACCGACATGGTCGACGCTGTCAAGGCAGGCCAGGCCGTCGGCTACTTCGAGGACTTCCCGGTGCTCGCCTACGGGATCCAGCAGGGGTCGGGCTTCCGCCTGATCGGTGAGCCGGAGCTCGGCGGCGAGTACGGGTTCGCCGTCAACAAGGGGCAGAACCCCGAGCTGATCGAGATGTTCAACGAGGGTCTCGCGAATCTCCAGGCCTCCGGAGAGTACGACGAGATCGTCGACAGCTACCTCGCCGGCGGCGAGGAGACCACGCAGGCGACCGACATCTTCTCCGTCGCCGTGAAGTACTGGCCCGCTCTCATGGAGGGCCTCTGGCTCACGATCCTCGCGACGCTCGTCGCGATCGTGGCCGCATTCATCCTCGGCCTCATCTTCGGCTTCGGCCGCGTCTCGGCCTTCGCGCCGTTCCGCTGGGTGGCCACGGCCTACGTCTACGTCTTCCGCGGCACGCCGATCCTCGTGCAGGCGTTCTTCGTGTTCTTCGCCATCCCGCAGCTCTTTCCCGGGCTGACGTTCAACCCCTTCGTCGCCGGAGCCATCACGCTCTCGCTCAACACGGGTGCGTACATGACGGAGATCATCCGCGGTGGCATCCAGGCCGTCGATCCGGGCCAGGCCGAAGCGTCGCGTTCGCTCGGTCTCGGACACTGGAAGACGATGCAGAAGGTCGTGCTGCCTCAGGCGTTCCGCATCATGGTCCCCTCGTTCGTCAACCAGGGCATCATCACCCTCAAGGACACGTCGCTCATCAGCGTCATCGGCCTCGCAGAGCTGACCTTCGTGTCGCGTCAGATCATCGCCTCGACGTACTTGTCGGCGCAGGTGCTGACGATCGTCGCCATCATCTACTTCGTCGTGATCACGCTTCTGACGCTGCTCGCGAACCGCCTGGAGAGGAAGTTCACCGCATGAGCAAGATCGAGGTCAGAGACCTGCACAAGTCCTTCGGCGACAACCACGTGCTCAAGGGCATCGACCTCACGGTCGAGGACGGCGAAGTCGTCGCGGTCATCGGCCCGTCGGGGTCGGGGAAGTCGACCCTGCTGCGCTGCCTCAACAAGCTCGAGGAGCCCACGTCGGGCCACGTCATCGTCGACGGCGTCGACCTGACCGACAAGAGCGTCAAGCTCGACGAGGTGCGCCAGCGCATCGGCATGGTGTTCCAGCACTTCAACCTGTTCCCGCACATGACGGTGCTCGAGAACATCACTCTCGCTCCCGTCGAGCTCGGCAAGCTCTCGAAGGCCCAGGCGAAGGAGCGCGCTCTGGCTCTGCTCGACCGCGTGGGCCTGGCCGAGAAGGCCGATGCCAAGCCGGCATCCCTGTCGGGCGGTCAGAAGCAGCGCGTGGCGATCGCCCGCGCGCTCGCGATGGACCCCGAGATCATGCTGTTCGACGAGGCGACCAGCGCCCTCGACCCCGAGATGGTGGGCGAGGTGCTGCAGGTCATCCGCGACCTGGCGTCCGGCGGCATGACGATGGTGCTCGTGACGCACGAGATGGGCTTCGCCCGCGAGGTCTCGGGCCGCACGGTGTTCATGGACGCCGGAGTCGTCGTCGAGGAGGCGCCGCCCGCCGAGCTGTTCGGCGCGCCGAAGAACGAGCGGCTGAAGGACTTCCTCTCGAAGGTCCTCTGAGCGGTACTCCATGACGAAGGCCCCCATCCGGTTCCGGACGGGGGCCTTCGTTCGTGTCGGGTCAGGGCGTCGGAGTCGGCGTCGGCGCCGGATGCCGGCGGATCGTCGCGCTGACCAGCGCCGCTACCGCGCAGAGCCCGGCGGCGGCGAACCAGGCGAACGTGTACTGGCCGGTGTGGTCGCGCACCATGCCCGCGAGGAACGAGGCGATGCCGGCGCCGATCTGGTGCGCGGCGAACACCCAACCGAACACCAGAGGCCCTCGGTCTCCGAAGACCTCGCGACACAGCGCGATGGTCGGCGGAACAGTCGCCACCCAGTCGAGGCCGTAGATCACGATGAAGACGATGATGCTCGGCTGCACCTCGGCCGACAGCAGGCTCGGCAGGAAGAGCAGGCTCACGCCGCGCAGCGCGTAGTAGGCGGCCAACAGGATGCGGGGGTTCACCCGGTCGGTCAGCCACCCCGAGAACACGGTGCCGGCGATGTCGAAGATCCCGACGACGGCGAGCAGTCCGGCCGCGGTCGTCGTCGGCATCCCGTGGTCGTGCGCGCTGGGGATGAAGTGGGTGCCGATCAGGCCGTTGGTCGTGGCGCCGCAGATCGCGAACCCGATCGCGAGGGCCCAGAACGTCTTGGTGCGGGCGGCGTCGCGCAACGTGGTGAGGGCGAGGCGAGCGGCGCCCCACGCGTTGCCCTTCGGCCGCGCGGCCACGGTGACAGGGCCGGTGTCGCCGTAGCGGGTGACGCCGAGATCGCTCGGTCGGTTGCGCACGAAGATCCAGACCAGGGGGACGACCGCGAGAGCACCGCCAGCGATGATGAGAGATGCTCCGCGCCATCCGATGTCCTCGGCCGCCGCGGCGATCACGGGCAGGAAGATGAGCTGTCCGGTCGCGCTGCCCGCGGTGAGCACACCCGAGACCAGCCCGCGTCTGGTTGCGAACCAGGTGTCGGTGATCGTCGCAGCGAAGACCAGCGCCATGGACCCGGTGCCGAGCCCGATCAGCACACCCCACGTGAGTATGAGCTGCGCCGGGGTGGCCACGAAGACGCTCAGCGCGGCGCCGGCGCCGATCACGAACAGAGCGGTCACGGTCACCGCGCGGATGCCGAAGCGCTGCATCAGCGCGGCGGCGAAGGGAGCGGTGAGACCGAACAGCAGCAGGTTGACCGTGACGGCGAGGGAGAGCTCCGCGGTGGTCCAGCCGAACTCGTCCTGCAGGGGCAGCATCAGCACCCCGGGCGCGGCGCGGAATCCGGCGGCTCCGATCAGCGCGATCAGGGCCACGAGTGCGACGATCCAGGCGGGATGGATGCGGCGCTGCCGGAGTGCGGGTGTCGGGGTGCCGGTCGGCTCCTCGACCGATTCTGCGCTCACGCTGCGTCGCCTGACGTGAGGGCGAACGGCTCGCCGCCCATGCTGCGGCGGGTCCATCGCGTGCTGTCGGCGTCGAGTGGGGCGGCGCAGGTCGCGCACCAGTCGGCGGATGCCGTCGCCTCGCGGCAGCGACCGCAGCTGACGGTCAGGCCCCAGGACCCGTCAGGATCGGTCGTGCTCGTGAAGCGCGCGTAGGCGTGCAGGATCGGGAGGGTCTCGCGTCCGGCATCCGTGAGCCGATAGCCGGGGTCACCGTGTGCGACGAGACCCGCCTCGCCCATCGAGGCGAGGCGCCGGGCGAGCACAGAGTCGGCGGCGCCGGTCGCATCGCGCAGCTCGTCGAAGCGCGAGCGGCCGGAGAAGAGCTCCCGCAGGATCAGGAGGACCCACGGGTCGGCGAGCACATCGGCGGAGCGGGCGATCGGGCAGGTGGCTGTCGACCAGTCGGAGCGGAGCGGCATCCGACAACTTTCTTGAAGAAAGCTGGTGGTGTCAACAGTTCTCGGCCGAGTTGGCGGAGTACCTGCGCGAATCGGCAGGAAAGCGACGACGGGTCGGACTACTCCGCGACGCGGGCAGCGATGTCCGTGCGGAAGTGCGAGCCCTCGAGGGTGATGAGACCGATGGCCTCGTATGCCCGGTCACGCGCGGTGCGGAAGTCCGATCCCACGGCGACGACGTTGAGCACGCGGCCACCGGTGGCGATCAGCGACCCGCCGGGTGCGTCGGGGCTCGCGGTCGCCGCGTGCACGAGACGCACGCCCTCGACCGCCGCCGCATCGGAGAGGCCCTCGATCGGACGGCCGGTCTGCGGAGCCTCGGGGTAGCCCTCGCTCGCGAGCACCACGGTGATCGCGACGTCGTCGCTGAACACGGGCTCGGGCTGATCCTCGAGTGTGCCCGATGCCGCGGCGA
Organism: Microbacterium sp. AC215; assembly: GCF_979258645.1. Taxonomy (NCBI): domain Bacteria; kingdom Bacillati; phylum Actinomycetota; class Actinomycetes; order Micrococcales; family Microbacteriaceae; genus Microbacterium; species Microbacterium sp. AC215. Next base: position 1,896,985 of record NZ_OZ409869.1, on the reverse strand, counting down.
GCAGCAGCTCCGACAGCGGGGTCACGAGACGCGGCAGCACGATCTGGGTCTCGGGGTCGCCGAAGCGGGCGTTGAACTCGATGACGCGCACGCCTGCAGGAGTGAGGATGAGGCCGGCGTACAGCAGGCCGATGAACGGCGTGCCCTCTTCGTCGAGCTGACGGATCACGGGCAGGGCGACGTCGCGGGTGACCTCCTCGACGAAGGCCTGCTCGCTGCCGAACTGTTCGGCGAGCCAGGGCAGCGGCGAGTAGGCGCCCATGCCGCCGGTGTTGGGGCCTTCGTCGCCGTCGAGCGCGCGCTTGAAGTCCTGGGCCGGGCTGAGCGCTCGGACGGTGTCGCCGTCGCTCAGGAAGAACAGCGAGACCTCGGGGCCCGAGAGGAACTCCTCGATCAGCACGGGACCGGACGGCAGGTAGTGCTCGGCATGAGCGAGAGCCTCGGCACGATCGGATGTCACGATGACACCCTTGCCGGCAGCGAGGCCGTCGGCCTTCACGACGTGCGGGGCGCCGAGGTCGTCGAACGCGGCCTCGACCTCTGCGGTGGTGGTGGCGCGCACTGCGCGACCGGTGGGGACACCGGCGGCATCCATGATGCGCTTCGCGAACGACTTGGACCCCTCGAGCTGGGCCGCGGCCTTGCCCGGGCCGAACACGGGAATTCCGTGGGCCCGGAGGGCATCGGCGACTCCGGCGACCAGAGGAGCCTCGGGGCCGACGACCACGAGATCGACCGCATGCTCGTTGGCGAAGGAGGTCACCGCGGCGCCGTCGAGCATGTCGAGGGTGACGGGGGTCGCATCCTGGGCGATGCCGGCGTTGCCGGGGGCGACGAAGATCTCGTGCTCCGCGGTCTCTGCTCGCAGAGCGAGGATGATCGCGTGCTCACGGGCACCGGAACCGAGGACGAGAATCTTCACCCGTCCAGACTACCGAGGCGGGGGCGCGGGTTTCGGCGGGTTCCCGGTCAGACGTCGATCGCCCGCTCGATCGACGGGTCCCACGGCAGAGTCCACCCGGCTGCATCGAACAGCGCATCGAGAACCATCGCCGTGAACCCCCACACGATCGTGCCGTCGATGTCGAACGCGGGCCCCTTCCACGTGCGTCCCATGCGGTGGATGGTCGACGTGTGCCGATTGGCGGGGTCGAGCAACTGCGCCACGGGGACGCGGAAGACCTCGACCGTCTCGGCGTGATCGACGGCGGCGACGCGCGACGGAGTGCGCCACCACCCGAGCACGGGGGTGACGACGTGGTTGCTGGCGGCGAGAGGAAGCTCGGGCAGCGTCGCGAGGATCTCGACGCCGACCGGGTCGAGTCCGGTCTCCTCCTCGGCTTCGCGCAGGGCGGTGGCGACGGCATCCGCATCCGTGTCCTCGGCCCGGCCGCCCGGGAAGGACACCTGGCCGGGGTGCGACGAGAGGGTCGCGGCCCGACGCTGCAGCAGTACATCGAGGTCGGCGGCGACAGTCGCCTCGTCGGTCCCGGCCGCGATACTGTCCAGCCGCCCGAACAGCACGAGCACGGATGCCGGATGCGCACCGTCACCGACCGCCGGGAACGGCTTCGCCCACGCATCACCGCGCCGCGTCGCCGCGATCAGCTCGGCTCGCGCGCCACGCAGGGTATCGGGATTCTGGCTCATCGCCTCGAGCCTATTCCTGTGCGCGCGGGCGGCGGGCGACTATCGGTCCGATCCAGGTCGCCGGCTAAGGAGATATCCGCGTGCGAAGGAGGGATTCGGGTGATCTGTCCTTCGGAAGCGCAGATCTCCGTCCGAGGCGCCCGCGCCTACGAGGCACCCCCCGCCTACGCCGCACCCGCCTCGGCGTACCCTTTCTCCATGCCCTCCAGGAAGATCGACATCATCGACGGACGCGCCGCCCTCGACGAGGTCAGGCGCGCGGATGCCGCAGGTGAGAAGCCGCAACGCGCTCCCCTCGCGACCGCCGTGCGCTACCTGCTGCAGCTGCTCGACGAGAAGGCCCCGGGCAACAGCGTCGAGGTGCGGGTGCCCCCGTTCGGCGCCGTGCAGGTGATCCAGGGCCCCCGTCACACCCGCGGCACCCCTCCGAATGTCGTCGAGATGGACCCGGCGACCTGGATCGCGGTCGCGACGGGCACGGAGCACTGGTCGGATGCGGCGGGCTCGGGGCGCGTGAGCGCTTCCGGAACCCGCGCCGATCTCTCGGACGTCCTGCCACTGCGCCCCTGACCCGTCGCACGGCTGAGTGCGCAGGAGGGGGAGCGACCCGCAGCCAACGGTGGGACAATGGATGCATGTCCTCCCACGATTCCTCCCAGACGGTCGAGGCGACCGTCCGCCGCGTGCCGCGCTTCGGCGTGTTCATGGGCATCGGCGTCGTGCTCGGCATCATCGCCGCCGGCATCCTGACGATGATGGGCAGCTACGAGCCGTCCGAAGCGGTCAACGTCGTCTACCCGCCAGGGCAGGTGTTCGGATTCCTGCTGCTGTGGACGGTGCCGATCGGCTTCGCCCTCGCGAGCGTCGTCGCGCTGATCCTCGAACGCGTCGCGCGTCGCCACGACCACGTCGTCAGGGTCGAGCACGAGACGATCATCGCGAACGACTGATCACGCCCCGGGGCGTCACGCCAGTTCGGCGATGATGGGCCGGATCGCCGCGTCGAACGAGACCACGTCGCGGCGCAGGCCGTCGGTCACCGCGACGGTGAGCGCGCCGATCCACCAGATCCCCCGTTGCGAGAACGGCAGCACCTGCACGTTGAGTTCGAACGAGTGCGCACGGCGACCGATCTCGCGCTCGAACTCGGCGATCGCGCTGGCATAGGCCCGATACGACTCGCCCCCGATCGTCCCGCCGCCCGACCGGTTGGCGATCGAGCTGTGGATCGACGACACGTAGCGATCGTGCGCGACGCGGGCGTAGTGCATCGCCGATGCGGCATGCGGCGCGATCGCCTCGGCGAGCTGTTCGGCACCGGTCGCCGGCAGCGCCACCAGCGTGTCGAACCCGTCGACGAGCTCGAGCGGCACGCCGGACGGATGCGCTCGGGGCTCGACGGTCATGTCCCAGTAGTCGCGCCACTGCTTCTCGAGCTCGGGCGTCACCTCGGCGGCATCCGGTGCCCGGACGGGCAGATCGCGCAGGCTCGGAAGATCTTCCGGTGCGCGGATGCCGAGCGATTGCCGCAGCGCGAGCGCGACGAGCACCGGAACGCTCGCGTCCTCGCGGATCAACCACTGCGGCTTGTCGGCCATGGCCCCATCGTAGGAGATGGAGGGAGGGGAGAGGAGGTCTCCGCGGGCGGTAGGCTGGAGGTGTGGCTGCCTCCCCCACCAATCCCTATTCCGAAGCCGGCGTCGATACCGCTGCAGGCGATCTCGCCGTCGAGCTGATGAAGTCTTCCGTGCGCGCGACGCACGGCCCTGAAGTGCTCGGCGGTGTCGGCGGATTCGCCGGACTGTTCGACGCGAGTGCGCTGCGCGACTTCCGTCGTCCGCTGCTCGCCACGAGCACAGACGGCGTCGGCACGAAGGTCGCCATCGCGCAGGCCATCGACAAGCACGACACGATCGGCCAGGACCTGGTCGGCATGGTCGTCGACGACATCGTCGTGGTGGGCGCCAAGCCGCTCTTCATGACCGACTACATCGCGTGCGGCAAGGTCTTCCCGCAGCGGATCGCCGACATCGTGCGCGGCATCGCCGAGGCGTGCACCGCGACGGGCACCGCGCTCATCGGCGGCGAGACCGCCGAGCACCCCGGTCTTCTCGGCCCGCGCGACTACGACGTCGCAGGAGCCGCGACCGGAGTCGTCGAGGCCGACGGCATCCTCGGGGCCGACCGCGTGCAGGACGGCGACGTCGTCATCGCCGTCGAGTCCAGCGGACTGCACTCCAACGGCTATTCGCTCGTGCGCCACATCGTCACGAACGCGGGCATCGGCTACGGCGACAACGCCGCCGACTTCGGCAAGACGTGGGGCGAGGCGCTGCTCGAGCCGACTCGTCTCTACACGCTCCCGCTGCTGCGCCTCATCGAGCAGCTCGGCGGCGGCACAGGCTCGGGCGGGGTCCACTCGCTCAGCCACGTCACCGGCGGCGGCATCGCGGCGAACCTCGCGCGCGTGCTCCCGCAGGGCAGCTGGGCCGAGGTCGACCGCAGCACCTGGTCGCCGAGCCCGGTCTTCCGCGTGCTCAGCGACATCGCCGGGTCCACGCTGGAGTCCGCCGAGGGCACCTGGAACCTCGGAATCGGGTTCCTCGCGATCGTCGCAGCCGACAAGAAGGATGCCGCGATCGCAGCGCTCGCGGCCGACGGCATGCCCGCGTGGCAGGTCGGAACCGTGGGCTTCGGCGCGCGGCCGGCAGGAGAGTTCGAACAGGGCGCCAAGGGCGTCGACGGTGGAGCGGTGCGCCTGATCGGCGCCTACGCGGACGGAGCGAAGTAAGAGTCCATGTGCGGCATCGTCGGAATGGTGGGCTCTGCCCCGGTCAATCAGGACATCTACGACGCACTCCTGCTGTTGCAGCACCGCGGTCAGGATGCAACGGGAATCGCGACCGCCGAGGCGAACGGCGTGATGCACAACGCCAAGGCGCAGGGCATGGTCCGCGAGGCGTTCCGCACTCGTGACATGCGCGGACTCCTCGGCAGCGTCGGCCTCGGTCATGTGCGCTACGCGACCAAGGGCACCGCGTCGAACGAAGAGGAGATGCAGCCGTTCTACGTGAACGCGCCCTACGGCATCATCCTCATCCACAACGGCAACCTGACGAACACGCGCGAGCTCACGGCCGACATGGCCAAGCGCGACCGCCGTCACCTCAACTCGTCGAGCGACACCGAGCTGCTGCTCAACGTCCTCGCCGGCGAGCTGCAGAACACGACGTCGACGGTCGACCTCGACGCCGAGCGCGTCTTCGAGGCCGTAGAGCGCACGCACGAGCGCATCGAGGGCGCGTACGCCGTGATCGCGGTGATCGCGGGCTACGGTCTGCTCGCGTTCCGCGACCCGTTCGGCATCCGTCCCCTGATCCTCGGCCGTCGTCCTTCGACCGTCCCCGGCGCAGAGGGCCGCGACGAATGGGTCGTGGCGAGCGAGTCGCTGGTGCTCGAGAACGCCGACTACGAGGTCGTGCGCGAGGTCGAGCCCGGTGAGGCGATCTTCATCACAAACGAGGGCGAGCTGCACAGCCGGCAGTGTGCGAAGGAGACCACTCTCGCGCCCTGCGCGTTCGAGTACGTCTACCTCGCCCGACCCGACTCGGTCATGAACGGCGTCTCGGTCTACGAGTCGCGCCTGCGCATGGGCGACCGCCTCGCCGACACGATCGCGAAGCACGTGCCGATGGACAAGATCGACGTCGTCATGCCGATCCCCGACTCCTCCCGGCCCGCCGCCATGGAGGTCGCCCGCAAGCTGGGCATCGAGTACCGCGAGGGCTTCTACAAGAACCGCTACGTCGGCCGCACCTTCATCATGCCCGGGCAGGCCGTGCGCAAGAAGAGCGTGCGTCAGAAGCTGAACGCGATGTCGACCGAGTTCCAGGGCAAGAACGTGCTGCTGATCGACGACTCGATCGTGCGCGGGACCACGTCGAAGGAGATCATCCAGATGGCCCGGGATGCCGGTGCCACCTCTGTGACGTTCGCCTCCGCGGCTCCGCCGGTGCGTCACCCGCATGTCTACGGCATCAACATGCCGTCGCGTCACGAGCTCATCGCCCACGGCCGGACGATCCCCGAGATCGCCGCCGAGCTGGGCTGCGACCACCTGGTCTATCAGGAGGTCGAGGACCTCAAAGCTGCGATCACCGAGGGATCCGTGCTGAGCGACCTCGACATGAGCTGCTTCGACGGCCGGTACGTCACCGGCACGGTCTCCGACGAGTACCTGGCCTGGGTGGAGGGGTCGCAGACCTCGTGACCTCGGGTGCGCAGCCGCTCTGGCGTGGCCGTGCGCTCGCGCTGGTCGGCATCGTGCTGGTCGCGTTCTCGCTGCGCTCGGCCGTGGCGTCGCTGTCGCCCGTGCTCGACCACGTCGCCGACGACTTCCCGGTCTCGTCGGTCGTCGTCGGCCTGATCGGAGCCGCGCCGCCGGTGTGCTTCGCGGTGTTCGGGCTGCTGACGCCGCTGTTCGAGCGGAGATTCGGACTCGAGCGCGTGGCCGTCGTGGCGATCGCCCTGATCGCCGCCGGGCTGCTGCTGCGCAGCCTCGCCGTCGACTCGACATCGCTGCTCGCCGCGACGGCAGTGGTGTTCGCGGGCGTCGGCTCAGGCAATGTGCTGCTGCCGCCGCTGGTGAAGAAGTACTTCCCCGATCGCCTCGGCCTGATGATGACGGTCTACTCGACCACGATGGCGGTGTCGACGTTCGTGCCGCCGCTGGTCGCAGTGCCGCTCGCCGACTCGGCCGGGTGGCGGGTGTCGCTGGGGCTGTGGGGCGTGTTCGCCGCGATCGCGCTCGTGCCCTGGGTGGCGATGCTCGTCACGAGCCGGGCGGATGCCGTCGCCTCGGCCCCCGCGCGTACGGAGTCCGCCGCGACTGAGATCGAGCGCGACGGCTACGACGCAGCATCCGTGGCGACCGGACCGATCGCGACGACGCCCGCCAACCCGCGGGTCTTCGGTCGGCTGTGGCGGCTGCCCATGGCCTGGTCGATCGCGCTGGTGTTCGCGTCGTCGTCGACGCTGGCCTACGTCTCCTTCGCATGGCTGCCGTCGATCATGATCGACGTGGGCGGGGTCTCGCCGGCGAACGCGGGGCTGCTGCTCTCGCTGTTCGGCCTGATGGGCCTGCCGTGCTCTCTGCTCGTGCCCATTCTCATCGTCCGGTTCCAGGCGACCCGTCCTGTGTTCTTCATCTCGATCGCGTGCGGGCTCATCGGGCTGTTCGGATTCCTGTTCCTGCCCACGGTGGCGCTGCCGCTGTGGGTGGTCTTCTACGGCCTCGCACCCGGGCTCTTCCCGCTCGCCCTCGTGCTGCTCAGCATCCGGGCCCGCACGCCCGAGAGCGCGGTGGCGCTCAGCGGTTTCGTGCAGAGCATCGGCTACGCGGTCGCCGCGGTGTTCCCGCTGCTGATCGGCCTGCTGCACGACATGACCGACAGCTGGGAGATTCCCCTGTGGGTGCTCGTGGGGGTTCTGATCGCGGTGATCCCCGCCGGATGGATCGCCGGTCGACGTCGCACCATCGAAGAGGACTGGGAGCGTCGCCACGGTCGCTGGTGACTCGCGGCGGTGAAGGGGCGCCGGTGGATCGGCGTGGGCCCGAGGTCCGTCAGTGCGCTCGCACCTGGTCGCCGACGCTGATCGTGCCGCCGACCCACGGCGCTGACGCATCGGCCGGGTCCTGCGGCGGCAGAAGGAGTCGGCCGAGAGTCGGCTCGTCCTGACCGTGGGCGCTCGTGAGGGTCGTGAGCACCTTCGCGTCGCGAACGCCCGTGTCGGGGTTGGCGTGTGTCGCGAGGCAGCGCACGATCGGCCCCGCGGTGCGGAACGTCACCTCGCCGATGCTCAGCTCGCCGGCCCAGTCGAGCTCCGACCAGGGGGCGACGTCGTCGATGACGACGTTGGAGCGGAACCGGCGGTCATCGATGCCGAAGCCGAGAGAGTCGCTCAGTGCGTCGACACTGCCACGACTGTGCACGGAGACGTAGCCGCGCTCACGATCCTGGAACCTCGACGTCACACCGTCGCCGACGAGTACGAGCGGCAGTCGTCCGGGGCGCCGGATCCGCCGGCCTTCCGGGCTCGCGAGCACGAACTCGGTCACCGCGTCAGCGAGCTCGCCACGACCGGACTCATCGAGTCCCGCCTCGACGAGCACCGAACCCTCGTGCTCTATCCGCACGCGCTGCCGATTGTCGTCGTAGTCGGTGCGCAACGCCGCGAGGCCCGGGAAGTCCTGCAGGGAGAGTCCCTTCGCCTTCGGCCAGTGGTCGAGTCCGTCACGAGACTCCGGCGCGATCGCGTCGGCGAAGCGGAACGCCAGCACCCGATCGCCGGCGATGCGCCCATCAGGCTGCACGGTGAGGGACTCGACCGACTCGGGCGTGAAGCCCTTGATCGGATGACGGAAGAGGGAGACGACGCGGGCCATGGGTCGATCCTCTCAGGGCACGCGGTGTCCGTCCGTCACGAGCCCGGCGTGGATGCCGAGAGTTCCGGGATTTCGGACACGACGAAACCCCCGTGCGGTGCACGGGGGAATCGATGACGAGCGAAGAGGCGGTCAGGCCTTTTCGAGTTCGTCCTCGTCTTCGTCTGCATACTCGTCGGCCCACTTGTCGACGTATGCGTCTTCAGCGTCGCTCGGGTGCGCGAGTTCGCGTTCGAGCGCCGAGTAGTTCACCGACGGACTGAACGACTTCAGTTCGCGGGCGATCTTGGTGTGTTTCGCCTTTTGACGGCCACGGCCCATGCCTGAGACCCCCTCACGAGTTAAGCTCCGGGCAACGACTGGCCCGAGTCATTCACGACACCGGCTGAGGGCCGGTAAGAGTAGCATTCAGAATAGCACGCGGCCAGACCGCACTGGCCCGTTGGCAGCTGGTGAAGGGAGCGATCCTCATGACCGACAACACCTCGACGCCCTCCGACGAGGCCGCGCAGAACGCGACACTGCAGAAGGCCGTGATCGTCGGGATGCAGCCGGGTCAGCCGAAACGGGTGATCGAAGAGGCGGCGCGATTCGCACGGCTCCTCCGCGTGCCGCTGGTGGTCGCACACGTCGACGTCACGCGGTTCGTCACCTATGAGGACCCCGACGGCTACGTGCACTCGGCGCCCATCGACATCAACTTCGATGCCGGCACGGCCGAGTTCGAGGCCGTGCAGGCGGAGGCGGCTGCGGCCCTCGACGGAACGGGCCTGACATGGACGGCCCGGCAGCTCGTGGGCGATCCGGCGCTCGCCATCAAACAGCTGGCGAACAAGCTCGACGCCCAGCTGATCGTGGTCGGCACACGCAAGCGCGGCATCGGAGAGTCGATCCGCGAGTTCTTCACGGGATCCGTCGCTGCCCGCCTCGCGCACCGCCAGCACCGGTCGGTGCTCGTCGTGCCGCTGCAGGAGCCCGTGCCCGACGAGCAGCCCGAGATCTGGACCGAGTAGGTCTCGGCATCCCTCGCTGAGTTCCTGGGGATGCGAACGGCCGAAGCCCCTCTCGTCGTGTGACGGGAGGGGCTTCGAGCGTCTCGGCAGGCGTCGGCCGCTGAGCTCAGCGGCCGAGTGACGCCAGCGCGGTGGTGATGCCTCGCGCCGCGGCGTCCAGGCCGTCCTCCAGCTGCGAGACGACGGATGCCGGCAGCGTGCCGCCCTTCGCCACATGCGTGCGGAGGTCGGTGCGCACGCGTGCGCGGAAGGCATTGATGACGGCATCCGCTCGGTGCAGCTCCTCACGGGTGACGATGCGCTCGTCGTCGCCTGCCGTCCGCGGACGGGACTTGGATGCGGCGCGGTCGTCCTTCTCCGCCGTGGCGAGGTCGGCGCGGAGGCTCTTCATGGCCTCCTTGACGCTCTGCCGCACCTCGTTGGCGATCAGTCGCACCGAGTCGGTCAGGCCGGCCTCGATTCCGGCGAGGTCGCCCTCGCGAGATGCCAGCTCGGCGCGTCCCGCATCCGTGATCGCGTAGATCGTGGTGCGACCGTCGACCGTCTTGGTGACCAGCCCCTCTTCCTCGAGCTTGGCGAGCCGAGGGTAGATGGTGCCGGCGCTCGGCGTGTAGGTGCCGCCCGTGCGATCGGTCAGTGCCTGGATGATCCCGTAGCCGTGCTGCGGTGCCTCGGCGAGCAGCGAGAGCAGGTAGAGCCTGAGGTCGCCGTGCGAGAAGACTGCGGGGCTCATGCTTCCCACTCCGCATCGTCGGTGATCGACTCGGGCGTGCGCCGCAGCACGGTCACGCCGCCGGAGACCGAGTTGGCGCGCAGATCGACGAAGCGTCCTGCGAGCTCGCCCGTCGAGCCGGTGTAGTTGTTGATGCCGGAGGAGCCGCGTTCGACGCCGTCGATCAGCAGTCGCCCGCTCAGCGAGCGGATGACGTAGTTCGCAGCGAGCGACTCGTCGAGGCGCACCGTGGTGCCGCCCGAGACCGAGTTGACGTTGATCGTGTTCACGTCGCCTGCGGCGTCGACCAGTGTCGAGCCCGAGACGATGTCGACGGTCGCGCGACGGATGGTGCCCGTGACTGCGACATCGCCCGAGACGCTGTTCGCGCTGATCGATCCCGTGAGTCCGCGCACCTGAACGTCGCCGGAGACCGAGTTGACGGTCAGGTCGCCGATGAGGGTGTCGACGATGAGGTCGCCCGAGACGGTGTTGAGGCGGGCGTCGTTGCGGATGCCCGAGACGAGCGCTCCGGCGCTCACGACGCCGAGGTTGAGGGCGATCGAGCGGGGGACGGCGACGCTCACCTCGGCCTTGGGGCCGCCCGATCCGAAGTTGCGGAACACCTCGAGGAAGTTGTCCCAGCCGAGCTGCGGGTGGTCGATCTCGACCTCGCCGTTGTTCGCCTCGATGCGGAGGTCCTTGGTCGTGACGCCGTGCACCTCGATGCGGATGCCGGGTTCGTCGTGTGCGATGACATCGACCTGACCGCCGACCAGGCCGATCTTCAGTCGGGTGACGTTCTCGATGTCGATGACGCGTTCTTCGCCGGGGGCGATGAGCCACTTCTCGGTCATGTCTGCTTCTCCTGGTTTGAGGGATCACGATATATCGTGTCTGCACAGAGTAACACGATATATCTCGACTCTGTCAAGGGGGTGGTCCGAGCATCCCGTCTGCAGGATTGCGGCACGTCTGCAGGAGAATCCGTGTGGGATGTTCCTGCAGACGTGCTTCGGTCCTGCACACGGTCTGGACGATCCGGCCTCCACACGGTCTGGACGACCGGGCCTGAAACACAGGAAACAGCCCGGGAGGACGCCTCAGACGAGAGGCGGGGTGTGCCAGATCCGGTCGATGTAATCGCGGATCGAACGGTCGGACGAGAAGAAGCCGGTGCGGGCGACGTTGAGGATCGCTGAGCGGTTCCACGCGTCCTGGTCGGCGTACGCGGCATCCACTCTGCTCTGTGCCTCGATGTACGACGCATAGTCGGCGAGCACCATGAAGCGGTCTTCGTAGAGGAGATTCGAGACGACCGGCTCGAACACCGAGCGGTCGCCGCGGGAGAAGGCCCCGGATGCGATCAGGTCGATCGCCCGGCGGAGTCCCTCGTCGTGCTGGTAGAACTCCTGCGGCCGGTAACCGCGGATGCTGAGCGCCTCGACCTCGGGCTCGCTCATGCCGAACAGATAGAAATGGTCGTCTCCGACGAGCTCGCGGATCTCGACGTTCGCCCCGTCGTCCGTCCCGATCGTGAGCGCGCCGTTCAGCGCGAACTTCATGTTGCCGGTGCCCGACGCCTCCTTGCCTGCGAGCGAGATCTGCTCCGACAGGTCGGCGGCGGGGATGACCCGCTCGGCCAGCGTCACGTTGTAGTTCGGGGGGAAGACGACCGTGAGGCGGCCTTCCAGCCGAGGGTCGGTGTTCACGACCTCGCCGACCGCGTTGATGAGGTGGATGATGCGCTTCGCCATCGCGTAGCCGGGCGCCGCCTTCGCCCCGAAGATCGCGGTGCGCGGCACGACATCCGACACTGCGAGGCGTCCGGAGATCACCCCCTCGTAGGTGGTGACGATGTGCAGCACCTTGAGCAGCTGACGCTTGTACTCGTGCAGGCGCTTGACCATCACATCCAGCATGTGGCCGTCGCTGATCTCGACACCGTCGCGTTCGCGCAGCACGTCGCTCAGGCGGCGCTTGTTGGCGGCCTTCACCGAGGCGAACGCGGCGCGGAACTCGGCATCATCGGCGAAGGGCTCGAGTTCGCGCAGGCGTTCCAGATCGGTGGTCCAGCCCTCGCCGATCGCCGCGGTGATGAGCGACGAGAGCTCGGGATTGGCGAGGCGGAGGAAGCGCCGCGGCGTCACGCCGTTGGTCACGTTCGTGAACTTGTCGGGGAAGAACGCATCGAAGTCGCTCAGCACCTTGTCGCGCAGCAGCTGCGAGTGCAGTTCGGCGACGCCGTTGACCTTGGCGCCCGCGACGGTCGCGAGGTATGCCATGCGCACCGAGCGGACCGGGTGCTCCGCGATGATCGACATGTTGCGCACGAGCATCTCGTCATCGCCGAACCGCTCGCGCACCGCGACGAGGAACTCGTCGTTGATGCGATAGATGATCTCGAGGTGGCGGGGCAGCAGGCGTCCGAGCAGCTCGACCGGCCACACCTCCAGCGCCTCCGGAAGCAGCGTGTGGCACGTGTAGGCGAAGCACTGCTGCGTGATGGCCCACGCGGCATCCCACTCGAGATGCCTCTCGTCGACGAGCACCCGCATGAACTCGGGCACAGCGATCACCGGGTGCGTGTCGTTGAGCTGGAAGATCACGCGGTCGGGGAGGTTCGCGAGCTCGAAGCCGTCGGCGAGCATGTTGTCGAGGAAGTCGTGGATCGACGCGGCGACGAAGAAGTACTGCTGCTGCAGACGCAGTTCCTTGCCCTGCGGCGTGGAGTCCTCGGGGTAGAGCACCTTCGAGATGGTCTCGGCGTAGGTCTGCGCGCGCACCGCCTCTTCGTAGTCGCCCGAGTTGAAGATGCGCAGGTCGAACGCGCTGGTGGCGACGGCGCTCCACAGGCGCAGGGTGTTGACCCGCCCGTTGCGGAACCCAGGGACCATGTAGTTGTACGGCACCGCCTGCACGTTCCACGCCGGCACCCAGCGGCTGCGCGTGATGCCGTCGTCGTCGTACTTCTCGGTGTGGCCGCCGAACGCGATGGTCTGTGCGTCTTCGGGACGGGCGAACTCCCACGGCGAACCGAGCGTGAGCCAGGAGTCGGGCTGTTCGACCTGCTGGCCGTCGACGAACGTCTGTCGGAAGATCCCGTACTCGTAGCGGATGCCGTATCCGATGCTGGGCACGCCCATCGTGGCGAGCGAGTCGACGAAGCAGGCCGCGAGGCGCCCGAGCCCACCGTTGCCGAGACCGGGCTCGACCTCGTGCGCGCGCAGGTCGTCGAGCGAGACGCCGCACGCGGCGAGGGCCTCGTCGGCGATGTCGGTGAGGCCGGCCGCGAGCAGATTGTTGTCGAGCTGGCGACCGAGCAGGTACTCCGCCGAGAGATAGCAGACGCCCTTCGCCTGCGTCTCCTTCTGGTGACGCAGATCCTCGAGCCAGCGAGCCATCAGGTAGTCGCGCACCGTGTGCGCGAGCGCGAGATAGCGGTCGTTCGCGCTCGATGCCGACAGTGCGACGCCGCGCTCGAGATTGAGGTTGTGCAGAAATCGCTTCACGAACTCGTCGACGGTGCTCGGGGGAGCGATCACCGGAGCGAGGGCGAGCGGATGCATGGCGGAGTGTGATTCGGGCACGTGTCGACCGTAGCGATGGTGGGGCCACAACGTGTGACGAGCGGATGAAGAATATCGGTTGGCGTCACTCGACCGCCCGCGAGGTGGCGGTGCGGCGAGCCCGACTGACGGACCACAGGATCCGGCCGTCGTTGAAGACCGGAATGAGGAACACGGCATGCGCCAGGTACCACCCGTGCAGCTGGAGTCCCGGCGCGAGCAGCCACAGGGCGGCTCCGACGACGACGCACGCGCCAGGACCCGCGAGGGCGGCGAGCACGGCGTCCCGGTCGCCGACTCGGCCGTGCGGACTGATCGACGTCCTCCACAGCGAGCGCTCGAGCGTGATCGCCGTGACGCCGGTCGCCCGGGACAGCACGGCGAGGTGCCCGAGTTCATGCAGCGCGAACGACCCGCCGAGGCCGGCGGCGTAGTGGACCGCGATCATCAGTGCGGCCCCGACGATCGCGGGCTGCCCGGTGATCGCGCCCAGAGCGACGGTCGCGGTCAGCAGAACCGCGAACACGGTGTTCATCGGCCAGGCGGCGAGCAGCAGCCATCGGCAGACCAGAACCCCATCGATGCGCGACGCACTGACCGACCACATGTCAGTCGGCCTCGGCGAGGAGCTGCCTCTTCCGTTCGAGAAGGCCGTCGTGCACGACGAACACGGCGAGGATGAATACGGCGACCACGATCATTCCGAGGATCAGCGGGAGGGGATCGTTGACGCCGGTGCCGAGCTGGACCGCGCCCTCTGCGCTCTGCCGGACGTGGACGAAGACCGAGTCGAAGAATCCCAGGCGTCGACCCTCGGCGGATCCTCCGGTGAACATCAGCCAGATCGCGGCGGTGACGGCGGATCCTGCGATGACGACGAGCGCTCCGACGACACTGATGGCGGCCCTAAACAACCACTTCATGACGAGAGGTCCTTTCTATCCTGTCCATCCCTGCGATGGAGAGTGCGGCGGCGATCAGGGTGAGCGCGAGCATCACTCCGACCGTGAACTGTGGGGGAAGACCCAGGAGGTTGGTGCCGAGCATGATCGTGCCCGTCACGAGGCCGGCGACGGCGGCTCCCGCGATGACCGAGAAGGGGTTGCCCTTCTCGGGCGGGAAGGCGATGCCGGCGAGGGTGAGCACGATGACGTTCGACACCGCGAAGCCGACGACGGAGAGGATCTCGTCGAGCCTCGCCCCGGTGAGAGCGGACAGGATGCTGATCGGAGGTGCGATGATCGCGAGGGTCGCCAGCTGGGGTCCGATCACGAGCACGTACCGCATGCCTGGACCGTGGCGGCGCGGACCGCACGCCCGCAGGGGCTCCGTCGAGACGTAGGCGTACACGGACTGCACGGTGACGGCCAGCAGCAGGATCGGCGGGAGTCGGATGTCGGCGAGGAAGAGCGCGTAGGAGCCTGCGAGGGAGATGCCGCAGACCGTCACCGTCTCGATTCCCCTGATGTGGGCGGCGAAGTACGCGCCGAACTCCGTGGGGCCGAACAGGCGGGGCACGATCGCGAAGCGACGGGTCGGATCGAACTGTCGCGGCGCGATCGCGAAGACGGCGCAGACCAGCAGCGCCAGCATGGCCAGCCAGATGCCCGTGGCCGCCATGATCCCGTGACTCGCGGCGATGTCGGCGAAGAGCAGCTGCACCGCGAAGTAGTCGTCGCCCTGGCCGACCGCCGCGAAGAGCACGGATTCCGACTGCGTCGACACGCCGAGGTAGAGGGCGACAAGCGTGGCCGCCAGCGCCACCGGCACGAGGAACGCCCGGAGCCTCGCCAGCCGCAGACGCAGCAGCAGTCGCTCGAGGCCCAGGTAGTAGACGCTCGCGACGAGATAGGCGACGGTCGAGGGCATGACCAGGCAGGTGATGACCTGATCGAGGATCCCGAATCCGCCGATCGAGATCGTGCCGGTGACCAATGCGCCGAGCATGAGCACCACGCCGAGGCCCACGACCAGCGACTCGAAGAGCATGAATCCCAGCGTTCGCGCCCGATTGGTCAGGGGGAACGAGAACGTGAGCTCGACCAGATCGCTCGCCTTCATGAAGAGCACGCGCACGACCGTGAAGACCGTCAGGATCCACAGCGGGGTGGACACGCCGACGACGCGCAGAAGCGGGGAGAGCTGCTCGGGCTCGCTGATCAGCTGGCGGAGGATCACCACCCCGAACGCGCAGAAGCCGACGAAAGCGGCGAGACCGGCGAGAGCGATCGTCCAGCGCACGGACGGCAGGCGCAGCACGCCCCGACGAGCGATGCGCCTCACGAGGAACACCGAGAGGAAGCCGGCGAGCTGCAGGGCGGGAGTCATTCCACCGCCCTCGACGGCTGCGCGATCGCGGTCTTGACGAGGGAGTCGACCGAGCCGAATTCGCGCAGGATGCGGGGGAGCGGGAGGTCGAAGGCGATCTCTCCGCGACGCAGCACGATGATGCGGTCGCACACGGCCTCGAGAAGACGGAAGTCATGGCTGCACAGCAGCAGCCCCTTCGCCCCTCCGATCCGGGATGCATCCGTCTCGAATTCGAAGAGCGCATCGACGTCGACGCCGTTGAGCGTCTCGTCGATGATCGTGAGCGGGCGCTCGAGCAGAAGCGTCGAGATGAGCTGGATCTTCTTGCGCATGCCGTGCGAGTAGTCCTCGATGAGGTCGAACTGACGCACCTCCATCTGATAGCGGCTGAGGAGTTCGTCGGCCCTGGTCGGGTCGGCACGGTGGCGATAGAGGCGGAGCATCAGATCGAGGTACTCGCGCCCGGTCAGGAACTGCGGCAGGTAGTCGTTGCTCGCGATGAAAGCCAGCTGCTCGCGCGATGCGCGGTCCTGATGAGGGCGCCCGGTGATGCGGATGCTCCCCTGGCCGAGCTGCAGCAGATCGGCGGTGAGGCGGATGAGCGTCGACTTGCCCGATCCGTTGGGTCCGACGAGACCCACCTTCTCGCCGCGCTCGATCGCGAACGACACATCACGGAGCGCCGGAGCGCGCTTCGAGTAGGCGAACGAGACCGATGAGACGTCGAGGAGGACGCGCGGGTCCGGTGCGAAGCCGCCGCTTCCGGACATCGGGGTCGATGTCCGGAAGCGACGAGGGGTTAGACGCATTCGATCCACACTGAGACGCCGCTCTTGCCCCACTGCCAGTTGCCGGTGAAGCGCCTGCCACCCGCCTTGAAGAAGCACCACAGCGCCAGCGCTGCCAGGAACGCGACGCCGAACACGAGAATCGCCGCGATCACCACCAGCCACCAGGCATCGAGACGCATGATCGCCTCATCCAGTGCGTCCTGTGCGCGGCGCTTCATCAGCGTCGGCTCCATTGCCGCCATTAGGGACATCTGTCCACCTCCGTTTTGTCGTTACACACGGAGGCTGTCATCGCTGCGCCACGAAAGCTAGTCATTCGACTGCAGAATGCTGACATGCGTGGATTCACTTGACATTGACGCAACGTCAACTTCTACCGTGGAGTCATCATCAGTTCCAGGGAAGGAGGACGAGATGGCCGGTCGCGAATGGTCGATCCAGGACATCGCCCGTCTCGCGGGCACCACGAGCAGAACCCTGCGTCACTACGACGACGTGGGCCTGCTGCCGCCCTCGCGCATCGCGCACAACGGCTACCGGCACTACGACGAGGCGGCGCTCGTGCGCCTGCAGCGCATTCTGCTGCTGCGCGAGCTCGGACTCGGTCTGCCGCAGATCGCCGAGGTGCTCGACCCGGTGAACGCACGGCAGAGCGAGGAATCCGCGCTGGAGACGCACCTCGAGCTGCTGCGCGAGGAACAGAACCGACTGGCGCGGCAGATCGCGTCGGTCGAGAACACCATCAACGCATTGAGAGGAGGTGAAGAACTCATGGCAGAGAACATGTTCGACGGTTTCGACCACACCCGTTACAAGGAGGAGGTCGAGCAGCGCTGGGGTCGGAAGACCTACGCCGACAGCGACCGCTGGTGGCGCGGGATGACCGACGCCGATCGCGCCGACTGGCAGCAGCGCGTCTCCGACCTCGGCCGGGACTGGACAGCTGCCGCCGAGAGCGGCATCGATCCGGCGTCCGCCGAGGCTCAGGACATCGCCCGCCGTCACGTCGAGTGGCTGACCGGCATCCCGGGCACTCCCGCGGCCGTGCCCGGCGGCGACGTCAAGGCGTACGTCATCGGCCTCGGCGAGATGTACGTCGCGGACCCGCGCTTCGGCGCCAACTACGCCACGTCCGCCGGCGGAACGCAGGGCGCCGAGTTCGTCCGCGACGCGCTCCGCATCTACGCGGACGGCAACCTGTGACCCGCTGCACCGCCTTCGCCGGTCGCCGTGGGGTCGAGAGCGCATCCGAATCACCCGATTCCGATGCGTTCTCGACCCCGCACGGGAGTCACGGCATTGCACAGGTGCGGACGCCGGATCAAGGCCGGGAGCGGATGCCGGAGGTGGGCGTAGGGTCAAGGCATGGGTCACCGACGCAGACGCACGGATGCCGCGCCGCTGTTCGCGGCGGCGGCCGTCGCCTACACCGCGAACGTCGCCCTCGGTTCGGCCGTCGCCGCGAGACTCATCGACACGAGCAGCTTCCGCTGGCTGCACCATGCGATCTACATCGCGACGTGCGCCACTTCGGCCGCCGCGTTCTCGGCGATCCTCTGGGGCCGGCCGAAGCACGCGAGCCGTCGCGCGGCCCTGGCCCTCGCGCCCGCCGCCGCACCGCTCGCCGCCATCCCGTATCTCGGCACGCACAGCCGACGGCATCCGCTCGTCGCGCTCGCCGCAGCCCCCTTCATCGTCGCGGGCCTCGTCTGCTCGCGCCTCGCCACCGACCGGAAGTGAACGCATGGAACTGCTCGACGCCATCCGCCGCCGCAAGACCACGAACGGGCCCTTCCTGCCCGACCCGGTATCGGAGGAGCATCAGCGCATCCTGCTGGAGGCGGCAGGTCGGGCGCCGTCGCAGCTGAACAGCCAGCCGTGGCGGTTCGTGGTCGTCGAGAACCGCGACACGATCGACAAGATCGCCCGCATCTCGGGCGACAGCATGACCGAGGCGATGTCGAACGGCACATTCTTCGAACGCTACAAGCCGTACTTCCGCTTCAGCCAGGCCGAGATGGAGGAGAAGCGCAGCGGGATGCTGTTCGACAAGCTCCCCGCGGCCCTCCGCCCGTTCACGAGTCAGGTGTTCACCAAGCGCGGGCAGAAGCTGATGAACACGTTCGGGGTGCCGAAGACCCTCGGGGAGGAGAATCACAAGCTCGTCGCGGGATCGCCGCTGCTGCTCGGCGTGATGCTCGATCGCAGCGAGTACCGACCGGGCCAGCTGTCGTCGTTCTACTCGGTGTTCAGCATGGGCGCGGCGATGGAGAACGTCTGGCTCACCACGGTCGAGCTCGGCATGGGCATCCAGTTCATCTCGTTCCCGATGGAGGTCCCTGGGCAGTGGGACGAGATCGTGAAGCTGCTGCGCGTGCCGGACGACCTCGAGCTCATGGCGGTGTACCGCCTCGGCTATCTGCCGCCCGAGCAGCGCCGCCCGGCCATCGACTGGTCGAGCCATCAGCGCAAGCTCGCCTCGCAGTACGTGTTCCGCGAGAACTGCGACCAGCCGCAGCAGGGATGGGACGCGCCGCCGCCGGGCGCCGGAGCGCCGACGGCGGGCTGAGCCTCAGCCGCCGACCTTGCGGGGCAGGGGCTTGAGGTCCTGCAGCGCCGGCCCCTCGATGCGCGTGCCGTCCGCCGTGAAGCGCGAGGCGTGCAGCGGGCAGTCCCACGTGCACTCGGCGTCGTTCCAGTCGAGCACGCCTCCGAGGTGCGGGCACACGGCCGAGACGGCCCGAGTGACGCCGTCGACCGTCGAGATGCCCACGGGTCGGCCGCTGCGGTTCGCGACCACGCCCTCGCCCTCTGCCGGCTTCGGGACCGGCACGGGTCGACGCTCGGCGCCGACCCACCCGGTCGTCGCAGCGGCGGCGACCTTGGCGCCCTCGATGGCCCCGCGGGCCAGATCGGCCGGCACGGTGAGCCTCGTGCCGATCTTGACCATCCACGACGGTCGGTCGTGCCAGTTCGCACCGAGTATCTCCGCGGTGAGACGCAGGGCGGCGGCGGGGGCGTTCGACAGGCCCCACTTGGCGTACCCGGTCGCGAAGCGGATGCGGCCGAGACCCCGGGGCATGGCGCCGACGAAGGGGATCTGGTTGTTCGACTGATAGTCCTGGGCAGACCAGCGGTGGGTCTCCTCGGCATCCGGGAAGTACCGCCTCGTCCACTCGACCAGGTCGTCGATGGCGGCGGTCTCGCCGTCCGAGCGTCCGACGGAGTGGCCGTTTCCGCCGACCACCAGTCGCGCAGGGCCGCCGGGGCCGTCCGCATCCGACACCGGGCGGATCGAGCGCGTGGGGCTGTCGACCGAGATGAACGTGCTGTCCGGCACGCCGCCGGGGAGCCGGAACGAGACGCAGTACGAGCGGAAGGCGCGCATTTTCGCGAAGTAGAGTCCCCGGTCGAGGATCGGGTACCCGGTCGCGATCACGATGTGGTCGGCGAACATCGGGCCGAGCGGCGTCTCGACTCGAGGGTCGGGCAGCGCATGCGTCGCCGTGACCCGGACGCCGGTGTGCAGGGTTCCCCCGGCCGAGAGCAGCTCATCCGCGAGCGCGTGGGTGACGAGTGCCGGATCGATGGTCACCTGGTCGTCGAGCGCCACGGCTCCCGCCGCAGGGAAGGCCGCACCGGCCAGCTCTCCTCGCGTGAGCATCCTGGTCTCGAGGCCCGCCTCCCGCGCCGCCTCGTGCACCTCGCGCACCGAGTCGATGCCGCTGGCGTCCTGCGCGTACGAGTGGTCGATCCGTCGCTCGTAGCTGACTCCCGCATGATCGGCGAAGCCGACCAGCCAGTCCATGCCCTCGCGATTTCCCTCGACGTAGGCCTGCACGAGCGCCGCGGAGTGGTGCTTGCGGATCTCGGCGAGACGCTTCCCCTGCAGCAGGGTGAGCTTGCCGGTGTTGCCGCCGGTCGCGAGCTCGGCGACGGATCCCGCCTCGATCACCGCGACGTCGAGACCGGCGCGCGTGAGCATGACCGCCGTGCTGAGGCCGGTGAGGCCCGCACCCACGATGATCACGTCGTGTCGTGCGCCGGGGTCGAACGGTGTGCCGATGGGCGGGGTCCGGTCGAGCTTCCACAGTGGCTTCATGGCCTCAGTCTTCGCCTGCCGACCGGCTTCGCCCAACGGGTTGACATTCGAGGGATGCGTTGCAATGGCGCGGATAGAGTTGCCGCGTGACCTTTCGCCGCCTGCTCCTCGTCTTCGTCGGCGGGAGCATCGGCACCGCCGCTCGGCTCGCGATCGGTCTGCTGCTGCCGGATGTCGGGGGCGTGCCTCTCGCGACCATCGTCGTGAACGTGCTCGGATCGCTGCTGATCGGCGTTCTCGCCGCGCGCCTGCCCGGCGCCACGGAGCTCAGACTGCTGCTCGGCACGGGCGTGCTCGGCGGCTTCACGACCTACAGCGCGTTCATGACCGGAACGGTCGCGCTCTGGGGCGACGCCCCGGTGCTCGCATTCGCGTATGCGGCCGCCAGTCTGGTCCTGGGACTCGCTGCCGCAGCGGCGGGCCTGCGACTCGGACGCCCGCGTCGACCGACGCTCCCTGCGGGAGGGAGCGCATGACTCCGCTGCTGTTCGTCGCGGCCGCTCTCGCCGGAGGGGTGGGAGCCCTCCTCCGGTACGTCATCGACCTCGGTGTCTCGAAGGTCGGCGGACGCCGCCTCCCTTGGGGCATCCTCGTCGTCAATCTCACCGGATCGTTCGCGTTGGGCCTGCTGACCACGGCACTGCCGTCCGAGTCGTTCGTGGTCGGGGCCGGTCTTCTCGGCGGATACACGACGTTCAGCACCGCCATGCTCGACACCGTGGTGCTGTGGCGAGACGGTCAGCGCAGAGCATCCGCTGTCAACGCCATCGGGATGCTTCTGCTCGGGCTGATCGCCGCTGGTCTCGGGCTGGCGCTCGGGTCGACGCTCTGACCGTCGACGCCGGGATCCGGGCGAACCCACAGCTTGGCGATGCAGAATGTACAAACGTACATGTACGCCCGTACAGGAATGATCGCGCTGGGGGTCAGGATGAGCGATGGCACGCGCCGCCGCCGCGATCCTGAAGCGCGCCGTCTCGAGATCATCACCGCGGCAGCCGAGCTGATCGTCGAGATCGGCGTCGACGCACTCACCCACCGCAAGGTCGCAGCCCGGGCCGGAGTGCCGCTGGGATCGACGACGCAGTACTTCGCCACGCTCGACGATCTGCGTGAAGCGGCGATCGGAGCGCTGGCCGCCGAGATCGAGGCGCGCATCGACGCGACACGACGGGCCGTCGTGATCGAGGGAGTGACCCCGGAGGGGCTCGCGCGCCTCGTGCGCCGCGGGCTCGAGGACGCACGCGCCGTCCAGGCCGACCGCGCCGTCGTGACCGCCGCGGTGCATGACCCGCGCGTCCGGCAGTTCGCGCGACTGTGGTCCGACGAGATCGTCGGCTTCATCGCGCCCGTTCACGGGGTCGACAGAGCCAGGGCCGCAGCCGTCTTCATCGACGGCGTACTCTGGCACTCTCAGATCCACGACGAGCCGCTCGACGAAGAGCTCATCCGCGACGCCCTCGCCGGGATCCTCACTCCTCAGGCGTCCACCTCCGCACCCACCGCCGCAGCATCCGCCTGACCCGCAGAGAGAGAATCCGCCTTGTCGAACCTCGCCGTCCTGAGTCTGAAGAACCGCGCACTGATCGCGTTGATCACGATCGTCGCCGCCGTGTTCGGCGGGCTCGCTCTGACGAACCTCAAGCAGGAGCTCATCCCGTCGCTCGAGCTGCCCAACCTGATGGTTATGACGACCTACCCCGGCGCCTCGCCCGAGGTCGTCGAGAACGACGTCTCGACCCCCATCGAGTCGGCGATCCAGGGTGTCCCCGGCCTCGAGGGCACGACCGCCACGAGCACGACGAACGCCTCGATCGTGCAGGCCACCTTCGCCTACGGCACCAACCTCGCGACCGCCGAGCAGAAGATCCAGCAGGCGATCAACCGCATCTCGGGGCAGCTGCCGGAAGACGTGAGTCCGCAGGTGCTGACGGTGTCGATCGATGACTTCCCGGTGATCCAGGTCGCCGTGACCGGCTTCGAAGACGCCGAGAACGCGCAGGCCGAGCTGCAGAGCGTCGCGATCCCCGAACTCGAAGACGTCGACGGTGTCAACGCCGCGGAGATCATCGGCGGCGTCGGCCAGCGCATCACGATCACACCCGACGTCGCGAAGCTGGCGGCGATCGGTCAGAGCACGCAGGCCATCACCACGGCGCTGCAGCAGAACGGCACGCTGTTCCCCGGCGGCGACATCACCGAGAACGGCCAGACGCTCACCGTCCAGACCGGCGCGAAGATCACCTCGGTCGATGAACTCGCGGCGCTGCCGCTCGTCGGCACCACCGAGAGCATCGGCGACGTCGCCACGGTGGTGCAGGAGAGCGACCCCATCTCGTCGATCTCGCGCGTCGACGGCAAGGACGCCCTCTCGATCTCGATCACCAAGCTGCCGGCCGCGAACACCGTCGAGGTGTCGCAGGGTGTCATCGCCGCGCTCGACACGATCGGCGAGGCCTTCCCCGACGCCGAGTTCACGATCATCTTCGACCAGGCTCCGTTCATCCAGCAGTCCATCGAGACGCTCGCCACCGAGGGCCTGCTCGGACTCGTCTTCGCCGTGATCGTCATCCTCGTGTTCCTGCTGTCGATCCGCTCGACGCTCGTCACGGCGATCTCGATCCCCACCAGCGTGCTCATCACCTTCATCGGGCTGCAGGCGTTCGGCTACTCGCTGAACATCCTCACCCTCGGCGCGCTCACGATCGCGATCGGCCGTGTGGTCGACGACTCGATCGTCGTGATCGAGAACATCAAACGGCACTATGTGGGGGACGCCGACAAGGGAGACGCCATCCGTCTGGCGGTGCGCGAGGTGGCGATGGCGGTCACGTCCTCGACCATCACGACGGTCGCCGTCTTCCTGCCCATCGTGTTCGTCGGCGACATGGTCGGCGAGCTGTTCCGGCCGTTCGCCATGACCGTGTCGATCGCGATGGTCGCGTCACTGCTGGTCTCGCTGACCATCGTGCCGGTGCTCGCGTACTGGTTCCTCCGCCCGGGCAAGCCGCTGCTCGATGAGAACGGCGTGCAGATCGACCCGGAGGACCCGGACGCTCCGCCGACGCGACTGCAGAAGGGCTACCGTCCGATCCTCGGCTGGACGCTGAAGCACTCCGGCCTGACCGTCGTGCTCGCCGTCGTGGTGCTCGGTGCGACGCTCGCCGCCGCACCGCTCATGAAGATCAACTTCCTCAGCGACTCCGGTCAGAACACCATGACGGTGACACAGGACCTCGGCCCGACCGCGAGCCTGGAGACCAAGTCGGAGGCGGCGATCGCCGTCGAGGACGCACTGCTCGACATCGACGGCATCACCCACGTGCAGGCCTCGATCGGCTCGAGCGGATCCGCCCTGCGTGACGCGTTCTCGGGCGGAGCCGGCGTGACCTATTCGGTGCTCACCGACGCGGATGCCGACCAGGAGAAGCTCCGAGCCGATGTCCAGGACGCGATCGAGGGCCTCACCGACGTCGGCGAGGTGTCGGTCGCCGCCTCCGCCGGACTCGGCTCGAGCGACATCGAGATCACCGTCTCGGCATCCGACTCCGAAGACCTGCAGACCGCCACCACCGCCGTGGTGGACGAGCTCGACGGTCGGGACGGCATCGGACAGGTCACCGACAACCTCGCCGCGGCTCTGCCGTACCTGGCCGTGGTCGTCGACCGCGACGCCGCCGCGCAGCGTGGACTGTCGGAGGTCGCCGTCGGATCCATCGTCTCGAACACGATGCGCCCCCAGCAGGTGGGCACGGTCGAGATCGACGACACCGCGCTGACGATCTACCTCGCCGCATCCGAGCCGCCCGCCACCGCGCAGGCGCTTCGTGAGCTCACCATCCCGAGTGCCACCGGTGTGGTGCAGCTGCAGGACATCGCGACCGTCGAGGAGCGCAACGGCCCGACCTCCATCACCACCGAGCAGGGACGCCGCACCGCCACGATCACGGTGCCCCCGGCCTCCGACAACCTCGCCGTGGCGACCCAGTCGGTCACCGAGGCGCTGGCCGCGGTCGAGCTGCCTGACGGCGCGTCGGCCGAGGTGGGCGGTGTCGCCTCGCAGCAGGCCGACTCGTTCTCGCAGCTCGGGCTCGCCATGCTCGCCGCGATCCTGATCGTCTACGTCGTGATGGTCGCGACGTTCAAGTCGCTGCGTCAGCCGCTGCTGCTGCTCGTCTCTGTGCCGTTCGCGGCCACGGGCGCGATCCTGCTGCAGATCGTCACGGGTGTGCCGCTCGGCGTCGCCTCGCTGATCGGTGTGCTGATGCTCATCGGCATCGTGGTGACGAACGCGATCGTGCTCATCGACCTCGTCAACCAGTATCGCGAGAAGGGGCTGTCGACGATCGATGCGGTGAAGGCCGGTGGCGAGAAGCGTCTGCGTCCGATCCTCATGACGGCGCTGGCGACGATCTTCGCGCTCACCCCGATGGCACTCGGCATCACCGGGCACGGCGGGTTCATCTCCCAGCCGCTCGCCATCGTCGTGATCGGTGGACTCATCTCATCGACCGTTCTGACGCTGATCGTTCTGCCGACGCTCTACAACCTGGTCGAGGGTGCGAAGGAGCGTCGACGCGCCCGCAAGGCGGGGTCGGGCGACGACGGCTCTGCACCGAACGGCGACTCGGACCCCTCGGACGGCCCTCGTCCTTCGGGCGATCTGGCGCTGGCCGGCGCGGGCATGTCGGAATCGGGCTCGGCGGAATCGGGTTCGTCGCTGCCGCACGCGAATCAGCTGACGCGCCGGGAGCTGCGCGAGCGCGGCGAGTAGTCGCCCTCGCCGTCCCGTCCTCCGCACGACGGAGTCTGACGCCCGCCCGGAACTTCATTCCGGGCGGGCGTCAGCCGTTTCCGGCGGAGTTGTGGAGCGGGCGCCGCCGAGCTCAGTCGAGCGTGATGCCCCAGTCGAGGGTCCAGGTCTCACCGGGGGCGAGGCGGCGCAGGCCGACACCGCTGTTCAGTGCATCGGCGGGCGCGGTCATGGGCTCGATCGCCACCGCGAGGGACTGGCCCGGGTACTTGTCGGTCGTGTAGACCTGCACGAAGTCGAACCCGGCGCCCTGCCAGAGGGTGAGTCGCCGACCGTCGGGGGCGGTCAGCGAGTGCCGGACCAGCCCGTCGGCATCACGGTCGAGGTCGGTGAATCCGGTGTCGAGGCTCACATCGCCGATGCGCACTCCGTCGCGCAGCGCGGCATCCGCCGGGTGCGTGCCCGTGGGGAGCATGCGCTCGACGGTGTCGAACGCGGTCTGCGCCGGCACCCGCAGCACGAGCTCGTCCGGGTCGACGTCGCCGATCGTCACGAACGGATGCGTGCCGAGTGCCACCGGTGCCGCGGTGGCGGAACGGTTGGTCAGCGCGTGCGTGACGTCGATCCCGTCGGCACGCAGCACGTAGGTGACACTGGTCTCGACGAGATAGGGGTAGCCCGTCTGCGGCACGATCGTGGCGCTCAGCGTCGTCGCCGACGCCGTCTCCTCGATCGCGTAGGCCGTGAATCGCAGCAGCCCGTGGCTGGCGTTCATGAACTTCGGCTCGGTGATCGCGAGCTGCCGCTCGGTGCCCTCGTCGTTCCAGGCTCCATCCCTGACGCGATTCGGCCAGGGCGTGAGCACGACGCCCGAGCAGGACGGGGTCGGCGAGTCGAGCGGATACGGGGCGATCAGATCGACGGATCCGATGCGGAGCGAGCGGAGGGATGCGCCGACCTGCGCGATCTGAGCGCTGACGTCGCCGAGCTGGAGGTGCACCTGTGTGCCGGTGGGAGATGCGGAGTTCACTCCGCAATCGTATGGCGAGCAGCATCCGCGATGGGGCTGGGCGGTCTTTCAGGTGCGACCGCTACACTTGATGGGTCGGCTTCGGACACCCGCGCATGGCGCGGACGTTTTTGTGTAAGAAGTGTGAGTCCAGGGGCCGATGGTGAGCGTCGCTCGACGCTAATCAACCATCACATGAATGGCCCCGGCCGCTGACAGTCCGGAACCCCGTCCGATCGCATCCGATCCGGCGCTGGGTGCTCGCGCGTGTGCGCGGCGCTGTTCTCGTGCGAGAACTCAGAAGGACACACCCATGCCCAAGAACAAGAAGCCCCGCGGCGGACGCCCCTCCGCCAACTTCGAGCCGCGCTACGGCGCGAACAAGACCTCGTTCCACGACCGCCACGCCGGTGGGCGCGACAGCGCTCGCGACACCCGCGATTCCCGCGACGTGCGGGGCGGACGAGCGGATGCCGGCGAGCGGCGCACCCCGGCGGCCGGCTTCGACCGTCGTCCCGGCAGCCGCAGCGCCAGCCACCGCGGCTACCGTCCCGCAGAAGAGGGCGCACCCAAGCAGCGCTGGTCCTCGCAGGAGCGCGCGGGTCGCGATGAGGCCCGTGGCATCCGCAACCGTGCGGAGTCGGGTCGCCGCGAGGCACCGCACCGCGGCGGTTCCGAGCGTCCGCGCTTCGACGATCGTGCCGAGCGCCCCCGCTACAACGACCGTTCCCCCTCGGGCTTCGACCGTCCGCGTCGCGATGACCGCGGCGGCCAGCGTCCGACCGGTCCCGGCACGTACCGCGATGAGCGCGGCGGCCAGCGCGACGAGCGTCCGCGCCGCGACGACCGCGGTGCGGGCACGCAGCGCCAGGGCTTCCGCGACAACGATCACCGCGATGGCGGACGTCCGGGCCGTGACCAGCGCTCCGGCGGCTTCCGCGACGATCGCGGTGGTCAGCGCTTCTCCCGTGACGAGCGCCCGCAGCGCGACGACCGCGGCGCATCCGAGCGTCCGCGCTTCAACCGCGACGACCGCTCGCCGCGTTCGGGCGACCGCACCGAGCGTCCGCGCTTCGACCGCGCGGCATCCGAGCGTCCCCGCTTCGACCGTGACGACCGCCCGCGTCGTGACGACCGTGGCGCGGGCCCGCGTCGCGATGACCGCGGCGCCGAGCGTTCCTACGACGCCGACCGCGCACGCCGTGCCTTCGACCGCGACCGCACGCAGCGGTCGATCGAGGGTGGGCGTGACGAGCGTTCGCGTCCCTCGACTGGTGGCGCGTACCGCACCGATCGTCCCCGCCCGCTGACGTCGGACACCCGCGGGCGGCCGTCGCGCAATGAGCGACCCAGCCGTAACGACTGGAACGCCACATCGAGCGCGGCACCCGCCAAGAAGTTCGAGCCGACGGACGACGTCGTGCACGAGCGCCTCGAGGCCAAGTCCGTCGCGGCGGTCGAGGTCGACGGTGTGACCTTCGGCGACCTGGGTCTCGGATCCAACATCGTCGAGACCCTCGTCGGCATGGGTGCCGCGACTCCGTTCCCCATCCAGGCGGCCAGCATCCCGGCCGTGCTCGAGGGGCGCGACGTCCTCGCCCGTGGCCGCACCGGCTCAGGCAAGACCATCGCCTTCGGCGCACCGCTCGTCGAGCGCGTGCTGCAGTCGCAGGCGGGCAAGCGCCGTGAGTTCGGCCGCTCGCCGCGCGCGATCATCCTCGCTCCCACGCGCGAGCTCGCACTGCAGATCGACCGGACCATCCAGCCGATCGCCCGCAGCGTCGGCCTGTTCACCACGCAGATCTACGGTGGCGTCCCGCAGGGCCGTCAGGTGGGTGCGCTGAAGAAGGGCGTCGACATCGTCATCGGCACCCCCGGTCGCGTCGAGGACCTCATCAACCAGGGCAAGCTCGACCTCTCCGACTGCCGCATCGCGGTGCTCGACGAGGCCGACCACATGTGCGAGCTCGGATTCGTCGAGCCCGTGCAGCGCATCCTGCGTCACACGGCCGACGGCAGCCAGAAGCTCCTCTTCTCGGCCACGCTCGACCGTGAGGTCGCGGCACTCGTCGACGAGTTCCTCGTCGACCCGGCCGTCTACGAGGTCGCCGGTGAAGATCAGGACTCGAGCACCATCGAGCACCGTGTGCTCGTGATCGAGCACCGCGACAAGGCCGAGATCCTCACCTCGCTCGTCGACCGCGACGGCAAGACCCTGGTCTTCGCCCGCACCCGCGCCTACGCCGACATGCTCGCCGAGCAGTTCGACGACGCCGGCATCCCCGCGGTCTCGCTGCACGGTGACCTCAACCAGGCCAAGCGCACGCGCAACCTGGAGCGCCTGACGTCGGGTCGCGTGAACGTGCTCGTCGCCACCGACGTCGCCGCCCGCGGAATCCACGTCGACGACATCGACCTGGTCGTGCAGGCCGACGCTCCTGACGAGTACAAGACGTACCTGCACCGTTCAGGCCGCACCGGCCGCGCCGGTCGCTCGGGACGCGTCGTCACGCTCATCACGCGTCAGCGCCAGCGTCGCATGACCGAGCTGCTGGAGCGTGCGGAGATCGACGCGCCATTCGAGAACGCGCGCATCGACGACGACCTGATCGAGGAGATCGCCGGTCGCGTGCCGACCGCCGCCGACCTCACGGCCTGATCCGTCACGTTCGAAGGCCTCGCTCCCGCATTCGCGGCGGCGGGGCCTTCGTCGTTTGCGCGGCCGATCTGCGGCACAGGGATGCGCGGTGCGGTCGGGTGCGCGTCCTGCGAAGGAGATCTCTCACTCCGAAGGGCTGACGCGTCGGATCGCTCCTACGGAGCGCGTGATCTCCTTCCGAGCGGCGGCTCAGCCGAGCTGGTGCTCGTGGATGGCCGTGGTCAGTGTCGTGCCGTTGAGGTCGAGGTAGAGCACCTGCTCGGTCACGGTGAGCGTCATCGTGTTGCGGCGTGCGATGAGCGGTGCCGCGGAGTCGATGAAGCCGGGGTCGAAGCTGTAGACCCGGAGGTCCTCGGAGCGGTGGATGCGCTTGTCGGCCCACGGCGCCATGACCTTCGCGGGGTCGCGGTGCGTATAGACGACGGTACGCTCGGCGAGGCGGCTGCCGTAGTGGAGGCGCTCTGCATCGGGCGCGCCGACTTCGATCCACGCCGTCGTCTTCCCGGTGAGGTCGCGCACCAGCACGGCGGGCTCATCGGTCTGCGAGATGCCGCCGCCGAATGCGATGCCCTCGGTGAACTCGAGTCCATAGGCGAGCACGCGGGTCAGCATGTAGGCGTCGGTCTCGGACGGATGCCGCGCCACGCGCAGCGAGTAGTCGTCGTAGACGCCGCGATCCATGTCGGCCAACTGGACGTCGAACGTGTGCATCGTGGAGCCGGTAGCCATAACGCTCGAGCCTACGCGCCCCGGGGGTGGCTTCCCGACCTCCGACGCTCCACCGGACCGGCGTTCAGAACAGCATCGGCTGTGCGGGGGCGGGCGCTGGCGTGAATGCGGGCGCCGGCCTCCCGTGCGGTGCAGAAGCCCGGATGCCGCGCACGGGGTAGTCGTCCTCGTGCTGCCCATCGAGTCCGTGCAGTCTGATCAGCGGCCGTGCGCGCTTCGCGAGCCATTGGCGGTAGCCCTTCGGCGCCTCGGCGGAGACTCCGGGGTACAACCCGCGATACGACGACACGAGGTCGGGGCGGAAACCCTCGAGCCACTGCATGAACCAGGGCTTCACTCCGGCGCGCAGGTGCAGGGCGCCGTAGATCACGCGGCTCGCTCCGGCCTCCTTGATGCGCCGCAGGGCGGTGTCGATCGCCTCGACCGAGTCGGTCATGTGGGGCATGATCGGCATCAGAAAGACGGTGACGCGGAAGCCGGCATCCCGCAGTGCGCGTACCGTGTCGAGCCGTGCCTGGGTCGTCGGAGTCCCGGGTTCGATCGCCTTCTGCAGATCGTCGTCGTACATCGCGATGGACATCTGGATGTCGACGGGAACACGCTGCGCCGCCCGCACCAGCAGCGGGATGTCGCGCCTGATCAGGGTGCCTTTGGTGAGGATCGACATCGGTGTGCCCGACGTCGCGAGGGCATCGATGATCCCCGGCATCAGCTTGTACCGACCCTCGGCGCGCTGATACGGATCGGTGTTCGTGCCCAGAGCGACCGTCTCGTGCTCCCAGCTGCCGCGACGCAGCTCCTTCTGCAGCACCTCGACGACGTTGACCTTCACGACGATCTGCGAATCGAAGTCCGATCCGCCGTCGAGATCGAGATACTCGTGCGTTCCTCGGGCGAAGCAGTAGACGCAGGCATGGCTGCACCCGCGGTATGGGTTGATGGTCCAGGCGAACGGCATGCGCGATGCACCGGGCACATGGTTGAGGGCCGACTTCGACAGCACCTCATGGAACGTCATGCCTGCGAACTCCGGCGTGGTCACCGTGCGGAGCACGCTGGAGCGATCTTCGAGGCCGGGAAGCGCAGCGGCGTCGACGTCACCGAGTTTCTGTCCTTGCCACCGCATGTCCTCCATTCGAACATAAAGACGACACTCCGTCAACCGAGCGTGTGAATTCTGTTCGAATGGACATGAGGGACAATGGAAGCATGTTCTTCCCGCCGCAGCCTCAGCATGCGGCGCCGCGCTCCCCGATCCGCGGTCCCGCGCTGCCCATCGGTCTCGCGGCGACGGCGATCGGCGTGCTGCTGTCGCTGGCCGGTGCGCCGGTGGCCGAGACGACCGACGAGCTGGCGATGCCGCAGCCGTCCGTCGTGCAGGAGGTGCCGGCGGTCGAGGTCGGTGCGACCACCGCTGCCGATCCGTGTTCGGAGCCGAGCGTGCTCGAGGCGATAGCCGTCGCCGACGATGCGGCGATCATCGCCGGCTTCGGGGGTGGCGAGAGCTTCCGTTCCGCTGTCGTGGCGGGCAACGCACCCTGCATCGCGCTCGACGACCCGGCTCACGTCTGGGTCGTCGTCAACAAGGCGCGTCCGCTCGCTCCGGTCTCCTTCGCGCCGTCGGCGCTCGCCGACCTTCCGCTGCAGATGACCACCCGCTCCGGTCAGGCGCGGACGGACGTCGCCGCGGCGGTCGGAGAGATGGCGGATGCGGCGGCCGCCGAGGGCGCGGGGCGCATCGGAGCGAACAACGGCTACCGATCGTATGAGCTGCAGGTCGTGACCCACGCCTCGCATGTGCGCAACAGCGGGCAGGCGGGAGCGGACGCCTCGTCGGCGCGTGCCGGTCACAGCGAGCATCAGACGGGGCTGGCGCTCGATCTCGTGGCGTGCGATTCGTCGTGCGGAGCCATCGAGTCGTTCGGCGCGACGGTGCAGGGGCAGTGGATCGCGGCGAACGCCTGGGAGTACGGCTTCATCGTGCGCTACGACCAGGTCGGCTCCGGCATCACCGGATACAAGCCCGAGCCCTGGCACCTGCGATATCTCGGACGCGAGCTCGCGGCGGCGTATCACCACGGCGGGTATCACACGCTGGAGGAGTTCTTCGGGCTCCCCGCGGCCCCTGATTACGCCCACTGAGCGCAGTGACAGCGGCGCGTGTGCGACCGCATTGCGGCATCCGACAATCGCGGTACCGAGTCTCACGGATTGTGGGATGCATTCTCACAACGAGCTGTCGCGGTGTCGGCGACCCGGCATAGAATCGCCGGAGCAATGACGCACGAACGTTCGGGAGGACGCAATGGAACGCGACATCTACGAAGAGGATCACGAGGCCTTCCGCGACCTCGTCAAGGACTTCGTCAAGCGCCACGTGAACAACGAGGCCATCGAGCGGTGGGATGCCGCGGGTGAGATCGACCGGGCGACGATGCTGGCCGCGGGCGAGGCCGGTCTGATCGGACTGTCCGTCCCCGAGGAGTTCGGCGGTGCCGGCATGCTGCAGGACTACCGCTTCCGCACCATCGTCATGGAGGAGGTCATCGCTTCCGGAGCAGGGTCGCTCGCCGGTGCGTTCGGCATCCAGGACGACCTCGCCGTGCCCTACCTCGTGCACATGGGCACGCAGGAGCAGAAGGAGAAGTGGCTGCCCCGCATGGCCACGGGCGAGGTGCTCGGTGCGCTCGCCATGACCGACCCCGGCGCGGGCTCTGACCTGCGCGGCATCAAGACCAACGCGAAGAAGGTCGACGGGGGCTACATCCTCAACGGCGCCAAGACGTTCATCTCGTCGGGCTCGACGGCCGACGTCGTGGTGACCTTCGTCAAGACCGGTGAGGGCAACCGTCCCGACGCGTTCAGCCTGCTGCTCGTCGAGAAGGGCATGGAGGGCTTCGATCAGGGCAAGAAGCTCAGCAAGATGGGCTTCCACGGCTGGGACACGGCCGAGCTCAGCTTCACCGACGTGTTCATCCCCGACGAGAACCTCATCAGCGGCAAGGAGGGGCAGGGCTTCATCCAGCTGATGCTGAACCTGCCGCTCGAGCGGCTGTCGATCGGCGTGGCCGCGGCCGCTGCCGCCCAGGCCGCCCTCGACTGGACCGTCGCCTACACGAAGGATCGTGAGGCGTTCGGCGAGCGCATCGCCGACTTCCAGAACACCCGCTTCCGGCTCGCCGACATGGCGGCGACCACCGACGCGATGTGGGCGTACATCGACCGTGCGCTGCTCGCCTACAAGAACAGCACCCTCACCGCCGAGGACGCTGCGAAGGTCAAGTTCTGGGCGACCGAGCGCGAGTGGGAGGTGCTCGACACGGGTGTGCAGCTGCACGGCGGCTACGGCTACATCATGGAGTACCCGATCGCCCGCGCCTTCACCGACGCCCGCGTGCACCGCATCTACGGCGGCACGAACGAGATCATGCGCGACCTCGTCGGCCGCCAGATCGTCGGCAAGCGCTGACGAACCTCTCAGAGAAGGGCCCCGGATGCCGGCATCCGGGGCCCTTCTCCTGTCGATGGCACGGCTGCCCGCCTGAAACGGGCCTGCCGGCGCGCAGGCGGAGAGAAGCCAGCGCGGTTCAGCGGGGCAGCCGGCCACCGACGCCGGCCTTGCGCAGCCGATCGGCGATGAGGATGCCGAGTGCGGTGGCGCCGAGGCAGCTGCCGAGGGTCACGGCGAAGAAGGTGATCTGAAGGGGAAGCCCGAAGCTGCCGAGATCGAACGAGGCCCAGGCGAGGATCGGGTAGACGATGCCGACGATCAGTGCCCCGAGGTAGTGCAGCCAGGTTCCCCAGTAGCGCCAGAGGACGAACAGGAACGGCAGCTCGGTGAACGCCGCCCACCAGAGGTTGGTGGCCACGCTGCTGAAGCCGTAGCCCGAGAACGGCACGATCACGAGACCGGCCAGCAGGCCCACCAGCAGGCCGACGAGTGGGCGCCGCAGCAGGCGGAGGGCGATCACCGAGGGGAGCAGCCAGAGGCCGGCCAGCGCCACGCTCACGAAGGGCAGGCCGGGGAAGAGGATCGTCGAGATCCAGTTCGCCGGGGCGAGGAGCGCGCCACCGGCGACTCCGAGTGCCGCGCACGTCAGCAGGATCGCCGTCGGGATGCGGAATCGCGAGCGTCCGCCGCCGGTGCGGGGTCGATTCTGCACCTCGGAAGCCGATTCGCGGTGCGTTTCTGACCCCGCAGTGGCCGACGCTTCCGCGTAGGGGTTCGAGCTCACGGCATCCGCACCGTTCACAGCATCCGCGCCGTTCATGCGAGGGGCTCCGCCGCAGCCTCGCGGGCCGCCTTCGAGGTGGGCGAGGCCGCGCCGATCTTCCAGTAGCCGCAGAAGCTCACGTCGTTCTTGTCGACACCGCGCTCGCCGACGAGATGCTTGCGTGCACCCGAGGCCAGCGACTGCTCGCCCGCGGCGTACGCGTGGAACGGCGCTGCCGGCAGTGTCAGCTCGCGCAGCCGGGCGAGGGCGAACGACCCGGGGTCGAACTCGTGCGGCCGCGCGAGCCAGATGATCTCGACGCCGGCGGGGTGCGGGAAATCCAGAGCGTCGGCCTCGGACGGCACCTCGATGATCGCCGTTCCCGTCGCGTCCGCAGGCAGTGACGCGCAGATCGAGGCGATCGCGGGGAGCGCCGTCTCATCGCCGACCAGCACCACGCGATCCGTTCCGCGCTGCGGGTTGAACGTGAGGCCCTCGTCGATGATGAGCACGTGCTCGCCGGGTTCGCAGGTCTCCGCCCAGCGTGACGCGGGGCCGGCCGTGCCGTCGGCCGCAGACCCGTGCAGCACGAAGTCGACGTCGATCTCGGCGCCCGACTCGGCGGTGGCCGCCCGGTACGCGCGCACGCTGTAGTTGCGCATGACCGGGCGCTCGCCGTCGGGGATCCGCAGGAACCTGAGGTATCCGAACATCTTGTTCGCCTTCGCGGGAACGCGGTCGAGCCCCGCATCGCCGCCGATCGGCAGGAACAGGCGGAACCACTGGTCGAAGCCCATCGGGCGGAACTTCTCGATCTCACCGCCTCCGAGCGTGACCCTCATCCAGTGCTCGGAGAGGCGCTCGGTGCGCAGCACGCTGAGATGGAGGAGTTCGGCGGTCTCGGGCTTGACCAGTCTGCTGTATGCCATGCGGGCGCCTTTCAGGGCAGCTGCCAGGGGAAGAAGAGCATGAAGATCGCGGCGGATGCGGCGATCGAGGCGACGATGAAGACGGTGTCTCGGATGCGGAACGGCACGAGGTGCCTCTCGGTGCGCGTCGAGTGCGCGCCGAAGGCCCGCGAGTCCATGGCCAGGGCCACGCGCTCGGCGTGGCGGATCGCACCCGCGAGCAGCGGAACGATGTATCCCCAGCCGCGAGCGATGCGCGCGAAGGGACTGCTGCCCCCATGGTGCCCTCGCACGCGATGCGCGGCTCTGATCACCGCGAGCTCGTGCCCGAAGCGCGGCACGAAGCGGAACGCGGCCAGGGCCGTGTAGCCGATGCGGTAGGGCACCCGCAGCTGCTGCACGCTGGCGCGCACGAGATCGGGGCCGGTGGTGGTCAGGCCGCCGATGAGTGCGAGGGAGACGATCGCGCCGAGCCGCAGAGCCGTGGCGAAGCCGATCGCGAGGGCGCCCTGGCGCAGCGTCCAGTCGCCGAGCTGCACCACGGCAGCGGTGTCGCGCACGATCTCGGCGTCGACCCACAGCGAGAACCCGAGCCCGATGGCGATCATGCCGAGTGGGAGTGCGAGGAACAGCACCGCGGCGATGCGCCAGGTCACCCGCGATCCGAGGACGATCACCGCTAGGGACAGCGCCAGGAAGGCGGCGGGCGTGGCGAGGTCGCGCACGAAGATCAGCAGCACCATGGCCGGGGCGACCCCCGCGACCTTCGCCAGCGGATTGAGCGCATACAGGAACTGGCGCCGAGACGATGCCGACATCGCGGCATACGGGTCGAAGGCGTGGGCGGTCATGCGATCGCCCGTCCCGCTGCGGCGAGCACGCGCTGCAGCGCCGGAAGGCGGAGCCCTGCCTCGACGAACGGCGTCTCGTCGGCGAAGAGCGCGTCGGTGCGATCGGCGGCGTGCACGCGACCGTCTTTCAGGATCACCGTGTGCGACGTGTGCTCGGCGACGAGCTGCAGGTCATGGGTCACTATGACGATCGTCGTCCCCTCGTCACGCAGGTCGTGCAGCAGAGTGAGGAGCTCGGACGCCCGTGCACGATCCTGGCCGAAGGTCGGTTCGTCGAGGGCGAGCACCCGCGGGCGGGTGATCAGGGCCGTGCCGACCGAGAGGCGGCGCTTCTCGCCGCCCGAGAGCAGGAACGGATGCACATCGGCCTTCGCCTCGAGGCCGAAGCGCATCAGCATGGCGTCGACGCGCTCGCGCGTCTCGGCATCCGGGGTGTGCCGCAGCCGAAGTCCGTGCGCGAGCTCGTCGAACACGGTGTGCGCGATGAACTGGTGCTCCGGGTTCTGGAACACGAACCCGATGCGGCTCGAGAGCTCGCGCGGCGAGGCCGACCCGGGGTCCATGCCGTCGACCGTGACCTGCCGCCGGGGCGGCGGGACGACACCGGCGAGCGCCTGCAGAAGGGTGGTCTTTCCGGCGCCGTTGGTGCCGACGATCGCCGTCAGGGTTCCCGCCTCGATGTCGAGGTCGATGCCGTGCAGGATCTCCGTGCGGTGACGACGAACCGTCAGCCCGCGGGCGCGGACGATCGGAGTGGCTGCACGGTCTGCCGCATCTGTCATTCCTTCGTGCGTCTGCAGGACCGACGCACGGATGCCGGAGGAGACAGCGGTATCCGGTCCTGCATCCGTGCCGTGGTCCTGCACACCGGACGGATCAGGAGTGGCGGATGCCGCCGCCAGTGCCGCGGCGAGCTCCTCGGGTGTCAATGGAAGGTCGTCGAGATGCAGCGTTCCGGCATCCCGCATCCGCAGCGCCGCGAGTGTCGCCGCAGGCAGCCAGACACCCATCTCGACGAGCTCCGCCGCGTGCTCCCGGATGATCCGGGCCGGCGGTCCGTCGAAGACGACCCGCCCTGCGCGGTCGAGCACGATCGTGCGGGTCAGGAACCCCATCGCGGCGTCGAGATTGTGCTCGACGAGCAGGATGCCGCGGTCGCCCGCTGCGATGACGTCGGTCAGTGCGGCGTAGACGTCGTCGATGCCCTGCGGATCGAGGTTCGCGGTCGGTTCGTCGAGCACGATCAGGGGCGACCCCATCGCCAGCGCGCACGCGATCGCGAGACGCTGACGCCCGCCGCCGGACAGGCGATCGGGGTTCTCATCGCGCCGCTCCCACAGGCCGACACGGCGCAGTGCGTCTTCGGTTCTCGTGCGCACCTCGTCGAGCGACAGCAGCAGGTTCTCGGGGCCGAAGGCGACCTCGTCGTAGACCGTGCCGGTGACGATCTGGGCGTCCGGGTCCTGGAAGACCATCGCGACGTGGGTGCTCAGCGATGCGGTGTCGGCATCCGCCGTGCTGACTCCGCCGGCCTCGACCGATCCCGTCATGGTCGCGGGCACGGCGTGCGGGATCAGCCCGTTGAGCGCGAGCGTGAGCGTCGACTTGCCCGAACCCGAAGGGCCGAGCAGCAGCACCACCTCGCCGGCATCGATGTCGAAGGTGACGTCCCGCGGCGAGGGGTGCACAGCATCGGCGTGGGTGATCGAGAGGTCACGCACGCGGAGGAGAGGCGCAGATGAGCGCACGGCATAACCCCGGTTTCAGCGGATCGGTACCGTTCTAACTTAGCTGAGCCTTACCTGATCTGCACAGGCCGGACGCCTCGGAAGGGTCGGACGCCGTGATCAGCGCCGAGCGACGCCTGCGCGGCTGAGAGAAGATCCGATCGCGAGTCCTGCTGCGGTCCACGCGATCGGACCGAGCACCGCGATCACGAGGTAGGAGATCTCCGCCCACAGCGGGAAGGTCGCGAGGTCGACGGCGAAGAACACCACGACGGCCACGATGACCCCGATGATCGCTGCGGAGATGAAGAAGCGCCAAGGGCCCCAGGAGCGGTAGCGGGTGAGCGCGGCGATGCCCTCCTGGATCGCCCCGAACAGCAGCGCGGTGCCGATGAAGCGCAGCGTCCAGGCCGGGTTGAACGCGCTCGAGATGAGGGCGGCGAACACGTGCGTGACGAGGGCCACGAAGGGGCGGCGCAGCACCTCCTGAGCGATGATCCCCGGCAGCACGTGCGAGCCGAGCACGAGTCCGTAGAGATACGGAGCGCCCACGATGACGACCGGCGTGATGAGCCCCGCGATCCCCCCGAGGATGCCCGTGGCGACGCCGATCGCGGCGCAGACCAGCAGCACGCGGGTCGTCAGAACGGGGAGGGGGCCACCCCTCCAGCCTACTGTCGACCATTGGCGACACGGCTGGCCGTTCGTCCAGGAATAATCCCCGACCCTGGTGTGTGGACGGAAGCCGGGCGTAGCTTGAACGGCGGTGCGGCACCGCAGTCGCACCGTGATCATCGGGAGAAGCACATGGGTCGAACACCCCTCCGGATGGCAGCGGCCACCACCCTGGCAACGCTGTTCATCGCATCGACGGCAACCGCAGGCTACGCAGGCACGGAGGAGGTGACAAACCCCACTCCGGTCGACGGCACGCCCGGTCACTACATCGTCGTGCTGAAGTCCGATCCGCTCGCGAGCTACACCGGCGACGTCAACGGGCTCAAGGCCACCAAGCCCGCCGAAGGCGAGCAGCTCGAGACGCAGTCGCAGGATTCGCAGCGCTACGTGCAGCACCTCGAGGCCGAGCAGCAGACGGTCGCGCAGGAGGCGGGAGTCACTCCCGAGATCAGCTACCAGGTCGTGCTCAACGGCTTCAGCGCCGAGCTCACGGGCGCGCAGGTCGACAAGCTGCGGGCGTCGAAGGACGTGTACGACGTCTACCCCGACTTCATCCGTCACCCCGACGCGCAGACCTCGACGGACTTCCTCGGCCTCGGCGATGACAAGAAGGGGCGTGGCGGCGTCTGGCAGCAGACCGGCGGCGTCGACAAGGCCGGCGAGGGCGTGGTCGTGGGTGTCATCGACACGGGCATCGCACCCGAGCACCCCTCCTTCGAGGGCAAGAAGCTCAAGAAGCAGCCGAAGAACGACAAGCGCCACAAGGGCGGTCAGCCGTACACCGACGGCACCTTCGTCTACTTCGACAAGTCCGACGGCGGCCAGTTCCAGAGCACGATGGTCGAGGCTCAGGAGTGGGACAAGGGCGACTACTCGTCGAAGCTCATCGGAGCCCAGTACTTCTACACCGGCGCCGAGGCGGCCGGATTCGACTTCCAGTACGACTACCTCTCGCCGCGCGACGGCGACGGCCACGGTTCGCACACCGCGAGCACGGCGGCCGGCAACTTCGGCGTGAAGGCCTCGATCGAGGACGTCGACTTCGGCAAGATCTCGGGGGTCGCCCCCGGAGCCAAGGTCGCCGCCTACAAGGCCTGCTACGTCGGGCCCGATGAGGCCGTCACCACCGACGACATCTGCGCGGGCAGCGACCTGATCGCCGCCATCGACCAGGCGGTCGCCGACGGCGTCGACGTGATCAACTACTCGATCGGCGGCGGAGCGGCATCCACCGTGCTCGCCCCCGAGGACATCGCGTTCTTCAACGCGGCGGCAGCCGGCGTCTTCGTCGCCACGAGCGCCGGCAACGACGGTCCCGACTCCGTCACCGCCGACCACGCCTCCCCCTGGTACACCACGGTCGCGGCATCGACGATCCCGACGTGGGAGGGCACCGTGCAGTTCGACGGCTTCGCCCAGGCCGGCGCATCGGTGAGCGTGCCGTTCGGCACGACCGTCACCGGGCCGTCGATCTACGCGGGTGACGCGCCGGCTGCCGGACAGGCTGCCGCCGATGCCGCGCTGTGCCTTCCGGGCACGCTGGATGCGGCGAAGGTCACGGGTCACATCGTGGTCTGCGACCGCGGGGGCAACGCCCGCGCCGAGAAGTCGCAGGTCGTGAAGGATGCCGGCGGCATGGGCGTCGTGCTCGTGAACGTGCCCGGTGGTGCGGACTCGCTCGACAACGACTTCCACGCGGTGCCCACCGTGCACCTCTCGTCCGTGCATCGCGCAGCCGTGCTCGCCTATGTGCAGGGCGGCACCGATCGCCCGATCACGCTCGTCGGCGAGAACACGACCGGTGTCGTGACCCCGGTGCCCCAGATCGCCGGCTTCTCGAGCCGTGGCCCGATGCTCGCCGACGGCAGCGACATCATGAAGCCCGACATCGCAGCCCCCGGCGTCGCGATCCTCGCGGCCACGCAGAACGGGCCCGGAGAGGCGCCGACCTTCGGCATCCTGTCGGGCACGTCGATGGCGTCACCGCACATCGCCGGTCTCGCGGCGCTGTATCTCGGCGAGCGTCCCAACGCGAAGCCGGCTGAGGTCAAGTCGGCCATGATGACGACCGCCTACGACACGGTGAACCCCGACGGCTCGGCCAACAAGGACCCGTTCCAGCAGGGTGCGGGCCAGGTCGACCCGAAGCGCTACTTCAACCCGGGCCTGCTCTACCTGAACGACGTGCCCGACTGGGCCGCGTTCCTCGAGGGCAAGGGTCTGGCGGAGTTCGACGGCGTCGAGCCGATCGACGGCAGCGACCTGAACATCGCATCGTTCTCGATCGGGTCGCTCGCGAGCGCGCAGAGCGTCACCCGCACGGTGACGGCGACCGAGAAGGGCACGTTCACGGCATCCGTCGATCTGCCCGGCGTCGACGTGACCGTCGAGCCCTCGACGCTGAAGTTCACCAAGCCCGGCCAGACCGCGACCTACACGGTCACGTTCGACAACCAGAGCGCTCCCGTCGAGCAGTGGGCGACCGGGTCGCTCACCTGGACGAGCAAGAGCAACTCGGTGCGCTCGCCGATCGCGGTCTTCCCCGTGACGGCCGACGCGCCGGCCGAGGTCGAGGGCACCGGAGTCGAGGGGGCGACCACGGTCGAGATCACCCCCGGCGTCGACGGCGCTCTGGCGCTCGGGCTCTCGGGACTCACGCCGTTCAGCCTGCTGGAGGACCCCGACGGCCGTGTCGTCGGACACTCGGGCGATGAGGCGTCGGGCGATGAGAACAAGGACGTGTCGTGGATCGTCGACGTGCCGGAGGGCACGACGCTCTCGCGCTTCGACCTCGACTCGTCGGATGACGCGGGCAGCGACCTCGACCTGACCGTCTACCGGGTCGTGAGCGCCGACGACCTGCGCTACTACGAGCGCTGGCAGTCGGCGACCGGTTCGGCGGATGAGCAGGTCACACTCCCGGCTCCGACGGCGGGCACCTACCTGGTGGTCGCGAACGTCTACTCGACCTCGGCCCCGATGACGTGGGACATGACCTACGCCAACGTGCAGCCCGAGGGCGAAGGGGCGTTCACCGCGACCCCGAACCCGATCGAGGCCGTCCGCGGCCAGGCGACGAGCTACGAGCTGAGCTGGACCGGCCTCACCGCCGGCACCCGGTACCTCGGCCTCGTGCAGTACGGCGAGTCCGCCGTGCGCACGATCGTGACGGTCGACGCGCAGTAGCGATCAGCACCGGCGCCCCGTGCTCTTCGGAGCGCGGGGCGCCGTCGCGTGCGGTCGCCGCATCGTCGGGGCCGCGTCGAGGCCGCGTCGCGTCGCGCGCGGGGCGCGGCGTCGCAGTCAGAGCCGTCAGATCTTGCGGCCGCGCGGCATCAGCCGCACGTCGGGAAGAGGCGGAGCGGGGATGCGGACGTCGTGCCCTTCGACGACACCGAACCGAGCGGAGGCCGCCTCCCACTCGGTGCGAGCCTCGACGATCTCCTCGTGCGTGCGTCCGGCGAAGTTCCACCACATGACGATCTCGTCCTCGAAGGGCTCGCCGCCGATGAGGAACAGCAGCGCTCCCTGTGCGCTGGACACCTCGACCGAGTCCCTCGAGTCACCGAGGTACAGCATGTCGTTCGACGACATCCCGTGCGTGGCGACGACGGCATCACCCTCGACGAGCATGAGGCCGTGCTCCCATCCTGAACGCAAGGGCAGGTGCAGACGAGCGCCCGCGGGGATCCGGATCTCCGCGCCGACGATCGGAGTGTGCACGGTGGCCGGCGATGAGGTGCCGGCGAACTCGCCGAGGACGACGGTGGCGGTGGCGTCCTGACCCTCGTCGGCAGGGAGCGGCAGCTGTGGCAGCTCGGTGTGCCGTTCGAAACCGGCAGCACCGTGCCGTGCGCTCTCGGGCAGCACCACCCAGAACTGCAGGGCGTCGAGGGGGATCGGATCATCGCCGATCGAGTACTCCGAATGCGAGATGCCGTTGCCGGCGGTCATGAGGTTCAGCTGGCCCCTGCGGAGGTCGGCGTCGCTGCCGACCGAGTCCCGGTGACGGATCTCTCCGACCAGCGGCCAGGTCACGGTCTGCAGGCCGATGTGCGGATGCGGTTCGACCCGCATCCTGGTGTCGGCGGGGCCGAACCGGTCGAGGAAGCACCACGCACCGATGGTCGGGAGGTTGCGATGCGGCAGCACGCGCAGCACGTTCATCCCGCGCACCCCGCCGAGCGGCACCTCGCGTGGCTCGAGCACGATGCGTCGTTCGCCGATCATCATGCCTCCGTCGGAGCAGCGCCGGGCCGCTTGGGCCAGCGGATCTCGGCGCCCGGGATCTCATGCGTCGTCAGGTACTTCGCGATGTACGGGCAGAGCGGCACGATCGCGTCGCCGGATGCCGCGGCATCCGTCAGGGCGCGCTCAGCGAGGATCCCCGCGAGTCCCTGACCCTGGAACGCGGGGTCGATCTCGGTGTGGATGAAGCGGATCGCGCCCGGACGCAGCTCGAACTCGGCGAAGCCCGCGAGCGTCTCATCCGAGTGGATCTCGTAGCGGGAGGCGTCGTCGTTGCGGGTGACGGTGATGTCGGTCATCGGGGCTCCTTCGGGCGTCTGCCACAAACCTACGCCCGCTGAGCGTCCACAGGCGCGGCCGACGTCGGCGGGGGTCGTTACGCTGGAGGGATGCCGCAGACTCCCCGTGACCCGTACGAGGATCTGCCCTACGCCGACGAGCCGTGGGACGGCGCAGGGTGGGAGCCCTCCGAGCCGCCCGAGCCGATGGACTGGGAGCCGCAGGGCGCCGGGTACGAGCCGCCGCTCGACTGGGGCCAGGGCCCCGTGACACCGGTCGGATCGGCGTCCGCGCGGTCATCCGCACGCTCGTCTGCTCCCGGGGTGACGGCGACGGCCGCGCGACAGGCGGCCCCCAGCCGATACGCGACTGCGGCCGAGGCGCTGCACACGGTCTTCGGCTACGACGAGTTCCGCGGCGATCAGGCCGCGATCGTCGATCAGGTCATCTCGGGCGGTGACGCTGTCGTGCTCATGCCCACCGGCGGCGGCAAGAGCGTCACCTATCAGGTGCCCGCACTCGTGCGCGAGGGCACCGGCCTCGTGATCAGCCCGCTCATCGCTCTCATGCACGACCAGGTCGACGCGCTCCGGGCCAACGGCGTCAACGCCGCCTATCTCAACTCGACCCAGGCGATCGAAGAGCGGCGCGAGGTCGAACGGGCGTACGTCGCCGGCGAACTCGACCTCATCTACGTCGCCCCCGAGCGGCTGTCCTCGCCGCAGACGACCGCCCTGCTGCAGCGCGGCACGCTCAGCGTCATCGCGATCGACGAGGCGCACTGCGTGTCGCAGTGGGGTCATGACTTCCGCCCCGACTACCTCGCACTCGGCGATCTGGGCGAGCGGTTCCCCGGTGTTCCGCGCATGGCGCTCACGGCCACCGCCACCCGGG
Source organism: Microbacterium sp. AC215 (assembly GCF_979258645.1). Taxonomy (NCBI): domain Bacteria; kingdom Bacillati; phylum Actinomycetota; class Actinomycetes; order Micrococcales; family Microbacteriaceae; genus Microbacterium; species Microbacterium sp. AC215. The sequence continues at coordinate 1,853,444 of NZ_OZ409869.1, read as the reverse complement.
CGACGCACAAGGAGCTCACCGAGCGACTGCGTCTCGACGCCGCCCAGCACTACGTGGCCAGCTTCGACCGGCCCAACATCCAGTATCGGATCGTGCCCAAGGTCGATCCGCGCAAGCAGCTCGTCTCGTTCATCCGCGCGCAGCCGGAGGGCTCAGTCGGCATCGTCTACGCGCTGAGCCGGAAGTCCGTCGAGCAGACCGCGACCTATCTCGCCGCTCAGGGCTTCGACGCGCTGCCGTATCACGCCGGTCTTCCGGCCGAGGTGCGCGCGAAGAACCAGTCCCGGTTCCTGCGCGAGGACGGCGTCGTGATGGTCGCGACGATCGCCTTCGGCATGGGAATCGACAAGCCCGATGTGCGCTTCGTCGCTCACATCGACCTGCCGAAGTCCGTCGAGGGCTACTACCAGGAGACCGGTCGCGCGGGCCGTGACGGCGAGCCGTCGATCGCCTGGATGGCGTACGGCCTGGGCGACGTGGTGCAGCAGCGCCGCATGATCGACCAGAGCCCGGGCGATCGCACGTTCAAGATGCGCCTGGGGCAGCACCTCGACGCGATGCTCGCGCTGTGCGAGACGGTCGAGTGCCGCCGCCAGAACCTTCTCGGCTACTTCGGGCAGGACTCGCAGCCGTGCGGCAACTGCGACACGTGCCTTGACGAGACCGAGACCTTCGACGGCCTGATCCCGGCACAAAAGCTGCTCTCGACGATCGTGCGGCTCAAGCGCGAGCGCAATCAGGCCTTCGGAGCCGGGCATCTGATCGACATCCTCCGCGGAGCCTCGACGGAGCGCATCCGTCAGCAGGGGCACGAGAAGCTCGCGACCTATGGAATCGGCGCCGACCTCTCCGACCAGGACTGGCGCAGCGTCGTCCGCCAGCTGCTCGCACGGGGGATCATCGTGGCGCAGGGTGACTACGGCACGCTCGCTCCGGGCGAGCAGTCGGCCGGCGTGCTGAAGGGCGAGACCCCGGTGCCGTTGCGCAAGGACACGATCGGACGCCCCGCTTCGTCGCCGCGGGCACGCAAGGCGAGTGCGGCGGACGCGCTCGATCAGTCCGACCGCCCGCTCTTCGAGGCGCTGCGGGCGTGGCGCGCCGAGACGGCGCGCGAGCAGGGCGTTCCGGCGTACATCGTCTTCGGCGATGCGACGCTGCGTGCGCTCGCCGAGCATCGTCCGGCTTCGCTGGCCGACCTCGACGGGATCACGGGGATCGGCGCCAAGAAGCGGGATGCCTACGGCGAGGGAGTGCTCACCGTCATCGCGGCCGGCTGACGCAGGGCGCCGTTCAGCTCGGCAGCACGTCTTCGAGATGCGCGCGCAGGTGGGCGCCGACGTCGACGGCCCCGCGGTCGTAGAGCCACTGGTACTGCAGGCCGTCCCACAGGGCGATCAGCCAGATCGCCTCGTGCTCGGGGTCGCGGTGCTCGGGCAGATCGCCGTCGATGCGGGCGAGACGGAACAGCTCGGTGAAGTAGTCGATCGCCTGGGAGAACCGCGTGGCGAAGTAGTCGTGCGCAGGGTGCATGGCCGGCACCGCTTCGCAGGAGAGCACCGCGTAGACCTCGATGAGGCCGGGCTCATCGAGTGCGCTCACCCGTGCTCCGAGCGGGATCGCGCGCAGCGCGTCGGCGGCTCGCTCGGCATGGGTGGACTCGCTGCGCACACGGATCGCGCTGTCGCGCTCGGAGAGCACCGCGCTGAGCAGCAGTTCCTTCGACGGGTAGTGGTGGAGCAGAGTGGACTTCGAGACGCCGACAGCCTGAGCGATGTCCCGAAGACTGGTGTCCCCGTAGCCGTCCTGGGAGAACAGGCGTGAGGCGTCGGCGAGGATCTGCGCGCGGCGGCGCCGTCCCACCTCGTATCCCGGGGAGTCGTCGACGGCGGGCTCTCCGAACACAGGCGGCAAGGGGCCGGCAGCGGTCGGAGAAGGGTCGGGGCTGTCGGCATCCCGCCACCCGTAGGGCAGTGCCCACAGGGCTTCGCGCTCCTCGAGCATCTGCACGACGTCGACCCGCTCAGGCAGATACTGAGAGATCAGCTGCAGCCCGTCCCAGCCCGCGCTGTGACGCACGGACTCGTCCGCGACGTCGCGGTCGGCGCCGATCGTCCCATGCAGCGCCGCATCTTCGAGGACATCCGTGCTGAGGCGGTGCAGGCGTGCATACCGCTGGCGCATCCGCTCGTGCGCCGGGTGTCCGGAGGCGGATGCTTCCCCGGTGAGTGCGGCGAAGAGCTCGAGGTAGCCGGGGGTGCGCGCGTTGCGTCGAGCCACGTCCGCGAAGATCAGTTCACCGGAATCGGATGCCGCAGCGAGCAGGTCGAATGCCCGTTCGTTGTCATCCTCGAAACCGGCGACGACCTCGGCGAGCAGGTCGTCCTTCGACGCGAAGTGTCCGAGCAGCCCCGGATGGCTCACGGATGCCGCGGCGGCGATGTCGCGCAGGGACGTCGAACGGTATCCGTTCGAGACGAAGAGCTCTCGGGCCGCGTCCACGATCCGCTGACGCGTGGCCGCGGCGCGCGCCTGGCGCGAGCCCGTCGTGGCTGCTGTCGTCATCCCGTCCACCCTTCCCTCTCATTCTCTCTCATTACCAATCGGTAGACATTCACTTACCAATCGGTCGATATTCCGGTATTGTCATCCTCACGTCGTGTCGCAGATGACCGGCGCACCTTGCCCGAAAGGATCCACCCGTGACAGAGCTGTCATCGGCCGCCACTGCGGCCGCCATAGGAACGACCGGTTTCAAAGTTCCCGGCACCACCCCGCTGAAGACGCCCCGTGGCTACACCCCCGGACTCGCCGCCGTGAACTTCGGCGTCTACCTCGCCCTGCTCACCCCGGTGATGGTGTCGATGGCCTTCAAGATCCAGCGGCTCGACCCCACCAACACCGAGGCGAGCCTCGGACTGGTGATGGGTGTCGGTGCGGCCTTCGCGCTCATCGCGAATCCCCTCGTCGGTCGCCTCTCCGACCGCACGACCTCGCGGTGGGGCATGCGTCGCCCCTGGATCCTCGGCGGTGCGATCGTCGGCCTCGGCGGCTTCGCGATCATCGGCGCCGCGACCTCGGTGCTCGTCGTTCTTCTCGCGTGGTGCCTCGTGCAGGCATCCATGAACGCCGTGCTCGCGGCGGCCAACGCGACCCTGCCCGATCAGGTGCCGGTCTCGAGCCGTGGCAAGGTGTCGGGCATCATCGGCATCACGACCCCCATCGGCATCCTCGCCGGCAGCTTCATCGTCAACTTCCTCCCCGGCGACTTCGAGCGCTTCTTCGTCCCCGGTGCCATCGCGCTGATCCTCGTCATCGTGTTCGTGCTCACCCTCAAGGACCGTCGTCTCACCGAGAAGCCCGCCACGCGCTTCACGGTCGGCACGTTCTTCGGCTCGTTCGTGTTCAACCCCCGCAAGCACCCCGACTTCGGATGGACCTGGCTCACGAAGTTCTTCGTGATGTTCGGCTACGCGGGCATCGCCACCTTCCTGCCGCTCTACCTGGTGACCAAGTTCCAGCTCGACGAGCAGGGCGCAGTCGGCACGATCCTGATCGCCAATCTCGCCTCCATGGCCGCGATGGCTATCTCCGCGCCGCTCGGCGGATTCCTCTCCGACAAGATCGGCAAGCGCCGGCCGTTCGTCGCGATCGCCGGCGTCATCATGGTCGTGGGCCTCGTCATCCTCGCGATCGCTCCGTCGATCGCCGTCGTCATCGTCGCTCAGGCCATCATCGGACTCGGTGCCGGGTCGTTCCTGTCGGTCGATCTCGCGCTGGCGACCGAAGTGCTGCCCAACCCCGACGACGTGGCGAAGGACCTCGGCGTGCTCAACATCGCCAACGCCCTTCCCCAGTCGATCGCCCCGGCCATCGCGCCGAGCATCATCGCTCTCGGCGCCGCGACGCCGCTGGGCGGCTACACGACCTGGTACCTCTTCGGAGCGCTCGTCGCACTCGCCGGCGCCGTTCTCGTCTACCGCATCAAAGGAGTCAAGTGACCATGACCGACACCGACGTGACCACTGCCCGACCGTGGCTCGACGCGGCCCTGCCGGTCGATGAGAGAGTGCAGCTCCTCCTCGACGAGATGACCGTCGAGGAGAAGGCCGGACTGTTCTTCCACACGATGATCGCGATCGGAGACCTCGATGAGGCGAACCCGATCTTCGGCACACCGAGCGCCCGCGAGTTCATCGACCTCAAGAACATGACGCACTTCAACCTGCTGGGGGCGGCGCCCACCGGGCGAGAGATAGCCGCCTGGCAGAACGAGCTGCAGCGGCTGGCGGCCTCGACCCGGCTCGGCATCCCGGTCACGCTGTCGACCGACCCGCGGCATTCGTTCAGCGAGAATCCCGGGGCGTCGATCCTCGCCGGACCGTTCTCGCAATGGCCGGAGACCCTGGGTCTCGCAGCCACCCGTGACCCCGAGCTGGTCGAACGGTTCGCAGATATCGCTCGTCAGGAATATACGGCTGTCGGCCTGCGCGTCGCCCTTCACCCGCAGGTCGACCTCGCCACCGAACCGAGGTGGGCGCGGCAGACGGCGACGTTCGGAGAGGACCCCGAATTGACGGGCATTCTGGGAGCGGCATATATCCGCGGGTTCCAGGGCGACTCGTTCGGTCCCGGATCGGTCTCGACCATGACCAAGCACTTCCCCGGCGGCGGGCCGCAGCTCGACGGCGAGGACCCGCACTTCCCGTACGGGCGGGAGCAGGTGTATCCCGGGGGTGCGTTCGACCTGCACCTCAAGCCCTTCGAGGATGCACTGGCCGCCGGCACGCGTCAGATGATGCCGTACTACGGCATGCCCGTCGGCACCGAGTACGAGGAGGTCGGGTTCGGCTTCAACAGGTCGGTGATCACCGGGCTGCTGCGCGAGCGATTCGGCTTCGACGGCCTGGTGTGCACCGATTGGGGTCTGATCAACGATGCGGAGATCTTCGGCCAGCCGTTCCCTGCCCGCGCCTGGGGCGTGGAGCATCTGACGCCGCGAGAGCGGATGCTCAAGGTGCTCGATGCGGGTGTCGATCAGTTCGGTGGCGAGGACTGCCCCGAACTGCTGCTCGGGCTGGTCGCCGAGGGCTCGGTCTCGGAGGAGAGGCTCGACCTCTCCGCGCGACGGATCCTGCGGGAGAAGTTCGAGCTCGGGCTCTTCGAGAACCCGTTCGTCGACGAGGACGCGGCGGACGGGATCGTCGGCAGCGCGGAGTTCCGCGCCGCGGGAGAGGCGGCCCAGCGCGCCTCCGTGACCGTGCTGACGAACGATGGCTCGCTGCCCTTCGCCCCCGGGATCAAGCTCTACGTCGAGGGGATCGAACCATCCGTCGCAGCCGCGTACGGCGACGTCGTGGCGACCGTCGACGAGGCCGACCTGGCGATCCTCCGTCTCCAGGCGCCGTTCGAGCAGCGCGACACGACCTTCGAGAACTTCTTCCATGCGGGGTCGCTCGAGTTCTCCGACGAGGTGCTCGCGCATGTCGGCGCCATCGCCGGAGCCGTGCCGACCGTGGTCGATGTGCTCGCCGATCGACCGCCCATTCTCGAACCGATCGTGGCCGGTGCGGCGGCCGTCACCGTCAACTGGGGTGTCTCAGGGGCGGCGCTGCTCGATGTGCTGAGCGGCGTCGCGAGCGCGCAGGGCAGGCTCCCGTTCGACCTGCCGAGGTCGATGGCCGCGGTCGTCGCCTCGCGACCCGATGTGCCGTTCGACACCGCTGATCCGCTCTTCCGATTCGGCGACGGGCTCGCTCTGTAGCCCTCGCTTCACGCCCTGAACCGCCCCGCAGACCTCGGTCTGCGGGGCGGTTTCGTCGTGTGGCCGGAGTGCGTGTCGCGCCTGCGCGGAGTGCGCTGGACCCCTCCTATTCGTCCTGGCAAAAGCGTCCTCGCCGACAGACCTGTGGGCAGGTCTTAATGACCGATGACGAAATGTCTCACCTGATGACGTTTCCTGAAAGATCACTGGACAATCGCTGGACTTAACATTCCCGATCCGGCAATACTGTCTGGACATGCGCTCGGTCGGCACCTGTCGACGCCTGGGGAGGGCCTTGTGACGCGGAACATCTGCATCACGGGAGAGGCGAATGGAATTCTTGGAGGGGAAGACTCTGCGGCGACGCAGAGCCATCGGGGGAGGCATCGCCGGCGTGACCGTCGGCGCGATGATCCTTGCGGGTGCACTGGTACCGACGGCGGCGAATGCGCTCGATGACGCGAATCCGAACGATCCGTCGGTCGCGCAGGGACAGATCATCCAGTTGCCGGCCGACCTGCTCGGCGGATTGGACGTCGCCGCACTCGGGCACACGCTGACGAGCAACCCGGCCGCGGTCGGCCCTGAGCTCGGCGGTCTCGACCTCGACGTGCTCGAGGCGCTCAGCATCGACGTGGGCACGCTCAACGTGCCGCTGCTGACCGACGGCACGTCGCCCGGTCTGCTGCAGCTGGGCGATCTGGGGGGCGCGCAGAGCTTCAGCTCCTCACCCACGCAGACCCAGTCGATCGCGTCCTCCGGCGCGATCACCTCCGGTGGTGCGATTGATGCGGGGGCGATCGACGGAAGCGTCAACCCCGCCACCCTCGAACTCACCGATCTCTTCGACCAGCTCAGCGTCGCCGGTCTCACCGACGCCGTCCTCGACGAAGCGTCGGTCGGCATCGGAGCCCTCGCATCGCGGGCGGAGTCGAACGCCGGCGTCGCCGGCTCCGAATACCGCATCGCGGGCCTGGACCTCGACCTGCACAGCAACCTCGTCGCGGGGCTCGCGACCACTCTGGGCACGGCCATCCAGGGCACGGTGACCCCGGTCAGCGACCTCGCCGGTCCCGGCGGAGCGCTCACCGGGCTCGTCACGACCGTGGTCAACACGATCAACGCGATTCCGGATGTGCCCCTCGTCGCCGCCTTCGAGGCGACGGGCGGAACGGTCGCTATCGCCGGCCTCGACACAGTCGGGGCGACGGTCGTCACGGAGCTCCTGACGGAGCCGCTCGAGAACACCACGGGCTCGGTGCTCGTCGATCTGAGCGACGGGACGATCTCGGTCGACCTCGCTCAGATCCTCGTGGAGACGGGCGCAGGAGCCGACCTCAACTCGCTTCCCGCGAACACCCCTGTGCTGTCTGCGACGACGATCGCCGCCATCCAGCAGGGGATCACCTCTGCTCTGACCGGAACGCACCCGAACAGCCTCAACGGCAAGGTCGCGACCATCCTCGACTCCACCCTCGACTCGCTGGCGGTCACGCTCACCGTCGGGGTGGATCTCACCAACCCGCTCACCGGGATCGACCTGGTCTCCGGCGATGTCACGATCGCCGGCTCGCTCGCTCAGTTCGCGGGCACGGCCACGCCGGTTCCGACGGTGACCACCGACATCTCGCTCGCCGGGCTCAACATCGGTGCGCTGCTCAACCCGGTGGTGAGCGCTGTGACCACGGCGGTCACCACGACCACCGGCCCTCTGGTGAACACCGCGCTGACCAGCGTCATCCCGCTCGTCCAGCCGGCCCTCGCAGCGGTCACCGGCCCCGTGCTCTCGACGCTGGACCCCGTGCTGCAGGGCGTGCTGTCCGGCATCGCGACCATCACGATCAACGAGCAGTCCGAGCCGGGAGACATCCCCGGTGACAGCTTCACCGTGCGGGCGCTCGCCATCGATCTGCTCCCGGCCGTGGGCGGAGGGGTCGAACTCGATCTCGCGTCGTCGACCGTCAAGGCAGCGGCGGCGGCAGTCGCGGCTATCGACGCCGCAACCACCGTGCAGGCCGGAACCGATCTTCCGGTCACCGGCTCCGGCTGGCCGGCCAACACCCAGGTGACGATCCAGGTGGCAGCACCGGACGGAACCCCGGTCAACGAATCAGCGCCGGTGACCACCGACGCGTCGGGCAACTTCACCGGCACGGTCTTCATCCCGGCCTCGACCGTGCCCGGCACCGGCTACATCGTCACGGCGACCGACGGCACCAGCACGGCGACGGACACCACCGAGGTGACCGCCGCGGCAGCGATCGATGCGGCACCTGCCGTGCAGGACGGAACCGACCTCGGCGTCTCGGGCACCAACTGGCCCGCGAACACACAGATCTCGGTGCAGCTGACCGCTCCCGGCGGCGGCGCGAACATCGGCGGCCCCGAGCTCGTCACGACGGACGGGTCGGGTGCCTTCGTGCTCGGCTACCCCGTTCCGGCCGGAACTCCTGCGGGAACCGGCTACACGGTCACCGCGACGCTGGGCGCGCAGACGGCGACGGACACCACCGAGGTGACGAACGCTCCGGTCGCCTCGATCGACGCGGCGCCGACCGTTCAGGCAGGCACCGATCTCGCGGTCTCCGGCTCCAACTGGCCGGCGAACACCGAGATCTCGGTGCAGCTGACGGCTCCGGGCGGAGGCGCGGACGTCGGTGGCCCCGAGACGGTCACGACGAACGGCGACGGTGAGTTCACGCTCTCCTACCCGGTGCCCGCATCGGCGACGCCCGGCACGGCCTACACGGTCACCGCGACCGCTGGCGCCGAGACGGCGATCGACACCACCGAGGTGACGGCCGCCGCTGCGGTGGATGCGGCCGACACGGTGCAGGCGGGAACCTCTCTCCCCATCACCGGTACGAACTGGCCGGCCAACACCGTCGTCGAGGTGCAGCTGACGGACCCGGACGGCGCTGACGTCGGGGGTCCCGAGACGGTCACGACCGATGGCGACGGCGGGTTCACGCTGAACTACCCGGTTCCCGCGTCGGCGACCCCGGGCACGGGGTACACCGTGACCGCGACGGTCGGCGGCCAGACGGCTGAGGACACGACCGAGGTGACCGCCGCGGCAGCGGTGGATGCCGCGGACACGGTGCAGGCGGGCACGAGCCTTCCCGTCACCGGCACCGGCTGGCCGGCGAACACCGAGGTCTCGGTGCAGCTGACCGCTCCGGGCGGAGCGACCGTCGGCGGTCCTGAGACGGTCACGACCGATGGCGACGGCGGGTTCACGCTCGACTACCCGGTTCCCGCCTCGGCGACGCCGGGCACGGACTACACGATCACCGCGACCGTCGGCACCCAGACGGCGACCGACACGACGGAGGTGACCGCAGCGGCGACCGTCGACGCGGCCGCGACCGTCGAGGCCGGCACGGACCTGGCGATCACCGGTGCGGAGTGGCCGGCCGACACCGAGGTCACCGTGCAGCTGACAGCCCCCGGTGGTGCGGTCATCGGCACGCCCCAGACGGTGACGACCGGTGCTCTCGGCGGCTTCGCGATCGACTATCCGGTGCCGGCGGGAACTCCCGCGGGCACGGGATACACGGTCACCGCGAGCGCGGGCACGCAGACAGCCACCGACACGACCGAGGTGACGGCTGCTCCTGTCGTCGTCGACGCGGCCTCGTCGGTTCCGGCAGGCACCAACCTCGCCGTCACCGGCACGGGTTGGCCGGTGAACTCCACCGTGTCGCTGCAGCTCACCGCGCCAGGCGGGGGAGCGGACATCGGAGGCCCGGTCATCGCGACCACTGACGAGTTCGGTGCGTTCACGGAGAACTACCCGGTTCCGGCTGATGCCGAGCCCGGCGCGGGCTACCTGCTCACCGCGACATCCGGCGCGTCCAGCGACACGGACACCACCGAGGTGACTGCGGGCGACCCGGGTGACGTCAACACCAACGCGGCTGCATCGGCATCCGCTTCGGCTGACGCGACAGCAGACGGCGACCCGTCGGCGCAGGCGGCGGCTGAGGCCGCGGCCCTCGCAGACGCGACGTCGGCGGCCTCAGCGGCGGCGACCTCGGACGCCACCTCGGCGGCGGATGCGGCGGCGACGCCGGATGCCTCGTCGGCCGCGACGACCGATGCCACCTCGACGGCCAACGCCTCGGCGGCAGTTGCTGCGCAGGCGGCGGCCCAGGCCGACGCGTCGGATGACGTGAACGCGGATGCATCGACGGCGGCGGAGTCGAACTCGGCGTCGTCGTCGGAGTCGGCGGCCATCGCCGACTCGTCGACGGATGCCTCGTCCGAGGCTGCGGCCAACACGAACGCGGCGGCGTCGGCATCCGCGTCGGCGAACGCCGATGCATCGACCGACGCGATCGCTGAAGCGGCCGCGCAGGCGGCGGCGTTCGCGGACGCCACGGCAGAGGGATCGGCTGCGGCTGACCCGACGGCTGAGGCTGCGGCGGAGTCGGCGGCGACGGCGACATCGTCCACGGCAGCCACGGCGGACGCCACCTCGGAGGCGAACGCCGGTGCGGCGGTCGCGGCTCAGGCTGCGGCGCTGGCCGACGCGACGACGGATACCGCGGCTGAGGCCTCGGCGACATCGGACGCCTCGACGAGCGCAGCATCGAACTCGAGCGCGGCGGCGATCGCCAGTGCATCGACCGACGCATCTTCCGATGCAGTCGCCACGGCCGATGCCTCGGCTGCGGCCGACCCGTCGGCTGAGGTCGACACCAACGCCTCGGCATCCGCTGCGGCGTCGGCTCAGGCTGATGACGACAGCAACGCGGCGGCTCAGGCGGCGGCTGTCGCTGCGGCTCTGGCCGATGCGACGAGTTCCGCTTCGGCGGCGGCTGACGTGACGGCTGATGCGGCCGCGTCTGCGGCGGCGACGGACGACGCATCCACGGACGCGTCGACCACGGCCACGACGGATGCGGACGCGTCTGCTGCAGCGGCCGCTCAGGCGGCGGCGCAGAACGATGCGACCTCGACGAGTGCGGCTGACGCGTCTGCGGCGGCAGATGCCGACCCGAACGCGTCGGCGGCCGCGGCGGCCAACGCCTCGTCGTCGGCCACGGCGTCCGCGACGGCGGCGGCTGACGCTTCCGCTGAGGCAGAGGTCGAGGCATCCGCTGCGACCACGGCTGACGCTGCGGCTACGGCTGATGCCTCGGCTGCGGCCGACCCGTCGGCTGAGGTCGACACCAACGCCTCGGCATCCGCTGCGGCGTCGGCTCAGGCTGATGACGACAGCAACGCGGCGGCTCAGGCGGCGGCTGTCGCTGCGGCTCTGGCCGATGCGACGAGTTCCGCTTCGGCGGCGGCTGACGTGACGGCTGATGCGGCCGCGTCTGCGGCGGCGACGGACGACGCATCCACGGATGCCTCGGCCACGGCCACGACGGATGCGAACGCGTCGGCCGCCTCCGCGGCAGCGGCGCAGGCGTCGGCGCAGAACGACGCGACCTCGACGAGTGCGGCTGACGCATCGGCTTCGGCTGACGCTGATCCGACCGCGTCGGCGGCCGCGGCGGCCAACGCCTCGTCGTCGGCCACGGCGTCCGCGTCGGCGGCGGCTGATGCCTCCGCTGAGGCTGCTGCCGAGGCATCCGCCTCGGCGACTGCTGAGGCCTCGGCGTCTGCAGACGCGGCAGCCGACCCGACCGGACCGATCGCCATCACGATCAAGGTCCCGGTTCTGGAGCGCGGTGAGAAGCAGACGGCGGTCGGCACCGGGTTCCAGCCCGGCGAGTCCGTCACCGGTGTGATGACGTCCGAGCCGATCGCACTGGGCACCCAGGTCGCCGATGCGCAGGGCACGGTCACCTTCACCTGGACGATCCCCTCCGGCACCGACCTCGGAACCCACGCCGTGACACTGACCGGAGCGACCTCCGGCAGCGTGTCGGCCTCGTTCCAGGTCGTGGCCACGGGCCTCGCCACCACCGGTGGTGAGATCCAGGGCGGGTGGATCGCGCTGGCGGCTCTGCTGCTGATGCTCGGACTCGGGATGACGAGGGTCGCGCGTTCCAGACGGCCGCTCGTCCAGACGGAGTAACGCAGTGCAGGAACGCTGAGAGGTCGGGGCCGTCGCTGCGGCGGCCCCGACCTTCAGCGGTGAGAAGGATGTGGATGGGCACGATGACTGAGACCTCACCCGAAGTGCAGGATGCGGCGGTCGCCGCGACCGCCCCTCGACCGCGCCCGACCTGGTGGGTGAAGCTCATCGCGTTCGCCGCGTGTCTGCTCACCCTGTGGCACGTGGGGGCGTCGTTCCTGTGGATCGCTCCGTACTCGGCGCTCCGCGAGATCCCCACGCAAGAAGTCCTCGCCGGGTACATGCTGCCGATGTTCGGTCAGTCGTGGAGCGTCTTCGCGCCCGAGCCCATCAACGGCGACTACCACTTCAACGTGCGTGCCGTCATCGAGAAGGACGGTGAGGAGATCGAGACCGGGTGGGTGAGCGCCACCGACGTCGAGCTCTCGATGATCCGCTACAACCTCTTCCCGCCCCGAGCGGGGATCCAGTCGAGCGAGGTCGCGAGCGGCCAGATGAACGCCTACAACAAGCTGGACGACGACCAGAAGGCCGTCGTCGGGCTCGACTTCGCCGAGGATGGCTGGGAGGAGTGGATGGTGCGCTCCTTCGACGAACTCGAGGGCGACAACCCGTCGACCGACGCGTACATGGCGGAAGAGCACCTCTCCACCGCCTACGCCACCCAGGTGGCCTATGCGATCTGGGGCGCCGACTCCGTCATCAAGGTCCAGTACCGCGTGAGCCGCCAGAACGTGGTGCCCTATGCGGATCGCAACGATCCGAGCGCGCAGCGCCCCGACCCCACGTTCTCGACCACCGGGTGGCGCCTGCCTATAGAAGAGGAGGGGCAGAGTCGCGAGAACTTCGCGAACACCTTCCGCGCCCAGTTCGAGAGGATCCAGCCGTGAGCGCGCCCACCAAGACCGCGCCCCAGACGAACGGCGCCGCGAACCGGGACCGGAAGAAGGATGCTGCCGGGCGGTCGACCGTGACGGCGCCCGCTCCGGCATCCGCTCCACCCGCCTCTGCGCCCGAGCCTTCGCCGCCGCGCATGCCCGCGCCTTCGGGTGCGCCTGCCGCCCCGCCTCCCCGGTCTTTCGTGACCCGCCTGCTGAGCTTCGCCTCGTCGATGATCGGCGGACTGTGGTCGATGGTCCTCTCGGCGATCGACCGGATCTCCGCGTTCGTGGGGGACTGGCTCTTCAACGGCAAGAAGGCCCTCTACGGTCTCGCGGTCACCCGCATCCTCTTCGGCATCACGGCGATCGGCCTGCTCGCGTCGAACTTCAGCACTCGTCTCTATACGTTCGGCTCGGGGTCGGCGTGGAACGGCGAACTCGCCGAACCCGTCAGCGAGTTCCCGAAGATCTGGATCTTCAGCGCGTTCCATGCCGCGATGGGCAATGACGCGCTCTACACCGCCCTCTATCTGCTGCTCGGCGTGCTGGCGGTGCTGTTCGTCCTCGGCTGGCGTTTCCGGATCGTCCTCCCGGTGTTCTTCTGCCTCTGGGTCGGGTTCATCGAGGCGAACGACATGGTGGGCGATCAGGGCGACAACATGTTCCGCATCGCGCTGCTCCTGCTGTTCTTCGCCGACCCGGCCGCTCGCTGGTCGATCGATGCCAGACGTCGCGCCAAGAAGGGGGAGTGGTTCGCTCCGGGAAGCCAGCCCGCCCTCCTGGGAACGGTCTTCCACAATCTGGCACTCGTGGCGCTGACCGCGCAGGTGTGCTTCGTGTACGCATCGGGTGCTCTCTACAAGGCGGGAGGTGCGCCCTGGGAAGAGGGCTACGCGGTGTACAACCCTCTGCAGACCGCTCGGTTCGGCACGTGGCCGGTGCTGAGCGACCTGGTCACGACCTGGGGCCCGATGGTCGTCGCGGCGACCTGGGGTTCGATCATCCTGCAGGTGGCGTTCCCGCTGATGCTGCTCACACGGCCCACTCGGCTGATCGGCCTCATCGGCATCCTCTCCTTCCACATCGGCATCGGCGTGCTGATGGGGCTGCCGTGGTTCTCGCTGACGATGATCGCGATCGACTCGATCTTCATCCGCGATCGGACGTGGGCGCGGTTGAGCGAAGGGACGAGACGGCGGTGGGAGCAGGCGCAGACCGCGCCTCCCACGCCCGCACGCGTCGAGGCCTGAGACTGCGGCTGGGCTGAGACTGTGGTCTGACGACAATCCGACCGGGCGCCGTCCCGGGAGCTTGTTGGAGGATGCGCACACAGCAGTTCGCTCCTGGTTGTGGCAGACCTACCATGGGAGTATCCCTACTTCCCTCTGAGAGGAACGCTCATGGTCGACGCCGCCGTCCGTCCGAAGACGACTCGCCCGCACACCGACAGCGCAGATGCGAACCTGAGGTTCGATGTCGCCCGGGTCACCGATCTGCTGATGGGCACCTGGGCCGACACGCGCCGCGAGGCGCGCGAGCTGATCAAGGATTCGGCGTTCTGGCGCGATGACGCGCTGAGCAAGGACGAGCACCGCGAGCGTGTGCTCAGCCAGCTGCACCTGCTCGTCGAGAACAAGGCAGTGCACCGGGCGTTCCCGACCGCACTCGGCGGAGAAGACAACAACGGCGGCAACATCGCCGGCTTCGAGGAGCTCGTCGTCGCCGATCCGAGTCTGCAGATCAAGTCGGGAGTGCAGTGGGGGCTGTTCGGCTCCGCCATCCTGCAGCTCGGCACCGCCGAGCACCACGAGAAGTGGCTGCCCGGTGTCATGGATCTCTCGATCCCCGGCGCCTTCGCGATGACCGAGATCGGGCACGGCTCCGACGTGGCAGCGGTCGGCACCACCGCTACGTACGACCCGAGCACCGAGGAGTTCGTGATCAACACGCCGTTCCGCGGCGCGACGAAGGAGTACCTCGGCAACGCGGCGCTGCACGGCGTGGCGGCGACGGTGTTCGCTCAGCTGATCACGAACGGCGTGAACCACGGGGTGCACTGCTTCTACGTGCCGCTGCGCGGCGAAGACGGCGTCGATCTTCCCGGCATCGGTCGTGAGGATGACGGACTCAAGGGCGGGCTCAACGGCATCGACAACGGCCGCCTCAGCTTCGACCACATCCGCATCCCCCGCACGAACCTGCTGAACAAGTACGGCGATGTGGCGGCCGACGGCACGTACTCGAGCGCGATCGACAGCCCCGGTCGCCGCTTCTTCACGATGCTCGGCACGCTGGTGCAGGGACGGGTCTCGCTCGACGGCGCCGCGTCGTGGGCTTCGGCTCTCGGGCTGAAGATCGCGATCACCTACGCGACGCAGCGCCGCCAGTTCGACGGAGCAGACGGCCAGGAGGTCGTGCTCATGGACTACGGCAAGCACCAGCGCCGCCTGCTGCCGCGCCTGGCGACGACCTACGCGCAGATCTTCGCGCACGACGAGTTCCTGCAGAAGTTCGACGGCGTGTTCTCCGGCCGCATCGACACCCCTGATGACCGTGAGGACCTCGAGACCCTGGCGGCAGCCCTCAAGCCGCTGTCGACCTGGCACGCGCTCGACACCCTCCAGGAGGCTCGCGAGGCCTGCGGCGGAGCGGGCTTCATGTTCGAGAACCGTCTCGTGGGACTTCGCGCCGACCTCGACATCTATGTCACTTTCGAGGGCGACAACAATGTGCTCCTTCAGCTGGTCGGCAAGCGGCTGCTCACCGACTACGCCAAGCAGTTCACCGGCAAGGATGCTGCGGCCCTGGCCAAGTTCGCCGTAGGCATGACCGCCGGCAAGCTGTTCCACGGCGCAGGCCTTCGTCAGTTCGGCCAGTCGGTCGTCGACCTCGGTCAGGTCTCGCGTTCGGTCGAGAACGGTCTGCGTGAGGAGCAGCAGCACCAGCTGCTCGCCGAGCGCGTGCAGCAGATGGTCGCCGACATCGCCGGCCGGCTGCGTCCGGCGGGCAAGGACAAGGCCCTCGGCGCGAAGCTGTTCAACGAGAATCAGGCCGAGCTGATCGAGGCGGCCCGTGCGCACGGTGAGCTGCTGCAGTGGGAGGCGTTCACGGATGCCGTCCACCGCGTCGACGACGCCGACACCAAGAAGGTGCTCACGTGGCTGCGCGACCTCTTCGGTCTGCAGCTCATCGAGAAGCACCTCGCCTGGCACCTCATCCACGGGCGTCTCTCGACGCAGCGCGCCGCCGCGGTCTCGCGATACATCGACCGTCTGTGCGCCAGGCTCCGTCCGTACGCACTCGACCTGGTCGACGCGTTCGGCTACGAGCCGGAGCACGTCCGGGCGCCCATCGCCTCCGGCGCCGAGCGCGTGCGGCAGGACGAGGCTCGGGAGTACTACGCGGCGCTCGCGGCATCCGGTGACGCCCCTGTGCTGGAGAAGGCGCTCAAGAAGAACGCGAAGCGCTGAGGTTTCCTCGTCGCTCCGCTGACGAAGGCCGGGATCAGTGGTCCCGGCCTTCGTCGTGGGCGGTCAGGTGCCGCAGAGGAGGGCGCGAGTAGTGTCGATCTGGCCCATCCGCACCGATCAGAGGAGTCCGAGATGACCCGTGTCACCGCCTATGCCGCACCCAGCGAGGCCGCACCGCTCGAGAAGACCGTCATCGAGCGTCGCGAGCTCGGCCCGAACGACATCCTGATCGACATCGCGTTCGCCGGCATCTGCCACTCCGACATCCACACGGTGCGCGGAGACTGGGGGCCGCAGCAGTACCCGCTCGCACCCGGACACGAGATCGCCGGAACCGTCGCGGCCATCGGATCGGATGTCACCAAGCACGCCGTCGGCGATCGGGTCGGCGTCGGCTGTCTCGTGAACTCGTGCGGAGAATGCCGCAACTGCCTGCGCGGCGACGAGCAGTTCTGCTCCAACGGTGCGATCTTCACCTACGGCAGCACCGACCGTGACGGCAGCGTCACTCAGGGCGGATACTCCGAGCAGGTCGTGGTGACCGAATCCTTCGCCGTGCGCATCCCCGACGCGCTCGGGCTCGACGTCGCGGCGCCCCTGCTCTGCGCAGGAATCACCACGTACTCCCCGCTGCGGCACTGGAACGTCGGACCCGGCACGCGCGTGGCGGTCGTCGGCCTCGGCGGACTCGGCCACATGGGCGTGCAGATCGCGCACGCTCTCGGAGCAGAGGTCACCGTGCTGTCGCAGACGCTCAGCAAGAAGGATGACGGCCTCCGTCTCGGTGCCGATCACTACTATGCGACGAGCGATCCCGAGACGTTCCGCTCGCTGCGCGGGTCGTTCGACGTCATCCTCAACACGGTCAGCGCGGTTGTCGACCTCCGCGCCTACCTCGGTCTGCTCGACGTGGGCGGGTCGATGGTCTGCGTGGGAGCCCCCGCAGAACCGCTCTCAGTGAACGTCTCGTCTCTGATCGGCGGGCGTCGATCGCTCGCGGGGTCCAACATCGGCGGCATCCAGGAGACCCAGGAGATGCTCGATTTCTGCGCCGAACACGGCATCGCAGCCGAGATCGAGATCATCAGCGCATCGCAGATCAACGAGGCGTACGAGCGCGTGCTCGCCTCCGACGTGCGCTATCGCTTCGTGATCGACGCCGCGACCATCGCCGACTGAGTTCCGGAGGGGGTCCTCGGGGTACGCCCCAGGGGACCCCCGTCGGTTGCTCCCCTGGGACCGTTCGCGCAGTGGGTGCGGCGGTGTGGGTCGGGGTGGTGCTGGGCCTGTGCGGCGGGGCGGCGCGGTAGCCGTAGCCGTAGCCGCGCTCAGTTCGCGGGATCCGGCTCGCGGTAGTACTCGAGGAAGTTGCTGCGCGTCGCGGCGTGCAGCTCGTGGATCAGATCTCCGGCTCGTTCGCCGTCACGGGCTTCGGCCGCTGCAGTGATCGCGCGGATGAAATCGCGCGCCTGGAGAGGCGTGACGAGGTTCTCGCGAGGCGTGAGGAAGCGCACCAGCTGCAGCGACAGGGTCTCGGCCTTCGCTCGCAGCACGGAGTTCGTCGCGGCGCGGACGACGACGAGGAAATACCGGCGGATCGCTCGTCCGAGAGCGGCCGCGTCATCTGCATCCACCGCATCCTCGACATGCGCCAGCTCGCGACGCAGGTCGGCGATATGCGCATCCGCGAGGTCGGCGGTGGTGGTGCGGGCAAGGTGCTCGTGGATCACTCCGATCACGAACAGGCTCTCGTTGATCGCCGCGACGTTCACCGGGGCCACCCGGGTGTGACGGTGCGGCACCAACTCGACGACGTCCTCCTCGGCGAGTCGATTGAGCGCCTCGCGGATCGGGGTTCTGGACGACCCGAGCCACGTCATGAGCTCCTCGTCGTGGAGAACTTCCCCGGGTTCCAACGTCCCGTCGAGGATCGCCCCGAGGATCGTGTCGTAGACCTCGTCGCGAAGCAGCCGCCGCGGCGGAGGTGTGTCCCTCGTGGGCATCACGCGTCCTCGCTTCCGAGCCGCTCAGCTGTATCGGCGCCGGCAGCGACCTGCGGGCTCGATTCGGCCGCATCTCGTGCCTGCACGCTTGCGGCCCCTGCAGTGAAGTACGCCTGTGCGGCCAGGGCTGCGGCATCCGCGTTCCCTGTGGCGGCGGCGGAGGCAAGTGCGTCGAGCGCGGCCGATGTGTCGGTCGCGTCGAGTGCGCCGGGTCGAGCGGTGATCATCCGGGTGACGTGCGGCACCGACTTCTCGCGGATGCGCTGAACGAGGGTGTTGCGGTAGCGGTCGACGAACACGTTCATCAGGTTGTTCACGATCCGTGCGCGTTCGAGGGCGTTCGAGGTCCGGCTCACCGTCGTGTGCAGGTCGGCGATCTGCGTCCGGTCCGCGTCGGTGAGGAGCGGGACAGCCTCGCGCACCGTCGCCGAGTACACGACGCCGAGCATCTCCATCTCCTCTGCGAACCTCGTGGGATCGAGAGGTGCGATGCGGGTGCCCCTCTGAGGAAGCACTTCGATCAGCCCCATGCCGGCGAGCCGGTTCACCGCCTCCCGGATCGGCGTGCGCGAGGCGCCCAACCAGCTCTCGAGCTGCTTGTCGGAGATCGGCTCCCCTGCGGCCAGGTCACCGGCGACGATGGCATCCAGAAGCGTGTCGAAGATCTGGTCGCGCAGCAGTTTTCGGGGCATTTGCGCCGGGGTCTTGGGCACAGGCATGGGTCAATGCTAGTCGGAATCATCTGGGTACCTGATATATCAATCGCCCGCAATATATACCCATGCCCTGGCTCTCGGCGGATGAGGCGACGACTTCAGGCAGGGTGCCCACACATTGAAATATCAGATGATTTGTGTCCACGGCTAACTTATGTCATCCTCTAATCATCCAATATGTTAGTTGATGAGAGCGATGTGATCATGCCCATGGGCTCCCTCGAGGACCAACTGCGCCCGCAGCTTCTCAGCGGTCTCGCATACGAGCGCCTGCTCGCCGAGATCGTGAGCGGCCGCATCCCGCCCGGCCAGCGACTGCGGCTCGATCTGCTCGCCCACGCGTGGGCCGTCTCCCGGACGCCGGTGCGCGAGGCGCTGCAACGGCTTGTCGAGATGCGGTTCGTCCAGGTGTCTCCGAGCGCCGGAACTCGTGTGGCGGAGTGGTCGCGCGCTGACATGATCGAGCGCGCCCACGTCGTCGGTCGCCTGATCGTCGAGAAGAGCTGCATCGGCCCGCCCGTGCGCACGCACCAGCAGTCGACGCGACTGGCGGACGAGACCTGCGAGCTGCTCCGCTACCTCGAGCTCTCCGAGATCCTCATCTCGCGGGAGCTCGGCCGTCTGGGCCCCCGCCTCGCCCGCGACCACATCGACCCGCTGCGGCTGTTCGTGGATCCGCAGACGGCCCGCCACCACGGCATCGATCTCGACACGGATCGGGCCTCCCGCCGCCGTCTCCTCTCCGCCGCCCTCGCCGCCATCGAACGACAGGATGCTGCCGCGGCGCGCGACGCTCTCGACGGGTTCTCGACGTCGTTCATCGACGCGCTCGGATCCGGCCCCGCAGAGGCCGCTGCGTAGTCCCGGCAGGAGAGCCGGGATCACCCGCCGTGTCGGTGGCGGCGGCTAGCGTGGGCTCATGACGTCTCTGATCGCCGGCCCCGACCTCCGCGACCGATGCGGGTGGGTGGGCGACGACGCCGAATACCGCCGGTATCACGACGAGGAATGGGGCACCCCGCTCCACGGCGACCGGGCGCTGTTCGAGAAGATGGCCCTCGAGGGGTTTCAGGCGGGGCTCTCGTGGATCACCATCCTGCGCAAGCGCCCCCGGTTCCGCGAGGTCTTCGCCGGCTTCGAGCCCGAGCGGGTCGCCGAGTTCGACCGATCCGACGTCGAGCGGCTCATGGCGGATGCGGGGATCATCCGCAACCGGGCGAAGATCGAGGCCACCATCGGCAACGCCCGAATCGTGCGCTCGATGGCAGACGGCGAGCTGGATGAGCTGATGTGGTCGTTCGCGCCGGCATCGGGACCGCGGCCCGCATCGTTCGCGGATGTACCGGCGGTGACGCCGGAGTCGACGGCGATGAGCAAGGAACTGCGTCGTCGCGGCTTCCGATTCGTGGGTCCGACGACGATGTACGCGCTCATGCAGTCCGCGGGCATGGTCGACGATCATGTCGTCGGGTGCTGGCGCGCCTGACCACCGAGGCGTGCTGGGCGCGCCCGCCGTGTCGGGGCGAGTGCAGGGGCGATCGCCCGCCTTCGGGATCGTCCACACCCTCGATATACTCGTGGTCGGGGGGATCGCCCAGCGCGGCGCGCAGGGATCATGCAGAGCGCGGTCTCCCGACCGACCGTGAGGAGCATGGGTGGCCACGCGCATGGCATCGACACCGCCGACGCTGGCGGGGTACAGCTATGTGCGTCCGCTCGGATCCGGCGGGTTCGCAGATGTCTTCCTCTACGAACAGGACATGCCGCGACGCGTCGCCGCTGTGAAGGTGCTGCTGGCGGATGCCGTGAACCGCGAGGTTCTCCGCACCTTCAACGTCGAGGCCGACATCTCCGCGCGGCTCAGCGCCCACCCCTCGATCGTCACCATCTATCATGCGTCCATCTCTGCAGACGGTCGGCCGTACTTCGCGATGGAGTACTGCCCCGACACCATGAGCGCCCGGTACAAGAAGGCGCCGCTGGCGCTCGCCGAGGTGCTCGACACGGGCGTGCGCATGGCAGGCGCCCTCGAGACCGTGCACAGGGCCGGACTCCTGCATCGCGACATCAAGCCGTCCAACGTGCTCATCAACTCCCTCGGCGCCCCCGTGCTGGCCGACTTCGGCATCGCGGCCGCCGTGATCGACGAGGGCGACGGAGAGACCATCGCGATGTCGGTGCCGTGGAGCTCGCCGGAGGTGCTGCAGGAGCGCGTCTCCGGATCCGTCCCGAGCGAGATCTGGAGCCTCGGAGCCACCCTGTACACGCTCCTCGCGGGAAGAAGCCCGTTCGAACGCGCCGACCGAGGCTCCAACTCCCGCGACCAGCTCACCGAGCGCATCATCAAGGCGCGCTATACCGCGGTGCCGATACCCGGCATCCCGCCGATCATCGACGAGATCTTCGCGACCGCGATGCACCGTGATCCGGCCAGACGGTTCGCGAGCATGGCCGACTTCGCGGAACGCCTGCGCTGGGCGCAGTTCGAGCTGGGTCTGCACCCGACGGCCTTCGAGGCGGCGTCCGCTGAATGGGCCGCAGCAGCGCCCGTCAGCTTCTCCGACTCCAGCGCCCGCGGCCCGGTGATCACCACCGTCGCCCCCGACTCGCGACGTGCAGTGCGCGCCGCGAAGCAGCAGGCGATGCCGCGCGACCGCGACGAACTGCCCGCCGCGCGTGCGAAGACCCGCTCGCCCCTCGTCGCCGGCGTGATCGGCGCGCTGATCGGAGCAGCGGTCCTCGGTGGCGTCGGCGTCGGCGTGCTCTACCTGACCGGGGTCCTGTGATGGCCATCGGCGACCGCGCTCGCGCGGAGGCGAACCCCCGATCGCGCGGACGCCTGATCGCGGCCATCTCGGGTGTCGCCGCCCTGGCGGTGGTGCTCACGCTCGCCATCACGGCCCAGGGATACCAGTCGCAGGAGGTGCCCCGCCTCGAGTCGTCCGTCTGGGTCATGCGCGACAGCGGCCAGTACGCCCGCGTGAACACCGAGCTCGCCGAGATCGACACCGTGCGCAACGTCGACGATCCCGAGGCCGTCTGGCAGAGCGGCTCGGCGGCCGTCATCTACGCCCAGGGCAACAGGCAGCGGTGGGATCTCGACCCCGCGAATCCCGCCGACCTGCTCTCCGACGCGTCGGATGAAGGCACGCCGATCGCTTCCGAGCCGACGCCGGCGGGCACGCGGGAGATCCTGTCGGCCGGTGCCTATGTGGCGTATCGCACCGACACCGGCCAGGTATCGGTCACCACTCTCGAGGCGGGTGCCGCCACTGCTCTCGTCGACCCGTTCGCGGGCGTCGAGGTCGAGGAGGGCGAGGACCCTCCGACGTACACGGCGGATGCGATCGGGCTGTCGCCCGCGGGCCTGCTGGTGCTCTTCTCCGCAGACGAGGGCGCGATCCGCCGGTTCGACATCGACGAGCACCGCTTCCTCGGCGATCCCGAGTCCGTCTCGCAGGCTCCGGATGCCGCAGAGGGCCTCCTCGTCACGGTCGTGGGCGACCGCTGGGCGATGCTCCAGGCGGGCACCGGCGAGCTGTGGCTGCAGGGGCGCGACGAACCCGTGGAGCTGGACGTCGCTGAGGACGCGCGTCTCCAGGAGGGCGCTGAGTCGGGCGAGAACATGTCGATCGCCGACTCCGACGGACTCGTGTCGGTCGATCTGGATTCCGGAGAGTCGGAGCGGGTCGCTGACGCGTCGGGCGTGCCGGCGACGCCGGTCGTCGTCGACGGCGAGGTCTATGCCGCCTGGCTCGACACGGGTGCGGGCACTCTGTGGGCAGGTGGCGAGACCGTTCCGCTGCGTGTTCCGGACGAGGCCCTCGACTCTTCGACGATCGAACCGGTCTTCCAGGAGAACGGCGATCGAGCGGTGCTGAGCGAGATCGGCACCGGACTCATCTGGACGGCCCCCGACGGCGTGCTCATCCCGCTCGAGCAGTGGGCGATCGAAGACGACACCGAGCAGCAGGAGGGCACGATCATCGTCGAGGACGTGGCCGAGCAGATGCCGCCCGTCGCCGTCGACGACGCATTCGGTGTCCGTGCGGGCGAGCAGGTGATCCTGCCGGTGCTCCTCAACGACCACGATCCGAACAAGAAGGACGTGCTGTCGATCGATCCCGAATCGGTCTCGGGCGGGCTCGGCGACCCGGCGTTCGGAGACCTGACCCTCGTCGCGAACGGGCAGTCGCTGGTGGTCGACGTCAAGGCGGGCTCGGGGCAGGCGAGCTTCACATATGCGGTCACCGACGGCGCCGCGGTGTCGGCTCCGGCGACCGTGACCCTGACC
Organism: Microbacterium sp. AC215; assembly: GCF_979258645.1. Taxonomy (NCBI): domain Bacteria; kingdom Bacillati; phylum Actinomycetota; class Actinomycetes; order Micrococcales; family Microbacteriaceae; genus Microbacterium; species Microbacterium sp. AC215. The sequence goes on along the minus strand of NZ_OZ409869.1, from coordinate 1,830,288 downwards.
GTCGTCGATCCGGAAGCGAACTCCGCGCCCGTGTGGTGCGGAGTCGACGCCTGCCAGCAGGAGTGGCCGACGCCCCAGCTCCTTCCGGGCGGCAGCACGGTCGTCTCGGCGTTGTCGGGCTGGGTCGATCCCGAGGGCGATCCGTTCGTGCTCAGCGATGCCTACGAGACCGATTCCTCGTCGCCCGTCATGGTCGTGCCGATGGCCGACGGACGGGTGGCCATCCGCCACACCGACCCGAATGCCGCGGATGCCGTGATCTCGGTCACCGTGGTGGTCGAGGACGTGCACGGTGCGACCGCGGAGAAGACCCTCGATGTGCAGGTCACAGGGAGCCCGGCTCTCGTCGCCTCGCCGGTCGCGCTGACCGCGCGTGTCGGGGAGCTCCAATCGGTGCGCATCTCAGATCATCTGTCCGGCGGCTCCGGTTCGTATCGTCTCGTCGACGCCGTGCAGACTGCGGCGACCGCGCAGGGACTCGAGGTCAACCCGAACGCGGCATCCGGCACCGTCGAGATGACGGTGGCCGAACCGGGGCAGTATGTCGTCACCTACACGGCTCAGGACGTCACCACCCAGGCCGAGCAGTCGGCCGTCATCCGCATCACCGCGGTCGACGGATCCGCGGGCCTCGCGATGGCACCGCTGACCGCGTTCGTCCGCGAGGGCGAGGACACGACGGTCGACGTCATCCGCGCCGTGCAGAACACCAGTGGTCGGGTGCTGATGCTGGCCGATGCGGTGAGCTCGACGCCGCAGCTCGGCGTGCGTGTGGTCGGCAACGAGAGCATCCGGGTGAACGGCACCACGGAGGACGGCGAGCCCGGGGTCATCGGCAAGGCCACCGTGACGATCGCCGACGGCACCGGTGCCGCAGTGCAGGGAACCGTCACGGTCTTCCTCACGCCGCCGTCGACGGTGACGCGTCCGATCGTCTTCCCCGACGCGATCACCGTGCGCGCAGGTTCGCTCACGCGCATCGCTGTCACGGCCAACGACGTGGCGCCGCGAGGGGAGCCCCTGGTCGTTCTCCCCGAGGTGACCGGCTCGGGCGAATCGGGTGAGCTCGTCTTCGCCGACCGCAACGCGCTGCGCTACCTCGCACCCACGACGCCCGGCACCTACCGTCTGTCGTACTCGGTGTCACTCGAGCGCAACCCCGCCCTCGCCGACAACGGTGTCGTGACGGTCACGGTCGTGCCTCCGGGCACCAACCGTGCCCCGACGCCGTCGACCCTGACCGGCCGAGTCCTCAGCGGTCAGACCGTGTCGCTGCCCGTGCCTTCGACCGGCATGGACAGCGATGGCGATCGAGTCGTGCTCGCGGGCGTCGACCAGCCCCACAAGGGTGCGGGCACGGCGACGATCTCGGCCGACGGCGACGCGATCGTCTACCGGGCGCCCGCGGGCGGTGTCGACGGCGGTCAGGTGAGCTTCGGATACACGGTGCGCGACCCGCAGGGCGAGCAGGGGACGGGCACCGTCCGCGTCGGCGTGCTCGACGCGGACATCGATGACGCGGCGCCCGTGACCTTCAGCGATTACGTGCGCGTCGAGGCCGGGTCGACGACACCGATCGTCCTCGACCCGCGTCTCAACGACCTCGATCCGGCGCAGAGCGAGCTCGAGATCACCGAACTCGTCCCGAACGCGCCACCGGTCAAGGGGAATCCGCTCTACGACCGCCTGAACGCGCTGATCGATCCCGACACCTCTCTCGAAGACGGCCGTGTCGTGCTGCGCGCGGGAGACACCGCCGGCACGAACTCCTACTTCTATACGGTCAGGTCCACTCGCACATCCAGCACGTCGCAGGGTCTCATCGTCGTGACCGTGACCGACGGTGCGGTCGCCGACCAGCCGAGCGTCGCCGACACGGTGCTCACTGCGCGCGATCGGGAGGAGCTCCCGGATCGCGGCATCGACGTCGTGACCGATCGTGTCAGTTGGCCCTCGGGTGACGCCTCCTCCCTCACCTTGAGCCTGTGGGGCGACCAGCCCGGGTTCACTGTTCAGGGGAACCGCATCGTGGGCGCGGCCCCCGAAGACGGTGCGCTCGTTCCGTTCCAGCTGAAGGGCGAGGGATCGGGCGGCAGAGCGGTGGTCGCCTACGGGTTCCTGCGCATACCCGCCTTCGACGACATGCAGGTCCAGCTCAAGCCCGCCTCGACTCCTGTCGTGGTCGACGAGGACGCCTCGGTCTCGTTCGACGCGGCCGACTATGTCGACCTGACCTCCTCAGATGCCCTCGAAGTGGGATCCGGGCAGTTCACCGCGCAGCGGGCGGCCGCGTCGTGCTCCGCCGAGGGTGCAGGCAGCGTGACGTATCGCGCCGGCCGTGAAGCGCCATGGTCGGACACCTGCCTGGTCCAGGTGCGGTTGCAGGGTCAGGAGCGCTGGTCGTTCATCGACGTGCCGATCAGCATCCGTCCTGCCGAGCCGCAGCTGCTGCTGTCGTCGATCTCGCACACGATCGCCCCCGGAACCACCGAGACGGTCGACATGTACGCGAACATGGCCGCGTGGGAGGGCGGACGTGAGGGTGACGCGGGATCCCTCGAGTACCGGATCGTCTATTCGGGCTCGGCCTTCATCGTCACCCGAAACGGGCCTCAGCTGACCATCGAGGCACGCGCAGACGCGCGACCCGGCAACGCCGAGAACGTCAGCGTCACGGTGCCCCAGTACGGCGAGCCGTCGGCATCCGTCCGCCTCGTCGTCGGAGCAGCGCCGCCGGATGCGCCGCGCGGCGCGACCTTCACGAAGCAGTGCATCGTGACGAACCCCAGCTGCACCATCGACGTCGTCGACGTCGCCGGCGAGTACGACCCGTTCGCCGGGAAGCCCGGATCGGGCCTCCGACTGATGTCCCTCGGCGGGGGCACACGATGCGATGTCGCGTCGATCTCGACTTCGGGAAGCAAGGCGATCACGGCGAGCTGGCCCGGCGGAGGGCAGGCGCCGGGTGGACAGTGCATCATCCCCTTCGTCGTGCAGGATGCGCAGGGGCGCACCGGCACCGGAACTCTGACCCTCGATCTGCAGGGCTTCCCGCAGGCACCCGCCAGCGTCACGACGGTCGGATTCACCCGCTCGACCGTGGTGCTCGACGTGCCCCTCGGTGAGGCCGGTCGCGCGCACCCCGGCGTCACGGGGGTCGAGATCCTGCAGGACGGAGCGCCGGCGAACGCGTCGTGCAGCCCGGCGGCAGGTGCCTACCGGTGCACGGTGAACGGACTCGTCAACGGAGCGCCGCACGTCTTCACCGCGGCGGCCGTCAACGCGGTCGGCACATCGGCGGCGACGTCACCGCACACCAGCTGGGCGTATGCCGCCCCTGTGGTGTCGAAGGCGAACGCCACACCCGTCTATCGCCCCGGCAGCACGGAGCGCGGGCGCGGCATCGTCGCTCTCGCGGTCGATGCGTCGGACGACTCCCTCGCGTTCCGCATCGAGGAGACCGGGCAGGTCATCAACCGCACCGGCGCGACGACGACGGCCGACATCGCGCTGGCGCCGGGCCCGCAGAACATCACGATCGTCCCGATCAGCCAGTTCCAGCCGCCGACGGGCGATGGTGGAAACGAGGGCGGAGCCTTCCGCACGTCCGTCACCGCTGCGGGAACCGTCTACTTCGACCCCTCGGGAGCACGCGCGACCGCGACGTCGAACACCTCGATCGACGTCTCGGGAGTGGCAGCGCAGCCGAACGGCAGCGCCCTCGGCATCGACGTCGTGTACCTCGCCTGGCGATCGGGCAATGCGAGCTGCACCGCTGACGGCGACGGTCGTCTGCAGGTCTCGGGTGCGGAGGCGCAGTCGTCGTCACCCACCCTCACCAAGCTCGCCGAGTACTCGACCTACAACGTGAAGGCGTGCGCATCGAACGGCTTCGGCGTCGCCGAGTCGGCGACCACCCAGGTCTTCACGTTCACCTTCGTGGAAGGCCCGAAGGGCAACACGAGCTACACGATCGCCACCCAGCCGTCGGTCCAGGACAACCGCTATTCCTACCGGCTCGAGTCGGCGCCCGACATCGCCGTGCGAGACGGCTTCGTTCCGCAGTACTACATGTACGGGTCCTGGCGGTCGGACTTCCAGCTGAGCACCGACTCATCACCGTTGCCGGTCGGGGCGCGCTCCTGCCACGCGGTGCTGCGGGAGTACTGCTCCGATTCGGTCGAGATCTCGCCCCGGACGGCGCCGACGACGGTGGCGGTCGAGTTCCGCGAGTGCGTGCCAGCCAACCCGGATGACGCGTTCGTCGTCAGCCCTGCCGCCCGCGGTTCGTACTCCCTCGCCGTGACTCCGAGGATCGTCGACGGCATCTCCACGGTCGACATGAAGCTCACGTGGACGGGCGCTTTCAGTTCGCTCAAGCCGATCACGCACCGCGTGACGCTGTGCACGCAACCGGAGCCGGAGCCGGAGGATCCGAAGGACTCCGACAAGCCCGCCGACCCCGCCGATCCTGCCGGATGAACCCGCCGCGATGACGACTCCCTCCTCCCCACCGCCCTGCACACCGCAGGTGCCAGAGACGAATACGGTTGCCCTATGCCTGCTCCCTCCGCTGCTCCCGTGACCATCGCCGCCGAACAGGCCGCCTGGTTCGCCGAGACGTTCTCGATCCTCACCGCCAACGTCGAACAGGCGATCCTCGGCAAGCGGCACGTGATCGAGCTCGTGCTCGCCGCGGCGGTCAGCGGCGGCCACGTGCTGCTCGAGGACTTCCCCGGCACAGGCAAGACGGCTCTCGCGCGGGCGATCGCGCAGACCGTGACGGGAACGAGCACCCGGATCCAGTTCACGCCCGACCTGCTCCCCGGCGATGTCACGGGCATCACCGTCTACGACCAGAAGGAGGGCGCCTTCGAGTTCCACGCCGGTCCCGTCTTCGCGAACATCGTGCTCGCCGACGAGATCAACCGGGCGAGCCCGAAGACGCAGTCGGCGCTGCTGGAGGTCATGGAAGAGGGCACGGTCACGGTCGACGGCGTCACGCGGCCGGTCGGATCGCCGTTCCTCGTGATGGCGACGCAGAACCCGATCGAGCAGGGCGGCACCTACCGTCTGCCCGAGGCGCAGCTCGACCGCTTCATGATCAAGACGTCGATCGGATACCCCGACGAAGCCGCGACCATGCGCATCCTCCAGGGAGCAGCCCAGCCGAAGCACGTGCTCGACGGCATCGTCGGCGTCGACACCATCCTCACGATGGCCGAGATGACCCGCGGCGTGTACGTGAACCCGCTGGTCTCCGACTACATCATGCGCATCGTCGATGCGACGCGTCGAGCGTCCGAGGTCCGCCTCGGTGCCAGTGTGCGAGGGGCCCTCGCCCTGTCACGTCTCGTGATGACGTGGGCTGCCAAGAACGGTCGCACCTTCGTCACCCCCGACGACGTCCGAGAGCTCGCCGTCGTCGCCCTCGCGCACCGCCTGGTGCTCGAGCCGGAGGCCGAGTTCGACGGCGTCACCGCGGTCGCCGTGGTGGGGCAGATCCTGCTCGACGTCGAGCCGCCGCGCGAGAACGGCACTGCGTGAGCTTCAGCACCGAGTCCCGTCTGACGCGCACCACGGCGGGCACCAGCACGACGACGCGCACGTCGACGGTCACGCGCTACGACCGCACGCGCCGCGGCCCCGTCCGCGGCGCCGTCTTCGGCGTGCGTCGGGCCGCTCGCAGCACGGAGCGCGCAACCCGAGCGGCTGTCGCGTGGGTGCGTGAGACGGTCACATCCGCCGGGATGCTGGTCGTCGCGGCGCTGGTCCTGTGCGTCACCGCCGGGCTGCTGTTCGGCTGGGTCGAGGCGTGGGCGGTGGCGGCGATCGCGCTCGTGCTGCTGATCGCCTGCATCCCCTTCATCCTCGGCACCCACGACTATCGCATCGAGCTGACCCTCGACCGCGACCGCGTGGTCGCCGGTGCCGAGATCGGTGCGACGCTCGACGTGCGCAACAACAGCGAGCGTCTGTCGCTGCCCGGCATCGTCGACGTTCCCGTGGGGGAGGGGCTCGTCGAAGCGCACGTCCCCCTGTTGCGCCCCGCCGCACACCATCGCGAGCAGCTGACGATCGCCGCCCACCGCCGCGGTGTCATCGACGTCGGCCCCATGACCATCACCCGCGGTGATCCGATCGGCATCCTCCGCCGTGAGCTGCGCTGGCCCGATGTCCAGCGCATCCACGTGCATCCGGTCACGGTGCGCCTGCCCAGCACCAGCGCCGGTCTCATCCGCGATCTCGAGGGCACGCCGAGTTCGACCCTCGTCGATGCCGACCTCTCGTTCCACGCGGTGCGCGAGTACGTCGTGGGCGATTCGCAGCGCCACGTGCACTGGAAGTCGACCGCCAAGACCGGCAAGCTCATGGTGCGTCAGTACGAGGAGTCGCGGCACGCTCGCATCGCCATCATCCTCGACCTCGACAGCGAGTCGTACGAGAGCGACGACGAGTTCGAGAACACGGTCAGCGCCGCCGCATCCCTCGCCCTGCAGGGTGTGCGCGACGGTCGTGACGTGCTCTTCTCGGTGAGCAACGAGATCCCCGAGCACAGCCGTGCCGAGTTGCTGTCGATACGCACTCTTCCCACGGTGACTCCCAAGGCCCTCCTCGATGCCACCTCGACCATCGATCCGGCCGACCGCGTGATGCGGCTCGAGGCGGTCGCCGCGCTCACCGCCCAGTCCTACCCCGACCTGTCGATCGGATTCCTGATGACGGGCTCGCGCATGCCGCTCGAGCGTCTGCGCCACGCCGCCATCACTCTGCCGGCGGCGGTCGAGGCGGTCGCGGTGCGCAGCGAACTCGGCGAGCAGCCCACCCTGCGCACGGCGCGCGAACTGGCCGTGATGACGCTGGGCGCACTCGGCGACCTTCCGCAGATGCTCGCCCGCGGAGCACTGCGATGAGCGCCGCGGGTCCGCGGCGCGGCGTCGCGAGGTCGCGCCGGACGTTCGCGCTCTCGGCTCTGACCCTCTGGTCTCTCGGATATGTGCTGGTCGGCATCGGTCTCGCCACGGCGGCTGCATGGCCGGTGTACGAGTCCCCCCGGGCGCTGGCGGTCGGCCTGATCGGCGGCCTGCTGGGCATGGTCGTCGCCGTGCTGACCCGGCTGCTGCGGTGGGGGCTGCTGATCGGCGCTCTCGCGGTGACCGGCGTCTACCTGGTCGTCTCGGTTCCGCTCGCCATCCCATCGGCGCTCTCGTCGCTTCCCGCATTCCTGGGCGGAATCCGCGACGCGGTGCTGGGGGTGGTGCTCGGCTGGAAGCAGATGCTGACGCTGAACCCGCCCCTCGGTGAGTACCAGGCGGTGCTCATCCCGCTCCTCGTGGTCATGCTGTTCGGTTCCTTCATCGCCACTCTGCTCGTGCTCGAAGGCGGACGCCGGGCGACCATAGCGGTTCCCGTCGTGACCGCGATGAGCGTCTTCGGAATCGCCTTCGGTGTGAGCGGCACGACGGCTCCGGTCTCAGTGCTCGGCGTCGCGCTTCCCGCTCCTCGGGAATGGCTGATCGGCGTCGCGCTCTTCGTGGTCTCTCTCGTCTGGCTGGTCGGACGCTCGCGGCTTCAGCGGGCACAGGCGCTGCGCACCGTCGCGGCGGCGAACATCTCGCGCCGGGCGACCCCGGTGTGGCTCACGATCCGTCGGCATCTCCTGTCGGCCGGTCTCGCGGTGATCGCCCTCGTCGCCGGTTTCGCGGTGGCTCCCGCCGCGGCAGGGTGGAGCGACCGCTCCGTTCTGCGCGACGAGGTCGAGCCGATGATCGTCGTGCAGCAGCAGGCGAGCCCCCTCAGCGCCTACCGGTCGTGGTTCGCCGGCAGCACTCTCGATGACACGGTCGTGCAGGTGGAGGGCGATCCTGGAGCGCTGGAGCGCCTCCGGCTCGTCACCCTCGACTCGTACGACGGCGAGGACTTCCACATCGCGCCGGACGACCGGTTCAGCCGGTTGCCCCGCAGCGCGATGCCCGGCGAGGGCCGCGTGTCGCTCGGGATCACGATCGGCGACGCCTACCGGGGCATCTGGGTCCCCTCGCCGGCCGGTCTCGCCGAGGCGCCGGACTTCTCGGGTGCGCGCGCCGAAGCGCTCGCCGACGGGTTCCACGTCAACTCGGGCGGCGACACGGCGATCACCGTGGCAGAGGCACCCGGCGGGGGAGAAGGGCTCGTTCCGGGCGATCGCTACAGAGTGCTCGTGGACGCCCCGGCGAGCCCCGGCGACATCACCGCCGTACAGGGCGGTGCCTCGAACCTCGACACCGACCTGTATCCCGCGCTCACCGAGTGGGCCGAGATGCAGGAGCAGCCCCGCACCGGGGCCGGGTATCTCGAGATCATCGACCGCCTGCGCTCCCGCGGCTACCTCAGCCACGCGCTGATCGACGATGAGGCGGCGGCGGGATGGATCGCCTCGTTGAAGGAGTCCGAGGGATACGCTTTCGCACCCAGCTATGCGGGACACTCCGCGGCCCGCATCGAGGAGCTGTTCACCGACCTGCTCGAACAGGAGCGCAGGGCAGGCTCGGATGCCGCGCCCGAGCTGCTCGTGTCGGCGGTCGGCGACGACGAGCAGTTCTCAGTGGCAGCGGCGCTTCTCGCCGAGCACTGGGGGCTCGAGTCCCGAGTCGTGATCGGTGCGCGCCTTGCGGCCGCAGAAGAGGTGCCCGGCATTCCCGCCTGCACGGAGACCTGCACGGGCGCGAACATGAGCGCCTGGGTCGAGGTGAGAGGATCGGGCGGCGAGTGGATGCCGGTCGACACCACACCGCAGTACGCGATGCTTCCGAGTTCCATCACCGAGGGCGAGCAGCTGCCCGAGCATCCCACGGTGCCCGAGCAGCCCCGGTCGGAGGCGTTGGATCCGCCTCAGGCGCAGAGCGATTCCAACAATGACGCGCCTCCGCTCGAGTCGCCGCAGTCAGAGGTGCTCGCCGTCCTGCTGCCGATCCTCCGCGCTTTGGGGCTCGTCATGCTCGCGCTGGCATTGCTCGCGCTGCCCTTCCTCGTGCTGCTGCTGGCCAAACGGCAGCGAGCCAGGGCCCGCCGAACCGCCGAAGATCCCGAGGTGCGTCTCGCCGGGGCGTGGGAGGAGCTGGTCGACGTGTACGCCGACCACGATGTGCCGATGGATGCCGAAGGCACCCGCATCCAGCGCGCGCTCTCGACCGACCGAGAGGCAGCGGACCGCCTGGCAGAGATCGTCGATCGCGCCGTGTTCGCCGAGCATCCTCCGACGGACGAGGATGCGCGCGCCGCCTGGGAGATCGTCGACGCCGAGCGGACGGAGCTCGCAGCGGCAGGCAGATGGTGGCATCGCATCGTCATGCGCGTGCGACCGACGTCGTTCGTCGGTCGCATACGGGGCGCGAACGGTCGTGGATTCACGGCCGCCGTGCCTGTGCTCGCTACGCTCGGATTGACCTGGTCGCCCGGCGACCGGAAGAAGGGGAACTCATGATCGCGCCCGTGGATACCGGCTACGTCACGATGCTCGCCATCGTCGGCGGCGTCGGCGTGCTCATCGGCCTCGCCGTCTACGTCTGGTACGCGCTGGCGCTGTCGCGCCTCTTCCCGCGCATCGACGGAGAGGGGTGGAAGGGCTGGGTCCCCATCCTCAACGAGGCGGAGATCCTGGCGCGCGGCGGAGTGCCGGCGTGGTCGGTGGTGTTCTACTTCATCCCGATCGTGCAGCTGTTCGGCATCTACCTCAAGGTCGTCGCGACCCACCGCATCAATCGGAGGTTCGGTCGCGGTGCGGGAATGACGGTGCTCGCGATCCTTCTGCCCCCGGTCTGGGCGACGGTTCTCGCCTGGGGGGCGCCGCCGTACCCCGAGGGCGAACGGCTGGCCGCGCTGCAGCCCGGCCCGCGCCGAAGCTCGCAGCCCACGGCCACCCCGGCGAGGGACGCATCGGGATACACGATCCCGTCCCTGGCTCCGCATACCCAGAGCCAGCCTGACGCCCCCGCGCCCGTGTTCCCCGACTACGCCGCACCGAGCCGTCCGGCCGTGCAGCCCGACCGGACTGCGACCGCAGCCGCGGCGAGCGGTGGTCCCGCGGGTTCAGGGTGGGGCGCGCCTCCCGTCCAGGGCGCCCCGCCGGTTCCCGTCGCCGGACAGCCCCCGGTGCAGGGTGCGCCGGCGGCATCATTCGCTCCGCCGCAGCCGCCCGCCTCGTCCTTCGCGCAGCAGCCTCCTGCGCCTCAGCCTCCTGCGCCTCAGCCTCCTGCGCCTCAGGCGCCGGCTTTGCAGCCTCCTGCTCCTCAGGCGCCGGCTTTGCAGCCTCCTGCGCCGCCCGCGCCGGTGCGCGCACCTAAGCCCCCTGCGGTGGAGCAGCCACCCGCCGTGAACCCGCCGGCTCCGACCGAGGCGCACCCGACCACCGGCATCATGGCCGCAATGGGTGGCGCGCCTGTGGCTCCGGCGGCGCCGCAGCCACCCGCGCCGCCGGTACCGGTATCCGACGACGTCGTGCCTCAGCAACCGGCACAGACACCGGCGCCGACACCGGCGCCGGCCCCGGCATCCGCTTCCGTGCCCGAGTTCGAGCGGCCGACGGAGAACGCGCCCGCCGCGGCGCCCGCCGAAGAGGCGCAGCGGATGGTGCGGCCCGCTCCGCCCTCGTTCCGAGATGGTGGCCTCTCGGATGAACAGCCGCAGGCGCCGGTGATCCGTCCTGTCCCGTCGTCCCCCGCGGCTGCGGGGACCACCGCGGATGTGCATACGGCCGCCGTGGTGCCCCCGGCCGATGCAGCGCCCGCACCCGCGGTCGAGGAACCCGTCCCGGCGCCCCTCGCGATGCCGTTCGGAGGCCTCGCGGCCGACGTCGACAAGACGGTCGTCACACCGCGTCCGACGCACGATGTCGACGAGGACCTCGACGCCACCGTCGTCGTCGCCCGCAAGCGCGGAGTCCGCCGATCGCTCGTGCTCGATGACGGACGGAAGTTCTCGCTGTCCGGCGCCAGCGTCGTGATCGGCCGCAATCCGATCGGCGAGCCGGGCGAGCAGCGACTCGCCATCTCCGATACGACCCGCACGCTGTCGAAGACGCACGCTCGTCTCGTCGTGCACGACGACGAGTGGCGTCTCACCGATCTGCACGCCACGAACGGCGTCGTCGTGGTCGAGGAGAACGGCACCGAGACCCTGCTCGATCCCGGAGAGAGCGTCACCGGCAACGGCCGCTTCATCCTCGGTGAAGTGGGGATGCATGTGATCGCGGAGCGCGATTCATGACGCTCTCCTCGGTCGTCCTCAGCGTCGCGTCACTCACCGACACCGGTCTCACGCGCTCGGCGAATGAGGACTCGGTGCTGGTGGCGTCTCCGGTCTTTCTCGTCGCGGACGGCATGGGCGGGCATGAGGCTGGGGATCGTGCAAGCGCTGCGGTGGTGGAGGCGTTCGAGCCGCTTCGCGGGGCGACGGTCGACGTCGCCGACATCGGACAGGCATTGAGTCGCGCTTCGGCTGTGGTCGATGACATCTCCGCCGAGCACAAGCGCGGGGCAGGAAGCACCGTGACCGGTGTCGCTCTCGTCGATCACGACGGCGTGCCGCACTGGCTCGTCTTCAATGTCGGCGATTCCCGTGTCTACCGGCACCACGGCAACGAGCTGACACAGCTGACGATCGATCATTCACTGGGGCAGGAACTGGTGGATGCCGGTGAGCTCCGCGCCGAGGATCTCTCGACGTTCTCGCAGCGCAACGTCATCACGAGGGCGATCGGTGCGCCCGACAGCACCGCGGACAGCTGGCTGCTGCCCGTGGTCGACGGCGAGCGACTGCTGATCTGCTCCGACGGCCTGAGCGGCGAGGTGAGCGACGAGGCGATCCGAGCGACCCTGACGATGAACGGGCGACCGGAGACCGCGGCAGCGGCTCTCGTGAGCCGGGCGCTCAAAGCGGGTGGTCGCGACAACGTGTCGGTCGTCGTGATCGACGTGATCTCGGGAGGCGCGAACGGGCGCCCGGACGACCTCACTGCGGGCCGCGATGCCGCATCCGCCTCGCTGACCGATTCGATGCTCGAGGGCACGACGATCCCGGTTCGAGCCAGATGACGGACGACGAGACCGAGGTCGAAGAGACCGTCATGCTGACCAGACGCGATCGGCGCCGGGGGAGACCGGTCGCCGAGTCCGGCGAAGTCGCCGAGTCTGCTGAGCCCGTCGAGCCTGCCGAGCCCGCTGAGCCCGTCGAGCCTGCCGAGCCCGCCGAAGTCGCCGAACCCGCTGAGCCAGCGGATGACGTGGACGAGGCGACGGTCGTCGTCGACCGGAGACCCGCGGAGGCTGAGGAGCAAGGTGCCGATCGGGAGGACGACCCTGTCGACGAGTCGACGGTGCTCGTCTCCCGGACGCCGCGTCGTGTGCGACGCAAGAGATCGGAACAGCCCGCCGACAGCGACGACTCTGCCGACCGCGCAGAGGCTGACGTGCCCGCCTCGTTCGAGGCGCCGACGGATGCGCCGGCACCGGAGATCTACCGGCCGCGTCCGGCCCCGCTCGGCCCTTCTGCCCCGCCCGTCGTGATCGGCGCCGCGGCGCCCACGCGCACGGTGGACCCGGATCTCCCGTCGGTCGCGAAGCAGGGACTGCGCTGGAGCCGGGCGGCCCTCATCACGTTCGCAGCAGCCTGCGTCGTCTCCGTCGCGGGTCTGGTGGGTCTGGGCTTCTTCGTCTTCGGGTGACGCCCTCACCCTGACGGAGCCGTGCTCAGCGTCCGCGCACTCCCACCGGCCGTCGGGCCGCCTGGGTGCCCTGAAGCGGCCGCGCCGTGTCGCTGCGGACCATCGCGCCGCGCGTCTCAGTGAAACGTGCTCGGGTCACCCGATGCCGGACCGGGGATGTTGAGCAGTCCGCCTTCGCGTTCGACCTCGACCGGATCCACGACCGGCTGCTCTCTGCGGCGACGCAGCACGATGAGGATGCCGAGCACACCGAGCAGAGTCGCTCCGCCGATCGCGGTGAACAGCGCGCCCTCCCGTGTGAGCAGGAACGGCGACGCTCCATGGTCGGGGTCGGCGGTGGCTGCGGGCGGTCGCACGGCGCTCTCCGAGGTGTCGAAGTATGGGCTCACGGGCCCGCGCGTCGTCTCATCCGGGAGCAGCTCGATGGCGGCGAGCGGCTGGATGAATCCCCAGCCGTCGATATCGTCCCGATTGTCGGCGTCGGCTCGCAGGGCGGTGGCGGTGAGCCGATACGCCCAGCCGGCGGGCGGATCCTCGGGGTGCGCTTGCGCCACCAGTGCGGCAGCCGCGCTCGCGTATCCGGTCGCGAAGCTCGAGGCAGGGGCATCGGCGGCGAAGACGCAGTCGCCCCCGCCCACCGCTGCGCTCAGCACCGTGCTTCCGGGGGCTGTCACGCCGACCTGGGGTCCGTGGATCGAGTCATCGGTCGCGCGTCCGGTGGCGTCGGCCGCGCTGACCCCGAGAACCTGCTCATAGGCCGCGGGGTAGCGAGCGCCGTCTTCCGCGTCCGGATCTGACGCCCTGTTCCCGGCGCTCGCCACGACCAGGGCGCCGACGGCGGACGCGTGTTCGACCGCCGCCCGGAGATCGGGGGAGTCGGCTGTCTGCGAGATCGAGACGTTGATGATGTCCGCGCCGTTGTCGGCCGCCCAGTGGATGCCGTCCGCGATGCGCTGCGAGGTGGGCCCGTACCCCTTGTCCTTGTCCTGCTGCTGCTCGCTGCGGAACACTCGCACGGAGAGCAGCCGGGCGTCGGGCGCGAGTCCGACGACGCCGGAGCCCGCGACCGGCTGTGCGGCGATCTGCCCGGCGATCGCCGTGCCATGCCCGGTCGTGTCGGTCAGACCGTCAGCCCGCTCGCCGTCTCCGACGAGATCGACACCGCCGATCACGGCTCCGGCGAGATGCGGATTGCCGGCATCGATGCCCGAGTCGACGACGGCGACGACGACCCCTCGGCCCGTGGCGACGCGGTGGGCCTCGTCAGCACCGAGCAGTGCGAGGGCGGGTGGGACCTCGGGCGTGAACACCACGTTGCCGGGTGTGCAGGCATCGCCGGACGTCGCCATCGATGCGATCGACGTCGGGACGGCAGGCGATGCCAGAGCGGATGCCGGTGCGCCGAGCAGCGTGGCGCCGAGGACGACGGCCGTGAGAGCGGCTGTGCGGCCGCGCATCAGTCGGTCCCCGAGCCGGGCGACTCTCTCGCAGCATCGGAGGTCAGCGCGGGGCCGGCGGCGAAGAACTCGATCCACGCGTCCGACACCTGTCCGACGTCCTCGGGGGAGTACCCGAGCTGAGCGATGGGGCCGCTTGCGGACTCCTCGGCGCTCTGCGCTGCTGCAGCACCGGGGATCGCGAACGCGGTGCCGGATTCGTCGATGAGCACGGCCAGACCCGCCGCGTCCTCGGACCCACCCGTGACCTCGACGAGGGCGCCGCCACCGACCTTCACATCGACGCCGGAGCGCTGCTCGGGCAACTCGGTGGTCGTCGCCGCGAGCACCGTGTGCGCGTCATCGGTGAGCATCGCGCAGGGCGTCTCGCCGGCGGCGAGCGTGGTCAACGGCAGCGTCGGCCAGTCCTCGCCCCCGATGTACGGGCGGGTCTCCACGTCGGCGACCTCGGCGGGGGAGACCTCCTGCTGAGCACCGACCTCCTGGCCGCTGCCGAGGAGGTAGAGCTGATATGCGAGGGGACTGAGTCTGGCGAGCTCGCCGGTGCCGAGCGCCACGTAGCGCTCGTCGGCAGGGCTGCCCTGGGTGTGCACGATCGTTCCGGCTCTCAGATCCGTTCCGGGCACCGATGCGCCGACGCCGTTGATGCGGATCGGCTCGAGCTCGTCACCGGACTCGAAGAGGTTGAGCCATCGTCCGTCGACCTCGAGGACGTCGCTGGTGCCGAGACCGACGGCGCGGAGCACGGCGTTGGCATCGTCGGCGGGCACTGCGTGGCGTTTGCCGTCTGCGATCACGAACAGCTCGTCGCCGCGCTGGACGACGGCACCGGTTCCCGTCGACACCTCGGCGATCGGCGCGCTCGACAGTGACACGGCGGCGCCGGCCGTGTCGTCGATGCACGCTGTCCAGGAGGAGTTGATCAGTGCCGCGGGCGCGGGCAGATCATCGGGCGCACCGAGGATGCCGATCGAGGGGCCGACCGGGATCCCGTCGAGCGCCGCCTGATCCGTGCGCACCACCTTGAACTCTCCGGCGGGGATCAGAAGCCGCGCGCTGGCCGTGTTGATCACCGGGTACAGCGTGCCCTCGACGGAGACGTAGCGGGCACCGGTGTCGGTGGCGACGATCAGGCGGTTGTTCTGCCAGTCGCCGGGGAGCCCGGGCTGCATGATTCCCCAGAACACCCCGACGAGGATCACGCCGACCGTGAGTGCGACTCCGGCGACGACCGCGCGCAGGGGCTTCGCGGGGTCGAGCTCTTTGCCTCCGGGGGCTCCGCCGGTGAACGCCGAGAGGAGGCGGCGCCTGCTGAAGCCCTGGGCCTCGATCAGATCCTTCTTGGTCGCCATGGGTCAGATGAGTCCGGCCGTCGTGACGCCGAGCGGCAGCAGCAGAGCGAGTGCGATGACCTCGACCGTGTCGCCCAGCCTCGTGAGCCGCAGACGCGCTTTCGGCGTGAGCAGCGTGAGACCGACCAGGATCACGGTGGCCACGACCAGGATGAGAAGCATCCAGGTGCGGACGTCGGGCAGAGCGAGTGCCACCGTCACACCGGTGACGGCGAGCCCGATCGCGCCGATGGCCATGAGGACGAGCACGCCGAGGCGCGCGTGGATCTGACGCGACTGGAACATCATGCCCACGAACGCGAGCACGCAGAGCAGAGCGCCGAAGACGCCGCTCCCGGCGACCAGAGGGGTCGCGATCAGCGCCGCGAGGCCCAGCGCAGCGCGCAGTGCGATGAGAGTGCGTGTCCCCGCGGCGGCGCGGCGCTTGACCTCGTCGGCATCGATGGGCTCGGGTGCGGCGAACATGTCGGCGTCGCTCTGAGGGGAGATGACTCTGATGCGCGTCGAGCTGAGAGCGAGCCACGGGATGCCGTTCGCGAGCAGTGCGGTCGTGGCGAGCATGATCGCGTAGGGAGCGAGCGCATCGCCGAAGATCGCGGCGGTCGTCGCGGTGATGCCGATCGAGGCGCCGAGCGCGATCGGCACGAGATGGATCTCGGGCTTCTCCTGGGTGACGGCGAGGCCGAGGCCGCCGACGATGACGAGACCCAGTCCCATGGCCGCGAGCGGCCAGCCCCAGATGCTCTGCACGGGAACGGCGAGGAAACCCGCGAGCCCTCCGTAGGCTGCGGCGGTGAGTCCCAGGGCGTGTCCGGCTTCCGGCTGACGGAGACGCATGAGCACGGCGGCCGCGACGCTGAGGACGATGGCTCCCGAGCCCGCGATGATCGCGGGCAGGAGGGACGTCGGCGGTGTGGCGACGAGCAGCAGCGCGCAGAGGGCGAGGAAGGTGAGGCTGACGAAGAGCGCCGTGCGCGAGCTGTCCGCGGGCGTCCAGGAGCCGTGCTGCTCTGCCGTCGCATCGATCACCGCTTCGACGACGTCGTCGTAGACGCGCGGCTCCTGCATGAGGCCGCCGCGGACGAGAGTGAGCAGCTCTCCGTCGTGCACACCCTGCGCCGCCGCGCCGCGTGCCGGGTCCAGCGGTGTGCCATCGGCTCGCTGCAACGAGTAGCCGCCGTGGGTGAGGGTCGGGTCGAGCACGCCGAGACTCCGGGCGAACCCGGGGATGATCTCGACCAGCGGGACCTGCGACGGCACGCCGACGTCGAGCCGACGGTCGTCGCTGACGACGGAAAGCCGCAGCACGGTGCCTGCCGTTGCGCTGCTCTGAGTCATGGAACGATGCCCCCTCCATGGTGTGCAGCCGGGCGGGAGGAGACCCGTGGCTGCGCATTCCGCCTTTCACCCTAGTTGAGGCGTGCGACAACGCACAGTCGCAGGATGCGACGTTTCTCCATCGACTGCACGATCTCCCGGAGGATGCGCTGTGCGTTCTGGTGATCGGAGGCAGGACCTCTCGAGCCTCTACTCGATACTCGAAGCGCGGGGGAACCAGTGCGCTGATCGTGTGCCCGTGACAGGGCGCGGAACTGAGCATCTTCGATTTTCTCCATCGACTGCAGGATCTCCGCTCGGATGCATCATGAAATCTGGCGATTCGTTCCGATGTGTTCTAGCCTGTGTCGTGAAACAGATTCGTGGGGGGTTGTTTCGTTGTCGTCCCAAGACTGGGATGCGCTCCCCCGCACGTGTGTCCCATGTGGACCGGAGGGAGTGAGTTATGGCTGATGTCATCTCCGCAGAAGAAGGGGCTCTGCGTCGCGGAGCCCAGGCGGTGCGGGAGACCAAGTCCGGGATCGACCAGCAGACCAAGAAGGTCCGCGGTGAGATCGAGCAGCTGCGTGGTTTCTGGACCGGTGCGGCTGCTGTGTCGTTCACGACGCTGATGTCGCGCTGGGACGAGCAGGCGCGTCAGCTGAACGAGGTCCTCGTGACGCTCGAGGATGCTCTTGCGGGCACCGAGCGTGACCAGGCTGCGACCGAAGAAGCTCACCAGCAGACCATCTCGGGCCTCGGCTCGATGATGGGCGCCTGAGCGTAGACCACAGAGATTTCAAGGAGAACATGATGCAGTCGATGTCAGTTCGCCCGGAGCAGGTCAACGCTCTGGCAGCGCAGATCCGCAGCGGGTCGCAGGGTATTCGTTCCGAGCTGGACCGTCTCGAGTCCGAGGTCAGCAAGCTCCGTGCGGCGTGGGATGGTTCCGCGCAGCAGGCGTATGACCAGGCTCAGGCCAAGTGGAACCGTTCGCTGAGCGAGATGCAGCAGCTTCTCACGCAGATCGCGGGCAAGACCGAGGAGATCTCGGGCCAGTACGTCCAGACCGACAAGTCGGCCGCTGGGCGTTTCGGGGCCTGATCCGTGGCGCGGGCCCGACGCAGCGATGCGCCGGGCCCGCGCCGTCTGCTGTGCTGTTCGGCGATCGAGTCGGAGGGCGCAGCAGATGTTTCGGAATCATCTGCCGTTGTGAAGGGGAGGGGCGTCGATGAGCATCGCAATCGACTTCGATGGAGTGTTCGCTGAGCTGAAGCGGATCCTGCGTGAGCTGCAGGAGTTCCCCAGCCCGTCCGAGGTGGCGGTCTCGGAGGGAGGGTCGTCGAAGGCCACCGTCGACTTCCGGCGGGCCGTGGCCGATGCCGCGCAGTCGATGGGAGACGCCACGGCGCGGACCATCGCCAAGATCCAGGACACCCACGACGTGATTCGCGCCGCCGTGATGCAGATCGCCGAGCAGGACGCGTCGCTCGCCGACGAGACGAAGCTGATCGTGTCGCTGCTGGACTCGGCCGTTGCCCAGGGCGACGGCGACACCGCGACATCGACAGGCGCTGGGACCGGCGCGACGGGTGGGGGCTCAGCCGGAGTCCAGGCATCTGCACCGACGTCTACGGGTGCCGATGAGCCCGAAGAGGCCGACTACTGATGAGACGCACTCGCCGCGGAGTGATCGCGGCGGTCGGCGCTATGGCGCTGGCCGCCGCGATCGCGGTGCCCTGGAGCGCGACAGCGGCCGCCGCATCGGGTCTGTGGTGGTTCGATCGCGGCAAGGTCCAAGAGGCGCACGATGCGGGCTTCGACGGGGCGGGAATCAAGATCGCCGTGATCGACAGTCAGATCAACCCCGACGTGGTCGGGCTCCGCGGGGCGAACGTCACCGTCGATGACTCCTCGTACTGCTTCGACGCGACCGGCCAGCCGTATCCGGCGGTCTCTGCCGAGTACGGCAAGTCCTCTCACGGCACCCAGGTGGTCTCGATGATCGCCGGAACCGGCGAGGCTCCGGCCGGGGGCGCCCCGGTCAAGGGTGTGGCGCCGGGGGCAGAGGTGGTCTTCTACAGCACCGGCGTCCTCGACGGCGTCATCGGCGAAGACGGCGGCGATGCGGAGTGCCTCCAGGAGAACGGCGAGGAGCTGGGCGACGACGGTCGTTTCGCTCTCGACCGCGCGATCTCGGACGCCGCGGCAGATGGCGCCGACATCATCTCGATCTCCTCCGGAAGCAGCATCAACATGCGGCAGGGTCTCGCCGACGCCTATGCCTCCGACGCGGTCGTCGTCGCCGGCATGTCGAACGAGGACGGGATCAGCCTGTGGCCCGCGGGGCTCAACGGAGTCGTCGCGGTGCAGGCCTTCGGTGAGGACGGCAAGATCCAGACCGGAACGAACGGCAAGCCGAACCTGGCGGAGGACGTCGTCGTCGCCGCACCCGGGGTCGGGCTCCTCCTGCAGGGGACCCCGGATTCCTGGGACGCCCAGCAGATCGGGTCGGGAACGTCGTTCTCGACGCCTATCGTCGCGGGCTTCCTCGCGATGGTCAAGCAGAAGTACCCGGATGCGACAGCAGGGCAGCTGATCCAGAGCCTGATCCACAACACGGGCACCAAGGGCGAGCACGAGCCGGAGTGGAACGACAGCACCGGGTATGGAGCGGCCTCCCTCACGGGGATGCTCGCGGTCGACCCGTCGAAATATCCTGACGTGAATCCGCTCTTCGACACCGAGGACACGTACGCGCAGCCGTCTCTCGGCGACGTGAACGAGGCGAAGGCGGCGCTCGGAGGCGGCGCGCAGACACCCGTCCCGACGGACGGGCCGGTCGCCGAGCAACCCGATCAGCAGGCATCGCCGATCACTCCCTGGCTCATCGGCGGAGGGATCGTCCTCCTGCTGCTGGTGATCGGCGGGATCATCCTCGCGATCGTACTGACACGCTCCTCACGACGAGACACCACCGAACAAG
Source organism: Microbacterium sp. AC215 (assembly GCF_979258645.1). Classification (NCBI taxonomy): domain Bacteria; kingdom Bacillati; phylum Actinomycetota; class Actinomycetes; order Micrococcales; family Microbacteriaceae; genus Microbacterium; species Microbacterium sp. AC215. Next base: position 1,810,476 of record NZ_OZ409869.1, on the reverse strand, counting down.
GGGGAAACCATGGCCGGTAAGCAGATGGGCCCGGGCGGGTACGAGGCGGAACTGAACCGCATCCGGCAGCTCGACGACTCGATCATCCCGCGGCTCTCCGCCGTGACGAATGCGTTCACCTCACTGGAGCGAGCGCTCTCGGCCGTGCGCCTCTCCGAGTTCTGGGAGGGCGAGTCCGCCAAGGGGGCGACCGCTGACATCGACGAGATCCGGTCGAAGGTATCGGCCATTCTCAGACTCGTCGAGGCCGTGGACTCCGCGGTCGTCGAAGGCAACTCGGCTCGACGCGAGATCGCGGCCGCCGAACTCCCGTCGGCATCGATCGACCCCTTCTGGGCGAACGCTGCCAAGGGCGCGTCCTTGGTGGTGCACCCGGTCCTCGGTCCGCTCGCGGCGGACAAGGCTCTGGACGCCATCGGCGACTTCCTCGGCAACCAGCGGGAGGATGCCGCGCGCGAGGTCGTTCAGAAGGTCGAGGCGTCGCTGACGGAGCCGACGAACAAGCTGGCTCAGGCGGCCCGCGCGATGAACGAGGTGGACTACCGGTCGTCGAAGGCCCCGTCCGGTTCTGACGAGCCGATCCCGGGCACGCAGATCGACGCCCCGAGGATCGGATCCCCGGGGATCGGCGGCGGCCCGTCCGGGTACACGCCCGGTGGCGGTGGATACCAGACCGGTGGCGGTGGAGGCGGGGTCGGCGAGTATGTCCCGCCGACGCCGACGGACCCGACCGTCCCCGAGTACCTGCCTGACCCCACCTATCCGACGATTCCCGATGGTCCCGGAGACTGGGAGTACGACCCCGACGGACCGGGAGGCCTCGGTGATACCGGCGGCGATGACCCGACGGTCGACTTCCCCGGCGGCGGCGTGCTGCCGGGAGGCACCGGCGGCGGCGGTTCAGGAACCGGAGGCGGGTATCCGTTGCACCCCGGTTCGACGCTCCCCGGCGGAGTCATCGGTGGGGGCAGCGGCATCGGCGGCATCGTGGGCGGCGGCGCAGGAGCCGCGGCCATCGCTGCGGGATCCAAGATCGCCGGTATCGGCAGCATGGGCACCCTCGGCGGATCGGCACTCGGAGGCTCGTCCGGCGCCGGCCAGAGAGGCAGTGGCGGCCTGCTGGGCAAGTCCGCCGTCGGCGGAGTGGGTGCGCGCGGCGCGGGTGGATTCGGCTCAGGTGTCGGTGGCGCTGGCGGCGTCGGTGGCGCTGGCGGTGTCGGCGGTGTCGGCGGAGCAGGCGGTGCGGCGGGCTCGTCCGGCGCAGCAGGCTCCGGCATGCGTCCGGGTATGGGAATGATGGGCGGCGCGGGAGGCGCCGACGAGGAGGAGAAGGCCAAGCGCTCCGGTCTCGGTGGTCCGATCGCTCCCAAGCTCGAAGACGACGAGGAGCGCGGTCCGCGTGCCAAGGGCGCGCAGGCGGGCTCCCGCGACGAGCACGCGGACTGATCAGGATCACCGCGGCGGGCGTGGACGGCGGATGCCGTCCACGACCCGCACGCGTGCATGGTCGGTGGTCGGTCACGCCGCGGAGTGAGCAGCCGCACACGGTCGATAGGGTTCAGGTATGTCAGTCGAAACGGTAGAACGGCGTCGGATCGTTCTTCAGAGCGAGGACCGTCGTTTCGACCTCTCGCTTCCCTTCGACGAGACCCTCGATGACGCGCTCGTCCTCAGCGGACTGTCGACGGCCGATCGCTTCGCGACGATCGGTCCCGGCGGATTCGAGATCCCCGGCGACACCGAATGCGAGGACCTCATCGACGGAGGCCTCTACGCGCTGATCGACCGCACGGCACTCGCGCCGCAGGCGCGAGCCACGGGCGCGCCGGAGCGGCCTTCGCGCGCGGACCACGGCGCCCGATGGTGGATGCTCGGCGTCAGCGGACTGCTGCTCGTCGCGGTCTTCGCCCAGGGGGCCGGAGATCCGCTGCTCAGGCTCCTGATCGGTCTCCTCCTCGTGGTCGGCGCCGTGAGCGGTGCCGTCGCATGGTCGCGCCGGGACTCCGCAGCGGGGGTGCGCGGCATCCTCGGCGTCCTCGCGCCTGTCCTCCTGTCGTTCTCGGCCGGAGCGCTCCTGATCCCGGCTCAGCTCGACGCGAGTGCGCACCTCTCTGCCGCATCCGGGTTCCTCGCCGCGGGCATCACCACTTCGGTCATCGCCGTCTCTGCCCGAGCCCGTCCGATGCGCGCGGCCGCCGGAACGGCGACGGTGCTCCTCGTGGGTCTCGCGGCGGTCTGGGGGCTCTCGCTGCTGCTGCGATGGGGCCCCGCCGAGGCCGCAGCAATCTCTCTCGGACTCGTGCCGCTCGGGCTGCGCGCACTGCCCAGCAGCCTGGTGAACCTCCCGGAGGGGTACTTCATCGACTACAAGCACTTCATGACCAGCCGGTGGACGGTCCGAGGGGCGATCCCGGAGTCGGTCGGGCTGCTGCGGCCCGAGCGCATCATCGCCGTCGTCGATGACTCCTCGGCCCGGCTCATCGCCGGAACAGCAGTGCTCAGCGTCGTCGCCGCGCTCATGGCTCCTCTCGCCTTCCTGCGCCCGTGGCCGGACGACCCCTTCGTGATCTCGGGTGGCATCGCACTCCTCGTCTGCGTCGCGCTCGCACTCCTCCTGACCCCTCGGCACACGACATCGCGCATCCTCCGCTGGCTCCCGCGTGCGGCGGCAGCGGTGGTGTCGGTGGTCGCCGGGCTGCAGGCGGCCGCAGCGCTGGGCTCCGGCTTCCAGGTGCTCGGCGCCGCCGTGCTGTTCGCGGTGGGCCTCGCGGCGGTCGCCGTGATCATCCCCGTCTCCCGCGGTGCGAGCTCGCTCATCTGGTCGCGCTTCGGTGACGCCTTCGAATGGCTCGCCGTCGCCCTCGCCCTTCCCGCGGCGCTGCTCTACGCGAATGTGCTGTCCCTCGTTCGTGGAATGATGGCCGGATGAGCGGGAACGGTGAACCACAGTCCTGGCCGGGCGGTGGAGCTATCCCGCCCGTCCAGCCCGGACCCGGCCAGCTCGGGGAGGTCCCTGCGCTCCCGCCGGCGCTGATCGCCGCGGCCCCCGGTGTCGACGGCGCGCCCCTCCGGTCCGCATCCGCGCCTCCCAGCCCCACTCCGATCGTCTCGACACGCGCCAGGACGAGACGACCCGAAGACGGGCTCGGTCCGGCTTTCGTCGGCTCGCCCGCGGGGACCGGGGCGCGGATCGCCGCCTTCACGCTCGACAGCGCCGCCGTCATCCTCGCCGCGTCCATCGTCCTCATCACCACTCGCAGCATGCTGCTGGCCGGCCTCACGGTCGCCGAGCTCGCGATCTTCCTGTGCGTGCTCGAAGCGCGCACAGGACTCACCCTGGGCAACGCCGTGCTGCGTCTGCGCGCGTCTCGCGGCGACCGGCCGTACTCGCCCGGCGTGGGGCGCCAGTTCGTGCGGGGGATCATCACCGGCGCCGGCTTCCTCGTCGCGGTCGGCAGCTGGGTCGTCGTCGCCTCGAGCGCATGGGACCGTGGCGGACGTCGTCAATCGTGGGCCGATCGCGTGGCCGGCACGGTCGTCGTCGCCGTCCCGCCTCGGGCGCCCGCCGATGCGCCGCAGGAGGCGACGGTCGCCGAGGTCGCCACTCCGCTCGCTCCTCCGCAGGTCGTGCCTCTCGGTGCCCATCCGTCCGTCGTCGACGAGGACTCCGAGCCCACCGACGCCCGCGCGGCCTCGCACCGCACCGAGAAGCCCGCCCCCGCGGCCCAGGGTGACGACAAGCCGCTCTTCACCGTCGCCCCGGCGGCTGCGCAGCATTCCGATGCTCCGACTCCGGCATCCGAGTCCGGGGCGCTGCTCCTGATCTTCGACACCGGCCAGCGCGTGCAGCTGGGGCTCCCTCTGGCGGCGAACATCGGTCGCGCGCCGGTGGCGAGTGTGCACGACGATCGCCTGGTGACCGTGACCGACCCCGACTCCTCGGTGTCGAAGACGCACCTCCGGCTCGAGCACTCGCGCGGCAGAACCTGGGTGACCGATTTCGGCTCCACCAACGGGTCCGACATCCGATCCGACGACGGGCAGACGACCGAGCTCGTCGCCGGCGAGCGCGTTCTGCTCGACGATGCCGACCGGGTGCGCATCGGCAATCGCAGCTTCACCATCAGCCTCCTGCTGGCCACCGACAGCAGCGCCGGAGAGAGAGCATGACAGGACCCCGTCTCGCGCCGCCCCGAGTTCCCTCCGGAAAGCTCCCCGTCCAGGCGCCGCCCGAGCTGCAGCCCAATGACGGCGGTATGGGAATCCTCGGATCCCTCCTGCCGATGCTGGGCAGCGTGGGCGCGATCGTCATGGTCACGATGTCGAACCAGTCGGTGACCGGACTGCTCACCGGCGGGATGTTCCTGCTGTCGTCGCTCGGCTTCGTGGCGGTGAACGGATGGCGTCAGCGATCCCAGCGGCAGGCCGCGACGCTCGGCTCGCGCCGTGAGTATCTCGCCTACCTGACCGAGCTGCGTCAGACCGTGCGGGTCGCGGCTCGCCAGCAGCGCCGTGCCGCGAACTGGCACCTCCCCGCACCGTCGGCGCTGCCGTACATCGCGGAAGAGCGCACCAGGGTGTGGGAACGCGGGATGAACGACCCCGACTTCCTGACGGTACGTGTCGGCACGAGCGACCAGCCGCTGTGCATCTCGCTCGAGGCACCGGAGCTGCCGCCGCTCGCCCAGCTCGACCCGGTCGCCGCCTCTGCCGCGCACCGCTTCATGCTGACGCACGAGATCCAGAAGAACCTCTCGCTCGGCATCACGCTGCGCGACTACGCCCGTGTCGAGATCACGGGAGACGAGACCGAGTCCCGCGGCCTCGCGCGCGCCATCCTGCTGCACCTCGCGACGATGCACGATCCCGACACGGTGCAGGTCGTCATCGCGGCGGACGCGGCGGTGCTCCCGCAGTGGGAGTGGGCGAAGTGGATGCCGCACACGCACTCGCGCACGGTCAGGGACGGACTCGGCGCTGCGCGCATGATCGGATCTCAGCTGTCGGAGCTCGAGGAGATGCTTCCGGCCGAGGTCAGGGAGCGGTCGCGTTTCGCGCGTGACGGATCCGGTGCCAAGGTGCCGCACATCGTCATCCTGACCGATGGGGTCAGCACCTCCTTCAACGACGCGCTCGTCAGCGGCGACGGCGTGCAGGGTGTGACCGTGATCGACCTCCCCTCGCGGTGGGGCGATCTCGACGATCCGAACGCCCTGCGCATCGCGTTCGAGCCGGGGGACAAGGGTCGCCGAGCCGAGCTGGTCAGCCTGCAGGTGCCTGCGCGTCCGTTCGAAGCCGACTCGATCAGCATCGTCGAGGCCGAGGCGACAGCGCGTCGACTCATCGCCCTCTACGCGGGTGGCACGACCATCGCGAAGAAGAAGAGCGCGACCGATCAGGCGGAGCTCGTCGAGCTGCTCGGCCTTCCCGACGTCCGCGATCTCGATCTCGATGCCGCGTGGGCCCCGCGTCTCGAGCGCGACCGTCTCCGGGTGCCCATCGGGCAGACCGAAGACGGCAGCCCTCTGATCCTCGACATCAAGGAATCGGCCCAGCAGGGCATGGGCCCGCACGGCCTCATCATCGGTGCGACGGGTTCGGGCAAGTCCGAGGTCCTCCGCACGCTCGTGCTCGCGCTGGCGATGACGCATTCTCCCGAGCAGCTCAACTTCGTGCTGGTCGACTTCAAGGGTGGTGCCACCTTCGCCGGTATGGCGGACATGCCCCACGTCTCGGCGATCATCACTAACCTCGGCGAGGAGATCTCGCTCGTCGACCGTATGCAGGATGCGCTGCAAGGCGAGATGGTCCGCCGTCAGGAGCTGCTGCGGGCGACGGGGCCCTTCGCCAACGTCGCAGACTACGAGAAGGCCCGCCGTGGCGGACGCACGGACCTCGCTCCGCTTCCCGCTCTGCTCATCGTCGCCGACGAGTTCTCGGAGCTGCTGTCGGCGAAGCCGGAGTTCGTCGACACGTTCGTCAACATCGGTCGCCTCGGACGTTCGCTCCAAGTGCACCTGCTGCTCTCCTCGCAGCGCCTGGAGGAGGGCAAGCTGCGCGGTCTCGACACGCACCTGTCGTACCGGATCGGCCTCCGCACGTTCTCAGCCGCCGAGTCGCGCACCGTGCTCGGAGTTCCTGACGCGTACCACCTGCCCACTCAGCCCGGTGCCGGAATCCTGAAGTCCGACACCGAGACGATGACGCAGTTCCGCGCCGCCTATGTGTCCGGGCCCCCGCCCCGCCGTCGGCGCCGCGCGACATCGGGCTCTGCGCAGAGCACCGGGTCGACAGCGGTCGAGCTCTTCACCGCAGCACCCGTGTGGCGGGCCGAGACGCCCGTCGACGAGCCTGAGGTCGTCGTCGACGCCGAGCCCGAAGAGAAGCGCAACACGTTCGAGATCGCCGTCGAGACGATGAGTGGCCGAGGACCGGCCGCCCATCAGGTGTGGCTCCCGCCGCTCGAGACGCCCGCGACGCTCGACCAGCTTTTCGGCGACCTCGTCGAAGACCCCGCCCTCGGTCTCATCTCCCCGCGCTGGCGGGGCGCCGGCGCACTCACCGTGCCGCTGGGAATCGTCGACGTGCCGCTCGAACAGCGACGCGAGAACCTCGCGATCTCGCTCGGAGGGGCGGCCGGTCACATGGCGATCGTGGGCGCTCCGCTCAGCGGCAAGAGCACCCTCGCCCGCACCACGTTGGTCGCGCTGGCGCTCACGCACACTCCGCAGGAGGTGCAGTTCTTCGTCATCGACTTCGGCGGCGGCAGCTTCACCGGCCTGCAGCGGTTCACGCACATCAGCGGGGTGGCCACGCGTTCGGAACCCGACATCGTGCGTCGCACGGTGGCGGAGGTCACGGGCCTGCTCAACGCCCGCGAGGTGTACTTCCGTCAGAACGGCATCGACTCGATCGACACCTACCGCCAGCGCCGCGCCCAGGGACTCGCCGACGACGGCTACGGCGACATCTTCCTCCTGGTCGACGGCTGGGGAACCCTGCGTGCCGAGTTCGAGATGCTCGAACCGCAGATCCAGGCGATCGCCGCGCGCGGCCTCACCTACGGTGTGCACATCGTCATCACGGCGTCGCGCTGGATGGAGGTCCGAGCCAACATCAAGGACCTCATCGGCACCCGCATCGAGCTGCGCCTCGGCGATCCGACCGACTCCGAGGTCAACCGCAAGGCCGCCGAGAACGTCACGTCGATCCCGGGCCGCGGACTCAACGAGAACGGCCTGCAGATGCTGACCGCACTGCCGCGCATCGACGGTGTCGATGACGCCTCCTCGCTGGCCGACGGCATCGACGACCTGGTCACCCGGGTGGCATCAGCGTGGCACGGCCCCGCGGGTCCGAAGCTTCGTCTGCTGCCGTCGCGCATCAGCCACGCCGATCTGCGAGCGGTCGCCGCCGCCGCTTCGACCGACGGCTCGGAACCCCGCGAGATCCTGCTGGGAATCGACGAGGCCAACCTGGCCCCGTTCTCGATCGATCCGCTCGACGAGCCTCTGCTCTACCTCTACGGCGACGCCGACTCGGGCAAGTCGTCGATGCTCCGTGGCGTCGTGCATGAGATCACGCGTCTCTACGGCCCGACGGAGGCGAAGATCTTCGTCGTCGACTATCGCCGAGCACTGCTGGGCGAGATCCCGCAGGAGTATCTCGGCGCCTACCTCACGTCGCACGAGATGACCGAGGGCGGGATGAGCGAGCTCGCGCAGTTCTTCCAGAGCCGCATCCCCGGCGCCGATGTCACACCCGACCAGCTGCGCTCCCGGTCGTGGTGGAAGGGCGCCGAAGGTTTCGTGCTGATCGACGACTACGACCTCGTGGCGACGTCGCAGGGCAATCCGGTCGCTGTGCTCGCGCCTCTGCTCGCGCAGGCCGCCGACCTCGGGCTCCACGTGATCCTCACGCGTCGCACCGGCGGAGCCAGCCGCGCGGCCTACGATCCGATCATCCAGCGGATGACCGACCTGGGTGCCACCGGCATCCTGCTCTCGGGAAACCCCGAGGAGGGTCAGCTGATCGGCAAGGTCAAGGCGATCCCGGCCATTCCGGGGCGTGCCCAGATCGTCAGCCGAGACCGCGGGCTGGTCGCCGCCCAGCTGCTGTGGGTGCCGCCGAGCTACCAGTAGGACCGAGAGAGAGGCCGTCATGACCTTCGAACCCCTAACGCCGTCTCAGCCGATGGTGCCGCCCGTGCTGTATCTGCCATTGAGCGTGACGTCGACTCCGGAGGCGCAGCTCGTCGAGATCAGGGAGCTGAAGGACGGGCGGCTCGCTCTCCTCGCATACACGGCGCTCGACCGGCTGCTGACGCTTGCGGGCGAACGGCAGCCGTGGATCCTGGTGCGCACCGAGGACCTCGCGGAGATCAAGCGCGCGCAGCCGTACGACGTCGTGATCTTCGATCTCGATGTGCCCGCGTCGTATCGACGGGACGGGGCGATCGCATGACTCGCATCGCGATGGACCCGGAGGTCATGGCCGTCCACGCGAGCATGCATGAGGAGGCCGTGGAGGCGATCGAAGGCAAGCTCGCCGCCATTCCGACCGCCGTCGACGGTGGCCTCGCTTCCGATGCGGTGGCGGCGATCATGATGCGGGTCGGTGACGGCGTCGACGCGCTGTACCGGATCAACGGCACGCTCGGAGAGATCGTCCGTGCCATCGCACAGGATTCCGCGACGAACGAGCAGGACGTGATCGATCAGCTCACCCCGGTCGCGACGATCGTCGAGGACCTCTGATGACGATCGACACGACCACCCATGGTGACGCCGCGCAGGTGCGGGCGGCTGCGGAGTGGCTCGATCCCGGTCTGAAAGACGCGGCCGACGGGTCGTCCCGCACGACGAGCTTCATCCCCACGGGCGTGCGATCGCACTGGTATGGCGAATCGGCTGACGACTACGTCACCATCCTGTCGCGAACCACGGACGCGGCGGACGAGATCGCAGGGTTGGCGCGCGACGCGGCGGAGAAGCTGCGCTCGTACGCCGGCCAGCTGGAGCGGATGAAGGAGGACTTCGCCGCGCATCGGGAGAAGGCCCGCGGCGAGGGGCTCCCCGTGAACGGAATGGTGATCGGTCGGCCGGTCTCCCTGATTCCCGTGTGTCCTGCGACCCGCGACGATCCGTACTGGGATGAGTGGCAGCAGCACCTCGACCGCATCGACCTGTACAACAAGATCGCCGAGGACGTCGGTTCGTGGTGGGGCGAGCTCGAAGTCTGGATCAGCGAGAATCTCGACGGCTTCCTCGATGGGCTCCCGACGCAGTCCACCGCACAGAAGATCCTCGCCGGGCTCCACGAGGCGGGCGGTGAGGCTCCGAAGCTCTACCTCGAAGGGCAGGCGCTCGCGTGGAAGACGACGGCGACCGACCTTGTCTCCCACGCGGAGGATCTCCGCCTCGGGGCCTCCGACTTCGTGCGCGAGCTGCGGTCCGGGAACCCGGCTGTGAAGGCGGCTGCGGAGGCGGCCAACCCCGGCGGAATGCGCTGGGCGGCGGACGAGGCGGAAGACCTCGCTCGGCGACTCTCCCGAGCGAGCAAGGCGCTGCCGGTCGTGGGTTGGGGCATCGACATCTGGAACCTGGGTTCCGACATGTCCACAGGTGACGACCCCTCCTCCACTGCTGTGGAGATCGGCGGCGGTGTCGTCGGCGGCATCGCTGCCACCGCCGGCGTCGCGGCTCTCGCCGCGGCGGGTGTAATCACCCTGCCGGTCTGGGGCACTGCGGTCGTCGTCGGCGGGGCTGCGGTGGCAGTGGGCGCCGGCGCTGTCTGGGCGTACGAGAGCTGGGTGCCGCAGGACGTGCGGGAGTCCATCGATGCAGGGATGGAGAACGCATGGGACGCGACCACGGACTTCGCCGAGGACGCGTGGGAGAACACCACCGATTTCGTCGGCGACGTCGGTGACGGCGTCGGGAAGGCGTGGAAGGGTCTGTTCGGGTGATGGGGCAGGAGAAGACCGCGGAGACCGTCTGGGTTCCCGGCCATGCCGGATGGCAGGGCCAGAAGGGGTCGACGACGGGGCTGGTGGTGCTCGGCGTCGTGCTCACGGCAGCAGTCGTCTTCTATGCGGTCACACTGCTGGCTGACCCCGCCCCGGCCATGATGCTCCTCGGATCGGGGGTCGTGCTGGCGGTCGGCGTCGCGGCGTGGCTGTTGACCGCTCATCTCCGGATCGAACGGGTGAGGGTCGTACGGGTTGCGGTCGACGGATCGACGGTCGTGTTCGGCGGTGCGGCGGAGGTCGTCTGGCCGCTGCGCGCGTTCGTCGCAGCCGGAGCGCTGCTCCTCGCCGGATGGGCGTGGAGCATCTTCACCGTTCCTGCCGAACGGATGACGATACTGACTCTGCTGGGCGTGCCGGTGATCGGGCTGATCCTGCTCACCGTCGGCGTGCGCTCGTGGTTCCGTCCTCTCGACGGCCATCGCCTCACCCTGCGTCGTGACGGGGTCGAGCTGCGGATTCCACGCAACCGCGTGAATGCGGCCTGGGATGAGATCTCGGCTGCATCGTTGGAGGGCGATCGCGTGGTCGTCCGTACGACGACGACGCGTCCATCCTCGTGGGCGACGCGCGATCTCGCGAGTGATCCGGTGATCCTCGCGGAACTGGTCTCCTTCTACGGGAAACGCCCCGAGGCCCGCGCCGAGATCGGAGCGGGAACTCTCGCTCGACTTCGCTCGGGAGACTTCTGAGCGCGAGACGTGTGAACCCGCGACCTCAGCGCGTGGCGTCGGCCAGATGACGGGCGTCGTGACTCAGCACCTTGACGATGATGCCGTGGCGACGCAGCTCCTTGGCGGTACGTGCGCCCTCTTCGGAGTCGCGGCCGAGAGCGTTGATGTTCGCCACGACCAGGACGTCACCGGGCTTCAGCGTGCTGATCAATCGCGACAGCCGATCGCTCCAGCTCTCGAGGATGTCGGGAGCGGGGTGCCGGAATCCTTCGATCGGCACCCCGAAACGCGTGAGATCGTCGCGCTGCTCGACCACCGAGGGCATGCCCTCGCGGGAGACCACGAGCCCGACCAGACGTGAACCGTCCGGGCGTGCGAGCCAGAAGTCGCGATTCTGCTGCAGTTCTGTGAAGCACTTGGGGCACTCCGCAGCCGCGTGCGGCAGATGCAGCGGGCTCGTCAGGGCCTCGTCGACGGATGCCGTCGCCTTCATGGGATCGATCGTCTCGCTCATCGCGCACCTCCGGCATCCATTCTGCCCTGCGCGGAGCCGGAGCGGTGACCTTTCAGAGCAGCCCGAGGGCTGTGACCGCGTCCCGTTCCTCGACGAGCTCGGCCACCGAGGCGTCGATGCGCGTGCGGGCCCACTCGCTGACCTCGAGCCCCTCGACGATCTGCCATTCTCCGTCGACCGACCGCACGGGGAACGACGAGATCAGGCCGGCGGGCACGCCGTACTCGCCATGTGAGACCACGCCGGCCGAGGTCCAGTCGTCGGTGCCGCGCACCCAGTCGCGCACATGCTCGATCGTGGCGTTCGCGGCGGAGGCGACGGACGATGAGCCGCGCACCTCGATGATCTCGGCACCTCGCTTCGCGACCCGGGGGATGAAGGTCTGCTCGAGCCACGTGGGCACATCGCCGACGATGGCCTCGAGCGCATCCGCGACGGGCCTGCCGCCGACGGTCGCGTGCGAGACGTCGGGGAACTGCGTCGCGGAGTGATTGCCCCAGATCGGCACACGTCGCACGGTGTCGACCGGCACAGCGAGCGTCTGTGCCAGCTGGGCTCTGGCGCGATTCTCGTCGAGCCGGGTGAGCGCCGCGAATCGCTCGGCCGGAACGCCGTCCGCCGAGGCCGACGCGATCAGCGCGTTCGTGTTCGCCGGGTTGCCGACCACCGTGACCCGCACGCCATCCGCGGCATGGGCGGCGATAGCGGCACCCTGGGGACCGAAGATGCCGGCGTTGGCCGCGAGCAGGTCTCCGCGCTCCATGCCCGGCCCGCGCGGTCTCGCGCCGACGAGCAGAGCGAGATCGCACCCGTCGAAGCCGACGGCCGGGTCGTCCGTGACCTCGACGTGCTCGAGCAGTCCGAAGGCGCCGTCCTGCAGTTCGAGGGCCGCACCCTCGGCGGCGCCGAGCCCCTGAGGGATCTCCAGCAGCCGCAGCCGTACCTTCTCGTCGGGGCCCAGCAGGTCTCCCGCGGCGATCCTGAAGAGCAGTGCGTAGCCGATCTGTCCGCCCGCACCCGTGAGCGTGATGGTGGTCGTCATGCCTCGAGCCTACGACGGTGCGAGCCCGTGGTGCAGAGTACCCTCGTGGCATGACCTTCAACCCTGACGCAGACGTCTCCGGCAACACGGCCCGCCGACGTGGCCGTGGTGCCGTCGTAGCCGGAGCGGGCGGCGTCGGCCTGCTCGGCATCATCGCCCTGATCGCCGGACCCCTGCTCGGCATCGATCTGACCGGCCTCCTGGGCGGCGGCACGACCGGTGGCGGGACGGAGCCGCAGGGGGGCAGTGTGATCGAGAACTGCCAGACCGGCGAGGATGCCAACGAGAACGTCGACTGCCGTGTCGCCGCATCCCAGCTCGCGCTCGACGGCTACTGGGAGGACTACATCGATCCGTATCGGCCGCCGCAGCTGATCGTGGTCGATGGAGCGACCTCGACCGCCTGCGGCACCGCGTCGAACGCGGTCGGTCCCTTCTACTGCCCGCCGGATGAGACGGTCTACATCGACCCCACGTTCTTCGATCTGATGGAGCAGCAGTTCGGAGCATCCGCCGGCAACCTCGCCCAGCTGTACATCGTCGGGCACGAGTGGGGACACCACATCCAGTACATCACCGGCGTCATGGACAGGTACCCGAACAACGGCACGGGGCCGGACAGCAACGGCGTGCGCGTCGAGCTGCAGGCCGACTGCTATGCGGGTGCGTGGATCGGGCAGATGACGAAGGAGAAGGACCCCGACGGGGTTCCTTACCTCCTGCCGCCGACCGAGGCGGAGCTCGAGGACGCCCTTAACGCCGCGAACACCGTCGGCGACGACAACATCCAGCAGCAGTCGTCCGGCACCGTCAATCCCGAGAGCTTCACGCACGGCACGAGTGTGCAGCGCAAGGCCTGGTTCGCCCAGGGATACACCAACGGTCTGGACGTCTGTGAGCAGCCGCTGACCGTGTCCGGCGGAGAGCTGTAGGCAGGCGCGATGGACCTGGACGCGCTGTACCCGCCCATCGAGCCCCATGAGACGGGCGAGCTGCTCGTCGGTGACGGACACCGCATGTACTGGGAGGTCAGCGGGAACCCCGAGGGCAAGCCCGTGGTCTTCCTCCACGGCGGACCGGGCAGTGGCACCTCGCCCTGGCAGCGACGATTCTTCGACCCGGATGTCTACCGCATCGTGCTGCTCGACCAGAGGGGCTGCGGGCGCAGCACCCCGCACGCGAGTGCGCCGGACGCCGACCTCCGCTTCGTCACCACCGCGCACCTGATCGCCGACATCGAGCTGCTGCGCAAGAACCTCGGCGTCGAGCAGTGGCAGGTGTTCGGGGGATCGTGGGGTAGCGCGCTCGCACTCGCCTATGCGCAGGCTCATCCGGATGCCGTCAGCGAGCTGATCCTGCGAGGCATCTTCACCCTTCGGCGCGCAGAGCTCGAATGGTTCTACGAGGGCGGGGCCGCCGCGCTGTTCCCCGACCTGTGGGAGGAGTTCATCGCTCCGATTCCGGTGCTCGAGCGCTCGCACATGATCGAGGCCTACCACCGGCGTCTGTTCGACGCCGACCCTGCGGTGCATGGTCCGGCGGCGGTGGCCTGGTCACGGTGGGAGGCGTCGACCGTGACCCTTCGCCCGGACGCCGCGCAGATCGAGGCGATGTCAGACCCGGACACGGCTATCGCCTTCGCCCGGATCGAGAATCACTTCTTCGTGAATCGCGGATGGTGGAGCGAGGGTCAGCTGATCGACGGTGTCGACGGCATCCGCCAAATCCCGACGGTCATCGTGCAGGGACGCCACGACGTGTGCACGCCGATGATGACGGCGTGGGATCTGCACGTGGCCTGGCCGGAGGCGGAGTTCGTCGTGGTCGACGACGCGGGTCACTCGGCGACGGAGCCCGGCATCCAGCGAGCGCTGCGTGCCGCGACCGACCGCTTCTCGGCCTGACGGCTCGCGGCCGCAGGGAGCGCGTCAGGCGCGCAGAGCCGCAGTCAGCGTCTTCACCAGCCGGATCAGACCGCCGTCGGCGCGGAATCGCGTGAGCCCTTCGCTGACCGTCGCCCCCGTGCGCGCGGAGACGAACCACGGCGGCTTCGGGAGGATGCTGAGGCGTCCGCCGCCATTCGCCACCGGGAGCGACCGGGGGAAGGGACGGAACGGTCCGCGGATCACCGAGCGCTCGACGCGGTCGAGAAGGAGCGCGTTGTGGACCACTCCGATGCCGCTGCCGACGTCGGCGATCGTGCTGCCGGGGAATGCTCCCCAGGTCATCGTCGGGGTGATGAAGCCGAAGGCGGTCCAGCCGTTGATCGCGATAGACCCGTAGCGCAGGGCAGCGATGGCACGGTCGAATCCGGCGCCGAGGGCCTTCTCGGTCGACGGCTCGATGAGCAGGTTCGCCCCGAGGGTCCCCTGCAGCCGGTCATTCGCATAGGCCACCGCCGAGTCGAGGAACTCCTGACCGGTTCCGGCGAGCGAGACGACGCCCAGCACCGGGGCGAAGTACTCGGTGCTCTGCAGCGCCGTGGCGTCGTCGCCCTCGGAGACCTCGACCAGCACCCTGTCGCCGAGCACGAGGGCATCGGGGTACGCGTCGGTCGCGAGGTGCATCCGCGAGGGGGAGCCCGGGTACCAGATCGGTCGTTCCGGAGCGTTCGCATAGGCGCGGCGGAGCGCCGCCCGGAAGTCATCGGCCTGCGCCCAGTCGGAGGACATGATGACGACCTGTCCGGCGATGCAGTTGTGGCCGCTGTTCTGCAGGCGCATGGTGGCGATGTGCTCGGCCTGGTACGTGAGATCGGCGTCGGTCCACTCGCCCGGCACGATGATGATGGGCGATACTCCGCCGAGCTCGGCGGTGATGGGCTTCTTCAGCAGCGGGCGGTCCTCACGGCGTCGCCGGGTGGCGGCAGCTCCGGTGCCCCACACGATCGTGTCGAAGGTCGCGGCCGATCCGGTGATGTGCACGTGCGCGAGGCTGGAATGGCCGGTGAGGTAGGTGCCGACCTCGGGCCCGCCACGGGTGATGCGCAGCAGTCCTGGGCCGATGAGCGGTGCGAGCGCCCGCTTGTAGACGGGCACCAGCGCATCCTGGGTCGGATTGACCTTGAGCAGCGCCGTGCGATTGTGCGCGAGCAGTTCGTAGAGCACGTCGAGCACGGGGATCGAGGTGATGTTGCCGGCGCCGAGCACGAGCCCCACGCCTCCCGATTCCGAGGGTGTGCGCTGGGCCAGTCCGGCCGCGGCGCGTGCGCCGTTCGGGGTCACCCCGGGTTCGAGCCAGACCTCGCCCGTGTAGCCCGAGAGCAGGAACCGATCGAGGCCCGTGAGAGGGAAGGCATGCACGCGGGTGCGTCCACCGGGGGCGCGGTCGATCGTGATCCC
Organism: Microbacterium sp. AC215; assembly: GCF_979258645.1. Classification (NCBI taxonomy): domain Bacteria; kingdom Bacillati; phylum Actinomycetota; class Actinomycetes; order Micrococcales; family Microbacteriaceae; genus Microbacterium; species Microbacterium sp. AC215. The sequence continues at coordinate 1,794,878 of NZ_OZ409869.1, read as the reverse complement.
GTCGAGCGGATTGGTGCCGTGCGCGAGGCGCGCGAGGGTCTCGATGTAGGCGTCGAGGGCGCCGAGAACGCTGTAGGGACCGCTGAGCCATTCCTCGCCACGCAGCGGATGCCGGGCGTCGAGGCCCTTCGAGGCGGCTGCGGTGTGCGCCCAGTCCTCAGCAGCGGCGGCGACGCTCGAGCGGACGGCCCGCAGGAGCGTGACCCGCTGAGCCAGCGTCAGCGCTGCCCAGGTTCGGGTGCCGGCGTGCAGGTCCTCGATCGCGGTGTCGAGGCGAGTGCGCTCGGCCTCACCCAGCTCGGGGCTCGCCGTCGAAGCGGCGGGCGTTGTCGCAGAAGTCATCGGCGTCTCCTTCGGACGGGATCCCAGCTTATGTCGCGTACTCCGGTCGGGTGTCGATGTCGGCGCGACGCAGACGGTAGCGGCGGAGCGTCAGCAGGCTCGCTGCCATCAGGAACGAGGGGAGGATGCTGAACGCGAGCACGATGCCCGTGATCGCGGCATCCGGTTGTGAGGCTGTGGCACCTGCGACGCTCGACACGTAGCCCGTCGCGGCGAGGGTGAGGGACACAGCGCTCGCTCCGAGCGCGAACCCGATGGTCTCTCCCGCCGTCCACACTCCCGTGAAGGTACCCGCCTGCCCGCGGCCGCTGTGCCGCTCATCGTGCGAGATCACGTCGGGGAGCATCGCCATGGGCAGCGACTGCAGCCCGGCGTAGGCGATGCCCGCCACCGCGATCGAGCCGTACATCCATGCTCCCGGCGTCCAGACCGCGACGACGAGCGATGCGGCGGCGGTCAGGAAGACCCCGCTCGCGATCGCGAACGCCCGCTCCTTGCCCAGGCGTCGCGCCACGATCGTCCAGCCGGGCGTCGCCACCAGGGCGGGACCGACGAGTGCCAGGAAGACCAGCGTGACGGCGTCCTCCGAGCGCAGCACCCAAGTGGCCACGTACTGCGCGCCGGCGAGCATCGTGCCGGTGGCGAGCGCCTGCAGGAGGAACGTGCCGAGCAGTGCGCGGAAGGGCTGGCTGCGACGCAACGTGCGCAGGCCCGCAGCGTACTGCTCACGCAGGCCCACGGGGGCGAGGGCCTTCGGTCGGTCAGCCGCGGCCATGCTCCGCGCGGCCGCATCGGCTGTCCGCGATGCGATGAGCATGCCGATGCCGATGACCACACCGGCGACCACGCCCATCAGCAGGTATCCCGTGACGGGGTCGGCGGTCGCCCGTCTCAACTCGGGTCCACCGGCGCCGAAGAGCAGGATGGATGCGGTGAGCACGACCACGCGCCACCCGAGCAGGCGGGTGCGCTCGTCGTACCCCGACGTCAACTCGGCGGGCAGCGCGACGTAGGGCACCTGGAACAGGCTGAATGACGTCGCGGTGGCGAGGAACGCGAGCAGCACGCACACCGCGCCGGCGAGGGGCCCCCACGACGACGGCACCGCGAAAGTCAACGCGAAGAACACGGGGAGTGTCAGAGCGCCGACGACCATGAGTCCGCGACGCGAACCGGTCTTCGCGTACTGGCGGTCCGAGGCTGCGCCGATCAGGGGGTCGATGATGACGTCCCAGATCTTCGCCGCGGTCACGATGAGACCGGCCGCGAGTGCGGCGACGCCGAGATTGTCGGTCAGGAAGTACGTCAGCACGAGCCCGGGCAGCGTGGCATAGCCGCCTGTGCCGAGCGAGCCGATCGCGTACAGGGCGACCGTGCGAACGGGCAGGCGGACGGACGCTCGTTCGGGCCGAGCCGCGGTGCTCATCGCGCCAGTGTATCGGTGCGCGACGAGGCCGCTTCAGGTCAGATCAGGGAGAGTTCGCGGAGCTTCGACTCGACGTCCGCGTTCGACGGCTCGACGTGGTGCGAGGAGTCGGGGTAGACCACGACGGGGATGTTCGTGCGACCGGAGATCTCCTTCGCGACGTCGGCCGCGGAGGGGTCGGCGACGAGGTCGACATAGGTGTACTCCACGCCGAGGGAGTCGAGTTGCTTCTTGGTGCGGATGCAGTCGCGGCACCAATCGGCACCGAACATCGTGATGGCGGAGTCTGCAGGAGAAGTCATGTATCCAGCGTAGAGCCGCTCGGCTGGGCAGGCGCCGAGACGGCGGATGCGGCGATGCGACTGATCCGCCATTGATAGATAAGGGTACCCTTACCTATACTCGGGCGTATGAACAGCGCATGCGAGCACCTCGAGGATCCGGACTGGGAGAACATCGAGGGAGTCGTGCTGATCGCGGGTGATTCGACCGATGCCGGGGCCATCGCTGCCATCGCCGCTCGCATGCCGTGGGATGCCGAGGGGGTCATCCTCATCGAGGCGGCCGCTCGCATCCAGTTCCGCCACATCGACGTGCCCGAGGGAGTGTCCGTGCGGTGGCTGCTGCGCGGTGACGGTGCCCGTCAGCATGCGAAAGGCGAGCGCCTCGCGAACGCGGTGCACTCCTGGTGCGTCGAGTGGACGTGCGCGGAGCCGGCGCTGCAATGGACGGTCTGGCTCGGTGCGCACACGCCGCCGCACGTCGCACGGATGGCGCGCAGCCTGCTCGGCGTCGCGAACTGACTGACGGCAGGGTCCGGCCCGGGCCCGCCCCGCCGTCAGTCAGGGGCAGTCAGCGCGTCGCGAGCGCAGGAGCGCCGCCGACGGTCGCGCCTGCGCTGATCGCATCGAGCGCACGACGCAGCGACGAGCTCGACGTGTGCGCGGTGTACGGGAAGTACACGACCTCGACGCCGACCTCCCCGAACTCCCTCTCGAGCCGCAGGCCCTTCTCGGTGCCCCGCCAGTCGTCGCCCTTGAAGAAGTGCGTGAACTGCACGTCTCGCCACGAATCCATCTTCGACGGCGTGGTCTCGACGTACACATCATCGACGAACGAGATGTGACGGACGATCTCCGCCCGCTCAACGGTCGGGATGACGGGCTCGATGCCCTTCACCTGCCGCAGCATCTCATCGCTGACGACACCGGCGACGAGAATGTCGCAGTGCTGCTTGGCGTGACGAAGAAGGTTGAGATGCCCGACGTGAAACAGGTCGAAAGCACCCACGGCATAGCCGATGCGCGTCCCCATGATCTCCCCAGATCAGTATTTCCCCAGAGGCGGATCCCCATCCGCCCAGCGACTCCCACAGCCGCATCCCGTCACTCTAGCAGGTCGCGGTTTCCCGACGCATAGGAACACATGGAACTATGGAGTCCGCAGTGATGCCGGTACAGGCGAAGGGGGCGGACAGTGGGGACAGCGGTCACCGTCATCGTGCCGACCTTCAACGAACGCGACAACGTCGCTGAACTGGTGGCCCGCACCGCGCTCGCGCTCGCCGCGTACGACGCCGAGATCCTGTTCGTCGACGACAGCACAGACAGCACGGCCGCCGAGGTCGAGCGGGTGGCAGCCGATGCTCCGCTGCCCGTGCGCGTGATCCACCGGGCCGACAACACCGGTGGGCTCGGGGGAGCGGTCGTCGTCGGGCTGGAGGCCGCACAGCACGATCTCTGCATCGTCATGGACGGCGACCTGCAGCATCCGCCCGAGCTGCTTCCCGTTCTCCTGGGAAGGCACGGCGAAGGCGGCGCCGATCTCGTCGCCGCCTCGAGATACATCGGCGGCGGCGACACGAGCGGCTTGGGAACGGCGGTCCGCTTCGGTGTCTCCAGGGCGGCCACCTGGCTGACACGGGCGATGTTCCCGATCCGTCTCGCCCGCAGCACCGATCCGATGACCGGGTTCTTCCTCGTCGACCGGTCGCGTCTGGACCTGGCAGCCCTCAAGCCGCAGGGATTCAAGATCCTCCTCGAGATCCTCGCTCGCACGGACCTCCGCATCGCCGAGGTGCCGATGGAGTTCGGCGAGCGTCGTCACGGGACCTCCAAAGCGAGCCTGCGTCAGGGAGCGACCTTCGTGGCGCACCTGGCCAGACTCCGATTCGGCAAGATGTCGCTCTTCGCGATCATCGGAGTGATCGGCGCGGCCGCGAACCTGGGGATCATGTGGCTGCTCACCGCCGCAGGTGTTCCTTATATATGGGCCGCGATCATCGGCGCCGAGGTCACGATCATCGGCAACTTCCTCCTGCAGGAGCGGTTCGTCTTCGCAGACATGCGCACGGACGCACGCGGACTGGGCGGCCGATTCGCCGCGTCGTTCACCTTCAACAACGTCGAAGCCGCACTGCGGATCCCCGTGATGGCGCTCATGGTCGAGACCTGGCATATCTCCAGCGTGCTCGCGACGGGGCTGTCGCTCATCGTCGCCTTCTTCGCGCGATTCCTCTTCCACTCCCTCGTGGTCTACGCGCCGCAGCGGCGGGCGAAGGAGGCGACGGAGGACGGGGAGCCGAAGCCGGACACGGCGACGCTGCGCATCATACGGGCGATCGATGCCGAGGCGATGAAGCCCGGCGAGCTCTGAGCCGAAGAGCGTACGACCGGGGCCGCCGGTGCTGCGGATGGCCGCGCTCCGACGCCGGGATCGAGCGACGTCGATGGCGTGCGAGGATGTCAGGCGGGGAGGCGACATGAAGCGCAAGGCACTGGGGGCCGTGATCGCGCAGGCGGCGCAGGCGGGTATCGGTCTGCTCCTGCAGATCCTCGTCGCCCGACTGCTCGGCATCGAGGAGTACGGCCGATTCGCGATCCTGTACGGGGTGGTGATCGTCGCCACCGCTGTCGTCACCGGCCTGGTCGGCGATTCCCTCGTGGTGCTCGACCGCTCGCAGCGCCCGATCAGGGCAGGCCTCGAGGCGATGCTGCTCGCATCATCCGCGGTGCTGGCGGTCGGCTCCTTCCTGATCGCCTGGCTCACCGGATTCTCTGACGCAGGGGAATCCGCGCTGTTCGCACTTGCTCTCGCCGCGTTCGCGGTCGAGGAGATCGTCCGGCGGATGCTGATCGCGCATCTGTTGTTCATCCGCACCGCGATCACCGACGTCGCAGGATTCATCGTCGCGCTCGCCATCATCCTCACGGTGCATGTCACGGGCACCCTGACACTCGCCGCCTTCCTCGGCGGCATCGCCGCGGGACAGATCGTCGCGACGTTCGTCGGCTGGTTCCTGTCACCTCGGAGCGACAGGCGTCTCGTGGGCCTCCGTGGTGCGGACATGGCCGCGGTCTGGCGGTATGGAATGTGGCGTGGGCTTCAGCAGGTGCTGCGCCCGAGCCTGTTCACCGTGCTGCGTCTGCTGGTGCTCGCCGGCGCCGGGCTCACCGCCGTCGGTCTGCTCGAGGCCGCTCGCACCTACACCTCTCCGCTGATCCTCGTGATAGGCGGGCTCTCGTCCTTCCTCTTCGTGCGCTTCGCCGACCAGCACAAGGCAGGCGGAAGCGGATCCGTACGCGAGGCCGACCGTGTCGTGGTCTTCCTGCTCGCAGGCACGGTGGTGATGAGCGCGATCGCCGTGGTGCTCATCCCGTGGGTGAGTCCGCTCCTGTTCGATGTCGAGGTCGACCCGCTTGCTGTGATCGCATGGCTGGCCTACGGAATGTCCGTCGCTGTCGTGACCCCGTACGGGGCGTTGGGGGCGGTCGCCGGTCGCCAGGTAGCGGTATTCGTGATCCGTCTCTCCGACACGATCCTCGCGATCGTGGCCGTGATCGTGATGATCGCGCTGGGTGCGCAACCGTCGACGCTGCCGTTCGCGCTCGCCGTCGCATCACTGCTCGGGGGTCTGGGCCTGCGTTGGCTGGTCGTCGCGGGTCGTGGCCCCGGCAGCCCGCGTGGTGACAGAGCACAGGACCGTGAATGATAGGTTTAGGCCCTGTCTTCGGCTGAGGGGGTTGGCGATGGAAGATGTCCCTTATGGACGTATCCTGCGCGAGGGATGGGTTGTCATCGTCGTACTCGCGGTACTCGGTGCCGGCATGGGGTGGTTCGTCACGAAGCTGTTGCCCGAGACGTACGCGGCCACGTCGACACTGCTGCTCCGCGTCGATTCGACCGAGGCGTCTCTCTTCGAGCGGAATCAGTTCAGCCTCGCCCGCATCAAGTCCTATCCGCCGCTGGTCGACAGCCCCGAGGTGATCGACAAGGTGCGCGCAGAACTCGACCTCGACGAGGACGAGTACACCGACCGTGACATTCGACAGATGCTGTCCGCCGAGAACACGGCCGACACGGTGCTGCTCGTGGTGCGCGCTGATGCTCCCACCGCTGAGCTCGCCACCGACATCGCCAACTCGGCCGCGACGCATCTCTCGGAGCTGATCGGCGAGACCGAGAACGACGAGGACGACGCACGGTACACCGTGGCACTCGATCAGGTGCTCCCGGCGGTCGCTCCCCTTGCGCCGATCTCGCCTCAGGTGACCGCGATCACCGGACTCGGCGGCATCGCGGGCCTCGCGCTCGGCGCCATCATCGCGGTCTATCGCACGACGACGAACCGTCGGCTTCGGACCATCTCCGACGTGCGGCGCTCCTCGGGTCTCCCGGTCATCGGGCAGATCCCGCGGCGCAGTCGACTCCGTCCCGATGACGGCTCCGGCGCGATCGTCGCATACGAGGAGGCGGCCGGGAACCTCGTGGCGCTCGCCGGAGGGCGCATGCGAACGCATGTGCTCGTCCCCGCCTCGGACGGAGCGATCGACGACGATGCGGTCACCGGGATGCTCGAAGCGCAGCGTCTGATCGGCGCGACCGCCTGTGTCATCGATACCCGCGAGGCCCACGTTGCCGGTCATGGGCACACCCTGAACGAGGTGCTCGACGGGGCGACGATCTCGGACGATGAGGACAAGAGAGCGGTCTTCGTCGCCGCGGAGCCCATCATGCTCGAGAGGCTCGTCTCCGAGCTCCCCGAGCTGGTCAGCTCCATGCACGACAGCTTCGACGTGGTGATCGTCGTGTGCGAACCCGGCGCATCCGCGCTCATCGAACAGCTCATGGGCCCGGGCGCCGGTCTCATCATCACGGTGAGGCACAACTCGACGTCGGCGACCGACCTCGTCGCCGTGGCGACACGGTTGCGGGTCATGGGCGTCCGCCCTCTGGGCGTCGTCATGCTGCACACGGGGTCTCGGTCGCTGGGCTCGATCGCCGAGTCGTGGCGAGTCTCCGATCGCGACACCGTCGCCGCGGGCGCCGGAGGCTCGCATGCTCGCTCCGACTGATCTTCAGCGCCCGCCTCGGCAGCAGTCCGCGCACCATCCCAGCGCGGCGAGAGTGGCGGTGGTGGGGGCTCTCTATGTGCTGATCATCGTGAGCGTGATCCCCTGGCGCAGCGCGACGATCTACTCCGGCGGCGCGGATGGGGTGGTTGTCGCCAAGGCGTTCATCGCGCTTCTCGCGCTCGCCGCGACGGTCGCGCTGGCGGCGAGGACGCGCGAGCGGGTCGCCGTCGGTATCGCACCCGCGGGAGTGATCGCCGTCGCGCTGCTCGTCAGTGTTCTCGGGTCGATTCTCGCGGGCAACGACTCTGCGACGATCGTCCTCGTCGGCAGGATGTTCCTGGTGATGGCGACGATCCTCTTCCTCCTCACGACGGTGCCGTGGGTGACGAGTATCGTGTGCCTGCTCGCGGCGATGGCCTCAGTGGCCGTCGTCGCGGCGGTGACCGGACTGCCGAGCCTGGCGGCGAGCGGTCGTCTCGGTGGGGGTATCCCCGAGATCCACCCGAACGAACTCGCCGGCCTTGTGGCGGCGCCGATCGTCGGTCTCGTCATCCTCATGCTGCGCAACGGCGTGCGGGTCTGGCGGCTGCTCGCCGCCGTCCTCCTGGTCGGCATCGCCGTGGCGAGCGGATCACGCACCGGCCTGCTCGCGATCGTGGTCGGAATCAGCGTCGCAGTGGTGGTCAACGGCATCCGGGACCGCAGCGTCGTCTACCTTCTTCTCGGCGCTCTTCCACTCGGCTACGCGATCGGGTCGTTCACCGACGTCTTCGGCAGCCTCGCCACCCGAGCAGGGTCGAACGACACCTCCACCGCTCTCGACTCGCGTTTCGACGTGTGGAGGGTCGTGATCGGATGGGACTGGAGCGAATGGCAGAAGTGGATCGGCATCGGCCTCTCCGCCAAGAAGATCCCGGTCGACATCAAATGGCGTGACGAGCAGGTGCTCGACAGCAGTTGGGCCTCGCTGCTCGCCCAGACGGGGCTCATCGGCACCGCGCTGATCGGAGCGCTGATCGTGTGGTGCGTGGCGAGCGCGCTGATCTCATCTCGGCGCCGATGGCTCATCACGCCTTTGCTGACGCTGGTCATCATCCGCTCCGTCACGGAGAGCGGTCTCATCGACAGTGCGACTGCCTTCATCCTGTTCTTCGTCGTGGCCTCATTGCTCACCCATCGTTCCAGGCACGCCGATGACCCTGTCGGACCCGAATACGATCGGGTGGACGGGCGCCGGTCGCGACAGGCGAGTCTCACCTAGAATGTCGGAATATCCGTGTCGTCGACGCGGAGACCCGGCGCGGAGGAGAGACCAGTGACTGAGTCGGTCGGAGGTCCGCAGCGGCGGATGGGGTGGCGTGGATGGACGATCGTCGGCGTGGTCGCCGTGCTCCTCATCGGCGGGATCGTGTGGGGCGTGATCGCGAACAGCAACTCAGGTCAGGGGGAGCCCGGTGCGTCGACCACACCGGGGGTCACCACCACACCGGGACCGACGCCGACACCACAGCCCACCGAATTCGAGACTCCGACGCCCGGTGCCACCGACGACGTCGCGAAGCCCGGCGACGGTGAAGAGGTGCCTCTCGACGAACCCGCCCCCGCGGTCGACGGCGTGGTCGCGGAAGTCACGGCAATCGAGTCGATCACCGCAGGCAACGACATCCCGGGCGAGCCCAGCGGGCCGGCGATCCAGGTGACTGTCCGCCTCACGAACGATTCGGATGGGCCCGTCGACACGGCGGGGGCGAACGTCACGCTGACCTATGGCGGGGACGACCGGCTTCCCGCGGCGGGCTTGACCGGCGAGGGCACCACAGTGTGGCCGGATTCCATCCCGGCAGGCGCCAGCGCGGATGCGATATACCAGTTTGCAGTTCCCTCTTCTCCTGACGGGGACGTGCGTGTTACTGTCGATATATTGGCCGCTGCGCCAAACGTCGTCTTCGTCGGTCCTCGACCTTAGGTCGTCACCGTCGGACGACGGATTACTGGGGAATCATCGTTCGGTGCCAATGTAGGGGTTGAGCGCGAACGGTCCATCATCTGGGGAGATGAACGATGGGCACTACAGCTCTGTCTTGGGGACGCCGCGCACGGGGAGCATCGATCGCGATCGCGATGACGCTCGCCATAGCCTTCGGATCGCTGGTGGCGATCTCGCCGGCTCAGGCGGACGTCAGTCCACCCGAGGGGGAAGCGCCGACGGTGACCGCCGACTCGCTTCCGACGGTTCAGATCAACGGCATCGTCTGGGATCAGGCAGTCGTGGGCAACGTCGTCTACGCGGCCGGAAAGTTCACCAGCGCACGCCCGGCGGGCGCGGCCGCGGGGACGAACGAGACGCCCCGATCGAACCTGCTGGCCTACGACATCCGCACGGGCGCGCTGATCACGTCGTTCGCCCCCTCGATCAACGGCCAGGTGCGCCAGGTCGAGGCCTCGCCCGACGGAACGCGGCTCTACATCGTCGGCGACTTCACCACGGTGAACACCCAGACGCGCAACCGCGTCGCCGCGTTCGATCTGCCCAGCGGCAACCTGGCCGCGTTCAACCCGAACTCCAACGGCGTCACCTCCGGCGTGGCCGCGACCAACGACACCGTGTACATCACCGGCACGTTCGGCCGAGTCTCGGGCAACGACCGCTCCGGCGCCGCAGCCTTCACCCGCAGCGGCACTCTGCTCCCCTGGGCGCCCGTGCTCGAGTCACGTCAGGGCCGCGTCGTCACCGTCTCTCCCGCGGGTGACAAGGTCGTGCTCGGCGGAAACTTCCTGACCCTCAACGGCAGCTCCAATCCCGGTTACGGACTGGCCATGGTGTCGGCATCCGACGCCTCGCTGCTGCCCTTCTCCGCGAACAACGTGATCCGCAACGCCGGTCTCGACGCGGCGATTCTCTCGCTCAAGTCCGACGGCGACGACATCTACGGCACCGGCTACGTCTTCGGCAACGGCGGCAACCTCGAGGGCTCGTTCCGTGCGTCGTGGTCGAGTGGCAACCTGGTCTGGGTCAACGACTGCCACGGCGACCAGTACGACGTCGAGCCCATGGGCGACAGCGTGTACGCGGCTGGCCACTCGCACTACTGCGGCAGCCTCGTCGACGGATTCCCGCAGAGCGACCCCTGGTCGTTCTACCGCGGCCTGGCCGTCACAAAGGACGTCGAGCGCACCACGCCCTATGGCCTGAACCTCGGCTACTACGACTTCGGCGGAAACCCCGCACCCAAGCTGCAGCACTGGTTCCCCGCCTTCAACGCGGGCAACGTCAGTGGCGCATCGCAGGGTCCGTGGTCGGTCTCCTCCAACAGCGAGTACCTCGTGTACGGCGGCGAGTTCACCCGGGTGAACAACACCGGGCAGCAGGGCCTCGCCCGCTTCGCCGTGACCAGCAAGGCTCCGAACGCACAGGGCCCTATCCTCTGGAACACCGCGTGGCCGGCATCCTCGATCGCGCTCACCGGCGGATCGATCCGCGTGAGCTGGCCACTCAACTACGACCGTGACAGCGAGTTCCTGAAGTACGAGGTCCTGCGCGACAACGTGGTCGTCAAGACCTACGAGAAGATCCGGTCGAAGTCCGCCGACTGGGGCCTGCCCCCGATGGCGTTCGTCGACACCACCGTCACGAACGGCACGAGCTACACATACCGGGTGCGCGCCACGGACAACGAAGGTCATTCGATCCTCGGCGGGACGACGACCGTGACGGCGTCCGGCTCGGCGGCTCCGAGTGCGTACCGTACCGCGGTGCTCGAGGACGCGCCCCTGAGCTACTGGCCGCTCGACGACTCGTCCGCGACCCTCTCGTACGACTGGGCCGGTGCATCGGACCTCGCGGTACGCAGCGGCGTCACCCGCGGAACCTCGGGCGCCATGCTCTCGGATTCCCGTGACGCCTCCGACTTCGACGGCTCGGCCAACGGCTTCGCGTCGACCACCTCGGCCATCGCCGGCCCTGACACCTTCGGTGTCGAGGCCTGGTTCAAGACGACCTCCACCGACGGCGGCAAGATCGTCGGCTTCGGCAGCAGCTCGACCGGCACATCCGGCAGCTATGACCGCCACGTCTACATGGAGGCCAGCGGACGCGTCACCTTCGGCGTCTACCCCGGCTCATCTCAGACGATCAGTTCGTCGTCCGCATTCAACGACGGTCAGTGGCACTACATGTCCGCCGGTCTCAGCGACGCCGGCATGGTGCTCTACATCGACGGCGTCCGGGTCGCCCAGCGCACCGATGTCACCTCTGCCCAGCCGTACAACGGGTACTGGCGTGTCGGTGGAGACACCTCCTGGTCTGGAGCCGCGTTCTTCGACGGTCAGATCGACGAGGTCGCCATCTACGGGGCTCCGCTGACGCGCGAGCAGGCAGCCGCCCATTACACCGCATCCGGACGCGAGCTCGAGGGCTCGACCGCACCGAGCGACGCATACGGCGCAGCCGTCTACGCCGCCGACCCCGCGCTGTACTGGCGTCTCGGCGAGTCGACCGGCAGTGTCGCGGCAGACGCCTCCGGTTACAACCAGAAGGGCAACTACTTCGGCGCTGTCACCAAGGGCGCGAACGGAGCTCTCGAGGGAGTCAGCAACTCGGCGGCCACGTTCGAGGGCGGCCAGGTCATCAGCCAGAACGCCTTCACGAACCCGCGGTCGTACTCGCTCGAGGCGTGGTTCAAGACGGACACCACGACCGGTGGCAAGATCATCGGATTCGGAAACAGCGCTGACGGCAACTCCTCCGGGTACGACCGACACGTCTACATGACACCCGACGGCAAGCTGATCTACGGCGTGTGGGTCGGTTTCGCCGAGACGCTGCAGACCAGCGCGTCGTACAACGACGGTCAGTGGCATCAGGTGGTCGCGACGCAGGGCGCGACCGGCATGCGTCTCTACGTCGACGGCGTGCTGCAGGGGTCGAACGGCCAGACGAACGCGCAGGACTACACCGGATACTGGCACGTGGGTGGCGACGTCACCTGGGGCCCCGGAGACTGGGAGTTCGACGGAGCCATCGACGAGGTAGCGGTCTATCTGACGCCCATCTCCGAGACCGCCGTCTCTCAGCACTACGCGCTGGGAACGACCGGCGCGCCGGCGAACATCGCGCCGAGCGCCAGCTTCACCACCGCGGTCACGAAGCTCGGCCTCGCGGTCGACGCCTCGGCCTCGACTGACGCCGACGGCACGATCCAGGCCTACAGCTGGAACTGGGGCGACGGATCGCCCGCGGGCTCCGGTGCTACGGCGACGCACACCTACGCCGTCGCCGGGTCCTACACGGTGACCCTCACGGTCACCGACGACAAGGGCGCGACCGACACCGAGACGGCGATCGTCGAGGCGGTGGCCAACCAGGCGCCCGTATCGTCGTTCACCTCGGCGGCGGCCGACCTCAAGGTCGACGTCGACGCGAGCGCTTCTCAGGACACCGACGGCACGATCGCCGGATACTCCTGGAACTGGGGTGACTCGACGGCAGCGGGCTCGGGGGCCACGGCGACGCACACATACGCTGCAGCCGGCACTTACACGATCACCCTGACCGTCACCGACGACGAGGGTGCCACCTCGCAGAAGACCGCCTCGATCACCGTGTCGGCGCCGGTCGGTGCGGTGACATACGCCTCGGATTCGTTCAATCGCACGGCCGCCAGCGGCCTCGGGACCGCAAACACGGGTGGGGCCTGGACGCTGTCGAACACGGCATCCAACTACCTGGTCAGCGGTGCATACGCGGCGTTCCAGCAGCCTGCCGGAGGAGCGCAGCGGTACGCCTACCTCACCGGCGTCTCCTCGACAGACACCGCGGTGGACGTCGATGTGGTCCTGCCGCAGCTTCCGACCGGAGGCAGCGCGTACTACACAGTGGCGGCACGCCGCGTCGGCACCGAGGACTACAGGTCCCGTGTGATCGTGTCTCCGACCGGCGGGGTGCAGCTGCAGCTGCAGCAGACCACCACCGTGCTGACCACGGTTCCGACCGGGCTGACCGTCGCCGCGGGCGAGGCGCTGCATGTGCGCACCGAGGCGACCGGCACGTCTCCGACCACGGTCCGGGCGAAGGTCTGGAAGGTCGGAACGACGGAGCCGACCGCGTGGACGTCGACCACGACGAGCTCCGCGGCGGGACTGCAGTCGGCCGGCCACGTCGGACTCGGCGTGTACCTCGGCGGATCCGTCACCAACGTGCCCTTCCAGACACGGTTCGACAACTTCTGGGCAGGCTCGACCACGGGCGGTCCCACTCCTCCCGCCAACCAGGCGCCCACGGCCGCGTTCACCAGCTCGGTGAGCGGCCTCGCAGCGACGGTCGACGGGTCGACCTCGGCGGACGCCGACGGAACCATCGCGTCGTACGCATGGGAGTTCGGAGACGGGTCCACGGGTTCGGGAGCGACGCCGACGGCGCACACGTACGCCGCGGCGGGCACGTATCAGGTGAAGCTGACTGTGACGGACGACAAGGGTGCGACGGGCACGGTGACCAAGCCGGTGACCGTGACGGCTCCGGCCCCGGGGAACCAGAACCCGGTCGCTTCGTTCACGGCCACACCGACGGATCTCACCGTCGCAGTGGATGCCTCGGCATCGACGGACCCTGACGGCTCGATCGCCTCGTATGCGTGGAACTTCGGTGACAGCACCACCGGCACGGGCGCGACGACTTCGCACCCGTATGCCGCAGCGGGCACATACACGGTGACGCTCACGGTGACCGACAACGCCGGCGCCGTGAACACGGTCACCCAGTCGGTGACCGTGGTCGCTCCCGCGGGCGCTGCCTTCGCCGCCGACGACTTCGGTCGGGCGAACGGTGCTCTGGGAACGGCGCAGACCGGCGGCGTCTGGTCGCAGACCAGCGGAGCGGCGAACGTGTCGATCGACAACGGCGCCGCGAAGTTCACGACGCAGGCGGCGGGGCAGACCCGCACCGCATCGCTGAACGCGGCGACCTCGACCAGCACGGACCTGACCTTCACGGTCACGGCCCCCGCACTGCCGACGGGCGCGCGGGTCTACGTCGCGGCTCTCGCCCGGGTCGTCGGTGCGGACGACTACCGTGCACGCTGGCTGATCGGGGCCGACGGCTCGGTGACGGCGCAGCTCGCTCGCGGCGGCACGGCGCTCGTCTCGCAGAACCTCACCGGGTTCACATTCGCAGCGGGAACGATATATAACGTGCGAGTGCAGGCATTCGGCACAGGTACGACGACGCTGCGGAGTAAGCTCTGGGCGGCGGGAACGACAGAACCGGCTGCCTGGCAGCTGTCCACGACCGATTCCACCGCAGCCCTGCAGACCGCCGGCTACATCGGGATCTCGACATACGCGGGGTCCGGATTCAGCAGCGTTCCGTACACCGTGGCATTCGATGACTTCCGAGCACGAGGAGTGACCCCCTGAGTTTCGCAGACGCCTACCGGAGCCTTTCAGCAGCGCAGAAGGGGAGGGCCCGCGGGGCCCCCGCCTACTCGGTGTTCGTCAATCGTCCGGTGGGTCGAGTGATCGCGGCGGGCGCATACACCGCCGGCCTCACGCCCAATAAGGTCTCGCTCATCAGCGCCGCGTTCACCTTCACGGGGATCGTCCTGCTGGCGACAGTGCCCCCGTCCATCGTTCTCGGCATCGTCGTCTGGCTGCTTCTCGCGATCGGCTATGCGTGGGACAGCGCCGACGGCCAGGTGGCGCGACTGCGTGGGGGCGGATCGCTCGCCGGAGAATGGCTCGATCACGTTCTCGATTCGACCAAGCTCGTCTCCCTCCCGCTCGCCGTCGTGATCGGGTGGTACCGCTTCTTCCCGCTGCCCTCCGATCTCTGGCTTCTGGTTCCGCTCGGGTTCGCCGTGATCTCGACGGTCACCTTCTTCGGGATGATCCTGAACGACCTCCTGCGCGGCAAGCGCGGGGTGCCGCAGGCAGCGCAGGCCGGGGGATTCTCGCTCGTCCGTTCTCTGATGGGTCTACCCACCGACTACGGCGTGCTGTGCTTCGCGTTCGTGCTCTGGGGTTGGGCGCCCGCGTTCATGCTGGTATACAGCCTGCTGGGACTCGCCGCGCTGCTGTACCTGGCCGCGGCCTTGGCCATATGGTTCCGAAAGATGTCGGCGCTCGGCTGAGTCGAAAGGATCTCCGATCGCTGTCGTTTACTCAATCGATATCAGCGAACCCAGCGTGACTACCCAGGGAATTCAGGCTATGGTCTAGGATAATCCGCCACCCGAAGGCGGATGTCGTAGCTGCCACCCCGACCCTGCAGTGACGAGAAGCACATCGGAGCCTCCCCCTCATGCGCAAAAAAACCCTCCCCCTCATCGCATCCCTATCCGCACTTCTACTCCCCTTGGTCGTCGTCTCACCCGCTGCGGCGGCGACGACAGACGTGGTCGTGGTTCAGGACTCCATGACCCGTACCGTCACCAAGGGCCTCGGCACATCGGCCCAGGGCACGACCTACGACGCGGCACCCGTGACCTCAGCCTCGGTCGCCAACGGCGCGGCCAAGCTGACCGCCGCCGCCCCGGGCGCCACGGTCACCGCTCGGCCTGTCGGCCTGTCGGTCAGAGACTCGACCCAGTCCACGGTCTTCACCCTTCCGAAGCTTCCGACTGCAGGCTCCGGCGTGTACCTGAGCCTGCAGTCGCGCCTCACCGCCGACGGCTTCTATCAGACCCAGGTGCGCGTCGACCCGAAGGGCGTGATCCTTCTCGAGACGCTCCGAGTCAACGCGGGCGTGCAGACCTCGCTCGGCCACACCTCGGTTCCGGACCTGCGGGTCAAGGCCGGAGTCCCCTTCGTGCTCGAGACCCGTCTCGCGGGGACGGTCGCCGTCACCATCGACGCGCGTGTGCACGCCGTGGGCGTGAAGCCGTCCACCTGGAAGCTCAGCGTCACCGACCGTGCGACGAAGCGACTCACGGTCGCCGGCCGCACCGGAGTGCGACTCTATGTCTCGCGGAGCACTCCCGCACTCGCGGTCCTGTTCGACGATCTTCGGGTGACGACGAAGCAGGAGGTGAAGCCGACAACGCCCCCGGCGACGCCGACCGCTCCGACGGCCCCGACGACGCCGACCACTCCGACGACGCCGACCGCTCCGGCGGCCCCCGCAGGTGGAGCCCCGGTCTGGAACGTGGCCGGCACTCGCACCGCGGCCGGTTCTGCGGTGGTGGGGTCGACGAACTACGCCGTTCCATCGGGTGCGCTCTTCGTGAGTCCCAGCGGCACGGCCGCCGGAACAGGGTCGTCCGCAGCGCCTTTCGCCACCGTGCAGACTGCGGTCGACCGTGCAGCATCCGGGGCCACTCTCGTGCTTCGGGCAGGCACGTATCACGAGTCGGTCGTGATCCCCGCGGGCAAGAAGCTCACGGTGCAGTCTTACCCCGGCGAGGCCGTCTGGTTCGACGGGGCGTCGACGCTGAAGAACTGGCAGGGCTCGAGTGGACGCTGGTTCAGCGCCGACTGGAAGTACGACTTCGACTCCACCCCATCGTTCACGAAGGGTGAGGCCGACGGCACCGAGGCCGGGTGGAGATGGCTGAACGACGCGCATCCCATGGCCGCGCATCCCGAGCAGGTCTGGATCGATGGCGTCGCACAGGCGGAGGTCGCCTCGCTCGCGAATCTCAAGGCGGGCACATTCTTCACGGACGTCGCGAACGACCGCCTCTACCTCGGCACCGATCCGACCGGACGCAACGTCAAGACCTCGACGCTGACGAAGGCGCTATCGCTCCGAGGCGAGGGAGCCTTGGTGCGGGGGATCGGCATCCGCAACTATGCGACGTCCGTGTGGATGATGGGCGCCGTCACGGTCGAGGCGCCGCGGGCGACTCTCGAGAACGTCGTGATCTACGACAACGCCTCGACAGGACTCTTCGTCGGGTCGTCGAACGCCACGGTCCGCGATGTCACGCTCGCACGCAACGGCCTCATGGGCCTCGGCGCGAATTACGCCGATGCGCTCGTCATCGATGATCTGCTCGCTATCGAGAACAACGCCGAGCATTTCAACACATCGCCGGTGTCCGGCGGAGTGAAGATCGCGAAGTCGCGCGGCGTGACGGTGACCGATTCCGCGTTGCTGCGCAACGACGGGCCGGGTGTCTGGCTCGACCAGTCCGTGTACGACGTCCGCATCGCCGGATCCGACATCATCGAGAACAAGGGAGCCGGGGCATTCCTCGAGCTCTCGCAGAAGATCGATTTCGTCAACAACCTCGTGCTGCGAAACGTCGGCAACGGGGTCAAGATCAACAACACCGGTGGTGTGAACCTCTGGAACAACACGATCATCGGCGGCGACCGCGCCGTCAACGTCGTGCAGGACAGCAGAAGCGCCACTGACGCGTCGGTGCCGGGACACAACGCTCGGCGCCCGTTCCCGGACCCGACGATGCCGTGGCTCATCCGCGACATCTCGATGGGCAACAACGTCATCGGTGAGAGCGCGGGCAACTGCACGGTGTGCGTCGAGGACTACACCCACCGGTACACACCCGCGCAGCTGAACATCCGCTCGGACGGCAATGTGGTCCAGCGCAACGGTGCCGCCGCACCCACCTGGTTCGTCGTCTGGTCGCGCGGCGCGGAGAACGTGAACCCCTACGTCTTCTCGACGTGGGCGACGTACCGCGGCACGACCGGGCAGGACGCGAACTCGACCGCGATCGAAGGTCGTGCGGCCACCGATCGCTCCGGAAGGCTGCTGGCCGGGGTGACCGCGTCGGCCCGGACGATCCCAGCAGTGGTGGCGACGATCCTCGGTTCTGCGACGCCGACCATCGGGGCCCGCTTCCCCTGATCGCGGAACACATGCAAGAGGCCGGGGTGCGTGAGCACCCCGGCCTCTTTGCTTCCCCTACTGAGCCGGGCCGGACCAGAAGTCGTCGTAGGTGTACACGACCGGCACTGCCGTCGCGCTCCCCGACAGGTAGCTGTTCACTCCGACGTAGCCGGCGGTCTGCAGGGACGCCGTCGCATCCGTGGCAGTGAGTGCCCACGCGGTGGGTTCGGTGGCCGACGTGCGCCACACCTTCGCCTTCAACGTGGTCGGGTTCGTTCCGGTGACCTGCAGTCTGACGCTCAGCTGATCTGCGGTGGTGACCGAGAGACCGGGGATCGTCGTAGACGACAGGACCGTCTCGACCCCGCCGATCGTCTTCGTCAGCCACAGCGACACGACGCCCGTGGAGGCTACACGGAACTTCGCGCGGTAGTCGTTGCCACTGTCGATCTGACGGCCCAGAGCCGAGAAGTAGAAGCCGCCGCCGGTCGACGGCTGGTTGAACGCCACGGTGAACCGCTCCTCGGTGTTCGTCGACGGCGTGGAGCCGGCGAGCGATGCCGAGTAGTTGTTGCCAGCGGACAGCGTGACCGTGCCGCCCGTGCCGTTGACTGCGAACTTGCTGAGGGCCGTCGCGCTGCTCGGGAACATGGTCCATGGGCCGCCCGTCGTCGTCGCGGTGCCCCAGCCGTTGGTCGCCGTGCGCGTGAAGGCGTCCTGCGCCCATACCTGCGGAGCCGCCACCGTGACCGCGTTCGTTGTGGTGGCAGTGGCGCCTCGGTCATCCGTCACCGTCAAAGTCACGGTGTACGTGCCCCCGGCAGCGTAGGCGTGCGTGGCTGTCGAACCCGAGCCCGAGGTGCCGTCTCCGAAGTCCCAGGCGTAGGAGGCGACGGTACCGTCGGCATCCGCGGAGCCGGAGGCGTTCACGGAGGCGGTGAGGTTCGCGACCGACGTGGTGAAGGCCGCGGTCGGTGCCTGGTTCTGCGCGACGGTGACGTCGTGCGTGACCGTCGAGGTGCCCCCTCTGTTGTCGGTCGTCGTGAGCGTCACCGTGTAGGTGCCGGCATTCGCGTAGGTGTGCTCCGCGGTGGCTCCGGTCGCGGTCGCACCGTCTCCGAACTGCCAGGCGTACGACTCGATGGTGCCGTCCGGGTCCGCCGCCGTGGACGCGTCGGTCGAGACCCGGAGCATGTCGGTCGCCGTCGTGAAGGCGGCCGTCGGATCCTGGTTCGGCGCCAGCGTCGTCGTCACCGTGCGAGTCGCGGTCGCCGTGGCGCCGCTGTCGTCGGTGACGGTGAGCGTTGCGGTGAATGTGCCCGCCGTCGTGTAGCTGTGCGACGCGGTCGCCCCGGTGCCTGTCCCGCCGTCACCGAAGTCCCAGGCGTACGAGGCGATCGTGCCATCAGGATCCGTCGATGCCGACCCGTCGAAGGCGACGTCGAGGTGATCCGCGTTCGTGGTGACGACTGCCGTCGGGACCTGGTTCGGAGCGACCGTCACGGCGCGCGTGAGGGTGTTGACCAACGATGTGCTGTCCGTCACCTTGAGCGTGATCGTGTACGTTCCGCCAGCGGCGTAGGTGTGCGACGCCGTCGGCCCGTCCGCCAGGGTGCCGTCACCGAAGTTCCAGGCGTAGACGAGCGGGCCCCCGTCAGCGTCGGTGGAGGTGCTGGCATCGACCGCGATGTTCAGCTTGTTCGCCGCAGATGTGAACGCTGCCACCGGGGCACGTCCTGGCACTGTCCGGCCGCTTGCGGCGAAGTGATCGCGCACCCGCTGCTCAGAGAGAGCGGTGGGGTACACGGCGACCTCGTCGAGTGTGCCGGCGATGTAGTTGCTGAGTGTGCTTCCCCAGGTGCGGTCCGCGCCGATGCGCCAGTAGCCGCGGTAGTTCTCAGCCCCTGCCATCGAGTTGCTGCCCACCAGCTGCGTGTCCAACCACAGTTTCATGCCGCCGGTGCCCTGAGTGGCCACCACATGGTGCCACTGCCCGTCGTTGTAAGCCGTGGGGGTCACGAGCGTCGTCTGCGGCTGCCCGCTTCCGAACTGGATCTTGCCGTCACTCTGCATCACCACGTGACGGTCGTACGACGAGCTCAGTCCGCTGGTCGTGTTCCCGAACCCGATCAGGGTCCCACCCCTGGTCGACGTCGTCTTGAACCACAGCTCGGCGCTGTAGGTGCTCGGCGCCGTCCAAGCCTCCTGAGCGACGACGAGCGCGCTCGTCCCGTTGAACGTGGTCGCCGTGCCGGCCCCGATCGCGGATGCCTGCCCCCGGGTCACGGTGCCGGAGAGGTTTCCGGTCGTGCCGCCGGTCGCCGAATCGACGATGCTTCCCGCAACGGTCTCGTTGAGACGCCAGAACAGGTCAGGCTTGTCCGTGGATACGGCGGCGCCGTAGACATCCGTCGGAGTCGAGGTCCAGGCTGCGGAACGCCCGCTCGCGAGGTAGTGCGACTGGATGTCCGACGGGCTCAGGGCCGCCGGATACACGGCGACGTCGTCGATCGTTCCCGCGAGTCCCGCGTTGGTGGGCTTGTTGGTGAAGCCGTTGGTCTGGTCGGCGCCGATGCGCCAATACCCGTCGTAGATCCTCGGCGAGGTTCTGGCCTGGTCGCGGTCGACGCGCTTGCCGTCGACGAAGAGCTGCATCCCCTCACTGCCGACGGTACCCACGATGTGGTGCCAGTTGCCGTCGTTCACGGCGGTCCGGCTGTAGATCGTGCGGTAGGAGCCGTCGTTGATCGCGAAGTTCGCTCGCCCCGAGGTGTCGAGGTAGAGCACGCGATCGGTGGTGCCCGAGGTCGAGGTGCCGGTGGCCGAGTCGCCGAAGCCGACGATTCGTCCGCCCCTGGTGTTCGTGGTCTTCACCCAGGCTTCGACGGTGACTGCGGCGGGCGCGGCGTTGACGTCCTGCGTCGTCATCTTCGGTGAGCTGCCGCCCGCGGAGGTGATGGCCGCGTTCGTGTCGTTCGTCATCGCGCCGCTCGAGCCGAGCGTGAGGCCTGTCGCAGTGCCCGCTGCGTTTCCGATGTCGTCCTTGAGGCGGGTTCCCGTGGTCTCATCGAGGCGCCAGTAATGCTCGGCTCCGCTCGCTCGCACTGCCGCGCGGTATGCAGCGGTCGGCGTGCTCGACACGGTGACGTAGGGCGACCACGCGCTCCACTGGACGTTGCCGTCTGCGTCCTTGGCCCTGACCTGGTAGCGCACCTGCGCTCCGGGCGCCTGCCCGGTGTCGGTGATGCTGAGGTCCGGGAGGTTCCAGAAGCGGCCGTCGCTGCGCGTGAAGGTCGCGATCTTCACCGACGGGCTGCGGAAGACGTCGTACGTGATCGTGGCGTTGTCACGATCCCAGACACTGGTGAACGGCACGCGCACGACGCCGGACTCGTTCGAGTACGGAGCCGGTGTGAGGCCCGCGTTGTACACCGGGCCGACCGCGTGCGGCGAGACGCTCGTCTTGCCGAAGCGGACGAGCCCCTGCTGAGCGACGTTGTTCACCTTCGGGAACTCGCCGCCGAGCACCACGTAGTTCGCGTTGCCGGTCACTGACCAGGCCGCCTGGCGAGAGCTGGTGTAGGTGCCGAACTCGAGGTCGGGGTACCAGTTCAGCTGCTCGGTGTACGGGAGTCCGGTGAAGTCCCAGCCGTAGGCGTCCTTCTTGGTGATGACGCCCGTGGGTGTCGTGCTCTCGGCGATGGCCTTGGTCCAGCGTGAACGCGGGTTCGTGTCGCCGAACGCTCCGACCACACTGCAGTCGTGTTTGTGCGAGACGGAGTACAGCACCCCGTCCCTGGGGAACGAGCCGTAGGTGTCGCCGAGGCAGTCGTTGACCCAGTTGATCGAGCCCGTGTACGGGTCCGCAGCGAATGTTCCCTCGAACGACGCTCCAGCGCCGAAGGCATAGCCCGTCCCGTAGACCTGGGTGCCGTCAGTGCTGAGGCTCGAGATCGCGCCATTGAGGCCGGCCGTCTTGATCTTGTCGGTGGCGGCCCACGGAAGGGCGGTGCCCGACGCGGCGTCGATCGATGCCATGCCGTAGGCGGACGCGCCGTTGAGCGTCGTGAAGGAGCCTCCGATGATGACGCGGGACGCGTCGGGACTCATCAGCATGTCCCAGACGAATCCGTCGCCGGCGGCAGACGGAGCCCACGGGAGGATCGCCTTGGTCGTGCTGCTCCAGGCGGCCAGCTCGCTGCGCGGTTGCCCCCCGCTGGAGCGGAAGTTGCCGCCGACGTAGACCGTGTCACCGGCGAACGCGAAACCGCGTACCTGTCCGTCAGCGCGCGGTGCCCAATCGAGCATCGCACCCGTTGCGACGTCGAACGAGGCCACATGCGCGCGAGCCTGTCCGTCGACAGCGGTGAAGTCGCCGCCGAAGTAGACCGTCTTGCCGTCGGCGGTGACCCGCACGACGAGGCCCTGGCCGTCGAAGGCGTGGTTGAAGTTCGGTACCGGGTTGCCGGTGGTGATGTCGAAGGCGAACACGTTGTTCGCGTCGATCTCGCCGGGGCCGCCGACGGCGACCCCCGGCGGACGCGCCTTGGTGAAGCTGCCCGTGACGTACACGGTGTTCCCGGCGACCGCCTGGCTCCATACGACGCCGTTGATCTGCCACGTCGGCAGGACGTCGGCGGTGACGGTGTCGGGCTGGCCGGGGGTCTCAGCGGATGCCGACTCGGTCGGCAGCGCGATGAAAGCGATCATGGCGAGCGCCGTGGCCGCGGTGGCGATCGCGGCGATCACGCGACGGAGACGATCTGCTCCGCGGGCGGTGCGTGTCATGGAAGTTCCTCGTTCTGAGATGCGGTCGAGTCGAGTGGTGGCGCGCGGGCTCAGTGATGACATGTCAGTCGAGCCCTCCGCGGAAGATTGCGGATGTATGGTCGCCGTCGAAGTCGACGACCAGCGTGACCTCGTCGCGCGCATCGGCGGGAATGGCGAAGGCGTACGCGGCGGTGGCGCTCTCTCCGGCTGCCAGGACACCGGCGAGGTCGACGGTCTCAGCCTCTGCGGCGTATACGCGCACGGCGGTCGCGCCGTTAGCGTCGAGCAATGTCAGCACGGAGGTGCCGAGGTCGATCGCCTGCGAGGAGCCGTTGTCGATCGTGATCGTCAGGCGGGCGTACTCGCGGTCCGGGAAGCTCCCGGGGCCCTGCGCCGTCTCTGCTGCGAACGTGACATCGTCGATCGCGACGCTCACGCCGTCGTCATAGGACACCGCATCCGAGGTGCGGGCGGGATCCGCCTTCACGCTCGGTTCGCCCGACTGGCCCGCCCTCTCGATCTTCGCGACCGGTTCGTCCGGAGACGGCCCGTCGGACTCGCTCGGTGCTACGGCACCCGCGGTCGGATCCGAAGTGGACGTCGCCGACGGATTCGCCGACGGCCCCCCGCCGCTCGGTGCCTCGCTGCTGCCGGTGCAAGCGACCAGGCTCACGCAGAGCGCGAGGGTCGCGATGGACATGCTTGTACGCGCAATCATCATGATTGTCGATCCCCAGATTCCCCAATCAGGGTTGCCGACATCGATCCGTTCAGAACGGATCGGTCAGCTTGTGTCATCCCCAAATGACACTATCCCCAGTGGCGAGATCATATCATGTCCACCGGATGGGGGACAAGAGACCTGTGGATAGCGTTCGCTAGACCTTCAGCGCAAGCGCGGCCAGGATGCCGTCCGAATAGCGCGCAGTCGAGAACGCCTCAGCAACGGCGACGGAATCCGCCAGTGCGAGCCGAGCCTGCGCGGGCCAGTCGTCGATCTTCGCGGCGATGGTCGCAGCCAGTTCGGCGGCGTCGCCGGGGGTGACGAGCGTGGCGCTCTGCGAGGCGCTGACAGCCTCGGGCAGACCCCCGACCCTGCTCACGACTGCGGGGCGCGCGGACAGCGCGGCCTCGACAGCGGTGTTCCCGAACGTCTCGTCGACCAAAGAGGTGACGAGCGAGAGATCTGTGCGGGCCAGGTCGTCCCACACGGAGGCCTTGAAGCCGAGGAAGGATACGCGCTCGCCGAGTCCGCGCTGCTCGATGCGAGCGTGCAGCTCCTCGAGGTAGGACTCGTTGCCCGGGAAGACGGCTCCGACGATGTCGAGGCGGGCGTCCCGGCGACCGCGCACGAGGATGTCGAGCGCATCGACCGCGACATGCACACCCTTGCGGTGAGAGAGACGACCGACGTACAGAAGGCGGGTCGGCGCGACGAGGGACGAACGCGGTGGCACGACCTCTGGCGGCCCCGGAACGGCATTGTGCACCACCACAGTGCGCGAGCGCACCCGAGGCGCGGCCTCGGCGAGGACACGCCTTGTGAAATCGCTGTTCGCGATCACCCGATGGCTGAACACGAGTGGAAGATAGAGCGCGCGTCGCAGGATGCCCGACACGGAGCCTTCACCCTCATGGACATGGCACACGGTCAGCCGGCGGCTCCACCGGGCCAGGGCGATCCACAGCGGGGGAGTGATCGTGTTCACGATCACGGCGCCGGGGTCGACGCGCCGGATCAGTCGGAGGCCCGGTCCGATCGACCTCAGAGCGGTGACGAACAGGCTGATCAGCCCGCGCGGACTCAACAGGCCCTTGCGCACGATGGGAGTCGAGCATTCGACCACCTCGGCACCCGCCTGCGTGAGCAGCGGCACGAGAGGTCCCGAAGCCGGCACGGTGACGACGACTCGTCGCCCCGCACCTACGAGAGCCCGCACGGTCTCGAGCACCATCCGATCGGAGCCGTAGAGGTCGGCACCGGGGTTCGCGATCAGGACGACGTTGGGATCACCGGTGGGCATGTCAGCGCTGCGGCCAGTATTCGTCGACCAGACTCACTGTCGACGCGATGTTCGCCCTGCTCGATGCGCCGAAGACGATCGACTCGAGATTCGGTAGCGAGGTCACCCATTCGATGGCCTCCCGCGGCGGGATGGCACCGCTGGCATACACCGACATCGCGACCGCGCGGAACGGGCGCTTGTCCATCGCCTCGCGGTACGCGTCGACGCCCCCGGACATACGGAAGCCGAGCTTGTTGATGTTCGAGCACACGATCGGGTTCTCGACGCCGGCCTTGTCGAGGTCGTCGAGCAGGCGAGGCAGGTTCATCGTGATGAACCCGGGTTCCGCGTTGTAGCGCTTGCGCACGTGATCGGCGAAGATGCGGAACGCGTCGGTGAAGCCCAGTCCCGAGAGCAGATCGACGACCACGTTCTGAAGCCAGATGACGGGGGTGTCGAGGCCCTCGAACATCTTCATCTCGGCGTCGATGAGCAGCGTCGTCACGCCCTCGATGTCTTTGCGGGCGAGCGAGGAGGTGCCGCGAGCGATGCTGTCGAGGAGTCCCTCCTCCGGGAGGAACTTGCGGATTGCGCCGAGGAAGCCGTCTTCCGTCACCGCATTGGCGTACTTGTGCGCATACGGCATACACGGGAAGAAGGTCATGTCCGAGTAACGATCGGGGTGCGCGCGGACGTGGTCCGTCACCTCGGCGATCCGGTCGTGAGTGGTGCACATGAAGGTGTGGACACCCTCGTCGTACGCGGCGTCGAGGACGCTCATGATGGCGTCTGTGTCCTGGAAGCGCATCTGCTGCGCCCGTGCCTTCTCTTCCGACATGTGATTGACGCCGAAGAACTGGTTGTCACCGAACAGCAGCCGGTCCATCGTTCGAGTGGTTGTCGTCATGGTCATTTCCCTCCGCGCAGCGCGGTCAATGCCGCCGCGATGCGCCCCTTCGGTGCGGTGTTCACTGCGAGATCGGATGCTGCGTCAGAGGTGAGGCGCGAGTCCTCGCGCACCGCGTCCTCGCTGATCATGGAGATCACCCTGTCGGTGACCGCGGCCGACGCGAAGTCGTTCGTGCCGGCGGACGCACCGGCCTGCGCACGCTGCACGAACGAGTCGAGCTGGGCGCTGTATTCCTCGCCGCGCAGATAGAACCACGGTGCCTCGGTGAGCTCGGTGGTGTATCGGACGTTCCAACCGACACGGTATCCCTCGGGGATCGTCGCCGTGTCTCGCAGGTAGACGTGGATCTCCTGGCGGTCTGCGTAGATGCGACCGTTGGTGCCCCACAGCGTGATCTTGGTGGTCATCTTGCGCTGCGACTCGTCAGACCAGTTGGAGATGATCTGCGCCGTGCCGTCGGGGTAGTGCAGAGTGCTCGCGACAGCGTCGTCGATCTGGGCGGAGAAGATGCTCGTCAGCTGACTGCCGCTCACCGACTCCGGTGTGCCCAGGTACCAGGTGAGGAGGTTGAGCGGATGCGCCGCGTAGTCGTAGAGGCACCCTCCACCGGTCGCTCGCTCGCTTCGCCAGGTGCGCCCGGCGGGCTTGAGCACGACGGGGCCGTACGCCTCGGCGAGCGCGGTGTTCACGGTGCCGATCGCGTCGAGGTCGAGGAGTCGCTTGACTTCGCGGAAGGCGCCGACGAACCGATTGTGGTAACCGACCTGTGTGACCAGACCCTTCTGCTCGGCGAGTGCGGTGAGCTCGATGCTGTCAGCGGGGTCGATGACGAGAGGCTTCTCGCAGAACACGTGGATGCCGCGTTCGAGCGCCCGCCGGATCATGCCGGCGTGCAGGTGCGTCGGCGTCGCGATGATGATTGCCTGCGGACGAGCCTCGTCGAGCATCTTGTCGAGGTCCTTGTATGTCGTGACCCCCGTGTACTTCGCGAGGATGTCGAGAAGGTACCCCGTCGCATCGCACACTCCGACGAGATTCACGTCTGGGTGGGCCTTGATCATCGACAGGTGGGACAGTCCCATCTTCCCCAGTCCGACTACCGCGACATCGATCATGCGTTTACCCCTGTCTGCTGATGCGTGTGGCCTCGTCGCGCGAGTGCCGTCCGTAGCGCCTTCTCGTACTCGGCGCCGATCTTGTTCCAGGTGAATTCCGCGTGGAACCTGGCGCGGCTGGCGGCGCCCATGCGCTGCCGTCTGCTGTCATCGGAGAGCACGTCGTCGAGCAGGCCGGCGAGATCGTCGGCTCCGGTGAAGTAGGCGTTGTCGGGTCCTGCGACCCAGGCGTTGTAAGAGTTGTCGTGAGCGATCACGGGGTTGCCTGCGGCCATGGCCTCGACGAGCGAGGGGTTGGTCCCACCGACAGTGTGACCGTGCAGATAGAGAGCGGAGTGGAAGCGGAGCGACCGCATCCGCTCCGGCTCGAAGATGGCACCGGGGAAGAGCACCTCATCGGATGCCGCCGCCCGCACAGCCACGTGGTAAGGGTCGTCCTCGCCGTAGGGGCCGACGACCACCAACGGCATTCCCCGTGAGGTGGCCGACCACGCCTGCACGATCTCGAGAACGGAGTTCTCGGGGATCGGTCGGCAGACGACGGTCGCATACCTGCCGGGCACGAGGCCGAGTTCCTCGACGGGTGCGGTCGGAGCATCGACGACCTCGTGGGCGCCATAGGTGATGGTCTGAACGCGCCGCGTGCCGAAGTGGCGCCGCAGATACGTCGCGATCACGGGGTGGTCGGCGATCAGCACATCGCCGACCCAGCCGGCGAGACGCTCGTTCGCCAGCAGGATTCCCTGCTTGACGATGCCCCAGCGCTTGCGTGTCCACTCCATGCCGTCCATGTTGATGACGTTGGGGATCCGCCGAAGCCGCGGGATGACGTCGAAGACACCGGTGTTGTAGCCGAAGGTCAGCCAGACGTCGCCGTCGATGTGCTCGCGCATCGCGTGGCGGATCGTGGTCAGGTCGAATGCCGACGTGCCCTTCCAGCCTTCACGGGGCTCGTGCACGAGCACGCGCTGGAGACCGTTCCAGTCGTCGACCGTGGTCCGACCCTCGCCCGGGAGCTGGCAGTAGACGATGACGTTCCACCCCTGATCGCGAAGATACAGACCGACGTTCTCGGCCGCCGTCTCGAAGCCGCCATAGGCGGCAGGAACGCCGTGGGTGCCAAGTATCCGAACGGTTGATGGCACGGTGATTTCCCCCTCATGTCGGGTGCTCCCGCACCCATTTCACTGCATCACGGCCCTGCATCCGCCTCCCCGGCAGACCGAACCACAGTGTTCTGTACCTAGTATGCCCCGCTGGGCTGGACCATGACCTTGGCGGTGCGCCACATGATCTGCAGGTCGTTCATGACCGACCAGTTCTCGACGTAGCGCAGGTCGAGGCGAACGCTCTCGTCCCACGAGAGATCGCTGCGCCCGGAGACCTGCCACAGGCCCGTGATGCCCGGCTTGATGTAGAGCCGACGGAACACGGTGCCGTCGTAGGCGGTGACCTCGGTGGGCAGCGGCGGGCGCGGACCCACGACGCTCATGTCGCCGATGAGGACGTTCCAGAACTGCGGCAGCTCGTCGAGAGACAGCTTGCGCAGGATCCTGCCCACCCGCGTGACGCGGGGGTCGTCCTTCATCTTGAACAGCAGGCCCGCTCCCTGGTTCTGCTCCTTGAGCGTCGCGAGCTGCTGCTCGGCGTCGGTCTTCATCGAGCGGAACTTCATGATCTTGAAGGTGCGACCGTCGCGACCGACGCGCTCCTGCGAGAAGAACAGCGGTCCGGGCGAGTCCAGCTTGACGAGGAGCGCGAGGATCGGCGTGATGAGTGCGATCGGGATGAGAGCGACGGACGCGACGGCGATGTCGAGTGCGCGCTTCAGCACGTGCTGACCGCCCTCGTACGAGGGGATCTGCACCTGGATCAGCGGAAGACCTTCGACAGGAGCGAAGGAGATGCGCGGGCCCGCGACATCGGTGAGGCGGCTCGAGAGCACGAGCTCTGCGGCGGTGCCCTCGAGCTGCCAGCTGAGGTGCTTCACGAAGTCGGGCTCGCCGTCTGGGCGGCTTGCGACGATGATCGTGTCGGCGCCCAGTTCGGCAGCCACGGTGGAGACGGAGTTGACGTTGCCGAGCACGGGGAACTGCTCGCCGCGTGCTTCGACATCTCGCGCGTTGCCGTCGAGCAGCGTCGCGCCCACCACCTGGTACCCGGAGGCGCCGATCGGGTGCAGGGTGCGGATGACGTACTCGACGTCGTCGCGGTTGCCGACGACGAGCGTGCGCGAGGCGAAACGACCTCGCGCACGCTGCGCCGTCAGCCAGTGCCGCCACGCCCAGCGCGTGACGAGCAGCGTGAGGACACCGAGCGGCAGGCCGATCAGCAGCACGAGCTGCATCGTCTGCCAGCCGAGCACGACGCTGAGCATGGCGATGATCCCGAACGCCAATCCACTCGCGTGTGCCACACCGCGGTACTCGGTGGCGCTGGCGCGGAACAGCGCTGCGTCACGGGTGTGCAGCGCGCCGAGCATCAGATACCAGAGCGTGGCCAGCAGAATGCCGTTGCGCAGGGCCTCTTCCCCTGCGACACCGGTCATCATCTGGACCGCTGCTGTGATTCCGACCGCGAACAGGATGACCCCAGCATCCGTGATCCGCAGTCGCATCCGATAACGCCGCTCCCACTGGCGACGTCGCTCCAGCGTTGCGGACACGCGCGGTGTGACCACCGTGCGCGTGACCGACTTCGCGGCTCGCGGAGCAGAGACCGGCGTGAAGACCGAACCCGCGCGAGTGATGCTCAGAGCATCCTCGACGGAAGTCATGCCGAGGCCCCTTGAGCCGTGAATGTACGCAGAATTCCCCAGTGCGCCATAGTTATCCCCAGATATTCCCCAGACCACGGACCCCACGTCCATGGCATCGTCTGCGTTCCCGACCCCTCGGGTCCTGCTGCATCCGTGATCCCACATCACGGGTTGCGGTCACCGTCCCACACGGTGGTGCTGGCAGCAGGCACTGCAGACTTCGTTCACTCTAGCGGAACCAAACGTTCAGGGGAAGATAATTCACGGGAGTGGATCAACCTGTATTCCGGTACATCTGCTTAGTCGGAGAATGGCCCCCGATATTCTGACCGCGTGACCACCACTTCAGCGCCTCGATTCCATCTCAGCCGCATGCTGCCGAGGGATCCGGCTCAGCCTCATCGCACGGCCAGCACGCTCGAGCTGTTCTTCGATCTCGTCTTCGTCGTCGCGGTGAGCATCGCCTCGGCCCAACTGCACCACGCGCTGAGCCACGGCGACTTCGTGCACGGAATCACCTCCTACGCGATGGTGTTCTTCGCCGTGTGGTGGGCGTGGATGAACTTCACCTGGTTCGCCACCTCCTTCGACACAGACGACTGGTTGTATCGCGTCACCACCATCATCCAGATGGGCGGAGTGCTCGTGCTCGCTGCCGGCATCCCTGCGGCGTTCGAGGAGGGGGACTTCACCGTCCCGGTGATCGGCTACATCGTCATGCGTGTGGCCATGATCGCGCAGTGGCTGCGGGCGTCCCGCGGTGCGGGAGATCTCAAGGGTGCCGCGCGTCGCTACGCCATCGGGATCGCCGGCGTGCAGGTGCTCTGGGTGCTGTTCCTGCTCATCCCGTCGGGCCCCCTCCAGCTCGTGGCCTTCGTGGTCTTCGCTCTCGTCGAGGTCAGCGTGCCCGTGTTCGCCGAGCACCGCAGACAGACGCCCTGGCATCCCCATCACATCACCGAGCGCTACGGGCTGTTCACCCTGATCGTGCTCGGCGAGAGCCTCCTCGCCTCCGCCAATGCGATCATCGACGCGAAGAACGAACTCGACTCCTTCGTCCCTCTCATCTCGATCTCCGTGCTGACCCTGGTCGTGACCGCGTCTCTCTGGTGGATCTACTTCTGGGCGCCGCACCACAGGGCGATCACGACGTTCGGCCGCTCGCTCCGCTACGGGTACACGCACTATCTCGTCTTCGCCGCGGCCGCCGCCTTCTCGGCGGGCATCGAGGTCGAACTCGACGTCCTGATAGGGGAGAGCCATCTCTCCACCATCCAGGCGTCGTTCACCGTGACCATCCCGATCGCGATCTTCCTGCTCGGCGTCTGGTGGGTCGCGATCCGCGAGAACGCCGACAGGGTGGTGAACACCGTCGTGCCGGTCGGTGCGGCTGTCGTCCTCCTCGACGCCCTGCTGCCTATCCCCGTGGCGGTCAGCGCCCTCGTGCTCGTGGTGATCGTGGTCGTCCTCGTCCTCCATCCGCCGGTGCGTCGAGAGCCATAGATTCTGCATAGACGCGGCATAGCTCGCTGATCGGCTCCTCCGTGACCATGGGTACATCGACACCCATCCACATCGAGAGGAGCACGATCATGAGCCGCATTCCCGAACCCGTACAGACCCCTGAGGGCCCGACCTACGAGGGGCGGCTGCTCGACCGTGCCGATGAGGAGGTCGTGGATCAGGGCGCCGCCTTCGACATCCGCACCCTGGTGACGCGCCGCGGCATTCTCGGACTCGCCGGACTCGGGGTGGGCGCGATGGTGCTCGCCGCGTGCGCCCCGTCGGGCAGCGGCAGCACGAGCGAGTCGACATCGACGAGCGATACGGGGACGACGTCCGGGTCGTCGACCACGACAGCGGCCGGCGAGATACCCGACGAGACCGCAGGTCCCTACCCCGGAGACGGATCGAACGGACCGGACGTCCTCGAGGATTCGGGCATCGTGCGACAGGACATCACGACGTCGATCGACGGGTCGGCGACAGCCGACGGCATCCCGCTGACCTTCGAGTTCCAGGTGGTCGACCTCGCGAACGGCAGCGTCCCCTTCGAGGGCGTCGCGGTGTACGCATGGCACTGCACGGCTGAGGGGGAGTACTCGATGTACTCGTCGGGGCTCGAGGACGTCACCTACCTCCGTGGAGTGCAGGTGGCGGATGCCGAGGGGAAGGTCTCGTTCACGTCGATCTTCCCCGGCTGCTACTCGGGCCGCTGGCCGCACATCCACTTCGAGGTCTACCCCGACCTCGCCTCGATCACCGACTCGGCCAACGCCATCGCCACGTCCCAGCTGGCACTGCCCGAAGATGTCTGCGCCACCGTCTACGCCGATTCCCGCTACCCGGGCTCGACGCAGAACCTGTCGCAGACGAGCCTCTCCGGCGACAACGTCTTCGGCGACGACTCCGGGGCCCTTCAGCTGGCCACTGTCACCGGCGGCGGCAGCGGATACACCGCGACGCTCGTGGTCGGCGTCGACACGGCCACGACGCCCGGCGCAGGCTCCGCGCCGTCGGGCGGCGCGGGCGGCCCCGGTGGTGGCGGCGAGCCGCCGTCCGACTGAACCCGAACCCCGACAACCCCTCCACGCGAAAGAACAGAGACCATGCTCCAGAACCTCACAGGGTGGCACGCCCTGATCATCCTCGCGATCGTCGTCCTCGTCTTCGGCGCCGCGAAGCTCCCCGCCCTCGCCAAGAGCGTCGGCCAGTCGATGCGCATCCTCAGATCGGAGGTCGCCGAGCCTTCGAACGAGGCACGGGTCGAGCCGACGCCGAGGGGCCGGGACCGTGTCGACGCTCGGGAGTCCGCAGACCTCCCGCAGCCCGCCCTGCGGCCCGCGGAGTAAACCGTGTCCTCGCTCGCCGCTGATGCCGTCGAGGCGAGCACCGCGCCCGCCCTGGCCCGGATGCCGCTGTCCTCGCACCTGCGGGAGGCGCGCACGCGCTCGTTCCGTGCGGCGGCGGCGCTCCTGACCGGGGTGGTCGCCGGGTATCTCCTCTCGGACCAGATCCTCGAGGTCGTGCGAGCACCGATCAGTGCGCTCGCCGAATCGCGCGATGCGAGCCTCAACTACGACAGCATCACCGGGGCTTTCGACCTTCGGCTCAAGATCGCGCTCTTCGCCGGTGTCGCGCTGTCGAGTCCCGTCTGGATGCACGAGCTGCTCGCGTTCCTCGCTCCGGGTCTGACCACCAGAGAGAAGAGGTACACGTTCGGCTTCCTGGCGGCATCCGTTCCCCTGTTCATCGGCGGATGCCTGATGGGCTTCCTTCTCTTCCCCCACATGGTCGAGCTGCTCGCGAGCTTCGCCTCGAACGAGGACAGCACGCTGCTGCAGGCGTCGTACTACGTCGACTTCATCCTCAAGATCGTGCTCGCGACCGGGGTCGCCTTCGTGCTCCCGGTGTTCGTCGTGATGCTCAACCTGCTCGGTGTCGTGTCGGCGGCGGCGATCGCGCGGAGCTGGCGTCTCGTCGTCGTCGCGATCGTCCTCTTCAGTGCGGTCGTGACCCCCGCGGCCGACGTGCTGTCGATGTTCCTGATCGCGATTCCCATGACCCTGCTGTTCCTGATCGCCCTGCTGCTCGCATGGCTGCATGATCGCAGGGTCGGGGAGTCGGCCGTCGGCACGACGGAGGCATGACGATGTTCGGACTCACGATCGAGAAGCTGTTCCTCGTCGCGCTGATCGCAGCCGTGATCATCGGTCCTCGGCGACTGCCGGAGTATGCGGGCCGTCTCGGCGCCCTCGTCCGCCGGGTGACGCTCACCGTCGGCGAGGCGGCGCGGCGAGCCGAGCAGGAGGCCGGAGTGGCGAGCATCCGCCAGGAATGGACCGCCGTGGATCCTCGGCGGTACGACCCGAGGCAGATCATCCGCGAGGCGTGGGATGCGGGGGAGGAGTCGGACGGCTCGAAAGCCGCTGAGGCCCCGCAGCCGGAGCCCGAGGGGCGCTGGACCGTGGCTGGATCGTCCGGTCATCCACGGCGCGTGTGGAAGCCCGCTGAGGCGGAGGCCCGCGTGCGCGGCGCCGACCTGCTAGACTGATGGAGCAACGTGAGTTCTGGCCGCCCTCTAGGCCACCACGGAGCCACTGATCAGGGCCATTACGGACCAAGCGCATCGATGCGCGCGGCATCCGCCTTCGATCTCACATCTTGCGGGTCGCGACAACGCGTGCCCGTCACACAGCAATGAGTATCACCATGAGCACGACCACTTTTCCTCCTTCCGATCCGTTGACCTGGAAACAGGCCGACACAGATGTGCACGTCGCGACCCGCGGCGGCGAGTTCGCCGGGTTCGTCGAATTTGACGGCACCGCGCATGTCGCCCGCGACCAGCGTGGTGACGACCTCGGCTCGTTCGAGTCGCTGGATGCCGCCCGTGACGCCCTCGAGAGCGCGAATGCGCCGAGATCTCGCCCGCGCAGCCTCACCTCTCCCTTTCGCCGCGCCCTCCGCAGCCGACCGCGTCGCGCACGCGCCTGACCGTTCCATGCGGGGGAACTGTGAATCGTCAAGGGATGCTGATGTATTCCCCAAATCGCATGAGGGCAGGGTTAGCCTGAGTTAAGCGTTCGGCGATCTGCCTTGGGCTTCACATCAGCTCAAGGGCTCCGATCGACGGGAGAGCAACATCTCCATTTCACAGGTCGAAAAGACCGACGCAGTTCTCGGACCGGTACGTCAGACGTATTCGGGCAATGCGGACATTCCTCCGATGACCCACGCCTACAAGCAGGTCTCGCAGGTCATCCGCGAAACCGGCCTCCTCCAGCGCGCCGGATGGTTCTACATCTTCGTGGCCGTCGGCATCGCCGTGGCTCTGGGCGGAGTCATCACCGGCTTCATCCTTCTCGGCGACAGCTGGCTCCAGCTCCTGATGGCCGGGGCTCTCGGCATCATCCTCACGCAGGTGGCGTTCCTCGCCCATGAGGCCGCGCATCGTCAGATCCTCTCCACGGGCCCGGCGAACTTCCGCCTCGCCCGCATCCTCGCCGCCGGCGTGGTGGGAATCAGCTATTCCTGGTGGGACTCCAAGCACACCAAGCACCACGGCAACCCGAACCAGGTCGGCAAGGACCCCGACATCGAGGTCGACACGATCTCGTTCCTCGAGACCGACGCCGCGCAGTCCCGCGGTATCGTCCGTCTGATCACGCGCAAGCAGGGGTGGCTGTTCTTCCCGCTGCTGACGCTCGAGGGCCTGAACCTCCACTACCTGGGCGTGAAGCACCTGGTGACCAGCAAGAAGGCCAAGGGCCGCTGGATCGAGCTGGGCCTCATCGCCCTCCGGTTCGCGATCGTCCTCGTGCCTGTGTTCCTGATGCTGCCGCTCGGCATGGCATTCGCCTTCATGGGTGTGCAGCTCGCCGTCTTCGGCGTCTACATGGGCGCGTCCTTCGCGCCGAACCACAAGGGCATGCCGATCATCGATCCCAACGCCCGTCTCGACTTCTTCTCGAAGCAGGTGCGCACCTCTCGCAACATCCGCGGCGGATGGTGGGCCACCTGGCTCATGGGCGGACTCAACTACCAGGTCGAGCACCACCTGTTCCCGAACATGCCCCGCCCGCACCTCTCGAAGGCTCGCGAGGTCGTGCGCGACTACTGCGCCGCCAACAACGTGCCCTACACCGAGACCAGCCTCGGCCGGTCGTACGCGATCGTGATCGAGTACCTCAACCGCGTCGGTCTCGCCGCCGGTGCTGATCCGTTCGACTGCCCCGCAGCGGCCCAGTTCGTCCGGGCGTAGACACTCTCGCGGCGTCGCAGCCGACCCGCACATCGAACGGCCCCATCCTTCGGGATGGGGCCGTTCGCATGCCAGACGGTCAGTTCCGCCGGATCCAGCGGAACGTCGCGCGGCTGAGGATGAAGCCGACCACGAGCCATGCGGCGAGGGCGACCGCCACGAGCCCGAGATCCCATGATCCGCTCGGCTCTGCCGAGGAGAACGACTCGGGCAGGATCGCCGCGCGCATACCCTGAGCCATCCACTTGAGGGGAAAGACCGCAGCGACGTTCTGCAGCCATTCCGGCAGCGCGGTGAAGGCGATGTAGACGCCGGAGATGAACTGCAGCAGCAGCACGACCGGGATCACCACGGCGGACGCCGTCTTGCCCGACCGCGGCACGGCAGACAGTGCGATGCCGAGAAGCGTGCACGAGAGCAGGCCGAGCACGAAGACCCAGGCGAAGCGACCCCAGGCCTCAGCATCCGAGGGCAGTTCGACCTGATAGAGGACGACCGCGACGACCAGCAGCAGAGTGATCTGCAGGATCGCGGTGACGAAGACCTCACCGATCTTGCCGATGAAGTACGTCGCCGGTGAGATCGGCGTGCTGCCCAGCCGCTTGAGGGTTCCGTCGCTCTTCTCCACTGCGATCTCGATCGACAGGCCCTGCATCCCGGAGAGGAAGATGCCTCCTGCGACGAGACCGGGAAGGTAGTACGTCGCCATGCTGATCTTGTCGGGCCCTTCGCCGATGTCGCCCGTGAAGATCGTCGCGAAGATGAGGTACATGAGGGTGGGGAACAGGAAGGTGAAGAAGACCTGGTCGCTGGCGCGGAAGTACTGACGCAGTTCGAACGGGATGCGGCGTACCCCGAGGCGAACCGTGCGGGCGAGCCCGAAGTTCGGCGTGGCAGTCGTGGTGCTCATGCGGACTCCGCCACATCTGCCCGCAGGGCCTCTGCGGTCGGATCGGAATCGGATGCGGCTCCGTGCTCACGGATGAGGCCGAGGTAGATGTCCTCGAGAGTGGGACGCACGACCTCGAGGCCGTCCGGCTCGCCGCCCGCTCGCTGAAGCTCGGAGACGACCGCGCCGGGAGCGGTCGTGCGCTGCTCGTGGCGCACGCCGGCGGCATCCCTCCAGCGAACCATCGGCGTCCTCGCCTCGGGCCCGCCGATCTCGTCGATCTTCCCGATCGCCACGATGCGCCCGTCTGTGATCACCGCCGCGCGATCGCCCAGCCGGGCGGCCTCATCGAGATAGTGAGTGGTCAGCAGGATGCTGGTGCCCTCGGACTTCAGGGTGCGGATGAGCTGCCAGAACTGCTGTCGGGCCTCGGGATCGAAGCCGGTCGTCGGCTCATCGAGGAACAGGAGTTCGGGGCGTCCGATGATCCCGAGGGCGACATCGAGACGGCGCTGCTGACCACCGGACAGCTTGCCCGCTCTGGATCGCTGCTTGTGCTCGAGTCCCACGGCGGCGATCACCTCGTCGACCGGACGAGGGTGGGGGTAGTAACCGGCGAACTCGGTGAGCAGCTCCCGCACGGTGAAGTTGCCGGCCTCTCCGGTGGACTGCAGGACGATCCCCAGTCGTGCCTTCCACGCCAGACCGCCGCGCTGGGGGTCGACACCGAGCACGCGCACGTCGCCGGACGTGCGGTGACGATAGCCCTCGAGGATCTCGATGGTCGTCGACTTGCCCGCGCCGTTCGGGCCCAGAAGAGCGAAGGTCTCTCCCCGGCGGATGTCGAAGCTGATGCCGTCGACTGCGACGGCACCCCCGTACTCCTTGCGGAGATCCCGCACCTCGATCACGCTGTCTGTCATAGGTACAGCGTGCACGCTGACGGCTCCGAGCGATAGCAGGACGGGTGAACCGAGCGAGGGCGTGGACGGATATCCGCCCACGCCCTCGCTCGGTCAGTCAGGAGAAGTCGCTCAGCGGGAGGCCTTCTGATCGGACTCGACGACCTCGATGGTGATCTTGCCGTCGATCGTCTCGGCGTTCTCGTCGAGGAGCTCGTCCTCCAGCGCCTCGTCACCGCGGAACTCCTCGTCGCCGGTGACCTCGTCGACCGCGTCGTCGGAGTCGTCGATCAGCTCGGCTTCCTCGACCTCGACGGTCTCGGCGTCGGTGTCGTCATCGACCTGCGACGCGGCCGCTGCAGAGCCGACGGATGATGCCTCGTCGCTGAAGATGCCCTCCGGGCGGATCAGCTCGCGCACCTCGGCCATGAAGCTGGCGAGCTGCTGCTGCTGCCAGCGCAGCTGGCGCGCGTGGTCCTCGGCGTCCCGCAGCACGGCGGACGTGTGACCCGTCACCGAGTCGACGATCTTCTGCGACTTCACGCGGGCACGGTCCAGGGTGTCGCGGGCGCGCACCTGAGCATCCGCTTCGATGGTCTGCGCCTGCGACCGCATCAGGCGCTCGTAGTCGTCAGCCTTCGCCGAGATGCGCTGCGCGTGATCGAGCGAAGCGGCCACCTGCTCGTTGGCGTCGGTGGTGATGCGCTCGGCGTGGGCGACGGCCTGGTTGTGCAGCACCAGGAACTCCTGCTGAGCGTCGTCCTGCCGACGGGTGAGCGTCTCCTCGAACTCGAGGACGCGGGCGTTCATCTCGCGCACCTCGCGCTCGGCCTCGGCGCGCAGCTGGGTGGTCTCGCGGGTGACGAGCGAGCGGAGCGCCGCAGCGCCCTTCTCCGCCTCGGTGCGGATGGCCGTGGCCTCCTGCGTCGCCTGATGCACCCGCTCGGCGGCGTGCGCGGCCTCGCGCTCGAGCGTCGCCTGGTGGGCGGTGTACTCGGTGTCGATCTTCAGGCGCACCTGGTCGGCGTCGTGCTGAGCGTGCGCGATGATGCGGGTGACGTCGGCATCCGCCTCGGCCCGCTGTGCGGTGACCTCTTCGCGCGCGGCCGCCATCAGACGGTCGGCCTGCACGGCGGCGTTCTGGATGAGGACGTTGGCCTGCTCCTCGGCCACCCGGAGGATCGCCTCGAACTGCTCCCGCGACGGTGCCTCCTGGCCATCCGCGCGCGGGGTGTCGACGAGCTCGTTGGTGAGGGTGGCGACCTGCTGCTCGGTCTCGGCAGCCTTCGCCTTGGTGGCGAGGAGCTCCGCCTCGAGCTCTTCGCGGGCGATGCGCTCTTCTTCGCGAAGCGCCTCGACTGCGTCCTCGTGACGTGCCTCGGTGGCGGCGAGGTCGGCCTTCGCCTGCTTCAGCTGATTGCGCAGAGTGCTGAGGGCCGAGTCGACCTCCGCCTTGTCGTAGCCGCGGAACGAGGCCGTGAAGCCGGACTGCTCGCGCGGCGTCTCTTCGATCAGCTTGTCGAAGAAGTCGGGGGTCCGGTCGTTGTCGGGGGATTCACTCATGGGTCGGCCTTTCCGGCGCAGGTCACAGGGACTGAGAGCTGTGATGAGAAATGGTGCCGTCGCGAGGCCGACTGTGGGCTGGCCGGTGCGTGATCAGCAGTAACACAGCCTAGTTGCGACGGCTGTGAGATGCACCCGATGTTCCGGTACGCACTGGGCTTCTCTACTCCGCGATCCACGACTCGGTCGCATCGTCGCGCCGGTGCCGCAAGGGCGGCCCGGGCGAGACCTGGACGCCCTCAGCGCGTGCTGCGGCGGAGACGGCGGAGCGCAGGTCTGACCAGAACTCGGAAGTGTTGGGAACGCCCAGATGCTCGCGGATCCTCTCCACCTGCAGACGGGTCCCGTTCTCATCGTCGACCACCCGCACGATCGCGTCATCCGGTTCGACGAATCGGATACCGTAGCCTCCGCTCGCGAGCGGGGTGAACTTGCGTGGCTGCTGACGCACGACCCCGTCGACGATCTCCCTCGCCGTGGCCTCAGACGTCTGCAGCACGAGCGTCGTGCCCAGTTCCTCGAGTATCCCGGTGAGGCGGTCAGCCACGTGACGCTGCCCTGCTCTGCCGCCGGCGGCGCCGGTGGAGCGACGGACCCAGCGGGGCAGGAGGATCGCGAGCACGATGATCGCGCCGATCGCGGCGATGTAGATGAGCGGATTGTCCACGGATACAACCTACGTGCACCTCGTCCCCGAGGCCTTGGAGGAATTTAGCTCCAGTGCTACATTCGGAGTATGACGATCATCCGCGGTGTCCGTGCTCAGCTCCGTCGGCGACTCCTGATCACCTATCGGGTCCAGCCGGAGGTCGCCTCCTCCTTGCTGCCCACGGGGTTCCGCCCGCAGATCGTCGACGGGTCTGCGGTGGCCGGCGTGTGCGTGCTGGGGCTGGAGTCGATCCGACCGAGCTGGGCGCGGGGCCGGTGGGGTCTGCGCTCCGAGAACGCCCACCGGGTCGCCGTCGAGTGGGACACCGAGGATGGCGTGCAGAGAGGCGTCTTCATCGTCGGTCGGCACAGCTCAGCGTGGCATCCGGTCATCTTCGGCGGACGGTTGTTCCCGGGGGTGCATCGCCGAGCGAGGTTCGAGATCGAGGAGGGGGATGGTCGCTACGCGGTCACGATGGATGCCGGCGAGCACAGTCTCTGCGCGGATGTCGAGGTGGGAGGCGCATGGTCGAGCTCTCTCTTCGCCTCGATCGACGAGGCCTCGGACTTCTATCGCGCCGGTCGGCTCGGCTGGTCGGCGGCGCGGGGAGGGCGCGGCGTCGAATCGGTCGCGCTCACCACCGACGCGTGGAGGGTCGAGAACGCACACCTGCACAGCGTGAGCTCGTCGTTCTTCGACGCTCTTCCCGCCGGCTCAGTGGTGTTCGACAGTGTCGTCGTGATGCGCGATCTTCCGCTGACGCTGTCG
The DNA here is from genome assembly GCF_979258645.1 of Microbacterium sp. AC215. Taxonomy (NCBI): domain Bacteria; kingdom Bacillati; phylum Actinomycetota; class Actinomycetes; order Micrococcales; family Microbacteriaceae; genus Microbacterium; species Microbacterium sp. AC215. The sequence goes on along the minus strand of NZ_OZ409869.1, from coordinate 1,754,870 downwards.
GACGTGCGCGAGTCCCGGATCGACGCGGTGCTCAGCCCAGCAGGAACATGATGAGGATCAGCACGGGCAGGCAGCCGAGAGTGGTCAGGAATACGGTGTCGCGCGAGATCGTCTCGCCGATGTCGTAGCGCTGCGAGTAGTTGAAGACGTTCTGTGCGGTGGGGAGCGCGGCGAGGATCACGACGATCAGCACCTCGGCCGGCGAGAGCCCGAAGACGAACTCGGCCACCACCCACGCGATCAGCGGCATCGCGATGAGCTTGAGCGAGGTGGCGAGGATGATGTCCCGCCGGTGGCCGGGGGCGCCGAGCACGCGCTGGCCGTGCAGGGAGATGCCGTAGCTGATCAGCAGAACCGGCACGGCGGCATCGGCGATCAGCTGAGCCGGCTCCATGATGATGGGCGGCACTGTGAGGCCCAGCACCGAGATGAGCGTGCCGAGGAGCGACGCGATGATGATGGGATTCGTCGCCGTGCGCACGAGCGTCTTTCGCAGCGATACGCGATCGCTCGTGACGGCGTCGAGGATCGTCAGCGAGATCGGGGTGAACACCAGCAGCTGCATCAGCACCACCGGTGCGGGGTACGCGGCGCTGCCGAGAAGGTAGAGCGACAACGGGATGCCGATGTTGTTCGAGTTGACCTGCCCCGCCGACAGCGCTCCGATCAGGGTCTCTCCGACCGGACGCTTCCACCAGAGCCGCGCGATGAGTGTGTAGATCCCGATGATCGCGACGGCCGCGATCGCCGACACGGGGAGCAGCGAGGAGAAGAGCATCTTCGCATCGGCGTGGGCGAGCACGGTGAAGAGCAGGAACGGCGACAGCACGAAGAAGATCAGACGCCCGAGCACGTGCCGGGCGTGCGGTCCGAGCAGGTCGATCCGACCGAGCACATAGCCGAGTGCGATCGCGACTCCCACGACGGCGAATCCGGTGAGCGTCTCGAGCATGGTTCGAGCGTATCCAGCCCGGACGCACGTCGTCGCCACCGGCACGGTCGGCGCGCGGGAGTCCGCCGTAGCAGTCGGAGTGGCCCTGCGTCAATGGATGAGCTCCGATCAGCGTCAAGACGGGGTGCGGCCATACGCTGAGAACACGACGAGCAGCATCTGCCGCTCTCCGTCGGTCGAACCAGACGGTGCCCTCGAGTTCTCTCGGTCTTGAGCGCCCACATGGGGGTGGGTGCGCTTGCGGACCTTCTCATCGACTGCTCCGGTCCCCCCGTTCGGGCGCGGGGGACCGGAACCAACTTCCTCGGGAGTGGCCGCTACTTCAGGCGGAGCATCCTCTGCACGGCCTTCACGCCGGCGTTCGCGCTGCGGGCGCGCATCGCGGACTCGAGCTCCTCGAGCGATTCCTTCGTGTCCACCCGGGGCTCGCCGAGGTAGAGGTCGCGGAACACGAGATACCAGAAGTCGCTCAGCATGAGTCGATAGAGATCGTTGAGCGCGCGGTCGGTGAGGAACTCGAAGAGCTCCACATGGGCTTCGATCCATCCCTCGCCCGTCTCGACGGACCGGATGGCGTCGGCGATCAGTTCGCACGCGATGGCGAGATCCGCCTCGGACAGCGCAAGCGCGGCCTCACGGATGATCTCCCCGCCCTGAGAGGCGGCGAACTCGCGGGTGATGCGGGACCGCTCGTCGGTGATGTCGGTGACCATCGAGTAGCGGTTCGCGTGGACCTCCATCAGCCCGGCGCGCGCCAGTCGCTGCACGGCCTCTCGGACGGGGGTGCGGGTGACTCCCAGATCGTCTGCGATCGCCTTGTCGCTCAGTTTCGCGCCAGGCGCGTAGGTGCCGTCGGCGATCGACGTCGCGAGTCGACGAAAGAGCTCTTCAGCTCCGAGGTTCCGCTGCGCCCCAGGCACAACGGGCAGTTCAGGTCCCATATCGGTATATTACGGCGCATAAGTATGGCGCGGCTGTCCGCCGAGCAGATGCGTGTTTGACCTGCGGCCCGTGCACCTGCTCGACGCATCGAGACGGTCGTCCCGAGACGTGTCGTCTCGTGGCTGGAGCGCGTGACGACAAGCACAGAACCAGCAGCCCAGGGGAGCGGAGCAGACACCGACTCTCACCGGAAAAAGCGGAAACCCCCGCCATGTAGAAGCTAGGCGAGGGTTCCTAAGGTGACTGTAATGATCACCCTGTGGCTCCGACGGGCGTCGATCCCGTGACCTCACGATTTTCAGTCGTGCGCTCTACCAACTGAGCTACAGAGCCATGCGACCGGCTAGACCTGTCGCATCTAGACGAAAGGCCCTTCTCGAAGAAAAGGGCCCGTCGCTTAGAGCGACCCTGACGGGACTTGAACCCGCGACCTCCGCCGTGACAGGGCGGCACGCTAACCAACTGCGCTACAGGGCCATACTTGTTTTCAATTGTACCGGAAGGAGTGACCCCAACGGGATTCGAACCCGTGCTACCGCCGTGAAAGGGCGGCGTCCTAGGCCGCTAAACGATGGGGCCGAAGTCTGTCCCGGAGGACTTCCTTGCCGACGCTCAAGCATAAGGGAAGATCTGAGCAAAACGCGAATCGAGGGCGAGCCTGCTGTCTCCCGGGCGTGTTCAGGAGGACGATGGACTCACATCGCTGTGCCCTCTCCCGCTGTCCGCCCCCTGGTGCGGATGTGAAAGAAGTTGTTAGTGTGGCATCTGTGAAACCGGCGAAAGGGGCCGTGTGAACGACCATCACTCCACGTCGGATGCTGCTGCGGCGGCGTCCGACGACTGCGGCTGCGCGCCGACCCCTGCGGAGAGCCGCGCGTTCTGGAAGGACCGTTCGGTCACCCGTCGCAGCGCTCTCACATTCGGCGCGCTCAGCGTCGTCGCCCTCAGCGCCTTCGGCGTCTCCTCAGGAGTGACCGCCGCGTACGCCGCCTCGTACCCCAGCTGGGACGACGTGCAGAACGCCATGAACAACGAGTCCGCGAAGGCAGCGGAGGTCACGCGCATCGAGGGACTCATCCAGTCGCTCAAGCAGCGGGTGGCGGATGCGCAGGCCAAGGCCGTGCTCGCGGGCGAGGAGTACAACGCCGCGCAGCTCGCCTACTTCGACGCCATCGCCGTCGCGGAGGAGCTCCAGTCGAAGGCCGATGAGCAGGCCGTCGCCGCCGATGACGCCACGAAGAAGGCGGCCCAGCTCGCGGCGCAGCTGTATCGCAACGGCGGCGACGACACCGCCCTCGAGCTGTTCTTCGCCGGCTCGGCCGACAACGCCGACCAGCTGCTCTCGCGTCTCGGCACGATGGACAAGGTCTATCAGTACAACCAGACGGTGCACGACAACGCGGTCGCTGCCCGCAACTCGGCCCAGCAGCTCACCGATCAGGCTGTCGTCGCCCGCACGGAGCGCGATCGCCTGCAGCAGATCGCCGAGCAGAAGATGATCGAGGCTCAGGCCGCTGCGGACGCCGCTCAGGCTGCGCTCGACGAGCAGTCGGCGAACCTCGCGACGATGCAGGCACAGCTCTCAGCCCTGAAAGACGCCACGGCGACGACCGTGGCCGGGTACAAGGAGGGCGTGCGCGTCGCGGAGGAGGAGCGCAAGCGTCGCGAAGCGGCCGAGGCCGCGGCAGCCGCCGCAGGCAACGGCGGCGGAGGAGGTGGCGGCGGAGGCGTCGGCGGCTCGCCGGGTTCCGGCGGCTGGGTTCGACCGCACGGAGGACACCGGAGCGCCGGATTCGGCCCCCGGCCCAAGCCCTGCGCAGCCTGCTCCGGCTACCACTACGGCGTCGACCTCGCGAACGGGTGCGGCGCGGCGATCTATGCGGCGCAGTCTGGCACCGTCGACTACGCCGGTCCGCGCGGCAACTACGGCAACTACATCCGCATCCAGCACGGTGGGGGAGTCTCCTCCGGCTATGCCCACATCAGGGACGGCGGCTTCGCCGTCCGCAGCGGGTCATGGGTCAACTCCGGTCAGGTCATCGCCTATGCGGGCAACACCGGAGCATCCGTCGGCTGCCACCTGCACTTCGAGGTGTACATCAACGGCGCGTACACCAACCCGATCACGTTCCTCGCAGATCGCGGCGTCTCGGTCTGAGAACGACCACGACGAGAAGACCCCCGGCCGCTGAGCGGAACCGGGGGTCTTCTCGTCGGAGCCTGGGGTCAGTGACCCTGCTCGCCGAAGCGGACGATCGCCTCGTCGAGGATGCGCTGCGCCTCTGCGGCGTCGCCCCATGCGTCGACCTTGACCCACTTGTTGGGCTCGAGGTCCTTGTAGTGCTCGAAGAAGTGCTCGATCTCCTTCTTGGTGTACTCGGCGACGTCGCCAATGTCCTGGATGTGGGCCCAACGGGGGTCCTTCGACAGCACGGCGACGAGCTTGTCGTCTCCGCCGGCCTCGTCGCTCATCTTGAGCACGGCGACCGGGCGCACCTCGACGACGACGCCGGGGTAGATGGCGTGGTCGAGGAGCACGAGAACGTCGAGCGGGTCGCCGTCCTCGCCGAGGGTGTTGTCGAAGTAGCCGTAGTCGGCGGGGTACCCGAAGGTCGTGTAGAGCACGCGGTCGAGGTGCACTCGTCCGGTCTCGTGGTCGACCTCGTACTTCACGCGGCTGCCGCGCGGGATCTCGATGACGGCGTCGTGTGCGCCCATGCGTGTGCTCCTCAGAAATGACGGTTGGATGCCGCGCACTAGCCTAGCCGGGCCGTCGACGGGTGCTGTCAGCGTTCGGCGGCCGGGGCGATGCCGAGCAGTGCATCCTGGACGGCCGCCGTGCGGTCGCGGATGGCGGCAGCCACCGCGGCGACCGCGGGCTGGCGCAGCGAGTCCGGACGCAGCACCATCCAGTAGGGCAGGCGCTCGGCGAAGTCGTCGGGGAGGAGCCGCACCAGATCGGCGTGGCCGTCGGCCAGGAAGCACGGAAGGAAGCCGATCCCCGCGCCGGCGCGTGTGGCCTCGACATGGACGAAGACGTTGGTCGAGCTGAGCGAATCCGGCATCCCCGGCACGAGTCGTCGAGGAGCATCCAGATCGTCGACCTGGAGCATCGAATCGACGAAGTAGACCAGCGGATGCCTGCTCAGCTCATGGGAATCGGCGGGCGTCCCGTGCTCGTCCAGGTACCCGTGCGACGCGTACATGCCCAAGGTGTAGAAGCCGAGTCGGATGGCCTCGGCGCGGTGCACCTGCGGTTCTCCGACCACCACTTCCAAGTCCAGCCCGGAACGGTACTGCAGAGCCCGCCGGGTGACGTTGACGATCTCGACGCTGAGTCTCGGATACTTTCGCCGCAGCTGCGCGACCGCGGGCGCGATGATGAACGCACTGAACCCGTCGGTGGCCGAGATCCGCACGACCCCGGCTATCTGATCGGACTCGGCTTCTCCTTCATGGATCGTCGCCACCGCCGTCTCCACGTCCTCGGCGGCGCGCACCGCCCGACGCCCGAGGTCTGTCAACTCCCACCCTCCCGAGCTGCGGGCGAGGACCCGCCCGCCGAGGACTCTCTCCAATGCGGCGATGCGTCGCGAGACTGTCGTGTGATTCAGCCCCAGGCTCTGGCCGGCAGTAGTGAAGCGACCGGTGCGCGACACCGCGAGAAGGATGAGGAGATCGTCGGCGTGCGGCTCGGAGGTACTCGGGGAAGATGTCACATCTGCAATTGTGCACTCCGTCTCTGCTCGACTGGTCATTGGCGCACAGAGCCGGGCATGCACATACTGGCGGAGGCCGCCCGCAGACGGGATACCGGCCCGCCAGGCAGCCGTCGACGAGGACGCTGCAGAACACGAAGGAGTGCATTCATGGGCGTCGAGCAACCGGTCGACTCGCAGGTCGAGACCCGAACATCCGGGCTGAAGAAGATCGTGGCCGCCTCGATGGTGGGCACGGTGGTGGAGTGGTACGAGTTCTTCCTCTACGCCACCGCCGCATCGCTCGTGTTCGGCACCTTCTTCTTCCCCAACGCCGGCACCGAGCTCGACGGCATCATCGCCGCATTCCTGACCTACGCGGTCGGATTCATCGCCCGACCGCTCGGCGGCATCGTGTTCGGCCAGATCGGCGACAAGCTCGGCCGCAAGCACACCCTGCAGATCACCATCATCCTCGTCGGCGTCGCGACCTTCCTGATGGGGTGCCTGCCCGGCTTCGATTCGATCGGCTACTGGGCGCCGGCGCTGCTCGTGCTCCTGCGATTCATCCAGGGGTTCGCCGTCGGCGGTGAATGGGGCGGTGCCGTGCTGCTGGTCGCCGAGCAGAGCCCCGACAGGTCTCGCGCGTTCTGGTCGAGCTGGCCCCAGGCCGCCGTCCCGGTGGGCAACCTGCTGGCGACCCTGGTGCTGCTCGGCATGTCCTGGGCGCTTCCCGCCGACCAGTTCCTGAGCTGGGGATGGCGCGTGGCGTTCTGGGTCTCGGCGATCGTCGTCGTCATCGGCTATTACATCCGCCGGCACGTCAGCGAGGCGCCCATCTTCCTCGAGGCCCGCGCACAGGTCGAGGCCGACAAGGCCGTGAGCTACGGAGTGCTCGAGGTCGTGCGCAAGTACCCGCGGGGCATCTTCGGAGCCATGGGCCTGCGCTTCGCGGAGAACATCCTGTACTACATCATCGTCTCGTTCACGATCGTGTACCTGAAGACGGTGCACGCCTACGACACGAGTCAGCTGCTGCTGGCGCTTCTGGTCGCGCATGCCATCCACTTCGTCGTGATCCCGCAGGTCGGCCGGCTCTCGGACGCCTGGGGACGCAAGCCCGTCTACCTCGCCGGCGCGGTGCTCGGAGCCAGCTGGGCGTTCTTCGCCTTCCCGATGTTCGACACCCAGAACCCGTTCGTGATCATCGCGGCGGTCACGATCGGTCTGTGCTTCCACGCGCTCATGTATGCGGGGCAGCCGGCGATCATGGCCGAGATGTTCCCGACCCGCATGCGCTATTCCGGCGTCTCGCTGGGGTACCAGGTCACCTCGATCGTCGCGGGCTCGCTCGCGCCGATCATCGCCACGGCCCTGCTGCAGGACTTCGGCTCGTGGCTGCCGGTGGCGATCTACGTCGCGGCAGCTTGCGCGGTCACCGCGGTCGCGGTGGTCACCCTCAAGGAGACCCGCGGGGTGTCCCTGCACGACATCGATGACGCGGATGCACGCAAGCACGGGCTGAACACTCCCCGGGTGAGCGCGGCATGACCGAGCGAAGCATCGAGCGGCCGGGTGCGGCCGGTCTGTCGCTGAGCGGCCGCCGAGCCCTGGTGACGGGAGGCGCCAGCGGGATCGGCCTGGCGGTCGTGCGAGCATTGGCCGCGCGTGGCGCTCACGTCGTGGTCGCAGACAAGGATCGCGCGCAGTGCGAGGCCGCCGCGGCCGAGGTCGGAGGCTCGAGCTGGGTGGTCGATCTGCTGGAGCCGGCCGCCGTCACCGACGACCGGCTGGCCGACGTGCTGGCCGGTGTCGACATCCTGGTGAACAACGCCGGGATCCAGCACATCAGCCCGATCCAGGATTTCGATCCCGAGGACTTCCGACGGATCGTGACCCTCATGTTGGAGGTTCCGTTCCTGCTGATCCGCGCGGCTCTGCCGGAGATGTACGCGAACGGGTTCGGCCGGATCGTGAACGTCTCATCGGTGCACGGACTGCGCGCATCGCCCTACAAGTCCGCCTACGTCGCGGCCAAGCACGGGCTGGAGGGACTGTCGAAGGCCACCGCGCTCGAAGGAGGGGAGCACGGCGTCACCAGCAACTGCGTCAACCCCGGCTACGTGCGCACGGCGCTGGTCGAGAAGCAGCTGTCCGACCAGGCGCGTGTGCACGGCATCCCTGAAGCCGAGGTGCTGGCGAAGATCATGCTGACCGAAAGCGCGATCAAGCGCCTGATCGAGCCCGACGAGGTGGCATCGCTGGTCGCCTGGCTGGCGAGCGACGAGGCGTCGATGGTCACCGGGGCGAGCTATGCGATGGACGGCGGCTGGTCGGCGCGATGAGGAACGATCCGCGTCCAGAGCCGATCCAGGAGCGATGACAGAGGTCCGGTGAGCCAGAGCAGCAGCAGGGCGAGGTACCCCACCCCTCCGAGGGTGATCGCCAGCAGCATCGCCACCGCCGAGAGCAGGATCGAGGCGATGTCGGCGGCGGCACCGTGACGGATGCGGGAGGGCGGCGTCTTCGTCAGGTCAGGGTGCCGCAGCAGATAGATGCGCGCGCCGAGCGTGGTGATCTGCGTGGCGATGAGCGTGCCGATGTAGAGGACCACCTGCAGTGGGTCGGTGTCCATCTGACCGAGCATCGCCGTAGGCACCGGCAGCCAGACGATCGTCGCCATCCAGGCCACGTTGAGCCAGAGAAGCGGTCTCGTGATCCGCGTGACCTCGTCGTACTGTCGGTGGTGCCCCATCCAGAAATTGGCGATGAGGACGAAACTCAGCCCGAAGCTCAGCAGCTGTCCTGCATGCTCCTGCAAGAACTCGGCGGTGCCCAGACCTCCGGCGGCGGCCTCGGACACGGACTCCATCAGCGGCAGGATCAGCAGCGTCATCGCGATGGCGACGACCGCGTCGACGAACGCCTTGAATCGTTCGGTCCTGAACCGCAGCACGTGATCCGTCACGGCGCCAGGCTAGAGCGCGATGCCCGTCGAGCGCGAGCGCTGTGCGGTGATCCGTCCCCGTGATCTACCGTTGGTCTGTGCCGTCGCTCTCTCCCGTCATCGCCGAGATCCGCCTCGCCGTGCGCACCGCGCTCGCCGATCTGCCCGAGGGGTCGACAGTCGTCGTCGCTCTCTCCGGGGGAGCGGACTCCCTCGCGCTCGCCGCGGCGACCGCTTTCGAGGCGCCCAAGCTCGGGCTTCGGGTGGGCACGCTCACCGTCGACCATGGGCTGCAGAACGGGTCGGATGCCGTCGCCGCGCGCGCTGCGAGAGCGGCGGCCGCGCTGGGGCTCGACGCGCTGGTCGTGCGCGTGGAGGTCGGCGCTGACGGAGGCCCTGAGGCAGCGGCGCGAGACGCGCGGTACCGGGTGCTGAAGGACGCCGCGACGGATGCCGGTGCGGCGGCCGTGATCCTCGGGCATACGCTCGACGACCAGGCCGAGACGGTGCTGCTCGGTCTCGCACGCGGATCCGGAGCCGCGAGCCTGCAGGGCATGGCTCCCGTGCGAGAGGACGATGACGGACTGCGCTGGGTGCGCCCGATGCTCGGGGTGCGGCGCGAGACCACACGAGCGTTCTGCGCGGAATCCGATCTCGAGGTCTGGGACGACCCGCACAACACAGATGATCGGTTCGCCCGGGTGCGGGTGCGCGACCGGGTCCTTCCCGTGCTCGAGACCGAGCTCGGCCCCGGCATCGCCGAGGCGCTCGCGCGCACCGCCGAGCAGCTGCGCGAAGACGCCGAGGCGTTCGACGAGATGATCCACGAGACGATCGAGGACATCGTCGAGCACGCCGAGGCGGGGATCTCCGTGAGCGTCGCCGCGCTCGCCGCTAACCCCGCCGCTCTCCGCAACCGAATCATCCGACTCGTGGTCGACAGCGAGTTCGGCGTGAGCCTGACCCGATCGCAGACCCTCGAGGTCGCTCGTCTGGCGATCGACTGGTCGGGTCAGGGGCCCATCGATCTGCCGGGGTGCTCGGCGGCTCGAGCGGGCGGTCGCATCGTGTTCACCGCGCGCTGAGCCGCGGCATCCCACTCCTCGCGGAGAGGGAGAACCCCCGCGGTCTCTTCCTCAGGAGGGGGCCGCAGGGGTGTCGTCCAGCAGGCTGGCGGGGGCTACTTCTTTCCGCCCAGCAGGCCGCCGAGGATGTCTCCGATTCCGCCGCCGCCGGACGAGCTTCCGCCGCCGAGGATGCCGCCGAGGATGTCTCCGATTCCGCCGCCGCCCGTGGAGCCGCCGCCGCCGAGGATGCCGCCGATGACGTCACCGATTCCGCCGCCGCCCGACTGCGACTCTGCAGGCGCGGACTTCGCGGACTTGTCCTTGGTGGCGTTGGCGATCAGGCCCATCACGATCGGAGCGAGGATCGGTAGGAGCTTGCCGAAGTCGATGCCGGCGGTCTCCTTCGATTCGGTGAGCTTCTGGGTGACCTTCTGCTCGTCGTCGCCGAGGATGTGCGAGACGATCTTGCCGCCGTCGGTCTGATCGATGTCGTCGACCTTCGCCGCACCGGTCCGTCCCTCGTGGCGCTTGAGCGCGTTCTCGATCGCGGAGGAGCCCTCAGCGGTCGAGGCGTTCTTGGCGAGGCCACCGAGCAGCACCGCTCCGCCCTGTTCGACCGCCTCCTTGGCGACGTCGGGGGAGACTCCGAGCTTCGCGGCGATGTCGTCGATCGGGACCTGCTTCAGGATGTCGTCGAGAGCCATGGGTGAATCCTTCCGTCCGGGGCGTCCGCCCGTCACACCGTCAGAGTAGTGGGGATGCCGGCGCGCATCCGGAATTCTGGTCGACGATCTGCGGATGCTGTGCAGGACCATGGCGATGCGTCGCCTAAAATCGATCCATGCGCGCCGCGGAGATCCAGGACGACCTTGCTCAGATCCTCGTCACAGAGGAGGAGATCATCGCGAAGCTCGATGAGCTCGCGGCCCAGGTGGCGATCGATTACGAGGGCAAGGAGATCATCCTCGTCGGCGTGCTCAAGGGCGCGGTCATGGTCATGGCCGACTTCGCCCGCGCACTTCCGTTCCACGCCCCGATGGACTGGATGGCCGTCTCGAGCTACGGTGCGAGCACCAAGTCGAGTGGTGTCGTGCAGATCCGCAAGGACCTCGACACCGACCTGAACGGCAAGCACGTGCTGATCGTCGAGGACATCATCGACTCGGGTCTGACCCTCAGCTGGCTGCTCGAGAACTTCGAGTCGCGCGGTGCGGAGTCCATCGAGGTGCTCGCCCTCCTCCGCAAGCCCGAGGCCGCGAAGGTGGTCATCGACTGCAAGTACGTCGGCTTCGACATCCCGACCGACTTCGTGGTGGGCTACGGGCTCGACTACGACGAGCGCTACCGCAACCTGCGCGATGTGGCCGTGCTGGCCCCGCACGTCTACAGCTGAGCGACGCTCCGGCGCACCCGCTACGCCGTGGGTGAACGCACAGCGGCCACCTAGGGCGCGCGCGATACGCTGATCCGACCATGGATGTCAAGAAGCTCACGCGGAACCCGCTGATCTACGTCGCTCTGATCGGACTGCTGCTGTTCGGCGGCTTCCTGCTGATCTCGAACCTCGGCGCCCCCAAGCAGATCACGACCCAGGAGGGTCTCGAGCTGCTCGGCGGCAAGACGGTGACCGAGGTCGTCAACACCGACGGCGACCAGCGGGTCGACATGACCCTGTCCAAGGCCTTCGAGGGCGCGGACAAGGTGCAGTTCTACTACGTCGACGCCCGGGCCGAAGAAGTGGTCACGGCGATCAACGACGCCGACCCGAAGGACGGCTTCAACGATGCCGTTCCGCGTGCGACCTGGTTCGACGGCATCCTCTCCCTTCTTCTTCCTCTCGTGCTGCTCGGCCTGCTGTTCTGGTGGCTCCTGTCGTCGATGCAGGGCGGCGGCGGCAAGGTCATGCAGTTCGGCAAGTCCAAGGCCAAGCTCGTCAACAAGGAGACCCCGACCGTCACCTTCGCCGACGTCGCCGGTGCGGATGAGGCGATCGAGGAGCTCCACGAGATCAAGGAGTTCCTGCAGGACCCGGCCAAGTTCCAGGCCATCGGCGCCCGCATCCCGAAGGGCGTGCTGCTGTACGGCCCTCCCGGAACCGGAAAGACGCTGCTCGCCCGCGCGGTCGCCGGCGAGGCGGGAGCCCCGTTCTACTCGATCTCGGGTTCCGACTTCGTCGAGATGTTCGTCGGTGTCGGCGCATCGCGAGTGCGCGACCTGTTCAACGTGGCGAAGGAGAACTCTCCCGCCATCATCTTCATCGATGAGATCGACGCCGTCGGTCGTCACCGCGGTGCCGGCATGGGCGGCGGAAACGACGAGCGCGAGCAGACGCTCAACCAGATGCTCGTCGAGATGGACGGCTTCGACCCGAACGCGAACGTCATCGTGATCGCCGCGACGAACCGTCCCGATATCCTCGACCCCGCGCTGCTGCGTCCGGGCCGCTTCGACCGCCAGATCGGCGTCGACGCCCCTGACCTCCGCGGCCGCCAGAAGATCCTCGAGGTGCACAGCAAGGGCAAGCCGCTGTCGAAGAGCGTCGACCTCGAGGTCGTCGCCCGCAAGACTCCCGGATTCACGGGTGCCGATCTCGCGAACGTCCTCAATGAGGCCGCGCTGCTGACCGCTCGCTCGAATGCGCAGCTGGTCGACAACCGCGCGCTCGACGAGGCCATCGACCGTGTGATCGCCGGCCCTCAGCGTCGCACCCGCGTGATGAAGGACAAGGAGAAGCTCATCACGGCGTATCACGAGGGCGGTCACGCTCTCGCAGCTGCGGCGATGAACTACACCGACCCTGTGACGAAGATCACGATCCTGCCTCGCGGCAAAGCCCTCGGCTACACGATGGTGTTGCCGCTCGACGACAAGTACTCCGTCACGCGCAATGAACTGCAGGATCAGCTCACGTACGCGATGGGTGGCCGCGTCGCCGAGGAGATCATCTTCCACGACCCGACCACCGGTGCCTCGAACGACATCGAGAAGGCGACCTCGATCGCCCGCAAGATGGTCATCGAGTACGGCATGACCACCCAGGTGGGTCCGGTCAAGCTCGGTTCCGAGGGTGGCGACATGTTCGTCGCGCGCGACATGGGCCGTGGCCGCGAGTACTCCGAGAAGGTCGCGGAGCGGGTGGATGCCGAGGTGCGCGCACTCATCGAGCAGGCGCACAACGAGGCGTACGAGGTCATCAGCGCCAACCGCGACATCCTCGACAGGCTCGCTCTGGCCCTCCTCGAGGAGGAGACGCTGGACCACAACCAGATCGCCGAGATCTTCACCGAGGTGAAGAAGCTCCCCGAACGTCCGCTGTGGCTCTCGAGCGAAGACCGCCCCGTCTCGGAGCGTCCTCCGATCGAGGTCCCGAAGAAGGACGTCTCGCTGGCCGCTTCGATCCAGGCGCCGGCGTCGGCTCCGCGCACACAGCCAGGATCGGCGGGAGCCGGTCAGGCTCGACCAGCGACGGCCTGACCCGTGTCTGTCGACCGCGCGCGTGTCGAGCGACTCACCAGGGAACTGCTCGAGGCGATCGGCGAAGACCCTGACCGTCCCGGGCTGAAGCAGACGCCGACGCGGATGGGCGATCTGTATGCGGAGTTCTTCGCCGGGGTCGGCGAAGACCCCGCAGCGCCTCTCGCGCACACGATCAGCGTCGCCCGGGGTCCCGCACCCGACACCCTCCCCTCGGGTGCCGTGCTGCTGCGGGACATCCGATTCCGGTCGGTGTGCGAGCACCACCTGCTGCCGTTCGCGGGGCGCGCGCACATCGCCTACCTTCCGGGCGAGCAGGTGGTCGGGCTGGGCGCGCTCGTGCGCGTCGTCGAGATCCTCGCCACCCGCCCCCAGGTGCAGGAACGACTCGGCGAGCAGATCGCCGACACCATCGCGGAGCACCTCGACACCCGCGGAGTGCTCGTCGTGCTCGATGCCAGCCACGGCTGTGTGACGATGCGCGGAGGACGGCAGCCGGAGGCGTCCACGCTGACCATCGCCGCCCGCGGCGAGTACACGGACCCGATCGCGAGGGCGGAGCTCATCGCGCTGATCGGCGCCCCGAGCGCGGGGCACGCATGACGGGGATCTGGGGGATCGTCAACGTCACGCCCGACTCGTTCAGCGACGGCGGTCGGTATCTCGACGTGGATCGGGCCGTCGAACACGGCCTGCGGCTGCGGACCGAGGGAGCAACCGTGCTCGACGTCGGCGGCGAGTCGACGAGGCCGGGAGCCGAGCGCGTGGGGGCGGAGATCGAGCAGGAGCGCGTGCTCCCCGTGATCGAGCGTCTCGTCGCTGAGGGCGCGCCTGTGAGCATCGACACCATCAACGCGTCGACTGCGGCGGCGGCTGTCCGAGCGGGCGCTCGGATCGTCAACGACGTCTCCGGCGGGCTCGCCGACCCCGACATGCTGGCTGCGGTCGCCGAGTCCGGCGCGGACTATGCGATCGGCCACTGGCGTGGTTTCTCCGCTGACATGTACGAGCACGCCGAGTATCGTCGTGCCGCCCGCGAGGTCGCGGGAGAGCTGCGCGAGCGCATGGGCGAGGCCGCGGCTGCGGGAATCGCGCCGTCGCGCCTGATCGTCGACCCGGGGATCGGATTCTCGAAGAAGGGCGGCCAGAACTGGGGCGTCCTCCGCGGCCTCGACGAGATCGTCGCGCTGGGGCCACGCGTGCTCGTGGGCACCTCCCGGAAGAGGTTCCTCGCGGAGACCATCGGCGCCGACCCTGCGGCGGTGTCCGAGGCGCGTCGTGACCTCGCGACAGCGGTCACGAGCGCCCTCGCCGCCCGCGCCGGCGTCTGGGCCGTCAGAGTCCACGATGTCGGTGCCACCCGCGATGCTCTGGCCATCGTGCATGCCTGGGAGGGATGAACCATGGATGTCCTGGACGAGATCGTCCTCACCGGACTGACCGTGTTCGGTCGGCACGGCGTGTACGACCACGAGCGGGAGAACGGTCAGGAGTTCACGATCGATCTGCGCCTTCGGATGCCGCTGGACGATGCGGCGTCATCGGACGACGTGGCCGACACGGTGCACTACGGAGAGCTCGCCGAGAGAGTCGCAGAGGTCGTCGCGGGCGAGCCGGTGAACCTCATCGAGACGCTCGCCGATCGCATCGCGGCTGTCGCGCTCGCCGACGCCCGGGTGCACTCCGTCACCGTCACGGTGCACAAGCCGCATGCTCCGATCGCCCTGACCTTCTCGGACGTCGCCGTCACCGTGCACCGGGCGCGACAGCAGTTCGCCGAGGAGGAGTCGCGATGAGTCGCAATCTGGCGAACCCGCCGAGTCTCCCCGGCCCGCGACCCGGGCGCGAGGATGCCGTCGCGGTCGTCGCCTTCGGCGCGAATCTCGGTGATCGCGAAGGCACGATCCGCGCCGCCGCCGAGCGCATCTCGCGACTGCCGCTGGTCAGAGACGTGCGGTTGTCCTCGTTGATCGAGACCGTCGCGCTGCGGCTCGACGGGCCGGATCCCGACGCCCCGGGGTATGTGAACGCGGTCGCCCTGGTCACCACCCGCCTCGCTCCGTCGATCCTGCTCGGCATGCTGCACGCGATCGAAGACGAGTACGGCCGCGAGCGCCTGGAGAGATGGGGCGATCGGACACTCGACCTCGACCTGATCGCCTACGGTGACGAGTCGGCGGAGGGTGACGGACTGCAGCTGCCGCATCCCCGTGCGTTCGAGAGGTTGTTCGTCCTCGAGCCGTGGCTCGAACTCGATCGCGACGCAGTGCTTCCCGGTGCGGGCCGCGTCGCCGACCTCGTCGCGGATCTGCGACGCCGGGAGCAGCGATGAAGCGCACCTCGATCGGACTCCTCGTGCTCCTCGCCGTGCTCGCCGCCGGCGCGGGTTTCGTCCTCGACCACATGCTGACGGCGATGGGCCGCACGACCTTCACGCCGTCGTTGCTGCTGCCCGTGCTGCTCCTGCTCATCGGCGCAGCCTCGCTGGGCGTCGCCTGGCCCGTGCGCGCGAGTGTTCGCAACGGCGTCCGCATCGATCCGTTCCGTGCGACGCGCGCGGTGACGCTGGCCCGCGCGTCCAGTCTCGTCGGGGCGATCATGGCGGGGTTCGGAGCGGGCCTCTTGGCGTTCCTCCTCTCCCGGCCGATCGATCCCCCGGTAGGGTCGACTGTGGCGATGCTGGCACTGATCGGAAGCGCGGTCGTGCTGGCCGTCGCCGCGCTCATCGCCGAACAGTTCTGCATACTTCCGAAGGATCCTGATGACTCAGAACCCAGAGATCGAGCCGGGGATCCCGGCCCCGCTGAACTCGGCGGAGGTCACTGACCGCGCGGCCCTCGACCAGGGCACGTACCCGCAGCTGCGCACCGCGCGCAGCGAGGCGAGACTCGAGCTCGACGGGACCTGGCATCAGATCTCCCCTCGCTACGTGGTCTCGCAGAACGTGCAGAACCTGATCTTCATCGCCGTCGTCCTCGCGGTCGCGGCGGTTCTCGCGCTCGTGCTGCATCAGACCTGGGCGTGGATCCCGGCGGGTGTCGTCGTGCTCATCACGCTGATCACCATGGTCATCCTGCCGAGGCAGGCGAGGGCCATCGGATACATGCTCCGCGAAGACGACATCGTCTTCCGCAAGGGCATCCTCTGGCAGCGCATGATCGCCGTGCCCTACGGACGTATGCAGCTCGTCGACATCACCCAGGGGCCGCTGGATCGCGCGTTCGGCATCTCCCAGCTGAAGATGGTCACCGCCGCCGCGACGACCGGAGTGCAGATCCCCGGGCTCACCCAGGCGGCGGCAGAAGCGCTGCGGGACACCCTGATCGAGGTCGCCGAGACTCGTCGGACGGGCCTGTGAGCGAGCACCAGCCGCCGGCACCGACGGGGGAGCGGCCCATCGCGGCCACCGGGCGCGAGACCCTCGCCGACGGCGAGTGGCATCGGATGCATCCGCTCACCCCGCTCTTCAAGGGCGGGCTGGCTCTCATCATCATCGCGGGCATCGCGATCGCCAACCTTCGCGACCGTCTGATCGCCTGGTTCGTCGACCTCTTCACCCCTGAGGAGGCGCAGTACGACTACAGCGGCGGGGATCCCGTCGACTGGGTGCTGCAGAACAACCTCATCGTCATCGTGCTGCTCAGCGTGCTCGGACTGGTCGTCGTCCTCGTCCTCATCTTCTGGTTCATCTGGCGCTTCCAGCAGTTCCGGATCACGGGGGACCACGTCGAGGTCCGCAAGGGCATCGTCTTCCGCTCGCACCGTCGCGCTCCGCTCGACCGGGTGCAGGGCGTCAACCTCACCCGTCCGTTCCCCGCCCGCATCATCGGACTCGCGAAGCTCGAGGTCGTCGGTGCCGGCACCGATTCCAACGTCGAGCTCGAGTACCTCGCGACTCCGCGCGCAGAGGCGGTGCGCACCGACATCCTGCGCCTCGCCTCGGGTGCGCGCGCAGCCAGACTCACAGCTGCGGACGCCGCGGCCGGCGTGCGCTCCTCTGACGCCGCAGGCTCGGGGACGGTCGCGCCCGGTTCGGCACGGGCACAGCTCGTCGGATCGATGAACGCCGGCGTCAACGATCTGATCAGCGGCGTCGACCTCGCCGACGTCGAGCCCGAGAGTGTGGTGAAGATCCCGACGGGGCGTCTCGTCGGCTCCCAGCTCATCTCGAGCGTCCTCTGGCTCATCTTCTTCGGGATCATCTTCGGGGTCGCGGTCGGCGGCGTCGCGATCGGCTCGCTGATCGACGGAGACCCCATCGGCGGGTTCCTCGGTCTCGGGATCACGCTGGGCATCGCGATCCCCATGATCATCGCGATCGTCGGAATCACCTGGGCGCAGATCTCGAAGTCGCTGCGCTACTCGATCGCCCCGACGCCCGACGGCGTGCGGATCACGTACGGTCTGCTGACGACCGTGACCGAGACGCTGCCGCCTGGACGCATCTTCGCCGTGGAGGTCACGCAGTCGCTGCTGTGGCGGCCGTTCGGCTGGTGGACCGTCAGGATCAACCGCATGAGCGGCAAGAGCGCCGCTCAGCAGTCGTCAGGTTCGGCGCAGCAGTTCAGCGTCGTGCTGCCGGTCGGCAAGCGCGCCGATGTCGAACGCGTGCTCGCGCTGATCCTTCCCGATGCTCCGGTCGCCGACATCCCGCTCGTGTGGGAGCACGGCATTCTCGGGCCGGTCGAGGGCGACCCGTACCAGACGATGCCTCGGCGCGCATGGTGGCGCAGGCCCGTGTCGTGGAAGCGTCACGGCTTCGCGTTGACCGAGTTCGGACTCCTGCTCCGGCGTGGCATCGTCTGGCGCAAGCTGGCGATCTTCCCGCTCGCCCGGCTGCAGGGAGTGTCGCTCTCGCAGGGGCCGATCGACCGTGCGCAGCGTGTGTCCGGTGCGCAGGTGCACTCCGTGCAGGGGCTCATCACGGGCTATCTGTCGGGTCTCGAACGCGATGACGCGCTGTACCTGCTCGACAGGGTGAGCTCGGCAGCGGTCGCCGCCGCCGCGCGCGATCACACCCACCGGTGGGGCGAATACGTGACGGATGCCGAGGGAGCGCAGGTTCCCGGATACCCGGTCGCCGGGGCGGATGCCGCTGCAGGCGTCTCCGGGACCCCGCTGCCTCCTCCGGCTCCGCCGGTCGTGCCTCCGGCTCCGCCTGTCGTGCAGCCGGCCCCGCCTGTCGTGCCTCCGGCTCCGCCTGTCGCGCCGCCCGCTCCGCCTGTCGTGCCTCCGGCTCCGCCTGTCGCTCCGCCCGTACCTCCGGCCCCGCCCGCAGCGCCGGCTCCGAACGGTGAGTGATCCGACGCGCCGCGATGGGCGCCTCGGAGTCGGCATCATCGGCGCGGGACGAGTGGGGCCGGTCATCGGCGCGGCTCTCGCCGGAGCAGGACACGCGATCATCGGCATCACGAGCGGCTCTGACGACGACCGTGCGTCAGCGGTGCTGCCGGACGTCCCGATCCTCGATGCGCTGGAGGTCGTGCGTCGCAGCGAGCTGGTCGTGGTGGCCGTTCCTCACGATCAGCTGGCGGGCCTGATCGCGGGCATCGCCGAGGTCGGAGGCTGGCAGCTCGGCCAGCTCGTGCTGCACACGGACCCCGGTCACGGCATCGAGGTGCTGCGACCGGCGGCCTCGAGCGGTGCGATCCCGCTCGCCGTGCATCCGGCGATCACCTTCACGGGCACGTCGATCGATCTGCGTCAGCTGCAGGCGAGCTATGCGGCGGTCACCGCTCCGGCGGCGGTGCTTCCCATCGCACAGGCTCTGGCAGTCGAGATGGGATGCGAGCCTGTCGTGATCTCGGAGGCGGATCGGGAGGCCTACGCCGACGCGATCCAGACCGTCACCGAGTTCTCACGCTCGATCATCGCGCAGTCCACCTCGCGCCTCGGTGAACTCGGCGTCGAGAACCCGGGGGGATACCTCTCCGCCCTGGTGCAGTCGACGGTCGAACGGGCGCTCCGCGATGCGTCAGGGCCGCCCCCTCTGCTCTGACGTCAGCGACCGCCCGAGAAGCCGCCTCCACCGCCTCCGCCAGAGAAGCCGCCGCCGAACGATCCGCCTGCGCTCGACGACGAGCTCGCACTCGATGCCGCGTACGTCGCGGACGCGTGCGACGTCGCAGCGAACGCCACGAGCTGACCGCGGACGAAGGGCGCGCTGGGATCCCCGATCCACGACGCGCCTCGTTGCTCGTAGGCGTACACCTGCTCGAGAATGGCGCCCCATTCGTTCTCCATGCCGAACAGCATCGCGTAGGGGAGCAGGCGCTCGTAGACGACGATCACGTTCGCGCTGCCGTCCTGTCGCCTCTCGGCGCCCGTGTACGACTGGAGCATCCGGAGTCGGTCGGCTTCGGCGACGCGGATGAACTCCCTGACGCCCATGAGGTATTCGTGCAGTCGGGCGCCTTCGGCGGTGAGGACGGTGTGCTTCGAGAAGCCGTAGAAGGAGGACAGGAGAACGAGGAAGACACCGAACGCGATCGCGACGAACGCAGGAATCGCTGTGACACGTCCGCCGATGATCCCCCAGAGGCCGAGGGCGAAGCCTGCGAGCACGACGCCGATCGCACACCACTGCAGGATCATCGCGCCCCTGCTGCGCGCCTTGGTGGTGAGGCCGCGTGACACCGCTGCCTCGATGCCGCTCTGCGACAGCGTCTTCATGCGGGCCGCGAAGTCTTCGCTCGAACTCGGAACCTCGGCGACTCCTGCGGCGTCGGCGCCGACGAAGAGCGCATCCAGTGCCCGGGCGTCGAGCTCGTCAGGAATCCTCCCACCCGGAAGGCGTCGCAGCCGTGGCTGCTCGACGTCGGTGCCCTCCTCGATGCGCAGCAGGCCGCGTACCGCGAGGTGGATGATCTCTGCGGGGATCGGGTCTTTGGCGCCGGGCACGATCCCGGCGGCCAGCAGTGGCGGCAGCGAATCCGGCACGTCGTACTGCGCGACGATGATGCCGCTGGATGTGCGTCGCTTCTTCTTGAACGCCGACACGGCGATCCAGCTTCCGACCGAGAGCCCGAGCCCGCCCAGTGCCGCGATCGCGGGCACGGTGTCGGTCACGGGATCGGGCTGCCGAGCCGACGGCTGCACAGCGGTGCCAGGGTCGAATCCGACGGCGACCGTGATCCCCTCGCCGGGGGAGAGCTCTTTCGCCTCGACAGCGAACTGCGCGCCGTCGGGCGACGCGACGAGGTCGCACTCGTTCGTCGATCCCTGGTAGCCGGTATAGCAGCGGGCGTTTCCGGTCAACCGATCCGTCATCGTCTCGTCGAACACGATCTCCGCACGGAAGTCCTCGACGGGCTGCGTGCTGTCGAGAGGAAGGAGGTCCCAGTAGAACTCGTCGACTCCGGAGTCTGCCGCCAGGATCACGTCGCGCATCTCGTATTCGATCACGTAGGTCGTGAGTCCGCGCACGTAGTCGTCGTCGCCGGTGAGCACCAGCAGCAGCCCGTCCTCCTGCTCGGTCTCGTAGGGCACGTCGGCCCCGGTCTCGTCGGTCACCGACAGCACTCGCACATCGAGCCACGCGTTCTCGTAGCTCGTCGGAAGGCCGCGGACGATCCCCTTGTTCTGATCGACCTCGGGGAATCGAGCCGTGAGGGACTCGGTGACGTGCATGTGCGAGCGGCCGTCGTCGTCGAGACCCACCTCGTACCGTGCATCCCACGATGCGTAGGAGAAGTCGTCCACGTCGGCGCGGATCGCGGTCGAGGCGCCGGCGGCGGGTGCGGGTCCCGCTGCTGCAGCTGCCGGTGTCGTGGGCACGAGCAGTGCAGCGGCGGTGAGACCGATCGTGACGAGCGTGCGGGCGAGTCTGGTGGCTGCCATGCTTCGAGGCTACCCAGACTCGACCGCAGGGTGAGGGGTCGGACCTCGGTAAACTGGACACGACTTTCAAGGAGCCCCGAATGACTGACGCGTCTGCCGCGCCCGAGACGACCACCGCCGCCACCGAAGAAGACGTCCACGAGCAGAAGGCCGTGCGCCTGGCGAAGCGCGAGCGTCTGGTCGCGAACCGCGCGGATGCCGGCGGGGGAGCGTTCCCTGTCAGCGTGCCGGTGACTCACCAGATCCCGGCGCTGCGCGCCGAGTACGGCGAGCTCGAGGCGGGTGCCGAGACGGGCGTCGTCGTCGGAGTCGCAGGTCGTGTGGTGTTCAGTCGCAATACGGGCAAGCTGTGCTTCGCGACGCTGCAGGCCGGCGACGGCTCGCGGATCCAGGCGATGATCTCGCTCGCGAACGTCGGGGAGCAGTCGCTCGCCGATTGGAAGGAGTACGTCGACCTCGGGGATCACGTCTTCGTGCACGGCGAGGTGATCTCCAGCCGCCGCGGCGAGCTGTCGATCATGGCCGACGGGTGGGCGATCGCCTCGAAGGCGATCCTGCCGCTGCCGAATGCGTACTCGGAGCTCAGCGAAGAGGGCCGGGTCCGCAGCCGCTACCTCGACCTGATCGTCCGCGAGCAGGCGCGCACGACGGTCCGCGCTCGTGCGGCGGTGAACGCGAGCCTGCGAGCGACGTTCGGCAGCCACGACTACCTCGAGGTCGAGACCCCGATGCTGCAGGTGCAGCACGGTGGAGCATCCGCTCGCCCGTTCGTCACCCATTCGAACGCGTTCGACACGGAGCTCTACCTGCGGATCGCGCCCGAGCTGTACCTGAAGCGTGCCGTGGTCGGCGGCATCGAGCGGGTGTACGAGATCAACCGCAACTTCCGCAACGAGGGCGCAGACTCGACCCACAGCCCCGAGTTCGCGATGCTCGAGGCCTATCAGGCCTATGGCGACTACAACCAGATGGCCGCGCTGACGCAGGAGCTGGTGCAGCAGGCGGCGATCGCGGTCGCCGGTTCGACCACGGTCACCTGGGCGGACGGCACCGAATACGACCTCGGTGGCGAATGGGATCGCATCTCGATGTACGAGTCGCTGTCGGCGGCATCCGGTCGCACGATCACCCCGAGCGATCCGGTCGAGGACCTGATCGCCTTCGCCGAGGCGAACGGCGTGGACCTGCCCGCTCAGGCCACGCACGGCAAGCTCGTCGAAGAGCTGTGGGAGCACTTCGTGAAGGGCGACCTCGTGCGCCCGACCTTCGTCATGGACTTCCCTGTCGACACCTCGCCCCTCGTCCGCGAGCACCGCTCGATCGAGGGCGTCGTGGAGAAGTGGGATCTGTACATCCGCGGGTTCGAACTGGCGACCGGATACTCCGAGCTTGTCGACCCCGTCATCCAGCGCGAGCGCTTCGTCGAGCAGGCGAAGCTCGCTGCCCGCGGTGACGTCGAGGCGATGCCGGTCGATGAGGAGTTCCTGCGTGCGCTCGAGCACGGCATGCCGCCGTCCGGGGGCATGGGCATGGGCATCGATCGCCTGCTGATGGCGATCACCGGGCTCGGCATCCGCGAGACCATCCTCTTCCCCCTCGTCAAATAGCGGGCGTCGCGCCGCGTCTGAACGCCCACTCCGGCAGCATCGCCGCGTCGATCATCGACGCGAGCAGCGCGGCGAGACCGTACTCGGGATCGATCGCCCGCACGAGATCGAGGTACTGCGCGGCATGGCTCGAGCGGCCGAGTGCCCACGAGAGCCATGCCGCAGCGGTGAGCGGAGCGGGTCTCGCGGCAGGCGGGGCGAGAGCGGCAGCCGTGCGGACGAGTGAGAGGGCGACTGCGAGTCGCTGCGGATCAGGAGTGGGTCCCCGGCCGAGGAAGACATCGCCCAGGTCGTCGGGCACCCTGGTCGTCGCGCCCGCGAAGTCGAGCTGCGCCTGGAGCGTGCGCTCGCCGCCGCGCGCATCGGTCGCCCATTGGGTCAGCGCCACGTCTCGGAAGAGCGGGCGATCGAGGCACCAGAGGAGGGCCGCGGTGGCGAACGGCGGCAGATCGTCCGGGGATGCCAGAACGGACTCGAAGAAGGCCGGGATGTCCTCGAGGAGCACGAGCGCCGCGATCGCCTGAGGGTTCTCCGTGCCCGTCGCCCCAGGTGTGCCGCCTCGTTCGAGGAGACCGCCGACGTCACGCAGTGCGCGCCCCACCCGCTCCTTGTCGGCGAAGCCGACCGCAGGAAGAGCAGCACCGGACAGCTGGTCCCCGGAGACGTCACCGACGCCCGGCACCTCGGGTGCGAGGCGGTCGAGACGGCGGACCTGCGGATCGCCGTCGAGGTAGCTCGACCACCCGTCGGGGGTCACGCAGAGCGCATCGACGATACGCAGTCCGGCGTCCTCCGCCCGACCCAGCACTTCATCGACCTCGACGGCGAAGGGGAGCACCAGCCCGTCGCGTGTGCGCTGCACGGTGTCATCCGTATAGACCACGAGGGCGACCGCATCCGTCCGCTCGACTCGCGAGACGAGGCCGACCGCGGCATCCGCGTAGTCGGCGAGGTCGTCGTGGCTGCGGGGGAGGTCGAGTCGCATCGCGCCGTACGTGCGTGTGCCACGGAACGGCAGCAGGACGAGGCTCTCAGTCGGGGTGAAGCCTGCGAGAGAGGGGACGATGCTGAGGAACTCAGCGGAGCCGGAAGCGCGGAGCAGTGTTGTCATCCGGCGAGTCTCATCGCACGAGCACGCTCGCGGTCGGTCTCCACAGCGCCGATGGCCTATCCCCCTTCTGCGCCCGAGTGTGGAGGAGCAGTGGGGTAGTGAGTCGCGTACCATGGAGCCATGGAGAACTTCTGGCTCGCAGCCGCATGGTCGCTCATCCCGACCATCGGGGTGAGCGTCGTGTTCTTCTTCGTGCTCCGCGGAATCCTGCGGTTCGATCGCACCGAACGCAAGGTGCACGCACGGATCGAAGCCGAGGAGCGGGCCGCACGCGGTCTGCCGCCGCGCTCCTGAGCGGCGTCGGAACCATCGGCTACTGTGTAGCCAGCGCACCGTCATCGGTGCCCACTGAAGCGCCCGGCGTCGAAGTGCCGAGCGGCCGAGAGGACGAGGGATGACGCCCGAGATCTGGGCTTGGTGGACCGCGGCGTTCCTGATCGCCCTCGACCTGACCATCCGCATCACGGCGATCATCATCATCCCGCGCAACCGGCGTCCCACGGCGGCGATGGCCTGGCTGCTCGCGGTCTTCTTCATCCCGTTCGTCGGCGTGTTCCTCTTCCTGCTCATCGGAAATCCACGGCTGCCGCGAGCGCGGCGTCGCAAGCAGGATCAGATCAACGAGTACATCGCCGAGACGAGCGAGCACCTGCACTTCGGCACCCTGCGCCCGAATGCGCCGAGCTGGTTTCCCCCGCTCGTCGAGATGAACCACCGTCTCGGAGCGCTGCCGATCTCCGGCGACAACGGCGCGCATCTGATCGCGGACTATCAGGACTCGCTCGACGCGATGGCCGACGAGATCCGCAAGGCCCAGGACTACGTCCACATCGAGTTCTACATCCTCCAGTCCGATGCGTCGACGGACAACTTCTTCCGCGCGATGGAAGAGGTGGCAGAACGCGGCGTGCATGTCCGCGTGCTGCTGGACCACTGGGCGAACAGGTGGAAGCCGAAGTACCGGAAGACCGTCGCCCGGCTCAATCGGATGGGCGCGAACTGGCACCTGATGCTGCCGGTGCAGCCGCTGAAGGGACGCATGCAGCGGCCCGACCTGCGCAACCACCGCAAGCTCCTCGTGGTCGACGGCAAGGTCGCGTTCCTCGGCTCCCAGAACGTCACCGACTCGACCTACAACCTTCCCAAGAACATCAAGCGGGGTCTGCACTGGGTCGACCTCATGGTCCGCATCGACGGGCCCGTCGTGCTGAGCGTGAACGCCATCTTCCTCAGTGACTGGTACAGCGAGACCGACGAGGTGCTGCAGGAGATCGACATCTCGCACGCCGAGGCGGGCTCGGGCGACCTGGACTGCCAGGTCGTGCCGTCGGGACCGGGGTTCGAGGTCGAGAACAACCTGCGTCTGTTCCTCGGGCTGCTCTACGCGGCCAAAGAGAAGATCATGATCGTCAGCCCGTACTTCGTGCCGGATGAAGCGCTGCTGCTCGCGGTCACCGCAGCGGTCGACCGGGGGGTCGCGGTCGAGCTGTTCGTCTCCGAAGAGGGCGACCAGGCGATGGTGTACCACGCCCAGCGCAGCTACTACGAGGCGCTGCTGAAGGCCGGGGTGCGGATCTGGATGTATCGCAAGCCGTACATCCTGCACACGAAGAGCCTGACCATCGACGACCAGGTCGCCGTGATCGGCTCGAGCAACATGGACATGCGCTCGTTCGGTCTGAACCTCGAGGTGTCGATGCTCGTCCGCGGCGAGGAGTTCGTCCTCGAGATGCGCGCGGTCGAAGACGTCTACCGCTCGCTCAGCCGGGAGCTCACTCTCGAGGAGTGGATGCAGCAGCCGCTCCGGTCGACAGTCCTCGACAACCTCGCCCGTCTCACCTCGGCGCTGCAATAGGGCGCCGATAGGGGGGGTGCTTTCGGCAGACCGCGGCCGGTACCCTGTGTGCATGGCTTCCCCGTCGCGTGTCGTCGCCGCTCTCTCGTCCCTGGCCGCTCTGCTGCTGATCGCGGGGTGCACGATCGGCCCCGGGGCCACAGGATCGCAGGCGACCTCGAACCCGTCGAGCGGGCCCGGGCAGAGCACCGACGATTCGGACGACGTCGAAGGCACGCTGCTCGACGACGGCCGCATGTTCGCCGTGGTGACGTGGGGCTCCTCGACGTGCATTCCCCAGGTCGACGCGGTGACGGCCGAGGGGCAGACGGTATCGGTGACGCTGGTCGAGCCGGAGCCAGAGACGGACGGCGAGAAGGCGTGCACCGCTGACCTGGCCTCCCGCTCGAGCATCGGCGCACTGCCCGAGGGAGTCGACCCGACGAAGGAGATCACTCTGCAGGTGACGTACGGCGACATGGTCGACGACGTCGAGCTCGACGGCGACCCGTCGTTCACCGGCACCCCCGGCTCATCGACGGAGTACGCGCCGAGTGCCGGCTGGTTCGATGACGGCTCGCTGGTGCTGCTCACGTGGGGCTCGTCAGGCTGCCCCCCGGTGGTCGAGAGCCTCGAGGGATCTGGTGCATCGGGCACCGCGACCTTCACGACCGACGACGATCAGGTGTGCACCATGGACATGGCACCGCGCGCGACGATCCTGGAATTCGGCGAGGACGCCGTCGATGATGACGCCTTCACCCTCACGCTCGTCGGCGGGAACCTCGACGGCACGGTCGAGGTACGCAGCTGACGCTGTAAGAAGTGCGCGCCCCGGTGGATCAGAGCGATGCGACCGGGTGATCGGCGGGGAGCGCCAGCAGAAGAGCCCCGGGATCGACCCGGCACGTGACGCGCACCGCTGTCCCGAACTCGTCGCCGTCGAGCTCGATCGGGGTGGGAGACGTCACCGCGGCTTCGGCGACGGCTCCGCGGAAGTAGTGCACCGATGCGTCCCGGCCCCGTCGCTCGAGCACGCGACGGCCGGCGCGCGAGCGTCGCAGCACCGAGTTGTCCCACCAGATCTTGCGCCACACGCCGAGCCAGCCCCAGACGCCGGTCGGCTGGATCACGGCGACGTCGAGGACGCCGTCGGTGATGGAGGCGTCGGGGATCAGCGCGATTCCCGCAGGCAGGGTGCCGCAATTGGCGAACAGGATGCTGTGCACCTTCGTCGAGTGCAGGCGGCCGTCGTCGATCTGGAACACGGATCGGAACGGCTCGGCGCTCACGAGCGACCTCGCCGCGCCGTCGACGTACGCGATCCAGCCGACCGACTTCTTGAGGTCGGGGCGCGTGTTGGCGATCATGTCGGCATCCAGCCCGACGCCGGCGAGAACGACGTAGGCGTGCTCCTCGTCTTGCCCGCTCTCTCTCGTCAGACGCGCCCAGCCGATGTCGATCGCGTGGCGGAATTCGCCCAGCGCCGCGCGGATCATCTCGTCGGGGTCGGCCAGCGGGAGTCCGAGATTGCGCGCCAGCAGGTTGCCCGTGCCACTCGGCAGGATCGCGAGCGGCACCCCGGTGTTGGCGATGGCCTCGGAGACAGCGCGTACCGTGCCGTCTCCGCCGGCCACCAGCACGACATCCACGCCGCGTGCGAGGGCCTCGGCCGTCGCACCCTGACCGGGATCCTCGATCGTGGTCGGATAGAAGGCCGGATGCTCCCACCCGGCCTCGTGCGAGAGAGCGCGGACTCGCGCCCGCAGCTGCTTCCCGTCGACCTTGATCGGGTTGTAGACGAGCGCTGCCTGGCGTCGGCCGGTGGCGCTCGTGGTCATGGCGCTACTCTAGCCCGGGCGTCGGCCCGCCCGGACGCGGCGGACGCGCCCGGGCCGCACCATAGACTTGATGGATGATCGACCTCGCACTCCTCCGCGAAAATCCGGAGATCGTCCGCCGCTCTCAGGCCGCCCGTGGCAACGACCAGGGCACCGTCGACACCGCGCTCGAGGCTGACCGATCGCGCCGAGCGGCGCTCGCCGCGTTCGAAGAGCTGCGCGCCGAGCAGAACGCCTTCGGCAAGCTGGTGGCGAAGGCTCCCAAGGAGGAGAAGGCGGCACTCGTCGCTCAGGTCAAAGACCTCGCCGAGCGCGTCAAGCAGGCGCAGCAGGCGGCGAATGAGGCGGCAGACGCCCTGGCGGTGGCTCTCGCACGCATCGAGAACGTCGTCGTCGACGGCGTCCCCGCGGGCGGCGAGGCGGACTTCGTCGAGCTGCGACGCGTGGGCGAGGTCCCCGCATTCGACTTCGAGCCGCGAGACCACCTCGAGCTCGGCGAGATCCTCGGCGCGATCGACATGGAGCGCGGCGCGAAGGTGTCGGGCGCCCGCTTCTACTTCCTGCGCGGGATCGGAGCGCGGCTCGAGATCGCGCTCATGAACCTCGCCCTCGACAAGGCGCTGCAGAACGACTTCATCCCGCTGATCACGCCCACCCTGGTGCGGCCCGAGATCATGCAGGGCACCGGATTCCTCGGCGAGCACGCCGACGAGGTGTATCACCTGGACAAGGACGACGACCTCTACCTCGTCGGCACCAGCGAGGTCGCACTCGCCGGATACCACAAGGACGAGATCCTCGACCTCGGCAAAGGCGCGCTGCGGTACGCCGGATGGTCGACCTGCTACCGCCGCGAGGCGGGCTCCCATGGCAAGGACACCCGCGGCATCATCCGGGTGCACCAGTTCAACAAGCTCGAGATGTTCGTCTACACCAACCCGGAGGACGCCGAGGCCGAGCACCTGCGCCTCGTCGCGCTGCAGGAGGAGATGCTGACCTCGCTCGGTCTCGCCTACCGCGTGATCGACGTCGCCGCCGGCGACCTGGGCTCCAGCGCCGCACGCAAGTACGACATCGAGGCGTGGGTCCCGACGCAGGGAGCGTTCCGCGAGCTCACTTCCACCTCGAACTGCACGACGTATCAGGCGCGCCGTCTCGACATCCGCCACCGACCCGAGGCTCAGGAGGGGCAGACCGCGAAGACGCAGCCGGTCGCCACCCTCAACGGCACCCTCGCGACGACCCGATGGATCGTCGCGCTGCTCGAGACGCACCAGCAGGCCGACGGATCGGTCCGCGTGCCGGAGGTGCTGCGCCCGTACCTCGGCGGGCTCGAGGTTCTGGAGCCGACCGCGTGACAGCTCCCTGGCTCGTCGGGCTCGACGTCGACGGCACGATCATCCTGCAGGACGAGACGATGAGTCCCGGTGTTCCCGAGGCGGTCGCGCGCCTGCGAGACGCCGGCCATGTGGTCACGATCGCCACCGGACGCAGCTGGATGGCGACGCGTCGCTATGTCGAGCAGCTCGAGCTGACCGCCGATTTCGTGGTGTGCTCGAACGGTGCGGTGACCATGCGCCGTGTGGGAGACGACTGGGAGCGGTGGCACATCGAGACGTTCGATCCGTCTCCTGTGCTCGCTCTGCTGCGCGAGCGGCTCCCGGAAGCCCGCTACATGGTCGAGCTCGGGTCAGGGCTGCGGCTCTACACCGAGCACCTGGACGACTGGACGCTCGACGGCGGACGGCAGGTCGGCTTCGAAGAGCTCGTCGCTGAACCGGTGTCCCGTGTCGTCGTCGTCTCTCCCGGGCACGATGAGGAGGACTTCCACCGCCTCGTGGCGGACGCCGGGCTGAATGAGGTCTCCTACGCGATCGGCTGGACGGCCTGGCTCGACATCGCACCGCAGGGAGTGGACAAGGGCACGGCGCTGGAGCGCGTGCGCACCGAGCTCGGCTTCGAGCGAGGGCACGTCTTCGTGGCCGGCGACGGGCGCAACGACATCGGCATGTTCGGCTGGGCGCTGGGTCTCGACGGCCGGGCGGTCGCCATGGGGCAGGCGCCGACAGAGGTGAAGGATGCCGCGGGCGAGGTGACCGGCGATGTCGAGGACGGCGGTCTCGCGATGGCGCTGAACACGCTTCCAGCGGCCGCCCAGGTCAGCGCGGGAGAATAGAACTCGGCTAGACTCACGGCTTGTCGGCAGATTCGTCTGTCGGGAGGGTTGTCCGAGTGGCCGATGGAGCTGGTCTTGAAAACCAGTGGGCAGAGATGTCTCGTGGGTTCGAATCCCACACCCTCCGCATTCCAGGGACGGTGCCTCCGCGCCGTACGCTGAACCGAAAGGCCCCGAGTGAGTCCCACCACGCGACGCCGCCGCACCAT
Organism: Microbacterium sp. AC215; assembly: GCF_979258645.1. Classification (NCBI taxonomy): domain Bacteria; kingdom Bacillati; phylum Actinomycetota; class Actinomycetes; order Micrococcales; family Microbacteriaceae; genus Microbacterium; species Microbacterium sp. AC215. The sequence continues at coordinate 1,725,173 of NZ_OZ409869.1, read as the reverse complement.
CGCGCGCCACGGTCAGCTCCACACGCCGGGCCCCCTCAGCCAACTGCTCAAGTTCATCGCGATCGGTCTCGCCGTCGTCCTGGTGAGCGGCTTCGGCGTCGTCTCCTACATCGTCTACGACCTCTCGAGCACCGTCTCGGCCAACGCTGTCGAACTCGACAGCACCGAGGAGCTGCCGCCCGACATCAGTGAGTACAAGGGCGGATTCAATCTGCTGCTCACCGGTGTCGACACGTGCGAAGAGGCATACGCGCAGTACTTCGGCGACCGCTGCACGGGCGCGGACTCCGAAGGCACCCTCAACGACGTGAACCTCCTCATGCATGTGTCGGAGGAGCCGCGCCGGATCACCGTCGTCAGCCTTCCGCGCGACATGATGGTCCCGATCCCCGAGTGCGAGGACGCAGAGGGCGAGGTGCACTCCGCGATGAACAAGCAGCAGATCAACGTCGCCTACACCGACGGAGGACTCAACTGCGTCGCGAAGACGGTCTCCGACCTCTCCGGTCAGGACATCCAGTTCGCGGCCTCGGTCACCTTCGGCGGCGTGATCGAGATCACCAACGCGATCGGCGGCGTCGAGGTGTGCCTCGCCTCCCCGATCAAGGACCGGTACACGGGCCTCGACCTCGCAGCCGGAAACCATGTGATCGAGGGCATCACCGCGCTGCAGTTCCTGCGGACCCGACACGGAGTCGGCGACGGAAGCGACCTCGGCCGCATCGGCAACCAGCAGCAGTACATGTCGAGCCTCGCGCGCACGCTCATCAGCGGCGAGACGCTCGGCAACGTGCCGATGATGCTGAAGCTGGCGACGACCGGTCTCGACAACGTCGAGGCGAGCACGTCGCTGGCCGACCCGATGAAGATCGTGCAGATCGCGCTCGCGGTGAAGTCCGTGCCCTTCGAGGACATCGTCTTCCTGCAGTACCCGACCTTCACGGACCCGGACGACCCCAACCGCGTCGTGCCGGACAAGACGTCAGCAGAGGCCATGTGGGACGCGATCAACCAGAACGCTCAGCTGCAGGTCACGCATCAGAACACCGAGAACGACGGCGTCGTCGTCACGGACCCGGGAACGCAGGCACCGGCGGAGCCGGGAGCGGAGGCGGCGACGCCGGACCCCTCGGCCGCACCCGAGAACGTGGTGGCGCTGCCCGACACGATCAAGGGCAACTCGGCCGCACAGCAGACCTGCTCGAACGGGAACGTGCGCTGACGCGCCGACTGCACTCTCCGCCACGAAGAACCGCCCCTCGCCTACAGCGCGAGGGGCGGTTCTCCGCATTCAGCCCTGTTGCGCGTCGGGCTGATCGGTCGGCGGGTAGAGCACATCCATCAGAGCGCTGATGATGCCGGGCATGTCGACCGAGCGGTCGATCATCCACTGCAGTTGGAGTCCGTCGGCGACCGCCTGGATCACGCGCGCCATGGTGTCCGGATCGAGAGCGGCTCGACGGCCGGCATCGTGGGCGAAGGCGTCGGTGATGCTCTCGCGGAGTCGCTCGCTGCGCTCGAGGAAGTACTGATGCGCGGGATGCGCGGGGTCGACGGCATCGACGGAGAGTCGGGAGAACAGTTCCACGACACCCGGGACCTGGGTGTTGTGGCGGATGACGTCGACGAAGGCGGACTTCGCGTCTTCGGAGTTCGAGGTCTGCGGCGCCATCCCGTCGTGTTCGTCGCGCGTGCGCAGCACCTCGGTGAACAGCTCCTCCTTGCTGCCGAAGTAGTGCAGCAGGGCGGCCGGGGTGACGCCGACGAGTTCGGCTATCTGCTTGAGTGAGGCGTTCTGATAGCCCTTGCGGCCGATCACATCGAGAGCGCTCTCGAGGATCTCCTCGCGCCTGGCGACGCCCTTCGCGTATGAACCTCGTCGTGCCATTCCTCGAGAGTAATCCTGAACAACGTTTGAGATCCAATACTTACTGGCATATAGTTTTCGCAAGACACCGTTGTCGCGCGCGAAAGGAAGACCATGACCGACACCTCGGCATCCGATCTCACCCTCGAGGAGAAGGCGTCGCTCACGAGCGGCGCGGACTTCTGGACCACGAAGGCCATCGATCGCGTCGGTCTGCCGTCGATCATGATGACCGACGGGCCGCACGGCCTGCGCAAGCAGTCGGGGGAACCGACCACCTCGGCCTCTCGAGCAGCGTGCCGGCGACGTGCTTCCCACCGGCCGTCGGCATCGGATCGTCGTTCGACCCCGAGCTCATCGAGCGGGTCGGCGCCGCCATCGGAGTCGAGGCGGCCATCGAAGACGTCGCGATCGTGCTGGGCCCTGGCATCAACATCAAGCGGTCGCCGCTGTGCGGCCGCAACTTCGAGTACTTCTCCGAAGACCCGATCGTCTCGGGAACCCTGGGTGCCGCCTCGGTGCGCGGTGTGCAGTCGCAGGGCGTCGGCACGTCGCTGAAGCACTTCGCCGCGAACAACCAGGAGTTCGACCGGATGCGGGCGAGCTCCGACGTCGACCCGCGACCGCTGCACGAGATCTATCTGCGTGGCTTCGAGCGCGTGGTCAAGGACGCTCAGCCATGGACGGTCATGTGCTCGTACAACCGCATCAACGGCGTCTACGCATCGGAGGACCCCTGGCTGCTCACCCAGGTGCTCCGCGACGACTGGGGCTTCGACGGCCTCGTCGTGTCGGACTGGGGTGCCGTGAACGATCGTGTGGCGGGCGTCGCCGCCGGCCTCGATCTCGAGATGCCGTCGTCGGGAGGTCGGACGGATGCGCAGCTCGTCGCTGCCGTGCGCGCCGGCGAGCTCGCTGAGAGCGTGCTGGACACAGCGGCCGACCGCGCGATCGATCTGGTCCGCAAGGCGCAGCGGCGTCCGGCCGTCTCCGGCCCGCTCGACGTCGACGCGCACCATGCGCTCGCCAGGGAGGCGGCCGGTCGCTCGATCGTGCTGCTCAAGAACGACGGAGACCTGCTGCCGCTCGCCCCCGAGCAGCGCATCGCGGTCATCGGCGCCTTCGCCACCGAGCCGCGATTCCAGGGAGCTGGATCGTCGCTCATCAACCCGACCAGGGTCGACAAGGCGCTGGACGAGCTGCGCGCGATCGGTGGGGACGACGTCACATATGCGCCGGGCTTCGCCGTGGAAGGCGGCGACACCGCCGCATCCGGTCGCTCCGCTGACGACCTGCTCGCGGAGGCGGTCGCCGCCGCGTCCGCAGCGGATGTCGCGGTCGTGTTCCTCGGCCTCCCCGCCGCAGAGGAGTCGGAGGGCTTCGACCGCGAGCACATCGACCTTCCGGCGGCTCAGCTGGCGGTGCTCGACGCCGTGATCGAGGCGAATCCCGCGACGGTCGTCGTGCTCTCGAACGGCGGCGTCGTCGCGCTGCCCTTCGCCGACCGGGTGCCCGCGATCGTCGAGACCTGGCTGCTCGGACAGGCGGGCGGCGGAGCGGTCGCCGACGTGCTCTACGGCGCCGTGAACCCGTCGGGCAAGCTCACCGAGACGGTGCCGGTGCGTGTGGAGGACAACCCGTCGTTCGGAAGCTTCCCCGGCGAGTTCGGTCATGTCCGCTACGGCGAGGGAGTGCTGGTCGGCTACCGCTGGTACGACGCCAAGGGACTCGATGTCACGTTCCCGTTCGGCCACGGGCTCTCGTACACGGCCTTCTCGTACGGCGAGGCAACGGTCGAAGCGGCCGAGAACGGCGACATCGCCGTGCGCGTCGACGTGACCAACACCGGAACCCGCGACGGCCGCGAGATCGTGCAGGTGTACGCCGCTCCGGTGTCCTCGGTCGTCCAGCGCGCGCCTCGCGAGCTCAAGGCCTTCGCCTCGGTGGCGATCGCCGCGGGCGAGACCCGGACGGTCGAGCTGGTCATCCGTCGCGAGGACCTCGCCTACTGGGACGTCCGCGTCGACCGCTGGATCGTCGAGCCCGGCGAGTACCGCATCGATGTCGCGGCATCGAGCCGCGACATCCGCTCCACCGCGACCGTCGAGGTGGCGGGTGATGTGGTCTCGCTGCCCCTCACCATGAACTCCTCGATCGGCGATGTGATGGCGCACCCCGTCGCGGGGCCGATCATGATGGGCGCGCTCGGCGGCTTCCTGGGCGAACTGAGCGGCGCCGATTCGTCGGCGGCATCGATGATGCCCAACGACGAGGCCATGGAGAAGATGATGGCGTCGTTCCCGATCGGCCGCCTCATCGGATTCCCGGGGGTGGACGTGACGCACGAGCAGGTCGAGGAGCTGCTCGCCGGAGCGAACGCCGGCGCGCTGCCGCAGGCCTGACCGGACGCCTCGGCGCCGAGAACTCAGGCGCCGAGGCGGGCCCCGTCGTCGAGCAGGGGAGCGAAGCGGAGCCCGAGACCGTGGTGCGCGTTCTCGGTGAGGTGGCCGTCGGCGATCGTCACCGGCGAGGGGTCGGCGAGAGCTCCCAGTGCACCGAAGCCGGCGTCTTCGACGTCTTCGACCAGGACCTCGTGGCCGGTGTCGGGCAGAGTCAGCGCGAGCTGACCCGAGAGCTCGGGCAGAAGGTGCGGGTGCAGGGTCGCACCGTGCGCGGCGACCAGCTCGGCGATGCGGAGGAACGGCGTGATCCCGCCGACCCGCACGATGTTGGGCTGCAGGATCTGCGCCGCACCCGCGCGCAGGAAGTCGCCGAAACGGTGCGCGGTGTGCAGATTCTCGCCGAGCGCGATAGGCACGTCGATGCGCCGTGCGAGTTCCGTGTGTCCGTCGAGGTCATCGGCGCGCAGGGGCTCTTCGATCCAGGCGAGGTCGAAGCGCGACAGGACCTCGACGGATGCGGTCGCCCGCGCCAGATCCCACCGCTGGTTCGCGTCGATCATCAGCCCCCGATCAGGGCCGAGCAGCTCGCGGACGGCGGCGACGCGATCGGCGTCCTCGGCGATGTCGGGCTTTCCGACCTTGATCTTGACCGCCTCGAACCCCGCATCGATCCAGCGCTGCACCTGGGCGAGCAGTTCGTCGAGCGAGTAGTGCAGGTTCACGCCTGAGCCGTAGGCGCGCACCCGCTCGCGGCGGCGGCCGATCGACTCCGACACCGAGACGCCGGTCGACCGCGCCTCCGCATCCCACAGCGCCAGGTCCAGACCGGCGAGTGCGATCGTCGTGATCCCCCCACCTCCGGCTTCGTGCAGGTGCTCCCACATCCCCTGCCAGCTCTCGGCGGGCGTGGCGGAGCGGCCGACCGCGGCGGGAGCGATGTCATGCTCGAGCAGCGCCTGCACGGCGGGCGCACCGATCTGCGGACTCCACGAGAAGCCCCATCCCTCGCCACCGTCGGAGCGCACGACGTGAGTCGCGATCACGCCGACGGAGGTGACGTCGGCAGCCCACGGGCGAGTCAGCGGCACCCTCTGCAGACGAGTCGACAGGCTCCGGATCGTGGTCACAGCAGTGCCAGCTCTGTGCGCCAGGTGCGGGACGGGCGCCAGCCGAGGAGTCGGGCGGCCTTGTCGGACGAGAAGGCGGGGGAAGTGCCGGTCAGCGCCGCGGCCGCGTGCTCGGTGCCGGGGTGGAACTCGGGCAGCAGCTCGCTCAGCGGGCGGCGGGCGAGGGCATCGTCGGCTCCCACGAAGAATCTCTCGCCGTTCGGGATGTGGTCGAGCGCGGCGAGGAGGGTGTCGGTGAAGGCTGCGACGTCGCGGGCGTCGACATAGTTGAAGAGCGCGGGCGCGGAGAGCGCCGGATCGTCGAGACGATCGAGAACGGTGTGGCCCTGCTGGGTGAGAGCGCCGGCCCACTCCTCCGGGGCGATCACGTAGCAGGGGCGGAAGGAGGCGAAGCGCACGTCGTCGCCGGCCTGACGCCGCAGCATGTCGACGGTCTGCTCGATGAGCAGCTTCGACAGGGCGTAGGCGTTCCAGGGCTCGGTCGGCGACGTCTCGTCGAGGGGGAGGCGCTCAGGGGTCCAGCCGCGAGGTGCGCCATAGCCGACCACGGTGGGACTCGACGCCGCGACGACGCGGTGGATGCCGGCCCGTACGGCTCCGCCCAGCACCGACTGGGCGAGAGCCGCGTTCGTGCGGATGATCACGTCCTCGGGTGCGCTGAAGGGCACCGCGATCGCCGCGAGATGGATCAGTGCATCCGCCGACGTCGCGGCGAGAGCGGATGCCGTGGCATCCGCGTCCGTCAGGTCGAGGGACGCCTGCGTGATCCCGTCCCGGTCGAGGGCCGCGCTCGGCTCCCGGTCGATCGAGACGATCTCGTGCCCGGCATCTGCGAGGCCCGTCACCAGGGTGCGTCCGAGTCTGCCCGAACCGCCGGTGACGATGATCCTCATGGCCGCGCCAGCAGAGCGATCCCGAGCTCGTCGACCTTCACGGGAAGGCCCGTCTCGAGTGAGCGGTTGCCCGCGATGCCCACAGCGATCGAGCGGATGCCGTCGGTCCAGTCGGCCGGACGCGCGAGGGGGTCGTCCCCGGGGCCCTCGAAGACATCGGACAGCAGCAGCTCGTCTCCACCGCCGTGGCCTCCGTCGCCGCCGTCGATCGGCACCTCGTAGGCCTCTTCCCAGTGGCGCTGCACGATCAGACGCTCGCTCTCAGGGCGCAGTGCGGTCGTGCCGTGGCCGCCGGAGAGGCTGGGGTCGATGTGCGGGTGCAGTCCCTCGCCCGCGAGCACGGCGCCGCGCTCGACCACCTCGAGCTCGACCCGGCCGAGGGTGCCGTTGACGGCGACGCGGTAGCCCTCCCAGGGGGAGTGCGCGTTCAACGAGTACGACATCGTCGCGCCGGACGCATAGTCGACGACGAGTGCGAGGTTGTCCTCGATCGTGATGCCCTCGCTGAACACGTCGAGATCGCGCCGGTACCCGTCGTGCTCCTCGGCGTCGAGGTAGAGCGCGGTGAGACGCTCATCGGTGCGCAGGTCGAGTTCGAACAGGTCGCCGTCGTCGTGGGTGCCTCGCGCCGGTCGCTCGCCGAGGCCACGGCCGGCCGCGTTCTCGGCTCCGTAGAAACGCAGGCCGCCGGACGCGAAGACGCGGGTCGGCTGTGAGCGGATCCACCAGTTGACGAGGTCGAAGTGGTGGCTCGACTTGTGCACGAGCAGACCGCCCGAGTTCTTCTTCTCGCGGTGCCAGCGGCGGAAGTAGTCGGCGCCGTGGTTCGTGTCGAGCATCCACGAGAAGTCCACGGACGTGACGTCGCCGATCGTGCCGTCCTGGATCACCTGGCGCAGTGCGCTGTTGCGGGGCGAGTAGCGATAGTTGAAGGTCAGCACGACCTGGCGACCGGTGCGCTCGACGGCGTCTTCGATGCGGGCGGCGCTCGCCGCGTCGATCGTGAGCGGCTTCTCGACGACGACGTCGGCGCCCGCTTCGAGCGACCGGACGATCAGCTCGGCGTGGAGGTCGTCGCGGGAGCAGATGATGACCCGGTCGACCCGCTCGTCGCTGATCACCTGCTCGAGCTCGTCGGGGGTGGCGAGGCGGGGCGCCGGCGCGCCGACCTCCGCGATGCGGTCAGCGTAGTGCCCGGCCCGCACCGGGTTCGGCTCGATGATCGCCACGAGCTCGGCGCGGTCACGGTGCGTGCCGATGATCCCCTCGACGTACATCTGCGCGCGGGCTCCGGCACCGGCGAGGGCGTAGCGGGTCTTCGTCATCGTGATCTCTCTTCGATCTCCGGTCAGGAAACGTTTTCTCGACGATAGCACAGGAGAGGTGTCAGGCCCCGGGACCGCCGACGGTTCAGGGCGTGTGCACGGTGGCGGTGCTGCCGCGCACGATCAGGGTCGGCGTGAAGGTGAGCGCTGCCGTGGGATCGCCGCCGGTGAGCTGGTCGTGCATCGCAGCCCATGCGGCTGCGCCGATCTCGACCGCGGGAACGGCCACGGTCGTGAGCGGGGGTGAGGTGTAGGCGGCGAAGGGGATGTCGTCGAAACCCGTGATCGACAGCTGCTCCGGCACGTCGACGCCGCGCACGGTCAGGGCCGAGAGCAGCCCCATGGCGACGAGGTCGTTGTAGGCGATCACTGCGGTGGCTCCGCTCGCGAGAACCTGGTCGGCGACCGCGGTGCCGCTGTCGAAGTCGACGCCTGCGGTGATCTCCTCGACTTCGAGCCCGTCGGTCCGGGAGAGCTCCGCCGCGATCGCATCCTGCCGCGCCCTGTGCGTCACGCTGCGGGTGGCGCCGGCGAGATAGACGAGCCGGCGGTGGCCGAGCGAGGTGAGGTGGCCGACGATCTCGCGCATGCCGGATCCGTAGTCGGCGCCGACCACGGGAGTGCTCGTCTGCGGGCCGCGGTTGATCACGACGGCGGGGGAGAGCATCGGCAGCAGTCGGCCGAGGTCCTCCTCGGGCATTCGAGGGGCGCAGAGGATCACGCCGTCGGTGCGCAGCCTGGTCGCTCGGGCGAGCGCCTGCTCTTCATCCAGGTCCTCACGCGAGTCGGCGACCAGCACGTGATATCCGTCGGCCGTGGCCGCGCGGCTGAGGCCACGCAGGATCGCCTGGAACGTCGGGTTCTCGAGGTCGGGGATCACGACGGCGATGGTCTGGGTGCGGCCGAGCACCAGGCTCCGTGCCACGGGGTTCGCCGTGTAGCCGAGCTGCGCAGCGGCTGCCTGCACGCGCTCGGCGAGCGCCGGATCGACCGTCGGGTTGCCGTTCATCGCGCGCGACACCGTCGACAGAGAGACGCCGGCGAGTTTCGCGACGTCGGTGATGCCGGGGCGTGACGATTCGCGTGCCATCGGCATCCCTTCGTGTCCGCGAGAGGTCGCGGCTGTCGTCATACTACGAGAAAACGTTCTTCAGGGAGGGTCTCATGGCTGGAGCATCCGAGGACCGCGCCGAGAAGCAGGATCGGCTGGCGCGCGTGCGCCGAGAGGTCGACGGGGCACCCGTGGTGCTCGTCTCTCACGAATCGCTGTCGTGGTACCTCGAGGGCGTGCGCACGCATGTGTCGCTCGCGGGTCCTCCGGTGCTCGCGGTGCGGGCGGAGGCGCAGGGCGATGTGCTCTTCATCGCCGAGAACGAGGCCGATCGGCTGATCGCCGAGGAGCTGCTGCCGGAGGATGTCGCGCGCGTGGTGCGCGTGCCGTGGTGGATCCCACCCGCTGCCGCCGCGGCTGAGGAGGCCGGCGTCGCCGAATCGCACGTGGCGGCTGAACTGCGCGCGGCTCGCGCGCGCCTGCTGCCGGCCGAGCGTGCCAGATATCGACTTCTCGGACGGGAGACGGCAGAGTCGCTGACGGATGCGCTCGCCCGCGTCGGTCCGGAGCAGAGCGAGCGGATGGTCGCCGCGATCGTCTGCGCCGAGCTCATCGCCCGAGGAATCGATCCGCTCGTCGTGCTGGTCGCCGGTTCCGAACGGACTGCGTTCCGGCATCCGCTTCCGACCGCCGGGCTGCTCGGAGAGCGGGCCATGATCGTCGTGTGCGGGCGTCGGAACGGGCTCATCGCCAACGCGACACGCTGGGTCGGCGCATCCGTCGATGACGAGCCGATCTGGGGCGTGGAGCGGGCTCTCCTCGATGCGTCTGTGCCGGGAGCCCGTCTGAACGACGCGTTCACGGCGGGCATCGCGGCGTACGCCCGCTATGGGTTCGACGCCGACGAATGGCAGCGCCACCACCAGGGCGGACCGACCGGGTATGCCGGTCGCGATCCCCGCGCCACGGCATCCACTGCGGATCTGATCGTCGAGGATCAGGCGTTCGCCTGGAACCCGACCGCACCGGGCCGCAAAGTCGAAGACACCCTGCTGCGCACAGATGACGACTGGGAGGTGCTCACGGTCGATGAGTGCTGGCCGTCGGTCGAGTACGAGGGGCTGCATCGGCCGGTCTCGAGGGCATACGGGACGTAATCGGGGCCTCGATGGCGGGACTCGGTGCCGAGTGCCGGCTCAGGTTGCGGATGCACCTGAGCCGCCGAGGTGCGGGGAAGGCCGCCCCGGGTCAGCCGACGGTCGAGCTGCGCACGATCAGTTCGGGCGGGAACACCGTCTGGCGGGGGATGCTCTCGGGGTCGGCCGCCTCTTCGAGCACGATCCGCAGCGCCGTGCGACCGATCATGCGGCTGGGCTGCCGGATGGATGACAACGGCACCGCGGCGGCGGCCGCGAACGGATTGTCGTCGAAGCCGATCAGCGCGATCTCGTCGGGGACGAGCAGGCGTCCGCCCGACACGAGGGACTGCAGCAGGCCGAGGGCGAGCAGATCGTTGGCGGCGAAGAGCGCGTCGGGCCACTCGCGCCGAGGGCGGGTGAGCAGGCGCGCTCCGGCGGCGACGCCCTCTTCGACCGTCATCGCCGCCGTCGGCACGACCTCGAGCTCGACGTGCACCGCCGCGTTCTCGGCCGCCGCGCGAGCGCCCGCGAGACGGTCGGTGACCTGACGCATGTCGAAGGGGCCCCCGACGAAGGCGATCCGCCGCCGACCGCCCTCGATGAGGTGCTCGACCGCCAGCCGCCCGCCCGCGACGCTGTCGACCGACACCGACGAGAACCCGCTGTCGGCGCTGAATCGGTCGACGAGAACCGTCGCGATCCCGCTCGCTCGGAACTTGCGCAGCTGCGTCATGACGTCGCCGTAGGGGGCGATGAGCAGGCCGCGCACCTGCTGCTCGCGAAACAGGTCGAGATAGACCTTCTCGCGGGACGGGTCGTCGTCGGTGTTGCCGTACAGGATCGCGATGCCGTGGCTGGACGCCTCGTCTTCGGCACCGCGCACGACATCGTTGTAGAAGGGGTTCTGGCCGTCGAGCACGACGAATCCGACGGTCGTGCTCACGCCCGCTCTGAGCTTGCGGGCGGCGTCGTTTCGCACGTAGCCGAGCTCTTCGATCGCCTGCGTCACTCGCTCGACCGACTCGCTGGAGACCTCGTCCGGCCGGTTCAGGACGTTCGAGACGGTGCCGACGGAGACGCCAGCGCGAACGGCGACATCGCGGATGCTGACCGGCATTCGGCAGTCCTCTCGTCGTCGGGCGGATCACGCTTCGGCATCGGGGGTTGACCTGAGACCGGCATCACATACACTAGCCTGAAACGAGCTTGAATCGATTCAGGTAAAGTTCATTCCGATCATCATCCCCCTCAACGGAGAGGAAAGCCAGTGGTAGACGCAGCCTCCGCCCGCAGCGCTCCCCCCACCGCGCTCGAGCTGCATCGGGTGGTGAAGTCCTTCGGCCCCGTCGTCGCACTCCGCTCCGGCAGCCTGACGCTCCGCCCCGGCTCGATCCACGCCCTCATCGGCGAGAACGGCGCGGGCAAGTCCACGCTCGTGAAGATCATGGCCGGTCTGTACCGCCGCGACTCGGGCGACTTCCGTCTGCACGGCGACGATGTCGATTTCACCAGCACCGCCCAGTCGAAGGCCGCGGGCATCGCGGTCATCTACCAGGAGCCGACGCTGTTCCCCGATCTCTCGGTCACCGAGAACATCTTCATGGGACGTCAGCCCACCGGCTTCCTCGGCCGCATCGACCGCAAGGCCATGCGCACCGAAGTCGACCGGATCTTCCGCCGCCTGGGCGTGACGCTCGACCCCGACCGCATCACCGAGGGTCTGTCGATCGCCGACCAGCAGATCATCGAGATCGCCAAGGCCATCTCTCTCGACGCGAGCGTGCTGATCATGGACGAGCCGACGGCCGCACTCAGCGGCGTCGAGGTCGACCGACTCTTCGCGGTCGCGCGGAGCCTCCGCGACGAGGGACGCGCGATCCTCTTCATCTCGCATCGCTTCGACGAGGTGTTCGACCTGTGCGACACCGTCACCGTCATGCGTGACGGGGCATACATCGACACCACTCCCATCGCCGAGACCACGGTCGACGAACTGGTGCGCCAGATGGTCGGCCGCGACGTCACCGAGCTGTTCCCCAAGCAGGAGGCCGCCATCGGCGAGCCGCTGCTCGAGGTCACAGCGCTCACCCGTCCCGGCGTCTTCCACGACATCTCGTTCACGGTGCGCGCGGGCGAGATCGTCGCACTGGCAGGTCTCGTCGGCGCCGGTCGCTCGGAGGTCGCCCGCGCGATCTTCGGCGTCGATCCCTACGACGAGGGAGAGGTGCGGATGCTCGGCGCGGGCGTCGCCCGCCGCAACCCGACCGCCGCGATGCGCAGCGGACTCGCGCTCGTTCCCGAGGACCGCCGCAAGCAGGGCCTCGTGATCGACGCGAGCGTGGGAGGCAACATCACGCTCGCCATCCGCCGGCGCCTCTCGAAGTGGGGACTCATCACGAGCGGCATCGAGAACCGTGCGGCGAAGGAGTGGGCGTCGCGCCTCGAGGTGAAGACGCACGCGCTCGACACCGTGGCGTCCACGCTCTCGGGCGGCAATCAGCAGAAGGTCGTGCTGGCCAAGTGGCTGGCCACCGACCCGCGCGTCCTCATCATCGACGAGCCGACCCGCGGCATCGACGTCGGCACCAAGTCCGAGGTGCACCGACTGCTGTCGCAGCTCGCCGGCGAGGGCATGGGCATCCTGATGATCTCGTCCGAGCTGCCCGAGGTGCTCGGCATGGCGGATCGCGTGCTCGTGATGCGCGAAGGACGCATCACCGCCGAGATCTCCCGCGACGACGCCACCAGCGAGAACGTCATGTTCGCCGCCACCCACTCATCGGAGCTGCACTCATGAGCACCACCACCGCACCCGCGGCCGCCGCTCCGGCGATCGCGAAGAAGCCCGGCGGCATCGGCCGTGCACGCGAGTTCGGCATCCTCGCCGCGCTCGTGCTCGTCGTGATCGCCGCGACCGTCAAGAACCCGGCGTTCCTCTTCAGCTCCGACGGCTGGCGCGATCTGCTGCTCACGCCGTCGATCCTCATGCTCGTCGCCGTGGGCCAGGCGATCGTCATCATCACGCGCAACGTCGATCTGTCGGTGGGCTCGGTGATGGGCCTCACGGCCTACCTGACCGGACGCCTCTTCGTCGACGTCCCCGGCATCCCGATCGTGGTCGTCGTGATCGCGGCCGTCCTGCTCGGTGCCTTCCTCGGCCTGGTCAACGGCGCATTGGTCGCCTTCGCGAAGGTGCCGGCCATGGTGATCACGCTCGGCACGCTCTATGCCTACCGCGGCATCAACGTGCTGTGGACCGGCAGCGATCGCATCAACGCCTCCGACATGCCCAAGGACTTCCTCGCACTCGGCACGCAGCAGATCCTGTTCATCCCTGTGCTGACGATCATCGCGGTGATCGTGCTCGCGCTCGCGGCCTGGTATCTGCGCAACATCCGGGGCGGACGCGAGTACTACGCGATCGGCTCCGACCCCTCGGCGGCCGAGCTCTACGGCCTCAAGGTCACCCGTCGGGTGCTCTCCGCGTTCGTCCTCTCGGGTGCACTCGCAGGTCTCGCCGGCGTCTTCTACGCCGCGCGATACGGATCCATCAGCTCGCAGGCGGGAAGCGGCTGGGAGCTGGATGCCGTCGGCGCAGCCGTCATCGGTGGCATCGCGATCACCGGCGGTGTCGGCACGGTCTGGGGCGCGGCCATCGGCGCGATGCTCCTGATGACCATCAACCGCGCGCTGCCCATTCTCGGCATCCCGGACTTCTGGCAGCGTGCCGTGGTCGGTGTGCTCATTATCGGGGCCATCGTGCTCGACCGGGTGCTCGCGGTCAGACAGAGACGCCAGCTCATCGAGGCGAGGGACGAATCATGACCACGACAACGACGACGACGTCGACCCGCGTCATCCGCGACTACGACCGTCCGCTGTGGCGGCGCATCTTCATCAACCGCGAGTTCGCGATCATCGCGCTCCTCGTGCTGGTGACGATCGTGGCGGCCGTCACGATCCGCGGCTTCGCCCAGCCGATCACCGCGAACTACCTCCTGCTCGACGTCGCACCGATCCTGCTCATCGCGCTGCCCATGACGCTCGTCATGATCACGGGCGAGATCGACCTGTCGGTGGGATCCATGGTGGGGCTCGCCAGCGTCGTCACCGGAGTCCTCACCGAGTCGGGTGCTCCCTTCGAGGTCGCCGCCCTTGCGGCCCTCCTCGTCGGCGTCGTCGGCGGAGCCTTCAACGGGTTCCTCGTCACGATCGTCGGGCTGCCGTCGCTCGCCGTCACGATCGGCACACTCGCACTCTTCCGCGGGCTTGCGGTCGGCCTGCTCGGCACCACGGCCGTCACGGACTTCCCCGAGACATGGACGGCGCTCGCGAAGGCGAAGATCGCCGGGACGACCATCCCGTACATCGTCATCCCGTTCCTGATCCTGCTGGTGCTGTTCGCCGTGCTGCTGCACTTCACGCCCTTCGGCCGTGGTGTCTTCGCGATCGGTCTGTCGAAGGACGCCGCGCGGTTCTCGGGCGTCGACGTCGAACGGACGAAGTTCATCCTGTTCGTGCTCTCGGGCGTGGTCGCCGCCTTCGCAGGCATCTTCTACACGCTGCGGTTCGGCAGCGCCCGAGGCGACAACGCCACCGGGCTCGAACTGCAGGTCATCGCGGCCGTGGTGCTCGGCGGAGTGTCGGTGTTCGGCGGACGGGGACACCTGCACGGCGTCGTCGCCGCCGTTCTCCTGATCGGGGTGCTGGGCAGCAGCCTGCGCCTCGCCGGAGTCACATCCGACGTCATCAACATCATCACCGGCGGGCTGCTGATCTTCTCGGTCGTCGCAGCGAGCGTCCTCGCCTGGGCGCAGCGCGTCCGCGCGAAGGCCGGTCCGCCACTGCGCGTAGCAGCCTCTCCCGCACCATGAGGCAGCCTCTCATCGCCGGCACCCGCCAGCGGTGATCATCACGAAAGGAAGAACAATGACGTTTGCACGTAAGAAGATCGCGGGGTTCGCGGCGGTCGCCGTGGCCGCAGCGCTCGTGCTGAGCGGCTGCGCCGACACCAGCGGCGGATCCGGAGGCTCGGGTTCAGAGGGTGAAGGCGGATCCGACAACCTCGCGATCACGTTCCTGCCCAAGAACCTCGGCAACCCGTACTTCGACACCTCGAGCGAGGGCGGCAAGACCGCCGTCGACGAGTTCGGCGGCACGTTCGCCGAGGTCGGCCCGGCCGAGGCCACCCCCGACGCCCAGGTCAGCTACATCAACACCGCGACGCAGCAGGCCGTGGGCGCGCTCGTCGTCTCGGCGAACGACCCGAAGGCGATCTGCGACGCGCTGAACGAGGCCCGTGACGCCGGCGTCAAGGTCGTCACCTTCGACTCCGACACGAACCCCGAGTGCCGCGACCTGTTCATCAACCAGGCCGACTCCGAGGGCATCGCCAAGGTGCAGGTCGACCTGATCGCCGACCAGATCGGCGGAGCCGGCGAGGTCGCGATCCTGTCGGCATCCGCCAACGCGACCAACCAGAACGCCTGGATCGACCTGATGAAGGAGTACGTCGCCAGCGAGTACCCCGACATCACGATCGTCGAGACCGTCTACGGTGACGACGACGACCAGACGTCGTTCGACAAGACCGCTGCGCTGCTGCAGAGCCACCCGAACCTGAAGGGCATCATCTCGCCCACCACGGTCGGCATCGCGGCTGCGGCGCGGTACGTGTCCACCTCGGACTACAAGGGCAAGGTCGCCATCACCGGTCTCGGCACGCCGAACCAGATGCGCGAGTACGTCGAAGACGGCACCGTCACCGCGTTCGCGCTGTGGAACCCTGCCGACCTCGGCTACCTGGCCGCGTTCGCCTCCAAGGCGCTGATCGAGGGTGAGATCACCGGCGAAGAGGGCGACACCTTCGAGGCCGGAGACCTCGGCGAGTACACGGTCGGCGCCGACGGCGTCGTTCTTCTCGGCGACCCGTTCGAGTTCAACGCAGACAACATCGGCGAGTTCGACTTCTGAGTCGAGTTCGTGAGGGGCGTCGGGCTTCGGCCTCGGCGCCCCTTTCCGTGTGCGCCGCGGTGTGCGTTCTCCGGCGCCTGACAGGGCGGGCATCCGCACCCGCACAGGGATTCGCACCGGCATCCATCGGGGATACGGGCGGTCGGATGAGGGGCTGCGACGGGGGTGAGGGAGTCAGCGCGGGTCGAAGCGCTCCGGTTCGTGCGTCGCGGCGACGAGGGCGCGCAGCTCCTCGAGGGATGCCGGGGCGGCGCCGAGAGCCCGTGCCTGCACGAGCACGTTGCCGAGGGCTGTCGCCTCGACGGGGCCGGCGAGCACGGGACGGCCGGTGCGATCCGCGGTGGCCTGGCACAGCAGACGGTTCAGCGAGCCGCCTCCCACGAGGTGGATGCTGTCGAGTGCGCGCCCTGACAGATCGGCTGCCGTCTGCACGGCATCCGCGAAGGCGGTCGCGATCGACTCGACGATCGACCGGGCGAACGCGGGTCGCGTCGTCGGAGCCTCGGCCCCGAGCAGTGTCGTGATGCGCGCGGGCATGTCTCCCGGTGCGCTGAGCGACGCGTCGTTCGCGTCGAAGAGGGGCACGTCGTCTGTCACGGCGGATGCCGCGGCCAGCAGCTCGGGCAGGTCGATCCGCGAGCCGTCCTCCGCCTCCCACGCGCGCACGGTCTCGCTCAGCAGCCAGAGCCCCGTCACGTTGTGCAGGAAGCGGTAGCGACGGTCCACGCCGAGCTCGTGCGTGAAGTTCGCCTCGCGCGCGGCATCCGTCAGCACCGGCTCGGTCAGCTCGACGCCGACCAGCCCCCAGGTGCCGCACGAGATGTAGGCGGAGTGCGGGGTCGACAGGGGAGCGGCGACGACGGCGGATGCTGTGTCGTGCGACCCGACCGCGATCACCGGCAGCTTCTTGCCGATGCGCTCGACCAGGTCCGCGCGGAGTGTGCCGATCGTCTCGCCCGGATCGACGAGCGTCGGCAGGATGTGCGTCGGGATGCCGATGCGCTCGGCGAGCTCGGCGTCCCACTCACCCGACTCGACGCCGAGGAGCCCGGTGGTCGAGGCGTTCGTCCGCTCGGCCACCGCTGTTCCGGTGAGCAGGAACGCGATGAGGTCGGGAATGAGCAACGCGGTGTCGGCGTCGGCGAGGCGGGCATCGACGCGGTACTGGTACAGCGTGTTGAACGGCAGGAACTGCAGTCCGTTGCGGCCGTAGAGCTCGGCGAAGGGCGCGACCGTGTGCACCTCGTCGACGCCGCGCGCCGTGCGCGCGTCGCGGTAGTGGAACGGCTCGGCGAGGAGTTCGCCGTCTCGCAGCAGGCCGTAGTCGACGGCCCACGAGTCGATGCCGACGCTCTCGATCGCCGGTTCGCGCCGTACCGCCTCGGCGAGCCCTGCGACGACGTGCTCGTAGAGAGCGCCGAAGTCCCAGTGCAGACCGTCTTCGCGCTCGACGGGCCCGTTCGGGAACCGCGAGACGAGTTCGAGGTCGAGCCGGCCGTCGCCGATCCGGCCGATCATGACGCGACCGCTGGTCGCTCCGAGGTCGACGGCGGCGACGGACCGCACCGTCATCGCAGGAACGCCGCAGCGACGCCGGAGTCGACCGGGATGTGGAGACCGGTCGTGCGGCTCAGCTCGGGACCCGTCAGCACGTAGACGGCATCCGCCACGTTCTCGGGAACGACCTCGCGCTTGAGGATCGTGCGGTTGGCGTAGAACTGGCCGAGGTCCTCTTCGGCGACACCGTAGGTCGCGGCACGGTTCGCGCCCCAGCCGGAGGCGAAGATGCCCGAGCCGCGCACGACACCGTCGGGGTTGATGCCGTTGACGCGGATGCCGAACTCGCCGAGCTCGACGGCCAGCAGCCGCACCTGGTGGGCCTGGTCGGCCTTGGTCGCCGAGTAGGCGATGTTGTTGGGGCCGGCGAAGACGGAGTTCTTCGACGAGATGTAGATGATGTCGCCGCCGAGCTTCTGGTCGATCAGCACGCGGGCCGCGGCCTTCGACACGAGGAACGAGCCCTTCGCCATGACGTCGTGCTGCAGATCCCAGTCCTTCTCGGTGGTCTCGAGCAGCGGCTTCGACAGCGAGAGACCGGCGTTGTTGACGACGAGGTCGACGCCGCCGAACGCGAGCACGGCGTCGTTCAGCGCCGCCTGGATGGCATCCGCATCGGCGACGTTCGCCGCGACGCCGATCGCGACGTCGGTGCTGCCCAGCTCGGCGGCGGCCGCCTGTGCCTTCTCGAGGTCGAGGTCGGCGATGACGACGCAGGCGCCCTCTGCGGCGAGGCGGGTGGCGATGGCCTTGCCGATGCCGCTGGCGGCTCCGGTGACGAAGGCGATGCGTCCCTGGTGCGACTTCGGCTTCGGCATGCGCTGCAGCTTGGCCTCTTCGAGCGCCCAGTACTCGATGTCGAACTTCTCGGCGTCAGAGATGGGCGAGTAGGTCGACAGTGCCTCGGCGCCGCGCATGACGTTGATCGCGTTGACGTAGAACTCACCGGCGACGCGGGCGGTCTGCTTGTTGGCGCCGTAGGAGAACATTCCGATGCCGGGCACGAGCACGATGAGCGGGTCGGCGCCGCGGATCGCGGGCGACTCGGCGGTCGCGTGCGCGTCGTAGTAGGCCTGGTAGTCGGCGCGGTACTCGGTGTGCAGTTCGTGCAGACGGGCGATCTGCTCATCGGCGGATGCCGTGACCGGCAGGTCGAGGATCAGCGGCTTGACCTTGGTGCGCAGGAAGTGGTCGGGGCAGCTCGTGCCGAGAGCCGCGAGTTCAGGGGCGCGCTCGGAGGCGAGGAAGTCGAGGACGACGTCGGAGTCGGTGAAGTGGCCGACCATCGGCTTGTCGGTCGACGCGATCCCGCGAATGGTGCCGGCCAGGGCCGCTGCGCGCTCACGCCGCTCGGCCTCGGGGAGTGCCTCGAAGCCGGCACGCACGCCGCCGAACGGATCGGCCTTGCCGTTGGCCTGGATGTAGGCGGCCGCGGTGTCGATGATCCAGAGGGAGTTGGCTTCGGCCTCCTCCGACGTGTCGCCCCAGGCGGTGATGCCGTGGCCGCCGAGGATCGTGCCGATGGCCTGCGGGTTCTTCGCCTTGATGGCGGCGATGTCGAGTCCGAGCTGGAATCCGGGGCGACGCCACGGAACCCACACGACCTTGTCGCCGAAGATCTTCGCCGTCAGCTCTTCGCCGTCGGCCGCGGTGGCGATCGCGATGCCCGAGTCGGGGTGCAGGTGGTCGACGTGCGCGGCGTCGACGAGCCCGTGCATCGCGGTGTCGATCGACGGAGCTGCACCGCCCTTGCCGTGCAGGCAGTAGTCGAACGCGGCGACCATCTCATCCTCACGGTCGAGGCCCGGGTAGACGTCGACGAGTGCGCGCATGCGGTCGAGGCGCAGCACGGCGAGACCCTGCTCTGTGAGCGTGCCGAGGTCTCCACCCGAACCCTTGACCCACATCAGCTCGACGGGCTGACCCGTGACGGGGTCGGTCTCCGTGCCCTTCGCCGACGTGTTGCCACCGGCGTAGTTGGTGTTCTTCGGGTCGGCGCCCAGGCGGTTCGACCGCTCGATGAGGGCGGCGGCGGTGGGGTTGGTCATGGCTGTTCCCTGTTCTGTGGAGACGTGGCGAGGATGCGGGCGGCGAAGCGGTCGATCGATGCTGTCGCTGCCGCGAGTTCGGGCTGATTGAGGTGGCCGTGGCGGGTGCCCGCCTCGGTCGAGATGTCGATTTCGACGCCCGCGTCGCGCAGCAGGGCGCCGAACGCCTCGCCGGAGACACGGAGCTCGTCGACCTCGCCGTTGATCATGATCGTGGCGGGGAAATGCGAGAGCTGGGCGGGGGACGCGGTGCCGGGCACGGCGTAGACGTCGCCACCGTCGACCGGCCCGCCGAGGTAGTTCTCGTACATGCCGCGCACCGGGTCGGGGCCGAACACGTCGGCATCGGGGTCCGCGTCGAGAGCGGCGCGCAGCGCAGCATCCGGGGCTGCCTGCACGGCGTGGAGCGTCGGATAGGCGAGCACCGCGAGCGCAGGGAAGGGCCCGGGACCGTGACTGAGGCGCAGTGCCGCGCCGGCCGCGAGGTTGCCGCCGGCGCTCGCTCCGCCGATCGACCACGGCCCCTCGGTGAGGCCGGAGTCGACCGCCCAACGGAATGCGGCCTCGACCTCCTCGGAGGCGACCGGGTAGTGCACGCCCTCTCGCTCGGGTGCCCCGGCTGCCGCAGCCCAGGTGCGAGGGAAGGGAGCCAGCGCGTAGTCGACCGACACCACGGCGATGCCGCGCTCGGCGAAGCTCTGCGCGACCCAGTCGGCCTCCGGCATGTCGATCTCACCGGCGGCGAACCCTCCGCCGTGCACCCAGACGAGTCCGGGGCCGACGGGAGAGGTCGGGGTGTACACCCGCACGCGCAGCGGTCCGTGCGGTCCGTCGAGCACCTGCTCGTTCACGGTGTCATCCGTTCTGTCGGGGGGCGTCGGGATGCGGGGATCGGCTCCCGCATCCCGACGGGTCGGGGTGCGGGCTCAGGCGCCCCAGCCGGCCTGCACGCCACCGACGCGGTCGGCGGCGATCTTCTGCTGGTAGCCCGACCCGGCGTAGGCCGCCATCGGGTCGGCTGCGAGGCCGCGCGACTCTCGCCATTCGGCGAGCGCGGGGCGCACGTCGGTGTAGAACGCGTCCATGAAGACGGCGTTGGCGGCGAGCACGTCGCCGGACTTCTGCGCCGCGGTCAGGGCGTCCCGGTCAACGATCAGCGCACGCGCCGTCATCTCCTGCACGTTGAGCACCGAGCGGATCTGACCGGGGATCTTGTCCTCGACGTTGTGGCACTGGTCGAGCATGAACGCCACATCGGGGTTGTTCAGGCCGCCGCCGCGCACGACCTCGAACAGGATGCGGAACAGTTGGAAGGGATCGGCCGCGCCCACGATGAGATCGTCGTCGGCGTAGAAGCGCGAGTTGAAGTCGAACGACCCGAGCTTGCCGAGGCGCAGCAGCTGCATGACGATGAACTCGATGTTGGTGCCGGGTGCGTGGTGGCCCGTGTCGAGGCACACCATGGCCTTGTCGCCGAGGGACGAGACCTGGGCGTAGGACGTGCCCCAGTCGGGAACATCGGTGTGGTAGAACGCCGGCTCGAAGAACTTGTACTCGAGCACGAGGCGCTGGTCGTCGCCGAGGCGTGCATAGATCTGCTGCAGCGACTCCTGCAGGCGGTCCTGACGGCCGCGCAGGTCGGCCTGCCCCGGGTAGTTCGAGCCCTCGGCGAGCCAGATCTTCAGGTCGCGGCTGCCCGTGGCATCCATCACGTCGATGCAGGCGAGGTGGTGGTCGATCGCCTTCTGGCGGATCGACGGGTCTTCGTGGGTCAGCGCGCCGAACTTGTAGTCGTCGTCCTGGAACGTGTTGGAGTTGATGGTGCCCAGTGTCACGCCGAGGTCCTCGGCGTGCTTGCGCAGGTCGGAGAACGAGTCGACCAGGTCCCACGGGATGTGCAGGGCGACCGAGGGCGCGAGCGCCGTGTACTTGTTCACCTGCGCGGCATCCGCGATCTTCTCCCACGGGTCGCGGGGCGTGCCGGGCGTGCCGAACACCTTGAAGCGCGTGCCGGAGTTGCCGAACGCCCAGCTGGGGAGTTCGATGCCCTGCTGTTCGAGGGCGGCGAGGTTGTCGGACGAGAGGATGCTCATGAGGCGCTGCCTTCGGTGTCGGTGCGGTTGTCGATGTCTGATGCGGGGGAGTCGCCGGCGTCGGCGAGCTGGTCTTCGAGGTGGAACACCTCGGCGAGTGCGGTGGCGGCCTGGTCGGGGCGTCCGTCGAGACCGATGAAGAATCGGCTCATCTCGGACTCCCAGCGCGCGGCGACGGGGGAGGCGGCGAGATACGCCTGGGCGGCGGCATCGTCGTCGGTCTCGTAGTAGCCGACGAGCGTGCCGCCCTCGGCGAGGAACAGCGAGTAGTTGCGGCGGCCGGCTGCCGCGATCTCGCCCAGCATCTCGGGCCAGACCGGCGAGTGACGGGCGAGGTATTCGTCGAGCAGTTCAGGACGCACCTGCAACTGGAACGCGACGCGGGTCATGTTGGTTCTCTCTTCATCGAGCGGGTTTTGAATCGTTTCATTCAATGTCTCAACCCTAGACAGGGGCGAGCGACGTGTCAAGTGAGCGTCGGCGGTCACACCGCGGTGATGACCGCGTTGTCGAGCTGATCGGCGTCCACGCCCGGGCGCACGGCCGCGTTCGTGAGCAGCACCCAGCAGACGCCCGCCGTCGGGTGCACCCAGAATTCCGTGCCCGCCCACCCGCCGTGGCCGAAGACGTCACGGTCCACCAGTCCCGGCGCTCGTGAGCGCAGGTTGAACGTGAAGCCCCAGTCCTGACCGCGCTCAGAGGGGTACGGGTCGAGGCGGGGGATCGCGCCGGTCAGCGGGCGGAGCATCATGGCCAGTCCCGCCGGAGACAGGATGCCGTCTTTCGCGCCCTGGCCGATGCGCAGCAGCTCGGCGCCGAGGTGCAGGAGATCCTCGGCTCTGCCCAGGAGTCCTGCGCCGGGAGCACGCGTGGCGTGGAACCGGTCGAGGTCGAGTCCGCCGGCCGCGGCATCCGGAACCCCGAGGGACTTGCTCGGGTCGAGGGTCAGGCCGATCGCGCCGATGCGATGCGCCCAGTCGAATGTGCCGGCATCCCAGGTCGAACCGGTCGCGTGCTCGATCAGCGCCGCGATCCCCTCGAAGGCCAGGGTGGAATACCGCGACGCGGTGCCGGCGGCGAAGTCCCGCCCCTGGCTGAGCAGCTCGTCGCGCAGCGGAAGCGCGGTGTCGAGAGCCGGCTCGGAGATCCCCGAGGTGTGGGACGCGAGGTGCCACAGCCGCACGATGTCGTCACGAGAGGTGCCGAACTGCGGCAGGGCGTCGGCGAGCGGAGTGTTCGGGGTGAGCAGACCCCTCTCGATGGCGCGCGTCGCCGTGATGCCGGTGAGCACCTTCGTGATCGAGAACAGCGGATAGACGGCATCCGTCGCGGCCCCGAAGCCCTCGAGGTCGACGATCCCGTCAGCCGTCGCCATGCCGAGCACCGCTGTCGGCAGGCGCTCCGCCTGCACGTGACCACGTGCCCAGTCGAATGCTGCGTCGAAGGTCATGGCTGCTCCTGCTGATTCGGATGGTCGCGCTTCCCAGACGGGTGCGGTGACTCTACGATAGGACCATGGCACAGAAAGCGCTTTCCCATCCGGCCGCGCTCATCGACGGTGATCACCCCACCCGCTCCGTGCTGCGCCTCGTCGCCCGCCGTCCCTGGCGACTGACCTTCGCGATCACGGCCTTCGCGATCAAGGAGATCCCGCTCTGGTTCCTGCCGGTGATCACCGCCGCGATCATCGACGTCGTGGCGAGCGACGGCGATGTCACCGAGGTGCTGTGGTGGTTCGCGCTGGCCGCCGTGCTGCTGCTGCAGAACTACCCGAACCACATCATCTACACCCGCAACTTCATGACCGTGGTGCGAGACCTCGGTGCCGATCTCCGCAACGCCCTCACCGCGCGACTGCAGAGCCTCTCGATCGGGTACCACACGAGGATGAGCTCGTCGATCGTGCAGACGAAGGTGGTGCGCGACGTCGAGAACGTCGAGCTCATGCTGCAGCAGGTCACGCATCCGCTCCTGTCGTCGACCATGGTGATGCTCGGCGCACTCAGCATGACGGCGGTCACCGTGCCGCAGTTCCTTCCCGTGTATGCCCTCGCCGTGCCGATCGCGATCGGCATCCGCTACGGCATGCGCAACCGATCGCAGCGTCGCAACGAGGTCTTCCGGCGCGAGATCGAGACGCTGTCGGCCCGCGTCGGCGAGATGGCGTCGCTGATCCCGGTGACCCGCGCTCACGGGCTCGAGGAGACGGCGATCAACCGCGTCGCGGGCGGGGCGGATGGCGTGCGCCGCGCCGGACTCGACCTCGACCTGCTGAACGGCCGGGTGGCCTCGATCTCCTGGGTGGCGATGCAGCTGCTCGGCGTCGCCTGCCTCATGCTCGCCGCCGTGTGCGCGCTCACCGGCTTCCTCCCGATCACGCCGGGCGAGGTCGTGATGCTGTCGAGCTACTTCACGCTGCTGACCGGCGGGCTCACCCAGCTGCTCATGCTCATTCCCGTCGGCGCCCGCGGGCTCGAGTCGGTGCGCTCGATCGCCGAGGTGCTGCAGGAGCCCGACGTCGAGCAGAACTCCGGCAAGCGCGTCGTCTCGGCGGTCGCCGGCGAGATCGTGCTCGACTCTGCGACGCATCGCTACGCGGATGCCGACGACGACGCCCTGTTCGAGATCGATCTGCGGATCGCCCCCGGCGAGACGGTCGCCTTCGTGGGATCGTCGGGCTCGGGCAAGTCGACCCTCCTGAACCTCGTGCTCGGATTCGTCCGTCCGACGAGCGGCCGCATCGTGCTCGACGGCGCCGACATGCAGGAGCTCGACCTGCGCACAGTGCGCCGGTCGATCTCGGTCGTGCCGCAGGAGTCGGTGCTGTTCGAGGGATCGGTCTTCGACAACATCGCCTACGGCATGCCCGACGTCACGCCCGATCGCGTCGAACAGGCGCTGCGAGACGCCAACGCGTGGGAGTTCGTGAGCGAGCAGTCGCAGGGGTGGGACACGGTGGTCGGCGAGCGCGGAGCGCGCCTCTCGGGTGGTCAGCGCCAGCGTCTGGCGATCGCCCGCGCGCTCGTGCGCGATCCGCGGATCCTGCTGCTCGACGAGGCGACGAGCGCGCTCGACCCCGAGTCCGAGGGACTCGTCAAAGAGGCCCTCGAACGGCTCATGCGCGGTCGCACGACGCTCGTGGTCGCGCACCGGCTGTCGACGATCCGGCAGGCCGATCGCATCGTCGTGCTCGAGCACGGACGTATCGTCGAACAAGGCTCGCACGACGAGCTGCTCGCCGCCGACGGGCGATACGCCCGCCTGCACCTGGTGCAGAACGGCATCAGATGACCCCGGCTCAGCGTCCTGAGGAGGAACGATGACAACCGAGAAGACCCTTCGCGCGGCCCTGGTCGGCACCGGGGCGGTGGCGAACGCGCACGCCCGCGCGGTCGCCGCGTACCCGCGCGCCGAGCTCGTCGCCGTCGCCGACCTCAGCCGGGAGAAGGCGCAGGAGTTCGCCGGCCGATACGGCATCGATGCCGCCTACGGCGACCTCGACGAGATGCTCGCCGCCGAGCACCCCGACGTCGTGCTCATCTGCACGCCGCCCGGGCCGCACCGTTCGCAGTCGCTCGCAGCCTTCGCAGCCGGCGCGCATGTGATCGTCGAGAAGCCGCCGGCACCCTCGCTCGATGAGCTCGACGAGATGCGCGCGGCGGCTGAGGCCGCGGGCAGGCAGCTGGCGGTCGTCTTCCAGCAGCGCACCGGCACGGCCGCGGCGCACGTGCGCGGGCTGCTGCAGAGCGGAGCCCTCGGCCGCCCGCTCGTCGCCGTGTGCCAGACGCTCTGGTTCCGTGACGCCGACTACTTCGCGGTGCCGTGGCGCGGCAAGTGGGAGACGGAGGGCGGCGGAACGACCCTGGGCCACGGCATCCACCAGATCGACCTGCTCGCGCACCTGCTGGGCGACTGGTCGTCTGTGCAGGGCAGGCTCTGGCGGCTCGACCGCGAGACCGAGACCGAGGACGTCTCGACCGCGACCATCGTCTTCGGCCAGGGAGTGGTCGCGCAGCTCGTCACCAGTGCCGTGTCGCCGCGAGAGACGAGCTCTATCCGCATCGACACCCAGAAGGCCACGGTCACGGTCGACCACGTCTACGCCCACGGTCATGAGAACTGGCGGATCACCCCGGCGCCCGGCTTCGAGCCGGAGGCCGAGGGATGGGCGTTCCCGGATGCCGAGGAGCGCAGCGACCACGAGCCGCTGCTGCGCGACGTGTTCGACGCTCTGCTGGAGGGCGCACCCCTGCCTCCTACCGCTGATGCGCCCGCACGCTCGCTCGAGATCGTGGCGGCCATCTACGCCTCGGCCGCCGCAGACGGCACGGTGATCACCCCCGAGCTTCTGGGCTCGCACCCCACGCACCGGGCCGGCTTCGCGAGTCCGGTCACCGATCTCCGCAGATGAGAGAGCTCTACCGCGACCCCGTCTACGACGGCGCCACCGATCCGCGGGTCGTGGTCGACGCCGACGGGCTGTGGTGGATGTTCTACACCCAGCGTCGGGCGAGCCTCGCCGATGCGGGACCGGGGGTGTCGTGGGTGCACGGCAGCCGGATCGGGGTCGCGACATCGACCGACGGCCTGGACTGGCACTACGACGGAACGCTCGAGCCCACGGCATCCGATCTCGTCCTCGAGACCGGCCCGCCGCCCGCCGAGGTCGACCGCACCCACTGGGCCCCGGAGGTCTTCTGGGACGGTGCGCGCTGGCGGATGCATCTCACCGAGATCGACGGCATCCCCGACCGCTGGCCGGGGTTCGCTCGCGCCATCGTCGAGTACGCCTCCGACGACCTGAGGCACTGGTCGAGATGCGGCCCGCTCGTGCTGAGCAGCGATCGTGTGATCGATGCGGCCGTCGCGCGCACGCCCGACGGACTGTGGCGCCTCTGGTACAAGGATGAGGCGGCGGACTCGGTGACCATGGTCGCGTCATCGCCCGACCTCGCGGACTGGTCCCTCGACGGCGTCGCTGTCGGAGGGCGGCCGCACGAGGGGCCGACGGTGTTCGAGCTCGGCGGTCTCTGGTGGCTGATCGTGGACGAGTGGCGGGGGATGGGCGTCTATCGTTCCGACGACGGCACGCGCTGGACGCGTCAGGGTGATGCGGATGCCGTCATCCTCGCTGATCTGCCGACCGGAGGGCACGGCAGTCACGGCGCGCAGGTGCGCGTCGGCGACGACCTGTGGTTCTACTTCTTCGCCGCCGCGGAGGGGCCTCCGGCCCACTCTGCGACGGGCGAGCAGAGGCGATCCGCCGTCCGTCGCGTGGGGCTCGAGGTCGAGGGCGGGAAGCTGATCGTGAGAGGATCGAAGACCCCGCGGTAATCGATGTAATCCCCGCCGCGAATTGCCGGTTGCGAAACGTTTCAATCTGGATTAGCGTGCAGGTAAGCGTTTTCCCCGCACGATGGAGATCGCATCCCGCACCACATGGACACAGGCGTTCCGCGGCCCTGCCGAACGAGGACGTTCATCAGAGAGGACAACGATGTTCAGCAAGAAGCGTCTGGCGGCCGCAGCGGCCGTCGCCACCAGCGCAGCGCTGGTACTCGCCGGCTGCGCCGGCGGAGGCAGCCCCGAGGGCGAGCCCACGTACGACCCCGACGAGAAGGTCACCCTCGACCTGGCGTTCTGGGGCAACGACGTCCGCGCCGATCTCTACAACCAGGCGATCGAGGCGTTCAACGAGGAGTACCCGAACATCACGGTGAACGCGACGTTCCTCGGGTTCCCGGAGTTCTGGGAGAAGCGCCAGACCGAGGCCGCCGGCGGCGGACTCCCCGACGTCATGCAGTTCGACTACTCGTACCTGCGTCAGTACTCGGAGAACGGCCTGCTGCTCGACCTCGAGCCCTACCTCGGCTCGGTCATCGACACCGAGCCGCTCTCCGAGAACATCCTCGGCATCGGCGTCGTCGATGACACGACCTACGGCATCACCACCTCGACCAACGCGTGGGGCGTCTTCACCAACCCCCAGCTGCTCGAGACCGCAGGCGTCGAGGAGTTCCCCGGGGGCGACTGGGAGGACTACGACGAGTGGATGGGCGAGATCACCGATGCCGGCGCGGGTGAGTTCTGGGGCGGGTCCGACTGGACGGGGCGCATCCAGAACTTCGAGCTGCAGCTGCGCAGCGAGGGCAAGAACCTGTTCGACGAAGACGGCACGCCCGGCTTCGACGAAGACCGTCTGAAGGAGTTCTGGGAGGCCGGAGACGACATCCGTGACGGAGTCGTCGTTCCGCAGCAGGTCGTCGAGGAGCTCAACCCCCTCACCGCGTTCGACGCCGCGAAGAACGCCAGCGAGCTGACGTGGGACAACTTCGGTGCGGGCTACCTCGCCAACCTCGGCGAGAGCTACACCGAGCTCGGCCTCGTCGCCCCGCCGGTCACGAAGGAGGGCGCGAAGGATCTGTACCTGAAGCCCTCGATGCTGCACACGATCTCGGCCAAGACCGAGCACCCGGAGGCGGCGGCGACGCTCGTCAACTTCCTGGTCAACTCGCCCGAGTCCGGCGAGATCTTCGGCACCAACCGTGGCCTCCCCGCCTCCGAGACCGCTCTCGAGGCCGCAGAGCTCGATCCCATGAGCCAGCTCGTCAAGGACTACGAGGAGTCGATCGCCGACCGCCTCGGCGACGCTCCGCCCGTGCCGATCGTCGGCTACGGCACCCTCGAGGAGAAGTTCCGGGTGCTGGGCACCGAGCTGAACTTCGGCACCACGACGGTCGACGAGGCCGTGACGCAGTTCTTCTCCGAGATGGACGTCGTCCTCAACCAGTGATCCCGTCGGTGGGCCGGGTGGCATCCGCCCGGCCCACCGCATCCCATCCACTTCGGAAGGAGCTGTCATGAGCACGACGGCGACCAGGACGATCGTCACGGGCAAGAAGTCCGGGCGAGGGCGGGCGCTGCGCAGCGGCCGCCGCCCCGAGAACGAACTCGCGCGGCCGGGCCAGCGCGCACGTC
Source organism: Microbacterium sp. AC215 (assembly GCF_979258645.1). Lineage (NCBI taxonomy): Bacteria > Bacillati > Actinomycetota > Actinomycetes > Micrococcales > Microbacteriaceae > Microbacterium > Microbacterium sp. AC215. The sequence goes on along the minus strand of NZ_OZ409869.1, from coordinate 1,696,720 downwards.
TGCGGCGTGAGACGGCGACCGGCTATGCGTTCCTCACCCCGTGGCTCATCGGCTTCTTCGGTCTCACCGCCGTGCCGATGATCTACTCCCTGTACCTCTCCTTCACGAAGTACAACATCTTCCAGCCGCCCAAGTGGATCGGGCTGGACAACTACATCCGACTCTTCACGAGCGACCCGAACTTCATCCAGTCGGCGCAGATCACCCTCGTCTACGTCTTCATCGGCACTCCGATCACCCTCGCGGCCGCCCTCGGCGTCGCGATGCTCCTGAACTACCGCGACAAGGGCGCCGGCTTCTTCCGCTCCGCCTTCTACGCGCCGTCCCTCATCGGCGGCTCGGTCTCGGTCGCCATCGTGTGGCGGGCCATGTTCTCCTCCGACGGTCCGGTCGACAGCGGTCTGCAGATCTTCGGCGTGGATCTCGGCGGATGGATCGGCAACCCGAGCCTCGTGCTCCCGATGATGATCCTGCTCGCCGTCTGGCAGTTCGGAGCCACGATGGTGATCTTCCTCGCGGGTCTCAAGCAGATCCCCAAGGAGCTGTACGAGGCCGCGGAAATGGACGGCGCGAACGCCTACCGTCGGTTCCGCGCGGTGACGATCCCGATGCTCTCCCCGGTGATGTTCTTCAACCTGCTGCTCGGTCTCATCGGCGCGTTCCAGGTGTTCGCCTCGGCGTACATCATCTCGAACGGCACCGGCGGCCCCGCCGGCATGACGAACTTCATCACCGTGTACCTGTACAAGCGAGGGTTCTCCGACGGACAGATGGGCTACGCGGCCGCGATCGCGTGGGTCCTGCTCGTCGTCGTCGCGATCATCGCCTTCATCCTCTTCCGCACTCAGAGGTCGTGGGTGCACTACTCGGGAGACGACAAATGAGCACCTCCAATCAGGCGACCACGTCCGGCGCCGCATCCACTCCGGTCTTCGCCGCGCAGCAGACGACGCCCGTCGGTCCGCCCGCCCCGCGTCGCCGCATCAAGCGCAAGACCTGGCAGACCGTCATCTGGTTCATCGGTCTCCTCGTGCTCACCGCGGTGGTGCTCTACCCGCTGCTGTGGCTGTTCCTGTCGACGTTCAAGCCGAACTCCGAGTTCGGTCAGAACCCCGGTCTGCTGCCGCAGGCACCGACGCTCGACAACTACGGCAAGGTCATGGAGGGCATCGCCGGAGTGCCGATGTGGCGCTTCTTCCTGAACTCGCTGATCCTGGCGGTCTCGGCCGTCGTCGGCACGGTGCTCTCGTCGGCGCTCGCCGCCTACGCCTTCGCACGAGTGCAGTTCAAGGGACTCGGCGTGCTGTTCGCCGCGATGATCGGCACGCTGCTGCTGCCGTTCCACGTCGTGATCATCCCGCAGTACATCATCTTCAACCAGCTCGGATGGGTCGACACCTTCATCCCGCTGATCCTGCCGAAGTTCCTCGCCACCGAGGCGTTCTTCGTCTTCCTTCTCGTGCAGTTCATCCGCCAGATGCCCCGCGACATGGATGAAGCGGCGCGCATCGACGGAGCAGGCCACCTGCGGATCTTCTGGTCGATCATCCTGCCGCTCATCAAGCCCGCCCTGATCACCTGCGCGATCTTCTCGTTCATCTGGGCGTGGAACGACTTCCTCGGCCCGCTGCTCTACCTGACGAGCCCCGAGAACTACCCGCTGCCGATCGCGCTGCGCCTCTACAACGACCAGACCTCGTCGTCCGACTACGGCGCGACGGTCACGGCGTCGTTCGTGGCCCTCGTGCCGGTGCTGCTCTTCTTCGTGGTCTTCCAGCGCTTCCTCGTCGACGGAGTCGCCACGCAGGGACTGAAGGGCTAGTCATGTCGGTCATCAACGCAGAGCGTCGGGCGCACCGGGCGGCGAAGCGCGAGGCGCGGTCGGGCGCCGGCCCGACGGTCGCCGGTGTCGAGCCCGGGGTCAACCCCGGAGCGACCGCCAAGTTCGGTCTGTTCGGCGAGGTGCTCACGGTCGGACTGCTGATGACGATCATCGCCCTCGGCGTCGTCACGCTGCCGATCGCCCTGGCCGCCGGCATCCGTCACCTGCGTCGCTTCGTCGCCGCGGAGGATTCGCGCACGGCCCTGTTCTGGGACGACGTGCGCACCGGCATCCTGCCCTCGCTCCGCGTCGGGGTGCCGGCGGCGCTGATCGCCGCCGTGCTCACGGTCGACGTCGTGCTCGCAGGCTCGGGCGCACTGCCCGGTGGCGAGATCATCGCGGTCATCGGCTGGGCGGGGCTGCTCGCTCTCGCGGTCGCCGTGCTGCTTGCCGCCGGCGCCTGGTCGCCGTCGACCGGGTGGACCGCCGCGGTGCGCGCCGTGCCGGGGATGATCACAGCGGATGCCGCCGGAGCCGCGTACATCGCGGCCGCGGCCGTCTTCACCGGCGTCGTGACCTGGGCGCTCGCGCCCCTGTTCATCGCGGGCATCGGCTGCGCGGCGCTCGCCGTCGTCGCGGTTCCGGGGCGTCGCCGGCGCGGAGTTCACCCCGCGGAATGAGAAGGTAGTCGTGGCGCACGCGCGGACGGACGGAGGCAGGCCATGGCGGTAGGGGTGAAGGACGTGGCGGCTGCGGCCGGCGTCTCGGTCGGCACCGTCTCGAACGTGCTCAATCAGCCCGAGCGCGTGTCCGCCAAGACGGTCGAGCGCGTGCAGCGGGTGATCCAGGAACTCGGCTTCGTTCGCAACGACGCCGCCAGGCAGCTGCGCGCAGGTCGCAGCCGCAGCATCGGACTCGTGGTGCCCGACATCGGCAACCCGTTCTTCGCCGAGGTCGTGCGCGGCGCGGAGGACCGGGCAGCGGATGCCGGCATGACGGTGCTGCTCGGCAACAGCGACGAGCGAGACGAGCGCCAGGTCGCGCACCTCGAGCTCTTCCAGGAGCAGCGGGTCAACGGCGTGCTGCTCACACCCGCCACCGACGACCTCTCGGCCGTGCATCGATTCGCCGCGGGCGGCATGCCGGTGATCCTCGTCGACCGCGAGGTGGAGGAGGGGCTGCTGCCGTCGGTCTCGGTCGATGACGTCGAAGGCGGACGCCTGGCTGCCGATCATCTGCTGGCTTCGGGACGTCGCCGGCTGGCATTCGTCGGAGGACCGCAGTCAGTGCAGCAGGTCGCCGATCGTCTGCGCGGCGTGCAGGCGGCCGTCGCCGCTCACCCCGATGTCACTCTCGAGATCTTCGAGCAGTCCGCGCTCACGGTGCTCCAGGGCAGGGCTGCGGGCGAGGCCATCGCGGCGCGTGGGCCCGAATCGCGCCCGGATGCCGTCTTCGCCGCGAACGACCTGCTCGCCGTCGGGCTGCTGCAGGCGTTCAGCTTCGGCTCCGGCATCCGCGTGCCCCAGGACATCGCCATGGTCGGGTACGACGACATCGACTTCGCCTCGGCGACCGTCGTGCCGCTGAGCTCCGTGCGCCAGCCCGCCAGGCTGCTCGGCTGGACCGGGGTGGATCTGCTGCTGAAGGAGCTCGACGGCGTCGAGCACGACCGTCGCGTACGGTTCCAGCCCGAACTCGTGGTGCGCGAATCGAGCGCCGGCTGAGGGATCGTCTCGGGTCACGCGCCGTCACCCGTGCCGTGTGCATGACCGGAGCACGGATGCGGGAGCATCCGTCGGGTCTCGTCCTGCAGATGTGCTTTCGTCCTGCAGGCGGCCCGGCCGAGGACCCTGAGCCCCGATTCGTTCCAGCCACGGGAACCCGTTATGATTGCAAGGTGCATCCGCTCTTCACGGTTCGGATGCCTGGAGACGTCGCATAGTCCGGCCGAGTGCACCACCCTGCTAAGGTGGAGTCCCCTCACGGGGACCAGGGGTTCAAATCCCCTCGTCTCCGCAGAAAGAATCCCTGCCTCGGCAGGGATTTTCTGTTCTCAGGCGCTGACTCCGAGTTCCTGAGCCGCGATGGCATCCGCGAGGTACGACGCCGTGGTGCTTCCGCTCGCGGAGGCGACGGAACGCGGAGTTCCCTGCGCCACGACAGTGCCGCCGAGCTCTCCGGCTCCCGGTCCCATGTCGATCACCCAGTCGGCCTGTGCGACCACGCGCATGTCGTGCTCGACCATCACGACCGTGTTGCCGGCGTCGACGAGATGCTGAAGATGGACGAGCAGCCGATCGGTGTCCGACGGATGCAGTCCTGAGGTGGGCTCATCGAGCAGGTAGAGGGTGTCGCCGTGCTGGGCGCGCCGCAGTTCGGACGCCAGCTTCACGCGCTGCGCCTCGCCGCCGGAGAGCTCGGTCGCCGACTGGCCCAGCGGCAGATACCCGAGCCCCACGTCGAGGAGGGCATCGAGATGTCGCGCGACGTCGGCATCGTCCTCGAAGAGGACACGCGCGTCGTTCACGCTCAGGGCGAGGACGTCGGCGATGGTGTGCCCGTGGAGCTCGATCTCGAGGGTCTCCGGGTTGTAGCGCGTGCCGCCGCAGGTGCCGCAGGGGGCGTGGACGGTGGGGAGGAAGAGCAGCTCGACCTCGACCGTGCCCTCGCCCTTGCAGGTGGGGCATCGCCCGCTCGCCAGGTTGAACGAGAAGCGGCTCGCGGCGTAGCGCCTCCGACGTGCTTCCGGTGTCGCGGCGAACAGCGCGCGGACGCGGTCGAAGAGCCCGGTGTACGTCGCCACGTTCGATCGAGAGGTGCGGCCGATCGGCTTCTGACTGACCTGCACCACGCGTCGCACGCGGTCGGCGGGACCGGAGGCGCGACCCGTCGTGTGGGCGATCGGTGCGGAGAACAGCGGATCAGCTGCTGCGCTGCCCTGCTCTTCCCTCGTCGACGTGTCGGTCGACGAGCCGTCCACCTCGCTGGAGAGGCTGCTGTGCATCAGGTCGGGCAGGGCCTGGGTGACGAGAGACGACTTGCCCGACCCGGAGACGCCCGTGACGGCGGTGAGGCAGCCGAGGGGGATCGACACCGAGACGCTGCGGAGATTGTTCCGCGAGACGTCGACGAGCACGAGTTCGGCATCGGGCTCGCGAGGGGCCCGCGGCTGTGCCGTCGGCTGCTCGGCCCGCAGGTCGTCGGCGAACAGATATCGTCTCGTCTGGGAGCGCTCCGCGTCCCGCAGCCCATCGATCGGGCCGGAATAGACGATCTCACCGCCGGTGGATCCCGCTCCGGGGCCGATATCGACGATCCAGTCCGCATGCCGGATCACGTCGAGGGAGTGCTCGACGAAGAAGACCGTGTTTCCGGAGTCTCGCAACGAGCGGAGGATGCGCACGAGCGCTTCGCCGTCGGCGGGGTGGAGGCCGGCAGACGGCTCGTCGAGCACGAACATGACCCCGAACAGCTGCGACAGCACCTGGGTCGCGAGCCGCATACGCTGCAGCTCACCCGACGAGAGCGTCGGGGTCGAGCGATCCAGCGAGAGGTAGCCCAGACCGAGCTCGATGATGGGGGAGATCCGATCGCGCAGCTCGTCGACCAGCCGGTGCGCCGCGAGCTTCTTCTCGGGTGGGAGCGCTTCGCCACCGGCGCCGGGGGCATCCGTTCCGTTGCCGGAGGAGTCGAGTGCCGTCTCGAGGAGTGCCTCGAGGTCCGCGAGTGGCATCGCGGCCATCTCGGTGATGTCGAGACCGGCGAACGTCACGGCGAGCGCCTCGGGCTTCAGGCGGCGTCCGTCGCACATCGGGCAGCGGACGCTGACCATGAAGCTCGCCGCCTTCTCGCGCATCTTCGCGCTCTTCGAGTTGGCGAAGGTGTTGAGCACGTACTGCCTCACGCCGACGAACGTGCTCATGTACGAGGGCTCGATGCCGGCCGCGACGGCCTTGCGCACCTGCGCCGGGCCGCGGTCGGTGAACACCGGAACCTGAGGCGACTCCTCGGTGTAGAGCACCCACTGACGCTGCTTCTCAGGCAGATCGCGCCACGGGATGTCGATGTCGTAGCCGAGCGATATCAGGCTGTCGATGAGCTGCTTGCCGTGCCAGGCGCGCGGCCAGGCGTCGAGCGCACGGTCGCGGATCGACAGCGACTCGTCGGGGACCATGAGGTGCAGCGGCACGTCGTACACCTGCCCGATCCCGTGGCAGCGCGGGCACGCGCCCTGCACGGTGTTCGCGGAGAAGTCCTCCGCGAACAGCGGCTCCGCCCCACTGGGGTATGTGCCCACTCGCGAGAACAGCATGCGGATGACGTTGCCGATCGACGTGGCGCTGCCGACGGTCGATCGAGCGCTTCCCGCGGTGCGCTGCTGGGGGAGGGCCACCGCCGGAGGCAGCCCGCCGATGGCGTCGACGTCGGGGATGTCGACCTGGCTCATCAGGCGCCTCGCGTAGGGCGCCACCGACTCGAAGTACCGACGCTGCGCCTCGGCGTACAACGTGCCGAATGCGAGGGAGCTCTTGCCCGAGCCGGAGACGCCGGTGAAGGCCACGAGGGCGTCGCGGGGTATCGCGACGCTCACGTCGCGAAGATTGTGCACCCGTGCTCCGGTCACGACGATGGCGTTCGACGTGCCGGACAGCTTCGACGGTGGGGTCCCGCCCATCATGGACCTCTTCTCGTTTCCCGCGGGGAGCGGGGGTGAATGCGATGATCGCCGTCTCTCCGTCACGCTACCCCGACCGTCGGACTTCGTCGGTGTGGTTGACAGCGGTCGGTCGGGCCTGCGAGCGCGGACGCCCGTATGCCGGCGCAGCATGCATCGGAGTCCTGGTCCCGCTGTGCGAGAAAGCGCTATCCTGAAGCTCTTCCCGCCTCGGATCCAGGAGCGTCCCTCATGCCCATCGCCGCCGATGACCCCCGCCTGACGCATGCCTACGAGGCTGCGGCCACCCGCTACACCGACGTGCCGTTCCAGCGCGCAGGCGCCAGCGGGGTGAAGCTGCCGAAGGTGTCGCTCGGACTCTGGCAGAACTTCGGTCGTGACCGCACCTTCGACAGTCAGCGCGAGATCGTGCTGCACGCGTTCGACCGCGGTGTCGTGCACATCGACCTCGCGAACAACTACGGCCCGCCGTACGGGTCCGCCGAGTCGACGTTCGGCGCCGTTCTCGACAGCGGGCTCGCCCGCTACCGAGACGAGCTGTTCGTCACGACCAAGGCCGGCTACGACATGTGGCCGGGGCCGTTCGGCGACGGCGGATCGCGCAAGTACCTCATGCGCTCGCTCGAGCAGAGTCTGCAGCGCATGGACACCGACTACGTCGACGTGTTCTACTCGCACCGCCCCGACCCCGAGACCCCGCTGGAGGAGACGGTCACGGCGCTCGCCGACATCGTGCGCAGCGGCAAGGCGCTGTACGTGGGCATCTCGAACTACCCGGCCGAGCTGGCGCGTCGCGCGTATCAGCTGCTCGCGGATCAGGGCGTGAGGCTGCTGCTGCACCAGCCGCGGTACTCGCTGTTCGACCGCACTCCCGAGGCCGAGCTGTTCCCGGCGCTGCGCGAGCTGGAGATCGGCAGCGCCGTGTTCTCGCCGCTCGCGCAGGGCCTGCTCACCGGCAAGTACATCGACGGTGACGTCCCGGCCGACTCGCGTGCCGCGAACAGCCATTTCCTGAACGGGTCCGCGCTCACCGACAGCTACCTCGAGCGCATCCGCGGCATCGACCGCGTCGCGAAGGACGCGGGCCTCTCGATTCCCCAGCTCGCCGTCGCGTGGGTGCTGCGGGACTCCGTGGTGACCACCGCGATCATCGGAGCATCGCGCACGGGCCAGATCGACGACGCGGTGGCGGCCAGCCAGGTCGAGCTCTCCGACGACGTCGTCACCGCTCTCGAGGAGTTCGCTGCGGCGCCCGGCGCCAGCGTCGTCTGACTTTTTCCCTGGCGCTGCGTAATATTCCGGGCGGCAGCGAGTCTGTCTAGTGGGGGCCCCTGTCACAGGGGGCGTACACAACGGACCTGGGGAGCACCAATGACCATCGCCTACGCGGATCCACGGACGCACCACTGGACCCATCGCGGTGCCGTGCCGCTGCCCGAACTTGCCTTCCAGCACATCCTCGGGGCGATCCTGCGGGGGGACTATCGGTCGGGCGACACGCTCAACACGATGCGCTTCGCCCGAGAGCTCGACATGTCGCTCAACCCGATCCGCGAAGCGATCATCCGGCTGCGTGACATCGGACTGGTCGAGGTCACTCCCGCGCGCTACACCAAGGTCGCGGACCTCACCGCACGCGAGTCGCGTGCCGCCATCAGCTACGCCGGCGTGCTCGCGGGGACGGCGCTCCGCACGGCGCTGCCCACGGCCGCGGAAGGCGTCCGCTCCGATCTCGCGGCGTATGCCGAGGAGATCGGTCGCGCGCAGGCCGCAGCCGACCGCGACGCCGCGGCCATCGCGTTCCTCACCGCCGTCGACGATCTCGTGCGGCATCCGCGACAGGCGATGCACCTGGTCGAGGCCACGATCCTCGCTCAATGCGCGCTGCAGTTCTCCGAGACTGTACCCGGAGACGACGCGACACCCGGGCTGGTCGCTGCGGCCGAAGCCGTCGCCCACGCGATCCGTGCGGAAGATCCGGATGCCGTCGAAGGGGCCGTCCGCGCGCTCTTCGAGCACCTCGCCTAGGCGGCCTCCTCGCCTGACCCGTCGCTAGAGTCGGATGCATGACTGCGACGACGGTGTTGTTCATCGGTGGAACCGGAATCATCTCCTCGGCGGCGAGTGCGCTCGCGGCGTCCCGGGGGATGGAGGTCACTCTGCTGAATCGCGGACAGTCGCAGCGCGAGCCCGCTGACGGCGTCGAGGTGCTGACGGCGGATGTGTCGGATGCGGCAGCGGTCGACGCCGCCCTCGCCGGTCGTGAGTTCGATGTCGTCGCCGACATGATCGCCTTCACGCCGGATCAGGTGCAGCGGGACATCGAGCGCTTCGAGGGCCGGACGGGACAGTACGTCTTCATCAGTTCGGCATCCGCCTACCAGAAGCCGGTCTCTCGTCTTCCGATCACCGAGTCCACACCGCTGCGCAATCCGTACTGGCAGTACTCGCGCGACAAGATCGCCTGCGAGGACCTGCTGACCGCCGCGTACCGGGATCGCGGATTCCCGGTCACGGTGCTGCGGCCTTCGCACACCTACGACAAGTGGACGATCCCGGCGTTCGGAGGGTGGACGGCGATCGACCGCATCCGCCGGGGTGAGGAGATCATCGTCCACGGCGACGGCACGTCGCTGTGGACGCTCACGCACTCGAGCGACTTCGCGGTGGGCTTCGCGGGGCTGCTCGGCAACCCGCTCGCCTACGGCGACACCTTCCAGATCACGAGCGACTTCGTCTACACCTGGAACGAGATCTACGCGATCCTCGGTCGCGCGGCGGGAGCAGAGCCGAAGATCCGGTACGCCACGAGTGCGGCGATCGAGGATGCCGCACCCGACCGCGCCGGGCAGCTCACGGGTGACATGGCGCACTCCGTCGTCTTCGACAACACCAAGGTCCGCCGCCTCGTGCCGGACTTCGCCCCGCTCGTGCCACTGCACACGGCGGCGCGCGAGATCATCGACTGGCACGACGCGCATCCCGAGCTGCAGCGAGTCGACCCGGCCGTGAACGAGCTCTTCGACTCGCTCCTCGCCTGAGAGCGGCGCTCAGCCGGCGGCGAGCACGGCGAGGACGTTGCCGGCGGGGTCCGTGAACCAGGCGATGTCGGGCCCTCGATCGGGACCGCCTCGCAGGATGCCCTTCTCATCGGTGGCGAACTCCGAGTCGTCGTAGATCTTGGTCACGACGCCCCGCTCGTTGAGCTCGTCGACGGCTGCTTCGACGTCGTCCACCGGGAAGTTCAGGATCGTGAAGCTCGCGGGCTCATGGTTCGGCTTGCCGTAGACGAGGATCGATCCGCCGTCGGGCAGGCTGATGTCGAGGAATCCCATGGCATTGGTGGTGACGTCCATGCCGAGGGTGTCGCCGTAGAAGGAGCGGGCGGCGTCGATGTCGTCGACGCTGAACCCGCTGAACGCGTGTGTGGTCTGAAAGGCGGTCATGCCCTCAGCATGCGCCGCTCGCCCCGCGGTGTCCAGACCCTAGGGGTGCACCTGGTTGAGGAGATCATCGCCCGCGAGGAGGCGGGTCACGTTCTGGTCGACCAGGCGTGCCGCTCCGACCGGACGGTTGCCGGCGATGTGAGGGGTGATGAGCAGGTTCGGTGCGTCCCACAGCACGTCGGATGCCGGAAGCGGCTCGGACTTCGCGACATCGATCGCCGCGGCGCGCAGCTGTCCCGACTCCAGCGCCGCGATCAGCGCAGCCTCGTCGACGGTCACACCACGACCGACGTTCACGAACACCGCGCCTGGCTTGAGCGCGAGGAAGAGCTCGGCGTCGAACAGGTCGGCGGTCTCGTCGGTGGCGGGCAGGATCGAGACGAGCACGTCGGTGTCAGCCAGCACGGCGGCTGCATCGGCATCCGAGTGCACCCGATACCCGGATCGCTCTCCGGCGGTGCGGGCGATGCCCTGCACCTCCGCGCCGAGTGCGGTGAGGAACGGCGCGAGCGTCGAGGCGATCGAACCGAATCCCCAGATGGTCACGCGGGCGCCGGACAGCGTGTAGAGCGCGCGAGTGGGCGCGGCGCTCTGCTCCTCGTTGAACGCCTCGTCCCAGACGTGCTCGCGCTGAGCGTCGCGCAGCCGGTCGAGACGTCGAACGGCGCTCAGGATCAGGGTCAGCGCATGCTCGGCGACGGGTCCGTCATGCAGCGAGCGACCGGAGCAGATGCGCACGTCGGCGCCGAACCCGGCGTTGAGAACCGCATCCGCGCCGGAGGCGAGGGCCTGGACGAGACGCAGGCGGGGCAGTGCGCGGGCGGCTTCCCGGAGCCACGACGAGGAGTTGTGCCAGACGACGAGCGCTTCGGCGTCACGGTGCTCGGCGGGAATCTCGGCGTCGATGTCGTAGACGACGGTCTCGACGTCTGCGGTCACCGGCAGCTCGATGGTGTTCGGGATCAGGATCTTCATGTGCGCCTCCAGGTCTCGGCGGTCAGTGGGGAGAATCGGTCGACTCGCGCCAGATGACGGTCAGCAGACCGTCGGGCTTCATCGGCTCATCGCCGCCGCGGACGGCTGCGATCAGACGGTGCATCGAGTAGGCGCCCAGTCTCTCGCGGTCCTGCGACACGCTCGTCAGCGACGGCACGAGGAACGCGCTCTGGGGGTGATCGTCCCACCCCGTGACGGCGACGTCGTCGGGCAGCGTCCATCCGCGTCGTGTCGCCGCTCGGATGGCTCCGGTCGCGATCACGTCGTTGGCGGCGATCACGGCGAGCGGCGGTGCGTCTGCGGGCAGCCTGTCGACGGCGGCCTCACCGGCGCTGCCGCTCCATTCCTCTCCGAACACACCGAGCGACTCGAGTCCGAGACGCTCGATCGCTTCGAGGTAGGCCGCGCGACGGGCTCGTGCCGACGGGAAGTCCTCGGGGCCGGCCAGATGCACGAATCTCCGATGTCCCTGTGCCGCGAGGCGTTCGATCATCTCGGTGATGGGTCGCGAATCGGTGAATGCGCCGGTCATGTGCATCGCGTCATCGAACTCGCCGACCGAGAGCACGACGGGGCCGTCGGCGGGGGAGTCGGTGGCGGGCAGCGGCGTGAACGCGAGCACGCCCTCGTACTGCCCCGACCCGATGAGATCGGCGAGGCGATCGTCGCGCGCGGTCGCCTCCTCGGGCAGGCTCACCACCTCCACGACGTAGCCTGCCTCGCGCGCGGCGGAGATCGCGCCGGAGAGCAGAGTGAGCGGATTCATCGTGGCGATCGGCACGACGACGGCGAGGCGGCCGGTGCGCTGGGTGCGCATGGACCGGGCGGCCAGGTTGGGTCGGTAGTTCAGCTCGGATGCTGCGCGAAGCACCCGCTCGCGCGTCGCCTCGGAGATCCCCGGCCGCCCGGTGAAGACGAAAGAGACGGTGGACTGCGAGACCCCGGCGAGGTGGGCGACGTCGTGGCTGGTCGGGCGTTTCTCCACGGCATCCTCCTTTCCGGGCTTGACGTGGCGGGTGTCTGTCTCGATAGTATCTACTACGTCTTAGTAATACGTAGTAACACCTCATCGGGGAGGCAGCGAATGCTCAGGATCGGCATCATCGGCACCGGCGGGATCGCCGACGCGCACAACAGCGGATACCTCGCCTTCGCGGGCGACTGCGAGATCGCCGCGCTCGCCGACGTCATCCCCGGGCGGGCCGCGCAGAAGGCCGAGGCGTTCGGGCTCACGCGGGCGGCGACGTTCGATGATCCGCTCGCGATGATCGCCTCGGGTCTCGTCGACCTGGTGAGCATCGCGACTCCGCCGTCGACGCACGCCTCGCTCGCGACCGCTGCGCTCGATGCCGGCATCCACGTGCTGGTCGAGAAGCCCATGGCTCCGTCCCTCGAGGAGTGCGATGCGATGCTCGCCGCGCAGGAGCGTTCGGGCCGTGTGCTGTCCGTCGTCGCGCAGAACCGATTCCGCGACGATCTCGCCGCGCTGAAGGAGGTCGTCGACTCGGGTCTGCTCGGATCGATCTCGCACGTCCGGGTCGACTCGGCGTGGTGGCGTGGGCTGCCGTACTACGACCTCTGGTGGCGCGGCACTTGGGAGAAAGAGGGGGGCGGCTGCACGCTGAACCACGCCATCCACCACATCGACCTGCTGTTGTGGCTGCTCGGACGCCCGGCCGAGATCACGGCCATGCTCGCCAACGCGCAGCACGACAACGCCGAAGTCGAGGATCTCTCGGTCGCCGTCTTCCGCTACGAACGGGGGCTCGCGCAGCTGACCAGCTCCGTGGTGCACCACGGGGAGGAGCAGGCGATCGTGATCCAGGGGGCGAACGCCCGGGTGTCCCAGCCGTTCTCCGTCGTCGCCGAGCAGTCCCGACGCGACGGATTTCCCGCTGACGGCGGAGACCCCGAGGCCGTCGCACGCATCGAGGAGCTCGTCGCCGGCCGTGCCCCGCTCGCCCACCTCGGGCATGAGGGCCAGATCGGCGACCTGCTCAGCGCGATCCGTGAGGGGAGAGTCCCGATCGCCGGCGGACAGGACGGCCGCGATGCGGTCGAGGTGGTGACCGCGATCTACAAGTCCGGCTTCGAGCGCCAGTTCGTCTCGCTGCCGATCACGGCGTCCGATCCCTACTATCGGGCGGGACAGCTGGTGGCGAACGCCCCGCACTTCTTCGAGAAGACCGCGTCGCTCGTGGAGGCGGCATCGTGACCGCATCCTCGTTCCCCGGCGGCACATCGCTGTCGCACCTCGACGTCTACCCGGATGCCGCGCCGGACGGCATCTGCGGCGGCAGCCCTCACATGCACCTCGTCTCGACCGAGGCCTATGTCGTGATCTCCGGTGAGGGAGCCCTGCAGACGATCGACGCCGCCGGGTTCCATGAGACCCCGCTGAGGTCGGGGTCCGTCGTCTGGTTCACCCCTGGCACCATCCACCGTGCCGTGAACGGCGGCGACCTGCGGGTCGTCGTGCTGATGAGCGACGCCGGACTCCCCGAGGCGGGTGATGCGGTGATGACGTTCCCCGCCGAGATCGTGGGCGACCCCGACGCGTATGCGGCGGCGGCCTCGCTCGGAGACGATGCAGATGAACGCGCTGAGCGAGCGGCCCGACGACGCGATCTCGCCGTGACGGGATTCGAGACGCTGCGGGATGCCGTCTCGGGTGCGGATCACGGCGCGCTCCGCGCGTTCCATGCCGCCGCCGGTGTGCTCGTACGCCACCGCGCCGAGGCGTGGGGCGACCTCGTGCGCCAGGGTCCGCTGGCTCAGGCCGAGCGCTCGGTGGCGCTCGCCGATGCCGTGGCATCCGGTTCGGTGGCGCACCTGGCCGATGCTCGCGTGCACGAAGCCGTACCCTCGGGGGGAGACCGCGGATTCGGCATGTGCGGACGCCTGCGCACCTATGACATGAACCACGAGGAGACCCGGCGATGACCCGCACCTACACCTTCGATCCGCTCCCCGAACCTGTCGTCGCACCCGGCGAGTTCGTCTTCGCCGCGATCGGACTGGACCACGGTCACATCGTCGGCATGGTCGAGCAGCTGATCGAGGCCGGCGCAACCCTTTCGCTGGTCTTCGACGAGGACCCGGTGAAGATCGCCGACTTCCTCGAACGCTTCCCGCAGGCGCGTGCCGCCGCGAGCGAGCGGGAGGTGCTCGACGACTCGGAGGTGCGGCTCGTCGCCAGTGCATCGATCGCGAATCGGCGGGCTCCACTCGGCGTGCGCGTGCTCGACGCGGGCAAGGACTTCTTCGCCGACAAACCCGCCATCACGACGATGCACGACCTCGATGCCGCTCGAGACGCCGTCGAGCGCACCGGGCGGAAGTTCGCCGTGTACTACGGCGAGCGCGTGCATTCCGAGGCGGCGATCCTCGCCGGCCAGCTGATCGACCGGGGCGCGATCGGCACCGTGCTGCAGGTCGCGTCATTCGGCCCCCATCGCATCGGCACGGGGCGGCCCGACTGGTTCTACGACACCGAGCAGTACGGCGGCATCATCTGCGACATCGGCAGTCACAACTTCGAGCAGATGCTGTACTACACGGGCGCGACGACCGGCGAGATCGTGAGCTCGACCGTCGCCAACTACGCGCACCCCGACACTCCGGGCCTGCAGGACTTCGGAGACGCCCACGTCGTGCTCGACAACGGCACCACCGGCTACGTGCGCGTCGACTGGTTCACCCCGGCGGGGCTCGACGTCTTCGGCGACGGTCGCACCGTGCTGCTCGGCACCGACGGATACATCGAATTGCGCAAGTACACCGACATCACGACCGACAACGGCGGCGGACAGGTGCTGCTCGTCGATCAGGACGGACAGTTCCGCTTCGACGCGACAGGGAAGACGGGGTTCCCCTTCTTCGGTCAGCTGATCCGCGACTGCATCGACCGCACCGAGCACGCGATGACACAGGCGCACGCCTTCGCGGCGGCGGAGCTGAGCATCATCGCCCAGCGGGACGCCAGGGTGCTGGCCGGCTGACGGCATCCGCCTCGCTCGTGTGCTCGGTCGTTCGGTCGCCCGCTCGGGAGGAGAACTGCGCTTCGGGAGGACGGATGCGGCGAATTCGTCCTCCCGACAAGGAGATCTCCTCCCGACGGGGTGCGTTCCGGCGGGGTGCGTTCCAGCGGGATCAGCCGACGAGCTGTGATGCCTGCCGGGCGGCGCCGAGCGCGACGTACTCGCCGGGCTCGGGCACCTCGACCGGCAGGCCGAGGATCTCCGGCGCGATGCGACGCACGGCCTCCGACTGCGCTCCGCCGCCGATCAGCAGGGCGCGTTCGAGCGGGATGCCGAGATCGCGCAGTGCATCGAGCCCGGCGCCGAGTCCTCGGAGCATCCCCTCGACGGCGGCGCGGGCGAGGTTCTCCCTCGTCGTCGAGGCGAGTGTCATCCCCGAGAGGGAGGCCGTGGCATCCGGCAGATTCGGGGTGCGCTCGCCCTCGAAGTAGGGGAGCAGAGTGAGGCCGCCCGCGCCGGGGGCGGCCCGCAGCGCGAGGTCGCTGAACTCGCTGTGCGTGACCCCGAGCAGCGCAGCGGTCACATCGACCACCCGCGCGGCGTTGAGCGTGGCGACGATCGGCAGGAAGTTGCCCGAGGCGTCGGCGAAGCCCGCGACGGTCCCGGTCGGGTCGCTCAGAGGAGTGGTGCTGATAGCGCAGACCGTGCCCGAGGTGCCGATCGACACGACCACATCACCCGGCACGGCGCCGAGTCCGAGCGTGGCGGCCGCGTTGTCACCCGCTCCCGCACCGACGCGCCGGTCGTCGGCATCCGTCACCCACTCGTCGTGGGCGAGCACCCGGGGGAGGATCGCGTCATGGCCGAGCGCCGCCACCAGCAGCTCGCGGTCATAGTCGCCCGTCGACGGGTTCCAGTATCCGGTGCCGGAGGCGTCGGACCGATCGGTCACCAGCTCGTCGAGCGCGGGGTTGTCGGGTCCGAACCCGCGCAGACGCCACGTCAGCCAGTCGTGCGGCAGAGCGACGGCGGCGACCCGTGCCGCGTTCTCCGGTTCGTGGTCGCGCAGCCAGCGCAGCTTGGTGATCGTGAACGAGGCGACGGGCACGAGGCCGGTGCGGTCGGCGAGTTCGGACGCACCGAACTCGCCGATCAGATCCTGCGCCGCACCGGCGGAACGTGTGTCGTTCCACAGCAGCGCGTCGCGGATCACCGCGCCCGACTCGTCGAGCGCGACGAGGCCGTGCTGCTGCCCGCCGATCGACCACGCGGCGATGTCGTCGAGCGACCCCGCCTCCGCGATCGCGGCGTTCAGCGCCTGCCACCAGGCTTCGGGGTCGACCGACGTCCCCTCCGGGTGCGACGCGCGACCGGAGCGGACGACCGCCCCGGTCGACGTGTCGACGACGACGACCTTGCACGACTGGGTCGACGAGTCGACCCCGAGAACCAGTGGCATGACGATCAGCGAGCGCCGAGCAGGTGCTCGGTCGCGAGCTGCTGCAGCCGGACGAACCCGAAGCCCTTGCCGCCGAAGTACGAGTTCGCGTCGAAGTCCTCGTATGCCGAGCGATCGGCGAGGAAGTCGTCGTAGCTCTCTCCGGGGTTGAGGGTCGGCGTCGAGAGCTCGTCGACGCGGGCGGCGGCGAGCGCCTCCTGCACCTCGGGGTCGGCGCGGAATGCGGCCGCCCGCTCCTTGAGCAGCAGGTACGTGCGCATGTTCGCGGCGGCCGACTCCCACACGCCCTTCTCGTCTTCGGTGCGGCTCGGCTTGTAGTCGAAGTGACGGGGGCCGTCGTAGGCGGGCACTCCACCGGGGCCGCCGTTCTCGAGCAGATCGACGAGCGAGAAGGCGTTGTGCAGGTCGCCATGTCCGAAGACGAGGTCCTGGTCGTACTTGATGCCGCGCTGGCCGTTGAGATCGATGTGGAAGAGCTTGCCGTGGAACAGCGCCTGAGCGATGCCCGCGGTGAAGTTGAGTCCTGCCATCTGCTCGTGCCCGACCTCGGGGTTCACGCCGACGAGCTCAGGGCGCTCGAGCGAGTCGATGAAGGCGATGGCGTGGCCCAGCGTCGGCAGCAGGATGTCGCCGCGCGGCTCGTTGGGCTTCGGCTCGATCGCGAAGCGGATGTCGTAGCCCTTGTCGGTGACGTAGTCGCCGAGCAGGTTGACGGCCTCGCGGTAGCGCTCGAGCGCCTGGCGGATGTCCTTGGCGGAGTCGTACTCGGCACCCTCGCGGCCACCCCACATGACGAAGGTCTTGGCCCCGAGCTCAGCACCGAGATCGAGCTGACGGAACACCTTGCGGAGTGCATAGCGGCGCACGTCGCGGTCGTTCGAGGTGAAACCGCCGTCCTTGAAGATCGGCGCGCTGAAGAGGTTGGTGGTGACCATCGGCACGACGAGGCCGGTGTCGGAGAGCGCACCCTTCAGGCGGTCGATCTGAGTCTGGCGCTCGGCATCGGTCGAGCCGAAGGCGAACAGGTCGTCGTCGTGGAAGGTCAGGCCGTACGCGCCGAGCTCGGCGAGCTTCTCGACGGCGTGGACCACGTCGAGCGCCGGGCGCGTGGGGCCGCCGAACGGGTCGGCGCCGTTGTAGCCGACGGTCCACAGGCCGAAGGAGAACTTGTCGTCACGGGTGGGGGTGGTCATGGCTGCTCCTGTGCAGGTCATCGAATAAGTTGTGATTCACAACATATCTCATGACAGAAGGTGCGTCCACCCCCTACAGTGAAGGGATGCCGACGCAGCCGAGCCCCGCGCTGGGCACCCGCCCGCACAACCTCGCCCTCCTCCTGCGGCTCGTGCACGAGAACGGCGCGCAGTCGAGAGCCGCGCTGACCGAGCAGACCGGGCTCAACCGCTCGACGATCGCCGACCTCGTCGCAGAGCTCGTCAGACGCGGTCTCGTCGACGAGCGCATACCCGACGTACCCGGCCGTGTGGGGCGCCCCTCACCGGTCGTGACGGCGTCGGCTCGCGTCGTCGCCATCGCGGTGAACCCTGAGGTCGACGCGATCGAGATCGCTGCGATCGGCCTCGACCGCAGCATCGTCCTGCGCGAGCGCCTGCCGAACGAGACCGTTCCGACGCCGGATGCGGTGGTGTCGACGATCGCCGATCGCATCGCCGCCTGGCGCGAAGGGGCGCTCGCCGCGGCACGGATCGCGGCGATCGGTGTCGCGGTCCCCGGCCTCGTGCGAACATCCGACGGTGTCGTGCGCAATGCGCCTCATCTCGGCTGGACCGATGTGCCGCTCGCCGATCTCGTCCGTTCGGCGACGGCGTCTGCGGCTTTCGTCGACAACGACGCCACGCTCGGAGCCATCGCCGAGCACCGCTACGGCGCCGGCCGGGGGATCGACGACGTGGTCTACCTGAACGGAGGTGCGTCGGGTATCGGAGGCGGACTGATCATCCACGGGAGGCCGGTCGCCGGGGCGGGTGGGTACGCGGGGGAGTTCGGTCAGAACAGACCCCGGATCTCGGCAGACGCCGACCGCCGCACTCGCGACGGTGTGCTCGAGGCCGAGGTGAGCCGCCGGCTGCTTCTCGATGCGGTCGGCCTCGACTCGGCCGACGATGAGACGCTCGCCGCCGAGCTCTCCGAATCCGACTCGCCGGTGGTGGCCGCCGAGATCACGCGTCAGGCGCATGTGCTCGCGAGCGCGCTGGCCAATGCCGTGAACGTGCTCAATCCTGCTCTCGTGGTGCTGGGCGGATTCCTCGCCACCCTCGCCGATCTGCGGGCGGATCAGATCGTCGACGATGTGACGGCGCTCGCGATGTCGGAGAGCGCTGAGGCGCTCGAGATCCGCCCGGCCGCTCTCGGCGCTGACAGGCTGCTGATCGGCGCGGCCGAGCTGGCATTCGCCGACCTGCTCGCCGATCCGGGCGAGCGGAGCTGACCTCCGAGAGGCGATCGATCGGATCCGACACGGAAAGTCGGGTCGCAGATCGCCCTCGGGCCGCACGATGGTGGGGAAAGGAGGACCTCATGATCGGAACGCTCAACGCACTGGTCGATCTCGTCGAGGCAGGCACCGGCGACGAGATCGACGTCGCCGGGTTCGCTCGCGTGCACGGCACGACGGAGTACCACCTGCGCCGGATGTTCTCGGCTCTGGCGGGGATGCCGCTGTCGGAATACGTCCGCCGTCGGCGGATGACGCTGGCCGGCGCAGAACTCGCCGCCGGCGCCCCGAACGTGCTCGACGTCGCCGTGCGACACGGGTACGGCTCGATCGAGGCGTTCGGCCGGGCGTTCCGCGCCGTGCACGGGATCAGCCCGGTCGATGCGCGCCGAGACGGGGGTCCTCTCCGCACACAACCCACGCTCCGGTTCCGCCTGAGCGTCGAAGGGAGCACCCCGATGGACGTCACCATCACCACCACCCCCGAGCTCGTCCTCGTCGGCCATGCCGCACGAGTGCCGCTCATCCACGAGGGCGTCAATCCGCACATCCAGGCGCACATCTCCTCGATCGCCCCGGAGGAGCATGCTCGCCTCAAGGCGCTGAGCGATGCGCAGCCCGAGGGGATACTGGCCATCACGGGGGACATCGCTCAGGATGCGCCGGAGGGCACCGAGCTCACCTACCTGCACGGAGTCTCCGTGCGGCCGACCACCTCGGTGCCCGACGATCTCGATGTCGTGAGGGTCGAGGCGGGCGCCTGGGCGGTCTTCGCCGCCACGGGTCCGTTCCCGGAGACCCTGCAGACGCTGTGGGCCGCGACGGCGACGGAGTGGTTCCCGTCGAATCCGTGGCGGCTGCGGCCCGCGCCCTCGATCGTCCGGTACCTCGAGTTCACCGGGACGCACGCGTCCTGCGAGCTGTGGCTCGCGGTCGAGCCCGCCTGAGCGCGTCAGGGTGGTCGGCGCGGATGCGCGCCGACCACCCGACGTCCGTCGCCCGTGCGACACTGTGCCGACGGTCGGATGCCGATTCCGCCGTGAGAGGACCCGCGATGGCGCTCGACCCGAAGAAGACCCTCGACGCCTATCAGGCGAAGCACGGGGAGTTCCGCATCCTCGATGTTCCCTCGATGCAGTATCTGATGGTCGACGGGGCGGGCGATCCCAACACCGCCCAGGCATACCAGGACGCAGTGTCCGCACTCTTCCCGATCGCCTACGCGCTCAAGTTCGCGAGCAGGGAGCAGCTCGGGATCGACACGGTCGTGATGCCGCTCGAGGGGCAGTGGCACGCGCCCGACATGGAGTCGTTCACATCGCGCCGCGACAAATCGGCGTGGCGGTGGACTCTCCTGATCATGGTGCCCGACCACGTCACCCCGGAGATGTTCGACCACGCGGTCGACGCGGTCGAGGCGAAGCTGGCGAAGAAGAAGCAGCCTGCACCCGCCCTCCGCTCCGTGCGTCTCGAGACCCTCGACGAAGGGCTCAGCGTGCAGACGCTCCATATCGGCTCCTACGACGACGAGGCCCCGGTGCTCGACGATCTGCACCATCGATTCATCCCCGAGAACGGCCTGTCGATGACGGGCCTGCACCACGAGATCTACCTCAGCGATGTCCGACGGGTCGAACCGGCGAAGCTCCGGACGATCCTGCGCCAACCCGTCGAGAGGGCGACCTGACGAGGGCGGCTCTCAGCGACGACGCAACCCCCTCCGACGTCTTCGCGCCGACAGATATCCTGCTCGGATGACCTCAGCGAAGGGTGCCGCGCGCACGGCGCAGCGATCCGATGCCTTCCGGCGCGTGGCGCGGGCGGGATTCGTGGTGATCGGCCTCGTGCACATCATCATCGGGGCGATCGCCGTGTCGATCGCCAGCGGCGGCGGCGGAGACGCCGATCAGGACGGCGCGATGGAGCAGATCCGCTCGACGCCCGTCGGCGGGCTGGTCCTCGGCGTGATCGCGGTGGCCCTGATCGCGCTCGCTGTCTGGCAGGTCGCCAGCGGTCTCCTCACCGGCGGCAAGGAGACCAGGAAGTGGGGGATGAGGATCAAGCTGATCGGCATCGCGGGCGCGTACCTCGTGATCGCCGGCTTGGCCCTGATCTTCGCCTTCGGCGGGCACGTCGAATCCGAAGACACCTCTCGGGCGCTCAGCGCCGTCGTGCTCTCGGCGCCGGGTGGCATCGTGGCGCTCATCCTCCTCGGTCTGACCGTCGCGGGTGTCGGCATCGGATTCATCGTCATCGGATTCACTCGGGGCTTCGAGAAGACGATGGATGTCCCGACGGGCCCGTCGCGGCCCGGGATCATCGCCCTCGGGGTCGCCGGTTACATCGCCAAGGGAATCGCGATCGCGGTCACCGGTGCGCTCTTCGTGGTGGCCGCGTGGACGCAGGATCCGCAGAAGGCCGCTGGTCTCGACGCGGCTCTGCGGAGCCTCGTCGACCTGCCCCTGGGCCGAGCGATCCTCTGGCTCGTCGGGGTCGGACTCGCGATCTACGGCGTCTTCTCGATGGTCCGCGCCCGCTTCGCGCGTATGTGAGTCTCGGCCTCAGGCGTTCGCAGGCTTGTCGTTCCACAGCAGGAGGAACGCGCCGAGCCCGATCATGAGCAGGCCGCCGGTGGCGCCCATCGCCTCGATGCGTCGCGGAGAGCGTCCGAACCATTCGCGCGCGGCGCTCGCCAGCAGCACCCAGATCGCATCGCAGGCCACTCCGATCGCGACGACGATCGTGCCGAGCACGAAGAGCTGCATCGGCACCGACCCTGCGTGCAGGTCGACGAACTGAGGAAGGATCGCCAGGAAGAAGGCGATCGACTTGGGGTTGGTGACCCCGACGACGAACCCCTCACCGAGCAGACGCACGCCTGATCGCCGCGCCACAGGTCCTGTCACCGTGGCCGCGGCATCTTTTCGATGCCGGATGGCCTGGACGCCGAGGAAGACGAGGTAGCCGGCGCCCAGCACCTTCACGATCGTGAACAGCACGATCGACTGCGCCACGACGGTGCCGACGCCCAAGGCGACGGCGACGACGAGCAGGATCGAGCCGAGCGCCGTGCCCAGGATGCTGAGGAACCCGCCCAGTCTCCCCAGGGCCATCGCCCGGCCGATCGTGAACAGCACTGTCGGTCCGGGGATCACGACCATGACGAACGCGGCCACGACGAAGGTCGCGAGGGTCTCGGCGCTGAACATGGTGCGAGCTTAGGGCAGCCCGAAGAGGCCCCCCGAAAAGTTTTCTCCCACGCCCGTCATAAAAAGTCCGCGCCGGGGTCTGGGTATGTGACGGGCGGCTTCTGCTTCCTGTCTCGCACTGGGGACACACACGACTTTCGGGGACAGGCATCCGCCTCTCGCGCTCCGCCGTATCCGGCGGGTCGAGGGTATGCCGGGATTGGGACATTCATGAGCATTCGCTCGCACCACCGCACGACGGAGCGGCCATTACGCTCCGCAGTCGCGCCTCGCCAACGGGCGATCACGCGGCTGCTCGGCGTGCTCGCCATCGCCGGCGTGCTCGTCGCCGGAGCGACGCTCGCCCCGAGTGGAATCACAGCCGCGGCGACGGTGCCCGGCACGCCGGGAACGCCTCAGCCGGGTACTCCGGTGTACACCGAGGACTTCTCGAATCAGAGCGCAGCACTCGCCGCACGGTCGATCACCACCTACGTCGGCGGCGCGGCAGCCGCGAACTCGACGTACACGGCTTCGACGCAGTACACCCCGGCCGGCAACCAGTGCAACGGCTGGATCATGAGCGGTGCGACTCCGACGGCGCCCGTCACTGACCTGGGCTGCCTGAACAACGTCAGCACGACGTGGACGACGCTGCAGCAGATGGCTCGTGCGCTCGGAGTCGCGCAGGGCCAGACGACGACGCAGGCGGCGACCAACCAGGTGCTGACGTCGTACACGAATGCGACGAACGGAGCGATCGCCGCGGGCACGCAGTTCCGCACGGTCAACACCATCCCGGCCATCGGCGGTCACTACTACGCGGTCTCCGCATACTTCGCTGCGGTCAACTGCCCCGCAGCCGGCGGAGCGAACCAGCCCAAGGAGACCTTCAGCCTCCTCGTGAACGGCACCCCGATCACCCTGAGCACGGGACTGAACCCGTGCACGAACAACACGGTGTGGGAGACGCAGATCGCGAAGCTGCAGTCGGCCGCCTACCAGGTGCCCGTCGGAACCTCGGCGAACCTCGGTCTGATGCTCTACAACGCGACGGCCACCGGCGCGGGCAACGACGTCGCCTTCGATCTGCCGCAGATCGTCGATGTGACCCCGCAGCTCGACAAGGCGTTCAGCCCGACCGTGATCACCAACGGCTCGACCTCGAAGATGACGCTGACCGTCACGAACACGACCGACCTCATGGCCAAGAGCGACTGGACCATCACCGACGCGCTGCCGACGAACCTCAAGATCGCCGCGGCCCCGAACGTCGGCGGCACCTGCACGCAGCGCACCGGTGCGGCTTACGTGGTCACGGCGCCGGCCGGCGGAACCTCGGTGTCGGTCACC
Organism: Microbacterium sp. AC215; assembly: GCF_979258645.1. Taxonomy (NCBI): domain Bacteria; kingdom Bacillati; phylum Actinomycetota; class Actinomycetes; order Micrococcales; family Microbacteriaceae; genus Microbacterium; species Microbacterium sp. AC215. The sequence goes on along the minus strand of NZ_OZ409869.1, from coordinate 1,673,346 downwards.
GGCGGCGACCTCGCCCTCGGACAGGCATCGTGCACGATCACGGTCGATGTCACCTCGACGGTGAACGGCACCTACATCAACGGCCCCGCCAACATCACGACGAACCTGAACCCGCCGGCCAACGCGTCGCTCGAGGTCATCCAGCCGTCGATCGACATCGTCAAGAGCATCACCGCCGTGAACGGCGTCGCCGTGACGAGCGACACCGATCCCGACAAGGCGTACTCGAAGGTCGGCGACGTCATCACCTACAGCTTCGTGGCGACCAACACGACTCCCAAGGCCGCGACGAACACGACGCTCAACACGAACCTCACCAACGTGCGGATCACCGAGGACACGTTCTCGGGTGCGGGCGACATGACGACGCTGTCCTGCACACCGATTCAGGGATCCACACTCGCCAGTGGCGCCAAGATGACCTGCACGGCCACCTACGTGGTGCAGCAGGCGGACCTCGACAGCGCTCCGCTGACGAACGTCGCACGGGCCACCGGAACGCCGGCGGTCGGACCGAACGTCACGGACACCGATGACGAGATCATCCCCGCCACCTGGACGCCCGCTCTCGTGCTCGACAAGACCGCCTCGGTCGTGGACATCGATCAGGACGGCGTGACCGGGCTCGGCGACCACATCATGTACGCGTTCACCGTCACCAACACCGGAAACATCACGGTCGCGAACATCACCGTGGTCGATGACCGCCTGACGCAGCGCAACATCACCGTCACCTGCACGCCCACGACGATCGCGCCGACCCAGATCTCGACGTGCGCCGCGAATGCGCCGTACGTCATAGGCCAGGCAGACGTCGACGCGAAGAAGGTCATCAACACGGCCCACTCCACGGGAACCGACCCCAAGGGGGTCTCGGTGCGCTCGAACAACGACAGCACCGAGACCCCCGTCGAGCCGTTCCGCATCCCGCTGAAGATCGAGAAGGTCGGCGAAGCCGCAGCGAACACCTGGGTGCGCATGGACGGCTCCTCGTTCGCGGTGCTCGCAGACGCGAACGGGCAGCCGGGCACGGCGCTTCCCTTCACCATCAACGGGGTCGAGACCGGTCTGTTCCAGATCGACAGCATCCCGGCCGGTACGTACTGGTTGAGCGAGCTGACGGCACCCGACGGGTTCAGCCTGCTCGCCGCTCCCGTGAAGTTCGTCATCAACCCGGACCGCACGGTGAGCATCACCGCGGGCGGCGATCAGGCGGTGACCTCCACCGGTCAGATCATCACGGTGCGCGACGTGCCGGCGCTGACCCTTCCGACCACCGGAGGGACGGGCGCACTGCCCTACATCCTCGCCGGTTCCCTGACCGTGCTCGGCGCGGGCGGGCTGGCCCTCTGGGTCCGCCGACGCAACACACGTGCCGACACCACAGACCCGCAGATCTGATCTGCACTTCTCACAATCCACCATCTGCAACCCACCAGGGCGACCTGGCCACCTAGAGAGAGACACAGTGAACACTCCCAACAACGGACGCGGATCCCGCGTCGCGGCAGGTCTGCTCGTCGCAGGCGTCGCCGCGCTGACCCTCGCAGCGCCTGCAAGCGCCGCGACGCCCAACCTCGTCGACCCGGACGCCGTCGGTTCGCTGACGATCCACAAGTTCGAGGCACCCGAGACGCCCACCGGCCTGCCGAACGACGGCACCGAGCAGAACGTCGCACTGGCACCGCTGCCGGGCGTGGGCTTCACGGTCTACAAGGTCGACACGATCGACCTGACGAGCAACCAGGGCTGGGTCGACGCGAACGATCTCGCCGACCTGAACCCCGACAGCGTCGCTGACATCACGGCTGCCGGATACACGGCCAGCGCGATCGGCGGTCAGACCCTGACCGACGCGAACGGTGAGATCGCCCTGGCGAACCTCGACCTCGGCCTCTACTTCGTGGTGGAGACCGCTCCGCTCGCTGGCTCCACCGGCGTGGCCCCGTTCCTCGTGACGGTCCCGCTGACGGACCCGGCCGATGACAGCACGTGGCTGTACGACGTGCACGTCTACCCGAAGAACGCCCTCACCGAGGCGACCAAGACCGTCGAGGACTCGGCCGACATCAAGCTCGGCGACGAGATCGACTTCACGATCACGGCAGGCATCCCCAACGTCGCAGTCATCGACGGCTACAAGATCGTCGACACGCTGGACGCCAAGCTCGACTACGTGAGCGCCGCTGTGACGCTCGTCGACGGGACCCCGCTCGCTGCGGGTGACTACACGGTCGTCCACGACGCCGCCACCAACGCGGTGACGGTCGAGTTCACCGCTGCGGGTCGCGCAGTTCTCGCGGCTCACCCGGCCACCGAGGTTCAGGTCGTCATCACCGCCGAGGTCAACACGGTCGGCGAGATCGCCAACACGGCAGTGCTCTACCCGAACGCCGGTTCGTACACGGTCGCACCGGGCGAGCCCGGCGGACCCACCGTCACCCCCGAGGTCATCACCAAGTGGGGCGACATCACGGTCGAGAAGACCGACAAGGCCGGCGCACCGCTCACCGGTGCAGTGTTCTCGGTGTACCCGACCCAGCAGGACGCGATCGACGGCACCAACGCCATCGCTCTCGCCGGTTCGACCGAGTTCGCGGTCGCCGCTGACGGCACCGTGACCATCTCGGGTCTGCGCTACTCCGACTGGGCTGACAACGCCACCGTCGCCGTGGGCGAAGACGGCTACCAGTCGTACTGGCTCGCTGAGATCGTCGCACCCGACGGATTCGAGCTGCTCGCAGCTCCGATCGAGTTCACCGTCACCGCCGCCACCTCGGCTGTGGGCGTCGACCTCGAGGTCGTCAACGTTCCCTCGAACGCCGGCTTCACCCTGCCGCTGACCGGTGGCACCGGCACGACCCTGTTCCTCGCCGGCGGCGTCATGCTGCTCGGTGGAGCGGTCCTGCTCGCCATCCGCAGCCGTCGCAAGGCCGCAGCACAGGCGTAACCCGAAAGACCGGCCGTGCGGGGGAGGTGAAGAGATCCCTTCCCCCGCACGGCCCATTCGTTTCCACCTACTTCTTCTCCAGCTCCGATCAGAAAGCGCAGCATGACCCTCATCGACGCGTCCGCACCGGACGCCCCAGCGCGACCCGCTACGGGTGCCACCGCCCAGAAGGCGCGGTGGGGATGGAGCCAGTCGATCGTCATGCTCATCGCGACCATCGGCATCGTGGTCCTCGTCTACCCGACCGCGGCCTCCTGGTTCTCGGCCTGGTCTCACGACACCGACGTCGACGGGTACATCCAGTCCGTCGAGCAGATCCCCGATGAGGCGGTCGACGAGATGCTCGCCGCCGCTGAGGAGTACAACGAGAATCTTCCGACCGGGCCGCTGCGCGACCCGTATGCCCTCGGAGCAGACGGACAGCAGACGGCGATCGGCGAGGGGGCCTCGGCGTACTTCGACACTCTGACCACCGAGGGAACCGACACGATGGCGCGGATTCGCATTCCGAGCATCCACGTCGATCTGCCGGTCTTCCACGGCACCGATGAAGACACACTGTCTCGCGGTATCGGGCACCTCTACGGCTCATCGCTTCCTGTCGGTGGACCGGGGACGCATTCGGTGCTCACCGGCCACAACGGCTTCGTGCAGGCCACCCTCTTCGATGACATCGATGAACTCGTCGAGGGCGACGTCATCATCGTCAGCGCACTGGGCGAAGACCTCTACTACGAGGTCGATCAGACCAAGACCGTTCTTCCCGACGACGCGGAAGACCTGCGTCAGGTCGCCGGCAAGGACTACCTCACGCTCGTCACGTGCACGCCCACCGGCGTCAACACGCACCGCCTGCTCGTGCGCGCAGAGCGCATCGATGCTCCGACCGAGGACTCCGCCGTGACGACCATCGCGGACACCACCGACCCCGCCGGCTTCCCGTGGTGGGCACTGCTCGTCGTCGGAGTGCCGGCACTCACGTTCATCGTCGTCAAGCCTCGCCGTGCCCGGAAGAACCGCAGCGGCCGACGAGCGACGCACGTGTCCGCTGGCTCCGACTCATGACGGTCGACGTCGCAGTGGACCGCACCGCCGCGAACGGCGACGAACCCGGCGAGCCCGTGACACGCCGCCGCCCGCGGCGACGTATCGGTCTGCTGTCGACCAGCATCCTGCTCGTCGGACTGGGAGCATCCTTCCTCTCCGCATCCGTGCTCGCCCCCGATGCGGTCGACAAAGTGACCGGTGACGTCAAAGTCTCGGTGCTGAAGACGTTCCATGAGGTCTTCGCGCCCGACGAGCTTCCCGTCATCAGGCTCGGGGTCGAGGGCGGGATGGTCGAGCTCGACCGATGCGACGGCACGTTCACCGAGATGGTCAGCTACCGCATCGACGACGTGCTGCCGCTGTTCGCCGCACACAACAACTGCGGGGGAGACGTGATCCTCGGCTGGGAGCTCGGTCAGCGGGTCACCGTCGAGGGCTCCGACATGATCTACGAGGTGGTCGAGGAGCGGCACACGCCCAAGTGGTCGAACGTCGAAGAACTCACCGGTATGACGGGGGAGTTCATGGTCCAGACGTGCTTCTACGGCGAGAACAAGATGCGCTTCCTGTCGCTCGCGCCCGTGGACCCGGCGGCGAGCGGCAGCTGATGTCCTGCACAGCGAGAATCTCGGGTTCTGACCGTCACGATTTCCGGTCATACCGGTCTTGTAGGTATGGCCATCGGCCTCGCGTCGGGTTCCCGGCCGACGCCCGCACAGCAGAGGTCGACCACTCCCCGGCCGAACCTTCTCAGAGCGGATTCGACCCTTACGAGAGTCGGAGGGACGAGGCATCCCCACTGCCTCGTCCCTCAACCGTCTTCGGCGCTGCGCTCGCGATGCCGGACTCGACAGCATCCGGAGCAGCATGATCCTCGGTAAGTATCTCGACGACGACGACATCTCGGGTGAGCCGTCCGATGCCGAGATCATCGAGGCGGTGCGGGGTGGCGACATCGGCGACTTCGCCCTCCTGTGGCGCCGGCATGTCGAATCCGCGCGCCGAGCCGCCCGAGCGATCTCGCCCTCGGCGGATCCCGACGATCTCGTGAGCGAGGCGTTCGCGTCGATACTCCGGGTGACCAAGGCGGGCGGCGGGCCGAGCGACGCGTTCCGGCCGTATCTCCTCGCCACGCTGCGCAACACGGCCGCGCGCTGGTCCCGCAACGGGACCGACCTGTCGATCGACCTGATCTCGGAGGGCGATCTGTCGTCGGAGGGCGGCGATGCCTTCGAGCGCATCGCCGAGCGATCCAGCATCGCGGCCGTGTTCGGCACGCTGTCGGCTCGGCATCGCACGCTGCTCTGGTATCTCGAGGTCGAGGGCATGAAGCCGCGAGAGCTCGCGCCCCTGATGGGGATGACGGCCAATGCGGTCTCCGCTCTGGCGGCGCGCGCACGCGACAGCTTCAAACGCGCCTGGCTCGAGGCGCACATCCACGATCCCTCGCGGTCTGAGGACTGCAGGTGGTTCTGCGAGCGCGTGGTCGACCGTCGCGGTCGTCCGGTCGCGGTCGGCGACGCCGACCGTTTCAGAGAGCACATGAGCGTGTGCGGCGGATGCCGGATCGTCGCCGCGGAGATCGATACCGTCTCGCAGCGGCTGCGGGCGATCCTGCCTGCCGCGCTGTTGGGAGGCGTGGCGGCGGCGATCTACACCGGTGATGCCTCCGCGGAGGCGCAGGTCATGGGCGCGAGCTCCGTGGTGGGGTCCACCGGGTCGTCTGGCTGGGACGATGCAGCAACCTCCTCGATCGGCGCGGGGGCGCCTGTCGCCGCGCACGGAGCAGCGGCGGTGGTACCGGCCGGTGGCTTGGCCGCCTTGGCGGCGACCGCCGTCGTCGTGGTCGGCGCCGTCATCCTGGCGGGCAGCGTCCTGAGTCTGTCGGCCGAGGAATCGGACGATTCGGAACTCACCCGGTCGATCTCCGAGGCGTCGGTCTCCGGTGAGGCGGGCCCGGTTCTCGAAGATCTGCCGCGCTTCCCGACTCAGCCGCCCGCATCGGAGCCGATGCCCGAACCGCAGCCCCTGCCGTCGCCGGAGCCCGAGGTCGATGCGGGACTGGAGCCCGATTCGGACGCGAGCCGTGAACCGGAGACTCCAGGACCCGGCGAGAGGCAGCCCCCACTGACCCCGCTCAGTATCGCCCCGGCCCCGTCGACAGCGGTTCCGACCCCGACTCCGACCCCGACCGACGCTCCGTCGGAGACACCGCCGCCCATCGACCTGGCGGAGTTCCGCATCACCCGGTCGATCGCCCAGGACTCTCTCGTGCCGGATCTGATCGAGGGGGTCGGCGCTGCAGGCGCGGTCGTCACGGTGACCGACGAGAGCGGCGTCATGCTCGACACCGGGGTGATCGACGAGGACGGCGCATTCGTGCTCGACGTCTCGGGCGAAGCCCTGCGTCAGGGCATGACGCTCAGCGTGAGGCAGTACGACGCGGCGACCGGAGTCACCGAGTGGGCGGAGGCGATGGGGCCGCTCACCTTCGCGACGCCCACGATCGCGGCCGCGGACCAGGACGCCTGTCCTGAGGCGTCCCTCGGCGCGGTCAGCTGTCTGCATCTGAGCGCCGCACCGGATGCATGGGTCGAGCTGCTCGATGAGCAGGGGCGATCGCGCACTGTGCGGCTCGCGACCGACGACATCGACGGGATCGTCGTGCGATCCCGTGTCGGTGAGCCGTTCGTCGCCGCCCGGTACATCGAGCCGTCCACGGGTCGTGCCGGAGTGACCGTGCTGCTGCCGGCGGCGATCGAATGAGTCCTCACACTGCGGTGCGCGCGGTCGCCGACAGCCGGAGCCAGAGCCAGAGTCGCGTGGCCGGCGAATCGATGTCGATCCCGAGCTCGTTGCGCACGACATCGAGCCGATACCGGACGGTGTTCTGGTGAACGTGCAGTGCGCTGGCGGTCTCACGCACACTGCCGAGCTGGTCGAGGAAGACCCGCATGGTGTGCGTCAGACGGGTGCCCTGCGCGGCATCATGCTCGGCGAGGATGCTCGCGGCGTCGCCGACCGTGGCATCCAGGCCGTCGATCAGGTCGGCGACCTGGAGGATCGCCAGGCGATCGCGCATCTCGTCGAAGGTCGCGATGCGGGGCTCATGGTCGTCGCGGAGCGACGAACTCACGAGCACGCCGGCCGTGGCCCCGGCCTCACGATAGGAACGGCCGATGCCGTTGATGTCGTACGCGCGCGTGCCGATGCCGGCGATCAACGCGTCGTCGATCCGGATCACCGCCTGGGTGAAGGTCTCGACCGCAGCGGCGTTCGGGCCCGGGATGAGCGTCACGACCTCCGAGCCGACGACCGCGCTGTGGGAGCCGGGGAAGGCGGCGCCGGACACGCTCATCGCCAGATGGAGTACTCGCTGCAGACCGCGCATCGCCTCCACCTCGTCGAACGTGGTGATCCGGAAGCACACGACCGTGCATCCGGCTTCGGGACGGATGAGGAGCTGCGACGCCGCGCCGCGGGCATGCCGTCGATCTTCGAGAAGCGTGCGGAGCAGGTCGGATGTCCGACGGTCCCGGTCGCCCGCCTCCGCTCGAGCACGAAGCAGATGCTGGGCCACGATCGGTTCCATCTCCTCCAGCAGGGACCGGGTCCGGGCGGCCGGCGATGGATCGATCTGGATCACCCAGAGAGAGCCGAGCAGCTCGCCGGACGCTCGCACGGCGATCCCGACGCGTCCGAACTCGTCGGTGCTCGAGGGGAAGTGCCGTGCCTCGCTGGCGCGGAGCAGCGACCGGTAGCGCGAGTCGGATGCGATCGAGATGTCCTCCTGCAGCAGCAGAGTGGTGCGTCGACGGACGTCGTCGATCGGCTGCTCGCTGTGCGTGGAGTAGCCGACGATCTGACCGGTCGAGTCGACGATGCTGACGGCGCCGTCCGCGAGGGTGGCGATGGCGTTGGCGAGGCCGAAGAGGTCTCCCAGTCGCACACCCGAGACCCGGCCGATCGAGTGACCGCTCAGCAGCGACCGCAGGACGTTCGCCAGCTGTGCCCAGTCCCCGTCACTGTGGTGGAGGACAGGCAGGGCGACGTGCAGATCGAGGGCAGTGCGCTCCAGGCCATCGCCGTCATCGGGAGGGCGCACCACAAGCGCGGCCGCCCCGACATCGGCCAGCTCGGCGACGAGGGCCGGAACGCTCGTCGTCGCGACACCGGCCCCGAGGACGATGCGATCGGTGTAGTCGGATGCGGATGCCGACGGATCGTAGAACTCCACGCCCACGTACGTCCTGGCATCGAGCCGCGTGCTTCGACGGGGGAGAAGAGCCTCCCGTCGCTCAGGCGAAGCGCGTCGCGCAACGTCGGGGCTTCGGCGCGGATGTCATCGAAGGCCATGGAATCTTCTCTATTCGGTGTCAAGAACTCTCGTATGAATCTACATACCGGTCAGATCGCGATGTCGCGAGACTGACAGTAAGAAGTCGAAAGGGATCCCTGTGAACGACCCGTCCGTTGCTCCTGCCTCGATTCGCGCCGAACGGGTCGCGCCATGAGCTCGTCGACAGTGCGCGAGCGGCGCACGCGGATCGATCCCGAGACGAGTGACGACGAGCTCGTCCTCGCGACCCGAGCGGGGAACAGCAGTGCGTTCGGCGTGCTGTGGGATCGTCACTCGCCGGCAGCTCTCCGCGCGGCGCGTTCGATCACGAGCTCGATCGACCCCGAGGATCTCGTCAGTGAGGCGTTCGCCAAGACCTTCAGCGCGATCCGCAATGGCGGAGGTCCGACGGATGCGTTCCGTCCCTACATCTTCGCGGCCGTGCGCAGCGCGGCCGCCACATGGGGAGGAAAGCAGAAGGACGTCGTCGCGCTCGAATACATCGAGGAGCTTCCGACCGAGCACACGGAGGATTCGCTCGACCTGCTCTCTGACAAGGCGCTGCTGACGGTGGCGTTCAAGGACCTCCCCGAACGGTGGCGCACACTGCTCTGGTACCTCGAGGTCGAGGGCATGAAGCCGCGTGAGATCGCGCCGCTCATGGGCATGACTCCCAACGCCGTCTCGGTGCTGGCGGCCCGGGCGCGCGAGGGCTTCAAGCTCGCCTGGCTGCAGGCCCACATCAAGGAACCGGGACGTGACCCGGAATGCCGGTGGGTCTGCGAGCGCATCGTGGCGCAGGGGCGCAGGCGCCATGTGGCGCGTGCCGACCGAGCGCGATTCGACGCGCACCTGGAGCGCTGCCAGCGGTGCACGATGGCGAGCGCCGAGATCGAGCAGGCGTCATCGAAGCTGCGCGCCGTGCTGCTTCCCGTGATCATCGGCGGACCGGCGGCGTTAGCCTATTCGGTCGGCTCTCCTGCGCCTGCGACGGCTGCGTCTGCGCCGGCCTGGCTGCCCAGGGGCACCGCTCGATGGCTGGTCGTCGGCGGATCCGTCGCGGCAGCCGGGGCCGTCGTCGCGGTCGCAGCGGTGGCCGCACAGCTGGCGCCCGTGGGCGCGCCGAACGCCGAGGAGTCGTCGACACCGTCGTCCGCGCTCGTCGTCGCATCTCCGGCGCCGATCATGTCGCCCGAATCGACGGCGGTCCCGAGCCCGATCGCGCCGGCGGAGGAGGCCGAGACGGGTGTCGACCCGCATACGCCCGTGACCGTTCCCGAGGAGCACGCCGGCCCCGAGGTCGTCATCGACCCGATCATCGTGGTTCCCCCGGTGGTCGACCCGTCCGTGGTCGCGCCTCCCGCCGGCGGCCCCTCGGTCATCGCGCCTCCCGTCGTGAAGGCGCCGGTCGTCGACCCTCCTGTCGTCGACTCTCCGGTGGTCGAGCCTCCTGTCGTCGACCCTCCGGTCGTCGACCCTCCGGTGGTCGACCCTCCTGTCGTCGACCCTCCGGTGATCGACCCGCCGGTCGTCGACCCGCCGGTCGTCGACCCGCCGGTCGTCGACCCTCCGGTCGTCGACCCTCCCGTCGTCGAGCCGGTGACGATGGACTGGAGCATCCTGCCGGGGACGACTGTTCCCCGACCATCGCCGGCACGGGAACTCCGGGAGCAGCGGTGCAGATCATCGACGAGACCGGCCTCGTGATCGCCTCCACCCTCGTCGGTCCTGACGGAGATTTCTCGGTGCGCCCCGATGTCGACACGCTTCACCAGGGCATGTCGATCTCGATGCGCCACACATCCCGGACCACCGGCGTGCGGACGGTGAGTGATCCGACGGGGCGCCTCTACTTCCCGGTCCCGGGGCTCGCCGAAGACTCGGACGGTGCGATCTCCCGCGTCGACTCCGACGGCGACGGGCGACGGGATGACCTCTCGCTCGACGTCCGCGGCGTCGCCGGCTCGACGGCATCCGTGTCCCTGGACGGGGAGACGGCGTCGCCCGCGCTGCTCGACGACTCCTCGACCATCGTGTCGTTCATCGACATCCGGCCCGGACTCCATCGGATCACCCTGCGCTACGTCGACCCGGCGACGGGGATCCTCGGCATCTCGGACACGGACTACATCCTCGTCGTTCCCTGACCGTCGCCCCGTGTGCGCAGGGCCCCGCGGGGTGCGCCAGATGAGAAGCTAGAAGGATGAGCATCTCCCGCGAATCCGACGTGATCGCCCCGACCGGGGGCGGCCCGCTGACCGATGTCGAGGTGAGGCGACTCCGCGAGGACTTCCCGATCCTGCGCTCCGAGGTCAACGGGCACCCGCTCGTGTATCTGGATTCGGGTGCGACGTCGCAGCGTCCGCTCGCCGTGCTCGACGCCGAACGCGAGTTCGCCACCACCCTCAACGCGGCCGTTCACCGTGGTGCGCACACTCTCGCGGCCGAGGCCACCGAGGTGTTCGAGGACGCTCGGGCCGCCGTCGCGCGGTTCGTGGGTGCCGACGAGGGCGAGATCGTGTGGACGTCGAACGCCACCGAGGCGCTCAACCTCATCGCGTATTCGATCTCTAACGCCTCGCTCGGCCGCGGGGGAGCGGCAGCCGAGCGCCTGCGTCTGCGCGAGGGCGACGAGATCGTCACGACCGAGATGGAGCATCACGCCAACCTCATCCCGTGGCAGGAACTCGCGGCCCGCACAGGAGCGACCCTGCGGGTCATCCCGCTCGACGACGACGGTGCCCTCCGGCTCGACGCCGCCGCAGATCTCATCACCGACCGCACGAAGCTCATCGCCGTCACGCATGTGTCGAACGTGCTCGGCGTCATCAATCCGGTCGAGCATCTTGTGGCGCGTGCGCGCGCCGTCGGCGCGCTCGTCGTGCTCGACGCCTGCCAGTCGGCGCCCCATCTGCCGCTGGATGTCCGCGCACTCGACGTCGACTTCGCCGTGGTGTCCGGCCACAAGATGCTCGGGCCGACGGGAATCGGCGCGCTCTACGGGCGGCGTGAGCTGCTCGAGGCCATGCCGCCGTTCCTGACGGGCGGATCGATGATCACCACCGTCACCACGACGGAGGCGGCGTACCTGCCGCCGCCGCAGCGGTTCGAAGCCGGCACCCAGCGGGTGTCCCAGGCGGTCGCGCTCGCCGCGGCGATCGACTATCTGACGGCGGTGGGGATGCCGCGCATCGCGGCGCACGAGGCCGCATTCGGCGCGCGACTCGCCGAGGGGCTCACGGCCATCGATGGGGTGCGCGTGCTCGGTGCCGGCATCGATCTGCCGCGTGTGGGCCTCGCGAGCTTCGACGTCGAGGGCATCCACTCGCACGATGTCGGGCAGTTCCTCGATGATCGCGGCATCGCGGTGCGTGTCGGACACCACTGCGCTCAGCCGCTGCATCGTCGCCTCGGCGTCACCTCATCGACGAGGGCCAGCACGTACCTGTACACGACCGATGACGAGATCGACGCCGTGATCGACGGCGTCCAGGGTGCGATCGACTTCTTCCGGAGGGGCGCATGAGCGACCTGCAGAACCTGTATCAAGAGCTCATCCTCGATCACTCCCGCACCCCGCACGGGTTCGGGCTCCGGGGTGAGATCGCCGCGCAGTCGCACCAGGTGAACCCGACCTGCGGTGACGAGGTGACTCTGCAGGTGCACCGCGGCGCCGACGGCGGCATCGAGGCGATCGCGTGGGAAGGGCACGGATGCGCCATCTCGCAGGCATCCGCGTCGCTGCTCGCCGAGCTCGCCGAGGGGCTCACGGTCGACGAGCTCGAGATCCGCATCGCCGCGTTCCGCGAGGCGATGCGTTCGCGCGGCAAGATCGAACCGGATGAAGAGCTGCTCGGCGATGCCGCTGCTCTCGGGGGCGTCTCGCGATACGTGGCACGGGTGAAGTGCGCCATGCTCGCCTGGGTCGCTGCGGAGGATGCACTCCACAAGTCCTGAGCACCGAGGCGATGCGGTGCAGGATGGAATCATGCCTCTTGAACTGACTCCTCTCACCGCAGACGCCTTCGACGACTGGCGCGAGGCCACGAGAGCACGACTCGTGTCGCTGCGGCAGGAGTCCGGGATGCACGTCGGCGACGATGCCGTCTCGCACGTCGACGCCGTGCTCGACGAGCTGCTCCCCGCAGGGCACGACACCGAGACCTCGCTCATCCTCACGATCGATGACGGCGACGCCCGGATCGGCACCGTCTGGCTCGCCGCGAACAACGGCGTGCTGTTCATCGTCGATCTCGCGTTCGCGACCGAGCCGAGTGGCCGACAGCTCCACGACCTCCTCGACGAGCTGACGACGCTCGCGCGGAGGCAGCAGGTCGGTCGTCTGAGTGTCGCCCTGCATTCGTCCGACACCGCTGGTCGCGGTTTCGTCGAGGGGCGGGGATTCGAGGTCGCGTCGATCCAGATGCTTCTCGAACCGCTGCCGTCTCGGGCGGCGCAGCCGTCAGACGGCGCGTTCGTCGTGGCGCCGATGACCCCGGAGCGCTTCGCGAGCTTCGCTGCCGCGTCCGAGGCGGCCTTCGCGGAAGACCTGGTGGCATCCGGTCGGTATTCGGCGGAGGATGCCGTCGTCGAGTCGCACCGGCAGATGGAGCTCGAGCTGCCGGACGGCATCGATTCGGAGGGGCAGGAGCTGTTCACCGCCCACGTGGACGGCATCGAGGTCGGGGTGCTGTGGATCGGCGTCCGTCGGCGAGGAGGGCGCCCGCACGGGTTCATCCTCGACATCGAGGTCGCCGAGGACCAGCGCCGCAAGGGCTATGGTCGTGATCTCATGCTCGCGGCCGAGCGCGAGGCCGCACGACTCGGTGCCGACTCGATCGGGCTGCATGTCTTCGGTTTCAACGCCTCCGCGATCCGTCTCTACGAGAGCCTCGGCTATCGCCGGGTCGAGGAGCGCTTCCTGCTCACGGTGTGATCGCGACACGCGGGGTCACGCGGGAATAGCGGCGCGAGACGGGCGTTGGGCCCAACATGACTACTCTCGGAATCATCGGTGCAGGACACATCGGCAGCCAGATCGCACGGGTCGCCGTGGCGAACGGCTACGACGTGGTGATCGCGAACTCCCGTGGACCGGAGACGCTCTCGGATCTCGTCGCAGAACTCGGCGATCGAGCGACTGCCGCAACCGCGGTGGATGCGGCTGCGGCCGGAGACGCCGTGGTCGTCACCGTCCCCCTGGGCAAGATCGACGAGCTGCCGGTCGAGCAGCTCGCGGGCAAGATCGTGCTCGACACGAACAACTACTACTTCGAACGCGATGGGCACATCGAGGCCCTCGACCGCGGCGAGACCACCACATCGGAGCTTCTGCAGGCGCAGCTGCCGACGTCGCGCATCGCCAAGGCGTTCAACCACATCCTCGCGGCCGACATCACGACCGACGGATCGCCCGCGGGCACACCCGATCGACGCGCCCTCGCCACAGCGGGCGATGACGCCGAGGCCGTCGTCTTCGTCACCCGCTTCTACGACGAGGCCGGCTTCGACACGGTCAACGTCGGACCCCTCAGTGAGTCCTGGAGGGTCGAGCGCGATCGCCCGGCATACGTCGTGCGCCAGAATGCCGACGAGCTGACGACGAACCTCGCGATCGCCAACCGTCTGCCCTGACGGCACGGACGAGGGGAGCGGATGCCGAGGCATTCGCTCCCCTTTCTCTGTCCGCCCCGATGGAGCACCCGTAACATATGCGCCGCGTTGGGATACCAAACTTGTCGGGTGGTGCTCCGAGTGAGACAATTCGGTCATGGCGGGGGTGGGGACTACCGGCGAACTCGAGTCGGTGCGGGTGACGCGCGTTCTTCGCGATGACATCGTGCTCGGTCGGCGCGCCCCCGGTTCCCGGCTGGTCGAACGAGATATCGCGGCCGAGCTCAACGTCTCGCGGCTTCCGGTGCGCGAGGCCATCCGCACTCTCGTCGGCGAGGGAGTGGTCGTCGCACGCCCGCGGACCTGGGCAGTCGTGCGGGAGTTCACGCATCGGGACATCCGGGATTTCGGGGAGGTCCGCGAGGCGATCGAGACCCTGATCTTCGTCTTCGCCGCCGAACGTCACACCGACGAGGGGATCGCGCGGCTTCGGGCGGCCTATGAGCGCGAATTCGCCGCAGCATCCGCGGGCGAGATCGAGGCAGCGCGAATCGCTGCGGGCGAGTTCCACGAGATCTCGGCCGAGCTCGCCGGCAACGAGATGCTGGGCGAGCTCATCGCGGTGTTCGTCACACGGCTGCGCTGGCTCTTCGGGCAGCACGACGATCTGCTCGCGATGGCCGAGGAGCATCGGCTGATCCTCGAAGCGGTCGCCGCACGTGACACGGACGCCCTGCGCGTGATGGTCCCGCGCCATCTGGCCAGCGGGCAGGAAGCCGCCGAGCGACGCCTCAGCGACCAGGCCTATTCGATCTGAGCGTCCCGGCCCGGCGTGCCGCGCGAACGCAGCGAACGACCGCGCCGCGCGGCCGACCACCGACCGGCCTGGAGAGCGGTCTCCCGCGGGGATATATTGGCCATACGGAATGGTTCCGGAGAGTCGTGTCCTGGGGAGCGATATGAGAGGCGTCGCCGTCGTCGCGGGGGGACTGCTGCTCCTCGGCGGAACGGTGCTCATCGCTGTCGCGGATCAGCAGCGTGTGGATGCCCTCGCCGAGGCGAGGGCGGCTGTCGTCCAGGCGGAAGAGCGGCTCGAGCTCGCGCGCGAGGTGAACCTCCGTCTTGCGGAGCAGCTGACGGCACTGCGCACCACCATCGCCGAACAGGAGACGCTGCTCACCGACACCTCCGGGTTCCTGCCATGAGGCGAACTCTGTGATCCGGCGGTTCCTCTCCGTGACGATCGTCGCAGCAGTGATGCTGACTGCGGGCGTCGTCGGTCGCGCCGCGGCCCTGGACGAGGACAGGGCAGAGGCGATCGCCGAGCTGCGGTCGCTGGCGCAGTCGATCCGTACGGCGGATATGCGCACGGACCACCTCGACGGATCGATCGCGATCGCCGAGAAGGACACCGCCGCGCGTGCCGCAGTCCTCGAGGTACGGCCCGCTTTCGTCGACGAGATCGCGGCGCTGACTGCGGCGATCGACGGAGCAGTCGGCAAGGTCGACACCTCGGCACACAGGGCCTCCGCGCAGTCGGCCCAGCAGTCCGTGCTCGACGAGCGCAAGAACCCGGCGACCGTGGTCGCCGCCACAGCCACCGTGCATGCCCTCATCGACAAGGTGGGTCAGGACATCGGCAGCTGGGAGACGGCGCAGTACGCCGCTCCCTCGGGCCCCGCGTGGGCATCGAGCGGTCCGGACGGGTACGCGCGCGTGCGTGCCGCTCTCGACCAGGTCGGCGGCGGGGGAGTCGGGCTCTACGAATCGGCTTCCTGTGCGGGAGGGACCGCGCCGGCGTGCGCGAACAGCGGCGGCTTCATCAAGTACCGCGCCGACATCGTCGAATGGAGCGCCGACCGACTGAACTGGGCGATGGCGCATGAGCTGGCGCACATCTACCAATTCCGGGTGTGGGGCGCCCTGACGGCGTCAGATGCCTACTACTCCGCGTTCGGAGGAGACGCCGAGTTCCTTGCGAACTGCATGGCGGTGGTTCGCGGATATCCGGGATCTGTCGGGTGCGACGCCGACCAGCAGGCGTGGGCGTCCGGGATCTGGGTCGGCGCAGTCGGCTGACTCAGGCGATCGGCGTCGTCGTGTCGATGGCCTCGCGCAGGGGACGCCGCATGACCCGCCAGTAGCTCGACGGGGCGACGCGGGTGAGCACATCGATCAGTCGCGCCTCGCGTCCGACCATCGTGCGGGCGCGGCGATGTTCGGTCGCGCGCACGATCAGCGCCGCGGCATCCGCGGGCTCCGTGTGGTACATCGCCGCCTGGGCGGCCGCGGCTCGCGCGGCGATGGCCGGCTCGATCGCCGCGGCATACCGTCCGTGCAGGATGATGCCCGTGCGCACGCCGGCGGGATACACCGCTCCCACCGTCACCGAGGTGCCGTCGAGTTCGTGGCGCAGGGCCTCGGAGAACGCGCGCACCGCGAACTTGCTCAGGGAGTAGGGGATGCGTCCCGCGGGGGCTGCCAGCGCGTAGACGCTGGCGAGGTGAGTGATGTGGGCGGCCGGCGCCGCGCGCAGGGCGGGGAGCAGCGCCTTCGTGATCGACACCGTGCCCCAGAGGTTCACATCCGTCAGCCAGCGCATCTCCTCCATGGTCAGCTGGTCGAGGTCGCCGAGCATCGACGAGCCCGCGCACGTGATCAGAGCATTCACCCTGGGGTGCGCCGCGGTGATCTCCGCGGCCGTGGCGAAGACGGCGTCGTCGTCGCGGAGGTCGACCACATGGGTGGTGACGATGGCGCCCGTGAGCTCGGCGGCGATGGCTGCGAGGCCGTCGGCGTTGTGGTCGATGAGCGCCAGATGCACGCGTCGGCGAGCGAGCAGCCGGGCGATGTCGGCACCCATCCCGCTCGCAGCGCCCGTGATGACCGTCGTGCTTCCGGTGAGCGTGAGACGCTTCATCGCATCCCTCCTGGCGGCGATCGGGAGAGCAGCCGGTCGTGGAGCGGGTCGGAGAGACCCGATTCCGATCCATTCTGGCCCACTGCATCCCCGAGCGATACCGGTACTCTCGAAGGGAGGAGGTAGGGGTGGGACGAACAGCGGATGCCATCGCCGAAGGCGTTGCGATCGCGACCGCTGCGGCGCGCCTCGCCGTGAAGAATCACATCCTCATCGGCACGATCGCCGAGAACGGCGTCTTCGACACGGACAAGTACGTCGCCGATGCGCGGGAAGCGCTGCGGGCGATGGCCGAGGAGTCCGAAGAGGTCGAGCGCAACCTGACCGAGCTGCGCAAACGCGCTCGCGGTCGCCATTCCGACCCCTCGGGAACCCATGACTACCGGGACCGCGACGTGCGCAACCTGCGTCGGAGGGCCAAGCAGTCGCACGGGGTCGCGACCAAGCTGCGCGACATGATGGAGGACGAGGCCGCCCTGCGCGTCATCGTCGAAGAGGCGCGCGAAGGAGCCTGGGCTGACGTGCGGCACAACCTCGATCGTCGGCTGCGCGTCGAGGGCATGCGACCCGATCAGGACCCCGATTACGACCGGATGCGCGAGGCGCGGATGCAGGCGCTGCGACTCGTCGACCTGCAGGCGCTGTCGTCTCTGCAGCGTGCGAAAGCGAAGCGGAAGAACAAGCAGAACACGCCCGACAGTGACGAGTGAGCGCTCGTTTCGCTTTCGCGTCTCGTCTGTTGTAGGCTGTTCTACGGCCCGCTGAGCGGTCCAGGAGCGCCCGTAGCTCAATGGATAGAGCATCTGACTACGGATCAGAAGGTTAGGGGTTCGAGTCCCTTCGGGCGCACATCAGGTGAAACCCCCGTCGCGAAAGCGGCGGGGGTTTTGCGTTGTCCGGCATCCATGCGGTCTCCATCTTCGGATCCACTTTTCGGCCCTCACGCCCGTCCAGCGAAGGCCCGTCCAGCGAAGGAGAACTCACGCTGCGAAGGAGCGGATGCGAGTTTCAGACCTTCGGCACGGGTGATCTCCGTCGCAGCGAGCGAGCGGTGACATGACTGCAGGTCAGTCCCTGCGCCACATCTCGCCGAGGGTGGACGTGCGGGGGAGCAGGCGCGGCTCGAGGGTGACGCTGCGCGCCGCCGCACCGGGGTCGGCGATGCGCTCCAGCAGGAGATCTGCTGCGACGGCGCCCATCTCCTCGCCCGGCTGACTCACCGTGCTGATCGGGATCGCACTCTCGGACGCGAAGTGGTTGTTGTCGTAGCCGGTGATGGCGATGTCGTTCGGAACCGAGAATCCGGTCACCTCGTTGAGGATCTGGATGAGGCCGATGGCCACGAGATCGGATGCTGCGACGATCGCGTCGTAGGCGCCCGCACCGCGGGCGAGGATCTGCCGTCCGGCATCCCGTCCGTGCCTGATGTTCACGCCTCGCGTCTCGAGGATCTCGATGCGCGCGTCGGGGTGCGCGGCGGTCGCCTGCTCGGCGCCCTCCCAGCGCTGGTTGACGGCCGTGAGGAAACGCGGACCGCCCACGAAGAGAAGTCGTCGGCGCCCGAGCGCGATCAGGTGCGATGCGGCGAGCGCCCCGCCGTGGCGCTCGTCGACGGTGACTCCCGGGTACGCGAGAGACGGGGACTCGAAGTTCACCAGCACGGTCGGAGTGGTGCGGTTCTCGGGGTGCGGCGACTTCGCGAGCGCCGTGTCGAGAGGGGCGAGGATGATGCCGGCCACGCGCGAACGGTCGAGCAGCTCGAGGTTGTGCACCTCGCGATCGGGGTCGACGTCCGAGTTGACGATCAGCACGTCCATCTTGTGGCGCCGCAGCGCTCTCTCGGCGCCGCGCGCGATGTCGACGAAGAAGGAGTTGCCGAGGTCGGCCAGCACCAGGCCGACCGAGGTGCTGTTTCCCGCGGCGAGAGAGCGCGCAGCATCATTGCGGACGAATCCGAGCTCGGCGATGGATGACAGCACCTTGCGACGGGTCGCCTCTCGCACCTTCTCGGGATTGTTGAGGGTGTTGGACACAGTGCCGAGGGCGACTCCCGCGTGAGCGGCGACGTCCGCCATGCTGGGCTTCGAGCGCCCGGGCGGGGGAGTGTCGGTCACGTCATCCTCCTCGGCATCGTCGCCATGACCTGGCTCTTCAACTCTAGAGCATCACTATTCGTGAAGCGCTTCATTTGTGATGCGTAACTCTCTTGACAATGGCTTTTTTTCTATGGCATGGTGTGAATGAAGCGCTTCAAAAGAGGCGTCGCTCTTCAAGGAGGAACAGTGACCACAGCAACGAGGCGCGCCCGTCGCCTGGCCCCCGCAATCGCGCTCATCGGCGTCGGCGCTCTCGCGCTCTCCGCCTGCTCCGGCGGCTCCGGAGGATCGGGCTCCGAGTCCGGTGCCGGTTCCGGCGAATTCACCTATCTCGGTCAGACCGAGAACACCACGATCATCAGCACGCTCGAGACCCTCGCCGGCGACCAGTGCAAGGCTGCGGCCGACGCGGCGCCGCTGACGTCCGATGACATCTCGGGCACGCAGTGGGACCAGCAGCTCCAGCTGCTCGCGAGTCAGGACGGTCTGTCGGACATGCAGATGGCTGCCGGCACCCCCGCGCTCATGTCGGAGTTCATCGACGGGGGCAAGGTGCTCGACCTCTCCCAGGCGCTCGACGACCTGGGCGTCTCCGACCGGCTGCTGCCCGCGGCTGAATCGACGGTCAAGGCGCTCTATGGTGACGGTGCGCTGTACGCACTGCCGACCGAGTTCAACATCGAGGGGTTCTGGTACAACAAGGAGCTTCTCGAGAAGAACGACATCGAGGTGCCCGAGACGTGGGACGACCTCGTCGATGCCGCAGCCACGCTCAAGGACGCCGGCGTCCAGCCGTTCGCCACCGCGGGCAAGGACGGCTGGCCCGTCACCCGCCTCGTCGGCGACTACATCTTCCGCACGCTCGGCCCCGACGCACTCCAGAAGGTCGCGGACGGCGATGCGAAACTGACGGACCCCGAATACGTCGCCGCCGCAGACGCGGTCGCTGAACTCGGCAAGGCCGGATACTTCGGTGACGCCGTCGGCTCGATCGACTACAACGCCTCGATGAACCTGTTCCTCAGCGGGAAAGCCGCCTTCTACTACATGGGCAGCTGGGCGCTGGCGAACTTCAACGACGAGGAGCAGAACCAGATCGGGGTCGACAACGTCGGCTTCGCGCGCTTCCCCGCAGTCGAGGGCGGCGAGGGCAGCATCGACCAGATCCCGGCCAACGTCGGCATCCCGGTGATGTTCGCCGAGAAGAACTACGACGATGAAGCGGCCGCGTGGCTGAAGTGCATCGCTGAGGGCTACGGCGACACGGCGCTGAACGAGAGCGGTGTCGTCTCGGGCTTCGTGGTCGACAACCCTCCCGCCGATCTGCCCTCGACGACGCAGACCGTGCAGGACGAGATCGCGAACGCTCCGTCGAGCGTGCTCTGGTTCGAGGCGCTCTTCACCCCGAAGGCGACCGGCATCAGCCAGAACAACGGTGCAGGTCTCGCCAACGGCAGCCTCTCCGGCGAAGAGTTCATGACGCTCGTCCAGGCCGCCAACGACGAAGGCTGACCCACTCTCGGGGCGGGCATCCGCCCGCCCCGAGACCGTCCTCGTCGCATCAGGAGATCCACCATGCACAAAGTCCTCGGTGACAAGCGCGCCATCTTCGTCCTGCTCGGACCCGCGCTGCTCGTCTACTCCCTCGTCATGCTCGTCCCGATCGTGTGGTCGCTGTTCTACACGGTGCAGGACGGCAACCCCATCACGGGCTTCACCTTCAACGGGTTCGACAATTTCACCAAGTTCTTCCAGGACCCCGCCGCCTGGGACGCGATCTTCTTCACCCTGAAGTACGCGCTCATCCTCACCGCCCTGCAGGTGATCGTGGGCTATCTGCTCTCTCTGATGTACGTCTTCTGGCTGCGCAAGGGATCGGGGATCATCCGCACGATCGTGTTCTTCCCCGTGGTGCTCCCCACGGTGGCGGTCGCGCTGCTGTTCCAGCGACTGTTCGAGGCCGCGCCGACCGTCGGACCGGTGAACTCTTTCCTCGGGATCCTCGGAGGGCAGAACCTCGACTGGTTCGGCACCCCCGACGCCTCCTTCTGGGTGATCATCGCGATGGACCTCTGGCGGTCGATGGGCTTCTATGCCGTGCTGCTGTACGCCGGACTCGTCGACATCCCTGACGAGCTCATCGAATCGGCGCGCATCGACGGGGCATCCGGCTGGAAGCTCATCCGCACGATCGTCCTGCCGCTGTCGCTGCCCGTGCTGCTGTCATCGATCATCTTCAGCATCAACGGCACGCTGAAGGTCTTCGACACGGTCGTGGCGCTGACCAACGGCGGACCCGGCAACGCGACCACGCCGCTGACCCTGTACATGTTCCGCACCTCGTTCGCCTACGGCGACTACGGGTACGGGAGCACGATCGCCCTCATGCTGACGATCCTGTGCCTGCTGTTCACGGTCTTCATCTTCCGCTCCACCCGCCGCGATCTGACGAAGGACTGAACCAGTGAGTGCGACAACCGCCATCGTCACGGGCACCCCGCTGCCCACCCGCCGCGACGTCGATCCGAACCGTCGAGGCGCCAGAGACTTCTTCCGACGGCTGCCGATCCGGCTGCTCATCGCCGTGCTGCTCATCGTCGAGGTCTATCCGATCCTGTGGATGCTGCTCGGGTCGTTCAAGACGCAGAACGAGTTCCTCAACGAGCCGTTCTGGGCTCTGCCGCAGTCGTGGGACATCGTCAACTACATCGAGGTGTTCACCACCGGCGAGTTCGGCAAGTACATCCTCAACAGCGTCGTCGCAGTGTTCCCGTCGCTGGCGATCATCCTGGTCTTCGGCACCGCCGCGGGCTTCGCGCTCGAGGTCATGGTCTGGAAGGGGCGCGGCACGGTGCTGCTGCTCTTCCTCGCGGGCATCATGGTGCCTGCGCAGATGATCCTGCTGCCGCTGTTCACGATCTACTTCCGCACGAACATGACCGGCACGCTGTGGCCGCTCATCATCACCTACGTGGCGCTGGGGATGCCGTTGACCGTGTTCATGATGGCGACCTTCTTCCGCTCGGTGCCGCGGGAGATCTTCGAGGCGTCGACACTCGACGGCGCGTCCATCTTCCGTTCGTTCTTCTCGATCGGCCTCCCGCTGGTCAAGAACGCCCTGTTCACGATCGGTCTCGTGCAGTTCTTCTTCCTCTGGAACGACCTGCTCATCGCCCTGACGTTCACCAACAGCAGCGACCTGCGCACGATCCAGGTCGGACTGCTCAACTTCACCGGAGAGTACGGAGCGGTGCAGTACGGGCCGACCTTCGCCGCGATCTCGGTCAACGTGCTCGGGACGCTGCTCATCTACGTGTTCCTCAACCAGCAGGTCATGAAGGGCCTGACCGCCGGATCGGTGAAGGGCTGACATGACGAACATCATCGAGATCTGGCTGGAGAACAGGCGCGGAGGCAAGACCCTCGGTATCGGCGAAGCCGAACCGCGGATCTCCTTCGTGGCGGATGCTGCGGCAGACGCCTTCGAACTGGAGTTCGTCGCCGACGACGGAACGGTGCGCGCCGAGCGCACGACGTCGACGCAGCGCGTCGCCTGGCCGTTCGCGCCTCTCGCGCCACGCGCCGGGGGAGACCTGCGCATCCGCGCCCTCGATTCCGGCCCCTGGAGCGAACCGGTGCGGATCGAGTCCGGGCTCGGTGACGACTGGCAGGTCGACTTCGCCTCGCCCTCGGTCGTGGCCGACCGCACGGCACCGCGGCCCGCGTATCTGCTGCGGGCTGCCATCGCCGAGGGGGCACTGCCCGGCGACATCGTGCGGGCCCGGATCCACTCCACGGCGCACGGCGTGTACGAGCTCGAGGTCAACGGTCAGCGTGTCGGGGACGACGTGCTCGCACCGGGGTGGACGAGCTATGGCCACCGTCTGCGCTATCAGACGCACGACGTCACCGCGGCGCTTCGCGTCGGCGAGAACGTGATCGGCGCATGGCTCGCCGACGGCTGGTATCGCGGCCACATCGGGTTCGACGGGGGCGTGTGGGACATCTACGGATCGGATGTCGCGCTGCTCGCGCAGCTCGAGGTCACCACGGCGGACGGTGTCACTCGACAGGTGCCCCTCGAGTGGCTCACGGCGCCGTCGCCGATCACCGCGGTCGGGTTGTATGAGGGCGAGAGCTTCGATGCGCGGTTGACGGAGGACGGCTGGTCCGCGCCGGGATTCGACGCCTCCAGCTGGAGTCCGGCGGCCATGTTGCCCCGAACCGATTTCCCGGCGGCGATCGAACCGCCGACCGCTCTGCCGGTGCAGGAGACCGAGACGCTGCGCCCGGTCACGGTCGAGCGTCAGCCGAGCGGCCGCATCCGTCTCGACTTCGGTCAGAACATCTCGGGGGTGCTCCGTATCCGGGTGCGAGCGGATGCCGGTCACACCGTGACGCTCCACCACGCGGAGGTCATCGAGAACGGCGAACTCGGCATCCGTCCGCTCCGGGCGGCGACATCGGTCGACAGCTACACCGCCGCGGGTTCGGGTGAGGAGATCTACACCCCTCGCTTCACGATCCACGGCTTCCAGTACGCCGAGCTCGAGAACTGGCCGGGCGAGCTCCGCGACGGAGACGTCGAGGCGGTGGTGATCCACACCGGCATGCGGCGCACCGGCTGGTTCGAGTCGTCGAACGACGGGCTCGACAGGCTGCACTCGAACGTCGTGTGGAGCATGCGCGACAACTTCGTCGATCTGCCGACCGACTGCCCGCAGCGTGACGAGCGCGTGGGGTGGACCGGCGACATCCAGGTGTTCGCGCCCACCGCGCTGCGCCTGTTCGCGGCCCACGGCACTCTCACCGGATGGCTGCGCGACCTCGCTGTCGAGCAGGCTGATCAGGGGCACGTACCCAACTTCGTACCGTGGGTCGAGTGCGGCTTCCCGAACTTCCCGACGGCCGCGTGGGGCGATGCGGCCGTGATCGTGCCGTGGGAGATGTACCGCAACGACGGCGACATCCGGATCCTCTCCGACCAGTACCCGAGCATGCGCGCCTGGGTCGACCTGGTCGACGAGCTCACCGATCACACAGGACTCTGGAACACCGGCTTCCAGCTGGGCGACTGGCTCGACCCGACCGCACCACCGGAGGACCCCGGCAAGTCCCACACCGACAAGTACCTGGTCGCGACGGCCTATCACGTGCGCACGGCGCGCATCGTGGCCGACGCTGCTGCTCTGCTCGGCGAGGAGGCGGATGCCGCGCACTATCGCGGTGTCGCCGAACGAGCGTCCCGGGCCTTCCAGGATGAATTCCTCAGCGACAGCGGCCGCGTGGTCAGCGACACTCCGACCTCGATCGCCGTCGCGCTGGTGTTCGAGCTCTTCGAGAACGAGGAGCAGGTGCGGCGGGCCGGTTCGCGGCTGCAGGAGCTCGTCGGAGCGGGCGGCTTCCACATCTCGACCGGTTTCGTCGGCACCCCGATCATCTGCGATGCGCTGGTGCGCGCCGGGAGCATGGACTACGCCTATCACCTGCTGCTGCAGGACGAGCTGCCGTCTTGGCTGTATCCGGTCAGCATGGGCGCGACGACGATCTGGGAGCGCTGGGACAGCATGCTGCCGGACGGATCCATCAACCCCGGCGACATGACGTCGTTCAACCACTACGCGCTCGGAGCCGTCGCCGACTTCCTGCACCGGGTGGTCGCGGGGCTCGCGGCGGATGCGCCCGGGTGGGAGAGGATCCGCTTCGAGCCGCAGCCGGGCGGTCGTCTCGAGCACGCGAGTGCGCGGTACGACAGCGTTCGCGGCACGGCGTCGATCGCGTGGCGGCGTGACGGCGAGCGCCTGTCCATCGACGTCGAGGTGCCCGCGGCATCCATCGGCGTGCTCGTTCTTCCGGGATCCGCGGAGGAGATCCCCGTCGGCCCCGGGCGCCACTCGTTCACCACGACGTTCCGCGCCGTGGAGGACGACCCCGAACGGCCGTTCTTCGGCTGGCGCAGACCGGAGCCCGTTCTCGAGACCGAGGGAGCAGCATGACTCAGCAGCACATCCGGCCGGGGCAGGTGTGGCTCGACACGAAAGGCGAGCGCATCCACGCCCACGGCGGATCCGTCATCACCGTCGACGGCGTGCACTACTGGTACGGCGAGAACAAGGAGTTCTCGACGCCGGGGAGTGGGATCTGGCACTGGGGAGTGCGGTGCTACTCGTCGATCGACCTCGTGAACTGGGACGACCGGGGCGTCATCATCCCGCCGGACGAGTACGACGAGTCCTCACCGCTGCATCCGACTCAGGGGCTCGACCGACCGCACATCATCTTCAACGCCGAGACCCGCACGTACGTGTGCTGGGTCAAGGTCATGACGAAGGGATCGGTGCAGCGCTCGACGGTGCTCACCAGTGACAGCATCCTCGGTCCGTACGAGATCCAGCGCACCTGGCTGCGTCCGCTCGACATGAGCGCCGGGGATTTCGATCTGGTCGTCGATCCGCACGACGGCAAGGGGTACTACTACTTCGAACGCGTGCATTCCGAGATGATCTGCGCCGACCTCACCAGCGACTACACCGATGTCACCGGGTACTACTCGACCCACTTCCCGCAGCCGCAGCCGCCGTACGTGCGCGAGGCTCCGGCGCACTTCCAGCGCGGCGGACTGCACTACCTGCTGACCTCCGGCACCACCGGGTACTACCCGAACCCGTCCGAGTCGGCGGTGGCGCGCAGCTATCACGGTCCGTTCGAGGTGCTCGGCGACCTGCATCCGGGCGACGAGTCGCGCACCTCGTACCACTCCCAGATCTCATCGGTGTTCCGGCATCCAAGAAAGAAGGACCTCTATATCGCCGTCGCCGATCGGTGGCTGCCGCGGTATCTCGAGCACGGCGACCGCGCGCGACAGGCGTTCATCGAGCATTTCGCACCGGGGAAGGACGGCGACGAGCCGATGGAGGAATTCGCCTACGTCGACACCTCGATCGCCGACTACGTCTGGCTGCCGATCCGATTCGAGGGCGACCGGCCGATCATCGACTGGCGCGACGAGTGGTCTCCCGACGAGTACGAAGACGCCTGAGCGACCTCAGTCGAGCAGGCTCGTGATGGCAGGGTCTCGGCGGGCGACCTCAGCGGCCGTGCCGACGATCACGTGACGCATCGCGGCCACCGCGACGGCCGGCGTGACGTCCGCACGGTGGGCCAGGCTCACCGTGCGCCTCATCATCGGGTGCGAGATCCTGACCGACCGCAGCGCCGGCTGATCGAGCAGCACCATCGCCGGAACCACGGCCACGCCGACGCCTCGTTCGACGAAGCGGAGCAGCGCGTCCATCTCGGCGCCCTCGAGGACGAAGTTCGGGGTCAGCCCTGCCGAGCGGAAGGCCGCATCGGTCGTCGCCCGCAGCTCATAGGTCTCGTCGAGCGCGATCAGCGGCAGGGTGGCGAGGTGGTCGAGGCTCATCACCGTGGAGGTCGAGACGGGAGGCTCGGATGCGGCGGACACGACCACCAGCTCTTCGGTCAGCAGCGGCATGCGCGTCAGGCTGAAGCCCGACGGCGGCGGACCCTCCGACTCCGTGATGAGCGCGATGTCGACGGCACCCACGGCCAGCTGATCGACGAGCAGCCTCGACCCGCTCTCGGTGAGGTGCAGGTCGACGCCCGGGTGGGCGGCGTGGAAGGTGCTGATCGCCTCGGCGACGAGGCTGATGCAGAGGGTGGGCGGTGCGCCGAGTCGCACGCGGCCACGGCGGAGTCCGGCGAGTTCGGCCATCTCCTCGCGGATCGCGTCGGACTCGGCGAGCATGCGCTGAGCGCGGGGGAGCAGGGCCTCTCCGGCGGCGGTGAGTCCGATGTGCCCGCGCGCCCGGTGGAAGAGCTCGGCGCCGAGCTCGCGTTCGAGTGTCGAGATCTGTCGGCTCAGCGACGGCTGAGCGAGGTGCAGGTGCTCGGAGGCGCGGGTGAAATGGCCGAGGCGGGCGACCTCGACGAACCCGCGGAGCTGCTCGAGGTTCATGTTTTCAGTGTATCGATACCAGTAGAACAATGCATTGGAGTTATCGGGATACCGTAATTAGCGTGGAAGGCATGAGCACTCGCGAACGTCAGATCTCCACCACGGTCCTGGTCATCGGCACCGGCGGCTCCGGGCTGCGGGCGGCGATCGAGGTCGCCGAGCACGGCATCGACGTCCTCGCCGTCGGCAAGCGCCCGCGCCAGGACGCGCACACCTCTCTCGCCGCCGGCGGCATCAACGCCGCGCTGGGCACCATGGACGAGGCCGACAGCTGGCAGCAGCACGCCGCCGACACGATCAAGGAGAGCTACCTGCTCGCCAACCCGCACACGGTCGAGATCGTGACGCAGGGGGCCGAGCGCGGCATCCGGGATCTCGAGCGCTGGGGCATGGACTTCGCCCGCGAGGACGACGGCCGCATCTCGCAGCGGTTCTTCGGGGCGCACACCTTCCGTCGCACGGCCTTCGCCGGCGACTACACGGGTCTCGAGATCCAGCGAACCCTCGTCGCGAAGGCCGAACAGCTCGAGGTGCCGATCCTCGACCACGTCTACATCACGCGTCTGCTCGTGCGCGACAACGTCGTCTTCGGCGCCTACGGCTTCGACCAGTCGGACGGCACGCGCTACCTCATCCACGCGGATGCCGTGATCCTCGCCGCGGGCGGGCACAACCGCATCTGGCGCCGCACCTCGTCACGACGGGACGAGAACACCGGAGACTCGTTCCGGCTCGCGGTCGATGCGGGCGCCCGCCTGCGGGACCCGGAGCTCGTGCAGTTCCACCCGTCCGGGATCATCGAGCCCGAGAACGCCGCCGGGACCCTGATCTCGGAGGCGGCCCGCGGCGAGGGCGGGATCCTGCGCAACGCCCTCGGTGAGCGCTTCATGTCGAAGTACGATCCTGAGCGCATGGAGCTCTCGACACGCGACCGTGTCGCGCTCGCCGCGTACACCGAGATCGCCGAAGGGCGGGGCACCGAGAACGGCGGCGTCTGGCTCGACGTCTCGCATCTGCCGCGCGAGACGATCATGACCCGTCTGCCCCGCGTCTACCAGACGATGATGGAGTTGCAGATGCTCGACATCACGACCGATCCGATCGAGATCGCGCCCACCGCGCACTACTCGATGGGTGGCGTGTGGGTGCGTCCCGACGACCACCAGACCGACGTCGACGGGCTCTACGCGATCGGCGAGGCATCGAGCGGCCTGCACGGAGCCAACCGCCTCGGCGGCAATTCGCTCATCGAGCTGCTCGTCTACGGGCGCATCGTCGGGCAGGCGGCCATGGCGCATGCCGCGGGGCTCGACGCTCAGCGCCGCTCGGCGGACGCGGTCGTCCAGGCCCGCGCCGAGATCGACGACCTTCTCACGGCCGACGGTCGCGAGAATGTGCGAGCCCTGCAGCGCGCGATCCGCAACACCATGACCCAGCATGCCGGTGTCGTGCGGTCGGAGGACGGACTCCGTGCCGGCCTCGCCGAACTCGACATGATCGAGGGGCGGATGGAGGACATCGGCATCCACCCGGACATCGCCGGATTCCAGGATCTCGCGCATGCCTTCGACCTCAAGGCATCGGCGCTCGCCGCGCGAGCCACTCTCGAGGCGGCGCTGGAGCGTCGGGAGACGCGCGGATGTCACAACCGCAGCGACTACCCCGACACCGACCCGACGCTGCAGGTCAACCTCGTCTGGTCGCCGACCGGCGGAGTCACGCGCGAGTCGATCCCGGAGATCCCCGCCGAGATCGCCGAGCTCATGCGCGAGGTCGACACCGAGGGCAAGCTCGTCGAATAGCCGCATCCGATCTCGCTCCCGTCGCAGGGTGCATCGCGACGGGAGCGGTGGGGTGGTCGAGCGAGGTAGGAGTCGCTCAGTCGCCCTCGTCGGTCTCCGGACCGTCGATGACCCCGATCCCGACCGCCTCATGGTCGGGCTCGGGGTCGTTTCGCGACGGAGCCTTGGGCTCTTCCGAGGGCTCCTTCTCGGTGCTCGGCTCTTCGAGTTCGTCGTTGCTCGGAACCTCCGACGGATCCGCGTCTTCGGGGGACTCCGCCTCCGCCGGCTTCTCGGCGGTGTTCGCCGGATCCTTGAACTCGCCGGCATCGCCGGACGAGGGCGTCGGAGTGGGGGTCTGGGCCTCGGGGTCGAGGCCGGAGGTCGGGTCCTGCTCGGGCGTGCTGTTCGTCATGATCGTCCCTTTCGCATCGAGTGCACCCCCAGCATCCGTCAGCGGCTGCGAGGCGAGAAGGGCCTTGACGACAGCCTCCGGAGCGTCCGTCTTCCTGCGCACGACGTAGGCTGAAGAGGTGACAGCGTACGTCTCGGCCTTCGATCTCTTCTCCATCGGAGTGGGCCCCTCGAGCTCCCACACGGTCGGGCCGATGCGGGCGGCCCTCGCGTTCGCTCAGCGCCTGCGCTCGTCCGGAGCTCTCGATCGCGTCGCACGCATCGGATGCACGCTGTACGGCTCTCTCGGCGCCACCGGAATCGGTCACGGCACGCCGGATGCGGTCGTCGCGGGCCTTCGCGGGCTGTCGCCGGAGAGCTGCGACCCGGCCGACGTGCGCGCCGCCTGGACCGACCTTCGCGACGGCGCCACGGTGCGCGTCGACGGGGTCCATGAGATCCCGTTCTCGAAGGCCGACATCGTCTTCGAGCCGCGAACCCGGCTGCCCGGTCATCCGAACGCGATGACCATCACCGCCCGGGACGATGCCGGCGGTGTCGTCGCCGAAGAGACCTATTACTCCGTCGGCGGCGGGTTCATCCGCCGGGACGGCGAGGAGGCGAAGCTCGCCTCGGCCCCACTGCCCTACTCGTATGCCGACGCCGCGTCGCTGCTCGCACTGTGCGACGAGCACGGACTGTCGATCGCCGAGATCGCGCGACTCAACGAGACCGCTGAGCGCTCGGAAGAAGAGGTCGCCGCCGGACTCGATGCGATCTGGGACGCCATGGCTGCGTGCGTCGAGAACGGACTGCACTCGGACGGCGTCCTGCCGGGGATGCTCAAGGTCAAGAGGCGGGCGAGCATGATCCGCGCGCAGCTCGAGGAGGCGGAGGCCGACGGTCATCGCGAGCTGCCGGGAGAGTGGCTCGGTGCCTTCGCGCTCGCGGTCAACGAAGAGAACGCGGCGGGCGGTCGCGTCGTCACGGCGCCGACCAACGGCGCCGCCGGCATCCTTCCCGCCGTCGCGATGTACTGGTGGCGGTTCCTGGCGGACTCGGGCCTCGGTGCGGGCAATGCCGTGACGCCGTACGGAGAACTCGTCGGCAGTGCGCTGCTCGGCTTCGACGGCACGCGGGCGATCGAGGCGGCGCAGGCCGAGGACGACGACGCCGTCGCCGACGCGAACCGCCGCCGTGGCATCCGTCGGTTCCTCCTCACGGCCACGGCGCTGGGCTCGCTGTTCAAGGCCAACGCCTCGATCTCGGGGGCCGAGGGTGGCTGCCAGGCTGAGGTCGGCTCGGCCTGCGCGATGGCTGCCGGAGGGCTCACCGCCGTGATGGGCGGCACCAACCGGCAGATCGAGAACGCCGCCGAGATCGCGATGGAGCACCACCTCGGGCTCACCTGCGACCCGATCGGCGGCCTCGTGCAGATTCCGTGCATCGAGCGCAATGCGATCGCCGCGTCGACGGCGGTGACGGCCGCCCGTCTGGCGCTGCGCGGCGACGGCAGCCACTACGTCTCCCTCGACGCGGTGGTCGAGACGATGCGCCAGACCGGAATCGACATGTCGACCAAGTACAAGGAGACCAGCGAGGGTGGTCTCGCGGTCAACGTCATCGAGTGCTGAGTCATTCCGAGCGCGTCGGCGGCTGCGGATAGCCTCCTCTGAGGAGGCGCGCATGGAATCGATCTGGACCCCGGGCAGTCGCAGGCGGCGGGAGCAGCCCATCGTCGCCGTGGGCGCGAATGGTGACGCGCCGGATTCCGGCCGCATGTGGCCGACCACCATTCCCGCCGTCGCCCAGGTGCTCGAGGAAGGCATCGATCTCGCTCCCGGGGTGACCTTCCTCGTCGGCGAGAACGGCAGCGGCAAGTCGACGATCGTCGAGGGCATCGCCGTCGCCTACGGGCTCTCGCCCGAGGGAGGGTCCCGCCAGGCGATGCACAGCACGCGCCCCAGCGAGTCGCCGCTGTCGGAGTGGCTGCAGCTGCAGCGCGGAGTCGGAGCCAACCGCTGGGGATTCTTCCTGCGAGCCGAGACGATGCACTCGTTCTACACCTACCTCGAAGAGAATCCCTCCGCGAGGGGCGACGTGGCGTTCCACGAGATGAGCCACGGCGAGTCCTTCCTCGCTCTGCTCGACAGTCGATTCGATGAACCCGGCTTCTACTGTCTCGACGAGCCAGAGGCAGCGCTCTCGTTCCAGTCCACCCTCGCCCTCATCGCGGTGCTGCAGCGCATCGTCGACGACGGGGGTCAGGTGCTGTGCGCGACGCACTCGCCGGTGCTCGCCGCGCTGCCGGGAGCTCGCATCCTCGAAGTGGGGGAGTGGGGCATCCGTCCCGCCGAGTGGAACGACCTCGAGCTGGTGAACCACTGGCGGTCGTTCCTGCAGGACCCGCCGCGGTACCTGCGGCATCTGCTCGACTGAGGGGAGCGCGCAGATCTGGTCGTAGGCTGGCGCCATGACCGAGCAGCGTGCGCCCAAGAAGCGCGGGCGTCCGCGTGGCGTCTCCGATGCGCGCGAACGCATCATCGCCGCCGCAGTCGACGAGTTCGGCGAGCACGGATACGACGGCACGACGGTGCGCTCGATCGCGGCTCGTGCCGACGTCGACTCGGCGCTCGTGCACCACTACTTCGGCACGAAGGCAGACCTCTTCGCTGAGGCGGTCGGCATTCCGCTGCGCCCCGACATCGACGTGCCGGCCATCGTCGCGGGTCCGCGTGACGCCGTCGGCGAGCGTCTCGTGCGGTACGTGCTCGAGGCCTTCGAGCAGCCCGACATCCGTCG
Source organism: Microbacterium sp. AC215 (assembly GCF_979258645.1). NCBI lineage: Bacteria > Bacillati > Actinomycetota > Actinomycetes > Micrococcales > Microbacteriaceae > Microbacterium > Microbacterium sp. AC215. Next base: position 1,641,427 of record NZ_OZ409869.1, on the reverse strand, counting down.
CCGCGGCGTCATGCTCATTCGGACGGCGATCGGCAGCCGGCTCACCACGCCCCTTCTCGCGGGGTTCCTCTCTCGCGAACTCATCGGCCGGATCGCGAAGACGCTCGGCGTCGCGGATGCCGAGCTGCGCGCCACACTCGTCGCCTCGCAGATCGCCGGTCTGCTGCTCACGCGCTACGTGCTGCGGCTCGCGCCGATCGCCGCGGCATCCGTCGATGACATCGTCTTGCGGGTCGGACCGACCGTGCAGCGCTACCTCTTCGAATAGCGCGGGCCACGCGCCGCACTGCCGCCTGCATCCCGCCTCGGCTTCGGGCACGAGTACCCGTTGACCCCGCGACTCGCGCGGCGCATAATTCATCACATGATGAATAAAGCGGCGGTCGAGATCTCGGGGCTGCGAGTGCGACGGGGAAGGACGCAGGTCTTCGACGGTGTCGACCTGGTGATCCCCCGGGGCGAGATCACCGGCTTGCTGGGTCCCTCGGGATGCGGCAAGACCACGCTGATGCGCTCGATCGTGGGTGTGCAGCGGATCACCGCCGGCATGGTGACGGTGCTGGGGGAACCGGGCGGATCGCCGCGGCTGCGGCATCGGGTGGCGTACGGAACACAGGGTGCCGCCGTGTACGGCGATCTCACCGTCCGGCAGAGCCTCTCGTACTTCGCGGCGGTGCTGAAAGCACCGAAGGGCGACGTCGACCGGGTGCTCGACGAGGTCGGGCTTCGGGCGCAGGCCGCCCAGCTCGTCGACTCGCTCAGCGGTGGCCAGGCGACGCGCATCTCGCTGGGGATGGCACTGATCGGATCCCCCGAGCTCATCGTCCTCGACGAACCCACGGTCGGCCTCGACCCCGTGCTGCGCGCCGAACTGTGGGACCTGTTCCGCGGCCTCGCCGCGCGCGGCGTCACCATGATCGTCTCGAGTCACGTGATGGACGAGGCGCTGCGATGCGATCGGCTCGTGCTGATGCGGAGCGGGCGGATCATCGCCGACACGGACCCAGCCGGACTCCTCGCCGACACGGGCACGACGGAGCCCGAGGCGGCGTTCCTCGCCCTGATCGAGCGGGACAGCCGAGCGACCGGGGGTCCAGCGGCGGGCAGCACCCGGCGCGCACGGCGGGAGGCCTCGGAATGAACGGCGGTCGGATGCTCGCCACCGCCGCCCGGGTGCTCGGACAGCTGCGGCACGATCCTCGCTCGATCGCGCTGATGTTGATCGCGCCGAGCCTGCTGGTCGGACTCTTCGCGTGGCTCTTCAGCGATCAGGACGGCGTGTTCGATCAGTTCGGGGAGCGATCCTCGCGCTGTTCCCATTCATCGTGATGTTCCTGATCACCTCGATCACCACCCTGCGGGAGCGACGCTCCGGCACCCTCGAACGTCTGATGACCACTCCGCTCGGCAAGGCCGACTTCATTCTCGGCTATGCCCTGGCGTTCGGGCTGATGGCGCTGCTGCAGGCGATCATCACCGTGTCGTTCGCGGTCGGCGTCTGCGGGCTCGACGTCGAGGGTGAGCTCTGGCAGCTCGGACTCGTCGCCGTCGTCGACGCTCTCCTGGGCACCGCCCTTGGGCTCCTCGCGAGCGCCTTCGCGCAGACCGAGTTCCAGGCGGTGCAGTTCATGCCGCTGCTCGTCTTCCCGCAGATCATCCTCGGCGGGCTCTTCATGCCGCGCGATCAGATGCCCGACGTGCTGTACGCCATCTCGGGCTGGCTGCCCCTGAGCTATGCGATCGACACGATCAACGCCGTCACGGCCGGCGACGAGGGGTGGGACGTGTACGGACCCCTGCTGGTCGTCGTCGCCTTCGGAGTCGGGGCGCTCGTCCTCGCATCGCTGACCCTGCGACGTCGCACCGCGTGAGGCAGGGTCAGCGCGCGGCGCGGTTCTTGGTGTGCTTCGTGGGCACGGCCGCCCACGGGTCCTCCGGCCAGGGATGCCTCGGGTAGCGCCCTCGCATCTCCGCGCGAACCTGGGCATAGGGGCCCGACCAGAACGAGGCGAGGTCGTCGGTGACCGCGAGAGGGCGCCCCGCGGGCGACAGCAGGTGGAACAGCACCGGCACGCGTCCGTCGACCAGTCGAGGAGTCTCGGCCCAGCCGAAGCACTCCTGCAGCTTCACAGCGACGACCGGGGGTGCCGAGGTGTCGTCCGGTTCGGGGTAGGTGATGCGGATACGGGATCCGCTCGGCACCGCGAGGCGCTCGGGTGCGAGCTCGTCGAGGCGCGCCGCCTCGGGCCAGGGCAGCAGTCGACGCAGAGCCGAGGACAGATCCACTCGCGCTGCGGGGGTGCCGCCCGCCAGGGTGTCGAGCTCGGGAGCGAGCCAGTCATCGAGAGTGCTGAGCAGCCCGGAATCCGACACGTCGGGCCACGGGCCGCCGAGCTCTCGCCGCAGCAGGGCCAATCGGCGTCGGAACGCGGTCGCGGCATCCGACCAGGCGAACATGCCGAGCCCGTCGCGCAGGACCGCGCGGCGCACGGCATCCCGCCCCTCTTGAGCAGAGGGGCGCACGGGCGAGGACGAACGCAGGATCGCACCGACGCGGCGCTCACGGCGCGCCTGCACGCGACCTCCCGTGAACTCCGCCTCGACTCGGTCGGTCAGCAGGTGACTCGCAGCGCGTTCCATCTGGGCTTCCGTGAGCACAGCCGCGGATCGGATGATCGCGCCTGACCCTGCCGCCACTCGCGCCGTGGCCCGCGCGACGTCGGCGACCGCGAGCCACTCGACTGCGGCGAGCGGGCCAGTCACTCCGGCACGGGTTCCGGACGCCAGGAGGAAGACCGCTCCGTGGGCGGTGCGCTCGACACGATGCGCGATCCGGTCGGGGAACGCCAGTGCGATCACGAGTCCGACGCCGTCGAGACTCGATCGCACGTCCCCCGCCGGAGCGACCATGCGCTCGAGGCGGTTCGCGTCGTCACGCCAGCGGCGAGCGTCCGGTGTCCGTCCGCCGCGCAGGGTGATGAGCGCCTGTGCGACGTCGGCCTCGGCGATGCGCAGGTCGCCGCCGAGCACGGCGACGACCTCTGCGGCGAGACGGCTGCCGACGACCGAGCCGCCGTCACGGAGAGCGCGGGCGAGCCGGGGGTCGGCGGGGATCCGGGCGAGAGCTCGACCCTCGGCCGTGGCGCGGCCCTCGTCGTCGATCGCGCCGAGACCGCGCAGCACCGAGACGGCATCGGCCAGGTTGTCTCGGGGCGGCGGGTCGATCATGCGCAGGCCTTCTGCACCCGGGGCACCCCAGCAGGCGAGCAGCAGGGCGGCATCCGCGAGGTCGGTCACCGCGATCTCGGGTGTCGGGCGGGCCGGGGCGGCCGCATAGGTGCGCTCGTCGACGCAGCGGATGACGATGCCCGGGCCCTGGCGCGTGGCGCGACCGGCGCGCTGCACGCATGACGAGCGCGACGCGGCAGTCGTGACCAGACCCGTCATGCCGCGCGCGGCATCACGTTGCGGATGCCGCGACAGACAGCTGTCGACGACGAGGCGCACTCCGGGCACGGTGAGCGACGACTCCGCGAGCGAAGTCGTCACGATGATGCGCGGAGGCTCATCCGGTCGACGCCCGCGGATCACGGCATCCTGCTCCGCCGCGGGGATCTGACCGTGCAGCTCTCGCACGTCGAACGCCGCGCTCGCATCGCGGATGCGGCGGGCGATCTCCGACACCTCCCGCGCGCCCGGGGCGAACACCAGCACATCGGCCCGAGGGTTCTCGCGGACCAGCTCGAGTGCGGCCGCTGTCGTCGTGCGTGCGACGTGGTCGAGGAAGCCCCAGGTGACACCGCGCTCATCGAGGCGCGGCGTCGGGCTGGGAGCCCAGCGCTCGGTGAGAGGGAACGCCGGCACAGCGTGGTCGACGATCGGCGCGGGCAGGTCGTCGGTGCCGAGGACGGAGGCGATGCGCGCGGCATCCAGCGTCGCCGACATGGCGACGACCACGAGGTCGTCGCGCAGCTCGCGGACCTCCGAGAGCAGGCCGATCAGCAGGTCGGTCTCGAGTGCGCGCTCGTGCACCTCGTCGAGGATGACGGCATCCACACCGTCGAGGCCGGGGTCGTCGATCATGCGACGCAGCAGCACTCCGGCGGTGACGAACTCGATGCGGGTCGCCGCACCTGCCGAGCGCTCGCCGCGCACGGTGAAGCCCACGCGGGTGCCGAGTGCCGAGCCGTCGAGATGAGCGAGGCGGCGGGCTGCGGCGCGAGCCGCGACGCGGCGAGGCTGGGTGACGATCACGCGCCCGGACGACCGTGACGCCAGCAGCGGCGGCACGAGAGTGGTCTTGCCCGTGCCGGGCGGGGCGCTCACGACCACTGATCCGCTCCCGTCGAGCGCGGCCCCGAGTTCGTCCAGCGCGGCCGCGAACGAGAGCCCGGCGCCGATGGTGGCGAGGTCGAAGGCGGCGGCGGTCATTCCCTCAGTCTGCCTGGTCTCCGGAGTCATCGAGCACGGGTGGCGGAGACGACGGATGCCGCGACCGAATCGGCCGCGGCATCCGCTGTGCGCTGTGTGCTGACTACTCCGCTGCGGGAGCCGGAGGTGCCGGCGGCGGCGGGGTGGTCGGCGCAGACTGGCGGGTCGGCGTGGACGGTGCGGATGCCGCAGCCACGCCTTCGCCGATCCCGCGACCCACGGCCTGGCCCTGGATGATCGACGCGAGGTCGAGGCCCGTCGCCGCGCTGACGCTGTCGAACACCGACTTGAGTGCCTTCGCGCTGTCGGCGCCGACGACGCTCGACGCGCCGTCCTCGCCGGAGCCGCCGATGATCGAGACGCTGCCGATCGCGGCGTAGCCCTTCGAGAACTCGGCCATGATCGACGGCAGGGTGTCGAGCACCCGCTGCGACAGGAACGCGTCCTGGTTCGAGGCGATGGCCTTCGCCTCTGCCTCGACGGCGGCGGCTCGCGCCTCACCCTCGGCGCGGATGGCGTCTGCTTCGGCGTTCGCGCGCAGTCGGCGGGCCTCGGACTCGGCCTCGGCCTGCGCACGCAGTGCGTCGGCCTCACCGGTGGCTCGGGCGATCGCGGCTGCGGCCTCACCGTCGGCCTTGGCCTTGTCGGCCTGCGCCTGCTGCTCGGCGATGCGGGTGCGGGCCTCGGCCTGCTTCACCTGCTCGATCGCTCCGGCCTCCGCCGCACGCTCACGCGTGTAGAGCTCGGCCTGTGCCCGGGTCTCTGCCTCATAGCGCTGTGCGTCGGCGACGCGCTTGACGTCGGCGTCGAGCTGGGCCTGGCGGTTCTCCGCCTGCTGCTGCAGCACGGCCTGCTGAGCCTGCTCGCGGGCGAGATTCTCGGCCTGCTCGGCCTCGGCGCGAGCCCGACCGATGCCGGCGTTGGCGTTGGCGGTGTTCGTGTCGAGAGCCGTCTGCTCGACCAGGTTGGCTTCCTGGTTGGCGATGTTCTTCTGATTGATCGCGCGGTCGGCGTTGGTCTGCGAGATCTCGGCAGACTGACGCTTCGCCTGGATCTCGGGAGCACCGAGCGACTGGATGTAGCCGACCTTGTCGGTGATGCCCTTGATCTGGAACGAGTCGAGGATCAGACCCTGCTCGGCGAGCTCCTGCGAGACGTCGGCGGCGATCTGGTCGGAGAATTTCTTGCGCTCGCGCATGAGCTCGACGACAGACAGCGTCGCGACGATTCCACGGAGCGCACCTTCGAGCTGCTCAGTGGTGAACTGCTCGATCGCCTTGTCCTGCGAGGCGAAACGCTCGGCGGCGCGGCGCACGAGGATGGGGTCGGAGCCGATCTTCACGATGGCGACGCCGTCGACGTTGAGGGTGACGCTGTCGAGCGACTGGGCCTCGGCGTTGAGCGACACCTGACGCGAGCGCAGCGAGATGATCTCGTGGCGCTGGGTGATCGGGTTGACGAGGGACTTGCCGTTCACGATGACCGTGACGGGCGACTCCGACATCTCGTCTCTGGTCGTGCCGTCGGCCGAGATGACGGCCCGCTGCACCTTCTGCTTGCGCCCCGAGATGACGAGCGCCTCATCGGCGCGAGCCACCTTGATCCAGCTGCGTGCGAACAGCAGCAGGATGAGCAGGACGACGATAGCGATGGCTATCCCGATCCCGACGATGATCAGGATGCCGACGATTCCGGCGATCTCCATGGATGACCTCCCTGGTTCCCCCCGAGGGGGCGGTCGTGGATGCCGGCGCGGCCGCGCGGGCGTTCACGCTCCACCCTGCCAGAAAAGAGGGGAGGGTGTCGGGGCGGGATGCCGCCGGATCTCGGCGATGCGGAGGAGATCTGCGATACGGAGGAGGCTCAGCGCCGCGGCATCCTCCGTACGGCGGAAACCCTCCGTATGCGCCGAGCTCGTTCGGTCAGCGACCGCGGATTGCGTGCGTGCGTCGGGGTCAGCGACCGCGGAGCTTCTCCGCCAGATCGCGGAGCGTCTTCAGCTCGGCGTCGTCGAGGCGCGACATCCGCTCGGCGATCGACCGGCCATGCACCGTGGCGACGCTGCGGAACTGGCGCACACCGGCATCCGTGGCCCTGATCAGCGCACCGCGTCCGTCGTCGGGGTCGGGGCACTTCGAGACGAGTCCGCGGGCGACCATGCGGTCGACGAGGCGCGAGACGCTCGGCTGGCTGATCAGCATGTTCGCCGTGACGTCGCGCAGGCGGGCCGACATGCCGGGGGAGCGGGTCACCGTGAGCAGCACGTCATACTCCGCCTGCCCGAGATCGGTGTCATCGAAGTCGGTGTTCATCTCCGTGAACAGCTCGTGCTGTGCACGGAACAGGCTCTCCCAGGCCTCGAGGGCGAGCTTGCGATCGGTCATGGAGAACAGCGTACTGGCAACAGTAAAGGGCCGGTCGGAGAGGCTCCCGACCGGCCCTTGTCCCTTGCACCAAGAGTGTCCTGCAATCACATGCGGTGTATGCCACAGCAAACATTCACCGTGCAATCACTCTATAACGGCGAGGTAACGAATGCAACGGTTTGGTCACGGAAATCTCGACGGGCCTGCGCAGCGATCCGGCTGAGGGCAGGCGAAGATGGTGATGTCTCCTGAACAGGGGACGACGCGCTCGCCGCCGACAGCCTTCCCATTCGCTCTCATGCGCACCCCGACACCGGAGACACACGATGAACCCCGAGATCATCACCTTCCTCATACTCGGTGCGGCCGTGATCGCGTTCGTGTCGAACCGCATCCCGATGGTCATCGTCGCGATGGCGGTGCCCATCGCTCTGTGGGCGACGGGAGTGCTCTCGCTCGGCGACGCCTTCGCCGGGTTCGGCGATCCCATCGTCCTGTTCATCGTCGCTCTGTTCATCGTCAGTGAGGCGCTGGATGCCACGGGCGTCACGTCGTGGGTGGGACGGCAGCTCATGCGCCGCGCCGGCAAGAGCCGTTCGCGCCTGCTGCTCATCGTGTGTCTGCTGGCCGCCGTGCTGTCGGCGGTGATCAGCATCAACGGTGCCGTGGCTGCCCTCCTTCCGATCGTGGTGCTCGTCGCGGTACGGGCAGGCATCGCGCCGTCGCGCATGCTCCTCCCGCTCGCATTCGCCGCCGGCGCGGGGTCGCTCCTCACGCTCACCGGAACGCCGGTCAACATCCTCGTGTCCGAGGCGGCCGCAGAGGCCGGTGGGCGTGCGTTCGGGTATTTCGAGTTCGCGATCGTCGGCATCCCGATGGTCGTCCTGACGGTCGTGCTCGTGCTCGCGCTCGGAGACAGGCTCCTGCCCGAGCGCGTTCCGGACCGTCTCGAGGAGCCCGCCGACCCGAGTCACGATGCCCGCGCCTGGCGCGAGACGTATGACGTCGCGCTCGATACGGGCAGCCTCTTCACGGTCGGCGAGGGCGTCGCGGAGGTGCTCATCGGGCCGAGGTCGAGCCTGATCGGCCGGGTCGTCTCGCCCGGGATGACGACGCGACAGGAGGACCTGGTGATCCTCGCGCTCCGGCACGGCAGCCGTCCGGGCGACGTGGGCGGAAGGGCGACCGGCGCGGTCACGCTGCAGGCGGGTGACTCCGTGCTCGTCCAGGGGCCGTGGGAGGCACTGCACCGCTATACGACCTCACCCGATGTGATTCCGGTCAGCTCGCCCCAGCAGATGCAGCGGACAGTGCCGCTCGGCCGGGGTGCGCGGCGCGCGCTGGTGATCCTCGGAGCGATGGTCGTGCTCCTCGCCACGGGTGTCGTCCCGCCCGTCATCGCTGGCCTTCTCGCGGCCGGTGCCCTCATCGTCACGCGGGTGCTCACCGTGACGCAGACCTTCTCGGCGATCTCGTGGCCCACTGTCACGCTCATCGCCGGGATGATCCCGCTGTCATCGGCGTTCGTCTCCACCGGCGCCGCCGATCTCGTCGGCGACGCGGTTCTCCAGCTGGTCGGCAACACCTCGCCCCATCTCGCTCTGCTCACGATCTGCGTCGCATCGGTGATCCTCGGGCAGTTCATCTCGAACGTGGCGACCGTGCTCGTCATCGCGCCGATCGCGGTGTCCGTCGCGTCGAGCATGGGCGTCAGCGTGCAGCCGTTCATGATGGCGCTCACGGTCGTCGGAGCGGCTGCGTTCCTGACGCCGATCGCAACACCCGTGAATCTCATGGTCATGCAGCCCGCCGGCTACCGATTCGGTGACTACTGGCGTCTCGGTCTTCCACTCGTCGCGATCTACGTCGCCGTCGCGGTGCTCTACGTCCCGCTCATCTGGCCGTTCTGACTCCCGATCACGCGGCATCACCGCACGAGGTGCGCGAGTTCCGGCCGACCGCCCAGCCGTGCCACGGTCGACGCGGCAGCCCGTGCAGCGAGATCCGCGACGCGATCCATCGACCACCCGTTCGCGATACCCCGCACGAGTCCCACGAAGAATGCGTCGCCGCCTCCCGTGCGGTCCACCACGGTCTCGTCGTCGTCATGTGCGCGGTAGGCGCTGCCGTCCTCCCAGACGACGAGGTCGCCTTCGCCTGCCACCTCCACGGCCGCTATGCGGGGTCCGCGAGCGAGCAGCCACCGGCACGCCTCGTGAGCCGAGTCCAGGTTCGACACGGCGATCCCCGTCAGTCCTTCGGCTTCCGTGGCGTCGGCACGCACGACGTCCGCACCGGCGAGCAGTTCGTCGCGAACCTCCGGCTCGGGCGCTCCGTCGAGCGCCACCGTCGCGTCCGCTCGTCGCGCGATCATCAGAGCGGCCGACAGCGCATCGCCCGGTTGCTGAGACTGCAGACAGATCGTGCCTGCACGGCTGACACCGCTCGCCGATGCCTCGACATCCGCGACGGTCAACAGCGACGTCGGCGGGACGTGCTCGAGCAGCATGCGCCGCGATGCCGGATCGACGACGTCCACCAGCACGGCCGAGCCCCCGCGCCGCACCACCCCGCAGACATCGATCGCGTCGTGCGGCAGGGCGGTGACGAGCCGCTCTCCGATGTCGTCCTCTCCGACCACGCCGACGATCGCGACCGAACCCCCGAGCTGACGAAGGCCTACGGCCTGGTTCGCGCCTTTGCCGCCGAGGAGCCGTCGCAGCTCCGACACGCTGACGCACTCATCCGGCTCGGGGAGCGCATCTCCCCTGAGGACCAGATCCTGGGCGATCTGGCCGAACACCGCGAAGCGGTCTCTTCTCTCCGACATGGGTGCGCCGCCCTTCGACCATCGTGACAGCACGAGGCTAAGCGTCGACGACGCCCACCGAGAGGGCATTGCGCGAGCGGGGCGCCGCTGTTAGCCGCGATGTCGAGCGAGATGCTGCCGGTCATCACCCATGCGCGTGGTTCGCTCCGGGCTGGGGGATGCGCAGCACCACGTTTCCCCGCTTGCGGCCGGTGTCGACATAGCGGTGCGCCTCGACGATGTCGGCCAGCTCGAAGGTCCTGTCGATGACGGCCCGGAAGCGACCGGAATCCGCGAGGCTCACGAGGTGGGCGAGGTCCTCCGCGCCCGGCGTGCCGACGTTCCAGGTGACGAGCTTTCCCGACCGGCGAGTGTGCCCGCGGCTCGTCAGCATCGACCGCAGATCGCTGATGACGAGCAGCAGCGCACCGCCGGGGTTGATGAGTGTCTCCACCCGGCTGAAAGGGGCATTGCCGACGCAGTCGACGATCACGTCGTACGTGTCGCCCCCCGCCGCGAACTCCTCGCGGGTGTAGTCGATGACCCGATCGGCGCCGAGGGACGCGACCAGTGGGACGTTGCCGCCGCTCGTGACGGCGGTGACGTCTGCTCCGAGCTGCTTCGCGAGTTGTATCGCGGCAGTGCCGACCGCGCCGGATGCTCCGTTGACGAGCACGGAGGTGCCGGGGCCGATCGCGACCTGGGCGAAGAAGCACTGCGCGGTGATGCCGCCGAACACCAGCGTCACCGCCTCTTCGAAGCTCATCGTGTCGGGAGCTCTGGTGATCGGGCCGTCGGCAGACAGGCGCACGTACTCGGCATGACCGCCGAACGCTCCGCCGGTCGAGGCGATCACCCTGTCGCCGGGTGCGAAGGCGGTGACGCCCGAGCCGACAGCCGCGACGACGCCCGCGGCATCCATGCCCAGGATCGGCCGACTGGGACGGAACACGCCGAGTCCGACTGCGGCGAGCACCCCGAGGCCGGCCGGGATGTCCCGAGCGCGGGCGCGATGATCGCCGACGCTCACGGTGCTCGCGTGCACCCGGATGAGCACATCGCTGGGCCGGGGCGTGGGGACCGCCCGCTGTTCGAGGCGGACCTCCTCAGGGGCGCCGAAGCGGTGGTAGACGGCCGCGGTCATGGTCGTGTCAGTGGTCATGTCTCGATGCTTGTCGTCCCGGGGATGCTCGTCATCGGCCAGGAAGCCCGGATCCGCTCGGCCGAAAGTACGGTTCCGAGTCCGTGCTGACGGCCGATGCCCCCGACTGTCGATGAGACGAGCATCGAGACATGTCGCAGCAGATGAAGGCCGCCCGATCGACTCCCGAGCAGAAGGAGCGGCGTCGGCGATCGAAGAGCGGGTGGCCGGCGATCACCGGCCTTCTGCTGCTCAGCGTGCTTCCCGTGATCGGTGGAGCGCTTCGTCTGCAGGAGGTGAGCGGGGAACCCGTGAGGACTCTCCTCCTGGCGTCGACGGTCGCGATCGTCGCGCACATCGTGGCGATGACCGTCTACTGCGTTCTCGGGGCGTTCCAGTTCTCACCCGCGCTCCGAACGCGGCATGCCTGGCACCGCGTGGCCGGCCGCGTGCTGATTCCCGCAGGATTCGTCGCGGCCCTCTCAGCGGCCTGGCTCGCGGTCTTCTTCGGTGGTCCACCGGATGAACTCGCGCTCGCGATGGTTCGTCTCGTCTTCGCCGTGGCGATGACCCTGTTCCTCGTGCGGGGCGTGATCGCGATCACACGACGCGACTTCGTGGCGCACGGGGCCTGGATGACCCGCGCCTACGCCACCGCCGTGTCGGGAGGAACCCAGGCGCTCGTCTTCGCGCTGTGGACGATCCCCCTCGGTGAGGTCGACGCCTTCGGTGAGGCATGGCTCGTCGCCGCCGCGTTCATGATCAACAGTGCCGTGGCGGAGCTGCTCATCCGGCGCCGCTCTCGCCGGCGGACGCGCGGGGTGTCGCGCCGTGGTGCGCTTGTATCATGACAGCGTGACCGGGCTCGTGCGTTCCGTGTGGAGTGCGCCGAGCGCTGTGCCCCCTCCGCCGTCCCGAGTCTGGCGGGATTGGGTGCTCCTGGCCCTCGTCGCCGTCCTGGCCGTGGTCGAGGGCATCGTCCGCACCGCCCTGACGCAGCCGCTGTTCGCGGTGATCGCCCTCCTCGTCGTGCTGCCGACCGTGCTGTGGCGCCGCACGAAGCCGCTTCTCATGCTCATCATCGTGATGGTGCCGGTCGATCTGCTCCTGCCCGACTCGGCGCTGTACTCGAGTCTCTTCGTGATGGTGAACGTGTACGCCGTGTACCGGTGGGGGGCAGGTCGCGACCTCGTGATCGGGTCGGCCATCCTCCTGGCGAGCCTCGCGCTGACATTCGTCCGCGGGGAAGGCCTCGATGAACTCGTCGGGGGGTTCGCGCTGCTGCTGACGGTCGCCCTGTTCGGCATCGCCTTTCGCTACCGGGCGGGATCGAGACGACGAAGCCTCGACCGGATCCGGATGCTGGAGCGCGAGCACCTGGCTCGCGACCTGCACGACACGGTCGCCCACCATGTCTCGGCGATCGCGATCCGCGCCCAGGCGGGCATCGCGGTGGCCGGGCGGGACTCGCGCGCAGCGCAGGATGCGCTCGGCGTGATCGAGGCGGAGGCGGCCAGGACGCTGAGCGAGCTGAGGTCGATGGTGCGAGTCCTGCGGCAGGGCGAGACGGCCGAGCTCGCGCCGAGCGCGCAGTTGGACGACATCGCGCAGCTCGCCGGAACGCGGCCGGGCGGAACGGTCGTCGTCGTCGAGGTCGCGCGCAACGACGACAGCATCCCGCCACCCGTGGCTGCCGCCGTCTTCCGTCTCGCGCAGGAATCGGTGACCAACGCCCTCCGTCACGCGCGACAGGTCACCCGCGTCGACGTCCGCGTGGAGGCAGACGCGGGTGGTGTGCGCCTGAGAGTGACGAACGACGGAGACGTGGCCGCGTCGCCGACTCCCGGCTTCGGCATCATCGGCATGAGGGAGCGTGCTGCCCTCCTCGGCGGTGCCTGCGAGGCGGGTCCGGCGTCAGGCGGCGGATGGATCGTCAACGCGGTGCTGCCCCGCGCCGGGTGGGCGCCATGATGATCCGAGTGCTCGTCGCCGACGATCAGGAACTCGTGCGCACCGGACTGAGCATGATCCTCGGCGCCCAAACCGACATCGAAGTCGTCGGTCAGGCGGCCGACGGCACCGAAGCGGTCGCCCTCGCCCGCAGTCTGCGACCGGACGTGTGCCTGTTCGACATCCGGATGCCCGGCCTCGATGGCATCGAGGCGACCCGGATGCTCGCCGGCCCAGGGGTGCCCGATCCCATGGCGGTCGTCCTCATCACGACCTTCGACCTCGACGAGTACGTCTTCGCGGGATTGCGGGCCGGCGCCAGAGGGTTCCTGCTCAAGGACGCCGGGTCGGAGCTGCTCGCCCAGGCGATCCGCGCCGCAGCGAGCGGTGATGCCCTGATCGCCCCCAACGTGACGGTGCGCCTGCTCGAGGCCTTCGCCGGATCGGCCGCCGCCGCACCATCGCCGCCGCCGGTCGAGTCGCTGACCGAGCGCGAGGAGCAGGTGCTCGCGAAGGTGTCTGCGGGTCTGAGCAACGGCGAGATCGCGCGCGAGCTGTTCATCACCCTCAGCACGGTGAAGACGCACGTGGCGAGCCTCATGACCAAGCTCGGGGTCCGCAATCGCGTCGAGATCGCCATCTGGGCGCATCAGACGGGGCGCATGAGCCCGCGAGCCACGGGCGGGGAAAACCGGAATCGATGACGGCCGGGACGCGTCGAGGCAGTCCCCGGTACGCCGCAGCCAACACCGCATCCCGGTATATCGGAGTTGTATACCGGTTGCCGCGTAATCCCCCCGCTTTTTCCTGATCTCTTAGATGTGTCGCATTGGGAGCGACGCGAATCGGATGGGGAGAACGATGACTGGGGAGCGTGGTGTCGTGCGTGCACGGACGAAGAGGATGAATGAGGCCAGGAGAGCCGGGGGAGCGAGGCCGCGACAGCGCGGCATCGTGGCGATCATCGTGGGGATGGTCTTGGCGATCGCGGGGCTGCTCGGCTCCACCGCGCCCGCAATGGCGGCTCCGTCCGTGACCTATCCGGGGGCGATCGGCAGCGTCTCGCTCGAGAACGAGAACGGCGGTGGCCCGCTGGTGCAATGGCAGACCGTGCGGATCACGGGCGAGTGGGCCGTCCCGACCGGGGCGCAGGCAGGGGAGACCTTCGGGATGACCCTGCCCGCGGAGTTCAGCCGTCAGTCGGCCGGTGAGTTCACGATCACAGACCCCGTGACGGGTCTGGTCATGGCGAACTGCGTCGTCGCTGCCGGCCAGGGGCCGGACATGGTGTGCACTCTGACCGAAGCGGTCGACGGCCTCGAGGAGGTCGGCGGCTCGTTCTGGATGGAGGCGCGGGCTTCGCAGTCGACGACCAGCGAGACCGTCGAGTTCGACCTGGGCGACACGATCGAGATCGTCGACCTGCCCGGTGACGGCGGAGTCGTACCGGGAGATTCGGCGGAAGAGGACGAGCCCTACAAGTTCGGCGGCGCGACCGCGACCGACGGGCTGCTGAGATGGGTCATCGGGATTCCGAGCGGCTATGTCGACGATGGCGCCTTCACGATCACCGACACCCTCGATGCCGGACTGACCGAGCACCGCTACACCGGGGAGTTCCATCTGGCGCGACGCGCTGTCGAGAACGGTGCAGTGGTCGGCGACTGGAGCGCGGTCGATTCGTCGGCCTACGTGATCGATCTCGCCGACGACGGGCGCTCATTCGAGTTCGCCGTCACCGATCTGCCGACCGGCGGATTCGCTTACGAGCTCGTGTACTTCACGCAGGCGGATGCGCCGGTGTCCGCGGGAGATGTCTTCGGCAACCACGCGATCGTCAACACGTTCGCGACCTCGGCGACCCACACGGTCGTCGAAACGGGTGGTGGCGACGGCAGTGGTGTCTCGTACACGACGTTCGGCATCACGAAGGAGCTCACCGGCGCGCAGGCGGATGCCGCTCGGGATGCGACCTACACCGTGCGCTATTCGGTCGAGGGTTCGGATGCGGCAGCCACCACGATGACGGTTCCGGTGGGGGAGTCGGTGCTCAGCGGACGTGCTCCGCTCGGTTCGACCTTCGTGATCGAGGAGATCGATCTGCCTGAGATCCAGGGGGTGACCTGGGGTGAGTGGACGATCACCGGCGACGGCGTCGTCGACGTCGGAGACGGCACCTTCGAGGTCACGCCGGAAACCACGGCCGGTATCGAGCTCACCCTCACCAACATCGCCAACCCGGTGCCCGTCGTGACGCCGACGCCGACTCCGACGCCGACTCCGGCTCCGACTCCGACTCCGACTCCGACGCCGACCCCGGCCACGCCGGTTCCGACCCCGACCCCGACGCCGGTCGCAACTCCGGCACCGACTCCGGCGCCGGCGCCGACCCCGGTCGCGGCTCCCGGCGAGCTCGCTCTGACGGGAGGCGAATCGGGCGCGGCATTCCTGTCGTTGGCGGTCGCACTGATCGTCGGTGGCGGACTGGCCACCGGAATCGCCGCCAGGCGCCGTTCGAGCGCCGGACGTCGCTGACCCCGACACGCACGGAAGCCCACTCGCGTTCGGCGAGTGGGCTTCCGTGCGTTCGACGTCGTTGTCTCAGCGGATCGCGTAGACGGCGCTGCCGACGATCACCGCGACGATCGTCGTCCAGCCGATGATCGCGACAGCCTGCCAGATGAGGATGCGGACCTTGCCGACACCCGCCGCGGCGAGCATCGTGGCGGTGAACTGCGTCGGCAGCAGCAGCGGACCGAGCAGGCTGACCCCCGGCACGCCGTAGCGCTCGAACGCCCGCTGGAACTTCTCGCGGCGGGCGCCACCGCGGTCGGAGTCGATCGTGTCTGCGGGTGCTGCCTCGACGGCTCCGCCACCGGCCGCAACGGCTTGCCGGCTGCGGGACCGGTTCACGATCGCGGTGCGTGCACCGGAGCTCGCGATGACGAGCACGGCCACGCAGAGGAAGTTGCCGACGATCGCCGCGACGGCCGCGATCACCGGATTGATGCCGCCGATGATGCCGATCGACACGGCTCCCTCGCCCTCGATGAAGGGGATGGCGCCCGCGAGGGCGACGATGAGCGGCTGAATGAGTTCAGGCACCTGGGCGACGAAGCCCTGGAAGGTCTCGATGAGATTCATGGGTGGCTCCTGCCGGTCTGAGCGACGGTGTCTCCGTCGCGATGCATCCAGTCCACCGTCTGGTGTCGCGCTGCGGCAGTGCCGAACCGTCACTGCTTTCCGGGTGGTTCGCCCGCGGCATCCATGACATGTGTCACGCCCGTATCGTGGGGGCATGCGCAGCACTTCTTCGGTCGTCGATCCTGCCGACGACCCACCCCCGGGAGCCCGCCAGCTCGCCCGAGGCATCACCGCGACCTGGTGGTACACGGTGTCGGCCGTGGCCTTCCTCGAGCTCTTCCTGGTGCTGGTCTGGACGCTGCAGGCGCTCGCCGTGCCCGGCGATGCGACGGCGGCGTTCGTCGTCGGCGTGGGTGGCCTGCTCTGGTGGGGCTCCACCATCGTGCTGCTCGCGGACTATCGCCACCGGCTGGATGCCGAGCCGGGCATCGCGTGGACGCGCATCGCCCTTCCGCTGCTCATCGCGGTCGGCTACGGGATCGCGGGCGGCCTCGTGCTCGACAGCTGGCTGCTCGCGCTCATGCCCATCGCTCAGTCGGTGCTGCTGCTCAACTGGCCCAAGGGGGTGCGCCTGCGGATGGTCGTCCTGACCACCGTGGTGCTCGTGCTCGTCGCCGTCGCCGACGCCGCTCGGGGCGCGACCGAGATCGCGCTCCCCGGCTGGATCCCTGCCCTGTACGCGATCCTCATCCCGGCGATGTCGGTGAGCTCGCTGTGGTGGTGGGATGTGCTGGTCACCGTCGATCGTGCGAGGGCGTCGGAGGCCCGCCTCGCCGCGACGCAGGAGCGTCTGCGCGTGGCGACCGACGTGCACGACCTCCAGGGGCACCACCTGCAGGTGATCGCGTTGCAGCTCGAACTGGCCGAGCGCCTGATGAGGATCGATCCCGACGCCGCTCTCGAGCAGCTCCGGGCCGCCAGGGTCAGCGTCGACGAAGCCAGGCAGGGGACCCGAGATCTGGCGACGCGCTTCCGCTCGGTGCCGCTGGGTGACGAGGTGGCGAATGCCCGAGACCTTCTCGCCGCGGCCGGACTCTCCGTCGAGGCCGACATCGCACCCGACGCCGATGAGGCGCCGTCATCGGCTCTCGGTCCCGTCATCAGGGAGACGACCACAAACGTCCTGAGGCACGGGGCCGGGCGACGGGCTCGGCTCGACCTTCGCAGGGTCGACGACGGGTGGCGCTACGAGGTCGCGAACGATGTGGTGACCGGCGTGGCGACACACCCCGTCGGGTCGGGCCTCGACGGAGTGCGGCGCCGGATCTCGGAGGCTGGAGGAACCCTGGAGATCCGCGAGGATGCCGACGAGTTCATCGTCTCGGTGACGGTTCCGCGATCCGATGTGTCGACCGCAGATGGGCAGAGCCGATGATCCGTGTGCTCCTCGCTGACGACGAGGGGATGATCCGTTCGGCGCTCGCCGCCCTGTTGCGTCTGGAAGGAGACATCGAGGTGGTCGCCGAGTGCGCCGACGGTGAGCAGGCGCTCGCTGCCGCGCTCGCTCTGACGCCCGACGTGTGCCTGCTCGATCTCGAGATGCCCGGTCTCGACGGTGTGGAGGTCGCGGAGCGATTGAACCGAGCCATCGTCACGCGCTGCGTGGTGGTCACCCGTCACGCGCGTCCCGGGGTGCTTCGGCGGGCTCTCGCATCGGGTGTCGCGGGCTTCCTGCCGAAGTCGCGAGGAGCGGATCAGGTCGCCGATGTCATCCGCAGGGTCGCCGCGGGTGCCCGCTACGTCGACCCTGAGATCGCGGCCGACGCGCTGAGCGACGAACGGTCGCCCCTCACGGATCGGGAGCTGGACGTGCTCCGCGCCGGGCGCCGCGGTGAGACGACGACCCAGATCGCCAGGACCCTCTCGCTCGCGCCCGGCACGGTGCGCAACCACATCTCGGCGGTGCTCGCGAAGCTGTCGGTCGGCACCCGCCAGCAGGCGGTGCTGATGGCCGAGGAGCGCGGCTGGATCTGACTGCGCGGACGCCTGACCCGTGAAGCCCGGAAGGGCGGGTGGGGCCGTGGGAGTTGCCCCACCCGCGAGCCGCTCAAAGGGGAGAGTGCGGCTCAGACCCGAAACCGGCTCGTATCCCCCCAGGCCGACTTCAGGTCTCGTATGCAAGACCCCGAACTCGACGGAAAGTGACGCGGGCGGGAATTCTTTCTGGAACTCCGTGGTCGTCAGTGCATGTGACGCGCGTCGTCGTGACGGTGGTCGTCGTGCACGTGCTCGTGGTCGTGGTCGTGGTCGTGGTGCTCGTGCTCGTCCTCGAGGATCATGCCGATCGAAGTGGCACAGGCGTCGCCCTTCCAGGCTTCGAGACCCTCGCGTACCGCGAAGACCGCGATGACGAGGCCGGCGACGGCATCCGCCCACCACCACCCGAACAGGCTGTTGACGCCGAGTCCGATGAGCACGGCGGCCGAGAGGTAGCTGCAGATCAGCGTCTGCTTCGAGTCGGCGACGGCCGTGGTCGACCCGACCTCGAGGCCGGCGCGTCGCTCGGCGAACGACACGAGCGGCATCACGATCACACTGACCGCGGTCAGCACGAGACCGACCGTGCTGTGCTCCGGCCGATCACCGCCGAGCAGCGACAGCACCGACGACGTGACGACATAGGCCGCGAGAGCGAAGAACGCGACGGCGATGACACGGAGCGTGGGCGTCTCCCAGCGCTCGGGGTCGCGTCGCGTGAACTGCCAGGCCACGGCCGCTGCCGAGAGCACCTCGATGCTCGAGTCGAGCCCGAACCCGATCAGCGCGGCCGACGATGCGACTGACCCTGCGGCGATCGCGACGGCCGCCTCGATCACGTTGTAGACGATCGTGAACGCCACGATGAGGCGGATGCGGCGGTGCAGAGTCGCGCGCCGTTCGGCGGTGAGAGTGCTCGTCGACATCAGCAGCTGCATCCTTCGCCGTCGCAGCAGTCCGGTTCGACGATCAGCGTGATGCGCATGAGCTCGTCGAGCGCGGTCGCGAGATGCGGGTCGGCGAGCGCGTAGCGGCTGCGGCGTCCGTCCTGGACGCTTTCGACGAGCCCGCATCCTCGAAGGCACGCGAGATGGTTCGACAGGAGCTGTCGGCTGACCCCGAGCTCGTCCGCGATGTCGGACGGGTACGCCGGCGCCGCTCGAAGCGCCAGCAGGATGGCTGCGCGCGTCGAGTCCGACAGGGCATGACCCAGGCGGGCGACGGCGGCGGTATGGGTGGGCGAGGCGGCGAGGGTCACGATGCAACTGTACAGAAAAGCGTGAATTAAGAGAATCGTGAATCTATGGTGACGCGCGGCAACATCCCCGACATCTTCGCTCGGTACCGTGAATCGGGCGGCGACATCGGATCGAGAGGGCGACATGGGAGTGACGGTCGAGCGGGTGGCATGGTCGCATCCGGATGCGGAGCGGCTCAGGGCCGCGCAGCGCAGCGAACTCGATGCGCGGTACGGCAGCGACGACCATGAGCCGGGCGTCATCCCCTCGGCGGACGACGTGCCCGTCTTCCTCGTCGCACGAGAGGAGAGCGGGCTCGCCATCGTATGCGGCGGTCTCCGACCCCTCGATCCGGCCGTGCTCGGAACCGACGTCGCAGAGATCAAGCGGATGTACGCGGCTCCCTCCGCGCGCGGGACGGGCGCGGCTGTGGCGCTGCTGCGCGCACTCGAGAGAGAAGCGCGCCTGCTCGGCATCCGGTCCCTCGTGCTCGAGACGGGCACCGCTCAGCCGGATGCCGTGCGCTTCTACGAACGCGAGGGCTACGGACCGATCCCGCTGTTCGGCCACTACATCGGCAGCGGTCTGTCCCTGTGCTTCGCCAAGTCTCTCTGACCTGGCCGAAAGGCGATCAGCGTGCAGGTGCGACGATCGCCGCGGACTCGGGTGCGAGCACGACGGTCCGCGCGATCGTCCGCACGGGCGCCGTCTCCAGCAGTATCCGCGAGTCGGGGGCGAGATCGAACTCCACCTCCTGCTCGGCGAGATTCACGAGCACCGACACCTCGCCTCGTTCGATCCGGTAGGCCCGGTTCTCCGGTGCGCCCTCCGTCTTCGACACGATGACGTGGTTGTGCGACATCTCGGGATCGGTCAACTCGGGCACCTCGCGCCGCAGGGCGATCAGGCGTCGATACAGATCGAAGATGCGGGCGTGCGATGCCGATGCGAGCTCGCTCCAGTCCAGCCGCGATCGCTCGAACGTAGCCGGGTCCTGTGGGTCGGGCACGGCGGCCGGGTCCCACCCCATGCGCGCGAACTCCGCGATCCGCCCCTCCGCGGTGGCTTTCGCGAGCTCCGGTTCCTTGTGCGAGGTGAAGAACTGCCACGGGGTGGACGCAGCCCACTCCTCACCCATGAACAGCATGGGCGTGCCCGGTGCGGTCAGAGTGAGAACCGCGGCGACGGCGAGTCGATCGGAGGAGAGCGAAGCGGTCAGCCGATCTCCCGCTGCACGGTTGCCGATCTGGTCGTGGTCCTGCGCGAACGTGACCAGTCGCCAGGCAGGGACGCTCGGCGGCAGCGGCGCGCCGTGCGTGCGCCCGCGGAACGACGAGTACGTCCCGTCGTGGAAGAACCCGGTCTGAGTGACCTTCGCCAGCGCGTCCGGCGCGGCGAAGTCGGCGTAGTACCCGTCGGTCTCGCCGGTGAGCGCGACGTGCACCGCGTGATGCCAGTCGTCTGACCACTGCGCGGTGAGGCCGTTCCCTCCCTCCTCGTGGGAGAGGACCATGACCGGGTCGTTCAGATCCGACTCGGCGATCAGGCTCAGCGGGCGATCGACCTCGCGAGCGAGCGCATCTACGCGCTCGGACAGCTCGTGCAGGAGGTGCGGGGTGCTCTCGTCGTGCAGTGCGTGCACGGCGTCGAGCCGCAGCCCGTCGACGTGGAAGTCACGGAGCCACATCAGCGCGTTCTCGATGATGTACTCGCGCACGGCCGGCTCGTCGAGGTTCACCGAGTCGCCCCACGCCGTGTGCCGGCCCTCGCGCAGATAGGGACCGAACTCGGGCAGGTAGTTGCCGCTGGGTCCGAGGTGGTTGTAGACGACGTCCTGGATCACCGCGATGCCGCGTGAGTGGGCGGCGTCGACGAACCGCTGGTATGCGGCGGGTCCGCCGTACCCCTCATGCACGGCGTACCAGAGCACGCCGTCGTAACCCCAGTTCCAGTCGCCGCTGAACGCGTTGACCGGGAGCAGCTCGACATGCGTGATGCCGAGTTCGACGAGGTGATCGAGATGCCCGATGAGCGCGTCGAGCGTGCCGTCCGGTGTAAATGTCCCGACGTGCAGCTCGTAGATCACGCCACCGTCGAGCGGCGCACCGCGCCAGTCCCCGTCGGTCCACTCGAAGCGGGCCGGATCGAAGAGAGCCGAGGGCCCGTGCACGCCCCGCGGCTGCCGCAGCGACCGCGGATCAGGGCGCAGGTCGGTGCTGTCGCCGAGGAGGAAGCCATAGCGCTCGCCCTCGGACATCGCCACATCGGTGCTCCACCATCCCGAACCGTCATCAGCCGACGTGAGGTCGTGCTCCGAGATCGTGGTGCACGCGGGTGTCAGACGACGCAACCGCACGCTGTCGGCGCGGGGAGCCCAGACCGAGATCATCGCTCGTCCACCAGCAGCGCGACCGGATACGTGTCGAGCAGGTCGGCCAGCCGGACCGGACCGCGGCCGAAGCGGCGACCGGTGATCGCGTCCGTCGCCGGCAGTTCGCGGCGCAGCAGCACGGTGTCGCCCCATCCGCCGCGGCGCTCGAGTCCGACGGGCAGACGCGACGCCACCGCCAGCACACCGCCCCGGTCCATCGCGACCACATGATCCGACGCCTCACCGGCGACACCGCCCGGGCGATACCGGTAGAAGAGCTCGGGGTTGTCCCGGCGCAGACGCAACGTGCGCGACGTGACGAGCATCTTCGCGAGGCCCGAGTCGTCGATGGGAGGAAGGATGCCGCGAGAGACGTCGGCATCGAGTCGACCCAGCATCGCCGAACGCGCTGCGAAGTCGACCGGCCGCCGGTTGTCGGGGTCGACGAGCGAGTGGTCCCACAGCTCGGTGCCCTGGTAGACGTCGGGCACACCGGGGGCTGCGAGCTGCAGGAGCTTCGCGGACAGCGAGTTGACCCGACCGGAGTCGACGATCTCGCCGACGAATCCCTCGAGGATCGGTCGAGCCCGCCCGTTCGCCGCCTCGGCGATCGCTTCGACGCCCTTCTCGAACTCGAGATCCGGATGCTGCCATCCGGTCGATTCCGCAGCCTCGCGCGCGGCCTTCAGCCCGTAGGCGAGCAGGCGCTCCGACGAGATCGGCCATGCTCCGACCGCGGCCTGCCAGAGAAGGGAATCGAGTGGCCCGTGTCCTGTCGAGGCGACGGCACGGAGCTCGGTCAGCACCTGCGCCCAGCGGTCCGGAATCTCGGAGAGCACCGACAGACGCGCACGGACGTCCTCGGATCGCTTGGTGTCATGGGTCGACAGAGCGGTGAGCGAGTACGGCCACGACGCGAGCCGCGCCTGCTGGGCGTCATGGAACTCGTCGACCGAGACGGAGGCGATCGAGGGATCGCCGCCGACCTCGGTGAGGGTGCCGAGGCGGGTGTGGCGGTAGAACGCGGTGTCCTCCACGCCCTTGGCCATCACCGCTCCCGTCACCTGCGGAAAGCGCTGCGAGACCTCGAGCGAGGTGTCGAGCAGCAGGGGCGTCAGCTCGGCGATCGATCCCGCGAGGTCGGGGCGGCGCCGTGCGGCGTCGTCGATCGCGTGCTGCAGATGCTCGCGTCCCGCCGGGAGGTAGGACCGGTAGACCGGGAAGCTCGCCACGATCTCGGCGAGCGCGTCCTCGGCGCCGACCACGCCGAACGGCAGAGCCCTGACGAGGCGTCGCACCTCGGACTGCAGGAGGTCGTCGGCGATCATCCGCTTCGTGGAGTGGATCAGGTCGGCCCAGGACTTCGCGGCCGGCAGACCGGTCTCGTCCCGCAGCCGCGAGTCGAGGAGGTCGAGGGCTGCGACTCCGTCGCCGTCGATCAGCACGCGGTCGATCTCGCCCATCGCGTCGTAGCCGGTCGTGCCGTCGGTGCGCCACCAGGACGGCAGCTGCTCACCCGGTTCGAGGATCTTCTCGACGACCGTGTACGCGCCGCCGGTGATGTCGGCGAGTCGCTCGAGGTACTCGCCGGGATCCGTCAGCCCGTCGGGATGGTCGACGCGGAGTCCGTCGGCCAGACCGTCGGTGATCCACCGGGCGATCTCGCGGTGCGACTCCTCGAAGACATCCGGGATCTCGACGCGGATGCCGGCGAGCTCGGACACGGCGAAGAACCGACGGTAGTCGAGGTCGGTGTTCTGGTCCTCCCAGAACCGCAGCTCGTAGTGCTGGGCGTCGAGGAGGGCAGGCAGATCGTCTGCGAGCTCTCCCGATCCCGGTGCCAGGGGAAGCACGTGGTCGAAGTACGACAGCGTTCCGTCGGGGGCATCGTCGGCCGGGGTCGTGTCGACGACGATCTCATCGGCTGACAGCACCTCCGCGAGCGACGACCCGAGGATCGGCAGTCGCACCCGTCCGTCGGACAGTCGCGGGTCGACGTCGAATGCCAGCGCATGGCGCGATGAGCGCCCGAGTCGCAGCAGATCCCACCACCAGAGGTTCGCGCGCGGGACGGCCACGCCGACGTGGTTCGGGACGATGTCGACGAGGACCCCGAGCCCCGCTGAGCGGGCCGCGGCGGAGAAGCGCTCGAGCCCCTCGGGGCCACCGCGGGCATCGTCGACCCGGGAATGATCGACGACGTCGTAGCCGTGGTCCGACCCCGGCACGGCCGCGAGCAGCGGTGAGAGGTACGCCCACGAGGCACCCAGCTCGGTGAGGTACTCCGTGATCGATGCCGCGTCGTCGAGCGTGAAACCCGCTCGGATCTGCAGACGATAGGTCGAGAGCGGGCGGTGGGTCATCGAGGCAGCTCCGGGGTCGGGGCGGGTGACGGAGCTTCGGCGCGCTCGGTCTGGATGCGCAGCGAGGCCTCGACGGAGTCGTCCGTCGGCACCTCGGTCTGATCGACTTCGCGCAGCACCAGCATCGAGTTGGCTTCGAGGGTCACCGGAGCGCCGGCGTCGATCGCGTCGCCTCCGGCACGGTCGCCGGCGGTGTCGACGGCGACCTCCCACGCACGCCCGTGGCGCTCGTCGGGGAGCACGGCGTCGATAGCCTCCGTCCCGCTGTGGAAGTAGACGAGGAAGTTCTGATCCGTCACCGGCTGTCCACGGCGGTCCTTCTCGCGGATGCCCTGTCCGTTCAAGAACATGCCGATCGCGAGACCGAATCCGGAATCCCAGTCCTCGGGCTCCATCCGGCGGCCGTCGGGTCGCAGCCAGACCACATCCGGCACTCGTTCGCCGTCCTCCGACCGCACCGGCCGGCCGTCGAAGAACCGGCTGCGGCGGAACGTCGGGTGCATGCGGCGCAGTCTCGCCACCGCTGCCGTGAACTCGACGAGAGGACGATCCGCCGCCTCCCAATCGACCCAGGTGAGCTCGTTGTCCTGCGCGTAACCGTTGTTGTTGCCGTCCTGGGTGCGACCGAGCTCGTCGCCGTGCGCGATCATCGGCACTCCCTGCGACAGCAGCAGTGTCGCGAGGAAGTTGCGCTGCTGTCGGGCGCGGACGCGGTTGATCGTCTCGTCGTCGGTGGGCCCCTCGACGCCGTTGTTGCTCGAGCGGTTGTGGGATTCGCCGTCGTTGTTGTCCTCGCCGTTGGCCTCGTTGTGCTTCTCGTTGTACGACACGAGGTCGCGCAGCGTGAAGCCGTCGTGAGCGGTGACGAAGTTGATCGACGCCACGGGACGCCGACCGGAGTGCTCGTACAGGTCGGCGGAACCGGTGAGACGCGATGCGAACTCGCCGAGCGCCTGCGGCTCACCGCGCCAGAAGTCGCGCACGGTGTCGCGGTACTTGCCGTTCCACTCCGTCCATTGCGGAGGGAAGTTGCCGACCTGGTATCCGCCGGGGCCCACATCCCACGGCTCGGCGATGAGCTTCACCTGCGAGACGATCGGATCCTGCTGCACCAGCTCGAAGAAGGCCGCGAGACGGTCGACGTCGTAGAACTCGCGCGCGAGAGTCGAGGCGAGATCGAAGCGGAAGCCGTCGACATGCATCTCCGTGACCCAGTACCGCAGCGAGTCCATGATCAGCTGCAGCGCGTGCGGGTTGCCGGCGTTGAGGCTGTTGCCCGTGCCCGTGTAGTCGGTGTAGTAGCGACGGTCCTCTTCGAGGCGGTAGTACGCCTCGTTGTCGATGCCCCGCATCGACAGCATCGGCCCCATGTGGTTGCCCTCGGCGGTGTGGTTGTAGACCACGTCGAGGATGACCTCGATCCCCGCCGAGTGCAGTGCGCGCACCATGGCCTTGAACTCCTGCACCTGCTGACCGTGCTGCCCGCTGGAGGAGTAGTCGTTGTGCGGCGCGAAGAAGGCGAGCGTGTTGTAGCCCCAGTAGTTCGTGAGGCCCTTTTCCTCGAGGGTCGAGTCGTAGACGAACTGATGCACCGGCATCAGCTCGATCGCGGTGACGCCGAGGTGCACCAGGTGCTCGATGACCGACGGGTGGCCGATGGCCGCATACGTGCCCCGCAGCTCCTCGGGGATGTCCGGGTGCAGCTGGGTCAGTCCCTTGACGTGCGCCTCGTAGATCACGCTCTGCGCATAAGGGGTCTTGGGCAGTCGGTCGCCCGCCCACTCGAAGAACGGGTTCACGACGACGCCCTTGACCATCGTCGCGGCGGAGTCTTCATCGTTGCGGGAATCGGGGTCGCCGAAGTCGTAGCCGAACAGGGGCTGCCCCCAGTCGACCCGGCCGGCCACGGATTTCGCGTACGGGTCGAGGAGGAGCTTGTTCGGGTTGAATCGCTTTCCCTGCGCGGGGTCGTACGGTCCGTGCACGCGGTATCCGTAGAGCTGTCCGGGCTGCACGGAGGGCAGATAGCCGTGCCAGACGAACGCGTCGACCTCTTCGAGCGGGACGCGCTCCTCGCTGCCGTCGTCGTCGAACAGGCACAGTTCGACCTTCTCGGCGCCCTCGCTGAACAGGGCGAAGTTCGTGCCCTGGCCGTCGAAGGTCGCGCCGAGCGGATAGGGGGAACCGGGCCAGACCTCGTGGCTCACTGAGCGCGCCGCTTCGAGACGGCGCGGTGCAGGACAGTCCTCACCGCGTCGTGGAAGTCATGCACCTGAGCGATCTCGTCGGCGTGCGGGTAAGGGTGGCCGACGTAGCAGACGAAGACAGGATGCACGTGCTCGACGTATCCGACGGGGCCGTCGTGCAGCACGACGTAGCGATCGAGGTCGACACGCTCGTAGAGGGGTTCGGCCGGCGTCGAGGCTGTCGTGGGAGCCTGGCCGTCCGCGGGCTTGTGGTCATGCGCGGTATGGGTCTTCGCAGTCATGAGGGCTCCTGTTCTGTTGATGGGGTCCACGCTAAGAGATACGAGTTCACAGCGGAACACCATTGCCTCCGCGCGATGAACGCGCTATGTCGTGAGACGCGCATCCTGATCGTGAAATCACCCCGCGCCCACCTGCGACAATGGAAGCCCCGTGCCGATCCCGAACCGAGGAGCTCCCGTGCAGTACATCTCCACCCGAGGCGGCATGCAGCCGCTGCCGTACTGCGAGACCCTGCTCGAGGGGCTCGCGCCCGACGGAGGACTGGCCGTCCCCGAGACGATGCCCACGGTCGACGGAGAGACGCTCGAGCGCTGGCGTGCCCTGACGTATCCGCAGCTCGCCACCGAGGTGCTCGGTCTCTTCGCCACGGACATCCCGCGGGCCGATCTCGCCCGCATGACGGAGGCCGCCTACGAGCCGTTCCCTGAAGAGGTCGTGCCCCTGCGGTCGATCGGCGACGATCTCACCCTGGTGGGTCTCTCCGAGGGGCCGACCCTCGCTTTCAAGGACATGGCCATGCAGTTCCTCGGGCAGGTCGTCGAGTACGCGCTCGAGCGCAAGGGCTCTGTCCTCAACATCCTCGGCGCGACCTCGGGAGACACCGGCTCGGCTGCCGAGCACGCTCTTCGCGGCAAGGACCGCATCTCGGTGTTCATGCTGTCCCCGAAGGGGCGCATGAGTGCGTTCCAGCGCGCGCAGATGTTCTCGCTCGACGATGACAACATCCACAACATCGTCGTCGACGGCGTGTTCGACGATTGCCAGAACCTCGTCAAGTCCCTCGCCGGCGACCTCGACTTCAAGCGCGCTCAGCACCTCGGTGCGGTCAACTCGATCAACCTCGCCCGCATCACCGCCCAGGTCGTCTACTACTTCTGGGCGTGGCTGCGTGCGACGGACGCCGGCGGATGGACCGAGGTGTCGTTCACGGTGCCGTCCGGAAACTTCGGCAACATCCTCTCGGGGTTCTTCGCGAAGGAGATGGGGCTGCCCATCCGTCGCCTCGTGCTCGCCGCCAACGAGAACAACGTCCTCGACGAGTTCTTCCGCACCGGCGTCTACCGGCCGCGGAGCGCCGCGCAGACGCTCGCCACCTCGAGCCCGTCGATGGACATCTCGAAGGCGTCGAACCTCGAGCGCTTCATCTTCGAACTCGTGGGTCGTGACGCAAGCCGCGTCGTGAAGGCCTGGCAGGAGCTCGACACCCAGGGTTTCTTCGATTTCACCTCCGATCTGGCGCGTTTCGTCGAGGAGTTCGGCATCGTCAGCGGCACCTCGACGCACGACGACAGGCTCGCGACGATCAGGTCCGTCTATGAGGCGACGGGGGACATCATCGACCCGCACACGGCCGACGGAGTCAAGGTCGCTCGCGAGAACGTCGAGCCCGGTGTGCCCATGCTCGTGCTCGAGACGGCGAAGCCGCAGAAGTTCGCCGAGACGATCCGCGAGGCGATCGGCGTCGAGCTCGAGTACTCCTCAGAGCTGCGCGCGATGCTCGATGCTCCGCAGCGCAGGACCGAGATGGCCGACGACGAGCACGAGCTCCGAGCGTTCATCGAGGCCGAAGCCCTGCGCTGAGCGACTCACTCGGGGTCGCCGTGCAGCATCCAGGGCACTCCGAAACGATCGACGAGCATTCCGAACGTGCCGCCCCACGGCGGGGTGTCGAGCGGCATGGTGATCGCCGCACCGTCGGACAGGGCGTCCCAGACCTGTTGCGTCTTCTCCTGCGAGTTGCCGCTGAGTGAGACCGAGAATCCCTGGGGCGGCTCGAACGGGATGCCGTCGGGGGTGTCTGAGGCCATGAGCACCAGGCCGTCCGGCGTCGTGAGCTGCGCATGCATCACGAGATCGTGCTGATCCGGGTTCTGGACCATGTCGGGGAACTCGCCGAACACGTTGATCTCGAGATCACCACCGAGCACGCCCTGATAGAACTCCATCGCCTGTCGCGCCTCGGTGCGGAACGAGAGATAGGGATTGAGATTGGCCATGACTGCCCCCAGCCTTGTCAGGCGGGGCCGCCGTCGGTCCCGCTGCGGCTCATTCTGCGCCGGGGGTCGGACATCCGCAAGAGCGACGTCGCGCTCAGGCGGGGAGGGCCTTCACCGCCGCCGTGAGCACCTGAGGCACCGTCGGCACACCTTCGGCGCGGAACACTTCTGCGCCCGAATCATCGCGGATGATGACGGTCGGGGTGAAGCGGATGTCGAGCGCCTCCGCGGCATCCGGTTCTCTCGCGACGTCGATCTCGGTGACGGTCGCGTCGGGGAGGTAGCGCACGGCGTCCTCCACGACCGAGCGGGTGCGCGAGCACGCTCCGCAGAACGCGGAGGTCACGAGCGTCAGTTCCATGGCTCTCCTCTCGGCTCTCGAGGTGCAACCGCGCACCGTCTCGCGGTGTTCCCGAGCCGCGATCAGAACGAGGTGCGCTTGACGAGGCCCCGGTTCGTGCGGATGTGCTCGTAGTCCCATTGCACGACCCGCGACTCCGACAGCCAGACGGCGAGCCGGTCGGTGTCGATCTCCGAGGCGGAGGTGAATCTCTTCTCGGCGGCCTCGAAGGATCCTGAGGCGACGAGTCCGGGCTCTGCGAACGACTGGCCGCTCCAGAACATCAGTCGGACGGCATCCTTCAAGCGGTCGTATCCGACGATCGGATTGCCGTCGAGGAACCAGACCGGGTGCGCGTGCCAGACCTTGGCGGCGGCGTCGGGGAGTGCTCGGTCGATCTCGTCCGCGAGGAGGTCGCAGATCAGCCGATCCTCCGAGCTGAGCCTGCGGTGGTAGTCGGCGATCTCAGGCGCACGGGTCATGCTGCGAGTATGGCGCGTGCGACGGCAGACGTCGAGAGAGTCACGCGGAAGACGTGGTCGCGCGCGGATGCAGCAAGCCGGAGATCGCACCCAGAGCAGCTCCGACGAGGGTGTCGACGATCCTCTCCCCGGCGACGTCCATCGAACCGATCTCGCCCGTCGCTGCGCCCGTCAGCAGAAGCACCAGAGGGGTGATGAAGACGAGCGCGAGAGCGTAGTGCCTGACGACGACGAGCTCGATCGTGAACTGCAGCGCGCCCAGCAGCAGCGCGAGCCACAGCCCCGACGGATGCAGCAGCGCGAGCAGGGCGTACACGCCGGCCCCGACCACGGTTCCGAGCATGCGATGGAGTCCGCGCTGGACGGCGGCGCGACGGGCGGCGGCCACGCCGATCACCGCCACCGCCGACCCCACGATCCAGTACGTCCGGGTGGGGTCGATCACCAGTCCCAGCAGGACGCCGATGACGGCGACGATCGCGACCCGGATCACGAGCATGCGCGAATCGGGGGTGAATGCGGGGCCCGGGAGCAGCTCGCTCAGCGGCCGAGCGGAGATCGAGCGCGCTCGAGGACGCAGAAGCGGCGCCATCGCGACCAGATAGGAGAACACGCAGCCGGCCGCGAGTGCCCCGAGGTAGGTCAGCGGTGCCAGGGGCGAGCTCGCCACGACGTGCGCCGACAGACCGAACACCAGCACGAAGAAGAGCGGTCCGGGCGGTCCGAGCCGGAACCCGAACGCCAGGGCCGCGCTGACGACCGCGACCACCACGACGCCGATGCTCACGAGCCAGGCGTTGGCGGAGACAACCACTCCGAGAGCGGCGCTGACGATGAGGCCCGCGGCGACGAACGGCAGGATCCTCGCCCGATCGATCACCGGTGCCGTCCCGGCGAAGAGGACCGTGAACGCGCCCGAGGCCGCGACGTAGCCGAGCGACGGCTCGCCGAGCACGGTCATGACCGCTATCGGCACCGCGATGCCCAGCGCCGCTTGGGTGGCGAGATGCCAGCGCGGACCGCGCTTGGGTGCCAGGGCGAACAGGCTCATCCCTCCATTGTCTCGCGGCGCCGGCGCCGAGCAGGACGGACGTCGACCGGAGTACGGCGAGCCGGCGGGAATCGTCCCCGGCGATACGATGGCCGACGTGACGGAACCTCGACCGGGAATCGCCGAACGGCTTTCGCAGATGATCCAGCTGCCGACCGTGTCGGCCGAGGTCGAGGAGCGCGGAACCGAGCCGTTCGAGTCGTTCGTCGCTCTGATCGCGCAGCTCTACCCGCTCGTCCACGAGCATCTCGCACTCGAACGGCACACCGATTTCGGGCTGCTCTTCCACTGGACGGGCAGGGACGCCGGCGCTGCGGGGCCGGTCGTGCTGATGGCGCATTATGACGTCGTCCCCGTCGACGAGAGCGACGCATGGACGCATCCCCCGTTCGAGGGCGTCATCGCCGACGGAGTCGTCTACGGTCGTGGTGCTCTCGATGACAAGGGTCCGCTGATCGTCGTGCTCGAGGCGATCGAGAACCTGCTCGCCGACGGGTTCACCCCCGCACGGGACGTCTACCTGTCGTTCGGGGGCAATGAGGAGACCTTCGGTCGAGCAGCCGAGGAGATCGCCCGCGTCCTGCGCGATCGCGGCATCATCCCGTGGCTCGTGGTGGACGAGGGTGGCGCCGTCGTGGATGCGCCGCTGCCCTTCGTTCCGGGACGGGCGGCGATGATCGGCGTGGGGGAGAAGGGCGTCATGACGCTCACGCTCTCGGCGCGTGGTGAGGGCGGTCACGCCTCGGCACCGCCCGCTCTCACAGCGGTCCGGCGCGTGGCGAGGGCCGTCGATCGGCTCGGCCCCCGCACGTTCCGACCGCGTCCGTCGAAGGCGATCGGACGGATGCTGTCGCAGCTCGGAGCTCAGACTCCCGGTCCGGCAGGGCATCTGCTCAGGCTGCTCGGTTCGGCCCCGCCGGTCACCGGCCGGCTGTTCGCCGCGCTCGGCGGCGAGCCCGCAGCACTCGTGCGCACAACGGTGGCTCCGACCATGCAGTCGGGCGGCACTGCCGCGAACGTCCTGCCGTCGCAGGCCTCGGCGACGGTCAACCTGCGCATCGCGCTGGGTGAGACGACGCAGCAGACGGTGCTGCGGGTGCGTCGGCGCATCCGGGATCCGCTCATCACCGTATCCGTCGAGGAGG
This sequence comes from Microbacterium sp. AC215, assembly GCF_979258645.1. Taxonomy (NCBI): domain Bacteria; kingdom Bacillati; phylum Actinomycetota; class Actinomycetes; order Micrococcales; family Microbacteriaceae; genus Microbacterium; species Microbacterium sp. AC215. The sequence continues at coordinate 1,610,133 of NZ_OZ409869.1, read as the reverse complement.
CGAGCGAGCCGTCGCCCGAGTCCGCGACCGACAACGCCCAGTTCACGCTGCTCGCCGACGCTCTCGCCGTCTCTCACCCGGGAGTCCCCGCGGTCCCGTACGTGATGATGGCGGCGACGGACTCCCGCCACTTCCACCGTTTCGCCCCCGCCGTCTACCGCTTCGCGCCGCTCGAGATGTCGAACGCACAGCGGGCGTCGATCCACGGCGTCGATGAGAACGTCGAGATCGTCGCGCTCGAGCGGGGGGAGCGGTTCCATCGGGCGCTCCTCGAGCGGCTAGGGTGATCTCACCCCTCCGCGGGCGCTTCGGTGCCCGATCCAGTCCTTTCACCGAGGAGCCGCGATGACGCGCACCCGAACTCTGGGAACCCTCGCCACCGTCGTCGGCTTCCTCGCCTTCGTCGAGTTCACCAGCGGCGTGCTGCAGGGCTACTACACGCCCATGCTCACGGACATCGCGCGGCACCTCGGCATCCACGACGCCGATGTCAACTGGCTCGAGGGCACGCAGCTCATGCTGTCGGCTCTGGTGGTGCCCGCTTTCGCGAAGCTCGGCGACATGGTCGGCCACAAGCGGATGCTGCTCATCTCGACGGCGCTCACCGCCGCGGCGGCGCTCGTCCTGCCCTTCACCGATTCGTTCCCGGTGTTCCTGATCGGCTGGACGCTGATGGGGTTCTACGTCGTCTGGCTGCCGCTCGAGATCGCGCTCATCTGGTCGCGCTCTCGTCGCATGGAGGGGCGTTCGTCGATCACGGCGAAGGCCGCGGGACTCCTCGTCGCGGCGCTCGAAGGCGGCGCGATCATCGGTGCGCTCGTGGGCGGAGCCCTGATCGATGTCCTGCCCCTGACGGTGGTGCTGCTCATCCCCGCCGTGCTCATCGTCGTGTGCTTCTTCGTGATCCTGTTCGGGGTGAAGGAGTCTCCCGATCCGACCGGCGGTGTCTTCGACACTGTCGGCGTCGTGCTGATCTCGCTCGCCCTGATCTGCTTCACCGGGGGTCTCAGCCTGCTCCGTCTCGAGGGCGGACTCGTCAACCCCTGGTCCTGGGCCGTCGTCGTCCTCGGCCTTCTGCTCGTCATCCCGTTCGTGCTCTGGGAACTGCGCTGCGACGACCCGCTCATCGACGTGCGCATGTTCCGCTCGCCGGCACTCGGCCCGGTCTTCCTCACCGCCGGCCTGTTCGGGGTGAGCGTGCTGGGTGCACAGGCGCCGCTGTCGACGTTCGCCCGCACCGACCCCGGTGTCTACGGCTACGGGCTCGGAACCACGGGTTTCGCGACGTCCCTGATCATCGGGCTCTACCTGATCGCGATGATCGCGGGAGCCCTGCTGTTCCCGCTCATCGCTCGTCTGCTGACTCCGCGGATCACCCTGATGGGCGCATCTCTGCTCGTCGGCATCGGCTTCCTGCTGTTCCTTCCGTTCCACGATTCGTACGTGCAGGTGGTGACCAACATGGTCATCGTCGGCCTCGGCTCGGGTGCTCTCGTGGCCGCCCTTCCCGCGGCTGCGGCATCGGCGGCTCCGGCGACCCAGACGGGCGTCGCGACAGGCCTCACGAACTCGGTCAAGACCGTGGGCGGCGCGATCGCCTCGTGCATCTTCGGGATCGCGCTCCTCAACGGCGTGAGCGGGGCGGTCGAAGGCACTGCGGGATCGTTCGCCGGGTACATCACCGTGTGGGTGGTCTGCGGTGTGACCGCGCTGATCGCCGCCGCGATCCTCGTCTTCGTTCCGAAAGAGGCCTTCACCGACCGCACGGATGCCGAGGCCGTCGCCGCACCCGTGGTCTGAGCTGCGGGCGGCCGGCTGCCGGTGTCAGTCGCGGTCGAGGCCGAATGAGCGCTTGACGACGGCCTGCATGTCGCGGTCGAGTCCGTCGATCCGCGTGTTCACGGCATCGAAGCGGGCGTTCATCTCGCCCCGAAGTCCGCCGATCTGTGCGTTCATCTCCCCGCGCAGCCCGCCGATCTCGGTGCGCACCACGCGGATGAACAACGTCGAGACGACCGTGAGCATGCCGAACATGAGCGCGGTGAAGCACCCGATCATGGTCCAGATCTGAGCGTCGTTCATGAGGTGCACCGTGTCATCCTCGCATCGTTCCAGACGAGGAATCGGAAGAGGCGTCGCTGTATACCGCCATCCCGAGCAGTGGGAGGAACTCGTGTTCCGGCCTCGGTGTGCAGGAGAGCCGGGCTCACGCGCCGCAGAGCTCGCGCGTCACTCGGATTCGCGCGGCGGGTTGTGCATGAACTCGATCCGGATGCCGTCGGCATCCTCCACGAACGAGGCGTAGTAGCGCTCCGTGTATCGCGGATATTCCTTGGGCTCGCGCACGGCCGACCATCCCGCATCGCGCGCGACGGCGTGAAGGCGGTCGACCTCGTCTCGCGTCGGCACAGAGAAAGCGATGTGCTGCCATCCCACGCGGCCGTGACGATGGGGGCCGGATTCCTCATCCCAGGCGTACAGGATGATCTCGGTCTCGTCGCCGTTGTGCCACGAGATCGAGTGGTCGTCCTCGCCGCCGCTCTGATAGCCGAGGGCCGTCAGCACGGGATGGAACTGCGCGCGACCGCGCTCCAGCTCATTGACGGTGATGCCCAGGTGATCCAGAAGAGCCATGCGTCCAGTCTTCCAGTCGGCGCCCGGATCGCACTAGTGCGGAGCGTGGTACTCCGCTTCGCCCCGCTTCCAATAGCCCTTGACCACCGCGTTCGCGGAGTCGACGCCCCACCGGCTGAGCAGCGCGCGCCCGGGCTTCACGACCGACTGCTCGGCGGCGATGAACACGAACGGGTCGTCGCCGACCGAATCGTCGGCGGTCAGGCGGTTGAGGAATGCGATGAGGGCGGAGCCTTCGGCGGCGTCGCCACGGTGCAGCCATTCCACGTCGACCGGGGTGTCGATCTCGATCTCCCGGCCGACGGAGGCCGTCTCGATCACGATGCGGGCGGGCACCCCGGCGGGTATCGACGAGGCGAAGCGTCGGATCGCCGGGATGGCGGTCTCGTCTCCGACGAGAAGCCAGGATCCGGGGCTGCCGCTGAGCACGGCCGAACCGCGGGGGCCACCGACTCCGATCGATGCACCCAGCGGAGCGGTCGCGGCCCACGGGGCGCCGACCCCTGCGTCGCCGTGCACCGCGAACTCGACGTCGAGCCAGTCGTCGCCCCAGGCGAGAGGTGTGTACTCGCGACTCGGCGCCTCCCGCATCTGCTCGAGGGACTCCACGGGACCGGACGGGAAGAAGAGGCGCATGTGGTCGTCGGAGCCGGGAGAGTCGAAGCCCTCGAGGTCACTGCCACTGAGTCGGACACGCACGTAGCCAGGGGCCAGCCATTCCCGGGCGGTCAGCGTGACGGTGCGGAAGCGCAGATCGAGGCCGCGGCGCTCGATGGAGAAGCGGGATTTCGTATCGCTCATAAAGTAAGGCTAACCTATCTTGGAGGTGGAGTTAGGGCATCCTAAGTCCGCCGTTCCCGCGCCGTTTCCGCGCACTCATCACCGCAGAACAGGAGTCTCTCCATGTCCATGCCCAGAATCCTCACCGCTACGAGCGTCGGTCTCGTCGGCCTCCTCACCCTCGCCGGCTGCGCCTCCGGCTCCGACGCCGAGCCGCAGGGGACCGCAGCCGCAGCGGACTCGGTCACCGTCGAGGACAACAGCGGATCGCACGAGATCGCCACGCCCCCTGCATCCGTCGTCGCACTGGACAACCGCACGTTCCAGACCCTCTCCGACTGGGGAGTCGAGCTCTCGGCCGGCGCTGTCGCGCTCATGCCGGACACCGTGTCGTACCTCGACGACGAGTCGATCGTCGACATCGGCCTGCACAGCGAGCCCGACCTCGAGGCGATCGTCGCCGTCGAACCCGACCTCATCATCAGCGGCCAGCGATTCACCCAGCACAACGAGGCGATCGCCGAGCTCGTGCCGGACGCCACGATCATCGACCTCGAGCCGCGCGAGGGCGAGCCCTTCGACGAGGAGCTCAAGCGTCAGACCACCGTCCTCGGCGAGATCTTCGGCAAGCAGGACGAGGCGCAGGCGCTCGTCGACGATTTCGACGCGGCCGTCGAGCGGGCCAAGGCCGCATACGACGACGCCGACACCGTCATGGCGGTGAACACCTCCGGCGGCGAGATCGGGTACCTCGCGCCGACCGTCGGGCGCTCGCTCGGACCGATCTACGACATCCTCGGTCTGACGCCGGCGCTCGAGGTCGATGACGCCTCCGACGACCACCAGGGCGACGACATCTCTGTCGAGGCGATCGCCTCCTCCAACCCCGACTGGCTTCTCGTGCTCGACCGCGATGCGGTCTTCGCCGCCGAGACCCCCGACTACGTGCAGGCGTCCGAGATCCTCGAGAGCTCGGAGGCGCTCTCCGGCGTCACCGCCGTCGCTGACGAGCAGATCGTCTACATGCCCACGGACACCTACCTGAACGAGGGCATCCAGACGTACACCACGTTCCTCGAGGACCTCGCCGACGCGCTCGAGGCCGCGCAGAAGTAGGGCCGACCGGCGGCATCCGCTCCGAGCGGATGCCGCCGTCCGGCGTCGCATGATGACCCGCACCCACACCCGCACCGCATCCATCGAGTCGCCCCGTTCCGTCGGGCGGCTCTTCGACGTGAAGCTGCTCGTCGGCATCCTCGTCGTCGTCGCACTCCTCGTCGTGTCGCTCTTCACGGGCGTATACGACATCGCGGGGGCCGCGGACGGCGCGGAGATGTTCCAGATCACCCGCGTGCCGCGCACGATCGCTCTCGTCCTCGCGGGAGCCGCCATGGCGATGGCCGGACTCGTGATGCAGCTCCTCACCCAGAACCGCTTCGTCGAACCCACGACCACCGGCACGACCGAGTGGGCAGGGCTCGGTCTGCTGACCGTCATGGTGCTGGTGCCGAACCCGTCGATCCCGTTGAGGATGACGGGCGCCATCATCGCCGCCTTCATCGGCACGATGGTCTTCTTCGCGTTCCTGCGCCGCGTCTCCCTCCGGTCGTCGCTCATCGTCCCGATCGTCGGGATCATGCTCGGTGCCGTCGTCGGATCGGTGTCGACGTACTTCGCGCTCGTCACCGACTCGCTGCAGGCGATCGGCGTCTGGTTCGCCGGCAGCTTCACGTCGGTGCTCCGCGGGCAGTACGAGATGCTCTGGATCGTGGCGGTCGTCGGGGTCGTCGTCTTCATCGTGGCGGACCGCCTCACGATCGCCGGACTGGGGGAGGAGATCGCCACCAACGTCGGCGTCGACTACAACCGCGTGATCCTGCTCGGGACCGTGCTGATCGCCGTCACCACCGGAGTCGTCACGGTCGTCGTCGGCAACCTCCCGTTCCTCGGACTGATCGTGCCCAACATCGTCTCGATGGTCCGAGGAGACGACCTGCGCAGCAACCTGCCGTGGGTGTGTCTGCTGGGCATCGCGATCGTCACGGTCTGCGACATCATCGGCCGCACGATCATCATGCCGTTCGAGGTCCCGGTCTCGCTGATCCTCGGGATCGTCGGCGCGATCGTCTTCATCCTCCTCCTGCTGAGGCAGCGTCGTCGTGGCTAGCGCACTCGCGGTCGATGCCCGCACCTCCGGATCCTTCACATCCGCGCGTGCGCGCCGTCGCTACGCCCTGGTGCTGGGCGTCCTCATCGTCCTCTCCGCGGCCCTCGCCTTCGCCCTGCTCGCCTGGGACAACCCCATGCCGATCGGATCGCCTGGGTTCTGGCGCATCGCGAAGCTCCGCGTGACGAATGTGACCGTGATGGCAGTGGTCGCGGTGGCGCAGGCGATTGCGACCGTGAGCTTTCAGACGGTCACGAACAACCGCATCATCACGCCGTCGATCATGGGGTTCGAATCGCTCTATCGGGTGGTGCAGACGACTACGGTCTACCTGTTCGGCGTCGCAGGGCTCGTCGCGATCCAGGGCGTCTGGCAGTTCGGCTTGCAGGTCGTCATCATGGTGGGTCTCGCGATGGCGCTCTACGGATGGCTGCTGTCGGGGCGCTACGGAAACCTCCAGATCATGCTCCTGATCGGGATCATCATCGGCGGCGGACTCGGGGCGATATCGACCTTCATGCAGCGGCTGCTCACACCGAGCGAGTTCGACGTGCTGGCGGCTCGCCTGTTCGGCAACGTCTCCAACGCGGACGCGTCCTACCTGCCGCTCGCGATCCCGCTGTGCGTCGCCGCGTCCGCGCTGCTGTGGCTGCGGGCACGGCGGCTGAATCTCCTCGCGCTCGGACCCGACGTGTCGCGCTCGCTCGGACTCGACCACAAGCGCGAGCTCTACGCCGTGCTCTTCCTTGTCGCCGTGCTGATGGCGACCTCCACCGCGCTGGTGGGCCCGATGACGTTCCTCGGCTTCCTCGTCGCGACCCTCGCGTACCAGTTCGCCGATACATACGACCACCGGCTCATCTTCCCGGTGGCGGTGCTCACCGCCTTCACGATCCTCGCCGGGGCGTACTTCGTCATGAAGAACGTCTTCTACGCGCAGGGCATGGTGTCGATCCTCATCGAACTCGTCGGAGGAACCGTGTTCCTCGTCGTCATCCTCAGAAAGGGCAGGCTGTGATCACACTCGACGGCGTCCGCCGCGACTACAGCGACCAGGTCGCGATCGGCCCTGTGGACCTCCGGATCCCCTCCGGCGGCATCACGGCACTGATCGGTCCGAACGGCGCGGGAAAGTCGACTCTGCTGACGATGATCGGCCGGCTCGGCGGCATGGACGCCGGAGCGATCGAGATCGCCGGATACGACGTGGCGACCACGAAGTCGAAGGATCTCGCCAAGATCGTCTCGGTGCTGCGGCAGGAGAACCACTTCGTCACCCGTCTCACCGTGCGCCAGCTGGTGGGCTTCGGGCGCTTCCCGCATTCGAAGGGCCGGCTGACGCGCGCCGACGAGGAGCTCATCAGCAGAGCGATCGACTTCCTCGATCTCGGGGACCTCGAAGGTCGATACCTGGACGAGCTCTCCGGCGGCCAGCGACAGCGAGCCTACGTCGCCATGGTCCTGGCGCAGGACACCGAGTTCGTTCTGCTCGACGAGCCACTCAACAACCTCGACATGAAGCACGCCGTGCAGATGATGAAGCACCTGCGCCGGGCGTCGGAGGAGCTGGGGCGCACGATCGTCATCGTGCTGCATGACGTCAACTTCGCGGGGCACTACGCCGACCACATCTGCGCCATGAAGGACGGAGCCGTCATCGAGTTCGGGGCGCCCGCCGAGATCATGACCGGCGACGTGCTCACCCGGGTGTTCGATACGCCCGTGCGGGTGGTCGAGGGGCCGTCCGGTCCGTTGGCGGTCTACTACTGACGCTCAGAGCTCGACGCCGTGGTCCTCGTCGTTGACGCCGGTGTTGTGGCCGCGCCGGGACTCGTAGCCGATGAACCAGCCGAGCCAGACGATCGCGGCGAGCAGGATGCCGAGCCAGACGTTCTGGAAGATCAGGCCGATCACGACACCGACGATGAGCAGCCCTGCCGTGACGGAGAAGCGGAGTGCGTTGCGGGACATGGCCTCAGCCTAGGGGCGATCCGCGCCGTGCGGCAGGGTCAGCGACTCCGATGATCTTCGGGGGAGAGCCGCGGCCCACGACGGGGTTCGCTCACCCTGCTCGCGAAGATGAGGCGGATCACTCGCTGCCGGTGGCCGGCCCACGGGGCGAGCAGCTCGAGCATCCCGTCGTCATCCGTGCGGTGGCCCGTGAGGGCATAGCCGACCTGATGGGCCAGGTGGTAGTCCCCGACGCTCACGGCGTCAGGATCGCCGAGGGCTCTGATGCGGGTCTCGGCCGAGGTCCAGATGCCGACGCCCGGCAAGCTCGTCAGCACGCGATCGCGCTCCTCGCCGGCGGGGGCGGCCAGAAGTGCGCGCGAGACGCTCTCAGCGCGCTCGGCGGCGCGCACGACGGTCTTCGACTGCGGCGGCTGCACCGCGACCCGGTGCCAGTCCCACGACGGGATGCGGCGCCACTGCGCGGCGGTGGGGGCGGTGTACATCGGCCTCGGGGTGGGACCGGGTGCGCGCTCGCCGAACTTCGTGACGAGCTGTCTCCATGCGCGGAACGCCTCGAGGCCGGTCACCTTCTGCTCGATGATCGCGCACGCGAGAGCGTCGAACACGACGCCCGTGCGAGCCAGGCGGATGCCGACCGACCGGCGTGCGACGTCGGCGATCAGCGGATGATGGGAGGGATCGAAGCCGGTGGGGTCGTCGTTCGCGCCGCACAGCTCCGGGACGCTGTCGAGCGCGTGCTCCGCTCCGTCGCCCCACGCCGTGGCGATGATCTCGTCGCCGCGGGCGCGCAGCGCGAGTGCGGCAGGACCGAGCGGCGTTCGCAGCGTGCGCCAGATCACCGGGCCGTCGAACACCATGGTCGGGTCGCCGGGCCCCCGTCGCAGCATGCCCACCGTCGCGCGGAGATCGAGGGGTGCGGCCGGCCGATACACGGTCTCGCGCGGCGCGCCGCGGGAGGCCGCATCGGCGGCTCCGGCATCCGCGGTCAGGGTCATGCGCCCACCATACGTGGCGGGGCTGACACTCGGATCAGAAGCGGTCGGGCGAGGGCGTTCCGTGGCCGTAGCGGATGACGACGTCGGCGTGCCGGTCGAAGCGGTAGCCGATGCCGCGCACGGTGCGGACGATGTCCTCGTAGCGGCCGAGCTTCGCGCGCAGACGCCGCACGTGCACGTCGATCGTGCGCTCGCCGGGAGTCTCGTCGTCCTGCGCCTGCCAGAGCGCGGAGACCAGCTCGCTGCGCTCGATCGTCCGTCCTTCACGGAGCACGAGGTACTGCAGCAGCTCGAACTCCTTGTAGGTGAACGCCGCGGACTCGCCGTCGATCAGCACGCGCTTGCGCGAGATGTCGACCACGACGCCGCCTTCTTCGTCGGTCGCCTCCTCTTCGGCAGCGGCCTTGGTGCGTGCGATCGCACCCGGCTCGTGCAGTGCGAGACGGACGACGTCGAGGTCGCGGCCGCCGGAGCCGTGCGGGGCCAGGGCGACGGTGGCGTGCGTCTCGGCACCCGGTGCGAGCTCGGCGAGGGTGCGGCGCAGAGCGTCGACCAGGAGCGGGAGGCTGACGCCGGCTTCGGCCGCCTTGATCTCGTCGAGACCGACGTAGAGGGCGAATCCTCGCGGCGAGCGGACGGCGGGAAGATCTGCATCGAGCGGTGCGGCGGGCTCCGACGAGACGGTGCGGACGGCGGTGGCGGCGGGACGCTCGAGAAGTGCGGTGTTCGACATGATGATGTAGTCCTCAGGACGTGAGCCGGAAGAAGGCTCTGATGCGTTGCATGAATGACCGGGCGAGCCGGGAAGCGAGCACGGGGTGGGTGCTCGGAGACCAGTCCTCGCAGATCGCGAGAAGTCAGGTCAGACGGAGTGGCTGTTCGTTCAGCGACACATTCGGCAACACATGCCAACGGGACCGGGCATCATCATCCCGGCAGTCCTGTTCGCCTCCTGGGCGGACAAAGGGCTTGCGTTGGTAGTCATGGGGGGATTATGTCGGAAGAAGTCCGCGCGTGTCAAAACGGCCGCCGGTCGGGGAGCGAGGCGTAACGTGGAGAAGGTGACCACTTCGACCCTCGCTGCCGGCTTCATCCTCACTGATGAGAAGGACGCCTCGCGGTACACGCTGACGCGCGACGGACAGCTCGTCAGCGTGCTCGACTATCGCGACGACGGGAACACGATCGCCCTGACGCGAGCCTTCACCATCCCGACTTTCCGCGGCCACGGCTACGCGGGCGTCGTCGTGGAGGGAGCGGTCGCCGAGATCGAGGAGCGCGGAGATCGCAAGGTCGACGCCGTGTGCTGGTATGTCGCCGACTGGTTCCAGGCGCATCCCGAGCACGCGTCTCTGCTGCGCTCGCGCTGACGCATCGACGTGTGACGCTGTGTTACGCGGCGTCATTCCTCCGGTAATATGGATGCTCTGCTCAGCCCCGTCGGCTGAGGTGGTCAGGCGCTGACGCGCGCTGGTCCGAGGCTCGAAACCTCCGGCATCGTCCCCGACACCGGAGGTTCTTCCATGTCATCGTCCCTGCGCGCCCGCCCCCAGACACGGTGGTGGGCGCTCGTCGTCATCTCCCTCACGCAGCTGATCGTCGTCCTCGACGGCACCATCGTCAGCATCGCCCTGCCGCAGGCGCAGGCATCACTGGGTCTGAGCGATGGCCAGCGTCAGTGGGTGGTCACGGCCTACGCCCTCGCCTTCGGCGCGCTGCTTCTGCTCGGAGGACGCATCGCCGACTACCTCGGTCGCAAGCGCACCTTCATGATCGGGATGGTGGGCTTCGGCGCGGCATCCCTGTTCGGCGGCCTCGCGCAGTCCGGCTGGGAGCTGATCCTCGCGCGCGGCCTCCAGGGGGTCTTCGCCGCGCTCCTCGCTCCCGCCGCCCTCGCTCTCCTCACCGTGACCTTCCCCTCCGGGAAGGAGCGCAACACGGCGTTCGCCGTCTTCGGGACGGTCGCAGGAACAGGAGCGGCCGTCGGTCTGCTCCTGGGCGGATTCCTCACGGAGTTCACCGATTGGCGCTGGTGCCTGCTCGTCAACCTGTTCTTCGTCGCGATCGGACTGATCGGCGGAGCGCTCTTCCTGACGGAGAGCAGGGCGGACGGCGACAACCGCTACGACGTCTGGGGCGCGATCACCGTGACCCTCGGTCTCGGCTCCCTCGTCTACGGGTTCAGCCTCGCCGAGAACGGCTGGGGCGACCCGCTCACCATCACCTTCCTCGCGCTCGGAGTCGTGCTGCTCGCCGCGTTCGTCTGGGTCGAGAGCCGCGTGGCCCAGCCGCTCCTTCCGCTGCGGGTCGTCGCGGACCGGGTCAGGGGTGGTGCGTTCCTGATCCAGGGCGTGGCCGGAGCGATCATGATCGGCGCGACGCTCTACCTGACCTTCCACCTGCAGTTCGTGCTCGGGATGGGCGCGCTTCAGGCGGGCGCGGCGACCCTGCCGCTGCCGATCGCCACGATGATCATCGCCCCGATCGCGACCAAGCTGCTCGGAGTGATCGGACCGCGGCCGATGATGATCGTCGGACCGCTCATCGCCGCGGCGGGTCTGTTCCTGTTGTCGGGCATCACCCCGGACGGCGCCTACCTGGTGCAGATCGCCCCGGCGCTCGTGCTGCTCGGCGTCGGCATGGGCTTCGTCTTCATCCCGCTGCAGAACCTCGCTCTCACCGGAGTGGCTCCGCACGACGCGGGCATCGCGTCGGCAGTCGCCAACTCGGCCATGCAGATCGGCGGATCGATCGGCCTGTCGGTGTTCACAGCCGTGTACGCCGCGTCGGTCGGAGGGCACGCCCAGGCGGATCTCGACCCCGGGCAGCTGACCGACGCTTACGGCTGGGTCTTCATCGTCGCGTCGATCCTCATGCTCGTCGCCGCCGTGATCGCCGCGGTGATGGTGCGGGGCACGAAGGACGAGCTGATGCCGGCGCAGCCGGGACTGGCCGTCGCTGCGCACTGACGTCGTCGTGGCGTCCTCTCTCGGCCGGATCGCGGAGATCTCGATGCGGGGAACGGGCGCCACGGCACGCCTCGGACCGAATGTCGGTGGGGGTTCGTAGCGTGTGAGTATGCGAATCCTGCACACCTCCGACTGGCACATCGGCCGCACCTTCCATGGCAACTCGACCATGGACGCGCTGGCCGAGGTGCTCGGGGCGCTCACGGCGCAGGTTCGCGACCACGCGGTCGACGTCGTCATCGTCGCCGGCGACGTGTTCGACTCGGCGACCCCCGCCGGCCCCGCGTACACGCTTCTCGGTGACGCTCTTGTGGCGCTGCACGAGACGGGGGCCCGTGTGATCGTCACGAGCGGCAACCACGACTCCGCCGCGCGGCTGGGGTTCCAGGCGCGACTGCTGCGTGACGGCATCCATGTGCTGACCGACCCCCTCGCGATCGGCACTCCGGTGACACTGACAGACGCCGACGGCCCCGTGCACTTCTTCGGCATCCCCTACCTCGAGCCCGCCATCGTCCGACAGCACTGGAACGGGGCCGAACTGCGCACGCAGGCGCAGACGCTGGCGCACGCCATGGACCTCGTACGGGTCGGTATGAATGAACACCCCGGTCGGTCCGTTGCGATCGCCCACTGCTTCTCCGCCGGGGTCGACGCCACGGTGGGCCTCGAGCGCGAGGTCCGGCAGGGCGGTCTCGACGTCGTGCCGCTGACCGTGTTCGACGGTCCCGACTACGTCGCCCTCGGTCACATCCACGGGCGCCAGCAGATCAGCGAGCGCGTGCGCTACTCGGGCGCCCCCCTGCATTACAGCTTCGGCGAGCAGAACAAGCCGCGCGGGTCCTGGCTGGTCGAGCTCGACGCGACCGGACTGGCATCGGTCGAGTGGCTCGAGCTCCCCGTGCCTCGCCGTCTCGTCACGCTCACGGGCACCCTCGAGGAGATCCTGTCGACCGAGAACGTCGCCGCCCACGCGGAGGACTGGGTCTGCGCGGTCTACACCGACGCGCTCGCCCAGACAGAGCCGATGCGCCGACTCCGTGAGCGGTATCCGCACTGCGCGATGGTGCAGCATCAGCCGTCCCAGACCTCGGAGACGATCGAGCGGTCGTACGTCGAGAGATTGCAGGGTGCCGTGACCGATCCTGAACGGATCGAGGCCTTCCTCGAGCACGTCCGCTCAGGACACGGGGCGACCGAGCGCGAGGCCGAGCTGATCCGCGAGGTGCTCGATGACCGCGTTCGTGCAGAAGCCCTCGTCTAGTCCGGTGGCCGCTCGACGCGAAGACTCTCCGACAGCGAAGGAGGCGCTCTGATGCAGCTGCACCTCCTCGAGGTCGAGGGCTTCGGGCCGTTCCGCGATCGTCAGGTCGTCGACTTCGACGCCTTCGCAGACGACGGCATCTTCCTGATCGCCGGTCGCACGGGAGCAGGCAAATCCAGCATCCTCGATGCGGTCTGCTTCGCTCTCTACGGTGGGGTGCCACGGTACGAGGGTGGCGAGAAGCGACTGCGCAGCGACCACTGCGAGCCCGACGACGTCACCGAGGTTGTCGTCGAGTTCAGCACTCCGGCCGGCCGATACCGGGTCACACGTTCGCCCGAGTACGAGCGGCCCAAGAAGCGTGGCGGCGGGATGACGGTGCAGTCGGCAGCCGTGCAGCTCGACACCCTGATCGGCGGCGAGTGGATCGGACTCGCTGCGAAGGAGCGCGAGGCAGCCTACGAACTCGACGAGATCCTGCAGCTCAGCCGTGAGCAGTTCCTGCAGGTGATCCTGCTCGCGCAGAACCGCTTCTCGGAGTTCCTGCTCGCCGGAAGCCGTGAGCGGCAGGCACTGCTGCGGCGGCTGTTCGGCACCGAGCGGTTCGAGGACGTGCAGACACGTTTCGACGAGCGACGCAAGGCGGCGGAGCGGTCACTCGGAGCCCGTCTCGCCACCGTGTCAGCCCGCCTCGACGAAGGCGAGCGACTGGTCGACAACGCCGACCTCGGGCATGACAGCGACGCGCAGGGAGGCGACACCGCTTCGAGTGAGGCGGAGTCCCTCGTGATGACGACGGACGAGCGTCTCGACCGTCTGCGTCGCGCTCAGGCTCGAGCGGACTACCGCGCCGAGCGTCGCGCGGCGGAGCGTGTCGACGCCGAGAAGGAGTCGGATGCCGCGGATGCGGCGCTCGCGACGCTGCGAGACGAGCAGAGGGCGCAGATCGAGCGCGATCGCGCCAGGGCAGCGCTCGATCGTCTCGAGGCCGAGGAGCATCGGATCGCGGACGCGCGGACGGAACTGTACGAGGCTCGGACTGCTGAGCTTCTTCGGGGCCCGATCACGGCCGCGGCGACGGCGTCTTCTGCGCTCGATGCGTCGATCGAAGCCGAGAAGCGCGCACGCGCCGTGTGGGCGGCTCACGACATCGTCACGGACGATCTCGCGGAATGGGCGGCTGAACGCACCAGGCAGACGGGCGCGTGGCAGAGGGCGGCGGAACTGGAGGGTTCCGCATCCGCTCTCGACGCCGAGCTCACCGCGGCCGCGGATGCCGTGGCGGCGGCGACCGCGCGGATCGAGGCCGCGGAGGCCGATCGCGTCGCTCTTCCGGGACAGCTCGAACAGCTCACTCTGGACCGCGACGCCGCGAGGCAGCGTGCCGATCGCGTCGCGGATCTGGCTGCAGCGCGAGATGGTGCCGCCGTGCGGCATGCCGCGGCGCTCGAGGCGGAACGCCTCCGTGTCGCGCACGGCGGAGCGGAGCGAGAGCTCGCTGAGGCCAGCGCCGCGCTCGCCGCGGCCCAGACGGCGCTGGCTCAGCTCAGACAGCGCCGCCTCGACGGCATCGCGGGAGAGCTGGCGGCTTCCCTGCAGGACGACGAAGCGTGTCCGGTATGCGGATCCCCCGAGCATCCCGCTCCCGCCGTGCACACGGATCCGGTGTCCGCCGACGACGTCGACGAAGCCGAGACCGAGCGCGACATCATCGCCGGGCGTGAGCGGGACGCCGCCGAGCACGTGTCCTCGCTGCGTGCGGATCTCGCCGCCGCAGTCACCCGGGCCGACGGCCGAGCAGCCGATGAGGCTGCCACAGAGTTGCACGACGCGACCGCCGCACACGCGGAAAGCGTCGAGGCCTCGCACGAGCGGACGATGCTCGAACAGCGGCGCGACGCCCTGATCGAACGCATCCGGCGGCTCGAGATCGATCGCGAACGTGACACCGCCGCGCTGGCCGCAGCCCGCGAGGAGCACTCGCTCGTGGCTCAGCGCATGGCCGAGGCGCGTCAGGCGATCGCCGACGCGAAAGGACCGTTCGACTCCGTGGCAGCGCGGCTCGCTGCGACGCTCGATGAAGTTCAGGCTGCTCTCGCGCTGGTCGAGGCGTCGGCCGAACGTGAGCGCAGAGCAGAGGCGGCGACCGCGGCGATGCTCGAGCGGGACGCCGCACTCGCCGCCTCCGAGTTTCCCGACGTGGCCGCTGTCGAGCGGGCGCTGCGCTCCGCCGCTTCCCAGGCGGCGCTCGAGAGCCGGATCACGCAGCATGCCGTGCTCAGAGAGAAGGAGCGCGCGATCCTCCTCGACCTCGAACTGCGCACGCTGCCCGAGGAGCCGATCGATCTCGATCCCGCCGAGCTGAGGTCCCTCGCCGCTCGGCAGCGCTGGTCGGCAGCGGTCGACGAAGCCGGGCGAGCTGCCGCCGTGGCGGAGCAGCTCGCGGCACTCATCGAGGCCGCCGCCGCCGAGCACGCGCGCACCGCGGAGGACGCCGCCGAGTACGAAGTCCTGCAGAACCTGGCCGACACCATCGCCGGGCGCGGTGCGAACACGCGCAAGATGACCCTCGAGACGTTCGTGCTGGCCGCGGAGCTCGAGGAGATCGTCGAGGCGGCCAATCGACGCCTCGGTGACATGTCGACCGGGCGCTACCAACTGCGTCACTCCGACGCGCTCGCCGCGCGCGGCGCGGCATCCGGGCTCGGGATCGTCGTGTTCGACGCATTCACCGGCCAGACAAGGCCAGCGCAGTCCCTGTCAGGCGGCGAGACGTTCCTGAGTTCGCTCGCCCTCGCTCTCGGACTAGCCGAGGTGGTCACGGCGCGAGCCGGCGGCATCCGTCTCGACACCCTCTTCATCGACGAGGGGTTCGGATCCCTCGACGGCGACACGCTCGACGTCGCTATGCGCACCCTCGACGAGCTCCGACAGGGCGGTCGGACCGTCGGGGTGATCAGCCACGTCGAGGCGATGCAGGAGCAGATCCCCGCGCAGCTCTCCGTACGCGCGACGCCGAACGGGCCGAGCGTCATCGAGACGCGCTGAGACCCCGCACCGGCGCGGTGCCCGTCTCAGACGCCGTACTCCCGACGGATCACCTCGCGCAGCTGCACGCTGCAGCGGGCGATCGCCTCGCGGAAGTCGACGAGCGCACCGTCCTCGGCTCGATCGGAGATCGCACGGAAAGCACGGATCGGCACCCCGAACTTCCCGGCGACCCAGATGTACGCATAGGTCTCCATGTCGACCAGTCCCGCACCGGACGGCCGGATGACGGCCGTGATCCCCGCATCGCCGACGAAGCTGTCTCCGGTCGCGATCAGCACACCCTCACGGCCCGTCGACACGCGCGCCGGCAGGGAGACGTGCTGCCCTGCGACACCGTCGAGGTCGAACACGTCATGCTGCAGCGCGCTGCCGATCTCGTGGACCGTCGCCTCGAGTTCAGGGTCGATCCCACCGGCGGTGCCGACGACCACGACCTCGGAGTACTCCTTGGCGTCGAGCGCACGGGTCAGGGCGTAGACGGCCTGCATCTTGCCCTCGCCGGTCACGAGCTGGTCGAATCCCTCGAGCTCCTCCGGGAACGCTGCGAGTTCGGAGGCCATGGCTGCGACGAGAAGTTTCACTCCGCCATCCTCTCAGGTGCATCGGCCGCCGCGGAGTCACGCGCGTGCGATCCACGTCATCTCGATGTAACACTGGAGGAGGATACTGACGTCGGGTAGACCGGAGGAACACATGACCCTGCAGCAGCAGATCTCTGAAGCGCTCGGCGTGAGGGCCGAGATCGACCCCGAGATCGAGGTGGAGCGCCGCGTGCAGTTCCTCGTCGACTACCTGCGCACCACCGGCGCGAAAGGTTTCGTGCTCGGCATCTCGGGCGGTCAGGACTCGACACTCGCCGGTCGTCTGGCGCAGCTCGCCGTCGAGCGGGTGCGAGCAGAGGGCGAGGAGGCGAAGTTCCTCGCCGTCCGGCTGCCGTACCGCATCCAGAAGGACGCGGCGGATGCCCAGGCAGCACTCGAGTTCATCGAGCCGGATGCGTCGGTCGAGGTGAACATCCAGAACGGCGTCGACGGCGTCGAGGAGGACATCGAGTTCGCCGTCACGAGCGACATCAGCGACTTCAATCGCGGCAACATCAAGGCGCGAGTGCGCATGGTGACGCAATACGCGCTGGCCGGCCACGACGGTCTGCTCGTGATCGGCACCGACCACGCGG
Organism: Microbacterium sp. AC215; assembly: GCF_979258645.1. Taxonomy (NCBI): domain Bacteria; kingdom Bacillati; phylum Actinomycetota; class Actinomycetes; order Micrococcales; family Microbacteriaceae; genus Microbacterium; species Microbacterium sp. AC215. The sequence goes on along the minus strand of NZ_OZ409869.1, from coordinate 1,593,122 downwards.
CTGAGGCCGTGACGGGCTTCTACACGAAGTTCGGCGACGGGGCCGCCGACATCCTCCCGCTCTCCGGACTCACCAAGAGGCAGGGGCGTTCGCTTCTCCTGCTCCTCGACGCTCCCGACCAGCTCGCCTACAAGGTGCCCACCGCCGATCTGCTCGACGGTCAGCCCGGTCGCGCCGATGAGGACGAGCTCGGACTCACCTACGAGCAGATCGACGACTTCCTCGAAGGGCGCCAGGTCGACCCGGAGGTCGCCGGGCGCATCGAGTCGCGCTATCTCGCCACCCAGCACAAGCGCAACCTGCCGGTCACGCCCGACGACTCCTGGTGGCGCTGAGCGGCCCATCGTGATCCCGTGTCGGATGCCGCGGCTAGTGTCGAAGTGTCCGACAGAACGGGAGCATCGTGCGGATCGACACTCAGGCGCAGCGCGTCATCTGGAGCGCGAGCGACCTCAAGGCGGCCGCCGAATGCGAGTTCGCGTGGTGCCGTGCGATCGACGCCAAGCTGGGGCGGGTCCCCGCGGTCGACGAGCCCGAAGACGCGACGCTGGCGCGGGCGGCGCTGCTCGGAGACGTGCATGAGCGGAACGTCTTGGCGCGCTATCTCGATGATCTCGGCGCCGATCGGGTGCATCTCGTCGAGAAGGTGTCGTCCGTCGACGCAGTTGCCCTGGCGGCGGCGGTCGAAGAGACGGTTCAGGCACTCGGCTCCGACGCTGTCGTCGTCTTCCAGGCGGCTTTCGCTACACCCGAGTTCGTGGGATTCGCAGATTTCCTGAAGCGCGACGACGACGGTCGCTGGCGGGTGCAGGATTCGAAGCTCGCCCGAAAAGCGCGGGTCACGGCCCTCATGCAGCTCGCGGCATATGTCGATCAGCTCGATCGGCTCGGCATCCCACGATCCGACGAGGTCGACCTCATCCTCGGCGACGGCTCAGTGAGCACCCACTCCGTCGACGACCTCCTTCCGTTGTTCCAGGTGCGACGGGCGCGTCTGCGCGCGCTCATCGCAGATCGTCGCATCGGCGACGGTTCCGCCGGGGCGGCGCTGGCGTGGGGCGACGACCGCGGCGATCTCGAGGTCGTGGCGTGCGGGCGCTGCGCCACCTGCGAGGAACAGGTGATCGCGCACCGAGATCTCCTCATGGTCGCCCGCATGCGGCCCGTGCAGCGTGCGCGACTGAGAGCCGCCGGCATCGAGACCATCGACGCCTTGGCAGAGGCGCCCACGCCCCCTGACGGCATGAACACCGACACGTTCGAGACTCTGAGGGCACAGGCCCGACTGCAGATCCAGGCGGATGCCGACGGTGCGCCGACCTATGACGTGCACTACGCGGCCGCGATCCATACGCTCCCGGTGCCGAGCCACGGAGACATCTTCTTCGACTTCGAGGGTGACCCTCTCTACACCGAGCCGGCGCCGGACGGCCAGGCTCACTGGGGGATCGACTACCTCTTCGGATGGGTCGACAACTCCGATCAGTACACCGCGCTCTGGGCACACGATTTCGCGGCGGAACGCGAGGCGTTCGAGAGGTTCCTCGACTTCGTGAAGCTGAGGCGCGCGGCTCATCCGGGCATGCACATCTATCACTACGCCCCGTATGAGACCTCGCACCTCGTGGCCATGGCGGCGCGGCACGGCGTCCGTGAGGGTGAGATCGATCGACTGCTGCGTGAAGGAGTGTTCGTCGACCTGTATCCGCTCGTGCTGCGGACCGTGCGGGTCGGCACGAGGTCGTACTCCATCAAGAAGCTCGAGCCTCTCTATATGGGCGCGGATGTGCGCACGAGCGACGTCCAGAAGGGCGATGACTCGATCGTGCAGTACGTCGCGGCTCGAGAGCTCGCGGCGGCGGGGGAGCAGGAAGAAGCGGATGCCGTGTTCGCCGACCTCGCCGACTACAACCGCTACGACTGCGTCTCCACCCGGCGCCTCCGCAACTGGCTGATCGACATCGCGAGGGCTGAGGGCGTGACTCCGGCGCCGCCGGATGAAGCGGACGAGGTGATCTACGAGCCGTCACCGCGCTCTGTGTCACTGCTCGCCGATGCGGAGCGCGCGGTCGACGCAGGCGACGACGGTCAGGTGCATCGCATCGCGGCCGCGGCGATCGACTACTTCCCGCGCGAGGCGAAGAGCTTCTGGGTCTCGCACTTCCAGCGACTGCGCGAACCGGTCACGATGTGGGACGGCACGCGTGACGTCGTGCGCATCGACCGCGCCTCATCGCGCGTGCAGAGGGATTGGAGCATCGGCGAGGGCCGACGGGTGATGTCGCGCGACATCGAGATCCGCGGCGAGGTGTCGCCGGGCACCACTCTGGGCGCCGGGGCGCAGCCGTTCGCCCTGTATCCGGTGCCGGCTCCCTTCGACACCGAGGCACCGTCACGAGCGGTGCATGTCCCTCACACCGTCACGGTCGCCGAGTTGCTCGACGACGGCTACCTGATCACCGAGACGGCGATCCAGGGGCAGACCTGGGACGAGCTTCCCCTCGCTCTCACTCCGGCTGCGCCGCCACGCGTCGTCTCGCTGCAGGGCGCGATCGATGAGTGGGCGGACTCCGTCCACGCGGCCGCACCCGGGTTCCCGCGTGACGCGGCCACCGACGTGCTTCGTCGCATCCCTCCGCGCACGCTGTCCGGTCGTCCGCTGCCCGAGCAGGGCGACGACGTGATCGACGCCATCGTCCGAGGCGTGCTCGATCTCGACCGCAGCTACCTCGCCGTGCAGGGCCCCCCGGGGACCGGCAAGACCTACACGGGCTCGCAGGTGATCGCCCGGCTGGTGAAGGAGCACGGATTCCGGATCGGTGTCGTGGCGCAGTCCCACGCGATCATCGAGAACCTCCTCGAACGAGTCGTCGCCGACGGTGTGCCGGCGAGTCAGGTCGGCAAGGCTCCGAAAGACCCCTCCGTCGAGCCGGGCTACACCGTCATCCCCAAGAACGGCATGGCGTCATTCCTCGCCGAGCAGGCCGAGCACGGTGCGGTCGTCGGCGGCACAGCGTGGGACTTCAGCAACACCGCCCGCGTCGAGCGCGGAGGGCTCGATCTCCTCGTGGTCGACGAAGCAGGGCAGTTCTCGCTCGCGTCGACGATCGCCGTCGCGGCCGGAGCGAAGAACCTGCTACTCCTCGGAGACCCGCAGCAGCTTCCTCAGGTCAGTCAGGGCGCGCACCCCGAGCCGGTCGACACCTCGGCGCTCGGCTGGGTCATGGACGGCGACGCGGTCATCAAGCCCGATCACGGCTACTTCCTCGCGAGATCGTGGCGCATGCATCCGTTCGTCGCGGCCCCGGTGTCCAGGCTCGCGTACGCGGGCCAGCTCGCCTCGGCACCCGGAACCGAGAGGCGGTCGATCGACGGCGTCGACGCGGGGCTCCACGTCGTCCCGCTGCGGCATCGAGGCAACGCCACAGATTCGCCGGAAGAGGCGGCCGAAGTGGTGGCGCTGGTACGCGGTCTCGTCGGACGCACGTTCACCGACAATGATGCGGAGTCCACGGCGCGCCCCCTGGCGCAGAACGACATCATCGTCGTCGCGCCGTACAACGCCCAGCGTCAGACCGTGCACGATGCGCTCGCCGCGGCGGGCTTCCACGACGTCCCGGTCGGCACGGTCGACAACTTCCAGGGCAAGGAGGCGGTGGTCTCGATCACCTCGCTCGCGGCGTCCAGCGGACGCGATGCTCCGCGAGGCCCGGAGTTCCTCCTGCTGCAGAATCGGTTGAACGTGGCGATCTCGAGGGCGCAGGTCGCGGCGTACCTCATCCACTCACCGGCCCTGCTCGACGATCTTCCGCGCACTCCCGAGGGGGTCGCTCGGATGAGCGCCTTCGCGCGTCTGGTCGGAGCGGCGAGCTGAGGTCGCCGTCGGCAGAGGAGAGCGATGACTCACACGATCGATGATGTCCTGCGAGCCTCGGCCGCGTGGGTGTGGTTTCCCCGCGGCAGCGAGCAGCAGCGGAGCCATCTGCAGCTGGTGCGGTATCCGACGCGATTCGGTGGCGGAGTGCGCGGCTCTCAGGTCGACTCGGATGCGGATGCCGCAACCGTCGTAGAACACGCCATCGACCGTACGAGGGCGTGGGACGAGAGCGAACTGCGGTTCTGGACCAACGCGTCCGACCGCCCCGATCTCGAAGCCGAGCTCCGCAAGCGCGGAGCCGAGCACATCGACACCGTAGCCGTCTTCGCGAGCCGGATTGACAGCGCCACGATCGACAGCGCCGCGAGCGATGTCCCGCCTGAAGCCAGGGCGGAGGTCGTGCGAACGCTCGAGCAGGTTCGCGAAGTCGACGCGATCAATGTGCCGGTCTGGAAGCAGCAGCCGCTCGATGACGAAGGCCTGCGCATCGAACTCGACGAGATCACATCGGCGTACGACGCAGGCACGCAGGTGCGTGTTCTCGCCCGTCTCGGCGCGGACGGCGAGGCGGTCAGCACGGGCGGCTGCACGATCGTCGACGGCTTCGCACGCCTGTGGGGAGCGGCGACGATCGAGCAGGCACGGGGACGAGGAGCCTACCGTGCCGTCCTCGTGGAGCGGCTTCGCCAGAGCGCGGCACGGGGAGCGACCACGGCGTTGGTGAAGGGGCGCACCGCCACCTCCGCGTCGATCCTCGCGCGAGCGGGTTTCACGAAGTACGGCGAGGAGCGCTGCTACCTCGTGAGGGCGTGAGTCACACGACGCGGCTGCTCGAGCGCGGTCAGGCGCCGGTGCCGCCGAGTTCGTCGCGCACGATTCGCGCTCCCGCTGACAGGGCGCTCATCTTGTCGAGAGCGACGCGCCTCGGTAGGGGCGCCATCCCGCAGTTCGAGCTGGGGATGAGCAGGTCCGCATCGACGAACTCGAGCGCGCGCCGCAGGGTGTCGGCGACTTCTTCCGGAGTCTCGATCTGCTCGCTCGCGACGTCGATCGCGCCGAGCATCACCTTCTTGCCGCGGATCAGCTCGATGAGGTCGAGCGGCACGTGGGAGTGGTGGCTCTCCAGCGAGACGATGTCGATGGTGGATCGCTGCAGAAGGGGGAACGACTCCTCGTACTGCCTCCACTCGGCTCCGAGGGTCGCCTTCCAATCGTTGTTGGCCTTGATCCCGTAGCCGTAACAGATGTGGACCGCGGTCTCCGCACGCAGTCCTTCTGCTGCCCGCTCCAGAGCAGCGACGCCCCAGTCCTTCATCTCGTCGAAGAACACGTTGAACGCGGGCTCGTCGAACTGGATGATGTCGACTCCGGCTGCCTCGAGCTCTTTCGCCTCCTGATTGAGGATCGTCGCGAACTCCCATGCCAGCTTCTCGCGGCTGCGGTAGTGGCGGTCCGACAGCGTGTCGATCATCGTCATCGGGCCAGGCAGCGCCCACTTGATCGGCTGGTCGGTCTGCTGGCGCAGAAAGGCCGCGTCGTCCACGAACACGGGTGCGCGGCGGCTCACTGCGCCGACGACGGTCGGCACGCTCGCGTCATAGCGGTCGCGGATGCGGACCGTCTCCCGATTCTCGAAGTCGACTCCGTCGAGATGCTCGATGAAGGTGGTGACGAAGTGCTGACGGGTCTGCTCCCCGTCGCTGATGATGTCGATCCCGCGTCGACGCTGCTCGTGCACAGCGGCGCGCAGCGCGTCATGCTTGCCCTCCACGAGCGCATCGCCCTGCAGCTCCCACGGCGACCAGAGGACTTCGGGCCGGGCGAGCCACGCCGGCTTGGGCAGACTTCCGACGATCGAGGTGGGGAGGAGTTCTCGCACGGTCGACGATCCGCGGCCGGTCATCGGACCGCAACGGGGGAGGCGGACGCGGGGGAGGACGGAGCGGGATACCCGGCAGCCCACTGGTCCAGCACCGTCCGGTGCGGCGTGACGAAGTGCTCATCGGCGTAGCGTCCCTGCACGACGGCGAGCTGGCTGCGCTCCTCGCGGTCGTACGTGATCTCCGTCTGCTGATAGTCGTCGTGGGCGAGGCTCGGACGGTAGACGCTCTCGGCGGGCGCATTCGCGTTGTAGATCTCAGGCCGGTAGATCTTCTGGAAGGTCTCCATGGTGCTGATCGTGCCGATGAGCTGCAGATCGGAGTAGTCGCTCAGGAGGTCGCCGCGGAAGTAGAAGGCGAGGGGGGCGACGCTGCCGCGTGGCATGAAGTAGCGGACCTGCAGCCCCATCTTCCCGAAGTACTCGTCGGTGACCGAGAAGGAGTCCTGCACGTACTCGGCGCCGAGCACGGGGTGGTGGTTGCCGTTGCGCTGATAGGTCCTGCTGGTCGAGACGCTGATGCAGATCACCGGCAGGGTCGAGAAGCGCTCCTGGTACGCCTCGGACTCGAGGAAATGCTGGAAGAGCTTGCCGTGCAGCACGCCGAAGTCGTCGGGAGTGGAGAATCCGCCGGCGGCCGCGCTCGCCGCAGGCAGGACGACGCTGAAGTCGTAGTCGCGGAGGTAGGAGGAGAAGTTGTTTCCCACGATCCCATGGTGGCGTTCGCCGGTCAGCCGGTCGACGATGTGGACGTCGAGCACCTCGAGCACCGGGAACTCCTCATCGTTGCCATCGGCGAATCGCAACTGCACCGAGACGATGTCGAGCTCGACCGTGTAGCGCTCGTCGCCGCCCGCGAGGTCGTTGAAGCGACGGTCGATCATCTCCAGGGCGTTGCGGAGGTTCTGCTGGCGGCGCTCGCCGCGCGCGAGGTTGGCGAAGTTCGTGGTGATGCGCGAGCTGTCGGACGGGGCATAGTCCTCGTCGAAGCGAGTGGTCGTGATGCTGAACGTGATCTCGTTCGCCATGAGGGGCCAATCCGGGAGAGGGGAGGCCCATCGGGCCTCGCGAAAGCGGTGATCTCATAGTGCAGCGATGCCGGAGCTATCGGGTAATTCGGCTCCGCTATGCGGTGATATAGCCTTCTCCTATGCCCAGACGATCGAGCGGGATCACACTGCAACAGCTCCAGTACTTCATCGAGGTCGCTGCGGAGGGGTCCATCACCGCGGCGGCCGACGTGCTCTATGTCGCGCAGCCCACGATGTCCGCGGCGATGAAAGACCTCGAGAGCCGAGTCGGACGCGATCTGCTCACCCGCTCGGCGCGAGGGGTGACGCTCACGAGCGACGGCACGGAGTTCCTCGGGTATGCCAGACAGATCGTCGAGCAGGCCGAGCTTCTCGAGCAGCGCTACCTCGGGCGGCCACCGTCGCGCCGCCTCCTCGGGGTCTCCACCCAGCACTACTCCTTCGCCGTCGACGCATTCGTGCGGATGGTCAAGCGCTCGAGCGCCGCCGAATACGAGTTCTCGCTCCGCGAGACCCGCACGTGGGACATCATCGAGGATGTGCGGACGCTCCGCAGCGAACTCGGCATCCTCTTCCGCAACGACTTCAACCGCAACGTGATCGACAAGCTCCTGCGGGACTCGGGTCTCGCATTCCATCCGCTCTTCATCGCCGAGCCGCACATCTTCGTCTCAAGACGGAACGCACTCGCGTCGCGAGACCGTGCGACCCTTGACGATCTCGTCGGCCTTCCGCGACTCACCTTCGACCAGGGCGCGAACAACTCGTTCTACTTCGCGGAGGAGATCCTCTCGACCCTCTCGAGTGCGCGGGAGATCCGGGTCTCCGATCGAGCGACGATCTTCAACCTGATGATCGGTCTCGACGGATACACGATCTCGACCGGCATCATCAGCGACGATCTCGATCCCGAGATCGTCGCCGTGCCCCTCGACGTCGACGAGCGCATCGAGATCGGCTGGATCGGACGCACGGCCATACCGCTCACCGAACAGGCTCAGCAGTACCTCGGCGAGGTGCGAGACGTCGTGGCGAGCTTCGGCGTGCCCCTTCTCGAGGACGAACCGCGCGAGCCGGAGATCCGTCAGACGGTGCCGTAGAGCCGATCGCCGGCGTCGCCGAGTCCGGGCACGATGTAGCCCTTCTCATTGAGGCGCTCATCCAGGGCCCCGAGCACGATCGTCACGTCGCGGTCTCCGACGAGCGCCTCGATGGCGGCGAGGCCTTCGGGAGTGCCGAGCAGGCAGATCGCCGTGACGTCCTTGGCCCCGCGGTCGAAGAGGAACTGGATGGCGGCAGCCAGCGAGCCGCCGGTCGCGAGCATCGGATCGATCGCGAAGCACTGACGATCGCTCAGGTCGTCGGGAAGGCGCTCGGCGTAGGTGGTCGGCTCGAAGGTCTCCTCGTCGCGGACCATGCCCAGGAACCCGACCTCTGCCGTCGGCAGCAGCTTCACCAGGCCTTCGAGCATGCCGAGGCCGGCGCGCAGGATCGGCACGACGATCGGACGGGGCTCCGAGATCTTCACGCCCATCGTCGTCGTCACGGGAGTGGTGATCTCGACCGGACTGACCTTCACGTTGCGGGTCGCCTCATACGCGAGAAGCGTCACGAGCTCTTCGGTCAGCTGCCGGAAGACGGGCGACGGGGTGCGATGGTCGCGCAGCACCGAGAGCTTGTGAGTGACGAGAGGGTGGTCGGCGACGTGGACACGCATGGATACAGGCTAATGCGCCGGGGGCTCCGGTACGACATCGGATGCCGTCGGCCGCCCGAGCGGCTGTCGTAGGCTCGACGCATGACCGCCTCCGACGCCCGTGCGATGCGACGCGCGCTCGAGCTCGCGGCCGAGGCATCGGCGGCCTCGGAGATCCCGGTCGGCGCGGTGGTGCTCGACGCAGAGGGCCGGATCATCGCCGAAGGACGCAATCATCGTGAGGCGACCCACGACCCCGCGGGGCACGCCGAGATCGCGGCGCTGCGGTCGGCCGCGGCATCCGTCGGCTCGTGGAATCTCGACGGCCACACCCTCGTCGTGACCCTCGAGCCCTGCATCATGTGCGCGGGGGCGATCCTGCAGGCGCGGATCGGCCGCGTCGTCTTCGGCGCGTGGGACGACAAGGCGGGGGCCGCCGGCTCCATGTACGACGTGCTGCGCGACCGTCGGCTGCCGTACCGCGCCGAGGTCGTCGGCGGGGTCGAAGCGGATGCCGCCGCGGCCCTGCTGCGGAGCTTCTTCGAGCAGCGGCGCTGACGGCTACGGCACCCCGCGCGCGATCAGTCGGAGGACTTGAGCACGAAGACGTCGGTCGACGGCTCGGGGTCGAGCGACGGCCGGTACACGTCGGGCTCGATGTAGATCACGCGTGCGATCGGAAGAGCCTCGCGGATGCGGGCCTCGATCGCATCGATGTCGACAGCTGCCTCGCGCAGCGGCTTGTTGGCGTTGAGTGCGATCTTCGCCGCGACCATGAGCTCGTCCGGGCCCAGGTAGAGGGTCTTCATGTGGATGATCTTCTCGATCTCGTCGCCCGCGTTGATCGCGTCGACGATGCGATCGTGATCGGCCTGCGTGGCGCCCTCGCCCACGAGGAGGCTCTTCGTCTCGACGCCGAGCACGATCGCGATGAGTACGAGCAGGATGCCGATCATCAATGTGCCGAGTGCGTCGAACAGCGGGTTTCCGGTGATCACGGTGAGACCGACGCCGAGCAGTGCGAACGTGAGACCGGTGAGTGCCCCGACGTCCTCGAGGAGCACGACGGGGAGCTCCGGCGCCTTCGCGCGGCGCACGAACGACACCCAGGACTGGCCCGTGTCACGGACGAGATTGCTCTCTCTGACGGCGGTGCGCAGCGAGAACGACTCGAGGCCGATCGCGACCACCAGCACGACGATCGGCAGCCACCACCACGTCTTGTCGAGTTCATGCGGGTGCGTGAGCTTGTCGATCGCCTCGTAGATCGCGAACAGACCTCCGACGGAGAACAGGATGATCGACACCACGAACGCGTAGACGTACCGTTCCCGCCCGTAGCCGAAGGGGTGCGCCCTGTCCGCCTCGCGCTTCGCCTTGCGTCCGCCCAGCATGAGCAGCAGCTGGTTGCCGGAGTCGGCGACCGAGTGGATCGCCTCGGCGAGCATCGATGCGGATCCCGACAGCGCCCACGCGAGGAACTTCGCCAGGGCTATGCCCAGGTTCGCCAGGAACGCCGCGAGAATGGCCTTGCCGCCGCCGGATGCACTCATGCGTCGAGTCTAGATCGGCTCGTCCGTGGTCGCCCGGTGCGCCCGCCGTAGGATGGCGACATGGCTGACTCGCTTCCCGCTCTCGCGTTCCTCGGTGCCGGATCGATGGGCGGCGCGATCCTCCGAGGGGTGGTCGCATCCGGCATCCAGGTCGACGGGGGAATCACCGCGACGAACCGCACGCCCGAGAAGGCGGCGGCCCTTGCCGACCTCGACGGGGTCAGGAGCATCGCCCTGTCCGAGACCACCGACGGCAACGCGGATGCGGTCGCGAAGGCTCGCATCGTCCTCGTCGGGGTGAAGCCCGCGATGGTGCCCGATCTGCTGCGCGAGATCGCCTCGCATCTGGCCGACGACGCGATCGTCGTGAGCCTCGCTGCGGGAGTCACGCTCCAGACCTTCGCCGACAACCTCGGCGCCGACGTGCGGGTCATTCGATCGATGCCGAACACGCCCTCGACAGTTGGCAAGGGAGTCACCGGTCTGGCCGCGGGGGCAGCGGCATCCGACGACGATCTCGCCCTCGTGCACCGCCTCTTCGCCACCGTGGGCGCGGTCGTCGAGGTTCCCGAATCGCAGATCGACGCACTCTCGACGATCTCGGGTTCCGGCCCCGCCTACGTCTACCTGCTCATCGAGGAGCTGACGAAGGCAGCCGTCGGAATGGGCTTCAGCGAGAGCGACGCGCGGGTCATGGTGGAGCAGACCTTCATTGGCGCCACTGCGCTGCTCGATGCGTCGGGTGAGGAGCCGTCCGAGCTCCGCCGCAGGGTCACGAGCCCCAAGGGCACCACCGAGAAGGCCGTGGCGGTGCTGCAGGACGCGCACCTCGATCGCACCTTCGCGGATGCCGCCGCTGCCGCGCTCGCACGCGCGAAGGAACTCGCGGCCGGAGCCTGACATGCAGCTGCGGTTCTCCGGGGAGATCTGGTTCTGGCGCGGTCCCGCGCCGTTCCATTTCGTCACCGTGCCGCCGGCGGAGAGCGAGATGATCGGTGAGGTCGCGAGCGTCGTCACCTACGGATGGGGGATGATCCCCGCATCCGTCACGATCGGCGACACGACGGTGACCACCGCCCTCTGGCCCAAGGACGGCGGCTACATCGTGCCGATCAAGAAGGCACTGCAAGACCGTGAGGGCGTCGCGGTCGACGACCTCGTCGAGATCGCGCTCGACATCGACGCCTGACGTCCGTCGCGCGGATGCCGGTCAGCGGTCGAGGGCGGCGAAGCGCTCGATGTCGCTGTTGGTGCCCGAGACGATGATCAGATCGTGGTTGGTCACGATCGTGTTCGCCTCGGCGTAGCGGAACGGCTTGCCCGGGCTCTTCACTCCCACGACCGTGACCTTGTACTTGCTGCGCACGCCGGACTCGTTCAGACCCACGCCGCGGATGAACTTCGGCGGGTACATCTTGGCCAGCACGAAGTCGTCGTCGAAGCGGATGAAGTCGAGCATCCGGCCGGAGACGAGGTGCGCGACGCGCTCACCGGCTTCTCGCTCGGGGTAGATGACGTGGTTGGCGCCGACGCGGGCGAGGATCTTGCCGTGCGACTGCGAGACCGCCTTGGCCCAGATCTGCGGCACCTTGAGGTCGACGAGGTTCGCGGTGATCAGCACCGACGCCTCGATCGACGAGCCGACGGCGACGACGGCGACCTGGAAGTCCTGCGCGCCGATCTGCCGCAGGGCGTCGATGTTCTTGGCGTCGGCCTGCACCGTGTGCGTGACGCGGTCCGACCATTTCTGCACGAGCTCGAGGTTGTCGTCGATCGCCAGGACCTCGCGGTCGAGACGATCGAGTTCGCCTGCGCAGGCGGCACCGAACCGGCCGAGACCGATGACGAGGACGGGAGCGTCGCCCCGGAGGACTTCAACCAACGATCGGCCTTTCCACGGGCAGTGAGTAGTACTGCGTTCGCGATGTCGCGGCGACGGCCGCGGCGAGAGTCACTGTACCAACGCGCCCCATGAAGATGGTGGTCGCGAGGACGTACGAACCGGCGTCGGGGAGATCGGCGGTGAGGCCGGTCGAGAGTCCGACGGTGGCGAAAGCCGAGATGACGTCGAAGAGGACGTGGCTGATGTCCGCCTTGGTGATCTGGGCGATGATGATCGTCGAGAGTGCCACGATCGTGGCTCCCCAGGCGACGACGCTCAACGCGACGCGCTGCACGTCGCTGGGGATGCGACGGCCGAACGCCTCGACGGACTGACGGCCCTTGGCCTCTGACCACACCGCGATCGCGAGCACCGCGAGGGTCGTCACCTTGATTCCGCCGGCGGTGGAGGCCGAGCCGCCGCCGACGAACATCAGCATGCTCGCGGCGAGGAGGGATGAGCCGTTCAGATCGTCCATCTCGATCACGTTGAAGCCGCCCGACCTCGTCATCGCGGACAGGAAGAACGCCTGGAAGGTCGTGTCCGCGGCATCCATCGACCCGAACGTCTTCGGGTTCGCGTACTCGAGGATCAGGAAGACGGCGGCGCCGAGCATGAAGAGCAGCACCGTGGTGACCAGGGTGAGCTTGGTGTGCAACGACCACTTCTTCACGTGCCACACGTGCTTGGCCAGGGTGTAGATCACCGGGAAGCCGATGCTGCCGAGGAACACGCCGGCCATCAGCAGCGTGAGGACGAGATAGTCGTCGGCGAACACGGCGACTCCGCCGGCGTTCGGCGCGAAGCCGGTGTTGGTGAAGGCCATCGCGGCGAAGTAGGGGGCCTCCCAGAGCGCTGCGATCGGCTCGACCCCGGCCATCACGAGTGCGGGGTAGAGGAGGACCGCGAGCACGCCCTCGATGATCAGCGCGGAGACGGCCACGGTCGTCAGGAGCTGACCGACTTCGCCCAGCCGGACGGTCTGGCTCTCGTTCACCACGCCACCGTGCGCGCGAAGGGGGTTGGTGTCTCCCGCGGCGAGGAGCTTGGCGCGGAGTCCCAGTCTCTTGGAGATGAGCATGCCCATCAACGAGGCGAGGGTGAGAACGCCGAGCGCGCCGATGTTGACGCCGATGAAGATCAGCACGTGACCGAAGGGCGACCAGTACGTCGCCATATCGACGGTCGCGAGTCCCGTGACGCAGATGGTGGAGACCGCGGTGAACAGTGCATCCGCCAACGGCGTGACCGTGCGCGAGGCCGAGGCGATCGGCAGCGAGAGCAGCACCGTGAAGACCAGGATGAGCAGCGCGAAGATGACGATCGCGAAGCGCGAGGGCGACGACGTGATGATGTGCTTGCCCCAGGAGGCGGCGTTCTGGAGACGCTGTCGAGGCGACGACGCCGAAACGATGCCCGACATCGCGTCCCCCTTCGATCTTCCTGCTCCGACGTGCGCGGATGCACGGCGCTGATCGCCGAGCCTTCGTCATGGTACTCCGTGCCGGGGACGACTACCCTGATCACATGACGGACATCTTCGACGTGATCGCAGACGGTACGAGGCGAGACATTCTCCAGCTTCTCCTGCGACGCACCGCCGAAGGGGATGCCGGAACGAGCGTGAGCCAGATCGTCGCCGACCTCGGCATCAGCCAGCCGACCGTCTCGAAGCATCTGAAGGTCCTGCGCGAGGCCGAGCTGGTCAGCGTCCGCGAAGACGGGCAGCGTCGTTTCTACAGCTTGGCCGTCGAGCCGCTCGAGGTCGTCGACGACTGGCTCGTGCCCTTCCTCATGGATGCCTACGGCGACGACGCACCCGACATCGACTACCCCGGACTGCCGCTGCCCGACGGAGCCGCACACGCGGCCGAGGTCGTCGGCCGCGCCGCGGCATCGGCGAAGCACGTGGTCGCGACGGCCCTCAAGCGCCTCGGCGGCTGATCGCGGCCGGAGACACACATCGCCCCTGACGATCGGGGGGCGTGTCGTCAGGGGCGAGGCCGCGGGCCCCAGCCCGCGTGACTCGGATGGTGCCATCGTGAGTCGTGTGGTCAGCCTCGCAGGGCAGTCTGAGCGGTTCCGGCATACGTCCTATGTCTCCGCTGTGACCTCGCCCGTTCCGCGGGCCGTGCGCGGATTCGGGACCTTTCCCGTGCGCGCCTTCGCGACCATCGGGGATGCACACTGATCACACAGGCCACATGGGTTTACACGTGTCCCACCTTGCCCATAGAGTGTGCACACAATCCAGAAAGGGGTACGTGGGATGCCCGAGGTTCCAGATGTCCGGTTCCTTACGGTGGCCGAGGTCGCCGAACTCATGCGTGTGTCGAAGATGACGGTCTATCGGATGGTGCACGCTGGGGAGCTGCCAGCCATCCGCTTCGGTCGCAGTTTCCGTGTTCCGGAATCCGCGGTCGCCGAGGCCCTGCAGCGACCGATAGCCGACGTCGGCTGACGTCCTCGGCGTCGTCTCGTGAGCGCGTGCAGCAGAAGCTCCACGGTTTGCTAGACTGATCCGAGGCATTTTTCCGTGCCCGTACCCGGGTGTCCGTCACCGACGACACCCAGCCACTGACTTAGTGAGGTTTCCGTGGGTTCTGTCATCAAGAAGCGCCGCAAGCGCATGGCGAAGAAGAAGCACCGCAAGCTGCTTCGTAAGACTCGCCACCAGCGTCGCAACAAGAAGTAAGCGACCAGACACGAGCGCCTGTCTCCGGACGGGCGCTTTGTGTCTCTGCCCCCGGTTTCCCACTCGTCGCAGGAGCATGCCATGAAGTCGATCACCGTCACCGAACTCGCCGAGCGGTCGAACACCCCGCTCATCGATGTCCGAGAGGTGGATGAGTTCGCCGCCGGTCACGTACCCGGGGCCGTCAACATCCCGATGTCCGAGATCGGCAACCGGCTCGAAGAGCTGCCCGCAGAGTCGTTCGACGTCATCTGCCAAGCGGGTGGGCGGTCGGCGCGCGTCGTCGAAGCGCTCGAGTCCCGCGGATACGACGCCACCAACGTCGAGGGCGGAACGGGCGAGTGGATCGCGCAGGGCCGCGATATCGAGGTGCCGTCGGCGTGACCACGCTGACCCTCATCGGCAAGCCGGACTGCCATCTCTGCGATGTCGCGTCCGAGATCATCGACGCCGTCGTCGCCGACCTGCCTGACGCGGCAGCCGAGCGCATCGAGATCGTGGAGGCCTCGATCGCCGACGATCCTGTGCTCTACGAGCTGTGGTGGGAGAAGATCCCCGTCGTCCTGATCGACGGCGACCTGCACGCGCACTGGCGTCTGTCCGCCGACCGACTGCGCGACGCGCTCGAATCAGCCGTGCAGCAGGACGCACTCGAGAAGGAAGCCCGATGATCCGTCACGTCGTCACCTGGAAGCTCGCAGCCGACGATGCGGCGACACGCGCCGAGCAGGCCGCCGAGGTCGCCCGTCGTCTGAACGCTCTCGACGGCGTCGTGCCGCAGCTGCGCTCGATCACCGCGGGCGCGAACGTCGCTTATCCCGACGCGAACTGGGACGTCACCCTCGTCGCGGACGTCGATTCGATCGCTGCTCTCGAGGAGTACCAGGTGCACCCGGCGCACGAAGAGGTCGTGGCGTATGTGCGCTCGGTCGTCGCCTCCCGTGTGGCCGTCGACTTCGAAATCTGAACCTCTGATCGGCGGTTCTCGGTGTGATGAGCGCAGGGGGAATCGCAGGAGAGACCACTTGGCGTGACATCACGATCGCCTGGGCATCGCCCTCACAGCTGCACGATTTCACTGAAGCCGATGCCGCGGCGATGGGTCAGCGGGAACGCCTCCGCGAGCTGAGCGGCAGCCGTGCCCAGGCGTTCCTCGCCGGCAGGGCACTGATGCGCGCCCTCGTACGCAGGATCACCGGGACTCACGACGTCGTCATCTCGAGCCGCTGTGCCAGGTGCGGGGCGGACCACGGTCGGCCGCGCGCCGACGGCGTCTTGCTCAGCGTGAGTCATGCGGAGGGTCTCGTCGTCGTCGCAGTGGCTCCGGCAGCGGTGGGGACCGCGGCGTCGCTCGGCGTCGATGTCGAGCAGGCATCTGCGGCCGGCCGGGTCGACGAGCTGCGAACGATGTTCCCTGACGGCGCAGCCCCGGATCTCGCGGGGTGGACGCGCATCGAGGCGGCGGTCAAGGCGGATGGTCGCGGATTCGAGACAGAGCCGTCAGAGGTGCTCCTCCGACCGCGCGCGAACACGGATCCCTGCGTGTGGTCGGCAGCGCTTCCGGGTCGTGCCGCCACGATCGACGTCACGACGCTGGTCGGGCCACCGGGGTACGTGCTGAGCGTCGCTCGGGGGTGATCCCTCTCGGTCTCAGGACCGGGATGCAGGAAGCGCGGGCAGCGGGAGTTCGTCGATCCAGGTCCGCACCAGGGTGCGCGCCCGGTCGTCGGCCACCTCGCCGACGAGGCCGAGGAAGTCGTCGCTGGTGACAGCGAGTCGCGCGAACCGCGCGGTCCACTCCCGCGTCAGGGCGAAGAACTGCTCATCGCCGATCGTGAGTCGCAGGGCATGCAGGGTGAGGGCGCCGCGCTTGTAGACGCGATCGTCGAACATGTCGTTCGGACCGGGATCCGAGAGCAGCAGATCCTGGGGAAGGCCGCGGAGGGCCGCGTGATGGGCAAGAGCGTTCTCGTGGGCGGTCGACGCGCCGGACGCTTCCGACCACAGCCACTCGGCGTAGCAGGCGAATCCCTCGTTCAGCCAGACGTCCCGCCAGCGGGCGACGCCGACGCTGTTGCCGAACCACTGGTGCGCGAGCTCATGCGCGATGAGGCGCTCGCTGCCCCCGGCTCCGTCCACGTGATTGGCACCGAAGATCGCCATGCCCTGCGCTTCGAGGGGGATCTCGAGATCGTCGGGTGTGATGACGACCTTGTAGGACTCGTAGGGATACGTGCCGAAGGCTTCGACGAACGTCTCCATCATGCGCGGCAGCGGGGCGAAGTCGGAGCGCACGCGGCCCGCGAGCGCCCGCGGGTGGAACAGACGCCCGGGAGTCGTGCCGAGAGCGACCCTGTCATCGTCGTACTGGCCGATCTGCACGGTCATCAGGTATGTCGCGGTCGGCACCGGCTGCTCGAAGATCCATCGGGTGCGACCGCGCTGCGTCGATCGCGTGGCTGCGCCGCCGCTGACCACGGTGTACTCGGGATCGGCCGTGAACTCCAACCGATACGTCGCCTTGTCCGAGGGCAGGTCGTTGCAGGGGAACCAGGTCGGCGCGCCGGTCGGCTGCGACGCGACGAGCACGCCGTCTTCGAGTTCTTCCCACCCGAGGAGCCCCCATCGAGTGCGCCGGGGCGACGGAGAACCGGAGTACTCGACCGCGACCGTGAGCTCCTGACCGCTCGCCCGCTCGCCCCCGAAGACCACTTTGAGCCGCCGGTCGTCCTGTCTGAACGAGGCGGCGCGATCACCGACGACCCGCACCTTCGTGACTTTGAGCCCGACGAGGTCGAACGAGACGTGCTTCGCCGATTCCTGCATCTGCAGCCGGATCGTCGCCGTGCCCGCGATGCGGTTCGTGGTCACGCGATAGTCGATGGCCAGGTCGTAGTGCAGCACCCCGTAGCGCCGATCGCCGCTGTGCGGGGTGTAGGGGTCGACGGTCATGCGTTCGAGGCCTGGTAGGAGCGCACTTTGACGGCACGCCACGGCCCGATGGGGTTGCCGCTCCATCGACTGCCGATCGGCACGAACTCGCCCCGCATCACGAGTGAGGCGGGCCCGACCGTGGCATCCGATCCGATCGTGGCCGCGGGCAGGATCACGCTGTGCGGACCGAGGGTCGCACCGCTCTCGAGGGTCACTGCGTCGATGCTCATCACTCGATCATGGAACAGATGCGTCTGAACCACACATCCGCGGTTCACGGTCGCACCGTCCCCGAGGGTGACCAGGTCGGGCTCGGGCAGCCAGTAGCTGTCGGTCCAGACGCCTCGGCCGATCTTCGCGCCGAGGGTGCGCAGCCAGATGGCGAGTGCAGGAGTGCCCGATGCGGCGTTGGCGAACCAGGGTGCGGCCACCATCTCCGTGAACGTGTCCGACACCTCCGTGCGCCACACGAAGCTCGACCAGAGCGGATGCTCGCCGGCACGGATCGGCCCCACGATCAGCCACTTGGCGGCGGTGGTGATCAGAGCGGCGAAGGCGCCTGCGGCGAGCATCACGGCGCTCGAGAGCAGCACAGCCCATGCGAGTCCCCAGGCCTCGACCACCGCGGCGAGCGTGAGCATCACACTCACTCCGATCGCGCAGGTCACGAACACCGGGATGATGCGGCACAGCTCCCACAGAGCCCGCGCGAGGCGGAGTCCCGGGCGCGGGCGATACGTGCGCTCGAGATCGGAGTCGTTGACCACACGGCGCAGTCGCGCGGCGGGCGAGCCCAGCCACGATGAGCCCGCCTTGGCCTTGGGCGGAGCGACGGACAGGACGGCGACGAGGCCGTCGCGAGGCACGTTGTGCCCACCGGCGGCCATGCCGGAGTTGCCGAGGAACGCGCGCTTGCCGATGCGCGCGGTGCCCAGCCGCATCCATCCGCCCTGCAGCTCGTAGGTCGCGACCATGGTGTCGTCGGCGAGGAACGCTCCGTCGGCGATGGTCGTGAGCTTCGGGATGAGCAGCACGGTCGACGCCTCGACGTCGCGCCCGACCTCGGCCCCGAGGGCCCTGAGCCAGAAGGGAGTGGCACTGCTCGAGTACAGCGGGAAGAGGAAGGTACGGGCGGAATCGAGCAGACGCTCGGTCGTCCACGCCTGCCAGGCGATGCGCGAGCGCACCGGGTACACGCCTTCGCCGAGACCGGCTCCGAGCACACGCACGAAGACGAGCACGAGACCGGCGAACACGAATCCGGCGAGCAGCACTGCAGGAACCAGCAGCGCCAGGATGCTCGGGACGGCCGCTGTCAGGGAGTCGGACCCGCGCATGCCCAGCGCGAGCACCCAGGCGCCGGCGGCGAGCGAGAGGACAGGGAGGACGCCGAGCGCGGCGGAGGAGACGGCGTAGGCCCACAACCACCGGGTGCGGCTGGGTGGGCGGCCCTCCGCGAACGGCCGCGACACTCCGCCGACGCGTGCCGCCGGCGATCCTGCCCAGCGCTGCCCGGCGCGGACTCGACCGAACACGGCCGAGCCGGGTGCGATCTCGGCGCCGCGACCGATCTTCGTGCCGGGGGCGAGGGTGCTGCGGGCGCCGATGGTCGCTCCCGCGCCGATGCGGATGCCGCCGATGCGCACGGTGTCGCCATCGATCCAATAGCCGGTGAGGTCGACCTCGGGCTCGATGGAGGCTCCGGAGCCGATGTCGAGCATGCCCGTGATCGGCGGGACGGTGTGCAGATCGACATCTCTGTGGATGCGGGCGCCGAGAGCTCGTGCGTAGTAGACGACCCAGGGAGCACCGGCCAGGCCGACCGGGTCGACCTGCTGGGCGATCTGCTCCGCGAGCCACAGACGCAGATGCACTCCGCCGCCGCGCGGATAGTCGCCAGGGCGGAGTCCGGCGAGCAGCAGACGCGCGGCGACGGCGGCGATCGTCATCTTCCCCACCGGGGTGACGAAGATCAGCAGGCCGACGATGATCGTCCACACCGGAACAGCGGGCAGGAATTCGAATCCGGGGGACAGCCGCAGGAGCCAGCTCGCGGCGAGCAGGTACAGCAGCCAGCGGATGCCGGTGAACACGAACAGCGGGAGACCCGCGATCGTCTGCACCCACTGCATCCGTCGGGGAGTCGGGACGGGCTGGCTGAAGACGCGTTCCTCGGCGTCCTCGTCATCGGCCTCATCGTCGACGGCATCCGACATCTGGCGCAGCCGCGGCAGATCGTAGACGTCGGTCATCGTGAACTCCGGCGCCCGGGTGCGCAGGCGGGAGACCAGCTGGGCGGCCGCGAGCGACCCGCCGCCGAGCTGGAAGAAGTCGGCGTCCTCGTCGCCCGGGCGCACGCCGAGCACGGCGAACCACTGCTCGGCGAGCCACGCCGCCGTGCCGGACAGGGACGAGTCGTTCGCGTCGCCGGAATCGAGCGGCCAGGGGAGAGCCGCCTTGTCGACCTTCCCGGACGTGCGGACGGGCAGGTCGTCGACGATGGCGAGCAGGGGGATCAGCGGAGCGGGAAGCGTCTCCGAGAGCTCACCACGCGCCACCTGCCGGTCGAACCCCTCGTCGGGCACGACATAGCCGACGAGGATCGGCATGCCCGTCTCGGTCTTCTGCACCACCACGGTCGCCGCCGAGACGGAGCTCAGCGCCTGCAGCGCCGCCTCGACCTCGCCGAGCTCGATGCGGCGGCCGCCGATCTTGACCTGGTCATCGGCGCGACCCTGGAAGATCAGTCCCTCGGACTCGACCCGCACGACGTCGCCGGAGCGGTAGGCCCGGTCCCAGCCGAGAGTGGGCATGGGCGCGTACTTCTCGGCATCCTTCGCAGGGTCGAGGTACCGGGCGAGACCGACTCCGCCGATGATCAGCTCGCCGGTCTCGCCCTCGGCGACGCGCTGTCCGTCAGCATCGACCACGGCGAGCGACCACCCGTCGAGCGGGAGGCCGATACGCACGGGACCCGTACCGTCCATCAGCGAGGCGCAGGCCACGACCGTGGCCTCGGTCGGGCCGTAGGTGTTCCACACCTCACGTCCGTCCGACGCCAACCGGGCGACGAGCTCGAGCGGGCAGGCCTCCCCGCCGAAGATCAGCAGGCGCACGTTCTCGATCGCGTCCTGCGGCCAGAGGGCGGCGAGCGTCGGCACCGTCGAGACGACGGTGATGCCGTGGCCGAGCAGCCAGGGCCCCAGGTCTTCGCCCGAGCGCACGAGAGCTCGCGGTGCGGGCACCAGGCAGGCGCCGTGGCCCCACGCGAGCCACATCTCCTCACAGGACGCGTCGAAGGCGACCGAGAGGCCTGCGAGCACGCGATCACCGGGACTCAGCGGTGCGGCCTGGAGGAACAGACGTGCCTCGGCGTCGACGAAGGCCGCGGCCGAACGGTGCGAGACCGCGACGCCCTTGGGCACGCCGGTCGACCCGGAGGTGAAGATGATCCAGGCATCGTCGTCGACCGTCGGCGGCGCGACGATCGGGATCGCGGAGGTGCGCGGATGAGGTGACTCGCCGCCGAGGAGATCGACCGCCTCGGTCGCCCCGGCCGGCATGTAGCCGGCGTCGGTGATCGTGCCCGCGATGCGGGCCTCGTGGAACACGAGATCGGCACGCTCCTGCGGGTCGTCGGCATCGACGGGGACATAGGCGGCGCCCGCCGCGATGGTGCCGAGGATCGCGATGTACAGCTCGCGGTGTCCGGACGACATGCGGATGCCGACGCGGTCGCCGCGGCGCACGCCTCTCTCGTGCAGCAGGGCCGCCGTACGCCAGACGTGCGCGAGCAACTCGGCGTAGCTGAGCGCCCCGTCCGCGTCCTCGATGGCCGAGGCGTCGGGATATCGCCGGGTCGTCTCCTGAAGGATGTCGATCAGCGTGCGGGGAGGAGGCGCGTCGGCGCCCCGGTCGAGCGCCTCCTGCACGTCAGCGCGCAAGGAGGTCGAGCAGAGCGGCCTTCGTCAGGCGCGAGTATCCGGTGCGGCCCTCGGCGCGGGCGCGGGCGCGCAGCTGGACCAGGGTCAGCGCGCTGAGCTCCGGTGCCGCTGCAGAGGTCTCTGTTGGTACCGGTGCCGGTGCCGGTGCCGGTGCTGGTGCTGGTGCTGGTGCCAGTGCGGGTGCCGACGTCGGGGTCGTGATCGTGACCGTCGGCTCGACGGTCGGAGCCGCGACCACGGCCTTCGTGGCCACGGCCTTCTTCGCCTCGGCCTTCTTGGGGGCCTTCTTCGGGGCCGGCTGCTTCGCATCCGGCGTCGGCGCGACGGCGGACTTCTTGTCGGCCTTCTTCTGATCCTTCTTCGCGGCGGACTTCCTGTCCGACGCCTTCTTCTCGGCCTCCAGGCGTGCGGTGGCCTGGGTGAGGCGCGCGGTCGCCGCGGTCGCCGACTTCGCGACCTTCTTGGGCCGGTCCGCGACCTTCTTCTTCGAGACTTTCGCCGCGTCCTTCGCGTCCTCGACGAGAGGCTTCAGCTTCTTGGCGTCTTTCTTGGGCAGGGACTTGATCAGCTTCTTCGCGTCCTTCGCCGCATCCTTCGCCGCGTCGAGAGCGGCTTCGGCGGTGCGCTGTGCTGAGGTCTTCTTTGCCATGATCGGGTCTCCTCTGAGTCCGGAGCGTGTCGGCTCGGGCTGTCGGCACAGAGGATACTCAGGCAAGGTGAACAATCGGTGCCGCATCGTGCGTAACACGCCCGTCATATTCGGTCACACTTGCAACACAAATGTGATCCGCAGAAGGCGGCCGACGGCGGGTTCGGCCCGGTGGTGCATGTTTAGATGTTCTCCTACCCGTCCGTGGGGAACCACACCCTCGTCCTTCAGGAGCTGACATGCAGCGTCGCAACATCATCGCCGGGATCGCGCTCGCCGCGACCGCCACCCTCGCCCTCGCCGGATGCGCGACCGGCGGCAGTGACGCGGGATCGGGTGAGCCTGCGGCCGGCGACGAGTACGACCTCATCGAGGCGGGCACCCTGACGGTCTGCTCCGACATCCCTTACGCACCGTTCGAGTTCGAGGGCGGCGACAACGGCACGGGTTACACCGGCTTCGACATCGACCTGCTCGACGCGATCGCGAAGGAGCTCGACCTGAAGCTCTCGGTGCAGGACGTCGGATTCGATGCGCTGCAGTCGGGCACCACGCTCGCCGCCGGACAGTGCGACGTCGGCGCCTCGGCCATGACGATCACCGACGAGCGCAAGGCGAACATCGACTTCTCCGAGCCGTACTACGAGTCGCTGCAGTCGCTGCTCGTGCGCACCGACTCGGGCATCGAGTCGATCGACGACCTCTCGGGCAAGAACGTCGGAGTGCAGCAGGGCACCACCGGAGAGGCCTACGCGACCGAGAACGCCGAGGGCGCAGAACTCGTCCAGTACCCCTCCGACGGAGAGCTGTGGCCCGCGATGCAGGCCGGACAGATCGACGCGATCCTCCAGGACCAGCCGGTGAACCTCGAGCACGAGAAGGCCGACAGCGCGTACAAGATCGTCGAGGAGTACGAGACCGGCGAGTCGTACGGCTTCGCATACGCGAAGGGCGAGAAGGACGCTCTGCGCGAGGCGATCGACGGCGCGCTGCAGGATCTCCGCGACAGCGGCGACTACCAGACGATCTACGACACCTACTTCACCGCGAAGTAATCGGCGAGCGACGTAGGACAGGGAGACCTTGACAATGGCGTTGAGGCGCACCACGAAGAGCAAGCTGTATCGGTACACCGTCTATGCGGTGCTGATCGCGGTCGCCGTCTGGCTGATCGTCAGCACCGACTGGGCCCGCATCGCGCAGCTGTATTTCAACCCGGAGGTCGCGGCGAAGATGCTTCCGGGCATCATCACCACGGCGCTCGTGAACACTCTGTGGTTCACGGCCGTCGCGTTCGCCGGCGGTCTGCTGCTCGGCGTCGTGCTCGCACTGCTGAAGCTGTCGTCCATCGGACCCTTCCGATGGATCGCGACGGCGTGGATCGAGCTCTTCCGCGGGCTTCCCGCGATCCTCACGATCTTCGCCATCGCGTTCATCCTGCCGATCGGACTCGGCGTGCCGGGCACGAAGCTCGGCGGACCGGTCGTGCTCGGCCTGATCGGTCTCATCCTGGTCGCATCGGCGTACATGGCCGAGACGATCCGCGCCGGCATCCAGGCCGTTCCCAAGGGGCAGACCGAGGCGGCACGTTCGCTCGGCATGTCGCCCATGAAGACGACGTTCTGGATCGTGGTCCCGCAGGGGTTCCGCATCATCATCCCGCCGCTGACCAACGAGTTCGTCCTGCTGCTGAAGGACACGTCGCTGCTCTTCGTGGCAGGTTCCTTCATCTGGTCGAAGGAGCTGACGAACTTCGCCCGTGACGCGAGCACGCAGAACGCGAACGGAACGCCGCTCATCATGGCGGCGGCCCTCTACCTGATCGTGACGATCCCCCTCACGCGCTTCAGCGCGTACCTGGAACGAAGGATGTCGAGGCAGCGATGATCACCGATCTGATTGACGTCCACGCCCCCGCGATCGACCTGCAGGGGCTCGTGAAGAGCTTCGGCGACAACGAGGTGCTCAAGGGCATCGACCTCACCGTCACCGCCGGAGAGGTCGTCTGCATCATCGGCCCGTCGGGCTCGGGCAAGTCGACGCTGCTGCGCTCGGTGAACCTGCTCGAGGAGCCGACCGGCGGCAAGGTGCTCATCGAGGGGATCGACATCACTGATCCCGATGTCGACATCGACCGGGTGCGCACCCGCATCGGCATGGTGTTCCAGAGCTTCAACCTCTTCCCCCACCTCGACGTGATGGGCAACCTCATGATCGCGCAGCAGCGCGTGAAGAAGCGGTCCAAGGCTGAGGCTGAGCGGGTCGCGAAGGAGATGCTCGGACGCGTCGGGCTCGCCGAGAAGGCGGACGCCTTTCCCGGACACCTGTCGGGCGGTCAGCAGCAGCGTGTCGCGATCGCGCGGGCGCTGTGCATGAACCCGGACATGATGCTGTTCGACGAGCCGACGTCGGCGCTCGACCCCGAGCTCGTCGGCGAGGTGCTGCAGGTCATGCGCTCGCTCGCGGACGAGGGCATGACGATGCTCGTCGTCACGCACGAGATGGGCTTCGCCCGCGAGGTCGGATCACGTCTGATCTTCATGGACGGCGGCTACATCGTCGAAGAGGGCGACCCGCGCGAGGTGCTCGCGAACCCGCAGCATCCGCGTACGCAGGACTTCCTGGCTCGCGTCCTCTGAGTTCGCGTCTCACCTGTCACGACGAGACCCCCTCCCGCTGAGTCAGCGCGAGGGGGTCTCGTGTGCGGAGAGTGCTGTGCGAGGTCAGGCCTCCACGACCTCGGCATCCGCGGCATTGCGGCGCACCGAGTCGATGCCGTTCAGCGCGGACGATTTCGACGAGTAGCCCTCGCTGATCGCGATCACCTCGCCGTTGCCGGACTTGAGGCGGAACCGGTACTCGCCGGACTTGTCGGTGTACAGCTCGAACGTGCCTGCCATGAGGTGTCCTTTCTCGACGGTGAGGAGGGAACGAGGCCCTCGAGTGTCACGGTATCTCGGAGTACTGCGCCAGCGATAGGGCTCGGTCAGCCGCGCGGATGCACGGCGACGGGCTCGGGAGCGACGGCGATCCGCACGCGATCGCCGAAGGCCGGGTGGATGCCCGGAGCGTGCTGGAGGCGCACCAGCTCGCCTGATTCGGTGCGCACGAGCGTGCGGCGCATGCTGCCGAGGAACGTGCTCTCCTGCACCAGCGCATCGGTCGCGGCATCGGCCTCGGATGCGAAGTGCACGTTCTCCGGGCGCAGATACACGTCGACGGGCCCGTCGGCCGGCGACTGCAGGGGAAGCTTCTGACCCCACACGACCACGTGATCACCCTCGGCGACACCCGAGACGACGCTCGAGAGCCCGACGAAGGCGGCGACGCCCGCCGTGGACGGCGTCGTGTAGAGCTGCTCCGGGGTTCCGATCTGCTCGATGGTGCCGGCGTTCATCACGGCGATCCGGTCGGAGACCGCGAGGGCCTCCTCCTGGTCGTGCGTGACGAACACTGTGGTGATGCCGAGCCGCAGCTGGATGCGCCGGATCTCATCGCGCAGCTGCACCCGCACCTTCGCATCGAGGGCAGAGAGCGGCTCGTCGAGAAGCAGGACCTTCGGCTCGGTGACCAGAGCGCGGGCGAGCGCGACGCGCTGCTGCTGACCTCCGGAGAGCTGATGCGGGTAGCGATCGGCGAAGTCCGAGAGCCCCACGAGCGCGAGGGCATCGAGGGCGCGCGTTGCCGCCTCGGCCTTGCCGACGCCGCGGCGACGCAGCCCGAACGCCGTGTTCTCCGCGACCCGCAGGTGCGGGAACAGGGAGTACGACTGGAACACCATGCCGATGTCCCGCTTGTTCGTGGGCACCCGCGAGACATCGTTGCCGCCGAGCAGCACCGCACCGCTGTCGAGCCCCTCGAGTCCCGCGAGCACGCGAAGCAGCGTCGTCTTGCCGCAGCCGGAGGGGCCGAGCAGCGAGACGAACTCACCGGGGGCGATGTCGAGATCGACGCCGTGCAGCACCGTGTTGCCCGAGTAGCTCTTCACGATGCCCTGCAGTTGCACGCGCGTGCCCTCTCCGGCTTCGGCGAGCAGCATGTTGTCGGCGGTCTGGGGGAGGGTCATGAGCGGGCCTTTCCGGTGCCGCGGGCGACGCGGCCGATGAGAAGCAGAAGCAGGAAGACGAACAGCAGCGCCAGCAGGGTGAAGATCGCCGGAGCGTACGGATCCTGCTTCTGCACGACGACCATGGCCGTCTGGAACACCTGGCGGTTGAGGAGCGAGGCGATCGTGAACTCGCCGAGCACGACGGCGATCGAGATGAGAGACGCCGCGAGGAGTCCCTGACGCAGGTTGGGAGCGAGCACCTTCAGCACGACGGTAGGCCAGCCGGCGCCGAGGGATCGGGCGGCTTCGGCGAGCGTGCGCAGGTCGGCGGCGTCGATGGAGGCCTGGATCGAGCGGTACGCGAACGGCAGCACGGTGATGCCGTAGGCGAAGGCCAGCGCCCACGTGCCGGTGCCGAGGGTGCGTCCGATCTGCAGGTAGATCGGTGCGAGACCCACGACCAGCACGATCGCGGGGATCGAGATCGGCAGCAGCACGGCGAACTCGAAGACGGGTGTGAGCTTCGCGAAGCGCAGGTTCACCAGGATCATGGTCGGTGCGAGCAGCAGGAGCACGATCGCGACGGTCACGACCGCGAGGACCAGGGAGTTGCCCAGGCCCATCCAGATCGGCCTGATCGCCGCCGACTTCGCGGGATCGAAGAGCGCGGCCCACCGCTCGAGGCCGAGACTGCCGTCGGTCTGGCGCAGCGTGTAGAGCAGGGTCGAGACGAGCGGGATCGCGAAGAATGCGCCGACGACCACGCCGATGATCCAGCGGGTCGCGAGTGACGGGCCGAGGCGGTTCATGACTGCCACCTCGCTGCCCGACGCTGGATGAGCGAGTACAGGGCCATCACCACTCCCACGATGACGATCATGCCGAGCGCGAGCGCGCCGGCGAGATTCTCACGGCCGAGAAGGGTCTCGCTCGTGAGGGCGGCGCGGATCTGCAGCGGCACGATCTGCGAACCCTGACTGGCGAGGGCGGCGGCGGTGGCGTACGACGAGAAGGCGTTCGCGAAGAGCAGCAGGAGGCTCGCGAGGAACGAGGGTGCGAGCACGGGGACGCCGATGCGCAGCCAGAAGCTCGCGCGCGTGCCGCCGAGCGTGAGGTTCGCCTCGGCCCACTGCGGCTTGAGGGCTGCGAGGGCGGGCATGAAGGTGATCACCATGAGCGGGATCTGGAAGTAGATGTACGGGAGGATCAGCCCGGGAAGCTCGTAAAGCCACGTGCCGTTCGCGAAGATGTCGATGCCGAGGTCGTTCTTGAGGAAGAGGGTGACGACCCCCTGGATGCCGATCGTGGCGATGAAGGCGAAGGCGAGCATCACGCCGCCGAACTGGGCGAGGACGCCGGCCGCAGCATCCACGGTCGAGCGCACGGCGCCGTCCGGGTTCATGCCGAGCAGGGCATAGCAGACCAGAGCACCCGCGATCGCGCCGACGACGGCGGTCAGCAGCGACAGGCCGGCGGAGTTGGCGAACGTGGTGAGGACGACGGGGTCTGCCAGGGCCGACAGGTTCGACCAGGTGAACGACCCGTCCTTCGTGAAGAAGCCGGAGCCGATCGCGAGGAGGGTGGGAACGGCGAGGAAGAGCACGACGTAAGCGGCGAACGGCACGAGACCGAGCCAGGCGACGGACGGCGCGGAGCGCTGGGCCCGCGACGAGGTCGCAGGCCCAGCGCTGTGCGCTGCGGGGGAGACGGGGGCGGATGCCGTGGCATCCGCCCCCGCTGCGGTGGCAGTCGTCACTGGACCGCCGCGGCCCACTTCTCGCCGAGCAGCGTGCCGGCGTTCGTCGACTGCTCCTCGGTCGGGACGACCGTCTCGCTGGGGACCTCGGGAAGAGCAGCAGCCAGGTCGGCGTCGATGGTGCCGGCCTCGGTCATGGCCTCCATGCGGGCCGGGCGTGCGCCGCCCTTGAGCCACAGGTTCTGCACCTCGTCGCTGTAGAGGAACTCCTGCCACAGGCGTGCGGCGGCCGGGTTCGGAGCATCCTTGTTGATCGCCTGGTTGTAGTAGCCCGCGTAGCCCGTGCCGTCGAGGACGACGACCTTCCAGTCCTTGTTGTCGGTGGCGTGCGCCGCGTTCAGGTAGTCCCAGTCGAAGACGACAGGGGTCTCGCCGCTGGCCACGGTGGCGGTGGTCACATCGACCTTGAGCAGGTTGCCGGCCTTCTGGAGGTCGGAGAAGAAGTCGATGCCGGGCTGGAAGTCGTCGAGGGTGCCGTCGGACTGCACGGTCGCGAGGCCCACGGCGGCGAAGGCCGCGCCGGCCTGCGTCGGGTCTCCGTTGATGGCGACGGCGCCCTTGTAGGCGGCATCCTTCAGATCGTCGAGCGACTCGGGAGCGTCGAACTTCGAGGAGTCGTAGCCGATCGACATGTATCCGCCGTAGTCGCCGACGAAGAGGCCGGTCGGCTCCTTGAGAGCGTCGGGGATCTCGTCCCACGTCTGCACCTGGTACGGCGCGAAGACGTCGGTGTTCTGCAATGCGACGGTCAGACCCAGGTCGAACACGTCGGGCGCGGTGTCGAGGCCCTCGTTCGTCTTCGCAGCCTGGATCTCCTCGGCGCTCGACACGTCGGGAGAGGCCTCGTTGATCGTGATCTCGGGGTACTTCTCGGCGAAGAGGTCGAGGATCTCGCCGTAGTTCGCCCAGTCACGCGGAAGCGCGATGACATTGAGCTGGCCCTCGGCCTTCGCGGCCTCTTCGAGGTCGGCGAAGGAACCGAAGTCCTCGACCGAGGTCGCGGATGCGGAGTCGACAGCGTCGCTGCCTGCGGCCGGGGCCTCCGAGCCCGTGGCGCAGGCGGTGAGACCCAGCGCGGCGGTCGTGAACAGGGCGATGCCGGCGCCGATTCGTGCGCGGCGGTGGAAGTTGGTCATCAGGGTCCTCTCGGTGCCCGGCGCTGTGAGCCGGATTCGGGTTGCGAGAGGACACTATGAGCCGAGGGTTGCCGATGATCGCGGCTCGGGTGAACGACAGGTGTCGAGGGTGTGACGGGTCGGACTGCAGTGGCGTTCGAGGTGCCGCGTGGTCTGACATCCTGGACGGATGGACATCGGCAGTGTGCTCGGGCTCG
Source organism: Microbacterium sp. AC215 (assembly GCF_979258645.1). Lineage (NCBI taxonomy): Bacteria > Bacillati > Actinomycetota > Actinomycetes > Micrococcales > Microbacteriaceae > Microbacterium > Microbacterium sp. AC215. The sequence goes on along the minus strand of NZ_OZ409869.1, from coordinate 1,563,845 downwards.
AACAGCTCACCTGGGGCACGCTGATCCTCGTCGTCGTCGCGGCCTTCGCTGCCGGGTGGATCGATGCGGTGGTGGGCGGCGGCGGTCTGCTGCAGCTCCCCGCCCTGCTGCTGATCCCCGGAATCTCGCCGATCCAGGCTCTCGCGACCAACAAGCTCGCCTCCGTGTTCGGCACGGCCACGAGCAGCGTCACCTACTACCGTCGTGCGAAACCCGATATCCGCACGGCTCTGCCGATGGCCGCGATCGCCCTGGTCGGATCGTTCGGGGGAGCTGCCGTCGCGACCGTTCTGCCGGCGGCCGCCTTCAAGCCGATCATCGTGGTCGCGCTGCTCGCCGTCGCGCTCTTCACCGCCTTCCGCCCGCAGATGGGCGCCGCGACGCGGCTGCGCTTCAGCGGGCACAAGCACCACATCATGGCGGGTCTCTCAGGGCTCGTGATCGGCTTCTACGACGGTCTGATCGGACCGGGCACCGGCACGTTCCTGGTGATCTCGCTCGTCGCGCTGCTCGGCTACGACTTCCTGCAGGCGAGCGCGAAGGCGAAGATCGTCAACCTGGCCACGAACACCGGCGCCCTGCTGCTCTTCATCCCGCACGGCGCCGTGCTGTGGCTGCTCGGCGGCATCCTCGCGGTCGCGAACGTCGCAGGCAGCTACCTCGGATCCCGCATGGCCATCTCGCGCGGCACGACCTTCATCCGCGTCGTGTTCCTCGTCGTGGTGGTCGCCCTCATCGCCAAGCTCGGCGTCGACGTGTGGAACGAGAACATCGTTCCGGCGCTCGCGCAGCTGCACTGAGCATCCGCCCTGGCGCACCTCCGCCTCCGCCTGCGCTCCGGCATCCGCTCGCGCTCCGGCATCCGCTCGCGCTCCGGCATCCGCTCGCCGTCCGCGCGGTATTCTGCGCGTGTCACGGCCGGATTCGGCGAGTCCGGCCGATCCTGACGCATTCGGCCGAGCGGGGGATGCGCGGTGCATGCGTCCGGGATCCGGCCTGGCGCATACGCAGAGACCCCGCTCCGCTGAGCGGAACGGGGTCTCGGTGCGACGGGCGATGTGGCGTCAGGCCTCGTCGTCCTCGGGCTCGAAGTCGACGCCGGCCTCGGCGCGCTGCTCGGCCGTGATCGGTGCCGGAGCGGCTGTCAGCGGGTCGAACCCGTTGCCCGACTTCGGGAAGGCGATGACGTCGCGGATCGACTCGGTCTTCGACAGGTGCTGCAGCACGCGGTCCATGCCGAGGGCGATTCCACCGTGCGGCGGGGCGCCGAACTTGAAAGCGTCCAGCAGGAAGCCGAACTGCTCCTGCGCGACCTCGTCGCTGATGCCCATGACCTCGAACACGCGCTTCTGCACGTCTTCGCGGTGGATGCGGATCGATCCGCCGCCGAGCTCGGAGCCGTTGCACACGATGTCGTATGCATAGGCGAGAGCCGAACCGGGGTCGGTGTCGAACGTGTCCTGGAACTCCGGCTTCGGCCCCGTGAACGCGTGGTGCACGGCCGTCCAGGCTCCGGCGCCGACGGCGACGTCACCCGACGCCACGGCATCCGCTGCCGGCTCGAACATCGGAGCGTCGACGACCCACGTGAACGCGAACTCGTCGGGGTTCAGGAAGCCGAGACGACGTCCGATCTCGACGCGGGCGGCGCCGAGCAGTGCACGGCTCTCCTTCGTCGATCCGGCGGCGAAGAACACGCAGTCACCCGCGGATGCGCCGACGAACTCGGCGAGGCCCGCCTGCTCCGCCTCGGACAGGTTCTTGGCGGCGGGGCCGCCGAGCGAGCCGTCCTCGTTGAAGAGGACGTACGCGAGGCCACGCGCACCGCGCTGCTTGGCCCAGTCCTGCCACGCGTCGAGCTGCTTGCGGGGCTGGCTCGCACCGCCGGGCATGACGACCGCGCCGACGTACTCGGCCTGGAACACCCGGAACGGGGTCTCGGCGAAGTACTCGGTCGCCTCGACCAGCTCGAGTCCGAAGCGCAGGTCGGGCTTGTCGGAGCCGTACTTGGCCATCGCCTCGGCGTAGGTCATGCGGGGCAGAGGGGTCTGCACGTCGACGCCGATGGTCTTCCACATCGCGACGATGAGCGACTCCATCAGCGTGATGACGTCTTCCTGGTCGACGAAGCTCATCTCGATGTCGAGCTGCGTGAACTCCGGCTGGCGGTCGGCGCGGAAGTCCTCGTCGCGGTAGCAGCGGGCGATCTGGTAGTACTTCTCGACGCCGCCGACCATGAGTAGCTGCTTGAACAGCTGCGGCGACTGCGGCAGGGCGTACCAGCTGCCCGGGTGTAGACGGGCGGGCACGACGAAGTCGCGGGCGCCCTCGGGCGTCGAGCGCGTGAGGGTCGGCGTCTCGACCTCGGTGAAGTCCTCGCCGTGCAGCACATCGCGGACGGCCTTGTAGACGTTCGAGCGCAGACGCAGAGCGGATGCCGCGGCGGGGCGACGCAGGTCGAGATAGCGGTACTTGAGGCGCGCCTCCTCGCCGACCGTCTCGGTGTCGGCGACGGCGGTCGACACCTGGAACGGCAACGGAGCGGACTCGTTCAGCACCTCGACGTCGGTCGCGATGAGCTCGATCTCGCCGGTGGGCAGGTTGGGGTTCGCGTTGCCCTCGGGGCGACGCGAGACCTCGCCGGTGACCTTGAGGACGAACTCGTTGCGCAGCGGGTGCGCGATCTCCTCATCGCGGATGACGACCTGCGCGATGCCGGACGCATCCCGAAGATCGATGAACGCGACGCCTCCGTGATCACGACGGCGATCGACCCAACCCGAGAGGGTGACGGTCTGACCGATATGCTCGGCTCGCAGTGAGCCTGCCGAGTGGGTGCGAAGCACGGAGGATTCCTCCTGATCTGGGAAATGATGAACCCGCCCATTCTACGTGGGCGGGTGTCGCCTCCTCTGCCCGCGGCATATCGGTCAGTAGGATCGCCACGACAGAAAGGGTCACCATGGACTCCAACGGCATCTCCGACCTGTACGCGTCGATCTTCTCCGGCACGACCGGACTCATCGTGCTCGTCTTCTACGTCCTCGTCGCGGTCGGTCTGTGGAAGGTGTTCACCAAGGCGGGGTACCCCGGCATCCTCGCCGTCATCCCGATCGTGAACGTGGTGTTCCTCGTGAAGATCGCCGGGATGTCCGGCTGGCTCGCACTGCTCTATCTCATCCCCATCGTCGGCTTCGTCTTCGGGATCATCGTGGCGGTCCGACTCGGCGAGCGGTTCGGCAAGGGAGGGCTCTTCTCCTTCTTCCTGCTCTTCGTCTTCCCCTATATCGGGTATCTCATCCTCGGCTTCGGCGACTCCCGCTACAGCAGGGCGTGACGTGGTGGCATCGCGACTGCACCTCGTCCGCCACGGCGAGGTGCACAACCCCAAGCGCGTGCTCTACGGTCGGCTCCCCGACTATCACCTGAGCAGGGCGGGACGGAAGATGGCGCGAGCCGCCGCCGATCACATCGCCGGGCTCGATCGTCCGGTCGGGGGGCTCTACTCCTCTCCGCTCGAGCGGGCGCAGGAGTCTGCTGAGCCGTTCGCCGAGCGCTTCGGCCTCTCGCCCGAGATCGACATCCGTCTGATCGAGCCGACCAACGTGTTCGAGGGCACGCAGATGCGCCGCTCGCTTCTGAACCCGCTCAAGTGGTGGCACCTGCGGCAGCCGTCGCTGCCCAGCTGGGGTGAGCCCTACGCGTCGATCGCCGAGCGGATGCTGGGCATGATGGCCGAGGCGTGGCGGTCGGTCGACGACGGCGATCTGGTGATGGTGTCCCATCAGGCGCCGATCTGGATCACCCACCTCCGGGTGGCGGGTCTGCCCCTGCAGCACGACCCGCGCACCCGGCGCTGCGCACTGTCGAGCGTCACCTCGTTCGAGCTGGTGGGCGACGTGTGGCGTGAGGTCGATTACGCCGAACCTGCGGCGACCGGCGGTGCGGTGGACGTGGGAGCAGTCTGACCCCTCGCCTCGGTCTCCCTTCCGCTGCGGTCAGTGCGCCATCAGCGACTGGATGACGCCGACCGCCGCCATCTGACCGGCAGCGGACGCGAGCAGCACCGATGCCATGGGTCCGGGAAGCGACGCCCGGTGCGCGAGGTCGCCCGCCGCGAAGACCCCGGGCTGCGATGTGCGCCCGAAGTCCTCGATCTCGATCGAGCCGGAGGGCAGCAGTTCCAGGCCGAGCTGATCGGCGAACGGCGCACGGTGGCGCAGTGAACCGGATGCCACGAACACGCCGGCCACGGTGTGCGCGGTCGACGCCGTGGTGATGCGCACATCAGCCGCCTCCGGCGCGACGGCGGCGACCGGTTCCGCGCTGACCCGAACGCCCAGCCCTTCGAGAGTCCGCGTCTCGTCGGCCGCGAACGGCTGCTCGACAGGGAACACCGTGATGTCGCCGACGATGCGCCCGAGCAGCCCGATCAGGTGCTCGGCGCGAGGAGCGGGCCCGAGGATGCCGATCGAGCGACCGGCGTGCTCGTGACCGTCGCAGAACGGGCAGCTGAAGGCCTTCGTGCCCCAGAGGTCCTGAAGTCCGGGGATGTCGGGGAGATCGTCGGCGACGCCGGTCGCGAGGATGACATGTCGGGTCTCGACCGTCTCGCCGTCGGCGAGTCGTACGACGAAGCTGCCCTCTGAGCCGGTCACCGTCTGCGCTCCGACGTCGCGGACATCGATATCGGAGTACTCGGCGAGCTGCGCTCGCGCCGTCGCGCGGAACTCCGCCGGGGGAGTTCCGTCGTTCGCGATGACGTTGTGCATGTGCAGCACGGTGCCGTTGCGGTATTCGCCCGAATCCAGAAGCAGCGTGGGGCGGTGCATCCGCCCGAGGGTCAATGCCGCCTGGAGGCCGGCGGGGCCTGCGCCGATCACGATCGCGTCATACATGTGGGGTCCTTCCGAGGGGTGCTCGCTTGCGTTCGTCCTCAGTCTGTGACTTCATGTCAACATGAAGTCAAGCATCGAGAGTCCGTGGTCCGTGGGAGAGGTCGCCGAACGCTTCGAGCTGCCCACGAACGTGCTCAGGCACTGGGAGTCGGTCGGCCTGCTGCGCCCCGCGCGGGACACCGCAGGGAGGCGCCGCTACGGCCAGGACGACGTCGTGCGCATCGCCGTCATCCAGCGCAGCAAGGCAGCCGGGATGACCCTCGATCAGATCGCCGTGCTCCTCGACGACGGCAGCGCGGGGCGTCACGAGGTGCTGCAGCGGCACCTCGACGATCTCGATCGGCGCATGGAGGACATGCGCCGTTCGCGGGAGATGACCGAGCACGCGATGGGATGCCGGTCGCACGACATCGCCACCTGCCCGCGCTTCCGGGCCAGCGTGGAGGACGTCCTCGCGCGTCTCTGACGGCGGGCGAGCACCCCCGGGGCATCCGGCCCATGCATAGGAACCCCCGCGTAAACTGGGAATCGTGCCACTCGCCTCGACGGTTCGTCCGATCCGCAGCGGCCGCTCCTCCCGCATCCGGCCATCTCGCCGCGCGGTCGGGGCCGCGCTCGCCGCGGTGCTCGCCATCGGTCTGAGCGCCTGCGCTCCCGATCCCGTGAACGACTCGTTCCTCAGCGGTGACAACCCGGGCTATGTCGCGGCAGACGGAGCGATCGTCGAGATTCCGGTCGCCGAACGCGGCGAACCCGTCACCGATTTCGGCGGACTCACCGAGGACGGCGAGGACTTCTCCAGCTCTGACCTCGCGGGCAAGGTCACGGTCGTCAACTTCTGGTACGCCGGATGCGCCCCGTGCCGCCTCGAGGCGGAAGACCTCGAGAGCGTCTGGCAGGAGCATGGCGGCGACGACGTCGCCTTCCTGGGCATCAACACGCGCGATCAGGCCGACACCGCGAAGGCGTTCTCCGCCGAGTTCGGTGTGACCTACCCGAGCCTCATCGACGTCGACACGGCCGAGGCGAAGCTCGCCTTCGCGTCGTCGGTGCCGATCCAGGCGACCCCCACCACTCTCGTGCTCGACAAGCAGGGTCGCGTGGCCGCCCGCATCATCGGGCCCATCGACGGCACCTCGATCCTCTCGACGCTCGTCAAGGACGCGCTCGCGGAGGACTCGTGAGTCTCCCGGGAGCGGCGTGAACCCCGAAGTCATCATCGGATCGGGAGCCCTCTGGCTCGCGATCCCCGTCGCGCTGCTCGCGGGCCTCGTGTCGTTCCTGTCGCCGTGCGTGCTGCCCCTGGTGCCGGGCTACCTCGGATTCCTCGGGGGAGCGGTCGCCCCCCGCCGCGTCCCGAACCCGACGGACGGCTCGGCGGTGTCGACGGTCGAGGCCCCCGCTCGCGGCCGACTCGTCGTGGGCGTGCTGCTCTTCATCCTCGGCTTCAGCCTCGTGTTCGTGTCCCTCACCGCGCTCGGCGGGCTCGCCAACGTCTTCCTGCTGCAGTGGGGCGAGCTGATCACTCGCATCCTCGGCGGCGTGATCATCCTGATGGGCCTCGTGTTCCTCGGTCTGTTCGGGTTCGCCCAGCGCGAGCTGCGATTCCACGTCGACTCGAAGGCCGGCCTGATCGGCGCACCGCTGCTCGGCATCGCCCTCGGCATCGGATGGGCGCCGTGCCTCGGACCCACGCTCACCGCGATCTTCGCCCTCTCGTTCAACGCCGGCGACCCGGTGCGGGCGGGCCTGCTCGGGCTGGCGTACTCGCTCGGCCTCGGCATCCCGTTCCTGCTGGTCGCGCTCGGCTTCGGATGGGCGACGAAGGCGATCGGATTCCTGCGCCGGCACATCCGCGTCGTGAACGTGATCGGCGGCGTGCTGCTCATCCTCCTCGGGCTGCTGATGGTCACGGGGCTCTGGACGGACATCATGTCCCGACTGACGGCGGTGATGAGCAGTGTCGACCTCCCGATCTGATCAGAAGAAGACGCATCGGAAGGATGACGTGAGCAGTACAACCGAGAGGTCGAGCGATCCGCTCCGGCCGTCCGACCACGTCGACGGCGAAGAGTCGATCACCCAGCCCCGCCTCGGATTCGTGGGCTGGCTGCGCTGGGGATGGCGTCAGCTGACCTCGATGCGCACCGCGCTGATCCTGCTCCTCGTGCTCGCGATCGCGGCGATCCCCGGCTCGATCTTCCCCCAGCGGATGGCCGACCCCAACGGCGTCACGCAGTGGGAGCGCGACAATCCCGATCTCTTCCCCGTGCTCGACGGGCTGAAGATGTTCGACGTATACCTCTCGCCGTGGTTCTCGGCGATCTACCTGCTGCTGTTCGCCTCGCTCGTCGGCTGTGTGATCCCGCGCATCCGCCACCATGCGAAGGCCCTGCAGGCACGCCCCCCGCGCACCCCTGCACGTCTGAAGCGCCTCGCCGACTTCCGCGCGGTCGAGCGCACCTCGACGGACGCTCCGGCGGAGGCCGCCGCATCGATCGACATCGCGCAGAAGCAGCTCAAAGCCCTGGGCTACCGGGTCGAGCGGTACGACGACAAACGATCGTCGTCGGTCTCGGCCGAGCGCGGCTACTGGCGTGAATCGGGCAACCTGCTCTTCCACCTCGCTCTCGTCGGCGTCCTGATCACGGTGGGCGTCGGGGGAGGGTTCGCGTACACCGGACAGCGCGTCCTGGTCGAGGGCGAGACGTTCGCGAACACCCTGCTCGACTACGACTCGATGAACCGCGGCCGCTTCGTGAGCGACGGAGCACTCGCGCCCTACTCGATGCGTCTCGACAGCTTCGACGTCACGTACCAGCCGTTCGGCGAGCCGGGCTCGGGCCAGGCCGGCGACTTCTCGGCCAACGTCACCGTGCAGGAGAACGGCGAGGAGCGCACCGGATCGGTCAAGGTCAACGAACCCCTCGGCGTCGCCGACGACAACGTCTTCCTGCTCGGCAACGGCTACGCGCCGACGATCACCGTGCGCAACCCCGATGGGGACGTGGTGTTCACGAACAGCACGCCGTTCCTGCCGCAGGACAACAACATGACCTCGCTGGGCGTCATCAAGATCCCCGACGGCCTCAGCGAGCAGGTCGGCCTCGTCGGCTTCTTCTACCCGACGACGGGGGTGCTCGACACCGGCGCGTTCTTCTCGGGATTCGGCGACCTCACCAACCCGACCCTCACGCTCGACGTCTACACCGGCGACCTGGGCATCAACGAGGGCATCCCGCGGTCGGTCTACGTGCTCGACACCACCGGTATGACCAAGGTCACCGGGCGCACGACGGACCTCGAATCGATCGAGCTGGCACCCGGACAGACAGCCGACCTGCCGAACGGCATGGGAACCGTGACCTTCGAAGACGAGTCCCCGGCGGGTGCGACAGACGCGTCGCAGTCGGTCAAGCGCTTCGCCTCGTTGCAGATCCACCGCGACGCGTCTGGCCCCTGGGTGCTCGGCTTCGCGCTTCTCGCTCTCGGCGGTCTGATGCTCGCCCTGTTCATCCCGCGACGCCGCGTGTGGGTCAAGGCGACGGCACAGGACGGCACCGTCTCTCTCGAGTACGCCGGTCTCGCTCGCGGCGAGGACCCGACGCTCGCGACGGCCGTCGACGACCTCGTGGCAGGTCATGCGCGTCTGATGGACGCGGCCGGGGTCACGACGGCGGTCGAGGTCGAGGAGCCCGACACCGACACGGACGCCTCAGAGGCTGAAGACCCTGAGGCTGACGGCTCCGACGCAGATGGCTCCGACCAGGCGGCGACGGCACCCGAGACGCCCGCCGACCGCGACTCCGCGCGCCCCGCATCCGACACCCCGAAAGTAGACTGACACCATGTTCGATCTCGAAGTGATCTCGCCGATCCTGCTGTGGACGGCGATCGCGATCTATGCGGCGGCCTTCGTGGCCTATGCCTTCGACCTCGCCCGTCGGTCGCAGCTGTCCGCGGACGCGGCGACCGTGCAGGAGTTCGAACTCGTCGGAGCCGGAACCCGTTCGCGCGGCGGCAAGGCGGCGACGGCTGCCGCGGCATCCGGATCCGAGGTCGCCCCGCAGCGCTTCGTGATGGCCCGCATCGGGACCTCGCTGACCGTGCTCGCGTTCATCTTCCATCTCGCCGCCACGCTCACCCGTGGTCTCGCGGCCGGGCGAGTGCCGTGGGCCAACCTCTACGAATTCGCGATGATGGGAACGCTGCTGATCGTCGCCGTGTTCCTGGTGGTGCTGACGCGCATCGATCTGCGCTTCCTCGGCACGTTCATCACCGGTCTGGTCGTCGTGCTGCTGGGTCTCTCCGCCACGAACTTCTACGTCGACGTCTCGCCCCTGATGGACCCGCTGAAGAGCGTGTGGCTGGTGATCCACGTCTTCGTGGCCTCGCTCGGCACCGCGTTCTTCGCTCTGGCCTTCGCCCTCTCGGTGATCCAGCTGATGCAGTCGCGTCGCGAGCGCCTCATCTCCGAGGGCGCGGAGAAGACCGGCCCCGGATTCCTGCGCACGTTCCCCGGGTCCGAGCGGCTCGAGAGCATGGCCTACCGCTTCACGATCATCGGCTTCATCCTCTGGACGTTCACGCTGATCGCCGGCTCCATCTGGGCCTACTACGCCTGGAGCCGCTTCTGGGGCTTCGACGTCAAGGAGACCTGGACCTTCGTCATCTGGGTTCTCTACGCCGGATACATCCACGCTCGCGCGACGCGCGGCTGGCGCGGCAACCCCTCGGCGTGGCTGGCGATCGTCGGCTTCTCGGCCGTGCTCTTCAACTTCACGATCGTCAACGTCTTCTTCAAGGGTCTGCACGCATACTCGGGCCTCAGCTGAGCGCCCGAGCGCGGCTCATCTGAACGAGCGCAGTCCGAAGGGGATGACCTCGGAGTGCTCGGCTCCGTCTTCGTACCAGACGAGCTCGACTTCGCTGATGGTCTCGGCGGGGCGCGAGCTGAGCGAGCGCCGCGACTTGTGCGACAGTTCCGTCCACGCCGCGGGCGCGAGCGTCTTCGCATAGATCACCGACAGGTGGAACGTCCAGTCGTCCGTGCTGCGCTCGTCGAGACGGCGGAAGTCCGTTCCCTCGAGCGCTTCGCTGAGCGTGGAGTACGCCGACACGATGGATGCGGTGCGCCGCAGCCGCAGGATGACGACCTGCCAGGGTGCGGGGAAGACGTCGACGGCCTCGGCGACGACCTCGATCGGACGCTGCGCCACCGCCCACTCGCGGATCAGCGCAAGCAGCTCTTCGCGGCGCTCGGGCTCATGGAACGCGCGCAGGGTGACGTGCTCGGTGTGCGGGTGCGGAGCATCCATCCGGCCGAGCGCCGACCTCTGCTCGGCCCGGTACACGTCCGACACGGCCCGCGTGGGCCGCAGCACGAGATACTGCTGTCCCTCGAGTGACTCGAGCTGGGCGGGAGAGGTCATGAAGGGGCGACGCATCCTCTGATCGTACGTGCGCGGGCACACGTCCGAATACCGTTCGATCGCGAGCGGGCACGGATTCGGAGCGGATACAGGACGCGCCGCGCATCGTGATCGATGCGCGGCGCGTCCTGCGTCGTGGTCCGAAGCGGTGCTCGGCGAGGTGGTTCACGCCGTCGCGAGGGCCGCCTTCACGGAGGTGGTGCGCCGCAGCGCCACCGCGACGGTGGTCGCGACGAGCGACAGCACGCCCCAGACGATGAGGCCTGCGGCTGCGCCTCCGTTCGCGGTGATCAGCCCGGCGAACGCGGGGGAGGTCGGCAGCGATGCGCCGAGATCCGCCAGCCATCCGGGCACGGTCGAGATCAGACCGGTCGCGATCGCGAGCACGCCGACGAGCGCGCTGACCCAGCGGCCGACGCCGCCGAAGACCGCGACGAGTGCCTGGTTCACGGCCGCGAAGGCGACCCCGGCGAGCACGGCGATTCCTGCGAAGGCCCACCAGGCCGCAGCGTCGTATCCGGCGACGATCTGCACGATGAGCGACACCAGCAGACCCTGGGCTGCACCGATGGCGGCAGCCGGGGCGAAGGCGCGCAGGGCGAGTCCGGCCGACGAGCGCCGGGAGGTCAGGGTGCGCGCCGTGTAGGCCCGCATGACCAGGAACGAGGCGAGCGAACCGAACCACAGCACCACGGCGGCGAGCAGCGGAATCGCGGTCGGGCCGAAGATCGTGGCGCCGTCGGCGCCCTTGGACGCCACCGGATCGGCGATCACCGACGCGAGCGAGGTCGACTCGGAGTCGCTGAACGAGGGGAGCGAATCGGATGCGGTGCGCAGGCCGCTCGCGAGATCGCCGGTTCCCGTGGCGAGGGTGTCGAGGCCGGTCGCGAGCTCGTCGGCACCGGTCGCGAGCTCGGTCGCTCCGTCCGACAGCTGGGATGCGCCCGTCGCCAGTGCTCGTGCACCGCTCGCCGATTCGTCGAGACCCTGCGACGCCAACTGGTTCAGACCGTCCGCGAGACCCGTCGCCCCCGCACCCGCCGCGCCGAGCTGGGCCGCGAGCGTGGCGGGCAGCGTGGCCAGCTGCTGGACCCCGGCGTCCGTCTGCGTGGCACCGGCCGAGAGCGCGGCGATCTGATCGCAGTACTCCTGAGGGAACCCGCTGGGCACGCAGGTTTCCGCGAGCTGCTGCAGGCCTGTCGCCAGCTGCGCTGACCCGGCGGCGAGCTGCTGGGCGCCACCGGCCTGATTCTGCAGCTCCGTCGCGCCTGCGGTCAGCCCGGTGCCGATCTGGCTCGCGCCGTTCGCGGCCTCGCGGGTCTTCGACGCGAGTGTGTCGAGCCCGGATGCCAAGGAGGATGCGCCGTTTCCGAGCTCCGTGGCACCCGAGGCGAGCTGAGTCGCGCCGTCGGGGATCGCCGCGGCTCCCGTGGCCGCATCCCGAGCGCCGGTGGCGAGTTCGGCGGCGCCGTCCGCGGCCTCGCCGATCTGGTCTCCGATCGTGGTGAAGCCGACGAGGATGTTCTCCGTCGTCGCCTCCGACAGCAGTGTGCCCATGCTCGAGGCCGCCACGTTCGCGATCTGACTCGTGATCAGGTCATCGGCGACGAGCCCGTCCTCCGGGGTGGTGACCTGGATCGTGGCCTGCTCCGCGTCGCCGCCGCCGTCCGAGATCGCCTGCCCCGCCGAGGTCGCTGCGGCCGAGAACTCCTCGGGGATCGTGATGACGGCCTGATACGAGCCGTCGGCGAGACCGTCGGCGGCGTCGTCCTCGTTCGAGATCACCCAGGTGAGGTTGGAATCGAGCTCGTCCGATCCTTCGACGAGCCCCGAGGCGAGCTGTCGACCGAGCGGAGTGAGCTGCCCGTCGATCTCGACGGGCTCGTCGAGGTTGACGATCGCCGCGGTCATCGACTCGAGACGCTCGGTGGGATTCTGCAGGGCAGCGACCAGGATGCCGCCCACTGCCGCGGGAAGCAGCAGGACGCCGAGGATCGTCAGCCACGTGATGGGCTTGCGCGAACGGGCGCGTTCGATGGGGAGGGTCATGCGTTCACCTCGGTCGATTCGGTGGTGCCGTCGACGATGCGGGGCACCGGGGACTCGGATTGCGACTGTGCGGCTGGCGCGTCGATGTCGATCGTGTCAGCCGATGAACGGCCGGCATCGGCCAGGATCTCCAGGGCCGCCTGGGGATCGAGCGCGGTGAGCAGCATCGCCGTCGTGCTGCGGGAGTCGCGAAGTCGCGCCGCGAGCTGATCGCGTTCGGGGCGGGAGAGCCGGTCGGCTCCGTCGATCACCACGAGAGCCGGCCGTCCGCGCAGTGCCTCGGCGAGGTCGGCCGACAGGCTCGCGGCATCCACGGCCATGACCGCTCCGACATGCGCCCGCACCCACGCGGATCGACCGGGCAGAAGATGGCCTGCGACCCGGAGGCGGCCGTCGTCCGCAGTCGCCCGCCCGGCGATCGTCAGAGCGAGCGCGCGCAATGCGCCGGCTGACGATCCGGTGAGCACGGCGGAGGCCCCGGGTGCGAGGCGCAGGTGGAGGCCGTCGATGCCGGCATCCGTCATCGTGAGGTCGTCGGCGGCGACGATCGAGTCGTCGCCCGGCCAGCCCGCCAGGTGACGCTCGCGTTCGACCGCCTCTCCTTCGATGTCGACGCTCGGGAGGACCCGCTCCAGCCAGGCCGGGATCTCCCACGCGCGCTCCCCGAGGATGGCCATGAGTGCAGGGATCAGCGTCATCCTCACCAGGAACGCGTCGATCGCGATGCCGGCCGCGAGGCCCAGCGCGATCGGCTTGAGCGACGAGTCGCCTTCGGGGACGAACGCCACGAAGACGGCGAACATGATGAGGCCGGCAGCGGTGACGACCTTCGCCGATCCCGTGAAGCCGCTGCGCACGGCACGCAGTGCCGCGGCTCGGCGAGTCGCGCGATCGGGGCTCCTGCCGTCGGGATCGTGCACGAAGTCCTCGCGCATCCGAGACACCAGGAACACCTGGTAATCCATCGCGAGCCCGAACAGCACACCCATCAGGATGATCGGCATGAAGCTGATGATCGGACCGACCTTCGCGACATGGAGGGCGTCGGCGAACCAGCCCCACTCGAACACGGCTCCCACGATGCCGAACGCGGCGACGATCGAGAGCAGATAGCCGGCGGCTGCCGTGACCGGCACCCAGAGTGAGCGGAACACGATCGTGAGCAGGATCAGGGACAGGCCGATGACGAAGATGCCGAACGGGAGAAGGGCGTTGCCCAGCTGGTCGGAGATGTCGATGCCCACCGCGGTGAACCCGGTCACCTTCAGGTCGATGCCGAACTCGTCGAGCCACTCGTCGTGGTGCGAGCGCAGCTCTCGCACGAGATCGGCCGTCGCGGGGTCATCGGGTGCGGTCTCGGGGATGATCTGCACGATGCCGGTGTCTGCGGTCTCGTTCGGGGTGGCGAGGGCGACCTCCTTGACCCCGTCGATCTGGGCGACCTCGTCGCCGAGATCCTCCATCAGGGTCAGCGGATCGGTCGACGTGACGATCGTGCCCGTCAGGATCAGCGGTCCGTTGAACCCGGGACCGAACTGCTCGCCGACCAGGTCGTAGCTCTGCCGCGCTTCGGAGTCCTGCGGCAGCACGCCCGCATTGGGCAGCGCGAGATTCAGGCTGAGGGCGGGCACGGCGACGATGCCGAGCCCGAGGACGACGGCCAGGGACACGAGGATCGGACGCCGGGTGACGCCGGTCACCCAGCGCTCGCTGAAGCGACGGCGCTGCGCGGGGGCTGCCTTGCCCTTCTTCGCCTTCGGAGCCCGGCGCGGTCGACCGGCGACGCGGCCCTTCATGAAGCCGAGCAGAGCGGGGGTGAGCGTCACGGCGATGGCGACGGCGACCGCGACGGCGGCGGAGGCCGCGATGCCCATCGTCGTCAGGAACGGGATGCCCGCGAACCCGAGTCCGATCAGGGCGATCAGCACGGTCACGCCCGCGAACACCACCGCCGAGCCTGCCGTGCCCACAGCCCGCGCTGTCGACTCCTCGGGGTCGACTCCCTCGCGGACCTGATCCTGGTGCCTGGCCATGATGAACAGTGCGTAGTCGATTCCGACGGCGAGCCCGAGCATCAGGGCGAGGAGGGGAGTGGTCGACGAGACCGTGGCGAAGGCGGTGGCGGCGAAGATGCCGGCCATCGAGATGCCCACACCGAGCACGGCCGTGAGCAGCGGGAGTCCTGCGACGACGAACGAGCGGAACGTGACGATCAGCACCAGCAGCGCGATCAGCAGACCCACGGCCTCGGTGAGCGTGACGCCGGGGATGGAGGTGGCGAAGAGCTCTCCGCCGAGGGAGGTCTGTGATCCGTCCGGCAGCTCGTCGGCGAGTTCGGCCACGACGGCTCGCAGGTCATCCTGCGTCTCCTCCGAGACATCGCTGGCCTGGCCGTCGAACTGCAGGCGGATGATACCGGCCGTCTCGTCGTCGTTGATCATGCCGCTGACCATCTCGTCGAACGGGGAGGTCGCCGAGAGCACCGAGTCGTCGAGGTCGGCGAGCTGGTCGACGGCATCCTCGATGTCGGTCTTATATGCGTCATCCGTGATCGAGTCGCCGTCGGCGGCGACCACGATGATCTGCGCGCTGGTGCCGCTGACCGCGGGGAACGAGCGGTTGAGCTGCTCGAGGCCGGCCTGGGACTCGGTGCCCGGGATCGAGAAGGAGTTGTCCGTGCCAGCCCCGAGGACGAGGGCGCCGGCCCCCGCGATGCCGAGGGCGAGCAGCCAGGAGACGAGAACGCGCCACGGGTGCCGGTAGGACCAGCGACCGAGCGAGGACAGGAGTGTGGACACGAGGCTCCTCAGGGAATACGGGCTGGATACACAGGTGTATCCAATACATACCTGTATCGTAAGGTGGTCCGAGCCCCGGAGTCTGTGTGCGGGGTGTGAGAATGGGAGGCAGGAGGATTCGATGACGACACCCGCCACCCGCAGCCGGGAGAACACGCGAGCCCGGCTTCTCGATGCGGCCGCGCAGGTCTTCGCCGAGGTTGGCCTCGACGGCGCCTCCGTCGAAGCGGTCTGCGATCGCGCCGGGTTCACCCGCGGCGCGTTCTATTCGAATTTCGAGTCGAAGGACGAGCTCTTCCTCGTGCTCGCCGGCAGCGTCGGCGAGCAGCGCGTCAATGCGGTGCGTGACCGCGTCGACGAGATCGCCGCCGAGGGCGGTCTGTCAGAGGGATGCGACCCGGTCGAGCTCGTCCAGCGGATCATGGACGCGGGCGGCGATGACCGCCTGGGCGTCATGCTGATGAGCGAGATCCGGATCCGTGCTCTGCGTGACCATCAGTTCGGCGCTGCCTACCTCGTGCAGGAGCGCGAGATGGTGTCGAGCATCGCCGTGATCATCACGGACATCGTCTCGGTGAGCTCGCTCGAGCTGAAGGTTCCCGCCGAAGAGGCCGCGCGCATGCTCATGATCATCTGGGAGGGCATGACCGTTCGCGGAGCGATGGCCGGTCAGGACTCCGACCAGCTGCGGCATTCCAGCGGCGAGGAGCTCGGGCGGCTCGTGCAGCTGCTGCTCGCGGAGTGACCTCGCAGACGAGCGGCGCTCAGCGCGCGTCGAGCACGGCGTAGCATCGCGTGAGGCGATCGAGCCACCAGTCCCGTCGGTCGTCCGAGGCGGCGAGCCGCGCCAACGCGTCGGGATCCGGGGTGACCCGAGCTGCCGGGATCGAGCCGTCCACCGGGCGCAGGTCGGCGACATCGTCGAGGAACAGGGATGCCGTGCCGAGCCCGCAGTCGTAGTCGAGAGTCGGCAGGGCGGCGGCGAGCGCCGCACCCTGGGAGAGTCCGATCGCGGTGTCGAGCGCGCTGGAGACCACGACGGGCAGGCCCGCGGCGGTGATGATCTGCAGCGCATGCGTGATGCCCCCGAGCGGCTGCGCCTTGATGACGAGCAGGTCGGCGGCCTTCTCGCGCGCGACCGCGAGCGGGTCGGAGGACTTGCGGATGCTCTCGTCGGCGGCCACCGGAATGCCCATGTACTTCACCCGGGTGCGCAGTTCGGCGAGCTCCGGCACTGTCGCGCACGGCTGCTCGACGTACTCGAGATCGAACTCGTTGAGCGCATGCACGGCGTGCTCGGCCTCGTCGACGTTCCACAGGCCGTTGGCATCGACGCGGATGCGACCCTCCGGCCCCATGGCCTCGCGCACGGCCCGCACACGGGCGATGTCGTCTGCGAGCGTCTGCCCGGGTTCCGCGACCTTGACCTTGGCGGTGCGGCAGCCGGCGAAGCGGGCCAGCACTTCGGCGACCTGCGCCGCCTCGACAGCCGGGATGGTGGCGTTCACGCCGATGCGCTCGCGGAGAGGTTCGGGCTGCGTCCTCCAGGCGAAGTCGATCGCCGCCGCGAGCCAGGTGGCCGACTCGAGTTCGTCGTACTCGACGAACGGAGAGAATTCCGCCCATCCCTCCGGCCCTTCGACGAGCAGCGCCTCTCTCTTGTCGACCCCGCGGAAGCGGGTGTGCATCGGAAGCGAGACGACCCTGGCCGAGCCGAGCAGATCTGCGAGCGGTGGGAGCATGTGCTTATTCTGCTCTGTCGACGCCTCGTCGGGGATCCGCCGTGCCGACGGGTCCGCCTCAGCGCAGGCGCTTCTGCAGTTCGCCCATCCGCTCGCTGGGGCGGAACCCGAGCGCGGTGTTGACGGCGAGCATGTGCGCGTTCGACTCGGCGTTGTAGGTGTAGACGGCGCGGGTCTGCGGCGCCTCCCTCTGCAGCATCCGGAGATTGGCTGCCTTGACCGCGATGCCGAGCCGGTGCCCCCGGTCCGCGGTGCGCACGAGCGTGCCCCACTGATAGGCGTTGCCGTCGTCGGTCGACACGACGAGCTGCGAATACGCCGCGGCCTCGCCGTCGGCCGCGAGGGCGATGGCCCCGAACGACACGCGCCTCTGTCGGTCGAGCAGTTCCTCACTCTCGCGGATGCTGTCGACATCGGGTCTCTGGGGTTCGATGGCGAGTTCGCCGGTCGGGGCTTCGGTCTCGAGGGCGGCGTCGAGGATCGTCCAGCGTTCCACGACCTCATCGGGGATGCGGCCGACCCAGCTGCGGATCTCGTACGGAGCGACCGCCGATGCGATGTCGCTCTCGATCCGGTCGAGCAGTGCGGGGTCGACCGGGAGGTCGAGCCTGCTCTGCACGTCGCCGAGGGCCAGGCTGTAGCCGCGGGCGCGTGCGAACTCACGCCCCGGCGATCCGGCACCTTCCGAACCGAGTGCGTGGCGCCACGACGTCGCCCCCTGCGCGATCGTCCGACCGGACGCCGTGACCTCTGCCTCGAGGAACGCGAGGGCCTCGGAGCCGATGCCGCGCCGTCGGTGCTCGGGCGGCACGCTGATCGCGAGATGGGCGACGTGGGTGTTGTCCTTCAGGGGGAGCGCGAGGCTCGCGGAGCCGACGATCCGGTCGGCGTGGCGCAGCAGATAGGCGCGTCGATCGACGACGGCCGACTCCTGCTGCAGCTCGCTGCGCGACTCCTCGAGCGACCACACGACGGCATCCGCGCCGCGATCCGCGCGTTCGGCGGTGGCGTACGCATCCCACCACGCATCGACGGACCGGTCATCGGTCGCGTAGATGCGGAGGATCTCGATCGCCATGCGACCACCGTACGCGCCTTGTCCCTCACATAAATGTGTGATTGACAATGGTGTGTGACGCACAGTAATGTGATTGACATGAACGAGACCCTCGACACGCATCTGCAGGAACTGCGCCGCGGCACCGTGGTGCTGGCGTGCCTGCAGCTGCTGCGCACGGCGGGGTACGGCTACGGGCTGCTCGAAGACCTCGAGCGCCGCGGCTTCGCCACCGATGCGAACACGCTGTACCCGCTGCTTCGGCGTCTCGAGAAGCAGGAGTACCTGACGAGCGAGTGGAACACCGACGAGGCGCGGCCCCGCAAGTTCTACCGCACATCGGAAGCCGGCATCCGGCTCGCCGACACCCTGACCGAAGAATGGCGATCGCTCACGACGGCGATCGCGACCCTCACAGCTGAGGAGAACTGACATGCCCTCGACAGCCACGCTCACCGAGCGATACATCAGCGCCACGATCCGCAGCCTCACACCCGAGGTGCAGGACGACGTCCGCGCCGAGCTCGAAGGATCCATCGCCGACGCGATCGACGCGAGACTCGAACAGGGGGACGACCCGGCCGAGGCCGAACGGGCGGTCCTCACAGAGCTGGGCGACCCCGGCGTCCTCGCCGCCGGCTACGCCGACCGGCCGCTGCACCTGATCGGACCCCGGTACTACCTCGTGTGGTGGCGGCTGCTCAAGCTGCTGCTCATCATCGTGCCGGTGTGCGCGATGGGCGGTGTCGCGATCGCGCAGGCGATCGAGCGCGCACCCATCGGAACGATGATCGGCGCCGCCGTCACGGTCGGCATCTCGGTCATCGTGCACGTCTGCTTCTGGGTGACCCTGGTCTTCTTCATACTCGAGCGCACCGGAGCGGACACCGGGGTGAAGTGGGACGTCGACCAGCTGCCCGAGCCGACCCAGAACGGAGCCGGCAGGGCGGATGCGATCGCGTCGCTCGTGTTCCTCGTGCTGGGGGTGGGCGCGGTCTTCTGGGACGCATTCATCGGCTTCTTCCCGACGGAAGGAGATCCGATCGCGATCCTGAACCCGGGTCTGTGGCCCTGGGGGATCACGTTCTTCCTCGGGCTCTTCGTCGCCGAGGCGCTGCTGACGGTGGTGGTCTACGCTCGCCGCCGCTGGACGATCGGTGCCGCTGTGGTCAACACCGTGCTCGCGGCGGTGTTCGCCGTCTGGTCGCTGACGCTGCTGGTGCAGGGCGAGCTGCTCAACCCCGAGTTCCTCCGCTTCGTCTTCACCGACAACGGCGTGACCGATGAGACGATGCGCATCCTGACCGTGATCACCGGGTTCGCCCTCATCGCGTTCCCGATCTGGGACATCGTCGACGGCTGGATCAAGACCGCTCGCGCTCGCCGCGGCTGATCACCGCACGCAGACGGCGTCGCCTCTTCGGGGCGACGCCGTCTCCGTGTGCAACCCGGGCGGGAATAGGCTGGATGCTGTGACCAGCGCATTCGTCTCAGACCTGTTCGACCCGGACGAATGGGTGCTCGCGCCCGGTGCCGAGGACTACACCGACATCACCGCCCACGTGAGCACGGACGGCGGAGTCGCGCGCATCGCGTTCAACCGCCCCGAGGTGCGCAACGCCTTCCGCCCGCACACGGTCGACGAGCTCTACCGGGCACTCGACGACGCACGGCAGAACCCCCGCATCGGCGCGGTCCTCCTCACCGGCAACGGACCGAGTCCGAAGGACGGCGGGTGGGCGTTCTGCTCGGGCGGCGACCAGCGCATCCGCGGCCGCGACGGATACAAGTACTCCGATGACGAGACGACCGTGCACGATCCGGCTCGCGCCGGTCGCCTGCACATCCTCGAGGTCCAGCGCCTCATCCGCTTCATGCCGAAGGTCGTCATCGCCGTCGTGCCGGGCTGGGCGGCCGGCGGAGGGCACTCGCTGCACGTGGTGTGCGACCTCACGATCGCCTCCGCCGAGGAGGCGCGGTTCAAGCAGACCGACGCCGATGTCGGCAGCTTCGACGCGGGGTACGGATCGGCGTACATGGCGAGGCAGACCGGGCAGAAGTTCGCGCGCGAGGTGTTCTTCCTCGCCGAGGAGTACTCGGCGCAGCGGGCGTACGAGGCCGGGGCGGTCAACCGGGTCGTGCCCCATGCCGACCTCGAGCGCGAGGCGCTGAAGATGGCGCGCACCGTGCTCACCAAGTCGCCCACGGCGATCCGCATGCTGAAGTTCGCCTTCAACGCGGTGGACGACGGGCTCGTGGGGCAGCAGGTGTTCGCGGGCGAGGCCACGCGTCTCGCCTACGGCACCGATGAAGCGGTCGAGGGTCGCGACTCGTTCCTCGAGAAGCGGGACGCCGACTGGACCTCGTTCCCCTGGCACTACTGAGCGGATCGAGACGCACATGGTCGCGCTGACACCGACGGATGCCGAGGATCCGGCCGAACTGCGGGCCGCTCTGGCGCGCGCGCTCGACGGCGGGCCGGCGCTCGGATTCGGGATGCTCGGAGACGCCCCGAAATGGGTGCCGGACGGCACGGCCGTCGTGATCGCCACCTCGGGCTCCAGCGGGGTCCCCAAGCGGGTCGCGTTGAGCGGCGAGGCGCTGCGGGCGAGTGCCGAGGCGACGGCGTCGAGAGTGGGCGGCGGGCGCTGGCTGCTCGCCCTGCCTGCCGGATACGTGGCCGGACTCCAGGTCATCGTTCGGTCTCTGATGGCAGGCACGCACCCTGTCGCGCTGAGCGGTCGGTTCTCACCCGATTCGTTCGCCGACGCGACGCTGTCGATGCTCCGCCCGCTGCCGGGCGGTTCCGCCGGCATCCCCGAGCTGTACACCTCGCTCGTCCCCGCGCAGCTGTCGACGCTGCTCGATGCGGCAGACGACCGACCTGTGCGTGCGGCCCTTCAGGCGTACCGGGCGATCCTCGTGGGTGGCCAGGCGCTGCCGGAACCGCTGCGCGACCGCGCCGCCGATCTCGGCATCCGACTCGTCCGCACCTATGGCTCCACCGAGACGAGCGGGGGATGCGTCTACGACGGCGTCCCCCTCGACACCGTCGCCGTGCGCACGGTGGACGGAGAGCTGCGCATCGCCGGTCCGATGCTCGCTGACGGCTATCTCGGCGACGGGGAGCTCACGGCGAAGAACTTCTCGCGCGACGAGCACGGCATCCGCTGGTATCACACCGGCGATCTCGGGCTCTACGACGACGGCGTCGTGCGGGTGCACGGTCGTGCCGACAACGTGATCGTCTCCGGCGGCATCAACATCTCGCTCGATCGGGTCGAGCGGTTGGTGCGCGGCGTTCCGGGTCTCACCGATGCCGTCGTGGTCGGCGTGCCGGACGAGCGATGGGGCGAGGCCTCGGTCATCGTCGCCCCGAGAGGCGAGGCGCTGCGGCGCAGCGAGGCCGAGCAGCTCGCGCACGCGAGGGATCTCGTCGCCGCCGAGCTCGGCAGGCACGCGAGACCGGCTCGGCTGATCATGGTCGACGAACTGGCCGTGCTGGCCTCAGGGAAGCCGGACCGCGAGTCGATCAGGCGGGCCGTCGCCGAACTGCACTGACGGCGGATTTCAGCGGCGAGAAGAGCACTGCCAGACTGAGCCATGGCCACCTACACGCACGGGCATCACGAGACCGTCCTCCGCTCGCACAGCAGTCGCGACATCTCCAACTCGGCGGAGTACCTCCGCCCGCACCTGACAGAGACCACCCGGCTTCTCGATGTCGGAGCGGGGCCAGGCAGCATCACGATCGACTTCGCCGGCACCGTCGCTCATGTCACGGCGACCGAGATCGATGAGAACGCACTCTCGCTGTCGCGCGATCTCGCATCGCGCAGGGGACTGCACAACCTCGACTTCGCGGTCGAGGACGTGCACGCACTCACCTTCGCCGACGACAGCTTCGACGTCGTGCACGCGCACCAGGTGCTGCAGCACGTCGGCGACCCCGTGCAGGCGCTCCGGGAGATGCGTCGGGTGACGGCGCCGGGTGGTGTCGTGGGGGTGCGCGACGCCGACTATGCGGGCTTCCTCTGGTTCCCGATCCTGCCCGAGCTCGATCGATGGCTCGACCTCTATCGTCGCGCTGCCCGAGCGAACGGCGGCGAGCCCGATGCGGGGCGTCGACTGCTCGCCTGGGCGCGGGCCGCCGGATTCGACGACATCACGGCGACGTCCTCCACGTGGACATACGCGACCCCCGAGGACCGTGCATGGTGGGGCGGCATGTGGGCCGATCGCATCCTCGAGTCCGCGCTCGCCCGGCAGCTGGTCGACGGCGAGATGGCGACGCGGCGCGACCTGCAGGAGATCAGCGACGCGTGGAAGCGCTGGGCCGACGACGGCGACGGCTGGTACCTCGTGCCGCACGGCGAGATCATCGCCCGCGCCTGACCGGACCGCGGATACATCTGCAGGCGGATGCGAGGCGGATGCCGTGCCGCGTAGCGTGGGGGAGTGATCCGCCCGCTCTCCCGCACGGCGCTCGTGCTCGACATCGTCGGGGCGGCGCTGCTCTTCGTCATCCTCACGCCGTTCTCCGTCGTCTTCTACGGCCCGGGGGCGGTCGGCGAGGGGATCAGCGGTGCGGCGGTCGCGGCGATCGTCACCGCGGGCATCCTGATGTTCGGCGGAGTCGCGATCGGCAGGCTCGCCCCCGGACTCGCGCTCGCCGCGGCCTGGGCGGGCGCGATCGTGCAGATGCTGTCCGGATTCGGTCCGCTGCCGATCGATGTGGCGATCCTCCTGGTGCTCTACGCGACCGCCGCCTGGGGGTCCCGCGCGGTGCTGTGGTGGGGCTTCGGCTCGGCGCTGCTCGGTGCTCTGGTCTCGGCGGTCTACCTGGTCGTCGTCACGGGCGTCACCTCCGGCGCCAGCGGCTGGGATCAGCTGACGACCGGCACGCTGCTCCTGGTCGTGTCGGTGCTCGCGCTCGGATTCGCGTGGGTCTGCGGTCTGCTGTGGCGGGTGGTGCTGCGCGCACGGAGCACCCGTTCGGCGCAGCTGAAGGCGGAGTCGCTCGCGGCGGAGGAGCAGGAGCGTGTGCGGATCGCCCGCGACATGCACGACATCGTCGCGCACTCGCTGGCCGTGGTGATCGCGCAGGCCGACGGCGCCAGGTATGCGGCCGCCGCGAAGCCCGAGATGGCCACCGAGGCCCTCGGGACCATCGCCCAGACCGCTCGCAGCGCGTTGAGCGACGTGCGTCTGCTGCTCACGCAGCTGCGCCACCGACAGGGGGACGGTCCCCAGCCGACGCTCGCAGACCTCGAGTCGCTGTTCGCGCAGGTGCGTCAGGCGGGAGTCGAGCCCCGGATCACCGTCGATCCGATGCCGCCGGGGGAGCCGCCGGGAGCCATCCAACTCGCGGTGTACCGGATCCTCCAGGAGGCGCTCACGAACGCCATCCGTCACGGCGACGGCGCGGTCGACGTGCACCTCGCGTGGCTTCCCGACCGTGTCGACATCCAGGTGCGCAACACCGTGGGACGGGATCAGCCGCAGATCGGCGGCGGTCACGGGGTGATCGGCATGCGTGAACGGGCGCAGCTCGTCGGCGGTAGCCTTCAGGCGGAGCGCCAGGGAGCGCAGTTCGTCGTCCGCGCCTCGCTCCCGATCGGAGAAGTCGCATGATCAGGGTCGTCCTCGTCGATGATCAGGCGCTGTTCCGCGCCGGAGTCCGCATGCTGCTCGCCTCGCAGCCCGACCTCGACGTCGTCGGAGAAGCGGGAGATGGCCGCGAAGCCGTCGCTCTCGTGCACGCGACTCGACCGGACGTGGTGCTGATGGACATCAGGATGCCGGTCATGGACGGGCTCGCTGCGACCGCCGAGATCCTCGCTCAGCCCGACCCGCCGCGCATCGTCATGCTGACGACCTTCGACCTCGACGAGGCCGCCGCTCGCGCGATCCGTCAGGGGGCGAGCGGATTCCTCCTGAAGGACGCCGACCCCGAGTTCCTCCTCGCCGCGATCCGCACCGTCCACGCGGGTTCGAGCGTCATCGCCGCGTCGGCGACTCGCGAGCTGTTCGAGCACTTCGCCGAGGAGCCGAAGCCGGTGCCGGTGCAGTTCTCCGCGCTGACCGAGCGTGAGCGCGAGATCTTCGCGCTCGCCGCCCGGGGGCTCTCGAACTCCGAGATCGCCGCTCGCGAATATCTCAGCGAGGCGACCGTCAAGACCCACATCAGCCGCATCCTGACGAAGCTCACCCTCCGCGACCGGGTGCAGCTGGTGGTCTTCGCGTTCGAGCACGGACTCGCCTGACCCGATTCCTGTCCGCGGGATCATCCTTGCGATGTAGGCGGATGCGCCGTCAGGCCGACGCGGCGGAGCAGCCGGCGTCCGTAGCGTCGAAGGCATGGAGATCACGACCACCGACCTCGGGCTCGCAGCCCGCGTCCAGCACCTCAAGAAGACCTACGGCGCCGGCGAGGGCACCGTCCACGCGCTGGACGACGTCAGCGTCGGCATCCGCCGCGGACAGTTCACCGCCATCATGGGACCGTCCGGTTCGGGCAAGTCCACGCTCATGCACATCATGGCCGGCCTCGACACCCCGACGCAGGGGAGGAGCTGGATCGGCGACACCGAGATCACGGAGCTCGGAGACCTCGATCTCACGATCCTGCGCCGCCGCCGGGTCGGCTTCATCTTCCAGGCGTTCAACCTCGTGCCGACGCTCACCGCCCTCGGCAACATCATGCTGCCGTTCGAGCTCGACGGGCGGCGACCCAGCGCGATCGAGAAGGCGCGCATCGACGGACTGATCCAGACGCTCGGGCTCGGATCCCGTCTGCAGCACCGACCGCATCAGCTCTCTGGGGGTCAGCAGCAGCGCGTCGCCATCGCCCGTGCGCTCGCCACGGCGCCCGATCTCGTGTTCGCCGACGAGCCCACGGGCAATCTCGATTCCCGCACGGGGCGCGAGGTGCTGCAGCTGCTGGCCACCGCGAGCCGCGAGCATGGACAGTCCATCGCCATGGTCACCCACGACGCGATCGCGGCGAGCCATGCCGACCGGGTGCTGTTCCTCGGAGACGGCCGGATCGTCGCCGACCACCCGCGCCAGAGCGCCGAGGAGATCTCGGCCTACATGCTCGCCGCCGAGGTCGCGGCATGAGCGCCGTCATCGAGTCTCCGACTCTCGCCGTCGTACCGCAGACGTCCGCGACCGGTCCGCGCCTCGCCTGGCTGCGCGACCGGGGCATGGGTGCCAGCATCCTGGTCGCAGCGCTCTCGGCCGCTTTCGGAGTGGTGCTGGTCGAGACCACGGCCTACCTCGGAGCCGTGCTGCAGGCCGACCCCTTCATCGGCGACAGCGAGACGCTCGCGTTCATCGTGGGGCTGCTCTCGGTGCTGCTCACGGGCGTCGCGATGTACGTCGCCGCGATCGTCACCGCGAACACGTTCTCGACGATCATCGCCGGGCGCACGCGTCAGATCGCCCTGATGCGGCTCATCGGCGCGACCGCGAGGTCCCAGCGGGCCGTGGTCGGCCGGCAGGGCTTCGCGGTGGGCGTCATCGGCGCGGCACTCGGGCTTCTCGCCGGCCTCGTGATCGCCGCGGTCGGCGTGCAGATCGGTTCCGGACTGATCGAGAACGTGCCGCAGGGGTTGTCTCTCGCCCAGCCGTTCATCGCCTTGCCGGTCGTCGGCGTCGCGCTCACGACCTGGGCGGCGGCATGGGTGGGCTCCAGACGCGTCCTCGCCGTCACGCCGCTGCAGGCGATCGGCGGGTCGGTCGAGCGCACTCACGACGAGCTGTCCCGCCCCGGGCGGCACATCGGCGCATGGATCCTGCTGGTTTCCGGCACCGTGCTGCTGGCGGCAGGGGTCGTCGTCGGCCTCGTGCACCCGCTCGGGGTGGTCGTCGCCTTCGTCGGCGGACTGCTCTCCTTCACCGGACTCGCGCTCGGATCGGTGCTGTTCATGCCTCCCGTGCTGCGTCTGGTCGGGCGGATGTTCGGATCGAGTGCCACGGCACGACTCGCGGCCGAGAACGCCCTCCGCTATCCCGAGCGCTCGTCGCGCATGGCGATCGGCGTCGTGATGGGGGTCACATTGGTCACGATGTTCGCGGTCGCGCTCGAATCGGTCAAGCAGATGCTGATCGGTCAGGTCGAGGGTGAGACGCCCGCGGAGTTCTTCACCCCGTTCGACGCCTTCGCATCGGTGATGATGGTGCTCGTGGCGGTGTCGGCGGTGATCGCCGCGGTCGGTCTCGTCAACCTTCTGACGATCGGCGTCGTGCAGCGTCGTCGCGAGCTCGGACTCCTCCGGTCCATCGGCCTGTCCAATGGGCAGGTGCGCCGCATGGTGCTGCTCGAGGCGGCGCACATCACGGTGGCCGCCACGCTGACCGGGTTGATCCTGGGCATCGCCTACGGATGGATCGCGGCGCAGTCGCTGCTCGGCTCCGTGCCGACCCTGCCCGACTTCGAGGCCGCCGGGCTCGTCGCACCGCACGTGCCCTGGCTGCCCGTGGTCATCATCGTCGCGGCGACCGCTGTGCTGACCCTGGTGGCTGCCGCGACGCCGACCCGCCTCGCCACCCGCGTGGCGCCCGTCGAGGCACTGGCCGCCGACTGACGACGACGCCCGGGGATGCCCCGATGACCGAATCCGTCATCGGGGCATCGGCACCCGGGCGGTCGTTCTAGGCTGGACGGATGCCGTCTCCGTTCGACCAGTCCACGTATCAGGTGCGTCTCGAGTGGGGCGTCGACGGGCTCGATCGCCTCGCGACCGCCGATGTCGTCGTGGTGGTCGACGTGCTCCGTTTCTCGTCGACGGTGGCAGACGCTGTCGCGTCGGGCTCCGCGGTCTCGCTCGACGACGCGCGTGAACGGTCCCGCAACGGCGCCGCGGTCGCCGCCCGCGCCGGCGACGCGGTCGTGCTGATCGGAAGTCTCCGCAACGCGGCGGCAGTGGCACGAGCGATCGCGACGCTGCAGGAGCGCAACCAGTCACGCACTTCCGTGAGCGTGATCGCCGCGGGCGAAGCCGACGCCGCGGGCGCCGTGCGCTTCGCGGTCGAAGACCACCTGGGAGCCGGCGCGATCATCGCCGCGCTCACCGAACTCGGCATAGACCACACGGCGCCCGATGCGGCCGTGGCCGCCGAGGGATTCCGCGCGCTGAAGAGGGCGCTGCGCCACATGGTCAGCGCGAGCGGTTCGGCGCGTGAGCTCGCGGACGGGGTCGCCGCGACCGAGCGGATGCGGGCATCCGGTGCTGCGCCGACGACGGTGTCGGACGCCGCCGAGCTCGACGCCCTGGATGTCGTCCCCGTGCTGCGTGACGGGCTCTTCGTCGCCTTCGGCTGAGCGGTCTGCGGTCGTCCCCGGCGCGCAGGCCATCCCCGCTCGGGGGTGAGGCGCCTGTGGATCTCGTCCCTGCACGCGCTCGGCAACAGGCCGTGCATCCGGCACGGGTTTCGTGTTCCGCGACGTAGGGTCATGGCATGAGGTTCGTCCCCGCTTTCATCGTCGATGCCGTCCTGGTGCTCGTCTTCGCCGTGATCGGCCGTGCCTCGCACGGAGAAGATCCCGGCGGGTTCCTGCTCACCGCCTGGCCGTTCATCGTCGCCCTCCTGCTGGGTCACGTCGTGGCGGCACTTCTGCCGGCGAGGCCGCGTCGACCGTGGTCGCTGGCCTGGGGTGCCGTCGTCTGGCTCGTCACCGTGGTCGGCGGGCTGCTGCTGCGCGTCATGGCGGGGGACACCGCGCAGATCGCGTTCATCATCGTCACGACCCTCGTGCTCGGCGTCTTCCTCGTCGGGTGGCGAGCCGTGGCAGCGCTCCTGCGTCGGCGTGCGGGGCGTGCGAGCGACGTCGGTGCGGCGCGCGGGCGGCCTGAGGAGCGGGAGGATGACGACATTCCCGTCGACCGGGACGCACCCGCCGACGCGGCAGCCACGGATCGAGCGCAGGAGGAACCCTCGCCCGAGGCCGATCCGGAATCAGGTCCTCACGCGCGCTGACCGCACTCTGGCCGTTCGCGGCGCTCGGGGCGGGTCGACGTCGTGCGCGGATCAGCGCGACATCTGCGCCGCGAGCCTCGTGTCGGCCGTGATCTCGCGCCGAGTCCAGTCGAACAGGTAGCGCGCGTCGTACGAGCGGGAGCACCGCGCGCACGATGTGGCGCGTGACGGACGCCGGTGGCGGTAGGTCACGTGACCAGCGGGGCACTGGCCGACCCACGGCGCGAGTTCGACCGCCGTCTCGCCATGGTGGGTGGTTCCGCCGACGTAGCCCAGGTCTCGGGCCACGCGCTTCCAGGTCGGGCCGTGGGCCGCTTCATGACCCGCGAGGGCATGCGCCACCTCGTGCAGCAGCACCTGATGGATCTCGTCGTCCTCGAACCGCGCAGCCAGATACCGCGACACGGTGATGCGCTTCTTCGTGTAGTCGCACTGCCCCGCCCGACGCTTCGCGTGGTCGAAGCCGAATGACCAGCTGTCGTCGAGGTGCAGCGTGATCAGTGCCTCGCCCCAGACGCGCACCCGGTCAAGTTCCGCCATGCGATCAGGCTAAGCCATACCGCTGACATCGCCCCTCAGCGGGGCACCGGCGGGCGTGTGCTGCCGTCAGCCGGCGACGAGCTGCGTCGTGCGGCGCCGCTCGGCGGCTTCGATGGCGAGCAGCACCGTCTCGAGCTCTCGGTCCTCGGCCCCGGCCTCGCGGCGCAGGAAGAGGGACTGCTTGAAGCTCTCGCGAGCGGTCTCGTAGTCGCCGGCCTCGTAGGCGTTCCTGCCGTGATGGTGGTGCGCGAACGCGGCGATCGACAGCCAGCGCTGTCCCTCGGCCTCGGCGGCGCACGTCGCGAGCTCCTGCTCGGCGGCGGCGTGGGCGCCGCGGTGCTGCAGGATCGTGGCGTGCAGCACCCTCGAGCGCAGGACGTCCTTGCGTGTGCCCGCCATGCGCGACTGGCGCACGGCCTCATCGGCGAGGGGGAGCGCTTCGTCCAGACGGTCGAGGACCTTCAGCAGCCAGACCCGCTCCAGCAGTGCCGGAAGGCTCCGCTGGCTCTCGATCTCCTCCAGCCGTGCGGCGCATTCACCGAGGTCGACCAGCTCGCGAAGGCTCTCCGGGTCGTATCCCTGGATGAAACTCATTGCTCTCCTTCCGCAGCGTCCCCCGTCAAGTGTGCCTCGCGTCGGCGCAGTCGTCGGGGCGGCACGCCCCACGGCCCCGCATCCGATCTCGATCGAGGCCTCAGCGGAGGAACAGCGAGGCGTCCGGACGGGGGGAGGCGACGGCATCCGCATCGGTCACCACGCGCGCACCCTGCACGAAGGCGGTCACCTCGGCACCCTGCGCGATCTTGGCGGGATGTGGCCCCGCGGCGAGCATCCTGGGCAGCCATTCGGTGGGCAGGGGAGCCGCCGATGCGGCGATCACGAGGTTGCCGAACCTGCGCCCCTTCAGCACCTGGGTGTCGGCGAGGACGCCGATCTCGGGCAGAACCTCCGCGATCGTCGCGACCTGTCGCCGGGCGAACGCGAGGCCCGGCCCGTCGGCGACGTTGACGAGCAGCACGCCGGCGGGCGCGAGCAGTTCGGCGAGTTCGCGGTAGAACTCGATGCTGGTGAGGTGGGCCGGCGTCTGGGCTCCGGAGTAGACGTCGGACACCACCAGATCGCAGGTGCCGACGATCGCCGGGGGGAGGCGGCGGACGCCCTCGCGGGCATCTCCGATCCGGAGTCGGATGGCCGCGCCTCGCGGCAGGGGGAGGCGCTCGCGCACGAGGGTGGCCAGCGGTGCCTCGAGCTCGATCACCTGCTGCCGGGAACCGGGGCGGGTCGCCTCGATGTAGCGGGGGATCGTCAGTGCGCCCGCGCCGAGGTGCACCGCCGTCAGGGGACCGGCGGCGAGCTGGTCGATCACGGCGCCCATCCGCACGATGTACTCGAAGTGCAGGTGCGTGGGGTCATCCAGGTCGACGTGCGACTGCGGGGTGTCGTCGACGATGAGCTCGAATCCGCTGGTGAACTCCGACGGCACGATGCGGGCGATGCCTCCGTGGTCGAGACGGACCTGCGGGTGCTCGGTGTCCTTCGCTCGCGTCCTGCCCATCCTCCGAGACTACGCGCTCACTCCGCCTCGACATCGTGTGGCCGGCTCACGCGATGGGAGGATTGAGGGCTGCTGGCTCGCCGCGAGTCTGCCGCGGAGGCTCGATGTTACGGCCGCATGACGTTTCCGAGAATAACTTGCAGGGAATTAGTTAGTGATGAATACTTTTTCCTACGTGGTAGGCACCCGATGCCGCCAGGACGTTCAAAGAGGAGATCCCTGATGCACAAGCGCATTCTTCCGGTCGTGGCGCTGGGCGCCGTGGCCACCCTGGGCCTGGCGGCCTGTGCCGGCGGCGGAGCCGACACCGGCGGAGCCGTCGACGGAGAGGGCCAGGAGCTCACCGTCTGGATCATGAAGGGCACGAACCCGGACGCGAGCGCGTTCTACGACGAGGTCTCGAGCGCCTTCGAAGACGAGACCGGCGCCACGGTCAAGATCGAGGAGATCCAGTGGGCGGACGCTCACGATCGCTTCGTCACGTCGATCGCCGGCGGCACCACGCCCGACATCGCCGAGACCGGAACCACCTGGACCGCGGAGTTCGCGGACGCGGGTGCCCTCGAGCCGCTCGA
Source organism: Microbacterium sp. AC215 (assembly GCF_979258645.1). Classification (NCBI taxonomy): domain Bacteria; kingdom Bacillati; phylum Actinomycetota; class Actinomycetes; order Micrococcales; family Microbacteriaceae; genus Microbacterium; species Microbacterium sp. AC215. Next base: position 1,533,215 of record NZ_OZ409869.1, on the reverse strand, counting down.
CGAGTACGTCGACGCCGAAGACGGCCTGCGTGACGACCTCGTCGAGGGCCTCGCGGTCGCCGGCACCTACGAAGACGAGCTGTACGGCATGCCCTGGTACGCCGGAGTCCGCTCCATCGTCTACCGCACCGACGTGTTCGAGGAGCTCGGTCTCGAGGCCCCGAAGACGTGGGACGACATCGTCACCGCTGGCGAGGCCATCAAGGCCGCCAAGCCCGACATGCTGCCGTTCCCCGTCGCGGGTGACGCGGAGTTCCAGGTGTACCCCTGGGTCTGGGGCGCCGGCGGCGAGGTCGCGACCCTCGACGGCAAGACCTGGACGAGCGAACTCGACAGCAAGGAGTCGCAGGCCGGCATCGAGTTCTACACCGGACTCGCGACCGAGCACGGCTTCTCCTCCGCCGGGGCCACGACCTGGAAGGAGACGGACCTCCGTGACTCGTTCACGCAGGGCAACGTCGCCATGATGCTCTCGGGCTCCTGGACCCCGAAGGCTCTGATCGAGGCCAACCCCGAGCTCGAGGGCAAGATCGGCGCCGCCGTGATCCCCGGCGAGGACGGCGGCATCGCTCCGTCCGTGCTCGGCGGCTCGCACCTGTCGGTCTTCAACACGACCGAGAACGCCGACCTCGCATGGGAGTTCGTCAAGCTGATGACCACGGGCGAGTTCGCCGAGAAGTGGGCTGACGAGACCGGATACTTCCCGGGAGTGCAGTCCGCGATGGAGGAGGCCCTGGCCTCGACCGACCCGCTCGTCGCTCCGTTCGCGCAGCAGATGGTCGAGGGCGGCGCATCCGTGCCGGTCACCCCGAACTTCGGTGCCGTTCAGGCGAAGAAGACCACCAACTCGATGATCCAGGCGATCCTCAGCGGGCAGAAGGACGTCGCCACGGCGACGAAGGACGCCGCCGCTGAGATGACCGATCTGCTCAACCAGTAAGGCTGTATCCCTTCATGTCGATGGTGCAAGCGCCACTGCCGGTCACGAAGGCGGAGTCCACCTCCGCCTCCGTGGCCGGCGGCCGGCCGCCCAAGCGGGGTTTCTCGCTGATCACGGCCCGCCCCTGGCTTCTTCTCGCCCCCGGGCTGGTCATCCTCGCGGTGCTCATGCTCTGGCCGCTCATCCAGGTCGTCATCTTCTCGCTGCAGGACTACGGTCTTCGCGAGATCAACACCGGCGAGAACAACTGGATCGGCGTCGACAACTACGTCGAGGCGCTCACCAACCCGACCCTGTGGACCGTCGTCCTGCCGAACACCGTCGGCTTCGCCGCCGTCGCCGTGTTCGTCACGGTCGCGGTCGGCACGCTCGTGGCGCTGCTGCTCGCGAAGCTGGGCACGGTGTGGCGCACCATCGTCTCGAGCTGCATCATGGTGGCCTGGGCGATGCCGGCCGTCACCGGAACCTACGTCTGGACGTTCATCTTCGATGCCGACCGCGGCATCTTCAACACCGTCCTGCAGGATCTCGGCCTGATGGACGACCCGGTGAACTGGTTCACCAATCAGTGGTCGTTCTACGCGATCGTGCTGCTCAACGTCGTGCACCACGGCTTCCCGTTCGTCGCCATCACGGTGCTCGCGGGCCTGCTCGGCGTCTCGAAGGAGATGCTCGAGGCGGCCGCGCTCGACGGCGCGAACGCGTGGATGCGGTTCTGGAAGATCATCTTCCCCACTCTCAAGCCCGTCTTCTCGGTCGTGATCATCCTGTCGACGATCTGGGACTTCAAGGTCTTCGCGCAGGTCTACCTGATGCCCGGTGGAGGCGGCGGCAACCGGTCGGTGCTGAACCTCGGCGTCTGGTCGTACGTCGAATCCTTCGGCCAGAACCGCTACGGCTTCGGTGCCGCGCTCGCCGTGCTGCTCACCCTCGTGCTGATCGGCATCACGATCGTGTACATCCGCTCCCTCATGAAGGAGGACGAGCTGTGAACCCCCGCCCGTCTGTCATGTCGCGCGTCGGCACCGGCATCGCGATCGCCGCCGTCCTGATCTTCACGCTGTTCCCCGTCTACTGGATGGTGTCCAGTGCGCTCGACGCCAAGGCGTCCAGCGGAGGGCAGTCGCTGCTGCCTCAGGAGTTCACGTTCGACAACTTCGCCTTCGTCCTCACCGACGGCGGTTTCGGCACCTACCTCCGCAACTCCGCGATCGTGGCTCTCGTCACCGTCCTGGTCAGCGCCCTGGTGTGTCTGCTCGCGGCTGTCGCGGTCGCCCGGTTCCGCTTCAAGTTCCGCACGACCATCCTGATGATGATCCTCGTCGTGCAGATGGTTCCGCTCGAGGCCCTCGTCATCCCGCTCTTCCTGCAGGTCAAGAGCCTCGGGCTGCTCAACAGCATCCTCGGCCTGATGGTCGTGTACGTCGCGCTCTCGCTGGCGTTCGGGATCTGGATGCTGCGCGGGTTCGTCGCCGCCGTGCCCGTCGAGCTCGAGGAGGCCGCGTACATCGACGGCGCCAGCTGGTGGCGGATGTTCCGCTCGATCCTGCTGCCGCTGGTGATGCCCGGTCTCGTCGCGACCAGCATCTTCAGCTTCATCACGGCCTGGAACGAGTTCATCTTCGCCATGACGATCCTCGGCAGCGCGACCGACCAGTACACGGTCTCGATCGGACTGAAGTCGTTCTTCGGCCTGCACTCCAACGACTGGGGCAGCATCATGGCCGCGTCGACGATCATCACGATCCCGGTGATGGTGTTCTTCGTGATCGTGCAGCGTCGTCTCTCGGCCGGCATGGTCGCGGGAGCGGTGAAGGGATGACCGACGACCTCGTCCACCTCGCCAACGGGGTGCTCTGGCCGGGGTTCCTCGGCACGGAGGCCCCCGAATGGCTTCTCGACGAGCTGCGCGACGGCCTCGCGGGTGTCGTGTACTTCAGTCAGAACGTCGGCGAGGGACTTCCGGCTCTGAGCGACGAGATCCTCCGGGCCAATCCGGACGCGCTGATCGGGATCGACGAGGAGGGCGGCAACGTCACACGCCTCGAGTCCGCAGCCGGCTCCACGCTTCCGGGGGCGGCTCAGCTGGGCATCGTCGACGACGTCGAGGCGACGCGGGCATCGGGTGCCGAGCTGGCTCGACGAGTGGCCGCGATCGGCGGCAACGTCGTGCTCGGTCCCGTCGCGGATGTGAACACCGATCCGCGGAATCCTGTGATCGGCGTCCGTTCCTTCGGCAGCGACCAGAAGCTCGTCGCCCGACACGTGCAGGCGGCGGTGGAGGGACTACAGAGCACGGCGGTCGCGGCGTGCGTCAAGCACTTCCCGGGGCACGGTGACACGCACACCGACTCGCACCACGCACTGCCCGAGATCTCGCTGGGGATCGAGGAGTTCGAGCGCGTGCACCTCGAGCCGTTCCGCGCGGCGGTGGCCGCAGGTGTCGACGCCGTCATGACCGCGCACATCGTCGTTCCCGCCTGGGGCGCCGAGCCGGCGACGCTGAACCCCCGAGTGCTCGGGCTGCTCCGTGGCTGGGGCTTCGACGGCGTGATCATCACGGATGCCCTCGACATGGCGGCCATCCGCGAGACCGTCGGCATCGGCGAAGGCGCCGCGCGGGCCCTCGCGGCCGGAGCGGATCTGCTGTGCATCGGCAACCCGACGAACCGCGGTGAGGCCACGCTCCCCGACCAGGACCGTCGAGACTTCCTCGCCGCGCGCGACGGGATCCTCGCGGCGGTGGACGACGGCTCACTCTCTCGCGAGCGACTCGCCGAAGCGGCCGGGAGGGTCTCCCGCCTGGCTCAGACCCTGAGCGTCCGTGCCGAGACTGCGACTCCCGTCGACTACGACGGATCGGACATCGTCCGACGCGCGATCACAGGAGTGGCGCGCGATGCCGAGGCGCTCGCCGTCGTCGATGCTCGTCGACGTTCGACGCTCGCGGTCGACAGCGCGTCGGCGTACGTGGCTGAGACTCTGGCGGCAGACGGTCATCGCGTGCGCGTCGACGTCGCACGGACGACGATCGACGAGCAGGATGGGGCTCTCGACGCGGCTATCGCCGCAGACGGACTGACGGTCGTCCTCCTGGATCGTCCAGACACCGACGACGGGCAGCGTGCGCTCGTCGAGCGCGCCGCTCTGCGTGATCCCGACGCGGTCGTGGTCAACGTCGGACTCGCGGCACGGCAGCCTCTGCCCCTCGCGCTCGTGGAGGTCGGATCCGCGAGCCGGATCGGAGCCCAGGCCGCCAGAGATCGACTGATCGGGGGCTCGTCGCGCCGCGCCGATCCGTCGCCCGACAGCGCAGGTGCCGCCGACTGAGGCAGGATGACACCGTGGACGCCGATGTTCTCGCGCTGGTGCGCCGATCCGTTCCCCGACTGAGTGCTGCAGAAGCACGGGTCGCGGAGACGATCCTCGGAGACCCCACGCTCGTCGTCGACCTCGCCATCAACGACCTCGCCCAGCTCTGTCACACATCGCTGTCGACCGTGGCTCGCTTCGCGCAGTCGCTCGGCTTCAGCGGATACCGGGAGCTGCGGGTCGCGGTCGCCCGCACGATCACGCTCGCCCAGGCGCAGCAGGCGCGCTTCGGCCTCGACACCACGGCGATCGATCCCGATGACGAGCCGTCCGCCATCGCTGCGAAGCTCGCGGCACAGGAGATCGACGCGATCGAGAAGACGGCGCTCGGACTGGACGCCGACGCGCTCGACCGCGTCGCCAGGGCCGTCGTGGCGGCGCGCCACGTGGATCTGTTCGGGCAGGCCGCATCGTCGTTGACCGCTCAGGACCTTCAGCAGAAGCTCGCGCGCATCGGGTGCTCGGTCGCGCACTCCGCCGATCCGCACCTCGCCCTCACGACGGCGTCGCTGCGGACCCCGGAGGACGTCGTCATCGCGTTCTCCCACGGGGGCGAGACGCAGGAGGTCGTCCGGGCTGTCGAGATCGCCAGAGATGCGGGCGCCTTGTCGGTGGCCATCACCAGCGCGCCCGACTCGACGCTCGCGCTCGCCGCAGACGTCTCGCTGATCACCTACGCGCAGGAGTCGCCGTTCCGCATGGCCGCGATGTCGAGCCGCATCGCGCAGCTGGCGCTGGTCGACATCCTCTTCGTCCGGGTCGTCCAGCACCGGGGCGAACCCGTGGTCATCCCGCTCCAGCTGACGCACGACGCTGCGGCGCCACGTCGACGTCGCTAGAAGCAGGCGATGAGATACCCGTCGACCGTCACCGGTGCCCGTGGCGACCGGCAGGAACAGCGCCGCTGATCAGTCGATGTGGTCTCGGGTGCTGACCAGTGCCCTGGTCGCGATCCGGTGCGCGCGAGCGAGGCTGCCGGTGAGCGAGAGTCCCGACAGGACGCCGGCCAGGAATCCGGCGGCGAACGCATCTCCGGCGCCGATGGACTCCACGACGGGGACATCGAGCGACCTGCTGTCGGTGCGCTCGGCGCCGTCGAAGGCCACAGCGCCGTCTGGACTCGTGGCCAGCAGATACCTCGGTTCGGGGAACAGCTCGCGCAGTCGATCGGGCTCGCCGGTGCCGAAGACCGCCTCGGCGTCGGGGCGTGTGCAGAACGCGATGTCGGCGCGGCGGACGTAGTCCGCGATCACCGCGCGCCCCTCCTCCTGTCGCCCGCGCCACAGCGCAGGTCGCCAGTTCACGTCGAAGCTGAGCAGCCGCCCGTCGCGCGGCGCATCGAAGAGGGCGTTCTGCGCTGCGTGGGCGGTGTCCGAGAGAGCAGGCGTGATCCCCGAGGTGTGCACGAGGGCGGCCTGTGACAGCAGCGCGGATGCCGCGGGGGAGTCGAGCGTCGCCGGCGACAGGGCCGCGGCCGCGGAGCCCGAGCGGTAGTAGTGCATGGTCCCGTCGACGGAGCCGTCCGGACGCGGTGACAGCTCCTTGACGTAGAGGCCGGTGGGCGCCTCGGCGTCGATCTCCACGGCGGAGTCGTCGACCTCGTGCCGGCGCAGCTCGGCGGTGAGGAAGCGCCCGAACCCGTCGTCGCCCACACGGGAGACGACGGCGGTGCGGATGCCGGCCGAGGCCAGTGCGATCGCCGTGTTCCACTCCGCCCCGGCGAGCGAGCGGTGGAACGTCCGCACGTCCTCGAGGGGCGCGGCGATGGCCGGGACGAAGGAGACGAGGCCCTCGCCGACGCAGACGGCGAGGGGAGACGTGTCGGGCACGCTCTGGAGATTACCGGATCGGCCACACCCCCGGACATCCGTAACAGGAATGAAACCTGCAGGTGTTTGGCATCGGTCTGCGCACTGGGTAGTTTCAAGGAATCACCGTTTCCGAAGTCGACGATGTCTTCGGAAACGCGCACAGCAGCGCTCGACAGGAAGGTCACACAATGCACCACTCAGTCATGCGTCGGCGAGGTCTCATCGCCGTCACCGGAGCGGCAGTCGCCGCGATGGTCCTCTCAGGATGCGTCGCCAGCGAGCGCGGCGACGACGGCGGAGAGGCGTCCGGCGATGTCGACGGAACCTTCGTGTTCGCGGCGTCCTCCGACCCCGCGAGCCTCGACCCGGCCTTCGCCCAGGACGGCGAGAGCTTCCGCGTCTCGCGTCAGATCTTCGAGGGCCTCGTCGGCACCGAGCCCGGCACGGCCGACCCGGCACCGCTGCTGGCCGAGTCATGGGAATTGTCCGAAGACGGCATGAGCCACACCTTCACGCTGAAGGAGGACGTCACCTTCCACGACGGCACGCCGTTCAACGCCGAAGCCGTATGCGCGAACTTCGACCGCTGGTTCAACTGGACCGGCCTCGCGGCCTCCGAGGCGTTCGGCTACTACTACAACAAGCTCTTCAAGGGCTACGCGGAGAACCCGGCTGACGCCGTCTACAAGTCCTGCACCCCCGACGGCGACTACTCCGTGACGATCGACCTGAACAAGCCGTTCGCAGGGTTCGTGGCGTCGCTGTCGCTGCCGTCCTTCTCCATGCAGAGCCCTTCGGCCCTGCAGGAGTTCGGTGCTGACGAGGTCAGCGGCTCGGCCGAGGCACCCGTCCTCTCGGAGTACGCGATGGGGCACCCGGTCGGCACCGGCCCGTACCAGTTCGACGAGTGGGCGCCGGGCGAGCAGGTCTCGCTCAAGGCGTACGACGACTACTGGGGCGAGGCGGGTCAGATCGACGAGATCATCTTCCGCACGATCGACGACCCGACCGCGCGTCGTCAGGCTCTCGAGTCCGGCTCCATCGACGGCTACGACCTCGTCGGTCCGGCCGACACGCAGGCACTCGAGGACGACGGCTTCACCATGGTCTCCCGTCCTCCGTTCACGATCCTGTACCTCGCGTTCAACCAGGCGCTCCCTGAGCTGCAGGACCCGAAGGTCCGCGAGGCGCTCTCGTACGCGGTCGACAAGGATGCCCTGATCAGCCAGGTCCTGCCCGAGGGCACCGAGAAGGCGATCGAGTTCGTGCCCGACACCGTCAACGGCTACAACCCCGATGTCACGACCTACGACTACGACCCCGAGAAGGCCAAGGAGCTGCTGGCAGAGGCCGGCTACGACGAGGCCAACCCGCTGAAGCTGACCTTCAACTACCCGGTCAACGTCTCGCGTCCCTACATGCCGGACCCCGAGCAGATCTTCACGGTCCTCTCGTCGCAGCTCGCCGAGGTCGGCGTCGAGACCACCCCGGTCTCGGAGGAGTGGGTCGAGTACCTCGACCGCACCACCGGCACGTCGGACCACGGCATCCACCTGCTCGGCTGGACCGGTGACTACAACGACACGGACAACTTCGTCGGCGTCTTCTTCGGGCAGCAGAGCTCCGAGTGGGGCTTCGACAACCCGGAGCTGTTCCAGAAGCTCAACGAGGCTCGCGGCGTCTCCAACCTCGAGGACCAGACGGCCCTCTACGAGGAGATCAACGAGATGGTCGCGCAGTTCATCCCCGGTGTCCCGCTCGCGCACCCGGCGCCCACACTGGCGTTCGACCCGCGTGTCGAGAGCTACCCCGCCAGCCCGGTGAACGACGAGGTCTTCACGGACATCGTCCTCACCGAGTAGGTCTGACCGACTGAGTTGCCCACCCGGGTCCCCGCGCTCGCCGCGGGGACCCGGGCCCGGCGTACCTTCTGATCAACGGAGACCTCTTGCTGCGCACCATCGGCAGACGACTGCTTTTCCTCATCCCCACCCTGATCGGCCTCAGCATCCTGCTGTTCGCCTGGGTCAGGGCCCTCCCCGGCGGCCCGGCCGTCGCGCTTCTCGGCGAGAAGGCGACACCCGAGGCCATCGCGAGGGTCAACGAGCTCTACGGCTTCAACAAGCCCATCATCGAGCAGTACTTCATCTGGGTCGGCCGCCTGCTGCAGGGCGACTTCGGCACATCGATCCAGACCAACCGGCCGGTCACGGAGGAGTTCTTCCGCCGATTCCCGGCCACGATCGAGCTGAGCGTCGTCGCGCTCATCTTCGCGGTCGGCGTGGGCATCCCGCTCGGATACTGGGCCGCTCGCCGCCACGGCAAGTTCACCGACCACGCGTCGGTCGTGCTGAGTCTCATCGGCATCACCATCCCGGTGTTCTTCCTCGCCTTCATCCTCAAGTACGTGTTCGCCGTGCAGCTCGGCTGGCTGCCGTCGGACGGCAGGCAGAACCCACGAATAGACGCCACCCATCCGACCGGGTTCTATGTGTGGGACGGCATCATCACCGGCGAGTTCGACGCCTCGTGGGATGCCCTCATGCACCTGGTGCTCCCGGCACTCGCGCTCGGCACCACCCCGCTCGCGATCATCGTCCGCATCACCAGGGCGAGCGTGCTCGAAGTGCAGAACGCGGACTACGTGCGGACGGGGCGGGCGAAGGGCGTCGGCTCGTCGACGCTGCGCAGTCGCTTCATCCTCCGCAACGCGATGCTGCCGGTGATCACGACGATCGGTCTGCAGACCGGGCTCCTGATCTCGGGGGCAGTGCTCACCGAGACCGTCTTCGCGTTCCCCGGCATCGGGTCCTTCCTCGCGAGGGCGATCTTCACACGGGACTTCCCCGTGCTGCAGGGGTTCATCATCTTCATCGCGATCGCCTACGCGCTGATCAACCTGGCCGTCGACGTGTCGTACAGCTTCATCGATCCGAGAGTGCGGGTGCAGTGATGATCCGTCTCGTTCTCCGAAAGGGGGTGGCGTCATGACCATCTCGCTCCCACCCGCGCAGGGTCCGTCCGCGGCGAGCGGCTCGGTCGTCGACACGGTCGCCGTGAATCAGGCCGGCCTCAAAGAAGGGCCCGGGGGGTTCTGGCGCGACGTGTTCCGCCGCCTGCGCCGCAACCCGACGGCCTGGATCGGCGCCGGCATCGTGCTGGTCTTCGTCCTCGTCTCGGTGCTCGCGCCACTGCTCGCTCCTTACCCTGAGACGGCGTTGCCCGGCGCGAAGTACATCACGCCGACGCACATCCCCGGTCCGGGGGAGCTGCCGGAGTTCCCCCTCGGGCTCGACCGCTTCGGTGGCGATGTGCTCTCCAAGCTCATCTGGGGTGCGCAGGCGTCGCTGCTGATCGGTGTGATCTCGACCGCGCTCGGTCTGGTCGGCGGAATGATCCTCGGACTCCTCGCCGGCACGTTCGGCGGATGGGTCGACACCCTTATCATGCGCATCGTCGACATCATCCTGTCGGTGCCGAACCTGCTGCTGGCGGTATCCATCGCCGCGATCCTGGGCCAGACGCCCTTCGCGGTGATGATCGCCATCGGAGCATCCCAGGTTCCGATCTTCGCCCGCCTCCTGCGGGCGTCGATGCTGCAGCAGCGATCGAGCGACTACGTGCTCTCCGCCCAGGCGCTGGGGCTCGGTCGCGGGCAGATCACCATGTCGCACGTGCTGCCGAACGCCATCGGACCTGTCATCGTGCAGGGCACGCTCACGCTCGCGACGGCGGTGATCGATGCGGCGGCGCTGTCGTTCCTCGGTCTCGGCGGCGGTCGCCCCGAGACGGCCGAGTGGGGCCGCATGCTCACCTATGCGCAGGCCGAGCTGGCCATCGCGCCATGGCTGGCATTCCTGCCCGGCATCTGCATCGCGGTCACCGCGCTCGGCTTCACCCTGTTCGGTGAAGCCCTGCGCGAGGCCATGGACCCGAGGACGAGAGCACGATGAACGCTGCGAAAGAGACACGGACCACGGACGCTCCGCTGCTGTCCGTCGAAGGGCTGGCGGTCGACTTCGCCACCATGGACGGCGTCGTGCACGCCGTCGAGGGAGTCGACCTCGAGATCGCGCCGGGCCAGACCGTCGCGATCGTGGGGGAGTCGGGGTCGGGCAAGTCGACGACTGCCATGGCCATCATCGGCCTGCTCTCCGGTGGCGGGCGCGTGGCCGGCGGCAGCATCCGCCTCGACGGCAAGGACATCACCCGCGCTCCCGAGAGCGAGCTGCGCACCATCCGCGGGCGCGACATCGGCCTCGTGCCGCAGGACCCCATGTCGAACCTGAATCCGGTCGCGAAGATCGGCACCCAGGTCGCCGAGACCCTGCTCGCCCACGGACTCGCCACCAGGCAGAACGTGCAGCAGAAGGTCGTCGAGGCGCTGACAGCCGCCGGACTGCCGGATCCCGAGAAGCGCGCGAAGCAGTACCCGCACGAGTTCTCCGGCGGCATGCGCCAGCGCGCGCTGATCGCGATCGGCCTGGCGTGCAAACCGCGCCTGCTGATCGCGGACGAGCCGACGAGCGCGCTCGACGTGACGGTGCAGCAGACGATCCTCGACCAGATCGGCGACATGACGCGCGAGCTCGGCACCGCCGTGCTGCTCATCACGCACGATCTGGGACTCGCGGCCGAGCGTGCCGAGCGCGTCATCGTGATGCACCGCGGCAAGGTGGTCGAGCAGGGGCCGGCGAAGCAGATCCTCGAGAATCCGCAGCACCCCTACACGCAGTCGCTCGTGCAGGCGGCGCCGTCGGTGGCCGCCGCGCGTCTGCGCCCGGAGGCGTTCCACGCCGAGGAGCGTCCGTCCGATCCGAACGCAGCCGAGGACGCCTCGAGCGCGCTCGCCCTGCCGACAGCGGACAACATCGTCGAGATCGAGAACCTCACCAAGGTCTATCCGGTCCGTGGGCAGAAAGAGGACTTCGTCGCCGTGAACGACGTGTCGCTCGCCATCCCGCGCGGCGAGACGGTGGCGATCGTCGGCGAGTCCGGTTCGGGCAAGACGACGACCGCGCGGATGCTGCTGAAGATCATCGAGCCGACGAGCGGTCTCATCCGCTACGAGGGAAAGGACGTCTCCTCGCTCACCCGCGCGGAGACCCGGGACTTCCGGCAGAAGGTGCAGCCGATCTTCCAGGATCCGTACTCGAGCCTGAATCCGATGTTCACCATCGAGCGCCTCATCTCCGAGCCGCTGGACTTCTACAAGCGGGGGAGCGGCGCTGATCGGCGCAAGCGCGTCCGGCAGCTGCTCGACGACGTGGCGCTGCCGCAGTCGATGCTGCGCCGGTATCCGTCCGAGCTGTCCGGCGGTCAGCGTCAGCGTGTCGCGATCGCCCGTGCGCTCGCGCTCTCGCCCGAGCTGATCGTGTGCGACGAACCCGTGTCAGCGCTCGACGTCCTCGTGCAGGATCAGATCCTGAACCTGCTGGGCGACCTGCAGACCGAGTACGGACTCAGCTATCTCTTCATCTCCCACGACCTCGCCGTGGTCCGCCTGATCAGCGACTACGTGTGCGTGATGAAGGACGGCTCGCTCGTCGAGGCGGCATCCTCGGAGGAGATCTTCACGAATCCTCGAGACCCGTACACGCGACGTCTGCTGGCGTCGATCCCGGGGAACGAACTCAACATCGCCTCCTGACGACGACGATGCGTCCCGCCCCGAGCGCGAGCTCCGGGGCGGGCGCACGGGTCGACGGACGACGCTTCCGGGTGCCATTACCGCAGCATCTGAAGAAGGTCAAGGATTGCGCTTGCCATGTCGCAAGATCGCGCGTATAGTTGGTAGTTGCGCTCGCTTCTCCGTGCCCTCATATGGTGGTCGGCATTTCGTTGAGTCTTTGAGCGCACACTCCACCTGACGACAAAGGAATCGAGAAGCCCTGCGGGGCTCACGGAGGTTATTCCCTTGGCTGCTGCTCGCAACGCATCCACATCCACCACCACCAAGAACGGACGCGGAGCTTCCCGTCTTTCGTTCGCCAAGATCTCCGACACGCTGACGGTCCCTGACCTTCTCGCTCTGCAGACGGAATCCTTCGGATGGCTCGTCGGCAACGACGCCTGGAAGGCTCGAGTCGCAGAGGCCAAGAAGGCCGGCCGCACCGACGTGAACGAGAACAGCGGTCTCGGCGAGATCTTCGAGGAGATCTCTCCGATCGAGGACCTCGGCGAGACGATGCAGCTGTCGTTCACCAACCCTTACCTCGAGCCGGAGAAGTACTCGATCGAGGAGTGCAAGGAGCGCGGCAAGACGTACGCCGCTCCGCTGTACGTCGAGGCCGAGTTCATGAACCACCTCACGGGTGAGATCAAGACCCAGACGGTCTTCATGGGCGACTTCCCGCTGCAGACCGACAAGGGAACGTTCATCATCAACGGCTCCGAGCGCGTCGTCGTCTCGCAGCTCGTGCGTTCGCCCGGTGTGTACTTCGACAAGACCCCCGACAAGACGTCCGACAAGGACATCGTGTCGGCTCGCGTCATCCCGAGCCGTGGTGCATGGCTCGAGTTCGAGATCGACAAGCGCGACCAGGTCGGCGTGCGCGTCGACCGCAAGCGCAAGCAGTCGGTCACCGTGTTCCTCAAGGCGCTGGGCATGACCAGCGAGGAGATCCTCACGGAGTTCGCCGGCTACACCTCGATCGAGGAGACGCTCGCGAAGGACACGATCGTCACGAAGGAAGATGCGCTCCGCGACATCTACCGCAAGCTGCGTCCGGGCGAGCAGGTCGCCGCCGAGGCCGCCCGCGCGCTCCTCGACAACTTCTACTTCAACCCGAAGCGCTACGACCTCGCGAAGGTGGGTCGTTACAAGATCAACCACAAGCTCGGTCTCGACGCTCCGCTGACCGACTCGGTCCTCACGGTTCAGGACATCGTCGCGACGATCAAGTACCTCGTGCGTCTGCACGCAGGCACGGAAGAGACCTTCCCCGGCATCCGCTCGGGCAAGAAGGCCGACATCCGCATCGCGACCGATGACATCGACAACTTCGGCAACCGTCGCATCCGCGCGGTCGGCGAGCTGATCCAGAACCAGGTCCGCACCGGTCTGTCCCGCATGGAGCGCGTCGTCCGCGAGCGCATGACCACGCAGGACATCGAGGCGATCACGCCGCAGACCCTGATCAACGTGCGCCCCGTCGTCGCCGCGATCAAGGAGTTCTTCGGAACCTCGCAGCTGTCGCAGTTCATGGACCAGAACAACCCGCTCGCGGGTCTGACCAACAAGCGCCGCCTCTCGGCTCTCGGCCCCGGTGGTCTGAGCCGTGACCGCGCAGGCGTCGAGGTCCGTGACGTCCACCCGTCGCACTACGGCCGCATGTGCCCCATCGAGACCCCTGAAGGCCCGAACATCGGTCTGATCGGTGCTCTCGCGACGTTCGCGCGCATCAACTCGTTCGGTTTCATCGAGACCCCGTACCGCAAGGTCGAGGGTGGCGTCGTCACCGAGCACATCGATTACCTGACCGCTTCCGAAGAGGTCGACTTCAACATCGCGCAGGCGAACGCCCCGCTCGACAAGAACGGTCGCTTCCGCGAGAGCCACGTCCTCGCGCGCCCCAAGGGCGGTAGCGGTGAGGTGGACCTCTTCCTTCCGGAGGAGATCGGCTACATCGACGTCTCGCCGCGCCAGATGGTGTCGGTCGCGACCTCGCTCGTGCCCTTCCTCGAGCACGACGACGCACAGCGCGCACTCATGGGCGCCAACATGCAGCGTCAGGCTGTGCCGCTGCTCCGCAGCGACTCGCCGCTCGTCGGAACCGGTATGGAGGGCTACACGGCCATCGACGCCGGCGACGTGCTCACGGCTGAGAAGCCGGGTGTCGTCACCGAGGTCTCCGCAGACCGCGTCACCGTCATGCTCGACGAGGGTGGAACGCAGGACTACCACCTGCGCAAGTTCGACCGCTCGAACCAGGGCACGTCGTACAACCAGAAGGTCGTCGTCAACGAGGGCGACCGCGTCGAGGTCGGAGAGGTCATCGCCGATGGCCCCGCCACCGAGAACGGCGAACTGGCACTCGGAAAGAACCTCCTCGTCGCGTTCATGACGTGGGAGGGCTACAACTTCGAGGACGCGATCATCCTGAGCCAGGACCTGGTCAAGGACGACACCCTCTCCTCGATCCACATCGAGGAGTACGAGGTCGACGCGCGCGACACGAAGCTCGGCAAGGAGGAGATCACCCGTGACCTCCCCAACGTCAGCCCCGAGCTCCTGAAGGATCTCGACGAGCGCGGCATCATCCGCATCGGTGCCGAGGTCCGCCCCGGCGACATCCTCGTCGGCAAGGTCACGCCGAAGGGCGAGACCGAGCTGTCGGCGGAAGAGCGTCTGCTCCGCGCGATCTTCAACGAGAAGAGCCGCGAAGTCCGTGACACCTCTCTCAAGGTGCCCCACGGCGAGCAGGGCACGATCATCGCCGTCAAGGAGTTCAACGCCGAGGACGGCGACGACGAGCTCGGCTCCGGTGTCAACCGCCGCGTCGTGGTCTACATCGCCCAGAAGCGCAAGATCACCGAGGGTGACAAGCTCGCCGGTCGTCACGGCAACAAGGGTGTCATCGCCAAGATCCTCCCGATCGAGGACATGCCGTTCCTCGCGGACGGAACCCCGGTCGACATCGTCCTGAACCCGCTGGGCATCCCCGGTCGAATGAACTTCGGCCAGGTGCTCGAGACCCACCTCGGGTGGATCGCGAAGCAGGGCTGGAAGGTCGAAGGCACCCCGGAGTGGGCTGCGCGACTCCCCAAGGACGCGTTCGAGGCTGCCCCCGGCACCAAGGTCGCGACCCCGGTGTTCGACGGTGCGAGCGAGGAGGAGATCTCCGGTCTCCTCGACGCGACCACCCCGACCCGTGACGGCATCCGCCTGATCGACTCGACCGGAAAGACGCAGCTGTTCGACGGCCGCTCCGGTGAGCCGTTCCCGGCGCCGATCTCGGTGGGCTACATGTACATCCTGAAGCTGCACCACCTGGTCGACGACAAGATCCACGCACGTTCGACGGGTCCGTACTCGATGATCACCCAGCAGCCGCTCGGTGGTAAGGCGCAGTTCGGTGGCCAGCGATTCGGTGAGATGGAGGTGTGGGCCCTCGAGGCCTACGGCGCCGCATACGCGCTCCAGGAGCTCCTCACGATCAAGTCCGACGACATCCTCGGCCGCGTCAAGGTGTACGAGGCGATCGTCAAGGGTGAGAACATCCAGGAGCCCGGCATCCCCGAGTCCTTCAAGGTGCTCATGAAGGAGATGCAGTCGCTCTGCCTGAACGTCGAGGTCCTCTCGGCAGACGGCACGCTCGTCAACCTGCGTGACACCGACGACGAGGCCTTCCGCGCTGCGGAGGAACTCGGCATCAACATCTCCAGCCGCTTCGAGGCCGCCTCGATCGACGAGATCTAAGGTCCAGGCCGCCGACCGCGCGTCACGCCCGGTCGGCGGCCCACCTCCCCGATTTCTTCAGAAGAATTCCTACACAGGAGAATTTGTGCTCGAGTCAAACACTTTCGATGAGCTTCGCATCGGCCTGGCCACCGCGGACCACATCCGCGCCTGGTCCTACGGCGAGGTCAAGAAGCCTGAAACCATCAACTACCGCACCCTGAAGCCGGAGAAGGACGGTCTCTTCGGAGAGCAGATCTTCGGCCCGTCCCGCGACTGGGAGTGCGCCTGCGGCAAGTACAAGCGTGTCCGCTTCAAGGGCATCGTCTGCGAGCGCTGCGGCGTCGAGGTCA
Organism: Microbacterium sp. AC215; assembly: GCF_979258645.1. Taxonomy (NCBI): domain Bacteria; kingdom Bacillati; phylum Actinomycetota; class Actinomycetes; order Micrococcales; family Microbacteriaceae; genus Microbacterium; species Microbacterium sp. AC215. The sequence continues at coordinate 1,517,339 of NZ_OZ409869.1, read as the reverse complement.
CCAAGTCCTCGGTCCGTCGTGAGCGCATGGGTCACATCGAGCTCGCCGCTCCCGTCACCCACATCTGGTACTTCAAGGGTGTTCCCTCGCGTCTCGGGTACCTGCTCGACATGGCGCCGAAGGACCTCGAGAAGGTCATCTACTTCGCCGCCTACATGGTCATCTCGGTCGACGAGGATGCTCGTCACCGCGACCTGGGCACGCAGGAGAACAACATCCGTCTCGAGCTGAAGACGCTCGGAGACCGCCGCGACGCGAAGATCGCCGAGCGCCTGGCTCGCCTGGAGGAGGAGCTCGCTTCCCTCGAGGCGGAGGGCGCCAAGGCCGACGCGAAGAAGAAGGTCAAGGACGCCGCCGAGAAGGAGATGTCGCTCATCCGCAAGGGTGCCGACGAGGCGATCGCCAAGCTCGAGCGCGTGTGGGAGGACTTCCGCACGCTCGAGGTCGGCGCACTGCGTCCCGAGGACGACGTCTTCCACGAGCTGCAGGACCGCTTCGGTCAGTACTTCGAGGCCTACATGGGCGCCGAGTCGATCCAGCGTCGCCTCGCGGCGTTCGACCTGGCAGCCGAGGCGGAGAGCCTGCACCTGCAGATCTCCGAGGGCAAGGGCCAGCGCAAGATCCGCGCGATCAAGCGTCTGAAGGTCGTCAACTCGTTCCTGGAGACCGGCATGAGCCCGGCCGCCATGGTCCTCGACGTCGTTCCGGTGATCCCGCCGGAGCTGCGCCCGATGGTGCAGCTCGACGGTGGCCGCTTCGCGACCTCCGACCTCAACGACCTCTACCGTCGTGTGATCAACCGCAACAACCGTCTTCGTCGTCTGATCGACCTCGGTGCTCCCGAGATCATCGTCAACAACGAGAAGCGGATGCTGCAGGAGGCCGTCGACGCACTGTTCGACAACGGTCGCCGTGGTCGTCCCGTCACCGGTACCGGTAACCGTGCCCTGAAGTCCCTCAGCGACATGCTGAAGGGTAAGCAGGGTCGTTTCCGCCAGAACCTGCTCGGCAAGCGCGTCGACTACTCGGGCCGTTCGGTCATCATCGTCGGCCCGCAGCTGAAGCTGCACCAGTGCGGTCTGCCCAAGCAGATGGCTCTGGAGCTCTTCAAGCCGTTCGTCATCAAGCGCCTGATCGACCTCGGTCACTCGCAGAACATCAAGGCGGCCAAGCGCGCCGTCGAGCGCACGCGTCCCGAGGTCTGGGACGTGCTCGAGGAGATCATCCGCGAGCGTCCGGTGCTGCTCAACCGTGCGCCCACGCTGCACCGTCTCGGCATCCAGGCCTTCGAGCCTCAGCTCGTCGAGGGCAAGGCCATCCAGCTGCACCCGCTCGTCTGCGCGGCGTTCAACGCCGACTTCGACGGTGACCAGATGGCTGTCCACCTGCCGCTGTCGGTCGAGGCTCAGGCCGAGGCCCGCGTGCTCATGCTCGCGTCGAACAACATCCTGAAGCCGTCCGACGGACGCCCGGTCACCCTGCCTTCGCAGGACATGATCATCGGTCTGCACCACTTGACCACGGTCAAGGCGGGCGCAGCCGGTGAGGGCCGTGCATTCGGTTCGGTGGGCGAGGCGATCCTGGCGAAGGACGAGGGAACCCTCGACCTGCAGGCCAAGGTCCGCATCCGCATCCCGGGTCTCACGTTCCTCGAGGGCGAAGCTCCCGAGGGCTACGAGCGTCACGGTCTCGTCGACGCATCGCTCGGTCAGGCGATCTTCAACGACACGCTGCCCAAGGGATACCCGTTCGTCCGCGAGCAGGCTGACAAGAACAAGCTGTCGCAGATCGTCAACAAGCTGGCCGAGGAGTACCCCAAGGTCGAGACGGCCGCGTCGCTGGACCGCATCAAGGACGCAGGTTTCTACTGGGCCACGCGCTCGGGTGTGACCGTCGCCCTGAGCGACATCCTCACGCCGCCGAACAAGGCTGAGATCGTCGCGGGCTACGAGAAGCAGGCCGCGAAGGTCCAGTCCCAGTACGAGAAGGGCCTCACGACCGACGTCGAGCGTCGTCAGGAGCTCATCAAGATCTGGACCGAGGCGACCGACGAGGTCCAGGCTGCGATGAAGGCCAACTTCCCCGAGGACAACACCATCAACCGCATGGTGTCGTCGGGTGCTCGTGGTAACTGGCTGCAGATCCGGAACATCGCCGGTATGCGTGGTCTGGTGAACAACCCCAAGGGTGAGATCATCCCGCGTCCGATCATCTCCTCGTACCGCGAGGGTCTGTCGGTTGCGGAGTACTTCATCGCGACGCACGGTACCCGTAAGGGTCTCGCCGACACCGCTCTGCGTACCGCCGACTCGGGTTACCTGACCCGTCGTCTGGTGGATGTCTCGCAGGACGTCATCATCCGCGAAGAGGACTGCGGCACGTCGAAGGGCCTCGAGCTCCCGATCGCCGCTCCGAACTCGCAGGGTGAGCTCGTGCGCGACGCGAACGTCGAGAACTCGGTGTTCGCTCGTACGCTGGCCTCCGACGTGGTCGACAGCAAGGGCGAGGTCCTCGCCTCTGCCGGCGACGACGTGGGTGACGTTCTCATCGACAAGCTGGTCGGTCTCGGTGTCGAGAGCATCAAGGTGCGCTCGGTCCTCACCTGCGACTCCGCCGTCGGTGTCTGCGCGCAGTGCTACGGCCGTTCGCTCGCGACGGGTAAGACCGTCGACATCGGCGAGGCCGTCGGCATCATCGCGGCACAGTCGATCGGTGAGCCCGGTACCCAGCTGACGATGCGTACGTTCCACACCGGTGGTTCGGCATCGGCAGATGACATCACGCAGGGTCTGCCCCGCGTGCAGGAGCTCTTCGAGGCTCGCACCCCGAAGGCCGCATCGCCGATCGCCGAGGCCGATGGCCGCATCACGATCGACGAGACGGACAAGGCCAAGAAGGTCATCCTGACGCCCGACAACGGTGACGAGGAAGTGATCTACCCGGTCCTGAAGCGTGCGACGCTTCTGGTCGAGGACGGTCAGCACGTCACGGTCGGTCAGCCTCTCCTGGTCGGAACGCTCGACCCCAAGGAGGTCATGCGCGTCATGGGTGCCCGCGAGGTGCAGCGTTACCTCGTCGGCGGCGTCCAGGGCGTCTACCGCTCGCAGGGTGTGCCGATCCACGACAAGCACATCGAGGTCATCGTCCGTCAGATGCTCCGCAAGGTCACCGTCGTCGATCACGCCGACACGACCCTGCTCCCGGGTGAGATGGTCGACCTCAAGCGCTACCAGGCGATCAACCGCGAGGCTGTGGCAGAGGGCAAGCGCCCCGCGTCCGGCCGTCCGGAGCTGATGGGTATCACGAAGGCGTCGCTCGCGACCGAGTCGTGGCTGTCGGCCGCTTCCTTCCAGGAGACGACCCGCGTTCTCACGCAGGCCGCCATGGAGGGCAAGCGCGACCCGCTGGTCGGTCTCAAGGAGAACGTCATCATCGGAAAGCTCATCCCCGCCGGAACCGGTCTCTCGAAGTACCGCGACGTCACGGTCGAGGCGACGGAGGAAGCCAAGAGCGAGCGCTACCCGAACCGGATCTTCGCATCCGACGGTGCGTACGCCGACGGCGACTTCGGTTACGTCGACTTCGACGCGTTCTCGACGGACGACATCACGCCGGGTACGTACAACTGATCGAGTGAGTGAGTGAGAAGGCCCCGGGCGATTCGCCCGGGGCCTTCTTCGTGCCCGGATCCGGGGTGTCCTGCCGTGGACAGGGCGACGGATCAGTCGAAGAGGTGCGCCACGATGCTCGAGGTGTATCCCTCGGGCGCGAGATTCGAGTACTGGGAGTCGATCAGCACGTCGTCCCGCCAGAAGAGGGTGCGACCGTCGGTGACAGGGTACTGCTCGTTCTGCCAGGTCTTCTCGCAGCGCGTGCCGCCGTCGGGAGTGAAGCACGTGTAGCCCTCGTCGGCCACGAGAGCGTTCAGCATGTCGAGGGCCGGCCCTCGGCTCATCAGGGAGATGGTGGTGACCAGCCGGGTGGTGTCCGCCTTCGGATCCGCCCAGATGCAGGTGAGCTCGCCGTCGTCTCCGACCCCGGACGGTCCGAACGCCGCGTCATTGAGTGGCACTCCCTCGAGCTGTGCGAGCACGTCGTCCGAGAGGATCGCCCTGCAGTCGGTCGGCAGAGCGATCGGAGTCTCTGTCGGTGTGGGGGAGGGCGACGGGCTCTCCGATTCGTCCGGTCCCGGACTCGACGACGGTTCAGCGGAATCGTTCGACGGAGTGGTGCCCGAACCGGTCGGATCGCAGCCGGTGAGCACGGCGAGGAGCAGGAGAGCCGCAGCGCCGGCGGCGATTCGAGCGTTCATGCGCTCACCGTAGCGCTGTGCCCAGCCCGCGCAGGGAGGCTGACCGAACCGCCGAAGAAGCCGCTCTCGCGGTAGTGTCGGCGGAATGAGTGATGATTCCTCCCGTATGCCCGGTGCAGTCGTCGTCGGAGACGCGCTGATCGACGAGATCCACGACGTCGGCGGGGTGCGTGAGCTGGTCGGCGGCGCGGCACTGAACGTCGCCGTCGGTCTTCGCAGGCTCGGTGTGCCGACCACCCTGATCGCGATGGTCGGGGACGACGAAGCGGGGGCGCACATTCGCGAATACCTCGACGATCACGACGTGCGGCTGATCGCCGGCGAGGCGCCGCTGGGCTCGTCCCGGGCGATCGTGCAGCGTGGTCCCGACGGCGAGCCCGTCTACGTGTTCAACGAGGCCGCGCAGCGGCGCAGCATCCGCTATTCCGACGAGGCTGTCCGTGCGATCGCCGATTCGGATCTCGTGGCCGTCAGCTGCTTCCCCTTCGACGTGCCCGGTGAGGTCGACGCCCTGCTCGACGCCGTCGGCGACACTCGCCTCGCTGTCGACCCGAACCCACGGTCGGGGATGCTGAGCGACCGTGCCGAGTTCGTGCAGGGCTTCGAGCGCGCCGCCGCAGGAGCGTCGATCGTCAAGATCGGCGCCGATGATGCGGCTCTCCTCTATGACGGCGATCTCGATGCGCTGAGGGCGCGGCTGCGCGCGCTCGGGGTGAGCGCGGTGCTCGCGACCGCAGGCGCCGATGGTGCAGCCCTCGAGTCGGATGCCGGCATCGTCACGGCGCCCATCTCGACGCTGCCCGGTCGCGTCGTCGACACCGTGGGAGCCGGAGATGCGACTCTCGCGGCCGTGGCGGCCGGCCTTGCTCAGGGGACACCCTCCGATGCGGAAGGCTGGCAGCACCTGCTCGATCGAGCCATGGATGTGGCCGCTGCGACGTGCCGAGCCGAGGGCGGCCTGCTGCGGACTCCGGAGTCGATCGCTGACGCCGATCGCGGCGTGTTCGGCAGCTGAGCGTTCGATTTCTCACGCTTGCCCTCGGCAGGTATGATTATCTATCGTGCCCCCGGTTGGCTGTCGAAGTCGGACGGGTGCGCTCTGGCGAGTTACCCAAGCGGCCAAAGGGATCTGACTGTAAATCAGACTGCTCAGCATTCGGGGGTTCGAATCCCTCACTCGCCACCATGGGGTATTCCCGGATCTCGAGGATTTTGTTCTCGTATCTCAGAATGCCAGGTCAAACGAGGAAAGCCCCCGGGAATACCGGGGGCTTTCCTCGTTTCGGTGCCAGTTCTGCTTCTTGCGTGAGCTGTCGGCAGGCCGCCCAGAGGTCCCTGGGCTGGCTGGGTCGCACTGTGCGCGACCGTCGGGCAGTGGCAGCTCACCCGATGAGACAACAAGCGCGACGAGAGCGTCGCAGGGCGAGCTCAGTCTCGACGTAGCAGGCCCTCAGGTAGGCGATCCCCGGGGCGCGGTCATTACGCGTGCGCCGACGTGATTCGCACCTCGAAGCGGGAGGTGAGGAATTCGCGTGTCGTGCAAAAGCCCCCCGAAACCCTCGTTCGCGAGCATAGGCAGACTGAATCGCGACGGGAGGTTTTAGCGTCCCAGGTCTTCTCTGGACCGTTGTCCGGGGTGACACCCTCCGAAAATGTTTGTAAGGATTCTGCGGCAGCTGCAAGGGCGCCTCCTAGCCACCGGCTGCGAACACGCCTCGGCAGATACTGAATTACGGGCGCACCCACGCCCTGACCCGTGTGTGTACGCGGTCCACGCCCGCCTGCCTCGGAGGCATCATGAAACGAATCCTCAGCGTCGCTGTCGCAGTGCTCGTCGCCGCGACTTTGAGCCCCGCCGTCGCGCACGCGTCCGACGACTTCCATCCCGATGTCGAGTATGCGCTGGAGGCGGTGCCGGGCGGTATCGCCCTCAGCGACACCACGGTGGTGTGGCCCGAACTAGGGATGACGCTCACCACCGAGTCGACCTCAGCCCGCGCAGTGGGAAACTGCGCCACGGGCACGTACTGCGCGTACAGCGGGAGCGGGATGAGTGGATCGAAACTGACGTTCACCATCTGCACGAACGTGAACACCTCGGCGCTTCGGTCGGTCGGGTCTATCGCTAACGGGCGCAGTTCTGGTTTGGTTCGCGCGCGCAACTCCGCCGCGACCGTCCTCGGGACCGCCGGTCCGAACAGTTCAACCGATGTGGGAACCGGCACGACGAACCTCCTCTGCACTCTTTAGTCGGGTTAGCCTGAAAGGTACGTGCGATGAGTGAGGCGGCTGCAGTGATGCGATGGGGGTTCGGGGACGGACTCCGTGTCGTCTTCGCTGTCGCTGAAGAGTTCCCATTCGGCCCGACACATATTGCTGCAGGTGCACCGGCCCCGAACAAGGCCGTGGTCTTCCGGTCGCTGTTCAACGAGTACTGGCCGAAGGTGCACCGGCATCTCGAGTGCTACCTCGACAACTCCGACGAGGTCAACGAGATCGCAGCTGAGGTGTTCGTCATCGCATGGCGGAAGTTGGACGCGGTGAAGCCGATGGGCTTGCGATGGTTCATCCGCACCGCCGACAACAAGCTACGTGACGTCGACCGAAAGGCTCACTCTCGCGCGCGGGCGATGGAAGCTCTCACCCGCGGACTGCGCAGCGCAGCTGACACCATCCATCCGCTGGACGCGTTGGCGCTGCAACAGGCGATGAAGTCGCTCAGCGCCCGAGAGCGACAGGTCGTTGTCCTCACCTACTGGGATGAGCTCAGCGCCGGAGAGATCGCCGATGTCCTTCGTTCCAGTCAGGCGGCTGTGTGGACGACCCTCACTCGCGCACGAGCGAAACTGCGGGCACAGCTTGAACCGAGGGAGCGGAGATCGTGAACATTCCTGACGACGAGATCGACCGCCTGCTCCGTGCTGTCAACCCCGCCGCGGCGTCCGCTGACGAGCTCAGTGTTCAGGCCATCGCTGTGCGCGAGAGCATCATCCGAGGCACGTACGCCCCCGCGCGACAACGGCGAGGATGGGCGTGGGGGCGCTTTGCCGTCGCAGTGGCGGCCATCGTGGCCATTGTGATCGTCGCGACCAACGTTCTCGCACCGGCCCAGCGGGCCACAGCGCTCACACCTCCGCCGTTGCAGTATGACAACGCTCAGCCGCTTGCGACAGTCGTGCAGGAGGCGAAGGAGCGCCTCGGGTCGACGGCGAGCGTGGTCCAGGAACGTCGAGTCTCCTCGCTCGTGTGGGGGTGGAGTATCGACCTGGCGAAAGAACGCGTCGAGTCTGTGCCCCAGAGGGTCACATTCGAGTGGGCGCCCGAGACCGGGTCCCGCAGCACCATCATCGCCGGGGACTCTCACTGGCCAGCCGGTGTGCGACCCGAAGGCATCGAGGAGAGCCCGTATCAACCGGGTGACACCATCACACAGCTGGTGACGGCACCACAGGATCTGAAGATCCCCGCCGATGTGATGAACCTGAATGACGGGTCTCGCGAGTCGATGGACAAGGCACTCACCAGCCTCGGCGCGACGGAGTCCTCATCATCGGGCGAGGTCCTCGTCGTCATCGGCCGGCTGTTGAGCTATTGGACCTTGACGAATGAGCAGCACAACATCCTCATCGACCGGCTGGTCGAGGCCGGTGGTGTCACCGTCCTGGGCGAGTCAACGGACCGACTGGGGCGCGATGTCATCGGATTGCGCGTCGCGGACCCGGCAACGACCTACCATGACACGGTTCTCATCTCCCGCGACACCGGCCGGATCGTCGGCATGGAGAACGAGCTGACGGCTGCTCAGGATTTCATCCCCGCTGGCGTCATTGGATACACACTCTGGGACGCCAATTAGGCGCCTCTCGGTGACCGGTCCGGTTTCCTACCGAGCAACTACGGGACTTCGGGCATGGTGCTGCCGATGACTCTCAATCCGAACTTCGCGTTCTGGGAGCCCGAGATCGGCGACATGACGACCGCCAGTCACGCGGAGGTGTACTTCACCATCTCGTCGGTGCTGCATCGCGCACGTCACTCAAAAGACGCCAAGTTCTCACTGTTCGAACAGCCCGGGTTCGGCCATGTCCTGTCGCCGGCGAACTTCGACCGATTCAACGACCCTGTCATCCAAGCTGCGATCCTCCGCGGTGCCCGGGGAACAGAATTGCATTTCGACAACCTGGAGCAGCAGAGCCAACACATGGCCTCAGTCATCGAGACCGCGCTGCGTTCCTTGTCCGACGAAGACCGCGCTGAGCGCGGCCTGCGTTCTGGTCGGTGACAAGCTCCGCGATGTCGCGACATCGTTCGGGTCGCAAGAAGCGGCGAGGTGGACGGCCGCCCGAGACCGTGCCATCGCTGCGGCCCTCGCGCTGCAGCCCTGGGGAGAGCCAGAACCTGAGGACGACGGCACCGCGGCCGAATCCTGAGTTTCGCCCGCTGGCACCTCAAGCAGGAGTAGGGCAGTCGGGGGTATCCGTGGGAATCGCGAAAGGAACGCGTGGGAACGCGTAGGAATCGCGGGCCCCGATCCCTGTAAAGGGTAGGACTCGGGGAGATACGGGAAAACCCCACCCTCTGTCCGTCGTTCTCGATCACGAGATCCACGAGCCGGAGAAACGCCCCCGTCCTCGGGGGCGTTTCCTTTTCACGGCGTGCTCACATCGCAGGAACCAGGACGCGATCGATCGTGTGGATCACTCCATTGTTCGCGGTGATGTTCACGCGCCACAGCACCAGGGCCGGGTCCCGCAGGGTGGGGCTCTCGTCACGCAAGAAGACGCCGCGCGGCCGGACGACCCCGCCGTTGGCCATGGTGAGCGACTTCGACGTGATGACCTTGATCGGGCCCAGCTTCTTGCCTGCGACGACGTGGTACAGCAGGATGTCGGCGATCTGGTCGGTGGTGAAGGCGGTCGTGAGCGTGGTCAGTGCCGCCGCCTCGGATGCGGGTGCGGTGCCCGTCAGGTCGGACACCAGCCGCAGGAAGGCTCGATCGTTCGGAGCGAAGACGGTGAACGTTCCCGCCGGATCTGCGAGCGTGCTGTCGAGGCCGGTGGCGAGCACCGCCTGGACGAGCAGGTCGTAGTCGTTGGCGTTTCGGTCTGGAGCGCCTCCTTCTGAGGCGGTGACGAGAACATCGACGATGCTCCCCGAGGGGCGTGCTGTCTCGGCTGCCTGAGCGGGCGCGGCGGTCAGGACGAGGGCGAGTGCGGCCACCCCTGCGAGGGAGGCGCGGATCTTTCCAGTCATCGTTCAACTCCATTGTCGATCGGGGTCACGGCGAGTGTCGTGACACAGGGTTATTCCGCTGGTCACCGCCGTTTGGATGCACCGGCCGCGAAGTTTCTCTGAGCTGCCTCGGAGAGCGGAAGAGAGTTTCTGGACTGTATTCAAAAACATATGGACAGAGTGATCGGGGGCGCGCATAATCGCTTCAACACCACCGGGCACCAGCGAAGGAGCACCCCATGAGTGATGAGAAGGAAACGTCCGAACTGTTCTCCGAGGCCTCGGGGCCGAGTGGAGCATCGATCACGGACTGGACGGATCTCGGCCGAGAGATGTGGGCCTATCTGACCGGTCGCGGAGCGGCGGTCAACTACACGTTCGAGGACATGACCGTGGAAGTCCCTCGGGACATCGGGCCGGATGCGCCTCGCGCGACGTGGAAGTTCAACGGCACGCTGCGCGTGACGACCAGCGACAGCGAGTCCGGCGAGAGCCGGCCGGCCTGACTGCCTGCCACCATGATCCGTCTCGATATCGACCTGAAGGTCGAGCACGTCGCTTCGGACGGCGCATCTCCGACTCGCTTCACGGTGCGTGCCGCGGGTCGGGAGGTCGTCATCTCGTTCGAGTCCACTGCGGGCCTCACCGGCATGGGTCGCCGCGAGCTCACGCAGCTGGCACCTCTCGCCGATGCCTTGTCGCGACGAGGCCTCAGCGTGCGTGTGGAAGGGCCGAAGGGGACTCTGCTCCAGCTCGGCGACGTCAGGTCAGGGCCTGTCGGCCGTGCGATCGCCGGGTCGTCGCACATCAGGCTCGGACATCTGTCGGCGCTGCTCTCGGAGGTGAAGCACCGGGACGATGGCAGCCGGTTCCGCCTCCCCGCCCCGCCGCCCACTCTCTTCCCCCTCGTTCCCACGGTGGCACGTCGGGTGCCGCGGCGGGTGACGACCACCCACTACCTTCCCGGATCCGGTCGACCACGGCTGATCTTCGCGGTCGGGAACGGCGACTGGAACAGCACCAGGCCGCGTGAGTTCGATCTCCTTCCCGGACGGACGACGATCGGCTCGGGCAAGGACGCCGACCTGCGGCTCGAGGGAGTGGAGGCGCTGCACGCCGAAGTCCGCCACAACGAGGACGACGAGTACGTCCTGTATTCGTACGCCCCCACCGGCGGCGGGCGGCCCAATCTGCCGCACAGCTCGGAGGATGCCCGGATTCTGCGCACCGGATCGCGGATCGAGATCGGATCCTGGCGGCTGGCGTTCTATCGTGAGGAGTTCGCCGATCACGGACGCCCCTTCGGAGGGCGTCAGGGTGGCGAGTACGCCTTCCAGAGGCAGCAGCCGATTCGACCGTACGGGTCGGGGAACTCGGCTGAACAGACGCACACGAGAGGTACCGGACATGAGTGACCAGACACGGATCGCGCAGCTCGAGAAGGAGCACGTCGAACTCGTCCTGCGCCGCTTCGACCGCAGGGACGCATGGGAGCTGGGTCGCTCGATCGCAGAACGGGCATTGGCCGAGGGTCACCCGGTCGCGGTGGACGTGCGCACCCCGTCAGGGGTCCTCTTCCACGCATCTCTGCCGGGCGCGACGGCCGACAACGACGCATGGGCGGCGAAGAAGGCGGCGACCGCTCTCAGGTTCGAGACCAGCACTGCCCTGCTCGAAGCGCGCATCGAGAATGGCGGCCGGGACATGTACGAGCCGGGATGGCTCGATCCGGTCGTCTACGCGGTCGCGGGTGGGTCGGTGCCGATCCGCGTCGACGGTGTGGGTGTCGTCGCGGTCGCGACGGTGTCGGGACTTGCGTCATCGGACGACCACGACCTGGTCGTCGAGGGGATCGCAGGGCTGGGTCTGCTCACGGAGTAGCGGCGCGGATCTCGATCTCCGCGTATGGATAGTGGCAGTCGCCGGTCGCACCTGATCGCTCGCAATCGAGATCGGGTACGAGCATCAGCATCGGCGTCCCCGTGAGATCGGGCGGCACCTCGACCGACACCGAGGTCGCTCCGACCTCGAGACGTGAACCGGTGCGCAGATCGCCCTCGGGGGAGCGGATGATCACCTCGCCCGCCCAGAGCTCGTCGAGGCACTCGGGGGGATGCACTGACACGGAGACCGTCTGCCCGGCGGTGGCTGACAGCGGATCGACCGTCAACATCACAGCCACGCCATCACAGCTGAGAGGGCTCGCACGAGGGGCGTCGCTGACCGAACCGGCGCCAAGGGTCGTCTCCGCAGTCGACGCATCGTTCGCAGGCTGAGTTCCGCCGGAGGAGGGCGAGCAGCCAGTCAGCCCGACGCTGAGCGTCGTCGCCGCGACCAGGATCCGCACAGCGCGCCGCATCGAGTTCTTCATGACTCAGAGTGTCGCGGGCCGAGGCATCGTCTCAGTAGTCCGGGTGCAACCGCAGCCGTGACGCGATCTGAGCGGCCTGCTCAGCCGGCGTCAGAGCGATGTCGATCTCGATGGCCCGCTCGTCCGCCTCCAGGGGCTCGAGCGTCGCGAACTGCGAGTCGAGCAGTGTGGCGGGCATGAAGTGCCCCTGGCGGCGCAGCATCCGCTCGAGGATCAGCTCGCGCTCGCCGGCGAAGTGCACGAACGTGACCGCATCCCGGCGAAGCACGTCGCGGTAGCTGCGTCGCAGGGCGGAGCAGGTCACGATGCCGGGCTCGCCGGCGTCGATGCGCTCATCGATCCACTCGGCGATGCGGTCGAGCCAGGGCCAGCGGTCCTCGTCGTTCAGAGCGTGGCCGGCAGCCATCTTGGCGACGTTCGCCTCGGGATGCAGGTCGTCGCCCTCTTCGAACGCCCAGCCGAGACGGCCGGCGAGCATCGCTGCCACGGTCGACTTTCCGGTGCTGGCGACGCCCATGAAGACGAGGACGGGTGCGTTGACGGACATCATGGCGCGTTCAGACGAACATGCTCAGGACGAGGACGCCGGCGAGACCGGTGACGGAGATGAGGCATTCGAGTACTGTCCATGACTTCAGAGTCTGCGGGATGCTGAGGCCGAAGTACTCCTTGATGAGCCAGAAACCCGCATCATTGACATGCGACAGGAACACCGAGCCCGAGCCGATCGCCAGCACCAGCAGCGCGACCATGGGGGAGTCGAGGGTCTCGGTGAGCGGCTGCAGGATGCCGGCGGCGGTGATCGTCGCGACGGTCGCGGATCCCGTGGCGATGCGGATGACCACGGCGACCAGCCACGCGAGGATCAGCACGGAGACGGACGACCCGGAGACGAACTGGGCGATCACGTTGCCGATGCCGGTGTCGACCAGCACCTGCTTGAATCCGCCACCCGCGCCGACGATCAGCAGGATGCCGGCGATCGGGCCGAGCGACGAGCCGACGATGTCGTTGATCTTCGTGCGGTCGAATCCGGCGCCGCGGCCGAGGATGAAGAATCCGGCGAGCACGGCGATGAGCAGGGCGATGACCGGCGTGCCGAGGAAGTCGAGCGCGACCTTCCACGGGGCGTCGGAGCCTGCGGCCGAGATGTCGGCGACGGCCTTGGCGAGCATGAGGAACACGGGGAGCAGGATGCTGAAGAGCGTCGCGCCGAACGACGGGCGGCGACGCTGCTCGATGCCCTCGTCCTCGTCCGTCACGAACAGCTCGGGGACCGGGACGTCGACCCAGCGCTCGGCGAAGCGGGCGAACAGCGGCCCAGAGATGATCACGGCGGGGATCGCGACGATCACACCGAAGGCGAGGGTGAGGCCGAGGTTGGCTCCGAGCGCGTCGATCGCGGCGAGCGGGCCCGGGTGCGGCGGCACGAGGCCGTGCATGGCCGAGAGGCCGGCGAGCGTCGGGATCGCGATGCGCATGAGTGGCGCCCCGGAGCGCCGTGCGACGAGGATGATGACCGGCACGAGGAGCACGAGGCCGACCTCGAAGAACATCGGGAGACCGATGACCGCACCGATGAGTCCCATGACCCACGGCAGCGACCGTGCGCTGGCACGGCTGACGAGCGTATCGACGATGCGGTCGGCACCACCCGAGTCGGCGAGGAGCTTTCCGTAGATGGCACCGAGGGCGATCAGGATTCCCACCCCGCCCATCGTGGTGCCGAATCCGGTCGAGAAGCTGGTGACCGATGCCGCGATGTCCATGCCGGCGATCGCGCCGGTGGCGAGCGCGCCGATGGTGAGCGACAGGAAGGGATGCAGCTTCACCCACGTGATGAGGACGATGATGATCGCGATCCCGAGCACTGCGGCGGTGATCAGCTGACCGGCGGGGCGGTCAGGGGCTGCCGTGTCGGCGACTGCCGTCATGAGCGCGTCGGCGGCGGGGGTGAAGAGTGCCATGAGCTTCCTTGATCCGGGCGTGGTTTACGACCTTATGCCGTACATAATAAGCACGCATACCACGTCATGCGCAACATAACCGAAACAATCGCCTGAGACGTCCCACGTCAACGACCCTGTGGCGGGCATACTCGACATATGACCGTCGCCGGCCCTGCAAGCCCTGTCCACGACTCGCTCGTCGCCGAGCTCGGTCGCGCGATCGTCGACGGCGAGCACCCCCCGGGCTCGCGGATGCTGACGGTGGAGCTCGCTCAGGAGCGGGGAGTGTCCCGCTCCGCCGCCCGTGAGGCGGTGCGGGTCCTCGAGTCCTTCGGTCTTGTCTGGGTGCGGCGGAAATCGGGTGTCGAGGTGCGGCCGCGCGCCGATTGGAACGTCTACGCGCCCGAGGTGATCGCGTGGCGACTCGCGGGCCCCGGTCGCGATGAGCAGCTTCGGGAGCTCAGCCAGCTCCGTTCCGTGATCGAACCGCTCGCTGCACGACTCGCTGCGGTGAACGCGACGTCGGAACAGAAGGTCGAGCTCGTCTCACTCGTCGTCGCGATGAGCGAGGAGGACCACGAGGCCGACCGAGAGCGCTACCTCAGCGCGGACATCAGGCTTCACCGTCTTCTGCTGGATTCGTCCGGCAATCGGATGCTCGCCGCTCTGGGCGGCATGGTCGAGGCAGTGCTCAGGGGGCGCACGGCGCATGACCTCATGCCGCACGTGGCCAATCAGAGCGCTGTGCAGTGGCATCGGGATGTCGCGTTCGCGGTTGCGGGCGGAGATGCCGATGCCGCCGCGTCAGCGATGCGGAGCATCGTCATGGAGGCCGACGAGGCGATGCAGCGCGCTGCCGAATAGCCGAAGAGCCGCATACTCAGCCGATATCTCGGTATACGTCGGCTTTCGCAGTATTCCGGAATCGTTCGCAGACCTACGATCGGATCGCGGAGAGTTTCGCGTTCTCGGGGGAGGCCGGCGATGGAGCAGGGGACAGGCGGACGTGCGCGCGGCGCGCGTCTTCCCCTGCACATGCTCGATCGTCCGCGGCTGACGGAGATCTTCGATCGAGGGCATGCCCTGACGGTCATCAGCGGCCCCGCCGGAGGTGGGAAGTCGGTTCTGCTGAGCCAGTGGGCGACGATGCAGAAAGAACGAGCGGCTGCTGCGGTGCGACTCGGGTTCGACGAGAGCGTCACGAACGAGCACCTCATGCTTCGCGAGATCCTGACCAAGGTCATCGTCCAGGACTTGATCGCTGATCGGAGCACCGCTCGCTCGGCGCTGCGTGGGTTCGACAGCGTCCGGGATCCGGGCGGCGAACTCGGGCGCCTGCTCGGCGACCTGAATCGACCGTGCGTCCTACTGATCGACAATGCGGAGCGGGCCGATGAGCGGTCGCTTCTCGGGCGGGCTCTCGATCTTCTCGACGCCGCACCGCTCCTGCGCATCGTCGTGGCGACGCGCCGCTCGACGGTGACGCGGACGCTGCAGATGCTCGCGTCCGCGGACGTGTGCGTCGTCGGACCCGCGCATCTCTTCTTCACGTGTGACGAGGCTCGGGCGGTGGTGGAACGCGTATCCGGTCAGGCGCTCCCCCCGCATCCGCTCGGTGAGGAGAGCGCACTGCCCCTCGCAGCCCGAGCGTTGGGGCTTGCTCTCGCGACCCATCGGGAACCGGTCGAGATCGCCGCCGTCGAGGTGCAAGGGCTCGCTGATGCTCTGATGGCCAGCCTGATCGGTCCGGATGCTCCGGCCGACTTCCAGGAGTTCCTGCTTCGGACTTCGGTGCCGGGGAGAGTGACGCGCGAGATCGTCCGGCGTCTCGGCTGGCCGGATGGCGGGGACGAGCACCTCGATCGGGCCGAGCTCTACGGACTGGGCATGTGGGAACCGGCGGATGACGGTCTCGGGTTCGTCTACACCCCGCTGCTGCGCGAAGCGCTCGCGCGCCGACTCGATCAGCGGCCACTCGACGCCGTGGCACCGATCCGCCGAACAGTCGCGCTGTGGGCTTCCGAGCACGGCCGCCATCTCGAGGCGCTGACCAACGCGATGAGAGCGAGGGACTACGTCCTCGCGGTGCGCCTCGGGCGCAAGTCCTGGTTCATCCTCTCGCGGTCGAGTCCGCGCGAAGTCGAGACGCTGCTGCGTCGCGAGAATCCTCTCGTGCTCGCGCGTCATCCGCTGCTCGGCATGCTGCTGGCTTTGGTCCTGCTGCGTCTCGGTCAACGGCTGCGCGCGTTCGCCTATTTCCAGGGCGCCGCGCTGTCACTCGGCCGCCGGGGCGTCGACGATGACCCCGTCGAGCGGTTCTGGATGCTCAGCGCGAAGGCGCTGGCCGAGCGGTTCGCCGGGCAGTTCCGGCGATCCGGGATGTCCGCCGATCTGGTTGTTCAGGTCTTCCACACGATGGATGCCGAGCAGCGTGCGGAGTGCACCGGATTCGCGGCGCTGCTGCTCAGCAACTGCGGGCTCAGCTTCTTTCAGCTGGGTCGGATCTCGGATGCCATCGAGGTCCTGGAGCTCGGAATGACGATTCAGGTCGCGCATACCGTCATGATCCTCGAAGACGGTGTCGGTCTGCGGATGCCCGATGACGACGGCGGCTGGTATCACTGCGCTGCGACTCTCGCCGGCGTATACGCCCTGCGGGGACGGCTGTCCGATGCGCGGCGGGTCCTCGACGAGATCGACGGCGTCGATCCGCCGCCCGCCTGGCGATCGGAGCAGTTCGGGATACTGGAGCAGATCGCCCACGCCGTCATCGCCATCGCGGCGCTCGATCTCGACGAGGCCAGACGTCGTACGGATTCGATCGCACACCACCTGGGAACGACGGAGCTCTGGCCCTACCTCGTCTGCGTTCAGAGCGAGATCGAGGTGCGCGAGGGGCGCGCGGCCGAGGCATCGCTGGCCATCGCCCATTCGCTCGGACGGGGCGTGAACTCGGCGGTCTCCGACTACGGATCGTCCCGGCTGACCGTCGCGCAGGCGATGGCGTCGCTGGCGCTCGGCGACCAGACGGCGGCCCGACGGACTGCGGCAGGGCTCCCGGGCGATGATCCGGCTCGGCTCGCCGTCGAGGCGTTCGTCGCGCTCCTCACCGGTGACGACGCGCGTTCCTACGCCGCGGCCGAGGTCGCCCAGGCCGAACGCGACCCGGACCTCGACCGGCTCTGCCTCGCAGCCATCACGTCCTCAGCCGCGGCAGCACGGTTGGGCAGGCGTGAGGCGTCTGCTCGCGCGATGTCTCGCGCCGTCGCCGTGATGCGAGAGCAGCGCTCTCAGGCTCCGCTCGCGCTCTTCGCCGGTGACGTGCTGAGCGAGGTGCGCGAACTGTGCGCGCCGACCGAGCAGGAATTCCTCGACTCCTATCTTGCGCGCGCCTCGGACGGATGCCCGTTCCCGGCGCTGCCGCCCCCGGTCAGGCTCACGTCGAGAGAACTCGCGGTGATGCGAGAGCTGCGGACGACGTCGTCCACCGACGCGCTCGCCGCGGCACTCTTCGTCTCACCGAACACGGTGAAGGTCCAACGTCGCAGCGCGTATCGCAAGCTCGGTGCGTCGAACAGGGAGGAGGCTCTTCTGCGCGCCGCAGAGCTGGGGCTGCTCGAGGAATGAGCGACTGACCGGTCGATCGAGGCGCACCCCGAGTTCGGGTGACGCGCGGTGCGCCTCAGAGTCGGGAGCGTGGGAGGGGTGAACCTGGGGGTTCGTGCTCTCGTCGACCTGTGTTCACGATAGGTGCGGGCGCGTCGGGGTCGTGAGGGAGCGCATCGAACACGCGGTATTTCGCCCTGGAACTCACCCTGGCCGCGCCTCGCCGCGATCTCGGACGCCTGGCCGCGACCCCATGCGCACCGGTGTTCATAGACTGGAGCGATGCGAGCGCTCACCGAAGCAGACGTCCGTGCCTCGTTCGTCAATGCGGATGCCGACGAGCTGCGGGTCATGGAGATGCCCCACGACTTCGTCCTGATCGACTGGGACTACCTGGACTTCTTCGCGTGGCGAGACCCGAGTGCGGGTCGGCGCGGCTACGTGCTCACTCAGCACGACGGTGAGGTCTCGGGGTTCGTGCTGCGAGTCTCGGACCCCGGCCGAGGTCGTTCGGGCATGTGCAACATCTGCCACACCATGCAGCCGGGAAACCAGGTGGCGCTCTTCTCAGCACGGCTCGCAGGCGAGGCCGGTGAGCGGGGCGACTCCGTCGGCACCTACATGTGCGCCGATCTCTCCTGTCACGAGAACGTGAGACTCGCCCACCCGCTCGCCCCGAACGAGATCCTCGCCCCCGGACAGGTGGACGTCCGTCTCGACGGCACGAGGCGGCGAATGGAGGCCTTCGTGGGCCGCGTGAGGCAGCAGGCCTGATCACGGTTAGCCTGGTCGCATACGTCCTGCGCTCGAAGGAGAAGCCATGAACGATGCCATCCTGTTCACCGTCGATGAGGGGCTGGCCCGGCTCACACTGAACCGTCCCTCACGGCTCAATGCCTTCAACTCCGATCTGGCGCACGCGTGGCGCGACGCGACGGCCGAGGCGACGTCGCGCATGGATGTGAAGGCGATCCTGATCGATGCGGCGGGCCCCGCGTTCTGCGCCGGCGGTGATGTCATCGAGATGGCGACGACGATGGGATCGGGTGACGAGATCACGGCCCTGGCCGAAGTCATCAACGCCGGGATCCGGTCGCTGACCGAGTCTGCGGTGCCGGTCGTCGCCGCAGCCCACGGGACGACCGCCGGCGGCGGGCTCGGCATCCTGCTCAGCAGCGACTACGCCGTGGTCGGCTCACGCTCTCGGCTGGGCAGCCTCTATGCGAACATCGGGCTGACACCCGACCTGTCGGTCTCGGCTCAGCTCGCTCGAGCGGTCGGACAGCGCCGCGCGCTGCAGCTGGTGCTGCAGGACCGCCTCCTGACGGCCGCGGAAGCCGTGGAATGGGGCCTCGTCGCAGAGGCCGTCGACGGGGCCGACTCTGCGGACGAAGCCGGCCGGGTGAGGGCGCGTGCGGAGGAGATCGCCCGCTCCTGGCTCGCCGGTGCCGCTGAAGCGTACGGTCACGCGAAGCGCCTCGTCCGCTCTCAGCCCGAGCGGACGTTCGCCGAGCAGCTGAGCGAGGAGGCGCGCTCGATCGGCGCCTCCCTGGCGACCCCGGACGCTCACGCCCGGATCGCCGCGTTCGCCGCGGCATCCGCACGCAAGGGCTGATTCCCGCGGGAGCCGGTTCGCCTCGATGTATCCACGGATCATGTCGAGGCTCCTGCCTCCGCGCCGACGCATGCAAGGATGAACGCAACGCCGCTCAACGAGAGGAACGCGATGTCGCAGCCGGAGATCACCCAGCAGCCCCCCGCGCTGGTCGAGAAGAAGAACATGTCCCTTCTCATCAGAGGGGCGATCTGGATCGCCATCGGTGCACTCATCGCCGCGGCGCTCGTCTGCGTCGTCTGGGTTCTGATCGGTGATCAGGACGGGCTGATCGGGCGGGCATTCCTCACGATCCTCCTGCTCGCCGCGTTCGCAGGGATCGCGATCCTCGAGGCGGGACTCGCCCCCAACCGTCCCGACTGGCTCGCGCTGTCGAGCATGGTCAGCTGGATCGTGGCTCTGCTGGTCGGAGCGGTCAAGATCTGGCTGCCCGAGGACGACGCGTTCTTCACCGGTGCAGAGCGCTTCTTCCAGCTGCTGCTCGTGGTGGGAATCCTGCAGCTCGCCCTGCTGCATGTGAGGCTGTTCACTCCGGCCGCGCAGCGTCACGTGACGACGTTCACCCGCATCATCTACATCGCGACGATCGTGTTCCTCGGCGGCCTCGTGGCCATGCTGATCTTCTTCCTCACCTTCCCGCACACCTTCGACTACGGCGAGCTGTACTGGCGAATCGTCGTCGCACTCACGATCCTGGCCGCGGTCGGAACCACGTTGATCCCGCTGCTCAACGCCCTGTTCGCTCCTCGCAAGCCGGCCGGCGCTCGTGCCGCCGCCGCGGCGCAGAGTGTCGCAGCCGCTCCGGCATGGCCGACCTACGCAGACGGTGTGACGCCCCTGCCGGTGCTGCCCGACGGCTCGCCGGACTGGAATGCCTACTACACCGGCCACCCGTCGCCGCAGCCGCAGCAGGCGCTCCCTGTCGCTCCCGCGCCGCAGGGGTTCCCCGTGGCGCCGTTCCCGACCGCGCCTGAGCCGTACTCGCAGGGCCCGGCGACGCCTCCGGCTCCGCCCGCGCCCGCGGCTCACGACGCGTACCCGCCGGCTCCCACTGCTCACGACGCCTACCCGCCGGCTCCGCCGCTGCCTCCCCAGTGAGCATCGAACTCGAAATGGCTGACCTCGCCCGCCGGATCGCACGCGAGGCGGGCGACCTGGCGCGGCGCCGTCGCGACGAGGGCGTGCACCTCGCCGCCACGAAGTCGACGCTGGCGGACATCGTCACCGATGCCGATCGCGAAGTCGAAGCGCTCGTCCGCGACCGGCTGAGGGTCGCTCGACCCGGCGACGGCTTCCTGGGCGAAGAGTCGGAGGCTGAACCCGGCGTGACCGGCATCACCTGGGTTGTCGATCCGATCGACGGCACGGTGAACTACGCCTACGGAATCCCCTCCTATGCCGTGAGCATCGCGGCAGTGAGGGGCAGCGCAGTCGCGGGGGAGTGGGAGGCGCTCGCCGCTGCCGTCTACGCGCCCGCAACCGCCGAGATGTTCACCGCCGCTCGAGGTCATGGCGCCTTCCTGGGCGACGTGCGGCTGTCGGTCACGACCGAGACGCCGGCGGGAGCGCTGCTCGCCACCGGATTCGGCTACGACCCCGCGACGCATGACGGCGACCTCGCGACCGTGCGCAGGATCATGCCGATCGCGAGAGACCTCCGCCGCGCAGGCTCTGCCGCCCTCGACCTCGCTTTCGTGGCCTCCGGGCGGCTGGACGGCTACTTCGAGCGCGGCCTGAAGCCGTGGGATCACGCGGCAGGCGCGCTGCTGGTCACCGAGGCGGGGGGCGATGTCTCGCTGATCGACCGTGCCTCCGCGAGACCCATGCTCATCGCGGGTGGCACTGAGGTCCATCAGCGCGTCCTCGATATTCTTCGAGATGAAACGTGAACGATTCATGGCATTCACAGGTGGATCAGGCTAGGGTTTATCCGATCGTTACTTTCATCGGCCCGAATCGGTGAAGGTCGTAAGCGCCCCCGAGCTTGACGTTTGAACCCGAGAGAATCTGATTTGCCCTTCGAGAATCCCCAGGCTGCCTCTGCGCCCACGCGCCGCTCCAGCCGTCCCCGCACTGCGGCCTTCGAGGCCTCCGCGGCAGGAGTGACGGAAGCCGTCTCCGAAGCCGCGCCCGTCTCCGAAGCCACGGCCGTCCCCTCCGAGGCTCCCCTGTCTCGTCGTGCCGCCCGCCAGCGACTGAACACCGCAGAGGTCTTCATCGCCGCGACCGCGGTCGCGGCGGCGTCAGCAGCATCCGACTCCGCCGACGTCGTCGTGAGCGAGACCGCTGAGGCTCCCGCGGACGTCGCCGAGCCGATCGTCATCGAGCCGATCGTCGCCGAGCCGAGTTCGATGCCCGCAGCAGCCGAGCACGATCAGCCCGACTCGGAGCGCGCGGACGACGCAAGCCACCGTTCGAGCGACGAGGATGCCTTCGAGACGGCTGCCCGTGCATTCCGTCGCGTGGCACCCGAGGCCGCGGCCGAGCCCGCCGAGGACCCGACGGAGGCCGCCGAGGCTGACGAGACTCCGGTCGAGCATGTCGTGCGCCGTCGCCCGTCTGCACGCAAGTTCCTCGCCGTCGGTGCGACCGTCGGCGTGATGAGCCTTGCCGGTCTCCTCGCCGTCGGCATGACCCTTCCTGCCGAAGCCGTCGCCGCAGTGCAGGGAACGCCGTCGCTCGCGGCGACGTCCCTCGTCGCTGCATCGGGTACGGCGTCGAAGGCTGCATCCGACGACGAGATCCAGGCGTTCGTCACGTCTTCCGACGTGCAGAACGAGCCGCTCGCGCGCTCCGACAGCTTCTCGAGCGTGTCTCTCATCCAGGTGGCATCGGAAGAGGGCATCAACTACTCGAACGAGGTCTTCACCAACGACGCCGAGGCTGCCATCCAGTGGCCGTTCAAGGTCGGCGTGGGTATGAGCTCGGGATACGGCATGCGCTGGGGTCGTCTGCACGAGGGAATCGACTTCGTCCCCGGTGAGGGAGCGCCCATCCAGGCGATCGCCGACGGCGTGGTGCGCATCGCCACCGAGCAGGGCGGCGCCTACGGCGTCACCGTGTACATCGACCACGTGATCGACGGACAGATCGTCACGAGCCACTACTCGCACATGCAGTACGGCTCGCTGCAGGTCAAGCCTGGGCAGACCGTGAAGGTCGGCGACGTCGTCGGCCACACCGGAAACACCGGTCGTTCCTACGGAGCGCACCTGCACTTCGAGATCATCATCAACGGCGGCACGATCGATCCGTTGCCGTGGTTGCGCGAGAACGCGGGTCGTACCTCGTACTGACACCTCGATTTCATGAGGACGCCACAGTGATGGTATTCTCGTGTGGTTGCCCCGCGAGGGGCAGCACGCCCCGATAGCTCAGTGGCAGAGCACTTCCATGGTAAGGAAGGGGTCGTCAGTTCAATCCTGACTCGGGGCTCACAGCGTTTGTATCTGCGATGCGGATGCGGTGTGGCAGGGTAGCTCAGCTGGTCAGAGCGCACGACTCATAATCGTGAGGTCGCGGGTTCAAGCCCCGCTCCTGCTACAGATGAAAACCCCCGGGATTCCCGGGGGTTTTTGCGTACCCGGGCTCAGGATCGACCGAGACGCACTGCGGGCACGATGTTCGCACGGTGCCCACCCGATCGGGTGAGGTTCGGCGTGCGCGATGTCAAGGGGATGCCCTGGCGAGGCCTGCGGCGGTCACACTGGTCGTCCAGTACCCGGACGATAGGAGCGACTCATGTCAGACCCCCACGCAGCACCGGACGAAGGCGCCGAGATCGACGCGACCGGCGTGGACGCCGACTTCGTGACGAACGACCCGGACCCCGAGGTCGACCCCGCCACCCCGGGTGAGAGCCAGAAGGCCGACGGCGACAATGCGGATCACCCGGACGAGCTCGAGGTCGGCGACCTCCCCTGACCACGCACGAAGACGGGCCCGCTCCTCATCTGAGGAGCGGGCCCGTCGTTCGTGAAAAGGTCAGCGACCGGCGGGCGGGATGTCGCGCCGACCGGCTGCGATGCGGTCCTCGTCGCCGGGAGCGGCGTCATTTCGACCGGAGCCGCCGCGCTGCTCCGCCTCGAGACGCTCCGCCTCCTCGCCGCTGATGGCCTCGCCCCGAGCGACGAGTCCCGCCTGATCCGACAGCGGGATCTGCTTGAGGAACAGCGAGAGCACCAGAGCGAGAGCGATGAAGGGCACCAGGTACCAGAAGACCGGTGCGAGGGCATCCGCGTAGGCCGTGACGATGCCGTCCCTGACCTCGTCCGGCAGCGAGTTCAACGTCGCGGGGTCGATCGTCGAGGCCGCCTGCGAGGCGGCATCCGGTGATGCTCCGGCGTCGGCGAAGACGCCGAGCAGGTTCTCGGTCAGGCGGGTCGTGAAGATCGTGCCGAAGACGGCGGTTCCGAGTGATGCACCCACTTCGCGGAAGTAGTTGTTCGTGCTCGTAGCTGTGCCGATCTCGCCGGCGGGGACGGCGTTCTGCACGACCAGCACGACGACCTGCATGATCAGGCCCAGACCGGCGCCGAACACGAAGAGGAAGGCGCAGATCAGCCAGATCGGCGTCTCGGCCGAGAGGGTGGTCATCGAGATCATCGCGATGCCCGTCAGGATCGTTCCGACGATCGGGTAGATCTTGTACTTCCCCGTCTTCGAGATCGCGATGCCCGAGAAGATCGACGTTCCGATCAGTCCCACCATCATCGGGATCATCAGCAGACCGGATGCGGCGGCCGACGTGCCCGACGACATCTGCAGGAACGTCGGGACGAACCCGATCGCCGCGAACATCCCGATGCCGAGCACGAGACCGATCGCGGTCGCGTTGACGAAGATCGGATTGCGGAAAAGGCTCAGCGGGATGATCGGGTCCTGCACCTTGGCCTCGGTGATGACGAACGCGGTCGCGGCAACGATGAGCCCGGCTCCCCAGGCCCATGTGGCGAGCGAATCCCAGCCGAACTCCTTGTCGCCGCCGAAGTCGGTGAAGAAGATCAGACAGGTTGTCGCCATCGAGAGGAAGATGACGCCGAAGATGTCGATCGGCTTCTGGGCCTTCTTGCTGGGCAGCTTCAACGCGACGAGGGCGATGATGAAGGCGGCGATTCCGACCGGGATGTTGATGTAGAACGCCCACTGCCAGGTGAGGTGGTCGACGAAGAACCCGCCGAGCAGGGGGCCGGCGACGGCCGACAGACCGAAGACGGCGCCCAGGGGACCCATGTACTTGCCGCGCTCGTTCGCGGGGACGATGTCGGCGATGATCGCCTGCGACAGGATCATCAGACCGCCGCCGCCGAGGCCCTGCAGTGCGCGGAAGATCACGAACATCCAGAAGTCGGTGGCGAAGGCGCAGCCGACGGACGCGAGCGTGAACAGCGCGATCGCGACGAGGAAGAGGTTGCGTCGGCCCAGGACGTCACCGAACTTGCCGTAGATGGGCATGACGATGGTGGTCGCGAGCAGATAGGCCGTGGTGATCCAGACCTGGTGGTCGACGCCGCCGAGCTGTCCGACGATGGTCGGCATGGCGGTCGAAACGATCGTCTGGTCGAGGCTCGAGAGCAGCATGCCCGCTATCAGGGCGCTGAAGATGATCCAGATGCGGCGCTTCGTGAGCAGGAAGGGCGCATCCTTGGTGGCGGTGGCGGACATTCAGTGGGCTTTCTGTGATGGTGCGAACACGGAGCGAGCGATCTCGAGGCGTCGGCTGACGAGGTCGCTGAAGGAGTCGGTCGAGTGGTGGTGCAGCAGCTGGTCCATGCACAGGCGCACCAGGGCGCCGACAGTGTGGACCATGACCTCGGCGCGCAGCGCGGCATCGTCGCCTCCACCGCTTCGCTGAACGACGAGCCCGCCGTCGCGCCTCTCGTTCTTCGCCAGCTGCTCGAATGCGGCCTTGAGCAGTCGAGGCTCCTGCTCGATCACCGCGAACAGGGCCGGTGCGTCGTCGAGGGGATTGAAGAGCTCGAATCGCGCGATCGTCAACCCGATGAAGTCGTCGAGCAGCTCGCCGTCCTGCGCGACGAAGGCGGCCTCGAGCGCTTCCTGTCGCGAGTCGATCGCGGCGAACCCGAAGACGGCGTTCTCCTTGCTCTCGAAGTAGTTGAAGAACGTACGCCGCGAGACGCCGACCGCAGAGCAGAGCTCCTCGACGGTGAAGCCGGCGAAACCGTGCTCGGTCGTCAGTCGGCGAGCCTCGTCGGTGAGTGCGCGGGACGTCTCCCTCTTGCGCTGCTCTCGCAATGAATCTGCACTCTCGCTCATGAAGTGCAATCTTGCACTCTGAACCTAAGAGTGCACTGTGAGCTCCGTGCTCCGATCGTGTCGAATCCGTAATATTTACGAAACACTCCGTATCGTATCGTTGGGCCATGACATCCGACTCGACCGAGAAGCCCGGCCGCCCCACTGACGAGGACCTCACGCGACGGATCCTCACGACCGCCGGCGAGATGCTCGGGCGGCGCGGCTACCAGGCGCTGAGCGTAGAGCAGGTGGCCAAGGCCGTGGGCTGCGGCAAGACCGCGATCTACCGCCGATACGCGGACAAGGGCGCGCTCGTCGCCGCGGTGCTCCGATCGCAGGTCGAGATCGGGGCGATGCCCGACCGGGGCAGCGTCCGCGCCGATCTGCTCGAACACGTGCTGCAGAACCAGCGCAACCAGGAGCTGTCCCCGGAGCAGAGTCACGGACTCCGTGCGATGTTCGAGCCGGATGTCTTTCCCACCCTGTGGGACTCCTTCTTCCAGCACCGCCGTCGGCAGGGTGTCGAGATCATCGATCGCGCCATCTCCCGCGGCGAACTCCCGGAGGACGTCCACCACGACATCCTTCTCGACACGATCGCCGGGCTCACCCTGTACCGGCAGTCCGTCAAGCGCATCCGCATCGATGAGCGCCACTACGTCGACATCATCGACGCTCTCGTCAGCACCCCGCCGCGTCGCATTGCAGACGCTGATGAACAGGCTTCCCCTTGACCACTGACACTCCACCCCTGACCGCATCCCTGCCGAAGGTGAGCGCCCGCGCCGTCGTCGGCTTCCTCGTCTTCTGCGAACTCGCGAGCGGATTCGTCCAGGGGTTCTACGCCCCTCTGCTCGGCGAGATCGCAGGACACCTCCAGGTGTCGGACGCCGACATCACCTGGTTCCTCACGGTCCAGACTCTGGCGGCCGCAGTCTGCGTGCCGCTGCTCTCGAAGCTCGGAGACATCTTCGGGCATCGCCGGATGCTGCGGATCGCCGTGGTCGCGGTGCTGATCGGCACCCTCGTCACCGCGTTCCTGCCGAGCTATCCGCTGGTGCTCGCCGCCCGGATCCTCGTCGGGCCGCTCGCCGTCTGGCTCCCGCTCGAGATCGCTCTCGTGCACAACCGCATCAAGGGCGAAACCGCGCGGACCTCGATCGGCCTGCTCGTGTCCTGCCTGACAGGTGGCGCGATTCTCGGCACGATCTCGGCGGGCGTGTTCTCCTCCGTGCTGCCCTCGCTGACCCTCACCCTGCTCGTGCCCGTGGTGTTCGTCGCGGTCAGCGTCTACGCGGTGTTCTTCAAAGTCCCCGAATCCACGTCGCGCACCGGTGCGAAGATCGACGTCCTCGGATTCATCGGCATCGGTCTCGCGATGGTCGTGCTGCTCTTCGGTCTGCGTCTCGCGTCCAGCGAGGGCTTCGGATCGATGTCGACCATCGTCACCCTGGTCGCGGCGGTCGTGATCTTCGCGTCGTGGGTGCTGTGGGAGCTGCGCGTGGCATCTCCGGCCATCGACGTGCGGCTGATCGTCTCGCCCCGGCTCGGACCTGTCTACCTGACCGCATTCCTGTTCGGCATGGTCATGTTCGGCGCGCAGGCGCCGTCGACGACGTTCCTCACCGCCGACCCTGACGTCTCGGGCTACGGCTTCGCGGCGACGGCCGGCACAGCGTCGGCCGTGACGGCGGTCGTGACGATCCTCGCCACGGTCGGCGCCGCCACCTTCGCGCCGATCGCTCGCAGAATCGGCATCCGCGCGGTCCTGGTCACCGGTGCGGTCCTGGCCGCATCGGGATCGCTCATCCAGATCGCGTTCCACGAGGAGCTGTGGCAGATCTTCATGATCTCGGCGATCAACGGGATCGGTATGGGCTTCCTCCTCGGAGCTCTCCCCGCGCTCGTCGCCGAACTGGCCCCGAGCGATTCGACCGGGATCGCGGCCGGGGTCTACAACTCGCTGCGCACCCTCGGAGGGTCGGCTGCCGGCGCGGTGTTCGCCGTGCTGCTCGCGGGCTTCACCGCATCCGGATCCCTCAGCTCGTCGATCGGCGGTTACATCACCATCTGGAGCGTCTGCGCCGGCGCGTTCATCATCTCCGCCCTCGCGCTCGCATTCATGCGGATGCCGCGCCTCACCGACTCCTCCGCACGAAAGGCCCACTCGTGAGCGCCCCCGATTTCGCGGCCGATGCCGTCGCGATCCTGCCCGACCTGGTCGCCCTGCGACGAGCTCTGCACGCCGACCCCGAGCTCGGACTCGACCTGCCGCGCACGCAGCAGAAGGTTCTCGACGCGCTCGAAGGACTGCCCCTCGAGATCACCACCGGCACGCGCACCACCTCGGTCGTGGCGGTTCTGCGCGGAGGGCGGCCGGGGCCCGCGGTGCTGCTGCGCGGTGACATGGACGCCCTGCCGATCGAGGAGACGACCGGTCTGGAGTTCGCCTCGACCAACGGCACCATGCACGCGTGCGGGCACGACCTGCACACCGCGGGCCTCGTGGGCGCGGCGAGGCTTCTCTCGGAGAGACGCGACGAGCTGCACGGCTCGGTGATCTTCATGTTCCAGCCGGGGGAGGAGGGACACGGGGGCGCGAAGGTCATGATCGAGGAGGGGCTGCTCGACGCGGCCGGTGAACGTCCGGTCGCCGCGTACGCGATCCATGTCGCACCCGGTCCGCGCGGCCTCTTCGCGACGAGGAGCGGAGCGGTGGCCGCAGGATCCAACCAGCTCTTCGTCACGGTCGACGGCAGGGGAGGGCACGGTTCGCAGCCTCATCAGACGCTCGATCCGGTGCCCGCCGCGGCCGAGATCGTGCTGGCGCTCCAGAGCTTCGTGACGCGGCGGTTCGATGCCTTCGATCCCGTGGTGCTGTCGGTGACCCGGCTCTCGACGGGTGAGGGAGCGGTCAACGTCATCCCCGAGCAGGTCGAGCTCGCTGCGACCGTCCGCAACATGTCGCCCGCGTCGCTCGCGACCCTCCAGGAGGGGCTGCCTCGGGTGATCGAGGGGGTGGCGGCCGCGCACGGCCTCACCGCCGACGTGCGCTTCGACACGATGTATCCGGTGACCGTGAACGACCCCGCAGAGACGGCCGAGACCGTCGACGTGCTGCAGGGTGTCTTCGGCGAGCAGCGCGTCGTCATCATGCCGACGCCGATGATGGGATCAGAGGACTTCGCCTTCGTCCTCGACGAGGTGCCCGGCACGTTCATCGCGCTGATGACCTCGCCGCCCGACGCGGACCCGAGCACGATCGAGTGGAACCACTCGCCGAGGGTGCTGTTCGACGACGCGGTGCTCGGCGACCAGGCTGCGGCGCTGGCATCCGTCGCATTCGCCCGCACGGCTCGCTGACGTCCCCTCTCAGCGGAGGCCGCTCCCCGTCGGGGAGCGGCCTCCGTCATGAATGACGACCAATTTGTGACGAATCGTTCGTAGCATCCGTCTTAGTGGTGTCGCTGCACTGCGGCCCTCCCCGCAGGGGATCGGAACACACTGACGAAGGAGCACATGATGGCGAACGTCTCGAACGCACAGCAGCCCAAGGTCCAGGTCGCCCCGGCAGGTTCGACCGTCGCCTCGACGGGTGCGACGATCATCGAGAACGGCGTGGTCGCGAAGATCGCGGGAATCGCGGCTCGCGAGGTTCCCGGTGTGTACGCGCTCGGTGGCGGAGCCGCTCGCGCCGTCGGAGCCATCCGTGATGCTCTCAACTCCACCGACCTGACCCAGGGTGTCAGCGTCGAAGTGGGCGAGACGCAGGTCGCGATCGACGTGACGATCGTCGCCGAGTACCCGGCATCGTTGCAGAAGGTCGCGGACGATGTCCGCGCGGCGATCTCCGTCGCGATGAGCGAGTTCGTCGGCAAGCAGGCGGTCGAGGTCAACGTCACCATCAACGACGTCCACATCCCCTCCGATGACGCGTCGGACGACGACGGCGCCGCCGCCGACGACGCCGTGGAGACGCGTGTCCTGTGATCCATCGAGATGCGAACGAGTGATCGGATCAGCATCTCGTGACCTCGTGATCGGGTCGATGATCCGATCCGATCACGGGTCCGCTCCGAATCTATTCGGGGGAATGGAAAAGGGAGTCGACGCATGGCTGGGGAACGCTTTCGCTCTGCACTCGAGCAGGCCGACGACCGGATCGTCGCCGGTCGGGCGATGGATGGGGACGTCGCCGCATTCGCGGTGCTGGTGCGCAGGTACACGCCGATGATGCGCGCGTACACGCAGCGGATGCTGAACGCCTCGGCCGATGTCGACGACATCGTCCAGGAGACGTTCGTGACCGCGTGGCAGCGGTTCTCCGAACTAGACGACCCCGCGAAGGTCAAGAGCTGGCTGATGCGCATCGTGAGCCGCAAGGCGGTGGATCGCATCCGCGCACTGCGACCGATGATCGACGTCGACGACGTGGAGCAGGCCGCGCCGCCGCAGGGTGCTCCGGCGCGCGTCGTCGAGGCCCGCGCGGGGATCGAGGCGCTGGGGACGGCGTTGCAGGAGCTGCCGGCCGCCCAGCGGGAGTGCTGGGTGCTCAGGGAGATGGGCGGGTACTCGTACGACGAGATCGCCGCCGAGCTCGACATATCGGTGTCGACGGCGCGTGGCCTTCTCGCCAGAGCCCGCAAATTCATGATCGTGCGAATGGAGGCCTGGCGATGAGCGATGATCAGGCGACCCCCGACGTCCGTCAGCTCGGTCTCGAACCGGGCGATCTCGACGGGCACACGCTCGAAGAGCTGAGCGACTATCTCGAAGCAGGGAGGGTTCCCCTCGACCCGTCGATCGAGGGCTCGCCGGGATGCCAGCTCGCTCTCGACGCACTCGAGCGGCTGCACGGCCTCGGCGGTCAGCTGATCGACGCCGATGCCGCCGCCATGCCCGAGGTCGATGACAGCTGGGTCGATCGCATCCTCTCGGGCATCGCCCTGGACGCCCGCGCCGGGCGTCGGATCCCGTTCGCAGAGACCGACCCCGCGGTCGACTTCGGAATCACCGAGGGTGCCGTCCGGGGCCTCATCCGCTCGGCGGAGAACGCTGTGCCCGGCATTCTGGTCGGGCGGTCGACACTCGACGGCGACGTCACCGCCGTGGGCGAGCCGATCCGCATCGCGATCGAGGTCAACGCCGTCTACGGCGAGTCGATCCCGCAGGCGGTGGACCGGCTCCGCGAAGAGGTCGCCGAGCGTCTGCGGCGGCAGACGTCCCTCACGGTGACCGCGATCGACGTCACCGTGCGGGACATCCAGAGAATCAGCAGCGCGGCGGAGGAGACACCATGAGCGTTACCGATCCCACGGGACTCGCTGAGAGGTTCGAGGCGGCCGTGCTGGCCACCCCGGGTGTGCGCAGCGTCTACCGGGCGGGCTCACTGGTGTCGAATCTCGTCGGAGAAGGTGCGGTCGCGATCGGCATCAGCCGGGTCGACGAGCCGCTCGTGGCGGTTCGCGTCGCCGACGAGGGCGTCGTGGTCGAGGCATCGCTCGGCATCGAGTACTCGGCGAGTGCCGTCGAGCTGCTGCAGGACGTCCGCGCGGCCTTGGGGAAGGTCCTGGCGGAGGACGGGCTGGGGCCCGTCGAGATCGTGCTCACGATCGCGTATGTCCATCCTCGGGAGGCATCGTCGGACTGAGTCCGCGTGAGCGCGCTGAGGCGCCGGTCCTGGGTGAGGATCGGCGCCTCCTGGTGGGGCGGCCGGCCTGATGCCGAACGGCGGATCAGGCGATGGCGCGCAGGCCCTCGACGAGAGGCGTCGTGGGACGGCCGATGAGGCGCGCGAGCGTGCCGTCCGACTCGGAGAGCGCGCCCGACGCGATGCCGGCATCCAGAGCGACGACGAAGCCCGCCGTGCCCTCGTCGAGACCGGCCGCCTGGAGTCCGGCGAGCTGCTCGTCGGCCGTGAGCGGCTGATAGGTCACGTCGCGGCCGGAGACCTCCGCGATCGCGGCTGCGAGCTGGGTGTAGTCCCACGCGACGTCGCCGCCGAGTTCATACACCTGCCCGATGTGACCGTCTTCGAGCAGCACGACGGCTGCGGCCTCGGCGAAGTCCTTGCGGCTGGCCGACGCGACGCGGCCGTCGCCGGCTCCGGAGGCGAGCACTCCGGTCTCGGCTGCACGGGCGAGGTCAGCGGCGTAGTTCTCGGTGTACCAGTTGTTGCGCAGGATGACTGCCGGGAGACCGGACGCCGTGATGAGCTCCTCGGTGGCCTTGTGTTCGGGGGCGAGCACGAGATCGCTCGTCGTGGCCTTCGGAGCGCTGGTGTAGACGAACTTCGTGACACCGGCGGACCGGGCGGCGTCGATGACCGCCTGGTGCTGCGCGACGCGCTGCCCGACCTCGGAACCCGAGATCAGCAGGACGCTGTCCACGCCCTCGAGGGCGGAGGTGACGGAGGAGGGGTCGGTGTAGTCGAGCCGCGCGACCCGCACGCCGAGATCCTCGGCCTTCGCGACATCGCGGGCGCCGGCGATGATCGACTGCGGGTCGGCGCCGCGCTCGAGGAGGCTGGCGATGACGAGGCGTCCGAGGTTGCCGGTCGCACCGGTGACGAGGATGGTCATGGGGTGTCCTTTCGTAGGTGACAGAGGCGATAACCTGGCCACCGTGTCGGAACATTCCATACTGCGGGTACCCACTTTGAAGTAAGGTACATACATGACGGTTAGTTATGCACAGATCCGCGAGTCGACTCCGCAGATCTTCGAGCCGGGATGCAGCACCCGCGTCATCCTCGACCACGTGATGAGCAAGTGGGGCGTGCTCGTGCTCTCGTCCCTCTCCGACGGCACCCATCGCTGGGGCGAGCTGCGCCGCGAGGTCGGCGGCATCAGCGAGAAGATGCTCGCCTCGACCCTGCGAACCCTCGCCGACGACGGGCTGGTGCGTCGGGAGTCCTTCCCGACGGTGCCTCCGCACGTCGAGTACAGCCTGACTCCTCTCGGGCGGGATCTCATGGGGCGGATGCTGCCGCTCGTCGAGTGGGTCGCCGACCACGCCGACGGAATGATCGATCGTGACTCACTCGACTGATTCCGTCGCTCAGTAGCGCAGACGCCCACGGAATCCGTCGGTATAAGAAAAGGATTGACGCGATATACGCGGTACCCGTATGTTCTGAGCATGTCAGCTACGACGCCGATCCATCTCGAACGCCCCGACGGCAAGGGCCTGGCCGCCGGCACCCTCGGTCTGTGGGGCTCGACCGTCATCGGCCTGGCCTCGACGGCCCCCGTCTACTCACTCGTCGCGACGCTCGGCTATGTGGTGCTGGCCGTCGGAGCTCAGGCACCGATCGCGTTCATCATCGCGTTCGTGCCGATGCTGCTGATCGCCTTCGCCTACCGTGAGCTGAACAACGCCGTCCCCGACTGCGGCACCACGTTCACGTGGGGGACGAAGGCGTTCGGTCCCTGGGTCGGCTGGATGGGCGGCTGGGGTGTCGCAGTCGCCGGCATGGTGGTGCTCGCCAACCTCGCCCAGATCGCATCGGTCTACTTCTGGTCCCTGATCGGGTTCGATCTCGAGAACAACGACTGGCGGATCGTCCTCGTCGCTGTGCTGTTCATCGCCGCGATGACCTGGGTCAGCTGGCGCGGCGTCGAGATCGGTGAGCGCATCCAGAACGTTCTGCTGGGCATCCAGTACCTCGCCCTGGCGATCTTCGTCGTCGCCGCTCTCTGGCAGTTCTTCGCGGGTACCGCCCCGAACCCGACGCCGTTCGAGATGGAATGGCTGAACCCGTTCGCGTTCACCAGCTGGCCCGGATTCACCGAGTCGATCCTGCTCGCTCTCTTCATCTACTGGGGCTGGGACACGTGCCTCGCGCTCAACGAGGAGACCAAGGATCCCAAGAAGATCCCCGGCCGCGCGGCGCTGCTGACGACCGTCATCCTCCTCGTCACCTACGTCGGCGTCACGATCGCCGCGATGATGTACGCCGGTCTCGGGTCGGAGGGCACCGGGCTCGGCAACGAGGCCAACGCCGACGACTTCTTCCTGGGGATCAAGGACGGCCTGCTCGGCCCGTTCGGCTGGGTGCTCGTGGTCGCCGTCGTGCTCTCGGCCATCTCGTCGACGCAGACCACGATCCTCCCCACCGCCCGCGGCACCCTCGCGATGGGCGTGTACCGCGCTCTGCCGGCGAAGTTCAAGGACGTGCACCCGACCTACAAGACTCCGTCCTTCTCGACCATCGTCATGGGGGTCGTGGCCATCGCGTACTACATCGGCATGACCCTGATCAGCGACGACATCCTCCAGGACTCGATCCTGTCGCTCGGTCTGGCGATCGCGTTCTACTACGCCATCACCGGGTTCGCCTGCGCCTGGTACTTCCGCAAGGATCTCACCCGCTCGGCGCGCGACTTCCTCTTCAAGGGGCTGTTCCCGGTGCTGGGCGCGGCCATGCTCACCTGGGCCTTCGTGCAGTCGGCGATCGACATGTGGGACGTGGACTACGGCTACACGGTGCTCTTCGGCATCGGCGGCACCTTCGTGATCGGCATCGGAGCGCTCGCGTTCGGCCTCGTGCTCATGTTCGTCTGGTACCTGTTCCCGCGGTCGAAGAGGTTCTTCCGCGGCGAGAGCCTCAACCGCGACACCCAGGTGATGGTGCCCGACGAGCCGGGCCTGATCCGCTCGATCGACGGCGGCATCTGAGCTGCGGCATCCTGTCCGAGCCGGATCGCGCGCGGGTACGCCCTAGGCTTTATCCGTGCGCATCCGGCTCGACATCGCCTACGACGGCACCCACTTCCGCGGGTGGGCCAAGCAGCCCACCCTGCGCACAGTGCAGGGGACTCTCGAGGCCGCGCTTGCTCGCATCGTCGGCTCCGAGGTGCAGTTCGTCGTCGCAGGACGGACGGATGCCGGGGTCCACGCCCTGGGTCAGGTCGCGCACGTCGACCTCGACGAGGAGCAGTGGGCCCGCATCGAGTCGCGTCAGGGTCGTGCGCCGCAGGACCCTGCGGCGTCGATCGCGCGACGGATGAGGGGAGTGCTCGGCGCCTACCCCGATGCGACCGTCACGCGCTCGTCCATCGCTCCCGATGGATTCGACGCCCGATTCTCTGCGGTCTGGCGGCGTTACCGCTACCGTCTCGCCGACTCGACGGCGGGGTACGACCCTCTTCGACGCCACGACACGACCGCGCACCGCGGCGTTCTCGACGACCAGGCGATGGATGCCGCGGCGCGGACGCTCATCGGACTCCACGATTTCGCGGCCTACTGCAAACCTCGTGAGGAGGCCACGACGGTCCGGACGCTCCTCGACTACCGCTGGTCGAGGGACGCCGAGGGTGTGCTGGTCGCCGAGGTGAAGGCCGACGCGTTCTGCCACAGCATGGTGCGGGCCCTCGTCGGCGCGTGTGTCGCCGTGGGGGAAGGGCGTCTCGACATCGACGATCTGGTCGTGCTGCGCGACGCGCTCACCCGCACCAGCGAGTTCAAGGTCCTGGCGGCGCGGGGACTCACGCTCACCGAGGTCGGCTATCCCGCCGACGATCTGCTGTCGACCAGGGCGGAGCAGACGCGCGCCCGTCGTGACGGCACGAGCGCATGAGTCGGCTGGCTGCGATGTTCGTCGAAGTCACCTCCCCGGGCTGGGCGTTCTGGCGAGCGCTGGTCGACACCTGCATCGGGCTGATCGTCGGCACGCTCTACACGTTCGTCGGCATCATCGTGGTCGGCATCGTGGGGGAGGAGGCGCTGTCGTCCCTGTACTGGCAGATCGACCTCGACCCTCTGTTCCGAGCGAGCATGGGCGTCTTCCTGCTCGCGGCTGCGCTGCTGGCAGCTCTCGTCCCCGTCGTCGTGGTCGCCGAACGCTTCGCGGCACTGCGCGCCGTCGAAGCCGCAGCGCTCGAGAACCCGGATGCCGTGCCGCAGCACTCCCTGCGCCAGACGCTGCAGGCGTCGCCGGCCGCACTCCTGCAGAAGACCGGCACGGTGGTGTTCTGGTGCGTGGTGGGACTCGGCGCCCTCTTCGCGCTGGGGGTGCTCTTCACGGAAGATCTCCGTGAGGATGCGGTGAGCTGGGTCGCGCTCCTCGTCATCGCCGTGCTGGCCGCCGGCGCCGCGGCGGTGCGACGACTCGGGCGACGAGCCGTCGAGCGCGTTGGGCCGCGGATGAGCACGCAGTGGAGCCGGTGGAAGCGGCTGGTGCCGCTCGCGGAAAGGCGCGACGCCGACCGCAGGGACGCGGTGATGCGCACCGTCGTGCCCCGCTGGCTCGCGGTGCCGAGCGCGCGGACCGTCGGCCGGATCGCGAAGATCCTGCTGACGGCGACGCTCCTCTCGCTCGCGGCCTTCATGCTGTCGGTGTTCATGCGACAGCAGTGCCGCACCTGCGACCCGGTCTACTGGGACGAGCCCATCGAGAACGGCATCGATGTGCTGAGCCTGACCAGCGGCGCAGCGATCGCGATGTGCGCCGCCCTCGGCATCGTCGCCTGGCTCGGGGGAGTCGTCCTGCAGTTCTCGCGCGAGCGCGCGCTGGTGCGGTGGGTCTCGGACGGCGTGCCGCGTCGCGTCGACACGAGCCTGGTCGAGTCCCTGCTCTCGGGCAATCGGTCGATGGTCCGGCTGCAGATCGGTCTGTCCGTGGTCGGGGCGGGGGCTCTCATCGTGGGCACCGGCGCGATCTGGGCGGACTGGACGGCGATGGACGCACGGTGGCCCCTCGTCGCCGCCGTCGTGCTGATCGCCTCGGGCTTCGTCATCGGCTGGGCGGATTCGCGCCGACGTCGCAGAGAGCGCCAGCTCGCGCGGGATGCACTGTTCCCCGGCGACGTCGGACGCCGCGGCGACGCGACGACGCGAGGGCGGGCGATTGCCACCGGAATCCAAGACTGACGCACTACCGTGAAGTGCGATGAAGGTCATCTCGTACAACTTGCAGAAGCACCGCGCCGCAGGAGAGCTCGCGGCGCTGGCCTCGACGCACGATCCTGACATCCTGTGCCTGCAGGAGTGCGATGTCGCGGACTTGCCGGAGACCATCGGAGACCTCACCCTCGCGGATGCGACACAGGGCAACCGGCTGGGACTCGCGATGTTCTATCGCGCGAGCGAGTTCCACCTGCAGGGCATCCGCACGATCGAGCTGAAGAAGTCGCTGCACGACCGCATCGCCAAGCCCGCGCACGAGCGGGTCCTGGGCGCACGGCTGCGGGACATCGACGCGGGGCGCGAGTTCATCGCCGCGTCGTTCCATGCGGCGCCGCTCACCGCCCTGAACTCCCTGCGGCGGCATCAGATCCGGGCGGCGCTCACCGAGCTGGCGACGCTCGGCGAGGGACTGCCGCAGCTGATGGTCGGCGACTACAACTACCCCGTGTTCAAGGAGAACCTCGGTCAGACGATCCGCGAACACGGATACGCGCTGACACTGAGCGACGATCACACCTACACCCGGTACCGCGTGTTCCGCGGCCACTACGACTTCGCCACCTCTGTCGGCTTCGAGATCCAGCGGGTCACCACGCTCCCGCAGGGGATGAGCGACCACCGTCCGATCCTGGTGACCACCCGCTTCGACTGATCGCCGACCGGCCCGGTTTGGGAGAACGCTCGGAATGACGTAAGCTGTCACTTTGGTACTCGACTGCCGAGTGCCACGAACGTGAGCCCTCCACTGGCGTGTTCCTCCCTGTAGGGAAGAACCACCCCGGAGTGGGATTCACGAACTTCTCCGTTCGAACAAGAAAGCAGCACTATCGTGACGCGCACTTACACCCCGAAGGCCGGCGAGGTCCAGCGTGACTGGGTCGTCATCGACGCCACTGACGTCGTTCTCGGCCGTCTGGCCTCGCACGCCGCTACGCTCCTGCGTGGCAAGCACAAGCCCACCTTCGCCAACCACATCGACTCGGGTGACTTCGTCATCATCGTGAACGCCGACAAGGTCGCGCTCACCGGTCAGAAGCTCCAGAAGAAGCTGGCCTACCGCCACTCGGGTTACCCGGGCGGCCTGAAGTCGGTCACCTACGCCGAGCTCATGGAGAAGAACCCGGTCCGTGCTGTCGAGAAGGCCATCCGTGGCATGCTCCCCAAGAACAGCATCGGCCGTCAGCAGCTGTCGAAGCTCAAGGTCTACGTCGGTGGAGAGCACCCGCACGCCGCTCAGCAGCCGAAGACGTACACCCTCGACCAGGTCGCCCAGTAAGCGCCGTAAAGACTTAAGGACATACTCGTGGCTGACATCCAGGACACCACCGAAAACCCCCAGAACTTCTCGACGTCGACTCCCGAGACCGACGCAGTCGAGGCGGCTCCCCGCCCCGTGCTGAGCGTCCCGGGTGCCGCTGTCGGCCGTCGCAAGCAGGCCATCGCCCGCGTGCGTCTCGTCCCCGGCTCGGGAACGATCACGGTCAACGGCCGCACGCTCGAGGACTACTTCCCGAACAAGCTGCACCAGCAGCTGATCAACGACCCGTTCACCATCCTCAACCTCGCCGGCGGCTACGACGTCATCGCGCGCATCTCGGGCGGTGGCCCCTCGGGCCAGGCCGGTGCACTGCGTCTCGGCATCGCTCGTTCGCTCAACGGCATCGACGAGGAGAACAACCGTCCGACCCTGAAGAAGGCCGGCTTCCTGTCGCGCGACGCTCGCGTCAAGGAGCGCAAGAAGGCTGGACTCAAGAAGGCCCGCAAGGCGCCTCAGTACTCGAAGCGTTAAGGTCCACCGCTCCGATGCCGATCTTTGGCACGGACGGCGTGCGAGGGCTTGCCAATGGCATCCTCACCGCCGACCTCGCGCTCACCCTGGCCCAGGCGACTGCTGTCGTCCTGGGCCAGGGCCGTACTGCGGAGGCTCGTAAAGCCGAAGGCAAGCGACTCACTGCAGTCGTGGCCCGCGACCCCCGCGTCTCCGGTCACTTCCTGACCGCTGCCGTCTCCGCAGGACTCGCATCCTCCGGCGTCGACGTGCTCGAGGCCGGAGTGATCCCGACGCCGGCTCTCGCGTTCCTCGTCGCCGACCGCGACGCCGACTTCGGTGTGATGATCTCGGCCTCGCACAACGCGGCACCCGACAACGGGATCAAGATCTTCGCCCGCGGCGGCGTGAAACTGCCCGATGTCGTCGAGCAGCGGATCGAAGAGGCCATGGCCGGCGAGAAGCTGCGTCCGACCGGTGCCGGCGTGGGCAGGATCATCCGATTCTCCGACGCCGAAGACCGCTACGTCGTCCACCTGCTCGGCTCGCTGCCGAACCGGCTCAACGGCATCAAGGTCGTGCTCGACTGCGCCCACGGCGCCGCATCCGGCGTCTCGCCGGAGACCTTCCGCGATGCCGGGGCCGATGTCACCGTGATCGGTGCCGATCCGGACGGCTGGAACATCAACGACGGCGTCGGTTCGACGCACCTCGACCAGCTCGCCGAGGCTGTCGTCCGTCTCGGTGCCGACATCGGGATCGCACATGACGGCGATGCCGATCGATGCCTGGCTGTCGACGCTCAGGGCAACGTCATCGACGGCGACCAGATCATGGCGATCCTCGCGGTCGCGATGAAGGAACGCGGTCACCTCACCGACGACACCCTCGTCGCCACCGTGATGAGCAATCTCGGTCTGCACATCGCCATGCGCGAGCAGGGGATCACGGTTCGACAGACCGCGGTGGGCGACCGCTACGTCCTCGAGGACATGAACCGGGGCGGCTACGCCCTGGGCGGAGAGCAGTCCGGACACGTCATCATGAGCGAGTTCGCGACCACCGGTGACGGTCTGCTCACAGGGCTCCACCTCGTCGCCGAGATGGCGCGCCAGAACAAGACGATCGCCGAGCTCGCGAGCGTGATGACCGTCTACCCGCAGGTGCTGATCAACGTCCGCGACGTCGACAAGGACGCGCTCGAGTCCGATGCCGTCGTGCAGCAGGCCGTTCGCGAGGTCGCAGCCGAACTCGGCGAGACGGGCCGGGTGCTCCTGCGCAAGTCGGGCACCGAGGCTCTCGTCCGAGTCATGGTCGAGGCACCGGATGCGGAATCCGCGCAGTCGTACGCGGACCGCCTCGTCGATGTGGTGCGGGAGCGCCTCTCCCTCTGAACCGTCGAGCGCGCCGTGCGGCACCGACCCCTGGTCAGTCGCGCGGCGCGCTCCAGTTCAACTGCTCGATGTATCTCAGCAGCACGCCCTCGCGCAGAGCCCACGGCGACACTTCGAGCTCATCGACGTCGAGCGCCGTCATGGCCGTGTGCAGCGATACCGCGGCGGCGACGATCTGGAACGTGCGATCCGCCGTGATCCCGGGCAGCTCCTGCCTCGCGGATGCGGGCAGGCGAGCGAGTCGAGGGATCCACGATCCCAGCGCTGCTCGCGGCAGCACCATGCGCTGGATCCCCGACCAGCCGGGAACCGGATAGCCGGCCAGTCGAGCCAGAGATCGGATCGCCTTCGAGGAGCCGACGACGTGATCGGGCCGCGGGAGCGCGGTGAATCGGGGAAGCACCTCGGCAAGGGTGGCGCTCGCGTGCTCGCGAAGGCGCTCGACGTCGTCTTCGCCCGGCGGGTCCTGCGGAAGGAACTGCACGGTCATCCGACCGGCTCCGAGTGGGACGGATGCCGCGGCGTCGGGAAGCTCGTCACCGCCCGCCGCGACCTCGAGCGATCCGCCGCCGATGTCGAGGAGAAGGAGCTGGCCGGCCGACCAGCCGAACCAGCGCCGAACGGCGAGGAAGGTGAGTTCGGCCTCGGTCTCTCCATCGAGCACCTGCAGAGGCTGGCCGAGGGCGGCTTCGATGCGGGCGATCACGTCGGCGCCGTTCCGGGCGTCGCGCACCGCACTCGTCGCGGTGGCGAGCAGCTCATCGACCCGCTCGGCTTCCGCGACCGCGCGCGCTCGGGCCACGGCCGCTTCGAGTGCGCGCACCCCCTCTTCCGAGATCGATCCGTCATCGGTGAGGTAGCGCATCAGGCGCAGGACGGTGCGGTCGCTGGTGGTCGCCAGCGGCCTGCCGCCGGGCCGGACATCGGCGGCGAGCATGTGGACGGTGTTGGAACCGATGTCGAGTACTCCCAGGCGCACGGATAGAGACCACTCGTGCGCCGTTACGATGTATCCGTGACCACCGCCGACCCCACGCTGCCGCTGTCTCCGTATCGCGAGATCGGGCGCGATGAATGGGCGCGATTGGCGGCGGGACTCGACCAGCCGCTCACCGAGACCGAGGTCGTCGAACTCCGGGGCATCGGCGACCGGCTCGACCTCGCCGAGGTGCGCGAGGTCTATCTGCCGCTCAGTCGACTGCTGAGCCTCTACGCGACGGCCACCAAGCGTCTGGGTGCCGCGACCAGCTCGTTCCTTCAGGAGGACGATTCCACGACCCCGTTCGTGGTCGGCGTCGCCGGCTCCGTCGCCGTCGGAAAGTCGACGATCGCCCGTCTGCTGCGCGAGCTGATGAGCCGCTGGCCGGGCACCCCTCGCGTCGAGCTCGTGACGACGGACGGGTTCCTGTATTCGAATGCCGAGCTCGAGCGCAGGGGGCTGATGGAGCGCAAGGGTTTTCCGGAGTCCTACGACCGGAGGGCGCTGCTCGAGTTCCTCACCGAGGTGAAGAGCGGTGCGGCAGAGGTGCGGGCGCCGTTCTACTCGCACATGCGCTACGACATCGTCCCCGACGCCCATGTGGTCGTCCGTCGCCCCGACGTCGTGATCGTCGAGGGCCTGAACGTCCTCCAGCCGCCGCCCGCCCCCAATGACGTGGCCGTCAGCGACCTCTTCGACTTCTCGATCTTCGTCGACGCCGACACCTCGCACATCGAGAAGTGGTACGTCGATCGGTTCCTCGCACTGCGCCAGGGCGCGTTCTCGAATCCCTCGTCCTACTTCAACGTCTTCGCCCACCTGACCGATGACGAGGCGATCACGACGGCTCTCGGCTATTGGAACGAGATCAACATGCCGAACCTGGTCGAGAACGTGATGCCGACCAAGCATCGCGCGCGTCTCGTGCTCAACAAGGGCGTCGACCACAGCGTCGAGAGCGTGCTCCTGCGGAAGCTCTGACCGGTCGGCTATTTCGTTCGGAACCTTCGCAAAAAGCCCGCCTTACTCTTGACGACATGTGTGGAATCGTCGGATACGTGGGCCCGCGGCCCAGCCAGGACATCCTGCTCGCAGGCCTCGCCCGTCTCGAGTACCGCGGGTATGACTCCGCGGGTGTCGCCGTCATCGACGGCGACGGTTCCCTCGGGATGCGCAAGAAGGC
Source organism: Microbacterium sp. AC215 (assembly GCF_979258645.1). NCBI lineage: Bacteria > Bacillati > Actinomycetota > Actinomycetes > Micrococcales > Microbacteriaceae > Microbacterium > Microbacterium sp. AC215. The sequence goes on along the minus strand of NZ_OZ409869.1, from coordinate 1,475,761 downwards.
GGGAAAGCTCGCCATGCTGCGCGATTCGCTGAAGGATGCCGAGCTGTCGGACGGCAACACGGGCATCGGGCACACCCGCTGGGCCACCCACGGTGGGCCCACCGACGAGAATGCGCACCCGCATCTCGCCGATGACGACAAGCTCGCCGTGATCCACAACGGCATCATCGAGAACTTCGCCTCGCTCCGCGACTCGCTGCTCGCCGATGGCGTCAGCTTCCGCAGCGAGACCGACACCGAGGTCGCTGCCGCGCTGCTCGGCCGCGAGTACCGCAACAACGGCGGAGACCTGCAGGGCGCGTTCCGCGCCGTCGTCAACCGCCTCGAGGGCGCTTTCACCCTGCTCGCGATGCATCAGGACCACCCGGGCCTGGTCGTGGGCGCTCGCCGCAACTCGCCCCTGGTGATCGGCCTCGGCGAGGGTGAGAACTTCCTCGGCTCCGACGTCGCCGCGTTCATCGAGCACACCCGCAAGGCACTGGCCATCGGCCAGGACCAGATCGTCTCGATCACCCCGGACGCCGTCACCGTCACCGACTTCGCCGGCACGCCTGTCGAGGCCGAGCCGTTCGACGTCTCGTGGGACGCCGCCGCCGCCGAGAAGGGCGGCTGGTCGAGCTTCATGGCCAAGGAGGTCGCCGAGCAGCCCGAGGCGGTCGCCAACACGATCCGTGGCCGCATCCAGGGCGACCAGGTCGTGATCCCCGAGCTCGACGGGCTCGACGACCTGTTCCTCGGCATCAACCGCATCATCATCACCGCCTGCGGTACGGCCGCGTACTCGGCGCTCGTCGGCAAGTACGCGATCGAGCAGTGGGCGCGGGTCCCCGTCGACGTCGAGCTCGCGCACGAGTTCCGCTACCGCGACCCGGTGATCGGCGACGACACCCTCGTGATCTCGATCAGCCAGTCCGGCGAGACGATGGACACGTTGATGGCCGTCAAGTACGCGAGGGAGCGCGGCGCGCGCACCCTCTCCATCTGCAACACGCAGGGTGCGACGATCCCTCGCGAGTCCGATGCGGTGGTCTACACCCACGCCGGCCCTGAGGTCGCAGTGGCGTCGACGAAAGCCTTCTCCGCGCAGATCACCGCTCTGCTGCTGCTCGGCCTGCACGTGGGGCGCGTGCGCGGCTCCGTCCAGGACGCGTCGGTCGACGTGGCCGAGCTCACCGCCCTTCCCGAGAAGATCGCCAAGGTTCTCGAGAGCGAGCAGGAACATGTCACCCAGCTCGCGAGCTGGATGGCCGACACCCGTTCGGTGCTGTTCCTCGGTCGCCACGTGGGCTTCCCGATCGCACTCGAAGGCGCGCTGAAGCTCAAGGAGATCTCGTACATCCACGCGGAGGGGTTCGCCGCCGGCGAGCTGAAGCACGGCCCGATCGCGCTGATCGAGCCCGGACAGCCCGTCTTCGTGCTGGTGCCGTCGCCTCGACACTCGGCTGTGGTCCACTCCAAGGTCGTCTCGAACATCCAGGAGATCCGCGCTCGCGGAGCTCGGGTGATCGTGGTGGCGGAAGAGGGCGATGCGGCCGTGCTGCCGTTCGCCGACGAGGTCATCCGCATCCCGCTCGCCGGCGCGATGTTCGAGCCGCTGCTCGCTGTCGTCCCGCTGCAGATCTTCGCGATGGCGCTCGCCACGGCCAAGGGGCTCGACGTCGACCAGCCGCGCAACCTCGCCAAGTCCGTCACCGTCGAGTAAGCGTCGTCGGCCTCCAGTGGCCGCTCATCGAGACACGTCACCCATCCGGGGCACGGGCACCGTGCAAAGGCTGGGCCGACCGATTCGGGATGCCGCGACTAGGCTGAACTGGTGATCATCGGGACCGGCATCGACCTCGTGGACATCCCGCGGTTCGAGCGGACGATGGAGCGCACGCCGCGGCTTCGGGAGCGGCTGTTCGCGCCGGGGGAGCGGGGTCTCAGACTGCCGTCGCTCGCCGCGCGCTATGCCGCGAAGGAAGCCCTGATCAAGACGCTCGGCGGCTCTGACGGCGTGCACTGGATCGAGATCGAGATCGCCTCCGAGGCATCCGGCCGCCCGCATTTCGTGCTCTCCGGTTCCACCGCCGACGTCGTCGCAGAGCGCGGGATCACCCGATTGCACCTGACCCTCACCCATGACGCGGGGCTCGCCGCAGCGTTCGTGGTCGCCGAAGGAGAGCCGCTGTGACCGTTCCGTTCCGCGAAGCCCGCATCGAGCTGGATGCCATCAGCGACAATGTCCGCCATTTCCGCAGACTCACCGGCGTGCAGGTCATCGCCGTTGTGAAGGCGAACGCCTACGGCCACGGGGCTGCCGCGACTGCCGTCGCCGCCCTCGCCGGGGGTGCCACTCGTCTGGGGGTCGCCGAGATCCCTGAGGCGCTCGAACTTCGTCGTCAGGGCATCACCGCTCCGATCGTCGCCTGGCTGCACGCGCCGGGCGAGCGTTTCGACCAGGCTGCGGCGCACGACATCGAGGTGGGAATCTCGTCGTTCGACCAGCTCGAAGCGGCGGGAGCGGTCGCCTCGGTCGACCGCCCGGTCGGCGTGCACCTCAAGTTCGAGACCGGGCTGTCGCGCAACGGCATCGCCCCGGCGGACTGGCGTCGTGTGCTCGCCGAAGCCGCGCGCCTCGAACGCATCGGGCGGCTGCGCATCGTCGGGCTCTTCAGCCACCTCTCGAACACGTCGCCCCAGGACGACCGTGAGGCACTCGCGAAGTTCGAGGAGGCGGTCACGGCGGCGGCGTCGTTCGGCATCCATCCCGAGATCCGGCACATCGCGGCGACAGCGGCCGCGATCGACCTGCCGGAGATGCGTCTGGACGCCGTGCGCATCGGCATCGGTATCTACGGCCTCTCGCCGTTCGACGACCGCTCTTCTGCGGAGCTGGGGCTTCGCCCGGCCATGACGCTGCGGGGGGCGATCGCCGCCGTCCGCCGCGTGCCGGCCGGCGCCGGGGTGTCGTACGGATACGACCACCGCACCTCCCGTGACACGACGCTGGTGCTCGTCCCGCTGGGATACGCCGACGGCGTGCCGCGCCACGCATCCGGGCGCCTGCCCGTATCGATCGCCGGGCGCCGATACACGAACGTCGGCCGCATCGCCATGGATCAGTTCGTCGTGGACGTCGGGGACGCCCCGGTGTCGATCGGCGACGAGGTCGTGCTGTTCGGCGACCCGACGCTCGGCGTGCCCTCGGCATCGGAGTGGGCGAACGCCGCATCGACCATCGACTACGAGATCGTGACGCGCATCGGCGCCCGTGTTCCCCGGCGGTCGGCATGAGCGTCGACCCGTCCTTCCTGGGGCGCCGCGAGATCGAGACCTCGGACGCGATGGAGCAGCTCGGCTTCCGCATCGGCGAGCAGCTCGAAGCGGGCGACCTGCTGATCCTCACCGGCCCGCTCGGCGCAGGCAAGACGACGTTCACCCGCGGACTCGCGGAGGGTCTGGGCGTACGCGGCCCGGTGCAGAGCCCCACCTTCGTGATCGCCCGCACGCACCCGTCGCTCGTCGGACGCGCGCCGCTCGTGCACGTCGACGCCTACCGGCTCGGTTCAGGGGCAGAGCTCGACGATCTCGATCTCGACCTCGCACGATCGGTCGTGGTGATCGAGTGGGGACGCGGGATGGCCGAGGACCTGGCCGAGACCTGGTGGGACATCGAGCTGGAGCGTCCAGTCGGCGGCGACGACGAGCTCGACCCCTCGGAGCTCGACGCCGACGCACCGCGGCACGTGTCGATCACGCGTGGCGGACGCTCAGCGATCACCGGCTGAACGACGACTACCCTGGAGAGGTGATCCTCGCCGTCGACACCTCCCTGGGCACCGCCGTCGCCCTCATCGACGATGACGGCACGCGTCTGTCAGATGCCTCGGCCGCCGATCCGCTCCGTCACGCGGAGGTCATCGGCGAGCTGCTCGTGCGGGCCCTCGACGCGCCCGGATCAGGCCCGATCGATCATGTGGTGGCCGGTATGGGCCCGGGGCCGTTCACCGGACTCCGCATCGGCATCGCGACGGCACGCACGTTCGCGCTGGGGCGTGGCATCCCCGTCGTCCCCGTGCCGAGCCACTTCGCCGCAGCGCTCACGGCCGTCGAGCATCACGCCGTGACCGGGCCGTTCGCCATCGTGACGGACGCCCGCCGCCGAGAGGTCGCCATCACCGTCTTCGACGGAACGGATGCCGACGGCATCCCGCACGTCATCACGGACACCGTGCTGGTCGCACGGGTCGACGCCGACGAGCACCTCCAGGGGATCCGTCGTATCGATGTGGAGACGCTGTCGGGCGTCGATCTGGCTCGCGTGGGCGCGAGGGCGTTGGCTGCCGGGCGCACACTCGCGGGCACCGAGCCGATCTATCTGCGTCAGCCCGACGTCACCGTGCCGGGAGCGCCCAAGAAGGTGGGGTCATGACGCTGCGCGACGCGACGCCCGACGATCTCGACGCCATCATGGCGATAGAGCACCGCTCGTTCCCCACCGACGCGTGGAGCTCGGAGGCGATGGCCCTGGAGCTCGCGAGCCCGCATGGACGCTATCTGGTCGACGAGCAGGACGGCGCGATCATCGGCTACGGCGGAGTCCGTGCACTGCAGGGGTCGAGTGACGCCGACATCCAGACCATCGCGTTCGACGTCGAGCACCGCGGTCGCGGCCGCGGCCGGGCGCTTCTGCGGTCCCTTCTCGATGCCGCGGTGGAACGCGGAGCCAGAGAGGTCTTCCTCGAGGTGCGGGCAGACAACCCCGGTGCCGAGGGGCTGTACCGCTCGGAGGGGTTCGAGGAGATCGGACGTCGCCCCCGCTACTACCAGCCCGACGACGTCGACGCGATCGTGATGCGCCTCGCCCTGCAGCATCCGCGCTCCGAGCATCGAGATGAGACGGCGTCGGATGCCGCGAAGGAGGCGACCTCATGACCGAGCCGCTGGTGCTGGGCATCGAGACGAGCTGCGACGAGACCGGCATCGGGATCGTCCGCGGACGCAGGCTGCTCTCGAACACGATCGCGTCGAGCATGGACGAGCACGCCCGCTACGGCGGAGTGGTTCCCGAGGTCGCCGCCCGTGCCCATCTCGAGGCCCTGCAACCCTCGATCGACGCCGCCCTGGCCGAGGCCGGGGTGCGGCTCGGCGACCTCGACGCGGTGGCCGTCACGAGCGGACCCGGCCTCGCGGGAGCGCTCATGGTCGGCGTCGGCGCCGCCAAGGGTCTGGCGGTGTCGCTCGACAAGCCGCTGTACGCGGTCAATCACCTGGTCGGACACATCGCCGCGGACATCCTGACTCCCGACTCCGAGCCGCTGGAGTACCCGACGATCGCGCTGCTGGTATCGGGCGGGCACACCTCGCTGCTGCACGTGCGCGATCTCACGACCGACGTCGAGATGCTGGGCGAGACCATGGACGATGCCGCGGGGGAGGCATTCGACAAGGTCGCCCGACTGCTGTCGCTGCCGTACCCCGGCGGACCCGAGATCGATCGAGCGGCACTCGACGGAGATCCGAACGCGATCCGCTTCCCTCGAGGGCTTTCGCGCGCCTCCGACCTCGCGAAGCACCGTTACGACTTCTCCTTCTCCGGGCTCAAGACCGCTGTCGCGCGCTGGGTCGAGCGCTGCGAGGCAGACGGCGTTCCCGTGCCCGTCGCCGACGTCGCCGCGAGCTTCCGTGAGGCGGTCGTCGATGTGCTCGTGACGAAGGCGCTCGCCGCGTGCGCAGACCTCGGCGTGCCCCGCCTGCTGCTCGGTGGAGGAGTGATCGCCAACCGACGACTCCGCGAGGTCGCCCTCGCGAGGGCGGAGAAGGCCGGCGTGACGGTGCGCATCCCGCCGTTGTCGCTGTGCACCGACAACGGCGCGATGATCGCGGCGCTCGCCGCGGAGCTCATCGCGTCCGGCCGTCGCCCGTCGACGCTGGCGTTCGGAGCCGACTCGACGCTTCCCGTCACCGAGATCCAGGTCGACGAGCGCGTCGCGGTGATGTGATGAGCGACGTGCCTCGCACTCCGGATCGGGCGGGTGCAGAACCGGGGCCCGCCTCGAGTGCCGCGGTGCCGCCGACCAGGATCGAGCGTCCGAGCGGCGAGGTCGAGCATCCGGCGGGGTCGGCACGCATACCCGGGTCGCGCCGCGAGGGATACACGAAGCTCCCCACCGGCCCGGTCGGAGTCGAGCCGGTGGTCGTCACGGGGCCAGTCGCCGAGGACATCGGTCGGGAGGGCGACTGGGAGCCGGCGACGGGCACGTCCGCCGTGGACGACACCCGCCTCGCTCCCTGGGCGCTGATGGCGGCGGTCGTCGCCTTGGCCGCGTCGTTCTTCGTCGGTTGGGGCATCCCGATCGCCATCGTCGCCGTGATCGCGTCGATCATGTCGCTGCGCCGACCGGTCGAGAGCCGCGCCATCGCTCGTTGGGCGCTCGTTCTCGGTCTGTGTGCGACCGTCTACAGCCTCGGTTGGCTCGTCTGGGCCGGGATGCAGTTCGAGAGACTCGGATAGCCGATGCTCGACGCGGACCGATCCGTCGAGCTGCGCGCGCTCCAGGCGCGGGCGTACGGCCGTGCGGGGGCGTTGAGCGCGGCGGATGCAGCGCGGCTGCGCGAGCTGGAATCCGCGAAGACGCGTCTGGCGGGGCCGCCGGCGACGAGAAGTCCGGAGACGCGTGCGCCGGACCCTGCGCAGGCTCCGCGGGGCGTTGCCGAGGAGGAGGGGAGCGCGTCACCTGCCGACCCGGCCGTGGACATCGAGCGCCAGGGCGGGTCCCCGCTCATCGCGCTGCGACACCATCGGCGTCTCGCGGTCGCGGTCGCCACGGCCTTCGCGGTCATCGGCCTCGCGCTGGGCTGGCTTCTCTTCACCGACCGGGGTCCCGCGCCGATGCAGCTCAGCGCCCAGCAGGAGGAGTGGCAGAGCGCGATCGTCGCATCGGGGGACTTCGATCCGGGGTCGGTGCGGGCGATGGCGGAGGAAGAAGGCGTCGTGATCTGGTTCGCGACGAAGAACGAGCGCGCTGACGTGTGCCTGGTGCTCGGACACGAGGATGCGACGGCTCCCGCGTGCACGACGCGGGAGCAGGCCGTGGTCCAGGGCGTGAATGCCACTCTCACGAAACCCGTGAGCCAGAGTCAGAGTTATGACGTCGAGGCGCAGATGTTCCTCACGCCGGCCGGCGAGCCGGCGGTCGTCACCCGCAGCTATATCACCTCGCCGCAGTCCACGGCGATGTTCGCCAGCCCCGACGAGGCGGAGGCGGTGACCGCCCTCGCCGAGCGGACGGGACTGGACCGGCGGACGATCCTGGTCGCCGGCTACGACGACGACGTGCCGATCTGGACGGGGATCGACATGTCCACGCAGAGGTACTGTCTCGTCTACGACGGGTCGATGCCCGACCCTCCGATGGCCTGCGATGACAGCATCATGCTCGCCGACGCGGACAGGACGCTCGTGCTCGACGTCGTGGGTGAGGGGAAGACGACCCGCTACGAGTACCGGTTCGGCTACGGTCAGCAGTACCTGACCGTGACGAAGGGCTGGGAGGGCGACGATGCTGCAGGAGAGTGACTCTGCCGAGCTGCGCGGGCTGCAGGTCAAAGCGTACGGCCGCGACGGTGGCCTGACCGAGGCCGAGGCGGCGAGGCTGAGAGAGCTCGAATCGCTGCGCGGCGAGCCTGGCAGGCCTGACCGGGTCGACCCTGGCCCGCGTGACCGGGTCGACGCGCCGGTCGGGCAGGGACCGGCCCACGAGCCGCCGACGTCGGAGAAGCCGTTCCGTGACGGTCAGGCACCCGTCGCCGACGCTTCCCCCAGCGCGCCCGGCGAACACGCGGACGACGGACGCCGGTCTGCCGAGACCGGAGGCCTCCGCGCCGCATTCCGTCAGCACTGGAAGGCGGTCGCCGCGGCATCCGCACTTCTGCTCGTGATCGGTCTCGGCACCGGCTGGGCGCTCTTCGGGCGTTCCGGCGATGCCGTCGCGTTGACTTCCGCGCAGCAGGAGCGGCGTGCGGAATTGCAGGCCGAGGGCGGGTTCGACCCGGGCAGTCTGCGCGCGATCGGACAGGACGAGGACGCCCTCGTCTGGTACGCGACGAAGGACGACGGCGAGACGGTGTGCCTGACGCTCGACGCCGCCGACAAGTCGGCGGATCAGTGCCAGCCCGCGGCCGATCTCGACAACGGGAACGGCATCGGCCTGAACGCGAGCGTCGCGGTGCCGGGGGAGGGGGACGAGGGCCTCGAGGAGATCTGGGCGTCCGCCGCGCGAGCGATGAACGGGGAGGTCGTCGGCATCATCCAGCGATGGCGTTCGGACGAGAACTCCTGGCTGTCGCAGTTCCAGGGCGACGAGCGGGAACGCGCCGAGCAGCTGGTCGAGGAGGGTTTCGAAGAGTTCTCCTTCTCGGTCGTCGGGTACTTCCGCGATGCCCCGGTCTGGCGCGCACAGCGCGTCGAGAGCGACGACATCCAGGACTGCCTCATCGTCGATGCCGTCCAGGCCGTCGAATGCCGCCCGGCGAGCGAGGGACAATCGTCGGCGGACGTCATCGAGGTCGCCGGAACCATCGTGGACGAGGCCGGAGGGATGATCTCCGACTGGAGCGTGCGTCTCGCGTACACGTTGAACGGAATGCCCTACCTCGTGGTGTCCGGAGACAGCACGACGGCGACGGCAGAGCAGACGGTGAGGCCCGGTGAGACGCTCGAGCTCGGCGGCGAATTCCAGGATCCGATCCAGGTCGACATCCCGTCCGACGACTCCGAGGGCTAGGCGCCGGGGAGACGTCAGCCCGCTGTCGGCACCCGATCGGCGAGGATCGCTCGTCGCTGATCACCCACGCGAGTGAGGATCAGCGTCGCGGTCTGCTCGCCCCGCAGCGCCAGCTTCTTGCGGAAGGCCGCAGGGTCGATGTCCATGCCGCGCTTCTTGATCTCGAGAGAGCCGATGTCGTTCGCCTTGAGGACGGCGCTGATCGCCTTCGGGTTCGCCGGCATCGTCTCGCGCACCCGGAACGACTGCACGAACGGACTGGTGACAGCGGCGTCGGAGGTGAGATACGCGATGCGCTCGTCGAGCATTCCCGCGTCGAGGCTGCGCGCGACATCGCCGATCAGACGCGCCCGGATCACCGCGCCGTCCGGCTCGTGCAGGAACGCGCCGAGTTCGCGCACGGGCTCGTCGACGGCGTCGGCGCCTGCGGTGAGTTCATGTGAGCGCTCGCCGCGGATCACGAGGGCGGAACGGCGGATGCCGTCGCGGGCGAGTGCGCGCGTCCAGAGCACGAGCTCGACCACGCTGCCGTCTGCGCTCACCCACTGCGCCTCGGCGTCGACGGGAAGTGAATCGCGGTCGTGACCGGGACCGAGCTTGATGCCCGTCGATGTGCGCGAGGCCACGTCGAAGGCCCAGTCCAGCGGCGGAGAGTAGTCATCGGACGAGACCCGGCGCGTCTCGCTGTGCCCGGCGGTGCGGCGGGCCGGATCCATCCAGATCGCCTGGTTCTCGTCGCCCTCGACGGGCACGTGCGCCTCGGCCGTGCCGTGGATCACCCTCGCGCTGTCTCCGAGGGGCGCCAGGTTGTAGGCCGCGATCGCCGAGGTCACCTCGTCGGCGTCGACGGCGACGACGTCGAGCCCTGCGCCGGCGAAGGCAAGAGAATCCCCGCCGATGCCGCAGCCGAGATCCGCGACGCGAGTGACGCCGGCGCGGCGCATCCGCTGGGCATGCCGGGCGGCCACGCCCAACCGCGTCGCCTGCTCGAGTCCGGCCCGGGTGAACAGCATCCGGGCCGCGAAGTCGCCGAACTTGCCTTTCGCCTTGGTGCGAAGTCGTGCCTGTCCGACCACGGCCGAGACGAGCTCGGGCGAGTGGCCGGCCGCACGCAGCCGGGATACGATCCGAGCGACGTCGGCGACCTCGTCGACGGGGCCGAGTTCGTCCAGCGCCTTCAGGCCCTCGGGGGTGAGCAGTGCGCGCAGCTCGGAGATCTCCACTGCCCCAGCTTAGGCGGCGGGCTGTTCGCCGCATTGGCACTCGCATTGCGTGAGTGCCAGCGGAACGCCTAGACTGGATTAGCACTCTCGGGTTGAGAGTGCGAAAAGTCTTCCTGTCAGCGTCAAGAAAGAAGAGGTAGACCGTGTCGGTTTCCATCAAGCCGCTCGAGGACCGCATCGTCATCAAGCAGGTCGAGGCCGAGCAGACCACCGCGAGTGGCCTGGTCATCCCCGACACCGCCAAGGAGAAGCCCCAGGAGGGCGAGGTCGTGGCCGTGGGCCCCGGCCGCATCGATGACAACGGCAACCGCGTTCCGCTCGACGTCGCCGTGGGCGACCGTGTGCTCTACAGCAAGTACGGCGGCACCGAGGTGAAGTTCGGCGCAGACGAGTACCTCGTCCTGTCGGCTCGCGACGTGCTCGCAGTCGTCGTCCGCTGAGACAACGTCTTCGGAAGGCCCGGATGCATCACGCATCCGGGCCTTCCTGCGTGTTCGGCCACCGGTGCATCGATTCCTGCCAATGTCCGGATGGCGGGTCTCGTGGGGCGGAGGCGGCGCGGCGACGGGCATAGGGTTGTGCGGTGACCCCGACGAACGCCGCCTCCCGAGCCACTCAGACGGCGGGAGTCGCGTACGCGGGGGGAGCGTATCTGCTCTGGGGCGTGCTGCCCCTCTACTTCCTGCTGCTCGTGCCCACCGGTCCGTGGGAGGTCGTCGCGTGGCGCGTGCTGCTGTCGTTCGTCTTCTGCCTGCTCCTCCTCACCGTGATGCGCGGCTGGGCCGCCTTCGGCGTCATCGTCCGGCAGCCGAGGCTGCTGGGATGGACGGCTCTGGCGGGTGTCCTGATCTACGTCAACTGGCAGGTGTTCCTCATCGGAACCCTCTCCGGGAACATCGTGGAGACCAGCCTCGGGTACTTCATCAACCCGATCACCACCGTGCTGCTGGGGGTGTTCGTGCTCAAGGAGCGCATCCGCAGGCTCCAGTGGGCGGCGATCGGCATCGCGGCGGTCGCCGTGATCGTGATCGTCCTCTTCTACGGCGAGTTCCCGTGGATCGCCCTGTCGCTGACCGCCTCGTTCGGCGTCTACGGACTCATCAAGAAGAAGATCGGCCCCGCGGTCGATGCGGTCAGCGGACTCACGCTCGAGTCGTTCTGGCTGATCCCGATCGCCATCGTGCAGCTGATCCTCGTCGCCGCCACCCCCGCCGGGATCACGATGGGCTCCCAGGGTGTGTGGCATGCGGTGCTTCTCGCGTTCGCCGGTGTGGCCACGGCGGTGCCCCTGCTGCTCTTCGCCGCGGGCACCCGGCGCATCAACCTCACCGTCATCGGGATGATCCAGTTCATCACCCCCGTCATGCAGTTCATCATCGGCGCGGTCGTGCTCGGCGAGCCGATGCCGCCCGAGCGGTGGGCGGGCTTCATCATCGTCTGGGTCGCGATCCTCGTGTTCCTGATCGACCTGCTGCTCGCCGCGCGTCGCGGACGCCGGATCGATCAGCCGACACTCGTCTGAACTCCCGGTTCACCCGTCCGGAAACTCGGTGTCGGATCGTTAACGCACCGAAACATCGGCGACCCCTACGCGAAGCCTTTCAGTCCTAGTGTTAGAGCACCCGACCGTGGTCACAATCCACGGCCAGTCACGCAAGGGAGCATCATGACCTCATTCACGCGCTCGCGCAGCGCCAAGATTCTCGCCGGAGTCGCGCTGCTGAGCGTCTCGGCGATCGTCGTCGCGGGCTGCAGCGGCACGCCCTCTGAGGAGCCGTCCGACGGTGGCGGCGGCGGCGGATCGTCGGCCGACCTCACGCTCGAGCTCGGCTCGCTGCTGCCGCAGACCGGTTCGCTGTCGTTCCTCGGCCCGCCCATGGAATCCGGCGTCGGCCTCGCGGTCAAGGAGGTCAACGATGCTGCTGCCGGCGTCACGATCAACCTGACGGCGGAAGACGAAGGCGACACCGACACCAAGGCCTACGAGACGTCGATCAGCAAGCTCCAGGGCGCGGGCGTCACCGCCATCGTCGGTGCCGCGGCGTCGGGCGTCTCCCGCCTGATCCTCGACGGAAACGTCAGCGCCGGCATCCTGCAGATCTCGGCCTCGAACACCGGCCCGGACTTCACCGACTGGGACGACAACGGTCTCTACTTCCGCACCGCGCCCAGCGACCTTCTGCAGGGTGAGGTCCTCGGCAACCTGATCGCCGAAGACGGACACAAGACCCTCGGCGTGATCTACCAGAACGACGCGTACGGAACCGGACTGTTCGACAACATCAAGTCGACGTTCGAGAACGCGGGTGGCGAGGTCGTCGCTGACGCGTCGTACAACGTCGGTGACGGTCAGTTCGACGCACAGGTCGAGACGATCAAGGCTCAGAACCCCGACGCCGTCGCGATCGTGTCGTTCGACCAGTTCAAGACCATCGCCCCGCTGCTGGTCAACGCCGGCATCTCGCCCGACAAGTTCTACCTCGTCGACGGAAACCTGTCGGACTACGGCTCCTCGCCCGACACGAACTTCCCGTTCTCGCTCGAGGGCGCACAGGGCACGAAGCCGGGACCGGCGCTCGAGGACGACTTCACCGACCGTCTGCAGACGTTCTGGACCGGTGAGGGCAACCCCGAGGTCAACGACTTCACCTACGCGGCCGAGGCCTACGACGCGGTCGTGCTCGTCGCACTCGCGTCTCTCGCCGCCGGTTCGACCGAGGGCGCGGACATCGCTGCGAAGATGGCCGAGGTCTCGGGCGGCAGCGGAGACGGTGAGAAGTGCACCAGCTTCGAGGACTGCGCGGCGATCATCAACGACGGTGGAACCGCCGACTACGACGGCTACTCCGGCGAGATCACGTTCGATGAGAACGGCGACCCGCAGGGTGCATCGATCGGCACGTACGAGTACGGCGCCGACAACCTGATCTCCCGCACCAACTGATCACGAGCGAAGGCCCCGGATCCTCGATCCGGGGCCTTCGTCGTGTGCGTGCCCCGAGCTGCGGCCGCGTGTCCGGAGCTGCGCGGGGGGACAGAAGAGGGGCGGATGCGAGTCGCATCCGCCCCTCTGTCGTGGGAGCCCTCAGGCGGCGTCTGTGCCGAGAGTTCCGAGGTAGAGGCCGATGACCTTCGGATCGTTCAGCAGGTCGCGTCCGGTGCCCTCGTACGCATCCTTGCCCTGGTCGAGCACGTAGCCGCGGTCGCAGATCTGCAGGCAGCGCCGCGCGTTCTGCTCGACCATGATCGTCGTCACGCCCGCCTTGTTGATGTCGGAGACGCGGATGAACGCATCGTCCTGACGCACGGGGGAGAGGCCGGCGGAGGGCTCGTCGAGAAGCAGCACCGACGGGTCCATCATGAGTGCCCTCGACATCGCCACCATCTGCCGCTCGCCGCCCGAGAGCGAACCGGCGCGCTGCTTGAGGCGCTTGCCGAGTTCGGCGAAGATGCCGGTGACGAACTCGAGGCGCTCGGCGTAGATCTTGGGGTTCTGATACAGCCCCATCTGCAGGTTCTCCTCGATGGAGAGCGAGGGGAACACGTTGTTCGTCTGCGGCACGAAGGCGACGCCCCGCTTGACGAGCTTGTCGGCCTTCAACCCGATGATGCTCTCTCCGTTCACGGTGATCTCGCCGCTGCGGACGTTCACCATCCCGAAGATCGCCTTCAGCAGGGTCGACTTGCCGGCGCCGTTGGGGCCGATGATGCCGATCAGCTCGCCCTGTCGGGCGACGAGGTTGGCGCCGTTGAGGATGTTCACACCGGGCAGGTAGCCGGCGTGCACGTCCTTCAGCTCGACGACGATGTCGTCCGTTGGCGGTGCCGCAGCGGAGGTCTCGGCGCTCATGCGTTGTCCTTCTGGTCGTGATCCGGCGTGCTCGTCGCTTCGAGCTCCGCCTCGGCTTCTGCTTCGATCTGCTCGCGGAGCTTGGCGGCGGTGGCGTTCTCGATCACGGGGATGCGACCGGTCACGGCACCGAGATCGAGGTCCTGGTGGGCGCCGAGATAGGCGTCGACCACGGCCGGGTCCTCCATGACCTCGTCGGGCGGGCCCTCGGCGACGACCTTGCCCTCGGCCATGACCACGACCCAGTCGGCGATGTGGCGGACCATGTGCATGTCGTGCTCGACGAACAGCACCGTCATGCCCAGGCCCTTGAGGTCGAGGATGTGATCGAGGAGCGACTGGGTCAGCGCCGGATTGACGCCGGCCATCGGCTCGTCGAGCATCACCAGGGTCGGATCGCTCATGAGCGCTCGCGCCATCTCGAGGAGCTTGCGCTGGCCGCCGGAGAGCGCCGCGGCGAAGTCCTTCTCCTTGGCGTCGAGCTTGAAGCGGGCCAGCAGCTCGCGGGCCTTGACCTCGATCTCCTGATCCTGCTTGCGCCACAGGAACGGGAACAGGCTCGACCAGAAGCCCTCGCCGCGCTGTCCCGGAGCACCGAGCTTCATGTTCTCGAGCACGGTGAGCAGCGACAGCGACTTGGTCAGCTGGAACGTGCGCACCTGTCCCATGCGCGCCACCTTGAAGGAGGGGACGCCCGAGAGGCTCGTGCCGTCGAACGACCAGGTCCCGCTGTTCGGCTTGTCGAAACCGCAGAGCAGGTTGAACAGGGTCGTCTTCCCTGCTCCGTTCGGGCCGATCAGAGCGGTGATGGCGCCGCGAGGGATCTCGACGTGGTCGACGTCGACGGCCGTCAGACCGCCGAAGCGCCGCTGCACGGCATCCGCGATCAGGATGGGATCGACCTTCGGCACGCCGGGGGCCGCAGGGCCCTTGGCGAGTCCGGTGGTCTTCGGTCGGCGGATGCTCCCGGTCGCGGGCGCCGTCTGGGCGCTCTCGTCGGGGGTCAGTTCATTTGACAAAGGTCATCTCCCTCTTGTCTCCGAGGATGCCCTGAGGTCGGAAGATCACGAGCAGCATCAGGGCGATACCGACGAAGATGAACACCAGGGTCGAGGCCTGGCTGTCGGACATGGGCAGGATTCCGGACCGCGCCATCGCCGGGAGCAGGTTTGCCATGAACGCGAAGACGACCCAGAAGAGGATGGCCCCGAGTGTCGGGCCGAACACGGTGGCCGCGCCGCCCAGCAGCAGGATCGTCCACAGGAAGAACGTGAGCGAGGTCGTGTAGCTGCCCGGCACGACAGCCGAGGGGAGGACGAAGACGATTCCTCCGGCTGCGCCGATCACACCACCGACGACGAGCGCCTGCATCTTGTACGCGAAGACGTTCTTGCCGAGCGAGCGCACGGCATCCTCATCCTCGCGGATTCCCTTGAGGACGCGCCCCCACGGGCTGCGCATGAGCGACCAGACCAGCAGGATCGCGACGAGCAGCACGATGAGTCCGAACACCCGGTTCCACAGGTCGTTCGCGCTGTAGGTCCACGGTCCGAAGCCGTAGGTGCCCGGCGGGAACGGATTGGCGTCGCGGAACCCGCCGTTGAACTGCGCGAGACCGTCGGCCGAGTTGGTGTACTCGTCGAAGATCTGGGTGGTGAAGAGCAGTCGTACGATCTCACCCGCGGCGATCGTCGCGATGGCGAGATAGTCGGCACGGAGCCGCAGCGTCGGGATGCCGAGGAGGACTGCGAAGAACGCGCCCCCCAGGAGACCGATGAGCATGCCGACCCACCAGGGGAGCCCGAAGGTCAGCACGGAGATCGCGTATCCGTATCCGCCGACCGCCATGAAGGCGGCCATGCCGAAGTTGAGCAGGCCCGCATAGCCGAAGTGCACGGCCAGACCGGTCGCCGCCAGCGCGTAGGCGAGGGTGACGGGGCTGAACAGATAGACGGCTGTGTTCGAGAAGATGCTTCCGAAGTCCATGGCGATCAGCCCAACCTTTCCCTGCGTCCCAGCAGGCCCTGCGGTCTGACGAGGAGGATCACGATGAGCACGACCAGGGCGCTCGCATACTTCAGATCCGAGGGGATCCAGAGGGTGGAGACCTCGACCGCGATGCCGACGATGAGGGAGCCGACGAGCGCACCGAACGCCGTGCCGAGCCCGCCGAGGGTGATGGCGGCGAAGATGAGCAACAGCATCTGCATGCCCATGTCCCACTTCACGCCGGGGCGGAAGTAGGCCCAGAGGATGCCGGAGATGGCGGCGAGCGTGCCGGACAGGATCCAGACGTAGCGCACGACCTTGTCGACGTCGATGCCGGATGCTGCGGCGAGCTGCGGGTTGTCGGAGATGGCGCGGGTCGCCTTGCCGATGCGGGTGCGGGTGAGGAAGAACGCGACGCCCACGATCACGACGATGCTGACCACGATGCCGATCAGGTCGATGTAGGACAGCGAGATCGGACCGAACCGGAACGGCTCGGGGCTGGCCCCGGGGAGCTGGCGAGTGCCACCACCGATCATGTACTGGAACGCATAGCGCAGGGCGAGAGACAGACCGATGCTGACGATCATCAGCTGCACGACACCGAGGCCTCGTCGTCGCAGCGGACGCCAGATGCCGGCATCCAGGGCCCAGCCGAAGAGACCGCCCCCGATCACGGCGGCGATGATGCCGAGCCACAGCGGCAGATGCCAGAAGCTCGTCGTCACGAGGGCGACCAGGCCGCCCCAGGTGACCATCTCGGCGTGAGCGAAGTTCGACAGCCGCGTCGTGCCGTAGATGAGCGCCGCGCCCATGGAGGCGAGCGCCAGCAGCAGACCGAAGTTCAGGCCGCCCACGAGACGTGAGAGGAGCTGGTCGATGAAGGACGTCGTCATCCTCTCGCCCTCACCGAGGAAGAGGTTGAGGATCTTCGTGCCGGTCAGGCCGAACTCGACCTCGAACGACGCCGTCGTGCCGGCGATGGGCTGAGTGCCCTCGGGCAGCTGCGCCGCATCGACGATCACGCCGTCGGGGAGGGTCTCCTCGTCGACCGTGAGCGTGTACGTGTCCTTCTCGGGCACGTACAGGCGCCACTTGCCCTCGGCGTCGGTCTCGGTCTCGCCTTCGAAGCCGCCGCCCTCGATCGTCATCACGACGCCTTCGACGGGGTCGTCATCGAAGGTGATGACACCGGCGAAGTAGAAGTCTGTGATCTCCTGGCCGTCGTCCGTTTCTTCGGCGGAAGCCGCAGCCGGAGGCTGCAACCACAGGAAAGCGATGGCGAGGAGCGACGCGAGCAGGATGATGACCCACCGCATTCCGCTTCGATTCGCCGAGATCGTCGGACGCACAGAACCTCCAGCCCAGTACACAGGCCATGACGGAGTTGTTCATCGGCCCTGATGTACGACGGTATGAGCGTAATGTGTCGGCTCTGTTTCGACCAAGGCACGATCTGCTCACGGTGAGAACGATCCCATCACGAAGTTGCGAAATACCGATAGGTCATCCGGGGCGTCGTGCGCGCGATGTCAGCGGGCGCAGGGAATTTCCTCAGCCGCTCCGCACTTAGAATTGGTACACCCTCGCCCCAGATCGCGCCCGCAGGAGGACTATCCATGGACCAGCACGACCCCTTCGGCTTCGTCGGACTCACGTACGACGATGTGCTGCTCCTTCCCGGGCACACCGACGTCATCCCCAGCGAGGCAGACACCTCGTCGCGGATCACTCGCCGTATCTCGGTCGCGACTCCGCTGCTCTCCAGCGCCATGGACACTGTCACCGAATCCCGCATGGCCATCGCGATGGCGCGAGAGGGCGGCATCGGCATCCTGCACCGCAACCTCTCCATCGCCGATCAGGCGGCCCACGTCGACCGCGTCAAGCGCAGCGAGTCGGGCATGATCACCGACCCGATCACGACGTCGCCCGACGCGACTGTCGAAGAGGTCGACGCGCTCTGCGCCAAGTACCGCATCTCCGGTCTGCCGGTCGTCGACCCCGACGGCCGCCTCGTCGGCATCATCACCAACCGCGACATGCGCTTCGTCTCGGGCTTCGAGCGTCAGACCACCTTCGTGAAGGACGTCATGACGTCGGAGGGTCTCGTCACCGCACCGGTGGGCGTCGCCGCCGGCGAGGTCATCGCCCTGTTCGCGCATCACCGTGTCGAGAAGCTGCCGCTCATCGATGAGGACGGCAAGCTGGCCGGTCTCATCACCATCAAGGACTTCGACAAGAGCGAGAAGTACCCCCTCGCCACGAAGGACGACCAGGGTCGTCTGCGCGTCGGCGCGGCCATCGGCTTCTTCGGCGATGCCTGGGAGCGCGCAGAGGCGCTGCGTGACGCCGGAGTCGACGTCCTCGTCGTCGACACGGCCAACGGCCAGTCACAGGGCGTGATCGACCTCGTCACGCGGCTCAAGGCGGACGAGAGCTTCGCGCACATCGACGTCATCGGCGGCAACGTCGCCACCCGCGAGGGCGCTCAGGCGCTCATCGACGCAGGTGTCGACGCGGTCAAGGTGGGCGTGGGGCCAGGCTCCATCTGCACGACGCGCGTCGTCGCCGGCGTCGGCGTTCCCCAGGTCACGGCCGTCTACGAGGCGTCGCTCGCCGCACGTCCGGCCGGCGTCCCTGTGATCGCCGACGGTGGTCTGCAGTACTCCGGCGACATCGCCAAGGCGCTCGTCGCGGGTGCTGACGCCGTGATGCTCGGCTCGCTGCTCGCCGGCACCGACGAGTCGCCGGGCGAGATCGTCTTCCAGTCGGGCAAGCAGTTCAAGCAGTACCGCGGCATGGGCTCCCTCGGGGCCATGCAGACCCGCGGCAAGCAGACCTCGTACTCGAAGGACCGCTACTTCCAGGCCGACGTGCCCAGCGACGACAAGCTGATCCCCGAGGGCATCGAGGGCCAGGTGCCGTACCGCGGCCCCGTGTCGGCCGTCGCGTATCAGCTGGTCGGCGGACTGCGGCAGTCGATGTTCTACGTCGGAGCCCGCACCATCGAAGAGCTCAAGCAGCGCGGCAAGTTCGTGCGCATCACCGCGGCGGGTCTCAAGGAGTCGCACCCGCACGACGTGCAGATCGTGGTCGAGGCGCCGAACTACAAGCGCTGAGACGAATCGAGAAGGGGCCGGATGCGATCGCATCCGGCCCCTTTCTCGTTCGGCTGCGAACTCAGCTGCAGGTGTAGGTGACTCCGCCGACCTGCCACACGCCCGGACCGAGGTCGGCGCACATCGCGAACAGGTTCGCGAAGACGCTCACGAGCACGATGATGCCGATGATCCAGATGACGGTGATGACGGCGCCGACCGCGATTCCCGCGATGGCGAGGCCGCGCGGTGCCCCGGCCTTGCCGAGCCTGACGGCGGCGACGATGCTCAGGATCAGTCCGAGCGGAGCGATGACGAAGGCCAGGACGAGTCCCGCGACCGCCAGCCCCTGCCCGGCGGGGGAGGTGTACGGCGTGGGCTGTCCCGGGCCGGCCATCGGGTAGGCGGCAGGATCCACGGCGGCATCCGCCGGTCGCGCTCCGTCCCACGCGGGAGGGCTGTACTGCCGGTCTTCGGGCCGCGTCGAGTCGGTCATGGTCGCTCCGTTTCGAGAGGGGCGGCCGTCCGCAGACCGCTTTCATCCTCGAGAGTACTGAGGGAGCAGCCGTGGCCGCCATCGGGGCGGTCTGTTGATATGCCAGTATTTAGAGACACCCGCTCGACTTCCCCTCGAGCTCCCGGCGCGAAGGGCGCAGGGAGTGCTACGCCGGCCGCTGACCGGCAGGGGGACTTCCCCACTGAGAGCTGCAGATATGCCCCAGGATGCTCCCCGCGTCCTCGTCGTCGACGACGACCCAGACGTCGCCCTGCTCGTCAAGACCGTGCTCGAGAGGCGGGCCGGCTGCGAGGTCGTGGTCGCTCACGATGGCGAGTCCGCCGTCGCGCGGCTCGAGACCTTCACGCCGGACGTGGTCGTCACGGACATCGAGATGCCCGGACTCGACGGGCTGGAGCTGCTCGCGCAGCTGCGTCGGAACGACCCGCTCCTGCCGGTGGTCGTCATGACCGCGCACGTCTCGGTCGAGTACGCCGTCTCGGCTCTGCGCGCGCAGGCCGACGAGTTCCTCACCAAGCCGCTCGACAACGTGAAGCTCGTCGAGGCGGTCACCCGGCTCGTGACGGAGGGCCGCACGCGCCGCGAGGCCAACCGCACCAAAGAGGTGGTGCTCGCCATCGGCGCGCACCCCGACGATGTCGAGATCGGCGTCGGAGGACTCCTCGCCGCGCACTCCCAGGCGGGCGACTCGATCACGATCCTCACCCTCTCGCGCGGTGCGCGCGGGGGAGACGCTGACAGCAGGCAGCACGAATCGCTCGCCTCGGCGGAGATGCTCGGTGCGCGACTGTTCGTCAAAGACCTCATCGACACCGAGATCTCCGGCGGCGGAGCCACGGTCCGGTTGATCGAGGAGGTCGTGCAGGAGGTCCAGCCGACGATCGTCTACACGCACTCGTCGAACGATCGGCACCAGGATCACCGAGCGGTGAGCGAGGCGACGATCGCCGCGACCCGGCGGGTCGGAACGGTCGCCTGCTACCAGAGCCCCTCGGCGACGATCGACTTCCGCCCGACGCGTTTCGTCCGCATCGACCAGTACATCGGTCAGAAGCTGCGGCTGCTCGAATGCTTCGGCTCGCAGACGGCGACCCGGGACTACCTCGAACCCGAGTTCGTGACGGCCACCGCTCGCTACTGGTCGCGCTTCGGCGGAGGATCGGCGGTCGAGCCGCTCGAGGTCGTCCGTGAGACCGCCGAGTTCATCGGCGCCCACGAACTCACACGACGGGAGAGCTGATGAGCGCGCGCGTACTGGTGACGGGCGCCGGTGGCCCGGCGGGCGTCGCCGTCATCCGCTCGCTGCTTCGTCGTGAAGACCTCGAGGTCTTCGCCGCGGACATGGACGGCTGGGCGAGCGGCATCTACCTCGTGCCGCCGACGCACCGCCGTCTCGTGCCGCCGGGGCGCGATGTCGACTTCGTCTCGGCGATAGCCCGCATGGTCGAGGATGACCGGCTCGATCTCGTGATCTCCACCGTCGATGTCGAGCTGATCGCGCTCGCCGGCAGGCGCGAGGAGCTGGCTCCGGCTGTGCTCGCCGCGCCCTCGCAGGACACGCTCGCCGTCGCCCTCGACAAGCTGCTGCTCGCCGAGCGGTGCGAGTCGACCGGTCTCACGCCGCGTACTGTCCTCGCAGGCCCCGATGCGCTGGCGGTCGATTGGGAGTTCCCCGTCTTCGCCAAGCCTCGTCAGGGAGCCGGCAGCCGCGGCGTACGGCTCGTCCCCGACCGGGCGGCGCTCGAAGCGCTGCCGCAGGACGAAGGACTCATCGTGCAGGACTTCCTCCCGGGCGAGGAGTACTCGGTCGATGTGATCGCAGATGCCTCCGGCTCGGTCGTCGCGGCGGTGCCGCGGACCCGAGCCAGGGTCGACTCCGGTGTGGCCATCGCGGGGCGCACGGTGCACGACGACGAACTCGAGAACGCGGCGGCATCCATCGCCCGGGCGATCGGACTCGTCGGCGTCGCCAACGTCCAGCTCCGGCGCGACCGCGACGGCCGAGCGGTGCTCCTCGAGGTGAATCCCCGGTTCCCTGGCGCGCTGCCGCTCACGATCGCCGCGGGAGTCGACATCCCCTCGCTCGTCGCCGACCTGTTCCTGGGCCGCGGGATCCCGTCGACGGTCGCCTTCCGCGAGATCGCGTCGGTGCGCTTCCTCGAGGACGTGATCGTCGAGGTCGACGAGATCCTCGTCTCCGCGCACGCGGGACATCAGGAGGAACTGTGAGTCACGCGCTGCTGCGAGGCGACCACCACGTGCATTCGACGTTCTCGGATGACGCGGTCTCCACTCTCGCCGAGAACGTCGCCGCGGCATCCGCTGCCGGTCTCACGACCGTGCGCCTGGTCGACCACGTGCGGCAGTCGACGCCCTGGGTGCCCGAGTACCTCGCGGCGGTGAGGGCGCTGCGCGTGCCCGAGGATCTGACGGTACTGACGGGAGTCGAGGCGAAGATCCTCGATGCCTCGGGAGAACTGGACATCCCCGAGCTGCCGAGCGGGATCGATCGCATCCTGATCGCCGACCACCAGTTCCCCGGAATCGACGGACCCCTCGGTCCGAGCGCCGTCCGCGAACGGCTCGACGCCGGCTGGGCCGCCGAGGACGCGCTCGATCAGCTCGTGTCGGCACTGATCGCGGCGATGCGACGTCACCCCGGCAATCAGCTCGCCCACTGCTTCTCGATCCTGCCCAAGATCGGTCTCTCCGAAGCGGAACTCGGTGCCGATCGCATCACCGCGTGGGCGACGACGGCGGCCGAGACCGACACGCAGGTCGAGGTGAACGAGAAGTGGGGCTGCCCCGGCATCCCCCTGCTCGACGCGCTGCGCAGCGCCGGCGCCGAGATCGTCGCGTCCACGGACAGCCACATCGCGTCCGACGTCGGACGCTACGCGCGCGTGACAGAGATCCTCGACCGATGGAGGGCGAGCTGATGGCCGAACTGAACTGGGTCGAGACCGTCGTCGTCGTCATCCTCCTGCTCTGCGTGCTGGTCGGCACCCTGCCGGTGATCAACACCGGGCTGCAGTTCCTCGCCCTGCCCGTGCACGCGTTCCGCAACCACTACGGCAAGGCGGCACCGCACCATCCCCGCGTCGCGGTGCTGATCCCGGCGTGGAACGAGGGCCTCGTGCTCGGCCAGGCGATCGAACGCCTGATGCAGCTCGAGTACCCGGCCGACCGCCTGCGCATCTTCGTCATCGACGATGCATCGACCGATGACACCCCCGAGGTGGTCGCCGCGAAGGCGGCGGCATTCCCCGGACGGGTCGTGCATCTGCGTCGGGACAAGGGCGGCGAGGGCAAGGCGCACACGCTCAACCACGGACTCGACATCGTGCTCGCGGACGAGTGGACCGAAGCGGTGCTGATCATGGACGCCGATGTGATCTTCGCGCGGGATTCGCTGCGCAAGATGAGCCGGCATCTCGCCGATGAGAAGGTCGGCGCCGTCACCGCGTATATCGCCGAGGGCAGTCGCGACCGCAACTACCTCACCCGGTTCATCGCGATCGAGTACGTCATCGGGCAGCTCTCGGCCCGGCGGACGCAGAACGTCGGGGGAGCGATCGCGTGCCTCGCCGGAGGTGCGCAGCTGCATTCACGCGCGAATCTCGAGGCGATCGGCGGCCGGATCCCGACGGGAACGCTCGCCGAGGACACCATGACGACCTTCGAAGGGCAGCTGGCCGGGCGCAGGATGGTGTTCGAGCCGCACGCGGTCGTTTTGGCCGAAGAGCCGCGCACCATCGACAGTCTGTGGAAGCAGCGCCTCCGGTGGGCCCGCGGCAATGTGCAGCTGACGTCGATCTACCGGCATCTGTGGTTCCGCCCGAGCCGAGTGCACAACCTCGGCAGCTTCGCCTTCGGGCTCGCGTGGTTCACCATCCTGCTGCTGCCGGCCTTCATGATCCTCGCAGCCACCGCGCTGCTCGTGCTGCTGGTCCTGCACAGCGACATCGCCGAGTTCGTGTTCCGATTCATGTGGATCGCCGCCGCGTGCATCTATCTGTTCTCGATGCTCTACGCCGTGCAGCTCGATGGGCGGATCGGCCGACAGTCGTGGCGTGAGGCGCTGATGTTCCCCGGGCTCGGCGCCCTCATCCTGATGGCGATCGCCCTGTTCCCCTGGCTGTTCGAATCGGGCCTGAACGACCTCGGGCTCGCGCTCACCGACGAGACGCGGTTGATGTGGGCTGTCGTCTTCTACCTCTGGGGACCGATCTCGATGCTCGGGATCTGGCTCGCCCGTGTCGTCGAGCCCCTGCCGGTAGGACGGTTCTTCGCCGGGCTGCTGCTCTACGTCTGCGGGTACGGCTCGCTGCTCTGCGCCATCACGGTGGACTCCTATATCAAAGAGTGGCGCCACGCCGACGCCGCATGGATCAAGACCGAGAAGATCGGACGGGTCGACTCATGACCGAAGCACCTTCGAGAAGCGCCGAGGAGGAGGAGATCGCCGCGGACGCCCGTCGGGAGAAGCTCCTGATCCCGCAGGCCCTCCTCGCCCTGGGCATCGTCGTCGTCATCGTGATCGTGCGAGAGCTGTTCCTGCGATGACCGCGCGGCCGCTGGCCCTCGTGGTCGAGGACAGCGCAGACCAGACGGCGCTCCTGAAGCGCTATCTCGACCGCGAGGGCTTCGACGTGTTCGCCGCGGTGGACGCCGAATCGGCGATCGCCGCATTCTCGACGATCTCACCGGTCGTCGCCGTGCTCGACCTGCTGCTGCCCGGCATCAGCGGCTCGGAGCTGGCGAGACTCATCAAGACCCGCTTCCCGGAGTGCTTCCTGATCGTGAGTTCCGTGCTCGACGTCGCCGACTACCCCGACGCCGACGCGGCACTGCCCAAGCCGATCATCGGGGCCGAACTGCGGGCACTCCTCAGAGAAGTGGCACGATGACTCCGACCAGCACCGTCCAGCAGACGATGGAGCGCAGCTGGCGCCGGTACTTCGACAATCCGACGCCGCTGATGAAGCAGGGTCCCACGGCGATCGCCGTTGCGGTCGCCTCCGTCCTCATGTTCACGATCCCCGGCATCCCGGTGACCGACACCGGCGTCGCGATCTTCGGCCTCGCCACCATCGCGGTGGTGACGGCACTCGCGGCGGTGCTCTCGGTGCGCGGGGTGTACGACGGCTGGGTCGTGATGCTCATTCCGATGATCGACATCCTCGGATTGGGGGCGATCAGGGCGGGTACCGGCGGGCCGGCATCCCTCTTCTCCTCATTCGTGCTCCTCCCGGTCATCTGGATCGCCGCAGCCCCCGGTCGCCGCCAGGTCGTGATCGTCGGTGTGTTCTCATCGATCGCGCTGCTCATGCCGAACATCATCGATCCGCCGGAAGACCCCGTGGCCTGGCTTCGCGGTGTCATCGGCCCGCTGGTGTTCGCCACCGTCGGTGCGATCGTGAACGAGCTCTCCCGACTGCAGAGACTGCGCACGGCCCAGGCCGAGGCGCATGTCGTCGAGCGCACGGCCGCTCTCGCCGCGAACGAGGCGATGCTCGAGCAGCTGAAGTCGAGCGAGCAGCAGTACCGCGCGCTCTCCGAGTCCTTCACGAGCCTGTGGAACTCCATCACCGGCCAGGCGGTCATCGCCACCGACAACTGCGGGGTGATCACGGCATGGAATCCGGGTGCGGTGCGCCTGCTCGGCATGGCGGTGCCGGACGCGCTCGCCGCCGTTCCGGTCGACCGGTTCTTCCCTTCGCACGCTCTCGCCCCGTTCGCGACCGAGGCCGCCGCCCACGCTGACGACGGGCTGCACCCCGGCCTGCGTGCGCTGTTCGACGATGCCGACGCCGGTCTGCCGGTGGACTCGCACATCGACGTGGCGACCGTCGGCGGATCGACGGTTCCCGCGCGCGTCACCGTCACTCCCTACCAGGACTCCGACGGCTCCCGACACGGTTACCTGCTGGTGATCACCGACGAAACCAGGGCGGTGGAGGTCGCGCGCATGAAGGACGAGTTCGTCGGCATGATCTCGCACGAGCTGCGGACACCGCTCAGCGCCATCATCGGCTTCCTCGACCTGCTGCAGAACGATCCCGCGCAGCCTCTGACGACCGACCAGCAGGAGTTCGTCGACATCATCGAGCGCAACGCCCAGCGCCTGCTCAACCTCGTCGGGGACCTGCTGTTCACCGCCCAGGTGGAATCGGGCCGCTTCCCGCTCGAGCGCCGAGACGCCGACGTCACCGAGCTGGTGCGCAGCGCCGTCGCATCGTCCGGCCCGCATGCGCAGCGCGAGGGCATCGAGATCGTGGCCGAGATCCCGGCGACTCCCGTCGTGCTCTCGGTCGACTCGGGACGTATCGGACAGGCCCTCGACAACCTGCTCTCGAATGCGATCAAGTTCACCGCTGCGGGCGGGCGCGTCACCGCGGGCGTGCGTCTCGTCGACGGAGGCGTCGAGCTCTCCGTCCGCGACACCGGTGTGGGCATCCCCGAAGACGAGCAGGGCATGCTGTTCACCCGGTTCTTCCGCGCGTCGACAGCGACCCGCAACGCCGTGCCCGGCGTCGGTCTCGGCCTCACGATCACCCGGGCGATCGTGCTCGCCCACGGCGGCACGATGGACGTGACGAGCAGAGAGGGCGTCGGCACCGAGTTCCGGATGCTGCTCCCGGCGGCGCCGCGCACCGAGGCGATCCAGGTGGTCGGCCGCACTCGCTGACCGGTCGGCCCGATTGCTGATAGCCTGGTCGGCTCGCCACGCGGGCGGAAGGACGGCCACGCACGGTGGGATACATAGATGTTGCGGGGGTCTCACTGACCCTTCCCGACGGCAGACCGCTGTTGGACGAGACGAGCTTTCGCGTCGGAGCCGGGTCGACGAGCGCCCTCATCGGGCCCAACGGGGCCGGCAAGACGACGCTGCTCCGCATCATCCGAGGCGACCAGCCCGCCGATGACGGCGTCGTGACGATCGACGGCGGCCTCGGCGTGATGGACCAGTTCGTCGGCCACGGCGAGTCCGGTCAGACCGTTCACGAGCTGCTGGTGCGGGTCGCGCCCCATCGCATCCGGCAGGCGGCGCAGGCTCTCGAGGCTGCGGAGGACGCGCTGATCGAGCGCGATGAGCACGACACGCAGATGGCGTATGCGACGGCGATCGCGGAGTACGCGGATGCCGGCGGCTACGAGCACGAGACGGTCTGGGACCAGTGCACGGTCGCCGCGTTGGGAGTGCCCTTCGAGCGTGCCCGCTTCCGCGATCTCACGACGCTGTCGGGTGGCGAGCAGAAGCGACTCGCTCTGGAGGCGCTGCTGCGCGGACCCGACGAGGTGCTGCTGCTCGACGAGCCGGACAACTATCTGGACGTTCCCACCAAGCGCTGGCTCGAGGAGCAGCTCAGGCAGACGCCGAAGACCGTGCTGCTGGTATCGCACGACCGGGAGCTGCTGGCCCGTGCGGTCGATCGGCTGATCACCCTCGAGCCCGGCGGCGCGGGGGCCTCGGCGTGGGTGCACGGCGGCGGATTCGCGACCTACCACCAGGCGCGCAGCGACCGCATGGACAGACTCGACGAGCTGCGCCGCCGGTGGGACGAGCAGCACGAGAAGCTGCGGACCCTCGTCGCGAACCTCAAGGTGAAGGCGTCGGCGAACGACGGATTCGCGTCGCGGTACCAGGCGGCGCAGACGCGACTGCGCAAATTCGAGGAGGCCGGACCGCCGGAGGAGCGACCCCCGGCTCAGGACTTCGACATGAGGCTGCGAGGGTCACGCACGGGCAAGCGCGCGGTGGTCGCACACGGGCTCGAGCTCTCCGGGCTGATGAGGCCGTTCGACGCCGAGGTCTGGTACGGCGATCGGGTCGCCGTGCTCGGGTCGAACGGATCGGGGAAGTCACACTTCCTTCGCCTCCTCGCACGCGGGGGCAGCGATCCGGACCCGACGCTGGGTCACGTGACGTCCACCGGGGAGCAGCTCGCGACGGTCGAGCACCGTGGGCAGGCCGTGCTGGGAGCGCGCGTCGTGCCGGGGCTGTTCGCGCAGACGCATGCGCATCCCGAGTTCGTCGGCAGAACGCTGCTCGAGATCCTCCACAGGGGAGACGAACGACGGGCCGGCATGCCGCGGGATGCCGCGAGCTCGGCGCTCGACCGGTACGGACTCGTGCGGCAGGCGCAGCAGACCTTCGAATCGCTGTCGGGCGGCCAGCAGGCCCGGTTCCAGGTGCTGCTGCTCGAGCTCTCCGGTGCGACGCTGCTGCTGCTCGACGAGCCGACGGACAACCTGGACATCGAGTCGGCCGAGGCGCTCGAAGACGCTCTGCGTCGTTTCGAGGGGACCGTGCTCGCGGTCACGCATGATCGCTGGTTCGCCCGCTCGTTCGACCGGTACCTCGTGTTCGGCTCGGACGGCGAGGTGTACGAAGCCGATGCCCCCGTGTGGGACGAGCGCCGCGTGGTGCGAGCCCGCTGAGTTCAGCGCAGTCGGAACGGCTCCGCCGCGAGAGCGGAGGGATCGAGGGCCAGATCGGCGAGGGTCGCGCCCACGCCAGGGGCGAACTTGAAGCCGTGGCCGGAGAAGCCGGCGCCGACGACGATCCGCCCCGATCGGTCGAGCACGAAGGCGCTGTCATCGGTCGAGGTGTAGGTGCAGCTGATCGGCTCCGCGGATGCCGGGTCGAGGCCCGGCATCCACTCGCCCACATAGTCGGCGAGAGCCTGCGCGTGCGTCACCGCGTGCGGGCGGGCATCCGGGTCGACGACGTCGCCCACGCGATGGAACCCGACCTTGACGCCCTCGCCGGGCGTCGGCATCCCGTAGACCGTCGCCGGGTAGCGGCCGGGATCGACGTAGTGATTGAACGAGGGCCATACCGAGTCGGCGGCGGGGCGGAAGTGCGCGGGGAACTCCTCGGTGACCTCCAGGCGCGGCAGAGGGATGCCGGGAAGCATCCGCTCGGTCCAGGCGCCGGCCGCGACGACGACGACGTCTGCCCGCACGAGGGCGTCAGGCAGCACGATGTCGACGCCCTCGTCGGTCTCGTCGATCCGCGTCACGGGGGTCTCCCAGCGCACCTCGCCTCCCGCGGCGACGATCCGTCGCTCGAACTCGCCCAGCGCGGCGGATGCGCGGGCGACGCCCGCGTCGCGGGAGAAGAGCACATCGTCGCCGAAGCGCATGCCCGACCATCGCGACGATGCCTCGTGCGCCGTCAGCATCTCGGCGTGGATGCCGCGCTCGGTCAGCCGCCGTTCGATCGCGGCGACGTCGACATCTCCGTGGGTGACCAGGCCGTGCAGACGCAGCAGCGGCTCGCCGCCCACCTGCCCGAGGGTGTCCCATCCGGCGCGTGCGCGGACGAGCAGGTCGAGATAGTGCTCCTCGTCGTAGGCGTTGTTGAAGTTGCGCGTGGCGCCGTGCGAGGCGCCCTGGTGGTGGCCACGGGCGAAGCGCTCGAAGACGACGGGCTTCATCCCCCGTCGGGTGAGCTCCCACGCGGTCGCAAGGCCCATCACGCCGCCACCGACGACGGCGACCTCCACCGAATCCGACATATTGCCTCCCGACCTCGCTCTCAGTCTCCCAGCCGTCGGTGTCATCGCGTACGCCCGGTAGTCTGGGGTGGTGACCATGGAGATCGAGCTCGGCCGAGGCAAGCGTGCGCGTCGCGCGTACACGTTCGACGACATCGCGGTGGTGCCCTCGCGGCGCACCCGCAACCCGGAGGACGTGTCGACCGCCTGGACGATCGACGCCTTCGGCTTCGGGATCCCGGTGCTCGGCGCACCGATGGACTCCGTCGTGAGCCCTCAGACGGCGATCATGCTCGGGCAGCTCGGCGGACTCGGCGTCCTCGACCTCGAAGGACTGTGGACCCGTTACGAGAACCCCGAGCCCCTTCTTGCGGAGATCGCATCCCTCGGCGAGGGAGAGGCGACCGCGCGCATGCAGCAGCTCTACTCCGAGCCGATCAAGCCCGCGCTCATCACGCAGCGTCTCGCCGAGATCCGTGAAGCCGGAGTGACCGTCGCCGGATCGCTGACGCCCCAGCGTACGCAGGAGTTCTACGACACGGTCGCCGCCGCAGGGGTCGACCTGTTCGTCATCCGCGGCACCACCGTGTCGGCCGAGCACGTCTCGAGCGTCGACGAGCCACTGAATCTCAAGAAGTTCATCTATGACCTCGACGTGCCCGTCATCGTCGGAGGCGCAGCCACCTACACCGCGGCCCTGCATCTGATGCGCACGGGTGCGGCCGGTGTCCTCGTCGGCTTCGGCGGGGGAGCGGCGTCGACCACGCGCGCGACCCTCGGCATCCATGCTCCGATGGCCACGGCCGTCTCGGACGTGGCCGCGGCCCGCCGTGACTACCTCGACGAGTCCGGCGGACGCTACGTGCACGTCATCGCAGACGGTGGCGTCGGCACGTCCGGTGACATCGTCAAGGCACTCGCGATGGGTGCCGACGCGGTCATGCTCGGCGTCGCCCTCGCACGCGCCACCGATGCACCGGGTCGCGGCTTCCACTGGGGTCCCGAGGCGCATCACCCCAAGCTCCCGCGCGGTCGTCGCGTCGAGGTCGGCGGCATCGGCACGCTCGAGGAGATCCTCTACGGTCCGGCGCCCGTCGTCGACG
This sequence comes from Microbacterium sp. AC215, assembly GCF_979258645.1. Lineage (NCBI taxonomy): Bacteria > Bacillati > Actinomycetota > Actinomycetes > Micrococcales > Microbacteriaceae > Microbacterium > Microbacterium sp. AC215. The sequence continues at coordinate 1,445,704 of NZ_OZ409869.1, read as the reverse complement.
GCACGGCGAACCTCATCGGGGCGCTGCGCAAGTCGATGGCCACCACCGGATACTCCGACCTCAAGGAATTCCAGCGGGTCGAGGTCGTCCTCGCACCGTACGAGGCCTGAGGCCCGCACCACGCCGTGACTTCTGCTGCTCTGTTCCCCCCGACTCTCCGCGAGGTCATGCTCCGGGGACGCTGGATCGGGATGCTCGTGCTGTGCCTCGTGGTGGCCGGCGTGTTCGCGTGGCTGGGGCAGTGGCAGCTCGAGCGCGCGATCGAGACCGATCCGCCGCCCGCAGGAGCGACCGAGCAGGTGCGACCGCTGACCGATGTGGTCGAGCCGGGTGCGTACCTCCCCGAGCCGCTGGTCGGGCAGAAGGTCGAGACGTCGGGGACCTGGATCCGCGATGACTTCCTCATCGTGTCGAGTCGGTTCAACGACGGCGTCGAGGGCTACTGGGTGACCGGTCAGCTGCGGGTCGCGGAGCGCACGTCGATCGCGGTCGCGATCGGCTGGACCGCCGACCGTGCCGTCGCCGAGGCGGCCGTCGAGAAGCTCGACGAGAGCGCAGAGGACGTATCCCTCGTCGGTCGGGTGATCTCGGACGAGGGGCCATCGGTGCCGCCGAAGGACGATCCCCAGCGCATGGACCGCATGTCGACCGCTGCGCTGCTCAGCCACTGGCACGACGTCGACGAGCTCGACGTGTATCGGCCGTACCTCGCCTCGATCACGGCGACGGCAGGTCTCACGGACATCTCCTCGCCTGCACCCGAGGAGCAGTCGCCGGTGAACTGGCTCAACATCTTCTATGCCGCGGAGTGGGCGATCTTCGCCGGGTTCGCCTTCTACCTCTGGTATCGACTCGCCAAGGACGCCTGGGAGCGTGAGGTCGAGGAGTTCGAGGACGCAGCGACCGCCGCCGGCGACTCCGTCTGATTCCGCCTGACCCGACCCGCATCCGCGCGGCGCATCGCGCGCATGTGAGCGGTTCGCGGTCCGATATTCCACCTTCGTCAGGGTCGGGTCCGGACGTTCGGTGAGGGCTTGGTTACCAATCGGAAAACTCCGTTGAGGTTGTCGGAGGGCCTCCGTATGCTCGCTCACATGTGCGTCGGCTGAGAGCCCGCACCGCCCGGTTTCACGAGAGCCGTCGCCAGAACACACCCGAGGAGACAACACAGATGATGTCCGCTCCCGACGCCGCGAACCATCAGGTTCCCGGGTCAGACCGCAGAAGTCGGGGGCGTCTCGGCGTTCTCGCCGCCACCTGCGTCGCCGCACTGGGCGCCAGCGCCCTGATCGCCGCGCCAGCCTCCGCAGACGTCTCGGGAACGGGGGTGGTGATCAACGAGGCCTACCTCTCCGGGGGCAGTGCCGGGGCGGCGTTCACCAACAAGTTCGTCGAGCTCTACAACCCCACGGCGGCACCCGTCACCCTCGACGGGCTCTCGCTGCAGTATCGATCCGCGACAGGAACGGGCGGTTCGAACGGCGTCGCGCCGCTGACCGGCGTCATCCCCGCCGGCGGCCACTATCTCGTGCAGGCGGGCAGCAACGGAGCCAACGGCGCAGCACTGCCGACGGCCGACGTCGTCAGCACCCTCAACCCGAGCGGAACGAACGGCACTCTCGCGCTGGTCGAGGGCACCGCGGCGGTCACACTGACCCCCGGCTCGGTCACGGGTGTCGACGGCGTCATCGACGTGCTCGGCTACGGCACCTCGAACACATTCGAGACTGCCGCCGCGACTCCTCCCACGGGCAACACCGACGTCAAATCGCTCAACCGCACGGACGGCAAGGACACCGACGACAACAAGGCGGACTTCAGCCTTTCGGCCACCATCACGCCGCAGAATGCGGGCACGGTTCCCGACCCCGATCCTGAGCCTGAGCCCGAGCCGACCGACGTGTCGATCGCCGACGTCCAGGGAACGACCGATGTCTCGCCGCTGAACGGCCAGACGGTCACGGTCGAGGGCATCGTCACCGCCGACTATCGGACCGGCGGCTACAAGGGCATCGTGATCCAGACGGAGGGCTCCGGCGGCGCGGTCGACGCGACCCCCGGCGCATCGGACGGCGTCTTCGTCTTCCTCAACGCGCTCGCTCCCACGCTCGCGATTGGCGATCGCGTCTCGGTCACCGGCTCGGTCAGCGAGTACTTCGGCCAGACGCAGATCAACCCGGCGGCGCTGACCGGCATCTCGGTCCTGCAGGCAGGGGTGGGCGTTCCCGAGGTCACCCCGCTTCCCGACGCTGCCGTCGGCGGCGACCGTGAGCAGTACGAGAACATGTACGTGGCCCCGGCGGGCACCTATCGCCTGGCTTCCAGCCACCAGCTCTTCAACTTCGGAACCCTCTGGCTGAACGCCGGGGCGGATCTCAACGTCAAGAGCACGGAGCTTGTGCGCCCGGGAGCCGAGGCGGCGGCGATCACCGCGGCGAACCGCGCCAACCGGATCCTGCTCGACGACGGGTGGTCGATCCAGGTCTCGAACAGCGGGCACCCCAACGACCAGCCGTACTTCACGAAGGACCTCGTCGTCCGCAACGGCGACACGGTCGACTTCAGCGAGAACGGGTACGTGCTCCAGTACGGCTTCGACGACTGGCGTCTTCAGCCGGTCGTGCCGATCGACAGCACGTCGTCCGCCGACCTGAAGGTCGGCTTCCAGCCCGCGAACCCTCGCACGGACACCGCCCCGACAGTCGGCGGCGACGTGCAGGTGGCGTCGTTCAACGTCTTCAACTACTTCACCACGCTGAAGAGCGAGAACTCGAACGCACGAGGCGCGGCGAATGCTGCCCAGTTCGAGATCCAGAAGTCGAAGATCGTCGCGGCGATCAACGGCCTCGACGCCGAGATCGTGTCGCTGATGGAGATCGAGAACTCGATCAAGCTCGGCGGCTCGCTCGACGAGGCGCTGGCCGATCTGGTCGACGGGCTCAACGACGCACTCGGCAGCGCGGAGTGGGACTACGTCCGCACTCCCGATGAGCTGAACGACTCGGCGACGACCGACTTCATCACGAGCGCGATCATCTACAAGAAGGACGCGGTCGAGACGGTCGGCGACAGCCTGACCGTGACGGACGAGAGCGTCTGGGGCAACGCCCGCGAGCCGATCGCGCAGGCGTTCGACATCGACGGACGCGTCGTCACGGTGGTGGCGAACCACTTCAAGTCGAAGTCGGCACCCGAGGGCGGGGGCGCCGAGCCGGCAGACGGCCAGGGCTTCTTCAACGCCGACCGCGTGAAGCAGGCGAACTCGCTCAAGACCTTCACCACCGAGATCGAGGAGACGACCGGCAGCAGCGACATCCTGCTGATCGGTGACTTCAACGCCTATGCGAAGGAGGACCCGATCGAGGTCTTCACGAGCGAGGGGTGGAGCGACGTCGCACGCGAGAAGGCTCCGGAACAGCACACGTACACGTTCGACGGCGAGCTCGGCTCGCTCGACCACGTGCTCGCGTCGCCGTCGCTCGCCGCATCCATCACGGGCGCGGGTGTGTGGAGCATCAACTCTCCGGAGTGGAGCGACCGCGGCTACGCGTTCGGCGCCACCGAGGCGGGAACACCGTTCCGCTCCAGCGACCACGACCCGATCATCGTCGGCGTCTCCTCCGAGGTCCCGCCGGTGAGCATCGACGTCGTCACCATGAACGACTTCCACGGTCGCATCGAGGCCGACGGCGCTGCCGCAGGCGCGGCGGTCGTCGCCGGAGCCGTGCAGCAGTTCCGTTCCGAGAACCCGAACACGATCTTCGCCGGTGTCGGCGATCTGATCGGCGCATCGACGTTCACCTCCTTCATCAACGATGACAACCCGACGATCGACGCGCTCAACGCCGCCGGCCTCGACGTCAGTGCCGCGGGCAACCACGAGTTCGACCAGGGCTGGGAGGACCTGCGCGACCGCGTGCAGGACCGCGCGGACTGGGAGTACATCTCGTCGAACGTGTTCGTCACCGAGACGGGCGAGCCCGCGCTCGCACCGGCCTGGGTGAAGGAGCTCGACGGCGTGCGCGTCGGCTTCGTCGGCGCCGTCACCGAGGACCTCGACTCGCTCGTGTCGCCTGAGGGCATCGCGGATCTCGAGGTGCGCAGCATCGTCGATTCGGTGAACGCCGTGGCCGACGACCTGCGTGACGGAGACGCGTCCAACGGCGAAGCGGATGTCGTCATCCTTCTCGTTCACGAGGGAGCATCGAGCGTCGAGCTGTCGAGCATCACGCCGGATTCGCCCCTGGGCGAGATCGTCTACGGCGTGGACGATGACGTGAACGCGATCGTCTCGGCACACACGCACCTCGCCTACAACCACGTGATCGACGGGCGTCCGGTCATCTCGGCCGGGCAGTACGGCGAGAACCTCGGACTGATGAACATCCAGGTCGACCCGAAGACGAAGGACCTGATCTCGATCACCAACGAGATCAAGCCCCTCACCTCGGCAGGGAAGGCGCTCTACCCGGCCGTCCCGGAGGTCGCCGACATCGTCGCGAAGGCGAAGGCTGAGGCCGACGTGCTCGGCGCGGTCAAGGTCGGAGACATCACCGCCGACTTCAACCGCGCTCGTCAGACGAACGGCTCGGAGAACCGCGGTGGGGAGTCCACCATCGGCAACTTCGTCGCCGACGTGCAGAAGTGGTCCACCGGTGCGGACATCGCGCTGATGAACCCGGGAGGCATCCGCGCCAACCTGACGTACGCCTCGTCGAACGCCAACGACCCGAACGGCAATGTCACCTACCGCGAGGCGGCCACGGTGCAGCCGTTCGCCAACACGCTGGTGACCCTGTCACTGAGCGGCGTGCAGCTCAAGGGCGTGCTCGAAGAGCAGTGGCAGCCGGCAGGCTCGGCCCGTCCGTTCCTGAAGCTCGGCGTATCGGAGGGTCTCGTCTACACCTACGATCCGGCCGCGGCTCAGGGATCGAGGATCACGTCGATCACGCTCAACGGCACGCCGATCGACCCTGCGGCGAACTACACGGTCGCAGCGAACTCGTTCCTCGCCGGGGGTGGAGACAACTTCTTCACCTTCAAGGAGGGCTCGAGCAAGCGTGACACCGGCAAGATCGACCTGCAGTCGATGGTCGACTGGTTCGATGCGAACAAGACGGCGACCCCCGACCTCGCGCAGCGCGCGGTGGGAGTCTCGGTCAGTGCACCGGATGCCGACGGCTACAGCGCCGGCGACCAGGTGACGGTCGCTCTCTCGTCGCTGGCGTTCAGTGCGGGGGAGCAGGCGCCCGGCGAGGTGACCCTGTCGCTCGGCGGCACCCAGCTCGCTGCGAGCGCCGTCGATCCCACGATCGTCGACACGACCGATGAGGCAGGGCGCGCGTCGCTCGGCTTCACGGTTCCGGCGGGTGTCTTCGGTGAGCAGCTGCTCACCGTCGCCGTCGCCGGTACCGGGACCACCGTGCAGGTGCCGTTCTCGATCGCGGGGGAGGAGCCGGTCGAGTTCGCAGGATCGATCGACCTCGGCTCGTCGAAGGTGGCAGCGGGCAAGAAGCTCACGATCACCGGCGAGGGCTACCAGCCGGGTGAGACGGTGACCGTGCAGCTGCGACCGAAGAAGGGCGGGGCCCTCGACGTCGGCACCGTTCAGGTCACCGCCGACGGCACGTTCTCGACCACCGTCACGGTGCCGAAGAGCACGCAGCCGGGCAAGTACACGGTCGCGGTCGCTCAGGCCGACGGCGATGAGGCGACGGCCACCGTCACCGTCAACCGCGCGGGCGGCATCATCGGCGGCATCATCGACTGGCTGTGGGATCTCATCTCCGGCTGGTTCTGACCTCGATAGGCGGCACGCCCGCCTGACACGCACGAAGGCCGTCGGGAGTGATCCCGGCGGCCTTCGTCGTTCCCGTGGTTCGTCAGGGTGCCGCGTGCAGCGCGGAGGAGGGATGTTATGGTGCTGGCATGGGGGTAGCAGTCGAGGTCGATTTCGACCAGATCCAGACCATGATCGATGTCCTGCTCGGGTCGCTTTCCGATCTGCGGGCCGAGGGTGCCGCTCTCGACAGCGCTTCGCAGGTGGTGCTCGCAGGTTGGGACGGCGAAGCTGCAGACGCCTACGAGAGTCGGCACGACCAGTGGCAAGCGGACCATGCCTACAGTCTCGACGCATGACTCCCTCAGACGACCTGACCGCCCGCATCGACGCTGTCATCGGACGAGGCGACTCGGAGTCTCGCGCATCCGTGCTCTCGGGGGTTCTCTCGTGCACCGCCCTGCCCTCGTGGCCCCAGCCCTCGTTCGCCTCATGAGCGGCGGCAGACCCGTTGCACCGGGCTGGTACGACGTCCATCGACGCACCCAGAGGTGGTGGAACGGTCGCCAATGGACGGAGAACGTCATCCATCACGGGCGACCGATCACGGCCACGGCACTTCGCACAGCGACGACCAGGATGCAGTGGACGTGGGTCGGAGTCGGCGTGGTCGCCTGGGCGGCGTTCCTGGTCTTCGCGTTCGCCTTCGGTCCGAGCGCGGCGTTCGCGCTCGCCCTGCTGCCGGTCGCCGGCACGGCGGCGATCGTCGCCGCCGCGATCACCGGGTCGCGCCTGATCGTGGCTGTTCCCCCCACCCCCGGTGGCCCGGTCGCCTCCCGATGACGAGAGCGGTCAGGCTGAGGGGCTGATGACCTCGACCTCTGCCTGCGCGAGAGCGGCGGCGAACGCCGGCGCCGGAGACGAATCCGTCACCAGGTAGTCGGCTCGGTCGAGCGTGGTGACCTGAGCGAACAGTCGTCGGCCGAACTTCGACGAGTCGGCGAGGATCGCGGTGCGCTCGGCCCGCTGGATCATCTCGGCCATCATGTTCGCGTCCCCCATGTTCGACGTCGAGAACCCGGCCTCGTCGATGGCGCCCACGGCGATCAGTGCCAGATCGCAGCGGATGTCCACTTCCGGGCCGCCCGGGGTCATCATGAACGCGACGGGTCCGGTGGTGGCCTGGGTGATCGCCCGCACGGCCCCGCCGAACACGTAGAGGTCGCGGAAGGCGGAGGGCGAGATCTCCGCGGGGATCCGCAGGTTGTTCGTGGCGATCGTCAGGTCGCGATGGTTGCGAAGCGCCCGAGCGAGAGCCAGCGTCGTCGTTCCGGCGTTGAGCATCACGACCGCTCCGTCGTCGATGAGTCCCGCCGCGAGACGCGCGATCGTCTCCTTCTCCTCCGTCTGCAGCCGGAGACGGACGTCGAGCGCCCGGTCCTTGAGCTGCCCCTCGGCGCTGACCGCTCCGCCGTGGGTGCGGATGACGACGCCCTCTCGGTCGAGCTGATCGAGGTCCCGACGGATCGTGTCGATCGAGACGTGGAAGTGCTCTGCGAGACCTCCGACGGTCACTTCGCCGACCTGTTCGACGTAGGCGGCGAGGTCGGCTTTGCGGCCGGCGGGGAGTCGACGCTTGGGCGACGGAGTTGCTTCCATGCAGACATCTCTAGCACAGGTGCGCAGATAAACCGGCAGACTTCGGCAGAGATCGGCATCCGACGTATCCACGCGACCAACTTGGTTTTCGCCGTGACAATGCGGGTACAGTCGTGAAATCTGTAGTTACAAGTCGAAATAGATGCAGAGAATGCTTGACCATCTCGCAAACTACGGCATAACATTGCTCAAAACCGCATGAACAAGCATTGAAGCGCGAATGCGGCACGATCTCGAAGAGGAGAAGTGATGATCACAGTGGGGCGAGGGCGACGCATTCTGAAGCTCGCCGGCGCAGCGACAGCAGCCGTGACAGTCCTGGCCGTGGCAGGGTGCGCGGCAGGCGACAGCGGAACCGATGGAGGGGATGGCGGAGACGTCACCATCGAGTTCGCCCAGTGGTGGGAGCCCGAGCTCCCCGACGGTGAGTTCCGGGCGCTCATCGACGAATTCGAGGACGCCAACCCGGGCGTCACGGTCAAGCTCGTGAGCGGACCGTACGCATCGACCAAGGAGCAGCTGTTCGCGGGAGCGGCCTCCGGCACCATGCCGGACGTCGTCGGCCTCGACGGCGCGTGGGTCAACGACTTCGCCTCTCAGGGAGTGATCGCAGACCTCACCGCACTCATGGAGGAGTACGACTACGACGACAGCGAGCTGGCGAGCCAGATCCAGGTCGACGACAGCACATACATGATCCCGGTGGTGAACTTCGTCTACCCGATGTTCACCAACGACACGCTGCTGGCAGATGCGGGCGTCACCGCCCCGCCGGCCACGCGCACGGAGTTCGCCGACGCGGCATCGAAGGTCTCGGCGCTCGGCGGCGACGTGTCGGGCTGGGTGCTCCCGCTCTCCCTGGAAGCGCCGAACGGCGTGCAGAACGACGTCATGTCGTGGGTGTGGGCCTCCGGAGGCTCGATGCTCGAAGACGGTCAGCCCGATCTGACGAACGACGATGTGACGTCGGCGGTCGACTTCATCGGCGGCATGTGGGATGACGGCTCGATCGCCTCCGGTTCCTTCACGATGAAGGAGCAGGACAAGGTCGAGGAGTTCACCAACGGTCGTGTCGGCATGATGATCGACTCGCTCGCGCACATCAACCTGATCCGCGAGACGAACCCCGATCTGAAGTTCTCGATCTCGGCGCTGCCGGCCGAGGACGGATACGACGGCGAGCGCGGCATCCCCTACGCATCCTGGGGCATCGGCGTCGCCGAGAACTCGGAGCACAAGGAGGCGGCATTCAAGCTGGTCGAGTTCCTCATGAGCGAGCAGACCAACTCGGAGCTCTCGACGATGGCGAACGCGTTCCCCGGCAACTCGAAGTCGGTCCCCGGGTTCGTCGAGGACGATGAGCTGTTCAAGACGGCGTTCGAGATCTACCAGGCGGGCTACCCGGCGAACGAGTTCACCGGGCTCCCCGTGGCGGAGGAGCTGATGCGTCAGCTCGGCGAGCAGCTGCAGTCGGCCTTCGACGGTCAGCAGTCGATCGACGACGCGCTCAAGAAGGCGCAGGACGCGTGGGTCGCGGAGTTCTGATCTCCCACGACCCGCATTGAACGGGGTGCCGCATCGCTCCCGATGCGATGCGGCACCCGACCAACCAAGGAGCCACGCTTCCCATGAGCCTGAGAACGTCCGACGACACCGAGGTGATCGTCACCGGAGTCGCGCTGTCGCGTCGCCGACGGCAGCTGCGCAAGACGACCGAGTCGTACGCCTTCCTCTCGCCGACCATCATCCTGCTGTTCGTGCTGATGATCGTGCCGATCGTCATGGTGATCGGCTATTCGTTCCAGGACAACGTGATCCTGAACAAGTCGCCCGAGTTCGTCGGCATCGGCAACTACGTCGAGATCCTGTCGGATCCGCGCTTCTGGAAGGCGACGGGCAACACCATCCTCTTCACGGTGACCAGCGTGGTGGCGCACCTGGTGCTCGGTCTCGCCTTCGCGATGATGCTCAACAGCCCGCTGCTCGGTCGGTTCTCACGGTCCTTCTTCCGGGCCCTGTACGTGCTGCCGTGGCTGTTCACGGTCGCCGTGATCGCCGTGCTGTGGCGGATGCTCCTGGCCCCGAACGGTGTGGTGAACTTCCTGCTCAACACCGACATCGAATGGCTCGCATCGCCGCAGCTCGCGCTCGGCACCATCATCTTCATCAACATCTGGGCGGGATACCCCTTCTTCATGGTCAGCCTGCTGGCCGGCCTCCAGGGCATCCCGAATGAGCTGAACGAGGCTGCCACCGTCGATGGCGCGGGTGCCGTGCAGCGCTTCTGGAACGTCACCATCCCGCAGCTGCGTCCCATCATCGTCAGCCTCGTGCTGCTCGACCTGATCTGGACGTCGCAGCAGTTCGCGCTCATCTGGATGACCACGGGTGGCGGACCGATCGACGTGACCGAGGTGCTCAGCACCTTCACCTACAAGCTCGCCTTCGCGAAGTACGACTTCTCGCTCGCGGCGACCTCCGCTGTGCTGGTCCTGCTCATGTCGATGGTGCTCGCCGTCTTCTACGTCCGTCACCAGAAAGCGAGGGACTGACCATGGCTCTCACCGTGCAGAACCAGCGCCGCGTCGCCAAGACCGGGGTCATGATCGGCCTCATCCTCGGAGCGGTGTTCGCCGCAGGGCCCGTGCTGTGGATGCTGTCGAGCTCGTTCAAGTCGAACACGCAGATCTTCGAACTGCCTCCTCGTCTGGTCACCGACACGTTCTCGTTCGACGCCTACATCGCGATCTTCACGAACCCCGAGACGATGCGGTTCTTCTTCAACAGCTACGTCGTCGCGGGCTCCGTCACGATCCTCACCCTCCTGGTCGCGATCCAGGCGGCGTACGCGTTCAGCCGGTTCGACTTCCGGGGCAAGCGCATCCTCAACGTCGTCATCGTCAGCGTGCAGGCCGTACCACCCATCACCCTGCTGATCCCGTACTTCGGTCTGATGGTGGCGCTCGGGCTGTACAACTCGTACCTCGGGCTGATCCTCACCTACATGGTGTTCACGCTGCCCTACGCGATCATCATGATGACCGGCTACTTCAACACCCTCCCCAAGGAGCTCGACGAGGCCGTCCGCGTCGACGGCGCCGGATCCATGACCGCCCTGTGGCGCATCCTCGTGCCGATCTCGATCCCCGGGATCGTGTCCGTCGGCATCTACACGTTCATGATCGCGTGGAACGAGTACCTCTTCGCTCTCACCCTCACCCGCACGATCGACATGCGCACAGTGCCCATCGGCATCCAGCTGCTCATGGGGCAGCACTCGTACGAGTGGAACCAGATCATGGCGATGAGCGTGCTCGGCTCGATCCCGGTCCTCATCCTCTTCCTCATCTTCCAGCGGTACTTCATCAGCGGTCTCACGGCGGGGTCCGTGAAGAGCTGACGTCGTCCCGACGGATCCACGACCACCACGAAACAGGAGAAATCACGTGCTCTACACCGGCAAATCCATCCTCGATGTCGCCAATGCCAACAACTTCGCCATCCCGGCGTTCAACATCAGCGACTGGGCGATGTTCAACGGAATCATGGACATCAGCGAGGAGAAGGCCGCTCCGGTCATCATCGCGATCCACCCCGACGAGGTGTCGCACATCACCACCGACCTCATCCCCGCGATGCACGCCCGCGCCCACCGGTCGAGCGTGCCCGTCGCGATCCACTGGGACCACGGCGGAAGCTACGAGGAGATCATCTCGGCCATCAAGGCCGGCTTCACCTCGGTCATGATCGACGCATCGCTGCTGCCGTTCGACGAGAACGTCGCGCTCACGCGCAAGGTGGTCGACGCGGCGCACGCCGTCGGCATCCAGGTCGAGGGCGAACTCGGCACGATCGGCGCCAACGACAGCTACGGCGAGTCGGGAGCGGCCGAGATCATCTACACGAACCCGGAAGACGCGGTGCGCTTCGTCGAGGAGACAGGCGTCGACAGTCTAGCCATCGCGATCGGCACGTCGCACGGCCTGTACCCGAGCGACAAGAACCCCGAGCTGCGTCACGACCTGCTCGAGCAGATCAAGGCCGCGGTCGGCATCCCGCTCGTGCTGCATGGCGGATCCTCGAACCCGGATGCGGAACTCCGCCGCGCCGTCGAGCTGGGTGTGAACAAGATCAACATCTCGAGCGACATCAAGGTCTCGTACCACAACCGCATGCGCGAGATCCTCGGCACCGATCAGCGTCTGCGCGAGCCGAACGCGATCCAGCCGGCGGCGCTCGAGGCCATGAAAGCCACCGCTGCTGAGAAGATCGAGCTGTTCGGTGCGGACGGCAAGGCGTCGCTGTACTGAACCCCGGATCTCGGAAGGATGATCGGCGACGTGGGCAGAACTCTCGTACTCGGACTCGGCGGCACCGTCGACTACGAGCTGAAGTGGGATTCGTCGGTGTTCGACAGGCTGGCGCACGCGCACGGAGTGCGGCGGCACGAGCTCACCACCACGGCGCCGATCACCGACGAACGGTCGTTGCTGGTGGCGGTGCTCGCGTTCGTCGCCTCGGGGACCGGGGCGGAGCGTTTCGTCGCCTCGTCCGAGGTGATCGAGGACTTCGTATCGCACTTCGAGCACGCGATCACGCTCGGGGGCACCGGTGTGCGAGCGGGGCTCGTGCTCGACGCCCTCGGCATGCCGAGCGTGCAGCACCTCGTCAGCATCGACGACAACGTCCGTCGTCTGCTGCCGGACACGATCTCGTACATCTGCTCGGCGACCGAGGACACCCTCGACCCGCATCTGATCGTGCAGTATCCGGTCGGCGCGCACGTGCGCCTCACGGACGGCGACGTCCTGTCGCCCGCGCCCAATCGGCTGATCTTCGCGAACGATCCGCCGAACCGGAGGATGTTGCTCGCCACCGATCTGCCGACGACGCTGTCGGACGCGGGCGTCTTCCTCGTCTCGGGATTCAACACGATGCAGGATCACGACCTGCTGGAGCTCCGGCTCGCCGAGGTGCAGGGCGCGATGCGCAGCCTCCCCGACGACGCGCTCGTCTACTACGAGGACGCGGGCTTCTACACGCGCGATTTCGCCGACACCGTGCGCCGCCATCTGCTGCCGCAGATCCATGTCTACGGCATGAACGAGGATGAGCTGCAGGAGTACCTCGGACGCGCGGTGAACCTCCTCGACACCGACGACGTCATCCGCGCCCTCCGCGCGGTGCACGCGATCATCCCTGCGCGGGCACTCGTCGTACACACCCGCTACTGGGCGATCGCCATCGGACCGGATGCCGCCCGGCACGGTGCCGCCCTCGACTCCGCCGTCCGCGTCGCCGCCACCCGCTACCGCGTGGGCGACGCCCTGACCGCCGCGGACGTCGACGACACCGATGCGATGCCCCGCCACGGGGGAGGGGAGGCGCTCGTCGCCGCTGTCGAGGCCGGTCTGCCCGGTTCCGTCGGGGTCGCCGCATTCTCGCTCGACGTCGCCACACCGACGACCGTCGGACTCGGCGACACGTTCGTCGGCGGCTTCCTCGCCGGAGCCGTGCGATCGAAGGAGAACGTGTGAACCCGATCCTGCTGTCGTCCAACCGGCCCGCCGAGCGCTTCTACCGCGGCGGTGCGCGCATCAGCGCCTTCCGCGGCGAAGCCAGTGACGCTCCCCGCGAGCCGGAGGACTGGATCGGCTCGACGACCACGGTCAACGGCGAGCCCCTGCTCGGGCTCACCACGCTCCCGGACGGCCGCGTGCTGCGTGACGTGATCGAGCACGATCCGACGGCCTGGCTGGGCGATGCCCACGTCGCACGGTGGGGTGCGGACACACGACTGCTCGTGAAGCTGTTGGACGCGGGGCAGCGACTGCCGGTGCATGCGCACCCGCACGACGACTTCGCAGCGACGCATCTCGGTCGAGCACACGGCAAGGCAGAGGCGTGGTACATGCTGCAGGGCGGCACGGTGCATGTCGGACTGCGGCAGGACGTCGATGCCGCGGCGCTCGCCGACCTCGTGGATCGGCAGGACGTGGACGCACTGCTCGGTCTGCTGCACGAGGTGGAGGTCGCTGCGGGCGACGTCGTCTGGGTGCCGCCGGGCGAACTGCACGCGATCGGCGCCGGAATCCTGCTGCTCGAACTCCAGCAGCCCGAAGATCTGTCGATCCTTCTCGAGTGGGACGGCTTCGCGATCGACGGTGCGGAGGCCGGGCATCTCGGCCTCGGCTTTGAGCTGGCGCTCGCCGCGGTGAACACCCGTGGGCGTTCGGCGGCCGACCTGGATGCGCTGATCGGAACCGCCCCCGATTCCGGTTCCGTCTTTCCAGCCGCCGCGGACGAGTACTTCCGACTCGAGCGGATCCCCGTCGACGGCTCGACCGTCGTCGGTCGCGGCTTCTCGATCGTGATCGTGAGCGGCGGTGACATCGAGATCGACGGACGGAGACTCCGCATCGGTTCCTCGCTGCTCGTGCCGGATGCGGCCGGGGCGCTCGAGGCGACGGGCGCGGGCGAGCTTCTCGTCGCCCGCCCGCCCGCGCCCTGACTCGGAATCGACGCGGACTCTCCCCGGCTAGACTGGAGCCATGCCCGAACCGAAAGTCGCCAGCTTTCCGGCGATCCGTGGTGCGCTGAAGTTCTACCAGATCGCGTCGATCATCACCGGAGTCATGCTGCTCCTGCTGGTCGCCGAGATGGTGCTGAAGTACACGCCGATCCGACTCGAGCTCTTCGCAGGGGGATCCGGCGGTCTGCTGTGGTTCGCACCCGTGGTCGAGGGACCCGAGGGCCTCGAATCGACCGGCGACGGACTCAACATCTCGCTCTCGATCCTCGTCGCGCACGGCTGGTTCTACGTCGTCTACCTCTTCGCGTGCTTCCGGATGTGGAGCCTGATGCGCTGGCCGTTCCTGCGCTTCATCCTGCTCGCGCTCGGCGGCGTCATCCCGCTGCTGTCGTTCTTCATGGAGGCCATCGTCGCCCGCGACGTCAAGGCCTACCTCGCTTCCCGGGAGGCCGCCGCGGCCCCCGCCCCTGCCACGGAAGGTGTCCGGTGACCGAACAGTCCGAGACCCAGCAGCGCCCCGCGCTCGTCGTCGACTTCGGCGCGCAGTACGCGCAGCTGATCGCCCGCCGAGTGCGTGAGGCGGGTGTCTACAGCGAGATCGTGCCGCACACCGCCACGGCCGCCGAGATCGCCGAGAAGAACCCCGTCGCCATCATCCTCTCGGGTGGTCCGTCGTCGGTCTACGAAGAGGGCGCCCCGCGCCTCGACCCGGCCGTGTTCGACCTCGGAGTGCCCACGCTGGGCATCTGCTATGGCTTCCAGTACATGGCGCAGACGCTCGGCGGCGAGGTCGCGAACACCGGGCTTCGCGAGTACGGCGCGACGGATGCCGTCATCTCCGGCGACGGCGGCACGCTGCTCGGCGGCCAGCCGGCAGCGCAGAACGTCTGGATGAGCCACGGCGACCAGGTCGCCAAGGCGCCCGAGGGGTTCGACGTGCTCGCCACGACCGACGCGACGAAGGTCGCGGCGTTCGCGAACGAGGAGCGCGGCTTCTACGGTGTGCAGTGGCATCCCGAGGTCAAGCACTCCGACCACGGACAGCAGGTGCTCGAGAACTTCCTGCACAAGGGAGCCGGGCTCGCCTCCGACTGGAACAGCGACAACGTGATCGCCGAGCAGGTCGAGCGCATCCGCGAGCAGGTCGGTGACGCCCGCGTCATCTCCGCCCTCTCCGGCGGTGTCGACTCGGCGGTCTCGACCGCGCTCGTGCACAAGGCGATCGGCGACCAGCTGACCGCGGTGTTCGTCGACCACGGCCTTCTCCGCAAGGGCGAGCGCGAGCAGGTCGAGAAGGACTACGTCGAGTCGACCGGCGTGCGTCTGATCACGGTCGACGCGGCAGATGTCTTCCTCGGTCATCTCAAGGGCGTCACCGACCCCGAGGAGAAGCGCAAGATCATCGGGCGCGAGTTCATCCGCGCTTTCGAGAAGGTGCAGCTCGACCTCGTCGCCGAGGCGAAGGCCTCGGGCGGCGCCCCGGTCAAGTTCCTCGTGCAGGGCACGCTCTACCCCGACGTCGTCGAGTCGGGCGGCGGTGCAGGCACCGCGAACATCAAGTCGCATCACAACGTCGGCGGACTTCCCGATGACCTCGACTTCGAGCTCATCGAGCCGCTGCGCGCGCTGTTCAAGGACGAGGTCCGTGCGATCGGCCGCGAGCTCGGCATCCCCGAGGCCATCGTCGGGCGCCAGCCGTTCCCCGGCCCCGGCCTCGGAATCCGTATCATCGGCGAGGTCACGCAGGACCGCCTCGAGATCCTCCGCGAGGCCGATGCCATCGCTCGCGAGGAGCTCACCAAGGCCGGACTCGACCAGGACATCTGGCAGTGCCCGGTCGTTCTCCTCGCCGACGTCCGCTCGGTCGGCGTGCAGGGCGACGGACGCACCTACGGCCACCCGATCGTGCTGCGTCCGGTGTCGAGTGAAGACGCCATGACCGCCGACTGGACACGCCTGCCCTATGACGTGCTGGCCAAGATCTCCAACCGGATCACCAACGGCGTGCGCGACGTCAACCGCGTCGTGCTCGACGTGACGTCGAAGCCGCCGGGGACCATCGAATGGGAGTGAGCGTCTCGCTCACCTGATCTCGAACGGGCACGGACCATCACGGTCCGTGCCCGTTCGCGTTATTTCGGGCAGGATGAGCGTATGACCAAGGCGCGGACGAAGATCACGGTGATCGGTGCAGGCAGTGTGGGCGTCAGCGTCGCGTATGCGGCGCTGATCCGGGGGAGTGCGGCCGAGCTCGCGCTCTACGACATCGCCACCGACAAGGTGGATGCCGAGGTGCTCGATCTCGCGCACGGGACGCAGTTCACCTCCGCGGCCGTGAGCGGCGGCTCCGACCTCGCCGTCGTCGAGGGCAGCGACGTGATCGTCGTCACCGCCGGAGCGAAGCAGCAGCCGGGACAGACCCGCATGGAGCTCTCGGGCATCAACGCTCGTCTGCTCGAGAAGCTCATGCCCCAGCTCGTCGAGCGCGCGCCGAACGCCGTCTTCATCATCGTCACGAATCCGGCCGATGTGATGACGGTCGTCGCCCAGCGTGTCTCGGGCCTGCCGCCGCATCGCGTCTTCGGATCCGGAACCGTGCTCGACACGTCGCGTCTGCGCTGGCGGCTCGCGCATCGCGCGAATGTGAGCACCGCGAGCGTGCACGCCGACATCGTGGGCGAGCACGGCGACACGGAGTTCCCGCTCTGGTCGAACGCGACCATCGGCTCGGTGCCGATTCTCGACTGGCCCGCCGATGAGCCGTTCACCGTCGACGAGCTCGACCGCATCGCCGTCGAGGTGCGCGATGCGGCCTATGCCGTCATCCGCGGCAAGGGAGCCACGAATCTCGCGATCGGCGTCAGCTGCGCCCGCATCGCCGAGGCAGTGCTGCACGACGAGCGGGCGGTGCTTCCGGTCGCGACGGTGCTCGACGGCGAATACGGGCTTCGCGGTGTCGCGCTGTCGGTGCCCTCGGTGGTGGGCGCTGCCGGGGCCGTGCCGTTGGCCGAGACGCCCATGAGCGAGCACGAACTCGCACTGCTGCGGGCCTCGGCCGACGCGATCCGGGCTGCGGTCGACGAGCTCGACTGAACGGCCACCGGAGAATCCCAGAGTTTTTTCGCGGAGATGTCGATCTGCGGCACCTTCGTTCGACGTCTTCAATGAGAGGGTCGACAGGCGGCCCCACCACCGAGGAGAACACCATGAAGTACATGCTGATCATGCGCTCGAACGACGAAGCGGTCGAGGCGTACAAGGAGATGCCGTTCGAGCAGGTCATCGAGGCGATGGGCAAGTACAACGAGTCGATGATCAAGGCCGGCGTGCTGGCTGCGGGCGAGGGCCTCAGCGACGCGGCGGAGGGATTCGTCGTCGACTTCAGCGCCGAGAAGCCTCTCATCACCGACGGCCCCTACGGAGAGACGAAGGAGCTGTTCAACGGCTTCTGGATCCTCGAGGTCTCCAGTCGTGAAGAGGCGGCGGAGTGGGCGAGCAGGGCTCCCCTCGGCAAGGGGTCGTTCCTCGAGGTGCGGCGTGTGACCGACGAGTCCGACTTCCCGGCCGACAACGAGTGGATCGAGAAGGAGAAGGGCTGGCGCGAAGAGGAAGAGGCGCGTCGCGCCCAGCAGTGAGATGACCGACTCCGCACACCGCGAGACGGTCCGCCACGCACCCGACGAGGACGTGCGGCGGGCCGTCGCCGCCGTGTGGCGCATCGAGTCGGCGAAGATCGTCGCGACCCTGACGCGTGTGGTCGGCGACTTCGGCCTCGCCGAGGACCTCGCGCAGGAGGCGCTGCTCGATGCCCTGCGGCAGTGGCCGGTCGAGGGCGTGCCGCGCAACGGCGCCGCCTGGCTCACGGCGGTCGCGAAGCGCAAGGCGATCGACGGCTGGCGGCGCCGCGAACGTCTCGACGACCGGATGGCCGTGCTCGCCCACGACCTCGAGCGAGAGCAGGCGGATGCCGCAGACGCGCCGCCCTGGGACCCGGATGCGGTCGACGACGACGTGCTGCGGCTGATCTTCATCTCGTGCCACCCGGTGCTCTCGCGCGAGGCGCAGGTGGCGCTCACCCTCCGCGTGGTGGGCGGCCTGTCGAGCGAAGAGATCGCCCGGGCGTTCCTCGTGCCGACGGCGACCGTGCAGCAGCGCATCGTGCGGGCCAAGAAGACTCTCGGTGCGGCGCAGGTCCCGTTCGAGATGCCACCACGGGAGGAGCACGCAGAGCGCCTGGGAGCGATCCTGGGCGTGCTCTACCTGATCTTCAACGAGGGGCACGCCGCGAGCAGCGGTCCCGACTGGATGCGCCCCGAGCTGAGTCTCGAGGCGATCAGACTCACGCGGGTGCTGGCCGCGCTGATGCCGCGCGAGCGCGACGTGCACAGCCTGCTGGCCCTGATGGAGCTCACCGCCGCGCGGTTCCCCGCCCGGATCGATGCCCACGGCGAACCGGTGCTCCTGTCCGACCAGGACCGTCGTCGCTGGGATCGCAGCCGCATCGCGCGGGGACGTGCTGCGCTCGCGGCCGCTGACGCACTCGGCTCGGGTCGCGGCCCCTACGGCCTTCAGGCGGGGATCGCGGAATGCCATGCGACAGCCGCGGGCGTCGACGACACCGACTGGGAGCGGATCGTGCTCCTGTACGAGGCGCTCGGTCGGATCGCTCCCTCGCCGGTCGTGGAGCTCAACCGGGCGGCTGCCGTCGCGATGGCGACGGGCCCGGCATCCGCTCTGCAGATCATCGACCGGCTCGGCGCCTCGGGTGCGCTGGCCGGTTACCACCTGCTGCCCGCGACGCGGGGGAACTGCTGCTGCGACTCGGTCGCGCGGAGGAGGCGCGCAGCGAGTTCGCCGTCGCCGCAGCGCTCGCAGGCAACGACAGGGAGCGGGCGCTGCTGCAGGCCAAGGCCGACGCGCGCTGAGCAGACGGCACACAGAGAAACCGCCCTCTTCACCAGCGTCGCTGGGGAAGAGGGCGGTTTCCTGTGTTGCTATGAGGTCAGCTGCGGGCCTTGCTGCCGCGGTTGACGATCAGGCCGTAGATCAGCAGCACGATGATCGAGCCGCCGATGGCGAGGAGCCACGTGCCCAGGTCCCAGAACTCCGTGAGAGGACGGTTCAGGATCAGGCTTCCGAGCCAGCCGCCGAGGAGGGCGCCGACGACGCCGAGCAGGAGGGTGATGAACCATCCGCCACCCTGCTTGCCGGGAAGGATCAGCTTCGCGATGGCTCCGGCGATGAGGCCGAGAAGAAGGAATCCGAGAAAGCTCATGTTCAGCTCCTTTGTTTCGTGAGCCCTGGGGTGCCAGGGCTCGTGTGATCCACTGTGCCCTCTCAGCTGATTATCAGCCAACCCCTTGCGCTGGAGGCCTCGGATATGCCAAGAGGCCCGCCCCCGAAGGGACGGGCCTCTGAGTGAGGCGGTTCGCGGTCAGTTGTTGCCGCGGACGATCGCGATGATGCGCAGGATCTCGACGTAGAGCCAGACGACCGTGACCATGATGCCGAAGGCGCCGAGCCAGCCGTACTTGCGGGGAGCGCCGTTGCGCACGCCCTGCTGGATCTGGTCGAAGTCGAGGACCAGCGAGTAGGCCGCCATGATGACGACCAGGACGCCGATGATCAGACCGAGCGGGATGCCGAAGATGGGCTGGCTGTAGAGGCCGAACGCCTGACCCTGGGGGAGGACGCCGGTCCACATGAGCACGAGGTTCAGCAGCGAGAACACGAGGTAGCCGACCATGGCGATCATGAAGATCTTGGTGGCCTTCTTCGACGCGCGAATCTTGCCGCTGGCGAAGAGAGCGAGGGTCACGCCGACGACCGAGACCGTGGCGAGCGTGGCCTGCACGACGATGCCGGGCCACATGACCTCGAAGAACGCCGAGATGCCGCCGACGAAGAGGCCCTCGAATGCGGCGTAGGCGAAGATCAGCGCGGGGCGGACCTTCTTGCGCGAGGTGAACGTGATGACCATCGCGAGCACGAAGCCGCCGAGTGCGCCGACGATCCACGGCATGAGGTTCGGCTCGAAGCGGTTGTAGGGGTTCAGCTCGGGAGCGGCGACGCCGCCCAGAGTCAGGAACCAGCCGACGGCGGCGGTGACGAGCAGGATGGCGAAGAGTCCGGCGGTCTTCCAGACGGTGTCCTCGACGGACATGCGGTCGGTCTCGATCGCGCCGGCCGGGGGAGCCGCGTACATGCCCTCCAGCTGTGCGTTCGCCGCGGCGTCCATGGTGCCGTGCTGGAACGACGCGGCTTGCGCCCCCTGCGCTCCCTGCGGGGCACCCGGGTAGGTCGCGACGTTGCGCGGATCCTGCTGCTGGAACGCCGGGTTGTTGAAGGCGAAGTTGCTCATGTGGGCCTCACTCCAAAGTGGGTTGTAGGTCGCTTTCCTCCACGATACCCGGAAGGGCAGGTCATCAGGGTGTTCTACGCTGAGAGCGTGCCCAGGAAATCGCCTCTCGTGATCGGGCATCGCGGTGCGCCCGGCTATCGTCCGGAACACAGTCGCTCGTCATACGAGCTCGCCCTCGCGATGGGAGTCGATGCGGTCGAACCCGACGTCGTCGCCACGAAGGACGGCGTGCTCATCGTGCGGCACGAGAACGAGATCTCCGGCACCACGGATGTGGCCGAGCACCGGGAGTTCGCCGACCGGAAGACGACCAAGCGCGTCGACGGCGAGGCCCTCACCGGCTGGTTCACCGAGGACTTCACCTGGGATGAGCTCACGACGTTGCGCAGCCGGGAGCGCCTTCCGAAGGTGCGCGTGTCGAGCGCGAGCTTCGACGGTTCGCAGGCGATCCTGCGGTTGACCGACGTGCTCGACATCGTCCGGGCCGGCTCGGTCGAGTACGGACGCGAGATCGGCGTGGTGCTCGAGGTCAAGCACGCCACATACTTCGCGAGCATCGGCCTCGACCTCGCGCCGCTGATCGAACGCGACCTGCGTGCGGCGGGGTGGGCCGAGGGCGAGCTGCCGCTGATCGTGGAGTCCTTCGAGTCGACGATCCTCGGACAGCTGAGGGCCCGAGGCATCGCGGCGTCGTACGTCTATCTGATCGAGGCGTCGGGACGCGCGTACGATCTGGTCGTCGCTCAGGGCACGCAGGCGCCCACGTATGCGGCCACCGTCACCCCGCAGGGACTCGATGCGCTCGTCGGCCGGGTCGACGGAATCAGCGTCGACAAGCGCATGCTGCTCGCCGCAGGCAACTCGATCGTCCCCGATGCGCACGCGCGCGGGCTCACGGTCTTCACATGGACCTGTCGGCCGGAGAACGCCTTCCTCTCGGCGGAGTTCCGCGGCCACGGAGGCAAGAGCGCCTACGGGGACTACGAGGCCGAATGGGGCGTCATCGCTCGCACGGGAGTCGACGGGGTCTTCGTCGATCACCCCGACCTCGGGGTCGGATTCTTTCGCGGCTGACCTCGATCAGAACGGGCCGAGCACGTCCGGAACGGGGCGATCGAGGTGGAGCGCTCGCAGCGGCTCGAGGATCTCGCGCTCCTCGAAGCGGAAGTGCGACTCCATGATCGCGCCGATGCCGTCGAGGTGGCGCTTCAGCGTCTCGCTGCCCTCTCCGCTCTCGACGGCCGTGCGGAGTCCTCCGAGCAGGTGGGCCAGCATCGAGTGATCCTGCATCAGCTTGGCGATCACGTCGCCGAGTTCCGGGTGCTGGTCGCGCAGCGCGGGGAACAGGGCGCGGTCCTCGCTCAGATGATGCCCATCGAGGGCCGAGCAGAAGCCGATGCAGAACAGCGCGAGCTCGCGCGCGGCATCCGGAGCATCCGAACCGTCCTGCACCGCCTCCCTCGTGGCCTTGAGGGCGGCGCGGAGTCTCGTGTGCGCCTGGCGCAGCTCTGCGTCCCAGGCGATCAGGCGATCGGCATCCATCCCGGCAATTCTAGAGCCGGCATCCGCGGTCAGAGCGTGCGGTCGAAGGCGCCGCGGCGCGACACGATCTCCTTGCCGAGAGGCATCAGCGAGACGGGCACCATCTTGAAGTCGGCGATGCCCATCGGGATGCCGATGATCGTGATGCAGAGCGCGAGGCCGGAGACGATGTGTCCGATCGCCAGCCACCAGCCGGCGAGGATGACCCAGAGCACGTTGCCGAGGAACGAGCCGACTCCGGAGGTCGGCTTGCTGACGATCTCACGCCCGAACGGCCAGATCGCGTAGCGGGCGATGCGGAACGAGGCGATGGCCCAGGGGATCGTCACGATCGGAATGCACAGCAGGATGCCGGCCAGCATGTAGCCGAGGAAGAGAGCGAGTCCGGCGAAGACCAGCCAGATGATGTTGAGGATCGTGCGCACGGGCCGATTCTCGCATCGACGTCTGAGCATCCGCCTGTTCGCGGCCTCCCGGGCCGATGGCGAACCGCCACCGGTCGTTCACCATCCGTGCACCTGCACGCCGTCGTTCGGCCATGCGGAATCGCTGATGTGGAGTCCTACCCGACTGATTCCCTCAGGAGCCCTATGTCCCGCCTGCACTCTGCGGCTGCGGTCACGACGGTCTGCGCACTCAGCGCTGCCGCCCTGCTCGCCGTGCCGCTCGCCGCCACCGGAGCCGAACCCGGTGTCCGCATCAACGAAGTCGAGTCGAGCGGGGGAGCACCCGGCGACTGGATCGAGTTCGTCAACACGTCCGCCGTCGCGGTCGACCTGAGCGGTTTCGTCGTCAAGGACGACGGCGAAGATGAGGCGTACACGTTCCCGGACGGATCGGTGATCGAGCCCGGCGCGCATCTCGTTCTCGACCAGGCCGATGCCGGAGCGGGCGACTTCGCCTTCGGCCTCGGCAAAGAAGACCAGGTGCGACTGTTCGACCCGAGCGCCGTGCTCGTGGACGAGACATCGTGGGCGGCTCACGCTGCAGTGACCTGGGGAGCGCGGGAGGTCGACGGCATCGTCGAATGGGCGGAGACGTCCGAGTCCACGAAGGGCGCGGCGAACGTCTTCGCATCCGACGAACCTCTGGGCGGCACCATCGCGATCAATGAGGTCGACTCGCAGCCGGCGGACTGGGTGGAGTTCCACAACGCGGGCGATGCCCCTCTCGACATCTCGGGCTACGAGATCCGCGACAACTCCGACGACCACCGCTGGCAGTTCCTGCCGGGCACGGAGATCGCCGCGGGCGAGTTCCTCGTCGTCGAGGAGGGCACCATCGGTCTCGTCGGTGGCGTCGAGACGGCCTTCCGCGATCCGATCGGAATCGGCAGCGCCGACCGCATCCGCCTGTTCGACACGGCTGGCGTGCTGGTCGACGATACGCAGGCATGGAGCGGCCATGCCGCCATCGACGGCGACGCCATCGCCGCGACCCTCGCTCGCTGCCCCGACGGAGAGGGCGCCTTCGTGCTCGCATATGCGACCCCGGGGGCGACGAACACGTGCGTCATGCCGGACGTCGTGATCAACGAGATCGAGTCCGACGGCGACGCGACCGACTGGGTCGAGGTCGTCAACTCGGGCAGCACACCGGTCGACCTCTCCGGCTGGACCGTCATGGACGGCGACCCGGTCGGCCACGCGGCGGAGACGACGCCGCTGCCCGCGGGCACCGTGCTCGAACCCGGCGCGTACCTCGTCTTCGACCAGCCGAAGGACTTCGTGTTCGGTCTGGGCAACGGCGACACCGTCACGCTGCGCGACGCGAACCTCAACATCGTCGACGAGCACGTCTACGCGGCGCATGCGGCGGGCGTCCTCGCGCGATGCGCGGACGGAGCTGGAGAGTTCGCCGACATCGCGGTCTCGACCAAGGGCCAGCGCAACGCGTGCGGCAACCCGGTGCGGATCAACGAGGTCGAGTCCGACGGCGGATCGCCCGGTGACTGGATCGAACTCGTCAACCCGACCGCATCCGCCCTCGACGTCTCCGGCGTCGTCGTGAAGGACGACGACGACACCCACTCCTACGTCATTCCGGCCGCGACCACCATCGCCGCGGGCGGATACCTCGTCATCGAGGGCACGGACCTCGGCTTCGGTCTGGGTGACGGCGACTCCGTGCGCGTCTTCGACGGAGATCTGCTCATCGACTCCACCACGTGGGGCGCAGGGCACGCGGCCACCACGTGGGGGCGCTGCCCGGACATCGCCGGCACCTTCGCGGCGACCGCGGAGAGCACGAAGGGTGCGGCGAACATCTGCGCCGGCGAGATCCCCGTCTCGCCATGGCCGGGTTCGGCCGACGTCCGGGTGCTCGACACCGCGCCGACGTTCCTCGAGGACAGCTCGGGTCTCGACGTGCAGGAGACGTCGGACGGATCGTTCCTCTGGGCCGTGGACAACGGCGAGGGGCGCATCTGGAAGCTCGAGGCCCACGCCGACGGCTCGTTCTCGCAGATCGCCGGGTGGGAGTCGGGCAAGCGCGTGCGATTCCAGAAGGATGCCGGCGACCCGAACGCCGCAGGCCCCGACACCGAGGGCATCACCGTCGACGGCGAGGGATCGGTCTACGTCGCCTCCGAGCGTGACAACAGCGCCAAGGGCGTGAACCAGAACACCATCCTGAAGGTCGACCCTGAAGCCTCCGCCGACGACCTCGTCGCCGAGCAGGAGTGGGATCTGACCTCGTCGCTCCCCGCCGTGGGAGCGAACCTCGGCATGGAGGCGGTGCAGTGGGTGCCGGACAGCGCTCTTGACGGCGCACTCTTCGACGTCAACACCGCGGCCCCGTACGACTCGGCAGACTACGCCGGACACGGCGGCGGCCTGTTCTTCGTCGCGGTCGAGGACAACGGTCACGTCTACGCGTTCGCGCTCGGCGCCGACGGCCGGGCCACGCTGGTGTCGGAGATCGCACCCGGTCTGCCCGGCGTCATGGCGCTCGACTACGACAGCGTGCTCGACGTGCTGTGGGCGGTCTGCGACGACGGCTGCCAGGGGCAGTCGGCCCAGATCACGCTGAACGGCACCGAACAGCCCGGCATCGCGCACTTCGCCCGCCCTGCCGGCATGCCCGACATCAACAACGAGGGATTCGCGACCGCCCCGGCCTCGCTGTCGGTCGACGGTGAGCGTCCGGTCTGGTGGTTCGCCGACGGTTTCGCCGCCGAGGCGCTGCGAGTCGGCACCCTTCCCGGAGTGACCGGAGAGACGCCCGGCGAAGGGCCCGGGGAGAACCCGGGGCAGACTCCTGGCGAGGGCCCGGTCTCGAGCCAGCCCGGCGGCGCGCCTTCCGGTGACGACCGTGACGGTGCCGCCGGCCTCGCTGCGACCGGCGCGGAGGTGCCCGTGGCCCTGATCGCTCTGGCCCTGATGCTCGTCGTCGGCGGTGCGCTCGTCGCCGGTCGGCGCCGGCGCGTCAGCTGACACGAGCGACGTGACGAGGATGGGGCGGATGCACGGGATCCCGTGCATCCGCCCCATCCGCCGGCAGTGTCGGTGGCGCGGCCTAGACTCGTAGAGCCATGACCGAAGCCCCCCTCATCGTCCCCGGATCCGTCGGCCCTCGCTCCACCGGAGCGCAGGGACAGGACGACCTCCTCGCCGGCCTCAACCCGCAGCAGCTCGAAGCGGTGACCTACCGCGGACCCGCGCTGCTGATCGTCGCGGGCGCAGGCTCCGGCAAGACCAGCGTGCTGACACGGCGCATCGCCTCTCTGCTGAGGTCACGCGAGGCATGGCCCAGCCAGATCCTCGCGATCACCTTCACCAACAAGGCCGCCGGTGAGATGCGCGAGCGCGTCGAGGCGATCGTGGGCGACGCGGCGCGGGGCATGTGGATCTCGACGTTCCACTCCGCCTGCGTGCGGATCCTCCGGCGTGAGGCTCAGCAGTTCGGGTTCACCAAGTCATTCACGATCTACGACTCCGGTGATTCGCGGGCGCTCATCAAGCGGCTGGTCAAGCAGCACGAGGCCGATGCCTACGGTCTCACGCCCGGGGCCGTGCAGTCGCGCATCTCCAAGCTCAAGAACGAGCTGTCGGATGCCGACGCGTATGCGCGACAGGCGAACATGAACGACCCGGCCGAGCGGATCTTCGTCGAGCTTTTCGCCGACTACCAGCGGCAGCTGCAGAAGGCGAACGCGTTCGACTTCGACGACCTGATCGGCCAGACCGTCTATCTGTTCCGCGCCTTCCCGCAGGTCGCCGACACCTATCGGCGCAGGTTCCGTCATGTGCTGGTCGACGAGTACCAGGACACGAACCACGCTCAGTACGCCCTCATCCACGAGCTGACGCGTCCGGTCTCGGGCGATTCGCCCGATCCGTATGCCTCCGACGGCATGATGATCTTCGAGCCGGAGACCACGCCGGAGCTCGAAGGCGCGTCACTCACCGTGGTGGGTGATTCCGACCAGTCGATCTACGCCTTCCGCGGCGCCGACATCCGCAACATCAGCGAGTTCGAGCGCGACTTCCCCGGCGCTCGCGTCGTGCTGCTCGAGCAGAACTACCGTTCGACGCAGAACATCCTCTCGGCGGCGAACGCGGTGATCGGCAACAACTTCGACCGCAAGGACAAGAAGCTCTGGAGCGACAAGGGCGACGGCGACATGATCGTCGGCTTCACCGGGTACTCCCAGCACGATGAGGCCCAATTCGTCGCCGACGAGGTCGAGGCGCTGCACCGCGCCGGCATGCCGTACTCCGAGATGGCCGTCTTCTACCGCACGAACTCGCAATCGCGTGCGCTGGAGGAGATCTTCATCCGCTCCGCCGTGCCCTACAAGATCATGGGCGGCACGAAGTTCTACGAGCGTGCCGAGATCAAGGACGCCCTCGCCTACCTGGTCGCCGTCGCGAACCCGGCCGACGAGATGGCTGTCCGCCGCATCCTGAACAAGCCCAGGCGCGGCATCGGCGATGTGACCGAGACGGCGATCGCCCGGTTCGCCGAAGACCACGACATCACGTTCCGGCAGGCCCTGTCCGTGCCCGAGCAGCTGGGCTTCGGTCCGAAGATCCAGGCCGGCATCGCCCAGCTCGACGCCGTGCTGACCGAGGCGACGGAGATCATGCTCCCCGCGTCCGGCGAGGTTCCCGCTCCGACGACCGTCGCCGACGGGCTCAGCGTGCTGCTGTCGAAGAGCGGCTACCTCGACGCCCTGCGGGCGAGCCGCGACCCACAGGATGAGGCGCGCGTCGAGAACCTCGACGAGTTCGTCGCCGTCGCGCGGGACTTCGCGCGCAACAATCCTGACGGGACGATCGTGGACTTCCTCACAGAGGTCGCCCTGGTCTCGGATGCCGATGACCTCGATGACGAATCAGGGTCGGTGTCGATGATGACGATGCACACCGCGAAGGGGCTCGAGTACGATGCGGTCTTCGTGACCGGCGTCGAAGAGGATCTGATCCCGCACCGCATCTCGGCGGGGGAGCCGGGCGGTCCTCAGGAGGAGCGGAGGCTCTTCTACGTCGGCATCACGCGCGCGCGGAAGCGCCTGCACCTGTCGCTCGCGATGACCAGGGCCCAGTTCGGCGAGGTCTCGGTCGCGATGCCCAGCCGCTTCCTGCAGGAGATCCCCGCCGGACTCATCGACTGGCGCCAGTCGCCCGGCGACGTCAACTCCCGGGGAGGCATGCAGTCCCGTGCGCTCAATGCGCGCCGGGCAGGCGGATTCGGCGGCTCCGGCGGCTCCGGTTCCGGCGACCGTTTCGCGGTGAAGCAGCTGCCGGGGCGCGACTCTCTCAAGCCGCTCTCGACCGCGATGGACAAGTTCCCCAACCGCGTGACGGCGAAGATGCGTGACAACGGCGACCTCGAACTCGCCGCCGGGGATCGCATCCGCCACACGGACTTCGGCGACGGACGGGTCGACGCGGTGACGGGCGAGGGTGCCAAGCGCATCGCGCACGTGCGCTTCGATTCCGCCGGCCAGAAGAAGCTCCTGATCAAGGTCGCGCCGATCGAGAAGATCTAGCCCTCTGGCGGGTTAGGCTGGCTGATATGGCCCTGTTCTCCCGCCGCAAGAAGTCCGCCGACGACGTCGTCGCCGACCAGTTCGACACCGAGACCGGGGAGTCCGCCGACGAGACTCCGGACGGTGCGGAGGCGCCGGCGGACGCCGCCGAGGCCACGCCCACCATCGGTATCTCCGTCCAGGCGTTCCGTGGGGTCGGTGCTCAGGCCGGACCGGAGGTCGAGCTGCCCGGTCCTGACGCGCCGGCAGCATCGGCGCCTGCGACAGCACCCGCCCCTGTTCCCGCTGCGCCGGCACCCGCCCCCGTGGCCGAGCCCGAGCGTCGACTGCCGCTGGCGCCCGCGATGCCGCCCGAGCAGACCGAGACCGTCCCGGGCATGAAGGACAACGTCCTGCTGCGTGAATCCCTGAAAGAGGTCGAGCAGGGCGCCACGAACGAGCAGCTGCTCGGAGTGCTCCGCCAGGCGCTGCAGGGGCACATGTACATCCGCGTCAACGGTGACGCACGCGCGCAGATCAGTGAGGGCAAGCCTCTCGCTGTCGCGGTCGTGCGTGATGGCGATCGTCAGTTCATGCTCGCGTTCAGTTCGGCCGCCGCTGTCCGAGACTCCGTGCAGCTCGAGAAGGACCCGACGGCGACATCTGCCGTCGCCCAGCCCGTCACGTCCGTTCTGCAGCAGGTCGTCTCGGGTGACTTCGCCGGCCTCATCGTCGACAACGCCTCTGCGCCGCACCGCGTGGTGTTCCCGTCCGAGCTCCTGCAGAAGGCGCTCGAGCAGGCAGACGTCGACATGACGGTCAAGTCGCTGATCGCCGCGCCGCGTGAGCAGGACACCGAATCGAAGGTCGGTGAGGCGCTCGCGACGAAGCGCATGTGGGTCGCCGTCAACGAGGGAAATCCCGGCGGACAGGTCGGGATCGCCGAAGCGCAGACTCCCGACGGCAAGCGGTTCCTCCAGCTCTTCTCGCACCCGCTCGAGGTGCTCGCGCTCGGTCGGGGCGACCGACCGCTGCCGTTCGAGCCGCTGCAGCTGGCCAAGATCCTCTCCAGCCACATCGATATGGCCGGGGTCATCATCGATCCGGCCGGCCCCAGCATCGTGGTCGAGCGCGACGCTCTCACCTCGGTGCTGATCCTCGCGATCGACATCGACGACTGACGGGCTTCCCCCGCGTCGCACCGGCCCTCTAGGGTCGGAGCATGGCCTCAGAACGCGTGACCCTGACAGTCATCGATCCCGATGGAGAGCGCGAGGTCGCGCTCTCGAGCCCGAACAGGGTCGTCTGGCCGAAGGACGGCATCACGAAGGCCGAGCTCGCGGAGTACTTCCAGCTCGTCAGCGTGCCGTTCCTCGAGGCGAACGGGAATCGTCCCGTCTCGCTCGAGCGCTTCCGCGACGGCGTGGGAAGCGACGGGTTCTTCTCGAAGAACCCGCCCAAGGGAACGCCCGACTATGTCGACGCCGTCACCGTGACCTACAACAGTGCGCGTCGGCATCCGCAGATCGTCCTGAATCGCCCGAGCGCGATCGTCTGGGCGGCGCAGATGAACACGATCGTCTTCCACCCCTGGGCGTCCCTCGCCACCGACCCGGACAATCCCGTCGAGTTGCGGATCGACCTCGACCCGCAGCCCGGCACGGGGTTCGCGGATGCCATCCCCGCCGCACACGCGCTGAGAGAGGTGCTCGAAGAGGTCGGTCTCACCGCGTTCGTGAAGACCAGCGGCAACCGTGGACTGCACGTGTTCGCGCCCATCGAACCGACTCATGAGTTCCTCGATGTGCGGCACGCCGTGATCGCAGCCGGCCGCGAGCTGGAGCGACGGATGCCGGAGCAGGTCACGATGAGCTGGTGGAAGGAGGAGCGTGGTCAGCGGGTCTTCATCGACTTCAACCAGGCGAACCGCGACCGCACGATGGCCGGTGCCTACAGCCCCCGCGCGCTTCCCGGGGCCACGGTCTCGACGCCCGTGTACTGGGACGAGCTGGACGGTCTCGACCCCGCGGTCTTCACCGTCCGCAGCATCCCGAAGAGACTCGCCGAGGTCGGTGATCCCTGGGCGGGCAAGCAGGACGAGCCGGGGCGCATCGACACGCTTCTCGAGTGGTGGGAGCGGGACAAGGCGGCGGGCCTCGGCGAGTTGTCGTTCCCGCCCGAGTTTCCCAAGATGCCCGGAGAGCCCCCACGCGTGCAGCCCAGCAAGAAGGTCGACGCCCACTGGGATGCGAACGGTGATCCCGTCGAGGAGTGAGCCTCAGCCGATGACCTCGGCCAGGTCGTACCCGGCCACGGTGTCGAGCTGGTCGTAGGTGCACGACCGCGCATCCCGGTCCGGACGCCAGCGGTCGAACTGCACCGTATGGCGGAACCGCGAACCCTCGAGCTGGTCGTAGCGCACCTCGAGCACGAGCTCGGGGCGCAGCCGGACGAACGAGACATCCTTGGACCCGCTGAAGCGCGAACGCTCACCCTCGCCGGTGAGGGCCTCGCCGGAGTCGTCGCGCTGCACGAGCGGGGCGAGTTCCTCGACGAGCTCCCGGCGGCGCACATCACTCCATGCGGCCACGCCGCCGACCTGCCGCAGGGTGCCGTCGGAGTCGTAGAGGCCGACGAGCAGAGACCCGACGCCCGACCCGGACTTGTGCACGCGGTAGCCGAGCGCGACCACGTCAGCGGTGCGGGCATGCTTGATCTTGATGAGGGTGCGCTTTCCGGGCGCGTACGGCTGATCGAGTGGCTTGGCGACGACCCCGTCGAGCCCTGCGCCCTCGAACTCGGCGAGCCAGCGCACGGCGGCGTCCCGATCGCGGGTGGTGCGCGTGATGTGCAGGGGATGCTCGACCCCTTCCATCAGGGTCTCCAGGCGCGCGCGGCGTTCGGCGAACGGAGTGCTCAGGAGGTCTTCGTCGTCGACGGCCAGTAGATCGAAGGCGATGAACATCGCAGGCGTCTCCGCGGCGAGCTTCGCCACTCGTGAGGCCGCGGGATGGATGCGCTGACTCAGCGCCTCCCAATCGAGTCGCTGCGCCCCCTCGTGTCCCGTGGCCACGACGATCTCTCCGTCGAGCAGGCACGACCTCGGAAGCAGTCGCGGGATCGCCTCGACGAGCTCGGGGAAGTATCTCGTCAGCGGTTTCGCGCCGCGGGAGCCGATCTCGACGGTCTCGCCGTCCCAGGCGATCAGCCCGCGGAATCCGTCCCACTTGGGCTCGAACAGCAGCCCTCCGGCGGTCTTCGCGGGATCGGGGACGGATGCTGCCGCCTTCGCCAGCATCGGGGACGGGATCTCGTAGCGCATGGATCCATCCTGGCGTCGGTCGCGTCGTGGCAGAAGGGTGATTTCGCCCGTCAGGAGAAGAGGTCGTCGAGGGAGACGCGCATGCCGGCATCCTTGAGCGCCGTGCGGGCGGCATGCCATCCCGCCATGCCGTTGACGCCCGGGCCGGGCGGTGTCGACGCCGACGCGAGGTACACCCCGTGCATCGGAGTGCGCCAGGGCGCGACGCCGAGGACCGGGCGCCGCAGCGCCTGCGGGATCGTGAACGCCCCGCCGAGGATGTCGCCGCCGATCTCCGACGGGTTGACCGCCTCGCGCGACGACGCCGGCACCGAGTGGTGCGCGAGGATGAGGTCCCGGAATCCCGGTGCGAATCGCTCGACCTGACGCGTGATGAGTTCGGTGGCGTCGAGATCGGAGTCCTGGGGAACATGGATGTACGCCCACAGCACCGCCTTGCCCTCCGGCGCCCTGCTGGGGTCGAAGACCGAGGGCTGGACCGTCAGGACGTACGGTCGGTCGCTGATCCGTCCCCGGGCGACAGCGTTCTCACTCGCCCACGTCTCCGCGGCCGATCCGCCGATGTGGACGGTGGGCGACTGGGCGACGTCGGGATTCGCCCAGGGAATCGGCCCGTCGAGAGCGAAATCCACCTTCGCAGCGGCGGGGCCGTATCGGTAGTTGCGGATCGCCCGCGCGTAGGCCGCGGGGATGTCCGGATGGGTGAGGGTGAGGCGGGGCGATGTGTTCAGCATCAGCAGATCACCACGGGCGGGGTCGCCCCAGTCGAGCGATCCCAGGTCGGTGACGTGGATGCCCGATTCGACGGATCCGCCATGGGCCTCGATATCGGCGACCATGCTGTCGGCGATGCGCTGCGCGCCGCCTCGCGGGTACATCCATCCGCCGGCGTGCGCCTGCGCGGCGAGCAGCAGCCCGGCTGCGGCACCGGCGAGCGAGGGGAGCGGGGTGTTCGCGTGCGCCAGGACACCGGCCATCAGCGCGGCGGCCTCTTCGGTGCGGAAGCTGCGCCGGGCGAGCGGCGTGCCCTGGTCGAGCATCCGCAGGGCGAACCGGAGAGCCGTGATCGGCTCGCGAGGCACCCTGAGCATCTGATTGCCGGTGAAGTCGACGACACCCTCGACGTGAGTGCTGAGCGGGCGCAGGAGCGACAGCCAGGCCCGCTCGTCGACGCCGAGCCCTGCCGCGGTGCGTTCGATGTCGCGCCATGCGATTCCGGCTCTGCCGCCGTCTAGCGGGTGCGCGTACGAGATGTCGGGGAGGATCCAGTCCACCCGTTCGGCGAGGCCGAACGCCTGGAAGAACGACGAAGAGAGCGCGGCCGGGTGCACGGCGGCGCAGACGTCGTGCCGGAAGCCCGAGAGGGTCGATTCCGTCGTGCGGACTCCGCCGCCGATCGTGTCGGCAGCTTCGAGCACGTGCACCTCGTAGCCGGCGCGCGCGAGGGACACAGCCGCCGCCAGGCCGTTCGGTCCGGAGCCGATGATCGTCGCGCGTGCCATTCGGCCAGTCTTCCATGCCCGGGCGTGAGATCCTTGAGGAAATGAATGAAGTTCAGGGCCCGACCCCCACAGGCAACTCCCGTCCGTACCGAACCCTCGCGGAGGCGCTCCGCGCGCATCGCATCGCCGAGGAGAACCACGAGTTCATCTCCGCGATCACCGACGCCGTCGGCATCTCCTCCTATATCGACCGCGGTCGCTACATCGAGGCTATCCGCCGCGGCGACGGCGCCCCGCTGCACATCGGCAAGACCTACACCAACGGCTTCACCGAGGACGAGACGATCGTCATCGGCTCGACGCCCCTGCGACTGCAGCCGAGCGAGGGCCGCGCACCGTACTTCTACGTGACGCACCCGAGCGAGTTCCGCCCGATCGCGCCTGTCAAGGCGAAGAGATCGACGACCCCTCGTGTCGCGGCTGCGCCGAAGGCCGAGCGCGCGACCAAGACGGAAGAGCGCGACTACGGCGTGTGCGACGTCTGCTTCATGGTGAAGACGCCGGCCGGCGGCTGCGGCTGCGACTGACGTCCTCGTCGGCACCGCGGTGGTGAGCGCTCAGGTGAAGGCGCTCATCCCCGTGATGTCGCGCCCGAGCAGCAGCGCCTGCACGCTCTCGGTGCCCTCATAGGTGTGGATCGCCTCGATGTCGGCCATGTGCTGCATCACACCGTTCTCGAGCAGGATGCCGTTGCCGCCGAGGAGGTCACGGGCGACGGATGCCACGCGTCGAGCTGCTCGCGTGTTGTGGAACTTCGCCAGCGAGGCCTGCGTGGGGCGAAGCTCACCCGCGGTCTCGAGGTCTGCGAGGCGACGGCAGTACAGCTGCATGGCCGTGAGGTCCTCGAGCATGTGCGTGAGGCGCTCCTGCACCATCTGGAACTTGGCGAGCGGCTTGCCGAACTGGATGCGCTGGGTCGAGTAGGCCAGCGCCGCCTCGTAGCAGGCCGTCGCGTGGCCGAGGGCCGACCACGCGACCCCTGAGCGGGTGGCGTAGAGGACGACCGACGCGTCCTTGAAGCTCTTGGTGCCAGGGAGCACGGAGTCGAGCGGCACCCGGACGTCGTCGAGCACGATGTGAGCCTGGTGGATCGCCCTCAGCGAGGCCTTGCCGCGGATCGGGGTCCCTGAGTATCCAGGGGTGTCCTGTTCGACGAGGAAGCACCGGACCGCACCGTGTTCGGGCGCCCTCTCGTCGTCGACGCGGGCCCAGACGAAAGTGATGCCGCCCGAGGCGCCGTTGCCGATCCACTTCTTCGCGCCGCGGATGACCCACTCGTCGCCATCGCGGCGGGCCACGGTCTCCAGCGATACCGAGTCAGACCCGTGGTCGGGCTCGGTGAGGGCGAAGGATCCGAAGACCGAGCCGTCTGCCAGAGCCGTGAGCCACTTCTCCTGCTGAGCGGGGGATCCGAAGAGCGCCAGGGTGCGCAGCGCGAGCCCGCCTTGGACGGCGAGCACGGTGCCGAGCGACCCGTCGCCGCGCGAGATCTCCATGTTCACGAGCCCGGCAGCGAGGGGGAGAGCCGGGTGAGGGCAGGATGCTCGATGCCATCGACGACGAGATCCATCTCGCCCATTCGGCGCGCGGCCTCGAGCGGATACTCCGCGCGATCCCAGGCGTCCGCCATCTGAGGCCCGACCTCGTCGATGTAGGCCTTGGCGCGATCCCAGGCCGACCGGTCGGCGTCGGGGATGTCGGCGAAGACGGCGTAGTAATCGCTGTCCTGTCGCCCGGTGATGTCGTACGACGAGACGCGCTCGCCGGGCAGGGGAGAGGCTGCGGTGCTCATGGTGACTCCTTCGTGACACCAAGTATCGTACGCTGTGAAACTCGGTTTCACGACTCCGGTGGAGAGAGTCCTGGTTCAGTCGAGTTGAGAGCGCAGGCGCCGGGTGACCTCGGCGATCGGCATCGAGCGAGGGAACACGGCGACGACCACGTCATCCGGAGCCTCGGAGACCGCGTCGGAAGGCACCCCGTAGCGGCGGCGGACGTCGGCGAGCGCCGTCTGCAGCGTCGAGAGCGGCACCTTCTTCTTGCCGCGCAGCAGCTGCCGCAGCACATGGTTGTGCACGGCGGTGACGAGGGCGGAGAACCCGACGGCATCGAGAGGATCGATCCCGGGGAGCGAGCTGCGCAGATAGTCGTCGAACAGCCGCTCGTAGCGGAACACCGTGATGATCTCGCGCTCACGGAGCACCGGCACCTGGCGGACGATCTGATAGCGGCGACGCGCGAGTTCGGGATCGTGCGCGAAGTGGGCGAAGACCGACTCGGATGCCGCGCAGACCGCACGCCAGGGATCGTCATGCCCTTCCGCGAGGAAGGTCCGCAACTGGTCGAGCAGCACCTCATGGTCCGCGAAGACCACATCCTCTTTGCCGCCGAACTGGCGGAAGAAGGTCGAGCGTGAGACGCCTGCGGCCTTCGCGATCTGCTCGACGGAGGTCTGGTCGAAGCCCTGTGACGCGAAGAGCTCGAGTGCAGCGGCCACGACGCCGGTGCGCAGTTCTGCGGATTCGTGCATGGAATGAGCCTAGACCTGTCGATGTCGTCGACGATCATGGGCGGTCGCCGTAGGGCGTGAGGCCGTTGCGACCGGACGGAGGCGTGGCCGTCTATGCCGTCGGACGGACGCCGCTGACGCGGTTCCAGATCTCCACCCGGTGGGTGAAGTCGGCGAGGGCCTCGGATTCCGCGTCGAAGGCGCGGAGCGAACCGGCGATGGGTTGTGCGCGTTCGTCTTGGATCCAGGTCTGGAAACCGTTCCTGCCGAAGGTCAGGACGATGACGTTCGGCTTGCCGCGCGGGTCCTCGAAGAGCGAGTACCCGGCATGGCCGCGTGCGCGGAGGTCGGCGAGCACGGTGTCA
The DNA here is from genome assembly GCF_979258645.1 of Microbacterium sp. AC215. Lineage (NCBI taxonomy): Bacteria > Bacillati > Actinomycetota > Actinomycetes > Micrococcales > Microbacteriaceae > Microbacterium > Microbacterium sp. AC215. The sequence continues at coordinate 1,410,159 of NZ_OZ409869.1, read as the reverse complement.
CGGTTCATGCCAGTCCTCCAGGGACGCTCAGTTCGCGCACGAGTCCGAGTCGCAGATAGAACGAGAGCGGCAGGGGCAGCACGAGCTGGGTGGCGCCGCCGGGTTCGCCGAATGCGGGAGCCACCCTGCCGCTGTAGATGGGCTCGTCCCAGCGGTAGTAGCCGATGTCCACGAGATCATCCAGGTCGCGGCGAAGCGCGGCATCGCCGGATCGCTCGTATGCGGCACGGACGTGTACGCAATCGCCGATGACGATGAACTGGTGGTACGCCGACGGATTCTCGACCCAGGGGAGCGAGCGCTCAGGATACGCAGCGGGCTGCCCGTTCTCGACGAGGTAGACGTAGCGGGTGTTCACGGGGCCGTACATGTCCCAGACCTCCGCGCCGGCCGGCACGGGCTCGCGAGTGAGGGCGCGGCCGTCGGGGCCGATCCAGACCTCGGTCATGCGGAGTCCCCGATCCGTCGCACAGCGGTGGAATCCGCTGCCTTGTGCGACCGTGCCATCCGCAGGAACTGGTCGAGAGCCTCGGCTTCGGAGGAGAAGCGCGACGGGCCGAAGAACCGGTCGCCGCGCTCGTCGGTGTCCCACACGATCCACTCATCGCCGTCGCGATCGATCCATGCCGACCGTTCGCGACGGCCGGTGCGCCCGAACCAGTTCGCGGTGGCGGTGAGCTGTTCGTCCTGGATGATGCGCTGTGCGTCGGCGGCGGTGAGGTTCGTCATGGGATCTCCTTAAGCAGGCCTAGCGCGATGAGCTGCTCCGCGGTGAGCGGAAGCTGCACCTGGGAGCCGCCGCCCGGCGAGCCGAATCCGGGCGCGATGTCTCCCTGGTACCCCTGTGAACCGAGGTATTCGGGCTTGAGACCGCCCGCCAGGAGTTCGTCCTTGACGTGCTGAGGGGCGCTGTCGAACGCACCACGCAGATCGGACAGATCGCCGATGACCTCGTAGCGGTGGTAATGCGCGGGATTCTCGACGTAGGGCAGGGAACGCTGGTCGTACGTGTACGGCCCGTCATCCGGCACCGGTGAGGTGTATCGACCGTCGGGGGGACCGTAGCGGTCGAGCACGTCACCGGGCTGCGGCGTGTGCGGCTGTCGGATCGGATTGTCGTTGGCATCCAGCACGTACCCGCCGCCGGGCACCTGGCTCCAGTCGATGCTGCCATCCGGCTGAAGGACCTCAGGCCCCTTGGGGATCTGCACGTCGGGTGGGAGCGTGCCGGTGTCGGCGAAGTCGTCGGCGTACTGCGGGTAGTTGCGCTCGAGATATGTCTGGAGCTGCTCGTCGGTGAGCATGCTCTGGTCGCGCACGCTGGGACCGGGCGAGGCGGGCCCGTCCGGCGTCGTGCCGTCGGGCGGGGTGTGGGGAGGTGTGCCGTTCGGGCTGTGCGGTGCTCCGGGACCGGAGGGAGCGTTTCCGCCGCCCGGACCGCGCGAGAAGAGGTCTCCGAGGCGCTGGAAGAGCGCCTTGAGTTCGTCCAGGTGCTTGGCGAGAGCCGTGACGGCGTCGACGAGCTTGAGCACCGTGCCGGAGATCCGGGCGGTCATCGCCGAGACGCGGCTCGTCGCCTGCGCGATGACATATGGGGTGGCGGTGCCGAGTGAGATGACCAGCGTGCTCGCGTAGGAGATCAGCGAGCCCACGAGCTGCGAGAGCGTGTCGCGCACGAGCTCATGAACGACCTGGACGAGCATGGATGCCGCTTCCATGCCGGTCTTCATGCCGCCCGCCCACGCGCCCGCGGCGGAGATATGAGCGGCGACGTCCGCCTGGAGTCGGAGGTACGCGGCGATCGCCTCGCCCGACATCGAGCTCACGTCGGCGAGTCGGGAATCGAGGGTCTCGCCCGCCTGCTGCAGATGCTGGGCGATGTTGCCCCACGTCGCGGCGAATCCGGCGACTTCACCGGCGTCGCCGGTCAGGTCGTTGAGCCAGCCTTTGAGCGGCTCGAGATGGTCCATGAGCCAGCCCAGACCCGCCGCGATCAGCGATCCGAGCGGATCCATCGCCGTCGCGACGGTGTTCGCCAGGGCGGAGAACGATGCGAGGCCTCCGGCCACCCAGTCTCCGCTCTCGATGGCGTTGACGAGCTCATAGCCGTCCTCGAGCAGCCCTGCGCCGCTGAACGGCGTCGTCGGATCGATCGGTCCGGCCACCAGCGGGTTCGGCGGCGTCATCGGACGCCGCCCTCGACCGATGCCATCAGACCGCTGATCGTGTCGAGCTGTCGCTGCTCGCCCTCATCGAAGTCATCGGCGAGACCTTTGAGCTGTTCCTCGGACTGCTCGAGCATGGTCGCCGCGGCGGAGATCGCGCCGATGGCGATCGACGAGACGAGTTGCGCAGGCGGAACCAGGAATGCGCACATCACCCCGAACGCCCCGCCGCCGACGTTCATCGACCCGGCGGCGTTCTCGGCGAGCCTCACATCCGACGCGATCTGGCCGACGCGCTGCGCGTGCCTGCGCACCGTCTCGGTGTCTACCGCGATCAGCTCCGCCATCAGCGGTACTCGATCCGTGGCTGGCCGTCCTGACTCGGGTCGGGGAGCTGAGCGATCTCTTCACGCAGGTGCTCGACGGCTGCGTCGTCCGCGCCGAACGCCTCGGCGGCGATCTCGACGGCCTTCGCGCCGGCCGCGCGCTGCGCATCTCCGGCGAGGGAGACGATCAGAGCGCCCAGCGCTGCGGGGGATCGGTCGTATGCGGCATCCGTGAGCGTGACCTCGGCGAGCCGACCGGAGGAGTCCACCGTGACCGCGACATCACGGCCAGGCGACGTCGCCCGCTCACGCACGGCAGCGATGTCGTCGCGCACCTGCTCGGCCTGTGCCGCGCGGCGCTCTGCGTCTCTGACCTGCTGCTCGATGCGGGCCCGTGTGGCGATCGGATCCGACCAGTCGAACGTGTCCGTCATTGTCTCCCCCTGATTCAACGCACAAGAATGCTACCGGACGACATCGGCTCGTCGCCCGCGCTCTGCGGACGTAGGGGCGCTCAGGCGGCGGTAGTAGGCTGGGGGATTGATCGATGTCTCGACATCGAGAGAATTCCAGGCCGCAGCCCAGTGAAGGAAGCACAGTGGATCTGTACGAGTACCAGGCACGAGACGTTTTCGAGAAGTACGGAGTGCCGGTCCTCGCCGGCATCGTCGCCGACACCCCTGAGGAGGTGAAGGCAGCCGCTGAGAAGATCGGCGGCGTCGTCGTCGTCAAGGCCCAGGTCAAGACCGGTGGTCGTGGCAAGGCCGGCGGCGTCAAGGTCGCCAAGACCCCCGACGAGGCGTACGAGGCGGCCAAGGCCATCCTCGGTCTCGACATCAAGGGCCACATCGTCAAGCGCGTCATGGTCGCGCAGGGTGCCCGCATCGCTGAGGAGTTCTACTTCTCCGTGCTGCTCGACCGTGCCAACCGCTCGTACCTGAGCCTCTGCTCGGTCGAGGGCGGCATGGAGATCGAGGAGCTCGCGGTCGAGCGTCCCGAGGCGCTCGCGCGCGTCGAGGTCAACCCGCTGACCGGCATCGACAAGGAGAAGGCCGTCGAGATCGCTCGCGCCGCCAACTTCCCGGAGGACCTCATCGAGAAGGTCTCCGACGTGTTCGTCAAGCTCTTCGACGTCTACAAGGGCGAGGACGCGACTCTCGTCGAGGTCAACCCGCTGGTCCGCACCGAAGAGGGCGACATCATCGCCCTCGACGGCAAGGTCACGCTCGACGACAACGCCTCCGAGATCCGCCACCCCGAGCACGAGGCGCTCGAGGACAAGGACGCAGCGGACCCGCTCGAGGCGAAGGCCAAGAAGAGCGGTCTGAACTACGTCAAGCTCGACGGCGAGGTCGGCATCATCGGCAACGGCGCAGGTCTCGTCATGTCGACGCTCGACGTGGTCGCCTACGCCGGCGAGAACCACAACGGCGTCAAGCCCGCGAACTTCCTCGACATCGGCGGCGGCGCCTCGGCAGAGGTCATGGCCGCAGGCCTCGACGTCATCCTGGGCGACCCGCAGGTCAAGAGCGTGTTCGTCAATGTCTTCGGCGGCATCACGGCGTGCGACGCCGTCGCCAACGGCATCAAGGGCGCACTCGAGACGCTCGGCTCCACGGCGTCCAAGCCGCTGGTCGTGCGCCTCGACGGCAACCGCGTCGACGAGGGTCGTGCGATCCTCGCCGAGTACGCGCACCCGCTCGTCACGCTCGCCAGCACCATGGACGAAGGCGCCGACAAGGCCGCCGAACTCGCCAACGCCTGATCGCAGAGAGACACAAGGACTAGAGAAATGTCGATCTACCTCAACAAGGATTCCAAGGTCATCGTCCAGGGCATCACCGGCGGCGAGGGCACCAAGCACACGGCGCTCATGCTGAAGGCCGGCACCCAGGTCGTCGGCGGCGTGAACGCACGCAAGGCCGGCACCACGGTCGCGCACACCGACAAGGACGGCAACGCCGTCGAGCTCCCCGTCTTCGGCTCGGTCGCCGAGGCCATGAAGGAGACCGGCGCCGATGTGTCGATCGCCTTCGTGCCCGGCGCCTTCACCAAGGACGCGATGATCGAGGCCATCGATGCCGAGATCCCGCTGCTCGTCGTGATCACCGAGGGTGTCCCCGTCGGCGACTCGGCAGAGGCCTGGGCTTACGCCCAGAGCAAGGGCAACACGACTCGCATCATCGGACCGAACTGCCCCGGGATCATCACCCCCGGTGAGGCGCTCGTCGGCATCACGCCGGCGAACATCACCGGAAAGGGACCGATCGGGCTCGTGTCGAAGTCGGGCACACTGACGTACCAGATGATGTTCGAGCTGCGCGACCTGGGCTTCTCGACGGCCATCGGCATCGGCGGCGACCCCGTCATCGGCACGACGCACATCGACGCGCTCGCCGCGTTCGAGGCCGACCCCGAGACCAAGGCGATCGTGATGATCGGTGAGATCGGCGGCGACGCCGAAGAGCGCGCGGCCGACTACATCAAGGCGCACGTCACCAAGCCGGTCGTCGGCTACGTCGCGGGCTTCACGGCTCCCGAGGGCAAGACCATGGGCCACGCCGGCGCGATCGTGTCGGGCTCCGCGGGCACCGCCCAGGCGAAGAAGGAGGCCCTCGAGGCCGCCGGGGTCAAGGTCGGCAAGACGCCGTCCGAGACGGCCGCACTCATGCGTGAGATCGTCGAGTCGCTGTAAGCGCTAGACTGTAGGAGAAGGCCCTGGACTCCACTCCGGGGCCTTCTTCTATGCCCGGACGCTTTCGACACGCCATGTGCGTAGGGACGACGAAGGGCGGATGCCGCAGCATCCGCCCTTCGTGTTGTTCGTCGTCGCTCAGGCGACGCCGAAGAGCGCCTCGATGGGACCTCGGGCGAAGAAGATCACGAAGCCGACGGCGACGATCCACAGCAGCGGGCTGATCTTGCGGGCCTTACCGGAGAACGCCTGGATGAGCACCCAACTGACGAAGCCGGCGCCGATTCCGTTGGCGATCGAGTAGGTCAGCGGCATCACGGTCACGGTCAGGAACACGGGCAGCAGCACGTCGAACTCCGTGAGGTCGATGTACTTGATCTGCGCCATCATCATCGCGCCGACGATCACGAGCGCGGCGGCCGCGATCTCGGTCGGGACGATCGAGGTGAGCGGCGTGAGGAACATCGCGAGCAGGAACATGCCACCCGTGATCAGGTTGGCGAATCCGGTGCGCGCACCCTCGCCGATACCCGCTCCGGACTCGATGAAAACGGTGCTCGACGACGAGGACGTACCACCACCGACGATCGCGCCGACACCTTCGACGACCAGCGCCGACTTGATGCGCGGGAAGTCGCCGTTCTCGTTCGCGAGGTCGGCCTCCTTGGCGAGACCGGTCATGGTGCCCATGGCGTCGAAGAAGTTCGAGAAGACGAGGGTGAAGACGATCATCACGATCGCGACCAGGCTCACCTTGCTGAAGTCAAAGCTGAAGTCGACCGCGCCGACCAGGCTCAGGTCGGGCAGACCGAACGGCGATCCCGTGAGAGTCGGAACCGTGAGCCCCCAGCCGCCCGCGTTGTCGTCGGATGCGGCTCCGAGATGCCAGATCGCCTCGACGATCACCGCGAGGACGGTGCCGGTGACGAGGCCGATGAGCAGCCCGCCCTTGACCTTGCGCGCGACCAGGATGCCGGTGACGATGAGCGTGACGATGAACAGCACGGTGGGCACGGTCGCGACCGATCCGCCGACGCCGAGACCGACCGGCGGAGATGCGCTGCCGGTCGCGGTGACGAAGCCGGAGTTCACGAACCCGATGAAGGCGATGAACAGGCCGATTCCGACCGTGATCGCGATCTTCAGCTGGAACGGAACCGCGTCGAAGATCATCTTGCGCAGGCCGGTCGCCGCGAGAAGCACGATGACGAGACCGTTGATCATCACGAGAGCCATCGCCTCGGGCCAGGTGACCTGACCGACGACCGAGAAGGCCACGAAGGCGTTGATGCCGAGGCCGGCGGCGAAGCCGAACGGCAGGCGGGTGATGAGACCGAACAGGATCGTCATGATGCCGGCGGTCAACGCGGTGGCGGCGCCGACGGCGCTGAAATCGAGCGTGTCGCCGGCGACGTCGGCCGAGCCGGACAGGATGATCGGGTTGAGGATCACGATGTAGGCCATCGTGACGAAGGTCACCAGGCCCCCTCGGATCTCGGTGCCGATCGTGGATCCGCGCTTGCTGATCTCGAAGAAGCGGTCGAGGGCGTTCTTGGGTTGGGCCTCTGAGCGGGTGGGGGACGGGGCAGTTGTCATCGGGAAACCTCCGCTGGAGACGATATCGTGTCGCCCGAGTCGCGCGCGCCCACAGGCGACGACAGGGTTCTCGTCGTAGTCTCGATTCGATATGCAACGCCTCCTCGTCGCGCTCCTCGCCGCCTTCGATGCCGCAATCGCTGCGGCGGTCGGTCTCGTGGTCCTGCTGGCGCCGCTCACCCTGCTCTGGACGCTCTCGTTCGGCGTCACGGCCGACTGGGGAGCGCTCTGGCCGCTCACCGGCACCCTGTGGCAGTTCGGCCACGGCGTGCCGCTGAGCATCGACGTATCGACCGAGGTGCTCCGCACGACGGGCATCGCACCGGCGGCCGCCGCCTTCACGCTCTCGGTGACACCGCTCGCGTTCCTGATCTTCACGCTGCTCTTCGCAGCCCGCTCCGGCACCCGCGCCGCGCGCGCGGGGGCCTGGCTCCTCGGCTCGCTCTCCGGCTCCCTCACGTTCGCGGCGATCGCGACCGGAGTCGCACTGACCGCCCATCTCGGAGCCGTCGAGACGCCCGTCGTCGAGGCGATCCTGCTTCCGACAGCCGTCTATCTCGTGGGCGCCGTGTGCGGTGCCGTCCGCATCGCCTGGGAGGACGGTGACGGCGGCTTCCTCGACCGGATCCACGACGTCGTCGACTCGTGGGGCGATTGGGGGCCGGTTCCGAGTGCGGCCGTGCGCGGAGCGGCCTTCGCCGTCGTGGGGACCACCGCGGTCTCCGCAGTTGCTGTCGCCGTGCTCACGGCGGCACGAGGCGGCGAGATGGTGGCCCTCTTCCAGGCGGCGCGGGTCGATGCGCTCGGCGCCGGAGTCATCACTCTCGGGCATCTCGCCTATCTGCCCACCATCATCGTCTGGGCGGCCTCCTGGCTCGCCGGACCCGGATTCGCCGTGGGGGTCGGCACAGCGGTGTCCCCGGCGGGCACCCAGCTCGGCGTGGTCCCCGGAATCCCCGTGCTCGGGCTGCTTCCCGAGAGCACGTCGATCTGGATGCTCATCGTCATCATCCTCCCGATCGGCGCCGGTGCCTTCGCCGGATGGGCGGTCCGGTCCCGCCTCGTCTGGGAGGGCACGCCGCTCGGCCTCGCCCCCCGTGCGACGATCGCCATCGGGATCGGCGTGCTGACCGCCGCTGTCGCCGCGATCGCCGCCCTGTTCGCCGGAGGGTCGATGGGGCCGGGGCGGCTCTCCGAAGCCGGGCCTGCCCCGCTGCCGTTCGCTCTCGCGCTGGGGGGAGAGGTCCTGCTCGGCGCAGCGATCCTGCTCCTGTCGCCCCGCAATCGCGATGAGCTCGCGGAAGAGCGCACCGACCGCTGGGTCGCCGAGATGACGGCATCCGATGCGGTGTCGAACGCACGCACGGATCCCAGCGACGGAACGGTCGGCTGGCCGGACGGACCGTCGACCTATGACACGGCGCCGCTGGATGACGCGGGCGGATTCCGGCTCCCGCGGCGCGATCCGCGCGATCCCGTCGGCTGACATGCGGCTCGGGGCCTCCCATCGGCCCCGGTAGACTGGGCGCGTGCTCACGGTCGCCGTTCTCATCTCGGGCACCGGCTCGAACCTTCGCGCCCTCCTCGAGGCTGCTCGCCACCCCGATTTCCCTGCGCGGGTGGTGGTCGTCGGCGCCGACCGCGAAGCCGACGGCCTGGCTCACGCCGAGGAGTTCGGCATCCCGAGCTTCACGGTTCCGTGGCACGAGCACGAATCGCGCGAAGCCTGGGGCGAAGAGCTCGGCCGCCAGCTCGCCGTCTGGAACGCAGACCTCGTCGTGCTCAGCGGCCTGATGCGTCTGCTTCCTGCCGCCCTCGTCGCCGACCTCTCGCCACGACTGATCAACACGCATCCCGCATACCTGCCCGAGTTCCCCGGCGCACACGGAGTGCGCGACGCGCTCGCCGCGGGCGTCTCGGAGACCGGCGCGAGCGTGATCGTCGTCGACGACGGCGTCGACACCGGCCCGATCCTCGCGCAGGAGCGCGTGCCGGTCGTCGCCGGTGACACCGAGCACAGCCTCCACGAGCGCATCAAGCCCGTCGAGCGCCGACTTCTCATCGACGTGGTGCGCCGCATCGCGACCGGTGAGCTCTCGCTGACCTCAGCATCCTGAACCGATCCACGCACGCCCCCCTCGCACGAAGGAGCCCATCATGGCCGGCCCCCGCCACGACCACTCGCTGTACCGCGATCGCGACACCGTCCCGGTTCGCCGCGCACTCGTCTCGGTGAGCGACAAGTCCGGTCTGCTCGATCTCGCCGCCGCTCTCGCCGGCGCGGGCGTGCAGATCGTCTCGACCGGCTCGACGGCCTCCACGATCCGCGAGGCGGGCTTCGAGGTCACCGACGTCGCCGCCGTCACGGGAGTCGCCGAGATGCTCGACGGTCGTGTGAAGACGCTGCACCCGAAGATCCACGGCGGTCTGCTCGCGGACCTGCGCCTCGAGGATCACGAACGTCAGCTCGCGGATCTCGACATCGCGCCGTTCGAGCTCGTCGTCGTGAACCTGTATCCCTTCGTCGAGACGGTCGCCTCCGGTGCTGAGGGCGACGACGTGGTCGAGCAGATCGACATCGGCGGCCCCGCCATGGTGCGCGCCGCGGCCAAGAACCACGCGAACGTCGCGATCGTCGTCTCGCCGCAGTCGTACCCGGGCATCATCAGCGCCATCGAGAACGGCGGCACCACGCTGACCCAGCGCCGCGAGCTTGCGGCCCGCGCCTTCGCCCACACCGCCGCCTACGACACCGCGGTGGCCTCATGGTTCGCGGAGGGCACGCTCGGCGAGGGCGAGGACCTGCCGACGCACCTGACGATCCAGGCCGAGCTGCTGGCGACGCTGCGCTACGGCGAGAACTCGCACCAGCGCGGCGCGATCTACACCCGTGTCGGCGGCCACGGCATCGCCCAGGCGACGCAGCTGCAGGGCAAGGAGATGTCGTACAACAACTACGTCGACGCGGATGCCGCGCTGCGCGCCGCCTACGACATGGTGAAGCCGGCCGTCGCGATCATCAAGCACGCGAACCCGTGCGGCATCGCCACGACCGCACCGAACGCCCTCGACCCGATCGCGAGCGCGCACATCCGCGCCCACGAGTGCGATCCGGTGTCGGCCTACGGGGGAGTGATCGCCGCGAACGGCACCGTCACCCTCAAGATGGCCGAGAATCTGAAGGACATCTTCACCGAGGTCATCGTCGCGCCGTCGTTCGAACCCGCAGCCCTCGAGGTGTTCAAGGCGAAGAAGAACCTGCGTCTGCTGCAGCTGCCGGAGGACTGGCAGCAGGAGCGCATGGATGTGCGCCTCGTCTCGGGAGGACTTCTGCTGCAGGATGCCGATCGCTTCCCCGACGACATCGTCTCGGTCGCCAAGAACTGGGAGCTCGTCTCGGGCGAGCGCCCCAGCGACGAGGAGATGGAGAACCTCATCTTCGCGTGGAAGGCGTGCCGCGCCGTCAAGTCGAACGCGATCGTGCTCGCGAAGGACAACGCCACGGTCGGTGTCGGCATGGGTCAGGTCAACCGTGTCGACTCGTGCCGCCTCGCGGTCGAGCGAGCCGGTGATCGTGCAGCCGGTTCTGTCGCTGCCTCCGATGCCTTCTTCCCGTTCGCCGACGGTGCGCAGGTGCTCATCGACGCGGGCGTCACCGCGATCGTGCAGCCCGGTGGCTCGGTGCGCGATGAAGAGGTCGTCGACGCCGCACGCAAGGCCGGCGTCACGATGTTCTTCACCGGGGAGCGTCACTTCTTCCACTGAGTGCGGCGGCCCTGAGGCCCAGGCACATCCGAGACCCCTCGCGCCGATGCAGGTGCGAGGGGTCTCGTCGTCGGATGATGCGGCCGATCCCGATGTCCACCGTGATGTCCGATTTCCGCCAGTCGATGTCGGAGGGCGGTGGCAGAGTGGAGGCATGAGCTTCCCCGTGACCGACTTCGATGAGCGATACCGTGCGATCAGCGCGCGTGACACCCGCTTCGACGGGCAGTTCGTGACCGCCGTGCGCTCTACCGGGATCTACTGCCGTCCGAGCTGCCCCGCGCGCACGCCCAAGCCGCAGAACGTCACCTTCTATCCCACCAGCGCAGCGGCGCACGAGGCGGGCTTCCGGGCGTGCAAGCGCTGTCTGCCCGAAGCTGCCCCGGGCTCGCCTGCGTGGGACCTGCGCAGTGACGTCGCGGCGCGGGCGATGCGTCTCATCGCCTCGGGCGTCGTCGAGCGCGAGGGAGTGTCGGGTCTCGCCGTGCGTCTCGGCTATTCGACACGGCACCTGACCCGACTGCTCTCGACCGAGCTGGGGGCAGGTCCGCTCGCCCTCGCGCGGGCGCATCGCGCGCACACGGCGCGCATGCTGCTGGTGGGCACGGACATGCAGATCTCGGATGTCGCTTTCTCGGCCGGTTTCGCGAGCATTCGGCAGTGCAACGACACGATCCGCGAGGTGTTCACTCTGACTCCGGGCGAGCTCAGGGCTCGACGGAAGACCCCGGCGTCCGCTGCTCCCGGTGCGATCGACCTCGTCCTCCCGTACCGCGGGCCGCTCGATGCGTCCGGAATCTTCCAGTGGATGGCTGCGCGTGCGGTATCGGGGGTCGAAGAGGCCGCGACCACATCTTTCTCTCGGCACCTGCGTATGGCGGGCGGGCCCGCGTGGTTCGAAGTGCATCAGGACTCGACGCAGCGACTGCACCTTCGGGCGCGCGTCGCTCAGCTCGGCGACCTCGCTCCGCTGGTGTCGACCGTGCGACGGATCTTCGACCTCGACGCCGACCCTCTCGCGGTCGACGAGGCGCTGAGCGCCCACCCCGAGATCGCTCCGCTGGTCGCGCGCACTCCGGGCATCCGCGTGCCGGGCTCGGCGGATCCGCACGAGATGCTGATCCGTGCCATGGTCGGTCAGCAGATCACCGTCGTCGCCGCGCGCACTGCCCTCACCGCGCTCGCCGACGCGCTGGGGGAGCGCACGGAGCAGGGGCTGCTCTTCCCGACGATGGCGGCGATCGCCGAGCACGGGGCCTCGGTGCTGCGCGGACCGGCCGCCCGCATCAGGGCGATCGTCGGCGCAGCCACGGCCCTCGCCGACGGCAGCCTCGCTCTCACGGTCGGCGACGACGGAGTCGAGCAGCGCTCTGCCCTGCTCGCGATGCCCGGCATCGGCCCCTGGACGGCCGACTACGTGCGGATGCGGGTGCTGGGCGACCCCGACGTGCTGCTCCCCGGCGACGTCGCACTTCGTGCGGGGGCCGCCGCGTCCGGACTGCCGGCGGATCCGCTGCCGCTGGTCGCGTGGGCCGAGCGGGCTGCCCCGTGGCGCAGTTATCTCAGTGCTCACCTCTGGCGCGCAGCGCCCGCACGTCCGGTTCGACGGCCGAGCGCGAGACAGACCACCGCCCTTGTGAAGGAGACCTCATGAACGCCATCATCCAGACCGTCGAGACGCTTGACGGACCGTTCACCATCCTCGCCGACGATCGTCAGCGGGTGCTCGCCTCTGGATGGACGGCCGACCAGGCGACGGTCCTCGCACGGCTCGCTGTCCCGGTGCGGCCGACGGAGGTGCGCGAGGGCGAGACGGACGCGGCTGCCGCTGCGCTCTCGTTCTATGCCGGGGACCTCTCGGCGATCGACGCGGTCGCCGTGAAGCAGACGGGCACGGCGCTCCAGCTCACAGGATGGTCGGCGCTGAGGTCGATCGAGCCGGGGGAGCCGCTGACCTACACCTCGTTCGCAGCGCGGCTCGGCAACCCCCGTGCGGTGCGCGCCGCGGCATCGATCTGCGCCCGCAACGCCCCCGCGCTGTTCGTGCCGTGCCACCGTGTGCTGCGATCGGATGGCACCCTCGGCGGGTTCGCCTGGGGCCTCGACGTCAAGGCGAGCCTGCTGGAGCGAGAAGCCGCGCGGGCATGAATCGGGAATCTCTCTTGTGCTCAGCTTGTTCACAGGAATAGGCTGGTGGGCTGTCGCACCGACCGGGACGACATAGCCGAGCCCCTGAGGAGGACACCATGACATCGATCGCCGCTGTGCAGATCGCCGCTCTCGGCTCGACCCCGGTGCGCCCGCTCCGCTAGAGCCACTTTCCGACACGCACGACCACCGGATGCCGGACTCCGAGAGTCCTTCGCTGCGTCTGCCGCCTTCAGCAACCGCTTCCCCATACGAAACTCGTCTGAGAGACATGTCTTCCTCGCCTTCATCGCAGAACGCCTCCCCTTCCTCCTCCCTTTCCACACCGGCCGCACTGTGGCGCCTGAAGCCTTTCGTCGAGCCCGTCATCTGGCGGCTCGCGGGAGGCGCTGCGAGCGCGCTCGTCGCCGCGATCATCGCACTGATGATTCCCATCGTCCTCGAGCAGATCATCCGCGGTCCTGTGCGGACGGGCGCGATCGATGCGATCGCCTGGGGTGCGCTCGCGGTCTTCGGCCTCGCGCTGGGTGAGGCGCTCATGGTCTGGCTGCGCCGCCAGTTCGTGCTCAACCCCGCAACACAGGTCGAGTACAAGATGCGCACCGAGCTCTACTCGCGCCTGCAGACGCTGCCGGTCTCCTTCCATGACCGCTGGCAGTCGGGGCAGCTGCTGAGCCGGATGATGCAGGACATCGGCCTGATCCGCCGGTGGCTGGCCTTCGGCCTCGTCCTGCTGGTGGTCAACGTCCTGACCATCATCATCGGATCCGTGCTCCTGTTCCGCTGGCACTGGCTGCTGGGAGTGATCTTCATCGTCACCGCCATTCCGCTCTGGATCCGCGGCTACCTCTTCGAGAAGCGTTACGGCGCGCTCACTCGCCGCAGCCAGGACCAGGCCGGCGACCTCGCCACCAGCGTCGAGGAGAGCGTGCACGGCATCCGCGTGCTCAAGGCGTTCGGTCGGGGCAAGCACGCTCTGAGCCGCTTCAGCCGCCAGGCCGAGACGCTGCGTGAGACCGAGATGAGCAAGGCCGGCGCGATCGCGTCGATCTGGTTCTGGCTCGATCTCATGCCGCAGATCGCGTTCGGGCTGAGCTTGATGTCCGGCATCTGGCTGATCTCGCAGGGACAGATCGACGAGGCTCAGCTGTTCGCGTTCTTCGCCATGGCCGTCGTGCTCCGCTGGCCGATCGAATCGATCGGGTTCCTGTTCTCGTTCATGCTCGACGCCCGCACGGCGACCGATCGCGTGTTCGACATCTACTCCGAGACGAACAGCATCACCGACCCCGAGAACCCCGTGCACATCGCGGAACCCCGTGGCGAGCTCGCATTCGACAAGGCGCACTTCCGGTACCAGGACGCGGGCGCGAACGAGCGCGATCTGCTCGACGGCATCGATCTCGTGCTGCGCCCGGGCGAGACCATGGCGCTCGTGGGGCTGACCGGCAGCGGCAAGACCACCCTGACCACCCTGCCCACGCGCCTCTACGACGTCACCGGCGGGCGCGTGACGCTCGACGGCGTCGACGTGCGCGACCTGCCGCTCGCCGAGCTGCGTCAGCACATCGCGATGGCGTTCGAGGACGCCACGCTGTTCTCGGCCACCGTGCGCGAGAACGTCCTGCTCGGACGGGCCGATCTCGACGTGCACAGCGACGAAGCCGAACGAGTGCTGCGCGAAGCGCTCGACGTGGCACAGGCCTCTTTCGTGGACTCGCTCCCCGAGGGGGTCGAGACCGTCATCGGCGAGGAAGGGTTGAGCCTGTCCGGCGGACAGCGTCAGCGTCTCGCACTGGCCAGGGCGGTCGCCGCCAAGCCGAAGGTGCTCGTGCTCGATGACCCGTTGTCGGCGCTCGACGTCGACACCGAGGCTCTCGTCGAAGAGGCGCTGCGGCACGTGCTGGCCGATACAACCGCCATGATCGTGGCGCACAGGCCCTCGACCGTGGCTCTGGCCGACCGGGTCGCGCTGCTCGAATCGGGCCGAGTCACCGCCGTCGGGACGCACAGCGAGCTGCTGAAGACGAGTCGTCACTACCGTCACGTCATCTCCAGCCTCGAGGCTGAGGAGGCGGCGCGCACCGGCGCGATCCCGATCATCCGCGATGAGGAAGACGAGATCGACGCCGTCGTGCAGGACGGGATCCGCCAGGACGCCGCCGACGAAGACATCATCACCGAGAAGGAGGTGCAGCGATGAGCTCCGCGATCACCGGAACCCAGGACGAAGACCGCTCCAGCTACACCAAGGAGGAGAGCCGGGCCATCCGTCGCCGGTCGCTCCGACTGCTGGGATCGCTCGTGCGTCCGCTGAAGCCGCAGATCACTCTGGCGGCCATCGTTCTCGTCATCTCGACGGCGCTCCAGGTCGCGGGACCGATCCTCATCAGCATCGGTCTCGACCGTGCCCTGCCCGCCGTGCTCGAGCGCGCCGATTGGATGCCGACCTTCATGATCGGCGGGATCTACCTCCTCGCCGGCGCCGTCGCGGCGGCGATGATCGCCTGGTACGTGATCATCGCGGCCAAGCTCACGCAGGCGGTGCTGCTCGACCTCCGCAAGCGGATCTTCCTGCACACCCAGCGCCTCAGCCTGGAGTTCCACGAGTCCTACACCTCCGGTCGCATCATCTCGCGTCAGACGAGCGACCTCGACTCGATCAAGGAGCTGCTCGACGGCGGGCTGAACGAGCTCGTCTCCGGCGTGCTGTTCGGCCTGTTCACCTTCATCGCGCTGTGCGTGTGGGACTGGCAGTCCGGGCTCATCCTCGCGATCGGCGGCGTACCCCTGTTCTTCCTGATGCGCTGGTTCTACTCGCGCTCGCAGCTCGTCTACCGTGAGTCGCGCGTCATCAGCGCGAAGGTCATCGTGCAGTTCGTCGAGACCATGACCGGCATCCGTGCCGTCAAGGCCTTCCGCAAGGAGCCTCGCAACGACGTGACCTTCCAGAAGATCGCCGGCGACTACCGGGACGTCAACCGACGCTCGATGCTGCTGTTCGGCACGTTCGAGCCCGGCCTGATGGGCGTCGCGGCGCTCGTGCTCGGAATCGTCGTGCTGTGGGGCGGCATCAGGGTCTCGAACGAGACCCTCACCGTCGGCGTGCTGCTGTCGGCCGTGCTGTACGTGCGCAACTTCTTCGCGCCGATGCAGGAGATCGCGATGTTCCTGAACTCCTACCAGTCCGCCACCGCGGCCCTGGAGAAGGTGTCTGGAGTGCTCGAAGAGGTGCCGACGGTTCCGGATCCCGAGAAGCCGGTCGACCTGTGGGAGTCGCGCGGACACGTGCGGTTCGACGAGGTCACGTTCGGATACAACGGCGAGAAGACCATCCTGCCGAACTTCTCGCTCGACATCCCTGCCGGGCAGACGATCGCGCTGGTGGGTACCACGGGCGCGGGGAAGTCCACTCTGGCGAAGCTGATCTCCCGGTTCTACGACCCGTCGATCGGCACGGTCACGCTCGATGGAGTCGACCTGCGCAGCCTGCATCCGAAGGACCTGCGTCGCGCCATCGTGATGGTCACGCAGGAGGCCTACCTGTTCAGCGGCACGGTCGCCGACAACATCGCTCTCGGAAAGCCCGATGCCTCGCTGGATGAGATCCGTGCGGCTGCCCGCGCGGTCGGGGCAGACGAGTTCATCTCGTCGCTGCCCGACGGATACGGCACCGACGTCAACAAGCGGGGTGGCCGGGTGTCGGCGGGGCAGCGTCAGCTGATCTCGTTCGCGCGGGCATTCCTCGCGGACCCTGCGGTGCTGATCCTCGACGAGGCGACCGCGTCGCTCGACATCCCCTCGGAACGTCTGATCCAGGATGCGCTGCAGACGCTCCTCAAGGACCGCACGGCGATCATCATCGCGCACCGGCTGTCGACGGTCGCGATCGCCGACCGGGTGCTCGTGATGGAGCACGGCAAGATCATCGAGGACGACACCCCGGAGACCCTCATCAGCGGCACGGGCAAGTTCGCTCAGTTGCACGCCGCCTGGCAGCAGACGCTGGTGTGACCGTCGCCTGAGCGAGCGCGACTGCTGTCGCCCTCCGCGTCTTCTGCGGCCAGGGCGCACTTCTGCGGCCACGACGAGAAGTCGTGGCCGCAGAAGGTCACTGTGGCCGCACGAACCGTTGGCCATCATCGGCGCTGACGGGGTGGAAGATGCAACCCCCGCGCGATCGCGGCCTGCAGAGTGCGCTCGACGTCTTCCCACCCGTGCACGATCTGCGCATAGGACAGGCGCAACACGGTGTACCCGCGCAGGCGCAGCTCGGCATCATGGGCGACATCGGATCCCCGCTGCGCCGACGAGGAGTGATGTGCGTATCCGTCGATCTGCACGACCAGGTGCGAGCCGATCACGATGTCGACCCGGCGACCCGCGAGCCGGACCTGCTGGCGCAGGGGCACACCCCAACCACTGAGCCGTACGACCACCATCGTCTCCAGGCCGGAGTCCGACAGTCCGATGACCTCCGCGGCCAGTGCGCGCGACCGCGGCTCACGCCATTCCACCAGTCGAAGAGCTTCGACGTCGAGCCGCTCGATGCGGACGGCCGACTCCCAGATCACCCGTGCGTCCTCGTGGAGGCAGCAGCCGGCGATGTGCGCCAAAGCGTCTTCGACGGACGCCGTGAGTCGCCGCGGGCCGCAGTCGACGAGCGGCGCGCCCCAATGCAGGGTCGCGTCATCTCGGTGGCGGTGCGCATTGGGCCCGACCTGCAGGTGCAGACCGCCCGGCGCTCGATCCGGCACCCACCACCCGCGACGACGTGCGAGCGACACGCAGGTCAGCCGCGCGGATGCCGCGGCAGCCGCCACCAGGTCGTCGGGCGCCGATGCCAGGGCCACCCACTGAGCGCGCAGGCGGCGCACTGCTCCGGAGCGGATCGCCCCACGAACCTGTCTCGGGGCGAAACCGTGTTCGGCAGCGTCCGATCGGTGGGCGATGCCGCCTCGCGCAGTGAGCCATTCCCTCAGGTCCATCGCCTCAGGATGCCGCCCCGCCCACCTCCTCGAAAGCCGGCTACCCGCATCCTGAGGAGAACCGACTGCCGAAGCGGGATGTGGAGGGGCAGTCACGCCCTCCACTTCGGCGGCTCGGGTGAGCTTCTGCGGCCGTGAGCTTCGGCCCTGGCCGCAGAAGATGACCAAAGCCGCAGATGTGGGGAGGGAGACACGAGGGAGGAGGGGAGGGGGGAGAGGGACAGGAGGAGGGGGACAGGAGGAGGGGAAAGGGGGAGAGGGGGAAGGGACACGAGCCTTGGCTCTGGGTACCATCGAGGTATGGATCCGCTGCTGCTCGCCGTCGAGTTGTGGTGGATCGCGCCCGCCGCAGCCGGGGGTGTCGCAGCCGGCGCGGTCGGGCTGCGTCGCCGCAGCATCAAGAGCGGACGCCGACTCGAGTACGACGCGGCTCGGCATGATCTCAAAGCCGCCAGGCAGACGGCGGTCGAGAGGCGGATGGCCGTCAAGCTGGCGCGCGCCGACGTCGCACGCATCTCGGCCGAACGCAGCGCGCGGCGTGCGACCCCGGAGCAGGTCGCGGGTGCCAAACGGATGCTGCGGGCGAAGGAGAACGACGCCAAAGCCGCGTCCGCCGACGTCCGCGCCAAGCAGGTGCGCCTGAACGCCGCCCGTGCGGCGATTCCGCCGGCATCCGCACCACGCCCCCTGGAGAGGCTTCAGGCGCAGCACGAGGCGATCGTCGCGCGCTGGATGAGCTACGAGACCGATCCGGGGCTGCAGATCGCCTACCCGGAGATGACCGACGTCCGACAGCCGGCGACCGCGGCGTATCTGCGCGCGGCAGCGCACGCGGTCGAGATGCGCCGCGCCGCCACCGGAAGGGTCAGCGCGGCGGACTTCGCCGCGTACCGCGACGCCGTCGCCGATCTCGAGCGGGCCTTCGAAGCGGCCGAGCACGCCGCTCGGGTGCACGCGGGAGAGGCGTCCTCGGCATCGTCCACCTGGCAGGATGCCGCGCAGGATGTGATCAGTCGGTCGGCCGAGGCGATCGACCGTGCCGCCGGTGCCGCCGCATCGGCGTTCGCCGCGTGGAACGAACGCAAACGCCCGGACAAGCGCTGAGCGCCGCCTCCGCAGGGCGAAGACGGCGCTCGATGCTCACGTGAGTGCGGTGCCTCAGGCGCCGATCGTCCGTGAGGCGATCAGCTGTCGATACCAGTGCCCCGAGTCCTTGACGGTGCGTTCGAGCGAGTCGAAGTCCACGCGCACGATGCCGAATCTCTTGGCATAGCCGTAGCCCCACTCGAAGTTGTCGAGGAGCGACCACACGAAGTAGCCGCGCAGGTCGACACCGCGCTGGATCGCACGATGAGCGGCCGTGAAGTGCCTGCGCAGGTAGTCGGTGCGCTCGGGATCGGGGACGGAGCCGTCCTCAGCCACCTCGTCGTCGAACGCCGCCCCGTTCTCGGTGACCATGAGCGGCTGCGACGGGAACTGCTCCGACAGCGAGACGAGCAGCTCCTCCAGTCCCTCGGGCGCGATGTTCCATCCCATCGCCGTGTACGGCCCCGGCTGCTCGACGAACTCGACCAGCTGATCGCTGCCCGGCCACGCCGTGCCTCCGGCCGTGCCCTTGTGCCCGTCGTTCTGCTGCTTCTCCGACACCCCGTCCCACAGGCGGACGGTCGCCGTCGAGTAGTAGTTGACCCCGAGGACGTCGATCGGCTGGTTGATCGTGGCGAGGTCGCCATCCTGCACGAACGACCAGTCGGTGACCGATGCCGTGTCGTCGAGGAGGTCTGCGGGGTACTCGCCGCGCAGCATCGGGTGGGTGAAGGCGCGATTCGCGAGACCGTCGATCCGGCGCATGGCCTCGTCAGCGCCGTCGCCGACGCCCCGCAGGACATGGAAGTTCAACGTCACCGAGTAGTCCGGGTCACCGGTCGACGTCGCCCGGAGCGCCTGGATGGCGCGCCCGTGCGCGAGGTTCAGGTGGTGCACGGCCGACAGCGCGGAGGCGGGCTCGTGCCGACCCGGCGCGTGACCGCCCTGACCGTAGCCCAGATAGGCGGAGCACCAGGGCTCGTTGAGCGTGGTCCAGGTGTGCACCCGGTCGCCCAGTGCTGCGCCCACGATCGACGCGTATCGCTCGAAGGCATCGGTCGTGGCGCGAGAGGTCCACCCGCCCGCATCCTCGAGGTACTGCGGAAGATCCCAGTGGTAGAGCGTCGCCACGGGGCGGATGCCGCGCTCGAGGAGTCCGTCGACGAGACGCGAGTAGAAGTCGATGCCCGCCTGATTGACTCGTCCGTCTGCCGCAGGGACGATGCGCGGCCAGGCGATCGAGAATCGGTAGGCCTGCAGTCCGAGATCCGACATCAGGTCGAGGTCCTCATCGACGCGATGGTAGTGATCGCAGGCCACATCGCCGGTGTCGCCGTTCCACACCTTGCCCGGCGTTCGGCTGAACGTGTCCCAGATCGACGGCGTCCTGCCGTCCTCGTCTGCCGCACCCTCGATCTGGTACGCGGCGGTCGCCGATCCGAACGTGAAGCCCTCGGGGAGGACGAGTCCGGATCCGCGGTAGTCATCGGCGGGGGAGAGAGTCACCGGGTCACCTCCGTCAGGTCGGTTTCGTAGATCTTCTCACGGCCGTCGGGGCTCGTGACCGTCACCGTCGTCGACCCCGATCCGCCGGGGAACACGCGCAGTCGCAGGCCGTCGTGATAGTCGTAGTCCGGCCGATCGGTGCGGGCGCCCCAGGGGAGCGCGGTGCCGGGGCGCACGTACAGCGGCAGTGAATCGAAGGCATGGGTCTCCCGGCGCCATCCGCCGCCCGCGACCGTCTCTCCGGTCAGCAGCGACGTCCACTCGCCCTCCGGGAGATAGAACTCCACCGTTCCGTCCTCCGAGAAGACCGGCGCGACGAGCAGGTCAGAGCCCAGCATGTACTGCCGGTCGAGGTAGCCGACGGCCGGGTCGTCCGGGAACTCCAGCTGCATCGGACGCATCACCGGCAGCCCGGTCCTCGAGGCGATGATGCCCTGCTGATAGAGGTAGGGCATGAGCTGCATCTTGAGGTGGGTGAAGCGCCTCGTCACGTCGACGGCCTCCTCGTCGAAGGCCCACGGCACCCGGTACGAACTCGAGCCGTGGAAGCGGGAGTGCGAGCCGAGCAGGCCGAACGCCGTCCAGCGTTTGAAGACCCCGGCATCCGGAGTGCCCTCGAAGCCCCCGATGTCGTGACTCCAGAAGGCGAAGCCGCTGAGCGCCAGCGACAGCCCTCCGCGCAGGGTCTCGGCCATCGACGCATAGGTCGAGGTGGAATCCCCGCCCCAGTGCACCGGCATGCTCTGTCCGCCCGCCGTGGCAGAGCGCGCGAACAGCACGGCGTCATCCGCGCCGCGGGCGTCGACGAGCACATCGTGCACCGCGCGATTGTAGAGATCGGTGTACAGGTTGTGCATGCGCTCGGGGTCGGAGCCGTCGGCCCAGACGACCTCGGTCGGGATGCGCTCGCCGAAGTCGGTCTTGAAGCAGTCCACGCCCTGGTCGATCAACCCGCGGAGCTTCGACTGGTACCAGGCGGTGGCCTCGGGGTTCGTGAAGTCCACGAGACCCATACCCGCCTGCCACAGGTCCCACTGCCAGACCGATCCGTCGGGGCGCTGCACGAGGAAGCCCTGATCGGCGGCCTCGCGGAACAGCGGGGAGCGCTGGGCGATGTAGGGGTTGATCCAGACGCAGACGCGCAGGTCCTTGTCGTGCAGTCGCGACAGCATGCCCTCGGGATCGGGGAACACCCGCGAATCCCAGACGAAGTCGGTCCAGTTGAACTCCCGCATCCAGAAGCAGTCGAAATGGAACACCGACACCGGCAGCTCCCGCGCCGCCATCTCGTCGATGAACGAGTTGACGGTCTGCTCGTCGTAGTCGGTCGTGAAGCTCGTCGACAGCCAGAGCCCGTATGACCAGGCGGGAACCACCGGCGGCCGTCCGGTGAGAGCGGTGTAGCGCGAGAGCACCTCCTTCGGCGTCGGACCGGCGATGACGAAGTACTCGAGCACCTCGCCCGAGACCGAGAACTGCACGCGCTCGACCGATTCCGAGCCGATCTCGTACGACACGTGACCCGGATCGTTCACGAGAACCCCGTACCCGCGGTTCGACACATGGAACGGGATGCTCTTGTACGCCTGCTCGCTCGAGGTCCCGCCGTCGGCGTTCCAGATGTCGACCGACTGGCCGTTCTTCACCAGCGGGCCGAAGCGCTCGCCGAGTCCGTAGATGAGCTCGCCCACTCCGAGGTCGAGCTGCTCGTGCACGAAGACGGATCCGCCGGGGGTCGAGCCGCCCTGGCGGGCGTTGTCGACGATTCCGGCATCCACCTGCGCGTCCGGAGCGAGCCGGACGTAGCCCTGGGCCTTGTGCCCGCTTCCGGTCACACGCCTGCCGTCGACCTCGAAGGACAGGCCCCACGGCGCACCGTGGGTGATCCGCGCCACGAGCGAACCGGCATCCAGGACGCCGCCCGCCTCGCTCACGGACACGGAGGCGGCCCCCGCTCCTGCGCCGGGGAGGCCGAATCCGCCGTGCCAGCGGCCGCCTTCGTGGTGCGCGATGCGCACGCGCACCACCCCTTCGGCGGGAGAGGAGAGCGTGGTCGTGAGCACGGGACGGTTCAGGGTGTCGCCGCGCTTGGCGATCACCATGGTGGGCGCCGTGATGACGATCCCTCGCCCGTCGGGGGTGTCGGTGGTCTCGGCGATGTCATAGGCCTCCTGCGCGTACAGCGCGGTGACCCCTGGACGCAGTTGCCAGAACCCGTCGGTGAACTTCATTACTTGACTGCTCCTGCCGTGATGCCGCGCGTGAGGGTGCGCTGGAAGATGAGGAAGAAGATGAGCGTGGGGATGATGCCGAGCAGCGCGGACGCGCTCGTCGTCGTGACGTCCATGAGCCGGTCGCCCTGCAGCACGCTGATCGCCACGGGGACCGTCTGGTTGGCGTTCGACGCGAGGAAGGTCAGCGGGATCAGGAACTCGTTCCACGTCCAGATGAAGAAGAAGATGAGCAGCACCGACAGGGTCGGACGGCTGATCGGGAAGACGACCCGCCACAGGATCTGCCAGCGGCTCGCGCCGTCGAGGGACGCCGCCTCGAGGATCTCCTTCGGGAACGTCCCGTAGACCGACGACAGCAGATACGTGCCGAACGCCGCCTGGATCACGGTGAAGACGATGATCACCGACCACACGTTGTCGTACAGGCCGACGGACTTGAACATGTAGTAGAGCGGGTAGAGGAGGGCCTCCTGGGGCAGCAGGTTCGCGAGCAGGAAGAGCAGCACGATCCAGCTGCGTCCGCGGACTCGCCCGATGCCGATCGCGAAGGCGTTGAGCATCGAGATGACCACGGCGAGGACGGAGACCACGCCAGCGATGAAGAGCGAGTTCCAGACCTTCTCGGGGAAGTTCACCCTCTCCCAGAACTTGATGATCCCGCCGAAGTCGAGGGTCTCGGGGAACGCCAGCGGACCCGACGTCGCGTAGTCGACCGGCGACTTGAACGAGTTGACCAGCACGAGGTAGAACGGCGCGATGATCAGCAGCGCGCCGATCACGACGAGGGTGAGCATGAGCCAGTCGATCGGACGCTTCTTGGTCATGCCGCCGCGCGGACGGCTGGTGGCCGGCTTGCCGGTGACGATGGCGGTGGTGGCGTGCATCAGAGACCCGCCCTTTCCTTGCGCTCGAGCGAGTTCTGCACGCGGATGAAGATGATCGACACGATCACCACGACGATGGTCAGCACGGTGGCGATGGTCGCGCCGTAGCCGACGTTCCGCTTCGTGAAGAACTCCTGGTAGGCGTAGTACGCGGGCACCAGGGTGGCGCCGGCGGGGCCGCCGCGGGTGATGATGTAGACGGGGCCGAAGACCTTGAGCGCCGCGATCGTGCAGGTCAGAGTGACGACGAAGATCTCCGGGCGGATGATGCTCATCGTGATCGCCGAGAATCGCTGGAACCAGTTCGCCCCGTCGAGTTCGGCGGCTTCGTAGAGCTCAGGGTCGACGCGCTGCAGCGCAGCCATGAAGACGACCACGGGGTAGCCGAGCTGCACCCACACCATGACGACCATCAGCACGATGAGGGCCGAGGGCATCTGGCCGAGCCAGTCGTAGGCGGGGATGCCGAACCATCCGAGGATCTGGTTCAGTGCACCGTCGCCACCCGGCCGGACGATCCAGCCGATCACGATGCCGGCGACGGCGATCGGGAGGATCTGGGGAAGGTAGTACGTCGCCCGCAGGAAGCTGCCCACCTTGCCGCCGAACTTGCGTCCGACGACGTCGAAGAGAAGGGCGGCGACGATGAGACCGACGATCGTGGGCACCACGACCATGGCGATGATCATCCACACCGAGTTCGTGAACGAGGTCCAGAAGTCGCTGTCGGTGAGGATCTTCTGCCAGTTCTCGAGACCGATGAACTCCGGTGTGCGGACGCCCTTCCACTTCGTGAAGGTCAGATACACGTTCCAGATCAGCGGGACGATGACGACGACGAGGAGCAGGACGAAGCCCGGGAGCAGGTACATCCAGTAGGCGCCGGTCCCACCGCTGCGCTGCGGGATCGACGGCTCTTCGGGCGGCAGCTTCGTGCGGCCCTCGCGGCGGGTGACGAGTGACATGTTCATCTCCAGGAGGATGCGGGGGCGGCGACGTGCGGTCGCCGCCCCCGCAGGTGGATCAACGGAATTCGGCCGTGCCCTCGTCGTACTGCTCGCCGAGGTTGGTGTTGGTCGTCTCGGCGTCCTGCGTGCCGGTGATCAGACCCTGGAGCTCCTGGACGATCACGTCGTAGAAGCCGGGGGCGGGCCAGTCGGGGTAGAACGAGAGTCCGTCGGCGTCGAGCACGCCGTTGAACGTCTCGATCAGGGCCGCGCTCTTCTCATCGGTGATGTCAGCGGTGTCTGCCGCGACGGGGAGGCCGCCGTTGTTGCCGATGATCGCCTGGATCTCGGGCCGCATCGTGATGTCGATGAACTCGTACGCGAGCTCCTTGTTCGCGGCGTTCTCGGGGACGACCCACAGGTTGCCGGACGAGCCGAGCGAGAGATCCGCTCCAGGGAACGCCGTCATCGTCCAATCGAAGCCGGTGGCCTCCGAGACGAAGCGTCCGAACCACCAGGAGCCCGAGACGAAGATCGGCGAGGTGCCGTTGATGAACGAGACACCGGCGTCCTCGGCCTTGACCGATGAGACGTCCGAGGCGATGTAGCCCTTGTCGACGTAGTCCTGGAGCGTCTCGGAGGCGGCGGTGACCTCCGGGCCCTGCCAATCGACCTCTCCGTCGTAGAGCTGATAGGAGTCGACGAAGTCGCGGTCTCCCTCGAGCAGCGCGAGCTGATACCACAGCTGTCCGAGCGGGTACTCCGCGCCGGCCTCGGCGAGAGGGGTGACTCCCTGTGCGACGAACGCGTCGAGCACGTCGACGAACTCCTCGTAGGTGGTGGGGATCTCGAGCCCTGCCGCGGCGAACGCGTCCTGGTTGTAGTAGACGCCGACGAACTCGCCGTAGTTCGGGACGCCGAACCACGTGTCACCGCCCATCACACCGTCTTCGGAGTACTTCGCGGTGGTCTGGAGAGAGGGTGCGAGCTTCTCGTCCCACCCGTACTCCTCGACGGCGTCGGAGATGTCGGCGATCAGGCCGGTGGAGGCGAGGAAGCCGGCCGTCGCGTTGCCCTTGTTGAACTCCATGAGGTCGGGGGCGGCGTCCGTGTCGAGCACCTGGCTGGCGGTCTTCTGGATCTGCTCGAAGGACTTCTCCTCGAACTCGACCTTCGCGCCGGTCTCCTCCTCGAAGATCGCGATCGCCTCGGCCCACGCCTTGCCCATCGCGCTGTCGGCGCCCTCGTAGTGCCAGAGCTTGAGGGTGTCGCCGCCGCCCCCCTCGTCGCCGGAACCGGCGGTGCATCCGCTCAGGGCGATGCCTGTCGCGGTGAGAGCGGCGAGAGCCGCCAACGTCTTCGTCCTGCGGGTGGTGCGTGCCATCGTCGGCACTCCTTTCTCGGTGGCCCTGGGGCCGGACACTTCAGTGGGTCGGGTGTTCAGTTGTGATGAGGCGATCGTCGAAGCGTTTCGATGATCGCGATGCGGCTGCGCGGTCGACGCCCGTCACTCCCGAGCGGGAGCGACGGAGCCGGCGGACTGGTACTCAGGTGGGATCAGGTGGATCTGCGCGGGCAGGCCCGGTTCCTCCAGGCGTTGCACCGCGAGGTCGACGGCGAGCTCGCACGACCTCTGGGGTACGAGCGGGATCGTGTCGATCGGGACGACGAGCGCGGACGTGTCGAACGATGCGGCCGCCGAGATGACGGAGACGTCTTCTCCCACCGTCAGCCCCTGGGACGAGATCGTCTCGAGGAGGACGTCGTGGACGTCGCCGACGGCGTGGACGATGAAGGCGCGGACGCCGCGCTCCAGCGCCAGCTCTGCGGCCGCGCGCACGGAGGAGGCGTCGGTGGTCGTGACGCCCGTCGTCACCCAGTCGAGGTCGACGCCCCGCTCGGCCGCTCGCTTCTGCACGCCGAGGAGCAGGCGACGAGGGAAGTTCGACTTCCGGTAGGAGACCTCGGTCTGGCCGAACAGCGTGACCGAGGTGTGACCGGCATCGGCCAGTCGATCCACCGCGAGATGCCCCGTCGCCTCGAAGTCGAGGTCGACGCAGGTCAGATCCCGGGCGTCGTCGGGGATGCCGATGAACACGGTGGGGGAGCGCAGGGAGCGGGCGATGTCCGCGCGCTCGTCGTCGGGGGCGACGTCGAGCACGAGGATGGCATCGACCAGATTGCTCGCGGCGACGCGGTTCATGCCCTCTGACGCCTGCTCGTCGGTCAGGAGGAGGATGTCGTAACCGCGGCGCCGCGCGGCGACCGCGGTCGCGAGCACGAACGCCATGTGGGTCGGGGCGTGCGTGTCGGCGCGGAGGGGCTCGGTGAGCCCGAAGATCTGAGTGCGGCGCCCGGCGAGCATCCGTGCTCCGGCGTCGGGTTCGTAACCGAGCGTGTGCACCGCGTCCTCGATGCGGCGGCGCGTCTTCTCGGAGACGGGGCGCTTGCCGCTCAGAGCGTAGGAGACCGTGCTGATCGACACTCCGGCGGCTTCTGCCACCTCGTGGATCGTCGTCATCAGGACTCCATCGTCGTGTTTCGGTCACATCGTCGAAGCGTTTCGCTCTCGCCTCTGACAGCGATGATAGGCACGGTTCGACGCTGCGCGCAACCTTTTTGTGGTCACTCGCAACAAATCGATCGCGGAGAACGCGGGAGCGGTCCCATCGATTCACCGGACAGGGCGACGGGGCCTCGATGGGGGAGGGGATTCGAGACCCCGCCGCCGGTCTACGAAGGGATGCGGATCTGAGCGATGACTTCGGAGTACTCGGTCTCGCCGACAGGGGTGAAGCCGACACGCAGGAAGAACGCCTCGGGACCGTCTTCTCCGGCCTCGTAGATGACGTTGACGTGGTCGAATCCGCGGACTCGCGCCTCTTCGATGAGCTGCTCGACCGCGAAGCGACCGACGCCCTTGCCCTGGTCGTCGGCGTCGACGTTGATGCGCCACAGCACGGAGCGGAAGTGCTCTTCCGGGGCATCGGCGTCGAAGTTCGCACTGACGAAACCGACGACCTGGTCGTCGTCGAGGACGACTCGCTGCCAGGAGGTCTGGGGGTTGATGACGGTCGCGGCGATGCCATAGGACACCGGAGCGAGGAACTGCTCCTGTCCGGGCTTGAGCGACATGTTGTTCACGGCGACGATCGTCGCAGCGGAGAGTTCGACCATGCGCAGTTCGGACATGATCACAGGCTAGCCCCTCATCGGGTCGCCGCGCAGAAACCTCGACTTTCGTCAGGGGTGCAGCTCTGCGGAATGCCGGAAGTCGATGTGTACCCCGCCTCCCGGCGAACGTGCGTCGGGAGCGGCTCAGGTATCTTGGTATCGAGACAAATATGCCCTCGCGAACGGAGAACCTCCTGGTGACCGACGACGCCATCATCTACACCTACACGGACGAGGCTCCGGCTCTCGCCACCGCTTCCTTCCTGCCGATCATCAAGGCCTACACGGGGCAGGCGGGCATCGAGGTCGAGACCCGCGACATCTCGCTCGGCGGACGCATCCTCGCGGCATTCCCGCAGAAGCTCACCCCGGAGCAGCAGGTCGGTGATTCCCTCGCCGAGCTCGGTGGCCTCGCCACGCTCCCCGAGGCGAACATCATCAAGCTGCCGAACATCTCGGCCTCGATCCCGCAGCTCAAGGGCGCGATCGCCGAGCTGCAGGCCCAGGGCTACGACATCCCCGACTTCCCGGACGAGCCGACCTCTCTCGAGGAGAAGGATGTCCGCGCCCGCTACGACCGCATCAAGGGCTCAGCGGTGAACCCCGTGCTCCGCGAGGGGAACAGCGACCGTCGGGCACCTCTGGCCGTGAAGAACTACGCGAAGAAGCACCCGCACCGCAACAAGCCGTTCGCCGAGGGATCGAAGACCCGCGTCGCGACGCTCGGTCACGACGACTTCAAGCACAACGAGCGCTCCTGGGTCGCCGCCCATGACGACGTCCTGACCTTCCGCCACACCGCCGCAGACGGCACTGTGACGATCCTCAAGGAGGGGCTGAAGGTCCTTCCGCGCGAGATCATCGACGCGACGTTCCTCTCGGCCGCGCACCTCGACGCCTTCCTCGCCGAGACGCTCGAGACGGCGAAGAACGACGACGTCCTCTACTCGGTGCACCTCAAGGCCACCATGATGAAGGTCAGCGACCCGATCATCTTCGGTCACGTCGTGAGGGTGTTCTTCAAGGACGTGTTCGCGCAGTACGGCGACAAGCTGGCCGCCGCGGGACTCAACCCCAACGACGGTCTCGGCTCGATCCTCTCGGGCCTCGGTGACATCGCCGACGGCGACGAGATCGCCGCAGCGTTCGACAGGGCCATCGCCGAGGGGCCGCGTCTCTCGTACGTGAACTCCGACAAGGGGACCACGAACCTGCACGTCCCGAGCGACGTCATCGTCGATGCCTCCATGCCCGCGCTCGTCCGCAACGGCGGCAAGCTGTGGGGCAAGGACGGCGGCGAGGCCGACACGCTCGCGGTGATCCCGGACTCCTCGTATGCGAGCGTCTATCAGGCGGTCATCGACGATGTGATCGCCAACGGCCCGCTCGACCCCGCCACGATCGGCACCGTGCCGAACGTGGGCCTCATGGCTCAGGCGGCTGAGGAGTACGGCAGCCACGACAAGACGTTCGAGATCGCCGCCGCAGGCACTGTTCAGGTGCTCGACAGCGAGGGCACCGTGCTGATCGAGCACGAGGTCGGCGCGGGTGACATCTGGCGTGCGACGCAGACGAAGCACATCCCGGTGATGGACTGGGTCAAGCTCGCCGTCTCCCGCGCTCGCGCCACGGGCGTGCCCGCGGTGTTCTGGCTCGATGCCAACCGCTCGCACGACGCGCAGATCATCGCCAAGGTTCACCAGGGTCTCGCGACGCTCGACACCAAGGGCCTCACGATCACGATCCTCGCGCCCGAGGAAGCCACTCGCTACACGCTGGCGCGGATGCGCCACGGCCTCGACACCATCTCGGTGACGGGCAACGTGCTGCGCGACTACCTGACCGACCTGTTCCCGATCCTCGAGGTCGGCACCAGCGCGAAGATGCTGTCGATCGTCCCGCTGCTCGCCGGCGGTGGCCTCTTCGAGACGGGCGCCGGCGGATCGGCCCCCAAGCACGTGCAGCAGCTCGTCGAGGAGAACTACCTGCGGTGGGACTCGCTGGGCGAGTTCTTCGCGCTGGCCGCGTCGCTCGAGCACTTCGCCGACCGCACCGGGAACGAGAAGGCCCGGGTCCTCGCGGAGACCCTCGATGCGGCGACCGGAACGTTCCTCGAAGAGGACCGCTCCCCGGGCCGCGCTCTCGGCACGATCGACAACCGCGGCAGCCACTTCTACCTGGGTCTGTACTGGGCGCAGGAGCTGGCGAAGCAGACGAAGGATGCCGAGCTCGCCGCGTCCTTCGCACCGATCGCCGCCACGCTCGCCGAGAACGAGGAGAAGATCGTCTCCGAGCTCAACGCCGTGCAGGGCAAGCCCGTCGAGATCGGCGGCTACTACCGCCCCGACGACGCGCTCGTCACCGCAGTCATGCGCCCGTCCACCACGCTGAACGGCATCGTCGACGCGCTGAGCTGACGCAGATCACAGAAGAAGGGGCCGGATGCGAGAGCATCCGGCCCCTTCTTCGCGTGATCCCTCCGCGGAATCGACGACGCGTCGCGTGCGGGGGATCTGCTCGGTGAGAGCGGGGATCAGTAGTGGACCGCGACCTCGAGGCCCACGGGCGACCATTCGTAGACGTACCGGGCGACATCGATCGGCATGTTCACGCAACCGTGGCTGCGGGGATTGCCGAAGTCGTTGTGCCAGTAGGTGCCGTGGAAGCCCTCGTCGCCGTTGAAGTAGGTGACCCAGGGGACGTTGGGCGTCTCGGTGATCGAGCCGTCCGGCTCGCGGCTCTTCATGGTCTGCTCGCGCACGTGCGCGTAGACGCGGAAGTTGCCGGTGTCGGTGGGTGTCGCGCTCTTGCCCGAGGAGATCGCCCAGGAGCGCACGACCGCGCCGTTCTCGATGAGGGTCGCGGTCTGCGACCCGAGGTCGACATCGATCTTGCGCACGAGGTTGACGGACTCGAACGGCGTCTCGGTGACCTCGATGGGGAAGATGCCCTCGCCGGCCTCGAGCTTCGTCGCGACGTCGGATGCGAGAGCAGAGGTGTCGCCGATCGCGCGACCACTCACTCCTTCGGCCTCGGTGCGGAGGATCTTGCCGGCCGAATCGACGATGTTCGTCGCGTTGACCGGGGCCCGGTCGACGGCTGCCGGGAGGGCGTCGATCGTCGCCTGGATCGAAGCCTCGTCGGCGACCACGCTGAGCTCGCCACCGTCGTCGACGACGGAGATCCAGGTCGAGGCGGTCGCCGCGTCGACGGGCACCGTGCGCTCTTCGCCGATGTAGAAGCCGATCGAGCCGAGCATCGTGTTCAGTGAGGTCGCGAAAGCCGTGGCGTCTTCATCAGTGATCGCCGGCGCGGCTTCGGCCGGGTCGCCGGAGAACTCGAGGCTCGTGCCACCGTCCGCGATCGTGTCGACGATGGCGGCGGTGAGACCGTCGAGGTCGACGGCCGTCCCGGTGGCTGAGGGGGTGATCGCGTAGCCACCGCCTGCGGCGTCGAAGACGACGCCGGCATCGACCGCGTCTTCGAAACTCGACGGCACGGCCTCACGCAACGCGGCCTCGGCCGTCGCGGGATCGAGAGTGATCTCGCCGGCGACGGGTTCACCCATCCAGGCGGTCACGTTCCAGAGCGGACGCTCCGCGAAAGCGGCGTCCGCGAGTGCGGTCGCGTCGATCTCGGCGCCGAGATCCGCTCCCGTCAGCACGGTGTCGCCGCCTGCTCCGGTCAGAGTGACCTCTGCATCGGCGACGTGGGCCTGGATCGTGTCGGCCGCGGCACCGGGCGTGAGCCAGCCGACGGGAATCCCGGCGACCGTGGTGCCCGGCGCGATCAGGATCATCGAGGCGGCGGCCGTGCCCAGGGCCAGCGCGCCCACGCCGAGGCCGATCCACAGGCCGAGGCGCTTCTTCTTCGGAGCCGGTTCGATCGGCGCCCAGGCGAGTTCCTGGTCGCCGCTGCGCGGCGGCTGGGAGTCGGTGGGTGCGTCGCCGGAGTCGGCGGGCGCGACAGGATTCGGCTGGTCGCCGGAGGCGGTCGCCTCGGTCAGCTTCTCGGTCTTCGCATCCTGCGCTGAGATCAGATCGGTCACGAACTCACCCCCCGGTTTCTCACGTGTCCTTAGCGATATGCTACGCGATCGCTGATAACGAGGAGGCAACGGTCCGTGGACCGCGGAAATTCCCGATGCGTCAGTCGCTGATGACGGCGAGGCCGTCGATCTCGACCAGCATCTCCTCGCGGGGGAGGCCCGTGAAGACGGTCGTGCGCGAAGGCAGGACCCCGCTGGTGGTGTGCGCTGTCACGAACGCGCCATACGCGTCGTTCATGATCGCGAAGTCCTCCCGCTTGGTCAGGTAGACGCGCAGCATCACGACATCGTCGAATGTCGCGCCGGATGCCTCGACGATCGCCTTGACGTTCTCGAGCGTGCGCGTGGTCTGAGCCGCGACATCGCCGGGGAAGAGGTATTCGCTCGTCTGGGGGTCGACAGGGCCCTGGCCGGAGACCTGCACGATCGGGCCCTTTCGGATCCCCTGCGAGAAGGTGTGAGCGGGAGCGGGGGCGGCGTCGGTCGACACTCGGATCTTCGCGGTCATGCGACCAGCCTAGTAGCCTTGTTAGATGCCTCTACAAATCCCGGATCCTGTTCTCGGCACCTGGGCGAAGGGTTTCCCTCCGCGTTCCGCGGGGCTGCGGCTGTCGGAGGTACCCGACGCGGGCCTGCATCTGTCCGATCTCGTGACGCCGGTGCTGACGGTCCACGAGGCGGCGCTCTCCCACAACGAATCGACCGTCTTCGCCTGGGCGGCGGAACAGGGAGTCGTCCTCGCACCGCACGGCAAGACGACGATGGCGCCGGCGCTCTGGCAGCGGCTGCTCGATGCCGGCGCATGGGGGATCTCCGTCGCGACGCCGTGGCAGGCCGAAGTCGCGGTGGAGGCAGGGGTCTCCCCCGTGCTCATCGCGAACGCCGTCACGGATCGTGGCGCCGCGCACCACCTCGGCGCTCTGCAAGCTGCGGCGGGCGATCTCCGGATCCTCTGCTGGGCGGACTCCGTCGAGGCCGTCGGCATCCTCGCCGACGCGCTTCACGACGCCGAGCGTCCTCTCGACGTGCTCGTCGAACTCGGTGGCCGGGGCGGGCGCACGGGCGCGCGCAGCGTGGAAGAGGGGGAGCGCATCTCCCAGGCGATCGTCGCGGCCCCCGGTCTGCGGCTCGCCGGAGTCGCCGGCTACGAAGGACCGTTCGGTCCCGACCGGTCGGAGGCGTCTGTCGCCGCCGTCGACGCCTATCTGTCCACACTCGTCGACCTGCACCGTCGCCTCGAGTATCCGCCCGGCGTTCGGCCCGTGCTCAGCGCAGGAGGCAGCGCCTTCCCCGACCGGGCAGCGGCGATCCTGGCCCCTCACGGAGCGGATGCCGACATCGTGCTGCGGTCGGGTGCGTTCCAGATCCACGACGACGGCTTCTACTCGCGCATGTCGCCGTTCGGCGCCCTGACATCGACGGCGCCACTGCGTTCCGCCATGCACGCGTGGTCGCGCGTCGTCTCGCAGCCCGAAGAGGGACTCGCACTGCTGGACGCGGGCCGTCGAGATGTGCCGTTCGACCTCGACCTGCCGGTCCCGCAATCGGTCGAGGGGCGGATCACGGCCCTGAACGACCAGCACGCCTTCCTCGCTCTTGCAGACGGGGCGGATGTCTCCGTCGGCGACGTCGTGCGTCTCGGGCTGTCGCATCCCTGCACGGCTTTCGACAAATGGCGCGTGGTGGCGGTCATCGACGACCCGGATGCGGCGGACCCCCGGGTGATCGGAGCGGTCGCGACATGCTTCTGAGCACCGAGAAGCCCGTGCGGGTGTACCGAGGCGTCACCGTGGTCGACGGCACCGGAGCCGAGAGGTTCGCGGCCGACGTCGCGGTCGAAGGAGCCCGCATCGTCGCGGTGATCCGCGACGGAGATGAGAGGGTCCTGGAACTGCCGGCGGATGCGGTGGAGGTCGCGGGGGCGGGGCGGGTGCTGGCTCCCGGGTTCATCGACATGCACGCGCACAGCGAGCTGGCCGTGCTGCAGGGAGCAGCCCACGACGCGAAGATCCTCCAGGGCGTCACGACGGAGGTGCTCGGCCAGGACGGGCTCGGCTATGCCCCGCTCGACGACGCGACGGCGGCGGTGATCCCGGCTCAGATCGCGGGCTGGAACGGCATGCCGCCCGCCGTCCCCTGGCGTTCGATGGATGACCTGCTCGCTGCGATCGACTCGGCCGCGGTGGGCAACGCCGCGGTCCTGGTGCCGCAGGGCAATCTGCGCATGATGGTGGTCGGTCACGAGAACCGGGCGGCCACACCTGCGGAGATCGCAGCGATGTCCGGCATCCTCGGCGCGGCGCTCGACGCAGGCGCGTTCGGCATGTCGAGCGGATTGACCTACACCCCGGGGATGTACGCCGACACGGCGGAGCTGGAAGCGCTCTGCCGAGTCGTCGCCGAACGCGGCGGCTACTGGGCGCCCCACACCCGAAGCTACGGCGGGGGAGCCCTGGACGCCTATCGGGAGGCGCTCGACATCGGCCGTCGCACCGGGTGTCCGATCCATCTCACGCATGCGACCATGAACTTCGCTCCGAACCGCGGGCGTGCGGCAGAGCTGCTCGCTCTGGTCGATGAGGCCCTCGACGACGGCGTCGACGTGACCCTCGACACCTACCCTTATCTTCCCGGTGCCACCACGCTCGCGGCGCTGCTTCCGAGCCGACTGGCCGAGAGCGGCGACCTGCTCGCGACCCTCGCTGCGCTCGATGAGAGCGGACGCGAGACCGTCCGCGTCGAGCTCGAGGAGATCGGCTGCGACGGTTTCCACGGGGAGCGTGCCGACTGGTCGGCCATCCAGATCTCCGGCACCTCGTCGCCCGAACTCGCGGACCTCGTCGGACGGACCGTCGCGGAGATCGCCGAGTCGTCCGGCAGGCGCTCCGTCGACGTGGTGTTGGACACGATCCTCGAGGATGCGGGGGCCACCGGCATCCTGATGCACATCGGCGACGAGGAGAACGTCCGCACGATCATGCGGCACCCGCGGCACAGCGGCGGCAGCGACGGGATCCTGATCGGCGCGAGACCGCACCCGCGGGGCCGAGGGACCTTCCCGCGCTACCTCGGGCACTACGTGCGAGAACTCGGGGTGCTCTCCCTCGAACAGGCTGTGCAGCACCTGTCCGGCACGCCGGCGATGCGGCTGGGCCTCGACCGGGGTGATGCGCCGCGGGGTGTGATCCGCGAGGGAGCCACGGCCGACCTCGTGCTGTTCGATCCCGAGACCATCACGGCGGGGGCGACCTTCGATGCTCCCCACGAGGCGCCGATCGGCGTCGACGAGGTGCTCGTCGGCGGTGTGCCGGTGGTGCTGGCGGGGCACGCGTCCGGCGCGACCCCGGGTCGAGCGCTGCGAATGACGCCCGCCGCGCATCGTGCCCCGGTCCCGAACATCCCGTCGGTGATCGATCCCGCTGCCGAGCCGTTCGAGTGGACGGTTCACACCTCGGTGTCGGCTCCGGAAGCCCTCGTCGCGAGCGCATCCCGTCTCGGCGAGCATCTCGAAACCGCGAAGGCGGCACCCGCGATCACGTTGAGAATCGACGAGTCCCTCGCGGGGGAGCCGTTCGCCCGAGCGCGTGTCGGCGCCGAGGCATTCCGCGTGACGGTGACCGCCGAGGGAATCGACGTCGTGGGGGCGAGTGCGGCGGGCGTGTTCCGGGGCGTCACGCTGCTCCGGCAGCTGCGCGAGCCCGGCTCCGATCGCGCTCGGATCCCCGCAGGAACATGGCAGTCTGCTCCGGCTCACACCTGGCGGGGGGTCATGCTCGATGTCGCGCGGCACTTCCGCCCGGTCGAGGACCTGAAGCGACTCGTCGATCTGATGGCCGACCACCATCTCACGGTGCTGCACCTCCACCTCACCGACGATCAGGGCTGGCGCTTCGAGGTGCCGGGTTATCCGCTGCTCACAGAGGTGGGCGCGCGCCGCGAGGAGACACAGCGGGGCCACGGGCCGCACGCCACAGTGGTGCCGGGGCTGCACGAGGGTCATTACACGGATGCGGAGCTGCGCGACCTGGTCGCCTACGCCGCGGAGCGATTCGTGACGGTCGTGCCGGAAGTCGAACTGCCCGGGCACATCCAGGCGGCGCTCGCCGCGTACCCCGCGCTCGGCAACACGGATGCGAGCGAGCGCGCTGTCGCGCCGTGGTCGCGCTTCGGCGTGAACCCTCGCACCCTCGCGCTGACGGATGACGCCCTCGCGTTCGGGCGCGCGGCGATCGACGCCCTGTGCGACCTCTTCGACTCTCCGTGGATCGGCATCGGCGGCGATGAGGTGCCGGTCACCGAGTGGGCGCAGAGCGCCGCTGCGCGCGAGCGGATGGGCGAGCTCGGTCTCGCGACTCCCCACGACGTGCAGCCCTGGTTCACCGATCATTTCGTCGCCCACCTCCGCAGCCGTGGGCGCCTCGCCCTGGCATGGGACGAGGTGCTCGAGGGCGATGTCCCCGAGGGCGTGCGGATCCTCGCGTGGCGGGGTCCCGTCGCGATGCGCGAGGCGCTGAGGCGCGGCATCCCCGTGATCGCGTGCCCCGACCTCGAGGTGTATCTCGACTACCCCCAGTCGGAGTCGGCGGAGGAGCCGATCCGGGTCGGCCCGCCGCTGCCGATCGAGCAGGCCTACACGCTGCGCATCGAGGACGGCGCGGTCGGCGGACAGGCCAACGTGTGGACCGAGCACCTCCCGACGAGAGATCGGGTCGACTTCGCGATGTTCCCTCGTCTCGCAGCGATCGCCGAACGGCTGTGGGACGGCGGCGAACCACCCTCGTATGAGGGGTTCGCGCGACGTCTTCCCGTCCATCTCAGACGCCTCGCCGAGTCCGGTGTGCGGTATCGTCCTCTCGACGGTCCGACGCCCGTGCAGAGGCGTCCTGGAGTGCCGGGGAAGCCTCTGACACGCGAGGCGCGGCAGGCGATAGTCGCGGGCCTCGTCGAAGGCCTGGCGGACTCGTCGGGCACCGCCGCCGGAGTACTCTCGGCATAATGTAACGTTTCCGTAACCCTCCCTGTGCTAACTGTGGCAGGGGTTGCGAAATTTTTGTTCGTAAGGTCTACTAACAAACATGTCCGTATCGGATGGATCGCGTCCTTCGACGTCGCCAGATTACGTCGCCGCGAGCGCGCACGCCTTCGGCCCGGGGCGCCACCTGCGCTCTCGCTCGAAGGTGCTCCCGGAACACGCTCGCGGTCACAACCGCGCGCTCGTGCTGCAGACGCTCTATCACTCGGGAGCGATGAGTCGAGCGGACCTCTCTCGCGAGACCGGCCTCACTCGGGTCACCATCTCCGACCTCGTCGCGGAGTTCATCTCCGACGGCATCGTCGTCGAGATGGGAGTGCGCGAGACGGTCGGACCGGGCAAGCCTCCGATCCTCATCGACATCGACCGAGTCGGGCACCAGATCATCGGGATCGATCTCTCCGGCCCCCATGCCTTCGTCGGCGCTCTGCTCAGCCTCGACGGCGACGTGCTCGAGCGCCGTGAGGTGCCGCGACCCGAGAGCGCAGACGGCGACGCCGCCTACGCCGCCACGCTGGAGCTGGCCCGAGCGCTCGCCGAGACGGCCACGCAGCCCATCCTCGGCGTCGGGATCGGCAGCCCCGGTGTCGTGCGTCCTGACGGCGTCGTGCTCAGCTCGCCCAACCTCGGGTGGAGCAATCTCCCTCTCGAGGCGAAGCTGGGCGTCGATCTCGATCTGCCGGTCCTCGTGCGCAACGACGCCAACGCCGCGGTGCTCGCCGAGTACACGTTCGGCGAGGCGAAGGCCGACTTCATGCTCATCAAGATCGGTCGCGGAGTCGGAGCCGGCGTCATCACCGGCAGCCAGCCGCTGCTCGGCAGTCGTTTCGCAGCGGGCGAGATCGGCCACGTCGTCGTGGGCACCGACGGTGGACCCCGCTGCGCGTGCGGCAAAGACGGCTGCCTCGAAGCGTGGCTGAGTGAGACGCGGCTGCGTCCCGCCATCGCAGACGCCCCCGGATCGCGCGACGAGATCCTCCGCGATGCGGGCACCCGCATGGGCATCGCGATCGCCCCGATCGTCGCGGCACTCGATCTGTCCGAGGTCGTGCTCTCGGGTCCCGAGGATCTGCTCGACGGCGTGTTGATCGACGCCGCGGTCGAGACCCTGCACGCGCGCACGCTCGAGGGCGTCTTCGAGGACGCGCTCATCCGCCGCACCCACCAGGACGACATCGTCCTGCGCGGTGCCGCCGTGATGGTGCTGTCCAGCCAGCTGGGCGTCTCGTGATCCGTACCGGCGGGAGCGACCGCGTCCACGAGCCGAAGACGAGCAGGGGCACCATCCGATGACGGATGCGCTCGCCGTCGACCTGTCCGGTCGGCCCATACGAGTGGGCCTGGACGTCGGCGGAACCAAGATCGATGCCGTCGCGGTGTCCGCGGACGGAGACATTCTGGCGCGCCTGCGCCGACCCACCGGCTGGGGTGAGGAGGCAGTCGTCGTCAGCATCCTCGAGACGGTCGATGCGCTCGCCGACGAGGGAGGATTCGCTCGCTCGTCGGTCAGATCGGTGGGCGTCGGGATCCCCGGGCTGGTCGACGCCGACACCGGTCGGGTGCTCCATGCCGTGAATCTCGGCGTCGAGTCCCTGGATCTCGCCGGGCGCGCCGGTCGACAGCTGGGTATCCCCGTCCGCGTGGAGAACGACGTGAAAGCGGCCGCCCTCGGGGCTGCGGTGCTGCGCGGCGTCGACGGGTCGATGGCCTATCTCAATCTCGGCACCGGGGTCGCTGCCGGGATCGTCGTCGACGGCACGATCTGGCGTGGCGCCCGAGGCACGGCCGGCGAGGTCGGGCACCTCTCGGTCGACCCGAACGGCCGTCTCTGCGGCTGTGGACAGCGCGGCTGCATCGAGACCTTCTGCGGCGGAGGCGCGCTCGCCCGAGCCTGGGATCGTCCCGGTGCGCTCCCGGTGCGCGACATCTTCGACGCAGCCGACACCGGTGACGAACGGGCGCTCGCGCTCCGCGCCGATCTCTTCCACGGCGGGGCCGCGGCGGTGCGTGCGCTCGTGCTCTCCGCCGACGTCGAACGCGTGATCATCGGCGGCGGCCTCACTTCGCTCGGCGACAGGCTCTACACGGGCATCCGCGACGCTCTCCGGTCCGATGCCGAGGCCTCGCCCTTCATGCGCTCGCTCCACCTGGACGACAGGATCGAACTGCTCCCTGCCGGCTCTCCCGCCGCGGCCTTCGGGGCCGCGGTCGTCGGCGCAACCACCCCCTCTAAGGAGACCGTTTCCCATGGCTGAAGTCGTCATCGTCGAGAACGCAGAAGCGGCAGGCGCGCTTGTCGCCGCCGAGATCGTCGAGCTGATCGACGGACGTGCGGATGCCGTGCTCGGCCTCGCCACCGGTTCGACGCCCCTCCCCGTCTACAAGGCGCTGCGAGACAGGCTCGCGGGTCGCGATGTCTCGCAGGTGCGCGGTTTCGCCCTGGACGAGTACGTGGGGATCGACCCCGCTCATCCCGAGAGCTACCGCTCGGTCATCACCCGCGAGGTCGTCGAGCCGCTGGGGCTCGACCCGCGACGGATCCATGTGCCCAACGGCGCACAGGCCACCATCCAGCACGCAGGTGACGACTACGAGACCGCGATCGACGCGGCCGGAGGAGTGGATCTGCAGATCCTCGGCATCGGCACCGACGGACACATCGGCTTCAACGAACCCGGCTCGTCGTTCGCCTCGCGCACGCGCGTGAAGACCCTCACCGAGCAGACCCGCGAAGACAACGCTCGCTTCTTCGACTCGATCGACGACGTGCCCATGCACTGCATCACCCAAGGGCTCGGCACGATCCTTCGCGCTCGGCACCTCGTGCTGCTCGCCTTCGGAGAGGGCAAGGCACAGGCCGTGGCGGATGCCGTCGAGGGGCCGCTGTCGGCCATCCTCCCGGGTTCGGCGATCCAGCTGCACCCGCACGCGACCGTCGTCGTCGACGAGGCCGCGGCGTCCCGGCTGAAGCTCGCCGACTACTACCGCTACACCTTCGCGAACAAGCCGAGCTGGCAGGGGATCTGACGCGGTCGGCTCTCAGGGCCGAATCGTCGGCCACGCCAGCGGCAGCAGGTGCTCGATGCTGAGCGGCGCCAGCGGCAGCGTCTCGGCATCCGCGGGTGTGATCCATCGCAGCTCGGCGAGCTCCGCCTGGACGACGACCTCCGCCGCGGCGATGGACACCGAGAACGCGTCGGCCACGACTCGGTGACCGGGCTCGTTGGCCGCCTCGGAGACGAACGTGCCGAGCGGCTCCAGATCGCCCTCATCCAGGCGAAGGCCGAGCTCTTCGTGCAGCTCGCGGATCAGCGTCTGCGACGGGGTCTCCCCGGGCTCGGGCTTGCCGCCGGGTTGCATGAAGCGCGTCGTGCCTTGCTTGCGCACGACGAGCACCCTGCCGGCGTCATCGACGATGACCGCGGCGCTGACGTGGATGTCAGGCATCGGGAGCGAAGACCTTGCCGGGGTTGAGGATTCCCAGCGGATCGAACACCCGAGTGATCTGACGCTGCAGCTCCCACTGGTCGTCTCCGAGCTCGTCGGCCAACCAGCGGCTCTTCAGCGTTCCGATCCCGTGCTCTCCGGTCAGCGTGCCGCCGAGCGCGATCGCGGCCCGGAACAGCTCGTCCGCCGCCGCCCAGACCTCAGCGGGAGGCTCTGCGCCCTCGAAGATGAAGTTCGGATGCAGGTTGCCGTCGCCCGCGTGAGCGACCGTGGGGATCGCCATCGAGTAGGCCCTCTCGATGCGGGCGATCTCGTCGAACATGGCGGGCATGGCGCTGCGCGGCACCGACACGTCTTCGATGAGGGTCGTGCCGAGCGCCGACATGGCGGGGTGCATGGCACGCCGGATGGCCAGGAGGCGCTCTCCTTCTTCGCGGTCATGGGAGACCTCGGTCACACCCTGATGAGCCGTCAGGATGTCGGAGATCATCGTCGCCTCGGCCACTGCCGCCGGACCATCGGTCTGGATCGTCAGCTGAGCGCTCCCGGCCACGGGCGAGGGGAGGTCGAGCAGGGCTGCGACGGCGGCGAGGCTCGCGGAGTCCATCAGCTCCATGATCGCCGGCTGCGCACCCGAGGCGGTGACCGCGGCCGAGGCGGACGCTGCGGCACGCACATCGGGGAAGACGGCCGTCACGGTGCAGGTCGTTCCCTCGACCAGTCGGCGCAGCTTGAGGGTGGCGCCGACGACCACGCCCAGCGTGCCCTCGGAGCCGATCACGAGCGAGGTGAGGTCGAGTCCTGTCACGCCTTTGACGCTGCGGTGGCCGAGGTGCAGCAGTCGGCCGTCGGCGAGAACCAGATCGACACCGAGGACCGCGTCTCGCACGACGCCGTACTTCGCACAGAGCAGCCCACCCGCTCCGGTGGCGATGTTGCCGCCGACCGTCGAGATCGCACGGCTCGCAGGATCCGGTGCCCACCAGAGTCCGTGCTCCGCGAGCACGTCGTTGAGGTCGGCGTTGAGGATTCCGGGTTCGACGACGGCAAGCAGGTCGTCGGCCCGGATCTCGTGGATCGCGGTCATCCGGCGAGTGGACAGCACGATCTCGCCCTCGCCGCCGTTCGCCGCCCCGGCGAGACCGGTGCCGGCGCCACGCACCACGACAGGGGTCGCCGTCTCGGTCGCGATGCGCATCACCGTCTGGACGTGCTCGACCGTCTCGGCGTGCACGACCGCGAGCGGCCGCCCGGGCGCCGCATGCCCGGATCTGTCGGCGCGGGCTTCTTCGAGGACCGTCGCATCGGTGTCGACGATGTCGCCGAGTGCGGCGACGAGCAGGTCGAGGGCGCTCATCGGATGCGACGCCGGCCGCTCACGACGCCTGCGCCGACGGCGACCACGGCGAACGCGATGCCGATGAGGGGCTGGTCCATCAGCCACCACGCGATCGTGACGCCGACGTAGATCAGCAGCTCGACGACGACGCGAAGGAACGGATGCAGTCGCAGGACGGGTCGCGGCGAGAGGAAGAGCGCCCAGATCAGGATCACGACGACCGGAGCCCCGATGCCGAGGATGACGTTGTACGGGAAGGGCCAGGTGGCGAATCCCCACAGGGCGAGGGTGCCCACTGCGACGATGAGGACGACCGATCGGACGACGTCGAGAGCGGTGATGGTGGGGCGGTCGACGCCGGGAACGGAGGCGGGATCCTGGGACATGGATCCAGTCTATTCGCCGCCGATGGCGGGTCAGAGCGCGGGCGCGGCCTCGTCTGCGGCCACCTGGTCGACCGGCGCGGTCTCGTCGGCGGGCGCGGTGTCGTCAGCGGGGGCAGGCTCTGCCGGAAGGGCGGTCTGGTCCTCGGTCACGGGCTCTGCCGGAGGAGCGGTCTCGACGGGAGCGGCCGGGGCCTCCGTCTCGGGTGCCGGCGTCTCAGGGGACGCCTCGGCGTCCGGGGACTCGGTCGGGGCAGCGGGTGCTGCCTCGTCCGTCGGCTCGGGGATCGGCGCGATCGCGTCGTCCGGAGTCGGCTCGGAGGGTACCGTCTCGGCGGGATCCGCAGCCGGCCCTCCGCACGAGGGAGCGAGGGCCACGGAACCGAGGGTCACCCCGAGAGCCGAGAGGCTCGTGGTCGTCGGCAGCATCGGACCGGACGCCGTCACGTAGTGGACCTCGAGGGGCGCGCCGAGGAGAATCTGGACGAGACCGGGGCGCAACTCGATCGTGCCGGTCCCTGCGTCACTCAGCGATGTGCCGTCGACGCCGCCGCGGCGTCCGCCGAGCAGCGCTTCGATGTCCGCGCCCGGTTCGCCGGACACATTCACGGTCACATAGGTGACAGCGCGTGCGTCGAGGCAGATGCTCGCGAGGCTCACTTCGATCGGAGTCGTCGGCGCGGCCGGTTCCGTGGGGTTCTCGCCGGG
This sequence comes from Microbacterium sp. AC215, assembly GCF_979258645.1. Taxonomy (NCBI): domain Bacteria; kingdom Bacillati; phylum Actinomycetota; class Actinomycetes; order Micrococcales; family Microbacteriaceae; genus Microbacterium; species Microbacterium sp. AC215. Next base: position 1,367,688 of record NZ_OZ409869.1, on the reverse strand, counting down.
GGTTTCGCCGCCGGGGGTTTCTCCGGGGTTCTCGCCGGGGGTTTCGCCGCCGGGGGTCTCTCCGGGGTTCTCGCCGGGGGTTTCGCCGCCGGGGGTCTCTCCGGGGTTCTCGCCGGGGGTTTCGCCGCCCGGGGTTTCTCCGGGGTTCTCGCCGGGGGTCTCGCCGCCGGGGGTCTCTCCGCCGGGGGTTTCTCCGGGGTTCTCGCCCGGGACCTCGCCATCGGGGTTCTCGCCGTCGGGGTTCTCGTCGTCAGGCTCTTCGTCCACGGGAGGGGACGTGGACTCGGGCAGCGCCGGCGCGGTCGACTCGGTCGGCGCCGGGGGTGAGACGATCGCCGGCGCGATGTCCTCAGCGGGCTGGGGGGTGACGGGTGCTTCGACGGGCGGGGTGACGGGCTCGGGCTCGGTCTCCGCTTCATCGACGATCGGCGTCTTGTCGTCGGACATCGACTCGTCGGGCCCGACGTCTGCACTGATCGACGAGGAATCGCTGTCGCCGGCACTCGGCATCGATGCCGCGGGCGTCGCGCCCGTGAGGCTCGGGATGATTGTGGCGGCCGCCACGACGCCGGCGACCACGAGGGCCGCCGATCCTGCGCTGACGAGCGCACCGACTCCGCTGAAGATGCCTCCGGTCGCCGTGCCACCGGCTCCGCCACCGGTCGCTGTGCCTGCGCCGGTCGCGCCGGCTCCACCGGTGCCGCTCGACGATCCGGCGGCGGCTGCTCCGCCTCCCGCAGCCACGACAGCTCCCTCGGTGATCCCCGAGGGCATAGCCGCGAGCGCGACGATGGGCGTACCGCCACCCTGGAGGGTGGCGAGGTAGCCTGCGGAACCCGTGACGCCGAGGACGAGCGGCAGCAGCACGAGGGCCAGCCGCTTGGAGACGTCCTTCGCCTCAGCGGCGACGATCATGCAGCGTGCGCACTGGTCGAGGTGCTGCTCGAGACGGTTGTGGTCTCGCGTGCTGAGGTTGCCGCGCGAGTAGGCACCCAGGTGCTCGATGGTCCACCGGCAGTCGGAACCTTCGGCCGCGCTGCGGAGGTGAGCCTGGATCCACGCTTCGCGAAGTCCTTCACGCGCTCTGAAAGCCAGCTGCGAGACGGCGCCGGACTTCATGCCGAGCAGGGTCGCGGCCTCCTGCGGCTTCATCTGCTCGATCTCTGTGTACCAGAGCACTTCCTGCCAGCGGGAGGGCAGGCTGCGGAACGCCTGCGCGGTCAGGCTGCGATCGAGGGCCTCGTTGGCCGCCTGGTCGGTGCTGTCGGGATCGGCGACGGAGTCGAGCTCGTCGATGGCGGACTCGCGTCGAGAGCGGCCCCAGGCGGCGGCGGTGTTGCGGATGCTCGTGAACAGGTAGGCGCGGAACGATCCGTTCGGTCCGCCGCCCTTGATGATCGCCTGATAGATGCGGGTGTAGGACTCCTGCACGAGGTCGTCGGGGTCGATCGACGACGTGATCGATCGCGCGACCGACATGCCGGAGGGATAGTGCCGCCTCCACAGTTCGCCGAAGGCCGCCGCGTCACCCGAGCGGGTGCGCAGGACGAGATCGGCGTCGGCGATCGTTTCCTCGCGTGAAGTGCTGTCCTGATCCACTGTCATCCATCTGTCGTGGAGCGCGAGTGCGCCTCCACATGAAGAGACGCGTGAACCCCATTTTCATCACGCGTCATCTCCATTCTCTCTCCTATCTCTCAGGCTTGCCACCCCTTCTCGAAAAGTGCTCGCAGAAGACCGGGGGCGAATAAAGACCTGATCACGGGCAGATCAGTCGGGCGCGCGGAAGAACCGTGAAAAAAGATCTGAGAAATCGCGTAATGAATCGGCGTCGACGTCGTCTCATCACTAGAGACAGCCATGGGGCTCCACCGGGGGGCGGAGCTCAGGCGCTGGTGCAAGGGGTAAGTGCACCGGCATGGTGGGTCGGGCACCTCGGGGGAGGAGCGCTCGGCCCGCCAGCTCTCGCAACGTGGGGGGAATTGTGACGGGGTCGCCGATCTGGGGAACGGCGGCCCCTCACCCGCACCGGGCTACGGCCGGTCGCCGACCCACACGCGAGCGACCTGCAGCTGTGCGTTCAGCAGCACCGCGTCAGCGACGAACCCGACCGCCAGGCGACCGATCCGGTCGCCGTATCCGATCGCTCCCGCCGGTGTCTCGGTGAGCGCCCGGACGGCTTCCGTGAGAGGTGCGCCCGCCGCGGTCGCCCTGCGCAGCGCCACGTCGAGGGTGAGCGTCGACCCCGCGATCGATCCCGTGTCGTCCGCGCGCGCGATGCCGTCGAGGACCGTCACGCTCACCGCACCCAGGTCGTAGTGCCCGTCGGCGCTGCCGGCAGCCGCCATGGCATCCGTGATGAGTGCGACGCGACCGGGTGCCGAGTCGAACACGAGCTTGACCACGTGCGGGTCGAGGTGGATGTCGTCGGCGATCACCTCGAGCACCACGCGGCGGTCGGCCGCCGCCGCCAGTACCGGCCCCGGCGCTCGGTGATGGATTCCGGGCATGGCGTTGAAGGCGTGGGTCAGCACGGAGGCGCCGGTTTCGAATGCCGCGTCCGCAGTCGCGGCATCCGCACTCGTGTGTCCCACCGCTGCGACAGCGCCGGCGTCCACGATCATCCGGATCGCCTCGAGACCGCCGGGGAGCTCCGGTGCGATCGTCACCTGCCGGATCGTCCCGCGGCCGGCGTCGAGCAGGCGGGCGACGTCGTCTCGTGTCGGAGTGCGCAGCAGCGACGGCTCGTGAGCTCCGTGGTGCGCCGGGTCGAGGAAGGGCCCTTCCAGATGCGAACCCAGGATGTCGGCATCCGACTCCATCAGGTCGGCGATCTGCGCCACGCGTCGAGCGAGGGCGTCGACGGGGGCGGTGACGAGGGAGATCACCGATCGTGTCGTGCCATGAGCGCGGTGCAGAGCGCGAGCCGAGCGGATCGCCTCCGGCCCGTCGTCGAACGACGCTCCGGCGCCGCCGTGGCAGTGGATGTCGATGAATCCGGGTGTGAGCACGGCATCCGGCCCGGCGACGACGGTCGCGTCGACGACCTCATCGGCGGGGGCCCACGTCTGGCCGGTGCCGAGAGCGGCGACCCGCCCGTGTTCCATGCGAACCCAGGCGTCCGCGACCTCGACGCCGTGGTCGATCAGTCGGGCCGAGTGGATGACGACCGATCCCGTCGCTGTCGAAACGGATGTCATCGCTCGCTCCAGGGGATCTCGTCTGCGGGGTGGAAGTCCACGCCCTCAGCCTTCCACAGCGGGGCGAGTGCGCCGAGTCGCCCGCGGAACGACTCCCAGTCCCGGCCGTCGGCGTCGCGCGGTGACCACGCGACCTCCGCCTGAGCGGCGGCACGCGGGAAGACCAGCTGCTCGACCTCGCTCAGGGTGCGGGTGGTCTCGCTCCACAGCGGAGCCTCGATGCCGAGGATCGCGGACTCCGGGACGTCGAGCACAGCGGTCGGCTCCCACTCGTACGCCCTGCGGACATCGATGATCGCGGCCCAGGTGAGTCCGAGCGGAAAATCCTCGGTGTACTTCATGTCGAGGTAGGCGACGTCGGCGGTCGACATGATGAGCGCCCCGCCGCGCTCGACGAAGTGCGCCGCCTCCTCAGCGTGCGATCCCTCGGGCGTCGTCTTGCCCCAGTACTGGCCGATCGTCCCCTCGGCGATGTCCTTCGCTGCGCCCACCTCGTGCCAGGCGACGGGGATCTTGCCCTCTTCGAACACGATCGCGGTGGCGCGCTCGACGAACAGATCGAAGTCCGCCTGCGGGGTGCCGAGGGACTCGTCGCCGCCGATGTGGATGTACGGACCCGGGGTCATCTCGGCGAGCTCGCGCACGACGTCACGGACGAACTCGTAGGTGCGCTCTTCATGGATGCGGACGCTCGAGTGCCCGACGCCCCACCCGAGATAGGGCTCGCCTGCGACGGGGAGCGGCTGCCCCAGGCGCGCCGATTCGGCGATCAGGCTGTCGTTCATGACCGGATCCTCGACGAGCTCCGGATACGCGACGCCGATGGCGTGCGTGTGACCGGGGAGGTCGATCTCAGGGATCACGACCATGTGCCGCTCAGCGGCGTACGTGACGATCTCGCGATAGTCGTCCTTCGTGTAGAAGCCGCCGGGGTCGCCGAGGGAGGCCGTCGACGAGGCGAGCTCGGTGAGCTTCGGCCACGAGTCGATCTGGATGCGCCAGCCCTGGTCGTCGCTGAGGTGCAGGTGCAGGTGATTGAACTTCAGGGCACTGGTGCTGTCGATGAACTTCTTGACCTCATCGACGTCGAAGAAGTGACGCGTGACGTCGAGCATGACGCCGCGACGTGTGAATCGTGGCGCGTCGGTGATCTCGGCGCGCAGGAACGCCCATCCCTCGTCGTCCTCGCGGAGCAGTTGCAGCAGCGTCTGCATGCCGTAGAAGAGTCCTGCCTCGTCGCCGCCCACGATCTCGACGGAGTCGCCGACTGTGAGCCCGTATCCTTCGGGCGCCGTGGTGGGGTCGATCCGCAGGACGATCGTCGACGCGACGCCGTCGCCGGCGCCGTCGCTGTCCGTCGAGTGCGAGAGCCGGATGCCGCTGCGGCGCGCGACGGCGTCGATCAGCTGGGCCGCCGCGGGGGAGTCGCCGATGACTCGCAGGCCGTCGGAGACGGGCAGCCGACCATCCACGGCGATGGAGGAAGCGGGAAGAGGAACAAGGGGCATGGAATGGGGAAGGACCATGAACAAAACCTACCGTGCGCAGAGTCGGCAGCACAGGGAAATCCGCTATGCTTTCTCACGTCGCGACTGGCGTCTGGGTGGACTACCACCGGGGAGCGACTGACCACGGAATTCGACCGCGCGCCTGGGCCGATAGGTACACCCTTCGAATCCGTTGTCAGAGGAGCATGTCATGACCGACCGTTACTTCAACGCCCCACTCTCCGAGGTCGACCCCGAGATCGCACAGGTCCTCGACCGAGAGCTCGCACGGCAGCAGACGTTCCTCGAGATGATCGCATCCGAGAACTTCGTGCCCGTCTCCGTGCTCCAGTCCCAGGGCTCGGTGCTGACGAACAAGTACGCCGAGGGATACCCCGGCCGTCGTTACTACGGCGGCTGCGAAGAGGTCGACGTCGCGGAGGAGCTCGCGATCCAGCGCGCCAAGGACCTGTTCGGCGCGGAGTTCGCGAACGTCCAGCCGCACTCGGGAGCATCCGCGAACGCCGCCGTGCTGCACGCGATCGCTCGGCCCGGCGACACGCTGCTCGGCCTCGCCCTCGACCAGGGCGGTCACCTCACTCACGGCATGAAGATCAACTTCTCCGGCCGTCTGTACGACATCGTCGCCTACGGCGTCGACCCCGAGACCTCGACCATCGACATGGACGAGGTGCGTCGCCTCGCCCTCGAGCACAAGCCGAAGGTCATCATCGCCGGCTGGTCCGCATACCCGCGCACGCTCGACTTCGCCGCCTTCCGTGCGATCGCCGACGAGGTCGGCGCGCTGCTCTGGGTCGACATGGCGCACTTCGCCGGCCTCGTCGCCGCCGGCCTCCACCCGAACCCGGTGCCGCACGCGCACGTCGTCTCGTCGACCGTGCACAAGACGATCGGCGGCCCCCGTTCGGGCTTCATCCTGACGAACGACGCCGACCTCGCGAAGAAGCTCAACACGGCTGTGTTCCCGGGGCAGCAGGGAGGCCCCCTGATGCACGTGATCGCCGCGAAGGCGACGGCGTTCAAGCTCGCGGGCACCCCGGAGTTCAAGGAGCGCCAGGAGCGCACGCTGCGCGGAGCGTCCATCCTCGCCGAGCGTCTCTCGCAGCAGGATGTGAAGGATGCCGGCATCGGGGTGCGCTCCGGCGGCACCGACGTGCACCTGGTGCTCGTCGACCTGCGTGACGCCGCGATCGACGGCAAGCAGGCCGAGGACCTGCTGCACGACATCCACATCACCGTCAACCGCAATGCGGTGCCGAATGACCCGCGCCCGCCGATGGTCACCTCGGGTCTGCGCATCGGGACGCCGGCACTCGCCACCCGCGGCTTCGGCGACGCCGAGTTCACCGAGGTCGCCGACGTGATCGCACTCGCGCTGCTCCCCGGCGCCGACGTCGAGGCGCTCCGTGCGCGTGTCGATGCGCTCGCCGCAGGCTTCCCGCTCTACCCGGACCTGCAGCAGTGACCGCGAAGATCCTCGACGGCAAGGCGGCGTCGGCCGCGATCAAGGCCGAGCTCACCGAACGGGTCGCCGCGCTGAAGGCGAAGGGCGTGGTGCCCGGCATCGCGACCGTTCTCGTCGGAGCCGACCCGGCATCTCAGCTCTACGTCGGTATGAAGCACCGTCAGTCCGAGGCGATCGGGATGAACTCGATCCAGCGCGAGCTGCCGGCCGATGCCACCCAGGCCGACGTCGAGGCGCTGATCGACGAGCTCAACGCCGATCCGGACTGCCACGGATACATCGTGCAGCTGCCGCTGCCGAAGCACATCGACACGGACGCGATCCTCGAGCGGATCGACCCGGCGAAGGATGCGGACGGACTGCACCCGACCAACCTCGGTCGACTCGTGCTCAACGTCAACAACCCGATCCACACCCCGCTGCCGTGCACGCCGCGGGGTGTCATCGAGCTGCTGCTGCGCAACGGCTACGACTTCGCCGGCAAGCACGTCGTGGTCGTCGGACGAGGCGTGACGATCGGTCGCTCGATCGGCCTGCTGCTGACGCGCCGCGACCTGAACGCGACGGTCACGCTCACGCACACCGGCACGGTCGACATGCCGCGGTACCTGCGGGAGGCCGACGTCATCGTCGCCGCCGCGGGCGTCAAGCACCTCATCCGCGCCGAGGACGTCAAGCCGGGCGCCGCCGTGCTCGACGTCGGCGTGACCCGCGAGACCGACCCCGAGACGGGCAAGAACCTCGTCTTCGGAGACGTGCACCCGGATGTCGCCGAGGTCGCGGGCTGGGTGTCGCCGAACCCGGGCGGAGTCGGTCCGATGACCGTCGCCCTGCTCATGACCAACGTCGTCGAGGCGGCGGAACGCCTGGTCTGACCGTCGCCGGTCTCGATCTGCATCGTCGGTCCCGATCCGTGGACTTCCCCTTCCGATCCGCTTGCGGATCGGTCTGAGGCCCGGGATCGGGACCGTCTGCGTTCAGCCCAGCTCGTCGAGCATCCGCCGCTGCTCCGGGGTCAGACCGTCGTGGAGCTCCTCCCGCGCCTCCGCGGCGGCGGTCGTCTCCGGGGCGGGCGTGGAGGCTGCGGGCGCCGGCTTGCGGCGCGACACCTTGCCCTGCACGGCGTCGTACAGCTCGCCGGCCTTCGCCCGCAGCCTGTCGTCGACCTGGTCGTAGATCATCCAGCCGAACAGCAGGAAGAGCGGCGGGAGCGCGTAGCTCCAGAAGCCCGAGGCTCGGACGCCGCTCAGCCAGACGACGGCCACCCAGATGAGCAGCTCGACGAGATAGACGAGGACGTACTGGACGACCTTCTCGCCGGTCCTCGTGCGATCGGCCGCGGACTTCGCCGCCGCGTTGCGGAACGCCGCGGTGAGCAGCGGCTTCACGAAGAGCGCCGCGAGCGTCAGGATGACGGCCGCCCACAGCGCGGTGAACCCGACAGAGACACCCGACGACAGCAGGCCGATGAGCAGCAGCACCGCGACGTTGAACACGTAGAGTGCGGCGAACCGGACGATTCCGTTCTTCATCTGACCAGAATTCCACACACTCTCGGATGCCGCGGCATCTCCGTGCGGAGCCTGGTGGGGATCAGCGTGCGGGAAACGCGCGTTCGACCGCATCGACCACGGTGCCGTAGACGGAGTCCCACGGGACGAGCGGGGGAGTGACCCCGGCGAGTTCGAGGCTCACGGCTCCATGCACCTGCGCCCAGACGGTGAGAGCGGCGGCCATGACCTGCGGTTCGTCGACGCGGGCCGCGAGCGCGCGCACGAGCGGCGCCATCGCCGTGCTCATGGTCGCGTCATCGGGGCGGCAGTCCTCGGTCGCCACTGCGCCGCCGAACATGAGGCGGTAGAGCGCGGGATTCTCCATCGCCCACGTCCGATACGCGAATCCGAGTGCGCGGAGCCCTTCCGGTTCGGCCGTGGCCTGCGCCTCGCCGAACGACGCGAAGCCGTGCTCGATGACCGCGACGAGCAGTTCGGTCTTCCCGCCGAACAGCGCGTAGACCGCTGAGGTCGAGGTGCCGGCGTTCTGTGCGATGTCGCGGAGACTGATCCGCTCGGGTCCCTTGTCGTCGACCATCTCGGCCGTCGCGTCGAGCAGGCGGTCGCGCAGGGCGTCGTCGTACAGGGGAGGTCTTGCCATGGGATCGATCTTATCGTAACGTTGTTGCATAACGCAGTTACGTAACGATGTTCCAAGGAGAGCGCATGACTCAGCACGTTTTCCCCGGCAGGTTCACCGCCGCTCCGGAACGATCGGATGTGACGGTCTTCCTGATCGGGATGCGAGCCAATCGGTGGTGGCAGCTCGGCAGGGTGTGGCGGACGGCCAGCAAGATGCCCCCGATGCTGCAGCATCTCGTGACGCACCCGGAGGCGGGGATGCTCGGAGTGCACAGCTGGTTCGGTCGCACGACGATCCTGCTGTCGTACTGGGAGAGTCCGGAGCATCTGCAGCGGTTCGCCGCCGACCGCGACGCACCCCATCTGCAGCCCTGGCGCGACTTCATGCGCACGCTGCAGGGAACGGGGAGTGTCGGCGTGTGGCATGAGACCTATCAGGTGCCGACAGCGGATCTGGAGGCCGTCTACGTCGACATGCCGGCATTCGGACTCGCGGCGGCGACCGCGCACGTCCCCGTGGGGCCGGGCATGAAGACGGCGCGCCAGCGGATGGGTCGCTGACGCGCCGGCATCATCAGAGCTCAGCCCTGGGGGTGCAGGCTGCTCTCGATGTTCGTGATGCGAGCCTGCTCGTCGAAGCGGAAGGTCGCAGTGCCCGTGCCGTCGGCGACCGTGGCCCCCGAGAACGCCTCGTCGGTCCACGTGAGGTTCCACCCGGCGAGACGGGCGGCGTCCCAGACCGCCGTCCGGGCATCAGGCAGAGCCAGGCCCGAGAGGATCCGCGGAAGGGCGATGGAGGCTGCGGCGACGGTCAGGGCGGGGAGCGGCGCATCGAGCAGGAAGACGGCGTACGTGCCGCCGCCGACCGGCGCGAGGTAGTAGGGCGCTCGACCGGTGAGCTCGACCGCGACCGCGCCGACCGTGTGGGCGGCTGCGGTGATCCAGTCGGCGTCGCCGGCGGCGTCCACGGGGAAGGGGAGCTCCTGCTCGCTCAGCTCCGGGATGCCGTGCTCCCTGCCGTAATCGCGCAGCTGGCCGGCGATGCCGGCAGGGTCGCCCTGCGGGTGCGCCCACGCCCAGAGCAGCGAGCGGGGACCGGGGGCGATCGTCGCGACGAGGTGGGCGCGGGCCACGAGCCGGCGCGTGGCATCGGCGTTCGAGGTGAAGGTGAGGGTGCCCGCCGCCATGTCGGCATCCCATCGATTGTCACCGAGGTCCTCGAGGGCGGTGGTCAGGGAGTCCTGACGGAGGGCGGAGAACAGTGCGGCACGGTCTGCGAGCGGCTGGAGCGCGGCGAAGGTCATGCCCACAGTCTCGCCCGGATTGCTATGAATCCGCCAACTCCGAGCGCGGGGACACTGCATCGGAGGGGCGGCCCATCCGCCAGACACTCGGTACCACCAGTGTCACGGCGGCGAGCACGGCATAGAGGATCCCCGAGGTGACCAGCACCGTCTCGACATCGCTGCGGGTGATCAGCCAGCCGTAGACGAGGGTGCCGATCGGCATCACGACGAAGCTGCCGAGCATGTCGTAGCTCGAGACGCGGGACAGCTTGTCGCCCGGGATGTTCTCCATCATCGCGAGGTTCCACCCGGTGCTGAACACCTCGGCCCCGGCGCCGGCGAGGAAGGCGGCGATGGCGAGCAGCACCACCGCGGGGTGCACGCCGAGGACGGTGAGCGGGATCGCGAACGCGGCCATGCCGATCATGCCGTAGCGCAGGGGGCGTTTCAGCGGGAACCACATCAGGACGAGGGTCATGAGCAGGATGCCGACGCCTTCGGCGCTGACGACCCACCCCCAGCCGGCGATGCCGAGCCGTTCGTCGTTCTTGGCGATGTACGGACCGACGACGCCCCACGCGCCGATGTGGATGGCGTTCATCACCATGAAGGCGAGAACGATGACCCACAGCCACGTGCGACTCCAGAACTCCTGCCACCCGATCCTGAGGTCGTGGAACATCGTGGTTCCGCCCGCATGATCAGGCGGAGGCAGTCGGACCATCGCCAGGACGGGGATCGCGATGACCCAGCCGATCGCCTGAACGACCATGGCCCAGGCGGGGCCGGCCGCGGCCACGACGATGCCCGCGATGATCGGGCCGCCGATCGTGGTCGCCGAGCGCACGAACGACAGCATCGCGTTGGCCTGCTGCAGGTGCTCGGGGGAGGTCAGCTGCGGGATGATCCCCTGCATGGCGGGGAGCACGAACGCGGTGGACGCACCGTTCACGACCGACAGCAGAGCGAGCAGGGGAACCGTGGCTGTGCCGCTGAACAGGAGGGCGGCCATCGCGCCCACCGTCAGGATGTCGATGACGTAGCAGGACTGGATGATCAGCGCGCGAGGCAGCCGGTCGGCGATCACGCCGCCGAAGAGCAGGAAGACGATGTTGCTGACGGTGAAGGCGGCCAGGACCAGGGAGAGCGAGCGTGCGTCGTTGTCGATCTCGAGCACGGCGAAGGCCAGCGCGATCGACGACATCGACCCTGCGATCAGAGTGATGGCGCGGGCGAGGAAGAACCAGCGGAATCCTCGGTCCTGCATCGCTGCGAGGGCGCGGATCATGACGGCTCGTCGCTGCTCTGCATCCGTCAATCCTGCCACTCGAGGGCAGCGGCAGGCGTCAGTAGCTGGAGCGGGTCGTGTCGTCGGATGCCGGGATGAAGCGGGCGGCCAGAGCCTCGGATGCGCGTGCCAGCATCGCCACGTCGGCACCGACCGCCACGAAGTCCGCGCCGGCGGCGGTGTACGCATCGGCGGCGGAGGGATCGAAGGCGTTCACACCGACGGGCGTGCCTGCGGCCGCGACCGCGGCGAACACCTGCTCGACGGCGGCGACGACATCCGGATGCGTCTGCTGCCCGAGCAGGCCCATCGACGCGGAGAGGTCGGACGGGCCCACGAACACGGCGTCCACGCCCTCGACCGCCGCGATCTCGGAGGCGGCCTCCACCCCGGCGACCGTCTCGATCTGCACGATGAGGGAGGTGTGCCGCGCCGAGTCGCGCAGGTAGCCGTCGACCCGGTTCCAGCGGGCGCTGCGGGCGAGCGCGCTTCCGACTCCTCGGACACCCTCTGGCGGATAGCGGGTCGCCGAGACGGCCGCGCGTGCCTCCTCGGCCGACGAGACCATCGGGACGATGAGGTTCTGTGCTCCGAGGTCGAGGACCTGTTTGATCGCCACGGTGTCGTTGGACGGCACGCGCACCACCGGGGTGATCGGATAGGCGGCGACGACCTGCAGCTGCAGCAGCGTGGACTCGAGCGTGTTGGCCGAATGCTCCATGTCGATCAGCAGCCAGTCGAGGCCCGAGCCCGCAGCCACCTCGGTGACGAGAGAACTGCCGGAGCACGCCCACATCCCGATGAGCGGGCGATCGGAGGCGGCGAGATGCTCGCGGAAGGAGGGGCTCAGATGAAGCGGCATTCGATCGTTCCCATCGGTCCGTAGTCGCACAGCACCTGATCGCCGCGAGACACCCACATCGGGCGTGTGAACGATCCTGCCAGGATGACCTCGCCGGCCTCGAGACGCGCGCCGTGCTGGTGGAACTTGTTCGCGAGCCAGGCGACGCCGGTGGCGGGGTGGCCCAGCACGCCGGCGGCGACTCCGGTCTCCTCGATCTCGCCGTTGCGCGAGAGCACGCCGGGCACCCATCGCAGGTCGATCTCGTCCGGGCGCCTGTGCACATCGCCGAGGACCATGGCCCCGTAGGCGGCGTTGTCGCTGATCGTGTCGACGATCGTCCTGCCCTCGAGTTCGATGTGCGAGTTCAGCACCTCGAGCGCCGGCACGGCGTAGTCGATCGCGGCGAGGGCGTCGTCGAGCGTGCAGTCGGGTCCCTCGAGCGGATGCTTGAGCACGAACGCGAGCTCGACCTCGATGCGCACGTTCGAGAAGTGGTCGACCGGGATCTCGGTACCCGACTCGTAGACGGTGTCGTCGAACATCACCCCGTAGTCGGGCTCTGTGATGCCGGTGGCCTGCTGCATCGCCTTCGACGTCAATCCGATCTTGCGTCCGACGAGACGGCGTCCCGCGGCGATCTGCGAGTCGCGCCAGACCCCCTGGATCGCGTATGAGTCCTCGACCGTCGCGTCCGGGTACCGGGCGGTGATCCGGGGGATCACCGAGTGGGTCCGGTCGGCCTCGGCGAGTTCTCCGGCGATCTGCGCGACGATGTCTGCTGACAGCATCCGTCTCTCCTCTGTGTGCGAACCTGCGTGCGAACCTGCGGATGAATCGATCAGAGCTGGTGGCCGAGCTTGTACTCGCCCTGCTTGTACTCCGGCATGGCCTCGTCGTCGCCGGGTCGCGTGTAGGAGAAGCCGTCGGCGCCGATCGTGACGGCCATCTCGGAGTCGTCGGTGCGGGCGACGACGGGCTGCGGGTTGCCGTCGAGGTCGAGCACGAGCGAGGCCTCGGTGTACCAGGACGGGACGACCGGGTTGCCCCACCAGTCGCGGCGCTGGTTGTCGTGCACATCCCAGGTGATGACGGGGTTGTCGGGGTCGCCCGTGTAGTAGTCCTGCGTGTAGACCTCGACACGGTGACCGTCGGGGTCGCGGAGGTAGAGGTAGAACGCGTTCGAGACGCCGTGACGGCCCGGGCCGCGCTCGATCGCGTCGGAGCGGCGGAGGGCTCCGAGCTTGTCGCAGATCGCCAAGATGTTGTGCTTCTCGTGCGTCGCGAAGCAGACGTGGTGCATGCGCGGACCGTCGCCGCCGGTCATCGCGGTGTCGTGCACGGTGGGCTTGCGACGCATCCATGCCGCATACACGGTGCCCTCATCGTCCTGGATGTCCTCCGTGACACGGAATCCCAGGTCCTGCATGAACTTCACGGCGCGGGGCACGTCGGGGGTGACCTGGTTGAAGTGGTCGAGTCGAACGAGCTCGCCCGGGATGTGCAGGTCGTAGCGCCACGACATGCGCTCGACGTGGTCGGACTGGTGGAAGAACTCGATGGGGAAGCCCAGCGGGTCGACCACGCGCACCGAGTCGCCGACGCCCTTGACGAAGCCCTCCGGGTTGCGGCGCACGTCGCAGCCGAGCTCGGTGTAGAACGCCACGGCGAGGTCGAGATCCTCAGCCGAGCGCACGCGGTAGGAGAACGCGGCGACAGCGGCGATCGGCCCCTTGCGCAGCACGAGGTTGTGGTGGATGAACTCCTCGGTCGAGCGGAGGTAGATCGCCTCGTCGTCCTCTTCGGTGACATACAGCCCCAGGACGTCGACGTAGAACACCCGCGAGGCCGCGAGGTCGGTGACGACCAGCTCCATGTAGGCGCAGCGCAGCACGTCCGGGGGAGTGCTCTCGGGCGTCGCGATCGGGTTGGCGGTCTCGATCGGAGCCTCCTGGCTCACGTAGTAGCCCGAGGAGGTCAGCGTCTTCGCAGTCTTGTCGGTCATGTCGGGTCCTTGCTCAGTTCTTGCCGAAGGTCGGGTTGTGCGCGCCGCCGAGCGTGATGTGCACGCTCTGCTGGTCGGTGTAGAAGTCGATCGAGCGGTAGCCGCCCTCGTGGCCCAGGCCCGAAGCCTTGACGCCGCCGAAGGGGGTGCGCAGGTCGCGCACGTTGTTGCTGTTCAGCCACACCATGCCCGCCTCCACGGACTGCGCGAAGTTGTGGGCGCGCTTCAGGTCGTTCGTCCAGATGTAGGCGGCCAGGCCGTACTTCGTGTTGTTCGCGAGCGAGAGCGCCTCGTCGTCGGAGTCGAACGGGGTGATGGCGACGACGGGGCCGAAGATCTCCTCCTGGAAGATGCGGGCATCGGGGGAGACATCGGCGAACACCGTCGGCGCGACGAAGTTGCCCTCGTCGAAGCCCTCGGGGCGGCCGCCGCCGGCGACGAGGCGGCCCTCGGTCTTGCCGATCTCGACGTAGCTCATCACCTTGTCGTAGTGCTCGGGGTGCACGAGCGCGCCGACCTCGGTGGCCGGGTCGTGCGGGTAGCCGACCTTCACGCGCTTCGCCTGGGCGGCGTAGCGCTCGACGAACTCCTCGTAGATGGAGCGCTCGACGAGGATGCGGGAGCCGGCGGTGCAGCGCTCGCCGTTGAGGGAGAACACGCCGAAGATCGTCGCGTCGACCGCGGCCTCGATATCGGCATCGGCGAAGACGACGGCGGGGGACTTGCCGCCGAGCTCCATCGACAGGCCCTTGAGGAACGGTGCGGCGTTGCCGAAGATCAGCTGTCCGGTCGAGCTCTCGCCCGTGAACGAGATGAGCGGCACGTCGGGGTGCTTCACGAGGGCGTCTCCGGCGTCTTCGCCGAGGCCGTTCACGAGATTGAACACGCCCTGCGGCAGCCCGGCCTCCTCGAAGATGCCCGCCCAGAGCGAGGCGGAGAGCGGCGTGAACTCGGCGGGCTTGAGCACCACGGTGTTGCCGGTCGCGAGTGCGGGGCCGAGCTTCCACGACTCGAGCATGAACGGCGTGTTCCACGGCGTGATGAGGCCGGCGACGCCGATCGGCTTGCGGTTGACGTAGTTCATCTGCTTGCCGGGGACCTTGAAAGCGTCATCGGACTGGGCGACGATCAGGTCGGCGAAGAAGCGGAAGTTCTCGGCCGCGCGGCGGGCCTGGCCGAGCGCCTGGGTGATCGGCAGGCCGGAGTCGTACGACTCGAGCTCGGCGAGGCGGGCATCCCGCGACTCGACGATGTCGGCGATCCTGTGCAGCACCCGCGAGCGCTCCCGCGGCAGCATCCGAGGCCAGGGGCCGGCGTTGAACGCGCGCGTGGCAGCGGCGACGGCAAGCTCGATGTCGGCCTTCTTGCCGGCGGCTGCGGTCGTGTAGGTCTTGTTCGTCACCGGATCGAGCACATCGAACGTGTCACCGTCGACGGAGTCGACGAACGCTCCGTCGATGTAGTGCTGGATGTGGTCGGGCAGGTCTGCGGGGATGCGGGAATCGGTCATGACTCGTCTCCTGAGTTGTGGTGAGAACGGGTGTGCAGCGCGTCGAGGAAGGCGTCCCTCGTGCGCAGGCGGTGGTTGCGGGCGGCGAGCTCGATCTCGAGCGGGTCGGCGCCTGTTCGGATCAGCTCGAGGATCTGCGCGTGCTCCTCGACCGAGTGCTGAGCCCGGCCGGGCACGTAGGCGAAGGTCGAATCCCGGATGCCGGACAGCCGCGCCCAGCCGCGGTGCACGAGGTCGAGCAGGTGCGGATTCGGGCAGGGTTCGAAGAGCAGCGAATGGAACTGCCTGTTGAGCTCGGTGAACGCGTGGGCGTCGAGATGACCGAGCATCTGGATCATCCGCTCGTTCACCGCCTCCGCGGCGTCGAGCGCCTCGGCGTCGAGGAAGGGAGCGGAGAGGGCGGTGGCCGAGCCTTCGACCAGCCCGAGCGTCTGCATCGTGTGCGCGTATTCGCTCTCGTCCACGAGGGTCACCCGCGCGCCCACGTTGCGCTCGAACGTCACGAGGCCCTCGGCTTCGAGCCGGCGGATCGCTTCACGCACCGGCACGACGCTCATCCCGAGCTCTTCCGCCAACGATCCCAGCACCAGACGGTAACCGGGGCCGAAGACGTGTCCCGAGATCCGTGAGCGGATCCAGGCGTACGCCTGCTCCGACTTGCTGGAGTTCGCCACCGTCGTCATGAGCCGGCACCGGTGCCGGTGGCGGCTTCGTACTTCTCCCGCCACGCGGCGTTGAGCGGGAAGAGGCCGTCGACCGGATGTCCGGCGGCGACCTGCTCGGCGATCCACGCGTCCTCGATCTCCTGCGCGAGAGCATCGTCTGCGACCTGCTCGGCGAGCGAGGGAGGGATCACGATGACGCCGTCGCCGTCGCCCACGATGATGTCGCCCGGCTGGACCGTGGCGCCGCCGCACGAGATGGTGACGTCGGAGTCCCACGGCACGTGCCTGCGTCCGAGGACGGAGGGATGAGCGCCCTGCGAGAAGACCGGGAGGCCGATCTCGGCGACCGCGTCGAAGTCGCGCACACCGCCGTCGGTCACGACTCCGGCGGCGCCGCGGGCGCGGGCGCGGAGCGCGAGGATGTCGCCCAGTGTTCCGGTGGTCGCGTCGCCGCGCGCTTCGATCACGATGATCTCGCCCTCGCCGACGGCATCGAACGCCCGCTTCTGGGCGTTGTATCCGCCGCCATGGCTCGCGAACAGGTCTTCTCTGAACGGCACGAAGCGCAGCGTCTTGGCTGTGCCGACGATCTTGCTGCCGGGGAGGTTCGCAGAGACGCCATCGATGAAGCACGAGTGGTGTCCGCGCTTGCGCAGCTGCGACGAGAGGCCTGCTGTCGGAGCTTCCATCAGCTTGGCGCGGAGCTCGGGGGACAGCGCGGACGTGGCCTCAGGCGGCAGACCCGCGTCTTCGCGGGAGCCCCATGCCTCGGTGCGCTGCAGATCGTCGACGGCGGGAAGCGAGCCGACCTCGGCGTCGAAGGGCACATCGCCCTGCGTGACGGTGGTCACCAGGCGTCCCGAGGAGGGGGAGCCCTCGGCATCCGGAGCATCCACCTCGATCTCGACCACATCGCCGGGGACGATCACGGAGGAACCCGCCGGCGTGCCGGTGAGGATGACGTCGCCGGGTTCGAGCGTGAAGTGCTGAGAGAGGTCGGCGACCAGCTGGGCGAGGGGGAAGATGAGGCCGGCGGTGGTGTCGTCCTGACGCAGGTCTCCGTTGACCCAGGCCCGGACACGCAGGGCCGCGGGGTCGACCGCGCGGGCGTCGATCAGCTCGGGACCGAGAGGCGTGTAGCCGTCGCCGCCCTTGGATCGCACGTTGGATCCCTTGTCGTTGGCGCGCAGGTCGTAGAGGCCGAGGTCGTTCGAGGCGGTGACCCAGCCGACATGGCTCCACGCGTCATCGAGCGAGACGCGGCGGGCAGGGGTGCCGATGACGAGCGCGATCTCGCCCTCGAAGGCGAGCAGCTCGGTGCCGGCCGGGCGCTCGACCGTGCCCCCGGAGACACCGACGGAACTCGCCGGCTTGAAGAAGTAGGAGGGAGCTGCGGGGCGCCGGCCGCGCTGGTCGGCACGGGAGGCGTAGCTCAGATGGATCGCGATGATCTTGCCGGGGCGGGTCATGGATGCCGTCACGGGGCGCCTCCTCGCGCTTCACGTCGACGCCTTGTGCGTCGTATTCGAAATCATATATCATCGTGTCACCCCTCGGCAAGCAACTCGACACACCTCGGACGCGAGCCGTGACAATGCGGTCACAATCAAAGGAGACACCCCTATGAGCGGGCAGTCACAGGCTGGGTTCACACCCACCGGAACCATCGCGACACCGGCCGATCGGCGCCGGGTCGTGTTCGCCACCGTCGTCGGCACCACGGTCGAGTGGTACGACTTCTTCATCTACGCCACGGCGGTCGGGCTGGTCTTCGGGCAGCTCTTCTTCGAGCCGCTCGGCGCGAACAGCGCGTTGATCGCCTTCGCCACCGTCGGCGTCAGCTTCCTCTTCCGCCCGCTCGGAGCGTTCCTCGCGGGACACTACGGCGACAAGCTCGGACGCAAGACCGTTCTCATGTGGACGCTGATCCTGATGGGAGCGGCGACCGCGCTCATCGGAGTCCTGCCGACCTACGACGCCATCGGGATCGCCGCACCCATCCTGCTGGTGCTGCTGCGCATCCTGCAGGGCATCTCGGCCGGAGGCGAGTGGGGCGGTGCGGTGCTGATGGCCGTCGAGCACGCCCCGAAGAAGAAGCGCGGGATCTTCGGCGCATCGCCCCAGATCGGTGTGCCGCTCGGTCTGCTGCTCGCGTCGGGAGTGATGGCGCTGATGACGGCGATCGCCCCCGGAGACCAGTTCATCCAGTGGGGCTGGCGCATCCCGTTCCTGCTCAGCGTCGTCCTGATCCTGGTCGGCTACTACGTGCGCCGCAAGGTCGAGGAGAGCCCGGTGTTCATCGAGCTCGCCGAGCGCAAGGAGAAGGCGAGCATGCCGATCGTGCAGCTGTTCCGCAAGCACCTCCTGCTCGTCATCGTCGCCGCCCTCGTCTTCGCCGGCAACAACGCGGTCGGGTACATGACAACCGGCGGATACATCCAGGGCTACGCCACCAACCCCGAGGGCCCGATCGGTCTCGAGCGCGGACCGGTGCTGTGGGCGGTCACCGGCTCGGCCGTCACCTGGCTCATCACGACGCTCATCGCCGGGTGGCTGTCGGACCGCATCGGTCGGCGCACCACCTACATCATCGGCTGGGTGATGCAGCTCGTCGGTGTGTTCACGCTCTTCCCGCTCGTGAACACCGGCCAGGTCGGACTGCTGTTCGCCGGCCTCGCGATCCTCACGATCGGTCTCGGCTTCACCTACGGGCCGCAGGCGGCGCTCTACACCGAGCTCTTCCCCGCCAGCATCCGCTTCTCGGGCGTCTCGATCTCGTATGCGATCGGCGCCATCGCCGGCGGTGCGTTCGCGCCGACCATCGCGACCGCCATCGTGCAGGCGACCGGCTCGACGCAGGCCGTCACGTGGTACCTCGCCGGCATGACGCTGCTCGGCCTCGTGGCGACGCTGCTGCTGCGTGATCGCTCGGGCATCCCGCTGGGGCCGGATCACGAGGAGGAGCAGTCCGTGAGCCCGATCCGCGGGCTCGCCAGGGCCTGACCCGCATCCACGCACGAGCGCACGTCCGCCTGGCGGGCGTGCGCTCGTGCGTGTGCAGGAGAGCGTCGGTCCGGTTCTCCGCCGCCGAGCGCTCAGCCGGCGAGCGCGTCGCGGATCGCGGATGCCGAGCGCCTCAGGCGGTCCGCGATCTCGGCGTCGTCGAGGGCGGTCGCGACGTGGACGACCGCGATCGCCGCGGGCCGCTGGCCGCGCAGCACGAGGGGCACGGCGACGGACTGCACGGTGGGGATGACCTCGTCATGGCTCGTCGCATATCCGCGGGCGCGAGCCCGGTCGACCTCTGCGCGCAGTGTCGCCCCCGGTTCTCCGGGCCACTGGGACACCGGGAGCTGCGTGAGGATCGCCTTGCCGGGCGCTCCGACCGTGACGGAGTGCCTGGCGCCCGGTCGCTGGGCGACGCTCGCGATCGCGTGGCGGGGTTCGATGCTCGCGAGCGTGATGCAGTCATCGCCGTCGAGCACGCCGAGGAAGCAGGTCATGCCGAGCTCGTTGGCGATCGCGGTCAGCTCGGGGATGGCCTCGGCCTGCAGATCGTGAGCCACGCCCGCTGCCAGCGCGGCCATGCGCGGTCCCAGGGTCACGGCGCCTGAGGCGTCCCTTCCGATGAGTCGGTGGTCTTCCAGGGTGCGCAGCAGGCGATAGGCGACCGAGCGATGCACGTCGAGTCGCGCGGCGATCTCGTCGATCGTGAGGGGGATCCGCGCATCGGCGAGAACCTCCAGGATGCGGATGCCGCGGCTCAGGGTCTGCGAGGCCGGAGTGCCTTCGGGCATGCGTGCGCTCCCTTGCGTTTCGAGACGACCGTCCCTAAGCTGTGTTCAATAGTAGAACGTAGTGTTCGAATATAGAACACGTGCCGTTCGAAGGCAATACCTGACAGAGAAGTCCGGAAGGAATCGACGACGATGCAGTTCCACCACCACGGCTATGTCTCCGGAGACCCCCGCGTGAAGGACGCCGCGGGGCTCGGCGCGGACCGGCCCGCCGACCTCCCCGACGAGATCGATGTGCTGATCGTCGGCTCGGGTCCCGCCGGCATGCTGCTCGCGGCGCAGATGTCGCAGTATCCCGACATCTCCACGCGCATCATCGAGAAGCGCGAGGGCCGTCTGGTGCTCGGACAGGCCGACGGCATCCAGCCGCGCAGCGTCGAGACGTTCCAGGCGTTCGGATTCGCCGAGCGCATCATCGCCGAGGCGTACAACATCGGCTGGATGAACTTCTGGGGTCCGAATCCCGAGAAGCCCGACGAGATCGTCCGCACGTCGCGGACGGCGGACTATGCCTACGACATCTGCGAGTTCCCGCACCTCATCGTCAACCAGGCACGCGTGCTCGACTACTTCGCCGAGGCGGCGTCGAACGGTCCCGGCCGCATCGCGCCCGACTACGGCATCGAATTCGCCGGACTCACCGTGCACGACGAGGGCGAGCACCCGGTCGAGGTCTCCCTGCGCTACGTCGCAGGGGAGCGGACCGGCGAAGAGCGCACGATCCGCGCGAAGTACGTCGTCGGCTGCGACGGCGCACGCAGCGGCGTGCGCCAGGCGATCGGCCGCACGCACGTCGGTGGCAGCGCCGCGCATGCCTGGGGTGTCATGGACGTCCTCGTGAACACCGACTTCCCCGACTGGCGCACCAAGTGCGCGATCAACTCGGAGGCGGGCAACATCCTGCACATCCCACGGGAGGGCGGGTACCTCAGCCGGATGTACATCGACCTCGGCGAGGTCGCCGAGGACGACGACCACCAAGTGCGGCAGACGCCCATCGAGGACATCATCGCCAAGGCGAACGCGATCCTCAGCCCCTACACGCTGGACGTGAAGGAGGTCGCGTGGCACAGCGTCTACGAGGTCGGCCACCGGGTCACCGACGGGTTCGACGACGTGATCGACGGGTCGGGTCGCACGCCGCACGTGTTCCTCACAGGCGATGCCTGCCACACCCACAGCGCGAAGGCCGGCCAGGGCATGAACGTGTCGATGCAGGACGGGTTCAACCTCGGCTGGAAACTCGGATCGGTGCTGACCGGTCGGGCGCCCGAGGCGCTGCTCGCGACCTACGGCGCCGAGCGTCGGCCCGTCGCGCAGCAGCTCATCGACTTCGATCGGGAGTGGTCGACCCTGATGGCGCGCAAGCCGTCGGAGATCACCGACCCCACGGACCTCGCGACGTACTACCTGGCGACGGCGGAGTTCCCCTCCGGCTTCATGACGCAGTACACCTCGTCGATGATCACCGGCTCGGACGCACATCAGGCACTCGCGGGCGGCTTCCCCCTCGGCAAGCGCTTCAAGTCGGCCGAGGTCGTGCGGGTGGGCGACGGCAACGCGGTCCATCTCGGGCACCACGCCAAGGCGGACGGGCGCTGGCGCGTCTACGCGTTCGCGGGTCGCGATGCGGCGACGCTCGACGCGTGGGCCGAGTCGGCGGCTCCGGTGCTCTCCCGGTTCACGCCTGCGGATGCCGACACCGATGCCGTCTTCGACGTCAAGGCGATCTACCAGCAGCCGCACGAGGAGGTCGAGGTCACCTCGGCGCCTGCGCTGTTCCAGCCGAAGACCGGTCCGCTCGGGCTCACCGACTGGGAGAAGGTCTACGCGGCCGGCCCGTCGAAGTGGACCGAGACCGACATCTTCGAGGCGCGGGAGCTGTCGCGCGACGGCGTCATCGTCGTGGTGCGGCCCGATCAGTACGTCGCCGCGATACTGCCCCTCGACGCGACGGAAGAGCTGGCGTCGTTCTTCGAGGGGGCGCTGCTGCCGGCATCCTGAGCCTGCGATCCGGAGGGGATCTGCGATCCGGGAGGGGATTTGCGATCCGGAGGTCGTGGTCCAGGCGGGCGCGATCCGGGAGGGGATTTGCGATCCGGAGGGGATCTGCGATCGGGAGGTGCTTCCTGCGCAGGACGCCCTCCCGATCGCAGATCTCCTCCCCATCGGGCGTCAGTGACGAGCGCAGACTGCTTCCGGCGAGAGCCTCTGGCGGGTGTCGGAGGCCCCGCGTACTCTGAGGGCCGATGGGCGAAGGCGCCCCGACAGGAGGAATGCGCGATGGAGTGGAAGATCGAATTGATCTTCGTCCCGGTCTCGGATGTCGACCGGTCGAAGGAGTTCTACGAGAGGATCGGCTTCCACGCCGATCATGATCAGGTGCCCTACGAGGGCCTGAGGTTCGTGCAGATGACACCGCCGGGGTCGGCCTGCTCGATCGCCTTCGGCACCAACCTGGGCGAGGGACTGCTCCCTGGGCAGCAGAACACGATCCAGGTGGTCGTTCCGGATGCCGATGAGGCGCTGGCGCACCTGACGGGCCTCGGCGTCGAGGCGCAGGGGGTCGATGAGCAGGCGTGGGGCCGTTTCGTCACCTTCGACGACCCCGACGGCAACACCTGGACACTGCAGGAGCTTCCCGACTACGGCGCGCAGTCCTGACGTGCTGTGATCCGGACGCTCACCGGACACGCTCGACAAGGGTGAGCAGCGCTTCCGGTGCGCCCTCGGGGAACAGGACGCGGGTGCCGGCACGGATGTCGTCGATCGGCACCCAGCGCACCGGGCTGCCCTCGTCGAGGATGTGAAGCTCGGCGTCGAGGGGCACCGCATCCAGCTCGGCGGATGTCACCGCGAACACATGGGCGATCTCGTGACCGGGCGCGCCTTCGTACGTGAAGATGTTCTCGAAGACGCCGAGTGGCTCGGCGCCCTCGAGAGTGACGCCGAGCTCCTCCATGAACTCGCGACCGAGAGCTTCTGCGGCGGTCTCACCGAATTCGATCCCGCCGCCGATCGCCCGGAGGAAGTCCAGGCCGCGCGAGGCGTCGTGCCCTTCGAGCGCGAGCAGGTGTCCGTCCTTGACGGGCAGGCCGACGGCGATGTTGCGGATGGCAGGCATCTCGGAAGGCTAACGCAGCGGGTGCGTCGACGGGCTCAGGTCAGGGACGGGCTCAGGTCAGGAGAGACGCCCCGCCGGAGACCTCGATGCCGCCGGTCGGCGGGATCGTCACGGTCAAGAGGCTCGGACGACGCACGTGAGCGCCCTGATGGATGCGGACGGTCGTCGCCGGGTGTCCGAGGTCGCGCAGATACGCCCCGACCGATGCAGCCGCCGAGCCCGTCGCCGGGTCCTCGGTGATCCGTCCCACCGGGAAGAGGTTGCGGGCATCGAAGTCGGCGGTGCTCGCCGCGTGCAGCACTGTCGAGGTGCCGAACCACCCCTGCTCGCGCATGAGTGCGGCGACCTCGGCGGGCGAGAAGCGGAACTGATCGAACAGCTCCCGATCACGGAGCACGACGATCGGATGCCAGTTGCCGGCGAACGATTCCTTGGCGGGGAAGCGCTCATCGAGATCCGCCGGGGTGAGTCCGAGCAGCGTGAGGAACCGGTCGAGCACGTCGGAGTCGAGATCGCGCACCTGCGGCTCGACGCTCGTGAACGACACGGTCACCGCGCCATCCCGATCCACCGTCGAGCGCAGCGTCACAGCGCCCGCGTTCGTGTCGAACACGACATCGCCCGGCCCGTCGCGTTCAGCGAGGGCGACCGCCGTCGCGACGGTCGCGTGTCCGCAGAACGGCACCTCAGCCGCCGGTGACCAGTAACGCGCCCGGTAGCGCGGCACACCGTCGCCGTCGGTGCGTGCGACGAGGAAGGCGGTCTCGGAGAATCCGACATCCACGGCGATCCGCTGCATCTGCGCGTCGCTCAGATCTGAGCCATCGAGTACGACTCCCGCGGGGTTGCCGCCGTCGGGCGTCGCGGCGAATGCGCTGTATCGCAGGACTCCGGAATTCTCGGTCATGACGAGGAGCCTAGCGACTCGGCGAGGTCAGGAATTCACGCGGATGATCTCCTGCTGGTACGGCGCGATCACGTCACCCGAGATGCGCAGGTCGAGCAGCAGGAACCGCCGCGTCGCAGCATCCTCCTGCGTCCATGTGGCGAGTCGATCGAGGTCTGCGAGCGTCTTCACGACGACGCCCTCCGCGCCCACCGCGGCGCCGAACGCCGCGAAGTCGACCTCGGGGATGCGCATCGGGCCCTCGGCGAGCCCCTTGAGCCCGTAGAGGTTGACCTCGGCACCGTAGGCGGCGTCGTTCCAGATCACGGCGATGCCTCGACCCGCTGCCGCGCGCACTGCCGACTCGAGGTCGGCGATCGCCATGAGTCCGCCGCCGTCGCCCGACGTCAGTACGACGGTCGACTCGCGGCGGGCGAGGGCTGCGCCGACGACACTCGGCCAGCCCTGCCCGATCGACTGGAAGGCGGTGCCGACCATCATCATGCGGTCGGGGGCCTCGACCGGCCAGTACATGTTCGCCCAGCCGATGAAGTGGCCGCCGTCGGAGACGACGACGCGATCGGGGGGCAGGAGCTCGGCGATGCGACGCGCGGCGGAGCGGGGGTCGAGGCGTCCGTCGGGAGCGAGCTCGTCGCCCTCGTCGTACGCGCGTGCGGCCTCGACGTCGACCGTCTCGCGCCACGGCTGTGCGGGCACAGCGTCGGATGCCGGGTGCGACTCGCCGTGCTGGACAGTCGGAGTCTCGGTGCGGTGTGTCTCCGCTCCGAGGCCGTGCTCGGCAGAACCGCTCTCAGGGGCGGCGCCGGAGCCGAGCGAGCCGACCCGGGCGACGAGCTCCTCGGCCGCCACGCGAGCATCCGTACGCACGAAGCCGCCGACGTGCGGGTGCGTGGCTGCGGGCGCGATGTCGATCTGGAAGACCCTGGTGCCCGGTGCGAAGAGTTCGCCGAATCGCATCGTGAACTGGTTCAGCGAGGCGCCGAACACCACGGCGACATCGGCGGTGCGCACGAGTTCCATGGCGCCGTCGGCCCCGAATCCTCCCGTGACGCCGAGGTCGAACCGGGTGTCGGGGAAGACACCGCGCCCCAGCGCCGAGGAGGCCGTCAGAGCGCCGGTGAGGGTCGCCAGCTCGCCGAGCGCCGCACCGGCCCCCGCGAGCCAGGCGCCGCGACCCGCCAGCAGGAAGGGGCGCGATGCTCCGTGAAGCGCCTGGGCGATCTCGTCGAGCGTGCCCTCGGCGAACTCGCCGCGCGGCGCGAGCGGCGCGGGAATGCGGGGCAGTGGAGCGTCGGGCACCGGGCCGGCCTCGCGTGAGGCCACGTCGTAGGGGATCGCCAGCACGACGGGCACGCGGTAGGTCAGTGCGTGCTCGATCGCGATGACGGTGGTCGCTGCGGCATCCGCGTGCCCGACCGTATAGGTGCGGGCACCGACCGCCGAGGCCAGGGCGATCTGGTCGACGTCCCACGGACGAGGACCGGACGTCGGCTCATCGCCCACCACCAGCACGAGGGGGACATGCGCCTGCACGGCCTCGGCGAGTGCTGTGAGGGTGTTCGTGAAACCGGCGCCGTAGGTCGAGGTGCCCGCGGCGATTCTGCCGGACGCGCGGAAGTGCGCATCGGCGGCGACCACTGCGCCCTGCTCATGACGGACGGCCGTGAAGACGGCATCCGTCTGGGTCTCGATCGCGTCGAGGAAGTAGGCGTTGCCGTTGCCCATCACACCGAAGACGGCGTCGATGTGCTGGGCGAGAGTGAGTGCGACGTGCGCGGAGACGGAGGGCATGCGAAAGCCTTTCGAGACAGGGACGGAGAACGTTCGTATTCCGTATGTGTCTCGCCCCCGCGTCATCGTGGGGAGCTTCGTGCCTCTTTTCAGGCACCGGCGTCGGAGAGCGCCGGACGCGTCGATCCTATCGCGCCCGTGCCGACGCGGCGTCGACTTGCGCGCGTAACACCGCCGAAACCGCGACACGGAAACATGCGGCCATGGAGTCACTGTTCGACGGATACACCTCGCGCCGGTCGCCGCAGCGAGCGGGGGCCGCGCCGTGGGACGAGATGTTCCCTGCCGATGCGCAGCCCGGTGGTGGGGGAGTGCGCCTGCCCTATCAGGACATGTATCCCGCGCTCGCGAGCATGGACGACGCCGAGCTGAGAGCACGGACCGACGCGCTCGCCAGCTCGTACCTCGCGCAGGGCGTGACGTTCGACTTCGCCGGGGAGGAGCGTCCGTTCCCGCTCGACGTGGTGCCTCGCGTGGTCGCCGCCGACGACTGGCGCTATGTCGAGTCGGGGGTGAAGCAGCGGGTGCGTGCGCTCGAGGCCTTCCTCGCCGACGTCTACGGCCGGCAGCATGCGGTGCAGGACGGCGTGATCCCCTCGTCGCTGATCAGCTCCTCCGCGCACTTCCACCGTCAGGCGGCCGGCATCGTCGGAGCGAACGGCGTGCGCATCCATGTCGCGGGGATCGACGTCATCCGCGACGAGCTCGGAGCCTGGCGCGTGCTCGAGGACAACGTGCGCGTGCCGAGCGGCGTCAGCTACGTGCTCGCGAATCGCCGGGTGATGGCGCAGACGCTCCCCGAGCTGTTCACCAGCCTGCGCGTGCGTCCCGTCGTCGACTACCCGGGCCGGCTGCTCCAGGCGCTGCGTGCGGCGGCGCCGGACGGCGTCGATGATCCGACCGTCGTCGTGCTGACCCCCGGGGTGCACAACTCGGCGTACTACGAGCACACCCTGCTCGCTCGCATGATGGGCATCGAGCTCGTCGAAGGACGCGATCTCTTCTGCTCGGGCGGTCGGGTGTGGATGCACACGACCTCGGGGCCGACGCGGGTGGACGTGATCTACCGCAGGGTCGATGACGAGTTCCTCGACCCGCAGCAGTTCCGTCCGGACTCGGTGCTGGGCGCACCGGGGCTGATGCTCGCGGCGCGCCTCGGCACCGTGACGCTCGCGAACGCCGTCGGCAACGGCGTGGCCGACGACAAGCTCGTGTACACGTACGTCCCCGATCTGATCCGCTACTACCTGGGAGAGGAGCCGGTGATCCCGAACGTCGACACCTGGCGGCTCGAGGAGCCGGACGCGCTGGAGGAGGTGCTCGACAGGCTCGACGAGCTGGTGGTGAAGCCCGTCGACGGATCCGGCGGGAAGGGGCTGGTCGTCGGTCCCGACGCGTCGCGCGAGACGCTGGACGAGCTGCGTCGGTCGCTGCGGGCGGATCCCCGAGGCTGGATCGCCCAGCCGGTCGTGCAGCTCTCGACCATCCCGACGCTCGTGGAGGACGGATTCCGCCCGAGACACGTCGATCTGCGACCCTTCGCCGTGAACGACGGGCACGACATCTGGGTGCTGCCCGGCGGTCTCACCCGCGTCGCTCTGCCCGAGGGGCAGCTCGTCGTGAACTCGAGCCAGGGCGGAGGGTCGAAGGACACCTGGGTGCTGGATCCGTCGCTCTTCACCGGGCCGACGTCGACTCTGGACGGCGACCAGGACGCCGCCGCAGACGAGGTGTCGCTGGCGACCGGGGCGATCGCCGTGGTCGCTCCGGCGCGTGAGGAACCGCATCCGCCCTTCCTCTCGTCTCCGCAGGACGAGGACCTGGACCTGCGTCACCAACAGCAGCAACAGCAGCAACAGCAGCAGCAGCAGCAGCAGGGAGGCGCAGGATGCTGAGTCGCATCGCCGAGGCGCTGTTCTGGATCGGCCGCTACGTCGAGCGCGCCGACGGCACCGCCCGCATCCTCGATGTGCACCTGCAGCTGCTGCTCGAGGATCCGTGGGTCGAGGAGGACACCGCATGTCGGGCGCTCCTGTCGGTGATGGGGACGACGGCGGATGCCGGCACCGTGCTGAGCCGGGACGACGTCGTGCGGCTGCTCGCGCTGGATCGTGAGCACTCCGCGTCGATCGCCCATTCGATCGCGGCGGCGCGGGAGAACGCGCGTCGAGCGCGCGAGATCATCTCGACGGACCTCTGGGAGACGCTGAACGAGTCGAACGCACGGATGCCGCGGCGGATCGCCTCGGACAAGACGCACCCGTTCTTCCGCTGGGTGCGTGATCGGTCGGCGCTGGCCTTCGGGGTCGTCGACTCCTCGACGAGCCGGGATGAGGCCTGGCACTTCTTCGTGCTCGGCCGCTCGATCGAGCGCGCGGACATGACGGCGCGGCTGCTGGCGACGCGGTCGCTGACCGACGCAGGGGGGCCGAGCTGGACGACGCTGCTGCGCAGCTGCGGGGCATACGAAGCCCATCTGCGCAGCCACCGGGCGGTGCCCACGGGAGCGTCCGCCGTGGAGTTCCTCCTGATCGACCGGCTGTTCCCCCGATCGGTGCTCTCGAGCATCCTCCAGGCCGAGGAGTGTCTGCGCGGTATCGATCCGGCGGGTGCGTTCGGCGTGCCCGATCGGGCGCACCGCGTCTTGGGACGCATGCGGTCGGAGCTCGAGTACCGACCGATCGGCGACACCGTGCATCGGCTGTCGGAGAGCATGGAGGAGGTCCAGGTGGGGATGTCGGTGGCGAGTGACGCGATCAGGGAGCGGTACTTCCCCTCGATCGCGATGCCGGTGTGGATCGGAGAGGCGCTGTGAGTCGGCTCAAGATCGTTCACCGCACCGGCTTCCGCTACGAGCAGCCGGCGACGGCGTCGTACAACGAGGCGCGGATGCTGCCGCACTCCCGGGACGGACAGTTCGTGCTGCAGGCGACGCTCGACATATCGCCGACCGCGACCCAGCACTCGTACACCGACTACTGGGACACCCGGGTCTCGACGTTCGAGCTGCTGACCCCGCATCAGATGCTCTCGGTCACCGCGACGAGCGTGGTGGATGTGAGGCCGCTGCCGACGGGAGAGGCGGACATCGACTGGGACGAGCTGGCAGCCCGGATACCCCAATCGCTCGAACTCGCGGAATGCGTGGCGCAGACCCCTGCCACCGCTCCCGATGACGAGATGCGCGACCTCGCCCTGCACATCGAAGCGGAGGGTGGTGGCGTCGACGAGACGGCCCGCGAGATCTGCCGCACCGTCGGGGAGGCCATGGAGTATCGCAGCGGCGTCACCGGCGTGAGCTCGACCGCTCGCGACGCGTGGCCCACCCGGTCCGGCGTCTGCCAGGACATCGCTCATGTGGCGCTGGGCGTGCTGCGCGCCGCGGGGATCCCGGCGCGCTACGTGTCGGGGTATCTGCATCCCGATCCGACGGCCGCGATCGGACAGGCTGTGACGGGGGAGTCGCACGCCTGGGTCGAGTGGTACTCCGGCGAGTGGCGCGGATACGACCCCACCAACCTCGTCGACATCGGCGAATCGCACGTCTATGTCGGCCACGGTCGGGACTACGCCGATGTCGCACCGCTGCGCGGGGTGTACGCGGGACCCAGCGCCTCCGAGCTGTTCGTCTCGGTCGAGGTCACGCGCCTCGGCTGAGGCGACGGCGTGGCGGGAGCTCGAGTGGCGGTGCAGGAGAATGAGACGATGACGGATGCATCGATCGAGCGCGAGACGCTCACCTGGGACGGCTTCGGATCCGCGACGCGAGACCTCGCGCGCCGGATCCTGGACAGCGGCTTCATGCCCGAGGTGGTGGTGGCCATCGCGCGGGGCGGTCTGCTGCCTGCCGGTGCCATCGCCTACGGTCTCGGAGCGAAGAACTGCGGTGCGATCAACGTCGAGTTCTACACCGGCATCGGCACGGTGCTCGACGCGCCGGAGGTGCTGCCGCCCGAACTCGACATGGCGTATCTCGACGGTCGACGCGTGCTGCTGGTCGACGACGTCGCGGATTCGGGTCGTACGCTCGCCCTCGCCGTGCAGTTGCTGAAGGACAAGGGTGCCGACGTGCGCTCGGTCACGATCTACACCAAGCCGTCGACGATCATCCAGCCGGACTACGCCTGGAAGGACACCGACCTGTGGATCAACTTCCCCTGGTCGTTCCAGGGCACGGTGCGCGAAGAGGACCTCGGTCTCGCTCCGTCGGCCTGACGAGAGTCACCCGCGCAGCAGCGCCCGCAGGGTCTGGATCGTGTCGGCGTCGGCGGGGTTCTTGTCGGGTCGATAGCCCTTGACCCTCGCGAACCTCAACGCGATGCCTCCGGGGTATCGCGGCGAGCGCTGCACGCCGTCGATCGCGATCTCGACCACGAACTCCGGTCTCAGGAACACCGCGCCCTGCGTGCGCCTCGTCTCGAGCGGCGGGAAGTTCTCCGTCTGCCAGCGCAGGAGCTCGTCGGTGAGCCCCTTGAACGTCTTGCCGACCATGACGAGACCGCCGGGCTCGCCGAACTCGCCGGTCGGGTCGAGTGCGCCGAGGTGCAGGTTCGACAGGAGCCCCTGGCGCCGACCCGACCCCCATTCGGCGGCGAGCACGACCAGGTCGTACGTGAGCACGGGCTTGACCTTGACCCAGGACTTGCCGCGGCGTCCCGCCGAATAGGGCGCATCGATCCCTTTGACGAGCACCCCCTCGTGGCCCGCGGCGAGAGCCTCGCGCGACAGCTGCTCGGCCGCTTCGGCGTCGTCGGTGACGATGCCCGGCATACGCCATTCGCCGACGACCCTCTCGAGTTCGGTCAGGCGGGTGGACAGGGGCTCGTCGAGCAGGTCGCGTCCGTCGACGTGCAGGATGTCGAAGAACCAGGGCCGCAGCACGAGCTCGCGCGAGACGTCTGCCCCGAACCGCGACATCGTCTGCTGGAACGGCCGAGGGCCGCCGTCTTCGTCGAGTGACAGCGTCTCACCGTCGAGGATCAGATCGTGTGCGGGGAGCGCGCGCACGATCTCGACGATCTCCGGCACCCGGTGGGTGATGTCGGCGAGGCTGCGGGTGTAGACGCTCACATCGTCTCCCTGGCGATGCACCTGGATGCGCGCGCCATCGAGCTTGTACTCGACGGACGCGGTGCCGGTGATGTCGAGCGCGGCGGTCGGGGTGGCCGCGGTCGATGCGAGCATCGGCAGCACGGGGCGACCGACCACCAGCCCGACCGCATCGAGTTCGTCCTCCGTGCCGGTGAGTGCGAGCACGGCGGTCTCGCCCAGGTCGCCGGAGAGCATCGCTGCTCGTCGCACCGATGCCGCCGGGCGACCCGCGGCACGGGCGATGGCATCGAGCAGGACGCCGCCGAGCGCGCCCGTGCGCAGCTCGCCGAGCATGGCCCGCGACAGGAAGTCCCATTCGGGAGCCGTCGCTCGCGACGCGAGAGCCGAGAGGATCGCGGAACGCGCCGCGGCCGACCCCGACCCGGACGAGCCGGTCAAGGCCTCGAACGCGTCATCGACATCACGGATCGACAGCGAGGGCTCGGCAGCGTGCTGCACGTCGAGCGCCGCCACTCCGCGCCAGCCGACACCCAGCCGTCCCTGTCGCGGCGTCGCGAGCAGCAGCCCGACGAGGGCGGGCACGTCGGCAGCGTCAGCGCGTGCGAGCAGCCGGGACACGGCGTCGATCTTCGCCAGGCGCGATGCGGTGGCGGTGACCTCTTTGGCGGTGGAGACGAGCTCCGAGAGCAACATGCAGGCAGTCTCGCATCCGCATCCGACATCGGCGACGGCCTTGCGTCCGTCCGTCCTGCCGCAGTAAGCGGATGCGACTCAGCGGCCGCGGAACTCCGGCGTGCGTTTCTCCTGGAACGCCGCGAACCCCTCGCGGTAGTCGTCGGTGTCGCACAGGGCGGCCTGGGCGGCGTTCTCGAGATCGATCGACTCCCACAGCGCCAGGCGCTCGTCGCGGATCCTGGCGACCAGCTGCTTGCTCGCCAGGAAGGCGGCGGTGGCGCCACGCGCAGCGGTCGCCGCGGCATCCGTCGTCGCCTGCACGACCTCGTCGTCGGGCAGCACCCGGGAGAAGAGCCCCGATGACACGGCCTCGGTGCCGCTCATCAGCCGACCGGTGTAGATGAGGTCGAGTGCCCGGTGCGCCCCGAGACGTTCGACGAAGAGGGCGTGGCCGCCAGAGTCGAGAGTGGCACCGAGCGCGGCGAACGGTGACCCGATCTTGGCCGACTCTGCGACGTACACGACGTCGGTGGCGATGAGGAGTCCGAGGCCGACGCCGAGACAGGCGCCGTGCGCCACCGCGAAGGTCGGGGCGGGGAACCGTGCCATCCGCTGCAGCAGCGGGGTCACGAGCCCGCCGAGATACCCGATCACGTCGTCGTCACGGGGGTCGACGCCCGAGATGTCGCGACCGGCGCAGAAGGCCCGGCCCTCGCCCCGCAGCACCAGCGCGCGCACTCCCGCGGCATCCGCCTCGTCGTAGGCGCGGCCGAGATCGCGGAGCGCCTGCTCGTCGAGCGAATTCCGCTTCGTCGGCGCATTCAGGACGACGGTGGCGACGTCGTCGGTGACGGTCAGATCGATCATCCGATGCTCCTCAGACGTCGTAGTCGACCACGATGCGGTCGCTCGTGGGGTGGGATTGGCAGGTGAGGACGTAGCCGCGCTCGAGCTCGTCGGGCTCCAGCGCGTAGTTCTCCGTCATCGTCACGCTGCCCTCGATGACCCTCGCACGGCAGGTTCCGCAGACGCCGCCCGCACACGCGAACGGCGCATCGGGTCGCACCCGCAGAGCGGCATTGAGCACGGACTCGTGCGCGTCGACCGGACTCTCGACGGTCGACGAGACGCCGTCGAGATTCACCTCGATGCGGATCGTCTTCTCGCCCGCGCGCACCTCGACAGGGCGGGCAGCGCGCGCCGGCTCGTCACCCGTCGTGAAGAGCTCGAAGCGGATGTGCTCACGCGGCACGCCGACGTCGGCGAGCACCTCTCGGCACAGGTCGACCAGCGAGAGCGGTCCGCACAGGAACCATTCGTCGACGTCGGTCGGATCGATGAGCGCCCGCAGGATGGTGCGCAGCTTCTCCTCGTCGATGCGTCCGGAGAGCACGGGGGCCGTGCGCTGCTCGCGGGACAGCACATGGTGCAGCGTCAGGCGCGTCGGGTAGCGATCCTTGAGGTCGGCGAGATCCTCGAGGAACATCACGTCGAGCGTCGAGCGGTTCGTGTAGAGCAGGGTGAATCGGGAGGTGTCTGAGCGCGTCAGCACGGTGTGGGCGAGAGCCATCAGCGGCGTGATGCCGGAACCGGCAGCGATGCCCACGACGTGACGCTGATCGAGATCGTCGAGCCCGGACGTGAACGTGCCCTGCGGACTCATCACGTCGATCTCGAAACCGGGGTGAAGGCCCGTCTGCGCCCAGGTCGAGAAGAGCCCGCCCTCGTCGCGCTTCACGGCGACGCTGAGCCGGGTCGGGACACCGGCGGAGATCTGCTCTGCCGTGCGGTGCTCGGGTGCGCGGCACAGCGAGTACGACCGGCGCACCTCCGTGCCGTCGAGCGACGTGCGCAGGGCGACATACTGGCCGGGCAGGTGGTCGTAGTCGTCGGCGAGGTCGGCGGGAACCGAGAAGGTCACCTCGACCGAGTCGTCGGTCAGCGGCCGCACCTCCTCGACGGCGAGGGTGTGGAAGCGCGCGCGCTTCTTCGTCGGCGCGGCGGCTCGACGAGGCGACGGCGCGGGCGCGGGACCGGAGAGGGCGAACAGCGACATCAGTGCACCTTGAAGTGGTCGAAGGGTTCGAGGCAGGCGCGGCATTCGAACAGCGCCTTGCACGAGGTCGAACCGAAGCGCGAGACCTCGCGGGTGTCCAGCGAGCCGCACCGAGGGCACCGCACGCTGATCGCGAGGCGGATCGGGCCGGACGAGATCGCCGAGCGCCCGGTCGGAGGCGCGATGCCGTACTCGGCGAGCTTCTGCCTGCCGGCATCCGACATCCAGTCCGTCGTCCATGCAGGGGAGAGCACGAGCCGGACCTCGACCCGTGAGTATCCCGCGGCGGTCAGGGCGAGGATGACGTCGTCGCGGATCGTGTCCATCGCCGGGCACCCGCTGTAGGTCGGGGTGATGTCGACGCGCACCACGTCGCCGTCGACGGTGACCGCGCGCAGCACGCCGAGGTCCTCGATCGTCAGCACGGGCACCTCGGGGTCGGCCACGGCCGCGGCGATCCGCCACGCGGTCGACCGGGGCGCGGTCTGCAGCGTGCCGGTCACCATGATGCTCCCGGATGCCGTCGCGCCAGGACCTGCATCTCCGCGAGGACATGGCCGAACGGACTCGCGTGCGCTCCTCGCCGTCCTCCGGCCGAGGATGCCGCGACGGCGGGAAGCGTCAGCTCGGCCTCGGCGAAGACGGCGGCGACGACGGCGTCGAAGCCCGCTCGCAGCGTCGACGGACGCGCCGCGGCGTCCCCGAGGCGGTCGATCAGGGGCTCGTCGCGGAAGAGCTCGTCGGCATACGGCCAGACGTCGCCCAGCGCGCGGATCATCCGCCGCCGGGATTCGTCGGTGCCGCCGGCGAGCCGCAGCACCCATTGCACCGCGTGGTCTCGGTGGTAGTCGACCTCTTTGAGGGACTTCTCGGCGATCGCCGCGAGGGTCGGGTCGCTGCTCGCCCGCAGGGCCGAGTACAGCTCGAACATGTAGGTCGACACGACGAACTGGCGGGCGATGGTCTGCGCGAAGTCGCCGTTGGGCTGCTGGACGATCCAGGCGCAGCGGAACTCCGGCTCGTCGCGGAAGTACGCGAGATCGTCTTCGGAGCGTCCGTCGAAAGACCCCGCGAAGTGCAGGAACGAGCGGGCATGCCCGAGCAGGTCGAGCGCGATGTTGCCGAGGGCGACGTCCTCTTCGAGTTCGGGCGCGCGGGAGATCCACTCACCGAGCTGCTGCGACAGGATCAGCGCGTCGTCGCCGAGCCAGAGCGCGTACTCGGCGATGTCGGCGGATGCCGCCGCGGAGCCGGTTCCGGTGAGCTCGTCACCGAGCCGCAGCTCGTCGACCGAGACGTCCCCGTGCGGGTCGCCGTGGATATCGCCCTGGATGTGGCTCACAGGTGCGGCACCCCCTCGGACGCCGTGTAGTACACGGCGTGCCGATAGTTCTTGCCGGCGGGGCTCTCGAAGTAGGCGCCCTTCGCGTCGGGGTCGCTGGTCGTGATCGCCTCGGCGGGCACCGCCCAGATCGACACGCCCTCGCCGCGTCGCGTGTAGAGATCGCGGGCGTTGCGGATGGCCATATCGGCATCCGGGGCGTGCAGCGACCCGACGTGGACGTGGCTCAGGCCGCGGTTCGCGCGGACGAAGACCTCCCAGAGAGGCCAGGGCTCGCGGTCGTCGGCACCGGGCGTCGCCATCACGCCACCGCCTTCGTCTTCAGCGCCTGCTTGCGGGCGTACTCGGCCGCAGCCTCGCGCACCCACGCGCCGTCCTCATGGGCCGTGCGGCGGCGTTCGAGACGCTCGGCATTGCACGGGCCGTTGCCGCGCAGCACCTCGAAGAACTCGTCCCAGTCGATCTCGCCGATCACGTACTGGCCGGTCTCGTCGTCGAAGCGCAGATCAGGGTCGGGCAGGGTCACGCCGAGGATCTCGGCCTGGGGCACGAGCATGCTGACGAAGCGCTGACGAAGCTCGTCGTTCGTGAAGCGCTTGATCTTCCACTTCATCGACTGCGCGGAGTTGGGGGACTGGTCGTCGGGCGGACCGAACATCGCCAGGCTCGGCCAGTACCAGCGGTTCACGGCATCCTGCGCCATCTTCTTCTGCTCGTCGGTTCCCTGCATCAGCGACAGCAGGATCTCGAATCCCTGGCGCTGATGGAACGACTCCTCCTTGCAGACGCGCACCATCGCGCGGCCGTAGGGCCCGTAGGAGGCGCGGCACAGCGGCACCTGGTTGCAGATGGCGGCTCCGTCGACGAGCCACCCGATCGCCCCCATGTCGGCCCAGGTGGGCGTCGGGTAGTTGAAGATCGACGAGTACTTGGCCTTGCCGCTGATGAGCTGATCCATCATCTCGTCGCGCGTGATGCCGAGCGTCTGTGCGGCGGAGTAGAGATAGAGTCCGTGCCCCGCCTCGTCCTGGACCTTGGCCATCAGGATCGCCTTGCGCTTGAGGCTCGGCGCCCGGGTGATCCAGTTGCCCTCCGGCTGCATGCCGATGATCTCGGAGTGCGCGTGCTGCGAGATCTGACGGATCAGCGTCTTGCGATAGGCATCGGGCATCCAGTCGCGAGGCTCGATGCGCTGCTCGTTCGCGATGAGCTCGTCGAACAGGCGCTCGTCGTCGGACAGCTCTCCGTCGACGAGGGAGAGATCTGCGGGGCTGGTCATCATCGACTCCTCGGTTTCCGATCCGCTTTACTGACCGGTCGTTAGGTAATTCTGACACGGAGGTCGTCGCGGCGCAAGGAAGACCCCCGATGCGGTGCTCGGCGAGATGCTCGGAGAGTCGCTCAGCGCGAGCGGGAGACGAGGTCGAGGAGGGCTCTGCCGTACGCCTCGGAGGGATCCGGATGCTCGAAACGCAGGGTCTCGCCGGCGATCTCGACCTCGACCACGAAGGTGTCGGAGAGGCGGCTCAGCGCCCGGAAGGTGCCGCGCAGCAGCTCACGCAGCTGATCCTCGCGGGGGAGCCACACCGCGTCCGCGAGGGTCACGGCGTCGAGCGCCCACTCCGTCGTGCCGTTGAAGGCGAGGTCCGTGCCGCTCGGGGTCTGGCGGGCCTCGATCGTCATCTCGCTGACCGTGAAGACATCGGCTTCGGCCTCGAGCTCGACATCGTTCGGAAGATCGAGCTGAAAGCGGTCGCCCTCGGCGGGATGCCACACGAGTCCGGCGTCGCGCAGGGATACGGCCAGTTCTCGGGTGATCATCGTCCCACGCTAGACGACGTCACCGAGGCTCGGCTCGAATCCGCCTGTGGATGGTGGCGCACCGGGTGTCGGAGGCATCGGGCAGAGTGGAGACATGACTTCTCCCGCCTCTGTCGACACCCGCACCGCTGCGCTCTCGGCTCTGCGCGAGCTGGTCGGCCGCACGGACGCCGACTTCCACGACGGTCAGTACGAGGCGATCGAGGCTCTGGTCGAGGGGCGCCGCCGCGCGCTCGTCGTGCAGCGCACAGGGTGGGGCAAGTCGGCTGTGTACTTCGTCGCGACGCTGCTGCTGCGCCGCCAGGGGGCAGGGCCGACCGTCCTCGTCTCGCCGCTTCTCGCGCTGATGCGCGATCAGATCGCCGCGGCCGAGCGGGCAGGCGTTCGAGCGGTGGCGATCAACTCGACCAATGCGCACGAGTGGTCGGAGGTCATGGAGCAGCTCGACCGAGACGAGGTAGATGTGCTGCTCGTCTCTCCCGAACGACTCAACAATCCCG
Source organism: Microbacterium sp. AC215 (assembly GCF_979258645.1). NCBI lineage: Bacteria > Bacillati > Actinomycetota > Actinomycetes > Micrococcales > Microbacteriaceae > Microbacterium > Microbacterium sp. AC215. The sequence continues at coordinate 1,330,720 of NZ_OZ409869.1, read as the reverse complement.
CGTTCCGCGAGCAGCAGCTGCCGGCGCTGGTTCGACGGATCGGCATGCTGGTGGTCGACGAGGCGCACTGCATCAGCGACTGGGGGCACGACTTCCGCCCCGATTACCGGCGGCTGCGGGACCTCATCGAGCAGATGCCGCCCGAGGTGCCCGTGCTCGCGACGACGGCGACCGCGAACAGCAGGGTCGTGGCCGACGTCGCCGAGCAGCTCGGCACGGGAGGGGCGTGGGATGCCGCCGGCTCCGAGGTGCTCACGATCCGCGGCCCGCTCGCGCGCACCTCGCTGCGTCTCGGCGTCCTGCGTCTGCGCGACTCCGCCAGCCGGCTCGCGTGGCTGCTCAGTCATATCGACGACCTGCCCGGTTCGGGCATCATCTACACCCTGACGGTCGCGGCCGCGGTCGACACCGCCCGGCTGCTGCGCGATCACGGGCACGACGTGCGCGCGTACACCGGACAGACCGACACCGACGAGCGCACCGAGTCGGAAGGGATGCTGAAGCGCAACGAGGTCAAGGCCCTCGTCGCCACGAGCGCGCTCGGGATGGGCTTCGACAAGCCGGACCTCGGTTTCGTGCTGCACCTCGGCGCGCCGTCGTCGCCGGTCGCGTACTACCAGCAGGTCGGCCGTGCCGGTCGTGCGAGCGAGAGCGCCGACGTGCTCCTGCTGCCCGGCGTCGAAGACCGCGACATCTGGCACTACTTCGCGACCGCGTCGATGCCGGATCGGGAGCGCGCCGAGCGGGTGATCGCCGCCCTCGGCGATCAGCCCATCTCGACGCCCGCGCTCGAGGCGATGGTCGACATCCGGCGTACTCCGCTCGAACTGCTGCTCAAGGTTCTCGACGTCGACGGCGCGGTGCGCCGGGTGCAGGGCGGGTGGGTCGCGACGGGGCAGCCGTGGGCCTACGACGCCGAGCGCTATGAGCGCATCGCGGCCGAGCGTCGCGCCGAGCAGCAGCACATGATCGACTACGAGCAGACCGACGGATGCCGCATGGAATTCCTCCAGCGCTCACTCGACGACGACACGGCTGCGCCCTGCGGGAGATGCGACAACTGCGCCGGCATCTGGTTCCCGAGCGAGATCGGCGAATCGGCGACGACGCAGGCCGCGGAATCGCTCGATCGCGTCGGTGTCCCGGTCGAGCCTCGCCGCGCCTGGCCGACCGGAGCCGACAAGCTCGACGTGCCGGTGAAGGGGCGCATCCCCGCGGGGGAGCAGGCCGGAGAAGGGCGCGCACTCGCCCGTCTCACCGACCTCGGCTGGGGCGGCACGCTGCGCGAGCTCTTCGCGGCGGGAGCCCCTGACGCGGTGGTGACGCCCCAGGTCCTCGGCGGCTGCGTGCGCGTGCTCGCCGACTGGGGGTGGACCGAGCGCCCCGTCGCGGTCGTCGCCATGCCGTCGCGATCGCATCCGCTGCTCGTCGACTCGCTCGCCCGCGGGCTCGCCGAGATCGGCCGCCTGCCGTATCTCGGAGCACTCGACCTCGTGAACGGCGGGCCGACGGGCCAACCCGGTGGCAACAGCGTGTTCCGGCTGGCAGGTCTGTGGGACAGATTCAGCGCGCAGGGCCTCGACGTGCCTGCCGGTCCCGTGCTGCTCGTCGACGATCTCGCCGACAGCCGCTGGACGCTCACCGTCGCCGCGCGCACGCTGCGCCAGGCGGGGGCGAGCGGCGTGCTCCCGTTCGTGCTCGCGCTGCGCGGCTGAGGGCGGGGACACCCGGCTCGAGCCCTACCGCAGGTCGTAGACCCGCTGGTATTTGCCCTCGCTCCGGGGCAGCGTGCCCGGCTCCTCGACCGTCACGTCGACGCTGGTGCCGATGTGCATCTTGATGCGGTGGGTGAGCACCGCAGCGGCGGCATCGCAGTCCTCGGCACTCAGCGACGGGTGTCGCTCGATGCGCACGGTCATCGTGTCGAGCTGCCCGACGTGGTGCAGCTCGAGCACGAAGTGCGGGGTGAGCGTCTCGATGCCCATCACCAGCTCCTCGATCTGGGTGGGGAAGAGGTTCACGCCGCGCAGGATGATCATGTCGTCGTTGCGGCCGGTGATCTTCTCCATGCGCCGAAGCGCCGGAAAGGTGGTTCCCGGCAGCAGGCGCGTCAGATCGCGCGTGCGATACCGGATCACAGGAAAAGCCTCTTTGGTCAGCGACGTGAAGACGAGCTCGCCGAGCGCATCTTCCGGCAGCCGTTCCCCGGTCTCTCCGTCGATGATCTCGGGCAGGAAATGGTCCTCCCAGATGTGCGGGCCGTCCTTCGTGAGCACGCTCTCGCTCGCGACCCCCGGCCCCATCACCTCGCTGAGCCCGTAGATGTCGACGGCATCGATGTTCAGTCGCCGCTCGATCTCACGACGCATCTCGTTCGTCCACGGCTCGGCGCCGAGCACCGCGACGCGCAGCGACGTGGTCGTCGGATCGATGCCCGAGGCTTCCATCGCGTCAGCGATCGTGAGCAGATAACTCGGCGTGCAGAGGATGGCATCCGGTTCGAAATCCGTGATCAGCTGCACCTGCCGGGCGGTCTGCCCTCCCGACACCGGGATCACGGTCGCTCCGAGACGCTCGATCCCGGCATGCGCGCCGAGTCCGCCGGTGAAGAGCCCGTAGCCGTAGGCGTTGTGCACCTTCATCCCCGCGCGGATGCCCGCGGAGTGCAGCGACCGCGCCACCAGGTCGCTCCACCGGTCGAGGTCTCCTTCGGTGTAGCCGACCACCGTCGGCCGCCCCGTCGTGCCCGACGACGCGTGGACGCGTCGCACATCGGCCATCGGCACGGCGAACATGCCGAACGGATAGCTCTCGCGCAGGTCGGCCTTGGTGGTGAACGGCAGACGCCGCACGTCGTCGAGGGTGCGCACGTCGTCGGGGTGCACGCCGTGCTCGTCGAACTTGCGGCGGTAGGTCGGCACGTTCTCGTAGGCATGCCGGACGGTCCACTGCAGGCGCTGCAGCTGCAGCCGCGCCAGTCGTTCAGGCGAATGAAGCTCGGCCTCGGCACCGATCTCGGCATGTGTTGCGGTCATCGTCGACTCCTTCGTCGGGGACAGAGCAGTGAGCGTGCGTGCGCTCAGGCGGGGTGCGAGCGGTTCGTCGTGAGCGAGCGGCCGCGGACCTCGGCGACGACATCGCCCGATTCGTCGGTCACCGTCACGTCGTACAGGCCGTTGCGTCCGCTGACGACACGGCGCACCGCGCGCGCTGTCAGTCTCTGGCCGGCGGTCGTGGATTTCAGGAAGGTGATGTCGGCACCACCCGCGACCGTGACGCGATCGTCCTCGTTGCAGGCGATCGCGAAGGCGGTGTCGGCGAGGGTGAACACCAGTCCGCCATGCGTGATGGCGAACCCGTTCAGCATGTCGTCGCGCACGGTCATCGAGACGACGGCCTCTCCGGGGGCGTCCTCCTCGACGGTCATGCCGAGCATCTGCGATGCGGCATCGCGCTGCATCATATCTCTCATGCGGCGACGACCTCGGGTGTCGGCTGCTTGTTCACCAGCGTGAGCACGTCGTAGGTGGCGACGAGCTCGTCGCTCTGATTGCGGATCACCGCGTCCCAGCGCACCTCTCCGTACTCGTCCGTCTCGCGCGGCGTGATCTGCTTCGCGGTCAGCTCGACGCGGATCGTGTCGCCGGGGGAGACCGGCGTGATGAATCGCAGATTCTCCAGACCGTAGTTCGCGAGCACGGGTCCGGGCTCCGGATCGACGAAGAGACCGGCGGCCCACGAGACGAGCAGGTAGCCGTGCGCGACCCGTCCGGGGAAGAACGGGTTCGCGGCGGCGGATGCCTCGTCCATGTGGGCGTAGAACGTGTCGCCCGTGAAGTGCGCGAACGTCTCGATGTCGGCGAGGGTCACCTCGCGCGAGGCGGAGACGATCTGGTCGCCGATGCGGAGTTCCGCGAGCGACTTGCGGAACGGATGCCGACCGTCGCTGCGCGCGGCCGCCCCCGCGTGCCAGACACCCGTCAAGGCAGTCAGCATCTCGGGTGAACCCTGCACCGCCGTGCGCTGCATGTGATGCAGCACCGCGCGGATGCCGCCGAGCTCCTCACCGCCGCCGGCTCGACCGGGGCCGCCGTGCACGAGGTTGGGCAGGGGCGATCCGTGCCCGGTCGACGATCGTGCATCGTCGCGGTCGAGCAGCAGCATCCGGCCGTTGAACGGTGCGATGCGCGTGGCGAGCTCCACGGCCTGCGCCGGGTCATGCGTGGCGATGCTGGTGACCAGCGAGCCGCCACCTCGGGCGACGAGCGCTGCGGCCTCGGCGATGGTGTCGTACGTGAGCAGCGACGACACGGGGCCGAAGGCCTCGATCGAGTGCGCCGCGTCGGACTGCGAGTCCTCGAAGCGCAGCAGCAGCGGCGACACGAAGGCTCCGTCGGGTGCGGTGCCGGTGCTGCCGTCTGCGCGGCGGACCTCGGGAGCATCCGTCGTCCCGACGACGACCTGCCCGCCCGCCGCCTGCAGGCGATCCACCTGGCGCAGCACCTCATCGCGCTGCCCCGTCGAGGCCAGAGGGCCCATGGTGACGCCCTCGGCGCGGGGGTCGCCCAGCACGGTCTTCTCGGCGAGGCGCGCCTGCACGGCGCCGATGATCGCGTCGGCCGAGCCCGCCGGCACGATCGCTCGCCGGATGGCCGTGCACTTCTGGCCGGCCTTGCTCGTCATCTCGGTGACGAGCTGGCGCACGTAGGCGTCGAACTCCGGGGTTCCCTCGATCGCGTCGGTGCCGAGCACCGAGGCGTTGATCGAGTCGGTCTCGGCGGTGAACCGCACACCGCCGGTCTGCACTGCGGCGTGGGCTTTGAGGCTCTCCGCGGTCGACGCGCTGCCGGTGAACCCGACGATGTCGCCGAGCCGCAGGTTCTCGAACAGGTCAGGCACGCTGCCGCTGACGAGCTGCAGCGATCCGTCGGGCAGCAGTCCCGATTCGACGAGGATGCGCACCATCGCCTCGGCGACGTAGCCCGTGGGCGTCGCGGGCTTCACGAGCGTCGGCATGCCGGCGAGGAACGCGGGTGCGAACTTCTCGAGCGAACCCCACACCGGGAAGTTGAACGCGTTGATCTGCACAGCGACCCCGGGGAGCGTCGTGTAGACATGACGACCCAGGAACGACCCGTCCTTCGACAGCGGCTCCACGGGGCCGTCGACATGCACGCGGCTGTTCGGCAGCTCGCGGCGGCCCTTGCCCGAGTACGAGAAGAGCACGCCGATGCCGCCGTCGATGTCGACCCACGAGTCGGCCTTCGTGGCGCCGGTACGGGCGGACAGCGCATACAGCTCGTCCTTGCGCTCGGTGAGAGCGAGGGCGAACTGCTTCAGCAGCACGGCCCGCTGGTGGAACGTGAGCGCACCGAGGCTCTTCTGCCCGACGGAGCGGGCGTACTCCAGTGCCCCGGCCAGGTCGAGGCCCGCGGACGACACGACGGCGACGACGTCGCCGGTGGACGCATCGCGGACCTCTGTGGATCGCGTGGGTGACGACGGCGTCCACCACTCGCCCTGGACATAGCTCGGCAGATACTCGGTCATCTCTCCTCGTTCCATGCGTAGAATCCTTCGCCGCTCTTGCGGCCCAGCTTTCCCTCGGCGACCATGCGGCGCAGCAGTTCCGGTGCAGCGAATCGCTCGCCGAGCGTGCGCTCCAGCTCTTCGGCGATGCCGAGGCGCACATCGAGCCCGACGATGTCGGTGGTGCGCAGCGGACCCATCGGATGCCGATACCCCAGCGTCATCGCGGCATCGATGTCGGCGGCCGAGGCGACGCCCTCCTCGAGCATCCGGATCGCCTCCAGGCCCAGCATCACGCCCAGCCGCGACGACGCGAAGCCCGGGGAGTCGCTGACGACGATCGGCGTCTTGCCGAGGGCGGCCACCCAGGCGGTGGCGCTCTCGACGACCGCCCGGTCGGTCGCTGCGCCGCGCACGACCTCGACCAGGGCCGAGGCGGGCACCGGATTGAAGAAGTGCAGGCCGAGGAATCGCTCCGGATGTCTGCGGCCCGCAGCGAGATCGTCGATCGAGATCGACGAGGTGTTGCTCGCGAGAACCGCCGTCGGGGGCAGCACGGCGTCGGCCCGGGACAGCGCGTCCTCCTTGAGGGCGCGGTCTTCGGGAACCGCCTCTATCGCGAGGTCGACCGCGGCGAAGGCTCCGGGATCGACGCCGGTCGTGATGCGCCCGGTCAATTCGGTCTCGTCGAGCGAGGGGTCGCGGTCGACGGATCTGCGAATGCTGTCGCCGATGCGGGTCAGCGCCGCGTCGGCGCTCGCCGCATCGCGCTCGATCACGCTGACGTGAGATCCGGCGAGCAGGAACGCATGTGCGATGCCGGCTCCCATGCGGCCGCCTCCGAGCACGCCGACCCGATTCGGGGCGCTGCCGATGTCGCTCATCGTCTCTTCTCCAGGAAGTCGGTCATGCGGCGGATCTTCTCGGGCGACTCGAACAGCTCGGCCTGCAGTTCGACCTCGATCGCCGGGTGGCCTGCTCGCGGAGTGCGCAGAGCGCGTTTGGTGTGCTGCGTCGCGAGGGGATCGTTCGCCGCGATGCGATCGACGATCCGGTGTGCGGCCGCGAGCAGCTCGTCGGCCGGATGGAGCGACGACACGAGTCCCCACCTCAGCGCCTCTTCGGCATCCAGAGCTCGGCCGGTGAGGAGCAGCTCGCTCGCCCTCGCGTCTCCGACGATCTCGGGCAGGCGCCAGGTCGCGCCGGCTGCGGCGATGATGCCGAGCCCGGTCTCGGGGTTGCCGATGCGGAGGGACGGCGTCGCGATGCGGATGTCGGCGGCGTAGGCGAGTTCGGCTCCGCCCCCGAGCGCGTATCCGTCGAGTGCGGCGATCACCGGCATCGGGAGATCGTGGACGCGGATGAATGCGGTCGCATTGATGGCGCGCCGGGCGTCGTCGGCGGTGCGATCGCGCAGCTGGGCGATGTCGGCGCCCGCCGCGAAGACGCCGTCGGTGCCGGTGATGATCAGCGTGCGCGGCGTCCGCTCGAGCAGCGCGCAGAGGTCGTGCAGCGCGTCGATCGTCGCCTGGTCGATGGCGTTGCGCTTCTCGGGCCGGTCGAGCGTGGCGATCACCCGGTCTCGATGCTCCTCGATGCGCAGAGTCATGTCAGACGCTCCACGATCATCGCGGTGCCCTGACCCACGCCGACGCACATCGTGGCCAGACCGTAGCGCGCGTTCTCGCGCTCGAGTCGGCCGAGCAGTGTGACGATCAGGCGGGATCCGCTGGAGCCGAGGGGATGGCCGAGTGCGATGGCTCCGCCGTCGGCGTTGACGATCGACGGGTCGAGTCCGAGGCGGCGGATGCAGGCGAGGGACTGCGAGGCGAAGGCCTCGTTGAGCTCGACGGCACCGAGGTCGCCGACCTGCAGGCCCGCCTTCGCGAGTGCCTTCTGTGTTGCCGGCACGGGACCCAGGCCCATGATCTCGGGAGCGAGCGCGGCGGTCGCCGAGGCGACGATCCGTGCGCGCGGACGAAGGCCATGTCGCTCGACCGCTTCGGCGCTCGCCACGATGATCGCCGAGGCTCCGTCGTTCAAGGAACTGGAGTTGCCCGCCGTGACGACCTGGCCGCCTGCGACGACCGGACGGAGTGCGGCCAGCGCGTCGAGCGTGCTGTCCCTGCGCGGGCCTTCGTCGGTGTCGACGAGTCCGCGGCCCGTCTCGACGCCCACGATCTCCGGGGCGAGGCGTCCCCCGTCGATCGCCGAGATGGCGCGCTGATGGCTCAGAAGCGCGAAGGCGTCGGCATCCGCTCTGGTGATCCCGTCGATGCGTGCGACCTCTTCGGCGGTCTCGGGCATCGAGAACGTGGCCTTGTCGCGGGCGCTCAGCCGCGGGTTCGTGAAGCGCCAGCCGATCGACGTGTCGAAGGCCGCGCCGGGCTTGGCCCATGCCCGCTCGGGCTTCGCCTGCACCCAGGGCGCGCGTGTCATGGACTCGACGCCACCGGCGACGATGAGGTCGGCGTCCCCTGCGCGCACGGCGTTCGCGGCGAGTGCGATGGCTGACATCCCCGAGGCGCAGAGGCGGTTGACGGTCAATCCGGGGATCGAATCGGGGAGGCCCGCGAGCAGCACCGCCATCCGTGCGACGTTGCGGTTGTCCTCGCCCGCCTGATTCGCGGCGCCGAGGATCACCTCGTCGATGTCGTCCGCGGGGATGGTGGCTCGCGAGACTGTGGCGGCGACGACGAGGGCCGCCAGATCGTCCGGACGGATGCCGGCGAGTGCGCCTCCGTAGCGACCGACGGGGGTGCGGACCCCGTCGACGAGATAGGCCTCGGACATCGTCATCCTCTCGAACGCCCACGCTGGCGATAATTTCAGACCGATCGGTCAGGAATACGATCTCAGATCCTTCCGCGAATGGCAACTCATCCGGACTGACAGACTGGGCCCATGGCAGAGCCCGGAATCCAGGCGCCGGCCCCCAAGCGCGGCCGGCCAGGTTATGACCGCGAGCAGGTGCTCGCGGTCGCCGTCAAGGTCTTCAACGAGCACGGCTACGACGCGACGAGCGTGGCCGACCTCAGCGCGACGCTGGGGCTGACGAAGTCGGCGCTCTACCATCACTTCGAATCGAAGTCGGCGATCCTCGAGCTCGCGCTGAACGATGCGCTCGATGCGCTCGAGGCCGTCGTCGATGATGCGACCGCGCAGCACTCGCTGGCCTCCGACCGGCTGCGGGCGATCATCCGCGGCGCGGTGCGGGTGCTCACCGAGAAGCTCCCCTCGGTGACGCTGCTGCTGCGCGTGCGGGGGAACGGCGATGTCGAGACCTCCGCGCTGGTGCGCAGACGTGCGTTCGACCAGCGCGTGACCGCGATCGTGTCGGAAGCGCAGACCGAGGGGCTGATCCGTGACGACGTCGATGCGGCGGTCGCCACCAGGCTCATCTTCGGAATGATCAACTCGGTCGTCGAGTGGTATCGACCCGGGGGTCCCGTCGATCCCGACGAGCTGGGGGAGGACATCCTGCGGGTGAGCCTCGACGGGCTGCAGTCCCGCTGAGCGGGCTCAGTCGTCGGCCGGCGCCACGCGGGGAGGCCAGCTGGTCGCTCCGAGCTCGCGGGAGATGTTGCGCGCCGTCTCGCGCAGCGCGTTGAGCACCGCGTCCGAGGCGGGCGCCTGCGATGTGGGCATCACGACGGCGACCGCGGCGACGATGTCGTTCGACGCGTCGGCGACCGGCGCGGCGACGGACGACTCTCCGAGCACGGCCTCATCGGTCTCCGAGGCGCTGCCCCGCTCGGCGATGGCCGGCAGGTCGAGCAGCAGTCGGGCGACGTCGGTGATCGTGTCCCCGGTGAGGCTGTGCAGCGGCCGCTCGAAGACGGTGCGCTGGAAGCCGAGGTCGTGCGCCAGCAGGACCTTTCCCATCGCGGAGGCATGCGCGGGGATCGCCACGCCGGTCTCGAGCATCTGCTGGCTGTCGTCCGGACGCAGGTCGTGGTGGATCACGAGCACCTCGTGGAAGTGCGGCGCCCCGAGGCGCACCGGCAGGTTCGTGCGGCGTGCGAGCTCCTGCGTCCACCGCATGGCTCTGGCCCGGACGTCGAGGGTGTCGAGGTAGACGTTGCTCAGCCGCAGCAGGGTGGGACCGAGCATGTAGCGCTGCCCGCCGCGCTCCTTCGCGACGAGTCCGTGCTCGCGCAGGGACTTGACGATCCCGTGCACGGTCGACGGGGGAAGGCTCAGGGCGAGCGCGAGATCCGTGATGCCGAGATGGCGCGCACCCTGCAGCAGCTCGAGCACTTTCGCTGCGCGATCGATGGCTTGGATCATCGCGGCTCCTCTCTCCGGATCGTCGTCGAGCCGGGCGGTCGCATCGGTCGTCAGGTCGATCTTGACAACTCGACTGCGCCCGAGCATATTCGACATTGACGAATAACTTTCCAATATGGCGAAAGAGCGCCGCCGTAGAGATCAAAGGAGATCGAACGATGAAGAAGCTCGTCAACAACCCCGCCGATGTGCTGGTCGAGTCGCTGCGCGGCGTCGCACTCGCGCATCCGGAGCTCTCGGTCGACCTCGAGACGCACGTGATCACCCGCTCGACGCCGAAGGCGGAGGGGAAGGTCGCGATCGTCTCGGGTGGAGGGTCCGGCCACGAACCGCTGCATGGGGGATACGTGGGCCTCGGCATGCTCGACGCCGCCGTCGCCGGCGAGGTCTTCACCTCGCCCACCCCCGATCGAGTGCAGGCCGCCACGAAGGCCGTCGATCGCGGGGCCGGTGTGCTGCACATCGTGAAGAACTACACGGGAGACGTGCTCAACTTCGAGATGGCGGCGGAACTCGCCTCGATGGAGGGCATCGAGGTCGGCACCGTGATCGTCGATGACGATGTCGCCGTGCAGGACTCGCTCTACACGGCAGGGCGTCGTGGCGTCGGACTCACGGTGCTGCTCGAGAAGCTGGTCGGCGCCGCGGCTGAGGAGGGGCAGGATCTCGACGCCGTCGTCGCCCTCGCGAAGCGCATCAACGGACAGGGGCGGTCGATGGGCATGGCGCTCACCAGCTGCACGGTTCCCGCAGCGGGCAAGCCGACGTTCGATCTGCCCGAGGACCAGATGGAGATCGGGATCGGCATCCATGGCGAGCCCGGTCGGCACCGGGAGCCACTGGCGCCGGCATCCGAGATCGCCCGGCAGCTCGTGGAGCCGATCCTCGCCGATCTCGACGTCTCAGGTCCCGCCATCGTGATGCTCAACGGCATGGGCGGATCCCCGTTGATCGAGCTGTATCTGATGTACGGCGAGGTGGCCGCGCTGCTCGAGCAGGCGGGAGTGCAGATCGCGCGCAACCTGGTCGGCGACTACATCACCTCGCTCGACATGGCCGGCTGCTCGCTCACGGTGCTGAAGGCCGACGACGAGCTGCTCAGGCTGTGGGACGCGCCCGTCAACACCCCCGGACTGCGATGGGGGGCATGATGGCGGCGATCGACACTGCGGCCCTGGCCGAATGGATCCGGCGGTTCCGCGACGTCATCGCCGAGAAGCGCGAGTGGCTCACCGAGCTCGACTCGGCGATCGGCGACGCCGACCACGGCGCGAACATGGCCCGTGGCATGGATGCGGTCGTGGCGAAGCTCGACTCGGGTGTGCCCGACACGGTCGACGAGCTGCTCAAGACCGTCGGCATGACTCTCGTGAGCTCGGTCGGAGGCGCCAGCGGGCCGCTCTACGGCACGCTGTTCCTGCGGATGGGGATGGCTGCAGGGCCCGTGACCGAGCTCGATGGCGCCGGACTCGGCGGCTCGCTGCGTGCCGGACTCGATGGCATCGTCGCTCGCGGCAAGGCCGAAGCCGGCGACAAGACCATGTTCGACGCCATGGCGCCCGCGGTGGACGCGTTCGACGCCGCGATCTCCGGAGGGGGAGACCTGTCTGCCGCGACGGCGGCGGCCGCAGAGGCTGCCGCGTCCGGTCGGGATGCCACCGAACCGCTCGTCGCCCGGAAGGGACGTGCGAGCTATCTCGGGGAACGCAGTGCCGGCCATCTCGACCCCGGTGCGGCGTCGACGACACTGCTGTTCGAGTCCCTCGCCCAGGCGACCGCGGAATCCTCCTGATGATCGGCATCGTCGCCGTCTCCCACAGTGCTCGACTCGGGGAGGCGGCGCTGGAGCTCGCCCTGCAGATGGTGCAGGGCGGGGGAGCGCGAGTGAGAGTCGCCGCAGGCGCCGGAACGGATGCCGACGGCGCACCCGTCCTCGGCACCGATGCCGTCGCTGTCGCCGCGGCGATCGACGAGCTGGCCGCCGACTGCGACGGTGTCCTCGTGCTGATGGATCTCGGCTCCGCAGTGCTGAGCGCCGAGCTCGCGCTGGAGCTGCGGACGAGCGATGTGCCGGTGCGCCTCGCCCCCGCGCCGTTCGTGGAAGGGCTGCTGGCGGCCGTCGTGTCGGCCGCTGCCGGCGCATCGCTGGACGTCGTCGCGGGGGAGGCGTCGATCGCGCTCGCCGCCAAGAGCAGCCAGCTCGAGGACCCGTCGACGGAAGCCGCTCCGATCGAGTCCGCATCGACCGACCGGTCGGGTGCCGTGACGCGGACGGTGGTCGTGCGCAATCCGCTCGGTATCCACGCGCGACCGGCGGCTCTGATCGCCGAGGCATCGGCGGGCATCGATGTGCGACTGCGTCGACTGCCCGACGGGACTGAGGCGTCGGGTGCGAGCCTGTCACGACTGCTGATCCTCGGTGCCAGGCAGGGCGACCGGATCGAGCTGTCGGCACTCGGGCGCGACGCCGAGGGGGCGCTCGACCGACTGGTGGCCCTTTTCGACGACGGATTCGGTGAAGGCACGGACGTCGACGCCGTCGCCTCGGGGTCGGTCGGGGCGCACGCTGCAGAGGCAGCCCTCGAGTCCCCTCCCGTCCGGGCAGGCGACGTGCTGCGTGGTCGCGGCGTGAGCTCGGGCAGGGTCGCCGCCGAGGCCGTGCTCCTCGCCGCGCCCGTGCGTGAGCCGGAGGAGAGCACCGTCGTCGCGCCTGGTGATCGGGAGGCCGAGGCATCTGCGATCGAGTGGGCCGCAGTGGCGGTGGCAGACCAGCTGCGGGCGCGCACGAGGGCGGCGACCGGCGAGGCTCGGGCGATCCTCGACGCGTCGCGTCTGCTGGCCTCCGACCCCGAACTGGTGGCCGAGGCGGCGGACCTCGTGCGGTCGCGGGGTCGAACGGCCGCGCGGGCGATCTGGGAGACATCGGCGGCGCACGAGAAAGGACTCGCGGCTCTCGGTGGGCGGATGGCCGAGCGAGCGGCCGACATCCGCGACGTCCGTGATCGGATGATCGCGGAGATCCTCGAGGTCGAGATGCCGGGCGTTCCCGAGCGTGAGGAGCCTTTCGTGCTGGTCGCGTCGGATCTCGCCCCCGCGGACACGGCAGCCTTGGAAGGCGGCAACTGCGTCGCGCTCGTGACCCAGCAGGGCGGCCCCACCTCGCATACGGCGATCATCGCCCGGTCGCTCGGAATCCCCGCAGTGGTCGGAGTCATCGGCGCGACCGGGATCCCGCGCGGTGCGGTCGTGCTCGTCGACGGCGATCGGGGCACGGTCGAGGTCGACCCGAGCGCCTCTCGCGTCACCGAGGCGAAGGCCGCGTCGCTCGTGGTGCCGTTCGACGGCGAGGGGGTGCTCGCCGACGGAAGGCGCATCCCGCTCCTCGCCAATGTCGGGGGAGCGGCCGAGGCCGTCGTGGCCGCTGCCTCGAAGGCCCAGGGCGTCGGTCTCTTCCGCACCGAGTTCTGCTTCCTCGACCGCGCCGACGCACCGACGATCGACGAGCAGGTCGACGCCTACCGAGGTGTCCTCGCCGCGTTTCCGGGGCAGAGGGTCGTGGTGCGCACGCTCGATGCCGGCAGTGACAAACCGTTGCCGTTCGCGAACTCCGACGCGGAGGACAATCCCGCTCTCGGCGTGCGGGGACTCCGGATCGCGCGACGGGCTCCGAAGCTGCTGGACGATCAGCTCAGGGCACTGGCGCTCGCCGCGGGGGCGGAGTCGGCACTCGTCGAGGTGATGGCTCCGATGGTGGCCACGGTCGATGAGGCACGGGACTTCGCGGAGCGTGCGCGAGAAGCCGGTCTGGAGACTGTGGGGGTGATGATCGAGACGCCCTCCGCCGCGCTCCTCGCGTCGGAGATGCTCGAGGTCGTCGACTTCGTGAGCATCGGGACCAACGACCTCGCCCAGTACGCGCTCGCGGCTGATCGACTGCTCGGAGAGCTGGGCGATCTGAACGATCCGTGGCAGCCGGCCGTGCTGCGACTGATCGGGCAGGCGGGTGCGGCCGGACGCCGGTGGGGCCTGCCGGTGGGGGTATGCGGCGAGGCCGCTGCCGATCCCGCTCTGGCCGCCGTGCTCGTGGGGCTCGGCGTCACGTCGCTGTCGATGACACCCCGTGCGCTGGGTCGAGTCGCGGCGGCGCTCGCGGGCGTCACGGGCGAACAGTGCGATGCCGCTGCGGAAGCGGTCCTGAGGGCAGCGACGGCTGTCGATGCCCGCGCCGCCGCAGCCGCCGTACTCAACGGAGAGTGACGCGGTCGTCCCGTCGACGACATATGCGCTTTCCGGCATCATTCTGATCTCGACATGCACGGGCTCCTGGTCGAGGTCGTCCCAGCGCGCCTAGGCTCCAGGAGGGGACGTCTGCATCGGCGAATGACGAGGTCGGAGGATTCAATGGCTGTCTTCATCACGGGTCGAGCGCGAGTGACGCTCGCCTTGATCGGGATCGGTGCCGTGGCCGCCGTGAGCGCCTGCGCCCCGAGTCCCCAGACGTCATCGCCTCCGTCGCCATCGCCGTCCCGGACGACCGACGCGCCCGAGCCGTATGCCGGACCGATCGTGTTCGTCGGCGACGAGCTCGACGCATTCGCGCTCGCCCCCGAGGAGATCGTGGGGATCGTTCCGGACGCCACGGACGTCGGCGATCCGTCGCCGGTCCTCGAACAGATATCGGACGGCGGAAGCCTCCCTGCGGATCCGCCGATCTGTGACGCTCTCTACGCCGAGCAGTCACTCGGCAGCGTCGGGGCGAGGACGATCGAGTGGCAGGTGCCGACGGATCCCACGAACGGGTTCGGCCGGATGACGATCATGCAGTTCGCCGACGAGGCTCACGCCGAGGGCCGCATGGACCAGCTGCTCCAGGCGGCCGAGCAGTGCGCCGAGTTCGTCAAAGAGGGAACCGTCTCCTTCGATGCCGTGATCCCCGAAGCGTCCGAGAACACCCGGGCCTTCGCGGGCTCGCTGATCGATGCGGCGCTGGACTGGCGGTCGTTCAGCGCGTTCGCCTCGACCGGGAACGTGATCGTGCAGCTGTGGCAGCCTTTCAGCGGCGATCGCGACTTCGACGCCGAGGCGGCGGCGCTGCTGCTTCGAGAACGCGCCGAGGAGGCACGGTCCGGGCTGGTCGAGGAGCTCACCGAGAACCCGCCCGTCGCCGAGACAGACCCGTCCGGCGATCCCGGAACCGCGTGGAGTGACTGGCAGGTCGGAGTCGGCGGCGTGGGTCCGCTCCGACTCGGCGACTCGGTCGAGTCCGCGGTCGCCGCCGCCGGCGAGGACGCGCAGGTCGTCGAACCCGAGTACGACGGCGGCCCGTGGACCCTCATCGCCCCCGCGGAGGCGGGGACGATCCTGGTGCGCCCCGTCGAGGCCGGCGATGCCGTCTGGTCGATCACCGTCGGGAGCGACCGCAGCCTCGGCGACACCGTCGGTGACGGAGCCGCGCTGCCGTCGCGAGGTGATATCCGCCTCGGCGCCCCCGTCGCGGATGCGATGGCTGCTTACCCCGGAGGCACCGTGGTCGAGGTCGTGTCGTCGAGCGATCACTTCTACGCCGTCACGACGCGCGACGGGCAGGTCTTCCGTTTCCAAGCCGATCGCGAGGTGCTCGAGGAGGGGGCGACGATCGTCGGCATCACGGTCGAGGACGCGACGGCACGCACGCCGCTGGTCTTCGGCTGACGACGGGCCGGTCGGATGACCGACCGGCCCGCAGCATGCCGGGAAGACGATGATCAGGCGTGCAGATCCACGCCCTTGGTCTCCTTCACCATCGACACGGCGATGAGGGAGATCACCGCCGTGATGGCGATGTAGACGCCGATCGTCCAGGCCGCCTGGAACTGGTTCATCAGAGCCTCCGCGATCATCGGTGCGAACGCCCCGCCGAGGATGGCACCCAGCGCGTATCCGATCGAGACGCCCGAGTAGCGGACGTTGGCCGGGAACATCTCGGCATAGAGAGCCGCCTGCGGGCCGTACGAGAGCCCGAGCGCGAACGTCATCACGAACAGCGCCACGAAGTACCAGAAGATGTTCGCCGTGTCGATCAGGAACCACATCGGCACCGCCCACAGCGCGAGCGCGATGTATCCGATCTGGAAGGTGCGGACGCGTCCGAGACGATCGGAGAGGTGGCCGCCCCAGAGCGTGAAGATGAGCCAGCCGAACGACGCGAGCGTCGTCGCCAGCAGCACGGGAGGACGCTCCATGCCGAGGGCGGTGACGGCGTAGGTCGCGAAGAACGCGATGAGCAGGTACCCGGCGGCGTTGTTGCCGATGAAGATCAGTGCAGTGAGCACGACCTGCTTGGTGTTCTTGCGGAACAGGCGACCCAGCGGCGCGGAGGCCTCCTGACGACGACGACGGAGATCCTCGAAGACGGGGCTCTCGTCGACGGCGCGCCTGATCACGTAGCCGACGGCGATCAGCACGATCGACATCAGGAACGGGATCCGCCAGCCCCACTCGAGGAACGCCTCGGGGGACATCGAGCTCGTCAGCACCCAGAGCGTGGCTGTGGCGAGGATCATGCCGATCGGGACGCCGATCTGCGGGAAGGCGCCGAAGAGCCCCCGGCGGGCCGTGGGGGCGTGCTCGACGGCCATCAGTGCCGCTCCGCCCCACTCGCCGCCCGCCGAGAACCCCTGCAGGATGCGGAGCACGATGAGAAGGATCGGAGCGGCGACGCCGATCGCGGCGTACGTCGGCAGCACGCCGATCAGCGAGGTGGAGAGTCCCATCATCACGAGCGTGAAGACGAGCATCTTCTTGCGGCCCAGCTTGTCGCCCAGGTGCCCGGCGACGATGGCTCCCAAGGGGCGGAAGAGGAAGGAGATCCCGATCGTGGCGAAGGAGAGGATCTGCGCGAATCCCTTGTTCTCCTCAGCGATCGGGGCGAGGAAAAGCGGCGCGAGCACGAGGCCGGCTGCTTGCGCGTAGATGAAGAAGTCGTACCACTCGATCGAGGTGCCGACCAGGGTGCTGGCGAGGACTCGCCGCTCCTCGGCGGGCATTCGCGCCGTCGAGGTGCGCGCGGATACTGCTGACGTCATGAAGAACTCCATTGTTCTGCGGGTGCGGAGGAGCGACGCTGCGTCACCCCGAGCTACTTACCGAATGATCGGTCAGTAATTGACGAGAGTAGCGCACGGTGGCCGGGCGACCCAAGCCCCACATCTGCGACCGCGCGACTCAGACGTCCTCACACGTTGCCGAACGCGCGCAGCGGATGCTCGATGAGCTCCGTGACGCGGCGGAGGAAGCTCGCCGCATACCCGCCGTCGCACACGCGGTGATCGAACACCAGTGACAGTTGAGCGACGCGGCGGGCGACGATCTGACCGTCGATCACCCACGGGCGCTCGATGATGCGACCGATGCCGAGGATCGCGACGTCGGGGTGGTTGATGATCGCGGCCGAGCCGTCGACCCCGAGCCCGCCGTAGTTGTTGAGGGTGAACGTCGACCCCCGCAGCCGCTCCGGAGGCATCGCCCCCGAACGCGCCGTCGCCGACAGCTCGCGCAGCGCGACATCGAGCTGTTCGACGGTGAGCTCGTGCGCCCGCGGGATGACGGGCACCAGGAGGCCGCGCTCGGTGTCGGCGGCGACGCCGAGGTTGAGGCCGTCGAAGGAGATGATCTCCGACCCGTCGTCGCTCAGGCGGGAGGCGAGCACCGGATGCTCCGCGAGCGCGAGCACGACGAAGCGTGCCACGAGGGCAGTGATCGACGGGGCCCTGCCGCCGGCCGGAACCATCTCGGAGCGCAGATTCCAGAGCTCGGTGGCATCCACGTCGACCCAGACCGTGGCCTCGGGGATCTCGGAGCGGCTGCGGGTCAGTCGTCCGCTGACCGCCTTGCGCAGCGGGGACATCCGCTCACGGGAGACGACGGCGAGGCCGTCGAGACGTTCGGCGTTCGCGGACTGCGGCTGGTGATCATCGCGGCGATGCTGCGCCGCTGCCCCGTCGACGGCGTCGTCGACAGCGGCCGCCAGCACGTCGGCGCGCGTGACGGCGCCGTCATGGCCGGTCGGGGTGATGGCGTGGACGTCGAGTCCGAGGTCGCGGGCGAGTCGTCGCACCAGGGGAGAGCGGACGGCCACGGGCCGCCGTTCCGAAGCATTCGCGTCCGGCTTCTCGCGTGGCATCTCGGATGCCGCCGTCGCCTTCGGGCGCCGTCGGCCGGTCGCGCCGCGCTCCGAGGTCCCATAGCCGATCAGGACGTTGCCGGACCCTGCGCGCTCCTCTTCGCGGTACGCCTCCTGCTCCGGATCGCCGGCATCCGCACGGAGATCGCCTCCCGCATGGGTGTCCGGAGCGTCCGCCGAGGAAGAATCCGCAGAAGAAGAAGCGCCGTCGGCGACCTCGAGCACCGGCGCTCCGACGTCGATGGTCTCGCCCGGTTCTCCGTGCAGGGCGGTGACGACGCCGGCGAAGGGCGAGGGCAGCTCGACCACGCTCTTCGCCGTCTCGACCTCGGCGATCGCCTGGTCGGTGACGATCGTGTCGCCGACGCAGACGAGCCACTGCACGAGTCCGGCCTCGGTGAGTCCCTCGCCGAGGTCCGGCAGCCGGAAGACGTGGGTGGTCAGCGCCGTCATGACTCGTCCTCCCAGTGCAGCGAGTCGATGGCGTCCAGCACGCGGTCGACGTCGGGCAGGTACCAGTGCTCGAGCTTGGGCGGGGCGTAGGGGGTGTCGAATCCGGTGACGCGGCGCACCGGAGCCTCGAGGTACTCGAAGCAGCGCTCGAAGACGCGCGCCTGGATCTCGGAGGCCACGCTGGCGAATCCGGGAGCCTCGGCGATCACGACCGCTCGTCCGGTCGCGCGCACGGCGGCTGTGACCGTGGCGTCGTCGAACGGGGACAGCGAACGGATGTCGACGACCTGCACGCTGCGCCCCTCGGATGCCGCCACATCGGCGGCCTCGAGCGCGAGCGGCACCGAGGCGCCGTAGGCGAGCAGGGTGACGTCGGTGCCCTCGCGGGCGATGCGGGCGGAGCCGATGTCCGCCGTCGCCGAGGTGTCGACCTCTCCCTTCGTCCAGTACAGCTTCTTCGGCTCGAGGAAGATCACCGGGTCGGGCGAGGCGATCGCCGCCCGGAGCAGCGAATAGGCGTCCTGGGGAGTCGACGGGCTCACGACGGTGAGGCCCGGGGTGTGCGCGTAGTACGCCTCGGAGGAGTCGCAGTGGTGCTCGACCCCGCCGATGCCGCCGCCGAAGGGGATGCGGATCACGAGCGGCATCCGCACCGCACCGCGCGTCCGGTTGCCGAGCTTCGCGACGTGACTGACGATCTGCTCGAACGCCGGCAGTGCGAAGGCGTCGAACTGCAGCTCGACGACGGGGCGCATGCCGTTCATGGCCATGCCGACGGCTGTACCGACGATGCCGGATTCGGCGAGCGGGGTGTCGAAGCAGCGGTCCTCGCCGAACCGCGCCGTGAGTCCGTCGGTGATGCGGAACACGCCGCCGAGCGCTCCGACGTCCTCGCCGAAGACGACGACCTCGGGATCGCTCTCGATCGCATCCGCGAGGGCGAGGTTCAGCGCGGCGGCCATGCTCATGGTCGACACGGACAGTGCGCCGGTGTCGACCCGGATGTCGTCGTGGGCGATGGTCATCGTGCACCTCCGGCTGCTGCGTGGTTGCGTGCGATCTCGTCCCTCAGCATCTGCCACTGCTCCTCGCGCTGCGGAGAGCGGGTCTCTGTGACGAAGCGGAACAGATCCTCGGGATCGATCTCGGCATCGACGTTGAGCGCCTCTCGCATCGCCGCGGCGGTCTTCTCGGCCTCCGCCGCGTACTCGGCTTCACGGTCGGCCGTGAGGACGCCGGCGCTCGTCAGGTGTGCTCGCAGTCGCGTCAGCGGGTCGCGCTCGACCCATGCCTGGACCTCGGCGCGCTCGCGATAGCGCGTGTCGTCGTCGGCGTTCGTGTGCGCCTGCATCCGATAGGTGTGCGCCTCGATGAGCGTCGGCCCGTCGCCCGAGCGGGCATGGGTGATGGCCTCGCCGAGAACGGCCAGCACGGCGGCGACGTCGTTGCCGTCGACGCGCTGCCCCGGCATCCCGTATCCGATCGCCTTGTGGGCCAGCGACGGCGCGGCGGTCTGGCGGCTGAGCGGCACCGAGATCGCGAACTCGTTGTTCTGCACGAGGAAGACGACCGGCACACGGAAGACGGCGGCGAAGTTCAGCGCCTCGTGGAAGTCGCCCTCACTGGTCGCACCGTCGCCGCACAGTGCCAGGACGGCCGTCTGCTCTCCGCGCTTCTTCGCGGCATACGCGAAGCCGACCGCGTGCAGCAGCTGTGTGGCGAGCGGAGTGGCCTGAGGCGCGACGTGGTGCGCTCGCACGTCGTAACCCGAATGCCAGTCGCCCTTCAGCAGCACCATCGCCTCGGCCGGTGCGACACCCCGGGCGATCACCGCGACCGAGTCCCGATACGTGGGGAAGAGCCAGTCGCCGGCGTCGAGGGCGAGGGCCGCTCCGATCTGGCAGGCCTCCTGACCGTGCGACGACGGGTAGACGGCGAGGCGGCCCTGCCGGACGAGAGCGCTGGCCTGATCGTTGATGCGGCGCCCCTCGACGAGACCGCGATAGGCGGCGAGCAGGGTGTCCGTATCCGGCAGCGGGAAGTGCGGGTCGTCGAAGACACGCCCCTCTGCGTCGATGAGCTGCACCGCCGTGTCGCGCGGGAGCAGGTGTGCGTGTTCCATCCGTTCGCCCTCCTTGCCGAACTCGATGACGCCAGCATGCTCTCCTCGCGACAGACGTCCAAGAACATTCGGCGCATCGTGGACGAATGCGATCTACTTGCTCACCTCCGTGACGAAATGTCAGAATTCAGGCAGAGGACGAAGGGGTTCCATGATCACGCTGGACGACACCGATCACGCGATTCTCGAGCAGCTGCGCATCGACGCCCGGGCGTCGATGACCGCCATCGCCGAGGCCGTGCACATCTCGAGAGCGGGCGCTCACGCACGGATCAAGCGGCTGACCGATGCGGGCATCATCACCGGCTACTCGGTGCGCACCGACCCCGTGCTGCTCGGCCACCATGCGAGCGCCTACGTGACACTCGCCATCGAGCAGGCCACCTGGCAGGAGGTCAGCGCCAGGCTGCGGATGATTCCCGAGATCGAGCACATGGCGCTCGTCGGCGGTGACTTCGACGTCATCCTGCTCGTGCGGGCGAGCGACGCGCGCGACCTCCGCCGCATCGTCTTGGAGGACATCCAGGCGATCCCCTCGATCCGCTCCACACGCACGACCCTCATCTTCGAGGACTTCACCCTGATCTGAGCGGGTGGGGAGGTCATCCCTTCGCACTCGGACATCTGCGGCGCGCTCCGCGACAAGTGGGCTGTCGCATCGCGTTCGACAATGAGACGACCCGCCAGATCCTTGGCATGCGTCCCGCTCGAAGGAGAGTCCCGATGTCCGAATCCGCCGCATCCGCAGCCGCCGCGCTGCTCGACCGCATCCAGGCGCCGGAGGGCGCGGGGCGAGACATCCCGGATGCCGCCACACGCGAGGTCATGGGTCGTGCGCCCGAGCACTCGGTCAGCGACCTCGACGATGCGATCGCGCGAGCGCGAGCCGCTCAGCCCGGCTGGGAGTCCCTCGGCCACGCGAAGCGCAGCGAGCTGCTGATCGCTGCGGCCGATGCGATCGACGCGAACGCCGAGGCGCTCGCGCACCTGCTCTCGCGCGAGCAGGGGAAGCCGTTGAACGGCCCCAACGCGCGCTTCGAACTGGGTGCGTGCTCGGCCTGGCTGCGCACCAATGCGTCGGTCCCGCTCGAGTCGCAGGTGCTCGTCGACGACGAGACCCTGCACGCCGAGCTCGTCTACAAGGCCGCCGGAGTGGTCGGCGCGATCGGTCCGTGGAACTGGCCGCTCATGATCACGATCTGGCAGATCGGTCCGTCGCTGCGGATGGGTAACACCGTCGTCGCGAAGCCGAGCGAGTACACGCCCCTGAGCGTCCTCGCGATGCTGGCGGTGATGAACGACGTGCTGCCCGCCGACGTTCTGATCGGTGTCTCCGGCGATCGCGAGGTGGGTGCGCGCCTCGCCTCGCACCCCGACATCGACAAGATCATGTTCACCGGATCCACCGCCACCGGGCGACGCATCATCGAGAGCTCGGCCGGCAACCTCGCCCGCCTCACCCTCGAGCTCGGTGGGAACGACGCCGGCATCGTGCTGCCGGGCACCGATGTGTCGGCGATCGCGCAGGACCTCTTCTGGGGCGCCTTCATCAACACCGGTCAGACCTGCGCCGCGATGAAGCGCCTCTACGTGCACGACTCCGTCTACGACGAGGTCGTCACCGCGCTCGCCGAGATCGCGGCATCCGTCCCGATGGGCAACGGGCTCGACGAGGACAACGTGCTGGGTCCGCTGCAGAATCGCGCCCAGTTCGACATCGTGTCGCGCCTGGTCGACGAGGCGAAGGGACGCGGCGCCCGTGTCGTCACGGGCGGCGAGGCGGCTCCTGAGCTCGGCGAGCTCTTCTATCGCCCCACGATCGTCGCCGACATCGACAACGACGCGGCCCTCGTGCAGGAGGAGCAGTTCGGCCCGGCGCTGCCGGTGATCCGGTACAGCGACGTCGACGAGGCGTTCGCGTTCGCCAACTCGGTCGACGTCGGTCTCGGCGCATCGGTGTGGTCGAGCGATCCGGACGCCGCCCGCGAGGCCGCGACGCGCATGGAGTCCGGCACGGTGTGGATCAACTCGCACGGCGGGCTGCACCCGATGGTGCCGTTCGGCGGCGTGAAGAGCTCGGGCTACGGCCTGGAGTTCGGTGTCGAGGGGCTCAAGTCCGTCGCCGTGACGCAGGTCGTGTCGGGGCCGGGCCGCAAGGCGCAGGCATGAGGACCGCGATCGTCGTCGGGGCCGGGACCTCGGGCGCGATCGTCGCGCGACGCCTGGTGGACGCCGGCGTCGAGGTGACGCTGATCGAAGCCGGAGGATACGACTCGAATCCGGCGATCCACGACCCGTCGAGGGCGGGGGAGCTGTGGCACTCCGCCGACGACTGGGACTTCTTCACCGTTCCGCAGAAGCACGCCGGCGGACGCCGACTGCACCTGCCGCGCGGGAAGGTCACCGGAGGCTCGCATGCGCTCAACGCCATGATCTGGGTGCGCGGCGCCGCCTCCGACTACGACGCCTGGGAACGCGCGGGCGCGACGGGGTGGGGCTGGAACACGGTCGAACCCGTCTTCGCCGCGCTCGAGCACGATGTGCTGCCCATCACCGACGACTACGAGCTCTCGCCGATCCAGGCCTCGATCATCGACGCAGCCGTCGAAGAGGGGCTGCCCCGCAACCCGGACTACAACGGCGGCACCCTCGACGGCGTCTCGCAGCAGCAGGCGACGATCCGCGACGGCCGGCGGGTGAACACGTGGATGGCCTACGCGCAGCCGGTCGTCGACAGGCTCACGATCCTCACCGAGCGCGAGGTGCATTCGGTGATCGTCGAGGAGGGCCGCGCCGTCGGAGTCCGACTCGGCTCGGGCGCCGACTCCGAGGAGGTCTTCGCCGACGAGGTCGTGCTGTCGGCCGGTGCGATCGGATCACCCGTGATCCTCCTGCGCTCGGGCATCGGCCCCGCCGACGAGCTCGCCGCGCTCGGCATCCCCGTCGTGCTGGATGCACCGGGCGTCGGCAAGAACCTGCACGACCATCTGCTCTCACCGGTCATCTTCACGACCGAGAGGCCGGTCGGACCGCCGCAGCCGGGCGTCTCGGTCACGCAGTCGCACCTGTTCTGGCGCAGCCGCGACGACCTCGCCGAGCCCGACACTCAGCCCATCCACTTCTCGGTGCCGATGTGGGGCGAGCTCGAACCTCGAGGGGATGACGGATTCACCCTCATGGCCGGTCTCGTGACGCCGTACAGCCGCGGTGGGCTCACCCTGTCCGGTCCGGATCTCGCGGACCCGCCTCTGATCGACCTCGCCGCGCTCGAAGACGACAGGGACGTGGCAGCGCTCGCGGCATCGGTTCGTCAGTGCCGCCGGATCGGCGCGCAGCCGGCGCTCGCCGAGGAATGGGGAGCGACCGAGGTGTACCCCGGCCCCGACGTGTCGGACGACGGGATCGACGACTGGGTGCGCCGCACGGCCATCACCTACCACCATCAGGTCGGCACCTGCCGGATGGGATCGGATGCCGAGGCGGTGGTCGACCCGCTGCTGCGGGTGCGCGGTCTCGAGGGGCTGAGCGTGATCGACGCGTCGGTGATCCCCACCGTTCCGACGGGCAACACCAACGCCCCCGCGGCGATGATCGGCGAGCTGGGGGCGAGGTTCCTGCTCGGACGCTGACGTCGACGCTCGCGATGCCCCCTCCTGCCGAGTAGGTGGAAGGGGGCATCAGCGTCTCATCCGGCGTGCGAGGTCCTGCGTGTCGTCCCGCATGCGGGGTCACCAACGCATCCGAATCGCTGCTGAGCGGTGCGTCATCGACCCCGCAGGGAAATGACGCGCACGGCATGCGACCTGATCAGCCCGCGGAGTACACCTCGCGACCGGCGAACCACGTCCACCGCACGGGAGTGTGCACGATCTCGTCGGCCGGGCCGGCGATCGCATCCCGCGCGAGCACGACGAAGTCCGCGGATTTGCCTGGCGTGATCGATCCGGTCTCCGCGCCGAGGCCCATCGCGGTCGCGGCATTGATCGTGAAGACCTGCAGGGCCTCCTCCGCCGTGATCGCCTGCTCGGGCCAGAGGACGCCGGGCGCTCGGCCGAGAGGATCGGCGCGCGTGACGAGACCCTGCAGCCCCTCGAGCGTGTTCGGCGATTCGCTCACCGGCCAGTCCGAGCCGCCGGCGACGAGCGCGCCGGCGTCGAGCAGGGCACGGTTGGGCTGCGAATGCTCGGCGCGGTCGCCGAGGACCTCGGCCAACGCCTGCGGGATCACGCCCGGGAACCAGATGAACGGCGAGATGTCGGCCGAGACGTCGAGCGCTCGCAAGCGCGGGATGTCGTCGTCGGCGAGGAACTGGCCGTGCGCGATCTGGATCGGGGTGGTGAAGCCGTCGGACCGGATGCGCTCGGCGACATCGAGCACGAGACGCGCCGATCCGTCTCCCGTGCAGTGCACCTTGGCACCGAGTCCGCGTTCGGCCACCGACCGCAGCCAGGTGTGCAGCTCGTCGAAGTCCATCGTCGTCTCGCCGTGGAAGTGCGCACCGTGCACGGCATCCGCGATATACGGCTCGAGGAACGACGCCGTGCGCGCGGGTGGTACTCCGTCGAGGAAGATCTTCACGAAGTCGGGCCGGTGGTGCGGGGTGCGGAACTGCTCACCGAGGTCGATGAGTGGGGCGCCGATCGGATCGAACCCGAAGATCTCATCGTTGATCAGCAGCGACGAGACGACCCAGGCCGTGAGCTCGTGCGACCGGTCGAGGGTCGCGAGGGCGGCGAGGATGTCGGTCGACACTCCGGCGTCCTGGAAGGTCGTGATGCCGTAGGAGTTGAGGATCTCGACGCCGCGGCGCGACGCGGCCACGTGCTGCTCGCCCGTCAGCCCACCGCTGCGATCGTAGGCCTCCTGCACCGGGATTCCCGCTGACTCGAACAGCACCCCGGTCGGCGTGCCGTCATCGGGATCGAGCACGGTGACTCCGCCGGAGGGGATGCTGTCGGCGGTGATCCCGGCGAGCTGCAGCGCCCGCGTGCTCGCCCACCTGTTGTGCCTCGAGTCCTCGACCAGGACGACGGGGCGACCGCCGGCCGCCTCATCGAGACGCTGCCTGATCGCGCTGTTCGCGAGGCCGGGCAGCAGAGTTGTCGACACCGGGCCGCCCACGATCCACGCGTCGGGCGGCAGCGCGCTGGCCTTCTCGCGCACGAGGTCGAGGATGTCGTCGAGGCCCAGCGAGGGCGGCAGCGAGAGCTCGAACAGCTCGGTGCGCCCGGCGAGAGCGTGGTGGTTGTGCACGTCGACGAAGCCGGGGTAGACCGCGGCATCGCCGACATCCAGCATCCTCGTGTCCGGGCCGCGGTGCGCGTCCATCTCGGCCCGCGTGCCGACGTCGAGGATCCGCCCGTCGCGCACCGCGAATGCCTCGACGATCGGTGCTCGGTGATCCGCCGTGCGGATCACCGAGCCCGTCACGATGAGCTCGGCCGTCGTCATCTCAGAGGGTTCCGAAGAGCGCCGGCTCGAGGCCGTTCGCGTGATGGGTCGTCGAGAGCAGTCGGCCGTGAGCGCCGAACGTGAAGTGCGTGGGCACCTCGCCCGACTCGTCGAGCCCGAAGAGAACCCCGTGCGAGCGGATCGCGTTCACGTCCCGATGGTCGGCGATCGTGACCGATGCGCAGGGGATGACCTTCTCGCGCCACGCGAAGACGTAGATCCCGGGGCGCACCTCCCACACGCTGTTCTCGTCGGTGTCTGCGAGGCCGCGCTCGGGGCCGGCGAGGCACTGCCATGAGTACCAGCGCTCCGAGAGGTACACGTGCTCGTAGGCGTGCTCCTCGCTGTAGATCCACTCGACCCGGCGACCGATGAGCGTCGTCGTCGGCGCCGGCTCTGCGCCCGTCACGGTCGCTCCGTCGATGATGCTCGGCGCGAAGACGTGCTGCACGCGAGTGCGTCCCTGCTCGGGCGCGGGCAGGATCACCGAGATGACGGCGAGGACGCGGCCGTGGCGCAGGTCGACGATCAGAGACACTGCTTCGTTCGGCAGGTAGTCGTGATGGAACTGCACGAAGTACAGGTCGTCGTCGACCTCGAACGCCTCGTAGTCGTCGGTGTCGGAGGCGGGTGCTGTCGTGTCGTCGGCACCGGGCTGGTAGTCCCACGCGACCGTGGTGTCGGCGAACCGATGCGAGATGCGGGTTCCCCGGGCGTCCACGACGGTGATCTCCCGACCGCTCAACGCGGTCGTGTGCGGAGCCTTGTTCGCGTCGAAGCCGGGAGCCAGGCCCTCGAGCGGGAGCCAGGTGGAGGTGTCTGCGGGGTTCAAGGTCGTCATGTCTCTCCTCAGGTGAGTGGGTTGCGGGAGTGTCAGCGGTCGCTGAAACGCTCGAGGTCGGATGCGAGGCCCTCGTACACGGCGGGCCGGGAGCGCTTGAGATACGCGCCGTAGACGATGCCGCCGATCAGCGCCACCACGAGCAGCAGCGGCATGAGACGGATGGCGAGCTCCTCGGATCCGGCGACGATGTTGAAGTTCACGATCGCCAGCACCGAGATCGCGGCGATGCCGAGGAATCCGATCCCCGGAGCGATGAACGTGCTCCACCATCGCGGATCGCCGGCACGGCGGAAGTACACGACGATCGAGATCGCGGCGAGCCCCTGCAGGATCAGCACGCTCAGGGTGCCGAAGCCGAGCATCGCCGGCACGAGCGTGAGGATGGGGTCGGCACCGGCGATCGCGAAGATGATCGCCACGATCGCCGCGAACGATGCCTGCACGATCCCGGCCAGCTGCGGGGCGCCGTTGCGGCGCGTGCGGGCCAGAGCGTGCGGCAGGATCCGCGAGCGCCCGAGGGAGTAGAGATAGCGCGTCGCGGAGTTGTGGAACGCGAGCATCGCCGCGAACAGACTGACCAGCAGCAGGATCATCATCACGGTCGTCAGCGGGCCCCCGAGGTACTGCTGCGACAGCATGAAGATCAGGTCGCCCGTCGGCAGGTGCTCGAGAGCGGTTGCCTGCGCCTGCGCGACGCCGGTCGCGCTCACCACCGCCCAGGTGGTGACGCCGAGGATCACGCCGATCGCGATGATCGAGGTGTACGTCGCCCGCGGGATCGTGCGCAGCGGCTGCTTCGCCTCTTCGCTGAACAGGGCGGTCGCCTCGAAGCCGAGGAAGCCCGTCGCGGCCAGGAGGAGGCCGATCGGCAGCGACCCCGAGAACACGGCTTCCGGGCTGAACGCGGCCACGTCGTATCCGGTCTGCACGAGCACCGACACGTCGAACACCACGAGCATCAGCACCTCGAGCACGAGGCACACACCGAGGATCTTCGACGAGAAGTCCACCCCGACCCGTGCGAGCACGAAGCACACGACGATCGACAGCAGACCCCAGATGAGCCAGTGCACGTCGAGGCCGGTGAGGTCGCGGATGATGTTCTGCATGAAGAAGCCGCTGGTGCCGATCGTGCCGACGACGAAGAAGTTGTAGCCGAGCGTGGCGATGAGGCCGGCGACCAGACCGCCCGTGCGACCGAGGCCCTTCACGACGAAGGCGTAGAAGCCGCCGGCGTTGACCAGCTGCTTCGACATCTGCGCGTATCCCACGGCGAAAAGCAGCAGGATCGCGGCCACGATGAAGAAGGCCATCGGCGTGCCGCCGCCGTTTCCGAGGGCGATCGCCAGCGAGGCGACCACGACGATGCCGGTCAGTGGTGCGACGGCGGCGAGCACGAGGAAGACGATCCCGGCGACGCCCAGCGCGCCGGGTCGAAGAGAGGTGTGGTCCTGCTGCGTCGTGGACGCAGATATCGGGTCTGCCACGTCGGCTCCTTTGCTCGGTGACGGCCGTGTCGGCACGGCATCGACGACGAGGGGGTCGTCGATACAGCGAGTCTGCTCGTGCCGGGAGCGCGGCGGTTGACCCTGAGCGAAGGACGATGGTGCCAGCGCGCACAGCCGTCCTGGTCGTGTTCCCGGCCCGGATCCGGCGGAGCAGGATGACGGTGATGACACCGCCGTCCTCGCGGAGCGCCGCCGGCGCCGCGGCGATGTCTCGAGGAGATCATGGACCTGCAGCTGACGGGCACGACCGCGCTGATCACCGGCGCCGCGAGCGGTATCGGCCGCGCGACCGCCCGCGCGCTCGCCGCGGAGGGGGTGCGCGTGGCGCTCCTCGATCGGGATGCCGTTGCGCTCGCAGAGACGGCACGCGGATGCGGTGACGCTGTGGTCCGGGTGGTCGATGTCACCGACGAGACACAGGTCGCGCTGGCGGTCTCCACGTCCGTCGAGGAGCTCGGCGGGGTGGATGCGGTCGTGTGCTGCGCGGGGATCTCGGGTCCGGTCGGATCGACGATCGAGCAGATCTCGCTTCACGACTGGAACGCCGTGTTCGCGGTCAATGTCACGGGGGCGTTCCTGGTTCTCGCGCAGGTCCTTCCCGCGTTGCGGGCGTCGCCTTCGGCATCCGTCGTGCTGCTCGCGAGCGACTCGGCGTTCGTGTCGTCGCCCGGCATGGCGCCCTATTGCGCATCGAAGGCCGCGCTCGTGCAGCTGGGTCGATCGTTGTCGGTGGATCTCGCCGGCACTGATGTCCGGGTGAACACGGTGGCGCCGTCGATCGTCGACACCCCGATGAGCCGTGGAGACCTCGGGGAGCACGCGTTCGTCTCCCCGACTTTCGAGGTGCAGTCGCCCGAGGACGTCGCTTCACACGTGCTGTATCTGGTGTCGCCGCGCAGCAGAGCGATCAACGGCACGACCATCCTCAGTGATTTCGGGTACTCGGCCCGATCAGGATTCCCGGCCTGATGGTCACGGGGACGACGGACCCGCGCACGAGCGCGGCGAGAGCGCGTGAGCGCGGCGAGAACAGGAGCGAACATGGGTAGTGCAGTGGGATCGACGGTCTCCGGGCGGGTCATCGTGATCACCGGCGGAGGTACCGGCATCGGGGCGGCGATCGCCGAACGGTATGCCGCTGAAGGTGCGCACGTCGTGGTCGTGGGGCGTCGGCCCGAGCCGCTGCGCGCCGTGGCCGACACCGTCGGCGCGCATCCGATCATCGCGGATGCCGCGGACACCGCATCGGCGCAGGCAGCGGTGGCGGAGGTGCTCGCGACGTTCGGGCGCCTCGACGTGCTGGTGGCGAATGCCGGCGGACACGGCTTCTCGCCGGTCGCCGACACCGACGACGACAGCTGGGATGCGGCGATCCGGGCGAACCTCACCACGGCGTTCGTCATGGCGCGAGAGGCGTTGCCTGCGCTGATCGAGGCGAAAGGACAGATCGTGATCGTGTCGTCTCTCGCAGGTCTCTTCGCGGGTCCCTCGGTGGCGGGATACACCGTGGGCAAGCACGCGCTGATCGGGCTGACGCGGACCCTCGCCCGCGACTACGGAAGGCAGGGTGTGCGCGTCAACGCGGTGTGCCCCGGCTGGGTGCAGACGCCGATGGCCGACGACGAGATGGACGAGTTCGCCACCCATGCCGGGCTGGGCTCGCGGGAAGAGGCGTATGCGACCGTCACGGCGGATGTGCCGCTGCGGCGCCCGGCTCGGCCGGCGGAGATCGCGTCGGTCGTGCGGTTCCTGGGATCGGGGGAGTCGTCGTACGTCACCGGTGCCGTGATCGTGGCGGATGGCGGGTCACACGTCGTTGATGTGCCGACGATCGCCTTCGACCGGGCGGGGATGTAGGAGGCGGTCGCTCGGGTGCATGGTCGGTCGTCCCCGGCGTGGGTGCTCTCGTTCCCGGTTCGGTCGTTCGCGCTCCGATGACGCCGCTGTGTTCTCCGTTCTCACGTATCCCGTCTTTCGCCTCTTCCCCGCTTCCTCCTGTCGGTCGCGCCTCATGGGGGTTTCCCCTGCATCTCTCGCGCGATCTGGGCGCTCTCGCTGTGCCATTCCGGGAGATTGGAATACGGATCTGATCTGGGGTAATTCTTGGTGGTTTCGGGTCTCGGATGTCGGTGGCCCGGGGTTGACTGGGGGTATGAACAGCACTGCGGAGCTTCTGGATCGGGTGATCGCCGACCTCGACACGGTGCTGTCCGATGACGCGCTGGCGGGGTTGTCGGATGCGGATCGGGTGACTGTTCTGCAGGGTGCGGGTGCTGTCTTCCGCCGCGCGGAGGCCGTGATTGTCGAGACGATCGCGACGGGCGACGCCGCCGACTTTCCGCATTCGGCGGGGTGTCGGGGCCTGAATGAGTTGTTGCAGCGGACGGTGTCGGTGGATGTGCGGGGCGCGTCCCGGGTCGACAGGGTCGTCGATCTGGTGCGGCGTCCGGTGAGTCTGGCGGGGGAGAGGATGCCGGCCCGGTGGTCGGAGTTGCGTCTCGCGTTGCTGGATGGGGTGGTCGGTGTGGCCGGGTTTCTTGCGGCGACGGGGCCGATCGAGAAGGTGTGGGATCGGCTGACGGTGGATCAGCGGTTGGCGGCGGATGTCGCGTTGGCGGGGTGTGCTCGCGGCCACGGCGTCGTGGTCGACGCTGATGATGAGGGCCTGGAGGCTGATGAGCCGGGTCCGGCGCCGACCCCGCAGGACTTGAAAGCTCTTGCCGAGGATCTCGCGTCGATGTTCGACCCCGATGGGGAGGAACCCAAGGATGAGGACTCCCGGCGCCGGCGGGGCATCACGATCGGTCGTCTCACGGACGGCGTGCACGCGATCCGCGGGTATCTGACCCCAGAGGTCGCGGCGCAGTTGCAGCTGATCCTGGACGCGATCCTCAACCCCAAAGGTGACGGCCCGCCCATGCCCGGAGTGCACTTCGCCCCGAGCGAGGGCGCGTGTGCGGATGCGGATGCTGGTGCTGGTGCTGGTGCTGGTGCTGGTGCGGGTGCTGGTGCTGGTGCAGACGGTGACGATACGGATCCGTTCAACTCGGATCCGCGGTGTGTGCTCGATGACCGCTCCGCGTCGCAGAAGCGTCACGACGCCCTCGCGATGGTGTTCGCCATCGCCGCGCGACACAACGACATGCCCACCCTCGGCGGTTCCGCACCGGTCCTGGTCGTGAACGTCGACGCGAAGGATCTCGTGGGCGGAATGGGCGGCAACGGTGGGTGGGCGACGATCCCCGGATCCGGTGCCCACGTCCCGGTCTCCGTCGCCGCGCACGTCGGATGCGCGGGGACGATTCAACGGGTGCTGGTCGATGAGGGCAGGATCATCGGGATCACGACCACAGACCGGATCTTCACCGTGCACCAACGCCGGGCGATCATCGCCCGCGACAAAGAATGCCTCATCCCCGGATGTCACGTTCCCGCATCCTGGTGCGAGATCCACCATGTCGTCGAGCATGCGCGGGGTGGTCCGACTCATACCGATAACGGGGTGCCGTTGTGCTGGTGGCACCACCGATCCCTCGGGACCTCGGGGTGGGAGATCCGCATGGACGACGGGGTCCCGCAGGTACGAGGACCGAGATGGTGGGATCCCGACGAACGATGGCGCACACCGAGGCTCAGCGTGGCGCGACTCACACTCCCCGCGCCGCTCACCCGCACCGGATGACGCGGGTGAGCGTCACCGATGCGACCGCAGCACCACACCAGCGCAGCACCGCATCAGCGCATCAGCGAATCGCGAGCTCGAAACCGTCCGCCGTCGGAATGACGGCCACCTGGGTGAGGTCATCGACATGGAAGGTCGGCTGATGAGACGTCGCGTGCGCGCCCACGCCGATGACCCGCATCCCCGCAGCATGCGCGGCCTGGATGCCGGCGCCCGAGTCCTCGAACACCACGCAGTCGGCGGGGTCGACGCCGAGCATCTCCGCACCCAGCAGGAAGCCCTCGGGGTCGGGCTTGGAGGCCGACACGTTCTCGGCCGTGACCGTCAGTGCGGGCACGGTCAGGCCGGCCTGGCCCATCCGCGCGTTCATCAGCGTCACGTCGGCCGAGGTGACGATCGCGTGGGGGTAGGGGAGCAGTGCGGCGAGCAGGGCATCCGCACCCTCGATCGGGATGACGCCATCGACATCCTTGCTCTCGTTCGCGAGCATCACCGCGTTCTCGCGGATGTTGATCTCGTGGTCGCGCTCCGGCAGCATGATGGCCATGCTCTGGTGCCCCTGCCGGCCGTGCACGACGCTCAAGACAGTCTCGGGAGCGATTCCGTGGGGCTCGGCCCACGCCAGCCAGAGCCGTTCCACGACAGCCGTCGAATCGACGAGAGTGCCGTCCATGTCGAGCAGGACGGCGCGGGCGCTGATGGTCTCGGTCATCCCCTCAGGCTACTGCCGCAGCATCTGAAGCCCGACCCGACGGCGCTACCCACCGAGGTACGCGCGGTGCAGCAGCTGCGAATCCTCCTTCAACGCCTCGGCGGTGCCCTGAAAGGAGACGCGCCCACCGGCCACCACCACGGCCTCGCGAGCCAGGCCCAGCGCGAGCTGCGTGAACTGCTCCACGAGCAGCACCCCGACGCCCGACTCGGCGATCGACTTCACGATCGGCATGAGCCGCATGAACACGACAGGCGCGAGACCGAGCGACATCTCATCGATCAACAGGATCCGCGGCTTCGCGGCGAAGGCACGTGCCAGCACCACCATCTGCTGCTCGCCACCCGACAGCAGCGCGGTGGGGGAGTCGATGCGCTTCTCGAGCTCAGGGAACTGCGCGAGCGCCGCATCCTGTTCCGCAGGCGTCCGCGCGGTGAGCGAGATGTTCTCGCGCACGGTCAGCGATGGGAACACCGCTCGCCCCTGCTCGATGTGCACGATGCCGCGCCGCGCTCTCGACACCCGGGACAGCTTGTCGAGCGGCTCGCCGTCGAGCATCATCGATCCCGCGGAGTGCGGGGTGACCCCCGACACCGATTCGATCAGACTGGTCTTGCCGGCCCCGTTCGGTCCGACGAGCGCCAGCACCTCGCCACCGCGCACGGTCAGCGACACATCCGAGATCACCGGCCCCGCGCCCCGGCTGACCGTCACCCCGTCCAGCACCAGTTCGCTCACTTCAGCAGCTCCGTCTCTCCCATGTACGCCTTCACGACCTCCGGGTTCGCGAGCACCTCGGCCTGCGGACCGCTCGCGAGCACTCGACCGAAGTCGAGCACAGTCAGCGTCGGGCACACCGAGCGCACGAGATCGAGGTCGTGCTCGATGATGATCAATGCCACGCCGAACCGGGCCGGCAGCTCGCGCAGACGCGCGGCGAGAGCCAGGTGCTCATCGTGCGACAGGCCGGCCGCGGGCTCGTCGAGGATCAGCAGCCGCGGACGAGAGATCACGTTCGCCGCGACCTCGACGAGTCGCCGGGTGCCGACGTCGACGCTCGACAGGCGCGCACCGGCCGGCGGGCATCCGAAGAACTCGAGAACCTCATCGATGTCGGATGCGGCGAGTCGACGTCGAGCGACGAACCTCACGTACGCGCCGACCGTGAGCGACGGCGGGACCCTGTCCTGCTGGAAGGTCCTGCGCAGCCCGAGCCGGGCGCGACGCGTCGGAGACAGGCCGGCGAGATCGCGATCTCCGAGCAGTACTCGACCGCCGTGCTTCGGCAGGAACCCGCTGATCGCATCCACGAACGTCGACTTGCCTGCCCCGTTCGGACCGATCAGGCCCATGATCGACGCCGCCGGCACCTGGAACGACACATCGTCCAACGCTGTGAGAGCACCGAACTGCACCGTGAGTCCGTCGACAGTGAGCACGGGTGCACCATCGAGCGCGCGCTCATCGACCGTCGCGGTGGTCGTTGTCGTGATCGCCCGATCCTCGGCATCCGCATCGGGAGGCAGCGCGGTCAGCTTCGCCGAGGCGGTCCTGCGATCCGCGCGCTTCCAGATGAGATTGCGGATGCCCTGACCGAGGTTGGTCCCGCTGGTGAGCGCCTGCACGCCGAGTACGCCGAAGACCACGAACGCCCAGTCCTGCGGCACGCCCCAGCGCTTCAGCAGCTCGGGCACGAGCACCCAGAGGATGCCGCCGAGGATCGCCATGTCGATCAGATGGGCCCCCGACATGACGGCGAGGACGTAGAGCGCCAGCGACTGAAGCGGGGTGAAGCTCGATGCGAACGGAAGCTGCACCTGGCCGGCGAGGAGTCCTCCGGCGATGCCTCCCAGTGCGGCCGAGACGGCGAACGCGGTGAGCTTGGCGCTCTGCACGCTCTGCCCGGCAGCCGCGGTGCCGCGTTCCGAGAAGGCGACCGCCTTCCAGCTCGAGCCCCACCGTCCGCGCTGCAGGAAGAAGACTCCCAGCGCGCAGATGGCGAGCACCACGACCGAGAGGAAGAAGAATTCGCGATCGTTCGAGAACAGCGTCGGGCGCTCGACAGCCGTGCCGTCGGCGGACCCGGGGAACTGGATCTGCACGAGGGTGACATCCGCCGCGGCAGCGAAGCCGAGGGTGACGACCGCGAGATTCACGCCGCGCAGCCGCAGCGCGGGGAGCCCGACGAGGATGCCCACAAGACCGGCGGCAATGCCGCCGAGGAGGAGCCAGACGACGAAGCCGCCCGGCGCCTGCATGACGTTGAGCAGCGAGACGATCCAGGCGCCCACGGCGGCGAACGTGAGTTGGCACAGCGCGATCATGCCGGCGGAGCCCGTGACGATGCCCAGTCCCAGGATCGCGATGGCCGCGACGACTGCGCTGATCGCGAGGAACACGAAGTACCCCGGAAGCGCCGCGCTCAGGATGGCACCCAGTCCGACCGCCGCGGCGGCGACGGCGAGGGGCCAGGACAGACGGAACCAGGGACGGTCAGCGAGCGGCATCCCACACCTCCTTGCGCTGCGTCCACAGGAGCA
The DNA here is from genome assembly GCF_979258645.1 of Microbacterium sp. AC215. Classification (NCBI taxonomy): domain Bacteria; kingdom Bacillati; phylum Actinomycetota; class Actinomycetes; order Micrococcales; family Microbacteriaceae; genus Microbacterium; species Microbacterium sp. AC215. Next base: position 1,295,428 of record NZ_OZ409869.1, on the reverse strand, counting down.
GGACGACGATGAACAGGAACGGGAGGAAGTTGCGCACGAGCGCGACCTCGTCGATCTGCGCGACGAGCCCTCCCAGAACGCCCAGCACGACTCCGCCGACGACGGCGAGGTCGAGACGGCGGAAGCCGCCGAGCAGCGCAGCGGCTGCGGCGGGGACGATGAGCATCGCGAGGCTGGTCGCGTCGTTCGACTGCGACGGCGCCACGATCATGATGGCGATCGCGCTGATCACACCGGTCACGAACCACACCGCGATGGAGAGCGGACGGGAACGGATGCCGAGCAGCTCGGCGGTGGTGGGGCGCTCGGAGAGCGCGCGCAGCTGCGTGCCCACTCTCGTCCGGCGCAGCACGATCCGCACCACGACCGCCGTGACGACCGCCATGGCGACGGTGGCGACGGTGACCTGACTGATCACCACGCCCCCGAACGAGAAGGCGGGGCCCGCGATGATCGGGGTGAACGGCTGCGGTTTGTTGCCGAACAGGATGAACGACATCGAGATGAGCAGGAGAAGCGGACCGACGGTCATCGCCGAGCGAGTGGTGGTGGAGGCCTCGGAGAGCCAGGTCGCGGCGATCCACCCGATGGTGGCGGAGAGCGCCCCGCCGACGACGACGCCGAGCACGGAGCCGAGCCAGATCGGTACCCCCAGTTCGCTGACGAACCACACGGCGCTGAAGGCACCGAACATCCCGGTCGCGGCCTGGGCGAAGTTGACGACCCGCACGAGGCGCGACATCAGGGTCAGGCACACTCCGAGGACCGCATAGAGACCGCCGGCGGCGAGACCGGCGATGGCGCCTTGCAGCATGAGGCGTCCTTTCTGGTGTGAGGGGGAGAGGACCTGCCGCCGAGAATGCGCTCGGCGGCAGGTGAAGGGCGGCTACTCGCCGATGCGGAGCCAGTCGTCGGCGACCTTCTCCCAGGCGTTCGTGCCGGATTCGAGGATGATCGGCCATCCCGCGGTGTTCTGCGTGCCGAAGGCGTAGGGCGTTCCGACCATGGGGTTCTCGATGGGATCCATTCCGCGCAGCGCCTCGGTGACCGTCTCGCGGGTGATGTCGCCGTCCATGCCCTCGAGCACCTCGATGAAGTAGGTCGCGGCGAGGTATCCGCCCTGGCTGAATGAGGTGAGGGGGATGTCGTTGGCCTCCATCAGCTCCCGCCAGTCGGTGTTGATCTCGTCGTCGTCCGTGAACGGGTAGAACTCGGCGGGCACGTAGATGCCGGCCCCGGCGTCATCGATCGCATCCGCGAAGTTCTCGCTGTAGACGCTCGTCAGATAGAGCCAGGTCACGTCGTCCCAGCCCTGCGCGTTCGCGGCCTTGACCTGGCCGATCGCGTCGGGCTCGACGGGGTTGATCGCGAGCGCCTTACAGCCCTGTTCGCGGGCCTTCACGATGTAGGGCGTGTAGTCCGAGGCGCCGTACGGCACGGTGTCGTCGACGTACTTCGGCTCCTTGCCCGTGATCTCGGTCCACTTGTCGATCGCCGCCTGGTAGGTGGGTCGGGTGGATCCTGCGATCTCCAGCAGGATGCAGATGTCGTCGAGTCCGAGCACCTCCGAGCCGTACTGCAGCGTGAGGGTCATGTCGTTGAACGGACCGACGTTGGCGGGGGAGATGTTGTCGCTCGCGAAGCAGCCGGTATCGACTCCGATGCCGGGCAGCGAGAGGATCTCCTCCTGCTCGTAGTACTTCGCGTTGATCTCGCACTCGATCAGGCTCGCTGATCCGACCAGCGCGACGGCCCCGTCGCTGCCGACGAGCTCTCGGGCTGACGCGGTGGCTGTGGCCGGGTCGCCCTTGTCGTCGAGGGTCTTGTACTCGATGGTGCGTCCGTCGAGGCCTCCGGCCTCGTTGAAGGCGTCGAACACCGCTGCCGCCGCCTGCGACGCCTCGGGGAACGTCGCCGGACCGCTGATCGTGTTCACGGAGCCGACGACGATCGGGGCGCCGTCGCCACCTCCGCTGCCTTCTCCGCCGGCGCAACCGGCCAGGGTGAGGGCTGCCACGGCGATGAGCGCCGCAGTGCCGGATACTCGCTTGTTCATGTGATTCCTGCCTCTCGTGTGCTTGTGGTGCTGCGGTCAGTCGCGCAGCGCGCGGTTGACCAGTTCGGTGTCGGTGAACTGCTCGAACGCGACGACCCGGTGATCGGCCAGGCGCCAGACATGCGCGACACGTGCCGCGAAGAATCGGCCGGTCGCGCGGTACGTGCCCGAGTAGGTGCCGATGCCGACGACCACGTCCCCGCCGTCGATGACCTCGTCGATCGCGACCGTGTAGTCGTCCCACTCGTCCTGGATGCGCTGGAAGACGCCTGCCGCGACCGCATCCGGCCCGATGTACGTGCCGGCGTACGGGAAACCGGCGGCCTCGGTCCAGCTCACGTCGTCGGCGAGCGGCGCCAGCATGCCGTCGAGGTCGCCGCGGTCGCTGGCCGCGTAGTGCGCTGCGATGATGTCGGCGTTGCTCATGGGAGGTCCTCTCCTGGATCTCGTCGCGGGGTCAGACGGGCTGGGCGTCGGGGTAGTCGACGGACCCGAGCGGATAGATGTGACCGCCGCCGCGGGAGTGCTCCGCGGCGCCGTCGCCGGTGAGGCCGAGGAAGATCCCCGTCGTCATGAGCTGGTAGCCGAGGTCGTGCAGCCAGACGCTCGCGACCGCGATGCGGAACTCCCGGAAGCAGAAGAGGTAGAGGCCGTCGGCGAACTTCCAGACGGTCGACAGGTCCATGTCGCCGTGGCCCCGCTGCACGCCCTCGAGGCACTGCCAGGCGTAGCGCCGGCTCGAGATGTAGACGTGCTCGTAGAGGTGGTGAGGGCTGTACCGATAGATGTTGCGCTTGCCGATGAGGTCTCGGCTCGGCCCCGGCACCTCGCCCGTCGTGGGACCGGCATCGGTCGTCGCCGCCCAGAAGTCCTGACCGACCTGTGGTGTGCCCTCGACAGCCTCGGCGGCGATGCGTGAACGCACGACGGTGGCCCGGTGGGTGGAGGTCGAATAGACGACGGTGATCGCTTCGCGTTCACGGCTCTCGAGCGGGATGTTCACGAAGACGACGTCGTCGCGCACCGCGACGGCGTCGTACGGGTCGGTGCCCGACCCGCCGAGTCCTGACCAGGTGACAGCGACCGCATCGAACGTCAGCGCCAGTGCGGAGCCATCGTCGAGCGTGAGCGTCAGCGCGGTGCCCGACAGCGAGGCGTTCGGCAGTCGGAAGGTGTCGATCCCGGCGGCGAACTCGTCGTACGTGCGCCATTCGTCGAGTGCGGGATCGGTCGTGACGGGAGCGGTCATGGGAGTCCTGACGTCGCATGCGGCGGAGCGTCCTCGCTCCGGGCACCGCATCCTCGCGGTGTGCTTGCCTCATGCTCCGGCTCGCCCTGGCATCCGCTCAAGAGAAGCGTCGCCATCGCGCGCCGACAGTCAACCGGCGTGCCCTGCAGAGCAAGGACGGGCCTGGGAATCCGCCGTGGCGTCAGCGGCGGGCTCCGGGCGGGTGTCAGGATGAGTCATGCGAACAGAACCCCGGGCCGCCCTCTCGCCGGCGGTGAAGGCGGTCGCCTGGACGGCATCCGTCTTCTTCGCTCTCCTGTTCTTCGCCGTCGCGTGGGTCTGGTGCGGGATGTCGTACGAGGAGGAGTTCAGCGAGCAGTCGAAGGCCGTCTCCGCAGGGTCGACGATGGAGGGCTGGGGGTTCACCATCGGCCTCGTGCCCGTGCTGGTGCTCCACGCCCTGATCGCGATCGGCGCCTTCTTCGCCGTCCGGGACGGAGGACGCCGCCGGGTGCTTCTCAGTGCGATGCTGGCGCTCGCGCTCGTGGCCGCCGTGTCGCTGCCGGGCTTCGTCGCCGTGCAGATGCTGTACGGCGGCACGATGTTCGCGCCGCCGGTCTACGTCCCCTGACGGACGTTCTCCCGCTGCGCTGCGCTCAGTGCGCCGCGCGGTACTCGCTGGGGGAGATGCCGAACGCCGACTTGAACGCGCGGCTGAAGTGCGCCGCATCCACGAAGCCCCATCGGGCCGCGATCGCGGCGACGGGCCGGTCGGCGAGCATCGGGTCGAGCAGATCGCGACGGCACTGCTCGAGGCGGCGGGTGCGGATCCAGGTCGACACCGTCACGCCCTGCTCCTGGAACAGGCCGTGCAGGTGACGGGTCGAGATGAAGTGCGCCGATGCGATGGTCGCGGGTCCGAGATCCGTCGAGGCGAGGTTGCGGTCGATGTACGAGCGGATGCGCTGCACGAGCGCGCGATGAGGGTCGGCCGACACCTCGTCGAGGCCCAGCTCGCGGGTGAACACCGTCGTGACGAGGTCGAGCGCGCTGTGCGCCAGTCGTGCCCCTGTCGTGCCGGCGAGCTGGTCGAGGTTGCCGGCGAGCTGCGTCAGATACGGCACGACCATTCCGCCGAGGCCACCCTGACCCGAGATGCGCACCGCGGTGAGCTGGCCGATCATGTCGGAGGGCAGGCTGATCAGGTGCTTGGGGAACATCACGACCATCGTGCGGAAGTCGTCGTCGAAGACCAGCGAGTACGGGCGGTCGGTGTCGTAGACGGCGAGATCGCCGGCTTGGAGCACGGCCTCCCGGTCGTCCTGGATCAGCATCCCGGTGCCGGCGAGCATGAGGCTCAGCTTGAAGTACGACCGGTCGCTGCGTGCGATGAGCTCGGGTGTCCGCTCGACGACGTGCGAGGTGGCGCGCACCTCGTTGACGTGCACCTCGTCGACTGAGGCGCCGCGGATGATCCCGCGGAAGTGGTCGGGCCCGGCCGTCGACACCTGGAGCGGCACGAAGGACTCCGAGACGGCGGCCCGGAACTCGCTGATGTTGCGCGCGACGAGCGTCGACACCGATTCGGCGGGGGCGGCGAGTGCACCGTTCATGACTGATCACCTCGGGTGGTGGAACGACGACGTTGTATACGATCCGTGCCGTGATGCTATCACCGGCGCGGTCCGGAGGGCGAGGCTTCTATGATGTGGGCGGAGGCCAGTGATGCGATATCTCGGCGAGAAGGTCATGCAGGTCCTGCGTCAGCTGCGCGGACCCGACACAGCGGATGCGGTCTTCGAGGCCACCGCGCTCATAGTCGGGGCGGTGTTCTTCGTGCTCGGCTTCGCCATCGGGTGGCCGGTCTTCTGGGGTCAGGAGATGGCGATCAGCGGCACCGGCTCGATCGGCGCGTTCGCCGCCTACGGCGGCGCGATCACCGCCGTCCTGGCGTTCGCGCTCGGGCGTCTCGTCGTGCGACCGGCGGCGGTCGCGCCGGACGGCACCCGCGATGGATTCAGCGTCCCCGGGGATCGGCTGCGCTGGTACGACCTGGCCGCCATCGCCTTCGCGCACGCCGCGATCGCGTACCTCGGATGGCTCGGAATCGCCGAACTGCTCGATCGCAGCTTCACCGACGCCCCGGTGTTCGCCTTCCCCGGGGCGATCCTGGTGGCCGTCGCGTTCGCTCTCACCGCCTATGTGACGTTCCTGAGCGCGGTGGCGCTCACGCCGATGGTGCTCTCCCTCGTCCTGGCGGTCTTCCTCGTGGTGGGCGCCTTCGCGGCGATGCTCGCCTCCAGCGATGTGCACTGGTGGCAGGACAACCTGTCGGCGCTGGGGATGAGCAGCAACAGCGCGTCTCTGGCGTTCAACGCGACGTTGATCATCGCCGGGGTCCTGGTGACGACGATCGCCCGCTATGCCACGGCGGGGCTGCCCGTCGACGACCACGTCGATCGTCGCGGACGGCGCGTGGTGCGAGGCGGGCTGATCCTGATCGGGATCTTCCTCGCGTGCGTCGGGATCTTCCCGGTTGACGAGTTCTTCCTCGTGCACAACACGGTCGCCACCGGGATGACCGTCGCGTTCGCCGTGATCGTCGTCGGGCTGCCCTGGTTCGTGCGCACGATCCCACGGGTGTTCGTGGTGCTCGGGTGGATCTACGTGCTCGTGATCGTGCTGCTCGGCGTGTTCTTCGCCGTCGGCTACTACAACCTCACGGCGGTCGAGCTGATCGCGGCGGTGCTGATCTTCAGCTGGATCATCGTGTTCCTCCGGACCGCAGGATCGGTGCACCCCGCCGCATCAGCGCACCCCGCCGGGTCCGTGCACGCGGGGCAGCGGCCCGGTCCGACCCCGGCCTGAGCGTCGGTCCTCAGCGCAGCGGCTGCGTGGCATCCGCCGTGCGCTGCAGCGCATGGATGGTGTGCGCGTGCCGGCGCTGGGCGACGCCGACGAACAGGCAGTCCACCAGTGCGAGCTGCGCGATGCGGCTCACCATCGCGCCCGCGCGGAGGCGAGGCTCACGCGCCCGCGTGAGCAGGGCGTGGTCGCAGTTCTCGGCGAGCGGCGAGGCCGGCCCACCCGTGACGCCGATCGTGGTGCCGGATGCAGCCCGTGCCGTCTGGAGGAAGTGCACGGTCTCGCGGGTCGTTCCCGAGTGGGAGAACCCGATCGCCACGGTCTTCCTCGCTCCGAGCGATGCGGCGGCGCTCGCCTCGTGCGCGTCCGTCAGGACGATCGCCGCATGTCCGATGCGGAGCAGCTTGCGGCCGAGATCCGCAGCCGCCTGTCCGCTCGCGCCGATCCCGAAGAGCAGGACGCGGTCGGCGTCGTCGATCGCCTCGACCGCGGCCGCGAGCTCGTCGTAGTCGAGGTTCGCGACGGTCTCCTCGATGGCCAGCAGCTCGAGTGCGGCGACCTTCGCGGTCGCCTCCCGCAGGGTGTCGGCCGCGGAGATCTCGGATCCGAAACCGGATGCCGCGGGGAACTGCACGGATTCGCGACCGAGCTCTGTGGCCAGCGCCATCCGCAGCGCGGCGTAGCCGTTCACGCCGATGGTGCGGCAGAAGCGGACGACCGAGGCGACCGACGTGTCGCACCTCGCCGCGATCTCGGTGATCGTGCTGTCGACGACGATGGTGGGATCGTCGGCGATCGTCCGAGCGATGCGGGCCAGCGACGGCGGCAGCTTCTCGGCGGCCGAGGCGATCGTCGTCTGGATGCTCATGGCTCTCCTGCGTCAGAGGCGGATTTCGGGCGTGTGAACAATTCTTTCATGATCGGATGCTCTTGCGTAGACTATTTCCATGCCCTCTTCGCATGCTCTCGTCGCCGTCGACCTCGGCAAGTCGCGCTGCCGGGCCGTGATCGCCGAATCATCCGGTGTCGACTCTGGCGTCGTCTCTGCCGCCGATGAGCGTCGAGTGCCCCGGCGTCCCGTGTACGACGGGATCGGGGCTCCCGGGCTCGCGGCCGCAGGCGGCGTCGACGCAGCTCTCGCCGCGATTCTGCCGATGAGAGATCATCTCGATGCACAGATCTCCGTGGTCTCGGTGGGTGCGGCCGGAGCCTGGGCCGCCCCCGAGGCCGCATCAGAGCTCGCCGCCGTCCTCGCCGATGCCTTTCACGTGCCCGTCGCGGTGACCTCCGACGTGGTGTCCGCTCATGCCGGAGCGCTCGGGGGCGGTGCGGGCGTACTGCTGATCGCCGGAACGGGCGCTGCGGCCCTCGGCATCGACGGCGAGGTGGCGACGCTGGTCGACGGGTGGGGGCCCGAGCTGGGAGACCTCGGCAGCGGATCCTGGTTCGGGCGCGAGGCGCTGCGTGCCGTCCTGCGCGCCTCGGTCGGGCTCGCGGTCGAGACCGTGCTCACCGATGCGGTTGCGGCGACGATCGGCGAGCCCACCGCGGTTCCCGCCTGGATCTCCATGGACGGGCCGGTGCCTCGCCGCCTCGCGACTCTGGCGCCGCTGCTCCTCGAAGCGGCGCAGAGCGGCGACGCCGTCTCCGCGGACATCGCCGCCGAGGGCATCCGCCTGCTCGTCGCGTCGGCGATCGCGGCGTCCTCGAGCAGTCGCGAGGTCGCCCTGCACGGAGGGCTCACCGACCACGTCTGGTTCCGCTCGTCGCTCGCCCAGGCGCTCCGCGCCGCTGACCGCACGGTCGTCGTCTCCTCCGGTGACGCCCTCGACGGTGCGCTCCTGCTCGCGGAGCGCACCGATCTTCCCCACGAAAGGTTCGTGCATCGTGCCGAATGAACACGCCAGACTGACCGCGCTCCTCGACGTCCTCTCGACGCTCGGCACCGAGGCGTCGACGACCGATCGCGGCGACCTCGATCTGCTCGACACCGATGAGCTCGTGCGGCGCATGAACGCGGAAGATCATCGTGTGCCGGCGGCCGTCGGCGAGCGGAGTGCGGAGATCGCCGCGGCGGTCGACGGCATCACCGCCCGCTTCCGCGCCGGCGGACGACTCATCTACCTCGGGGCGGGCACCGCAGGCCGCGTCGGAGTTCTCGACGCGAGCGAATGCCCGCCGACCTTCGGCACCGACCCCTCGATGGTGGTGGGGCTGATCGCCGGAGGCGAGACGGCCATCCGGTCGGCGGTCGAGAATGCCGAGGACGACGACGCGGCGGCAGCGGCCTCGCTGCGCGAGCTCGGCCTCACCGAGCGCGACGCCGTCGTCGGGATCTCGGCGTCGGGTCGCACCCCGTACGTCGTCGGCGGTCTGGAGTTCGCTCGGGGAGTCGGCGCGCTCACCGTGGCGATCGCCTCGAATCCGGCATCCGAGATCGGTGCGGTCGCCGAGATCGCGATCGAGGTGGTCACGGGGCCCGAGTTCATCTCGGGATCGACGCGTCTGAAGTCGGGAACAGCCCAGAAGCTCGTCGTGAACATGCTCACCACGCTGTCGATGATCAAGCTCGGCAAGACCTATCACGGCGTGATGGTCGATCTTCAGGCGACGAACGAGAAGCTGCGCGCGCGCTCGATCCGCACCGTGACGGAGCTCACCGGCGCAGAGGTCGACCAGGCTTCCGCCGCCCTGGATGCGGCGGGGGGATCGGTCAAGCTCGCGATCCTGATGGTCGCCACGGGGGCGTCCGCAGAGGCCTCGGCCCACGCGCTCGACAGCGCCGACGGCATCCTCCGTATCGCGATCGCCGCACTGTCGTGAGGGGTACCTTCGCCGCGTGCTTCCGCCAGGGCGTTCCCGATGACGACGCCGTGTCGACCGCCGAGGCCGACGCCGCGGCTCAATGGGAGCAGGTGCAGCCCTCGCCACCTCCGCAGCATCCGGCGTCCTCGGTGACGTGCGCCTGAGACGACTCAGGAACGTCCATGGCGGGGTTCTGATCGAGGAAGCCGTTCGGCTTGAACCAGAATCCGGCATAGTCGACCGGCATGATCGGCCAGTCCTCGGGGCGCGGGAAGTGCGTGAGTCCGAAAGTGTGCCACAGCACGATGTCCTCGCCGTCGAGCGAACGGTCGCCCGCCGAGTACTCCGGCAGGCCGGAGCCTCCCTGGTGCGCGTTCGGATACCGGCCGGCCGGCCAGATCTGCCCGTGTTCATGGCGGGTGGCCCAGAGATGCTTGGTCGCGAACGCCGCACGCGCGGCGACGGATGACGCGGGGTCGGCCATCAGCAGAGCGGTGGGCTCCGGGATCAGGTGATAGGCCGTGGGGCGGCCGACGTGATTCGTCCGAGTGGTGCTCTGCACCTCCCACGCGCGCGCGACCGAGGTGTCCGCCTCCCGCTGCGCCCCGCCCTCAGAGAGCAACGGAGTCTCCGACCACGTGAAGGCATTGCCGAACGGGTTGTCCGGCCCCATCGGGATGCGCTGCGCGTCGATCTCGACCAGACGGTTCTCCTCGCCGTCGACGGCGACATCGAGCCGTGCGCAGAACAGGTGCTGGTGCACCGGCGCGAAGACGCCCGGCGCGAGCTCGGTGGCGTGCTTCTGCCGCACCCCCGGTTCGCCGGCGCCGGCGAACACGATCCCGGTGGCCTTGGCGACGACCTCGATCGAGCCGTCGAGGGAGAAGTGCCAGTAGAACCCGTAGTCGTAGTTGCCGATCGTCGAGAAGTACGACACCACGAAGCGGCGCGAGCGGCGCACGTCCGAGCGGCCGGCGAGGTCGGTGTGCTTCCAGAGGATGCCGTAGTCCTCCTCGTGCATGCACACCACGTTCGGGATGCGCACCGGATGGCCGTGGTCGTCGGCGACATAGCCGTCGAGGTAGCGGATCACCCCCAGGCAGTCGCAGCCGAGCTCGAGGTGGTTCGCGTTCTTGCCGAGAAGGTACTCGCCGGCGTCGAAGTAGCTGATCCAGAAGCGCCCGGGTGCGGTGTCGCCGTAGGGCACGACCATCTCGGGCACGCTCGCCCGACTGAGAACCGACCGTCCGTCGAACCTGACGTCGTGCAGCACGAGACCCTCGCGAGCGTTGAAGCTCACCCGCATCGACCAGTTCTCCCACTCGACGAGCGAGCCGCTGACGGCGAAGCTGGGGCCTTCCGGCTGCGTGATCTCGATCGGCTTGAGCGAGGTGCGCGCGGCGCCCTGCACCTCGGGGTAGTAGTTTCCGTGGCCCGCCGGCACCGGCACGTCGCCCTCGTCGTCGATGCGGATCACGCTGTTCGTCGTGAGGTCGATGTGCACGACCAGCCCTTCGACGGGATGCGCCCAGGGGGAGTCGTGCTCGTCGTATTTGAGGAAGGTGAGAGAGCGGATGACCCGGCGGCCCACCTCATCGGCGCGGCCGGTGTACCCGGGTGCGAGCGGTCCGCAGAACGCGAGAGCCATGTGCGCGGCGAGCCCTCGGCGCGTCATCGCCGCCTGCCATTCTGGTGACGCCTTCGCGATCGCCTCAGCGCGCTCGTACTCCTCGAAGAGGTACTGGGGCTGGCCGTAGGGTGGCGCATCGTTGGGGACCCGCTCGGCGCGCAGCACCTCGCCGCGGGTGATCGAGACGACGACTTCGCTCGCGACGCCGGTCGCGGTGTCGAGCAGGGTCGCGTCGATGCGGCGATCGATGGGGGCGCCCGGCCTCCATGCGGCGAGCTCCTCCTTGGTGGACTCATCGGGCAGCAGCATCGGCACGCGGACGGTCTCGCCGAGCAGTCCGGCGGACTCGAGCACGGCTCGGGCCGCCGCGATCTCCTCGCCGGTGAGGGGGTCGAGCGGGTGCGGCGCGGCGATCCTGTCGATGGTGACGGGCTGGGGGTGGGACATCGGCGTACCTCACTATTTCGAGCGTTCGCTCAATAAACGGATTGGGTCGATGGTACGACGGCGCGGCGGGGCGCACAAGAGCACATCGTCAGCAGGCCGAGTGAGCGTGCGCGGCTGGCAGGTGTCGCGAGCGGGCGGGGTGTGGCAGTGACTCAGGCGCGCCAGGGCGCGAGGATGCTGTCGAGCACCGCGAGGTGAGCGTCCGCGCCACGGGGCTCGGTGACCTCCAGCACCTGCTGTCCGTAGGTGATCGAACGGAGCAGCGACATCACCGCGTGCTTCGGTGTGGTGGGGGACAGCTCGCCGTCGGCGACCGCTTCGTCGATGGCTTCGCTGATGCCGTTCTGCCAGGTCGCGCGAGTGGGGGACCCCGCGTCCGGGTCGGAGGCGAGGGTCGCGAGGCGCCCCCAGAATCCGACGACGACATACGCTTCCGTGCGCGTCTCCGCGTCGACGGGGAGGACCTCCCGCATGAGGGCGTCGAGTCTGCTCAGCCCGCGGAGCCCGGTCGTCACCGACCGGATGCGCTCGTCGGTGCGTCGGGTGATCTCCACAGCGGCTGCACGCACGACGTCGTCGAATCCGTCGAAGTAGTGCCAGAGAGAGCCGGTGGCGACACCGAGCTCTTTGGCGACCGCGCGAGACGACACCGCTTCATGTCCGTCGCGAGCGGCGACGGCGAGCAGCGCCTCGGCGATCTGCCGGCGGCGCTCATCGTGGTCTACGACGCGGGGCACATGCTCCATCCTGGTGCATGAGTCACGGGTCTCGCTATTTTGAGCGATTGATCAATATGATGCGTGTGTGGATCACCTCCTCCCCGCAGCACCGTGGCTGATGGCGCTCGCCGCCGTCGTCTCCGCCGCTGCGTGCATCGCCGTCTGGCGGGCTGTGCCGTGGCAGGGGAGGCAGAGCGCCCTGATCATGGCAGCGGCGATGATCGTGATCGCGGTGAGCGGTGGCGATCCGCTGATCGGCCTGGTGACCGCACTCGTGCTCCTCGTCTCCGCGATGCTCGGCACGGCGGGCGTGCGCGGAACGCCCGCGGCCGCCACCTGCTGCCACCGCGCACTGGTGTCGCTCGTCATGGCGATCTGCTCGTTCGAGAGCCTGTCGGCGGGTGACGGGCGTGGGGCGACGCAGTCGGTGGTCGAGTCAGGCGGCCACGGCGGGCATGGGCTCGACGGACTCCTCTCGGTGCTCGTGATAGCCGGAGTCATCGGCGTGGTGCTCTGGACGGTCGTCTCCGAGTGGGTGCTCGTGCCCGTGCATCAGGGGCGGACCGCCCGCCTGCTCGCGGTGGAGTCGTGGGCGATGGCGGCGGGAGTCACCGTGATGTGCGTGGGGTTCTGAGGTCGGCTCGGTTCCGGTAGCGTGGCCGGATGCCTCTCGCACTCGTTGCCGGCGCGGCGCGCGCGAACAGCATCGCCGCCGGTATCGTGCCTCGCCTCTGGAATGCCGGCTGGACGGTGGTCACGAGCGATCTCACCGATGCGGACGTCGCCGCTGACCTTTCGACTCGCGAGGGTCCCGAGGCGCTCATTGCGGAGGTGAACCGCACCCGCGGCACTATCTCCGCGCTGATCCTGAGCCATGCTCATGACGTGCAGTCCGGTGTGCTCGACACCACTGCCGAGAGCTTTGACCTCCGCCTCGCTGTCAACGCTCGAGCTAGTCTTCTGTTGATCGCCGCGTTTGCTCGGCAGGCTGGCCAGCACGGTGGAGCGATCGTCGCATTTACCAGTGATCACGTTACGAGCAACCTCCCGTACGGGTCGTCGAAGGGCGCTCTCGATCGGCTCGTTATCTCAGCCGCGCGGGAGCTAGGGACGCGAGGGATTTCAGCGAACGTCCTCAACCCCGGCCCGATCGACACCGGCTGGATGGATGACGACACGCGAGTCGCGCTCACTGAGGCGACGCCGCAAGCGCGGCTCGGACGGCCCGAAGACGTTGCGGCGCTCGTAGAGTTCCTGGTCTCGGATGAAGGGCGCTGGGTCTCGGGTCAGTTGCTCAAGAGCGACGGTGCGTTCTCGGCTCGCTACTGAATCCCCCTCTCCGTTAGCCTCGCACCATGGACGGGTCGCTGCCCACGGCTGCAGAATTCGCAACAGACGTCCTCGCTGTTCCCGCCGATGGCACCGCGAGCGGGCTGTTGATGGCTGCGGTGCTGGGCATCTTTCTCGGAATCACCGCGGTGTTCGTGACGTGGTACTCGATCATCGACCGCCGTCTGGATGCACAGCGCCGCAGGCGGGAAGCGTCAGTGCGCTCCGCCGAACTCGATCAGCACGACGCCCAGGGCGATCAGTGCGACGCCGATCGCCATCATGACTGAGAAGTGATCCTTGAAGATCACTCGGCCCAGGATCGCCGTGATCGCGACGCCGGCCGCTGACCATACTCCGTAGGCGACGCCCACCGGCATGCCCATGGCGAGGATCGTGCCGAGCAGTGTGAACGCGGCGAGATAGCCGACGACGATCACGGGGATCCACCCTCGGCGTCGGAGGCCTTCAGACGCGCGCAGACTGAGGGTCGCGGTGACCTCGCTCGCGATCGCGAGGGCGAGGAGCGCCCAGGTCACGACGCCACCTCGACCGGTGTCTCGCGTGAGTGGGATCCGAGCTCGACGAGCAGCACACCGAGCACGATCGCGCCGATCCCGATGATCTGCACCGTCCCGAGAAGCTCGCCGAAGAGCACCGTGCCCATGATCGCGGTGAGGACGACGCCGATCGCGGCCCAGATGCCGTAGGCCACACCCACGGGCATCCCTCGATCCAGCACGATCGACAGCAGCCAGAGCGAGCCGGTGTAGCCGATCACGACGGGGATCAGCCACAGCGGATGGGTGAAACCCTCGGCGGCCCGCAGCGACAGGGTGGCCGACACCTCGAGGACGATCGCGATCAGCAGCGGTGGCCACGCCGACGGGCGGGAGGGGGCGGTCATATGGAGCCTTTCGACGCGGGGCGTGCCCGGGGGACAACGCGTCGGATGGTCGCAGGATTCCCTGTCGTGTGGGTGAACGACGGGCGACAGGCCGCGATTTCAGAACCCTGCCGCGCGGCGCGTACCCTGGACGCATCCCCCGAAGCTCACCCGGCAATCTCGCGCGCCGGCGACCTCGGCGCGCTCACACATGCAAGGACGCAGATGAACGTAACCGCCGCACCCTACGACGACTGGACGGCGAGAGAAGAGCTGGCCGAGCGGATGATCCCGCTCATCGGCGCTCTCAAGCGCGAACGCGACGTGGTCACCTCCCTCCACGGCCACCGACTTCTCGGCCTCTCGGCCACCGGCATCGTCGAGGTGCACGACAGGGTGGCGCAGCTCGGGCATGAACAGCTCCCGCTCGACGAGACCCTCGGGGTGCTCGAGGCGGTACACGAACTCGCACCCGGTGCGTCGTCGCTCGACCTCGCGCGCCTCGCCGCGGGCCACGCCGACAGTGACCTGCCCCTCGACGCGTACCTGGCCGAGGTGCTCGCGCCGGCGATGGGTGCGGTCGCGGCAGCGCCCACCGACGTCGTGCTGTACGGCTTCGGTCGCATCGGGCGGCTGCTCGCCCGCATCCTCGTCGCGCACAACGGGGGTGGCAGCGGTCTGCGACTGCGCGCGATCGTGGTGCGTCGAGGATCCGAGAACGACCTCGTGAAGCGCGCGTCGCTGCTGCTGCGCGACTCGGTGCACGGCCGCTTCGCAGGCTCCGTGACGGTCGATGAGGACGCCGACCAGATCATCGCGAACGGCACCCGCATCCAGGTGATCTATTCCGACGACCCCTCGACGATCGATTACACGGCGTACGACATCCACGACGCGATCGTCGTCGACAACACGGGACGCTGGCGCGACGACGCAGGACTCAGCCGGCACCTGGAATCGACCGGCGTCGCTCGCGTGCTGCTCACCGCACCCGGCAAGGGCGCGCTGAAGAACATCGTGCACGGGATCAACGATGACACGATCGAGGCGGACGACCGCATCATCACCGCCGCCTCCTGCACGACGAACGCCATCACCCCCGTGCTCAAGGCGATCGATGAGGCCTACGGGATCGTGCGCGGGCACGTCGAGACCGTGCACTCGTTCACCAACGACCAGAACCTGATCGACAACTTCCACAGCGGCGATCGTCGCGGCCGCTCGGCCGTGCTCAACATGGTGATCACCGAGACGGGGGCGGCCAAGGCCGTCGCGCGAGCGCTGCCCGAGCTCGAGGGCAAGCTCACCGGCTCTGCGATCCGCGTGCCGACCCCCGACGTCTCGCTGGCCGTGCTGCACCTCGGCCTCGAGCGCCCCGCGGTCAAGGACGAGCTGAACGACTACCTGCGTCGCGTCTCGCTGCACTCGAAGCTGCGTCAGCAGATCGACTACGTCGAGAGCCCCGAGGTCGTCTCGACGGACTTCGTCGGCTCGCATCGCGCGGGCATCGTCGACGGTCTCGCGACCATCGCGGACGACCGCGACGTCGTGCTGTACGTCTGGTACGACAACGAGTACGGCTACTCCTGCCAGGTGATCCGCGTGCTCGAGGTCATGGCGGGCTCGCACCCCATCGTGCTGCCGGAACGTCGCGAGGTGACGCTGCACGGGTGAGTGCGCGATGTCGGTCGTGCCCGGCATGATGAGGGCATGAAGACCGCGACTCTGCGCGCCGAGCGGCTCCGCTCGCATCGTCTCAGCGCTCCGGCGCGCACGGTGACGGATGCCGCGTCGCACATGCTCGCGGTGCAGAGCCAGGACTTCACCGCCGGACGGTGGGTCCTGGCTTCGCGCACCCGTGGCGAGCCGCCGCTCCGCGCGGTCGACCGGGCCTTCGCCCGGGGCGACCTGGTGCGCGCGTGGACCATGCGCGGCACGCTGCACATCATCCCGGCGCGTGACCTGCGTTGGGTGCTCTCGGTGACCGCCGCGCGGCAGCGTCAGCAGGCGGCGGGCAGGCGTCGCGATCTCGGGATCGATGCGTCGATGGTCGCCGCGGTCGTGGCGGCGGCGGTGCCGCGTCTGCGCGACGGAGGACTCACGCGGGCCGAGATGTTCGAGGTGTTCGCCGGTATCGGCATCGATCCCGCCGGGCAGCGCGGCATCCATCTGCTGAGCGAGCTCACGCTCGACGGGCTGATCTGCCAGGGTCCGGTCGTCGCGCGCGATGGTGTGAGCCGGGAGCAGCGCTTCGTGCTCGTCGAGCAGCACATCAGCGAGCATGCGGCGCCCGACGATCCGCTCGCCGAGCTCTTCGTGCGCTACATCGACGGGCACGGTCCGGCCGGCGTCGCGGACTTCGCCTGGTGGTCCGGCCTCACGCTGGGGCAGGCGCGCGAGGCGCGAGATCGCGCGGCGGCGCGCGTGGCCGAGGTCGACGAGGGTATGTTCATCGGCGTCGCTCGTCCGCGGCGGTCATCGAGTGCCCCGGCGGTGCTGGCGCTCGGAGCCTTCGACGAGTACTACATCTCCTACGCCGACCGCACGGACGTCTGCGCCCCTGAGCATCTCGCTCTCGTCGGGCCGGGCAAGAACGGCATGGTGCGGGCGACGCTCGTCGCCGACGGCCGGGTGATCGGATGCTGGACGCACGCGAGCGCCTCGCTCGGGTCTCCGCCGGAGCTCTTCGACTCAGTGCCGGATTCGCGGCCGGTCGACGACGAGGCGGTGCGGGCGGCCCTCGCTCGGTTCACGCGCTTCCTCGACGGCTGAGTCGCCGAGTCGGCGCGGATCACTCGCTCGCGTGACGTCCGAGGAAGTTGTAGACCTCGTTGTCATCGACGCCGGGGAACGCGCCACGGGGGAGCGGCGAGAACATGTGGGTGTGCACGCGGGCGCTCGGCCAGGCCTTCCCGTTCCACCGTTCGGTGAGGTCGGCCGAGGGGCGGCGGCAGCACGCCTCATCCGGGCAGGTCGAGACCGCGCGGTCGGCGGTCTCGCGCCCACGCCACCAGCGCGCGTCGTCGAAGGGAACGCCCACCGTGATCGAGAACTCGCCGTCGGTCGAGGCGCCGGTCTGCGTCGAGCACCAGAAGGTGCCGGAGGGTGTGTCGGTGTACTGGTGGTGTTCGTTCGTGCGGTTCTGCTGCGTGAACGCCGCGCGCGCCTGGAACTTCCGGCACACCCGCTGGCCCTCGACAGCGCCCGTGACGTCCATCGGCAGGGGGAGGTCGTCGTTCTCGTAGACCCTCGTGATCGCACCGGTGGCGTCGACACGGAGGAAGTGCAGTGACATGCCCAGGTGCTGGGTGAGGAGGTTCGTCATGCGCATCCCGGCCGCTTCGTGGGTCACGCCGAATGCGTCGCGGAAGTCTTCGACCGCGAGGTTGCGATCCTTCTTCGCCTGCTGCAGGAAGGCGACGGACGCCGTCTCGGGCATCAGGCACGCGGCGGCGAAGTAGTTGATCTCGAGCCGCTGCTGCAGGAAGTCGGCGTAGTCGGTGGGCGGGGTGTGGCCGAGCAGTCGGTGCGCCATCGCCTGCAGTGCCATGGACCGCAGGCCGTGACCCCCGGGGATCGATGCGGGCGGCAGGTAGATGCGCCCGTTCTCGAGGTCGGTGACCGAGCGGGTCGAGTGCGGCAGATCGTTGACGTAGATCAGTTCGAATCCGAGCTTGTCGGCCATGATGCTCACGGTGCGGTGCGTCAGCGCGCCCTGTACGTGCCCGGCGGACCGCAGCTGCTTCTCGGCGAGTCTCTCGATGTCCGCGAGGTAGTTGTTCTGCTCGCGCATCCGCAGACGCAGCTCGGTGTTCGCTCGTCTGGCTTCTTCGGGCGTGGCGATCGCCTCTCGTTCGCGTCGCTGGAGTTCGCGATGAAGGCCCAGAAGCGACTCGATCGTCTCGTCGCTCATCCCCTTCGTGACGCGCACGGGGGCGATGCCGAGCTGCCGGAACACCGGGCTCTCCTGGGCGCGTTCGAGTTCGATCTCGAGAGCGGCGCGACGGTTCGGCGGCTCGCCCGAGATGAGGTCGGTGACCTCGGTGCCCGTCGCCAGCGCGATGGCCTGCAGCAGCGAGAGCTTCGGTTCGCGCTTGCCGTTCTCGATCAGGCTCAGCTGCGAACCGGCGACGCCGACGAGTGCGCCCAGCTCATCGAGCGTGAAGCCCTTCTCGAGGCGGTGGTGCCTGATGCGGTGGCCGAGAGTCGCGAGGTGGATGCCGGAAGGAGCCATTCCTTGATACTAGCGAAAGAAGCGTGATTCTTATCGCCCGGAATGGCAGAAAGTCGTGCACGAACCGGAAGAAGATGGAACAAACGCCCCTCACTTCAAAGGAGTAGTCATGGCGATCGCCGAAGTCTTCACCCCCCGAGCATCATCTGTCGCACCTGTGCGCACCTTCGGGACGGCTCCGACGTATGACACCCCTGCGATGGCAGAGCTCGCCGCCTGGGTCGATGAGATCGCGGCGCTCACGCAGCCGGCCTCGATCCACTGGGTCGACGGCTCGCGTGCCGAGAACGACTGGCTGCTGCGCGGGCTCGTCGACGAGGGCAAGCTGATCAAGCTGAACCCCGAGTGGCGTCCCGGCTCGTACCTCGCCCGCTCGCACCCCAGCGACGTCGCACGCACGGAGGGCCGCACCTACATCTCGTCCGAGAGCGAAGAGGATGCCGGCCCGACCAACAACTGGGCTCCTCCTGCGCAGATGCGCGAGAAGATGACCGAGATCTTCGAGGGATCCATGCGAGGCCGCACGATGTTCGTCGTGCCCTTCTCGATGGGGCCCGTCGGGGGACCGCTCTCGCACATCGGCGTCCAGGTCACCGACAGCGCCTACGCCGTCGCGTCGATCGGCATCATGACGCGCGTCGGCGATGCGGTCACCCGCCAGATCGCCGACGGCGCTCCGTGGGTCAAGACCGTGCACTCCGTCGGCGCGCCGCTCGCTGCGGGAGAGCCCGACGTCGAGTGGCCCTGCAACGACGACAAGTACATCGTGCACTTCCCCGAGACGCTCGAGGTCTACTCCTTCGGCTCGGGCTACGGCGGCAACGCGATCCTCGCGAAGAAGTGCTTCGCCCTGCGCATCGCCTCGGTCATCGCCCGCGACGAGGGCTGGCTCGCCGAGCACATGCTGCTCATCCGGGTGATCGATCCTACGGGCAAGGCGTACCACGTGGCTGCGGCGTTCCCCTCCGCGTGCGGCAAGACGAACCTCGCGATGCTGCGCCCGACCATCCCGGGATGGCGCGTCGAGACGCTCGGCGACGACATCGCGTGGATCCGCCCCGGTGAAGACGGCCGCCTCTGGGCGATCAACCCGGAAGCCGGGTTCTTCGGCGTCGCGCCGGGCACGGGCGAGTCGACGAATGTCACGGCGGTCGAGACCCTCTGGGGCAACACGATCTTCACGAACGTCGCACTCCGCCCCGACGGAGACGTCTGGTGGGAGGGTCTGACCGATCAGGCGCCCGCCCACCTCACGGACTGGGAGGGCAACGACTGGACGCCGGACTCCGGCCGCCCCGCCGCGCACCCGAACTCGCGCTTCACGGTCTCGGCCGCGCAGTGCCCGCAGATCTCGGAGGACTGGGAGGAGGCGGTGCCGCTCGACGTGATCCTCTTCGGCGGACGTCGGGCGACCAATGTGCCGCTCGTCGTCGAGGCCACCGACTGGACCCACGGCGTGTTCCTCGGCTCCAACATCTCGTCCGAGCGCACCGCGGCTGCGGAGGGCAAGGTCGGCGAGCTGCGTCGCGATCCGTTCGCCATGCTCCCGTTCTGCGGCTACAACATGGCCGACTACTTCGGTCACTGGCTGAAGGTCGGCCGTGGTCTCCGGTTCGACCGCGCACCGCGCATCTTCCAGGTGAACTGGTTCCGTCGTGGCGCGGACGGCCGCTTCCTGTGGCCCGGATTCGGCGACAACTCGCGAGTCGTCGACTGGATCATCCGTCGCGTCTCCGGCGAGGTCTCGACGGTCGACAGCCCGATCGGTCGCCTGCCGCTGATCGAGGACCTCAATCTCGACGGCATCGACGTGCCCGAGGCCGACCTCGAGGAGCTCTTCTCGATCGACACCGACGCCTGGAAGACCGAGGCCGACCTCACCGAGGAGTTCTACGACACCTTCGGCGACAAGGTCCCCGCCGCCCTCCGGGCCGAGCTCGCCTCGCTGCGCTACCGCCTCGACAAGGCGTGACAGACCGGGCGCCGGTTCGGGGGAGCCGGCGCTCCACGGCCCCCGTGGCCCCAGACCCGCGAAGGCGGGACGTCAGAGACGAACCCATGGCTGAGTGGTCTCCGGCATCCCGCCTTCGCGTACTTCTCCCGCGCTGACCGCGTGCGCCCCTGCCGCGACGCTCAGGCGAGCAGCTGGTGCCGAGCCAGGTCGCGATAGAGCGGCGTCGATTCGATCAGCTCGGCGTGAGTGCCCTGACCGACCACTGCGCCGTCCTGCAGCACGACGATGAGATCGCTGTCGACGACGGTCGACAGTCGATGAGCGATCACGATGAGGGTGCGATCGGTCGAGACCGCGTCGATGGCCTCGCGCATGCGCTGCTCGTTCACGCCGTCGAGCGACGAGGTCGACTCGTCGAGCAGCAGGATCGGTGCGTCGGTGAGCAGCGCGCGGGCGATCGCGAGACGCTGGCGTTCTCCTCCTGAGAGCATCACGCCGTCTTCGCCGACGGGGGCATCGAGACGCAGCGGATCGCGATCGAGCACGTCGCCCAGGTTCACCGCGCGCAGCACCTGTTCGCAGGCCGCATCCGAGGCATCCGGCGAGGCGAGACGCAGGTTGTCGCCGAGCGTGCCGGCGAGGGTGGGGGCGTCCTGCTCGACGTAGCCGAACTGCGCGCGCAGCTCGTCGCGCGGGTAGGTGCGCGAGTCGTGGCCGTAGAGGCGGATCGAACCGCCCGTCGGGTCGTAGAAGCGCTCCACGAGCGAGAGGATCGTGCTCTTGCCGGCACCGCTGGGCCCGACGAGCGCGACGCGCGCACCTCGGGGCACCGCGAACGAGACGCCGCGCAGCACCTCGCGCTCCGCCACGGCGGCCGAGTCGTCGGTCGGTTCGAGGTGCGCGTCGGCCAGAAGCGTCTGCGCCTCCTTCGCGGCGGCGAGGCGAGCGGCGACCACGTTCTCGGGATAGCGGAAGCGCACGTCACGGAACTCGATCGCCGGAGCGAGGGGGTCTGCCGCATCACGGGGGACGGACGCGGCGATCTCGGCGTCGTGCTGGGTCTCCGTCGGCAGGTTCAGCACCTCCTGGATGCGGCCGAGGGCGCCGAGTGCCTGGTTCACCGAGGTGATCGCCCCGAAGGTGGTGGCGAGCGGCATCACGAGCATGAACAGGAACAGGATGAACGTGATCAGCGAGGCGATCGTGATCGTGCCGGCCGCGACCCGGAAGCCGCCGACGCCCAGCACCACCAGGAGCGACACCTGCAGTGCGACTCCGGCGATGGGGACCACGAGCGACGAGATCTTGGCGATCCGCACCCCGATGCCGTAGGCCTCCGAGGCGAGCGCCGACACGGTCTCGGTCTCGCGCTCGGTGGCTCCCGAGGCGCGCACGGTGCGGATCGAGCCGACGGCGCGCTCGACCCCGGAGGCGAGTTCGCCGACCTTCTCCTGCTGAGCGGTGGACGCGGTGCGGATGCGGCCGCTGAGCGCCGTGACGACGACGACCGAGGCTCCGATCACGACGACGATGAGCAGCAGCAGGACCGGGTCGATCACGAGCATGGCGATCAGCGCGCCGAGGAAGAGGATCGCGCTGCCGACGGCATCCGCCAGTCCCTGGGTGAGCACGGCGTAGAGCAGTGTCGTGTCGGTGCCCACGCGCGAGACGAGGTCTCCGGTCCGGCGGGCGTCGAACTCGCTGATGGGCAGGTGAAGGATGCGCGAGATCAGCTTGCGACGGCTCGAGTACACGACCGCGGTGCCGGTGCGCTGCAGCAGATAGTGCTGGTAGCCGGAGATGATCGACGACACGATCACGAGACCGACGAGGACCCACACCAGGATCCCGAGGCCCTGGTCGGACTGCACGGCTTCGATGAGCTGCCCGACCAGCAGCGGTTGCGCGAGCGAGGTGGCCGCCCCGAAGACGCTGAGCACAGCGACGACGATGAGCGTGCGCCTGTGCTCGAAGAGGAAGGGGAGGAGCTGGCGGAAAGTGGCGCGCGGGCCGTCGTAGTGCGCGCCGCGTCCGCGTCGGCGTGATGTCGCCGTGCTGGACATGCGGGACCTCGTTCTGAAAGGGGGTAGTTCGACCGTACTTCGTGTGCGGGCGGATCCTGTGGATGGGCTGTATGAGTGTCAGTGCCTGCCGAAACGGCGGTGCGCCGCCTGCTTCGAGACGCCGAGGGAGCTCGCGATCGCCTGCCAGGAATAGCCGAGATTGCGCGCCCGTCGCACCTGTGTCTCCTCGGCCCTGGCCAGCTCGCTGCGCAGAGCGGCGAGGCGGTGGAGCTCCGAGAGCGGCTCGCCCGCGTCATCCTGTGCGATGGCGGTCTTCATGGTCATGGGGAACCTCCTGCGTCAATACTTGTTGACGATCGACCCCTTGTCAACATGCATTGACGTTCATCTCCGTGCTCAGGATGCGAGACTGGGCCGATGCTGTCCGCATCGAAACCCGTGCCCGGCGACCGCGTCGCCGTCCTGTCGCCCGCCTTCGCCGCGCCCGCGGTCGCGCCCGAGCTCCACGAGCAGGCGCTCAGCCGACTCGAGCCGCTGACCGGACTGATCCCGGTCGAGTATCCGACCACGCGGCAGCTCGATGCGAGTCCTGAAGCCCGGGCCGCCGATGTGAACGCGGCCTTCGCCGACCCGAGCATCCGGGCGATCCTGGCGACGATCGGCGGGGACGACCAGATCCTGGTGGTGCCGCACCTCGACGCCGCGCTCGCCCAGGCCGACCCGAAGCCGTTCCTCGGCTACAGCGACAACACCAACATCCTCAACTGGCTGTGGAGCCTCGGGATCCGCGGCTACTACGGCGGATCCACGGCCGTGCATCTCGGTCCGGGGCCTGCTGTCGACGACGTGCATCTGCGGTCGCTGCGCGCGGCGCTGCTCGACGGCGGCACGGTCGAGATCACGGAGCCCGGAGAGTCGGAGGACGTGGGGAGGCGCTGGACGGACCCGCGCGCTCTCAGCGAATACGGCGATCGGGTCGCGACCGAGGACTGGACCTGGTCGGGTCCGGCTGTCCGCGTCGAAGGTCGCACCTGGGGCGGCTGCCTCGAGGTCGTCGATCAGCTCGCGCTGGCCGACAGGCTGCCCTCGGCGTACGACCTGCGCGGCGGGATCCTGCTGCTCGAGACCAGCGAGGAACGTCCGCCGGCGAGCTGGGTGGCGCGATGGCTGCGCGGGCTGGGTGAGCGCGGCATCCTCGATGTGGTCGCGGGAGTGGTCGTCGCGCGTCCGCCCGTGAGCGATTTCGAGTTCCTCCCCTCGCCCACCGAGGCCGACGCGCTGCGTGCCGCGCAACGGGATGCGGTGATCGAGACGGTCTCGCGGTACAACCCCGACGCGGTGGTCTGCGTCGGGGTGCCTTTCGGCCACACGCGGCCGCAGTGGATCGTCCCGTTCGGCGGGACGATGGTGCTCGACGGCTCGACGCGCACCGTCCATGCCGCCTACTGACCGCCGGACGACGAAGGGCGGCACCTCCCGAGGAGATGCCGCCCTTCGTGTGGACGAGCGCGTCAGAGTTCGACGGCGGCCGCGACTCCGAGATCCGATTCGTAGTCGTTGTCCTTGGTCTCCTTCGACAGCAGGAGCGCGATGAAGGTCAGCACGCCCATCGCCGACAGGTACAGTCCCACCAGCCACGGAGCGCCGTCGCCGAGCTCCCAGAGCCAGAGCGCGATGAGCGGAGCGACGGCTGCGCCGAGGATCGACGAGACGTTGTAGGAGATCGCGGATCCCGTGTAGCGGACGTTCGTCGGGAAGAGCTCGGGCAGCAGCGCTCCCATCGGACCGAACGTCGCGCCCATGAGCATGAACCCGAACACGAGGAACGCCTGCGCGAGGGCGCCCGTGAACTTCGGGTCCATCGCGGGGAGCAGGAACGCATTGAACGTGAAGCCGAACACGATGATGAGCCCGGTGACCCACAGCAGCAGCTTGCGACGCCCGATCGTGTCGGCGATGGGACCGGAGAGCAGGGTGAAGATGCCGAAGAACACGACGCCGACGATCTGCATGAGCACGAAGTCCGTGTAGGCGAACCCGAGTCCCGGATAGAACTGCGCGGCGAAGGCCGACGCGTCGAAGTCCTTGCCCGTCGCCTCGGCAGCGGCCTGAGCGGCGGCGGACGCCGTCTCGAGCGTGGCCGGCTTGGTGCCGTACGCGAGGGTGAAGTTGGTCATCAGGTAGAACAGCACGTACGTCGCCAGCATGATGAACGTGCCGAGGATCAGCTGCTTCCAGTGGTGGCGGAACACGGTCGCGAGGGGCAGCTTGCGGATCGCGCCCTTCTTCTCGGCCTTCTTGAAGGTGTCGGACTCGACGAGCTTCAGACGCACCCACAGGCCGATGATGACCATGACGGCCGAGAAGAGGAACGGGATGCGCCAGCCCCACGACAGGAAGGCCTCGGACTTCAGTGCGGGGTTGTCGACGTGGGGAAGCAGCCAGTTGATGCCGAGGAAGAGGAAGTTGGCGATGATGAAGCCGAGCGGCGCGCCCAGCTGCGGGAACGTGCCGTACCAGGCGCGCTTGCCGGCCGGAGCGTTCTCGGTGGCGACCAGCGCGGCACCCGACCACTCGCCGCCGAGGGCGAAGCCCTGAGCGAGGCGCAGGATCAGCAGCAGCAGTGCCGCCCACCAGCCGATCTGCTGGAACGTGGGAAGAAGGCCGATGATGAAGGTCGCGATGCCCATCGTGAGCAGCGAGGCGACGAGAGTCGCCTTGCGTCCGAACTTGTCGCCGAAGTGGCCGAAGACGACCGCGCCGATGGGGCGGGCGACCATGGCGGCGCCGAACACGGCGAACGATGACAGCAGCGACGTGGTGTCGTTGCCGGTGGGGAAGAACAGCACGGGGAACACGAGCACGGCCGCTGTCGCATAGGCGTAGAAGTCGTAGAACTCGATCGTGGTGCCGACCAGGCTCGCCGTGATGACACGCGAACGCGGGTTCGCGGGGGCGGTGGACGTACTCATACAGCTCCTTAGATCCATGGCCCGGTATACCAAGGCACCGAGAGATCCTACGCCTTCCTGAACGTTTGCTGGGTGCGTATGACATCCCGCTGGACCGCGTGCGTAGAGTCGGAGGCGGATGCCCGTGCCCACCCGAGACGGAGAACCGTGACGACGAGACTGCTGCTGATCGCCGATACGCATGTGCCCGCCCGTGCCAAGCGACTGCCCGACGCGGTGCTGCGAGCGGTCGCCGACGCCGACATCGTCGTGCACGCGGGGGACTGGATCGACCTCGCGACGCTGGATCTGATCGAGTCCCGGTCGCGGCTGCTCGTCGGCGTCCACGGGAACAACGACGGCCCCGCGCTGCGAGAGCGACTGCCCGAGATCGCACGGCTGACGGTCGAGGACGTCGAGGTCGCCGTGGTGCACGAGACCGGACCGAAGCAGCGGCGCGAGGAGCGGATGGATGCGGCGTTCCCGGGCGTCGACCTGCTCGTGTTCGGCCACTCCCACATCCCGTGGGACACCGTCGCCCCATCCGGGATGCGCCTGCTGAACCCGGGGTCGCCGACCGACCGCCGCAGGCAGCCCGTCTGCACGATGATGTCGGTGGCGATCGACGGCGCACGGGTCGACGCCACGCTGGTGCCGCTCGCATGACCACCGCACCTCGCGCGGGTAACGACATCGAGGTTCCCGCGGCGTACCGCGCCCCGATGCGATCGCGCGACGACGGGGTGCGCGAGGGGCTCGCGGTCGAGCGCGCGCTGCGGATCGGGGTCTGCGGAGTGGGAGGTCGCCTCGACCGCATCCCGGAGTCGCCGGCCGACGCGCTCGCCGCAGTCGATGCCGCCTTCGGTGAGCGGGCGGCGCGCAGGCTCGAGAGGTTCTCCTCGGTTTCCGAGGGGTCGTTCGTCTGGACGCGCGACGTCGACGGACTGCTGTGGCTCGGCCGGATCGCCGGGCCCTGGCGCTACGACGCGTCGGGCGAAGCCCGTGCAGTCGACCTCGTGCACGTGCGCGCGTGCGACTGGCTCGATCGTCCGGTGGAGCCGGCCGCGGTGCCGTCCGGCGTGCACGAGTCGTTCGCGCGGGGCGGTCGCAACTGGCAGAGCATCACCCGGGCCGACGCCGCGCACCTCACCGCGGCCGTCTGGAAGTCCCGCCGCAGCGGGTGACGGGCTCGATCAGTCGGTCGGGCGCAGGTCGCGGAGAATGGCGTCATACCGGCTGAGGAAAGCGCGCTCGTCGAGTCGCTTGCGTCGGAGCCACGACGTGACCTCGTCGTTGCGCTTGCTCGCGTTGCAGGACCCGCACGCGGGCACCACGTTCTCGACGGTGTAGCGACCGCCGCGGGAGATCGGCATCACGCAGTCGCGTTGGAGCGCGATGTCGCCCGCTCCGCAGTATGCACATCCGCCCCAGGCCTCCTGCAGCGAGGCCCACTGCTCGGCGGTGAGGTCGTTGTCCGCTCTGGCCACCCGGCCCCGGCGCCGCTTCGCATGACGGGCGCGCGCAGCGGGCGTGGGGGTGGAGAATCTTCGGCGCGGCACAGACACACGGTACTGGGCGGATGCCCGTGCCTGTGATCTATTCCTCGGTGTCGCCGAGAGCGAGCGCCGGCACGAAGTCGGCCGTGGGCGCGAGCAGCTGCTCCAACTCGAGCACGATGAGCCGGTTGTCTCCCGCTCGCGTCGCCGGGGCCGGCACGAAGAGGGTGCGCTGCGGCCCGTTGCGCCAGTACCGTCCGAGGAAGAACCCGTTGACGAACGCATAGCCCTTGCTCCAGGCAACGGTGTCGAGGAACAGGTCGGCGGCGGAGTCGAGCGCGAAGTCTGCGACCCACGCAGAGGGTGCGCTTCCCGGGCCGCTCGACGTGTTCCCGCCGCTGAAGCCGATCTCCGCCGCGATCCCTGCGACGTCCAGCGCCGTCGAGTGCCAGCCGGTCAGCGGCGTGCCGTCGAGGGCAGGAGCGCCGATCAGACCCTTCTGCTCGCCGAGTCGGTGGTCGTAGTTCACGCGGCCGCCCTCCTCGACGAGGACGCTGAGCGTCCGTCCCGCGGGAATCCGCAGGGAACGGTCGTGACGGGTGCGGGAGAGCGTGCCGACGGGCTGGCCGTCGACGCTCACCCAGGCGAGGTCGCGCACCTCGTCGAGCACGAGCTGACCGCCGCGCCCTTCGGGAAGCTCGACGTCGTACCGGATCAGAGCGCTCAGGTGCTCCAGCTCGTCGAATGTCCGCGGAACTGCGGATGCGGGCGTCGATGCCGCGGCATCCGTCCATGATCCCGCCGGCTTCAGCGGCACGGAGAAGACCGGTGCCGCGGTGGCCGCGGCGGGCAGCTCGTCGGGGACGGGCGCGTACTTCGCGATGACGTCGCGGAAGGCGAAGAACTTCGCGGTCGGGTTGCCGGCCTCGTCGAGAGGCGCGTCGTAGTCATATGACGTGACGATCGGCAGGTAGCGGCCCTTGTGGTTGGCACCGTTCGTGAGACCGAAGTTCGTGCCGCCGTGGAACATGTAGATGTTCACCGAGGCCCCCGCGGCCAGCAGCTCGTCGAGATCGGCGGCGGCGGTGTCCACGTCGGTCGTGTGATGCACGCCGCCCCACCAGTCGAACCAGCCGTCCCAGAACTCGGAGCACATCAGGGGGCCGGTGGGCTGGTGGGAGCGCAGGGTGGCGAGGCGCTCGGCGCTGCGCGATCCGAAGGATCCGGTCTTGTGCAGCTCGGGGAGGCTGCCGTCTGCCAGCATCCGATCGGTCGGCTGGTCGACCGTGGTGAGGGGCACGGTGATACCGGCTTCTCGGGTGAGGGCGACGAGCGCCTCGAGGTAGTCCTTGTCCGAGCCGTACGCGCCGTACTCGTTCTCGATCTGCACGAGCACGACCGAGCCGCCACGGTCGATCTGCCGGGGCGCGACGATGTCGTAGACCCGGCGGAGGTAGTCGCTGACATCGGCGAGGAACGTCGGCTCGGAGGAGCGCAGCTCGCGCTCGCCCGCGGTGAGCCAGTTCGGCAGCCCGCCGTTGTGCCACTCGGCGCAGATGTAGGGGCCGGGCCGCACGATCGCATCCATGCCCTCCGCCTGGATCAGGTCGAGGAACCGGCCCAGGTCGTTCCAGCCCGTGGCATCCCACTCGCCGCGCCGAGGCTCGTGAGCGTTCCATGCGACGTAGGTCTCGATCGTGTTGAGTCCCATCAGACGGGCCTTGCGGATGCGGTCCTGCCACTGGTCGGGGTGCACCCGGAAGTAGTGGATGGCACCGGAGATCACCTGGTGGGGGAGCCCGGCGCGGAGGAAGTCTGTCTCGCCGATGGAGAAGGAGGTCACGATGAGGTGCTTTCGATGGGGAGGGCCGGACGGAGAGCGAGTCCCCGTCCGGCCCGGACGTGCGATTACTTGTTGACGGCGAAGCCCTGCGAGTTGCCGTACTCGACCAGCGCGTCCTGCCAGGTCATGAGGCCCTCGTTCAGGTCGGTGCCGTTCTGGTACGACTGGCCCACGGTGTCTCCGAAGATGCTGTTGCCGTAGACCTGGTAGGGCAGGTAGCTCCAGCCCTCGACCACGTCGTCGGCCGCTGCGGCGAGGACCTCGTTGATCTTCTGGCCGCCGAAGTACTCGGGCGCGTCGGCGAGGAACTCCTCGCTCGACAGCTCGGCGGTCGTCGACGGGAATCCGCCGGACTCGAGGAACGTCGAGATGCTCTCCTCCGAGTTGTTCAGCCACCACAGGAATCCGGCGGCGAGTGCCGGGTTCTTGCTCTGCGTGGTCACGGCCTGGCCGCCGCCGCCGTTCTCCGCGGTCGCCGGGGTGCCGTCGTAGGTCGGCATCGGAGCGACGCGCCAGTCACCGGCACCGTCGGGGGCGCCCGTGATCAGGTTGCCCGGCATCCAGGCGCCGATCACGAGGGTCGCGAGGCTGCCGTCGCCGAGAGCGCGGAACCACTCGTCGCTCCAGCTGCCGTAGGGCGCGAGCAGGTCCTCCTCGACGAGGCGGTTCCAGTTCTCGGTCCACTTCTTCGATCCGTCGTCCTGCAGGTCGATCGTGACGTCGGTGCCCGACGTCTCGAACGGCTTGCCGCCGGCCTGCCAGATCATCGAGGTCGCGAAGCCGGCGTCGCCGGTGTCGTTCGTGATGTAGGCGTCGGGGTTCGCGGCGTGGATCGCCTTCGCCGCCTCGTAGTACTCGTCCCACGTGGTGGGTACGGTGACGCCGGCGGCGTCGAACACGGCCTTGTTGTAGAAGAGCGCCATGGGGCCGGAGTCCTGCGGGAGGCCGTAGATCGCGTCGCCGTCGGTGACGGAGTTCCAGGTCGAGGCGGTGTAGTCGTCCTCGAAGTCGGCGAAGCCGTACTGCGAGAGGTCGACGAAGGCATCCGTCAGCGCGAACTGCGGGAAGGCGTAGTACTCCATCTGCACGACGTCGGGGGCGCCGGAGCCCGCCTTGATGGCGTTCTGCAGCTTGGTGTACTCCTCGTTGTTGGTGCCCGCGTTGACCACGTTCACCTTGACGTTCGGGTACTCCTTCTCGAACGCCTCGACCTGAGCCTCGGCGGAGGGGGTCCACGACCAGTACGTGATCTCGCCGCCCTTCTCGAGAGCGGCCTCGACGGAGTCGAACGAGCCGTCGCCGGCAGCGCTGCCGCCGGAGCCGGAGTCGCCGGTGCTGCAGCCGGCCAGCGCCAGCGCTGCCACGGTTCCGGCCGCGAGCACCGTGAGGGTGCGCCGTGCGGCGGGTGAGGGAAGGTGCTTCATTGCTGTGTCCTTTCGGGGGTGCGGTCCAGCGTCGGACCGACAAGGGGCGGTGCGGAGGGTGCCGGAGGCTACTGCTTGACGCTTCCGGCGGTGAGACCTGACTGCCAGAACCTCTGCAGCAGCAGGAAGGCGATGACGATCGGGATGATGGTGAGGAGGGAGCCCATGATCACGAGGTTGTAGATCGGCTGAGATCCGGCGCCGATCGCCTGAGCGCTCCACTGGTTCAGGCCGACGGTGAGCGGGTACCAGGCCGGGTCGGAGAGCATGATCAGCGGCAGGAAGTAGTTGTTCCACGTCGCGACCACGGTGAACAGGGTCACCGTCACGATGCCCGGTGCGAGCAGTCGCATCGAGATCGTGAAGAAGGTGCGGAACTCTCCGGCGCCGTCGATGCGGGCCGCTTCCAGCAGCTCGGTCGGCACGGACTCCGACGCGAACACCCAGATCAGGTACAGACCGAACGGGCTGATCAGCGAGGGGATGATCACCGCCCACGGGGTGTTCGTGAGCCCGAGCTCGCTGAAGAGCAGGAAGGTCGGCACGGCGAGGGCGGTGCCCGGCACGGCGACCGCGCCGAGCACGACGGCGAACACCGCGCGGCGGCCGGGGAAGCGGTACTTCGCCAGGCCGTAGCCGGCCATGGTGGCGAGCAGCGTCGCGCCTCCGGCGCCGACCACGACGTAGAGCAGCGTGTTGCCGAGCCAGCGCAGGAAGATGCCGTCCTGATACGAGAAGGTCGCCACCAGGTTGTCGACGAATGCGAAGTCGTCGGAGAACCAGAGCCCGAACGAGCTGAACAGCCCGGACTGCGTCTTGGTCGAGCTGAACAGCAGCCAGACGAGCGGCACCAGTGTGTACAGGGCATACATCACCATCACGATCAGCAGGATCTTCGACTTGCGCGGATTCATCAGATCGTGGCGCTTCTGCGAGGGACGGGCGAGGGGGAGTGCCATGTCAGCGCACCTCCGACTTCGAGCCGCGCAGCTGCACGACGTAGGCGATCACTGCGGTGATGACGCCCATGATGATGGCGATCGTCGCGGCGTAGTTGAACTGCTGTCCGGCGAACGAGAGGTTGTACGCGTACATGTTGGGGGTGAAGTACGTCGTGATCACGTTCGGAGCCAGGGGCCGCAGGATGTTGGGTTCGTTGAAGAGCTGGAAGCTGCCGATGATCGAGAAGATCGTGGCGATCACGAGAGCACCGCGCACCGAGGGGATCTTGATCGAGAAGATCGTGCGCCAGGCACCCGCGCCGTCGAGCGACGCCGCCTCGTACATGTCGGTGGGGATGGTCTTCAGCGACGAGTAGAAGATCAGCATGTTGTAGCCGACGAACTGCCAGGTCACGATGTTGCCGATCGAGACCAGGATCCACTCCCGGGCGAAGGGCGTGATGAGGTCGCTGCCGAGGAAGTCGTTGAAGTTCGACGTCAGACCGAACTGGTCGCCGTAGATGTACCCCCACATGAGCACCGCGACGACCGCGGGCACCGCGTACGGCAGGAAGATCAGGATGCGGAAGAACGATGCGCCGCGCAGGCGTGCGCTGTCGAGGGCGAGCGCCGCGGCCAGCGCCAGGACGAGCATGATCGGCACCTGCACCACGAGGAACAGCACCACGCGGCCGAACGCCTCCCAGAACTGCGGGTCGGTGAGCGCGCGGACGTAGTTGTCGAACCCGACGAACGCCGTGCCGCCGATCAGCTTCTCCTGGAAGAAGCTGAGGTAGAGCGCGTAGGCGAGCGGGGTCAGGAAGACCAGGGCGAAGACGACCATGAACGGGCCGACGAAGGCCCATCCCTTCCAGTCGCGCTTCTCGCGCCGGCGGATGCCGTGGTCCGCCAGGGCTGCGGAATCTTGAGTCGTCATTGACGAGAACCTTCTTAGAGATCGGGCGCTCACGGCGCCGTGTGTCAACGTCAACATATTCGATGCACTGCTAGTGTGTCAACGTCAACACATGAATGGATGAGTGCTCGTGACCTCGGTACAGTCGGCAGAGCCGCCGCAGCGGCGGCGAGACCCCTCCATGGAGGACGTGGCCCGCGAGGCCGGCGTCTCCGGACAGACCGTGTCGCGCGTCGTGAACGCGCGCGGCTACGTCGGCGCCGCCACCAGGGAGCGCGTCGAAGACGCCATGCAGCGGCTCGGCTACCGGCCCAACAGCGCGGCTCGTGCGCTGCGATCCGGCCGATTCCGGGCGATCGGCGTCATCATGTTCTCCTTCAGCTCGTACGGCAACCAGCGCACACTCGATGCGATCGCGGTGCGCGCCTCGCAGATGGGATACGCCCTCACCCTCATCCCCGTCGAGTCGAGTGCCCGCGACACCGTCGCGGGAGCCTTCCGCCGCCTGGAGGAGCACGCCGTCGACGGGATCATCATCGTGATCGAGGCGCATCAGCTCGACGAGGCCGAGGTCGAGATCCCCGACGGTCTGCCCGTCGTGCTCGTCGACTCGAACCGTGGCACGACTCACCCGTTCGTCGACACGGATCAGGCTCAGGGTGCGCGCCTCGCGACCGAGCACCTGCTCGACCTCGGCCATGAGACCGTCTGGCACGTCGCAGGACCGGCGAAGTCCTATTCCGCAGAGCGTCGACGTGAATCCTGGCGCTCGACTCTCATGGAGCGCGGCATCGAGGCACCCGAGCCGCTGCAGGGCGACTGGTCAGCCGAATCCGGCTATCGCGCCGGGCTCCGCCTGCGTGACGACGACGGCGTCACCGCCGTGTTCGCGGCGAACGACCAGATGGCGATCGGCGTCGTGCGGGCATTCCGCGAGGCCGGTCGAGACATTCCCGGCGACGTCAGCGTGGTCGGGTTCGACGGCCTGCCGGATGCCGCCCAACTGTGGCCGCCGCTGACCACGGTGCAGCAGCATCCCGAGAAGGTCGGCGCTCTCGCGGTCGACGCCCTCCTCGCCGAGCTCGATGGGGAGAGCGCAGTCAGACGCCGCTCGTCGGCACCGAGCTCATCGTGCGCGAGAGCTCGGCCCCGCCGCGCGCCGCGCGCTGACTCCGGCATCCTCTCGCGCGCCCTCCCTCACTTCGGCGCGCCTCCTCGGCCCAGCTCGCCCCGCTCGGCCCAGCTTCCCACCTCGGCCCAGCTCCCCCTCTCCCCAGCTCCTCGACGATGGGGAGGGGATCCTCGATTCGGAGGGTGACACGACGCACATCGACCTCCCCTGTGCAGATCTCCTCCGAATCGACGCACGCGATGAGGACGCGGGGCTTCTGCACGGATGGCGGACGCGCGAGTCTTTCCCCGACTCGCGGCTCAGGGCAGTCATTCTCGAGGTGAGAGTGCGCCTTTCATCCACTCTGGAGAGGATGAAGAAACCGATGGTGGATGCCGCGCGAGGCGCCGCGCGGGTGCGCGATCTGCTCGTCACCGGCGTCTCACGGCATGCGATCGGCGTCGCCGTCGACCGTGGCGAGCTGATCCGAGTTCGCAAGGGCTGGGTCGCGGCGCGCGATGCCGACCCGCTGCTCATCGCGGCCGCGCGGGACGGCGTCATACTCACCTGCGTCACTCAGGCGACGAGAAGAGGGCTGTGGGATGTCGGCCTCGCCGATCCCCACGTCGCGGCACCACCGCACGCCGGACACATCGCCGTTTCAGGACATGTGCACTGGGAGAAACCGGCAGTGCCACGAGTCCCTGGAACCCTCGAGGATCCGATCGAGAACGTCCTCGCCATCGTGGCGCGGTGTCAGCCAAGGGACGCCGCTCTGTCGATCTGGAATTCCGCGTTGCATCGTGGACTCGTCGATCTCGACATGCTTCGACGTCTCCCGCTGACGGAATCCGGTCGCGCTCTGATCGACGAGGCGACGCCGTTCTCGGATTCCGGCCTCGAATCGGTCGTCGTGCCGCGGCTCCGGTGGCTCGACCTGCCCCTGCGGCGCCAGATCTGGATCGCCGGGCATCGCGTCGATCTCCTCATCGGGGAGTGCCTTGTGCTGCAGATCGATGGCGGCCACCACGTCGGGATGCAGCGAACTCGCGACATCGATCACGACGCGCGGGTGATGCTCCTGGGGTACCACGTCATCAGGGTGGGGTACGACCAGGTCATGAACCGGTGGGCCGAAGTGCAGGACGTGATCCTTCGGGCCGTCGCTCAGGGCCTCCACCGTCGTGGGTGAGCCGGCTCTCTCGGTCGCCGGTGTGGCGGCGATACGGAGGAGATCGTCGATTCGGAGGTTCGCAGGATTCGCACCGCCCTCCCGTGCGCAGATCTCCTCCCGATCGAGGGCGCCGGCGCGAGATCGATGCGTCCGAGGTCAGAATCCGCTGATCCGGCGGAAGGGAAGGAGAGTCAGCGCCAGATGGCGGCGATGCCCGCGTTGAGGGCGGTCAGGATGCCGACGAGCCAGAACATCGCGGGCGGCACGCTGCCGGACTTGCGCTGCTTCGACGTGCCGATGCCGAGGAGCGCACCGATCGCGAGCAGCACCACGAGCTTCGTGCCGATCTTGGCGTAGTTCATCTCGACGCCCTCCGGCAGACCCCACGGAGCGGCGAGGGCGAGACCCGCGATCGCTGCGATGGTCATGCCGATGCTCATCAGGCGCGTGAACTCGCGCTTGCCGCCGAACGCCTGCACCGCCCAGGCGCCGAACAGCACGGCGAAGCCGATGAGATGGACGAACAGAACGACGTGGCGCAGAGTCTCCATGCCCTCACGGTACGAGCACGCGGGACGCGCGCGCCACCAAGGGCAGGCTGACCTACCGGGCCAGGCTGACCTCAGCCACGCGAACGCCGGCCTCAGCCGCGCAGCGAGCGCACCAGGAGCGCCGTGCGCAGCGCGGCATCCGCAGCCTCCGCGCCCTTGTCCTCCTTCGAGCCCTCGAGCCCGGCGCGGTCGAGACCCTGCTTCTCGTCGTCGAGCGTCAGCACGCCGAATCCGACGGGCTTGCCCGCGTCGAGCGAGACCCGCGTCAGTCCGTCGGTCGTGGCTGCCGAGACGTACTCGAAGTGCGGGGTGCCCCCGCGGATGATCACGCCGAGTGCGACGACGGCATCCGCTCCACCCGCGAAGGCGGCTTGGGCGGCGAGGGCGAGTTCGAACGACCCCGGCACGCGCACGAGGCGGTAGTCGGCGTCCGCGTCATCGAGCACACGCTGGGCGCCGGCGATGAGGCCGTTCGTGATGACGTCGTGCCAGGTGCCGGCGACGATGACGACCTTCAGGCCTCGTCCGTCGATCTTCTCGGTCTTGGGTGCTCCTGCGCCGCTCATGCGTCGTCCTTCCGTCCGTCGGCGAGAGCTTCTGCGAGCTCCGCCTCACCGATGATGTGACCCATGCGGTCACGCTTGGTCTCAAGGTATTGATGGTTGTTCGGTCCGACGCCGACGATCAGCGGCACCTGCTCGACGACATCGAGTCCGAGGGTGCGCAGCTGATTCACCTTGTCCGTGTTGTTGGTCAACAGGCGAACCTTCGAGACGCCGAGATCGGCGAGGATGCCGGCCGCAGCCGCGTAGTCCCGTGCATCCGCGGGAAGCCCGAGTGCGAGATTCGCATCGACCGTGTCGAGCCCCTCCTCCTGCAGGCTGTAAGCACGGAGCTTGTTGATCAGGCCGATTCCGCGACCTTCATGGCCGCGCATGTAGATGACGATGCCGCCGTCCTGCTCGATCGCGTCGAGGGCGGCGTCGAGCTGCGGGCCGCATTCGCATTTGAGCGACCCGAAGGCCTCTCCGGTCAGGCACTCGGAGTGCACGCGCACGAGGGCGGTCTCGCCGGGCTCGCCCGACACGACGGCGATGTGATCGGTGCCGGTCACCCGGTCCTTATAGGCGAGGAACCGGAAGGTCCCGTGCGTGGTCGGCACGGTCGCGTCGGCCCGCAGGCTGACACGGCGACTGGCGCGTTCGGGCGACCAGCCGGTGGGGTCGACCTCGTTGAGGTGGGCGATGAGCTGCTCGATCGTGATGACCGGCACTCCGTCGCGTGCACCCAGCTCGATGAGTCCGGGCAGTCGCATCATGCTGCCGTCCTCTGCCACGACCTCGGCGATCGCGCCCACGGGCCGGAGCCCCGCGAGCTTCATCAGATCGACCGCGGCCTCGGTGTGGCCGCTGCGCTCGCGCACTCCGCCGTCGACGGCGCGCAGCGGCAGGACGTGACCGGGGCGGATGATGCTCGTCGCGGTCGAATCGGGATTCGCCAGGACGTTCAGCGTGTGCGCGCGGTCGTGCGCGCTGATTCCGGTGGTCACGCCTTCGGCCGCGTCGACGCTCACGGTGTAGGCGGTCGAACGGGCGTCCTCGGAGGCGGCCACCATGGGCTGCAGGTTGAGGTTGTCGGCGAGGTCGGCGGGCATCGGCGCGCAGATGAACCCCGACGACCAGCGGACCGTCCATGCCACCCATTCGGGCGTGGCGAGCTCGGCCGACATGATGACGTCGCCCTCGTTCTCGCGGTTCTCGTCGTCTGCGACGAGCACGGGGCGCCCCGCGCGAAGGGCCTCGAGGGCTTCGGTGATGGTGGAAAGGCTCATCGCAAGCCTCCTTCCGGTGCTGCCCGGAACGCCAGCAGGCGCTCGACGTGACGGGCGAGGATGTCGGTCTCGAGGTTGACGCGGTCGCCGACCGCGCGGGAGCCGAGGGTGGTGGCGGCGAGAGTCTCGGGGATGAGCGAGATCTCGAACCAGTGAGCGTCCGCGTCGACAGCGCTGACCGCGCTCACGGTGAGGGAGGTGCCGTCGACCGAGATGGAGCCCTTGTCGACCACGAGCGGCGCGAGGTCGTCGGGCAGCGAGATGCGCAGCACGCTCCACTGCTCGCCGGGTCGCACCTCGAGGACATCGCCGACGCCGTCGACATGTCCCTGCACGATGTGACCGCCGAGCCGCGCGCCGACCGGCATCGCCTTCTCGATGTTCACGCGGGTGCCGACGGATGCGCCGCCCAGAGCGGCCACGTCGAGGGTCTGCCTCATGACGTCGGCGTCGAAGGTGTCGCCGGTCGAGTCGACGACGGTGAGGCAGACTCCCGAGACCGCGATGGACTCGCCGTGCACGGCGTCGGAGACCGCCTTGGGGGCGCGAACCGTCAGCCGCCAGCCGTCTCCGGCGGGCGCGATCGCGGTGATCTCGCCGATCTCCTCGATGATTCCGGTGAACATCAGGCGGCTCCTTCTTCGGTGGTGAGCGCGGGATGAGCGATCGCGAGCAGGTCGGACCCGAGGGGCTGCCACTGGTCGATCGTCAGTCGTCGGGCGGCGTCGATGGATCCGACGCCGATGTCGGTCAGTGCCAGCCGGTCGCCGCCGAGCAGCACCGGCGCGATGTAGACGAGCACGCGATCGGCGAGCCCCGCGGCGACGAAGGCGCTCGCGAGCGTCGGGCCCCCCTCGATGAACACGCTCTGGATGCCGCGAGCGTGCAGGTCGGCGAGCACGGCATGCAGATCATGGGTGTTGTAGAAGAGCGGAGTCTGCGGATGCCGGCGGATCGCCGCATCGTCGGGGGTGATGCGCGAGCCGATCACGACCGGGACGGGCTGGTGTTCATGGAGCGCCTCGCCGTCGCGAGCCGTCAGCGAGGGATCGTCGGAGAGCAGAGTGCCTGTGCCGACGACGATCGCATCGGCCGCAGCGCGACGTCGATGGACGTCTGCGCGGGCTTCAGGTCCGGTGATCCACTGGCTGCTGCCGTCGGATGCCGCCGCGCGGCCGTCGAGGGACTGCGCCCACTTCACGGTGACGTGGGGGCGGCCGAGGCGCTGAGCGGTGAGCCAGCCGTCGATGATGCGGTGTGCGACATCGCTCTGTTCGCCCGCATCGACGCTGACGCCCGCCGAGCGGAGGCGGTCGGCCCCGCCGCCCGAGACGGCTCCCGGATCATCGAGGGCGTAGACGACACGCGAGACGCCGGCCTCGATCAGCGCGACGGCGCAGGGGCCGGTGCGACCGGTGTGGTTGCACGGTTCGAGGGTGACGACAGCGGTCGCCCCCTCGGCGGCGCCGGCGGAGAGTCGCGAGAGGGCATCGACCTCGGCGTGGGGCGTTCCGGCGCCGTGGTGCCAGCCTTCGGCGATGATCTCGCCGTCGGGGGAGAGGATGACGGCGCCGACCTGCGGGTTCACTCCGCGAGGGCCGAGCGTCGCGAGCTCGAGCGCACGGGTCATCGCCCGGCGTTCCGCCTCGTTCACTGCCATCCGTGGTCCTCTCTGAGGCTCCGGGGGATCTCCTCGAGGGAGACGTCGGCAGAACGCGCGCGCGGCGGCGCACCGTGCTGCCTCCCTTCCGGACTAGCGAGGCTGGGCCTCGCACCACCGTCGGTCCCGGAATTCCACCGGATCGGCATCTCGGAGAACCGAGACGCTCGCGGACTGTCACCGCCGGTTCGGATTCTCACCGACCCCGGAGCACGTTGATGCTCTGAGTGTACTCAACACATCCGGATGCATTTCATTCCGCGTCGAAGTGCTACTTGAGCAGCCGTGACAACCGGCGATCGGCGAGCGGTTTGCCACCGGTCTGGCACGTCGGGCAGTACTCCATCGAGCGATCTGCGAAGAAGACGCTGCGCACCGTGTCGCCGCACACGGGGCAGGCCTCGCCACGACGAGCATGCACCTGCATCCCACGGCGCTTGGCGTCTTTGAGGTCGGCCGGCGGCTTGCCCGAGGCCTCGGCGACCGCATCCGCGAGAGTCGTCTGCATGGCGGCATACAGGCGATCGACCTCGTCGTCGTCGAGCTTGTCGGCGATCGCGTACGGCGACATCCGCGCGGCGTGCAGGATCTCGTCGGAGTAGGCATTCCCGATTCCGGCGATCACGCCCTGATCGCGGAGCAGGCCCTTGATCTGCGTGCGCCGCCCCTGGAGCAGACCGCCGAAGACCTCCCGGGTGAACGACTCGTCGAGAGGGTCGGGCCCGAGCCGGGCGATCCCCGGGACGTCCTGCGGGTCGCGCACGACATACACGGCGAGCGACTTCTTGGTGCCGGCCTCGGTGAGGTCGAATCCGCTCTCGTCGTCGAGGCCGACACGGACGGCGATGGGCGACTTGCCGGGTTTGATCGGCGTCGTGGGCAGCGTCTCGTACCAGCGCAGCCAGCCCGCCTTGGCCAGGTGGAAGACGAGATGCAGGTCGTCGCCGCACGAGAGCACGACGAACTTTCCCCGTCGAGAGGCCGCAGTGATCTGCTGACCGTGCAGTGCGGAGTTCGGCGGGTCGTATGTCTTGAGCGCGGCGATCGCGCCCACGCTGGTTCGCACGATCGTCCGCCCCACCGCGCGCTGGGTGAGGAATGTGGTCAGGCCCTGTACTTCCGGCATCTCCGGCATGCGTTCATCCTGCCATCGGGGTCGGACACGCGACTAGAGCACCGGCCAGTCGACCGGTGTGCGGTCGTCGGATGCGAGGAGTCCGCCGAACCAGCCGTCGTCGCGGCCGCGCTCGCTCGTGAGCGCCTGGCGTGCGAATCCTTCGTAGCGGAACCCGAGCGCCCTCGCCGACCGTGCCGACGCGATGTTGCCCGCGACCGCCCGCCAGCCCAGCCGTGCGAGACCGAGCTCGTCGAAGCCCCAGTCGACGACGGCGCGCGCGGCCTCGACGAGGTAGCCGTTGCCGCGCGCGGCAGAGGTGACCCAGTATCCGAGCTCCGCGTGCCCGCCGGTGTGGTGCGGCGTGATGTGGTGCAACCCGATCGAGGCGACGAGCTCCTCGTCGCGATACGCGCACCAGATCGTCTGGCTCCCGTCGGCCCACCACTCGCCGATCAGGCGCACATAGTCCGCGGCGTGCTCTCGCGTGTAGGGGCTCGGCACGGTCGTCCACCGCGGGATCTCCGGATCCTGGCAGGCTGCGACGATCGCGTCGATGTCCGACTCGTCCGGCACATGCAGCGTGAGGCGGTCCGTGGTGAGGGTGACCGGTTCCATCCCGGAATCCTACGGGTCGGAGAACGCGTGTGCGCGCGGCTCCCGGTCCCGGTGTCGGCGGCCGCGACTAGGCTTGTCCGGTGACTGTTCCGGGGATTCTGCGCGCCTTGGAAGAGGCGTCTCTTTTTCGTGACGCCCTCGGCTGGGCGCAGACCGATGCCGATCTCGGCCTCGTCGACGGCCTCGACGCGCCGGCGCTCGCCGGCCTGCTCGAGAAGCGCCGCGCCGCAGGTCATCCCGCAGCGCTGCTGACCGTCGTCCCCACGGGGCGGCGCGCCGAGAGCCTCGCCGCGGCGCTCGGCGCCTACATCCCCGACGCCGAGGTCGTGACCTTCCCCGCGTGGGAGACACTGCCGCATGAGCGACTGAGTCCCAGCCCCGACACCGTCGGTCAGCGACTGCAGACCCTCCGTCGCGTCGCCGAGTGGTCGGGTGACCACCCCCTCGTCGTCGTCGCGTCGGTACGAGCAGCGCTCCAGCCCATCGCCGGCAACCTCGGCGAGATCGCTCCGCTCGAGCTGCGCGCCGGCACGCGCGGTCATGAGCTCGACCGCGTCGTCGAGCAGCTGGTCGAGCGCGCCTACTCGCGCGTCGACATGGTGTCGCGTCGCGGCGAGTTCGCCGTGCGCGGCGGCATCCTCGACGTCTTCCCCGCGATCTCGGAACACCCCTTCCGCGTCGAGTTCTTCGGCGATGAGGTCGACCAGATCCGCGCGTTCTCCGTCGCCGACCAGCGCTCGCTTCCGGGCGACGTCGACGGCGTCGATCTGCCTCCGAGCCGCGAGCTGCTGCTGACCCCCGATGTGCGCGATCGTGCGCGGGCGCTGATCGGCGGCTTCCCGGCGATCGCCGGCATGCTCGAGAAGATGGCAGAGGGCATTCCGGTCGAGGGAATGGAGTCGCTGCTCCCGGCGGTGTCCGGTCCGCTCAAGTCCCTGGCCGAGTATCTGCCCGAGGGCAGCGCGACCGCGGTCGTCGATCCCGAGCGCTCCAGCGCGCGGGCCATCACGCTGGGCGAGACGAACCGCGAGTTCCTCGATGCGGCCTGGAGCGCGGCGACGTCCGGCGCATCGGCTCCCATCGACCTCGGCGCCGGCGACTTCCTCACCATCGCCCGACTGCGCGAGGTCGTCCGCGACCGTGGCGGCGTGTGGTGGCGGCTGAGCCCGTTCGCGATGGGCGGCGAGGATGCCGAGACCATCGACGCCCAGGTCATCCCGTCGTTCCACGGCAACGTCGACGGCGCGATCTCGTTCGTCGACGCCAAGGTGGCCGAGGGGTGGCGCGTGGTGGTCATCGCCGCCGGTGCCGGACTCGTCGACCGCGCCCGCGACGTGCTCTCCGACCGCGGCATCGCCGCGCGCATCGTCTCCGAGCTCATCGAGGCGCCCGACACCGGCGTCGCGACGCTCGTCACAGGATCCGTCGAGGCCGGCTTCCAGATCGGCGAGGCGAAGCTCGCCGTCCTCACCGACAACGAGTTCTACGGCCGCACCATCGGCGGCGACCAGCGGGTCGTCAAGAAGCTCGCCTCGCGCCGCAAGAACGTCGTCGACCCGTTGCAGCTCAAACAGGGCGACTTCGTCGTGCACAACACCCACGGCATCGGCCGCTTCGTCGAGATGACGCAGCGCGAGGTCTCCACGGGGGGCCGCAATGCGACCAAGTCGGTGCGCGACTACCTCGTGCTCGAGTACGCGCCGTCGAAGCGCGGCTACCCGGGCGACAAGCTCTACGTGCCGACCGACCAGCTCGACCTGCTCTCGAAGTACGTCGGCGGCGAGGGCCCCACGCTCTCGAAGATGGGCGGCAGCGACTGGTCGCAGGCGAAGGGCAAGGCGCGCAAGGCCGTGCGCGACATCGCCGTCGAGCTCGTCAAGCTGTATTCGGCGCGGATGAGCGCCAAGGGGCATGCCTT
Source organism: Microbacterium sp. AC215 (assembly GCF_979258645.1). Classification (NCBI taxonomy): domain Bacteria; kingdom Bacillati; phylum Actinomycetota; class Actinomycetes; order Micrococcales; family Microbacteriaceae; genus Microbacterium; species Microbacterium sp. AC215. The sequence goes on along the minus strand of NZ_OZ409869.1, from coordinate 1,253,703 downwards.
CGGTCCGGACACGCCCTGGCAGCGCGAGCTCGAAGAGGCGTTCCCGTTCGCGGAGACCCTCGATCAGCTGCAGACCATCGACGAGATCAAGGCCGACATGGAGCGGCCGATCCCGATGGACCGCCTGCTCTCGGGCGATGTCGGGTTCGGCAAGACCGAGGTCGCCGTGCGTGCGGCGTTCAAGGCGATCCAGGACGGCAAACAGGTCGCGATGCTGGTGCCGACCACGCTTCTCGTGAAGCAGCATCTCGAGACCTTCACCGAGCGCTTCGCCGGATTCCCGGTCAAGGTGCGGCCGCTGTCCCGCTTCCAGACTGACAAGGAGGCTCGTCTCACGCTCGACGGCCTGCTCGACGGCACGGTCGACATGGTGATCGGCACGCATCGCATCCTCACCGACCAGGTCATGTTCAAGGACCTCGGTCTGATGATCATCGACGAGGAGCAGCGCTTCGGCGTCGAGCACAAGGACACCCTCAAGAAGATGAAGACCAACGTCGACATCCTCGCGATGAGTGCGACGCCGATCCCGCGCACGCTCGAGATGGCGGTCACCGGCATCCGCGAGATGTCGACGCTCGCCACCCCGCCGGAGGACCGGCATCCGATCCTCTCGTTCGTCGGCCCCCGCAGCGACAAGCAGATCGCGGCGGCGATCCGGCGCGAGATCCTGCGCGAGGGACAGGTGTTCTTCGTGCACAACCGTGTGCAGTCGATCCAGCGGGTCGCGGCACAGCTCGCCGAGCTCGTGCCCGAGTCGCGCATCGCGGTCGCACACGGTCAGATGGGCGAGCACGCGCTCGAGCAGGTCGTCGACGACTTCTGGGAGCGCAAGTTCGATGTGCTCGTCTCGACGACGATCATCGAGACCGGCCTCGACATCTCGAACGCGAACACGATCATCATCGACCGCGCCGACAAGTACGGACTCAGCCAGCTGCATCAGCTGCGCGGACGTGTCGGGCGAGGTCGCGAGCGTGCGTACGCCTACTTCCTCTACGACGAGATGAAGCCGCTGAGCGAGACGGCGGCTGACCGACTCCAGACGATCGCCGTGAACAACGACCTCGGCTCCGGCATGCAGGTCGCGCTCAAGGACCTCGAACTGCGCGGCGCGGGCAACCTGCTCGGCGGCGAGCAGGCCGGGCATATCGCCGGCGTCGGATTCGATCTCTATCTTCGGATGATCGGCGAGGCCGTCGCGACGTTCCGGGGCGAGGATGTCGAGTCGGGACAGGAGCTGCGACTCGAGCTGCCTCTGGACGCGCGCATTCCGGAGCACTACATCGACAGCGAGCGACTCCGTCTCGAGGCTTACCAGAAGCTCTCCGCCGCCTCGGCGGCCACGGCGAAGGACGACGCGATCGACCTCGTCATCGACGAGCTCACCGACCGCTACGGCACCCCGCCCGACGAGGTCGAGGGTCTGATCGCCGTCGCACGTCTGCGTCGGCGCGCGGCCAGAGCAGGACTCTCCGACGTGGTGGTCATGGGATCGAACCTGCGCATCGCGCCGGCGCGGCTCGAGGACTCGATCAAGGTGCGTCTGCAGCGGCTGTATCCCAAGGCGAAGCTGGTCGCCGGGGGTGAGGCCCTCGTCGTGCCCATGCCCACCGTGCCGGCCGCCGTGGGAGTCGGCCTCGAACCGCTGCAGGCGGCCGAGCTGCTCGAGTGGGTCGGGCAGCTGTTCACCGCGATCTTCCCCGAGCCCGTCTCGGCCGAGAAGACCGTCGACGCCTAGGCGCGGCGCAGCGACCTCGCGTGCGTCACAGCGAGAACCCGCCGTCCGTGGTCAGCACCTGACCCACCACCCAGGAGCCGGCGTCGGTGCACAGCCAGCCGATCAGCCGCGCCGGGTCGTCCGGTCGACCGACTCGGCCGAACGGCGTGCCGGCGATCCATTCGTCGACGCCGGAGAGATCGCGATCCGTGGTGTCCGCATCGAGGTAGCCCGTGTTCACGGGGCCCGGGTTGACGGTGTTCAGCACGATCCCGACGTCGAGCAGCTCCGCCGCCGTCGACCGCGTGATGCCCGCGAGCGCGGCCTTGCTCGTCGCATAGGAGATCTCTCCGCGCATCGCTCCGTGGCCCTGACCGGAGGTCATCCAGATGACGTGCGCCGTCGGCTTCTCGAACGGGCCGAGTGAGGGGATGCTGTCGCCCGGGCGGGCGACGGGGGTGTCCGCGCCGCCGAGCTCGACCCGGACTCGACGCGCCAGGCCCGCGGTGAGCAGCAGCGATGCGCGCGCGTTCGCCTGCCAGTGCGCGTCCAGCCGGTCGGCGGTCATGTCGAAGATCGTCCCGTCGCCTCCGCTCATCGCCTGATTGCAGACGACGATGTCGAGCCGTCCTGACAGCGAGGACGCCGCATCGAGCAGCGGTTCGATGCTGTCGGGGTCACGGAGATCCGCCTCGGCGTCGCCCATCACCGCTCCGGATGCGAGAGAGTCCCGGATGCCGGTGCGGACGGCGTCGAGATCGTCGCCGCCCCAGGGGTGGTCGAGATCATGCGGGCGGAAGTGATGGACGAACACGTTCGCGCCGAGGGAGGCGAGCGTCGTGGCGGTCGCGAATCCGATGCCGCGCCTGCGCGAGACGCCGGTCACGAGCGCGGTGCGTCCGAGCAGGGGAAGGTCGGCGGAGTGCATGAGGATGCCTTTCGATCGAGGATGCCGCGGCATGCCGAGGGGCGGCCGGAGGCGGGGGAGAGATCGAGTCACCTGCATTGCATGGGCGTCAGCGTAGCAGGACGCCGCCGTCGGCCTTCTCGTCCCGTGCGCTGCACCACTACGCTGGCGTCATGTTGTACGAGCACCTCGGGGCTCGGCCCCGGATCCATGACACCGCCGTCGTCGCTCCCACCGCCGTGATCTCCGGAGACGTGACGATCGGACCGGACTGCCAAGTGCTGCACGGCGCCGTGATCACCGCCGAGGGCGGGCCCATCACGCTCGGCGAGCACGTGATCGTGATGGAGAACGCGCTCATCAGGGCGACGGCCGCGAACGCCGTGCACATCGGCTCGCACACGCTCGTCGGAACCCTCGCGAGCATCGCGGGTGCGACCGTCGGCGAAGAGGTCTTCCTCGCGTCGGGCGCCCGGATCTTCAACGGCGCGCTGGTCGGGGACCGGTGCGAGGTGCGCGTGAACGCCATCGTGCACCGGCGGGCGGTGCTGCCGTCCGGCACCGTCGTGCCGATCGGCTGGGTCGCGGTCGGGGATCCCGTCCAGCTCCTCTCTCCCGACCGCGAGGAGGAGATCTCCGCGGCCCAGCCCGAGCTCGACTTCCCGGGGCACGTCTTCGGCGTGGACCGCGACACCCCCGACCTGATGGTTCAGCTGACCGAGCGGTACGGCAGTTCCCTGGCCCGGCATGCCGACGACGTGCGTCTCGATGCCGACGGCCACGCGGCGGGCCGAGGGTGAGTGACGGGGCAGGGCTCGTCCGACCGGACATCAGCACGGAGGACGCCGCGCTGATCGCTCGCGACTGCTACGGGGTCGACGCCCAGGCGAGCGAGCTCGGTAGCAACCAGGACCGGAACTTCGTCCTGATCGAGCCGGACGGATCACGCAGCGTGCTGCGCGTCGACAACCCGGTGTTCGGCGACGACGCGAGAGCCGCGCAGCATGCGGCGCTCGACGCCTACCGCGCAGCCGGCGTTCGTGTTCCCACCGTGCTCCCCGGGCTCGACGGTGAGCTCACCCAGCGCTGGCGAGGATTCGCGGTGCGGCGCAGCGAGTTCGCCGAGGGCGAGCCGATGGTCGACGCGGGCTATCTCGCTCCCGTCGTCCTGGGGGAGTTCGGCACGCTGGCTGCGGCATCCGTGAACGCGCTCGCAGGTCTCGTGCATCCGGGGCTCGACCGTGAGCAGATGTGGGACATGCGCGTCGCGTACGAGCAGATCATCGCGCTGGCCCCGGCAGTGACCGAGGCCGAACTGCGCGTGCGCGTGCGCACGGCAGCCGATGAGGCTCACGCCGCTGTCTCGACCGTCGCTGCCGGCCTGCCTGTGCAGCCGATCCATGGCGACCTGACCGACGACAACGTCACCGGAATGCGCGGTGCTGACTCGCGGCTGCATCCGCACACGGTGCTCGATCTGGGAGACCTGGGTCTCGGTTGGCGCGTCGCGGAACTGGCTGTCTGCGTCTCGTCGATGCTGCACCATGAGCCGGAGCGCCCGCTTCGCGCACTCGACACCGTCGCGGCGTTCCACGCCGATGCCCCGCTCACTCGCGACGAGGCGGTCGCGGTGTGGCCCCTCGTCGTGCTGAGAGCAGCGCTGCTCGTCGCGAGCGGCTGGCGTCAGCTCGCGATCGACGGGGACAACGACTACGCCCGCGAGAGGATCGAGGGGGAGCAGGCCATCTTCGACGCGGCGACCGCCGTTCCGCTCGCCGAGATGTCCGAGCACGTGCTCGCGCGGCTCGGGTTCGCGTCTCCGGAGTTCGAGATGTCGGATGCTGGGACTCCGGATGAGACTCCTGATGCGGGGACTCCTGATGCGGGGACTCCGGATGCAGGGACTCCGGGGACGCTCCCGACGTGCCTGACGCTCCCGACGTACCCGACGCTTCCCGCCGGGAACTGTCGATGCTGCTTCCCGATCTCGAGGGCCGAGTCCTCCTGGTCGATCCGGGCATCGAAGCCGAGGGGCTCGATGCAGGGCGCTGGTCGCATCCGGATGCCGAGGCGATTCTCGTGGCCGAGGCCCACGCGGCGGGTGCTCGCGCTGCCGTGGTTCCCTACGGCGTCTTCCGGCTCACCCGGACGACCGTCGACGCCGTGAGCGCGGCCGCCACCTGGCCGGTGGAGACGGAGGTGCATGTCGCCCCCGGTCCGTCGTCGCGACTGGTCGCGCCGACCGCGGGGGAGCTGAAGATCACCGACGACGGGGTGCACATCGAGCTCGACGGCGGGTGGAGGCTCGCGCTCCGTGGCACCGACATCGAGCCGAATCGCAGCGGGAGAGTCGAGAGGGGCGAGAGCATCGGCAGGCTCGCCGCATCCTTCGAGAACCGCACGATGGTCATCGGGCTGACGCGAGGGGATGCTCCGCCGCTCCGCTCCCCGCTGCCGAATCCGCCGATCGCCGCGCGGCTCGTCACCCCGGAACGCGTCGTGGCCTGGCGTCGCTTCACCGCGGACCCCGCTCCGCTGCTGGGCCTCCGGTCCGCCGCGCAGCGCGACGAGGCCGGTCAGGAGCTCGAGCGCCGCGAGCGCATCTTCGCGGCCGCACAGGAGCGCTATTACGAGCACCCGCCGCAGATCGAGCGAGGCTGGCGGCACCACCTCGTCGACACGACCGGTCGCAGCTACATCGACATGGTGAACAACGTCGCCGGGCTCGGCCACGGCCACCCGCGAGTCGCGGCGGCGGCGAACCGCCAGCTGAAGACGCTCGCCACGAACTCCAGGTTCCTGTTCCGCGGCCTCGCCGAGTACAGCGAGCGACTCATCGCGCTGATGCCCGAGGGGAGCGGCCTCGACACCGTACTGCTCGTGAACAGCGGATCGGAGGCGGTGGACCTCGGCATCCGTCTCGCGCAGGCGGCCACCGGCCGACAAACCGTCGTCGCGCTGCGAGAGGCCTATCACGGGTGGACGATGGCGAGCGATGCGGTCACCACCAGCGCCTATGACAATCCTGATGCGCTCGCGACGCGTCCCGACTGGGTGCACGTCGCCGATGTGCCCAACTCGTTCCGCGGCACGCACCGCGGCCAGGACTCGGCGGACCGGTACCTCGCCGACCTCGCCGCCGACCTCGACCGACTCAGCGTCGAGGGCCGGGATCCGGCCGGGTTCGTGTGCGAGTCCGTGCTCGGCAACGCGGGCGGGGTGGTCCTTCCCGACGGATATCTGACCGCTGCGTACGACCTCGTACGTTCACACGGTGGCCTGTGCATCGCCGACGAGGTGCAGGTGGGCTTCGGGCGCATGGGATCCACGTTCTGGGGATTCGAGCAGTCCGGAGTGATCCCCGACATCGTCACGATCGCGAAGCCGATGGGCAACGGCTTCCCGATCGGCGGCGTGATCACCTCGAAGAGGATCGCCGACGCGCTGAGCGAGCAGGGCCAGTTCTTCTCCTCGGGCGGTGGCAGCACGCTCAGCAGCAGCGTCGGCCTCGCGGTCCTCGATGCCATGGTCGAGGACGACCTGCAGCGCAATGCGCTCGACGTCGGTCGGCATCTGGCGGAGTCGCTCCGTGGACTCGCGCTACGGCATCCGATCGTCGGGCCTGTGCACGGGCAGGGGCTGTATCTCGGGGTCGAGCTCGTGCGCGACCCCGAGACCCTGCACCCGGCGGCGGCCGAGGCGGCCGCGATCTGCGAGAGGCTTCGCGAGCTCGGCGTGATCGTGCTCACCACCTCGGAGCGCTCGAACGTGCTGAAGATCAAACCCCCGCTCTGTCTGTCGGTCGAGAGCGCCGACCATGTCGTCGCGATGCTCGACCGCGTGCTCACCGAGGGCTGGTGATCGAGCGGGGTCTTCGAATCGAGTCGGTTCTCGGCATGTTAAATGCGTATTTCGAATCAGATCCGCTCTTCCGCTGACGAATCTCCGGGGTACATACTGAGCGTCAGTGTCGGACCGCCCGAAGTCCGGCCCATGCGCTGTTCCCGAAGGAGTACTCATGGTCACGCCCATCAAGACGAAGCCGCTCGCGCAGGGCGGAGGAACCCTCCGCCGCAATCTCGGCCTCTGGGCGATCGTCGGTCTCGGACTCGGCTATATGACACCGACCGTCGTCTTCGACACGTTCGGCATGGTGGCTCGCGACACCGACAACGTCGTCCCCGCGGCCTACCTCGTCGCCCTCGTCGTGATGGTGTTCACCGCCATCAGCTACGGCAAGATCTCCCGCGCCATCCCGAGCGCCGGGTCTGCGTACACGTACGTCCGCGAGTCGATCCACCCGAACCTCGGGTTCATGGTCGGCTGGACCTCGCTCATCGACTATGTGCTGCTCCCGATGGTCAACTGCCTCATCATCCGCAGCTACCTCGAAGCGCTCTTCCCCGACATCCCCGGCTGGATCTGGGTCGTGCTGTACTGCATCCTCGTCACGAGCATCATCTACATGACGATGCGCGGCACCTCGAACATGAACATGATCCTGCTCGTGTTCTCGATCGTCGTGATGGTCGTGTTCGTCGTCATGGTCGTCGCGCAGCTGATGCGCGGCGAAGGAGCGGGCACGATCGCATCGGCCGCGCCCTTCATCCACGACGGTGCGACGATCGGCGCGGTGCTCATGGGCGCGACGATCGTCTGCTTCTCGTTCATCGGGTTCGACGCCGTGACGATGTACGCCGAGGAGGCGAAGGATCCGAAGACGATGCCCAAGGCGATCCTGCTGACCGTGCTGCTCGGCGGCGCGATCTTCCTCGTCGCCGCGTACGTCACGCAGCTGCGCTTCCCCGACTGGAACGAGTTCGCACCCGGCGGCGACATGCAGTACGTCGAGGATTCGACGCTGCCGATCATCGGAAACCTCGTCGGGGGCAACGTGCTCATGGCCGTGCTGACCGCCGCCGGCTTCTGCGCCACGCTCGCCTCGGGTCTCGCCTCGCACGCATCCGTCTCGCGGATGCTGCTCGTGATGGGTCGCAACAACGTCCTTCCGCAGAAGGCCTTCGGCTACATCAACCCGCGCACCCACACGCCCACCTTCAACATCGTGCTGGTCGGCGCGATCTCGCTGCTCGCGATCCCGTTCACCCTCGAGCTGATCGCGGCGTGGATCAACTACGGCGCCCTGATCGCGTTCACCTTCGTCAACATCTCGGTGATCGCCTGGTTCGCCGTGCGCAAGGGGCGGCGCCACACACCGCGCGACATCTTCTCGTACATCGTGATGCCGGGCATCGGCATGCTCCTCACGGGTCTGCTGTGGGTGAACCTGCACTCCGACGCCCTGACAGGGGGACTCATCTGGACCGCTCTCGGCCTGATCTACCTCGCCGTGATCACGAAGGGGTTCCGCAAGAAGGTGGTCGCGTTCGATGAGAACCAGGCGGTGACCGGGTTCAACAAGGTTGTGAAGGTGCCGGTCGACGAGAACTGAGCACCTCAGGCGTCGAGAACGCGCAAGAGCCGCCTGCCCGGGAGGGAGGCGGCTCTTGTGTCGTGCGCAGTGGGTGCGACTCCGGTCAGATCACGCCCTGCGCGAGCATCGCGCCCGCAACGCGCTCGAAGCCCGCGATGTTCGCCCCGGCGACATAGTCGCCGGCCACGTCGTAGCGCTCCGCGGCGTCGAACGCGGCGTGGTGGATGTCCGCCATGATCTCGCGCAGCTTGTTCTCGCTCGCGTCGAAGCTCCACCGCTGGCGAGACGCGTTCTGGCTCATCTCGAGAGCGGAGGTGGCGACGCCTCCCGCGTTCGCGGCCTTGCCCGGCGCGAAGAGGACTCCGGCGCTCTGGAACGCATCGACGGCAGCGGGGACGCAGGGCATGTTCGCGCCCTCCGAGACCGCTCGCACGCCGTTGGCGATCAGTGTCTCGGCGGCGTGGAGGTCGAGTTCGTTCTGGGTCGCCGACGGCACGGCGATGTCGACCGGGACCTCCCAGACGCTGCCGCCCTCGATGAATCGGGCGCCGGGGCGACGGTGGGCGTACTCGACGATGCGCGCGCGCTCGACCTCCTTGATCTGGCGCAGCAGGTCGACGTCGATGCCGGCGTCGTCGACGACGTACCCCGACGAGTCGGATGCCGTGACGGCGGTCGCGCCGAGCTGGGATGCCTTCTGGATCGCGTAGATCGCGACGTTGCCCGAGCCCGAGACGCCGACGCGCTTGCCGTCGAGCGAGTCGCTGTGCACGCCGAGCATCTCCTGTGCGAAGAACACCGCGCCGTAGCCGGTCGCCTCGGTGCGCACCTCTGCGCCACCCCAGCCGGTGCCCTTGCCGGTGAACATGCCGGACTCGTGGCGGTTGGTGATCTTGCGGTACTGGCCGAACAGGTAGCCGATCTCGCGACCGCCGACGCCGATGTCGCCGGCGGGGACGTCGGTGTGCTCGCCGAGGTGACGGTAGAGCTCGTTCATGAACGACTGGCAGAAGCGCATGATCTCGGCATCCGACCTCCCGTGCGGGTCGAAGTCGGATCCGCCCTTGCCGCCGCCGATGCCCTGGCCGGTCAGTGCGTTCTTGAAGATCTGCTCGAACCCGAGGAACTTGATGATCGACAGGTTGACCGACGGGTGGAAGCGCAGGCCGCCCTTGTACGGTCCGAGCACCGAGGAGAACTGGATGCGGTAGCCGCGGTTGACCTGCAGACGACCGGCATCGTCGACCCACGGCACGCGGAACAGGATCTGCCGCTCCGGCTCCACGAGACGCTCGAGGATGCCGCCGTAGACGTACTGCGGGTTGCGCGCGAGCACCGGTGCGATCGAGTTCAGCACCTCGTGCACGGCCTGCTGGAACTCGGGCTCGTGCGGGCTGCGGGCGAGCACCGTGTCGAAGACGGGCTGCACGTCGTCGGCGAGCGGATGGAAGTCGACGGAAGACGGAGAGGTCACGCGAAAGAGCTTTCTGATCGGGGGATGGTGCTGCGTGCGATCGTGTCGCGTGAGGGTGCGCCGGATACGGCGAAGTTTTCACTCTAGCGGGCACGTCGAGGTGAGCACCTTCACACCGGCATGCGCTTGATCGGGGACGACGACGCGGGGGTCACCCGGTGTTCTGCAGGCCCGCCGCGACGCCGCTCACCGAGAGCAGCAGCAGTCGCCGCTGCTCGTCGTCGGCACCCGACCCGGTCGCCTCGGCCGGGTCGCGCAGTGCGCGGAGGGCGCGCAGCTGCAGCAGCGACAGGGCGTCGACGTACGGAGTGCGCAGCTGCACGGCGCGCTGCAGGATCGGCTTGTTCTCGAGCAGGCCCACGCCGCCGGTGAGACGGATGACCCACTCGCGCGTCAGCGACAGCTCGTCGAGCACGAGCTGCGCGAGATCGTCCCGATCGCCGAGGGCGAGGTACTGGCGGGCGATGCGCTCATCGGTCTTCGCGAGGCTCATGGCGACGTTGTCGATCATGGTGCGCAGCAGCGGCCAGTCGCGATAGGCCTCGGCGAGACGGGCCTCGTCGCCGACGGCGGCGAGAGCGGTTCCGAGTCCGAACCAGCCGGCGAGGTTGATGCGGGCCTGGGTCCAGGCGAAGACCCACGGGATCGCGCGCAGGTCTTCCAGCGACTCGACCGACAGCCCGCGTCGAGCCGGACGGGAGCCCAGGGCGAGCAGGCCGATCTCCTCGAGAGGGGTGACCGTGGCGAACCAGGGGGCGAAACCCTCCGCCTTGACGAGCGAGAAGAAACGCTCGCGCGACGAGGTGTCCATGACGGCGGCGATGTCGGCGAAGCGTGCGGCGGCGTCGCTCGTGTGCTTCTCGACGGACGGCGACGAGGCGAGCAGCGTCGCCGCGGCGACCTGATCGATGTGGCGCATCGCGATGGCCGGCTCGCCGTAGCGCGCGAAGATGACCTCGCCCTGCTCGGTGAGCTTGAAGCGACCGTCGACCGAGTGCGGCGGCTGAGCGAGGATGGCCGAATTGGCGGGTCCGCCGCCTCGGCCCAGAGCACCGCCGCGACCATGGAACAGGGTCAGTTCGATGTCGGAGTCTTTGGCCCACTGCGCGATCTTCTCCTGCGCCTCGTACAGGGCGAGGTTCGCGGCGACCGGGCCGACGTCCTTCGACGAGTCGGAGTAGCCGAGCATGACCTCGAGCCGGTTGCCCGTCGCGGCGAGGCGTTCCTGGAACTCCGGGAACGTCACGGCCTCCGCGAGGATGGCGGGCGCCGCCTGCAGGTCGGCGAAGGTCTCGAACAGGGGAACGACGTCGAGCACGGGGGCGTCGTCGCCCAGCGCGTGCCTCGCGAGCGCATACACGTTCGCGAGGTCGGGCGCCGACTGAGTGAACGACACGACATAGCGGCCGGCAGCCCGCAGGCCGCGGTCGCGCTGGATCTCGGCGATCACGCGGAAGACCTCGAGCACCTCCTCGGTCTGCGCGCTGATCGCGTCGCCGCTGGAGAGCTCCGAGAGCGCCTTGCGATGCACCTGCGAGTGCTGACGCACCTCGAGCTCGGTCAGATGGAAGCCGTAGGTCTCCACCTGCCAGATGAGGTGCTGCACGCCGCCGAACGCATGGCGCTTCGCGCCCGCATCCGCCAGCGACGACTGCACCGTGCGCAGGTCGTCGAGCAGCTCCTCGGGGCGCGAGTAGCGCTGCTCCTCGCCGCGGCGGGTGGCCGCGACACGGTGGGCGAGGGCGAGCAGCACGCGGCGGTGCGGCTCACCGGGGGAGCGGGCGCCCAGCTCCTCGGCGACGCGCGGCTCAGCGGCGGCGAAGGCCTCCCACAGAGCCGTGACTCCTGCGCTCGCAGGGGTGTCCTCGGCGTCCAGCGTGAGGGCGCGGCCGATGCGCTCGAGTGCGCGCTCCAGTCCGCGCAGCACGTGGTCGGACGCGATCTGCGACGCCTCACGGGTGACGGATGCGGTCACGAACGGGTTGCCGTCGCGGTCGCCGCCGACCCAGGACCCGATGCGCACGAACGCGGGCACGACCGGAGCGCTCGAGCCGGAGTCGTCGCCGCGGAGTGCGTCGTCGATGCGCCGGTACACGTGCGGCACGGTGGTGAACAGGGTCTCGTCGAACACGCCCATGACCGTGCGCACCTCGTCGGTCGGCGAGGGCTTCTCGGCGCGGAGCGGCGCGGTGCGCCAGAGGGTGTCGATCTCCTCCAGCATCCTCCGGCGCGCGCGGTGCTCCTCAGACCCGCCCTCGCTCGCGGCGTCGTGCTGGGTGAGCAGCTCGGAGAGGCGGCGGATGCTCGACGACACCGCGCGACGGCGTGCCTCGGTCGGGTGGGCGGTGAACACCGGGTGGAAGCGCAGGCCCTCGAGACGGCGGAGCGCCTCGTCGTCACCGACCTCCGTCTTCAGACGCGCATAGGCGGTGGCGACGGTGTCGGCCGCATCCTCGCGCCCCGGCTGGCCGGCGCGCTCACGGAGCACCCGCACGCGCTGGTGCTCCTCGGCGAGATTGACGAGGTGGAAGTAGCAGGTGAACGCCCGTGCGACCTCGTCGGCGCGCGCGATGCTGAACGACTCGGCGATCGCGGCCGCCCGATCGAAGGCGTCGGAGGTCTCTTCGTCATAGGCCTGGATCGTCGCCAGCCGCAGCCGCTCGACGTCCTCGAAGAGGTCGTCACCGCCTGCTTCGCGCAGTACCTGGCCGAGAAGGGCGCCGAGCATTCTGACATCGGTGCGCATGGCATCCGGAATGCCGCGGCCCGCTTCGAAACGGCCGATGATGCGGATGGCCGAGGTGTCAGTGGGCTCGGGGAAGGCGTGTTCGGGGGTCACCGTTCGAGAGTATCCCGGGTCGGGGTCGTGCTCTGAACGCATGACGATGTGAGACGTGCGGGGCGCTCGCAACTACCATGGGGGCGATGCGCATCTCCGCGAACCCTCTCCGTGGCCAGCAGTTCCCTGCTGTCCTGCTCCTCGTCGCGGCAGGGCTCGGCATCCTGCTAGCGAATCTTCCCTCGCATGATGCGCTCGCCGCGGTGCTCGACTTCCACATCGCCGTGCCCGGCACAGTGCTCGATCTCTCGATCGAGCACTGGGTGTCCGACGGGCTTCTCGCCGTGTTCTTCCTCGTGGTGGCGATCGAGCTGCGGCACGAGCTCACCCACGGCGAGCTCGATTCGCCCAGCAAGGCCGTGCAGCCGGCCATCGCCGCCGCCGGCGGTGTGCTGGTGCCGATCGCTGTCTATCTGCTCATCGCGGGCGACTCCGCGACCGCCACGGGCTGGCCCATCCCGACGGCGACCGACATCGCCTTCGCGCTCGGCGTGCTCGCGATGTTCGGACGGGGGCTTCCGTCGAACGTCCGCGTCTTCCTGCTCGCGCTCGCGATCCTCGACGACATCATCGGCATCATCTTCATCGCGGTCCTCTTCGCGCACGACGTGCAGTGGCTGTTCCTCGCGCTCGCCGTCGCCGCCGTCGTCGCGTTCTGGCTGCTCAGCAGACTGCTCCACGCCAAGGGGCATCCGGCGGTGGCCGTCGCGATGATCATCGTCGGCGTCGTCGCCTGGGGCCTGGTGGCCTCGTCGGGCATCCACGCCACCATCGCCGGCGTGATGCTCGGGCTCGTGATGTCGCCCGTTCCTGCCGCGCGCACCAGGCACGTGCTCGAACCGACCGTGAACGGCGCGATCCTGCCGATCTTCGCGTTCGTCGCCGCTTTCGTGGTGATCCCCGCCCTCGCACCGTCGGAGCTCTCTCCCGCCTTCTGGGGGATCGTCGTGGCGCTGCCCGTCGGAAAGATCATCGGCATCTCCCTGTTCGGGTGGCTCGCGATGCGGATCCGGCCCCGAGGCGCGGCGCCGGCCCTGCCGTTCGCCGACCTCTTCGCCGCCGGTGCGCTGGGCGGCATCGGCTTCACCGTCTCGCTTCTGCTCGCCAACCTCGCCTTCGCGGCCGACGCCGGCACCCGCGATCAGGCCATCCTCGGTGTGCTCGTCGGCTCGCTCGTGGCTCTCGTGCTCTCGGGTGTGATCGTGTCACTCCGCGCCCGTACGTACCGACGACGCGGCGCCGTGACCTCGTGACCGCGAGGCGACCCGAGTGGCGTTCGAAGGAGGACCGGTGAGTGCAGAGCCCGCCCGAGACCCGCTGCGCGCCGCAGCCGAGACTATGCGCGAGGTCCGGGATCGCTGCGTCTGGTCGCAGCAGATCACCCATCGTGATCTCGTGCCGTATCTCATCGAGGAGTCGCACGAGGTGATCGACGCCGTCGAGGACGGCTCACGGGCCGACCTGCGTGAGGAGCTCGGCGACCTGCTCTGGCAGGTGCTGTTCCACGCCGCGATCGCCGCGCAGGACCCCGACGACCCGTTCGACATCGACGATGTCGCGGCCACGCTCACCGAGAAGATGGTGCGGCGGCATCCTCACGTCTTCGCGGACGAGGTCGCGACGACCCCTGAAGAGGTCCTGGTGCACTGGAACGCCGCGAAGGCGGCGGAGAAACGCGCGAGACGCAGCGTCCTCGACGGGATCCCGCGCGGTATGCCGGCGCTCGCGCTGGCACAGAAGGTCGCCGGTCGAGCCGAGGGGGCCGGCGTCGTCGTCGCCCGGACCGACGCGGACGGGGCTGGACCGGCGCCCTCCTCGGAAGCAGAGCTCGGCGACGCACTTCTCCGCCTCGTGGCGGTCGCGCGCGCCGAGGGCTGGGATGCCGAACGAGCGCTGCGCGAACGGCTCCGAGCGGTCGAGGCCGAGGTCCGCGAGGCGGAATCCGAAGCCTGAGTCCACGGCCTGGCCCGCAGACCTGGAAAGATGGAGGCGTGGCTACTGTGAACCCGCCGCGCGGAATGCGCGACATCCTCCCCGCCGACAAGGCTCGCCGCGAGCGCGTCCTCTCCGTGATCCGTGATCGTTACCGCTCGCACGGGTTCGACGAGATCGAGACACCGGCGCTCGAGGAGTACTCGCGACTGCACGCCGGCATCGGCGGCGACAACGAGAAGCTCGCCTACAACGTGCTGCGCCGCGGCCTCGATGCGGATGCCATCCGCGACGCCGCCGACGACCAGGGCGCCCTGGCCGACCTCGGTCTGCGATACGACCTCACGGTTCCGCTCGCGCGCTTCTACGCGAGCAATCGCGCTCAGCTCCCCGGTGTGTTCCGCGCGATCCAGATCGGTCCGGTCTGGCGTGCTGAGCGACCGCAGAAGGGGCGCTACCGCCAGTTCGTGCAGTGCGACATCGACATCATCGGCGACGACTCGTCGCGCGCGGAGGCCGAGCTCATGGTCGCCTCGCTCGATGCGGTCGACGCACTGGGTCTCGAGGGCGCCACCGTGCGCATCAACGACCGCCGTGCGCTGGACTGGATGCTCGACAGCTTCGGCTTCACGGGCGACGAACGTCCCGGGGTCCTCATCACGATCGACAAGCTCGACAAGATCGGGCCCGACGGCGTCGCCGCCGAGCTGCGCGAGCGCGGTTCGGCGCCATCGGCCGTCGACGCGTTCGAAGCCTTCCTCCTGCGCCCGCAGACCATGGAGTACAACCCCTTCGGCGAACGTCAGATCCGCAAGGCGCTTCCCGACGGTGCCCCGGACGAGATCGTCGGACACCTCGTCGCGATCGGCGAGGCCGTCGCCGCCGGCCGAGGCGCGACCGACATCCCGCTGGTCTTCGACCCGTTCCTCGTGCGCGGCATGGGCTACTACACGGGCACGATCTTCGAGCTGGCCCACCCTTCGGTGTCGTACTCGCTCGGCGGCGGCGGTCGCTATGACGGCATGATCGGCCGCTTCCTCGGCCAGCAGGTCCCTGCCGTCGGGTTCTCGCTGGGCTTCGAGCGCCTCGTCGACCTCGTGACGGCGGGCGCGGATGCCGGCGAGCGCGCCGTCGTGCTCATCCATGACGCCGACGTGCCGGTCGCCGAGCTCGTCATGCACAAGGCGGGTCTCGTGGGCTCCGGGGCGCGAGTGCGGCTGGAACGGCGCACGAAGAACGTGAAAGCCCTGCTCGAGCGCTCGGCCGCCGACGGATACACGGAGTTCGCGACCGTCTCGTCGGGCACCTCGGAGCTGGAGCTCAAGCCCCTCTCCTGAGTTCGGCAGATGCCGTTCACTCGGCGTTCACGCCGTTCCGGTCGAATCGGGACATGAGCCGACCGCCGTTCGTCGCCGTCGCGGCGGTGGGTGTCGCCACCGCGGTGGCCGCCGCCGGAGTCCGGGTCGTCCTCACCCGACAGGCCGCGATCGCGCGTCGACGCATCGGCAAGCCGCTCGGTGAGGAGTCGATCGACGCCGACCGCGTCTGGCGTCGTTCGCTCGACGGCATGCCGATCGATCTGCTCGTGCTCGGAGACTCGCTGGCGGCGGGCCTCGGCGCCGAGCGGCGCAAGGAGACACTGGGCGGACGACTCGCCAAGGGTCTGGCGCGACGGATGCGACGACCGGTCCATCTGCGCACGGCCGCCGTCGTCGGGTCCGAATCGCCCGACCTCGCCGCCCAGCTCGACGCGCTGCCCGAGGACTACGCCCCGCATGTCGCCGTGATCGTGGTCGGGGGCAACGATGTGACGCACCGCATCCCCGTCGCCGTCTCGACGCAGCACCTGCGGGAGGCCGTCCGACGGCTGCGTGCTCGGGGTGCGGAGGTCGTGGTCGGCACCTGTCCCGATCTCGGAGCCCTCCGCCCGGTTCCGCAGCCTCTGCGGCGCCTGATGTCGAGCATGTCCCGTCGACTCGCCAGGGTACAGGCCGAGACCGCTCGTGCCGAGGGCGCGCACCCCGTCGACCTCCGCCGCGCCGTCGGCCCGATGTTCTTCGACGATCCGGAGGCGATGTTCAGCCTCGATCGCTTCCACCCGAGTCCGCTCGGCTATCGGCGCACGGCGGAGGCACTGCTCCCGGCCGCGTGTCGGGCTGCCGAGACCGCGCTCAGCTCGCGCCGTCAGACGGGGCAGCACTGAAGGACGCCGCCCAGTCGGCGACCCGCCGTGCGCTCTCCTCGTCCGAGAGGTCTTCGACCCGGGTCATCACCGACCATCGCACGCCGAACGGATCCCGGATGCTGGCGAATCGGTCTCCCGACACGAACGCCGACGGAGCCTCGCGCACGGTTGCGCCCGCGGCGACGGCACGCTCGACGACGGCGTCGACGTCCGAGACATAGAGTCCCATCGAGTAGCAGTCGTCGTCTCCCGACGGCGCAGAAACCAGATGATAGTCGGGGCTCGGCTCGCCCAGCTGCAGGTGGCCGAACCCGAAGTCGAGGTCCGCATGGGCGACGACACCGCCGAACTCCGTGACATCGATGACGCGAGCGCCGAGGACGTCCCGGTAGAACTCGATCGCCTCCCGCGCCCGGGGGACCGCGAGGAAGGGAGTGAGGGAGGTCGCGCTGTTCGGTCGGCCGTCCGTCGTGTGCTCGCCGGTCACGCCGGTCCTGTTCTCGGTGCTCATGCAGCCACAGTAAGGAGCAGTCGCAGACGCGCGCTTGAACTTGCGCGACACGATCGTGCGCCGGGGTCATAGGGTCGAGGCATGGACGTCGACGACCTCGGACCGACCGTGTCCGCCATGCGGGTCACCGTGGCGATCCTCGCCGGCGGTTAGCGATGCGTGCGACCCGCGGTGTGCTGTATCCGGCCCGGCTGCCGGACTTCCATCGTCTGCCGCCTGCGACCGCCGCGCGGGACCTCGCGGTGTGGTTCTGGATCCCCGAGTGGAGCATCGAGCCCGCTCGATCGTCTCGCCAGGAGATCGTCGGCTACCCGGCGCTGAACCTCGTCGTCGAGAACGGTGACGTGAGTCTGTCCGGGGCGACGACACGGGCTTCGCATCGCGAGCTGACCGGCACGGGCTGGGCAGTGGGCGCCCTGCTGCGACCCGCAGCTGTCGCGGCCCTCATCGACGACCCTGCCGCACTCGTCGATTCCGAGCAGCCGGTCGTCGCTCCCGAGCTCGCGGACGGGGTCAGTGCTGCGATGGCGTCGGGGGAGGGGCATCGCGAACGCGCCGTCGCGGTGTTCTCGGAGTGGCTCGCTCGTCGGGTCGGACCCCTCGACGACAGTGCGAGGCATGCGAACGCGCTGGTCGAGGTGCTCATGGAGGAGGGCGCCGCCGACTCGGTCGAGGAGGCCGCGACCCGACTCGCGGTCTCGCTGCGCACGCTGCAGCGCCTCGCCCATCGTCACGTCGGAGTGTCGCCGGCCGCCATGATCCGGCGCCGCAGGCTGCAGGAGGCCGCGGAGCACCTGCGTCTGCACCCATCGGTCGATCTGGCGGATCTCGCCGCCGACCTGGGGTACGCGGATCACGCCCATCTCACCCGCGACTTCCGGAACGTGCTCGGAATCGCGCCCCGCGCGTACCGGGCGTCCTCCGCGCAGGACGTTCGGAGCGCTGCCGCGCCACCCTGATCAGCGCGCGAGCCGCAGCCGGATCATCCGATAGAGCACACCGACCAGCACGACCGCGGTACCCACCACCGAAGCCACCACCGGCAGCGTGTTCACGAGCACGAGGCACCCGAGCGCACCGACGACCTGCAGCACCCGCGGATAGCGGCGAGCCGCAGTGCGCTGGCGGAATGCCGCCGCATTGGCGATGAGGTAGTACAGCAGTACACCGAACGAGGAGAAGCCGATCGCGTCGCGCAGATCGGCGACGAGCACGATCATCACGATGATGACCGCGATCGTGATCTCGGCCCGACGGGGTACGTGCCAACGCTCGTCGACCTTCGCGAGGAAGCGCGGCAGATCCTCTTCGCGGGCCATCGCCAGTGTGGTGCGACCGATGCCGGTCAGGAGGGCGAGCAGAGCTCCGAGCGAGGCGGCGGCCGCGGCCACGCGGACGACAGGAGTGAGAGCCGTCCACCCCGAGGCCGTGACGACATCGGCGAGGGGGGTGGTGCTCGTGACCGCGTCGCCGCCGAGCACGACGACGACCGTGATCGCGACGAGCGTGTAGACGACGACCGTGCCGCCGAGGGCCAGGGCGATCGCCCGGGGGATCGTCCGGGCGGGGTCGACGACCTCTTCGCCCATCGTCGCGATGCGCGCGTATCCCGCGAACGCGAAGAAGAGCAGGCCTGCGCCCTGCAGCACCCCGTACGCGGAGGCATCCGGAAGGGGAGCCGGGGCGGTAGACGAGGAACCGCCGAGGCCCACCGCGACCACCACGGCGAGTCCGAGCAGCGAGCACACGACGAGGATGCGCGTGACGAGGGCGGTTCGCGTCACGCCGAAGCAGTTGACCGCCGCGAGAGCGACGACGGCAGCGACGGCGACCGGCACCTCCCAGCCTTCCGGTGCCGCGTAGGCGGCGAAGGTCATGGCCATCGCCGCGCAGCTGGCGATCTTGCCGATCACGAAGCTCCATCCGGCGACGAAGCCCCACCACGGGCCGATCTCGGCGCGGGCGTACGCGTAGGTGCCGCCGGCGACGGGATGCGCCGCGGCGAGCTGCGCCGAGGCGGTCGCGTTGCAGTAGGCGACGATCGCGGCGATCGCCAGGGCGATCAGGATGCCGCTTCCGGCGACTCCCATGGCCGGTGCCCACACGGAGAACACGCCGGCGCCGATCATCGAACCGAGACCGATCGCGACGGCGTCGACCAGTGTCAGGCGGCGGGCGAGAGGCATCCCGTCATCGTGTCACGTCCGGGTGAACGTCCGGTATCGCCGTCACCATCAGCTCCGAGCGGCGGTGACGCGCTGCTTCTCGCGGATGTAGACCTGTCGGCGGACTCTGGCGACGACGTCTCCGTCGCGGTCGGTGATGACGGTCTCGAACCACTCGAGCACCTTCGCACCGCCGTGCGCCCGCTCGCGGATCTCCTCGGCCCGCTCGCGGCTGACCTCGAACTCGGCGGTCAGCACCCCGCGCCCGGGCTTGAGGAACTCGATCTCGCCCCGGGTGTCCCAGACGACATAGTCCCGGCCGAGCTGATGCATCACGAGCATGAAGAAGTACGGGTCCGTCATCGCGGACATCGAGCCGCCGAATGCCGTCTTCACGTAATTGCGGGTGAACACGTTGACGTGCAGCTCGACCGTGGCGTGCGTCCAGTCCTCGCTGAAGCGGCGGATGCGGATGCCGCTGAACAGATTGGGGACCCACAGGCTCATGCCCGTGGCGAGACGACGGGGAGTGATGCGCATGAGGTCAGTGTGGCCGACGGCCTGATCCGGACAAAGCTCGCTGGAGGGTTGCGACAGTTGTTATAGTTTATGTAGAACTACTAGAAGATTGGAGGACGGGATGCTGATCCGCATCGACGCCGACAGCGCTCGGCCGCTCTTCGATCAGGTCGCGGCATCCGTTCGCGCCGATGTCCTCGCCGGACGTCTCGTGCCGGGTGACCGGCTGCCTGCCGCCCGTGAACTCGCCGAGGCGCTCGAGATCAACCTGCACACCGTGCTCCGTGCCTATCAGCAGCTGCGCGACGAGGGGCTGATCGATCTGCGCCGTGGCAGGGGAGCGGTGGTGTCCGCTGGTGCATCTCCGCTCGCCGAGCTCTCACAGGACATCGCCGCGCTCGTCGCCCGCGCCGCATCCCTAGGACTCTCTTCCTCGACACTGGCCGCGCTCATCAAGGAGACCGACGCATGACCCCCGAGATCCGCCGCGCCCGCACCGCCTTCTGGTGGGTCGGGGTCATCGTCCCCGCCGCTCTGATCGTGCTCGCCGCCGTCATCGTCCTGGCGTGGCTGCCCGACATCCCCGATCCTGCGGCGATCCACTGGGGCCTCGACGGGGCCGATGGCTTCGCGCCGCGGTGGACACCACTGGTCATGCTGATCGGCCTGGGCGGAGGGATCGTGGCGATGTTCGCGATCATCGTCCTGGTCTCGCACAGGCTGCCCCCACGGGGCTCGGGCGGGCCGCATCCTCAGTCGCCGTGGTCGACGACCGCCCGTCTGCTCGGAGCGGCCGGCCTCGCGATGGCGGGCCTGATGTCCATGCTCGCGATCACGACGACCGGCTCCCAGCGAGGGCTCTCCGATGCGACCGAGGCGCCCGACATCGCCCCCTGGGTCCCGGTCATCGTCGCGATCGCCGCCGGCCTCGGGGTGATCGGATGGTTCGCGCAGCCGAAGGTGCCCGTCGCGTCCGTCGCGTCCGCGGATCCGGCGGCACCTCTGCCTCTCGCCGACCACGAGCGCGCCGTGTGGATGAAGACCGTGAACGTGGCCCGCAGTGGCCAGGTCGTCCTCGGGATCAGCGTCTTCTTCACGGTCGCCGTGAGCGTGCTGCTGCTCGCCCGGGGCATCGCCGCCGGGTGGATCGTGGCGGGCATCACTGTGGTCCTCGTCATCGTCGTGGCGACCGGTCTGTCGTTCCGGGTGCGGGCGAGCACCGCTGGCCTTCGGGTGCGCTCAGTCGCCGGATGGCCGCGTCTCGAGATCGCCGCGGCCGATATCGCCAGCGCTCGCGCTGTGCAGGTCGACCCGTTCGCCGAGTTCGGCGGCTGGGGCTACCGAATCGGCACCGACGGGCGGCGCGGATTCGTGCTGCGCACCGGCGAGGCCCTCGAGATCACCCGCACAGACGGTCGCGTGTTCGTCGTCACCGTCGACGACGCCTCCACAGCGGCATCCGTCCTCGCTTCCGCAGCATCCCGATGATCGCTCCGCACATCGACACCGAACAGCACATCGACACCGAACAGCACATCGACACCGAACAGCACATCGACACCGAACCGGGAGTCAATCCATGACCCGCATCAGAGCCGCATCCGTCGTCCTCTTCGTCGCGCTCGCGTGCGGGCTCGCCTGGCTCGTCGCCCTGCCGCTGTGGCTGGGCGACGGCCTCGCCGAGCCCAGCGCCTGGTTCCTGCTGCCCGTGATGATGCTGACCCCCGCGCTCGCCGCGCTCGTGGTCACCCTCGCCCTGCGTGTGCCGGCACCGGGGGAGCGGCTCCGCTTCCTGGGCATCTGGCCCCTGCGCCCGGCCAGGCGGGTCGTCTGGCTGATGGTGGCGGGCTGGCTCGTCCCTCCGGTTCTCGTCGCGCTCGGCATCGTGGTCGCGGCGGCCTTCGGATGGGTGCAGCTCGACCCGACGTTCTCGGCGTTCTCCGCTGAGATCGCGAGGTCGCTGCCCGCCGGTGCGCCGATGCCCCCGATCGAGCTCATCGTGATCTCGCAGATCGTGATGATCCCTGTCGGCGCCCTGATCAACAGTGTGCTGGCGTTCGGCGAAGAACTCGGCTGGCGCGGGTGGCTCGTCCCGGCCCTGCGACCGCTCGGCACGTGGCCGGCACTCCTCATCAGCGGAGCGATCTGGGGCTTCTGGCACAGCCCGGTGATCCTGCTGGGCTACAACTTCGGGCGCACCGACATCACCGGCGTGCTGTTCATGATCGGCGGCTGCATGGCCTGGGGTGTGCTGCTGGGCTGGCTGCGTCTGCGCTCCGCATCGGTCTGGCCCGCCGTCCTCGCGCACGGCTCGCTGAACGCGGCCGCCGGACTCGTCCTCATCTTCGCCGCATCGCAGCCCGATCTCGCACTCGCCGGACCTCTCGGCGTCGCGGGATGGATCGTCGCGGCGGCGGTGATCGCCGCATTGGCACTCACGGGCCAGTTCCGTCGTCAGCCCGAGCTCGCGGGCGCGCCCGGGCGGCTGCTGTCCGCTCCCCGAGCCGGGAGGGGTCCGCAACCCTCTTGACGCTCTTCGGGGCTCACGGTTTGCTGAGGGCATGGAATCCACTCCCGCCGCCTGGTCGAATGCCGACGCCTATCTCGCTGATCTCCTCGTCGGTCATGATCCGCAGCTGGAGGCGGCGCTGGCCGCTCAGCACGATGCCGGTCTTCCCGAGATCGAGGTCGCGCCGGTCGGCGGCAAGCTCCTCAACCTCCTCGCCCGCATCAGCGGCGCTCGCCGCGTGCTGGAGATCGGAACGCTCGGCGGGTACTCGACGATCTGGCTCGCACGGGCGGTGGGTCCCGAGGGGCGGGTGATCACCGTCGAGGCCGAAGCGGACAACGCCGCCGTGGCCCGCGCGAGCATCGATGCCGCCGGCGTCGGAGACCGCGTCGACATCCGGATCGGCCGAGGTGCCGACGTGCTCCCCACGCTGGTCGGCGGCTTCGACCTGGTCTTCATCGACGCCGACAAGGAGTCGAACACGGTCTACCTCGACTGGGCCGCGAAGCTGGGCCGTCCCGGAACCGTGATCGTGCTCGACAACATCGGACGGGAGGGTGAGATCGTGCGCGACGATGCGACCGACCCCAAGGTCGTCGGCACCAGGGATGCACTGCGGATGCTGGGCGAGGACCCGCGCTTCGACGCCACCGCGCTGCAGACGGTCGGTGTCAAAGGCTGGGACGGCGTCGCGCTCGCTGTCGTCGTGTGAACCTCCGGCCCCGACCCGGGTGCTGAGGGCCGGGCGGGCTAGACTGGGCGCGGATCGACGACGCTCCACACACCTTTTCTCTGAGCAAGGAGCACATCAGTGGCACTGATCGAGGCTGTAGGCGCACGCGAGATTCTCGACTCGCGCGGAAACCCGACCGTTGAGGTGGAGGTGCTCCTCGACGACGGCGTAGTCCAGCGGGCAGCCGTCCCGTCGGGTGCATCCACCGGCGCATTCGAGGCGTACGAGCTGCGCGACGGCGACAAGAGCCGTTATGGCGGCAAGGGCGTGCTCAAGGCCGTCGACGCCATCATCGACGAGCTCGGACCGGCGCTCGAGGGCATCGAGGCGAGCGAGCAGCGCATCGTCGACGAGATCCTGATCGAGACCGACGGCACCGAGAACAAGCAGCGCACCGGCGCCAACGCGATCCTCGGCGTCAGCCTCGCCGTCGCGAAGGCCGCGGCCGACTCGGCCGATCTGCCCCTGTTCCGCTACCTGGGCGGCCCCAACGCGCACGTGCTGCCCGTGCCGCTCTTCAACGTGATCAACGGCGGCGAGCACGCCGACAACGGCATCGACATGCAGGAGTTCTTCCTCGCGCCGATCGGCGCCGAGACGTACTCCGAGGCGCTCCGCTGGGGTGTCGAGACCTACCACGTGCTGCGCGGCGAGCTGAAGGCCGCCGGCTACGCGACGGGCCTCGGCGACGAGGGCGGCTTCGCCCCCGACCTGCCCAGCAACCGCGAGGGTCTCGACTTCCTCGTCAAGGCGATCGAGAAGGCCGGCTTCAAGCCGGGCACCGAGATCGCGCTCGGCCTCGACGTCGCAGCGACCGAGTTCTTCAGCGACGGCGTGTACCGCCTCGACAACAAGGACTGGACCGGCCCCGAGCTGATCGAGTACTACCAGGGTCTGGTCAACGACTTCCCGATCGTCACGATCGAGGACGCCCTCGCCGAGGACGACTGGGACAACTGGAAGCTCCTCACCGACGCTCTCGGCTCGAAGGTCCAGCTCGTCGGAGACGACCTGTTCGTCACCAACCCGACGCGTCTGGCTGACGGCATCAAGCGCGGCGTCGCCAACTCGCTGCTCGTGAAGGTCAACCAGATCGGAACGCTCACCGAGACGTTCGACGCGGTCAGCCTGGCGCAGCGCTCGGGTTACACCGCCATGCTGTCGCACCGCTCGGGTGAGACCGAGGACACGACGATCGCCGACCTCGTGGTCGCGACGAACGCGGGTCAGATCAAGGCGGGTGCGCCTGCTCGCAGCGAGCGCGTCGCGAAGTACAATCAGCTTCTGCGCATCGAGGAAGAGCTGGGCGACGCGGCTGTCTTCGCCGGCCGCTCCGCGTTCCCGCGCTACCAGGGCTGAACACAGCTGAGACAGACAGAAGCCGCCTGAGCGGCTCGAACGGAGGAGGAGCCGTGGCACGACGACCGGCTCCTCCTTCGGCGTCTCCGGGGCGACCCGGCCCGCCTCAGCGCCGCCGTCGCCCGCACAGCGCACCGCGGGTCGGACGCCCCGGGGTGCGGCGAGCAGAGGCGCGCAGGACCGCAGGGTCGATGTGCGCGAGTGGGCCTCCGGCATCCGCCTGTCGGCCTTCTCGGTCATCATGCTGTCTCTCGTGGTCCTCGGCGCATGGGTGCTGGTGCCGACCCTCGGCACCTTCATCGATCAGAGGCAGAAGATCTCGGCTCTGGAGCAGTCGATCCAGGTCTCCGAAGACCAGATCGCCGCGCTCGAGAAAGAGCGTGAACGCTGGAACGACCCGGCGTACATCACCACCCAGGCGCGTGAGCGCCTGTATTACGTCAAGCCCGGCGAGGTCGTGTACCTGATCGACAACGACCTCGACCCCGCCGCGCTTCCGCAGCAGCAGGGCCCGGTCAGCGACACGCTCGAAGAGACGCCCTCCGACTGGATGCCGCAGCTCCTGCGCACTCTGACGTCCGCCGGACTCAGCGACACGGCCGCAGTCGCCCGCTGACCCGCGCCGCCGCCGCACGGGGCGTGTGCTCCGAGCATCCTCCCGGTCGGCTCCCGTACGCTGGTCGGGTGACCACGCCGCCATTCCCCGCCCCCACGACCGCCGAACTCGCCGTGGTGTCGGCCCAGTTGGGGAGAACCGCGCGCGGCGTCGTCGGCATCGCAGCCCGTTGCGTGTGCGGCAACCCCACGGTCGTCGCCACCACGCCGAGGCTGCCGGACGGAACGCCGTTCCCCACCTTCTACTACCTCACCCACCCTGCCGCGACTGCGGCCATGTCGACTCTCGAGGCCACTCAGGTCATGCCGGAGCTCGCGGCGCTCCTCGCCGAGGACGACGGGGTCGCGGCGGCCTACCTCGCGGCGCACGAGGCCTACCTCGCCGACCGTGCGCAGTTCGGCGAGGTCACCGAGATCGACGGCATCTCGGCCGGCGGCATGCCCACGCGCGTCAAGTGCCTGCACGCTCTGGCCGGTCACGCTCTCGCGGCGGGCCCCGGCGTGAACCCGATCGGCGACGTGGCGCTCGAGCGTTCGACGTGGTCTCCCGAGAAGTGCCGGTGCGACGCCCCGGGTGCGGCGCTGCGCGACGTCGAGGCGTCGACCGAATGAGGCCGCCGCGGATGCTGCGCAACGGCGTCGCGGTGGCGACGATCGTGGCATCCGTCCTGCTCCTCGGCGCAGCGGCGACGCCGCCGCCGGTGCCCGATGATCCCGCCGATCCGGTGCGCGCCGCCGAATACTGGCTCGATGGCGCCGGGATCCGAGACGCCTGGCAGACCACCCGCGGCGACGGAGTGACCATCGCCGTCATCGACACCGGGATCGCCAAGGTCCCGGGAGTGTTCGACGGGGCCGTCGTCGGCGGCACGGACGTGTCCGGCACCGGGACACCCGACGGGCGCACCCCGGTGGGTGCCATCGACGGCAATCACGGCTCGTGGGTCGCGTCCCTCGCCGCCGGGCGCGGCGCGGCCGACGGCAAGGGCATGATCGGCGTCGCCCCCGAAGCCGATCTGCTCTCGATCTCCGTGGGGTTCGGCGCAGCTGCCGCCGTGCCGTTCACCGAGCAGGTGGCGAAGGCGATGCGCTGGGCGGTCGATCACGGGGCGGACATCATCAACCTCTCGTTCACCACGAACACGCTGGACTGGGACAAGAGTTGGGACGACGCGTTCCTCTACGCCTTCGAGAACGACGTCGTGGTCGT
Source organism: Microbacterium sp. AC215 (assembly GCF_979258645.1). NCBI lineage: Bacteria > Bacillati > Actinomycetota > Actinomycetes > Micrococcales > Microbacteriaceae > Microbacterium > Microbacterium sp. AC215. Next base: position 1,227,591 of record NZ_OZ409869.1, on the reverse strand, counting down.
GGTCGCGGCGGGCAATCGGGGGAGCGGCACCGACATCATCGGCGCCCCCGCGACGATCCCCGGCGTGCTCACGGTCGGCGGAGTCGATCAGACGGGCACGGCGAGCATCGAGGCCTCGACGCAGGGGATCACCATCGGCATCGCGGCACCCAGCGAGGGCCTGCGAGGTGTCTCGGCGGACGGCACGGTCGTGCCCTGGAGCGGCACCAGCGGTGCGGCGCCCATCGTCGCGGGCATCGCGGCCCTCGTCCGGTCCGCGCATCCCGAGCTCGATGCCGCCAACGTCATCAACCGCATCATCAAGACGGCGATCGAGGTCCCCGGCATGGCGGATCCTCCCGACCCCCTCTACGGCTACGGTCTGGTGGATGCCGAGGCGGCGATCAGCGGGGACGTGCCCAAGGTCTCCGAGAACCCCATGGGAGACCTCGCCGAGTGGGTCCGCCTGTTCCGTCGGGCGGAGACGGTCCCGCAGCCGGAACCCACCGCCGCGCCGGTCGAGGTGCCGCCTCTGCCGGATGCGGACGCGCCGACAGAAGCCGGTTCACCGCTGCTTCCCAGCGCTGAATCGCTGCGCTACGGTACCCTGCCGCTCATCGCGCTCACAGTCCCTGGTATCCTGATAGCGCTTGGCGTCACCGCAGCTGCCCGGCGCATCCGATCGGCGCGCGCACGCACGCCACATTCCTGACTCCCGAGGAGTTGTCCCCCTGTGCCTCAGAACAGCACTGTGCCCAAGATTCTGATCGTCGGTGGAGGCTATGCAGGCTTCTACACGGCGTGGAAGCTGGAGAAGCACCTTCGCAAGGGTGAAGCAGACGTCACCATGGTCGACCCGCTGCCGTACATGACGTACCAGCCGTTCCTCCCCGAGGTGGCCGCCGGCTCGATCGAAGCCCGACACTCGGTGGTCGCCCACCGTCGTCACCTCAAGCGCACGAACGTGCTCACCGCCAAGGTGACCGGAATCAACCACGCCGAGAAGGTCGCGACGATCATGCCTCCCGTGGGCGAGCCGTACGAGTTCGCGTACGACCAGATCGTGGTGACCGCGGGTGCCGTCTCGCGCACCTTCCCGATCCCGGGCATCGCAGACAACGCGATCGGCCTGAAGACGATCGAGGAGGCCGTCGCGATCCGTGACCGCCTGATGTCGAACTTCGACAAGGCGGCGTCGCTGCCTGCGGGCCCCGCGCGTGATCGCCTGCTCTCCGTCGTCGTCGTCGGCGGTGGCTTCGCCGGCATCGAGGTGTTCGCCGAGCTGCGCTCGCTCGCCTCGTCGCTGGTCAGCAAGTACCCACAGCTGACCTTCGACGACACCCACTTCCACCTGATCGAGGCGATGGGGCGCATCATGCCCGAGGTCTCGCTGCAGACGAGCGAGTGGGTGCTCAAGGACCTCGCGAAGCGCGGCGCCAACGTGCACCTCGACACGCAGCTCACCAGCGCGGTCGACGGCAACGTCGAGCTGTCGACGGGTGAGGTCATCCCCACCGATCTGATCGTCTGGACCGCCGGTGTCATGGCGAACCCGACGGTGGTGCGCGGTGGCGACCTCCCGATCGAGGAGCGCGGCCGCATCCAGACCCGTGCAGACCTCCGTGTCGGCACCCCCGAGGCCTTCGTTCCCGGGGCCTGGGCCGCCGGTGACGTCTCTGCCGTCCCCGACCTGTCCGGTGGTGGCGTCGGCGGCTTCTGCGTGCCGAACGCCCAGCACGCCGTCCGTCAGGCGAAGCTCCTCGCGAAGAACATCGTCGCCGTGCTGCGTGGCGAGGACCCGAAGGAGTACTTCCACAAGAACCTCGGCGCCGTCGCGGGCCTCGGGCTCTACAACGGTGTCTTCCAGTCCGGCAAGATCGCCCTCAAGGGGTTCGTCGCCTGGGTCGCCCACCGTGGATACCACGGCCTCGCGATGCCCACGTGGGAGCGCAAGTTCCGCGTGGTGTGGGGCTGGTGGAACAACCTGTGGCTCGGTCGCGACCTGGTGAACCTCGAGACGGTCCAGAACCCGCGCTATGTCTTCGAGGAGTTCGCCGCTCGCCCGCGTCCGGCCGCCGATGCGCCGGCTCCCGCCGTCACGGCTCCGGCCGCGCAGGCGACCGCCGTCGACAAGGCTGCTGACGAGAAGCCCGCCGGCCAGAAGACCGGTGCCAAGAAGCCGGCCGCCAAGAAGACCGCCGAGACGGCTGCCGCCAAGTAGTCCTCTCCTCGAACGCCCCGATTCCTCCGGAGTCGGGGCGTTCGTCGTCTCCGCCGACGGGGCGTGTCTCGCACCCCGTTCATAGGCGCGCTTGCTACCGTCGGCAGCGCAAGGGGAGTACTCCCGTCTGCGGTGGTGTCGTCATTACGGATACGAGGTCGTGTCCCGGCCCACCGGCCCGTGAGGGTGGAGGAGACCTGGCGTCCGTATCCGGGGACGGCCAAGGACCCCTCACCGCACCGCTGTCGAGACCCGTGGTCGTCCACACCACGAAGGAATCGTCACCATGGGAAAACTCAACCGACTGCTCGGGATGGCCGCTCGCGCCCTCGATCTCGACGAGAGCGGATCCCGCACGGATCGCGACGGCTCGCGGGGGCAGACGCCTCCCGCGCCCGGACGGCGTCACCCGGAAAATGATCGATACTCTCCTCCGCCGGTGCACCGGACGTCGCGTGACCCGTACTCTCCGCCTCCTGCCGGTGCCGCCTCCGCCTCCCGTGCAGCCGGATCGGGGTCGGACGCCGACCGGGCCGCGATCGCACGATACGACTACCTGCTCGAGACCGCCGATCCGCACCGCGTCGAGCAGATCCATCGCGAGGCGTTCGCGCGGCTGACGCCGGCGCAGCGCGCGCAGGTGCAGGAGCGCATGAACACGGAGCTCGCGCCCGGCGAACGCCCGACCTCGTCCTCGCCGGAGGATCTCGCACGCGCGGCCGGGCGCTCCGAGGCGGCGCACCCCGGACGCATGCGCGGCATCCTGTCGCGGGTGCGCGGGTTCGGCGCTGCCGGTGCCGTCGGCGGCGCCGCCGTGGGCGCGTTGGGCATCGTGGCGGTCGGCGCCGTCGGCAGTGCCGTCGCCGCCCCCCTTCTCGAGCAGGCGGCCGGGCTCGGTGTCGACTTCGACGCGCTCGCGCAGGGTGTCGACGTCGAGGCGATCGCGAGCGGACTCGGCGGAGAGGAGCTAGCGGGAGCCGCTGAGGGTGTTCTCGGATCGGCCGGTGAGACCGTCTCGGGCCTCGGCGACACCGCGAGCGAATGGGGTCAGCGGCTCGGCGACCTCGGCATCCCCGGAATCGGCGATCTGTTCGGCCGATGAGCGGCGCGATCATGGCGGCCGCCGAGTCATCGCCGTCGGATCACGGATTCTCCGGCCTCACCGGGTTCGCCGCCGACGTCCTCACCCAGCTCGGCGACATCGGCGTGGGCGTGCTGGTGTTCCTCGAGGTGCTCGTCCCGCCCATTCCGAGCGAGGTGATCCTGCCGTTCGCCGGGTACCTGAGTCAGAGCGGCGACCTCACGCTCGGCTGGCTGATCGTGTGGAGCACCCTCGCCTCATGGATCGGAGCGCTCCTGCTCTACTGGCTCGGGGCGGCCATCGGCATCGAGCGGGCCGTGCGGCTTCTCGCGGCCACCAAGCTGGTCAGCCGCGGCGATCTGGACCGGGGAGTGGCCTGGTTCCAGCGAAGCGGAGGGTGGACGGTGCTCGTGGGGCGGATGGTCCCCGGAGTCCGCAGCCTGATCTCGATCCCTGCGGGTGCCACGCGGATGAACCTGGCGCGATTCAGCGTCTACACCATCGTGGGCAGCGGCCTCTGGAACACTCTGCTCATCGGGGTGGGTGCCCTGCTGGGAACCCAGCACGAGCAGCTCGAGCACCTGCTCGGGTATCTCGACTACGCCGTGTATTCAGCGCTGGCGATCGCCGTCGGTGTGCTGGTCCTGCGCCGAATCCGTGAGGCGCGCGGGTCGGCATCCGCGAACGGACAGACCCGCGGCGCGGCAGATGGACGCGCGGATGGCTGAGAAGCGCGCTGTGCCCCCGCTGGGACTCGAACCCAGACTGAAGCGATTTTAAGTCGCCTGCCTCTGCCATTGGGCTACGGGGGCTCCATGTGACTGGCTCAGATTACACGGGTATATCGGCCGCTCCGGCGCCGCATCCCGCACGGACAGGGCGAAGGGAGACGGGCGTCCCAGCGCCCGTCTCCCTGTGATGCTGCTGAGACAGCATCGCTACCCCCCGGCAACCGGCCGGGCACGGCCGGTGAGCCGCCACGAATGACGGCCTCAGTGATAGAGACGGCGACCGTGGATGTTCATTACGAGCACTGCGGCTAAAGTACCGGGATTCCGGACGTGGCCGTACGACTGCGCTGCGACTCGATCTCAGAAAGCATGAATCCGCGTCCGCGCTGGACATAGGGTGGGGGAGTGCTCGACCTCATCGCCGATATGAGCCCCGATCAGGGACGAAACGCAGTCTCCCCCGAGTGGCACGACCCGTCACGGTACTGGCCGCGCCTGTCTGCGGCGACCGGCCACCTCTCTGCTCCCGTGGCGGTGATCGACAGAGAAGCGCTCCGGCACAACGCCCTGGATCTGCTGGTCCGTGCGGGCGGACTGCCGATCCGCGTCGCCTCGAAGTCGGTGCGCGTGCGCTCGGTGCTCGACGCGGTGCTGCAGCTTCCCGGCTACCGGGGGATTCTCGCGTTCACCCTCGCCGAAGCGCTCTGGCTCGCCGAGACCCATGACGACATCGTGATCGGCTACCCGACGGTCGATCGCGCGGGACTCGCGCAGCTCTTCGAATCAGAAGAGGCGGTGCGGCGCATCACGCTCATGGTCGACGACCCGGCGCATCTCGACATCGTCGACAGCGTCGCGCCTGCCGGCCATCGCCCCGATATCCGTGTCGCGATCGACGCGGACGCCTCACTGCGATCGGCGGCGCTCGGTCATATCGGCGTCCGCAGGTCCGCGCTGTTCACTCCGGGAGAGGTGGCGGCCTTCGCTCGCACGATCGTCCGCCGCCCCGGCTTCACGCTCGTCGGCCTGCAGATGTACGAGGCCCAGATCGCCGGGCAGGGCGACAACGCGGGTCCGGACGCGCCGGTGATCCGTCTGATGCAGGCGCGCTCGCGGTCAGAGCTGCGAGACCGACGAGCCGCGATCGTCGGCGCACTCTCGGAGATCGCCTCTCTCGAGTTCCTCAACGGCGGAGGGACCGGCTCCCTCGAGTTCACCGGCAGCGATGAATCGCTGACCGAGGCGAGTGCCGGCAGCGGACTGCTCGGAGGGCACCTCTTCGACGGGTATCGATCCTTCCGCCCGGCACCGGCGTCCGCGTTCGCGTTCGACGTGGTGCGGCGGCCGGCCGCCGACATCGCGACCGTGCTCGGTGGCGGATGGATCGCCTCGGGCCCCGCCGTGGCGTCGCGACAGCCGTCGCCTGTCTGGCCGCAGGGATTGCGCACTCTGTCGCGCGAGGCCGCGGGCGAGGTGCAGACACCGCTGCAGGGGCGAGAAGCCCAGCACCTCGGAGTGGGCGATCGGGTCTGGTTCCGCCACGCGAAGAGCGGCGAGCCTGCCGAGCGCATCGACAGCTACCAGCTCGTCTCCGGCGACGAGATCGTCGACGAGCTTCCCACGTATCGCGGCGAGGGGAAGGCGTTCCTGTGACCCGGATCGGCGGAACCTGGCAGAACTGGGGGCGGTCGGCGCAGGTGAAGCCGCTCCGCGTCGAGCGCCCGCGCACGCCGGAAGGGGTGCAGCGCGCCGTCCGGGCGGCTGTGTCGCAAGGTCTCACCGTGAAGGCGGTCGGAGCGGGGCACAGCTTCACGGGCATCGCCGTCGCCCCCGGGGTGCTCCTGGAACTCGACGACATGCAAGGACTCGTATCGGCCGACGCGTCCACCGGCCGCGCGACCCTGCTCGCGGGAACCCGGCTGCACCGCATCCCCTCACTGCTTGCGCCGTTCGGTCTCGCCATGGAGAACCTCGGCGACATCGACCGTCAGTCCATCTCCGGCGCGATCTCGACAGGGACGCATGGCACCGGGTCCGGGTTCGGGGGACTCGCCACACAGGTCGTCGCGGCGACTATGGTGACCGCAGCCGGCGAGTTCCTGAGAGTGGACGAGAGGCAGAACACCGATCTGCTGCCCGCGGTCACACTGGGGCTCGGCGCGCTCGGGATCCTGGTCGACATCACGCTGCAGTGCGTGCCGAACCTCCTCATGGAGGCAGTCGACGAGCCAGCGCCTCTCGACGACGTTCTCGAGACCCTGCACAGTCGGATCGAGGAATCGGACCATTTCGAGTTCTACTGGTTCCCGCACACGGACATCGCTCTGACGAAGAGACAGACGAGACTGCCGGAGTCGACACGGCGGCAGCCTCTCCCCGTCGTAGGGCGCTGGATCGATGAGACCCTGCTCTCGAACGGCGTGTACCGGGCGGTATGCGCCGCCGGGCAGGTGGCGCCCGTCATCACTCCGCCGTTCAACAGGCTCGCGGTGAAGCTCACGGGCGACCGGCGCTACACCGAGCTGTCGCACCGCGTCCTGACACAGAGCCGCACGGTGCGGTTCCGCGAGATGGAGTACGCGCTGCCCGTCGAGAACGTCGTGCCGGCCTTCCGCGCTGTGCGCGAGCTCATCGAGCGACGAGGATGGCGCATCGAATTCCCGATCGAGGTGCGCTTCGCGGCGGGCGACGACAGGTGGCTGTCGACGGCGTACGGCAGGGCCACGGGGTACATCGCGGTCCACCGCTACTGGCGCGCCGATCCTTCGGTGTACTTCGAGGCCGTGGAGCAGATCATGCTCGAGCACGGCGGACGGCCCCACTGGGGCAAGCTGCACACGCTGACCGCCGAGCAGCTGCGAGAGCGCTATCCGCGGTTCGACGACTTCACCGCCGTGCGCGACCGGCTCGACCCGGATCGCCGATTCACGAACCGATACCTGGATCGCGTTCTCGGCGCATGACGGGGCTGCAGCTGACCGTCGCACACCCAGTCGACGCGCAGGCTGCGCCGATAGGATGAGACAAACACGAGGAAGGGTGGGCCTCTGATGGAATGGCTCGTGCCGGTACTGATCGTCGTCGGTGTGATTCTGCTCATCGGAATCTACCTCTGGGCGACCTACAACTCGCTGGTGCAGCTCAACGTCCGCGTCGACGAGGCCTGGAGCGGCATCACGGTTCAGCTGAAGCGCAGAGCGGATCTGATACCCAACCTCATCGAGACGGTGAAGGGCTACGCCTCGCACGAGAAGGCGGTGTTCGAGAACGTCACGCGTGCGCGAGCGGAGACGCTGTCTGCCGGCAGCCCCGGCGAGGCGGGCATCGCCGAAGGTCATCTGCAGCAGGCGCTCCGCAGCCTGTTCGCGGTCGCCGAGGCCTATCCGCAGCTGCAGGCGAGCCAGAACTTCCTTCAGGTGCAGCAGGCCCTCGTCGACACCGAGGACAAGATCCAGGCTGCGCGCCGCTTCTACAACGGCGGGGTCCGCGAGCTGAACACCAAGATCAAGGTCTTCCCCAACAATCTCTTCGCCAAGGGACTCGGATTCACCGAGCGCGAGTTCTTCGAGGTCGCCGACAGCGGCGCGATCTCCGAGCCGCCACGCGTGCAGTTCTGATGTGTCACAAGGCCCGATGCGCACCAGCGCATCGGGCCTTCTGCATGTCCGGCCGCCCGTGGCGAGTCGATCGCGGGGCCTGAGCGTCGCTCACCAGACGTCGAGCTCCACAGCGTCACCCTCGACGGTCACGCCACCGCGGAGCGTCCAGGAGTCCGTGCGATACGTCTCGGTCCTCGGACTGCCGTCCTGACCTGTGCCAGATACGGTGGCGACGAGGACGCCCCCGTCGGCGACGAATCCACCGTCCGTGAGCTCCAGGACCGGCAGCTGCTCTATGCGGAACCGGACGTCGTCGACCGAGGCGAACTCGGTGCCCCACGGGATCCTGATCCCGCATCCGTCGGGAACGGCGTCACCGGAGACCTCCGCAGACGTGCACTCCTCGAGGTGGTCGTCCAGCGCCTGCTGTGCGGTCGTGCGCACATCGATCTCAGGCGTCGGTGCGCTGCTCGTCGCCGGGGGATCGGCAGCAGGGGACACATCGCCGGATGACAGCCACAGCCATGATGCCGCCACCACGACGACGAGAGCGGCAGCGACGCCGCCGATCGCCCATGCCCTGCGGCGATTCACGAGGGCACCTCTCTCGCGTGCACATGGCGACGCACGGACGTGTCCGGGCGAACCGAGAGTGCGGCGTGAAGAGCCTCTGCCGCGGTGCCCCACCGCGAGACCGAGACATGCGCGAGGCCCTGCCATTCCGCTGCGAGCGCCAGCTCTGCGGCGATCCGCTCAGCGTCGGCGTCAGGCCTGGCCTGAGGCTCCCACCAGGCCGACTGCACCTGAAGCGTCGACGTCGCGCGGTCGGCCTTCAGATCGACGCGGGCCACGATCCGGTCGCCGACGAGCACGGGCAGCGAGTAGTAGCCGTATCGCCGCTTGTCGGCGGGGACGTAGATCTCGATCCGGTAGTCGAGCTCGAAGGCGCGCAGCGCTCTGTCGCGGAACCAGACGACGGGATCGAACGGTGTCAGCAGCGCTGACGCGTCGATGCGGCGCGGCAGCACGGCATCCCGATGTCGCCAGCTCGGGAGCGGGCGCCCACCGCGGTCCCAGCCCCGCACCGACACCGGGAGCAGCTCGCCCGTGTCGACCAGATCGGCGATCGACTGCGAGACCGCCGCGCGATCGCGGATGCGGTGGTAGTCGGCGAGATCCGACTGCGTCGCGACTCCCGACGAGCGCGCCGCCCGACGTGTGAGCTCGCGGATCGCATCGTCCCGCGGCACGTGGCGCGACAGGATGGCGTCGGGGATCACCTGCTCGGCGAGAGCGTAGCTGCGCTCGAAACCCTTCCGACCGCTGATCGCGACGTCCCCGGTGCGCCACAGATGCTCGAGCGCGAGCTTGACGTCATCCCAGTCCCACCATGTGCCGCGCTCGCGGGGCGCATCTTCTCGGAGATCCGCCGGTCGCAGTGGGCCCCGCGCCCTGAGCTCGTCCTGCACCCAGCGCAGCGTCCGCGTGTTCAGGCTCATCCACGAGTCGGCCGCCGCCCATCGAGCGCGGAAGTGATCCATCCGGAATCGCCACAGCGGCCAATCCTCGATGGGGATGAACGTCGCCTCATGAGCCATGTACTCGACGTAGTGGGTGGTCCGGGAGTGGAACACCCGATCGAACAGCGCCGGATCGTAGGCTCCCAGACGCGAGAACAGCGGCATGTAGTGCGACCTCGCGAACACGTTGACCGAGTCGATCTGCAGCACGCCCAGCCGATCCATCACCCGGTGGATGTGCCGGGCCGACACCGATGCGGGGCGTGCGCGGGAGAAACCCTGCGCGGCCAGCGCGATGCGACGGGCCTGGGCGGAGCTGAGGGTCTCGGTCACCTCGTCAGGGTATCTCCGAGCGCCGACATCCGGGCCTCGTACGTCCGGACGCGCGGCGCCCGCGCCGTAGACTTGGGCGATGAGCGAAGAGCTGCGTCCACGGCTGAGAGACCTCTTCCGTCCGCGCCCGGTCTCGCCGGATCGCACGGTGACCACCGAGGCCGATGAAGCCGTCCCGCGAGGACTCCGCATCACGGCCGCATATTCCTGGCGCATCCTGCTGATCGCAGCGGTGGTGGCCGGATTCATCTGGCTCGTGATCGAGCTGAAGCTCCTCGTGATCCCGCTCATGGTCGGCATCCTCATCACGGCTCTGCTGTGGCCGGGATTCCAGTGGATGCTGCGCCACCGGTTCCCGCGCTGGCTGGCAGTGGCGCTGTCGATCATCGGCACGCTCGCGATCGTCTCCCTGCTGCTCTGGCTCGTCATCTGGCAGGTCCGCGCCCAGCTGCCCGACGTGCAGGCGCGGAGTTCCCAGGCGATCGAGGAGTTCCGGCAGTTCCTTCTCAACGGACCGCTGCACCTGAGTGAGACGCAGATCCAGGACTACATCGATCAGGGCCTCGGCATCATCAACGAGCAGACGCAGACGCTCCTCAACGGGGCTCTCGCGGTCGGCACGACCGCCGCGCATGTGGTGACCGGGGCGGTCCTCTCACTGTTCATCCTGATCTGCCTGCTCGCCGACGGTCGGGGGATCTGGCGCTGGACGCTGCGCCTGTTCCCGCGCGCGGCGCGACCTGCCGCCGACGCGGCCGCGAGCAACGGCTTCGCGACGATCGTCAACTACGCTCGCACGCAGCTGCTGGTGGCCGCGATCGACGCGGTCGGCATCGGCGTGGGTGCCGCTCTGCTCGGCGTCCCGCTGGCGATACCGGTCGCCGTGCTCGTCTTCCTCGGATCCTTCGTGCCGATCGTCGGTGCGGTCGTGACCGGCGCGATCGCGGTCCTGCTTGCCCTCGTCTACAACGGGCCGTGGATCGCTCTGGCGATGCTGGCCGTCGTGCTCGGCGTGCAGCAGCTCGAGGGGCACATCCTGCAGCCGATCCTGATGGGCTCCGCGGTGAAGGTGCACCCGCTCGCGGTCGTGCTCGTCGTCGCCGGCGGCTCGATGGTCGGCGGCATCCCCGGAGCGCTGTTCGCGGTGCCTCTCGCAGCGTTCGTCAACGTCGCAGCGGTGACCGTCAGCACGGGGTCGTGGAAGACCGGCGACGTCCCGAACGCAGACCTAATCTGGAGCACAGTTCCGCGCGAGCGGAGACGGAGGAATCGATGAGCGCAGTCCCCAGCCTGGACGAGTTCGAGAAGGCAGCTCAGAGTCTGGCTGAGGTGATCACGCGGACGCCGACGTTGCCTTCGCGCGCTCTGTCGGATGTCCTCGGAGCGCCGGTCGTGCTCAAGATGGAGAACCTGCAGCGAACGGGGTCCTTCAAGATCCGGGGATCCGCATATCGCCTCTCCCAGCTGAGTGCCGAAGAGCGCGCGCGCGGCGTGGTCGCGGCCTCCGCCGGCAATCACGCGCAGGGCGTCGCCCTCGCGGCGCAGACCCTCGGAATCCCGGCGACCATCTTCGTGCCGATCGGCATCCCGGTGCCCAAGCTGCTGGCGACCAGGAGCTACGGCGCCGAGGTCGTGCTCGAGGGAGAGACGGTCGCGACGTCGCTGCGGCTCGCCGCCGAGTTCGCCGAGCGCACGGGAGCGGTGATCATCCATCCGTTCGACCACCGCGATGTCGTCATCGGCCAGGGCACGCTCGGACTCGAGCTGCTCGAGGATGCTCCGGACGTCGACACGATCGTGCTGGGGATCGGCGGGGGAGGCCTGATCGCCGGTGTCGCCGCTGCGGTGAAGGCGAAGGCCGCCGAGATGGGCCGCACCGTCCGCATCATCGGCGTCCAGGCCGAGAACGCCGCGGCGATGCTTCCCTCGCTCGAAGCGGGATACCCGGTCGACATCGAGACGAAGCCCACGATCGCTGACGGCATCCTGGTCGCGCGCCCCGGCGCCATCCCGTTCGAGATCATCAAGGACCTCGTCGACGAGGTCGTCACGGTGACGGACGACGACCTCGCACGCGCCATCCTCGTGCTGCTCGAGCAGTCCAAGGTGATCGCGGAGCCGGCGGGTGCCGTCGGAGTCGCCGCGATCCTCGCCGGCAAGGTGAAGGCCAGCGGCAAGACCATGGCCGTGGTCTCCGGTGGCAACATCGACCCGCTGCTGCTGCAGCGCGTGGTCTCTCACGGTCTGGCGGCATCCGGCCGGTACCTGACGATCCGCATCCCGCTGCCCGACCGTCCCGGTCAGCTGGCGCGGGTGTCCGAGCTGATCGCGGAGGCCGGCGCCAACGTGATCGAGGCGATGCACACCCGTCACGGGCACGGGCTGCAGATCAGCGAGGTCTTCCTCGAGCTCAGCGTCGAGACGCGGGGCACCGAGCATTCCGAGCACACCCTCGACACCCTCCGTCGTGCCGGCTTCCAGCCGATGATCGTTCCGGACTGACCCGCGACGACAGAAGGCCCCGTCCATTCGGACGGGGCCTTCTGTCGTCGCGGAACGCGCGCGTGATCGGAGCGCGTCAGCCGGTGTAGGTCTCGACGTTCACGATCTCGACCGAGATCGCGCGGCCGTTCGGCGCCTCGTACGAGGACTTCTCGCCGACCTTGAGTCCGAGGATCGCCTGTCCGAGCGGGCTGGCCTCGCTGTACACGTCGAGGTCGCTGCCCACGGCGATCTCACGGCTGCCGAGGAGGAAGACCTCTTCGCCACCGGCGACCACGGCGGTCACGACCGTGCCGGGCTCGACGATGCCGCGGCTCGCGGGCGCCTCGCCGACCTTGGCGGTCTTGAGAAGGTTCTCGAGGGTGCGGATCCGCGCCTCCTGCTTGCCCTGCTCGTCCTTGGCGGCGTGGTACCCGCCGTTCTCCTTGAGGTCCCCCTCTTCGCGTGCCGCTTCGATGCGCTTGGCGATCTCTTCGCGACCGGTGGTGGAGAGGTGCTCGAGCTCGGCGACGAGCCGGTCATACGCTTCCTGCGTGAGGAAGGGAACCTGAGCGTCAGTAGACATGACGAAGCTCCTTCGTTAGGTACCCGGCGACGTTCCGCGGGGGATATGCCAAGACGCCCCGGCACGGTGCCAGGGCGTCATCTGTCTGGCTCGAGTCTAAGCGACCCAGCAGCTGTTCACCAAACCTGTCGTGGCGCTCGATACGGTGGGAACCGTGGCAGAGAGCGCCTGCGAATGGGCATCTCCGGCGGGGATCTCGACGACCTTCCAGCCGACGACCCCGAACTCCTCGTCCAGCGCCTCGACGATGCAGGCCACGTCCTTGCCCTGCACCCCGGTGATCTGGAAGCGCACGGTGACGCTGTGCTCATCCACCAGATCGAAGCCGAGATCGTCGGAGTCGACCGCGTTCATCTGCGCCGCGACGATCATCCAGCCGAACGCGCCGACGAGAAGTGCCGCGATGGCGATCAGGACGATCCATGGCCCCCGGCGGGAGCGGGTGCGACCGTAGCGGTCGTCGAGCTGTTGTGCGGTCGTCACGGGGTGGGTCTTCCGGTCGTTAGGCTGGTAACTCCAGGTTATGCGACCTGCGCATGAAAGGCAGACTCCATGCTCGCTCTGACCGAGACACCGATGCCGACGCCCACGATGACGGTGGCACCGGAGCTGGTCACGCCCGGATTCGTCGGCTTCGCCGCCGTCGTGATCATCCTGATCGCGGTGATCCTGCTGATCCTCGACATGAACCGTCGCATCCGTCGGGTCCGCTACCGCGAAGAGGTCAGGGATGAGCTCGACGCCGAAGAGGCCGCGCGGGCGGCTGACGAGGCGACCGAGACGGATGCCGACCTGCCGATCGTGCGCGAGGGCGACGACGACCCCGAGAAGCGCTGACCGAGCCTTCGGCGGGTCAGGCCCCGAGTGACGGGGACAGCGGTGCGAGGGCGATGAGCAGACACGCGACCCAGTGGCACAGGAAAGCGAGCACCGTGCATACGTGGAAGATCTCGTGGAACCCGAAATGGCCGGGCCACGGGTTGGGCTTCTTGATCGCGTAGACGACCGCGCCGCCCGTATAGAGGAGCCCTCCGACGATGACGAGCACCATCATCGTGGCGTTCGCGACGAAGAGGTCGGCGAGGTACATCACCGCAGCCCAGCCCAGAAGCAGGTAGAGGGCGACGTACAGCCACCGCGGAGCATTGATCCAGAACACCCGGAACAGGATGCCGAGAAGCGCCCCGCTCCACACGAACACGAGCAGCAGGGCGCCCTTCTGAGGGGGCAGCGCGAGCACGGCGAGCGGCGTATAGGTGCCGGCGATCAGCAGCAGGATGTTCGCGTGGTCGATCCGCTTGAGGATCACCTTGACCTTCGGGCTCCAGTCGATCCGGTGATAGAGAGCGGAGTTGCCGAAGAGCAGCAGCGAGGTGGCCATGAACACGGCGGCGGCCCACTTGGCCGCGCCGCCCTGCGCGACGGTGATCAGCACCACCCCGGCGACGATCGCGACGGGGAACGTGGCCGCGTGGATCCAGCCGCGCCAGGTCGGCTTGATCTCGACGGCGGCGTCGTGCGCCGCCTCCTCCAGGAGGGGCAGCTGGGGGACGTCAGGTACCGAGGAGTCGGGAGTGCTCACGCCTTCACTCTATGCGGGCTCCCATGCAGGCGAGCGTACATATCCTGAGCGTCGGCCCTGGGTCCGCCGACGCCGACGCCGACACGATAGCGTAGGGAGGTGATGACACGCGATGGTCAGGGGCGGGGGCCGCTGTACCGCCTCTACACCAGCCGGCTGCGCCGCCATCTCGATCCGGAGACCGTTCCCCATCACGTCGCCATGATGATCGACGGCAATCGGCGCTGGGCCAGGCAGCTCGGCTACGAGACTCCCGCGGAGGGACACAGGGCGGGTGCCGCCAAGATGCGCGAGTTCCTCGGCTGGTGCGATGAACTCGGGGTTCGGGTCGTGTCGCTGTATCTCCTGTCGAGCGACAACCTGCGAAAGCGCGACTCCGCCGAGCTCGCCGATCTGATCGAGATCATCGCCGAGCTCGCCGAGGCACTGTCGCGCGAGGGCAATTGGCGTGTGAAGCACGTCGGACGCTCCGACATCCTTCCCGCGGAGCTCGCGAAGGTGCTGGACGACGCACAGGAGCGCACGCGCGACCACACCGGCCTCCACGTCAACCTCGCGGTCGGCTACGGCGGACGCAACGAGATCGTCGATGCGGTGCGCAGCATCGTCACGGCGCATCAGGCGTCCGGCGGCACGATCGAGGACCTCGCCGCTCATCTGACCCCCGAGATGATCGGGGAGCATCTGTACACCGGCGGCCAGCCGGACCCCGATCTCGTCATCCGCACGAGCGGCGAGCAGCGTCTGAGCGACTTCCTGCTCTGGCAGAGCGCCCACAGCGAGTTCTACTTCGTGGAGGCGCTCGGGCCGGACCTGCGCCAGGTCGACTTCCTCCGCGCGATCCGCGACTTCGCCGACCGCGACCGGCGCTTCGGCCGCTGACCTCGACGACGACGCCACCCCGCGTTAACCAACACGTAACGAACTCGTGGCGTGTCGAGTCCGTCAAATGTCGGCGGCTGGTCGTAGCTTCTAGGCATCGGGCAAGGTGCCCGTCGGGTCGGCCTCAGGATGACGACTCGTGACCCCCTGGTCGACTCGTTCGAATAACCGGGAGTTCCCCGGGTCGGGAGTGGGTCGTGACCTCACGTACAGCGCAGCAGTCCACCAGCACCGCGCAGCAGTCCACCCGTAAGACGACGACGCGAGCGGGGGCGGAGGGTCCTGATCAGGATCTTCGGACCTATGTGCTCGACACGTCCGTCCTGCTGAGCGATCCGCAGGCGTTCTTCCGGTTCGCCGAGCACTCGGTCGTCCTTCCGGTGGTGGTCATCACCGAACTCGAAGGCAAGCGGCACGACCCGGAGATCGGATACTTCGCCCGTCAGGCGCTTCGCCACCTCGATGACCTTCGCGTCGAGCACGGACGGCTGGACTTCCCCGTCGAGGTCGGCGAGGGCGGCACGCTTCGGGTCGAGCTGGCCAACACGGACTCCTCTGTGCTCCCGGCCGGCATCCGGCTGAGCGACAACGACACCCGCATCCTCTCGGTCGCGATGAACCTCGCGCAGGACGGTCAGGACGTCACGATCGTCTCGAAGGACCTCCCGATGCGCGTCAAGGCGGCCTCGCTCGGTCTGCGTGCCGAGGAGTACCTCGCCGAGCAGGCCGTCGATTCGGGATGGACCGGAATCACCACGCTCGACCTGTCCGGTGACGAGATCAGCGATCTCTACGAGAGCGAGGTGGGCATCAGCGAAGATGCGAGGGGCCTGCCGGTGAACACCGGGCTCATCATCCACTCCGAGCGCGGTTCCGCACTCGGCAGGATCACGGGAGACGGCGAGTACAAGCTCGTCCGCGGCGACCGCGACATCTTCGGCATGCACGGGCGGTCCGCCGAGCAGCGGATCGCGATCGACCTGCTCACCGACCCGGACATCGGCATCGTCTCGCTGGGCGGGCGCGCGGGCACCGGAAAGTCCGCCCTGGCTCTCTGCGCCGGCCTCGAGGCAGTGCTCGAACGACAGCAGCAGAAGAAGATCATCGTCTTCCGCCCGCTGTTCGCCGTCGGAGGCCAGGAGCTCGGCTACCTGCCCGGAGATCAGGGCGAGAAGATGGGCCCGTGGGGGCAGGCGGTGTTCGACACGCTCGGTTCGGTCGTGTCCGGCAACGTCATGGAGGAGGTCGTCGAACGAGGCATTCTCGAGGTGCTCCCGCTCACGCACATCCGCGGTCGGTCGCTGCACGACGCGTTCGTGATCGTCGACGAGGCGCAGTCGCTCGAGCGCAACGTGCTGCTGACCGTCCTCAGCCGCATGGGGCAGAACTCGCGCGTGATCCTGACCCACGACGTCGGCCAGCGCGACAACCTCCGTGTCGGCCGTCATGACGGCATCGCCAGCGTGATCGAGACGCTCAAGGGGCATGACCTGTTCGCCCACGTGACGCTGATGCGGTCCGAGCGCTCCGCGATCGCCGCCCTGGTGACCGAGCTTCTCGAAGGGGGCGAACTCAGCTGACCTGAGTGGTCCGACAGCGGATGCCGTGGTGTCACGGCATCCGCTGTCGCATGTTCCGGCGGATGCGTCGGCGATTCGCTTCCGTCGGCGTGGTCGTCGGATTACGCTCGTGGCACCGAACGCAGACGATGGAGTGATGCACCATGAGTGACACAACGAAGACTGTCGAAGACCACTCGCTTCCCCCGGTGGCTGTCGATGAGAAGCCGCGCTGGACACCGCTGAAGATCGTCCTCTGGGCGGCGATCGCGCTACTGGGCGGTGTCGCCTGGACGATGCTCGCCATCGTCAGAGGCGAGACGGTGAACGCGATCTGGTTCGTGTTCGCGGCGGTCTGCACCTATCTCGTCTTCTACCGTTTCTACTCGAAGTTCATCGAGCGCAACCTCGTCAAGCCGAACGACCGACGCGCGACACCCGCCGAGTACAAGGCGGACGGCAAGGACTACGTCGCGACCGACCGTCGAGTGCTGTTCGGACACCACTTCGCCGCGATCGCGGGTGCCGGCCCTCTCGTGGGACCCGTGCTCGCCGCGCAGATGGGCTACCTGCCGGGCACGATCTGGATCATCGTCGGAGTCGTCCTGGCAGGTGCCGTGCAGGACTACCTCGTGATGTTCTTCTCGATGCGCCGGGGCGGGCGCTCTCTCGGCCAGATGGCCCGCGATGAGCTCGGTCGATTCGGCGGCACGGCGGCCATCGTCGCCACACTCCTCATCATGATCATCATCACGGCGATCCTCGCTCTCGTCGTGGTGAATGCCCTCGGCGAGAGCCCCTGGGGCGTGTTCTCCGTGGCCATGACGATCCCGATCGCCCTGTTCATGGGTGCGTACCTCCGGTGGATCCGACCAGGCAAGATCACCGAGGTGTCGCTCATCGGGTTCGTGCTGCTGATGGCGGCGATCATCGGCGGCGGAATGGTCGCCGAGACCGACTGGGGTCAGGCGGTCTTCACCCTCGACCGCACGACGATCGCGTGGGGGATCATCATCTACGGCTTCATCGCCGCGGTGCTGCCGGTGTGGATGCTGCTCGCTCCGCGCGACTACCTCTCGACGTTCATGAAGATCGGCGTGATCGTGGCACTCGCCGTCGCGATTCTCTTCGTGCGGCCGGAGATCACCGTCCCGGCCTTCAGCGAATTCGCGGCGGGGGAGACGGGGCCGGTCTGGGCGGGGTCCCTCTTCCCGTTCCTGTTCGTGACGATCGCCTGCGGGGCGCTGAGCGGATTCCATGCGCTCATCGCGTCGGGCACCACGCCGAAGATGATCGAGAAGGAGAAGCAGACCCGCTTCATCGGCTACGGCGGCATGCTCATGGAGTCGTTCGTCGCGATCATGGCGCTCGTCGCCGCGATCTCGATCGACCGTGGTCTGTACTTCGCGATGAACTCCTCGCCGGCCGCGACCCTCGGCACCGTCGAAGGCGCCGTGCAGTTCGTCAACAGCCTCGGGCTGACGGGTGTGAACCTGACCCCCGAGATGCTCACGAGCACGGCCGAAGCTGTGGGGGAGGAGTCGATCGTCTCCCGCACCGGCGGTGCGCCGACCCTCGCTCTCGGCCTCGCGCACATCATGCAGCAGTGGATCGGCGGCACCGGGATGATGGCGTTCTGGTATCACTTCGCGATCATGTTCGAGGCGCTGTTCATCCTGACCGCGGTGGATGCCGGCACCCGTGTCGCGCGATTCATGCTGCAGGACTCGGTCGGCAACGTCATCCCCCGTTTCAAGGACACGTCGTGGCGGGCCGGGGCCTGGATCTGCACGGCGGTGATGGTCGCGGGCTGGGGCGCGGTGCTGATCATGGGCGTCACGGACCCTCTCGGCGGCATCAACACCCTGTTCCCGTTGTTCGGCATCGCCAATCAGCTGCTGGCGGCCATCGCGCTCGCCGTTGTGCTCACCATCGTCGCCCGCAGGCGCACGTTCACGGTTCTCTGGGTGGTCGCTCTGCCGCTGGCATTCGTGACGGTCGTCACCGTCACGGCGTCGCTGCAGAAGATCTTCTCGAGCGTGCCGCAGGTCGGGTACTTCGCCAATCACGTCGCCTTCCGCGACGCGCTCGCTGCGGGCGAGACGTCGTTCGGCACGGCGACGAGCGTCGCCGCGATGGAGGCGGTGGTGCGCAACACGATGATCCAGGGCATCCTGTCGGTGACTTTCCTGGTGCTGTCTGTGATCGTCATCACGATCTCGATCGTCAAGGTCATCCAGGCGGTGCGACCCGGGCCGATCATCGATCACGAGGACCCGGAGGTGCCGTCGCGTCGGTTCGCTCCGGCAGGACTCATCGCCTCACCGGAGGAGCGCGCGGTCGAGAAGGAGTGGAACGCGCTGCCCTCGTCCGCCCAGCCGACGAGGGGGCACTGATGTCTGCGGCGGTGACCGACGCGGCGCGCAGGATCTGGCACTCCGTCGCCTGGTACGTGAACGGCGTGACAGGGCAGTCGCGGTACACGGCCTACGTCGCGCACGAACGGGAGCGGCATCCCGAGCGAGAGCCGCTCACCGAACGCGAGTTCTGGCGGGCGCACTACGCCCAGCAGGATGCCGACCCCGGAGCCCGCTGCTGCTGAGGGGGCGGAGACGACGGATGCCGCAGGGAACGAGTCCCTGCGGCATCCGTCGTGTCAGTATCCGGTGATCAACCCGGGTGGGTCATCGACAGCAGGTCGAGCTTCTCGTCGAGCTGCTCGAGCGTCAGGTCTCCGCGCTCGACATAGCCGAGGTCGATCACGGCGTCGCGCACCGTGACGCCCTTCGCGACCGAGTGCTTGGCGATCTTCGCCGCAGCCTCGTAGCCGATGAGCTTGTTGAGCGGGGTGACGATCGACGGGCTCATTCCGGCGAAAGCCGCCGCGCGGTCGAGGTTCGCCTGCAGTCCGTCGACGGTCTTGTCGGCGAGCACGCGCGAGGCGTTGGCGAGCAGACGGATCGACTCGAGGACGGCGGTGCCCATGACCGGGATCGCGACGTTGAGCTCGAACGAGCCGGATGCTCCGGCCCAGGCGACGGTCGCGTCGTTGCCGATCACTCGTGCGCACACCATCAGCACGGCCTCGGGGACGACCGGGTTCACCTTTCCGGGCATGATCGAGGAACCCGGCTGCAGGTCGGGGATGTGCAGTTCGCCGAGTCCGGTGTTGGGGCCGGAGCCCATCCAGCGCAGGTCGTTGTTGATCTTGGTCAGCGAGACGGCGATCGTGCGCAGCGCACCGGACGCCTCGACGAGACCGTCGCGGTTGGCCTGTGCCTCGAAGTGATCCTTGGCCTCGGTGATCGGAAGCTCGGTCTCGGCTGCGAGGAGCTCGATGACCTTCTGCGGGAATCCGAGCGGGGTGTTGATGCCGGTGCCGGTGGCGGTGCCGCCGAGCGGGACCTCGGCGACGCGGGGGAGCGCCGACTGCACGCGCTCGATGCCGAGGCGCATCTGACGGGCGTAGCCGCCGAACTCCTGGCCCAGGGTGACGGGCGTGGCGTCCATGAGGTGCGTGCGACCCGACTTCACCGCGTCCTTCCACAGCTCGGCCTTCGCCTCGAAGGCGACGGCGAGGTGGTCGAGCGCGGGGATGAGGGTGTCGATGAGCGCCTGCGTGACCGCGATGTGCACCGAGGTCGGGAACACGTCGTTCGACGACTGCGAGGCGTTCACATGGTCGTTCGGGTGCACATCCGCACCGAGGATGCGCGTCGCGAGCGTCGCGAGCACCTCGTTCATGTTCATGTTCGACGACGTGCCGGAGCCCGTCTGGTAGGTGTCGACGGGGAACTCGCCGTCATGTGCACCGGATGCGACCTCGTCGGCGGCCTGGGCGATCGCGTCCGCGATGGCCCCATCGAGCGTGCCCAGCTCCTTGTTCGCGAGCGCGGCGGCCTTCTTGATGCGCGCGAGGGCGGCGATCTGCGTGGATTCGAGGCCCTTGCCCGAGATCGGGAAGTTCTCGACGGCGCGCTGCGTCTGTGCGCCGTAGAGCGCGTTCACGGGAACCCGCACCTCGCCCATCGTGTCGTGCTCGATGCGGTAGCCCTGCGCGTCTGCGCCGCTGTGCTGGTCGGTCATTCCGAACCCTCCTTGGTTGCGGGGCTGTGCCCCTCGGTGTCGTTTCCGTCTGTGTCGAGTCCGACCGTGATGACGGGAATCGCGGTTCCCTCGGCCAGACGGTAGTTGGCGCCGACGATGCCCAGACGACCCTCGGCGACGGCGTGGGAGATCACCTCGGACGACTGCAGCAGGTCGCGGACCGTGTTGCGCAGGTGCTCCTGGCCGACCAGGTCGGCGTCGATCTCGGCGACCGTGGTCCCGCCGCTCTCGACGAGCACCTTCCGGGCCGCAGGCACGATCGGTGCGATGAGCTTCCAGATGTGCGGCGGCAGCGGCGCCGCGTCGATCGCGGTGCCGTCGATGGCGGCGCGCACAGCACCGCACGAGTCGTGTGCGAGCACGACGATCAGGGGGACGTTCAGCACCGCGACCGCGTACTCGAGGCTCGCGACGATCGACTCGCCGATCACCTGACCGGCATTGCGGACGACGAACAGGTCGCCGAGCCCCAGGTCGAAGATGATCTCCGCGGCCAGCCGGGAGTCGGAGCATCCGAACAGGGTGGCGACAGGATGCTGCGCCGCAGCCAGGTGCTTGCGTCGGGCGACATCCTGATTCGGGTGCCGCGGGGCGTCATCGACGAATCGCTGGTTGCCCTCCTGCATCTGCTTCCAGGCGGCGGCGGGCGTGAGCGTGTCTGTCATGAGGGCTACTCCGAGAGGTCGCGGATCTGGGGGACGAGGGACTCGGCGAGCTCGGCGGTGGAGTCGGCGGAGCGTGAGCCGTAGAGCAGCAGGTAGTCGTCACCCGCCTGGGTGCCGATCGCATAGGTGATGTTCTGCTTCGCACCGGCATCGCCGAGGTCGTAGACGTCCCACTCCAGCCCGCCGATCGACGTCGTGTCCGTCGGCGCGGTTCCGTTGAGGCGCTGCGGGGCCCAGGCTGCGTCAGCATCGAAGGCCTGTGCCAGCTTGATGAATCCGCGCTCATCCTCGGCTGACGGGGCGAGGGTGACATCCCAGACCGTCGTCGCGCCGCTCGTAAGCTCGGCCGTGTTGACTCTCCAGAAGTCGGCCAGGTCGGGCACGATCACCGGGCGATCCATGGTGGACTCCACGTCCGCGGCTACGCCGACCACGTCGATCTTCTGGGCGGTCGCGGGTTCGCCACGGGGAACTGCGAGCACGATCACCGTGACGATGGCCAGCGTGACGATCAGAGCGGCCACCAGGCTGCGCACCGTCTGGCTCGAGCGATAGGCCTTGCTCGACGCGGCCTTGCGGGCCGCCGTCTCTTCGGGGGTCTCCGGCCGGCCCAGTTCGGCGACGATGGGAGCGGGCTTGCTCATGAGTCGTCTCCGTCGGCGGCACCGGTCGACGTGGCACGGGCGGCCTCGAGGCGACGCTTGGCGCCGAGCAGCCATTCCTCGCAGCGGGCCGCCAGGGCCTCGCCGCGCTCCCAGAGAGCGAGCGACTGCTCGAGGGTCGGAGCGCCCTGTTCGAGCTCGGAGACGACCTTCACGAGCTCATCGCGAGCGGCCTCGAATGACAGCGTGTCCACAGGGGTGTCGTTCGGCGCACTCACGCCTCCATCCTACGCGGTGCGCGGGACCCGCTCATCCGGAGCGGGGCACCGGTGCTTCCGGGATCTCGCCCTCGGAACGGGCCGCGACGGAGCCGCGGTCGACCGTGATCGTCAGGCTGCTGCCGGCCGGAGCGTCGGCGGCGTCGCGGAGGATCACTCCGCCCTCGAGATGGGCGATCGCATAGCCGCGCGACAGCGTGGCCGCGGGCGAGAGCGCCCGCAGTGAGGCTCGCAGCTCGCTCGTCGCACGGCCGGCCGCATCGTGCTGACGGGTGATCGTGTCGCGTCCCCGCGAGAGCAGCAGCCACACGTCCTGAGAACGCGACTCGATGATCGGGTCGGGGGAGCGCAGCGAGGGACGGGACCGCAGCTGCTCGAGCTGCGCGATGTCGTGCGACAGCCGCTGCGTCAGTCGGGTCGTGGCTCGGGATCGCAGCTGCGCGATCAGCGCCCGCTGCTCGCTGACGTCGGGTACGACGCGCTTCGCGGCATCCGTCGGAGTCGATGCGCGCAGGTCGGCCACGTCGTCCAGAAGCGGATGATCGTTCTCGTGTCCGATCGCGCTGACGATCGGAGTCGTTGCCGCGGCCACAGCCCGGACGAGTCGTTCGTCACTGAATCCGAGCAGCGTCTGCGGATCGCCGCCGCCGCGGGCGATGACGATCACGTCGACATCCGGGTCGGCGTCCAGTCGTGCCAGAGCGGCGAGGGTCTCGGGGACGCACCGGTCGCCCTGAACAGCCGCATACTCCGTGCGGAAGCGCACCTGGGGCCAACGCAACTCGGCGTTGCGGTGCACGTCCTTCTCGGCATCCGACTTCTCTCCCGTGATCAGGCCGATCACGTGCGGGAGGAACGGGAGGCGCTTCTTGCGCGACGCGTCGAACAGGCCCTCCTGGCGCAGCTGCAGTCGCAGCTTCTCCAGCTTCTCCAGCTGATCGCCGAGGCCCACGTGCTTCATCGCCGAGACGGCGAAGCTGAAATCGCCGGCCTTGACGAAGTAGTCGGCCTTGACGGCGGCGACGACATGGTCGCCGACAGCCAGATCACCGGGGATCCGCGGGCGCACACTCGACCAGATCCTGATGGAGATCTGCGCGTCGGAGCGGGTGTCCTTGAGCCGGGCGAAGATGTTGCCCCCGCGCACGTTCCAGGAGGTGATCTCGCCTTCGACCCACACCGTGTTCCAGCGCGCCACGAAGTCGCGGATCGTCGCGTTCAGGCGTGCGACCGAGGTCGGTGCGTCGGCCGAGGAGTCGCGCGGGGCGACCGCATCCGCCGGCGGAGTCTCGCCAGGACGCGTCGATGCTTCGAAGACCGTCATGCGCTCGGTGCCCCTTCCCGCTCCTGCTCAGGTTCTCGGCGGTAGAATTCAAGGGTGACCTCGACTGCCGTTCATCTGCCTCTGCCGCGCATCCCCCGAGTACGTGGGGCGGCCGGGCGGCTTCAGGATAACCCGGTCGTCGGGAACAAGCGTGTTCTGCTCGCCGCTCCGCGCGGATACTGCGCCGGCGTCGACCGGGCTGTGGTCGCCGTCGAGAAGGCGCTCGAGCGCTACGGCGCGCCGGTCTACGTGCGCAAGCAGATCGTGCACAACATCCACGTCGTCACCGAGCTCGAGGAGAAGGGCGCGATCTTCGTCGAGGAGGTCGACGAGGTTCCCGAGGGCGCTCACGTCGTCTTCAGTGCGCACGGAGTCTCGCCCGCGGTCGTCGAGGCGGCGTCGGACCGCGGCCTGCACGCCATCGACGCGACCTGCCCGCTGGTCACCAAGGTTCACCGCGAGGCAGTGCGTTTCGCCCGCGACGATTTCGAGATCCTGCTCATCGGTCACGAGGGGCACGAAGAGGTCGAGGGCACCGCGGGAGAGGCTCCCGAGCATGTGACCATCGTGAACTCGCCCGCCGAAGCCGACACCGTGCAGGTGAAGGACCCCTCGAAGGTGGTCTGGCTCTCGCAGACCACGCTCTCGGTCGACGAGACCATGGAGACCGTGAACCGACTGCGGGCCCGGTTCCCCGAGATGCACAATCCGCCGTCCGATGACATCTGCTACGCCACGCAGAACCGCCAGGTCGCCATCAAGAAGGTCGCGGCGAACGCCGACCTCGTGATCGTCGTCGGTTCCTCGAACTCGTCGAATTCGGTGCGCCTCGTCGAGGTCGCGCTCGAATACGGCGCGAAGGCCGCCTATCGCGTGGACTACGCCGAAGAGGTCAAGCAGGAGTGGCTCGACGGCGTTGCGACGGTCGGTGTCACCTCCGGCGCCTCCGTGCCCGAGGTGCTGGTTCGCGAGGTCCTCGACGCACTCGACGGAGCGGGTTACCGCGACGTCGAAGAGGTCAAGACGGCGGAGGAGGACCTCATGTTCTCCCTGCCCAAGGAGCTGCGACAGGATGCCGCGGGTCAGCGAGACGCGCGTGCGCTGGGAGGCCGTTCCTCCAGCGGGAACGCCTGACGGTGGCCGCCACAGAGGCGGCGCCGACGCTGATCGGCTCGGTGCAGCGCGCGCTCCGACTCGTCGACATGGTCGCGAACTCTCCGCGCCCGGTGCCGGTCAAGACTCTCGCCATGCGAACCGGCCTCACCCCGGGCACGACCTACAACCTCGTGCGCACACTGGTGCATGAGGGGTATCTCGTGAGCGAGCCCGACGGTCTGGTCCTCGGCGAGAACTTCCCCGCCTTCCGGCTGCAGTCCGACGCCGGGGGCGTGTTCTTCGCGCACGTCCGCATGGCCCTGCGTCAGACCGCCGACGAGGTGGGTGCTTCCGCATACCTGTCCCGCTATCAGGACGGCGAAGTGCACCTCATCGACATCGTGGATGCCCCGCGCAGTCCTCGGCTCGATCTGTGGGTGGGTCTGGATTCGAGCGCGCATGCCACGGCGCTCGGCAAGCAGATCCTCAGCGATCTGAGCGGAGAGGAGCGTGACGACTATCTCTCGCGGCATCCGCTGGAGGAACTCACGTCTCGCACGATCAGTGACCGGCGTGCGCTGATCGCGGAGCTCGACCGCTCTCCGGGATTCGCCGTGGACCGCGAGGAGTATGCCATCGGCAACACCTGCATCGCCGTTCCCGTGATCGCCCCGAGCGTCAGAGCCTCACTCGCCGTCTCGCTTCCGGTGGGACACCCGCGCTTCGATCGCGGCCTGGTCGGGAAGCTCAAGCTCGTGGCGAGGCGGTTGTCCATGCAGTTGGGGGCGGACGCTCTGGGCGGCGGCGCAGCCCGTCTGGCGACGCCGATCTGACGCAGCACGCGTCGCCCCTCTGATGCTCTTCACTATCTGAAGAAGTGCCTCTGGTGCTCGGGCACGCGCTTTCCTAACATGTGAGGTGTAGTCGTCTGTGCAATCGGCGCTACAGGTGGAGGAATGTCCCCAGCGTTCCTCACCCCACTTGGATGACGAGCGTCCCCAGCGTTCCGACTCCGCGGCCCCGAGGAGTCCCCACTCCTCCGGGGCCGCCATTCTTTTGACGCCCGCAGTCTGTGAGTCGTGCAGAGACCGGGCGGATACCATGGCCGAATGACCGATCAGCGTCCTCAGTACGGCGAAATCGCGACCCTCGAAGAGCAGCGGAGGGCAGCAGGGCTGCCGCCGCTGGGCGAGGTGCCGGCTGTGGATATGAGCGGGACCGAGAACGCGCCCGCTCCCGGTGACCGAGTCCCGTCCGCATCGGCAGCGGCTCGTCCGCGTCCCGTCGATCGCTTCGTGACCATCGCACTGCTCGCCTACGGGCTGATCAATGTCGTGATGACAGGACTGTCGTACCTCGACTTCTCCACCGCGATGAATCAGATGATGACGGTGCTCGGCGTGGACGGCGAGTTCACCAACTTCGCTGAGGGCCGGATCTGGGGCACCATCGCGGCGATCGTGCTCGCCGTGGGCTGGTCGCTCACCGCTTTCCTGTCGATCCGCCGCCTGCGCGCCGGCAAGCTCTCGTGGTGGGTTCCGCTGGTCGGTGCGGCGGTGACTCTGCTCGTGGCGTCGGTGTGTGCCGCGATTCCGCTGATGAACGACCCGGCGTTCATCGACTTCGTCGCCAAGACGGCGGGTGGATGACCCCGTGAAACAGGAGATGCCCCCGGCCGTTCGGTCGGGGGCATCTGCGTTGTCAGGCTGGATCAGCTCTGGGACTGGCCGTACGAGCCGAGCTGGCGCGTGGACTCGACGACGCGAGCGGCCATGGCCGTCTCCGCGATCTTGCCCCAGGCGCGCGGGTCATACTGCTTCTTGTTGCCGACCTCGCCGTCGACCTTGAGCACACCGTCGTAGTTCTTGAACATGTAGTCCGCGATGGCACGCGTGTAGGCGTACTGCGTGTCGGTGTCGATGTTCATCTTGATGACGCCGTTGGCCACCGCGAGGGCGATCTCCTCATCGGTCGAACCAGAACCGCCGTGGAAGACGAGGTCGAGCGGCTTCGCGCCGGTGTTGTACTTCGCGGCGACCTGCTGCTGGATCTCTCCGAGGAGCTCGGGACGCAGCTTCACTCCGCCCGGCTTGTAGACGCCGTGGACGTTGCCGAACGTGAGGGCTGCGATGTAGCGCCCCTGCTCGCCGAGACCGAGCGCCTGTACGGCCTGGTCGACGTCCGCGAACGTCGTGTAGAGGGCATCGTTGGATCCCTCGTGCGCCACACCGTCTTCCTCGCCGCCGACGACGCCGATCTCGACCTCGAGGATGGCGTTGATGTTCTTCATGCGGGGCAGGAGATCCTTGGCGATCTCGATGTTCTCCGCGAGCGGCACGGCCGAGCCGTCCCACATGTGGGACTGGAAGATCGGGTTGCGTCCCGCCTTGACCTCGTCTTCGGAGGCGGAGATCAGCGGCTCGACGAAGCCGGCGAGAGCATCCTTCGGGCAGTGGTCGGTGTGCAGCGCGACGGTGATCGGGTAGTTCTTCGCGACCTCGGTCGCGAAGCGCGCGAAGGCGAGTGCGCCGGTCGCGCGGGCCTTGACCGTGTGGCCGGCGAAGTAGTCGGCGCCGCCGGTGGTGACCTGGATGATTCCGTCGGAACCTGCCTCGGTCAGGCCCTGGAGGACGGAGTTGATGGTCTGCGAGCTCGAGACGTTGAAAGCCGGGTACGCGAAGCCGCCGGCCTTCGCGCGGTCGAGCATTTCGGCGTACTGATCCGGGGTGGCGACGGGCATGAGAACTCCTGCGATTTGGGGAAGCCGGGACAGCAGTCACTCTATCGGGGCTGACTGCCGGATGCTGTCGGCGGCGACGGGGCGAGCACGCCCTCCTACCCGTGTGTTAAGAATCGGGATTCCTTCGTCGTCACTCGACCGAAAACTGCCGTTTCAGACGTTCACGCTGGTTAGGCTGACCGCATGGTTAGTCTTACAGCGGATCTCAGCCCCCTTCGTCCCGATCGAAACCTCGCGATGGAGCTGGTGCGGGCCACTGAAGCAGCCGCCATCCGCGCCGTTCCGTTCATCGGTCGTGGCGCGAAGGAGGCGGCGGACGGCGCCGCCGTCGATGCGATGCGTGCCTTCCTCGGGACAGTGGCCTTTCAGGGGCGAGTGGTCATCGGTGAGGGCGAGAAGGACAATGCTCCGATGCTCTTCAACGGCGAAGAGGTCGGCACCGGCAGCGGCCCGGAGTGCGACATCGCGGTCGACCCGATCGATGGCACCTCGCTGACCGCAGCAGGACGTCAGAATGCGCTCTCGGTCATCGCCGTCTCCGATCGCGGATCGATGCTCGACGCGTCCAGCGTCTTCTATATGGACAAGCTCGTCACGGGCCCTGCCGGTGTCGGAGTGGTCGACATCCGCCTGCCGATCGGCGAGAACATCCGCAAGCTCGCGGGGGCTCTCGGCAAGCCGGTGGACGAGATCGTCGTCTCGGTGCTGAACCGTCCGCGTCACGAGCAGCTGATCCAGGAGATCCGGGATGCCGGTGCCGGGACGCGACTCATGAGCGACGGCGACGTCGCCGGCGGGATCAACGCGGCGCGTCACGCGGCCCGAACCGACATGTGCGTCGGGGTGGGCGGCAGCCCCGAGGGAATCGTGACGGCGTGTGCGATCAAGGCTCTCGGCGGTCACATCCAGGGGCGGCTCTGGCCTCGCGACGACGATGAGCGCCAGCGCGGAATCGACGCCGGCCTCGACATGGACAAGGTCTACGAGGCCGACGATCTCGTGCGCGGGGACAACACGATCTTCGTCGCCACCGGCGTCACGGACGGCCAGCTGGTGGCCGGCGTCCGACGCGAGGGCGGCTACATCTACACCGAGAGCGTCGTGCTGCGCGGTGCCTCGGGAACCCTTCGCCGGATCGCCTCGGAGCACCTCGTCTCGAAGTGGCTCTGACTGCCGTGACCTGAGAGCGCGAGTCGGGAACGGGCCCCTCATCGTTACCGACCCGGTACCGCCTGTGCGGTGCTGAGCCGAGCTTTCTCGTGCGTTCGTGTGACAATTGACACTGGATTTGTCGCCGTCGACGGAGCCGCCAGGCACCGCAGGCACAGGAGGGCAGACCGATGACAACGCAGCACACGAATGGTTCCCAGGGCGCGCCGACCAAGATCGTGACGACGCCGACCGGCCGGATCATGCGGATCAACGTCGACGAGGCCGGAGTGCCTCTGCCGATCGCGACTCCGGCGGCGCCTGTCGTCAAGACGGCTGTCTCAGATCCCGCTCGACGTGCGGACGTGCTGTTCCGCAAGCGCCTCGACGAGGGGCACGAGATCAGCTCCTGGTGGATGGTCGGAGCTTTCGTCGTGACCAGCGGCCTCGTGATCCTGCTGCTCAGCGGCGTACCGGGCGTCGCCTGATCTCAGCGGCGGGGCTCTTCCGCCTCGACCGGTCGGGATGCTGAATCCGCGTTCGCCGATTCGTCGCTGACCCGGCCGCGAACGTCTCCGACATCGGCCTGGATCGACGTACCCGGCGCAGCGGACGCATCGTCAGCAGCATGGGGGATGCGGAGCTCGGAGCCGATCTCCGCACCGGAGCCGCTCATGAGCTCTGCCGAGGTGAAGCGTCGCGTCTGCGCGGTGATCGCCGGTGGGGCGGAGTCGAGCGTTGACGCGCTGATTCCGGGGAACTGCCTGGCCGTCACGAGCACACGGCTCTCGAGCGAACCCGCGAATCTGTTGTAGCTGTCGACCGTGCGCTCGAGTGCGCGGCGCAGATCGTCGGCGTGCCCCGCGAGGACGCCGAGTCGGTCGTAGAGCTGGGTGCCGAGATTCAGCAGTGCGCGCGCCTCGGTCGACACCTCTTGCTGCGTCCAGCTGTAGGCCACGGTCTTGAGCACGGCCCACAGATTCACCGGGGACGCGAGCGCCACCTTCTTCGTGAATGCGTAGTCCAGCAGCGTCGGGTCTTCGTCGATGGCTGCGGCGAGCAGCGACTCGCTCGGCAGGAAGCAGATGACGAACTCAGGACTGGCGTCGAGGCCCGTCCAGTACGCCTTCTTCGCGAGTGCGTCCACGTGCGCGCGAACGGCCTTCACGTGCTTCTGCATGTGGGAGCGACGCTGTGTCTCATGCGCGTCCCCGATCGGCAGTGCCGATGCCTCGAGGTAGGCATCGAGCGGAACCTTGGCGTCGACCGCGATCGATGTGCCGCCGGCGAGACGGATCACCATGTCGGGCCGTCCCTGACCCCGGTCCGACGAGATGCTGGACTGCAGATCGAAGTCGACGTGTCGGATCAGCCCTGCGGCCTCGACGACCCGTCGCAGCTGCGTCTCACCCCAGACCCCTCGTGTGGCGGTCGAGCGCAGTGCTCCGGCGAGCGACTCGGTCGTCGAGCGCAACGCCTCGTCGGACTCCTGCGCGCGCCTGAGCTGCTCCGCGAGCGATCCGAACTGCGCATGACGCTCCTGCTCGATCGCCGAGACCTTCTGCTGCATCTGCTGGAGACTCTCGCGCACGGGAGCGAGAGCGGTGAGCACCGCATTCTGCTGCTGCACCCGCTGCGCCTCGGCGCGCTGCTCGAGCCTCGCGTGCTCGACGGCATCCCGATACAGGTCGTACTGTCGGTCGCGATCGTCTCGAGCTGCGGCGAGCTCGGCCTCGGCGCGAGCGAGGTCTGCTGCTCCGCGCGATCCGCGGAGGAACCACCCCACGGCGGCGCCGGCCGCGAGCGCGACCAGGAGAAGAACGAGCGTGAGAGCATCCATGTGCTCCATGATGCGCTCGGCCACGGACATTCGTCCGGTGCGACTCAGGCGACCGCGCGCTCCGGGGTGGCGAGGACCGGCTCGGTCACTCGCAGCGACAATGCATCCGCCAGGGAGAAGACGTCGGACGCGCCGTGTCGGCGAGCGGCGTCGATGATGATGTGGGCGCACGCGAGCGCGTCCGCGAGCGCGTCATGGTGCGAGAAGCCGGTGAAGCCCGCAGCCTCTGCGGCCTTCGGGAGTCGGTACGACTCGATGTCGTAGGTCTTGCGAGCCACCTGCAGGCTGCACAGCGAGCGATACGGCGGGCAGTCGCCGCCGGTGGCCTCGGAAGCCCGGCGGAGCACATTGAGGTCGAAGCCCGCGTTGTGCGCCACGAGCACGTCGGCGCCGGCGAAGGCGCACAGGCGGTCGAACTGATCGGCCCAGGTGGCCGCGTCGATCACGTCGTGGGCGCGGATGCCGTGGATCTTGGTGTTCCACTCCTGGAACTCGTCGTGACCGGCGGGCGGGCGGATCAACCATCCGGCGGTGGCGACGATCCTGCCGTCGCGCACCCGTACGAGGCCGACGGAGCAGGCCGAGGCGGGGCTGGAGTTCGCCGTCTCGAAGTCGATTGCGGTGAAATCCAGTGGCACATCCCCACTCTCTCCCGGCATCCGAGACGCTCCAGGATGACGCGCCGTAGGCTGGCGACATGAGTACCGACCGAGCGACATCCTTCGGCGCCGAGGCCGCGAACTACGAGGCGGGAAGACCCGAGTATCCCTTCGAGGCCGTGTCGTGGATGCTCGATCCGATGCCTCACGGCTCCCGTCGCATCGCCGACGTGGGCGCGGGCACCGGAAAGCTCACACGTGTGCTCGCGCAGGCCCCGGATGCCGAGGTCGTCGCCGTGGATCCGGACGCCGCCATGCTCGCGACACTGCGGCGGAGCGTTCCCGGTGTTCCGACATTCCAGGGAACAGCCGAACGGATGCCGCTGCCCGACGCCAGCCTCGACGCCGCCGTGCTGGGTCAGGCCTGGCACTGGGTCGAGCCGTCTGCGGCGTCCCTCGAACTCGGGCGAGTCGTCCGCACCGGGGGAGTGCTGGGGCTGATCTGGAACATCCGCGACGAACGCGCGGACTGGGTGCGCCGTCTCACTGACATCATGCACAGCAGTCCGGCGGAGGACATGGTCAACGGACCCGGCTCCGACGGCCCGCGCATCGACGCCCCCTTCACGGGGATCGAGAAGCAGCAGTGGGAGTGGACCCGGGCGATGAACCGGACGCAGCTGCATCAGATGGCGCGCTCGCGCAGCTACCTGATCGCGGCGTCGAACGACGAACGCTCAGAGATCACACGGCAGATGGACGTGCTGTTCGACGAGCTCGGACTCGACGGTGAGGGGACGATCGACCTGCCCTACGTGACGCACGCATTCCGCGCCATGCGAGCCTGACGCCGACACCCGCAGGGGCTGCGCATCTCCGACCGGTAGACTCGACCCCCGTGGCTCTCACTATCGGAATCGTCGGCCTGCCCAATGTCGGCAAGTCCACCCTCTTCAACGCTCTGACCAAGAACGACGTGCTCGCGGCGAACTATCCGTTCGCGACGATCGAGCCGAACGTCGGGGTGGTGAACCTGCCCGATCCTCGTCTCGACAAGCTCGCCGAGATCTTCGGCAGCGAGCGCATCCTGCCCGCCGCGGTGTCGTTCGTCGACATCGCCGGCATCGTGCGCGGCGCGAGCGAGGGAGAGGGACTCGGCAACAAGTTCCTCGCGAACATCCGCGAGGCGGATGCCATCGCCCAGGTCGTGCGCGGGTTCGCGGATGACGATGTCGTGCACGTGGACGGTGCGGTCAATCCGGCATCCGACATGGAGACCATCAACGCCGAGCTCATGCTGGCCGACCTCGAGACCGTCGACAAGGCGATCACGCGGTACGAGAAGGAGGTGCGCGGCAAGAAGATCGAGCCCGTCGTCCTCGAGACCGCCAACGCGGCGAAGGATGCGCTCGAGCGCGGTGTGCTGCTGTCCGTCGCGGGCATCGATCTGACGCCGATCCGCGAGCTCGGGCTCCTCACCGCCAAGCCGGTCATCTTCGTCTTCAACGTCGACGAGGGCGTGCTCACCGACGACGCCCGCAAGGCGGAGCTCGCCGCGCTGGTCGCCCCGGCGAAGGCCATCTTCCTCGACGCCAAGATCGAGTCCGAGCTGATCGACCTCGACCCCGAGGATGCCGCAGAGCTGCTCGCGTCGACCGGGCAGGACGAGTCCGGTCTCGACCAGCTCGCTCGCATCGGCTTCGACACTCTGGGTCTGCAGACCTACCTCACGGCTGGCCCGAAAGAGGCGCGCGCGTGGACGATCCCCAAGGGATCCAAGGCGCCGCAGGCCGCCGGAGTCATCCACACCGACTTCGAGAAGGGCTTCATCAAGGCTGAGATCGTCTCGTTCGACGACCTCGTCGAGACCGGGTCCGTCGTCGAAGCCCGCTCCAAGGGCAAGGCGCGCCTCGAGGGCAAGGACTACGTCATGCAGGACGGCGACGTCGTGGAGTTCCGTTTCAACAACTGAGCGAGGTTCTGCCCGAGTGCTGAGGAGATCGGCACCGGCGCGTACGAAGCCGCGGGGTGCGAATCAGATCTCGTCGCTACGTCGAGCACGCACGGTCCAGCCGACCTGCATCAGTGCCTCCGTGAGGCGGTCGGCGGCAGCGCTCGCGACTTCGACGCTTGCGTCAGAGCAGACGTCGATGGCGATCGGCGGCGGATCGGCGAAGCGTGGGATCTGCACCTCTGCCCAGGCGTCGGGCGACAGCGGTACCCGAGGGGACGCGGTGCGGGCGTCTCGGATGGCGCTGTCGGCCGCGAAAGCGATGACGTCCAGCGCATGGAGCTTGGTGATCGGCATGTCCACCACGAGGGTGACGGCGAAAGTCGCGTCTGCGGTATCCCCGAATTCTGGCCTCACCGCATGAAGATATCACTGCGCGGTCGGTGCGGATACGAGCGTGACAGCGACGGGCGATGATCGCCATGCTGTGGAGTCGCGAGCGAACTCGGCGCGCACAGCCGGTCTAGCTGCGACGCTCGACATCCTGACTCAAGAGCTCGGGCCAGGCTTCGACATCTTCAGGAGTGCGGGCGACCGCCAGGGTCGCGTGCGGGAGCAGCTCGGCGAGGGATTCTGCGGTCGACAGCGGGTGGCCGGGGTCGTCCACCCAGGCCAATATCGTCGTCGGCACATCGATCCCTGCGACCATCTCAGGGGCGGGCAGGTCGCTGAGCGCTGCACCGCGAAGCAACGACGGCAGAAGGGCATCGGCGACGTCGGGCCATGTCTCCGGGGCCGAGACGGTGGCCGGGGGTGGCGTCGATCCGCGCGTGCCGGCGAGGTACGCCTCCACACCATCGGCTTCGATCAGCGCAGCCGCGGCTCGGTAGATGTCCGCTTGAGCGGGTCTGGTCTTCCACCCGGTGGGCGGCACCATGAGTGTGAGTCCGGTGAAGCGGTCCGGCTCGAGCGACGCAGCGTGCAGAAGGGTCGCGGCACCCATCGAGGGGCCGACCCCGTGAACGCGCTCGCCGGGGAACCAATGATCGAGCAACCGCAGAAGATCATCCGCGAGGTTCGGCCAGCGATAGTCGTCGGCAACCTTCCGCCCGGTCGAACGGCCATGGCCGCGTGCGTCGTACCGCAGGAGTCGAGTTCCGCTCAGTCCGCGACCGAGGTCGAGATTGAGCACCCGGTCGCGGGCCCGGCTCGACGTGAGGCCATGCAGCTGGACGACGGGGTGCCCGCCTTCATCGCTCAGGGCGACAGCCAGCTCGGCTCCGGGTACCTCGAAGGTGGGCATCAGGCTCCTCGATCGATGACTGAGCGAGTCTGCTCGGGCAGTCGTGTTGAGTGATCAGGTTATCCGGACGATATGGTGCTACCCATGCGACTGACCAACGTCACGCACCTCCGCCTCCCCTTCGGACGGCTCTGGGGGTACGACGTCAGCGCGTCCGCGCTCGGACGACCCCTGCCCGTGTCGTTCGACCAGCGACTGCATGTCGGGGCGGGTGACCGACCCGGCTCCTGGATGGCTCTGTCGTTCCGGTTGCCCGCACAGACCGATCGTGAATCGATCGCGGATGCGTGGCTGGCTGTCGTCGCTCGACATGGCACGCTGCGATCGGCCTTCGCACGTGGTGCGGACGGCGATCCGACGCTTCACGAGATCGAGATCAGCCCCGGAAGCTGGGTCGAGCATCAGGTGGGCCCTGGTCAGGCGGTCAATGACGCGCTGCGCGACATCCTCGACGCGGAGTGCTCGCCGTACGGACGTCCGTCCCATCGGCTGTGCGTACTGGAGACCGCTGCGGGGCTCACGGTCGTGATCGCGGCGGACCACGCGCACGTCGACATGTGGTCGATGCTCGTGATCGTGCGCGATCTGCTGTCGGCGCTGGACGCGGGCACGGCGGGCGCGAAGCCGATGTCGACGCCGAGGTCGGCGCCGGCATTCGTCGAACACACGCAGGCGCTGCTGGACAAGGACCCTGCACCGGACCACGTGCGGCGGCGATGGGAAGCGATCATCGCGGACAGCGGCGGTGTGATGCCGCAGTTCCCCCTGTCGCTGGGCGCACCCGAGCCGCATCGCGAGCGCGTGGAAGTGCGCGATGTGTTCGATGTCGACGACGCCGCGGCATTCGCCGCGCAGGCCCGTGACGATGGCGTCTCCACGCTCGCATCTGCGGTGGTCGCGATGACTGCGGTGACGCGCGAAGTCGCGGGTACTGCGCTGCGAGCCGTGTTTCCCGTGCACAGTCGCTTCGAGGACGACTGGCATGACTCGGTCGGCTGGTTCATCACGAATTCCGTCCTCGAATCGGAGCTCGCCGAACCGCACGCTGCAGCAGCGGCCGTCAAGGAAGCAGTACAACTCGGTGCGTGGCCGCTCGCAGATGTGCTCGCACCGTGGGGTGGGATGCCGGTGGCTCCAGGGATGTTCGCGATCTCGTGGCTGGATCTGCGCAGGCTGCCCGTGCGGATCGACTCCGTCGGGCTCGACGCCCAGTACGTCAGCGCGGCAACCGACACCGACGGCGTCATGCTGTGGTTCATCCTGGACGAGTCCGGTCTGCACCTGAGATGCCGCTATCCCGACACCGCAGAGGCTCGCACCAATGTCGGCGGATGGCTCGACCTGCTCGTAGCCAGGATGCAGGCCGACGCGCGGTCCTCGGTGCGGGGACGACTGCAGGTGGCCGGCCGAACCTTCCGTGTCGAGCGGGCCAGCCGGGATGACATCGAGGCGATCGCAGCGCTGCTGTCGGACGATCGATTCGGTGCAGACCGTGAGAGTGTCGAACTCGACCGATACGAGGCGGGCTTCCGCGCCGTCATCCGCGACGCATCCAACTACCTGGGGGTCGTCCGGGACAGCGCCGACCGCATCGTCGCCACCATGCAGTTGACCGTCATCCCGGGGCTCTCTCGCGGCGGGTCGACCCGACTGCAGATCGAGGGACTGCGTGTCGCGACGGCGGAGCGATCACGGGGCCTGGGCGCGGCGATGCTGGAGTGGGCGCACGAGTTCGGTCGTGCGCGGGGGGCGACGCTGTCACAGATCACCACCGACGAGGCTCGGGATCGCACCCGTGCGTTCTACACCCGGCTCGGCTACCAGACGGCCCACGTCGGGCTCAAACGGAGCATCTAGCGCGCGTCACACCGCCAGGGCGTACGGGTAATCCGTCGATCGTCCCTGGAAGCTCAGGATGCTCGGGTTCTGGATCATTCCGTCGCGGATCTCGATCGCGCGTGTGAGCGTCGAGCTCTCGGCCCACGCGTCGGGGCCTTCGAGCACAGTGCGGAGGAAAGGCAGGAGAGCTTCGCTGATGTCCCACGTGGCCGAGTTCCAGAGATACGACGGGCTGTGGTCGACGGCGTAGTAGTTCACGCCCTGACCCACCGCGAACATCGGCTCGTCGAAGGTCGTCGGGGTCGCCCACTCGAAGCCCATGCCCTCGTCGCACGACACATCGATGATCAGGCTGCCCGAGGCGAAACGGGACAGGTCCTCGGTGCGCAGATACGTCAACGGCGCCGCGACGTCCTGCAGGGTGCAGTTCACGACGATGTCGTACGTCGCCAGGAAGTCGGGGAGCAGCACGGAGCCACCCTCCGTCTCGACCTCGCTGAGGTGCGTGGGTCCGTCGTCGGTGTTCAGCTGAGTGAGGTGCGAATTGTGGATGGGGGAGCCCACGGCGGCCGCCCCGCGCTGAGTGAGGACTTCGATGTCGTGCACCCCGTGAGCATTCAATGCCGTCACCGCGCCGCGTGCCGTCGCCCCGAAGCCGATGACGACTGCGCGCAGGCGCGGGCCGTAGTCCCCGGTCGAGCCGACGAGGCTCATCGCATGGATGACCGAGCAGTAGCCGGCCAGCTCGTTGTTCTTGTGGAAGACGTGCAGGCTCATGTCTCCCTGCGGGGTCCAGTGGTTCATGGCCTCGAAGGCGATCAGCGTGAGACGGCTGTCGATCGCGGTCTGCGTGAGAGCGACGTCCTGCACGCAGTGCGGCCAGCCCCACAGAATGCCGCCAGCGCTGATCTCGGCGACATCCGCGAGCTGCGGCTTGGGCAGCAGCAGCACGTCAGCGGAGGCGAGCACGTCAGACCGCGCGGCGACCCGGCCCACGCGGGACTCCACATAGCCGGGCTCCAGCTGGAAGTCGGCGCCGTACCCGTGCTCGACGATCATGCGAGCGCGCACATCCGCGTCGATGCGGTCGAGATGGCGGGGATGGATCGGGAGGCGCCGTTCGTTCTCCATCGAGGAGTTCGCCAGCAGGCCGAGGGTCAGAAGCTCCGGGCCGGAGGTCGGGGTATGGACGGACGAGCGTGTCGTGTCTGACAACGGGTTCCCATCTTCGGGGAACCAGAGTCAGCTCCTGGCCTGACTCTACGCCCCTGCGCGCCTGAGGTGGGGCGGGGCCGATCTCCGCCGACGGGCTCGACTACGCTGGAAAGCGATCCCTGACATCCGAACGAGGAGCCGCGCGCCCATGACCGATACCCAGATCTTCGAGCCAGAGGGCCGCGCGATCCCCTTCGTGGATGAGGGAGACGGTCCGGTCAAGCTGGTTCTGATCCAGGAGCAGGGACTCGCCGCGGACGTGCTGGGCGTCGCCGCGCACTATCTCGCCGAAGAGGCGGGTTTCCATGTGCTGCGGATCGGCCACCGCGCGGCATCCGATGCCTCGCTCGACGAGCGCGTCGACGACGTCATCGACGTGATCGATCACGTCGGAATCGAGGACACCTGGGTCGGCGGTCACGGCTTCGGCGGGACGATCGCACGCGCCCTCGTGGCAGCGCACAGCGACCGGGCAAACGGTCTGCTGCTGCTCGGCGTCGAGGACGTCGACATCGCCGTCGCACCGGCGATCCCCGTGCTGATCGTGCAGGGAACCGAAGACACCGACACCCCCGCCGCCACTGCCGAGGCGTTGCAGGCCACGATGCCCGACCGTTCCAGCATCAAGACGATCGCCGGCGACCACCTGTTCCCGATGCACCACCCGATCGAGACCGGCGTGATCATCGAGGAATACCTGGACTGGGACTGACTCGGATGCCATCATCTGGCCGCACTGTCGTCCTCGCGATCGACCTGCAGGCCGGCGTGATGCCGGGATGCTTCGACGAGCACGGTGTGCTCGCGCGTGCCGCAAGCCTCGTCGAGCGCGCTCGCGACGGTGGGGTTCCCGTGGTCTGGGTCCACCACGACCCCGTCGGAGTGGGCACACCCGAGTGGGAGCTCGCCGCGCCGCTGCGGCGGGACGAAGGAGAGCCGTTGGTTCGCAAGAGCTACCGCGACTCCTTCGCCGACACGAACCTGCGCGAGACCCTGGACGCCCTCGGCGCGACACGACTGGTGATCACCGGCGCGCAGTCCGACTTCTGCGTACGCACCACGATGCAGCGCGCGGCGGCGGAAGGCTATGACGTGACCCTCGTGAGTGACGCGCACACGACGGTCGACACGGAGTGGGACGGCGTGCCGATCTCAGGTGAGCAGATCGTCGCGCACACGAACATGTACTTCTCGGGACTGCGGTATCCCGGGCAGGAGTTCGCGATCGCGACGCATGATCAGGTCGCGCTCTGACGAGAGTCGCGCCCTATATTGATCTCGTGACCCAGTATGCAGCTCAGGCCAAGACGAACCTGCTCGCCCTGGTGGGCTTCATCGCTGCGTTCGTGATCCCTCTTGCGGGTGTGATCCTGTCGATCTTCGCGCGCCGACAGCTGGACGCTCCCGAGAACACCGAGTCCGGCCGGGGCCTCGCTCGGTGGGCGATGGTGATCGGCATCCTCGGCACGCTCGCTCAGGTCGCCTTCTTCATCCTCTGGTTCTCGCTCTTCTTCCGCGCCGTGGCCTGACGGTCACCGGGCCGGGGCGGGCGTGGACCAGCCGTGAGCCTGACAGACTGGTCTGATGACCGCCACCCTCGTCGCCCAGAACCTGGCAGGCGGCTACGGCCACCGCATCCTCTTCGAGGGCCTCGACCTGACCGTCGCTCCCGGTGACGTCATCGGCGTGGTAGGCGCGAACGGCGCGGGGAAATCGACTCTGCTCCGCCTGCTCGCCGGTGTGGATGCGCCGATGGGCGGGTCGATCTCGCTCGCGCCCACCGACGCTTTCGTCGGCTGGCTGCCTCAGGAGCATGAGCGCGTCGACGGCGAGACGGTGGCGGGATACATCGCGCGCCGCACGGGCTGCGCGACGGCGACGAGTGGGATGGATGCCGCTGCAGCGGCGCTCGGCGATCCCACGCTCGCCCCGGCGGGCACGGACCCCGCCGACACCTATTCTCAGGCGCTCGATCGGTGGCTCGCGAGCGGTGCCGCCGATCTCGAGGAGCGCATCCCTGCGGTGCTCGCCGACCTCGGACTCCCGAGCACGAGCGGCGTCGCGGAGGACGCGCTCATGACCGGCCTGTCCGGCGGCCAGGCGGCTCGCGTCGGACTCGCCGCACTGCTGCTGTCGCGGTTCGACATCGTCTTCCTCGACGAGCCGACCAACGACCTCGACCTCGATGGGCTGGAGCGCCTCGAGGCGTTCGTACGCGGTCTCCGCGGCGGCGTCGTTCTCGTCAGCCACGACCGCGAGTTCCTGGCTCGCAGCGTCACCCGCGTGCTCGAACTCGATCTCGCCCAGGGATCGAATCGTCTCTACGGGGGCGGCTACGACGCCTACATCGAGGAACGCGCCGTCGTGCGTCGGCACCTGCGGGAGAAGTACGACGAGTTCGCCGACAAGAAGGCGGACCTCGTCGCGCGGGCGCGCACCCAGCGAGAATGGTCGAGCCAGGGCGTCCGGAACGCGATGAAGAAGGCTCCGGACAACGACAAGATCAGGCGCAAGGCGTCGACGGAGTCGAGTGAGAAGCAGGCGCAGAAGGTGCGTCAGATGGAGAGCCGGATCGCACGACTGGACGAGGTCGAGGAGCCGCGCAAGGAATGGCAGCTGGAGTTCACGATCGGCTCTGCGCCCCGATCGAGCAGCGTGGTCTCGACACTCAACGGGGCGGTCTTCCAGCAGGGCGCGTTCACGCTGGGGCCGCTGTCTCTGCAGGTGGACGTCGGCGACCGCATCGGAATCACCGGTCCCAACGGCGCCGGCAAGTCGACTCTGCTCCGTGGGCTCCTCGGACGACAGCAACCCGTCGAGGGGACCGCGGCGCTCGGGAGCAGCGTGCAGATCGGCGAGATCGACCAGGCTCGGTCGCTGCTGATCGGCGATTCTGCGCTCGCCGATGCGTTCGAGGCTCTCGTGCCCGAGATGTCGTCGGCCGAGGTGCGCACTCTGCTGGCGAAGTTCGGTCTGAGGGCAGACCACGTCACGCGTTCCGTCGAAGCCCTGTCACCGGGTGAACGCACGCGGGCGGCACTGGCGCTGCTGCAGGCGCGGGGAGTCAATCTGCTCGTCCTCGACGAGCCGACCAACCACCTCGACCTGCCGGCGATCGAACAGCTCGAGCAGGCGCTCCAGTCGTACACCGGAACTCTGCTGCTGGTCACGCACGACCGACGGATGCTGGAGGCTGTCCAGACCGATCGGCGGTGGTCCGTCGAGAGCGGCCAGGTCACCGAACGCTGAGGCTCAGCGACCCTGACGCTTCTTGTAGGGCTTCGGCTGACCCTTCACGATGGGCGCGCGACCTTTGCCCTTGGACGCCTTGGCCTTGCCGCCCGCCGGGCCCGCCGTCTTCGGCGCGGGCGGGGGCGCGGCGGCCACGGTCGCCTGCGCTTCAGCGAGGAACAGCTCTCCCACGTTCGTGAGTCGCGGCGTCCCTTCGCGATTGATCAGCGTGTGTCCGACCTCGTCCTCGAGCTTGTCGAGAGAGGTGTACAGGGAGGCCAGGGGAATGCCCAGCTGGGAGGCGGCTCGGGGGAAGTGCAGCGTCTCAGCGAGGACGACGTAGCGACGGAGCAATGCCAGCTTCATGCGGGGGAACGGTCCTTCTGGATCCGCGACGATCACGGGTCTCCGTCTAACCTACGCGAGGCGGATGCGCGGCAGTCCCAGACGCACGGATGCCGCGGCTCGATGAGCCGCGGCATCCGGTGGCGGATCTCCTCAGGAGACCTGCGGAAGCACGGCGAAGGACACGGACCCCTCGTCATCGACGCCGGCGTCGAGCACCTTGTCATCGAGCGCGGCTGCGGCGGTCTCATCGAGGAAGAGTCGGGTGCCCGACACCTCGACGACCTGGTCGTCGGGTTCCGGGTCCGGCGTCACGAGGACGGCGAGGCGCGCACCCCCATCCGGTCCAGGGGCGGGCGTGGAGTGGATGCGAAGCCCGGCGTCGTCAGCGTCGGTCTGACGGCTGACGAGGGTGTTCACGATTGCGGTGGCGTTATCGGTGAGGGTGAGCACAAGACTCTCCTTCCGGTTGCGGTCACGACGCGGGTGCGGCGTGACGGGCCACGATTCCGCACTCGGCGGGACGATTCAACCCGACGCGCCCGTTCAGAGGGGTCTCACACCTGATGCAGAGGTTTTCTCAGGAACACCTGCTCGGTTCCGTCGCCCTGCGGCACGCGCTCGGCCTCCTCGTATCCGCATGACTCGTACAGGCGGATGTTGGCCTCGCTCAGACTGCCGGTGAAGAGCTCGGCCACATCCGCGCTCGACGCGCGTTCGGCCGCGTCGAGCAGCGTGCGCCCGATGCCCTCTCCCTGCATGTCGGGCGCGATCGCGATCCT
This sequence comes from Microbacterium sp. AC215, assembly GCF_979258645.1. Lineage (NCBI taxonomy): Bacteria > Bacillati > Actinomycetota > Actinomycetes > Micrococcales > Microbacteriaceae > Microbacterium > Microbacterium sp. AC215. Next base: position 1,185,972 of record NZ_OZ409869.1, on the reverse strand, counting down.
GCCGATCAGCAGCACGCCGTCGTCCTCGACGAACCGGATGACCCCGACCAGCCGTCCGTCCTTCCGCGCCGCGAGGCCGCTGCTGGAACGCAGCTCGGCCTCCACTTCGGGGAGCGTCTGGGTCAGCGGGGGCATATCGGCGCTGCCGTAGATCTGCGCCTCCGACACGAACGCCGCGCGTTGCAGGGTGAGCACCTCACCCGCATCCGACTCCGAGGTCGGGCCGATCACCACATCCGATGCGTGGTCGTCGATCTCGGTCTGTGCTCTCTCTGATTTCGTCACTGCGCCACGATCTGATGAGACCGGGGGGACTGTCAACCCCCTCGATACGGGCCGCGAGCGGAGCTAATCTCGCAGTTTCCAACCCCAGGAGGACTCATGGCTGAGAAGAGCACGTCCAAGAGCGCGTCCAAGACCGGCACCGCATCCAAGCGCGGAGCGAAGACGACGAGAAGGCAGAACGCCGAGAAGGGATTCACGGCGTCGCCCACCCTCGCCGCGAACCTGCAGCTCGTGCTGGTCGACCTGATCGAGCTCTCACTGCAGGGCAAGCAGGCACACTGGAACGTCGTCGGACGCAACTTCCGGGACACCCACCGTCAGCTCGACGAGATCATCGACGCCGCGCGCACGTTCAGCGACACGGTCGCCGAGCGGATGCGGGCACTGCACGCGGTGCCCGACGGACGCACGGACACGATCGCGGAATCGACCTCTCTTCCCGCGTTCCCGATGGGCGAGGTCTCGACGACCGACACGATCGACCTCATCACCGCGCGCCTCGAGGCGACGATCGGGACGATCCGCGACGTGCACGATGCCGTCGACGAGGAAGACCCCACGTCGGCCGACATCCTGCACGCGGTGCTCGAGAGCCTGGAGCAGTTCGCGTGGATGGTGAGTGCCGAGAACCGCACTCCCGCGACCAGCTGAGCTGACGTCTCACTCTCGTTCGTCCTCCCGCGTACGTTCGGCCTCTCGCCGGACCAGGCGCGGGAGGACGAGCCAGAGGAGGAGGACGGCGACCAGTGAGGAGACGAGCGCGATGAGCCCGGCGGCGCGATCGACGGTGAAGTCGATGATGAGGGTGGTCACACCGATCGTCAGTGCGGAGATCGCCACGAGGTCGATCTTCACGATCCGAGCGGCCACCCGGACGAGTTCGGGTTTGCGGCGGCGACCGAACAGCGCCCGGTGCATGCCCACCGGCGCGAGCGCCAGGATCGTCGCCAGCGCGGCGAGTGCCACCAGCACCACGTACAGATCCCTCTGGACCTCGTCCATGTCCTCGAAGCGGGGAGTGAAGGCGACGGCCAGCAGGAATCCGGTGAGGATCTGCGTACCGGTCTGCATCACTCGCAGCTCCTGCAGGAGCTCCTCCCAGTTGCGGTCGGCGCGCTCGTTCCGAGTCTCGTCGCGTCCGTCTCGTCGGTCGTCGAGCTCGCTCGACGGTGCAGATCGGTGGTCGGGTTCCATGCAGTCAGTTTTGCGGCACCGCTCGGAGTCTGTCCAGACTCTTGCGCAGATGCACTCGAGGAGCAGGGGATGACGCTTCCACCGATCCGCGAGTGGTGGCCCGGGCTGTCGCTCGAGGCGCGAGTCGAGGTGCTCGGAGATACCGCGCCGCACCTCGGCGAGCGAACGCGGGATGAGATCAGGACGATCACCGGGGCTGTGGTCGGCATGGCCGAGACGCTGTCCGACGACGATCTGGAGTACGCCCGTTCCGAGGCCCGGTCGGAGATCGAGCAGGAGGACTCGGCCTGAGACGGCGTTGTCAGCTGTCGCCGTTCGCGTGCTCCTCGCGCAGCCGCGGCACGGTGCGGCGTTCGGGACGGAGACCGGCCTTGTCTGCGTAGAACGCCCGGATCCTGTCCATGTCAGCGGCGACGTCCCCCGTCAGCTCGATCGTGGGGCCGAGTCCGGTGGTCATCGTGGTGCGGTCGACGAAACCGAGAGTCACCGGCATCCCGGTCTCTCGTGCGATCCGATAGAAGCCGGACTTCCAGTACTCGTTGCCCCCGCGAGTGCCGTCGGGCGTGATCACGAGGCCGAAGACGCCGCCGGAATGGACCTGCTCCACGACGTCGTTGACGACCCGCGCCGGGTCGGCGCGGTCGACGGCGATGCCGCCGAGACGACGCATGATCGGACCCCGCCACCCGCGGAACAGGCTGTTCTTGCCGAGCCAGTGCACCTCGATGCCCAGTCTCCACGCGATCGCCAGCATGAGCACGAAGTCCCAGTTGGACGTGTGCGGCGCACCGATGAGGATGGTGGGTCTCTGAGGAGTGGCCTCGGCGGTGAGGGTCCAGCGGCTGACTGCCCAGAAGAAGCGGGCGAGGAGTCGTTTGAGCACTCGTCCACCGTAGGGCAGAACGTCTGATGATCAGCCGCCCCCGGCCGCCGCCGCATTTCCGCGCCATGCCGTCGCCACAGGCGTACGATCGAATGATGGCCAAGACACAGGACTCCGCCGAGCAGGACGCACCGACCGTGCTTCAGCCGCTGACCGGAACTCCGAACCTGCTTGATGACGACGCCGCCGGGTACTGCAGCGGCGGCGTCTGCCACTTCCCTGCGCCGAAGACGCAGTAGCAGGAGACGCCGCCGCAGCGGGACGATCAGTGCCCGCCGTGCGCTCCGCCGGAGACATCGTCTGCCGGCTTGCGGACGAAGGGGCTCAGCGCCACCGCAGCCAGCGAGATGATCGCGGCGATGAGGAATGCCATGCGGGCACCCGGCGCACCGGCGACCGCCGTGGGGAGCCCTTCGGCTTCTCCGGCGTGCAGGATGGCGGAGTACGTCACCGTCAGCACCGCCACGCCCGCCGCGCCACCGACCTGCTGGAGGGTGTTCAGCACAGCGGAGCCGTGTGAGTACAGCGAACGCTGCAGCGACCCGAGCGACGCGGAGAACAACGGCGTGAACGACATCGCGAGTCCGACCGACATGGCCGCCTGCACGATGATGAGGACCCACCACACGGTGTGCTCGCCGACGGTCGAGTAGTAGAACAGCGCGGCCGACACCAGGATCGTTCCGGGGATCAGCAGCGGGCGAGTGCCGCGTGCGTCGTACACCCGACCCATGATGGGGCCGAGCAGACCCATCAGCACCGAACCGGGAAGGAGGATGAGGCCGGACTCGAGGGCGTTGAGGCCGGCGACGTTCTGCAGGTACTGCGGCAGAAGAGTCAGCGTCCCGAACATCGACAGCGCGAGGATCGTCATGATGACGACCGAGAACGTGAAGTTCGCCGAGCGGAACACGCGCAGGTCGAGCAGTGCGTCGTCGACCCGCTGCAGCACCAGCTGGCGCCACACGAACAGCGCGAGTGCGACGGCACCCACGACGAGAGCGACGACACCGGCGGTCTCGCCGGATCCGCCTTCGCCGCCGAACTGGCTGAGACCGAAGACGATGCCGCCGAATCCGAGAGCGGCGAGCGGGATGGAGACGACATCGAGGGGGACCACGCGGGTCTCACCCAGGTTGGTCATCCACTTGACGCCGATGAGCAGCGAGACGAGCGCGATGGGCAGGATGATCGCGAACAGCGCACGCCAGTGGAGCGTCTCGAGGACCGCACCGGCGAGCGTCGGTCCGATCGCGGGAGCGAGCGAGATGACGAGTCCGACGCGCCCCATCATGCGTCCGCGCGACTGGGCGGGGACGACGTTCATGATGGTGGTCATGAGGAGCGGCATCATGATGCCCGTGCCGGCGGCCTGGATGACGCGGCCGGCGAGGAGGATCTCGAATCCGGGCGCCACGAGGGCGACCAGGGTTCCGAGCGAGAACGAGATCATCGCGGCGATGAAGACCTGACGGGTCGTGAAGCGCTGCAGGATGAACCCGGTCGTCGGGATGACGACCGCCATGGTGAGCATGAATGCGCTCGTCAGCCACTGGCCGAGCTCGGGCGGGATGCCCAGATCGACGTTCAGATGGGGGATCGCGATGCCCATCGTGGTCTCGTTGAGGATCGCGACGAACGCGGCGACGAGCAGGAGCCAGATCACGCGCATGTCGCTGCGGGCGATCTCGCCGCTGCGCGCGGGAGGGGGCGTGGTGATCGACCCGGTGTCGACGGCAGACATACGGCCTCCAAGGCACTGAAGAGAGGGGGAGATCGCGCGAGTGCGCGGGGACCACTCAGCGTAACCACAGGTTCGGACATTTCATTCCGGATCCCTCTGAATCCGCTCTCAGCGGACGGACGCCCGCGCTGAGCGCGTCCCGGGGTCATGCGTGCTGACTACGCTGGCGACATGAGCATGGGTGGTGGACGCGGGGGATTCCGCGGTGTGGACGAGAGCGCACAGCGTCGGCTCAACGCCGAGGCACCGCGCATCAGCGGGCTCGGATCCAGGGTGATCGCGCTGTTCCGTCCGTACCGCTGGCGCATCTTCTGGACCGGCGTATTGGTCGTGATCGGCGCCGCCATCGCCGTCATCCCGCCGCTGATCGTGCAGCGCATCTTCGACGACGCGCTCTTCCCCGTCGACGGCGGTGGCCCCCAGCTGCAGCTCCTGATCTGGCTGGTCTCGGCGATGGTCGGGCTCTTCCTCCTCTCCGCCGTCCTCGGCGTCGCGCAGACCTGGCTCACCTCGACCGTCGGCAACAGCGTCACGGGCGATCTGCGGGTCCGGCTGTTCGAGCATCTGCAAGCCATGGAGCTCGGATTCTTCACCCGGACGAAGACCGGCGTCATCCAGTCGCGTCTGCAGAACGACGTCGGCGGCGTCTCGGGCGTCCTGACCAACACCGTGACCAGCATCCTCGGCAATGTCGTGACGGTCATCGCCTCCCTCGTCGCGATGATCCTGATCGATTGGCGGCTCACGCTGATCGCTGTCGTGCTCATGCCGTTCCTCATCATCGTGCAGCGACGCGTGGGGCAGGTCCGTGCGCGCATCGCCGGCGAGACCCAGGAGTCGCTGTCCGAGCTCACCTCCATCACGCAGGAGACTCTGAGCGTGTCGGGGATGCTCCTGTCGAAGGCGTTCAACCGACAGCGCACCGAATCGCAGCGATACCAGGCCGAGAACCGCAACCAGGTGAGGCTGCAGGTACGGCGGGCGATGAGCGGGCAGGGCTTCTTCGCGGTCGTCCAGGTGCTGATGGCGAGCGTCCCCGCGGTCATCTACCTCGTCTCGGGCTACCTGATCGCCGGTGGCACCGGCGCGATCACCGCGGGAACCGTCGTCGCCTTCACGACCGTCCAGGCCCGTCTGCTGCAGCCGCTGATGGGCCTCATGCGGGTGTCGCTCGACCTCCAGACGTCGTCTGCGCTGTTCGCGCGCATCTTCGAGTACCTCGACCTGGTGCCCGAGATCCAGGACGCCCCGGATGCGATCACGGTCGCTGAAGCGCCGGGGCCACGGGGACGGATCGAGTTCGCCGACGTCGTCTTCCGCTATCCGGACGCGGCACCCGATGCTCGCCCCACCCTGCAGGGCGTCTCCTTCGTGGCCGAGCCCGGTCAGCACGTCGCATTCGTCGGTCCCTCGGGTGCGGGCAAGACGACGGTGCTGTATCTGGCGCCGAGACTGTACGAGGCGCATGGCGGCGCGGTGCTGTTCGCGGGAGCGGACGTGAAGACCCTCACGCAGGAGTCGATCATCGACCAGGTCGGCATCGTCTCGCAGGAGACGTACCTGTTCCACGCGACGATCCGCGAGAACCTGCTGTACGCCAGACCCGACGCGACGGACGAGGAGATGATCGCCGCCTGCACCGCAGCGAACATCCATCACATCATCAGCGGGTTCGAAGACGGCTATGACACCGTGGTCGGAGAACGGGGATACCGTCTCTCGGGCGGTGAGAAGCAGCGCATCGCGATCGCCCGAGTGCTATTGAAGGATCCGCCCGTGCTGCTGCTCGACGAAGCGACGTCCGCTCTCGACACGGTGTCGGAGCGCGTCGTGCAGGAGGCGTTGGACGAAGCGGCCAAGGGGCGCACGACGCTGACGATCGCGCATCGACTCTCGACGATCATGGGGGCCGACGTCATCCATGTCGTCGAAGCCGGCCTGATCGTGGAGTCGGGCACTCACGCCGAGCTCCTCGCGCGGGGCGGTCTCTATGCCGAGCTCGCCGCGCAGCAGGTGGCCGCTTCGCGTGTGCTCGATACGGAGAGGGCCGTCGAGACGGCCGTCTCGGGAGGCGTGCGCGCTGCCCTCGCCCACCGTCGGGCCGACCGGGCTCCGGAGGATTCCGCCGGGGCGGATGCGGTCGACGCGCTCACCGCTCCGGTTCCGCTGCTCGACGTGTCCCGTGCCGACGAGCGGGTCTACCCGGCCGAGGGGTGAGACGTGCTCAGTGCACCGACAGGCCGCCGTCGATGAACAGCGACTGCCCGGTGACGTAGCTCGAGCCGGCGCCGGCGAGGAACACGGCCGCGGCCGCGAAATCCGACGGCAGTCCGTTGCGTCCGATCATGGTCCGTGCGGCGAGGGCGGCGATCTGCTCGGGGTCCTCCTGCAGCCGGGCGTTGAGCGGGGTGAGCACGAACCCCGGGACGAGACTGTTGCTCGTGACTCCGGTGCTTCCCCATGCCTCGGCCTCCGAGCGCATCAGCGACTCCACGGCTCCCTTCGAGGCGCCGTAGACGCCGCTGCCGACGAACGCGCGATGCGCCTGCTGGGAGCTGATGTGGATCAGGCGCCCGTAGCCCCGCTCGGCCATGCCGGTGGCATAGCGCTGGCCGAGCAGGAAAGGGGCGAGCGCGTTCACGGTCATCGTCGCGTCCCAGTCGTCCTCGGTGATCTCGGAGAACGGCGGGCGGATGTTGATCCCTGCGGAGTTCACCAGGATGTCCGGCTCGCCGAACGGCACGACGGCCGCTTCAGCGAGGGCTCGGATTCCTTCCCGCGTGCCGAGGTCTCCGACGACTCCTGCCGCCCGGCATCCGGCGCGGGTGAGCTCCGCCACGGTCTCGGCAATCCGCGCTTCACCGCGCGCCACGATCACGGTCGAGGCGCCTGCGCTCGCGAGTGCCGTCGCGATGCCGCGTCCGATACCCGAGCTGCCACCGGTGACGACGGCGGTGCGACCCTCGAGCGAGAAGAGGTCGGCGAGGTACTGGTTCATCGGTCTCCAGAGTGCGCGTCTCACCACGCCAGCGCGGCGGTGAGGGCGGGATCGGGGCGGGCGGCGGCGTGCTCGGGGAGTGCTTCGATCTCGGCGACGAACGCGTCGACCTCGTCTGAGTAGTCCGGTTCGGTGTGCGTGCGCGCGATCTCGAGCAGCGGCGGAATGTCCATGGCCAGGATCAGCTCGAGACGGGCAGTGACGGCGGCCTGTGCCCCCGCCTCGTGCAGCACGCGGATTCCTCCGCGCAAAGCCGTGAGATAGTCGCGCAGCACGGGGAGCTTCGCACGCCCCTGCGTGATCGAGGTGCCGTCCGCGCGCAGGCGCCAGCGCACCACGGTGTCGGGGATGACATCGAAGCTGCGCGCCCGTGTGTACATCAGCTGGGCGACCACCTGATCCTCGTAGGCGACGCCCTCGGGGAACCTCAGGTCGTTCCAGAACTCGGTGCGGCTGACCTTCGACCAAGCCACGATGTTCGCGCTCGCTCGAGGGTGCTCCGCGATCGTGGTGGCGAGTCGTTCGGGCGACGTCGCTGCCGACACCCACGGCTGCACGCGCCCCGCGACGTAGCGCTCGCCGTCGAAGCGCGACCGCACGTAGGCGCCGGCGACGAAATCGCTGCCGGTCTCGGCGAGCGTCCCGACGAGTCGTTCGAGGGCCGAGGGCGTGAGTTCGTCGTCTGCGTCGAGGAAGCCGATCAGGGGAGTGTCGACGAGGTCGATGCCGACGTTCCGCGCGGCACCCAGGCCTCGGGACGCCTCGTGCTGCACCGCCCGGAACCGTGGATCCGATGCGGCGGCCGCGGCGAAGATCTCCGCCGTGTCGTCTCTGGATCCGTCGTCGATGAGGATCGCGTTCCACCGCGTCTCGGTCTGCGAGCGCAGCGACTCGAGTGCGGCAGGAGCGAAGGCGCCGATGTCGCGGCCGGGGACGATCAGGGTCACGATCGGGGCGGAGGCGGTCACGAGCCGAGTCTATGGCCGGCCGGTCGGGCTCGTCGTTCAGGGGTGGGTGACCGCGCGCACCGATTCGGCGACCAGCCCGGCGAGCCGTTCGGCCAGGTCGTGCGGGAGCGCCTCGCGTCCGAAGGTGAACCGCACAGAGGTCTGCGCGACCGCGGGGGAGATCCCGCATGCGAGAAGCACATGCGAGGGCTCGTCGCTTCCGGCGGCGCAGGCAGAGCCGCTCGACGACACCACTCCCCGACGCTCGAGCTCGAGCAGGACAGCCTCCCCGCTGACTCCGGCGAACGTGAAGCTCGCCGTGCCGGGCAGCCGTGCCACGGGGTCGCCGGTGAGGGCCGCCTGCGGCACGAGTGCGTGCACCGCGGCGATGAAGCGCCCCGTCGACTCAGCGACCCGGGCGCTCGCCTCCTCGCGCTCCGCGTCGGCGAGCTCCAGCGCTGTCGCGAGGGCCACCGCGCCCGCGACGTTCTCGGTGCCCGAACGGCGTCCTCGTTCCTGGCCGCCCCCGTGCATGAGCGGCTCGAGCGCGACGCGCCCTCGCACGGCGAGCGCTCCGATCCCCTTCGGAGCTCCGAGCTTGTGCCCGGCGATGGCGACGGCATCCGCTCCGAGGGCGCTGAGCGGCAGCCACCCCGCAGACTGCACGGCGTCGACATGCACCGGGACGCCTGCCTCCCTCGCGGCTGCTGCGAGGGAGGCGACGTCCTGGACCGTGCCGATCTCGTTGTTGGCGTGTCCGAGGGCGACCAGTGCGGTGTCATCGCGCAGGGCCTGGGTCAGAGCGGCGACGGAGATCCTGCCGAGGCCGTCGACGGGGATCGGCGTCACCTCGACGTCGTGGAAGCGCCGCAGGTGGTCGGCGGATTCGAGGATCGACTCGTGCTCGATCGGCGAGACGACCAGATGCCGGCGACCGCGTGCGAGGGCTGCCAGCACGATGCCCTTCACCGCGAGATTGTTCGATTCCGTTCCACCGGATGTGAAGATCACATCGCCCGCGCGCATGCCGAGCACTCGGGCCACCCGCGACCGCGCGTCGTCGAGTGCGCTCGCCGCGGCCTCACCGTACGTGTGGTGGCTCGACGGATTGCCGAAGACCCCGGTCAGAAACGGGCGCATGGCCTCGACGACCTCCGGTCGCACCGGAGCCGTTGCGGCGTGATCGAGATAGAGCATCCCCGTCAGTCGATCCGCACGTCGAGACCGAGATCGAGCGCCCGGGCGGAGTGCGTCAGGGCGCCGACCGAGATGACGTCGACCCCGGTCGCCGCGATCGCCCCGACCGTGTCGAGAGCGACCCCGCCCGAGGCTTCGACCTGCGCGCGATCGCCGATCATCGAGACTCCGGCGCGCAGGTCGTCGAGAGAGAAGTTGTCGAGCAGCACCGTGTGCGCACCCCCGTCGAGCACGGCGGGGATCTGATCGAGCCGGTCGACCTCGACGACCACGTGCGTCGTGTGAGGCAGTCGGGAGAGCGCATCCCGCAGAGCCGAGGCGAGGTCGACGCCCGAGCGCTTCAGCACCGCGAGATGGTTGTCCTTGGCCATCACCGCATCGGACAGCGAGAACCGGTGGTTGTGACCACCGCCCGAGAGCACCGCATGCCGTTCGAACGCTCGCATGCCCGGGGTCGTCTTCCGCGTGTCGGCGATCCGCGCCGATGTCCCCTCGACCGCGCGCACGTAGGCGGCGGTGGCTGTCGCGACACCGCTCATCCGCTGGGTGAAGTTCAGAGCGATGCGCTCGGCGGTGAGGATGCCGCGGGCCGAGCCGGATACCGAGGCGAGCACGTCGCCCGCATCGAAGGCGTCTCCGTCGCCCACATGCACGTCGACCGCGATCGCCGGATCGGTGAGGTGGAACGCGGCCGCGAACACCTCGCCGCCGCTGAAGGTGCCCGCTTCGCGGGCGACGAGGTCGGCAGTGGCGGTGGCATCCGCGGGAAGCAGGGTCGCGCTCGTCAGGTCGCCCCAGGGGGCGTCTTCCTCGAGGGCTGCGCTGACGACGCGGGTGATGTGGGCGGCGGTGAGCATCAGACTGTCTCCAGGAGCGGTGAGGCGAGGGGTTCGCGGAAGTGCGCACCGACGGAACCGGTGCGAGCGAGCGCGGCAGACGCGGTCGCGCGGGCGAGCAGGAGGAGGTTCGCATCCTCGCGCTCGGCGACGGTGGCCGGCTCGGGAACCGCGCTGAGCCAGCGGGCGACGATGGCTGCGGCGTGTCGCAGACCCTCTTCCGAGCGCAGCAGGCCGACGTGGTCCCACATCAGGCGCTGCAGGGCGGCGCGGCTGAAGTCGGCGCCGACAGCGATCTCGCCGGTGGATTCCGACTCCTCGGACAGAGGTGCGCGAGGCGCCGAGCCGCGCTGCGAGCTGACGGGAGGATGCTGCCAGGGCGTGCCGAGCGCGGCTGCCGCGCGGGCTCCGAAGACCGCGCCTTCGAGCAGCGAGTTCGAGGCGAGACGATTCGCACCGTGCACGCCGGTGCGCGCGACCTCGCCCACGGCGAAGAGCCCGGGGACGGAGGTGCGCCCGTCGAGGTCGGTGACGAGGCCTCCCATCAGATAGTGGGCGGCGGGTGTCACCGGGATCGGAGCGGAGCCCCAGTCGAGACCGCGTTCCCGCGTCACTCGATCGACCGTCGGGAACCGCTGCGCGAGCCTGAGTCCGCCGATCCTGGTCGCGTCGAGACGCACGGGGGAGCCCTGTCGGGCGGACTGGCGGGCGATCGCCCGCGCGACGACGTCGCGTGGGGCGAGCTCGCCGTCCGGGTGGCTGTCGAAGACGAATCGCCGACCGTCGGCGTCCACCAGCGTCGCCCCTTCGCCGCGGACCGCTTCCGAGACGAGGAAGGCGGGACCCTCGGCCAGGATCGTCGGATGGAACTGCACGAACTCGAGGTCGGCCACCGCGGCCCCGATCCGCACGGCGGCGGCGATGCCGTCACCCGTGGTGCCGAGGGGATTCGTGGTGTGCGCATACAGGTGCCCTGCGCCGCCCGTGGCGAGCACGACCGCGTCGGCGGAGAGCTCCGAGACCGCCCCGCCGACCTGGACACGCACGCCGCGCACGACGCCGTCCTCGGCGATCACGTCGGCCAGGAAGGCGCCCTCCACGACGGTGACATCCGCGTCGCGGACCGAGGCCACCAACGCCCGGGTGATCGCTGCTCCCGTGGCATCCCCTCCGGCGTGCACGATGCGTGCGTGACGGTGCGCGGCCTCCCGCCCGAGCAGCACCCGCCCGTCGGGTGAGCGGTCGAACGCGACGCCTCGGGCGATCAGCTCCGCGATCCTGGTCGCGCCCTCGTGCACGAGAACATCGACCGCGGCGGGATCCGAGAGTCCTGCTCCGGCATCGATGGTGTCTGCGGCGTGCTGTGCCGCCGAGTCGCCGACGCCGTAGATTCCGGCGACGCCGCCCTGCGCGTACCCTGTGCAGCCGTCGCCCAGCGCACCCTTCGTCACGATCGTGACCGAGTGGCCGGTCTCGTGCGCGTGTAGGGCCGTCGTGAGTCCGGCGATGCCCGAGCCGACGACGACGACGTTCATCGGGCGCTCGCCGCCACGGGCGGCTTCGCCGCCAGCATCCGTTCGAGGGCGATGCGGGCGGGGTCGGCCACGTCCGCCGTCACCGTGATCCGATTCGGCGTGCGGCCCGCGACGAGCTCTTCGAGCACCCAGGCGAGATACCCGGGGTGGATGCGGTACATCGTCGAGCAGGGGCACACCACCGGGTCCAGGCAGAAGATCTCGTGCTGGGGGAACTGCGCCGCGAGGCGACGGACGAGGTTGATCTCGGTGCCGATCGCGAAGGTGGTCGGCGTGGTCGCCGCGGCGATCGCCCGACGGATGTAGTCGGTCGATCCCGCCTCGTCCGCCGCGTCCACGACGGCCATCGGGCACTCGGGGTGCACGATCACCCGGACCCCGGGGTGCTCGGCCCGCGCCTGGTCGATCTGATCCACGGTGAAACGGCGGTGCACCGAGCAGAACCCGTGCCAGAGGATCACCTGCGAGTCGACGAGCTGTGCCGCGGAGGATCCGCCGAGCGCCTGGCGCGGGTTCCACATCGGCATCCGCTCGAGCGGTACGCCCATCGCCTTCGCGGTGTTGCGGCCGAGGTGCTGGTCGGGGAAGAAGAGCACGCGCTGACCGCGCTCGAATGCCCACTCGAGTACGGTCTGCGCATTCGAGGAGGTGCACACGATTCCTCCGTGGCGCCCCACGAAGCCCTTGATCGCGGCCGACGAGTTCATATACGTGACGGGGATCACCGGCACCCGTCCACCCGCATCGGGTGTGTCGAGGTCGCCCAGCACGTCTGCGAGCTGCTCCCAGCAGTCCTCGACCTGATCGATGTCCGCCATGTCGGCCATCGAGCATCCGGCCGCCAGATTGGGCAGGATCACGGCCTGGTCGGGTCCCGAGAGCAGATCAGCCGTCTCGGCCATGAAGTGCACTCCGCAGAACACGATCGCCTCGGCGTTCGGACGCTCCTTCGCCGCGGTCGCGAGCTGGAACGAGTCGCCCACGTAGTCGGCGTGCCGCACGACCTCTTCGCGCTGGTAGAAGTGCCCGAGCACGACGGCGCGGTCACCGAGGGTGGCCTTCGCGATGCGGATGCGCTCGTCGAGGTCGGCCTCGCCGGCCTCTCGGTACTCTGCGGGGAGCTCTCCCTGCCGCGGAGCGCCGGTGGGGATGACGTCGCCCATCGACGACCCGGGACCGTATCCGGGGCGGGAGTCGAAGTCCCAGGGGCCGGCGGCGAGGTCGGTCGCGCACGTCGCGTCGGTCGAGGCGCCGGACACGATCGACTGGATCGCGTGATCGACAGAGGCGTCGATCGGCTGGACGACCGGTGTGGGAACGAAGGTGATGCTCATCGGGTGCTCGTCTCCTCGGGGCCGAGGGGGCCGTGATCGGCCAGCTCGACGTCGGTGTTGTAGCGGTACAGGCGGGCGGGTCGGTGGTTGCCGGTGCGGAACCGGTCGGTGGGAAGGAGGTTGCCGGCGGATTCGACCTGGCGGCGGAAGTTGGCCGGATCCAGGTGCTTGCCGAGAATGGCCTCGTACGCCTCGCGCAGATCCGCCAGGGTGAACTCGGCAGGAAGGAAGCCGTGGGCGACGCGGCTGTAGCCGACCTTGTTCCGCAGTCGCCACAGGGCGTACTCGACGATCTTCGTGTGATCGAAGGCCAGCGCCGGGAGCTCATCGAGGTCGACCCAGCGCACGTTCTCCGGAGCCTTGCCGGATGCCCGATGCGCCGCGCTCTGCGCGTCGACGTCATCCTGGCGGAGCAGTGCCCAGTACACGATCGACACGACGCGGGTGGGGGAGCGGTCGACGGCCCCGAAGGCGTAGAGCTGCTCGAGATAGCTCGGCGTCAGTCCCGTCGTCTCGGCCAGAGTCCTGGCTGCGGCGTCGACAGCCGATTCGGTCTCGGTGAGCCAGCCGCCGGGGAGGGCCCACTGGCCGGCGAACGGCTCGCGCGTGCGCAGCACGAGTGGCAGCGCGAGCACCGCCGAGCCGTCCTCGGTGCGTCGAAGGGTGAGGATCACGGTCGACACGGCGACGTCGATGCCTCTGCTTTGGGTCATATATACCTTAACCTCCTGTTCTGATCTTAGTGTCATCTCGACTGTTAGTGCATCTTCGTGACGCCACCGCCCCTGAGGCCGAAACGTTATATACCAGCGTTCTGGACTCTTGTCGCTATGAAAGGGATTTGTTAGGTTACTGTCCTAACAAATCCCTTTCGGGATCTGTTGCGAACTCCGTCCGGAGTTCGACTCCACCCGGAGAAATCCCTCCTGCAGTGCAGCACCGAGAGGAAATACAGAATGATCCGTAACGGAAGGCGCAAGATCGCGCTCACCGCTGTGGCGGGGGCATCCGTCCTCGCCCTGGGCCTGACGGCCTGTGGCGCAGGCGGAGGCAACGAGGGGAGCGGTGGCGATGGCGACCGTGCTCTTCGTGTCTGGGCCGGCAGCCAGACCCCCATCACCGCGAACTACAACCCGTTCGCCCCGACCGTGCTCCACGGTGCACTCGGGCCGATCTACGAGCCGCTGTTCTTCTTCAACAAGACGGCGGATTCCGAGCCCGTCGGTCTGATCGGAGACTCGTACGAATACAACGAGGACGGCACGGTGATCACGATCGCCATCAAGCCCGATCTCAAGTGGAGCGACGGAGAGCCGCTGACCGCCGCGGACGTCGCGTTCTCCTTCACCTACGAGGCCAACAACCCTGAGGGCAACGGTCTCGTCTCGGCGGAGGCGACCGACGACACCACGGTCGTCCTCACGTACACGACCGCGCAGTACACGACCGAGTTCCAGCGCCTCGGTTCGACCTACATCCTCCCCGAGCACGTGTGGGCGGAGGTCACCGACTTCGCGAACTTCGCCAACGAAGAGCCGGTCGGCTCCGGCGCCTACGTGGTCGACAAGACGACGAGCGAGTCGTACACGCTCGTCGCCAACGAGAACTTCCGCGACGCCGACGAGCTCGGAGTCAAGAAGGTCCAGTACATCGCGGTCGACAACAACCAGACCGCACAGGACCTGCTCGCCGCCGGCAAGCTCGACTGGACGGGCATGTTCATCCCGAACCCGGACGACGTCACGGGCAACGGAGCGATCGATTGGATCAACACGCCGCAGGACCCGACCGTCCTGTACACGTGCTCGAACGCCGAGCTCGGATGCACGGGTCCCCAGACCGACGTCGCGGTTCGACAGGCGCTCAACGTCGCGATCGACCGCACGGCCATCAAGGACAAGGCGTTCGTCGGTCTGACCGGCGACATCTCGCCGACCTTCGCGCTGCTGCCCCGTGACGAGAAGTGGGTCGCGGACTCCGCCAACGAGATCAGCCCCCAGGAGGCGAACGCCGACGAGGCTGGCGAGATCCTCGAGGCCGCCGGCTACACGAAGGACGGCGACTTCTACGCGAAGGACGGCGTGCCGCTCGAGCTCAGCCTGATCTCGGTCGACGGCTGGACCGACTACAACGATGCGGCGAAGCTGATCGCCGAGCAGGCACAGGCTGCCGGCATCAAGATCACGGCATCCACGGTGCAGTGGCAGGAATTCTCGGACGCCCGTCAGGGCGGTGACTTCCAGCTGATCGTCGGCGGTGTGGTCGGAACCTCGGTGGCCGACCCGTTCCAGATCTACCGCGACTGGTTCGGCGGCACGACCGTCGGTTCGACCGCAGCGGTGGGCTCGGAGGTGCCCGCGGGGCGTTGGAACTTCAGCCGATACAGCAACCCCGTCGTCGACACGGCCGTCCAGGCCGCGATCAGCACGAACGACGAGGCAGAGAAGAAGGAGCTGTACGGCACGATCCAGACCGAGATCGTCCGTGATCTGCCCTATATCCCGCTCGTGATCAACGCGACGCAGACCTTCTACAACACGAAGGACTTCACGGGATGGCCGACGGAGGAGGACCTCTACGCCTTCCCGCCGTCCTGGGGTGCGATCGCGGCGGGCTACGTCCTGACGCAGCTCGAGCCGGCGAACTAAGCACATGGAGTCGGGGGAGCAGGAAGCACGGTCAGTGACATGAAGTTCTATGCACGAAGAATCGGGTTCTACGCGTTCACGCTATGGGCCGCGATCTCACTCAACTTCCTGCTTCCCCGGCTCATGCCGGGGAACCCGGCGGACATCATGATCGCCAAGATGCAGCGAGCGGGCGGCGAGGTCTCCGAGACCACGATCCGCAACATCAAGCTGCTTCTCGGCGGTGATGACTCGTCCCTCTGGGATCAGTACATCGCGTACTGGGGGCGCATGTTCCAGGGCGACCTGGGCATCTCCGTCACCAAGTTCCCCGCGCCGGTGAGCGAGCTGATCGGGCAGGCGCTGCCCTGGACGCTCATCCTCGTCGGCACGGTGACCGTGATCTCCTTCATCCTCGGCGTCGTCCTCGGCGCCTGGGCGGGATGGAAGCGGGGAACGTGGGTCGACCACCTCATCCCGGCGACCACCGTGCTGCAGTCCATCCCGTACTTCTGGATGGCGCTGCTGCTCGTCTCGGTGTTCGCGGTCGGGCTCGGCTGGTTCCCGATCTTCGGCGGCTACGACGTGTTCGACTTCCCGGACGGTCCCGAGCCGACCTGGGCGTTCTTCATGGATGCGCTCTCGCACGCCATCCTGCCCGCACTGACGATCGTGATCTCGTCGGTGGGCGGCTGGATGTTCGGGATGCGCAACATGATGGTGCAGACCATGGCCGAGGACTACGTGCTCACGGCCGAGGCCAAGGGGCTCCGTCCGCGTCGCATCATGACGACGTACGCCGCCCGCAATGCCGCGATCCCGTCGATCGCCGGCTTCTCGATCACCCTGGGATTCGTTGTCGCCGGCTCCATCGTCATGGAGCAGGTCTTCACCTACCCGGGCATCGGGAAGCTGATGTTCCAGGCGGTCACGAACAACGACTACGCGCTGATGCAGGGACTCTTCCTCGTCATCACGATCACGGTGCTCGCCGCCAACTTCATCATGGACCTCGTCTATGGCTTCATCGACCCGAGGGCTCGCCAGAATGTCTGACACCGAGAACACAGTGCTGATCACGAAGGATCAGCCCATGACCCAGCCTGCGAGCACGATCTCTCTCGCCACCCAGCGGGGCCGCAGACGCCGCCGCGTCCTTCCCACCTCATCGACGAAGTTCATCATCGGCGCGAGCATCGTGATCGCGATCGTGCTGTTCGCGATCATCGCGCCGATCTTCTCGCAGGACCCTCGAAGCACCGACAACCCCGCACTGCTCCCGCCCTCGCCGGAGCACTGGTTGGGCACCACCAAGCTCGGCAACGACATGTTCGCCCAGCTCGCCATCGGCGCCCAGGGCTCGCTCCTCGTGGGCGTGGTAGCGGGCGGAATCGCCATCATCCTGTCGCTTGTCTTCGGAGTCCTCGCGGGGTACCTCGGCGGATGGCGCGAGGACACCCTGGCGCTGCTGACCAACGTGATGATCGTGATCCCCGGCCTGCCGCTGGTGATGGTGATCTCCTCCTTCGTCCCGCAGCGCAGCTGGCAGCTCGTCGCGTTCGTGCTCGGCATCACGTCCTGGGCCGGTGCCGCCTACGTGCTCAGGCTGCAGACCCGATCTCTGCGCACCCGTGACTACGTCTACGCGTCCAAGGTCGCGGGAGAGCGATCCTTCCGCGTCATCCTGGTCGAGATCATGCCGAACCTGCTGCCGTTGCTCACCGCGCAGTTCCTGTTCGCGATCATCTTCGCGATCCTCGGCGAGGCCGGTCTCTCGTACCTCGGTCTCGGCCCCAACTCCTCCATCACCTGGGGGACGATCCTCAACGACGCGCAGTCAGGTCAGGCGCTCGGACGAGGCGCCTGGTGGTGGTTCGTCCCACCGGGAATCATGATCGCCATGCTCGGCGCGGGACTCTCGCTCATCAACTTCGCGATCGACGAGGTCATCAACCCCAAGCTCCGCAATGCACCCGACGCCGCTCGGCGCGTGCGCAAGGCCGCCAAGACGAAGGGGGTCGCCGCATGAGCGCTCCGGATGCCGTGCTGACCGCACGCGACGTGTCGATCGAGTACGAGGTGGATCCGCCCGTGAAGGCGGTCCGCAACGTCTCTCTCACACTCAACCGAGGCGAGATCCTCGGCCTCGCCGGTGAGTCCGGCTGCGGCAAGACGACGCTCGCCTACGGCATGAATCGGCTGCTCAAGGCTCCTGCGCTCATGACCAGCGGCGAGATCGTGTTCCATGACCGCGACGGCCACGACATCGACATCGTCGCTCTCGACGGCGATGGGCTGCGGGCCTTCCGCTGGGACAAGATCTCGATGGTGTTCCAGGGAGCGATGAACTCGCTCAATCCGGTCATCAGCGTCAAGGCGCAGATCTTCGACATCTTCGAGACCCATCGCCCCGGCATGTCCAAGAAGGACAAGCAGGCGCGGGCCGAAGAGCTGCTGACCCTGGTCGGGGTCGACCCGTCGAGACTGACGAGCTTCCCCCATGAGCTGTCCGGTGGCATGCGTCAGCGCATGATGATCGCGATGGCGCTCGCGCTGGACCCTCAGGTGATGATCATGGACGAGCCGACCACGGCGCTCGACGTGGTCGTGCAGCGCGGGATCATCCGCGAGATCATGCGGTTGCGTGAGCGGCTGGGCTTCGCGGTGATCTTCATCACGCACGACCTGCCCATGCTGATCGAGATCAGCGACCGCATCGCCGTGATGCTGCAGGGGCAGATCGTCGAGGAGGGCACCGCGGAGGAGATCTACCGCACGCCACAGCACGAATACACCAAGAAGCTCCTGTCGAGCTTCCCGAGTCTGACCGGCGAGCGCGGAGATTTCGTCCGCACCGGCAACCAGCCCAGTCAGGAGGAGGTCCGATGAGTGCTCCCACCCTCGAAGCCCGCAACCTGGTGAAGGACTTCACGCTGCGATCCGGCCTCAAGACGTCGGTCCTGCACGCGGTGAAGGACGTCTCGTTCACCATCGAAGCGGGGAAGACGGTCGCTCTCGTCGGCGAATCCGGGTCGGGCAAGTCGACGATCGCCCGGATGCTGATGAAGCTCGAGACGCCGACGGACGGGCAGATCCTGCTCGACGGCAAGGACTCGGGCATGCGCGGCCGCGCCGTGGAGGACTACCGCTCCCAGGTGCAGATGGTCTTCCAGGACCCCTTCGCGTCACTCAACCCGTTCCACACGATCATCCATCACCTGGAGCGGCCGATCCGGCTCCACCACCCCAAGCTGTCTGGCTCCCAGGTGCGGGCGCGGGCGATCGAGCTGCTCGAGCGCGTGCGGCTGTCGCCCGGCGAGAGCTTCGCCGAACGTCGCCCGCATGAGCTGTCCGGTGGCCAGCGGCAGCGCGTGGCGATCGCTCGTGCGCTCGCCCCGGGAGCGCGGTTCATCGTCGCGGATGAGCCGGTCTCGATGCTCGATGTCTCGATCCGACTGGGAGTGCTCAACCTGCTGGCAGATCTGCAGCGGGAGGAGAACCTCGGCGTGCTCTACATCACGCACGATCTCGCGACGGCACGTCACTTCAGCGACGAGATCATGGTGCTCTACAAGGGCGATGTCGTCGAGCGCGGCCCCGCCGACGAGGTCATCCTCAATCCGCAGCACGAGTACACCAGGACATTGCTGGGGGCCGCGCCCGAGCCCGAGAACCTCGGGCGTCTGCGAGACGAGGTCAGAGCCGAGCTGGCGGGTCGCTGACCTCCAGTGCATGACGCCGCGCTCGCCTGGCGCTCCTCCTTCGGGGCGTCGGGGGAGCGCGGCTTTCTGCGGCCTGTGCCGACGACGTCGACCCGCTAGACTGAGGCCACAAGTGAAGACAGGCCGAATGACCCACGCGGGAGAGCCCCGGCGAATGCAGCCGGGCACCGAAGGAGCAAGCCTCCCCGCCAATCTCTCAGGTACGCGTACCGCGCGGTTCCGGCCACTCTGAAAAGCGATCTCGAGCGACGCCGCGTCAGCTCGGATCCGCCGACGGTGAAAGCCCAGTCTCTGGGCGAAGCTCTCAGGCTCATGACAGAGGGGGAGTTCCCAGGAGCAGCGTCGCTGTTCCGCCCGATCCAGCCCGGGAGAACTCCATGTCCGACCCCCGCTACACCCCGCTGCGTGAGCGCCACGAGGCGCTCGGTGCATCGTTCACCGACTTCGGCGGTTGGCAGATGCCGGTGCGATACACGTCCGACCTCGCCGAGCACCACGCCGTGCGGCAGGCGGCCGGCATCTTCGACATCTCCCATATGGCGGAGTTCCTCGTCACCGGCGACTTCGCCGGGGAGTTCCTCGACTACTCGCTCGCGGGCCGGCTGTCGGCGATGGCAGTCGGCAAGGCGAAGTACTCCCTGATGCTCGCCGACGACGGCGGGATCATCGACGACGTCATCGTCTACCGGCTCGCAGACGACCGCTTCCTGGTGATCGCGAACGCGGGAAACCGCGGATTCGTCGACCAGGCGTTCGCATCGCGCGTCCGTTCGTTCCCATCGCGGATCGAACGCGAGATGCCCGCCAGGGCCGAGGGAGAGGATCGCAGCTTCGCGGGGTTCATCGGCGACAGGGGCGTGGACGTCGAAGACGTCTCCGACGACTATGCCCTGCTCGCGGTCCAGGGCCCCGCCTCCGAGGCGATCGTCTCGTCGACGCCGGGCATCACCGATCTCGGCACCCCATGGGCGGAACAGAAGTACTACGCCTGGGCCGATGCGCTGTTCCAGGGTGCACCGCTGCTGCTCGCCCGCACCGGCTACACGGGCGAGGACGGATTCGAGCTTCTGGTGAGAGCCGCCGACGCACCCGCCCTGTGGGACGCCCTCGTCGAGGCGGGTGAGCCACACGGGCTCGTCCCCGCGGGCCTCGCCGCGCGCGACACCCTCCGGCTCGAAGCGGGGATGCCTCTCTATGGTCACGAGCTCTCGCGCGAGACGAAGCCGTCTCAGGCCGGTCTCGGGCGAGTGGTGGTGTCCGACAAAGATGACTTCATCGGCAAGGGAGCGGTGGATGCCGCATCCGACGCTCCGGTGCTCGTCGGCCTGGTCGCCGAGGGCAAGCGTGCCGGACGCGCGGGCTACTCGGTGGTCGACGCGGACGGCATCGTGCTGGGCGAGGTCACCAGCGGTGCACTGAGCCCGACGCTCGGCCACCCGATCGCGATGGCCTACGTGGCACCTTCTTCCGCTGCCGCGGGAACCGCAGTATTCCTTGATGTGCGGGGGACCAGGATCCCCGCGACCGTGACCGCCCTGCCTTTCTACCGGAGGACCAAATGACCGATCTCAACGCACTCAGCTATACCGACGAGCACGAGTGGATCGCCGCTGACGGTGACACCGTGACCATCGGGATCACCGACTACGCGGCCGACAAGCTGGGAGACGTCGTGTTCGTCGAACTCCCCGCCGTCGGCACCGAGATTACCGCAGGGTCGGTCGTCGGTGAGATCGAGTCGACCAAGTCGGTCGGCGAACTCTACGCCCCGGTCACCGGCACGGTCGTCGAGATCAACGACGCCGTCGTCGACGACCCGTCGCTCGTGAACGCCGAGCCGTTCGACGGAGGCTGGCTCATCAAGGTCTCCGTCGCCACCGGTGCGCTCGAGGGCCTGATGGACCGCGACGCGTACGTCGCTCTCACGGAGGGCTGATCGTCCAGTGGTCTCTTTCGCCGATCGTCATATCGGAACCACCGCCGCCGCCCAGCGCCAGATGCTCGACACGCTGGGCGTCGAGTCGAAGCTCGAGGACTGGAGCCCGGTCGAGGCGCTGATGCGTCAGGCCGTGCCCGCTTCGATCTTCACCCCCGCCTCCACCGAGTCCGTGATCCCGCGCGCAGCGAGCGAGACCGAGGCGCTCGCCGAGCTGCGAGCGCTCGCGTCCCGCAACACGGTGAACCGGCCGATGATCGGTCTCGGGTACTACGGCACGATCACCCCTCAGGTGATCCAGCGCAACGTGCTCGAGAATCCGTCGTGGTACACCGCGTACACGCCGTACCAGCCCGAGATCTCGCAGGGTCGCCTCGAAGCGCTCATCAACTTCCAGACGATGGTCGCCGAACTGACCGGCCTGACCACCGCGAACGCGTCGATGCTCGACGAATCGACCGCTGTGGTCGAGGGGATGCTGCTGGCACGCCGCGCGTCGAAGAAGGCGTCGAACGTCTTCGCCGTCGACGCCGACGCGTTCCCGCAGACGAAGGCACTGCTCGAGACCCGTGCCGAGGCCGTGGGCATCGAACTGGTGTCCGTCGACTTCGCGGCGGGCGAGGAGCTGCCCGCCGAGCTGTTCGGAGTCTTCGTGCAGTACCCGGGGGCCTCCGGGCGAGTCTGGAACCCGGCGGCCGTGATCGATGCGGCGCACCTCGCGGGCGGGCTCGCCGTCGTCGCGGCCGACCTCCTCGCGCTCACCCTCATCGCGTCGCCCGGCTCGCTCGGGGCCGATGTCGCGGTCGGGACGACGCAGCGCTTCGGCGTGCCGATCGGCTTCGGAGGCCCGCACGCGGGCTACATGGCTGTGCGCGCAGGGCTCGAACGTCAGCTGCCCGGCCGTCTCGTCGGCGTCTCTGTCGATGCCGACGGCAAGCCGGCGTATCGGCTGTCGCTGCAGACCCGCGAGCAGCACATCCGCCGCGAGAAGGCGACGAGCAACATCTGCACCGCTCAGGTGCTGCTCGCCGTGATGGCGTCGATGTACGCCGTCTACCACGGTCCCGATGGACTGAAGGCGATCGCCCGGGAGGTCGCGGCCAAGACCGCGATGCTGCGCGACTGGCTCGCCGATGCGGGTGCGGACGTCGTGCACGACTCGTTCTTCGACACCCTCCAGGTGCGGGTGCCGGGGCGCACTGCCGAGTTCGTGGAGCAGGCCCATCACGGTTTCGGCATCCTGCTGCACGCCGCGGATGCCGACACGATCGGCATCTCGATCGACGAGACCACGACGGTCGCCGAGCTCCATCAGGTCGCTCAGGTCTTCGGCGGTGCCCGGGAGCGCGCATTCGGATTCTTCGGCTCCGGTTCGCAGGGCGGCCTCCCCGGCGATCTGCTCCGTCAGGACGAGTACCTCACACACCCCGTCTTCCACGCGCACCGCAGCGAGACGGCGATGATGCGCTATCTCAAGAGCCTCGCCGATCGTGACTATGCGCTCGACCGCGGCATGATCCCGCTCGGGTCCTGCACGATGAAGCTCAACGCGGCGACCGAGATGGCGTCGATCACGTGGCCGGAGTTCGCGGGCATCCACCCGTTCGCGCCGGCATCCGATGTCGCGGGGTATCTCGACATGATCACGCAGCTCGAAGCGTGGCTCGCCGAGGTCACGGGGTACGACGCCGTCTCGCTGCAGCCGAACGCCGGCTCGCAGGGCGAGCTGGCCGGCCTCCTCGCCATCCGCGGCTACCACCTCGCGAACGGCGACACGCAGCGCACGGTGTGCCTGATCCCGTCGTCCGCGCACGGCACCAACGCGGCCTCCGCGGTGCTCGCCGGAATGAAGGTCGTCGTCGTGGCGTGCGATGAGCTCGGGAACGTCGACCTCGACGACCTGCGGGCGAAGATCGCGGCGCACGCCGACGAGCTCTCGGCGCTGATGATCACCTACCCGTCGACGCATGGCGTGTACGAGCAGGACGTGGTCGAGATCACGACCGCGGTGCACGACGCCGGCGGCCAGGTGTACGTGGACGGTGCGAACCTCAACGCGCTGCTCGGCTACGCCCGGTTCGGCGATCTCGGCGGCGACGTCTCGCACCTCAACCTGCACAAGACGTTCGCGATCCCGCACGGCGGCGGCGGCCCCGGTGTGGGCCCCGTCGCAGCCAAGGCGCACCTCGCGGCCCACCTGCCGTCGCACCCGCTCGCGCAGCGGGCGGAGCATGCGGGCGGATTCGTCTTCGAAGGCGGCGCGGTGTCGGCGGCACCGTACGGATCTGCGGGCATCCTGCCGATCTCCTGGTCCTATGTGCGGATGATGGGCGCCGACGGCCTCCGTCACGCGACCGCGGCCGCCGTGCTGTCCGCGAACTACATCGCCGCGCGCCTGGGCGAGCACTTCCCCGTGCTGTACGCGGGGGAGGACGGCCGGGTGGCGCACGAGTGCATCCTCGACCTGCGTCCGCTTCGCGAGGAGACCGGGATCACCGTCGACGACGTCGCCAAGCGACTGATCGACTTCGGCTTCCACGCACCGACCATGTCGTTCCCGGTCGCGGGGACTCTGATGGTCGAACCCACCGAGTCCGAGGACCTCGGCGAGATCGAGCGGTTCATCGAGGCCATGATCATGATCAAGGCCGAAGCGGATGCCGTCGCCGCCGGGCGCTGGCCCGCGGACGACAACCCTCTCGTCAACGCTCCGCACACCGCAGTCTCGCTGATCGCGGGGGAGTGGGAGCACGCCTACAGCCGTGAAGACGCCGCCTATCCCGTGCACGCCCTGGTGGCAGGCAAGTACTGGCCGCCCGTGCGCCGCATCGACCAGGCGTACGGTGACCGCAACCTCGTGTGCGCCTGCCCGCCGATCGAGGCGTTCGCCTGAACCGAATCCCGAGGGGTGACGGCGTCGTGTCCATGCGGACACGACGCCGTCACTCGTTTCCGTGCATTTCCGCGTGTTTCGGGGATGTTTCAGTTGGTCACCACTCAGTAACGGTTCATTAGCCGAGAGCGGCGTCCACGAAACCGCGGGTTACAGTCAACTATCCCTACGCGTTCGACGATGAGCGCGCAGTCTGATGAATACCCGTCCACAGGAGGACACAAAGTGAAGCGCAACAAGATCGCCCTTGCGGGCACTGCGCTGTTCGCGATCGGCGCCCTGGCGCTCGCGGGCTGCGCGAGCGGTGGAAGCGGCAATGAAGGCGACGGCGGCTCCGGTGCGAACACCGACGCCGACGCCATCATCACCACGAACGGCTCGGAGCCCGAGAACCCGCTGATCCCCACCAACACCAACGAGGTGGGCGGCGGAAAGATCCTCGACGAGATCTTCGCCGGTCTGATCTACTACGACGCCGACGGCAAGCCCGTCAACGACGTGGCTGAGGAGATCACCACGGAGGACCCGCAGAACCTCACCGTCAAGATCAAGGAAGGCCTGACCTTCACCGACGGTGAAGAAGTCACCGCCGACAACTTCATCAAGGCGTGGAACGAGGGCGCCAAGGCGTCGAACGCTCACCTCTCCAGCTACTTCTTCGAGGACATCGAGGGCTTCAGCTACGACACCGACTCCGAGCTCACGGGTCTCAAGCAGGTCGATGACTACACCTTCACGATCGCGCTGAACAAGCCGGCATCCGACTTCGCTCTGCGTCTCGGCTACTCGGCCTTCTACCCGCTCCCCGACGTCGCGTTCGAGGACATGGAAGCCTTCGGTCAGAACCCGATCGGCAACGGTCCGTACATGATCGACGGCGAAGACGCGTGGCAGCACGACGTCCAGATCGACCTCGTCCGCAACGACGACTACGACGGTGGCCGTCAGGCCGCCAACGGCGGTCTGACCATCAAGTTCTACGCCACGCAGGAGGCCGCATACGCCGACCTGCTGTCGAACGAGGTCGACGTCATCGACGCGATCCCGACGAACTCGCTCCCGGTCTTCACCGACGAGCTCGGCGACCGTGCTGTGAACCAGCCCTCCGCTGTGTTCCAGTCCTTCACCATCGGCCAGTTCCTCCCGCACTTCAGCGGCGAAGAGGGCCAGCTGCGTCGTCAGGCGCTGTCGATGGCGATCAACCGCGAGGAGATCACCGAGACGATCTTCTCGGGCACCCGCACCCCGGCATCCGACTTCACCTCTCCGGTCATCGACGGCTGGTCCGACTCGGTTCCCGGCAGCGAGGTCCTCGACTTCGACCCCGAGAAGGCGAAGGAGCTGTGGGCTGAGGCCGACGCCATCGCACCATGGGACGGCGAGTTCAAGATCGCGTACAACTCCGACGGCGGCCACGACGCCTGGGTCGACGCGGTGAGCAACAGCATCAAGAACACGCTCGGCATCGAGGCATCGGGTGACCCGTACCCGACCTTCCAGGACCTTCGCACGAAGATCAACGACCGCACCATCACCACGGCTGCGCGCTCGGGCTGGCAGGCCGACTACCCGGGTCTGTACAACTTCCTCGGACCGCTCTACGCCACCGGCGCAGGCTCCAACGACGGTGACTACACGAACCCCGAGTTCGACGAGCTCATCTCCGCCGGCATCAGCAACCCCGACGCCGAGGCTCAGATCGAGGACTTCACCAAGGCGCAGGAGGTCCTGTTCCAGGATCTTCCCGCGATCCCGCTGTGGTACTCGAACGTGACCGGTGGCTTCAGCGAGAACGTCGACAACGTCACGTTCGG
Organism: Microbacterium sp. AC215; assembly: GCF_979258645.1. Lineage (NCBI taxonomy): Bacteria > Bacillati > Actinomycetota > Actinomycetes > Micrococcales > Microbacteriaceae > Microbacterium > Microbacterium sp. AC215. The sequence continues at coordinate 1,160,027 of NZ_OZ409869.1, read as the reverse complement.
CTGGAACTCGGTTCCGCTGTACTACGAGATCACGAAGGCCGGCGAGTAAGTCTGACGGCACTTCACCTGTGAGGCGGTGACGATTCTTCGTCACCGCCTCACAGGCTTGTGTTCACGTAGCTTTCTTTCCCCTCAAGAAGGGACAAGCGGATGCTCGGTTACATTCTGAGACGTCTCCTGCAGGTGATCCCGGTCTTCTTCGGAGCCACCCTGCTCATTTACTTCCTCGTGTTCGCCATGCCCGGCGACCCGATCCTCGCCCTGTTCGGCGACAAGACGCCCAACCCGGCGGTCGTCGAGCAGCTGCGCGCGCAGTACCACCTGGACCAGCCGTTCATCGTGCAGTACTGGTACTACATCACCGGCGTCTTCCAGGGCGACCTGGGCACGACCTACTCGGGCCGCCCGGTCTCGGCTGTGCTCGCCGCCACGCTTCCTGTCACCGGCCGACTCGCAGTCATGGCCATCGCCATCGAGTTCGTGCTCGCCATCGTCATCGGCACCATCTCGGCGCTGCGCAAGGGCAAGCTGTTCGACAACGTCTCGCTCGTCGTGGCGCTGGTCGCGATCGCGATCCCGATCTTCGTGGTGGCGTTCCTCGCGCAGTACTTCCTCGCGATCCAGCTCGGCTGGTTCAAGCCCACGGTGGGTGCGGACAACGACTGGGGCGGGTTGTGGCTGCCGGCGATCGTGCTCGGTTTCAGCCTCTATGCGGTGAGCATGCGTCTCATGCGCAGCTCGGTCATCGAGACCCTGAACCAGGACTGGGTGCGCACGGCGTACAGCAAGGGCCTCTCGCGCAACCGCGTGCTGCCCGTGCACGTGCTGCGCAACTCCCTGATCCCGGTGATCACGAACTCCGCCACGAACTTCGGCGTGCTGCTCGTGGGCGCCACCGTCACCGAGGGCATCTTCAACGTCCCCGGTGTGGGAAACACGCTCTTCCAGGCGATCCAGCGCGGCGAGGGACCCACGGTCGTCTCGTTCGTGACCGTGTTCGTCATCCTGTACGTGTTGGTGAACCTTCTCATCGACCTGCTCTACGGTCTGCTCGACCCGAGGATTCGCTATGCCTGATCCCACATCTCAGAAGCACTACGTCGCTCCGATCGAGACGGAGTCGATCGCGGTCGACGCCGTTCGGATCTCGGACAAGCCCAGCAACCTCTGGCGTGACGCCTGGTTCGACCTGCGTCGTCGTCCGCTGTTCTGGTTCTCGGTCGTCCTCGCGCTGTTCTTCCTCGTGATGGCGCTGTGGCCGACTCTTTTCACCGCGACGCCGCCGAACAACGACTGCCAGCTGTCGAACAGCAACGGCGGTCCGACGGACGGACACCCGCTCGGGTTCACGTTCCAGGGCTGCGACATCTATGCGCGCATCGTCTGGGGTGCTCAGACGTCGCTGGCCGTCGGCCTCATCGCGACGCTGATCTCGTCCGTTCTCGGCCTGATCATGGGAGCTCTCGCGGGCTTCTACGGCGGATGGCTCGACTCGGTGCTCTCGCGCATCGGCGACATCTTCTTCGCCATCCCGTACATCCTCGCGGCCGTCGTCGTGATGACCGTGTTCCGGGATTCCCGTTCGGTGTGGACGCTCGCGTTCGCCATCGGAGCGTTCGCCTGGGCGTCCACGGCTCGCGTCGTGCGGGCCGAGGTGCTCCGTGTGCGTCAGGCGGACTTCGTGATGGCGTCGCAGGCGCTCGGTCAGTCGAAGTTCAAGATCCTCCTGAACCACGTGGTCCCGAACGCCATCGCTCCGCTGCTCGTCGTCTCGACGCTCGGCCTCGCCGCCGCGATCGTCGCGGAAGCAACGCTCTCGTTCCTCGGGGTGGGTCTCGGCAGCGACGTGATGTCGTGGGGAAATGACATCGCGAAGGCTCAGGCATCGCTGCGTGTCGCGCCGATGGCGCTCATCTATCCGTCGATCGCCCTCACCCTCGCGGTGCTGGCGTTCGTCACCCTGGGCGAGCTCATCCGAGACGCCCTCGACCCGAAGGCGAGGGCACGCCGATGAGCGAGCGAATCACCGAACAGGTCCCGCTGCTGAGCATCCGCGACCTGAGCGTCGCGTTCCGCACGCAGGAGGGTCTGCGCGAAGTGCTCCACGGAGTGAGCTTCGACGTCATGCCCGGAGAGACCGTCGCGATCGTGGGCGAGTCGGGCTCGGGCAAGTCCACGACGGCCACGGCCATCGTGAACCTGCTGCCCGGCACCGGCCAGGTCACCGCGGGATCGATCACCCTCGAGGGACGCGAGCTCACGACGCTCAACCGTCGCGAGATCGAGGCCGTCCGAGGCCGGGACATCGGCTTCGTGCCGCAGGACCCGATGTCGAACCTCAACCCCGTCTGGAGCATCGGCTTCCAGGTGAAGGAGGCGATCCGTGCGAACGGCATCGCCCAGGGGCGCGATGCGGCCAAGGCGCGCACCGTCGAGGTGCTGCAGCAGGCCGGTCTCGCCGACGCCGAGAAGCGTCTGCACCAGTTCCCGCACCAGTTCTCGGGAGGCATGCGCCAGCGCGCGCTGATCGGGATGGGCCTCGCGGCCGACCCCAAGCTGCTCATCGCCGACGAGCCGACCTCGGCTCTCGACGTCACCGTGCAGCGCGTGATCCTCGACCACATGGCGTCGCTCACACGTGACAAGGGCACCTCGGTGCTCCTGATCACGCACGATCTCGGTCTCGCAGCCGAGCGTGCGGACAAGATCATCGTGATGAACGGCGGCAACATCGTCGAGTCCGGTCCCAGCCGCGAGATCCTCGAGAACCCGCAGCACCCGTACACGAAGCGACTGGTCGCCGCGGCGCCCAGCGTCGCATCGCAGCGCATCCAGGCGGTGGTAGAGGACCGGGGGATCGAGACGCTCGACGACCTCGCCGACATCCCGCCGACGGTGCGCGTCGCCGGACTCACGAAGGACTACCGGATCCGTCAGGGGAACTTCCGCAGTGAAGCGTTCCGCGCTGTCGACGACGTGTCCTTCGAGATCCCTCGCGGCAAGACGCTCGCGCTCGTGGGCGAGTCGGGCTCTGGCAAGTCCACGGTCGCCAAGATGGTGCTGAAGCTCGAAGAGCCGACCAGCGGAACCATCGAGATCGACGGGCAGGATGTGTCGAGGCTGTCGAATGCGCAGGCGTTCGGTCTGCGTCGGCGCATGCAGCCGGTCTTCCAGGACCCGTACGGCTCGCTCGATCCACTGCGCAACATCGGCAACACCATCGCCGAGCCGATGCAGATCCACGGCGTCGGCGATCGCGCCTCGCAGCGAGAGCGGGTCGAGGAGCTGCTCGACCAGGTCTCGCTTCCGCGCGTCCTCGCGACCCGGTATCCGAACGAGCTCTCGGGCGGTCAGCGTCAGCGTGTCGCGATCGCACGCGCTCTCGCGCTCAAGCCCGACATCATCGTCCTCGACGAGGCGGTGTCGGCGCTCGACGTGCTGGTGCAGGATCAGGTGCTGCAGCTGCTGGCCGAGCTCCAGTCGGAGCTCGGGCTCACCTACCTGTTCATCACTCACGACCTCGCGGTCGTCCGAGTGTCGAGCGATCTGGTGTGCGTCATGGAGAAGGGCAAGATCGTCGAGCAGGGCACTGTCGACGAGATCTTCGCGAATCCCCAGCAGGAGTACACCGATCGTCTGCTCAAGGCGATCCCCGGGGCGACCATCACCCTCGGCGGTCACTGAGAGTGAGCATCGACCCTCGACCGGAGGCCGCACGGACTTTCCGTGCGGCCTCCGGGCCTGTCTCCCTCGTGCTGTGCTCGCTGCTCGCGATCTTCCTGCTCGGCGACGCCGTCGTACGCGCCGGCTGGGGCCAGATGCTCCTGCTCGCACCCTGGGTGCTGCTCGGACTCTGGGTGGTCTACGAGATCGCGTTCGTCTCGGTCGTCCGCATCGACGACCAGGGAGCGATGGTGCAGAACATGCTGCGTCGCACCTCGTTCGGCTGGAGCCGCGTGCGCGACGTCGACCTGCGCTGGCAGCTCGTCTTCTCGCTCGACGACGGCACCGACCTGTCGAGCTACGGAGGGCCGGCTCGAGCGCGGCCCGTGCGACGCGCGACCGGCGACGACGAGGCCAAGGCCCCCGTCGCGCTCCGCGACCTCACCGACGTCCGTGACCGCTGGCAGGCGGCTCTCTCCGGTGCGGACGCGCCGATCCGCCGCACGTGGGACTATCGGGCGCTCATCGCCCTCGGTGTCATCGTGCTCTGGGCCGTGGCGTCGATCCTGATCGCGAACGGCTGACCCCGCCTCGGCTCTCAGCCGGGCAGCCCGAACAGCGCCGGCCAGGTCGCCGCAGCCCACGGGTAGCCGACGAACACGGTCGCGTCGATCAGGAAGTGCGCGACGAGGAACGGCATGAGCCGTCCGCTGCGCTGGAACAGCCATCCGAAGAGCAGCCCCATCGCCAGGTTCCCGATGAAGGCTCCCGGCCCCTGGTAGAGGTGGTAGCTCGCGCGCAGCAGCGATGTGGCGACGATGATGGCCCACGGACCCCAGCCGAGCTGCCTGAGCCGGGCGAAGAGATATCCGAGCACGACGAACTCCTCCTGCAGCGATGCGCGCGCTGCAGCGAGGAGAAGCACCGGGATGGTCCACCAGTGGCTGTCGAGCCCCGCGGGATTCACCGCGACGAACAGCCCGAGTGCGCGGCCGGCGAGATACAGCCCGATGCCCGGGATGCCGATGGCTGCCACCAGGAGGATCCCGCGACCGACGTCCGGACCCACCCGGGTGCCGTCGAGACCCAGGCGCGCGAGGTGCGGCCTCGTGGATTGCCAGAGAAGGAAGCACACCAGCAGCACCGGGACGAGGGAGAAGCCGATCGACAGGATCTGGTAGATCAGGTCGAAGATCTCCCGATCGCTCCGGGAGGGGTTCAGGGTCGCGGTCTGGTCGGCGAGCGGCGTCTCGTCGGTGAGGCGGTACGCCAGCTGAACGACCGCATACACCGCTGACTGACCGAGGCCGAGCGCGAGGACGATCGCCACCTCCCACCACAGACGACTGCGTGAGGGAGCGGGGGAGAGGTCGGCGACGGTCACGATCACGATGCTACTTCGAGAGCGCTCAGGAACGACTCGCCCGAATACGATAGTCTGGAACGTCGGCTTCTCGGCAAAACCCCACACTCTTTAGGACATCTGCATGGCGCACGCCCTTCGCTCTGACCTCCGCAACGTCGCAATCGTCGCGCACGTCGACCACGGCAAGACCACTCTCGTCGACGCCATGCTGCGTCAGACCGGCTCGTTCGGCGAACACGCCCACGTCGATGAGCGCGCGATGGACTCGAACGACCTCGAGCGCGAGAAGGGCATCACGATCCTCGCCAAGAACACGGCGATCACCTACAAGGGCAAGCATGCTCAGGGCAAGGAGATCACGATCAACGTGATCGACACCCCCGGCCACGCCGACTTCGGTGGTGAGGTCGAGCGCGGCCTGTCGATGGTCGACGGCGTCGTGCTGCTCGTCGACGCCAGCGAGGGCCCGCTCCCGCAGACCCGTTTCGTGCTGCGCAAGGCTCTCGAGGCCAAGCTGCCCGTCATCCTCCTGGTCAACAAGACCGACCGTCCCGACGCTCGTATCGCCGAGGTCGAGGAAGAGGCCCACGACCTGCTGCTCGGCCTCGCGTCCGACCTCGTCGACGACGTGCCCGACCTCGATGTCGACGCCCTGCTCGACGTTCCCGTCGTCTACGCGTCCGGCCGTGCCGGCGCGGCCTCGCAGAACCGCCCCGCCGACGGATCGCTGCCCGACAACGACGACCTCGAGCCGCTGTTCGAGGCGATCCTCGAGCACGTCCCCGCTCCCGCCTACGACGACGAGCACCCGCTGCAGGCCTGGGTCACCAACCTCGACTCCAGCCCCTTCCTCGGTCGTCTCGCTCTGCTGCGCGTCTTCAACGGCACGCTGAAGAAGGGCCAGACGGTCGCCTGGGTCCGCGCTGACGGCACGCACCAGAACGCACGCATCACCGAGCTGCTCAAGACGCGGGCGCTCGAGCGCTACCCGGCCGATTCGGCGGGCCCGGGCGACATCGTCGCCATCGCCGGCTTCGAGAACATCACGATCGGTGAGACGATCGCCGACCCCGAGGATGTCCGGCCGCTTCCCGCGATCACCGTCGACGACCCGGCCATCTCGATGACGATCGGCACCAACACCTCGCCGCTCATGGGCAAGGTCAAGGGTCACAAGCTCACCGCTCGCATGGTCAAGGACCGTCTCGACAAGGAGCTGATCGGCAACGTCTCGCTCAAGGTCGTCGACATCGGACGCCCGGACGCCTGGGAGGTGCAGGGCCGCGGAGAGCTGGCGCTGGCCATCCTCGTCGAGAACATGCGCCGTGAGGGCTTCGAGCTCACCGTCGGCAAGCCGCAGGTGGTCACGAAGAAGATCGACGGCAAGACGTACGAGCCGTTCGAGCACCTCACGATCGACACGCCGGAGGAGCACCTCGGCGCGATCACGCAGCTTCTGGCGAACCGCAAGGGCCGCATGGAGAACATGACGAACCACGGCACCGGCTGGGTGCGCATGGAGTTCATCGTCCCGTCGCGCGGTCTCATCGGGTTCCGCAGCGAGTTCCTCACGACGACCCGAGGCACCGGCATCGCGAACGCGATCTCGCACGGCTACGAGCCGTGGGCCGGTTCCATCACGACCCGTCAGAACGGCTCGATCGTGGCCGACCGTCAGGGCGTCGTGACTCCGTTCGCGATGATCGCCCTGCAGGAGCGCATGTCGTTCTTCGTGCAGCCCACGCAGGAGGTCTACGAGGGCATGGTCATCGGCGAGAACTCCCGCGCCGACGACATGGACGTCAACATCACGAAGGAGAAGAAGCTCACCAACATGCGTGCGGCGAGCTCCGACACCTTCGAGTCGATGACGCCCCCGCGCCAGCTGACGCTCGAGGAGAGCCTCGAGTTCGCCCGTGACGACGAATGCGTCGAGGTCACGCCCGAGGTCGTCCGCATCCGCAAGGTGAACCTCGACGCGAACACTCGTGCGCGTGAGACCGCTCGCCTGAAGCGCCAGGACGCGAACGTCTGAGAATCGTCTGAGAGAAGGGGCCCTGTACCGCCGGAAACGGCGGTACAGGGCCCCTTTCTCACGAAACGTCCAGGAGTGCCGTTGCAGAATCGTTACCTTGCGCCTGGGGCGATCTCCCGATGAGTGTCCTGTGACGGGCGTACGACGACCCGAAAGTCGAACCCAATGCTTCACACCACCCGTGCGCTTCGGCGCGCCCACGCGGCGGCGACAGCTCGTAACGCCATCACGGCGCGTCGCCCGAAACTGATCCTCGGAACGATCACCGGCGGCGTGCTCGGCCTCGCTCTGACGGTCGGCATCGTGTCCGCCCCCGCGGCCGGCGCCGAGCTGCCGGACGCCGTCGCAGGCGTCACCTCGTTCGTCACCGGCGAGCCGGACGCCCCGGCCAAGAGCGCGGATGACTCGGCGCTCACGATGGTCGCCGCTCAGGATGCCGTCGCGGCAGCGGAGGCGCTGAACGCAGAGGTCGCGGCATCGGGCCTCGATCTGGGCGCCGCACCCTCGAGCGTCGACACCGCTGACGTGACCACGTGGGTCGATCAACTGGCGGACCGTGATGACTTCTCGAACAGAGAGCTCTCGAGCCTGACCGCGTACGCAGTCACCGGAACCGACGAGCTCGTCGAGGAGACCGCTGCGCTGCAGGCGTCCTATGTCGCAGCCCAGGAGGCGAAGGCCGCTGCGGACGCGGCTGCGGCCCAGGCGGCGGCTGAAGCCGCGGCGCTCGCTCAGACGAACACCGTCGACGGCGCGAAGGCCGCGGCTCGCGACATCGCGTCGAGTGAGTACGGCTGGGGCGAGGACCAGTTCTCCTGCCTGAACTCGCTGTGGACCAAGGAGTCCGGCTGGAACTACAAGGCGTACAACGCCTCGGGTGGCGCGACGGGGATCCCGCAGGCTCTGCCCGGAAGCAAGATGGCGTCAGCCGGTTCCGACTGGCAGACCAACGCGGCCACTCAGATCCGCTGGGGCCTCGGATACATCTCGTCGGTCTACGGCACCCCCTGCAGTGCGTGGGGCCACTCCCAGTCGGTGAACTGGTACTGAGCCGCAGCTCCGCACACCCTCCCTCCGAGACCCACCCCGCCTGCGTGCGGCGGTGGGTCTCGGTGTCTCCGGACATGTGTCGCAACAGGGCACTGCCTGCCCTAGGCAGCGCGACGCATTGGCACTACGGTGAGCGATGACGGCTGGGGGGTCGTGGACTCGAAGGAGAACGCATGGACGTCGCGGCGCTGGCAGGCATCCCGCAGCAGGTCTCGACGGGTGGGCTGCCCGGGTGGGACAGGGTCGACCAGCTCGTACGTGAGGCTCATCGCCTGTATGCGCAGGACCACGGCGGCGCGGTCGCCGACTACATCCCGGTCCTCGCCGACGCCGACCCCGAGCTGTTCGGTCTCGCGGTCATCGAGGTCGACGGCGGCCTGCATGACGCCGGGGATGCGCAGCATCCGTTCTCGATCCAGTCGATCTCGAAGATGTTCGTCTACGCTCTGGCGATCCAGGAGCACGGCCATGAGCGGGTGCGCGACATCGTCGGCGTCAACAACACCGGCCTCGCCTTCAACTCCCTGATGGCGCTCGAGCTCAACGGCGGACACCCCATGAATCCGATGGTCAACGCCGGTGCGATCGCGACGACGGCACTGATGCCGGGGCAGACGGCGGTCGAGCAGTGGGAGCGCGTGCGCGAGGGGCTCTCTGCTTTCGCCGGCCGCGCGCTGAGCCTCGACGGCGTGGTGTACGCCTCGGAAGCCGCGACCAACGAGCGCAACCGGGCGATGGGCTGGCTGCTCCGCAGCTACGGACGGCTGGTCGGCGACCCCGACGAGGTCGTCGACGTCTACACGCGTCAGTGCGCTCTCAGCGTCACGGCCCACGACCTCGCGGTGATGGGGGCGACGCTCGCCGACGGCGGCGTGAATCCGATCACGGGTGAGCGGGTGGTCTCTGCGGACGTCTGCCGCGACACTCTCGCAGTGGTGGCATCCACGGGCCTCTACGAGGCCTCGGGGGAGTGGCTGTTCGAGATCGGGCTGCCCGCCAAGTCGGGTGTGGCAGGAGGGATCGTCGCCGTCGCGCCGGGCAAGGGTGCCGTCGCCGGATTCTCACCGCGCCTCGACGCGGCGGGAAACTCCGTGCGATCGCAGCTCGCCATCGGTCACCTCTCCCGCGCTCTCGGACTGAACCTGTTCGCCTCCGCGCCCGCGCCGACCGCTCGGTCGACGGACTGACCTCCTTCCCCGCTCAGAGGACCCTGCCATGACACTCACTGCTCCGGCATCCACGAAGACCTCCTGGATGCCGCTCGTCAGTCTCTTCCTCGCCCAGGTGCTCATGTCGTTCAACGTGGCAGCCCTGCCGATATCCCTCGGTGGCATGGTCAGTGAGTTCGGCGTGCCGCCGACGGTCGCCAGCACCACCATCGTGATGTACGGCCTCGCCGTGGCCGCCCTCGTGATGACCGGCGCGAAGCTCGGTCAGCGGGTCGGCTGGGTCCTCATCTTCCGGATCGTGATCGGCCTGTTCGCCGCGTCGTCGGTGCTGATGATCGTGTCCCCGAGTGTGGGCTGGGCCATTGCGGGGCAGGCGGTCGCCGGCGCCGCCGCAGCGATCATCGTCCCCTCGATCGTGGCGCTGATCGCCGAGAACTATCGGGGCGCGCAGCAGGCGACGGCGATCGGTGCGATCGGGTCCGCCCGAGCCATTTCGGGAGTCACCGCGTTCCTCATCGGCGGCACGCTCGGCACCCTGGTCGGATGGCGGCCGATGTTCTTCATCGTGTTCGGCATCGCCGTGGTCGTCTTCGCGTTCAGCTTCACGCTGCGAGGTGATGGGGGAGACGCGTCGATCCGCATCGACCTCGTGGCGTCGCTCCTCATCGGCGCGGCCATCGTGCTTCTGACCCTGGGTTTCAACAACCTCAACGGGTGGGGTGCCGTCGCCGCGACCGAGGCCGCACCCTTCAACATCCTCGGGCTCTCGCCTGCGCCCGCCTTCGTCGTCGTCGGGATCGTGCTCGGTCAATGCTTCTTCGTCTGGACTCGCCGTCGGATGGCCGAGGGCAAGGTGCCGCTGATCGACCTCAGCATCCTCGACTCGTCGAAGGAGCGCGCTGCCGTGTACGCGATGTTCATCGTCGTGGCGCTCGAGGCGTGCGTGAACTTCACCATCCCCCTGTACATCCAGATCGTGCAGGGAAGGACGCCCTTCGACACGTCGCTCGCGATGATGCCTTTCAACCTGACCGTGTTCATCACCGCCACACTCGTCGTCCGGTTCTACAAGCGCTACCCGCCGCGGGTCATCGGCGTCTTCGGCTTCATCCTCACCACGGTCGCGCTCGTCTGGCTGTCCTTCGTGGTGAACAACAACTGGGAGACGCTTCCGACGATCCTCGGGCTGGTCGTGTTCGGCATCGGTCAGGGTGCGCTCGTGACCCTCGTCTTCAACGTGCTCGTCACCGCGGCGCCGGCTGAGCTCGCGGGTGATGTCGGCTCGTTGCGCGGCACCACGCAGAATCTCGCCTCGGCGGTCGGGACCGCTCTGGCCGGCGCACTCCTCGTCTCGCTCCTCGGGGTGAGCATCGGCCGTGCGGTCGTCGAGCACCCCGAGCTGCCGCCGTCGCTCGTCGCGCAGGTCGACATGGACAACCTGAACTTCGTCAGCAACGACGACCTGCGCGCAGCACTCGAGCAGACGGATGCGACGCCCGAGCAGGTCGACGCGGCGGTGGCCGTCAACGAGGAGTCCCGTCTGGGGACGCTGCGACTCGGCCTGCTGCTGCTCGCGGGACTCAGTGCCGTGGCGATCCTGCCCGCATCCCGGCTGCCGAAGTACAAGCCGGACGAGATCCCGGACCCGTCACCGGTCTCGGGCTCCGCGCCGAAGTGATGCTCAGCGCAGCTCCGAGATGAGCACCGCACTGGTCGAGGCGATGGTCGCCTCGAACACGTGGGGCGCGTCTCCGGCGTACGAGAGATAGTCGCCCGGGTTCAGCAGCACGGGGGCGTCCGACGGACCGATCCGAGCCTGGCCGGAGATGAGGATCACGTGTTCGGTCGTTCCCACGTGATGCGGATCGGAGCGGCGTGGATCCCCCGGATCCGCGTGGATCAGGTACACATCCCGCCTCGCACCCGGCGGGCTCGCTGAGAGCAGGGTCGCGCTGTACGCGGCGACCGACGACGGGACGCCCGTGAGGTCATCGGCGCGGATGAGCGTCGGCGCGTTGCTCTGCTGATCGACGAGGACGGCGAACGGCACCCCGAGCGCGACGCCGAGCGCCCAGAGCGTCTCGACGCTGGGGTTGCCGGCACCGGACTCCAGCTGGGAGACGGTCGCCTTCGAGATTCCCGCTCGACGCGCCAACTCCGACACGGACAGTCCGGCTCTCTCCCTCTCTCTGCGCAGAGTGCGGGCGATGCGCGTTCGGAGTTCCTCCATGTGTTCATCATGTCAAACGATCGTTCGCTTGACTATCCCGGACACCGCGTTCAGAATGATGGTCATGTGTTCACCGCAGCGAACGATCGTTCGATGACCGCCGACCGCGAGGTCTGCCGTGAAGCGCTGGGAGTCGTGCTCGCCACCAGCGCCTATGGCATCTCGTTCGGCGCGCTGGCCGTGGCATCCGGACTCGACGTCTGGCAGGCGTGCGTGCTGAGCCTGCTGATGTTCACGGGCGGGTCGCAGTTCGCCTTCGTCGGAGTCTTCGCCGCCGGAGGAGTGTCCGCACTGCCGTCGGCGATCGCGTCGGCCGCGCTGCTGGGAGTGCGCAATGCCGCATACGGCATGCGGATGTCACCCGTCGTCGGCACGACCACCGGACGGCGGATAGCGGCGGCGCACTTCACGATCGACGAGTCGACCGCCGTGGCCATCTCGCAGACTGATCCGCGGCTGAGGCAGGTCGGCTTCTGGGTCACCGGGATCGGCATCTTCATCGGCTGGAACATCACGACCCTGATCGGGGCACTCGTCGGCGACGTGCTCGGTGACCCCAAGACCTGGGGGCTGGATGCTGCGGCGGCCGCGGCGTTCCTGGCTCTGCTCTGGCCGCGCCTGAAGGAACGTCAGGCCATAGCGGTCGGGGTGGCTGCGGCGGTGGTGGCGGCCGCCCTCACGCCGTTCATCATGCCCGGGCTGCCCGTGCTCGTGGCAGCCGTCGTCGCGATCATCGTGGGCTGGTTCAACTGGCTCGGTCGGGTCGATGCCTCCGCACCCGACGGTGGGGAGGCCGCCGCGTGAGCATCTGGAGTGCGATCCTTCTCGCTGCGGTGATCTGCCTCGCTCTGAAGGCCGCGGGGTACCTCGTGCCGCCCTCGGTGCTCGAGGCACCGCGACCGGCGCGCATCTCCGATCTGCTCACCGTGGCCCTGCTCGCCGCGCTCGTGGCCGTGCAGACCCTCGGAGCCGGGCAGGCCGTCGTCGTCGATGCACGGGTTCCCGCTCTGCTCGTCGCGGCCGGGCTTCTCTGGCTGCGTCAGTCGTTCCTCGTCGTGGTGGTCGCGGCCGCCCTCGTCGCGGCTCTCCTGCGCCTGTTCGGGCTCGCTGTCTGAGCGCCCCTTCGCGGCGGCGCGCGTAGGATCGACTCGTGCGTATCGGATGGATCTCCCGGGTGCTCTCCTGGATCGCCGCGGCTCTCGTCGGCGGCGTGTTCGGCGTCGCAGGGACGATCGGTCACAGCCTCATGTGGGGTCCCGTGCCCGTCGGACTCATCGTCGGAGCGATCGCGTGCGGCGCGATCCTCGTCGCGATCCGCGCGCTCACCCACGACCGAGGCGCGACTCTCGCCGCGGGGCTCGGCATGCTCGGCATGCTGGTGCTCATCTCCGGCGTCGGGCCCGGGGGATCGGTGGTCGTCGAAGACACGCTCAGCGGTCGCATCTGGACCTATCTCGTCGCGGGGCTCGTGCTCCTCGCTGTCGCATGGCCCTCGTTCTCGCGGCTTCCGACTCGCACCGAGGCGCAGGCGTCGACGGCCGCGGCATCCGGCACGGCGCCCGGCGCAGACGAGGCGACCGCCCCTCGTGCCCCCGTCCTGGGCGATCGGACCGGCGGCGAGTCGTAGACTGGAGGGGTGACGTATGTGATCGCCCTCCCGTGCGTCGATGTCAAGGATCGCGCCTGCATCGACGAGTGCCCCGTTGACTGTATCTACGAGGGCGAACGCTCGCTGTACATCCACCCCGACGAATGCGTCGACTGCGGCGCGTGCGAACCCGTCTGCCCCGTCGAGGCGATCTACTACGAAGACGACCTGCCCGACGAGTGGCAGGACTACTACAAGGCCAACGTCGAGTTCTTCGACGAGGTGGGCTCCCCGGGCGGTGCGGCCAAGGTCGGCGTCATCGCACACGATCACCCGATCATCGCCGCTCTCCCGCCGCAGGGCGAGTAGTCCGTGAGTGTTCGCGATCTCGCCGACTACCCGTGGGATGCGGTCGTTCCCTACCGCGAACGCGCCGCGCGTCATCCGGACGGAATCGTCGACCTGTCGGTCGGTTCGCCCGTCGACCCGACGCCCGAGCTGATCCGCCGGGCGCTGTCGGAGGCGACCGATGCGCACGCCTACCCTCAGACCGTCGGCACTCCCGCCCTTCGTGAGGCGATCGTCGAGTGGTACGCGCGGCGCAGGGGAGTGAGCGACCTGACCGTCGACAACGTCCTGCCCACCATCGGCTCGAAGGAGCTGGTGGCTCTGCTGCCGACCCTTCTGGGCCTGGGGGAGGGCGACATCGTGGTGCATCCCCGAATCGCCTACCCGACCTATGAGGTGGGTGCTCGCGTCGTGGGAGCGACCCCGCTGCCGTCCGACGATCCGACGGAGTGGCCTGACGGCACCAAGCTCATCTGGATCAACACGCCCGGAAATCCGGACGGCCGTACCTGGAGCGTGGAGGAGCTGGCTGCTGCGGTCGAGCGGGCTCGAGAGCTGGGAGCCGTGCTCGCGAGCGACGAGTGCTACGCCGAGCTCGGCTGGGACGGCCGCTGGGCGACTGAGCCGATTCCGTCGATCCTCGATCCTCGCGTGACCGGTGGCAGCAGGGCGAATCTGCTCAGCGTCTACTCGCTCAGCAAGCAGTCGAATCTCGCCGGCTATCGTGCGGCATTCGTCGCAGGGTGTGCGCGCATCGTCGGCGAACTGCTCACCGCCCGCAAGCACCTGGGCCTGATGCCGCCAGAGCCGGTGCAGCACGCCATGGCAGTGGCGCTGGGCGATGACGAGCACGTCGCCGCTCAGAAGGCGCTCTACCGAGCGCGACGCGACATGCTGCGGCCTGCGCTCGAGGCGGCGGGGTTCCGGATCGACGGCTCGGAGGCCGGGCTCTACCTGTGGGCGACGGAGGGGCAGGACGCCTGGGCGAGCATCGAGCGGCTCGCCGATCTCGGCATCCTGGCGGGTCCCGGTCCGTTCTACGGTGAGTTCTCGACCCAGCACGTGCGACTGGCTCTGACGGCTCCCTCCGACAGGATCGCTGAGGGCGCGCGGCGTCTGCACGCACAGGCCGTGTAGGTTCTGGCCTCAGATCAGTGGTTCTTTTGTCGGTTGTCACAGTAGGCCTGTGTGCCTACTAGGCTGTAAAGGCGATTCGGTCGTGTATCGACGATCTCGAACTGACCTGGTGCACAGCGCCGTGACATCGCCACATCCGACTTGATGAAGATCCATGAGGAGGCCCGCGTGAGCGCAGCGGCAGAGCAGCAGGCGACGGCGAAGCTGACGATCGGCGATACGACCGCTGAATTCCCACTCGTGCGCGGCACGGCCGGCAACGACAGCATCGACTTCTCGACGCTGACGCGGCAGACGGGTTACACGGGACTCGACTACGGGTTCGTCAACACGGCGTCGACGAAGTCCGCGATCACGTTCATCGACGGAGACAAGGGCATCCTGCGCTACCGCGGGTATCCGATCGAGCAGCTTGCCGGTTCGACGAGCTACCTCGAGGTCGCCTGGCTCCTCATCTACGGCGAGCTTCCCTCCGCCGCCGAGCTCGCCGAGTTCGACGAGAAGATCCGTCGGCACACACTGCTGCATGAAGACCTCAAGCGCTTCTTCTCGGCGCTTCCGCACACCGCGCACCCCATGTCGGTGCTGTCGTCTGCCGTCGCAGCCCTCTCGACCTACTACGAGGGTCAGACCGACCCGCACAACCCCGAGCACGTCGAGCTGAACATGATCCGGATGCTGGCCAAGCTGCCGGTCATCGCGGCGTATGCACACAAGAAGAGCATCGGCCAGGCGTTCCTGTACCCCGACAACTCCCTCGGCTTCGTCGAGAACTTCCTGAAGCTCAACTTCGGCGTGCATTCCGAGGAGTATCAGGTCAACCCCGTGATGTCGAAGGCCCTCGAGCTGCTGCTGATCCTGCACGAGGACCACGAGCAGAACGCGTCGACCTCGACTGTGCGTCTCGTCGGCTCGACGGGCGCGAACCAGTTCGCCTCGATCTCCGCCGGCATCCAGGCTCTCTCCGGCCCGCTGCACGGCGGTGCGAACGAAGCCGTGCTCACCATGCTCGGGCAGATCCGCGATTCCGGTCAGAGCGTCTCCCGCTTCGTCGAGCGGGTGAAGAACAAGGAAGAGGGCGTGAAGCTGATGGGCTTCGGGCACCGGGTCTACAAGAACTACGACCCGCGCGCCAAGCTCGTCAAGGAGGCGGCGGGCGAGGTGCTCGCCGAGCTCGGCGTCACGGATCCGCTGCTCGACCTCGCTCAGGAGCTCGAGGAGCTGGCTCTCGCCGACGATTACTTCAAGGAGCGTCGTCTCTACCCGAACGTCGACTTCTACACCGGCGTGATCTACAAGGCGATGGGCTTCCCGACGCGCATGTTCACCGTGCTGTTCGCGATCGGCCGTCTGCCCGGTTGGCTCGCACAGTGGCGCGAGCTGCAGCTCGACCCGCAGACCAAGATCGGTCGCCCGCAGCAGCTCTACACAGGATCTCCCGAGCGCACCTTCCAGACCCGCTGAATCGACTCGCGATGCCTGTCGTGAGCGCGGAGGCCGTCGTGCCGGTGGATCCGGCGACGGCCTTCGCCGTCTCACAGACGACGGGTGCGATCCGACGCCGGTGGGATCCGTTCATCAGTGAGCAGCACTTCCTCGATGGCGCCGATGTCGCGGCCAAGGATGTGCGGACGGTCACCAGGCAGCGCTTCGGCTTGTCGATGGTGAGCCGGTATGTGTCCTACGCCCCGCCGAGGAACGTCGGGATGGTCATGGAGACCGGGCCGTGGTTCTTCACGAAGCTCGGCGGAGGCTGGCGGTTCACCGAGGTGCCTGAGGGCACGCTTGCCGTCTGGAAGTACAACGTCTCGTGTCAGCCGACCTGGCTCGCGCCGATCGCCGAGTGGATCGGCGCGCGGGTGCTCGGGTTCGAGATCCGTCGGCGCATCGCCGGTTTCGCCCGAGGGTGCTCAGACCCGCAGGTGCTGGCCGCCGTTCGCGGCTGATCTCGCGCAGGCGGGACGAAGAAGGCGGGTGCCCCGACGCTGAGCGTCGGCGCACCCGCCTGTATGTCTCTCGGGTCAGCGGCCCTGCGAACCGCGAGCACGGCCACCCTGGCCGCCGGAGCGGGATCCGCCCTGGCCACCCTGACGGCTGCCGGCCGTGGCGCCCTGGCCGCCCTGGCCCGAGCGCGGACGACGGCTGCGGCGCGACGGCGGGTTGGCCGCTGAATTGCGCTCGCCGCCGGCGGGGCGCTGCTTCGACGACTGACGCTGCTGCTGCTGGGGCTGAACCGGAGCCGGACGCACGTGCGGCGCACGCTCGGGGACGAGCTCGGTGACGGCGTTCGACGTGACGGGCTCGAGCGCGGCGGTGATCGACGCCTTGCGCAGGAGGTCCTTCACATCACGACGCTGCTCGGGGAGGACCACAGTGACGACGGTTCCCGCGGCTCCCGCACGGGCGGTGCGGCCGGAGCGGTGCAGGTATGCCTTGTGCTCCATGGGCGGGTCGACGTGGACGACGAGGTCGACGTTGTCGACGTGCACGCCACGGGCGGCGACGTCGGTCGCGACGAGGACGCGCACGCCTCCGTCGGCGGGATCTGACGAGAAGGCGCCGAGGTTGCGCTCACGCGCGTTCTGCGAGAGGTTTCCGTGCAGATCGACAGCGGGGATGCCCGCCGCGGTCAGCTGCTTCGCGAGCTTCTTCGCCTGGTGCTTCGTGCGGGTGAAGAGGATGCGGCGACCGGTGCCCGAGGCGAGCTCGCGCACGAGAGTGGTCTTGTTGTCGGTGGAATCGACGACGAGCACGCGGTGCGTCATCTCGCCGACGGGCACGCTCTCCTCGTCCACCTCGTGGCTCACGGCGTTCGAGAGGAACCGGCGGGCGAGGGTGTCGATGCCACGGTCCAGCGTGGCGCTGAACAGCAGGCGCTGTCCGCCGGCGGGCGTGGCGGTGAGGATGCGGGTGACACCCGGCAGGAAGCCGAGGTCGGCCATGTGATCGGCCTCGTCGAGCACAGTCACCTCGACGGAGTCGAGCTGCACGACCCGCTGCTTCATCAGGTCTTCGAGGCGGCCGGGGCACGCGACGACGATGTCGACGCCGTTGCGCATGGCCTGTTCCTGGGGACGCTGGCTGACGCCGCCGAACACGGTGGTGACGCGCAGGCCCTTCGCCTCGGCGAGGGGCGCGATGGTCGCGGCGATCTGGGTCGCGAGCTCACGGGTCGGAGCGAGGACGAGTCCTCGGGGGTGCCCGGGGCGGCTCTTGCGCGACGAGGCGGCGAGGCGGGCGACGAGGGGGAGCGCGAAGGCGATCGTCTTGCCGCTGCCGGTGCGGCCGCGGCCGAGGAGGTCGCGTCCGCCGAGCGAGTCGGGAAGCGTGTCGCGCTGAATCGCGAACGCCTCGGTCTTGCCGTCCTTCGCGAGGACGGCGGCGAGGTCGGCGGGCACGCCGAGATCGAGGAAGGAAGTCATGAAGTATCTCCGAGAAATGCACGCACGAGCCGAGGGGCCGGGTGCGGAAGGTGGGCGACGGCGCGGGATCGCGCATCGTTTCGCCGTTCGAAATGGCCAGAACCAGGCAAGTGGCGCGGGAGCGTGTCGACGACGCAGACGTCTCGCAGTGCGAGTGGCGTCACCGCGACACTATCACGGCAGTCCCGGAGAAGGCTGAGACGGCCCGCTCTCAGCGAGTCGTGCGATCAGGCGTGGAGTGCGTCGTTGAGGGTCACACCGACGCCGGCGCGCTGCACGGCTTCGACCGCGCCGCTCAGCGAGTTGCGGCGGAACAGCAGTCCGTCGCGCCCGGACAGCTCGGAACCCTTGGCGGTCTTCCTGCCGCCGTCAGGCGTCGCCGGGCCGTCGACCAGCACGACCTTCGTGCCGGCCGTCACGTACAGTCCGGCCTCGACGACGCAGTCATCGCCGAGCGAGATGCCGATGCCCGCGTTGGCTCCCAGCAGCGTGCGTGCCCCGATGGAGACGCGGTGTGCGCCGCCGCCCGAGAGCGTGCCCATGATCGACGAGCCGCCGCCGATGTCGCTGCCGTCGCCCACCACGACGCCCTGGGAGATACGTCCTTCGACCATCGACGCACCGAGGGTGCCTGCGTTGAAGTTCACGAAGCCCTCGTGCATGACGGTCGTGCCGGGGGAGAGGTGCGCGCCCAGGCGGACGCGCGACGCATCTGCGATGCGCACACCGGCAGGCTGCACGTAGTCGGTGAGCCGGGGGAACTTGTCGAGCCCTTGAACCTGGATCCCTGAGCGCTGGAGCACGGGTCGAAGCCGCGCGGCATCCACGGGGTGCATGGGGCCGGCGTTCGTCCACGCCACGTTCGGCAGATGCGCGAAGATGCCGTCGAGGTTGAGTTCGTTCGGTCGCACCAGGAGGTGCGACAGTGTGTGCAGCCGCAGATAGGCGTCAGCGGTCGAGGCCGGCGCCGCATCGAGATCGATCTGCAGCTGTACCGTCTGCACCGAGACGTTGCGACGTTCGTCCGGACCGGTGAACTCCTCGAGCGCCGCGAGCGCGGTGGCCGCGTCGTCGGCACCGGGCTCGACGGCCGTCACCTCGGGGAACCAGGCATCCAGTACGGTGCCGTCGCCGGCGATCGTCGACAGTCCAGTACCCCACACGGTGCGCGCCTCAGTCATACCTCCACGGTATCGCGACAGGCGACGAGGGATGGTCCAGATGTCGGGGTAAGTAGGCTGGGGGCATGATGCTCGATCTGACCGCGTCCTCCGTCGAACTGACCCGTGCGATCTGCGACATCCCGAGCGTGTCGGGTGACGAGAAGGCGCTTGCGGATGCCATCGAGCAGGCGATCTCCGCGTATCCCCATCTCGAGGTGATCCGCCACGGCAACACGATCGTCGCGCGCACCGATCTCGGGCGAGCGCAGCGGGTCGCGATCGCCGGACACATCGACACCGTGCCGATCAACGGCAACGTGCCGACGAAGGACGTCGAGATCGACGGCGTCGAGTACCTCTGGGGCCGGGGAACCGTCGACATGAAGAGCGGCACCGCTGTGCAGCTGAAGCTCGCCGCCGAGCTCACCGAGCCCTCGGTCGACATCACCTGGATGTGGTACGACAACGAAGAGGTGGAGGCCTCGAAGAACGGGCTGGCGCTCCTCGCCGCGGTGCGGCCGGATCTCTTCCAGGCCGACTTCGCGATCCTCGGCGAGCCGTCCAACGGCGAGGTCGAGGGTGGCTGCAACGGCACGATGCGCGCGATCGTGCGCACCACCGGCGTGCGTGCGCACGCGGCACGTGCGTGGATCGGTGAGAACGCCATCCATCGGGCAGCCCCGATCCTCGCGCGCCTGGCCGAGTACCGTGCACGAGAGATCGCGGTCGACGGACTCCTGTATCGGGAGAGCATGAGCGCCGTGCGCATCACAGGCGGGGTCGCAGGCAACGTGATCCCCGATGCCTGCGAGGTCGAGGTGAACTACCGGTTCGCTCCGAGCAAGTCGGCAGCAGATGCAGAAGCGCACATCCGCAACCTCCTCGCCGGCTTCGACGTGGAGATCACGGACGCCGCAGAAGGCGCGCGGCCGGGCCTCGACGCGCCGATCGCCCAAGACTTCGTGGCCGCCGTCGGCGCCGAGCCTCGCCCGAAGTACGGCTGGACCGATGTCGCTCGGTTCTCCGCCCTCGGCATCCCCGCCGTGAACTACGGACCGGGAGACCCGCACCTCGCGCACCATGACGAGGAGCGCGTGCCGCTCGCGCAGATCGACGCCGTCGAGCGAGGACTGCGCGCATGGCTCAGCTCGCGCTGACTGCGACCCGCCGGTGGGCCGCAGCGCCACTGGCGCTGCGCGTGGCCCTGATCTACCTCGCCGCTCGCGCGGTGACAACCGCGATGATGATCGCGGCGGCGACGCAGTCGACATCGCTGTCGAGGTTCGGCGCAGAACCGGGCCTCGCCGATTTCATCGTCGGGTGGGACGCGCAGTGGTACTGGCTCGTCGCCGAAGAGGGATACCCCTCGGATCTGCCGCTCACCGAATCGGGTGACGTCGCTGAGAACGCCTGGGCGTTCATGCCGGTGTTCGCCTTCGCCGCCAAGGCGATCGGCTTCGTGTTCGGGTCGTGGGGGATGGGCGCCTTCCTGCTGTCATTCGTGGCCGGCTACCTCGCCTGTCTCGCGCTGCACCGATTGCTGCGCGATCGGATCGGCGCGCGTGCGGCGATGTGGGCGGTGGTGTTCTTCGCCTCCGGACCGATCGCGGCGATGTTCCAGGTGGGGTACGCCGAGACCCTGTTCCTGCTGCTGCTCTTCCTGGCTCTCGATGCCACGGTGCGACGGAACTACGCATGGCTGTATCTCCTCATCCCCGTGATGGCGTTCACCAGACCGGGGATTCTCGCGTTCGCGCTGTACCTGGGTCTGCACGGCATCCTCCGCTGGTGGCATCGCAGGGATGATCCGCTCGCCCCGCGGGAGATCATGCACATCGTGGCGCTCGGCGCACTCGCCACGGTCGCGGGCTTCTCGTGGCAGGTCATCGCCGGTGTCGTGACCGGCGATCCCGGTGCGTACCTGGCGACCGAGCTCTCCTGGCGTCGCAACTGGCTCGTGGGGGGTGTGGACGGGTTCGTGCCTTTCGAAGGGTGGGTCCAGGCATCCCAGTTCTGGTTCGGTCAGTGGGGACTCCCCGGCTCGTGGGGGCCGGTCGCCGTCGCGCTCCTGGTGGTGGCAGCGGGTGCCGCCCTGCTCTACGTGCCGCAGGTGCGTGCGCTGGGTCCCGACCTGCGGCTGTGGAGCGCGAGTTACCTCCTCTACCTGCTCGCGGTGTTCTTCCCCCAGTCGAGCACCTTCCGGCTGCTGCTGCCCGTGAGCCCGATCGGGGGCGCACTCGCGGTGCCGCGCTCGCGCGTCTGGCGGCTCGGGGTCCTGGCCGTCTGCCTGCTGGGGCAGTGGCTGTGGATATTCCACATCTACGCCCTGGGGAACACCTTCTGGCAGGTGCCGTGAATGTTAAGGCTTGATGCATTTCTTCATAGGGGACATCCAGGTTCCGGTAACACCCGATAAACTGATCGCATACCACCGGAGGAAAAGGAGCCCACGATGGCAGCGATGAAGCCGAGGACCGGAGACGGACCCATGGAGGCCGTGAAAGAAGGGCGACTCATCATCGTGCGCGTCCCGCTCGAAGGCGGCGGCCGTTTGGTCGTCTCCGTGAACGACGCAGAGGCGAAGGAGCTTCACGACGTGCTGGCAGCCGTCGTGACGCCCGCCTGATCGAACTCGAATTCGCGCACGCGGATTCACGAAGAGGGCGACGGATCGATGATCCGTCGCCCTCTTCCGTCCGTTCACGACGGTGTTCGGCTCAGCTCTCGCCGACGCTGATCAGCTGCAGCAGCCCCTCGCCGGAGGCAGAGACGGTCGCGAGCACGGCTGATGACTCCTGAGTCTCCTGCACGAGCGAGCGGTAGGCGGAGGTCACCTCGTCGCGCTGCACCGGATCGGCGACACGGCCGCCTCCGAGAATGCGGGGGACGAGAACCATTCCGCCTCGACGCACCAGCCGCAGGCCATGCTCGACGTAGTCGATGACGTTCTCGGGGTCGGCATCGACCAGCACGATGTCGTATGACGCCTCGTTCATGCGGGGCAGCACGTCGGCCGCGCGACCTGTGATGAAACGCGCCTTCGTCGCGGGGACGCGTGCGTCGGAGAAGGCCTGACGGGCGGCGGCGAGGTGCTCGGGCTCGTTGTCGATCGAGGTCAGCACCGCCTGCGGCGCGCCGCGCAGCAGCCAGAGACCCGAGACTCCGGCGCCCGTGCCGATCTCGACGATCGATCTGGCACCGGTCGCGGCGGCCAGCACGGCGATCTGCGAGCCGACGGCCGCGCTGATCGGCGACGCGCCGAGTTCGATGGCGTGCGCACGCGCGCGGGCGATCGGCGACGGCTCCGCGATGGACTCGCGGATGAAACGTGCATTCGCATCGTTCTCGCTCATTGCCTGATTCTCCCGACTGAGATATGTGTTCTCCCAGGGTATGCGCTCGGTGCGCGGCACAACGGCAGGCGCGGCGGTAGCCTGGACAGATGCAGTTCGGGATCACCTTCGAGAAGCTGCTGCTCATCGGTCTGATCGCTGTGCTTCTCATCGGACCGGAGCGGCTGCCCCGCTACGCCGAGAGCGTCGCCAAGCTCGCTCGGCGCGCCGGCGAGTTCCTCCGCGACACCAAATCGCGTGTCCGCGACGAGATGGGTCCCGAGATCGACGACGTCGACTGGCGCAAACTCGATCCACGGCAGTACGACCCCCGGCGCATCATCCGCGACGCGCTCTTCGAAGACGACGCTGCGCCCGGTCCCGCCCGTGCGGAGGCAGTCGTTGCGGAGCCGACGGTGAAACCGGTGCGGACGGCGAGGGTGCGACCGGAGTTCTCGGTCGCGAGTCCTCCGCCGTACGATTCCGAAGCGACATAGCCCGAGTCTCCGCCCGGCGGAGCTCCGCTGCGAAGGCTCAGCCGATGCGCGCGCGCAGCGTGGCGAGGTCGTCGTCCGTCACCAGTGACCGGGGGATGGCGGTGATCGCCGACGCGCCACGCAGCTTGAGCAGTACCGCGTCAGCGCCTGCTCGCACGCTCTGGAAGGTGCTGTAGTCGATGTCGGACGAGCGATGCCCCGCGCCGATGTGCAGGGCAGTGTCGCCCAGTCGCACCCAGACGACGGTGCCTGGCGGGGTCGCCGAATGCACGGCACGCCGTGCTCCGACGATCGTCATCACGACGGCATAGACCATCAGACCGATGCTCGCGACGGGGAGCAGACCCGACAGCCCCGGGTTGCCTCCGGTCGCGCTCAGATTCAGGATGCTCAGCGCGAGCGCTGCAGCGAGGGCGATCCACATCACGATCGCCGCAGGACGAGTGAGCGCGTAGACCGCCGCATCTCGAGCCATTCCCCGAAGCAGCCGCTCATCGACGGTGACAGTCATGGTCGGGCCTATCCGACATTCATGGGAAGCGACCGGCCGGCGAGTCCGCGCCCCTGTCCGGCGAGAGTGCGGGCCAGATCACGGATCGCCGTCGCCGCCGCATCGGCGCCGTCGCTCAGGACGACCGGCACACCGTCGTCGCCTCCGGAGCGCAGCGCGGGGCTGAGCGGGATCGACGCCAGCAGCGGAACGGACTGCGTCGCGGACAGCGCCTCTGCGACGGCCGCACCTCCGCCCGAGCCGAACAGGTCTATCACGGTGCCGTCCGGCAGGGTGAGCGCGCCCATGTTCTCGACCACGCCGATCACCCGCTGACCGGTCTGACGCGCCACCAGCCCGCTGCGGATCGCCACGTCGGATGCGGCCGCCTGCGGGGTCGTCACGACGAGCACCTCGGCGTGCGGCAACAGCTGCCCGATCGAGATCGCGATGTCGCCGGT
Organism: Microbacterium sp. AC215; assembly: GCF_979258645.1. Lineage (NCBI taxonomy): Bacteria > Bacillati > Actinomycetota > Actinomycetes > Micrococcales > Microbacteriaceae > Microbacterium > Microbacterium sp. AC215. The sequence goes on along the minus strand of NZ_OZ409869.1, from coordinate 1,136,076 downwards.
GCCGGGGGGCATGTCGATCAGCAGGATGTCGAGGTCGCCGAAGAACACGTCCGTCAGGAACTGCTGCACTGTGCGGTGCAGCATCGGACCGCGCCAGGCCACCACGGCCTCGCCGTCGCGCAGGAACATGCCGATGGAGATCGTCTTCACTCCGTGGGCGACGGGCGGGAGCATGAGGTCGTCGATGCGCGTGGGCTGTGTCCCCGCGGGGATGCCGAGGAGCCCGGGGATCGAGAAGCCGTGCACATCGGCGTCGACGAGACCGACTGCGAGACCCTGCGCGGCGAGTGCGACCGCGAGGTTCGCCGTCACCGTGGACTTGCCGACCCCGCCCTTGCCGCTGGAGACGAGGATCACCCGCGTGAGCGAGTCCGGGCCGAAGGGCATCTGGCGCGGCGGCCGGCCGTCGCGCAGCTTCTCGGTGAGCGCCTTGCGCTCGGTGGGCGTCATGACACCGACCTCGACGTCCACCTCGGTGATCCCCGGCACGGAGGCGGCGGCCGCGCGGACGTCCGATTCGATGCGGGCGGCAGCCGGGCAGCCGACGATCGTGAGGACGATCGCGACGTGCGCGCGCGGACCGTCGACGTCGATCTCCCTGACCATGTCGAGATCGCCGATGGGGCGTCGCAGCTCGGGATCTGTGACCGCGGCTACGGCCGCCCGCACGGAATCAGCGGTGCTCATGATGAGGCGGCGCGGCCGCGGGGGCGTCGCTCGACCGGCTCGTCGTCATGGTCTCCGAGCTCGGCGAGCAGCGACTTGAGCTCCTGCCGCAGCACATCGCGGGTCACGACCTGGTTGTTGCGCTCCTCGAGCGACATCCGCAGCGCGACGATCTCACGGGCGAGGTACTCGGTGTCGGCGAGGTTGCGCTCGGCCCGCTGACGATCCTGTTCGATCTGCACCCGGTCACGGTCGTCCTGGCGGTTCTGCGCGAGAAGGATCAGAGGGGCCGCGTACGACGCCTGCAGCGAGAGCATGAGGGTGAGGGCCGTGAAACCGAGCGCCGCGTCATCGAAGCGCAGGTGGTCGGGCAGCAGTGTGTTCCAGCAGATCCAGAGCACACAGAACAGAGTGAGGATCAGCAGGAACGCGGGGGTGCCCATGGCGCGGGCGACCCACTCGGTGAAACGGCCGAAGCGATCACGAGACGTCGAGCGCTGGCGGGAGGTGCCGCGGCCCAGGGGGGCGTCGAGCCGAGGCGAGCGCGAGCGGGGCATCAGCGCACCTCCTTGGAGACCGTCGGCTCGTCGCTGTCGTGCGTGCGCCAGTCATCGGGCAGCAGGTAGTCGAGGACGTCGTCGATGCTGATCGCGCCGACCAGTCGGTGGGCGGCATCGATCACGGGGAGCGAGACGAGGTCGTAGCTCGCCAGCATCCTGGCGACCTCAGCGGCGGACGCGGTGACCCGCACCGGCTCGAGGCTGTCGTCCATGATGGCCCCGAGACGTTCGTGCGGCGGGTAGCGCAGCATCCGCTGGAAGTGCACCATGCCGAGCAGCCGACCGGTCGGCGTCTCGAACGGCGGCAGGGTCACGAAGACCGCGGCTGCAAGGGCGGGGTGCAGCTCGTGGCGCCGGATGAGGGCGAGCGCCTCGGCCACCGTCGCATCGGCCGACAGGATGATCGGCTCGGGCGTCATGAGTCCACCGGCCGTGTCGGGGCCGTAACGGAGCAGCATCCTGACGTCCTCGGCCTCTTCGGGCTCCATCAGCTCGAGCAGCTGCTCGAGACGATTCGGCGGAAGCTGCGCGAGGAGGTCCGCGGCGTCGTCCGGTTCCATCTGGTCGAGGATGTCGGCGGCGCGCTCGTCGCCGAGTCGATCGAGGATATGCACCTGCTCGTCTTCGGGCATCTCCTCCAGGGCATCGGCCAGGCGGTCGTCCGAGAGCTCCTCGGCGACCTCGATCATGCGCTGCTGGGGGAGGTCGAGCAGGGTGTTCGCGAGGTCGGCTGCGTGGAGCTCCGAGTACGACGCGACGAGCTGCTCGGCCGACTGGGACTCGCCGGGGGAGTGCTGCTCGGCGACCTCGCTCCAGGCTGCGAACGTGGTCGGTCCCTTCGCGAACGGAGAGGCGCTGGTCTTCGGTCGACGCAGGAAGAGCTGACTGATCGCCCATTCCCCGATGCGGTTCGGCTCGATGGCGACGTCTTCGATCACGGCGGTGCCGCTGCCGTCGACGAGGCTCACCCGACGCCCGAGGAGCTCGGCGAGAACGCGCACCTCGCCGGCGCGCGGTGAGAATCGGCGCACATTGATGAGACCGGTGCTGATCACCTGGCCCGCGCGGATCGACGTCACCCGTCCGATGGAGAGGAAGACCTGTCTGCGCCCGGGGATCTCGACGACGAGGCCGATGACGCGGGGAGCACCCGTACTTCGGTACACGATGACGACATCACGGACTTTGCCGAGCCGGTCGCCCACGGGGTCGAAGACGGCGCAGCCAGCAAGGCGCGCGGCGAATACCCGTTGTGTGCTCACTCGTCCAGCGTAGTCGCCGGTGTCGCACGGGTGGCGCCCGGCGGCACCGCTGCACGACACACTCCCGGCCCTGTCACCACAAGGCATGGAACAATGGCGGGATGAGCATGCTGAACCGTCCAGCCGACAGCCGCGATGAGGGCGAGATCGTCGCCTCCACACGCGATTACGAAGGCGCCCAGAAGACGGTGTCGAAACTGATCACCCAGGAGGTGCCCGCCCGGGACATCGCGATCATCGGACAGAGCGTCCGGACGGTCGAGCGCATCACCGGGCGTCTGGGCTATGCAGCAGCCGCCCGATCGGGAGCGATCAACGGCGTGCTCATCGGTCTCTTCCTCTCTGCGATCCTCGTGATCGGCAACCCGGAGGTTCCGATCCAGCTGTTCGTCGGATTCGTCTTCATCGGCGTCGCACTCGGGATGCTTCTGAGCCTCGTCACGTATGCGATCGTGCGGCGACGCCGCGACTTCGCGAGCGTCACGCAGTTCGCGGCGGATCACTACGAGGTCCGCGTCCAGGCCGCTTCGCTCGCGAAGGCCCGTCTCGCCCTGGGTGCGGCCACGCCGGCACCGGCGCGGGCACCGGTGAACCTCGACGAGCCGCCGCGGTACGGCGAGCGCATCACCCCCGGCGCGCACGAACCGGCCGGACAGCCGACGACAACGACACAGCCGATGCCCGAAGAGCCGACGCCCGGAGCCGATCCGACTCCCGGCAGCGAGCCGACACCGCCGCTGGGCGGCGGTGAGACTCCGCCTGCAGAGCCGGCCGTCCCGCCGAGGCCCGCGGATCCGGAGCCGCCGTCTCCCGCGGCGCCCGGGACCGGTGGCGCGGGGGTTCCTCCGAAGTCTGCGGAGCCCGCCTGATGTCAGACGCCCCCCGCGATCCGTCGACCCCGTCCGAGCGATCGGCGCAGCCCGCACCGCCGCCCGTGCCTCCCGTTCCGCCCTTCCCTGACGGGCAGCAGCCCGCGGCGCCGGCCCGTCCGCTGAACCCGTACGCCCCGCCGCCGGCGCCCGGCTCAGCCCCGCAGCAGTCGCACGGCTACGCACCGCCACAGGGCTCCGCGTGCGCACCGCCGCAGGGCTCCGGGTACGCACCGCCGCAGGCCCCGGGGTACGCGGCACCCCAGGCCCCGGGGTATGCGCCGCCTCAGGCGCCGGGCTACGCGCCGCAGCAATCGGCACCGGGCTACGCGCCGCCGGCCTACCCCGTACAGGGGTACCCCGTAGGCGCCTACCCTGCGGCCGTCCCCCCGCGGGGTCTGCTTCCGTGGGCACTGGGCCTGCTGATCCTCATCCCGTTCCCGTTCGTCGGCGGACTCGCGTCCGGACTCGCCATGGCCGTGAGCGGCGGGGCGTCCCGTCGATACGGCGGGGTCGCGCGTGAGAACGCTCGCGCTGCGCTGAACTGGGGGCTGACGTACCTTCTGGTCTCCACGGTGCTCCTGGTCACGCACTTCGTGCTGCTGTTCGCGCTGACCTCCGATTCGCCGACCACCGGCTTCTACCCGCTCGGCATCCCCATCACGCTCTATTTCGCGCTCTCGGTGCTGCACGTCGTGCTCGTGATCGTGGGCATGGTGCGTGCGTCGAGCGGCAAGGTCATGCGCGTGCCGTTCGCCATCCCGTACCTGCGGGCCTGATGATCGAGATCCCTGTCGAGCTGCCCTCCGGGGTGACGACGGTCTCTGCCGACTGGGCGCCCGGAGACAACGGCGCGACAGTCCTGATCGCCCACGGCGCCGGTGCGGGCAAGGACCATCCATTCCTCGTGGGATTCTCGGATGCGCTCTCGGACCGGGGATTCTCCACCCTGCGGTTCAACTTCCCCTACGTGGAGCAGGGGCGCAGGATGCCGGGGCCTGCGGCGCACGCGATCGCGACGTGGAACGCGGCGGTGGCCTTCGCGCGCGATCTCGACGCGGAGGCCGCCATCTGGGCCACAGGCAAGTCCTACGGCGGACGCATGGCATCGATGGCCGTGGCCGAGGGACTGGCGGTCGACGGTCTCGTCTACCTCGGCTACCCGCTGCACGCTCCGGGCAGACCGGAGAAGCCGAGAGCTGACCACCTGCCGGCGGTCGCTGCGCCGCAGCTGTTCATCGAGGGCACGAACGACCCCTTCATCCAACCTCTGACACAGTTCGATGACGTCGTCTCCACGTGTCAGGACGCCCGCGTCGTCTGGATCGAGGGTGGCGGTCACACCTTCGAGGTGAAGGGGCGCAAGCGTGCGGCATCCGACATCGGCGCGTCGCTCGCGCCGATCGTCGCGGAGTTCGTCCGGCCCTGACAGCATGGCAGGGTGAGTCTCGAACGCGTCGCCCTGATCTCCGATGTCCACGGAAACCTGACCGCTCTCGAGGCGGTGCTCGCCGACATCCATCGCCGGGGCATCGCCCGCATCGTCAACCTCGGAGACACGGCGGGCAAGGGGCCACGAGGCGAGGACGCCGTGCGGCGCTGCCGCGACGTGTGCGAGGTGAACGTCCGCGGCAACTGGGACGACTTCCTGCCGACCATCCCCGACGACGGGCCGTCCGAGATGCTGTGGTGGCGAGATGAGCTGTCGGCGTCGAGCAGGGCGTGGCTCCGGTCGCTTCCGCTGAGTGTCGATCTGGTCCTCAGCGGTCATCGGATCCGCCTGTTCCACGCGTCGGCGCAGAGCCCGCACGTCCGCGTGCACTTCGCCCACACGCCCGAGCAGTTCTCCGCGATGTTCGAGGCGACGGAGATGACCGGCGACGGCCCGCTGCCCGATGTGGTGGGCTACGCCGACATCCACGACGCCTACATCGAATCGAACGACGGACGTACGCTGTTCAACGTCGGAAGCGTCGGGAACCCGCTCGACACACCCGTTCCGTCCTACGTGATCCTCGAAGGAGGACAGTCGGCGGACGATCCCTTCGGGATCCAGTTCGTGCGCGTGCCCTACGACGTCGAGGCCGAGATCGCCGTCGCCGAATCGCTCGACATGCCGACCGCCGATGTCTGGGCCGTCGAGCTCCGCACCGCCGTATATCGAGGGCGGCAGGCATCGCAGACGGCGACGCCATGATCGCTCAGGGGTTCGCGAGGTCCGGATCGTCGAGCAGACGCCTCATCGTCGACCGTCCCAGACCGCTCATGGCAGGGTTCGAGGACTCGTAGTACCAGACGAGGCCCATCGCCTGCTGCAGCGCCCAGGCTGCTCCTCGCCGCCACTCGCTGTCGGAGACGCGCAGACGGTCACGCACGACGGACCGCCCCCGAGCGTCGAACAGATGCCACGCGGCGACGAGATCGAGCGCAGGGTCGGCAGGGCCGAAGCCCCCGCCGTCGAGGACACCGACGAGACGACCGTCGGCCACCAGCAGGTTGAACGGCGTGAGGTCCCGGTGGCTCATGACGTCCGCACCCTCGCGGGGCGCGTCGCGCAGCGAGCTCCAGAGTCGATCCACGCGATCAGGATCGACCTGGTGCGCGCTGCGCTCGATGCAGAGCGCGACCCACTCGTCGTGGTCGCGGAGAACACCACCGCGGCCGCGCCCGTCGAACTTCCGTCCGCGGGTCTCGGTCGACCGCAGCGCAGCGATCAGCCCGGAGACGTCCGAGACGAGCGACTCCGACGATGCGTGGCCGGCGGGGGTCGCGGCGACACCCGCCAACCAGGTCTGGATCGACCAGGCAGACGGATGCTCCTCGGTCGCCGCGGCGAGTCCGACAGGCCGCGTCGCCGGCACGACGCAGACGTCGGCGAGCTCAGCCATCGCCGCGGCCTCGGCGCCGAGGACATCGCGCGATTCTGCGACGAGCGGGAACCGTGCCGCGAGGTCGTCGCCGATCCGGAAGATCGTGTTCACCGTGCCCGTCGAGCGGACGCGCTCGATCGGCAGGTGGGCGAGCTCGGGGAACGTCTGCGCGATCAGCCGCGCAGCGCGATAGTCCGTGAGTGCGAGCTCGCCCTCGTGCATCCGTGAGGTCAGTGCTGGACTCGTGCGATCCAGGCTTCGACCTCGTCCGCCGTGCGCGGGATGTCCGCCGAGAGGTTCACCGGGCCGTCCTCGGTCATCAGGATGTCGTCCTCGATTCGCACACCGATACCCCGGTACTCCTCGGGAACGGTGAGGTCGTCGATCTGGAAGTAGAGGCCGGGTTCGATCGTGAAGACCATTCCCGGGGCGAGGATGCCGTCGTAGTACATCTCACGCCGGGCCTGAGCGCAGTCATGGACGTCGATGCCGAGGTGGTGCGACGTGCCGTGCACCATGTAGCGGCGGTGCTGCCCGCCGGTGTCGCCGTCCAGCGCCTCCTGTGCGCTCACGGGGAGCATTCCCCATTCGGCGACGCGCGCGGCGATGACGCGCATGGCCGCCTCGTGGACCTCGCGGAAGCGCACCCCGATGCGAGCCGCGGCGAACGCGGCATCAGCGGCCTCGCGCACCGTCTCGTACACCCGGCGCTGCACCTCGGTGAAGGTTCCGGAGACCGGGAGCGTGCGGGTGATGTCCGCGGTGTACAGGCTGTCCGCTTCGACGCCCGCGTCGACGAGGATGAGGTCTCCGGGCACGACCGTGCCGTCGTTGCGGGTCCAGTGCAGGTAGCAGGCATGGGGACCCGATGCGGCGATCGTGTCGTAGCCCTCGCCGTTGCCGTCCTCGCGCGCGCGGCGGTGGAAGACGCCCTCGACGACGCGCTCGCCGCGAGCATGAGCGATCGCGTCGGGAAGCGAACGGATGACGTCCTCGAATCCCTGCGCGGTGATGTCCACCGCTCGGCGCATCTCGGCGATCTCGTACTCGTCCTTCACGAGCCGCAGCTCCGAGACGAAGCGGGTGAGGTCGTCGTCCTCGTCGAGCACGAGCTCTCCCTCGGCGGCCGAGAACCTCTCGAGGTGGTCGGTCGCGATGTCGAGGTCTGCCGCGACGCCGGCGAGAGACGGGCGAGGGCCGATCCAGAATTCACCGACCGTGGCGTCCGCATAGAACTCCGTGGTGGTGCGATCGGCGCGCTCCCGGAAGTACAGCGTCACATCGTGGCCGGACTCGGCCGGCTCGAACACGAGGATCGAGTCGGGCTCGGCATCCGAAGCCCATCCCGTGAGGTGTGCGAAGGCCGAATGCGCACGGTACGGGTAGTCGGTGTCGTTGCTGCGCTGCTTGAGCGAACCGGCAGGGATGACGAGTCGCTTGCCGGGGAAGGCAGCGGACAGGGCGGCGCGACGCACGGCGGCGAACGGCGCCTGCGCTCGCGGCGCGGGGATCGACTCGGGGCGCTCCGCCCATCCGGTCGAGATCGTGTCGAGGAATCCGCGGGGGAAGGGCTGCTTCCGATTCGTGGTGGTCGTCTCGGCGGGAGTCTCGGTCGTGGGCTCTGCGATCGTGTCGCGCTCAGCGGTGCTCATCCCTCCAGTCTGTCACCTGAGCGACGGCCACGGCATGTCAGCCTGCGGGTTCGAGCTGCACCACGAGACCGCGGTGGTCGCTTCCCGAGCCGCCGATCACGACGGAACCCGTCGTGGACCAGCTCGGCGACGCCATGACGTGGTCGATCGGGGTGCTCAGCAGCGCCGGCAGCGAGCTCGGCCATGTGCCGCTGAATCCGTTGCCGGAGCGGCTCGCGCCGTCGCGGCAGTACCCCATGTCGCCGCCGTCGACGCCGAGCCCCGCCATGTGGTCGATCGTCGCGTTGAAGTCACCCGCGAGGATGAAGTTCCCCTCGGGGCACTGGTCGGCGATCCAGCGCAGGTCGCTCTGCCACTGCGCCATGTCCTCCATCCGGGGCGCGACGGCGTGCACCGCGACGATCGTCGGACCCTCGCCATCGACCGGCATCAGCACCGCGCTGGGCACCGAGCCGGTGTTGTTGGAGCCGTCCTCGGACGACTCGATCACGGAGTACTCGCCGAGGTCGGGGGAGACGAGGACGGTCGTGTGCCAGGACTTGGGGCCGTCGACGACGTCGGGCTTGAACTGCACATGGTGCACCCACATGGGGTGATCCTGATCGCGAAGCAGCACGGCGATCTGCTCGCCCACCTCTTCGGTGGTCTCGGGCAATGCGACGACGTCAGCGCCACGCTCGAGGATCTCCCGCGCGATCTCCTCGGCGGACACCTCGTCGCCGGCGGTGTTCCAGGTGAGCACCCGGATGCTCGAATCGGTGGCGGCGGGGAGCGTGTCCGCGCCGAACCCGCGCATGAAGCCGATGGCTCCCGTCGCACCGGCGCCGAGCAGGGCGACGATCAGCACGGATGCCGCGAAGCCGCGCAACGGCTTCGCGAACAGGAGCAGCAGCGAAACGGCCGCGACGAGGAGGAATGCCGCCAGGACCACGCCGCGGGCGGCGACGATCTGCGCGAACGGATAGGTCTGCTCGAGATGGAAGAACTGCGGCCAGACGACGACGGCCGTCGCGATCGCGAGCAGCACGGTGACGAGGATCCCCAGTAGTCGAAACATCCTCTTCAGCCTAGAAGTCCTCTCTGTGAAGTCCCTAGAGCGACAGGCGTGCGCGGCCGACGTCCACGGTCGTCGGTACGCTCGGAGCATGGCCACCGCTCGATCCCGCCGTTTCGCCGGTCCGTCCGACCTGCACATGCACTCGAACCACTCGGACGGAACGGAGTCGCCCGGCGATGTCGTGCGCCAGGCACACCGGTTCGGGGTGCGCACGATGGCGCTGACCGATCACGATCGCACGACGGGGTGGGACGAGGCGGCAGCGGCGACGGCCGAGCTCGGGATGACGTTCATCCCCGGCATGGAACTCTCCGCGAAACACGAGTGGCGCAGCGTGCACGTGCTGGGCTACCTCTTCGATCCGCTCGACGAGGCGCTCGGATCCGAGACCGATCGCATCAGAGGCGACCGGATCGGTCGTGCCGAGCGGATCGTCCGCAGCATCGGTCGTGACTACGACCTCGACTGGGACGATGTCCTCGCCCAGACCACTCTCGACGCGACGGTCGGCCGTCCGCACATCGCTGATGCCCTTGTGGCCCGCGGAATCGTGCGCGACCGCACCGAGGCGTTCGACGGGATTCTGCACCCCAGAGAGGGTTACTACGAGCCCCACTACGCGCCCGACCCGCTCACGGCAGTGCGTCTGATCACCGAGGCCGGAGGGGTGGCGATCATCGCGCACCCTGCCACGATCGGCCGCGACCACATGATGCCCGTGCCGTTCATCGAGCAGCTCATCGCCGCAGGCCTGGGCGGTTTCGAGATCGATCATCGGGAGAACACCGCGGCAGGCCGGAAGACGCTGCACGCGATCGCCGCGAAGCACGATCTCATCGTCACCGGCTCGAGCGACTATCACGGCACCGGGAAACCCAATCTGCCGGGCGAGAACACCACATCCGACGAGATGGTGGAGCGACTGATCGAGCGCGCGACCGGCTCCGCGCCCCGCTACGCCTGACGCCGGGACGGCAGAGGGGCGGATGCCGCAGCTGCAGCATCCGCCCCTCTGTGAGTCCCTGAGGTGGAGTCGATCAGGCTCCGACGACCGGAGCCGCTCCCGCGCCGCCCGAACCCCCGCGGCGACGACGGCGACGACGGGCCGGGGCCGGCTTGCCGTCGTGGTGCTCCTTGCCTGCGCCGTCGTGGGTGCCGGCGCCCTCGGCGCCGCGGTCCGCTGACGGCGAGGACTGAGAGTCTCCGGATGATGCGTCGGCAGCGCCCTCGGCGAACGTCGAGCCCACCGGGGTCGAGCCGCCCCGACGACGCCGACGACGGCGGGTGCCGCCCTCATCCGTGCCCTCGGCCGCGGCATCGGCCGCACGCTCGGGGCGCGGTGCGCGCTCGGTCTTCACCGACTGGGTCTTGGGAGCCGAGACGAGACGGCCCTTGGTGCCTGCGGGGATGTCGAGGTCACTGAACAGGTGCGGGCTCGAGGAGTAGGTCTCGACCGGGTCGGGCTGCCCGAATTCGAGGGCGCGGTTGATCAGCGCCCACTTGTGCAGGTCCTCCCAGTCGACGAAGGTCACGGCGATGCCGGTCTTGCCCGCACGGCCGGTGCGACCGGCGCGGTGCAGGTACGTCTTGTCCTCGTCGGGGATGGTGTGGTTGATGACGTGCGTGACATCGTCGACGTCGATGCCGCGGGCGGCGACATCGGTCGCGACGAGGACGTCGCGCTTGCCGGCCTTGAACGCGGCCATCGACCGCTCGCGCTGGTCCTGTCCCATGTCGCCGTGCACGCCGCCGACGTTGAAGCCGCGGTCGCTGAGCTCGTCGACGAGGCGCTGCGCGGCGCGCTTGGTACGGGTGAAGATCACCGTCTTGCCGCGACCCTCCGCCTGGAGGATGCGGGCGATGATCTCGTCCTTGTCGAGCGAGTGGGCGCGGTACACCAGGTGCTTGATGTTCGCCTGCGTGAGACCCTCGTCGGGGTCGGTCGCGCGGATGTGGATCGGGTTCGTCATGAACCGACGAGCCAGCGCGACGATCGGTCCGGGCATGGTCGCGGAGAACAGCTGGGTGTGACGGACGGCCGGGACCTTCTGGAAGATCTTCTCGATGTCCGCGAGGAATCCGAGGTCGAGCATCTTGTCTGCCTCGTCGAGCACGACCTCGGTCGCGTTGGAGAGGTCGAGCAGACGCTGTCCGGCGAGGTCGATCAGGCGACCGGGCGTGCCGACGACGATCTGGGCACCCGCCTTGAGCTGGTCGATCTGGCCCTCGTATGCCTTGCCGCCGTAGATCGCGACGACGCTGGTGGAGCGGTTGCTCGTCAGCAGGTCGATGTCCTCGTACACCTGCACCGCGAGCTCGCGCGTCGGCACCACGATGAGCGCCTTGACGCCGTGCTCGGGGTCGAGGCCGAGCCGCTGCACCACGGGGATGCCGAAGCCGAACGTCTTGCCTGTTCCGGTCTTGGCCTGGCCGATGATGTCCTGGCCCGGAAGGCCGAGGGGGATGGTCTGCTCCTGGATCGGGAATGCGTCGACGATGCCCTTGGAGGCGAGAGCGTCGATGATGTCCTGATCGATTCCGAGATCAGCGAAGGTTGTCAATGTTCAGATGCCTGTCCGGCGACCTGCGAGGATCGCCATGTTCACGGATCCACGCCGTCTCTTGTGCCACAGGCGCGGGCCCCGCTCCGACGGCGGGGACAGGGACAGCCTACCCGAGGGGGTGGCGACGCCCGGGAATATCGCGTCTCCCGGGTAGTGTGAACCCCGTGGTGAACTGGTTCTGGAAGCGTAGGACGCCCCGGCGCACGATGACGTTGCGCAGTCGGGGCGATCAAGGAGCGGCGACGCGGGTCGACTTCGCCGAACTCGCGCCGGAGCTGCCGCGATTCCTGGGACAGGCGGCGTACCTCCAGCTGGGGTACTTCGAGACGCTCACGCGGCTGATCAGGGCGACTCCGGAGCTCTCCGAGAAGGAGGCGCTCTCCCGGGCAGCCGGTGCTGCGCTCACCAAGCATCGGGCGATCGTCGAACTCATCGCGGAGCGCGGAGACGATCCGACGCAGCTCATGCTCCCGTTCCGGGAGAACCTCGACGCCTTCCGGCGCAAGACCATCGGCGCGCGTCCGCGGGAGACTCTCCTCGCCGTCTACATCACGGCAGGCATGCTCGACGACTTCTACTTCGCGCTCGCCTCGAGCTACGGCGACACGGGGGAGCGGGTCGCGGAGATCCTCTCCGAGGACGATGCGCGACACGAGATCGTCGCCATCATCCAGGAGACGATCGACGGCGACGGCGAGTGGCGGTCGCTGCTCTCGATGTGGGCGCGCCGGCTCGTGGGGGACACGATCCTGGTGTGCCGGTCGGCGCTGCGTCAGCCCGAGCTCGCCGCGATGAGCGAGGACCGCGTCGAATTGGTCTACACCGAGCTGATGGGCGCGCACGCACGCCGCATGGATGCGATGGGTCTCGCCTCCTAGCCGACGGACCCGGCCGACGGCATCAGATGCCGAGTGCCGCCTTGGCCGCGGCATCGCTGCGTCGGCGCGACGCGACGATCGCGACGGTGGCGACTGCCGCGATGCCGACGGAGCCCACGACGCTCGCGAGCCATAGCCAGATGCTGTCCTCGCCCACGCCGAGCCACTGCAGGCCGGTGTAGATGACGGCCGCGAGGGCCGTGGCGACAGCGGGGGTGAGAGCGACCCCGCGCAACTCCCGCCCACCGATCATGTAGTGGGCCGCGATGCCGAGCGCGCACGCTCCGACGAGAGCGAGGAGGATGTACATCGTGGGGTCAGGCGAAGAAGCCGACGCGACGAGACTCCTCGGTGCCGAGCTCGATGTACGCGAGGTTCGCGGTCGGAACCAGGTAGGAGTTGCCCTTGACATCGGCGAAGCTCAGGTGAGAAGTGTTCTGCTCGAGAGCCGAGGAGACCTGCGTGCGGACCTCGTCCGCGCTCGATGCGGTCTCGAAGCTGAGCTCACGGCCGGTGTTGATGATGCCGATGCGGATTTCCACGCGTACTCCTGTTTTCCAGTCGACGATGCTGTGGTCGAGTCGACCCCGGAGGTCGACGACTGAGCCCAACTCTACCGGGCGGCGAGGTGACGGGATCCGCGGATCGGGCCGGTTTCGCCCTGAGCGCACACCGTCGCGAGACGGCGACGCCCGGCGATGTCGGCGCGCCGCAGTAGCGTGGAGGACATGACAGAGGATGCCGCGCAGAACGCCGTGATCGGTGCAGACGCCTCGGCATCCGGCGTCATCATCGGGGCGCCCGGCACGGGCAAGACCCGCACTCTCACCGAGCGCGTCGTCCATCTGCTCGACACAGCGGGGATGCGTCCGGAGCAGGTCCTCGTCCTCACTCCCAGCAGGCAGGCGGCGACCGCGCTGCGGGACCGCATCGGGGTCAGGATCGGTCAGGCCACTCCCGGGCCGCTGGCCAGGTCGCTCGGGTCGTTCGCATTCCAGGTGGTGCGCGGAGCGATGGTTCGCGAAGGGGCGGAGCCACCGGCTCTGCTGACCGGCGCAGACCAGGACCGCCTGATCGCCGAGCTCCTCGCCGGCGACGCGGAGGACGAGCGCATCGACTGGCCGCAGGCGCTGAGCCCCGCCGTACGCGCCTCCAAGGGGTTCCGCTCCGAGCTCCGTGCCTTCCTCGCGGAATGCGTCGAACTGGGGGCGCAGCCCGACGAGCTGCGCACGTCCGATGTCCCCGCCTGGTCGTCCGTCGCCGAGTTCCTCGTCGAATACCGCGCCGTGCTCGACCTGGCACGGGCATCCCACCGCGACGCGGCAGACCTGCTCGCCGAGGCGTGCACGATCCTGCGCACCGCCGAGCCGAGTGCCCTCGGCCCTCTCGCCGACCTCAGGGTGGTGCTCATCGACGACGCGCAGGAGCTGACACGCGGTGGCATCGCGGTGGTCGAGGCGCTCCGTGCGCGAGGCACGGCAGTGCTCGCCTTCGGCGATCCTGACATCTCCTCCGGAGCTTTCCGCGGCGCGAGCCCCGAGTTGTTCGCGCAGCTCGCCACGGCGCTGGGCGAGGTCCACGTGCTCGATGTCCCTCATCGTCAGGCGCCGGCGCTCACCGCGCTGACCCGCACCGTCACGCAGGCGATCGGCGTGTCGGGTCGCGTCGACCACAGGCGCGCGCCCGAGCCCGTCGCCGCGCACAGCCCGGGCGCCCCCGGCGACGTGAGCACCTTCATCGCCCCGTCACCGCATGAAGAGCTCGACCGCATCGCGGGTGTCATGCGCGAATGGCACCTCGTGGATGACGTCCCGTGGGATCGCATCGCGGTCATCGCACACGACACCAGGCAGGTCACGCAGCTCGACGCAGAGCTCGCCGCGCGGGAGATCCCGACGAGAGCCGCGGGCGTGCAACGTCCTCTCGGCTCCGAGCCGATCGTGCGCGACATCGTCGGCATCGTGCGCCTGGCCCTCACGCCGGCCGAGGAGCGGACTCCCCAGGACTGGGAGGAGGCGCTCCGCACGCCCTTCGGAGGCATGGATGCGATCGGGCTCCGACGCCTTCGCGCTCGTCTGCGCCATATAGAGCTCGACCTGGGGGGCTCGACGCCCGCACGGGAACTGCTGCGCCAGGCGCTGGCATCGCCCGACCACTTCACGCTCATCGACGCCCAGGAATCGCGCCTGGCCGCGCGCTTCGCCGCGACGATCGCAGATGTGGCCGCCGCGGCTGCCGACGGCGAGACGATCCACGATCTCCTGTGGCGGGTCTGGGACCAGGCCAGAGCGGTCGACGGGCGCAAGCTCCAGATCGCCTGGCGTGAGATGTCGTTGCAGACCAGCGGTGCGGAGACGGCGCGAGCCCTCGATGCGCTCGTCTCCCTGTTCGGTGCGGCCAAGCGATTCGTCGAGCGCACCCCGAACGAGAAGCCGGAGGTCTTCGTGCGTGACATCCTCGACAGCGAGGTGCCCGAAGACTCTCTCTCGAGTCCCGACCGGCCGGGCCGTGTGACCCTGCTCACACCGGCGACCGCACTCGGAACGGAGTTCGACGCGGTCGTGGTGGCCGGAGTGCAGGACGGAATCTGGCCGAATGTGCGGCTGCGCGGCGGGATGCTCCAGTCCTGGCGTCTCGCCGACGCACTGCTCGCATCCCGCACCGGAACCGCCGAGCACCCGCCCGAGGCACTCGACAGGCGCCGCGCCGCTCTGCACGATGAGCTGCGCCTGTTCGTCCGCGCCATCTCTCGTTCGCGGAGCAGACTCCTCATCACCGCGGTCGATGACGACGACATGACACCCAGTGCGTTCTTCGGCTTCCTCCCGCCGCCCGACCCGCCCGAGCTGCATGCCTCGGCCGAGCACCCGCTCACGCTGCGCGGTCTCGTCGCGCGTCATCGTCGGGTACTGACGACCTCGAGCGTCCGTGCCGCCCGAGACCACGCCTCCGCCCAGCTGGCGGTGCTCGCGCGGGAGGGAGTGCCGGGTGCCGATCCGGACGAGTGGTACGGAGTGACGCCGCCGACGACCGATGCACCGCTGCACGACCTCGCCGTCGACGCCGCCCGGGTCTCGCCGTCGCGGATGGAGTCCTTCGAGGAGTGCGAGCTGAACTGGGCGGTGTCCGCCCTGGGCGGCGACACCGTGATGCCGCCGTCGGCCGGAATCGGCACGATCATCCACGAGGCGATGGAGCAGGTGCCCGACGGCGAACTGGACCGTCTGCGTGACGTCCTGGCCGAGCATTGGCCGGAGCTCGATTTCGAGACGGCCTGGATAGGTCGCAAGGAGAGGCGCCGCGCCGATCTGTACATCGATCGACTGCACAGCTACCTGTCGGACGTGTCGGACGAGGGCGGTCGAGTGATCGCCGGCGAGGTGGAGTTCCGGTTCGCGGTCGAGGTGCCCGAGCAGGAGGGCATCGCGCCGGGCGTGCGTGCGGCGAGCGTCGACGGCGACCCCCATCCGCACCATGCGATCGTGCACGGCTTCATCGACCGGGTCGAGGCGTACGCCGCAGGTGGCGGAGAGCATTCGAAGGCGCGGGGACAGAAGTGGACGCGCATGGCCGATGCGCAGAGCGGGGAGCGCGTCGTGGTCGTGGACTTGAAGACCGGCAAGTACGAGCCGGAGAGCGAGCAGAAGGTGGCGGACCACGCCCAGCTCGCCGCATACCAGGTGGCGGTGCAGGAAGGACTCGTGGCGGGAGCGGATCCTGCGGCCCTCGCCGGCGCGCGCCTCGTCCTGGTCGCCAAGACCCTGGCCGGCAGCGATTTCCGCGTCGCGCACCAGCACACCCTCGCCGGTGAAGAGCGTGTCCAGTTCCTCGGACGGATCGCGGAAGCCGCCCGAGGGATGTCGGCGGCGAGCTTCACGGCCCATGTCGAGGCTCACTGCGCGGATACGCAATGGCGAGTCCAGCCGTGCCGCATCCACACCGTCGCCGCGGTGAGCGCGTGACGGCGTGGACGGGAGCGGGGAACGGGATCTCTGCTCTGGACGTCGCCGCCGCGCTCGGTCTCCCCGCACCGACGGAGGCTCAGCAGCGGGTGATCGAGTCGCCACCGGCGCCGGCCCTGGTGGTCGCGGGCGCGGGCAGCGGAAAGACCGAGACGATGGCCGGCCGCGTCGTCTGGCTGGTCGCGAACGGGCATGTGCGACGCGATCAGATCCTCGGCCTGACCTTCACGCGGAAGGCCGCGGGTGAGCTCGCGGAGCGCATCGGCGTCCGTCTGGCGCTCATCGACGAATACGGGAGACGAGGACTGCTGCCGCACCTGCCCGAGATCGTGGCGAGCGGTGCCCTCGATCGGGTGTCGAGAGCCGCGAACGCCAGACAGCGCGAGGTCGTCCGATCGCAGGTGCTCGACGAGCTCGCCGCACGTTTCGGCACCGGGGCGGTCTCGACCCCCCGTTCGGCCGAGGATCTGTTGATCCGTCCGAAGGTCTCGACCTACAACGCGTTCGCGGATGGCATCGTGCGCGAGCACGCGGCGCGCATCGGCCGCGACTCCGACGTCGCCATGCTCAGCCAGGCCGCATCCTGGATGCTCGTACGCGACGTGGTGCTGCGCGCCGACCTGCCGGAGCTGGAGGAGATCGACCGGTCGGTGGCGGGGGTGGTCGACGCGGTTCAGAGATTGGCCGGCGACTCGCTCGATCACCGGGTCGATCTCGACCGCGCCGATCGCATCGCGCTGCGCCAGGCCGAGGCGTTCGAGCCGTACCTCAGCAACGCGGAGGTCGCGACCGCGGCTGCGAACCTGCGCGCTCTTCCCGCTCTGTCCGTCCTGGTGCGCGATTACATCGCCGAGAAGGAGCGCCGCGGAGTGCTGGACTTCGCCGACCAGGTCAGCGGCGCCTACGACATCGTGGAGTCGTCTCCCGACGTGCGCGAGGACCTGCGGCAGCAGCATCAGGTGGTGCTGCTGGACGAATACCAGGACACCTCGGTGATCCAGACGCAGTTCCTCGCCCGACTCTTCCGCGACACCGCGGTGATGGCGGTCGGGGATCCGCACCAGTCGATCTACGGATGGCGAGGCGCCAGCGCGGACAATCTGCACGCCTTCGCGCGCACCTTCTCCGAACACGAGAGCGTCGGCAACTACAGTCTGATGACGAGCTGGCGCAACGACCGGAGCATCCTCGGTGTCGCCAACCGCATCCTCGGTCCGCTGCGCAGGCCCGGATTGGATGTGCCACCGCTCGAGTCTCGTCCCGGCGCCGGCCCCGGGGCGGTCGAGATGAGCTTCCCGCTCACCGTCGATGACGAGGCTCGCGCGGTCGCCGAATGGTTCGCGGCGCGTCGCGCGGAGCACGACGACCTCGCGAAGCCGCATACCGGAGCGGTGCTGTTCCGGTCGAAGCGGCACATGCAGACGTTCGCGGCGGCCCTTGCCGCAGAAGGGATTCCGCACCGCATCCTGGGGCTCGGGGGACTCCTGGCGACCCCCGAGGTCGTCGATGTCGTGTCGACGCTGCGCGTGCTGCACGATCCGACGGCGGGCTCTGCGTTGATCAGGCTCCTCGTCGGTCCTCGATTCTCCGTCGGTGTCGCCGACATGGCGGCGTTGCAGCAGCTCGCGGCGGAGCTCTCCCGTCGGGACAGCGGGCTGCTGCCGCTGGACGACGAGCTCCGCAAACGCATCCGCGCGTCACGGGGGGCGGACGAGGCGCTGTCGATCATCGACGCCGTCGACGTGCTCCGCGGTCTCAGCGACGACTACCGCCTTCTCGCCGGGATCACGCCGGACGGGCGTTCTCGCATCCGTGCCGCGGGCGAGATGCTCGAACGCCTCCGACGGGCGTCGTCGCTTCCGCTTCCCGATCTGCTGAGGCTGATCGAGCTCGAGCTGCGTCTGGACATCGAGCTCGCAGCGAACGAGACCAGAGGGCCGGCGCGTATCGCGGCGACGCAGCTGCGCGCGTTCACTGACGAGGTTCGGTCGTTCCTCGCCGCAGACGAACGGGGGACCATCTCGAGTCTCCTCGCCTGGTTGGAGAAGGCCGAGAGCACAGACGAGTTGGTGCCGCGGCCCGAGCCGCCCGAACCCGGGGTCGTCCAGCTTCTGACGATCCACGGATCCAAGGGGTTGGAGTGGGATGCGGTCGCCGTCGTCCGCATGGTCGAGGGCGAACTGCCGTCGCGCCCGACGGACACCTCAGGATGGTTCGGCTTCGGAGTGCTGCCGTTCGCTCTGCGAGGCGACAGCGCGGCCCTGCCGACCTTCAGTTGGATAGCGCCCTCGGACGAAGAGCTCGATGCGGCGAAGCGGCTGAAGGCAGGTATCGCATCGCTGACCAGCAGGAGCAAGACAGCGCCGGGCGCGATCACGGTCTTCAAGGACGCCTACCGCGAGTATCAGCAGGAGGAGGAGCGTCGACTCGCCTACGTCGCCGTCACCAGGGCGCGCAGTCATCTGCTTCTGACCGGGGCCCACTGGGCGGGGCAGAAGCAGCCGAAGAAGCCGAGCCCCTATCTGACCGAGGCGATGGAGATTCTCGGAATCGCTCCGATCGAGCCCGTGGATCCGGACGAGAACCCCTACGACGGCCCCGGCGCAACGCTCACCTGGCCTCTCGACCCGCTCGGCGCTCGGCGTGGAGTCGTCGAGGCAGCCGCCGCTGCCGTGCGCGCGGCAGCCGACGGGGAGCCGGAGGCCGCTCCCGAACTGGCGCGTCTGCTCGCCGAGCGCGCCGCCCGATTGCGTGGCACCGACGCATCACCGCCCACCCGGGTGCCGGCCTCCCGCTTCAAGGACTACGTCACCGATTTCACCGGCACCGTGTCTTCCATCGTCCGTCCGATGCCTGAGCGGCCGTATCGGCAGACCCGGCTGGGCACGCTGTTCCACGCATGGGTCGAGCGGCGGAGCGAACTCGTCGGCGTCGGTCAGCGCGTCGACGAGGCGCTGTGGGAGGTCGACGAGGATGATCTCTCGTTCGTCGAGACCGTCGGCGGAGCGGAGGTCTCGTCCGCCGACGCCGCCGACCTCGAGACCCTGCAGTCGATCTTCGAGGCCAGCGAGTGGGGCGCGCTCAAGCCCATCGCGGTCGAGATCGAGATCGACTTCGCGCTGGGTGGCGCTGTGCCGGGTGACGAACGCCATATCGTCATCTGCAAACTCGACGCGGTCTATCGACGCGAAGATCGCGGCGGGCGCATCGAGATCGTCGACTGGAAGACGGGCAAGGCCCCACGCACACCTCGGGAACGGGAGGAGCGGATGCTGCAGCTCGCGCTCTACCGTCTCGCCTACCACCGTCGTTTCGGAGTGCCCCTGGAGGAGATCGACGTGGCGCTGTACTACGTCGCGGACGACCTCGTCATCCGCGGTGACCGCGTCTACTCCGAGTCGGAGCTCTTCCAGCGCTGGAGCGCTGCTCGGGCAGCCCGCTGAGCCTCGTCCTCCGGCGATCCCTCGTCTGAGCCGTCCGCTCGCTCAGTCCTCGCCGGGTCATCGACCGGGCGTCGCTCCGCGGTGGGCTCCTGCGCGGTGTGCCTGCGCACGCCTGAAAGATCTTCCGTCTCGAGACCACCGACCTCGAGACGACGAGCGGCGTCCGCGGCGGCGTCGCTGAGATCGCTCGTCGCCTGATCGTCGGCATCGCCATCAGGACCGTCGGCGTCGTCGTCGCGCCACAGCTCGTTCGGGTTGTACGCGTCGGTCTGCATCGACGTGTCGGCCCCCGCCGAGGCGCGTGCCGGCACTCTGTCGAGCGCGTCCAGGGCGGACTCGACGCCCTCGTTGCGCGACGCGATCACGCCGAGATCGTCGCTGTGCAATCCTTCGGCGAGTGCGTCGAGAAGGGCGGCGGCGTCGTCGACGATGTCGGGCCGGTGCAAGGAGTCGCCGTGGACGAGCCATCGGGCGAATTCGAGCTCGGCGAGCAGGCGTGCGCGCACCTCGAGAGCGCCGTCCGGCCCGCGGTCGGCGGCCCGAGCGTACGCGGCATGGACGTCGTGCGCCGCATCAGGGGCGGTGGACAGCCACGACAGATCGATCGCCGGATCTCCGACGGCCAGCGAATGCCAGCCGATGAGTCCGGTGACCTCGGGACCGAGATCCGGGTCGTCCCGGAAGATGAAGGAGGTCGACTGCACGCCGCCCAGCACGACCGTCGATTCGAACCGCCAGAGATCGTCGTCGGCGACGGCGTCGCGCCATCGCACCGTGAGCCGCGCGGGGACGCGCCCGGTCGATGCCGCGGAGTCGATCAGTCGAGCGAGTTCGTCGCGGCTCTCCTGCGCAGACCGCGTCGTCAACCCGGCGCCTCTCACGACCGAGGTGGGCAGGGAGTGCACTGCCGCGATCGCCGCACCCATCGATTCGGCGGCGCCACGGCCGGCAGGCACCATCGCCGCCTCGATCTGGAATCCGGGCAGCAGCTCCGTCACGAGCGCGCGGGCGTCCGCGAGTCGCGTCTCGCCGATGTATTCGGGGGCTCGGAAGGGGAGCATCGCCCGCGCACCGGCTGTCAGAGCCCGCAGCGCGAGCGCCTCGGCGGCCAGCTCGCGTGAGGTCTCATCGTCATCGGCGACACGGATCGCGAGCTCGCGCCCGTCTGCGAGAGTGGCGACCGCGGAGTCGAAGCGTCCGTCACCGTCGGCGCTGAGCGTGCGGGCCCCGATCACCTCGGCGCCGGGCAGTGCGGCAGTCACCGCCGCGGCTAGAGTGAATGGAGAGCGTCCCATGCCTCCAGGGTAGGTGGACGTGGGGGTGGTCCAGCTTCCGCCACGCCCGTGAGAGAGGGAGACGATGATCGCCGGCAGCAGCACATCCCTCGATCGCGCAGCGGATCTGCGGGTCGAACCCGGAGTCCTCGATCGTCTGCGCGCCGACGAGGCGACGCGGGTCATCGCCGTACGAGACGGCCGCGTGCGCATTTCGGGCGCCGACCTCGAATCGGCCACGCTGCTGCGGGTTCCCGCCGCCGAGATCGTCGATGCGACCTGGGCGCTCCTCGGGCGCGAAGGTGACGGTACCGCCGTGCTTCTCGCCGTTCTGCAGCCCGAGGGCGACACCGTCGACACCGCACCCGACGAGGTGTGGCTGGGACTCCGCGACCTCGGCGCGCGTCTCGGCTCGGGTGACACGGAGCTGCTCATCGAGGCGCTCGCGCTGGGAGGCTGGCTGCGGGACGCACCGTTCTGCCCCCGATGCGGCGGAGGGACGGAGCTGCGCCAGGCCGGATGGTCGCGCCGCTGCCTCGTCTGCGGTCGCGAGCACTTCCCTCGGACGGACCCAGCCGTCATCGTCGCGGTGGAGAGCTCTGACGGCGAACGGCTCCTGCTCGGGGCGAACGCCAACTGGGGCGGCCGGATGTACTCCTGCTTCGCGGGATTCACCGAGGCGGGCGAGTCGTTGGAGTCGACCGTGCATCGTGAGCTCGAGGAGGAATCCGGCGTTCGGCTGGCCTCGCTGCGTTACGTCTCGTCTCAGCCGTGGCCGTTCCCTCGCTCGCTCATGCTCGGCTTCCGTGCCGTCGCTCTGGATGAGCACGAGCTGCGGCCCGACGGGGAGGAGATCATCGACGTCCGCTGGTTCACCCGTGACGAGATCGGGTCCGCTCTCGCCGGTGACGGACCCGTCGGCCTCCCCGGACCCGCGTCCATCGCCCGCGCACTGATTCTCGACTGGTTCGAGGAGCGCGCGTGAGCGCGCTCGAAGCCCTCGACGATCGACAGCGGGAGGCGGCATCCGTGCTGCGCGGTCCCGTCGCTGTGCTCGCAGGTGCGGGAACCGGGAAGACCCGAGTGATCACCCACCGGATCGCCCATGGTGTCGACACCGGTGCATACTCGCCGTCGCGCGTCATGGCGGTGACCTTCACGGCCAAGGCGGCGGGCGAGCTCAGGGGTCGTCTGCGCGCGCTCGGCGTCGAGGGCGTGGCCGCGCGGACATTCCACGCCGCCGCCCTCGCCCAGCTGAACTTCTTCTGGCCCACACTGGCCGGATCACCCGCTCCGTCGATCATCGACAACAAGGTGAGGCTGCTCGGCCAGGCTGCCGACGCGATGCGACTGCGGCCGAGCACCGCGACGCTTCGCGACCTCGCCTCGGAGATCGAATGGCGCAAGGTGTCGATGTTGTCGATCGAACAGCACGCGTCGCTCGGCCGCACGTTGAGCGGCGTCGACTCCGCTCAGTTCGTCGAACTGCAACAGCGCTATGAAGCGTTGAAGGACGAGCGGCGCCAACTCGACTTCGAGGACGTGCTGCTGGCCTGCGCCGGGATGCTCGAGGCCGAACCTCGCGTCGCAGCGTCCGTGCACGAGCAGTATCGGCATTTCACGGTCGACGAGTACCAGGACGTCTCTCCGCTCCAGAACCGCCTGCTCGAACTCTGGCTGGGCGATCGCAAGGACATCTGCGTCGTCGGTGACGCGAGTCAGACCATCTACTCGTTCGCCGGCGCCGAACAGCGATTCCTCCTCGAGTTCGAGCGGCGGCATCCCGATGCCACGGTCGTGCGTCTCGAGACCAACTACCGTTCGCAGGCCCCGATCCTCGAAGCGGCGAACGCCCTGATGAAGGGGCGGCCGGGCGCCCTCGAACTCGTCCCGGCGAGAGAGACGTTCAACGCGGATTCGCCCACGGTCACGGCGTACGACTCCGAGCGCGACGAGGCAGAGGGGATCGCCGCCGCCGTGGCGGCGCGGATCGAGTCAGGGGCGTCGCCCTCAGAGATCGCCGTGCTCTACCGGGCTCATGCGCAGTCCGCGGTGCTGCAGCAGGCGCTCGCCGCCGAAGGCATCGCGACATCGGTACTGGGTGGAACCCGGTTCTTCGCGATGCCCGAGGTGCGACAGGCGATCCTGGCCCTGCGGGCCGCCGCGGTCGCGCCGACCGAGCACGGTTTCCTGCCCGGGGTCCAGAGGGTCCTCCGCGAGCTCGGTCTCTCCGACGAGCCACCGGCGGCCGGGGGAGCTCAGCGCGACGGCTGGGAGGCTCGGCGGGCGATTCTGCGTCTCGCCGAAGACGCCGGACCCGATGAGACCCTGCGCACCTTCAGCGACGCGCTCATGGCGCGCGCGAAGGACCAGCACGAGCCCACCATGCGCACCGTGACTCTGTCGACGTTGCACGCCGCCAAGGGTCTCGAATGGCCGCATGTCTACCTCGCGGGGTGGGCGGAGGGCGCACTCCCGATCTCCTACGCCACCGGCTTCGAGGCGATCGACGAAGAGCGCCGCCTCGCTTACGTCGGCGTCACGCGGGCCGCGCGTACTCTCTCGCTGTCGTGGTCGCGCTCAGCGGGACGCGGGGAACGCGCCCCGTCGCGGTTCCTGGCAGAGATGGGAACGACTGCTCGCGGCACCGGCATTCTTCGTGAAACGTCACCGAGCGCCAGTCGCGGCGCCCCTCGCCGCTGACCTCCACGAACGAGCCCGGGGCCGCGCTCTCTGCGAGCAGCCGCGCGACGAGCGTCGCCGCCTCCGTGATCCGCGCGGCACTGATCGGACCCGCGCCGCGCCCGATGAGTTGGGCGTGCATGCGGGGCCAGGCATCGTCGCGCTCGCGTTCATGCTCGTCGCGGCAGGTCAGGCAGGCCGATTCGCCGGGTACCACCAGGGGTCCGACCGTGATCCGTCCTCGCTCGAGCGCGACCGGCAGGTGCGACGTGTCGTCGCGAAGGTAGCGTGCGAAGTGCAGCGCGGCCGCCGCACCTTCGACCAGCACGATGCCGATGTCGCGGGGATTCTCCCGCTCGCCGACGGCGATGCCCTCGTCGAGGAGCGCCTCGCGCATGCGGAACTCGCATCGCGCGTCGGCGACGTCGATGCTCTCCACCCACGCAGCCGGGGGAGCGGGAGAATCGTCGACGAGCAGCGGCTCGAGCCGCGACAGAAGCATCCGCGCCTCTGCGCGCGGGGCGCCGGCGGCATGTGCCACGACATCGAAGCCCCCGCGCCGGAATCCGGCGGCCATCCGAGCGATCAGACGCTCGACCCACGGTTCCGAGGCGGCGATGCGCAGCGTCCCCTCGATGCCGATCTGCAGTGTCTCACCGTCGCGCCAGAGCAGTGGAACCGCGGGGTCCAGGCGAGTGATGGTCTTGGGTGTCAGCGGAGACATCCCTCGATTCTGCGCAAAGCCGGGCTCCCGGTGGGGGAGTCGCGGGCATCCGTGGAAAAGTCCTCGCGCCTCTGCCGCCCCGTCGGTCACACGGGTCGGTCGCCTCCCGGGCCGTCGTCACCGTCGGTGTCCTGCTCGCCTTCGGGCGTCTCCGGCTGCTCTCGCGAGAAGTCGTCGCCATCTAGCAGACGTGCCAGCGCCTCGTCGAACTCATCGGCGACCGGCTGCTCTCCCCGCGCGCTCGCCTGCAGTCGCGCCACGAGCGCCGACGGGTCGTCGATGTCGTCCGACGTCGGCATGAGGTCGGCGTAGTCCCACAGGGAGTCGCGCCCGGCGATGCCCACGGCGTCTGTCACCGCCTTCCACATGGCCGACGCCTCGCGCAGACGACGGGGCCGCAGCTTGAGTCCGACGAGAGCGCCGAGTGCGTCCTCGGCGGGACCGCCCACCGCGCGGCGGCGGCGAGCGGCTTCAGCGATGCGGGCACCGTCGGGAAGACGGGAGGTGGCCTGCGCTGTCACGACGTCGACCCAGCCGTCGATCGTCGCGACGAGGTTCTCGAGTCGGGCCAGTGCCTCGCGCTGCGCGTCGGTCTGCGTGGGAAGCAGCGCACCGCCTTCGATGGCCGCGCGGAGCTCTTCGGGGTTGGACGGGTCGAGGCGGCTTGCGACGTCCTCGAGTGCATCCACGTCGACCGTGACCCCGCGGGCGAAATCGGTGATCTGCGCCATGACGTGCAGGTGCAGCCACTTCGAGTGGCGATACAGCCGGGCGTATGCGAGTTCGCGGGTCGCGAGATAGAGGGTGATCTGGTCTTCGGGGATCTCGAGACCCTCGCCGAATGCTGTCAGGTTCTGGGGGATGACAGCGGCAGTGCCGGCCGGAAGCACCGGGATGCCGACGTCTCCGCCCGACACCACTTCGAGTGCGAGGTTGCCGAGGACCTGGCCGAACTGCGCCGCGAAGACCGAGCCGCCGAGACCGCGCATGAGCTTGCCCGCGCCCTGCACGACGTCGCGCATCTCTTCGGGCACCTGCGTGTCGAGCGCGCTGGTCAGCGCATCGGCGATGCTCGTCGACACGGGGCCGGCGATCTCCTTCCACACGGGCAGGGTCGCTTCGACCCATTCGCCGCGCGTCATGGCCTTCGGCGACTCGCCGAGTTCGGAGATCGTGGTCGCCTCGCCGAGCCAGAGGTCCGCGAGGGCGAAGGAGTCGACGAGCGAGGTCCGCGAGCCGTCGGTGATGCCGAGACCGTCGCGGTTGGCGATGTGCAGCGCCTGCCGCAGCGCGTTCTCCCAGGGATCGCCGCCGAACGCACCCTGCAGCTGCGACATGATCGTCTGCATCATCGCCGGGTCGATCTGGATCCCATCCATGCCCGCGAAGGCGTTCTGCAGCGCCTCGGGGTCGATGTCTCCGGCGCCCTGGCCGGACATCATGCGTCGGAGGAACTCTTGGAAGTCCTCGGGGGTCGGGTCGTTGTCTGACATGTCGCTCGCCTCTCAGCACGCCTAAAGCCGTGGCATCTACGCTAGTCACAGGATCGGCCGCGAGACCCCGAAGCGGGCAGATCGCTGTACGCCGCCCGCGAACGACGGAGGAACCCTGTGGATCGAACCCGGTCTGTCAAGCTCGGACTGGGAGTCTGGGCGCTGGTCGTCGCGTTGATCGCGCTCGTCGTGCTGACCTTCCTCCCGACGCCTTACGTGATCCAGCGCCCGGGCCCGGTCTACGACACCCTCGGCACCGCGGCAGGAGCCGACGGCGAGCAGGTTCCGCTCATCCAGGTCGACGGCGCCGAGACGTTCGAGACCGGAGGGACTCTCGACCTCACGACCGTGCAGGTCGTCGGAAACCGTGAGCGCACCCCGAGCTGGTTCGAGCTCGCTCTCGCGTGGATGGACTCCTCACGAGCGGTGGTGCCTCTCGACTCCGTGTTCCCCGAGGGGGTCACGACGGAGCAGCGCGACGAACGCAACGCGACACTCATGGTGGACTCGCAGCACGAGGCGACCGCGGCAGCGCTCAACGAGCTGGGCTACGACACCGGAGCCGAGGTCGTCGTCCAGGAGGTCGTCGAGGATGCACCGGCCGAGGGAGCGCTCGAGGCGGAGGACGTCATCACCGCCGTGGACGGCGCCGCGGTGACCTCCGCGAAGCAGCTGCGTCAGGCGATCCAGGATGGGGAGGGCGCGCCGGTCTCGCTCACCGTGCAGCGCTCCGGCGAGGAACAGGTGGTCGAGGTGACGCCCGTCGAGCAGACCGACGGTGACGTGACGACGTGGCTGATCGGTGTCACGTTGCGCACGGACTACGATTTCGAGATCGATGTGACGCTCCAGCTCGACAACGTCGGTGGACCCAGCGCCGGGATGATGTTCGCGCTCGGCATCATCGACACCCTCACCGAAGGGGAGCTGAACGGCGGCGAGAACGTCGCCGGCACCGGCACGATCGAGGCCGATGGGACGGTCGGGCCGATCGGCGGCATCCGTCAGAAGCTCTACGGTGCCCGTGATGCGGGGGCGGAGTACTTCCTCGCTCCGTCGACGAACTGCGACGAGGTCACCGGCCACGTGCCGGACGGACTGACCGTGATCAGCACCTCGACGCTGGAGGAATCGCTCGACGCGCTCGAGGTGATCGCGAACGGCGGCGACGTGGGATCGCTCCCGACCTGCGACGTCGTGACCTCCCCGTGACAGGTATGACAGCCGCAGCACAGTAAGGCGTGCCTAGGATGGGAGGGTGACCTCGACTTCTGCACCGAACCCGGCCACTCCCCGAACCTCGCGAAGAATCTTCGGTATCTCGCTGGCGATCATCGCCGCGCTGATCGCCGCCTTCTTCGTCTTCGCGTCGCTCTACACCGAATTCCTCTGGTTCGACCAGGTGGGCTTCGCGGGAGTGCTCACCACCCAATGGTTCGCCACGGCGGTGATGTTCGTCGTCGGATTCCTCGGCATGGCCGTGCCGCTGTTCGTCGCCATCCAGCTCGCGTACCGACTGCGCCCCGTCTACGTACGGCTCAGCTCGCAGCTCGACAGGTACCAGGAGGTCATCGAGCCGCTCCGCCGCCTCGCGATGTGGGGCATGCCGATCTTCTTCGGCCTCTTCGCCGGCTTCTCGGCGGCCAGCCAGTGGAAGACCGTCTGGCTCTGGGCCAACGGCGTCGCGACCGACGCCACCGACCCGCAGTTCGGCGTCGACACCGGCTTCTACATGTTCGCGATGCCGTTCTACTCGATCCTGCTGGCTTTCGTGTCTGCGGTCCTGCTGCTCACCCTCATCGTCACCGCGCTGGTGTCGTACCTCTACGGGTCGGTCCGCATCGGTCAGGGCGAGCTGCGCATCTCGAAGCCCGCACGCATCCAGCTCGCTGTGATCGCGGGGCTGTACCTTCTGGTTCAGGCGGCGAGCCTGTGGCTCGACCGCTACAAGACCCTCGTCGCACAGGACGACCGCATCGTCGGCCCGGCCTACACGGGCGTCAACGCCACGATCCCCGGCCTCGCGATCCTCGCGATCATCGCCGCGCTCGTCGCCATCCTCTTCTTCGTCACGGCCGTCATCGGCCGGTGGCGGTTCCCTCTCGCCGCGACCGCGCTGCTCATCGTCGCCTCGCTTGTCGTCGGCGTCGGATTCCCGTGGGCCGTCACCACGTTCCAGGTCCGCCCGAACCAGAACGCCTACCAGGCGGAGTTCTACCAGCGGAACATCGACGGCACCAAGGAGGCGTACGGGGTCGCCGACCTCGAGACCACCCCGTTCGAAGCCGAGACCGATGCCGAGGCCGGCCAGCTGCGTGAAGACGCCGAGACCACCGCATCGATCCGCATCGTCGACCCCAACGTGATCAGCCCCGCCGTGCGACAGCTCGAGCAGTACCGCGGCTACTACCAGTTCCAGGAGAAGCTCGACGTCGACCGCTACGAGATCGGCGGTGAGATGCAGGACACGGTCGTCTCCGTCCGCGACCTCGACATGAACGGCGTCGACGTCACGAACTGGAACAACCGCGCCGCTGTCTACACGCACGGCTACGGCTTGGTCGTCGCAGCGGGCAACCAGCGCACGCCCGACGGCGAGCCGGTCTTCCTCGAGCGTGGCATCCCGTCCGACGGCTTCCTCACCCAGCAGGAGGAGTTCGAGCCGCGCGTGTACTTCGGCGAGAACTCGCCGGAGTACTCGATCGTCGGCTCTCCCGACGGAACCGATCCTGTCGAGATCGACTATCCGCGAGGCAAGGACGGCGCCAGCGAGACCAAGACGACGTTCGAGGGCGACGGCGGACCGAAGATCGGGAGCAGCTTCACGAAGCTGCTGTACGCGCTGAAGTTCCAGTCGGAGCAGATCCTGTTCTCGAACCTCGTAAACGACGACTCGCAGATCCTGTACGACCGCGATCCCAAGACGCGCGTGCAGAAGGTCGCCCCGTACCTCGAGCTCGACAGCGACCCGTACCCGAGCGTCGTGGACGGCAGGATCGTCTGGATCGTCGACGGATACACCACGAGCTCGACCTACCCCTACTCGACGAACGTGAGCCTGTCGGATGCGATCGCCGACTCGAACCTCCCGTCGCCGACGCTCGCGATCGACGAGATCAACTACATCCGCAACTCGGTCAAGGCCACGGTCGACGCCTACGACGGTTCGGTCACCCTGTACGCATGGGACGACCAGGATCCCGTGCTGCAGACCTGGCAGAACATCTACCCGTCGACGCTCAAGCCGGTGAGCGACATGTCGGCCGATCTGATGAGCCACGTCCGCTACCCGACAGACCTGTTCAAGGTGCAGCGCGACATCCTCGGCACCTACCACATCGACACCGCCGGCTCCTTCGCGCAGCAGGACAACCGCTGGCAGACACCGAACGACCCGCGCAGCGAGCAGGTCCTGCAGCCGCCGTACTACCTGACGATGCAGATGCCGGGTCAGGATTCCCCGCGCTTCTCGATGTTCTCGACGTTCATTCCTTCGGCGCAGGGCGGCAGCAACCGTGACGTGCTGATGGGCTATCTCGCGGTCGACTCGGATGCCGGATCGGAGGCCGGCGTGAAGGCGGAAGGCTACGGCCAGCTTCGAATGCTCGAGATCGACACTGATACGACCGTGCCGGGCCCGGGCCAGGTGCAGAACACCTACAACTCGGACACGGCTGTGGTGCCGCAGCTCAACCTGCTGCAGCAGGGCGAGTCCGAGGTGCTGTACGGAAACCTCCTCACTCTGCCCGTGGGCGGCGGCCTGCTCTACGTGCAGCCGGTGTACGTGCAGTCCTCGGAGGGCACCAAGCTGCCGCGTCTGCAGAAGGTCCTCGTGGCCTTCGGCGACAAGGTCGCGTTCGAAGACACGCTGACCGCCGCGCTCGACACCCTCTTCGGCGGAGATGCCGGTGCGACCGGTGGAGACGATGAGGTCGAGCCGACCGAGCCCGACCCGGACACCGGTGAGGTCCCGACCGAGCCGACGGTGCCGACCGACGTCGAGGCTGAGGCTCTTGCAGCCGCGCAGCAGGCGCTGACCGACCGAGAGGCCGCATTGAAGGCAGGCGACCTGACCAAGTTCGCCGAGGCCGACAAGCGCCTCACGGATGCCGTGAACACGCTGCTCGGACTGGAAGCCGCCTCGGGGGAGTAACACCCCGGCCCCGTCTGCACACGATGCCGTCCCTCGTTCGCGAGGGGCGGCATCGTCCGTTTCTGCCGACGCCCGCGGAGGCAGGCGACGGGCGCGACGAGCAGTCCGCTGACGCCGCCTCGATCCGGTCGGGCCGATCAGTCCGGTCGGTCAGTCCGCGTCGTAGCGGCAGGTCACGGAGCCTGTGCCGCTCTGCTCGACGACCAGCTCGTCGTTCCACAGAATCTGACAGCTCACGGTCGAGTCCGTGTCGTCGTCCGGGGCGGTGACGACGATCTCCGCCGAATCGCCGGTCGTCGTGTACTGCTTCCAGCCGCTGGAGGCCCACTCCTCGTCGTACGCCTGTGTGTCATCGGCGAAGGAGACCGTGAATGTGGGTCCGCCCGTGGCACGCACCTCGACGTGGTTGAGGCCGTTGCCGGCGAGGACGCCGACTGCCATCACGACGACGAGAATGAGATCGACGATGAGGGCGACCGCTGCGACGACGACAGCCGCCGTTCCCGTGCGAGCGACCGCGGAGCGTCTCGCTCGACCGGCCAGCAGGAGAGCGACGATCGCCAGCAGCGCGGCGGCTGCTGCGACCGGGAGCAGGGCCGGTACGGGCACGAGGAGCACGATCAATGCGACGGAGATCAGCAGAGCCACGGCGCCGATCCAGAGGCTGACGATCGCGCGCCGCGATGAGCCTGATGCAAGCGCGGGACGGTTCCCCGCGGCGCTGTCGGGAGTCTGCGTCATCATGGACCTCCGGGTCATTGTTTCCACCGACCGCGCCGCCGTCGACGGTCGCGCCGTTCGGTGGGACAGTCTAACGAGTGGATCCGAGGGCGATGCGGGTGTCGTCCTGTCGCGCGCGAAGGAGTCCGGGAATCGATTAGTCTCTCGGTGGAGCCGCCCCGACGCGTCGAGAGATGTCCGGGCGGCACTTCACGGAAATCGAGACTGGAGGGGATCGAGATATGCCTGACTATTCGGAGTTGCCGGACATCATCGGCAAGATGAAGCGCGCCGCGATCGACTGTTTCATGGCGGACCAGGGCTTTCACCCGAACTGGGGAAATGACCAGATCTACGCGAAGTGGGGCTTCATGCTCAACTTCTACAACCGGCCGAATGCCGCAGGCGAGGGCGGGGGCGACGGCAACGGCGTGAACCACTCGGTCGCACCGGCTTTCGACGACATCCGGGCCGCGATCGATGCCCGCGTGTCGAAGTGGCTTGATCTGCCGGACGGCGGCGACGCCTGCGAGGCACCGGCGAGTGCGACCTCGGCGGCAGCCGCGATCCTCGGCACCTCGGGCGCGGGTGCGTCGGTGCAGAACACCGGTGCGATCGGCACAGCCAACGACTCGGTGCACGAGATGATGGCGAACAAGATCGAGGGCAGCTTCAAGCCCGCGTTCATCGACAAGTACTACATCCAGTTCCAGTCCGTCACCCACGGCCTGGGGGACGCATGCGTGATCCTCCAGCTCAACTACAGCGCTCAGGCCGCCATGTGGCCCGCCGCGCGACAGGACGTCGTGTCGATCTGCGACAGCGCTCGCGCCGCCTGGGACCAGAAGGCGGGGAACGCCGCTGCGGCCAACGGGACGCTCGTGCTGACCGTCGTCGGAGCGGTGGCGGGCGTCGTATCCGCGATCGTGACGGCCGGCACGGGCACGGTGGCCGCAGCAGCCGTGCTCTCGGGGATCGCCGGCGCGGCCAGCAGCGCCGTGCAGGGGATCGCCCGCAACGTCGTCATCGAGGGCAACACCTATTCCGACATCCTGTCGTCTCTCGACGAGGCGCTCGGCAATCTCGATAAGGCGCTCGAGAAGCAGGAGAACGAGCTCAACGACGCCATGACCGAAGCCGCGAGCATCATCCGCTCCGACAACGCCACCTACAATCTGGACGCGTTCGCTCTCGGCCCGTACCCGGTCGGTGACGGCACGATGAGCATGGACAGGAGCAATGCGACCGTGGTGTCGAACAGCATGGGCCGGATCGATACGGAGCTCGCCAGTGCCGCAGCGGCGCTCGGCAGCGCGCCGGCGTCGAACCCGACTCCCCGCGGCGCCGGCGTCGGGCGCTCGTCGAACGGCACGCACTACGCGGCGAGCGACCTCTACGCGCTGACGGCGCGCTGCCTGGCGCTCACCGCGGCCGAATATGCCCGAGGGCATCAGCTGTTCGACGCGACTGTCGAGGACTTCTTCTCGTCGGATTCCGCGGCTTCGCAGGAGGTCTCGCGCCTCCTTGCCGAAGAGATCCTCAGCGCGAATCTGGGGGTGTGAGCTGATGGAGAGCCGTCATCTCGGACAGATCACCCTCGACGGCGGAACCGGAGGAGGCGCGATGAACGGCTCGGTGCCGTTCGACGGAGACGATGTGCAGGTGCGCATCGAGATCGACTATCCGGACCGCTTCGACGAGTCCGTCCTCAACGACGTCGATATGGTTCTCGACAATCTCGCCTTCCTCGACGAGATGGCGCGCACCACCATCTCCGAGGGAGTGCAGCGCGACAGCTCACCCGCGGCGAGCGTCTTCCGCACCTGGGAACAGGGCCGGGTCGGGGGCGCCTCGGCGGGTGACTTCGTGGACGCGCTCTCGGTCGCGCGCGTTCTCATCCTGCCGGATGGCGGAACCGCGAACAGGGACCGCGTCGTGATGAGCTACGTCGCGGCCGGCGCGGCGGCGCTGGGCAGCGTCCGAGTCAAGTTCGTCGAGCCGACCGGTCCTGAGCTCACACTCAGCTACCGCTGATCCTTCGCAGCCGAGCGATCTCGATGTCGCTCGGCTGCGAGGCCGGCGTGAGGTACACATGCGAAAGGCCCCTGATCGGAATATCTCCCGATCAGGGGCCTTTCGTGTGTCGCATTCTCGTTGCGGGGACAGGATTTGAACCTGCGACCTCCGGGTTATGAGCCCGGCGAGCTACCGAACTGCTCCACCCCGCGGCACGATCAATAGCCTAACACGCGAATCTGGAGTGCGCGAATCGAGGCCGCGAGGACGCGTGTGCGAGAGGATGGGAGCATGCCAGAGACCCCCGCCGTGCCCGTCGCTGTGCCCGTCGCCGTCTGTCAGTTCGCCCCCATCGCCTCCCGTGCGGCCAACCGGGATCGGATCGCGGAGCTGACGGCGGAGGCCGCCGCACGCGGTGCCAGGCTGGTCGTGTTCCCCGAGTACTCGAGCTACTTCGTGGATCCGATGGACGCCACTCTCGCCGAGAACGCGGAGCCACTCGATGGTGAGTTCGTGTCGACACTGACTGCGCTGGCCTCCGACTACGCAGTGGTGATCGTGGCGGGGCTGGCCGAGCAGGCCTCGGACGCCGCTCATGTGAGGAACACGGTGGTCGCGGTGCGCGGCGACGGCATCCTCGCGACCTATCGCAAGCAGCACCTGTATGACGCCTTCGGCCAGACCGAGTCCGACTGGGTCGAGGCGGGGGAGGTCGGGGGAGCGGCGACGTTCGAGCTCGCGGGCATCCGATTCGGACTGATGACCTGTTACGACCTGCGATTCCCCGAGGTGTCGCGCACTCTGATGGATGCCGGCGCCGACGCCCTGGTGGTGCCGGCCGAGTGGGTCCGCGGTCCGCTCAAGGAGCACCACTGGACCACGCTGCTGGCGGCACGCGCCATCGAGAACACCGCGTACGTGATCGCCGCCGACCACCCGACCCCGATCGGCGTCGGGCACTCGCAGATCGTCGATCCGCAGGGCGTCGTGCTCGCCGGGGTGGGAACGACCGAGGGCATCGCGGTCGCGACAGTCGAGCGGAGCACGATCGATCGCGTGCGGGCAGTGAACCCGTCCCTGCGCGGGCGCCGCTACGCCGTCGGTCCGCGCTGAACGGGAGCGTTCAGAAGCTCGTCGCGAGCCTCGTCGCCGCGTCCTCCAGGATCTCGACGCGTTTGCACGCCGCGAAGCGGACGAGCCCGGCGTACTCGCGTCGGCGTGACTTCGACACGAAGGCGGTCAGCGGGATCGCGACCACTCCTGCGCGTTCGGGAAGTGCGCGGCAGAACTCCGCGGCATCCGCTCCGCCGATCGCTGACGCGTCGGCCACCGTGAAATAGCCGCCCTGGGGCGGATGCACGGTGAACCCGGCGGCGCGCAGGCCGGCGCCGAGTATCTCGTGCTTGCGCGCCAGCGTCGACGCGGCATCCGCGAAGAACGCATCTCCGAGGCGCAGACCCACGGCGATCGCCGGCTGGAACGGCGAGCCGTTCACGTATGTCAGATACTGCTTCACGGTCAGCACAGCGGTGATGAGATCGGCGGGGCCGTGCACCCAGCCGATCTTCCAGCCGGTCGCGGAGAACGTCTTGCCTGCCGACGAGATCGTGAGCGTGCGCTCGGCGGCACCCGGCAGGGTGGCGACGGGGGTGTGCGGGATCTGGAAAGCGAGATGCTCGTAGACCTCGTCGGTGACGATGATCGCATCGTGCAGGTCGGCGAGACGGACGACCTCCGAGAGCACCTCGCGACCGAAGACGGCTCCGGTGGGGTTGTGGGGGTCATTGACCAGAATGATGCGCGTGCGGTCGGACACCGCGGCCGCCAGCTGCTCCAAATCGGGCTGGAAGTCCGGTGCTCGCAACGGCACCGTGCGCAGTCGTGCGCCGGCGAGAGCGACCGCCGCCGCGTAGGAGTCGTAGTACGGCTCGAAGACGACGACCTCGTCGTCAGGACCGTCGATGAGGGCGAGCAGCGTCGCGGTCAGCGCCTCGGTGGCACCGGCCGTCACGATCACCTCTGTGGAGAGGTCGACCTCGAGCCCGTAGAAGCGCCGCTGGTGTTCGCTGATCGCGGCGAGCAGGTCGGGGTTCCCTCTTCCGGGAGGGTACTGGTTCACCCCGCGGGAGATCGCGTCCCTGGCAGCGTCGAGCACCTCTGCAGGACCGTCCTCGTCGGGGAAGCCCTGGCCGAGATTGATCGCACCGGTTCGGGCCGCAGCAGCGGACATCTCTGCGAAGATGGTGGGCGCGACGGTTCCGTCTGGTGCGAGCAGACCGGCTCCCGCTGCCGTGCGCCGCCATGCGCCGGGGATGACACTCATGAAGAACAGGCTAAGGCCATAGGTGAAACTCATCTTCGCCATACGAAACGCACAGATACAGGCGTCACTCTGAGAGGGCGTTGTTGAAGGAGCACACACCATGAACGAAGACAGCACCCAGGACCACACGGCACCTGCGTCGAATGACGCAGCGCCGTCCACCGAGGCAGCAGAGGTCGTCGACCGTTCGACGACGGATGCCGCCGCTCAGACCCCCGGCATCGTCGCCGCCCCGGGGCCATATCAGGGACACCACGTTCCCGCGACGTTCACATCGTCACCCGCGCCGGCATTCGAGGCGCCGGCCGCCCCGGTGGCGCCGGACGCCCAGACCGTCCCGCAGCAGTACCTCGGAGCGCCGGGACACCACCCTGGCCACGCATCGGGCCCGGTCGGCGGACCGGCCGCGGCCTCTCCCGGTGCGGCGTTCGGTCTGCACACCGGAGCGCAGCCCGGGCAGCCGGTCGACGGCTCCGTCAAGGTCAAAGAGCAGAAGCCGCGCGCCGGAGTGAAGTTCGCCGCGATCGTCGTGGCGGCTGCGCTCGTCGGCGGTGTCGCGGGCTTCGGCGGCGGAGCGATCCTCAACGGGATCTCCGACCAGAGTTCGACGGGCGTCGCCCAGGGTCCCGAGACCATCACCGTCAACAACCCCGGCTCCGTCAACGAGACGACGGCCGTCGCGACCGCGGCGCTCCCGTCGGTCGTCACCATCGAGGTGGCCGGCTCCGATCAGGGCGGCAGCGGATCGGGCGTCATCATCAGCGACGACGGCTACGTGCTCACGAACACTCACGTGGTGACGCTCGGCGGCGCAGTCGCCGATCCCACGATCCGCGTCACCACGTCGGACGGCCGCATCTTCTCGGCGACCGTCGTCGGGACCGACCCGATCTACGACCTCGCCGTCATCAAGCTCGAGGACGCGACAGATCTCACCCCGATCGACTTCGCAGACTCCTCCAAACTCAACGTGGGGGACACCGCGGTGGCTCTGGGCGCGCCGCTCGGCCTGTCGAACTCGGTCACGACCGGAATCGTCAGTGCTCTGAACCGCAGCATCCAGATCGCGTCGTCGGCGCTTCCGGACTCGTCCTCGGAAGATGCTCCGCAGAACGAGCAGCAGACGCCTGAGGAGGGCGAGGGCCCGTTCCAGTTCGATCTGCCCGGCAACACCTCGCAGCAGACGTCGGAGTCGATCTCGATCGCCGTGATCCAGACGGATGCCGCCATCAACCACGGCAACTCCGGCGGCGCGCTCGTGAACAGCAAGGGCGAACTCATCGGCATCAACGTCGCGATCGCGAGCTCCGGGAGCTCGGAGGAGTCGGGATCCATCGGGATCGGCTTCGCCATCCCCGCGAACATCGCTCAGCGGGTGTCGGAGGAGATCATCGCCGACGGCGCAGCCACCCATGGCCTGCTCGGGGCGTCGGTGCAGGATGCGGCCAGCGTCAAGGATGCCGACGTGTCGGGTGCCTACATCGCGGATGTCACCGGTGGCGGCGCCGCCGCGGCCGGCGGGCTGAAGGCCGATGACATCGTGACCGCGTTCAACGGCGTGCCCATCACGAGCGCCAGCGACCTCACGGCGCAGGTGCGGGCGGCAGCCGGGGGCAGCGACGCGAAGGTCACGTACATCCGTGGCGGCAAGGAATACGAGGCCGATGTGACCCTGGGCGACCTCGCCGGCTGACTCCGGCAACCGTGCTCACCGAGAAGGACGCCACCCCGCGATAGGCTCGCGGGGTGGCGTCCTTCTCTTTCGGCTCCGGCAATGCGGCCAAGCTGCTTCGGATACCGCTCTACCTCGCCGGACGCGCCGGCACCCTCGTGATTCCGCGCGGGGCCCGATGGGTGTTCGGGTGCGGTGCAGGCGTCGGGGATGGGGCTCTCGCCCTGCACCGTGTCGCCGCAGCTGAGGGGCACGATACCGTGTGGCTCACGTCCTCCGATCGGGAAGACCACGATGCCGCGGCGCTCGGCCTCCGCACGGTGCGCAAGGGCAGCCTGCGAGGGTGGTGGGCGACGGCGCGTGCCCGCGTCGTCGTCGTCACGCACGGCCTCGGCGACGTCAACCGCTATGCGGTGTCCGGTGCCTTCGTCGTGCAGCTCTGGCACGGCATCCCCCTCAAGCGGATCGGATTGGACTCACCCGCGACCACGCAGGTTCCGGAAGTCCCCGGTGCGCCGCTGCTGCGTCGTCTCGTCGGCTTCCTGTACCGCCGAGCCGCTCAGCGGATCCGAGTCTTCCCGGCCGCATCGCACCGGTCGAGGGGTCGGCTCGAGTCGGCCTTCGCGCTCGGCGACGGCCGCGTCGTCGTCACGGGCGAGCCGCGCGTCGACGTGCTGTCCGCAGGCGACCCGACCGAGCGTCGGGCCGCCGCGTCCGATGCGCTGGCGCGCGTCGTCGGCGAATTGCCGACCGCATCTCGGACGATCCTCTACGCCCCGACCTGGCGCGACGGAGCCGATGATCCGGCAGTCCCGTCGGCGACTCAGTGGGTGCGGATCATCCAGATGCTCGAGCAGCGGGATGCCGTGCTGCTCGTTCGCTCCCACCCGCTCGGAGAGGGCGGGTATGCGCCTCCGCTGCCCAGCAGAAGGGTGCGGATGCTCGGCTCCGGCCTGCTGACCGACGTCACGCCGGTGCTGCCGGCGATCGATGTGCTCATCACCGACTACTCCTCGATGGCGTACGACGTGGGACTCTTGAGAATGCCGGTGCTGTTCCTCGCTCCCGACGCCGAGGACTACGCGCGGACGAGAGGCTTCTACGGTCGGTTCCAGGACGTCGCCGGCGACGACGCCGCGACCGGCTGGGACTCGCTCTTGCCGCAGCTGTCTGCACTTCTGGACGACGAGGACCTCTTCTCTGCACGCGCCGAGCGTTCGGATACGCTCAGCGCGGAGATGCACGCCTTCCGCGACGGCGGCAACACCCGGCGCGTCTACGAGACAATCCGTGCGCGGGGGATCCCCGCGCCGAAGGGAGCAGCATGACCACGGCCCGGATCGATGAGGCGGCAGAGACGCTGGTCATCGCAGGCGCCGGCCAGCGCCCCACCACCGCCGAGCTGATCGGGCCGCGCGCCCGGGTCGGCGCGCGCATCACCGGCGGAGGCAAGACCTGGAAGGCGACGTTCCCGCTGCGCGCAGCACGGTGGGGCGGCCCTGAGCTTCCCCTGCCGACCGGGGACTACGAGCTGCACATTGCCGACGTGGAGCTCGGTGATCTCCTCGTCGCAGCGGAGGTGCTGACCGGCGTGCGCGTCGCCGTCGACGGGACGACCGTGCGCATCGCGGCCCCGATCGATCCCGCCTATGAGACGAGCGAGGGGCAGGCGACGCTCGAGGGCCGCTACCTCGCGCATCCCGGGGCGACCGAGAACGCCGTCTTCTTCGAGAGCTTCTACGGACGTGCCGTCGGCTGCAACCCGCGGGCGATCGACCGCGCCTTGTTCGCGCAGGCGCCGGACGTCACGCGCTACTGGAGTGTGGTCGACCTGTCGGTGGCGGTTCCCGACGGGGCGATCGCGGTGGTCGAAGGCAGCCCGGAGTGGTGGCGTGCCCGCGCGGCATCCCGCCTGCTCGTGGTCAACGACTGGCTGCGCCGTCGCTTCGCCCGCAAGCCCGGCCAGAAGGTGCTGCAGACCTGGCACGGCACGCCCCTGAAGCGGCTGGCGCTGCACCGTCCGGGGTTCGCTCCTCGACGGATGGCGGCGGTCATCAAGGAGTCCCGACGCTGGGACGTGCTTCTGGCACAGAACACCTACTCCGAGCGCATTCTCCGCAAGGCATACGCATTCTTCGGACGGCCCATCTGGGTCGAGGGGTATCCGCGGAACGACGCTCTGGTCACCGGGGATGCCGCAGCGATCCGCGCGGACCTGGGCATCGCCGACGGCGAGCGCGTGCTGCTGTATGCGCCCACCTGGCGCGACGACCGGCCCGAGATGGTCGACTTCATCGACGCGGAGGAGCTCGCGAGGCAGACGGACTCCGTCGTGCTCGTGCGCGGCCACTCGCGCACGATCGACACGGGACGGGACCGAGCGGGCGCTCGCGTGATCGACGTCACCGGATACCCCGAGACCTCGCAGCTTCTGCTCGCCGCCGACGTGTTGATCACCGACTATTCCTCGGTGATGTTCGATTTCAGTGTCACGGGCAAGCCGATGTTCTTCCTCGTGCCCGACCTCGACCACTATCGCGGAGAGCTCCGTGGGTTCTACTTCGATCTCGAGACCCGCGCCCCCGGCCCTCTGGTCCGCACGCAGGATGAACTGGTCGCGGCACTCGCCGACGGCGAGCACGGGAACGTCTATGCCGAGCGATATCGTGCCTGGCGGGCGCAGTTCAACCCGCGGGATGACGGTCGCTCCGCCGAGCGGGTCGTCGCGCGGATCCTGGACCAGGGGTACGTCACCCGGTGAGCCGGTCGGCGGTGCGGCGCGTCAGGGGAGTGGCGTGTTGCGGGTGCCGAGTCGGGACGCGTCCACCGTGTCGCGAGCGCCGCGCAGCACGCCCTCGATGAAGCCGAGGCCCCAGGAGAGGTGCATGGTGGGCAGAACCAGCAGTGTCCACAGTCTCTGGCGCAGCCCGCCACCGCCGGGAAGGCAGGCGACGCCCACCACGAGCAGCAGATACGCCACCAGCGGCAGATAGACCACAGCCCCGACGACGAGCGAGAGAGCGCCGGAGAGGATGCCGGTCAGCTGCAGGACGCCGGTGAGGAGAGCGGCCGCGACGAGGACGACGAGCGCCGGGGGAGCGAAGTACCGGATGCCGTTGCGGCGTCCGTATCGTCGCACGAGTTCGCCGCGCCACGCGCCCGTGGCCCGGAACTGACGGGCGAGCCGCAGCCAGCTCTCGCGAGGCCAGTAGGTCACCGAGAGATCGGGATCGAACCAGACGAGATGTCCTGCCTGGCGGATGCGGAGGTTGAGCTCCCAGTCCTCTCCGCGGCGGATCGACTCGTCGAAGAGCCCGACCTCGTCGAGCACCGACCGACGCATGACGCCGAGGTAGGCGGATTCGGCCTCGCCCTCGTGGGTGCCGCCGTGATAGGCCCCGCCGCCGAGGCCGACGGGGGAGTTGTAGAGGCGCGCGACGGAGGTCTGGAACGGCGTGCGCCCGTCAGCGCGCATCACACCGCCGACGTTCGCGGCACCCGTGCGTTCGAGAGTCGCGAGGGCGAGGGCCGCATAGCCCGGAGCGAGTTCGGAATGGGCGTCGACGCGGACGATGGTCGCGAAGCGGCTGGCCCGGATCGCGGCGTTCAATCCGACCGGGATGTGAGCTGCGGGGTTGTCGACGAGCCGGATCCGCGCGTCCCCGGCGGCCAGGCGCTGAGCGAGTTCTGTCGTGCCGTCGGTGGAGGGCCCGAGCGCGAGCACCAGCTCGGCCGGGACAGTGAGCTCCTGCTGGAGCACGGAGGCGACTGCGTGCTCCAGATAGGCGCGCTCGTTGAGCACGGGCATGACGAAAGACACTCCGTTCTCCGGGGCGGCGATGTCGTTGTCAGGCACATGACGATCATGGCATGCGCTTCTCGCGCGTTCGCTGATTCCCGGCACCGGTGATCTCGGAAGGCGTCAGGCGGGGCGAGCCGCCGCACTCGGTATCCTGGAGGGATGGGTGCTGTGTCCGATGCGAAGAAGGCCTACCGTCTGCTGAAGCGGGCGCTCGCCTCGCGCAAGGCTGTGCAGCGAGTGCGGCGGCGCCTCGCCGAGCGCGAACCGCACCCGCCGGAGCACTACCAGGTGGCGGTGTACTTCGCCGACGGCGACGTGAACATGTACCAGATGCGGCAGTGGTATCGCCCTCTCGTGGAGCTGTCGAAGCACTGGCCCGTCGTCGTGCTGTCCCGGTCGGCGACGGGCGCCGACAAGCTGCTCGACGAGGCCGGTCCTCCCGTCGCCTTCGTCCCGACGATCCGTGATCTCGAACGCTTCCTCAGCACGCAGGACATCCGTGTCGTCCTCTACGTGAATCAGAACACCCGCAACTTCCAGATGTTCCGCTACGGCAGGCGCTGGCACGTGTTCATCAATCACGGCGAGTCGGACAAGATGTACATGACGACCAATCAGTACAAGGCGTACGACTACGCCCTGGTCGCAGGACAGGCTGCCCGTGACCGCCTGTCACGGACTCTCTGGGACTGGGACATCGATCGACGGACGATCGAGATCGGCCGGCCGCAGGCCGACCACTACTCGGGCACGCTGCCGTACGTTCCGGACGAGCGCACCGTGGTGCTCTACGCCCCGACGTGGGAGGGCGACCGCCCGAGCGCGCACTACGGGTCGATCGCCACCCACGGCGAGACCCTCGTCACGACGCTGCTCGCCTCGGAGAGGCACCGCGTGATCTACCGCCCGCACCCGCGAAGCGGCGTGATCGACGACGCGTACGGTGCCGCGCACCGACGCATCATCGCCGCCATCGCGGCCGCCAACGCCGCGGATCCGTCCGCACAGCACGTCTACGACGACGGCGCGGAGCTCGGATGGCAGCTGGCCGCCGCCGATGTCGCGATCGTCGACATCTCGGCGATGGTCTACGACCGCCTCGCAGTAGGCAAGCCGCTGATGATCACACGGCCGGCCGACGAGAGGGCATCGATCGACACCAACGGCTACCTGTCGGACTGTGAATGGCTCGACGCCGGCGCTGCGGGTGACATCGTCGCCGAGGTGGAACGCGTGCGTGCCGACGAGGTCGCCATCGCGAGGCTGCGCATGTGGGTGCAGCACTACTTCGGAGACACGACCCCCGGAGTGGCCACGGAGAAGTTCCACGCCGCGATCGCGCAGCTCATGCAGAAGTGGGATCGTTGGCAGGCGAACGAGATCGGGGCAGTGCGCACCGATGAGGACGATGACGACGAAGAGGCCGACGAAGAGGAGGTCTGACGTGGACCTTCCACTCACTGCCGCGGTCGCCTCACGTCTCGAGGTGCTGACCGAAGCAGGCTCGACGAACGACATCTTGAGCGAGCGAGCGCGCGATTCGCCGTCGACGCCGCACCTGTCCGTTGTCCTCACCGACAACCAGACGGCGGGGCGCGGCAGACTCGGCCGCTCCTGGACATCCGCACCTGGCGCATCGCTCGCCGTCTCCGTGCTGCTGCGGAGGCTGCCCTCGGCGGCGGATTCGCGAGGCTGGATCCCGCTCGCGGCCGGAGTGGCGATGGCGGATGCGATCGCCGAACAGCTTCCCGACCACGACGTGGCGGTCAAATGGCCGAACGACATCTTGGTCGACGGTCGCAAGATCTGCGGAATCCTGGCGCAGGCGACTCAGGATGCCGTCGTCGTCGGAACCGGTGTGAACACGGCGATGACAGGGTCGGAGCTTCCGGTGCCGACCGCGACGTCCTTCGCGATCCTCGGCGTCGAGGCCGACGCCGACAGGCTTCTCGCCACCTACCTGCGCGCACTCGATCAGCTGGTCGCCGAGCTCGCGGCAGCGGGCGACGCCGTCTCGAGCGGTCTCCACGCCGCCGCGAGCGAGCGGTGCGCCACGATCGGTCTCGACGTCAGGGTCTCCCTTCCCGGCGACTCCGTCCTCGTCGGAAGAGCCACCGGACTCGACGTGGACGGTCGGCTCGTCGTGCAGGCGGAGGGCGGCGACACGTCGATCTCTGCCGGAGATGTGGTGCACGTCCGTCCGGCGTGAGTCTGACACGCCCGGCGCGCGAGCGGCGATGTCGGCGGTTGCGGGCACAATGGAGGGGTGACTCAGCCCGTGACTCTCGGCGGAAGGCCGACGATGCCACCGCCGGGTGCGCCCGCGGAAGAGCTGCTCATCGCCCGGTTCCGCACTCACGCCCGGAGGCTCTTCTGGTCGGCGCTC
This sequence comes from Microbacterium sp. AC215, assembly GCF_979258645.1. Classification (NCBI taxonomy): domain Bacteria; kingdom Bacillati; phylum Actinomycetota; class Actinomycetes; order Micrococcales; family Microbacteriaceae; genus Microbacterium; species Microbacterium sp. AC215. The sequence continues at coordinate 1,093,048 of NZ_OZ409869.1, read as the reverse complement.
GTGCTCATCGCCGTCTTCGGTGCGACGTCCTTCTTCTACGACAACCTCCCGGCGCCGTTCGAGAACTGGATGCTGCTGAGTGCAGCCGGAGCGATCGTCCTCCTGTTGGTCGTCGTGCCCTGGGTCATCTGGTACTCGCGCTCCGTTACTCTCACCACGCGGAGGGTCATCGTCAATCACGGTATCGGCGCCCGCAACAGGCGGGAGATGTCGCACGCTCGGGGATACACGATCGGCGTCCGCCGCGGCATGATCCAGCGGATGTGGGGCGTCGGAACGATCACGCTCTCGAATGGGGTCGATGCACCGTTGCGTCTGCCCAATGTCCCGAACGTGACGCTCGTGCACGAGACACTGGCCGATCAGATCGAGGTGAGCCAGATTCTGGCGCACCGCGATGCGCAGTCAGGTCACGACGGCACTGCCGGATTCTGAGCGCGGTACCGCGTCGGCGGGTCGGGCGGGACGCGTGAACGGCGCTCGCGCTGATGCGCGAGAATGGTCAGGACGAAATGGAGGCGGCCCATGGCGCTGCGCGTTGGTGTGATCGGTGGAGGCCAGCTGGCTCGGATGATGATCGCTCCGGCGGTCGAACTCGGACTCGAGCTGAGGGTGCTCGCTGAGGACGAGGGGATGTCCGCGCAGCTCGCCGCGACGGCGGTCGGCGACTACCACGACCTCGAGGTCGTCCGCGCGTTCGTCCGCGACGTGGACGTCGTCACCTTCGACCACGAGCACGTGCCGCAGGAGGTGCTGCGGGCACTGGTTGCCGACGGGGTCGCCGTGCACCCGGGGCCGGACGCCCTGCAGTTCGCCCAGGACAAGCTCCTGATGAGGGCGAGGCTCGAAGAGCTCGGGGTTCCTCAGCCGGACTGGGCGCCGGTGCGCGACTCCTCCGAGCTGCAGGCATTCCTCGACGAGCACGACGGGCAGGGTGTCGTGAAGACCCCCCGCGGCGGATACGACGGCAAGGGAGTCCGCGTGGTCCGAGAGGCCGGCGAGGCTCAGGACTGGTTCGACGGGCTCGCCGACGGCGAGGCGCTGCTGGTCGAGGAGCTGGTCGGATTCGTGCGCGAGCTCGCGCAGCAGGTGGCTCGTCGTCCGGGCGGCCAGATCGTCGCCTACCCGGTGGTCGAGACGGTGCAGCGCGGGGGTGTGTGCGCAGAGGTGATAGCGCCGGCGCCTCATGCGGCCGAGCGCCTCGTCCGGGTCGCCGAGGAGATCGGTCGATCGATCGCGGAAGGACTCGGGGTCACCGGGATGCTCGCGGTCGAGCTCTTCGAGACCGACGATGAGCGCATCCTCGTGAACGAACTCGCCATGCGTCCGCACAACAGCGGCCACTGGAGCCAGGACGGCGCAGTGACCGGGCAGTTCGAACAGCACCTGCGCGCTGTCGCGGACCTGCCCCTCGGCGACACCGCGCCTCAGGCGGCGTGGTCCGTGATGGTGAACATCCTCGGAGGGCCGCAGACCGGCACGCTCGGCGACCGTTTCGCCGGAGCCATGTCCGAGCATCCGTCGGCGAAGATCCACACCTACGGAAAGAGCCCGCGACCGGGTCGCAAGGTCGGGCACGTCAATGTGACGGGCGACGACCTCGACGACGCGGTGTACGTCGCGCGCGCCGCGGCGGCGCACTTCGACTGAGCGTGCGGTCAGGGGTGTGCCGTTCGGGGTTTCTCCCAGCACCAGACCGTAGCCTGAGTGGGTGACTGAGCCACTGCACTCCTCCACCGCGCCCCTCGTCGGCGTCGTCATGGGTTCCGACTCCGACTGGCGCGTGATGAGCGACGCCTCTCAGTCGCTGAGCGACTTCGCTATCCCGCACGAGGTGGAGGTCGTCTCGGCGCACCGCACCCCCGACAAGCTCATGCAGTACGCGCGGGAAGCGCGCGGTCGCGGCATCCGTGTGATCATCGCAGGTGCCGGCGGGGCCGCTCATCTTCCCGGGATGCTGGCCTCGATGACCGCGTTGCCGGTCATCGGAGTCCCCGTTCCGCTCGCGTACCTCGACGGGATGGACTCGCTTCTCTCCATCGTGCAGATGCCTGCCGGAATCCCGGTCGCGACGGTGTCGATAGCGGGAGCGCGCAACGCGGGCATCCTCGCGGCGCGGATTCTCGGCACCTCCGACGATGACCTCGCCGATCGTGTCGAGGCCTACGCGCTCGACCTCGAAGCGCAGGTCGAGGAGAAGAACGATCGGCTGAAGGGGTCCCTGTGACCCTTGCGCCGCCGCGAGGTACGGCGCGACCACTGATCGAGAGCCGCCCGATCCGGCATCCGAACACCGCCGATGCGGGGATGATGACCACACGCGGGTGGTGGCTGGTGCTGCTCAACCTGCTGGTGCCCGGTTCCGCCCAGGTCCTCGCCGGCAATCGCAGGCTCGGACGCTTCGGTCTCGGGGCGACGCTGACCGCATGGCTGCTCGTGATCGTGGGCGCGGGGCTGGCGTTGTTCGCTCGTCCTGTGCTGCTGTGGCTCACGGTCGGCGGAGGCTGGTTCTCCGCGGTCATCCTGACTCTCGTCCAGGTGCTGCTGATCGCCTACCTCGTGCTGTGGGTGGTGCTCACCTTCGATGTGCTGCGGCTCGTCCGACTGGTCAGGGTCCCGGGCCCGTCCAAGTTCGCGATCCCACTCGTCGCCCTGCTTCTGCTCGGTCTCGTCGGAACCGGAACGGCATACGCGGCGTCGTACGTCGGCACAGCCCGGGGAACGATCAGCACGATCTTCGGACAGAGCGGGCCCAGCCTGCCGCCGAGCGAGGGGTATTACAACATCCTGCTGCTCGGAGCGGACAGCGGCGAGGGCCGAGACTCGATGAGGTTCGACAGCATCTCGGTGGTCTCGGTGAACGCGACCACCGGCGCCGTGACGATCACCGGGATCCCGCGCGAGCTGCCCAATGCACCCTTCAGCGAGGGAAGCCCGATGCAGGCTCTGTATCCGAACGGCTTCGAGGGTCACAGCTCCAGCGCGTGCGGCTGGAACGGCTGGATGAACCACGTGCGCAATGCCGCAGAGATCTGCCGTGACGACAACGGCACCGGCCTGTACCCGGACGCCGCATCGCACGGTTCCGATCCCGGCATCGAGGCGACCAAGGATGCGGCGGAGGGCGTTCTCGGCATCGAGATCCCGTACTACGTCTTCGTCGACATGCACGGCTTCGCTGCGCTCGTCGACGCGCTCGGCGGTGTGGACATCACTGTGACGGAGCGGCTGCCCAAGGGTGGCCCACCCGAGGGCACCGACCCGTATGACGTCGACGCATGGGCGATCGGGTGGATCGAGGTCGGCGAGCAGCACATGGACGGTGACACGGCGCAGTGGTATGCGCGATCGCGGTACACGACGAGCGACTGGGATCGGATGAAGCGCCAGCGCGAACTGCAGGAGGCGATCCTCGCGCAGTTCACCCCGCAGACGGTGCTCACGCGCTTCAACGAGGTGGCCGCCGCGGGTACCGCGCTGATCAGCACCGATCTGCCTCAGGACAAGCTGCCCGAGTTTTTCGACCTGATGACGAAGGCCCGGGAGCAGACCGTCACCACGATCGAGCTCACTCCTGACAACGGGGTGGACGAGCACACCCCTGACTACGGGTACATCCACGAGCTGGTCCGGCAGACGCTGCACCCGCCGACGGAGACGCCGACGCCGACTCCGTGATCGGTGACGTCGATCGGGATGTTCTCCCTCGAACGGCCGGTGCACATGAGTGAGCCCACGGCCGCCACCTGAGAGTGAAGGTGGCGGCCGTGGGCCTCCGGTTCAGGACCGGATTCACCAGACGACGGTGATCGGAGGGGGAGGGATCACCGTCGTCCAGTCGGTTCCCGCTGAAAGCGGGGACCTGACCTAGGCGCGCTTACGGCGCGTGACGCCTGTGGCGACGAGTACTCCACCAGCCACCAGAGCAGCTGCCCCACCTCCGAGAACCCACGGCGAGACGCTGCCGCCCGTGAGGGCGAGCTCGAGCCCGCCGCCGGTGAGCGGAAGCTCCGTGCCCGCGGCCGCGACACCGGGATCGTGGTCGCAGCTCACCGCTGAATCGTGGCCGTGCGAGACGGTGATCGTCGCCGTGTACGACCGCGACCCGTCGAAGGCGAGTGCGTAGGAGCCCTCGCCGTCGGCCGGCGGGCGGAAGGTGACGACGAGGCTGCCGTCCGCCGCGGCCGTGTTGCCCGAGACAGCGGAGTCGCCCGCGTTGAGGCCAGAGACCGACACTCCGACGTTCTCAGACGGCAGGAAATAGCCTGCGCCGAAGACGACGGTGGACACTTCGCAGATGTCGATGATCGGATCATCGACGCTCACCCGCGGCGTGCCGGCATACGAGTCGGACTCGGTCGGAACGACCGGTGAGGCGGAGGCGACAGCAGGTGCCATGAGCACGAGTACGCCAGCGGTAAGGCTGATGGCAGCCAGTTTCTTCAGCATGATTCTCCCCAGAAATACACGCGGAATCGCCTTCGGATACACCCCTGCATCCGACTGCGTGAGCTCTTCCTGTCCCCACGACAGAATTGCAGAACTCAGATATTCCCCAGTGAGAATGACCCTACATCATCGAATCAGGAAAGTCACGACGTGCAACGCAGTTGTTCGCGGGACACGTCGGGTGCGGTGACCATGGGCGTGTGATCGACCACCGTCAGTCGTTCTCCGGCGCCGGTTCCCTGATATTCGACGGTGATCGTCGACGATTCGCCCGGAGCCAGCAGCACCTCGTGCTGAACGGCGGAGCGGGAGCCGAGCAGAGCCGTTTGCACACTGACCTCTTCTCCGTCGCGATCGATATGAGACGGGGTCGCGCCCTCGGGGCCGTACACGGTGATCAGGGTCCTGGTCGACCCGGCGGGTACTCCGTAGAACCCGTTAGCGGTCACGTATGGCGGCAGCGCCGTCCCGGCGTCCGCGGGCGCGTCGTTCTTCCAGGTCACCGTCACCTGCGTGGTCGGTTCGCCGTCGCACGTGCCGATCGACGTCGTGATGGCCGCGTCCGCGTAGAAGTCCATCTTCCCGCCGGTCGTGTCGTTGAAGAGCACGCCGACGTGGGTCTGGGGGCCGTCCTCGGGCAGCGCCCCGCCGAGCGTCGACGCCGACAGGATCGCCTCTTCGCCCTCATGCGCGCTCCAGATGCGGATGCGTCGCTCATCGGCCGACTCGGCGAGGGCGGCGACGAGATCCTTCGGGGCCGCTTCGGTCAGCGCAGCGGACAGCAGCGCTCCCGCCGCCTGGGAGAAGATCTCATCCTGCGCCGCCGGATCGGGCACGCTGGCGTAGATCTCCGAGATCAGCAGGCCCACGACGGTGTCTTTCGTCGCGCTGAACGGCCCGAAGGTGAGCGGGCCCGTGGCTGCGACGAGGTTCTCCGTCATCACGGCGTCGACCGCGATGACGCCGTCGATGGGGTGCCCGAATCGGTTCTGCCATCGTGCCGCGATCGCGGGGCCTGCTTCCGTGAAATCCGGAATGCTCGTCAGGTTCTGCATATACCGACCGGGGCTGTCCTCGAAGAGGGCGACGGTCGACTCGCTCAACGGCAGCGGCGTGTCGAGGGAGGGGAAATCCGGAACGGAGGCCTGCTGGACGAGCGTGATCCGGCCGTTCTCGGCGTGCAGCAGGGCGATCGCCCCGATGATTCCGCCGGACGATCGCAGCTCGGCATTGTTCTGCATCGCGAGCACATAATTGCGGGGACCCTCTCCGCCGAGCATGCTCGGCAGCAGCGCGGACGCTCCATGCAGCGCTCCCACGACGGTGGCAGCCTGCGTGACGGCCGATCGCATCTCTCTCACGGCATCGGCGAGCGGAGGAATCGTCGCGCCCGCGTCGATGTCGAGCGCTCGCGTCTCCGCAGAGGTCAGCGTGGCACTCGCCTCAGCCAACGGGGGCTCGATCTGCGCGAAAGGCGTGAGATCTACCACTCCGCCGGAGAGTCCCAGACTCGCCAGATCGAGTTCCTCAGCGGCGGCCAGCACCGGAACGAGCGCGTCCGACGCGACGTCGTCGGCGATCTCGGCGACGTCGCTCACCGCCGAGAAGTTCGGTCCGAGCCAGGGCAGCAGACCGAAGCCTGACCAGATCGGATCGGATGTCAGGTCGTGCGCGGACCGTGCGTGGTGAGCGATGCGCGCAGAGAGCGTTGCGGCTGTGTCGAGGTCGCCCTGCCCGATCGCCTGCTTGAGCTTCGACGACGCGGCCGAGACCTGCTGCAGATCGTTCACGGCTCCGATCCCACGGATGCCGACCCAGCCGATCGCGAGCACGACGAGGGTCACGATCGCGCCGATGGTCCACCGCAACCATCGACGACGTACAGGCAGGCGTCCGTCACTCACCCCTGCATTCAAGCACGAAGCGAGATATCGGCGGCGGACGGCCCCGCAATCCTCCGCGCACCCGGTGCTGCTCCCAGGTTCGGGGCGGGTGGGCGATTACTGTTGTCGCATGGGTGCTCGGCTGCGTGTTGTTCTGGATCAGCTGACGCATGTCGTGCACGCGGACCACGCCTCAGCGGCGTCGGACCTCACCGCTGCGCTCATCTCGACCGCCCCCTCCGGGTGCGAGGTCGAGGCCATCGTCCCGTCGGGCGTCGACGTGCAGATCCCGGGTCTGGTCGACGTGCGCAGACTGTCACTCGCGCGGCGCGAGCTCGCGGCGTCCTGGCAGTTGGGCATCGTCCCCGGGGTGGGCGGAGGGCTCATCCACTCGCCGACCCTGATGGCTCCGCTGGTGCGTCACGACCGCCTGCACGACCTCGATCAGACGACAGTCACCCTGTGGGATCTGCAGGCGTGGGACGAGCCGGATTCGCTCACCAAGTCCGTGGTCGCCTGGCAGCGGGCGATGCTGAAGCGAGCCGTCAAGCACGCGGATGCCGTCGTGGTGCCCTCCCACTCGGTCGGTGAGCGACTGGCGGAGATCGCGAAGCTGAGCGGACGGATTCGCGTCATCCCTGGGGCCGCCCCAACTGCTCTGGTGATGCCCCTCGACGCGCGAGAACGACGAGCCGCTCTGTCCCTGACGGAAGGGTATGTGCTGCTCACCGGATCGGCGCAGTCGCTCGAGCACGGCTTCCGGGCAGCTGTCGCATCCGGCAGGGATGCCGTCGTGCTCGACGCTCCGGAGGGGGCAGAACCGCGACTCGTCGAGGTCGCAGTGGCCACAGGGCTGCCTGAAGCACGGGCCCACATCCGTGGCGCTCTGTCGACGGAGGATCGGGCGGCCGTCTTCGCCGGGGCGTCGGCGCTGGTCGCGACCAGCCCACGCGCTGCGTGGCCATGGCGTGCGGTCGAGGCCATGACCCTCGGTGTGCCGGTGGTCGCCGTCGACAGCGGAGTCCATCAGGATGTGATCGCTGACGGGGGCGCGATCGTGCCGTCGACCGAGATGGTCGAGGCCGTCGTCGATGCGGTCGGCGACGGCGCACGGCGTCTGAGCGTGCTCGGCGCGGATCGATCGAGGTCGTTCTCCTGGCTCGGCGCGGCCGAGCGTGTGTGGGGACTCCACGCGGATCTCTGAGACGCACATCCGCGCGCGGTCGCCGAGCGCGCTGCGCCGGCGTCCGAGCGCTCTCAGGAGCGCATGACCTCGACGGCTTCCGCGCTCGGTCCGTCGAAGCGCACTTTGCCCTTCTGAAGCAGGATGCCGCGGTCGCACAGGTTCGAGACCATGTAAAGGTCGTGGCTGACCACGACGAGCGTCTTCCCCTCAGCGTGCAGTTCGCGCACGCGAGCGAGGCACTTCTTCTGGAACGGCTCGTCGCCGACCGAGAGGATCTCGTCGATCAGCAGGACGTCCATCTCGGTGTGGATCGCCACGGAGAACGCGAGTCTGAGGAACATGCCGGACGAATAGTGCTTCACCTCGGTGTCGATGAACTGCTCGATCTCGCTGAACGCGACGATCTCGTCGTACCGAGCCTCGGTCTCCTTCTTGCTCATGCCGAGGATCGCGGCGTTGAGGAAGATGTTCTCGCGTCCGGACAGATCGGGGTGGAACCCCGCGCCGACCTCGATCAGGCCGGCGATGCGGCCGCGAGTGAGCACGGTGCCGGCATCGGGCTCGAGAACACCCGAGATCAGCTTGAGCATCGTCGACTTGCCCGATCCGTTGAAACCGAGGAGAGCGACGGATTCGCCTTGCTGGATGTCGAACGACACGCCGTCCAGGGCGTGGAAGTCGGTCGTCAGCGGCTTGCGACGGATCGCGGCGAGAGCCGTCTCCTTGATCGAATGCGTGTGCCGGAGTTTGAACGTCTTGTGGACGTCGTCGATGATGATCCGCGGAAGTGGCTGCGCATCAGAGATCTTGGGCAAAGCGGCCCTCCAGTCGGCGGAAGACGAGCTGGCCGATGACCAGCGCGATGAGAGACGTCACGAGGGCGATGAGCCCGTACATCCACACGTCGGGGAGCGGGGACGCGTCAGGCCCGAGCGGGAACCAGACGCCGTAGTGGAAGAGCTCCACGGCGGCGGTGATGGGGTTCAGTCGATAGAGGACGAAGAGCCAGTCGGGTACGACATTGGCGACCTGCGTCCACTCGTACATCACGGGGGAGGCCCAGATCGCGACCATCACGATGATCTCGACGAAGCTCTGCGCATCGCGGAACGTCACGTTGATCGACCCGAAGAAGAGCCCGAGGCCACTGGCGAGCACGGCGATGATGACGAGTGCGAGAAGGATGGCGCCGAGCGAGGCGAAGGTGGGCGCCCACCCGAAGAACAGCGAGATGGCGATCACGACGATGATCTGCGGCACCGTGTTCACGGCGGCGATCATCATGCTGGCGATCGGGAACATCTCGCGAGGCAGGTAGATCTTCTTGATGAGCGCCGCGTTGTCGACCAGGGACCGGGTGCCGTTGGAGAACGCCTCGTTGAAGAAGGTGACGACGGTGATGCCCGAGAGCAGATAGATCGGGAAGTAGTCGACGCGGTCGTTCAGGCCGAGGAACACGCCGATCGCGACGAAGAACACCACGAACTGCACGAGTGGCTTCACGTACGACCACAGCCAGCCGAAGATGGAACCCCGATACCGGATCTGGACTTCCTTGCGCACGATGAGCGAGAGGAGATGCCGTTGCCGGAAGACCTCGAGGAGCCCTCGATTCGCGCCAGGAGTCGTCATTCTCTGGTCGTCGGCTGTGCGAGCCTGTTGCACCGCGATTCCACCTTCCGAGGCGCCGACGGTCTCGGGCGCACCGAGAGCAATCATACGATCCTCCGCGCGGTGTCCCTGGCAGATCGATGGGGATGCGTCCGAACGCGCGGCACAGGCGCAACCCAGGGTCAGGGGCTGGGCCGCTGGTAGGATCGCGGAGGTCTCGTGCGTCCGTCGATCCGAAAGCAAACTGTATCCGTGACACCTCTTCAAGCTCTCGATCAGCCTGCACTCTTCCGCTTCGAGGACCCGCAGACGGGCGCCGATCTGTCGGAGCGCGAACGCCGCCTTCTCGTCGGCGCGTTGAACTTCCACGCGCTCATGGCACCTCAGCGAAAGCTGCGGATCCATCTCTACGACGGCTCGGTGGAGACGACGCCTCGACTGACCGACGACAGCACGTTCGACGGACTCTCGAGGAACAACCGACACCGCATCGGGAGCTTCGACATCGTCAGCTCCGTCTCCGTCGAAGAGCGTGAGCGCGAGCGTGCGGAAGCGGCCTCGGCCCGTCTCGTGGCGTCGCCCGCCAGGCATCTGCACGTGTCATCCGACGATGTGCTCGACTCGGACCCTTACCGCCCGCAGCGTCCCGGCCTGGTCGGCCGGATCGCACGGAGCGTCAAGTCGCGCGCGCCGCTGCTCTACGACGACGCCCGGGACCTCTCGCTGCTCAGATTCCGCCGCAAGCTCACGACGGCCATCGAGCCTCGCGATTACGAGGCGGAGTTCCGTCCGGGGGGCGCACACGAGGACGACGTGATCGTGCCGGCCGGCCCGGTTCTCGACGGGGCGCCGAAGGCCGTGATCATCGGACTCCACTGGTTCGAGCTCGGTGGCGCCGAACTCTGGGCGTTCGAGACGGTGCGTCTGGTGCGCGAGGCCGGCTTCCTTCCCATCGTGCTGACCAATCGGGACTCTCACCAGCCATGGGTCACACGGCCCGAGCTCGACGGAGCGCTGCTCATCCCGTTCTCCGAGCCCACCGTCACCTCGCAGACCGCCGGCGTCGAACCGCTGCTCCGCTCGCTGCTGCGCACCTTCGACGTGCGCGGTGTCGTCATCCACCACAATCAGTGGCTGTACGACCGGGTCGCCTGGATCGCCGCCTCGCGTCCTGGCATCCCCATCATCGACAGCACTCACATCGTCGAGTACACCGGCGGCGGGTATCCGCTGAGCAGTGCGATCGCGTCCCGATCGATCACGACGCATCACGTCATCTCGCCGAGCCTCGCCCGCTGGATGACCGATGTGCAGCGCATCCCTGCTGACCGTGTGGTCATGGCACCGCTCGGCGGACTCACCGTGAAGCCGAAGGATGCCGTGTTCCGTCCGCGGACCGCGGGTGAGCAGTTCACCGTCGCGTTCATCGGCCGGATGGCCCGGCAGAAGGCGCCCGAGGTGTACATCACCATGGCGAGGCGGTTGAAGCGCCAGGGATACTCGCTGCGTTTCATCCTTCACGGCGGCGGCGAGCTGTCGAGCTGGGTCGATGACATCATCCGTGCCGAGGGGCTGGGGGAGGACATCGTCCGACGCAGCTCGGACACCCCTGTCTCCGAGACGCTCGATGAAGCGCATGTGCTCGTCGTCGCGTCGCACAATGAGGGACTCACGCTCACGACGCTCGAGGCGATCGCACACGGTGTGCCCGTGATCTCGACGGATGTCGGGGCACAGAGCGACATCATCCCCGAATCCGCTCTGGTTCCGCGTCACGCACGTGTCGCCGCCCGTCGACTCGCCGAGGCGGTGGCCCCGCTCGTCGACGACGAGGAGTCGAGGGAAGCGCTGTGGCGGAAGGAGCGCAAGGCGGAGAAGAAGTTGCTGTCCCAGCAGTCCGCGAGTTCATGGTTCAAGGAAGAGGTGGGCTCATGGTGAGTGTCGCTGGAGTGGTCGTCACGTTCAATCGGCTCGAGAAGCTGAAGACGGTGATCGCATCGATCGAGGCGCAGACGCACGCCGTCGAGACGCTGTTCGTCATCGACAACGCCTCGACCGACGGCACGGCGGAGTACCTGGCATCCCTCGAGACGTCCGTCCCCCTCGAAGTCGTGACCATGTCGACCAACTCCGGGGGAGCGGGTGGCTTCTCCGAGGGGATGCTGCGCGGATACGCCTCCGGCGCGGACCACGTGTGGATCATGGACGATGACTGCTATCCGAAGCCGGAAGCGCTCGAGAGCCTCATCGCCGGATTCGACGGGGCCGTCCAGGAACTCGGCGGCGACGTCCCCTTCGCATGTTCCGTCGTCGAGTTCACCGACGGCAGCATCTGCGAGATGAACAACCCCGTGACGACGTGGGACTGGGGCCGTCTGCTCGTCAAGGGCCAGAACAATGTCATGGTCACAGCGTGCTCGTTCGTCTCCGTGCTCATTCCACGCTGGGCGATCGCGGAGTACGGGCTTCCGTACTCCGAGTACTTCATCTGGTTCGACGACCGCGAGTACACCCTTCGCCTCACCGCTCGCTGCCCGGGCGTGCAGGTGCTCGACAGCGTCGTGGTCCACGACATGGGCGACAACCGCGGAGTGAACTTCGCGATGGTCGACCGCAAGAGCCTCTGGAAGTTCTCGTACGGCGTGCGCAACGAGGCCTCCTGGCAGCTGCACCATCGCGGATTCCTGTACTTCATCGAGTTCGGCGCACGGCTCTTCGTGAGCCTGCACCGCGGTCGCGTCCCGCTGGATCTGCGCGCGAAGCTGCTCGGCAAGTGGCTGAAGGGCATCACCTTCAATCCGAAGGTCCGCTACCCGGAGGCTGAGGCGGCGTGAGCTGGGTCTCGATCCTGCCCGCACTGATCGTCACCGGAGCTCTTCTCTTCCTCCCGGGACTCCTGCTCGGCTTCCTCCTCCGCCTGCGCGGAATGAGACTCCTCGCGCTGGCACCGGCGCTGAGCGTCTCCCTCGTCGCGGTCGCCGCCATCGCAGCGCCTTTCGTGGGAATCCGATGGAGCATCCTGCCCGTCCTCGTACTCACCGCGGTGGCGTCGCTCGCCGCCTTCTTCTGGTCGAAGCACGTCGGAGTCCCGGCGCGACCACGCACGCACGTGAGCGCGAGGCAGCTGGTCGCGATCATCGTCTCCATCGCAGTGCCCGCTGCGCTGATCGCGTTCGTGCTCGTGCGGAGCATGCACGACCCGGAGTTCTTCTCACAGCGTTACGACAACTTCTTCCATCTGAACGCTGTGCAGTACGTCCTGGACACCGGGAACGCATCGCCGCTGTGGCTGGGAAGCATGACGTCGCCGGCCGGCGTCCCCTTCTACCCGTCCGGATGGCACGCGCTCGTCTCCATCGTCGTCGCTCTGAGCGGGGCATCCGTGCCCCTCGCTACCAATGCGATGATCATCGTCGTCGCGGCGGTCGTCTGGCCGATCGGCGCGGTGTTCCTCGTGCGCGAGCTTCTGGGACGAAACCAGATCATGACGGTGATCGCGGGCGCTCTGGCTGCCGCCTTCCCGGCCTTCCCCTTCCTGCTCCTGCACTACGGGGTGCTCTATCCGCTGTTCCTCGGCCTGGCCGTGGCTCCGGCCGCGATCGTCGTCGCCTGGTGGCTTCTCAGGCCCGGGCGAGTGTCGCGTCGCCAGGACTGGGCCCTGCTGTTGGTGCTCGTCGTGCCGGGCCTGGGTGTCGCGCACCCCGGGGCTCTCATGGCGGTCGTCGCTCTCACGGTGCCCTTCGTCCTCGCCAGGCTTCTGCATCAGATGAGGGCTCCCGGACGCCCGCGGGTGATCGCGATCGGCCTGCTCGTCGCCTACGCCGCCGTCGGCGTGGTCCTCCTGCAGGTCGTGCGTCCCCCCGGAAGCCAGATCTACTGGCCCATCATCAACACCGTGCCCGACTCCATCGGTGAGGTCGTCGCGGCGAGCGTGTACGGCTACCCGAGTTCGCTCGGGATCACCGCTCTGATGATCATCGGCGCGTACAGCGTGATCCGCCGAGGCACCTATGCGCGGTGGTCGGTCCTGGCGATGGCGGTCATCTCCGCCGTGCTCTATATCATCGTGTCGGCGTCACCGTATGAGACGCTCCGGTTCTGGTTCACGGCCCCGTGGTACAACAACCCGCCTCGTATCGCCGCGTTCTGGGCGATCGGAGTCCTCCCGCTCGCTGCGCTCGGTGGCATCGTGCTGGTCACGTGGCTTCTTCGCCAGCGCCTGCTCGCGCCGGTGCGGCGCTTCTCCGAGCGTCTGCCGATCGTCCTGATCGCCGTCGTCGTGATCGTACTCGTCGGAGTCACCCAGAACGCCGCGATCCGGCAGGCCGCAGCAGATATCGAGTTCACCTACGAGCTGCGACCGGGTGGGCCGATCCTGTCTCCGGACGAGCTCGATCTCATGGAGGATCTCGACGAGCTCGTTCCCGAGGACGCCGTCATCGCGGGAGACCCGTGGACCGGAGCGTCCTTCGCCTATGGCGTGAGCGGACGACGCGTCCTCATGCCGCATCTCCTGATGGATCTCACGGACGACGCCGAGGCGATCAACACGAAGCTGAACACAGACGGCGACTCTCCGCAGGTGTGCGACGCCCTCGAGGACACCGGTGTCGCGTACGTCCTCGACTTCAGCGCCGACGGCGACTTCCAGGAGAACGACGGCGACTATTCGGGACTCGACGACCTCGAGAGCTCGCCTTACGTCGAGCTCGTCGAGCAGCGCGGAGATGCGAAGCTCTACAAGATCGTCTCGTGCGGACTCGGGTCATGACGTACGAGATCTTCGTGCCTTTCTGGGGAGACCCCGAACAGCTCTACGAGACCGTCGAATCGGTGCGCGCCCAGACGGATCCGGACTGGCGGCTGACCGTCATCGACGACTGCTATCCCGATGAGTCCGTCGCGGCGCACTTCGACGAGGAGTCGGACGAGCGGATCATCTACACCCGGAACGAGCACAACGTCGGGATCACCGAGAACTTCCGGGAGTCGGTTCGCCGCGCGTCCGGGGACTTCGTCACGATCCTCGGCTGCGACGACCTCCTGCACCCGAACTACGTGGCGGTCGTCCGCGCCGCGGCGCGTGCCGTGCCCCACGCGGATGTGATCCAGCCGGGAGTCCAGGTCATCGATGAGCGCGGCGCGGTCGTGCTGCCCCTCGTCGATCGGATCAAGCAGCGCCTGCTCACCCCGAAGGGCCAGGGGATCACCGTGTTCAACGGCCCTGACATGGCCACGACGCTGATCCGGGGCAACTGGCTGTATTGGCCCTCGCTCTCGCTGCGGGTCGAGACGCTGCGCAGGATCGACTTCACGGATGACCTCGCCGTCATCCAGGATCTCGCTCTCCTCATGGACATCGCGTTCGACGGGGGCACGCTGGCGTATACGCCGCCGCTCGCGTTCTCCTATCGGCGTCATCTGGCGAGCGCGTCTCAGAAGACGCTGCTCGACGGCAGTCGTTTCCTCGACGAGCGTCGGTACTACCGCATCGCGCGTCGATCGGCCGCTGCGCGGGGGTGGAGCCGCACAGCGCGGACCGCGAGAGTACGTCTCATGTCCCGTCTGCACGGGATCGCCGCGTTGCCCCTCGTCCTGAGGCATGGCACGGCGCGGGGTGTGCGGTCGGCCCTGGCGCACGTCGCGGATCCCCGCTGAGGGTCGGCACGGGAAACTGCTCAGCCGCTGTCTACGGGGCTGAGCGGCCTCGGCTGAGTCGCCGTGCCGCGGCGACGCGACGTGATGCCTCGCGCCAGGCACGGAGAAGCATCCACCGCGACTGCAGAGCCTTGCGGAGACCCCGTGGCCTCGGTGCCGACGCATTGGCATCGTGCAGCCGACGTCGCAGAACCGGGCTCTGCACATGCGCGAGCACACGGGCCGTGTTGCCGACCGTCGCGATCCACAGGTCGTGGGACTCGACCAGGAACCCCGGGAAAGGCAGGATCAGCTCCGAGGCCTCACGTCGGATCGCCATCGCGCAGCCGTAGTAGGGGGCATCGCCGGCCAGCAGACGCAGCTCGTTCGCCAGCGATCCGCCCGAGGGCAGCGGAGCGAGGCGCCAGGGTCGTCCGGTGAGCGGCGAGCTCAGTGGCGAGTCGTCAGGGAGCAGCACCAGGTCGCCGGCGGCGATCGAGCGGTCGCGGAGTGCCTCGACCAACAGGTCGCGACGCCCGGGGACCCACTCATCGTCCTGGTCGGAGAGGAAGATGACGTCACGGTCCGCCAGCGACAGCGCACGCTCGAACGTCTTGACGTAACCGAGGTTCTTCGGGTTTCTGTACACGGTCACGCGCGCATCGCGGTATGTCTCGAGAAGGGCGACGGTGCCGTCGGTACTCGCGTCGTCGACGATGACGACCTGATCGTCCGGCCGCAGTCCCGCGAGGATCGAGTCGAGTTGCTCGCGCAGATACCCTGTGCCGTTGTACGTCGCCATGCATACGCACACGGTCTCAGTCATGTGCGACTCCTCCCTCAGACGGTGCCACGAGAGCGAAAGCCGCCCGCCTCTCCCGCAGCAGATGATGTGTTCCGGCCGACCCGACGACGGCGAGGATCACGAGCTCCGAGGCGGCGAGGCCGGCGATGATCCCGCTGAGACCCCACTGGGACGCCCAGATCATGAGCGGCACTCCGACGACAGCGGCGCCGAGGGTGCCGTAGAGCACGTAGCGGTTGAGGCCGGCCGGCACCAGGACGTTGCGGATGAAGGGGGTCGTCAGGCTCGTCAGCGCGAAGGTGGCGCCGAAGCCCAGGAACACGGCGATCTCGGGCGTCGCTGCCCGGCCGAACAGGAGCGTGGACAGCACAGGACCGAGCAGAGCCAGCGCCGTACCGCCGAAGAGAGCGAGGGCTGTGTGGAGGCCGAATGCCACGAGATGGCGGCGCGCCCGGCCATGCGCATAAGACACTTCGAGCACCCACTTCTGCAGAGTGTTCGACAGCACCGTGACGGCGAAGAGGGCGATGCGGAAGAACTTGTCGGCGGAGGTCGCCTGACCACTGGCCGTCGCGCCGAGGAGGCCCTGGGCGAGCGGGATGGGCGCAGAGGTGTAGGTTCCGCCGATCGTCTCGGCCGCGGCGACCGAGACGTTCGCGCGATATGCGCGCAGGATGCGCCGCCCGGCGAACGGAGGCACGGGTCGTCGGTAGAGGCGGAGGTTCAGAAGCAACGGGCCGGTGAGGAAGCCGATCAGAGTGAGGACCGGATACCACAGCAGCTGCTCGGTGAGCAGGAGGAGCGGGATCGCGAGAGCGACGCTGAGGCTCACCGGCACGGTCTCGAACAGCAGGACGACCCGCGCATCCCCGACGCCGACTGCGTACCAGACGACGGTCATGGCCGCGGCGGTGGTAGCCAGCGTGACGAGGGCGGCGACAAGGCGGAACTCGGGGGGAACCAGGGCCGAGCTGAGGGCGGCACCGACGAGTCCCGCCGCGACGACGAGCAGTCCGCGGCACCAGAACGAATCACCGAAGAGCTGACGTCGGGCGTCGTCGTCGGCACTGAGCGCGATGCGCGCTCCGCCCGAGATGTTCCAGCCGAATCCCGCGACTATCGCGCAGACGGTTCCCACGGCCTGAGCCGTGCCCACGGAGCCCCACGCCGCCAGACCGAAGACGTTCGGGATGATCGGCAGCAGGAACAGCGGCGCGATGAATGAGATCAGAGGAACGGCGCTGAAGCCCGCGAAGCGTGACAGCAGAACCTTCATCGATGGGACTCCTCGGACCATTGCGGCCCGACACCATTCCGGATGGCGCGGACGTGAACGCGTGCGACCCTAGACTACTTGAGTCGGCGTGAACGAGAGGTCAGGGTCCCATGGTTGGTGTCATCGTGCTCGCCGCCTACCGACCTTCCCGGAACTCTTCACCCGCCAGCTCGCCTCGATTCGCGATCAGACGGTCACCGACTGGGAGTGCATCATCTCCGTCGACGGAGAACTGGAGACCATCGAGGAGGTCGTCGCCGAGGTCGCGGCCGGGGACGAGCGCTTCCGCATCGTCGCGGACGGCAGACGCCTGGGTTTCTACATGAACTTCGAGAGGGGTCTCGCAGCGGTGCCCGCCGAGACCGAGTGGGTGGCGCTGAGCGACCAGGACGACTTCTGGTATCCCGACAAGCTCGAGAAGCTGCTCCCGTACCTCTCGGATTCGGCGATCGTCTCCGGGCAGGCGCGTCTGGTGTCCCATCCCGGTGACGAGGTGCTCGGATTCACCGACCGCCGGCAGCTCGACCCGGCATCGACGATGATCGTGAATCAGTTCACCGGTTCGTTGTGCCTCTTCCGCCGAGACCTGCTGACGACGGCGCTGCCGTTTCCCCGCCTCTCCTCACACACGGTCGCGCACGATCACTGGCTTGCTGTCGTCGGGATGGCGCAGGGAGGCGGTCGCATCGTGGATGAGGTCGTGCAGGACTACGTGCAGCACTCCGCGAACGTGTTCGGCGACCCGAGCAGGCTGAGACTCGGACCGATCGCGACTCTGCGGAGAGCCTGGGGCAATGCCGTCACGTTCGCCGTGCGGTACGAGGGGGCGGCGACGCCGTCCGCGATGACCCGGATGCTGTTCTGGATCTATGTGGGGTGGCGCCAGCTCATGGCGCAGACGCTCCTGGAGCGTGATCCCCGCGCGGCACGCGCGATCGAGTTGGATCGGCTCTTCGGCTCGGGTCGGCGACTGCCGGTGACTCTGGGGATGTTGCGGAGGGTTCGCCGCGCGCGGGCCGTCCCGACGCCTTTCGTCATCGCCTATGTCGCGAGCTGGGCAGCGGGGTGGCTGATCCGGGGCCGGCGGCGCACTCCGACGGTGGCACGCTGAGCGGTCCGTTCGCAGATCTCGCGCCGGTCACACAGGGCGCGCGCGCCAGGTGACTCGAGCGGCGTCAGCGGCGAGTTCCGGGCTCATCCTGCCCAGGCGCTCAGCGCGTCCGTCACGGAACCCCGCGATGAGCAGCTTGCGCATGGTGGATCGGGGCCTGGCCAGCATCCACGCGATGAGGAAGTACGCGTAGTCGGCTCGCGCGTCGCGACGCAGGCGCGCCCGATGACGCGGATGCCGCCGTCCCACGACGATCCGATTCCTCGCCCTGTAGTAGTACCGGAACGGCGTGCTCAGCGTGAGGGTGGGAAGCACCGCTCCGAGCGGGCCGGGTACCCGGTAGCGTGCACCCAGGCGGTGGGGCAGGCGGAGGCCGGGGGCGACGATGCACGGCAGGTCGGCATCCAGGCAGCGGATCTCGAAGTCCGTATCCACGAGGTCGATGAAGAGGGCTTCGTCCATCAGCCCGACCCGTTCGAGCACCTCTGACGGAAGATACATGCCGGACTGGATCGCGTGGGCGGCGTGGACCACTCCTTGCGGCGTCGATGACCCGGCCTGGGAGACGTCCGCGAAGAACTCCGGAACCACGGGGCCCGCGGGAACGCCGTGCGTGCGCGCATGCTCGTGCGCGGCGCCCAGAGCGGCGACGAAGCCGGGGGCGATGGTCGAGTCCTGGTCGAATGTCACGACCGCGCTCGCGCCGTGTTCGATGGCGCAGCGGATGCCGTGATTCAGTGCCGCACCGATGCCGCGGTTGCTCTCCAACGTGATCACCTGCGCACCGGTCGATGCGATGTCCGCGCGGATCACGTCGAACTCTGCACCGCTGCCGTCATCGACCACGATGATACCGGTGACTTGCGGAGCGAGATCTCCCAGAAGCGGAGGCACCTGTGCCGGGCGATGCACGGTGACGACGCCCCAGACATCGGCGCTCGGGGCTCCGGACGTCATGCCGGGGGAGCGCTGTCGGCGTCGCGGCCGCGGTGCTGAGCCTCCAGAGCGGCGATGCGGCGATCCAACCGGTCGATCTCCGCGCGCGACAGCGCCGCTTCCTCCGCGACGCGGCGGATCTCGTCCTCTGCCTGGGAGAGCTCCCAGGAGAGGTGCAGCGCGACTCCCAGGAGCAGGGTGATCGCGAGAGCGAACAGCAGGTTCGCCGGCACTTGCACACCGAGCAGCGATGTCGCCCAGAGCAGGAGCTGGGGGAAGATCCCGAGCAGCAGGACGCTCAGCGCGATGACGATCCACATCACCGCGTACTTCTCGCGAAGACGTCGCGTCAGCAGCATCCAGAAGACCAGTGCGAGGATGACGAGAGCGAGAGCGATCCCGACGATGACGATCATCGTGCGACCTCCGGTTCGCCCACGGATGCGGACCGACTCGTCGAACCGGGTCGTCGCAGCATCGCCAGGCCGAGGGTGAACACCGAACGCAGCAGGTAGATCGATGCTCCGATCGGGCCCTGACTCGGGGTGCCGTGCACGCGCGGCCGCATGGCCACCGGCACCTGCGTCACCGTCAATCCGGCGTGGCACGCTGCGACGAGCGAGTCGATGGTGTCGCCGAGGTACTCGGCGGGGTAATAGCGGACGTACTGTTCGATGGCTCTGCTGTTGGCAGCGCGGAAGCCGCTCGTCACGTCTGTCAGACGGGTCTTCGCGACCCGGGACACGGTCTTGGCCAGGAACACCATCGCCCAGTGGCGCGGGCCGCGAACCGAATAGTCGCCGACGTCCGCGAAACGTGCGCCGATCGAGATGTCCGCCGTGTCGAGACCGTCGAGGACTCGCGCGATGTCGACGGGGTTGTGCTGGCCGTCGGCGTCGACCTGGATGGCCCGGGTGTAGCCGTGGCGCTTCGCGTACGTGAAGCCGGTGCGCATCGCTCCGCCGACGCCGAGGTTGAAGGGGAGGGAGATGACCGTGGCGCCGGCCTCTCGCGCGACCGCGCTCGTGTCATCGGTCGATCCGTCGTCGACGACGAGCAGATCGAAGTCGGCGCTCGCTGCCCGGATCTCGTGCACGGTGCGTCCGACGTTGCGGGCCTCGTTCCATGCGGGGACGATCACGAGGACACGGTCCGACGACAAGCTCATAGTTCACCGATCCTATCCGATCGGCCGAACGCGACGATCACGTGATCGGAGCGCCCATGGCGTAGTCGGCCTTGAAGGCGGGGGCGAGCTGGAGCACTGCGGGTGCGCGCCCTCCACCGAGCCGGAGGAGAACCCCGATCGACGTCACATGCCGGAGCTTGCCGTTCTCGTAGAAGTAGATCTCCGGCGCGCCGGTGAACTGCACGAAGTCGGTTCCGCTGGTCAGCAGAGGGGATCCCACCTTGTATCGCGACAGCTGATCACCCGGGAGCACGTATTCGCGCGGCGCGGTTCCCCCGTTCAGCTGGAGCAGGGTCGTGATGCTGCGGACGTGACGCAACGTCCCGTTCTCGTATCGGTAGATCTCCTCGCGCCCGGTGAAGCGCACGAACGACTTCTCGGGCAGGTTCGCCGCACCGGTGCCGAACCATTCGACGGTGGCCGGTGACCAGGGCAGCACCTTCAACGGCCTGGACCCGTTGAGGGCCAGCAGGTCGGCAGGGGACGGCACATGACGCAGCGTGCCGCCCGAGACGACGTAGATCTCCGGGGCTCCCTGCGGCTGGATGAACAGAGGTGCGGAGACCGTGGTCTTCGAGCGGGGCATCGCGCCGCATTCCCCGCTGCCCAGCGTGGTCGGCTTGATGCCGCCATACTGCGTGCCCGACACCGGATGGAGCTTGCCGCCCGCGGCGATCAGAGTGCTGCTGCCGCACGAGACGACGGGGGTGAGCGTCGAACCGACTCTCGTGTTGGCTGCGACCGAGCTGCTCGGCACCACGGTGATGCCGGCAGCGCCGAACTCACGGGCGAGGGCGGTGCTCGGTACGCGCAGCAGGCGGTCGCCGAGAAGCGTGAGGAACACATCCTGGGTTCCCGCGGCGCGGATCAGGCTGTTCGCCTTGATGACGAGGAGCCCGTTGCCGATCGATGCGGCCGCGGACGGCTTCATCGACGCGACGTACCCGGATGTTCCTTTGGAGACCTCGAGCCAGGTCTGCTGGTTTGCCACATGCCTGCGCAGACCGCCCTGGTAGAGGTAGACCTCGGGGTCCGCCCCCGAGCGGAAGAACGAACCGACGGGGGCGCCCTCGGAGAATCGGTCCGCAGTGGTGCCGGTGAGGTTGACGTACGAGCTGAACGCGTATCCGAACAGGGCGACTTGAGCAGCGTCGACGAAGCGATGGCGGGTGCCGTCCGGTTCCAGGAGGTACAGCGTCCCGGTCCGAGGGTCGTGCACGTACCGCGTGACCGGCTTGCCCTCGGGCATCGGGTCGAGGTACGCCGCGGCCACGGACACGGCACCGCCGAGCCTCGACCGCAGTGCGGCGAGGTCCTCGGCAGCGACGACATGGTGGCGGACACCGGACTGCACGAGGTAGATCTCCGCGCGACCCGGCACCTGCGCGAGGGTGGCCGGAGCGGCGCCCGTCGTCTGAGTGCTGCCGAACCAATCGGTGAAGAGCTGGTAGAAGTTGCGATTGCCGTAGCTGGAGCATCCGTCCCCGGTGCCGTATCCGGCGTTGAGCGCCGCCCTATTCGGCTGGTAGGGCGTGTAGTAATACAGAGCGGCCGTCGCCTTGTTCTCGACCCTGACCGGGGCGGACCCGCAGGCCCGGTTGGGGTGGTAGAGGATGTTCCAGGTCTTCCCTGGCGCGTAGTACGTGAACCAGCGTCCCTCGGCGTAGATCTGCATCTGCCGGGCGGCGCCGTAGATCTGGTAGAAGAAGCCTGCGTAGGCCGGATCGCACGGCGCCGTGTCCGGGCACCCCTGGCCGAGGGCCATGTCGAAGCGCCAGGTGCTCGGCCACGTGTGCGTGACGAGGCTCTGCTCCTTCTCGAGCATGACGATGAGCACCCGCGGGTTGATGCCGCAGGACTGTGCGACCCGCGCGATGATCGTCGCCGCCGACTCGTTCGGCGCTCCGGAGTATCCGCGGCAGTAGCTGTCCGCAGGACGGTTCGGTGTGTTCTGACGGTAGTCCTTGAGGCAGACGTACCCACCTCGGCACGAAGCCACCTTCCCGCGGAAGAACGAGTCGATCTGGCCGGCGGACATGGTGTCGCTCTGGAAGAACACGCCATCGGAGATGATGTTCCCCGGCTTGAACTGCGCGAGGTTCGCGGTGTCCCGGATGGATGCGTCCGCGGAACCCGTCACCGCGGTCGAGGATGTCAGCGTGGCCCCCGCAGTCGACAGAGCGCCGGAGGAGGAGGGCGCGACGGCGTTGGCCGGCGTCGCCACGAGCAGGGATGCGGCGAAGACGACAGCCGCTGCACTGGCGATGAGGCCGAGCAGGTGGGGGGATTTTGAGCCGGTCACCTGCTCATTGTGACGGAAATGCACAGACGATGCCAGTGTGAACGATGTGACGCAAGTAAATCGTGCCTGTCTGAGTCCCAGCTGGGATGTGACACGATATGGGGGTGAAAGGCATAATTCTCGCTGGTGGCTCAGGAACCCGACTGCATCCGATCACGATCGGCATCTCGAAGCAGCTGATTCCCGTGTACGACAAGCCGATGGTCTACTACCCGCTGTCGACGCTCATGCTGGCCGGGATCCGAGACATCCTGATCATCACCACGCCTCACGACGCCGAGCAGTTCGAGCGGCTTCTCGGAGACGGCTCGCAGTTCGGAGTGAACCTCACCTTCGCACAGCAGCCCTCGCCGGACGGCCTGGCACAGGCCTTCGTGATCGGAGCGGACTTCATCGGCGACGACAAGGTCGCGCTCGTGCTCGGTGACAACCTGCTCTACGGCCCGGGGCTCGGAACGCAGCTCAAGCGCTACACCGATGTCGAGGGCGGCGCCGTGTTCGCCTACTGGGTGGCGGAGCCCAACGCCTACGGAGTGGTCGAGTTCGATGCCGACGGTCGTGCCGTCTCGCTCGAGGAGAAGCCCGAGCACCCCAAGAGCAACTACGCCGTACCTGGACTCTATTTCTACGACAACGACGTCGTCGAGATCGCTCGCGCCCTCGAGCCCAGCGCTCGCGGCGAGTACGAGATCACCGACATCAACCGCGCCTATCTCGAACGAGGCGCGCTCCAGGTGGAGGTGCTCCCGCGCGGAACAGCGTGGCTCGACACCGGGACTTTCGACCAGATGTCGGATGCCGGCGACTACGTGCGCACCATGGAGCGCCGCACGGGTCTGCGCATCGGCGTCCCCGAGGAGGTCGCCTGGCGTCAGGGCTTCCTCACCGACGATGACCTGCGCGAGCGGGCCACGAAGCTCGTGAAGTCCGGATACGGCACCTACCTGCTCGAGACCCTGGAAAGAGGTCGTTGATGTCGAACATCCTCGTCACCGGAGGCGCCGGTTTCATCGGCTCGAACTTCGTCCACTACGCGGTGGAGAACACCGATCACACGGTCACGGTGCTCGACGCGCTCACCTATGCCGGAAACCGGGCGTCGCTCGAGGGGCTCCCCGAGGACCGGGTGCGATTCGTGCACGGTGACATCACCGATGCCGAGCTCGTCGACGGGCTCACCGCAGAAGCGGACGCCGTGGTGCACTACGCGGCGGAGTCGCACAACGACAACTCGCTGCACAGTCCTCGTCCCTTCCTGGACACGAACATCATCGGCACGTACACGCTGCTGGAAGCGGCGCGTCGGCACGAGACGCGGTTCCACCACATCTCGACCGACGAGGTGTACGGCGACCTCGAACTCGACGACCCCGAGCGGTTCACCGAGCAGACGCCGTACAACCCGTCGTCGCCGTACTCGTCGACGAAGGCCGGCAGCGACCTGCTCGTGCGCGCGTGGGTCCGCTCGTTCGGCGTCCAGGCGACGATCTCGAACTGCTCCAACAACTACGGCCCCTATCAGCACGTCGAGAAGTTCATCCCTCGGCAGATCACCAATGTCATCCGCGGTATCCGGCCGAAGCTGTACGGTGCCGGGGAGAACGTCCGGGACTGGATCCACGCGAACGATCACTCGTCCGCCGTGCTCACGATCCTGGAGAAGGGTCGGATCGGCGAGACCTATCTGATCGGCGCCGACGGGGAGCGGAACAACAAGGACGTCGTCGAGCTCATCCTCGAGGAGATGGGCCAGCCGCGAGACGCGTACGACCACGTCACGGACCGCGCAGGTCACGATCTGCGGTACGCGATCGACTCCACCAAGCTCCGCACCGAGCTGGGCTGGAAGCCGGAGTTCGCCGACTTCGAGTCCGGACTCGCCGCGACCATCGCCTGGTACCGCGACAACGAATCGTGGTGGGCGCCGTCCAAGGACCAGACCGAGGCGTTCTACGCGTCGAAGGGACAGTGACCCGGTGAGCGAGATCGACTTCGGAAAGCCTCTGAGTCGCACCGAGACGACGATTCCCGGGCTCGAGATCTTCGATCTGCCCGTGCACGGCGACTCGCGCGGATGGTTCAAGGAGAACTGGCAGCGCGAGAAGATGACCGCACTGGGCCTCGCCGATTTCGGTCCGGTGCAGAACAACGTCTCCTTCAACGACGCCGTCGGCACGACTCGCGGGATCCACGCCGAGCCGTGGGACAAGTGGGTGTCGATCGCGACCGGTCGGATCTTCGGGGCCTGGGTCGACCTGCGAGAAGGCCCGACATTCGGAGCGGTCTTCACGGCGGAGTTGGATCCCTCGAAGGCGATCTTCGTGCCTCGCGGCGTCGGCAACTCCTACCAGACCCTCGAGCCTGACACCGCGTACACCTACCTCGTGAACGATCACTGGTCGCCGGACGCCTCGTACTCGTTCCTGAATCTCGCTGACGAGACCGTCGCGATCGAGTGGCCCATCCCGCTCGCCGAGGCCGAGGTGTCTGCGAAGGACCTCGCACACCCGCGTCTCGCGGATGTCGAGCCGGTCGCCCCGAAGAAGACCCTCGTCATCGGCTCGGGCGGGCAGCTGGGAACCGCGCTGCGAGCCGAGTTCGAAGGCGTCGGCAGCGTCGAATGGACGACGCGCGCGGATTTCGATCTCGGATCGACGACTCTGACCGACGCGCGACGGTGGCGCGACTACGACACGA
The DNA here is from genome assembly GCF_979258645.1 of Microbacterium sp. AC215. NCBI lineage: Bacteria > Bacillati > Actinomycetota > Actinomycetes > Micrococcales > Microbacteriaceae > Microbacterium > Microbacterium sp. AC215. The sequence continues at coordinate 1,067,966 of NZ_OZ409869.1, read as the reverse complement.
TCATCAACGCCGCCGCGTACACGGCCGTGGATCGTGCGGAGACGCCCGAGGGCAGGCGGGATGCGTGGGCGGTCAACGCCGCCGGACCGGCAGCTCTCGCTCGCATCGCTGCGGAGCACGGCATCACCCTCGTGCATGTGTCGAGTGACTACGTCTTCGACGGAACCGCCGAGCGACCGTACACGGAGGACGACGTCGTGTGTCCACTCGGCGTCTACGGCCAGTCGAAGGCGGCGGGCGATCTCGCCGTCTCCACAGCCCCTCGTCACTACATCGTCCGCACCTCGTGGGTGATCGGGAGTGGTGGGAACTTCGTGCGCACCATGGCGTCGCTGGCCGCGAAGGGAGTCGACCCGAAGGTCGTCGACGACCAGCGGGGGAGACTCACGTTCGCTGAAGAGATCGCGCGCCTCATCCGCACCCTCGTCGAGACCCGCCCGCCGTTCGGCGTCTACAACCTGACGTCCGAGGGCGAGAGCGTCACCTGGGCCGACATCGCCCGCCGTGTGTTCGAACTCGTCGGCGAGGATCCGGCGCGGGTCACGGGTGTGTCGACTGACGCGTACTTCGCCGCGGCGACGTCGCCCGTCGCCCCGCGCCCCACGAACAGCGTCCTCGACCTGACCCGGGTGCAGAGCATCGGCTTCACCCCTCGCGTGGGAGACGAGCTCCTCAGGGAGTATCTCGGGTCGTGAGCGTGTCGTTGCGGAGCGCAGACGCTCCGACCGCGGCGCCGAAGGCGCGGGTGTTCCGAACCGACATCCAAGCACTTCGCGCCGTGGCCATCGGCCTGGTGGTGCTCAATCACCTCTGGCCGATGCGCCTGCCCGGCGGCTACGTCGGAGTCGATGTGTTCTTCGTGATCTCCGGCTTCCTCATCACGGGGCACCTGGTGGGCGAGATGACACGGACCGGGGGAGTGCGCCTCGGTGCGTTCTACGCCCGACGGATCCGGCGCCTGCTTCCGGCGGCGCTGCTCGTCCTCGCGGTGTCGCTCGTGCTTCTCGTGCTGTTCCTTCCCTACCCTCGCTGGGAGCGGGGCGCCTGGGAGGTCGCAGCGAGCGCGGGGTACGTCGAGAACTGGTTCCTGGCATCGATGTCGGTCAACTACTCGGCGCTCAATGATGCGGCGAGCGTGGTCCAGCACTATTGGTCGCTCTCGGTCGAAGAGCAGTTCTACATCGTCTGGCCCGTGCTGCTGGTGGCCGCGCTGGCCGTGTCGCGGCGCACCGGACGACCGGACACGCGACGCGGAGTGAGAGCGCGGACGGCCACGGCGCTGATCGCGGTCGTCGCGCTGGTGGGGGTCGCCTCCTTCGTCGCCAGCGTCGTCTACACGACCATGGCTCCGCCTCAGGCGTACTTCGCGACGTTCACGCGCGGGTGGGAATTCGCGATCGGCGGGGCGGTCGCGCTGCTCGGCAGTCGAATCCCGCTCGGACGCGCCGCGGCCGACATCGTCAGCCTGCTCGGGTTCGGCCTCATCGTCGTCGCCGCCTTCGCCTATGATCATGCGACTTCTTTCCCCGGGTACGCCGCACTGCTGCCGGTTCTCGGCACCGCAGCGGTGATCCTCGCCGGAAACTCGCACGCCGCTCTCTGGCATGCGAAGGTGACCGCACTGAGACCTGTGCAGTGGATCGGCGGAATCTCGTACTCGCTCTATCTCTGGCACTGGCCGCTCATCGTCGTCGCCCCGTTCGTCATCGGTGGCGAAGCGAGCACTCTCTCGAAGATCGCGGTTCTGGCCATCTCGCTGGTGTTGGCCGTGCTCACGAAGAGGTTCGTCGAAGACGCCGGACAGACCTGGGGATATTGGCGCGGCTCCTCGCGCCGCGCGTTCGGGCTCATGGTCACGGGGATGCTCGTCATCGCGGCGCTCGTGGCGGCGGTCCTTGCCGCATATGCGGCGAGGGTCGAGGCGGACAGCCCACCGGACGACCTCGCCGCGTCGACGTGCGAAGGGCCTTCGGCGCTCGCACCGGGGGCCGAGTGCGACGACCCTTTCGGGGCTGCGGACTATTCGGTGATGACCAAGAAGAACGAGTACTTCTACACGCCTGCGGAGTGCGGCGAGTTCCTGCCGATTCTCACGTATGGGGACCTCAAGACCACCCACGAGTGCGATTTCTCGCGAGGAGAAGAGGATCCGACGAGGGTGTGGCTCATCGGGGACTCCCATGCGCAGCAGTGGCAGGGAGCTGTGTTCGACATCGCAGAGGAGCACGGCTGGATCGTCGACACGAGTTTCTACGGCGGGTGTCCCGCAGCCGACGTCGAGTTCATCGGGTTCCGCAGCGCGTGGGGTGCCGCCGACGTCGAGAGGTGCCGCGAGTGGTCGAGCGACCTCGCCGACACCGTCGCCGAAGAGGATCCGGACCTCGTCATCACCGCGATGGCGTCGCGGCTCCAGCTGGTGGACGACGGCAGCGACCGGCCGCAGGTCGATCAGATGTCGGACGGACTGCTCGATTACTGGACGCGGTGGAGCGAGGAGGGGATCAAGGTGCTCGCGCTGGCGGATCCTCCGTTCAACGCTGAGGTCAGAAGCCCCGACTGCGTGCTGCACAATGCCGAGGACCCGAAGTCCTGCGCGCGCCCTCGAGCCGAGGCGCACCCGGTCGACCCGGTGGTCGTGGCGGGCGCTCAGGCAGAGTCACCGTCGATCAGCGTGCTGGATCTGACCGACCGATTCTGCGACGCGACATCGTGCTACGCCGTGGTGGGCGGCATCCCCGTCTACTACGACGCGGATCATCTCAATCTCGAATACGCCAGACTGCTGGGAACCGAGATCGACGCGGCGGCCGAGCGACTGCTCGCAACGGGCGGATAGGCTGGCAGAGGCAGACGGTCGACCCGAGACGACTGCGGCGACACCCCTCGCCGATACGCCGCCCCTCATGAAAACGACGCACCCGACACCGCTTCCTCCGACCGCGCCTGTCGCCGGGGATCCGCTCACCCGCCGCGCGGACATCGACGGTCTGCGCGCGCTCGCCATCCTGCTGGTCGTGGCGTACCACGTGTGGCTGGGGCGCGTCTCGGGCGGCGTCGACGTGTTCCTGATGGTCTCCGCCTTCTTCCTCACCGCGTCGTTCGTGCGACGAGTCGGGTCGGAGCGTCCGCTCGCGCTCGCGTCCTTCTGGTTGCGCCGCTTCCAGCGGCTGCTGCCCGCTGCGGCCGTGACGATCGTCGGCGTCCTCGGCGTCGCGTTCGCGGCGTATCCGCAGACCGAGTGGCCGCGCGTCTGGCGTGAGGCCTGGTCGAGTCTCTTCTACGTCGAGAACTGGACGCTGGCCCTGTCGGAGGTCGACTACTACGCTCGCGACTCCGTGACCCCGAGTCCGTTCCAGCACTTCTGGTCGCTGTCGGTCCAAGGACAGGTCTTCATCCTGTGGCCGCTCATCATCGCCGCGGTCTGGCTGATCCTCCGTCGTCGGCGCCACCTCGTCATCCCCGCACTCGCCGTCGTCTTCGGGACGATTTTCGTCGCCTCGCTCGCATTCTCGGTCGTCGAGACGATGCGCGCCCAGTCCTTCGCCTATTTCGACACCCGCACGCGACTGTGGGAGTTCGCGGCCGGCTCGCTCGTCGCGATCGCTCTCCCGCATGTCCGCGTCCGACCGTCGATCGCCGCACTCCTCGGTTGGGTCGGGATCGTCGGCATCGTCATGTGCGGAATCGTGCTCGACGTGCAGGGCGGATTCCCCGGGTATCTCGCTCTGTGGCCGGTGATCTGCACGGCGCTCGTCATCGTCGCCGGGCGCGACCGCCCGCGTGGCGGCCCCGCGATGATCCTCGAGTCGGCGCCGCTGCGATTCGTCTCCCATGACGCGTACGCGCTCTACCTCGTCCACTGGCCGGTCCTCGTGACCTGGATGATGGTGAGCGGCAGGTCCGAGCCGGGATGGCTGGCCGGCGCCGGTATCGTCCTGGTCTCGTTCGTGCTGGCGCGGATCGTGTCGACGCTCGTGGAGCGCCCGATCCGCGACGCCGCGTTCTTCGATGGCTCCCGTCGTCTCGGCGTCCTCGCACTCGCGGCCTCGGTCCTGCTGGTCGCCGCACCCCTCGCCGCCTGGCAGCTCACGATCCAGCATCGTGCGGCGGCGCTGATGGACAGCGACAGCGGCGGGTATCCGGGTGCCGCCCAGATCGACTCGCCGATCGATCTCGCCGTCACCGATCTCCCGCTGATGCCGCCGGCCACGGCGCTCGATGACGAGTGGGTGGACCTGAACGGCAGCTGCGCGGGAGACCTCGAACCTGTGGAGCCTGCGCTGGAAGGCAGCTGCGCCCAGACCGCGGCAGCGGAGGACTCCGACGCCTGGCGAGTGCTCGTGATGGGGGATTCGCACGCACAGCAGCTCATGTCGCCTCTCGCCGTTCTCGCCGATCAGCAGGGATGGGGCCTCGTCGCTCTGCTGAAGGGAGGGTGCGCCATCGGCATCGGAGCTCCGACCTGGTCGGCGGCGGGTACACCCTGCGACGAATGGCGCGCCGCGGCGATCGAGTATGCGATGAGGGTCCAGCCGGATGCGGTCTACCTGGTCGCGACCCGGGCGACGCCCTCGTCTCCCGAGGTTCTCGTCGAGGGGATCCGCGAGATCGCGGAGGAGCTCACGGCGAACGGCATCCAGGTGATCGCCGTGCGCGACAATCCTCGCTTCGATTTCGACATGTACGAGTGCGTGTCGGAGGATTCGGAGGTCGTTCCGGGTGCCGACGCCGCATCGTGCGACGTGCCCGAACTCGCCTTCGTCGACGGAGAGGATTTCGACGATCTCACGGCGGCTGACGGGGTGATCGCGGTGGACTTCCGACCCTGGCTGTGTCCTGAGGGCGTGTGCAGGGGGTCGATCGGCAACGTCGCCGTCTACATCGACGACAATCACCTCTCCGACTCGTATGGGCGCACGCTCGCCCCGATGCTCCAGCAGATGCTGGACGTGGGAGGGCGTGTCGGCACCGAGGCGGGCTGACAGGTAGCGCCGAGTGCGCTGCAGGTAGAGTTGTCTGCTGTGTGCCGCGCGACGCCGTGCGGATGTCAGCCTTGTGGGCAGAAAGCAGCAACATGGATCTTCTTGTCGTCGGGTCGGGCTTCTTCGGCCTCACCATCGCAGAACGCGCCGCCGATGCAGGCCGCAAGGTGACGGTCATCGATCGTCGCCACCACATCGGCGGGAACGCCTACAGCGAGGCCGAGCCCGAGACGGGCATCGAGGTCCACCGCTACGGCGCGCATCTGTTCCACACCTCCAACGCCACGGTGTGGGAGTATGTCAACCGTTTCACGAGCTTCACGAACTACGTGCACCGCGTGTACACGACGCACAAGGGCACCGTGTTCCCGATGCCGGTCAACCTCGGCACGATCAACCAGTTCTTCCAGTCGGCCTACACGCCCGACCAGGCACGGGCCCTCGTGCGCGAGCAGGCGGGGGAGTTCGACGTCAAGACGGCGTCCAACTTCGAGGAGAAGGGCATCGCGCTCGTCGGCCGCCCCCTGTTCGAGGCGTTCTTCCGCGACTACACCGCGAAGCAGTGGCAGACGGATCCGCAGAAGCTGTCCGGCGACATCATCAGCCGCCTGCCTGTGCGATACACATACGACAACCGCTACTTCAACGACACGTGGGAGGGGCTGCCGACGGACGGCTACACCGCGTGGATCGAGCGGATGGCCGATCACCCCAACATCGAGGTGAAGCTGAACGTCGACTTCTTCGATGAGGCTCAGCCCCTGAACAAGAAGGCGACGGTCGGACAGCTGCCCATCGTCTACACGGGCCCCGTGGACCGCTACTTCGACTACACGGCGGGTGCCCTCAGCTGGCGCACGCTCGACTTCGAGCAGGAGGTGCTGAACATCGGCGACTTCCAGGGCACCAGCGTGATGAACTACCCCGACATGGACGTGCCGTACACGCGCATCCACGAGTTCAAGCATTTCCACCCGGAGCGTAAGGACGTCTACGAGTCGGACAAGACGGTCATCATGCGGGAGTTCTCTCGCTTCGCGAACCGCGAGGACGAGCCGTACTACCCGGTGAACACCCCGACGGACCGTGACGGCCTGCTCGCCTATCGCGAGCTCACGAGGGGCGAGAAGGACGTGCACTTCGGCGGACGCCTCGGCACGTACCAGTACCTCGACATGCACATGGCCATCGGCTCGGCGCTGTCGCTGTGGAACAACTCGCTCTCGTAGACTCGACATCGTGAGTCACGCTGCTGTCGGGGCGCCCGGGACGCCCCGGCGCTATCTGCATTCTCTGTGGTTGTTGTCGGCCAGAGACCTCAAGGTGCGGTACTCGACGAGCCTGCTCGGCTATCTGTGGTCGGTGCTCGATCCGCTCGTCATGAGCGTGATCTACTGGTTCGTCTTCACGCAGATCTTCAACCGCGACGTCGGCGAGGACCCGTACATCGTGTTCCTCATCAGCGCTCTGCTGCCCTGGGTGTGGTTCAACACGTCGGTCACGGACTTCACGCGCGCGTTCAAGAAGGATGCGCGGCTCGTACGATCCACCGCGATCCCGCGCTCGATCTGGGTCAACCGCATCGTGTTGAGCAAGGGAATCGAGTTCCTCTTCTCGCTGCCTGTGCTCGCTGCCTTCGTGATCATCAACCTGCTGGTCGAGCAGGATCCGGCGCACACGGTGCAGGTGGGCTGGGGAGTCCTCTGGGTGCCGGTCGCGATCTTCCTGCAGACCGTCCTGCTCGTGGGCCTGGGGCTTCTGGTCGCCCCGCTCTGCGTCCTCTTCGTCGACCTGGAGCGCACGACCGCGCTGATTCTGCGCGCCATGTTCTATGCGACTCCGATCATCTACAACGTCACCGACCTCCCCGGCATCTTCCAGACGCTCGGTGCATTCAATCCTCTCGCCGGGATCTTCATGCTCTATCGGATGCCGTTCTTCCCCGACCAGTGGAACCCCTTCACTCTGCTGGTCAGCGTGGGCATGACCCTCGTCATTCTGGCGCTCGGCGTATGGACCTTCCGGTCCCTCGAGCGCACCGTTCTGAAGGAGCTGGGATGACCGTCGCGATCGAGGCCAACGGGCTGGGCGTTCGGTTCCGCCGCAATCGCCGTGGGCGCCAGAACTTCAAAGACCTGTTCGCCCCTGCGGCGCGGCGGTCGCGCTCGGGTGAGTTCTGGGCACTGCGTGACGTCTCGTTCACGGTGCAGCAGGGGGAGTCGATCGGCGTCGTCGGGCGCAACGGCCAGGGCAAGTCCACGCTGCTCCGTCTCGTCGCGAACGTGCTGCTCCCCGACGAAGGGGCGGTGACCGTGCACGGTGGAGTCGCCCCGCTGATCGAGATCACGGGCGGCTTCGTGGGAGATCTGACCGTGCGGGAGAATGTCGCCTTGATGGCGGGTCTGCACGGAATGCCGCGCGACGCTGTCGCGCTGCGCTACGACGACATGATCGCCTTCGCCGAGCTGGCGGGATTCGAGGACACTCCCTACAAGCACCTGTCCAACGGCATGAAGGTGCGCCTGGCGTTCTCGGTCGTGTCCCAGCTCGACGAGCCGATCCTGCTCGTTGACGAGGTTCTCGCCGTTGGAGACAAGGCGTTCAAAGACAAGTGCTACAAGCGCATCGACGAGCTCCTCGCCGAAGGGCGCACGCTCTTCTTCGTCAGCCACAACGAGCGGGACCTCCGTCGCTTCTGCACCCGAGGTCTGTATCTCGACAAGGGCACGCTCGCCCTGGACGGGCCGATCACCGACGTCCTCGACCGGTACAACGCCGACTACAACCGCGGCTGAGCGGGATTCGCCGGCGATCTCCCGGTCATTCGCCGAGCTTCTTCTGTTCGACGTGCGCGTTGACCGCGGCCAGGTCGGGATGCGCGTCGAGCACCGCCACGATCCCGGTCGCGTCCAGCGACGCGGCACCGTGCTCCTCGATCAGCCTGCGGATGACCGTCAGGTCCTCCGGAGTGTCCAGCGTCACCCGATAGTGCGAGGCATCGACGTCCTGCGTGATCGAGTGGATGTTCGCCCGCGGTGACCCGCCCGCGTAGAGATAAGGGGTGACGTGCTCGCGCTCCGCCGGCTCGGTGGCGTTCCGGTCGGCGTCGGCGAGAGCGGCCGCGGAGAACACCTCGAAGTCGAAGCCTCGCGGGTACGTGCGCTGGAGGACGTTGGAGACATGAGCGTGAGGATCGTCCAGCTCGATGAATCGACGGACGCCTTCGAGGACCACGGCGGGATCGATCAGCGGGCAGTCCGACGTCACTCGGACGACGACATCCAACTCGGCGGAGGAAGCCGCCCCCGCGAACCGACTCAGCACATCGGTCTCGCTGCCGCGGAACACGTCGATGCCGCGTGCGTGCCCGAGCCCGGCGAGAGGGTCGTCTGCGGCGTTCGTGGTGGTGGCGAGCACGATCGGCAGATCGGTGGCGGCGAGCCTGTCGAGGTGGTGGTCGAGCATGGAGCGGCCGCCGGCCGGGATCAGCACCTTCCCCGGAAGACGGGTGCTGGTCATCCGCGCCTGCGTGATGATCCCGATCCGCGTCAACGCAGAGCCCTGAGGAGCGACTCGACGACCTGGTCGACCTGGTCGTCGGTGAGCTCGGGGTGGATGGGGAGCGAGAGCTCCTCGGCGTAGAAGGCCTCCGCGTTCGGGCACATTCCGCGGCGATAACCGGCGTCCGCGTACACGGGGTGCCAGTACACGGGCATGTAGTTGACCTGCACCCCGATGCCGTCCGCGCGCATCCGGTCGAAGACCGTCCGACGGCGTCCGTCGAGGATGCGCACCGGATAGAGATGCCGGATCAGCTCGACGTCGTCACGCTGGATCGGAGTACGGACCCCGTCGACGCCTGCGAGAGCCGCGTCGTAGCGCCGCGTGATCTCGGCGCGTCGCCGCCGGAACGAGTCGAGCCGCGCCAGCTGGGCGATCCCGAGTGCACAGGCGATGTCGTCGAGGCGATAATTGAACCCGAACTCATGGACTTCCTGATGCCACGCGCCTTCCGTCGTCATCGCGAAGCGATCGGCATCCCGCACCAGCCCGATGAAGTGGAACTCATGGGCGCGCTGGGCGATCTTCGGATCCTTGGCGACGAGCGCACCGCCCTCGCCGGTCGTGAGGTTCTTCGTCGGGAAGAACGAGAACGTCGTCAGGTCCGCGAGATCGCCGACCGGCCGACCCCGGTACGTGCTGCCGATCGAATGGGCGGCGTCGTCGAGGACGAGCGCGTTCACACGCGCCGCGATCTCTGTCAGTCTGTCGTAGTCGGCGGGGTGTCCCGCATAGTCCACGGCGGCGATCACCTTGGTGCGTTCATCGACCAGGGCGTCGACCGCGTCCGGGTCGATGAGCGCTGTGTCCTCCTCGACGTCTGCGAAGACGATGTCGGCCCCGAGGACCGACGCCATCGAGGTCGTGGCGATGAAGGTCATCGGAGTCGAGATCACGGTGTCTCCGTGCGTGACCCCCGCAGCCGCGTACGCCATGTGCAGCGCCGCCGTGCCCGAGGTCGCGGTGACCGCCCGGTGCCCGCCGGCGATCTCGCCGAGTCGCGCTTCGAATGCGGCCACTGCCGGGCCGGTCGTGAGCCAGTCGCCACGGAGCACCTCGACGACGGCCTGGATGTCCTCCTCGGAGATCGACTGCCGTCCGTAGGGCAGCATCGTCAGATCCCCGCCTCGATGATCTCGGAGATCTCCTGCTGCGAGTACCACTGATCGTTGCTGTCCGACCGGTACGCGAAGCCCTCCGGCACGGGTACGGCTCCGGCGGGCATCTGATAGCCCCAGGACGCGAGGTCGGGCTGGATGATGAAGTACTTCCCATCGCTGACCGTGACGGCGCGACGGCCCTCTTCCGGGCTGATCATCTCCTCGTGGAGCTTCTCGCCCGGGCGCAGGCCCACATCGACGAGTTCCGCTCCCGGCACGACGGCGTGGGCGAGATCGGTGACCTTCATCGACGGGATCCGCGGAACGAGGAGCTCGCCGCCCTGCATGAGCTCGAACGTGTCGATCACCATCTCGACCGCCTGGGGGAGTGTGATGAAGAACCGCGTGCATCGAAGATCAGTGATGGGAAGCGGCTTTCCCTCGGCACCCAGGCGGGAGAAGAAGGGGATGACCGAGCCGCGGGATCCCATGACGTTGCCGTAGCGGACCACCGCGAACCGCGTGTCGTACGCGGCTGCGTAGTGATTGCCGGTGATGAAGAGCTTGTCGGCCGTGAGCTTGGTCGCACCGTAGAGGTTGATCGGACTCGAGGCCTTGTCCGTCGACAGCGCGACGACGCGCTTCACACCGGCGTCGATCGACGCCTCGATCACGTTCTGGCTGCCGAGGATGTTCGTCTTCACGAACTCGAACGGGTTGTACTCGGCCGTGTCCACCTGCTTGAGGGCAGCGGCGTGAACGACGTAGTCGACGCCGTGCAGCGCGCGAGCGAGTCGCCTCTCGTCGCGGATGTCGCCGATGAACCACCGGAGTCGAGGGTCGTCGCCGAACTGCTGCCGCACCTCGTACTGCTTGAGTTCGTCGCGCGAGAAGATGACGAGACGCCGGGGATTGATGTGGGTCAGGGCGTGACGTATGAACGCCTTGCCGAACGACCCGGTGCCGCCAGTGATGAGGATGCTCGCGCCCTCGAGAACCGACACTCTGTCTCCTCAGCGTTGTCGTGATGGCACGGATGCTCGGGTTGTTCCATGCCCGGCCTATCCTATCGGGTGGGCGCAGCCGCGCCCCCGAGGAGAGGGACGTGTGATGAGCGGGCGACGGGTCCTCCTGCACTGCAATGCCGGTGTCGAGGCGGGCATGGGGCACCTCATGCGCACTCTCACCATCGCCCGCGAGGCGCGGGACCGGGGGTGGGCGGCGTCGGTGTTCGGCGATGTGGATGCGGTCGGTGCGGAGGTCCTGCGCCGGATGGATCCGGAACTCGAACTGCTCACCGTGGACGGCGCCGCGGCGAGCCTCGGCGACTTCGCGGAGCTCGGGCGGGACGCCGACGTGATCCATCTGGACACCTATCGCGAAGTCCCCGATCTCTCGTCCCTCGCAGTGCTGCTCAGCAACATGCAGGATGGTCCGTTCGGTGTGCGCGACGCCGATCTGGCCATCGATGCCAATCTGGCGTCCGAGCGCACCTTCGCGAGTCCTGAACGCAGCCGGAGTCATCTGGCCGGCATCGACGCGGCTGTCGTACGCGCTCAGGTGCTCGCTCAGCGCGACGCCCGGAGAACGGCGGCGGCAGCGCCTCGCGTGCTGATCGTGATGGGCGGCACGGACCCTCACGGCGTGACCGCGCGCGTCGTCGCCGCGTTCGATCGCGTTCCTTCTCCGGTGGAGATCACGGTGATCGACCCCCGGCGGCGTCCCGACGTGCTGTCCGCGGCGGGGTCCTCGCGTCATGCCGTCCAGGTCCTCGGCTTCGTCGAGGACCTCCCCGCGATCGCCGCGTCCCACGACCTGGCCGTGACGGCTGCCGGCACCTCGGTCTGGGACTTCGCGTGCATGGGTCTTCCCATGGCGCTCGTCTGCGTGGCGGACAACCAGCGGGTCGGCTACCGTCAGGTCGTCGAACAGGGGCTCGCGGTGGGCCTCGGGGAGCCGCCCCATCACGGACTCGAGGAGAGGATCGGCGCGCTCGCCGATCTCCTGGCTTCTCCGGCATCGCTCGCCCGGACGGCCGCCGAGCTGAAGCGGACCGTCGACGGACTCGGGAGCTGGCGGATCGTGGCGTCCTGGGAACAGCTGCTGACGACCCGCCCTTCCGACGAGCCTCCCTCCGGACTCGTCGCCCGTGCGGCGAACGTCGACGACGGGCGGAGACTGTTCGAGTGGCGCAACGACCCGGAGGTCCGCTCCGGCTCGCGCTCACGCGGCGAGATCGACTGGAGATCGCACACCGATTGGCTCGCGCGAAGCCTGCGGAACCCCGACCGGCGACTCCTGATCGTCGAGTCCGACGGGGTGCCGGTCGCCACCTGCCGATGGGACCGACGGTCGGCCGACGAGTGGGAGATCTCGATCACGGTCGCACCCGAGAGCCGTGGCCGCGGGCTGGCGGCATCGGTGCTCCAGGCCGCGGAGCGAGCCCTCGCCGCACAGCCGCCGGTGCGCATGGTGGCCACCGTGCACGGAGACAACGTCGCATCACGACGATTGTTCGAGCGCGCCGGCTATCTGCCGTACCTGCCCGCCGACGATGCCGGCTTCCTCACCCTCGCCCGGTGGCGGCTCTCGTAGGAGCGCGGTCTAGAGCGCATCCCAGGTCAGCGGGGTGCCGCGTTCGACGTCTCGCGTAAACGTGCGTCCGCTCACCAGAGCGAAGTCATCGGGGCGGAGTCCGCCGGCGGGGCGGATCGACCGCACGTTCTCGGGTCCCACGGTGTCGCCGGCTCGGACGTCGGCGACGACGAACAGCGAACGGCGAAGGGCGAGCACCGCTTCTTCCTGAGCGGTCGGTCCGAAGGACACACCGCTCGCGGACGCGACGCGCGCCTGTTCGGAGGCCACGACGAGAGCGCTGAACTCGTCGGGCGTGAGAGAGAAGTCCGCGTCGACGCCGCCGTCTGTTCGGTCGAGCGTGACGTGCTTCTCGATCACGACCGCGCCGAGGGCCGCAGCGGCGACCGCGACCCCGATCCCGAGCGTGTGGTCCGAGAGTCCCACCGGCACGTCGAAGGCGTCTCGAAGCGCCGCGATGTTGCCCAGTCGCGCCTCTTCGGGAACCGCGGGGTAGGCCGCTGTGCAGGCCAGCAGCACGAGCTGGGTGCCTCCGGCACCGCGGATGGCGGTGACCGCCGCATCGATCTCCGAGAGCGTCGCCATGCCGGTCGACACGATCATCGGCTTACCGGTGCGGGCGACCTCCCGGAGGAGCGGGATATCGACGATCTCAGCGGATGCCGTCTTGTATATCTCGACCCCCAGCTCTTCGAGGAACGAGACCGAGCTCGGATCGAAGGGCGTCGAGAAGGGGATGAGTCCGTGGCTGCGCGCGCGATCGAAGATCGGCGCATGCCACTCCCACGGCGTGTGAGCCTCCTGGTAGAGGGAATAGAGGTTCCTGCCGCCCCAGAGCCCGTGGTCGCTCGCGACCCGGAAGGCGGGCTTGTCGGAGTCGATCGTGAGCGTGTCGGCGGTGTAAGTCTGGATCTTGAGAGCGTCGGCACCGGTGGCGGCGACCGCGTCGACGATCGCGAGCGCCCGATCGATGTCGCCGTTGTGGTTTCCCGACATCTCAGCGATCGTGAACACGGGGGAGCCGGTGCCGATGCTCGCCGTGGAGAGCGGGATGGTCTGCGAAGAAGTCACGCCGACAACTCTAGACGCGTCCTCTCCGTGACTCGCCGCCCCGCCGATGGGACAGCCGCGTCGGTGCCCTAAGCTGAGGTCTCATGGGGCGTGTGACGGATCTTGTCGGTGATGACAGGGCGATTGCCGGAGAGGTCGACTTCTACGACCGACTCCGTCCGCTCGTCACGGCATATGGGCGAGCGGATACCGCTCGTCGGATCGCCGTCGTCGGAAATCAGCCGCTCGAGCCGTCCGACGAGCGCGCCGCGATGATCGACACGGCTGACATCGTGTTCCGAGTCAACGGCTTCCGTGTCGACGACGTCGACGGCATGCCGTCGGTGGGTCGGCGCGCCGACGTCGTCGTGTTCAATCGCGGTGTGCGTCCGACGCCCTGGTTCTTCGAGGGCTACTCCGAGCGCCTCTACCTGATGATCGAACCCGGGCGCCTGCTCTGGGAGAACCCGAAGCTCCCGGCCTTCTGGCCCGCGGATCTCGGAATCGTGACGATGCCGAACCGCGAGGTGGTGCTGCCACTCGGCGAGGCGATGGGAGCCGATCCGCGCAGCGGTGGCCAGTGGGCGACGACGGGGACGGTGATGCTCTGGATCGCCACCCGCCTGTTCCCGGACGCCACGGTCGATGCGGCCGGATTCTCCTTCGTCGACGCGCCGGATCAGACATCATGGAACCACGCCTACGGAGACCCCTCGGCGGTCGGAGCAGAGCACCGGATCGACCTGGAGTCGGCGCTCGTGCGGCACTGGATCGACTCCGGCCGCGTCACGTATCACCGCTGAATCCCACAGACCATCGACAATCACCCGAATGATTGAGGACTGAATGCTGAACCGACTCCGTCGCAGACTCGACGCCGTCGTCGAACGCCGTGTAGACGCGAGAGTGGACGCCCGCATGGGGCGTGCTCTCGAGCAGGTCGAACACGCGCAGCGCGACTACGAGGCACGCCTCGCGGGAACCCAGGCCGACTTCTCTTACATCAGATCCGAGTTCGATCGCATCGCTCCTCAGGTCGCCGCGCTCGAGCAGCGGTTCGAGTGGCTGCGCGTGCGCCTCGATGTGGCTGATCTGGAAGCCGACGAGGCGCTCAGCCGCGCCCAGTCGGAGCACGAGCGCGCGCGACTGCGCCTCGAACTCGCGGCGCACTACGAGGAGCGCCTGCGCCGCCTCGAGTCCGACGGCGACTGAGCCGAACGGATCGGGCCGCCGCCGCGGGGTCAGAGCCCGACGAGGCCTCGAAGCTGATTCGCAGCCGAGCGTGCGCTGTCGACGCTCGGCTGCATCCCTGCGGCCGCGTCGGAGTGCAGCGAGCTGAGCGCCTGGTCGTACTCGCTCAGCGCGCTGCCCCAGGCGGATTCGATGGATGAGGGCGGAGCGCTCTCGCCGAGCCGCTGCGCGTCCGCCTGGAGGCTCTCGATGACCTCGGTCGCGTCCTGCCCACTGGACTCGCTGACGATCTGCAGTCCCGTCAGCGCATCATCGAGCCAGCCCTGAACCTGTCCGCGGAAGGCGTCGACCGAGGGGTCCGCGACGGGGGGCGGGGTCGTGATCGGTGTCATCGTCGGCGCGGGCTCCGCCGTCGGCTGAGGGGTCTCGGTCTGCGTCGGCGACGCTGACGCTGACGGGGACGGGGATGTCGATGCCGACGCGGAGGGGGAGGGCGAGCCGCTGGCTCCCGGAGTCGGGGTCTCGCCCCGCGGGAGGAGGAAGAACAGCAGCACGCCCACAATGACGAGCACGGCGACGACGAGCCCGACGATGAGCCAGACACGACCACGATTGCTCGGCTTCGGCTCCAGTGGCGCCCAGCGGAGTTCCGGCTGCGGTTCGTCGGTCATGCGGTCAGTCCTCCAGAGCGGGCATGGGCGTCCAGGAGCGATCGCGGCCGAGCTTGCCGCCCTCCTTGAGTCCCCGGAACAGATTGCTCGTCCCTCGCACCGTGCGCTCGACGAACAGGAGCCGGATGAGCTCCTTCGCGAACGTCATCGACGTCCCGAGCCCGAACAGCACCGGGTTGTAGTTGCGGTGAACGCGGTAGTACTGCTTGATGTACGCCCGGTTGCGCATGATGTAGAACCGGTAGGCGTTGCTCGAGGCATTCATGTGGCGGATGCCCATGTCCCACTGCTTGATCTCGCGAGTGCGTCGCAGGACGAATTCATCGACGATCACCGCAGTGGTCTTGCGCGAGGCGAGCCATCCGTACATCTGGTCGTCCCAGTAGATGAAGAAGCGGTGATCTGGCAGACCGATCTGCTTCACGATGGACCGATGGATGAACATGCCTTCGAAGCATCCGCTGTTCATCTCCTTGTAGCCCGACGCATCGAACCCGGACGGCGCGAACGGGATCGGGATGCCCATGCGCTCGGCGATCCGGTACTGCCAGTAGAACTCGCTGCCGTCGTAGTCGTACCGGCGGCCCTGGATGCTCTTGAACCGCGGGGCCCACTTGCCCATCTTCGCCAGGCCGTCGGTCACGACCTCGACGTCGTCGTCCATCATCCAGATCCACTCCGAACCCAGCTCGTACGCCGTGCGCATGCCTTCGCTGAAGCCGCCAGACCCACCGGTGTTCGTCTCGAGGCGTCGGTAGATGATCTCGGTGCCGAGCCGAGGACGGAAGGAGTCGACGACCTCGGTGGTGTCGTCGGACGAGGCGTTGTCGATGATCACGACGTGGCCCGGCTTCGGGTCCATCGCCGTGATGCTCTCGAGGAGGCCGGTCAGGAGGTGAGACCGGTTGTACGTGACGATGACGATCGTCGCGGAGGCCGGGTCGAAGGGGGCGTGAGTCACGAGGTGAAATCTCCGGAGGCTCGGGGCCCGCAGGGCGCCGCGAGCAGATCCACCCTACCCGGAGCAGTTCGGAATCCGCCGAGGGCGCGGCGCGGAGGTCAGCGTTCGGGACGCAGCGTCGGGATCGCTCCGGTGTGCGCGGCGTCGATGTTCTCCCGCCACGACCTCGTCTGGCCGGCCCGCAGCGCACAGAGCACGAGCATGAACCAGCCCGCGCCGACGATCGTGAAGCTCTCGAACATCGACTCGACGGCGAGTGTGACGAGCATGAGCGGGGTCCAGGCGTAGACCACCGAACGTCGAGCGCTCGCGACGAGCCAGGACCGGACGGTGGCGATGCCGCCGAACAGGAGGAAGAGCACGAGGCCGGCGGCGCCCAGTTGCAGCAGGACGTCGAAGTACGCGTTCAGCGCGCTCTGGTGGTGGTCGTCGAGCAGGAAGTTGATGTACGTGAACGGGAACTCTCCGCGGGCCCACGCGCCGTACCAGCCCCACCCCTCGACCGGCTTGAGAGCGACGAAATCGAGGATCGTGTTCCACAGGGTCGCTCTGATCGAGAAGTCCGAACCGGCATCGAGCAGCGCGATGATCACATGGCGCAGTGCGAACGCGGCGGCGAGGGCGAGAGCGACGAGGACACCGAGCACCCACTGCACGATGGTCCGCCGCTCGGGCGGGGTGTGACGGACGATCGCGAGCGCGACGGCGACGACGCCGACTGCGGCCGCGAGCACGAGAACGGTGGGGAGGAGGAGAAGAAGGCCAGCAGCGCCGCGAGCGCGATCGAGGGGATCGCGATGCGAGCGGTCAGCGACTGCGACCGCCACTCCACCACGAAAGTGATGAGTGCGATCACGGTGACGAAACCGAGCATGTTCCTGCTGCCGAAGATCCCCTGCACGGGTCCGCCGACGGCCAGGTCTCCCTGGATGCCGAGGAAGAGGAAGGGCGTGTCGAGCAGCACGCCGGAGAGGATCTCCAGGCCCAGCGACACGAGGAGGAGGAACCTCAGCGAGTCGCCCAGGGCGCGGACGGTCTGGAGGGTGTCGCGGATGTGGCCGACGGTGATCGCCAGGAAGGCGAAGCCGAAGAGCTCCATCCAACCGAAAGCGGTGTCGGACTTGTCGGTCGTCCACACGATGCTGACGGCGGCCCACGCCAGGAAGGCCAGCAGCGACGACGGGGCGATCCGCAGCAGCGACAGCTCCTCCCTGCGCACCCACAGGATCCAGGCGCCGACGACGCACAGGACGGCGATGATCGTCGCGAGGGTGACCGATGAGGCGATGTGCTCGATCGCGAACGACGAGAAGACCGCTGTGAGGACCGCGATCGTATACGCGCGGGCGAACTCGGCCGAGCCGAGCAGATCGCTCAGACGACGTTCGGGCGTCACGGAACCCGCCGGCTTCGCTCGCCGCGCTCGATCACACGCTCGCGTTCACCGACGCCGACCAGGGGCACGACCTTGATCTTGAACGAGAGCAGGACCAGCAGCATCCAGCCCCAGAGCATGATCGGGGTCGATTCCGTCAGACCCTGCACGAGCAGCACGACCGTGAAGAGGCTCGGAAGCAGAGTGATCGCCGAATAGTCGCGGTCCGACCTCAGATCCCAGCGAGGGCGGTCGATGGCGAAGAACCACGAACGCCAGAGCAGGCTGAGATAGGCGAGAGCCATGAGGACGACCCCCACCACGCCCAGCTGCATCAGCACGTCGAGCCACATGTTGTGCGCGTGGAACACCGTGATGCCGTGATCCTCGATCCATCCGGCGAAGGCAGGATCGAAGGGAACCCAGGGACTCGAGAACCCGTTGCCGAAGATCGGATGCTCCGCGGCGCGCGCGAGGACCTTGTCCCAGATCTTGTCGGAGCGCCCGGTGAGGTCTGCGCTGCGACCGATGAGGGCGAACAGGGGTTCACGCAGGAGCCAGACGGCGGATCCGATGACCACGGCGCCGCCGATGAACAGCACATACAGTCGTGTTCGTGCGCCCGGAGACGTCGCGCGGCGCATCAGCAGGGCGACGACCAGGACTGCGGCGGCAGCGGCGGCGCACACGTATGCCGTCGCGGATCCGGCCCGGACGAGGAAGTATCCCGCGAGGAGGGCCCAGAGCGCGAGAGTGGTGCGCCAGCGCGTGCGCGCGGCGAACAGCACGCCGAAGGTGAGGATCGCGAACAGGCAGATGATGGCGAGCACGTTCGAATTGCCCACGATGCCCTGGATCCGGCCGCCGTCCACGAGGTTGCCGCGAACCCAGTACCAGTGGGCGTTGGTCTCGCCGTCCGGCCGCACGAAGAAGTTCGGCAGGATCGGAGCGTGGACGACAAGGGCGACCCACAGTTCGAGCGCGAGGGACAGGCCGAGGATCCACTTGAACGCGGAAGCGAGCGCCCGCACGATCTCGTGCCAGGTCAGCACGTGGACGATGAAGAGCGCGTTCACCGTGACGGTGGCGAGCAGGACCCAGGTGATGATGGTCGCTCCGCGCCACTGAGACCACGCGACCGAGAGCAGGGCCAGCGTGGTGTATGCGACGGCGGCCCAGGGCAGGCGACGCCACGCGAACGCGGCAGGTCGCCGACGGGCGATCATCGGAACGCCGATGGAGAGCGTCGCGATCAGGAACACGAGGAGGGTGATGAATGCGCCGATCTCGCCCACGAGGTTGTACACCGCCGAGTGCGCGAAGGTCGCGAACAGCACCAGACCGATGTACCCGCGCAGCAGAAGATGCCCCGTGGACTCGCGCTCGGGAGCGGCGGGCGGGGCGGCGACCGGGTGCTTCGTGTATTGCGCCATCGCGTTCAGGCTACCGCGCGGAAGTCGGGAGTCACCGATGGGACGGTCGTGGCACGGTGGGTTCCCTGCCAATAGCCTGGTGGCATGCTGCTCAGTCTCTCGAATGCACCCCGTGACTACGCGTGGGGATCCCCGACGCTCCTGGCCGACCTGGAAGGCCGCACCCCCACGGGTGCGCCTGAGGCGGAGGTGTGGTTCGGCGACCACCCGGGAGACCCGTCCGACGTGCAGGGCGGCGGGACGCTGGACGCCGTCACGAGCGGTGCTCTGCCGTACCTGCTCAAGCTCCTCGCGGCCGCATCGCCCCTGTCCATCCAGGTGCACCCGACCGTCGAGCAGGCGAGAGCCGGGTGGGCGAGGGAATCGACGCTCGACGCCACGGACCCGACTCGCAACTACCGCGATGACAACCACAAGCCCGAGCTGATCGTCGCCCTGAGCGAACGGTTCGAATCCCTGAGCGGGCTGCGCCCCGTCGGCGACACCCTGGGTCTGCTGGGGGAGTTGGAGCAGAGCACCGGGGTCGAGGAACTCGCTGATCGTCTCCGCGGTGAGGGCGACGTCCTGCGCGACACGATCGGCTGGCTGCTGTCCGGCGATGCGCGGTCCGTGGTCGACGACGTCGTCGCCTCGGTGAGCGCGGCCGCAGCCTCCGCGTCGGGCGAATGGGCCGAGACGCTCCGCGGTGTGGCGGCGATCGCGGAGACCTATCCGGGAGACCCCGGTGTGGTCGTCGCGCTGCTCATGAACCACGTGGTGCTTCGCAGGGGCGAGGGCATCTTCCTGCGGGCCGGGCTCCTGCATGCCTACATCGCCGGTCTCGGAGTGGAGATCATGGCGGCGAGCGACAACGTCCTGCGCGGCGGTCTCACGCCCAAGCGCATCGATGTGGCCGAGCTGCTCTCGGTCCTCGACACGACGACCGGCGAGGTGCCGGTGCTGCGCCCGACGACGGATGGTGCGATCACGGAGTACCCGGTGCCCGTCGCGGACTTCTCGCTGAGAAGGGTCGAACTCGACGGCCAGGACGTCGTCATCGACGTGGACGGACCGACGATGGTCCTCGCGACGTCCGGTCGCGTCAGGGTGGGCGGTGCGGACGGTGCAGTGCTCGATGTTCCGGTCGGCACCGTCGCGTTCGCGTCCGCCGACGAGGTCCGATTGACCGTCGGCGGCCAGGGCGAGGCGTTCGTCGCATCGCCCGGCGATCTCGCCTCCGGCCGCTGACTCCTCGGGCGGACGTGCGACACGCCGTACGGAGGTCAAGAACCTTCAAGACCGGATTGAGGGTTTACGATCCGCGACTTGACCGATGGGAATGACACGGGTGTAATTAGTTGAGCACGGCCCGCCGAGGGGGCGGAATTTAGGGGTTGGAGAGCGAGATGACGGGTTACCGTTCAGACGTACCGGAGAACTGGTTCGTCGATCCGATCAACCTCGGTGTTCCCGGGGTTCGCAAGGTCGAGACCGACGATGACAATGCTCTCGCATGGCAGAGCGATGCACTGTGCTCGCAGACTGATCCTGAGGCCTTCTTCCCCGAGAAGGGCGGATCGACCCGCGACGCCAAGAGGATCTGCACGTCCTGCGATGTCCGCGGCGAGTGCCTCGAGTACGCGCTCAACAACGACGAGCGCTTCGGAATCTGGGGCGGGCTCTCCGAGCGCGAGCGCCGCAAGCTCAAGCGTCGCGCGAGCTGACCCGGCAGTGATTCGTCCGCGTTCATAGCTTCGCGGCCACGCCGGGTCGGGTCAGCCCCCGATTCCTGTCGCACGCATAGGCTGACCACGTCATGCCAGCCCGAGTTCACGCAATCATCGTCGCGCGCCCCGGTTCCTCCGCCCGCGCGCAGCTGCTCCGCACACTCGATGCGTTGCGCTCCCAGACGACGCCCGCAGCCGCCATCACCCTGGTGATGTGCGGCGACGCGGCGTCGGCTCGCGAGAGCGAGGCCGTGACGAGCACAGTCGAGGGCATCATCCAGGCGCGCGGCAACACCTCATTCGCGGATGCCGTCGAACTCGCCCGACCCCGCATACTCGAGGGCAGCGCCGTCTGGCTGCTCGCACAGGACACCGCTCCGCACCCGCGAGCGCTCGAGCGCCTGATCGGCACTCTCGAACGATCTCCGTCGGCGGCGATCGTGGCGCCCAAGCTCGTGCAGACCGACAACGACCGCGAGATCGTCTCTCTGGGCGTCAGCATGACGACTCTGGGGCGCTCGGTGGAGCTGGCCGGCGGCGAGCTCGACCAAGGACAGCACGATGCCAGCGACGACGCGCTCGGTGCGGACATCCGCGGCATGCTGATCCGCGGTGAGGTCCGCGATGCGCTCCGTCCGGATCCGGCGCTCGCGGGAGCCGACCTGGGTCTCGACCTCGGAGTCCGTGCCCGCCTCGGTGGCGGACGCGTCGTGCTCGCGCCCTCGGCGCGCGTATCCGTGTCACCGGACGGACCAGGGACACCTCCGACCGCGCGGGGCAGGCGCGCGTTCGCGACCAGACTCGCCCAGCTGCACCGCCGCCTCGCTTATGCCCCGGCGATCTCCGTCCCGCTGCACTGGCTCACTCTGCTTCCTCTCGCGCTCTGGCGATCCATGGCCGACCTGATCGGCAAGCGGCCGGAGGCCGTCGCGCCCGAGTGGGCGGCTGCGGTGACGGCGATGTTCCGCTTCGGCGCGATCGCGCGGTCTCGTTCTCGCATCCGCTCCTTCCGCACCTCGAGCTGGTCGAGCATCGCCCCGCTGCGTGTGAGCAGCTCCGATCTTCGTCGTCGGCTGGATGACGGCCACGGCAGCGAGGGCGGAGCGGTCAGTGAGCTCCGGTTCTTCTCGGGCGGCGGCGCCTGGGCGGTGCTGGGCGCCCTCGTCGTCAGCATCGCGACCTTCACCACGATCCTCGCGTGGCCCGTGCTCGGTGGCGGTGCGCTGCTTCCGCTGCGGTCGACGGTGGGTGCGCTGTGGAATGACGCCGCCTGGGGGCTGCGCGGTCTCGGAGTCGACGTCGTCGGCCCCGCGGATCCCTTCTCCGGAGTGCTCGCTGTGCTCGGCTCCCTCTGGCCGGCCGCCCCGTCGTTCTCCCTCGTGCTCCTCTGGGTGCTGGCGCTGCCCCTCGCCGTGCTCGGCGGCTGGTTCGCGGCCACGCGAGTGACCGATCGTGCGGGTCTGCGCATCTTCGCCGGAATCGTGTGGGCGCTCGCTCCCACCTTCCTCACCGCGCTCGTGGACGGTCGCCCCGCCGCTGTGCTGGTGCACCTCCTCCTGCCCTGGCTCTTCCACGCAGGGGCGGTGGCCCATCGTTCGTGGGGCGCGGCAGGTGCAGCGTCGCTCCTCTTCGCCGCGGTCACGGCATGTGCGCCCTCGCTCGCCCCGGCACTCCTCCTGCTGTGGGTCGTGGCGCTCGGCATCACCCTCGCCGGCGCTCGTATCCGCGGAGCCGTCCGCCTGGTCTGGGTGCCGATTCCCGCCGTCGCCCTCTTCGCGCCGCTCGTGGTCTGGCAGCTGAGCCGCGGAGACATCCTCGCGGTGCTCGCGGATCCCGGCTCGATCTGGGCTGGTCCGCAGGCAGCGGCCGATGCCGCAGGCAGGCTCGCGTTGGCCAGTGGGTTCCCCAGCGGTGACATGGCCGGGTGGGCGACGTGGCTCGGCCTCGAGCTCGCGCCGTGGGTGGGGGTGCTGCTCGCCCCGCTCGCGCTCCTCGCTCTCGCATCAGCGGTCGCCCCGCGCTGGCGAGCCGGAATCACTCTTCTGCTTGTCGCGCTCTGCGGCCTGGCCACCGCGTTCTTGGCCGTGGGAGTCGCCGTGTCCTTCGCCCAAGGGACTCCCGTCGCCATCTGGCCGGGTTCGGGTCTCAGCCTCGCGTGGATCGGCGTCACCGGAGCCGCCCTCGTGACGCTCGACACCGCGGTGACCATGCCACGGGTCCGGGTGCTCAGCGCGGCGGTCGCCGGTCTTGCGATCGCCGTGTGCGCTGTTCCTGCCCTGGCCGCGGTCCACGCGGACGAGTCGGAGCTCCGAGACGGTCCCGCATCGACGCTGCCGGCGTATGTCGCAGCGCAGGCGGGTGCCGACCGTCAGATCGGAACCCTCGTGCTCACCCCGCAGAACGACGGCGGCCTGGCGACCGAGGTGGCGTGGGGCGGAAGCGAGACGCTGAGCGCCCAGACGACGATCCTCTCGACAGCGACGGAGCTGCGCGGCTCCGACCTCACGACGCTCGCGGTCGATCTGCTCTCGGCCAGGGACTTCGATGCGGCTGATGAGCTGGCTCGGACGGGGATCTCGTACGTCCTGCTCGCAGAGGTCTCGGGTGAGGAGTCGGACCGTGCTCGCTCTCTGCGCACGGCCGCGGTGACATCGCTCGACCAGCGGGCCGGTTTCGTCCAGGCCGGCTCGACCGACCGTGGTGTGCTCTACAGGCTCGAGGCCGACGCCTCGCCATGGGCTCCGCTCTCGACCGCTCAGCAGGCGACAGCGCGCCTCGTGATCACGGTCCAGCTCGTGCTCGTGCTCGCGGCGCTGCTGCTGTCCGTGCCGACACGTGCGTCGCGGCGAGCAGCCCGCGCCCGCTCGCGCATCGTCGGACGAGCACCGGAAGAGCCGCTCGTGCTGCCTCGGCACCCCGAGGACCGCGACGGCGCCGCAGAACCGCACGGCGATCCGGAGGTCGCTGAGACAGCCGCAACAGCCGACGCCGCGCCCTCGGACGGGCCCGAGCCGGATGCGGCAGTCGAGGCCCATCCGTCGACCGAACAGGGTGAGGAGGAGCGGCGATGACCCGCAACCGCGCATTCCGGGTGGCGGCGACCGGCGCTCGAGTCCTGACAGGCGCCGTCGTCGCAGGAGCGTGCGTCGTCGGTGTCGTCGTCGGCATCACCGCGCCGTGGCCGACTGTCTCGCACGAGCCCGCTCAGGCGCAGGTGGCGCCCCTTCCGGGTGACACCGTTCTCGTCTGCAACGGTGACCTTCGCGCGGTCGGTCGAGATCCCTCCAACCCGCTCGAGATGGTGTCGGCGGCGTCTCCCCAACTGACCTCCGAGGGGTCGTCCGGGCGACCGGAGTCGAGTCCCCTGCCTGCGAAGGACCTCGCCGACGGCGGATCCGCGCAACGCCTCGTGGGCCCTGTCGAGGGACGCCAGGCGCCGCTGCTCGGCGCCACGGAGTCGGTCAGCGTGCAGGAGGCGGACCTGTTCGGTCTCGCCGCGGCGCCCTGCCGTCCTGCGGGCATCGAGTCGTGGCTCGTCGGCGGAACGGTCGCCACCGGGACCGAGGACCTGATCGTTCTCACGAACCCCGGGGTCGTGCCCTCCACTGTTTCTCTCGGCGTGTTCGGGTCTGCGCGGGCGTCCAGCACCGTGATCGTCCCCGCGGAGTCTCAGGTCGCGCTCGCGCTGTCATCGATCGCCGCCGGATCGGACTTCCCGATCGTCAAGGTGACCGCGACAGGGTCGCCCGTGCGGGCTGTACTGCAGTCGTCGCTCACCCGGACCCTCGATCCCTCGGGCATCGACCTGCAGGATGCGGTTCCCGCTGCGCAGCGTCAGCCGGTGCTCCCGGGCATCCAGGTCTTCGAGAACCAGGGCGACAACGCAGACATGGCGGTTCTGCGGCTGATGTCACCCGAGGTCGATTCCCAGGCCGTCGTGACGGTCAGAGAGGTCGGTGCGTCGACGATCGCCGACGAGTTCACCGTTCCGCTCACCGCCGACGCACCCACCGAGCTGTCGCTCTCCGCGCTGTCGCCGGGTGACTACACGATGAGCATCGAATCGGACAACCCTGTGCTCGCCGCGGTGCGGCAGCAGGATGTCGCCGGGCCGCAGGACGATTTCGCCTGGGTCACGCCGGCGCCGGAGCTCGAGGATGACGTGTACGTCGCCGTTCCTGCCGGGCCGACGCCGCGCCTCGTGCTCGCCAACGACGAGGATTCCGATGCGACGGTGCAGGTCGCATCGACATCGGGCGGAGAGCCCGTCGAGGTCACTGTCCCCGCCCACTCGTCGGCGTCGGTCGATGTGACGCCGCGCACGGTGTATGCGCTGTCGACCTCGGCGCCGGTGCATGCCTCCGTCACGATGAGCGCGCCCGGAGCGCTCGCGGTCTGGCCGGTATGGCCGGCTGCGGGAGCGCAGCAGAGCATCACCGTCTACCCGTGACCCGCGGACCGGCGAGGACGGTCTCTGAGCTCAGTGCTCGTGGCCGCCGAGGTCCCAGGGCTCGCGGCCGACGTACTCGGCCGCAGCTCTGAACACGGCGCTCTCGATCGCCATCCTGCGGTGGGCGGAGTCGTCGTGCCCCGGCGGCAGCAGCCGTTCGATGGGAAGCCGGAAGAGCACGATGCGCGCCTTCTCGTGATCGAGGTACCAGCGCGGGACCTCGTCTGCGGCCTCGAACGCGGGCATGGCGCCGATCTCGAACCGCACCTCCTGCAGTTCGGGCCAGGTTCCTCGAAGGAACTCCACCGCAGTGCCGACGGTCAGATCGAACCGGTCGATGCGCCCGTCGAGAGGGGCGAGTGGAGGGCGCACGACCTCGCTGCGTCCGAGCCGACCGTGGCGCCCGTGCCTGGCCCCGCGGCGGGGTGCGTCAGAGGTGCGGGAGCGACGGGGCATAGCGAAAGTCTAGGCCGAGTCCGACGGGCGCGGCGGCGCGGCATCCGCTCATCCGATGAACCTCGACGTAGCCTGGCGTGAATGGACGGAAGACTCTGCTCGAAGGTCGGCTGCGCGCGCGAGGCCGTGGCCACTCTCACCTACGACTACGGCGATCAGATGGCCGCGCTCGGGCCCCTGGGGATGGCGCGCCACCCGAACGCGCATGATCTGTGCGCACAGCATGCGGATCGCCTGTCCGTTCCCGCGGGATGGCTCGTCGTCCGGCACGAGGCGCTTCGCGCCTGATATACCGTCCGCATCGCCGACGGGGACACGCCGCCTCGGGGCGGGTGGGTCATCGACGCATGCCGATACGCTGACCGCGGATGCGCCAGGGCGGCGCCGCCGGAAAGGCAGCCGTGATCGTCTGGCGACGCTGGATCTTCCCTCTTCTTCTCGTTCTCGTCTTCGGCGCGTGCGCCGCGGCTCTCGTGAAGATCGCGTTCTTCCCGGACGCCACAGAGGCGATGGTCAGCCCCGAGTCGTCGATCGTCGATCCCGTCATCCCGGTCGAACGGGGCTCGGTGGTGAACGCTCTCACCCTGAGCGGCAACGTCGCACGCGATGACGCGTTCCCGGTGCGGTCGGAGATCACCGGAACGGTCATCGCCGTGCATGTCCCCGACGGGGCGACCGTCGCGGCGGGGCAGAAGCTCTTCACGATCAGGCAGGACGAGCCCAAGAAGGATGTGGACGTCGTCGCGCCGGAGGCCGGCGACGTCTCGGAGATCGCTCTCGTGAAGGGTCAGGCGACATCCACCGGAACCGAGATCTTCACGCTCACGCCCGCGCGCTACCACCTGCTCGCGACCGTCGAGCCGGTCCAGCTGTACCGCCTGGTGAATGCGCCGGCCGACGCATCGGTGACGATCACCGGGGGGCCCGCGCCGTTCGTGTGCACAGGAGTGCGGGTGCAGGTGAGCGCCGAGGGCACAGCGAGCGTGCGATGCGCGGTGCCCGGTGACCAGGTCGTCTTCGCCGGTCTGCCGGCGACGATGGATCTGGCGCTCGGGCAGGTGGACGACGCCCTGGTGGTGCCGGTCACCGCTGTGCAGGGTGGCGCGGGCACGGGCAACGTCTGGGTCGATGCCGGCGACGGCGCTGAACCGGAAGAGCGAGCGGTCGAGCTCGGCGTGAACGACGGGGCAATGGTCGAGGTGGTCTCCGGCCTCGAAGAGGGGGAGTCGATCCGCCAGTTCGTCCCCGGCTTCGTCGCCCCGGTCGAGGAGGTCTGCTACGAGGTGGCTCCCGGAGTCGAGCAGTGCGACAGCGGGGTCAGCTGGTGACCCTCGTCGCGCTGAGCGATGTGACGAAGAGCGTGCGGCTCGCTGACGACTCGGAGCTGGAGATCCTGCGAGGGATCACGCTCGAGGTCAGTGCGGGCGATCACGTCTCGATCGTCGGCAGGTCGGGCTCCGGGAAGTCGACGCTGCTCAACATCCTCGGGATGCTCGACGCTCCGACCACCGGCTCCGTGTCGTTCGAGGATCGCGAAGTGCGTCGGATGCGGTCGGGGCGGCTGGACCGGCTGCGCGGCGACAACGTCGGCTTCGTGTTCCAACAGTTCAATCTGCTCCCGGGGCGCACCGCGCTCGACAATGTGATGATGCCACTCGGCCATGCGCGCGGTCGGCTGTTCTGGAACAGGAGGCAGATCGCCGCTGACATGCTCGAGAGAGTCGGCCTCGGTCATCGCATCGAGCAGGTCGCCGATCGACTCTCGGGAGGAGAGCAGCAGCGGGTCGCGATCGCGAGGGCCCTCGTGCGCAGGCCCGTGCTGATCCTCGCGGACGAGCCGACCGGCGCACTCGACATCGACACGGGCGCGTCCGTCATGTCGCTGCTCGACGAGGTCGCGACCGAGACCGACGCGGCACTCGTGACCATCACGCACGACCTCCATGTGGCCGCCCGTGCCCGACGGCACTACCGACTCGACGCCGGGGTCCTCGAGCCTGCGGATCTCAGCCGCGCCTTCGAAGCCTCGACCCTCGCGGCGTCCGTTCCCTCCGCATCCGTTCCCTCTTCATCCGTCCCGGCCGCATCCGCACCGGCGGCTGCGTCCACCGGGGCCGAGATGCCGACACCCGGCAGCATGCCGGCCATGCCGTACTCGCGTCGCGGAGCCGCGTCATGACCGGCATCCTCGGAGCGCTGTCGGATGCGTGGGCGGAGATCCGCGTCCACAAGCTGCGTGTGCTGCTCAGCCTGATCGGCATCGCGGTCTCGGTGGCAGCCCTCACCGGGGTCGTCGCCGTCTCGGAATATCAGCGTCAGTTCCAGGCAGAGCAGTCGGATCGCTGGGGAGGCAGGGCGGCGACCCTGGTCGTCACGATCAGCAGCGACGACGGGGCGCCGGTCGACTTCGACGCCTTCGATGAGAGGTTCACGCGCGTCACGGAGCGGTTCGAGTTCAGCCACACGGCCCGGATCGCACAGGGCATGGTCGTTCCGGTGCAGCTGCCGGACGGCATCGTCGATGTCAACTCACGATTGATCGATCCGCTCTACTCCGAGATCCACCGCGAGCAGCTGCTCGTGGGCAGATGGATGCGGGATGCGGATGCCGACGCACTCTCCCCGCCCGTCGTGATCACGGAGGCGCTGTGGGATCGCATCGGTCGCACGCCCGTCGCGGAGCATCCGATTCTCACGCTCGCGGGGCCTGCGGGTGGCACTTATCAGGTCGTGGGTGTCGTGCCTCGCCAGGGGTTCGGAGACGAGGAGCTTCGGGTCGACATCCTCTACGACGCGTATCGTGCCCGCGTCGATGCTCTGCCGGAGGGCGCCTGGCCGCAGTACGAGGTCTGGCTCGGACAGGAGCAGGTCGACGAGATCGCACCCGTGCTCGCCATGGATCTTCGCGCAGGGCTCCCGGACGGGCAGACGGTGTCGGTGAGCCGCTCGGACTGGGCTGCTCAGCCGGGTGCGCTGGATGCGCAGGCGACCTTCGAGATGGTCACCGGCGGCATCGCTGCCGTGATCCTCGCGCTGGGAGCTCTGAGTCTGATCAACATCCAGCTCGTCGCGATGCGGCAGCGAGTGCGTGAGATCGGCGTGCGTCGCGCTTTCGGCGCCACCTCGGGCCGGGTCTTCTTCTCGGTCTTCCTCGAGAGCCTCGTCGCGACGACGGTGGCGGGGCTCGTCGGCATCGCGATCGTCGTCGCGGTGCTCCGCTCGGACTGGGTCGTCACCTCGCTGTTCTACGGGATCCAGGACGTTCCGCCGTTCCCGATGCGCGCGGCCTTCGTGGGTCTCGCCGCGTCGATCCTGGTCGGCGCCGTCGCCGGCTTCATCCCTGCACTGGTCGCCCTTCGCGTCAAGGTGATCGACGCGATCCGATTCTGACGGCGCCGGGGTTCGCGAAGAGACCGGTGTGCTCAGGCCCCGACGCGTCGACCGGTGAGCTTCTCCGCTCGGCGGTCGGCGTTCTCCAGCGCTCTGCGCTCCCGCTCGCGCCGCAGCACGGTGATGCCGATGAGCGCAACCTCCGGGGCGGCCTGAGGCAGAGGCGAGACGAACGGCGATGCCTCGGTCAGGAGATCCTGCGCCACTCGGGCGCGAGCTGACGGGACCATCCGCTGAGCGCTCTGCAGGAACTGCGAGATGCGGCGCGCGAGACGGTCGGGGAGGCGCGCGACATCGGCGATCTGCGCCCAGCCGGCGAGCATCGGCGGCAGCACGGGGACGCTCGGGATCAGCTTCGGCGTGCGCACGCGCTGGCTGTAGGTGCCGGCGACCATGTCTCCCAGCCGCTGCGAGCGGGCGCTGAACGCTCCGGCGAGCACCGCGATGCTGCCCAGCGTCATGTAGATCTCGAGGACGCCGAGGAGTGCCCTGATGAACGCATGGCGGAAACCGGTCGCGCCACCGTCGAGTCGCACGATCCGACCCCCGACGGCGAGCTTGCCCAGGCTGCGGCCCTTGAGGGCGACCTCCATGGTGATCGGCAGCACCACGAAGCTGATCACGATCGAGGCGATCAGCGCGATCGTGTCTGTCGCCTGGGTCAGGACGCCGATGTCGAGGAGCCAGATCCGCAGGAAGATCGTCGACAGGAACACCGCGAGGCCGACCAGGAGGTCGATGATCGCGCCCGCGGCTCGCAACACGAAGCCGATCGGCTGCACGTCGATCGCGACGGCCTCGCCCGAGAGGACCTCGTCGGATGCATCGAGCGCGGCGGACATGAGTACAGTAAATCAGGTGGATGCCGATGCGCTGACAGATGCACGCCGCGCCGAGTGGGAACGGCTCGACCAGCTGAGCCGTGCTCGGCTCGACGGCGCGGGCGTCGACGAGCTGATCGTCCGCTACCGCGCGGCGTCCGCGGATCTCGCTGAGCTCAAGACCTCGGTGGGGGAGTCGCCTCAAGGTGCGTACCTCTCGACGATCCTCGTGCGCGCGCGGCTGCGACTCACCGGGGCGTCCGACAGCATCCTCACCCAGACCGGCCGATTCTTCTCGCTGCAGCTGCCCGCCGCGCTCTATCGACTGCGCTGGACGACGCTCGTGATCGCGGCGTCATTCATCGCGATCGTCGTCGGGACCGCGACATGGATCTCGGCAGATCCGGCACTCCTCGCGACCCTCGGCCCGCCGGACCTGCTGGAGCAGTACGCCGACGAGAGCTTCACCGGCTATTACACCGAGAACCCGGCCGCGGTGTTCATGGGCATGGTCTGGTGGAACAACGCCTGGATCGCCCTGCAATGCGTGCTGTTCGGCATCACCGGCATCTGGCCGATCAACGTCCTCGTGCAGAACGCGATGGGGCTGGGCGTGTCGGGCGCCGTCATGGCCGCACACGACCAGGTCGATGTGATGATCCTCTACATCCTCCCGCACGGACTGCTGGAGATGACGTCGATCTTCGTCGCGGCTGCGGCGGGTCTGCACCTGTTCTGGTCGTGGGTCGCGCCGGGACACCGTTCGAGAGGCGAGTCACTCGCGTCCGAGGGACGCTCGCTCGCGACAGTGGCGATCGGACTCGTCTTCGCGCTGTTCGTGTCCGGACTGATCGAGGGATTCGTGACGGGGTGGGCGCTGCCCTGGCCTGTCAAGATCGGCATCGGCGTCGCCGCCCTCGCCGCGTTCCTCATCTATATGCTCGTGATCGGCGGTCGAGCGTATCGCCGCGGCGAGACCGGAGACCTCGTCGAGTACGAGGCAGGTACGCCCAGGCTCCTGGCCGGCTGACTCTCTGCGTTCAGAGGCGCCCGGCGGCCTTCAGCTCCAGGTACCGGTCTGCGATCCTCGGAGGCAGCGACTCGGGGTCAGCGGCGATCGCCTCGCCTCCCGCGCGGCGCACCGCGTCGGCCACGTTCTCCGCGTCGCGCATCGTGCGTTCGGCCGCCGCAGCGAGGTAAATCTCCTCTCGAGATCCGCGCCGCGTCGTGAGATCCGCGATGCCGTCGTCGGTGACCGAACCGACGAGGATCGATGTCGACCTGCTCGCGTCGGGGAACGCACCGAGGAATCCGCGAGCCGACTCGGCCGCATCCTGAGCGGTGAGCACCACGATGAGCGAAGGACGGGTCGTGAGCGTGCGCACGGCAGCGAAAGCACCCGGCCAGTCGGTGTCGACGAGACGCGCGTGCACCGGAGCCATCGCATCGGTCAGCGCCGGAAGCAGCGCTGTCCCCTCCACACCGGTCACGCGCGCCCGCACGACCCGGTCGTACATGAGCAGATGCACGTGGTCGCCCGCACGCGCGGCGAGGGCCGCGAGCAGAAGAGACGCCTCCAGGGCGGCATCGACCCTCGTGCCGTCGCCGACGCGCGCGGCTGCAGTGCGGCCGGTGTCGATGATGATCACGACGTGGCGGTCGCGCTCCGGTCGCCACGTCCTCAGCATCGTGGTGCCCGCGCGAGCGGTGGCGCGCCAGTCGATCGACCGCACGTCATCCCCTCGGACGTACTCGCGGAGCGAGTCGAACTCGGTGCCCTGACCGCGCACCTGGATGCTCGTGTTCCCGTCGAGCTCCCGCAGACGCGCGAGGCGGGAGGGGAGGTGCTTCCGCGACGAGAAGGCGGGCAGCACCCGGATGGTCCCGCGTACGAGGTGACGGGCCTGCCGGCCGGCGAGGCCGAGCGGACCGAGCGAGCGGATCATCACGAACTCGCTCGCCAGCTCGCCGCGACGTCGTGGCAGCAGGGGGATGGAGACGCGTCGCCGTTCACCCGGCGGGACGCTGAGTCGCTGACGGGCCTCACCCGCTCCGGCCGTCGGCTGCCAGGCATCGCGGATCAGCGCATGGAGCGTCCGGGGACCCTGATTCTGCAGCGCGACGCTCACGGGGACCTGCTCGCCGATGCGGGTGCGCGTCGGCACGCGCCTGGTCACGACGACAGAGCGGGGGCTCGGAGCCAGCAGCACATCGACGACGATCAGCAGGACGCAGAGCAGCACCCAGATGCCGAGGGCGGCATAGGGCGGGAAGTCCGCCAGCCCGGCGAGGACGAGCGGGACGATGCCGACGGCGACGGCAAGCGCGAGACGGCCGGTGACGAACACCTAGATCGGCACCCTGGTCTGCTGGACGACGGATGTGAGCACGGCATCCGCGGACACGCCCTCCATCTGGGCGTCCGGACGGAGCTGCAGCCGGTGCCGCCAGACGGGGACGAGCATCGTCTGCACGTGATCCGGCGTGACGGCAGAGGATGCGTTGAGCCACGCCCATGCCTTCGCAGCGGCGAGCAGACCCGTGGAGGCGCGGGGGCTCGCGCCGAGCTCGACCGAGGGCGACTGCCTCGTGGCTCTGGCGAGGTCGACGACATAGCCGAGGACGTCATCGGTGACCTCGACGCATCCTGCCGCATCCTGAGCCGCACGGATCTCGTCCGCGGAGACGGTCGCCTCCACGCCGGTGAGCTCGCGCGGGGAGAAGCCGGAGGCGTGCTTGCGCAGCACGGACACCTCGGCATCCCGCTCCGGCATTCCCACGACCAGCTTCATCAGGAAGCGGTCGAGCTGGGCCTCCGGCAGCGAATACGTGCCCTCGTGCTCGATCGGGTTCTGCGTCGCGGCGACGAGGAACGGGTCGGGCAGAGCTCGGCTGACACCGTCGGCGGACACCTGACGTTCTTCCATCGCCTCGAGCAGGGCGGCCTGGGTCTTCGGAGGCGTGCGGTTGATCTCGTCGGCGAGAAGGATGTTCGTGAACACCGGACCCGCACGGAAGTCGAACTCGCCCGTGCGGGCGTCGTAGACCAGCGAACCGGTGACGTCTCCCGGCATGAGGTCGGGGGTGAACTGCACGCGCTTCGTGTCGAGGCCGAGCGCCCGCGCGAACGAGCGCACGACCAGGGTCTTCGCCACCCCGGGCACGCCCTCGAGCAGCACATGTCCTCGCGCGAGCAGCGACACCAGCAGGCCGGTCACCGTGCCCGCCTGGCCCACGACGGCCTTGTCGACCTCCGTGCGCACGCGGTGCATGGCCTGACGCAGCTCGGCGTCGTTGAAGTTCTCAGCGGTCACGTGGTGTCCTCGGCTTCCGGTCGGATGATGGATGGACGGCGGTTCGGCGGGGGCGGTTCATTCGGATCTCCGCTCCGTGAAGGACGAGGCGTCGACGGCGCTCTCGAGTTCCTGCAGTCGGCGCGCGAGGTCGATCAGTGACGGATCGTCGACGGGTGGCGCGCCCGCGAGCAGCTCGTGCAGCGAGCCACGCGGCACGCGCAGCCGGTCGGCTGCGGCATCCGCGACCTCCTCGGCACTCGCGGTGACAGCGAGGCCGAGCCTGCGCGCCAGGCGGCGCCGGCTCCCGTCTCGGAGAGCTTCGCCCGCGTGCGCAGCGTCGCCGGCCTTCGCGGTCAGACGTGCGCGACCGTGCATGGTCTCCGAGGCGCGCACCGTCACCGGCAGCGTCTCGGCGACGAGCGGTCCGAAGCGCTGACCGCGCCACAGTGCTGCCGCGACGCCGGCGAGCATGAGCAGCAGGATGGCCGGTGTCACCCATCCCGGTGTGAGCGACCCGAGGGTGTCCTCGGTCTCGCCCTCGATGTCCGTGTCGCCGAAACTGGGCACGTACCAGACGACGCGCTCGGTCTGTCCGAGCAGCGCGAGCGCGAGTGCGGCGTTGCCGTCGTCTGCGAGATAGGCGTTGCTGAAGAGGCGCGCACCCTCGACGACGACATGCGTGGCTCCGTCGCTCTCATCGATGAGCACGGCCGCCGCGTCGTCGTCGCCGAAGCATCCCTCCACGCCGTCGGCGGGTGTGAACAGCCGATCAGGACGGATCGAGCCGACGTCCGCGAACTCGGGTGCGTCGCAGTCCGCCTGCACCGGGGTGAAATCCGGGGTGGCGTTGTCGCCGATCCTCAAGAGGCTCAGCAGGTGTGTGCTGCTCGACAGGAAGACCACCCGGTCGGCGGGATCGATGAGCTCGGTGATCGCCTCGTCGGAGAGCGTGTACGGATTCGCCATCACGAGCGTGGCGTCGTCATCGAGCGCTTGGCTCGCCTCGGTGCGCGAACGGAAGACCGAGACCTCGACACCGTTCTCCTGCAGGATCTGCGCGATGGCCATGGCACCCGAGTCGCTCACGCTCTCGGGATCGAGTGAACCCCGCTGATCGGGCATGCGCACACCGACCTGTATCGCGACGAAGACGCCGCCGAGGACGAGCGCCACGATGATCAGCCATCCGAGCAGAGCTCGCGATCGTCGGCCTCGAGGCGCGCGTTCGGCGGTCGACGCGGGGACGTCCTGCTGCTCGGCAACGCTCACGCGGTCACTGCTTCCGGGCGCAGGGCACTGAGCCGGTCATCTGTCGCTGCGAGCTCCGCGTAGCGATCAGCGGTCGCGGGATGCCGCAGATAGCGCACGTCGTCGAAGAACACGGCGGCCTGGCGGACGGGCGTCGTCTCCGCAGGGAACACGACCGAGACCTCGCGCGCGATCGCCTGGGCCGTCGCGCCGGGGGACGGCTCGATGAGGTCGCGCTCGAGGAGTCCTCTCGCCAGCGCGCGGAACCGCAGGACCGTCGCCTCGTCCCAGTCCGCCGCTCGCGCGGCGCGGTCGGCATCCGCACGCAGCTGCGCCGCCGAGCGGTCATCCTCGGCGCCGAGAAGCCCGGCACCCGGCCGACGGATCGCCTGAGAGCGGCGAGGGCGACCCCAGATGATGAGGGCCGCCACAAGAGCGCCGAAGACGATGACGCTGACGATGATCAGTGCAGACGGCCCGACGCTGGCGCCGTTGTCGGAGCTGAACAGATCGGCGAGGAACCGGCCGATGTCACGCGCGACGAGATCGAACCACGTGGGCTTCGCATCGGCATAGCGCGGGTCGGAGAGCTCCTGCTCGGCCCACTGTCTCGCCTCGTCTCCGTCAGGCACCAGCACATCGTCCAGCGGGCGGATCATGCAGATCCTTCGCTGCCCGCTCCGGGGGCCGCCCAGGTGGAGTCGTCCGCGGGCGCCGAGGATGCCGGGGGAGCGGTGGGCGCCGGTGCCGGCCGATACGCCGGTGGCTGAGGCGGGGCGGTCGCAGCCGGCGGCGCGTACGGCGGCTGTGGCGGGGCAGGCTGAGTCGGGTACCCGTACTGCTGCCCGGGGTACGGCTGTGCCGGGTATGGCTGTGCCGGGTACGGCTGTGCCGGGTACGGCTGTGCCGGGTACTGCTGCCCGGGGTACTGCTGCCCGGGGTACGGCTGCCCTCCATACGGCTGCGCCTCATAGCCGGCCGGCGTCATCGTCGCCCATTCGGGCACCTGCTTGGGCGGCGGTGCACTCGAGACGGCGCGCGTGGCGTCGACGACGAAGGGGTCGCCGAGCTGTTCCTCCGTCCACCCCAGGTCGCGTCGCTCGACATGACTGATCAGCGCCTGGTCGAGACCCTCGTAGCGCATCCGACTGTCGAGATACACGAGGGTGCCTGCGGTGCTCTGCACCACGAGCGTGATGGCCTGCAGCACGAGGAGCAGGATCTGCGGGGCGAGGAGGGCGAAGACGAACCCCATGATCGCGGCAGTGTCCGCAGAGCCGGTCGGGGCGATGACCGATCCGAGCATCGAGCTCAGCAGCGACACGGGGAGATTCACGAGCTGCATCGCGGCGCCCATGATGGCGCCGATCAGGAAGGTGACTCCCCAGGCGATCCAGAAGCGACCGCGGGTGAGTCGCCACGAGCGCACGAGCGCATCGCGGAGCTTCGCGCGCTCGAGGACGAGGATGGACGGCACCAGCAGCAGCTTGGTCGTCAGCCAGACCAGGAGGGGGATCGTCGTGAGCAGGACGAGCAGCACGAGGATGACGA
This sequence comes from Microbacterium sp. AC215, assembly GCF_979258645.1. NCBI lineage: Bacteria > Bacillati > Actinomycetota > Actinomycetes > Micrococcales > Microbacteriaceae > Microbacterium > Microbacterium sp. AC215. The sequence continues at coordinate 1,032,129 of NZ_OZ409869.1, read as the reverse complement.
CGCCGCCGATGGCCTCAGCGGATCCGCCGAGCCCGCTGGCGACGAAGCCGGCGACGATGACGAAGAGGATGACGATCACACCGAAGATGAAGATGACCGAGAGTGAAGCGAAGGCGGCCAGCCGCCAGAACGACGGGGTCATCTTGCGCCAGAGGGTCTTCAGCGTGGCCTTCACGCCGATCGCGGCGTAGCCGATCTCGGCTGCGACGACGCCCTGCATCAGAGCGGTGAATGCGACGGACGCGAGACCGACGGAGATGCCCGCGACGATGTTCATCGCGATCGTTCCGGCGAACACGGCCTCGAAGTCCGGGGAGGAGGGAGAGAGCGACTCGAGCCGCGTGAACGTCGTGACGAACACGAAGCCCATCACCGTGGCGCTGAGCACCACGACCGCGAGCTGGATCACGACGCCGAAGCCGAAGAGGACCTTGGGGTTGTGGCGCAGCGCGACGAACGACTTGCTCAACAGCATCCCGAACGTCAGCGGATGCAGGGGGATGATGCCCTTCTTCGGGGCAGGGGTCCATGTCTGGCCGCTCACCGGCACTCCCTCCGTCGTGCGCTCCCATCGTGTCACATGACCCGTCGGGCGCGTAGACAGGAGGACCGTGGTACTGAGTGCCATAAGGTAACAGTTATGACCTCACGCATTCTTGTGGTCGACGACGACACCGCGCTCGCCGAGATGATCGGCATCGTGCTGCGCACGGAAGGTTTCGAGCCGGTGTTCTGCGCCGACGGTGCGCGGGCGGTCGACGAGTGGCGCGCACAGCGTCCCGATCTCGTGCTGCTCGACCTGATGCTGCCCGGGATGGACGGCATCGAGATCTGCACGCGCATCCGCGCCGAATCCGGAGTCCCCGTCATCATGCTCACCGCCCGCAGCGACACCGCTGATGTGGTCAGAGGACTCGAGGTCGGAGCCGACGACTACATCGTCAAGCCCTTCAATCCGAAGGAGCTCGTCGCTCGTATCAGAACCCGACTGCGGCCCACGTCGCAGAACGTGGGGGAGCAGCTGCGCGTGGGAGACCTCACCGTCGACGTCGACGCCCATGAGGTGCGCCGCGGCACGGCTCCGATCGCTCTCACTCCACTGGAGTTCCAGCTGCTCGTCGCGCTCGCGTCGAAGCCCCAGCAGGTGTTCTCGAGGGAGATGCTGCTCGAGCAGGTGTGGGGCTACCACTACAAGGCCGATACGCGGCTGGTCAACGTGCACGTGCAGCGTCTGCGGGCGAAGGTCGAACTCGACCCGGACAACCCCAAGATCGTCATGACGGTACGGGGCGTCGGCTACCGTGCCGGGAGCGCGGGCTAGGCCCACGATGGCCGCGACCACAGCGACCACCACGGCGGTCGCTGTCATCCGCGACTGGCGTGGCTGGCCGACCGTCGTCCAGGCGTTGTGGCGCAGTTCTCTGCGATTCCGGACGCTCACGATCACGCTCCTGCTGACGTCCACCGCGATCCTGATCACCTGCGTGACGATGGCGCTGGTGATCCAGAACGATCTGTTCGAATCCCGCAAGAACGAGGCGCTCGAAGACGCGGCCCGCTCGGTGAACCAGGCGCAGGCGACCCTGGACGCGACGGCGCTGGGCGATGACCCGGCAGCCCTGCCGGAGCTGTGGGACAGCGTGCAGGAGGACCTCGGACGCAATTCGACGGCCGAAGGTCTTGCCGGATTCCGCATGGAGGTCGACCCCGACGTCCCGCTCAACGGCTTCACCGCCGGGCTGAGCGACAATCTGATCACCTCGGGCCTCAGGAACAGGGTGGTCGAGTTCGACGACTGGCAGTCCTGGCAGTCCGTATCACTCGAGGTCGGCGGCCGAGCTGTCCCCGGGATCATCGTGGGGCAGCAGCTGCGGGTTCCCGAGGCGGGGCCGTTCGAGATCTACTTCGCGTACGACCTCGCGGATGCGGACAACACTCTCACCTTCGTGCAGCGCACCCTGTGGGTCGCCGGCATAGGTCTGGTGGCGATCGTCGCCGCGATCTCCTTCATCGTTCTCCGCACCGTGTCGACGCCTATCGTCGAGGCCGCCGAGACGAGCGCACGTCTGGCCTCGGGCGACCTCGGCGTCCGCATCGACGTGCACGGGGAAGACGAGATCGCGACCCTGGGACGCTCCTTCAACGCCATGGCCGACAGCATCGAATCCCAGATCAAGGAGCTCGGCGAGCTGTCACTCGTGCAGCAGCGCTTCGTGTCAGATGTGTCGCATGAGCTGCGGACTCCGCTCACCACGATCCGCCTCGCCGCAGACATGCTGAACGATCAGCGGGAGGAGTTCGATCCGACGACCGCTCGCACCACCGAGCTCCTGCACACGCAGGTGCAGCGGTTCGAGACGCTGCTGTCGGATCTGCTCGAGATCAGCCGCTACGACGCAGGCTCCGTGCAGCTCGAGCTCGAGGCGACGAGCCTCGCGCATCTGGCAGAGGACATCATCGAGCAGATGCGCCCTCTCGCCGACGATCGCGGCAGCGAGCTGAGGCTCGTCGCCCCCGGCGGTTATTCGCCGGTCGACATGGATCCGCGGCGGGTGCGACGAGTGCTGCGCAACCTGATCGGCAATGCGATCGAGCACGGCGAGGGCCGACCGATCGTCGTCACCGTCGACAGCAATCAGCATGCGGTCGCCGCCGGCGTACGCGACTTCGGGCTCGGCATGGACCCGGCGGATGCCGAGCGGGTGTTCGACCGATTCTGGCGCGCTGATCCCTCCCGCCAGCGCACTCTCGGGGGCACGGGGCTCGGACTGTCGATCGCGCTCGGCGATGCGACTCTCCACGGCGGATCGCTCGCGGTGTGGTCCGAACTCGGCGTCGGGACGAACTTCGTTCTGACCCTGCCTCGCCGTGGCGATGCGACGGATGGGCCTTCGCCCATCCCGATCGAGCCGCAGGAGCCGCTCGCCGAACTCGGCGATGCCACGCAGCCGATCCAGCTCGCCGATGTCCCGGCGGAGCTCTTCGATCGAGGGAGCATCGAATGACCGCGCGGACTCGGCGCGCGCTGCGTGGTCTCGTGATCGCGGCGACCGTGCTCATCCTGTCAGCGTGCACAGGTCTTCCGACCAGCGGAGACGCACAGCCGGGAAAGCCTCTCGGGGCGTCCCCCGAGGGGCAGGACTTCCTCCCGCTCGCTTCGGGTCCGGTGGACGGCGCGGGGCCTGCGGCGATCGTCGAAGGCTTCATGGAGGCCGCGATCACCCCGGCCGACAACTGGAACACCGCTCGCAGCTTTCTCACCCCGGAGCTCGCATCGACCTGGCGTCCGAACACCGGCGTGTCGATCGATGTGAGCTCGGCGACCCGCTCGTTCAGCTCGAATGTCGACGAAGACGACGATGCCGATGACGGCGACACGGCCGACGTGAGGGTCGCCTTCGATCAGGTCGCCAGCGTAGACGCGACCGGAGCGTACTCCGAGGCGTTCGGCGCCTCGAACTCGGCCTTCGTGGTCGAACTCACAGACGGCCAGTGGCGGATCGCCGAGGCGCCGGACGGCGTGGTGATCGACGAATCCAGGTTCTCGCGCGTGTACGACGACTACGCGCTGCAGTACTTCGATCAGACGTGGGAACGACTCGTGCCCGATGTGCGCTGGTTCCCTCGACGCGCCACGGTGGCGACGACCATCGCGCAGTCGCTGATCGGCGGCGCGCCCAGCCCCTGGCTCGATCCGGCCGTGCAGAGCGCGTTCCCGCAGGAGGTGCAGCTCGCACGGGACTCCGTGCCGATCGACCCCGACCAGATCGCCGACGTCGCCCTGAACCGGGCGGCGCTGGGCCTCGACCCGACCACCCTCGCGCGCATGCGCACCCAGCTCCAGGCGACCCTGACCGCCGGGGGCGTGCAGATCGACCAGGTGCGCTTCACGGTCGACGGCCGCACACTGGAGGCCGGGGTCGTCGAGGTCGTGACGGACAAGGCCGATCCGGGCAGTCTCGTGCTGAAGGACGGGACTTTCGGCATGCTGGTCGGTGGAGAGATCACGCCGATCCCCGGCGTCTCGGACCAGATCGTGAACGCGGGTCAGCCCGTCACAGCGGTCGACGTGTCGGTCGACAGCTCCCACGCGGCCGTGCAGCTCATCGACGGGCACGTGTGGCTCGCAGGTGAAGGCAGCTTCAACGAGCTGGACGACCGCCCATCGCTGGTGCGGCCGTCCATGGATCCCTACGACTACACGTGGTCGGTCCCTTCGAACGCACCGGCGGCTCTGCAGGCGATCGGCAGCGATGTCGCCCCTCAGAGCATCGCGGGCGCGTGGCCGGAGGCCTCCTCCGTATCCGCCATCCGCGTCTCGGCGGATGGGGCCCGCGTCGCCGCGGCCGTCGTGATCGGGGGCGAGCGCTGGATCGTCGTGTCATCGGTGATCCGCGATGAGGCCGGGCTTCCGACCGAGCTCGGACCCACCGAGCCGCTGGCGCAGCTCGACGGCGGCGCCATCGGCCTCGTCTGGCTGGGCGCGGATCGTCTCGGACTGCTGACGGATCCCGCAGACCGGATGGTCGTCACGCAGGTGGTCGGAGGGCCTGGCACGTCAGAGGTGGCTCCGACCGGCGCGGTGTCCCTGGCGGGTGCGCGCGCAGCCACCGGTCTGCGAGTGCTGGGCGCGGACGGCGCCGTGTTCGCCCGTGCGGGCTCGGCATGGAGCGAGTCGATCAGCGGAGTCTCACTTCTCGCGACGCGTGCGGGGCACTGAGCGCGACTGTCCCTGCACGGCCGTCCGACATCGACTGACAGTCCATGACGGCCGCGTTCCGCGCAGCCTCCGCAGCCCCGGCGCGGGATTGTTGCGAGAGCATCGACGGATGTCACCGCATCCACCGGCCCGCGGCGTAGGACTCGAGATACTCGCCCTTCTGCTCGCGGCGACCTGCGCGGGGTGCGACCGGCCCGAGACGCTGCTCTGCGGCTCGTGCCGACAGAGCATCCGACCGGAGCCGCTCGTCCGCCGCACGCCCGCCGGACTGGAGGTCCGCGCGGCGATGCCCTTCGAGTCGGTCGCGGCGCGATGCATCCGCAGGATGAAGGACGACGGCGAGACGCTGCTCGCTCGCCCGCTCGGATCGGCGCTGGGGGAGGTGCTCGACGTGCTCGAGGCACGCCCGGATGCCGATCGGCCGCTCCACCTCGTGCCGATCCCGACATCGGTGACGGCCTTTCGACGGCGCGGCTACCGGGTGCCCGAGCTGCTGATCCGGCGGGCGGGTCGGCTTCCCGACCGCTTGCTCGTTCTGCGGGGTCGGCGCACGGATCAGCGAGGCCTCGATTCCGTGAGCCGAGCGGAGAACGTCCGCGGGAGCATGCGAGCGCGACGTGTGCTCGAGGGGGAGACCGTCGTGCTCGTCGACGACGTGGTCACGACGGGTGCGACGTTCGATGAGGCGGCTCGCGCGCTGACAGACGCGGGCGCCCATGTCCTGGCCGCGGTCGCGCTCGCCGCCACGCCGCGTCACAGCGAACGGAATGTGAACGCATCGGGGACACGCAGCAACTGACCCGTGACATCCGAGGTCAGGCCGACTACCGTTGGGGGTCACAAGGCGACCACGGTCCGCCCTTGGCCGGGAGGACCGGGACAAGGAGGCAGCAATGGAAACGAGCATCGTTGGCGTCGGGGTGGGTATCACCGATCGATTCCGAGCCGTTGTCGAAGAGAAGATCGCCAAGATCCAGACGTTCGCGTCCCGTGCGCAACGGCTGGATGTCAAGGTCACCCACCGGGTGTACCGCAACGGTCACGTGCCGGACGAGACCGTGGAGCTCACGCTCGTCAGCAAGGGCCCCGTCGTGCGCGCTGAAGCCACGGACGGAGACAAGTTCGTCGCACTCGACATGGCCGTCGACAAGATGGCCGAGCAGCTTCGTCGAGCGAAGGAGAAGCGAGTCGACGGACGTCAGCACCCACGCGGGGCGCACTTCGAGAAGGAGAGCGGAGCGCTGGAGGGCATCGATGTCCAGCCGGCATCCGTGGATGTCCTGCGGGCCGTCGCGACCGGCAACGTGCCGATCCAGAACGAGGACGACGAGGTCTACTCGCCGGTGGTCATCCGCACCAAGAACTTCGGAGCGGAATGGATGACCGTCGAAGAGGCCGTCGACCGGATGGAGTTGGTCGGGCACGATTTCTTCCTGTTCGTGGACGTGCGCACCGACCACCCGAGCGTCGTCTACCGACGCAAGGGCTGGGATTACGGTGTGATCGCTCTCGAGACGCAGGCTCCGCCCACTGAGGCGCTCGCCTCCTGAGGCTGAGACGACGACGGCCCGGCTCCAGAGGGAGCCGGGCCGTCGTCGCGTTGTGCGACGGCGTCAGTCGAAGATGCCGTCGAGGATGCTGCCGATGACGAGACCGCCGAGGATGCCCGAGGCGACGTCGCCGCCACCGCCGCGTCGGCCCCCGCCGCTCCAGCCGCCGCCGCCCCAGCCGTTTCCGCCGCCCCAGCCCTGATCCTGCGGCCGTGAGGAATCGATGTCGCGCTGGGCGAGCTGCAGGGCCTCAGAAGCCAGGTGTGCGACGCGTCGTGCACTGGCCAGAGCCTCGTCGCGCGTCTCTTCCGCCGGAAGCAGTTCCGACAGATCGACCCGCAGCCTCTCGGCCTCGGCGAGGCGCGTGCGCGCGTCGGCGCCGATCCAGCCGCGGTGCCCGGCGATGAGTCCGCGGGCGACGCCGAGCTGGCGGTCGGCATCATCGATCGCATGCTGCACCTGCTGGATGCTGGGCAGCGGGTGCGCCTCGCGGTGCCGAGCGGTGGCGATCGCGTCGTCGAGAGCCGTGTTCGCGTCGCGCAGCTGCGACAGCTCGGCGAAGGGATCCCCGGGGGTCCCCGCGGGCGACAGGGCGCTCAGCGCGTCCTGCAGCGCGGAGACGGCGACCGCGACGGCCGGCACCTGGGGTGCGGTGCGCGCGGCGATGAGGTCGTTGCGTGAATCAGCGACGACCTCGGCAAGGGTCGACTCCGCTCGCAGCGCTTCGATCTCGAAGTCCTCCACGGCGTCGAGCAGCGCGGAAGCACGACGCGTGGCCTCGGTGGCGGTCTCCAGTGCGAGGTTCGCCTCCTCGTTCTGCTTCGCTGCGCGGCGACGCTCTGAGACGGCCGCGCCGTGCGTTGCGAACGCGATCAGCTGCTCTGCTTCGGCGGCGCTCGCCGTGATCTGGTGCATCGCCGAGTCCGAGTAACGCGCGGAGAGACGCGCGACGGTCTCGTTCGTGTGCGGGATCCGTGCGCTCAGCGCCTCGGCATCGGCACGCACCTGGGCGATGATCTCGGGTGCGCGACGCACCTTCGAGATCGATGCCGCGAGATCCGACGTCTTCTCGTCGAGCAGATCCTGCGCCCAATCGCACAGCTGGATGATCCGCGCGTTGCGGGTGCGGAGCTCCTCAGGCGTGTCGGGAATCTCATCGTGGTTGAGCTGGTGGAGCTGGAATGCCTCGCGCAGATGCGTGCGCACCGCAGCGAGCGCCTTCTTCAGGTCGCGAGTCAGCTGATCCCCGAGTTCGGCCTCCGCGAACGCCAGTTCGTCGGAGGTGCTCCTGATGCGCTCGTCCGCCGAGACGAGTGCCTGCTCAGCGCGGCGAGCCAGGTCGGCGTCCTGTGCGGCCAGCTCTTCCTGCTCGCGCTTGCGTCTGCCCCATATTCCAGCCATAGGACTGATCCTAGTTTCCCGGGCGACGCCGCTGGCTGTGCATACGCTTGAGGCGAAACCCGTCAGACGAGTGCCGCCACGTCTGCCCTCGAAGGCCTGCCACGTTTGGGTCGATCGGTCGTCAACTCGAGAGCGAGGGCGTGGACAGGGTGCTGGGCGAGCCGGGTCTGCACATGGTCGAGCCAGCGGACCTCGGCCTCCGCCGTGAAGATCATCGAATCGACGACGAGCGACCATGCGAGCCCCTCGGGGCTGTCGTCCTCGCGCGTCGCCCTCGTCGCGGTGAGATCTGCGAGATGCTCTTCCGACGCCGCGCGCTGGGCCGCGATGACTCGGGCGGCGTCCGCGCCGGGGAGGGTTGCCGCCACAGCCAGCTTGATGGCGAGCTCGTTGCGCGTCGCCTGGCTTCGTGGCGCGGGAGACGCGAGCCAGCGGTCCACCTCGGACGCGCCGGTGGCCGTGATCTCCCAGTAGACGTGGCCGTGCTCGTCCGCTGCACCGCGAGCGACGAGCCCGTCACGCTCGAGGCGCTCGAGCGTGTTGTAGATCTGACCGACGTTGAGCGGCCATACCGAGCCCGTGCGGCGGTCGAACTCGTGCCGCAACTGGTAGCCGTAGCAGGGGCCCTGAGCGAGGATCGCGAGCAGACTCTGTCGGACCGACATATGGACCTCCCGGTGTCGTGGACCAATATATACATACTCGGAAACGCGTTGTAGGCACGCCATGCAGACGACGTGCAGACGACGTGCAGGTCACGGACCGGTAACATGACAAGGTATGCCTGGCACGCGCCCGACACGCGGCGCCGCCGGAACCATCGACAGGGAGATGACATCTGTGGCCAATCCTCTTGAGAAGCTGCTGCGCGCTGGAGAAGGGCGGGTCATCCGACGCCTGAACCAGGTGGTCAAGGCCGTGAACGCGCTGGAAGAGGACATCTCCAAGCTCACGGACGACGAACTTCGCAACGAGACCACCGAGCTGCGTGAGCGGTTCGCGAAGGGCGAGTCGCTCGATCAGCTCATGCCCGAGGCGTTCGCCGCCGTGCGCGAAGCGGCGAAGCGCACCCTCGGTATGCGCGCGTACGACGTGCAGATCATGGGTGGTGCTGCTCTCCACCTCGGCAACATCGCAGAGATGAAGACCGGTGAGGGCAAGACCCTGGTCGCCACCTTCCCGGCGTACCTCAATGCGATCGCGGGCGAGGGCGTCCACGTGATCACGGTCAACGACTTCCTCGCGAGCTATCAGGCAGAGCTCATGGGGCGCGTGTACCGGGCCCTCGGCATGTCGACGGGAATCATCGTCTCGGGCCAGACCCCGGCTGTGCGCCGCGAGCAGTATGCGTCCGACATCACCTACGGCACGAACAATGAGTTCGGCTTCGACTACCTCCGCGACAACATGGCGTGGCGCAAGGAAGACCTCGTCCAGCGCGAGCACTACTTCGCGATCGTCGACGAGGTCGACTCCATCCTGATCGATGAGGCGCGCACGCCGCTGATCATCTCAGGACCGTCTTCCGGTGAGGCGAACCGCTGGTTCGCGGAGTTCGCGAAGATCGCGCGCACCCTCGAGGCGGGCGTCGACTACGAGGTCGACGAGAAGAAGCGCACCGTCGGCGTTCTCGAACCCGGCATCGAGAAGGTCGAGGACTACCTCGGCATCGACAACCTGTACGAGTCCGCGAACACGCCGCTGATCTCGTTCCTCAACAACTCGATCAAGGCCCTCGCCCTGTTCAAGAAGGACACAGACTACGTCGTCATGAACGACGAGGTCATGATCGTCGACGAGCACACCGGTCGCATCCTGGTCGGACGTCGCTACAACGAGGGTATCCACCAGGCCATCGAGGCGAAGGAGGCCGTGCCGGTCAAGGCCGAGAACCAGACTCTCGCCACGGTCACGCTTCAGAACTACTTCCGCCTGTACGACAAGCTCGCCGGCATGACCGGTACAGCCGAGACCGAGGCGGCCGAGTTCATGTCGACCTACAAGCTCGGTGTCATCCCGATCCCGACGAACCGTCCGATGATTCGCAAGGACCAGTCCGACCTCGTCTACAAGAACGAGACCGCCAAGTTCACGCAGGTGGTCGAGGACATCGCGGAGCGTCACGCGCAGGGCCAGCCGGTGCTCGTGGGCACCGTGAGCGTCGAGAAGAGCGAGTACCTGTCGCGGCTCCTCGCGAAGAAGGGCGTCAAGCACGAGGTCCTCAACGCGAAGAACCACGCGCGCGAGGCCGAGATCGTCGCTCGTGCGGGGCGCCTCGGCGCCGTGACCGTCGCCACCAACATGGCCGGTCGTGGAACCGACATCATGCTCGGCGGCAACGCCGAGTTCCTCGCCGTGCAGGAGCTCAAGGGCAAGGGACTCGACCCCGTCGAGACGCCCGAGGAGTACGAGATCGCGTGGGACGAGACGTACGAGGCGATGAAGTCCATCGTGTCCGAAGAGGCCGAGAAGGTCATCGAGGCCGGTGGGCTCTACGTCCTGGGTACGGAGCGCCATGAGTCGCGCCGCATCGACAACCAGCTGCGAGGTCGCTCGGGCCGTCAGGGCGACCCGGGCGAGAGCCGTTTCTATCTGAGCCTCACCGACGATCTCATGCGCCTGTTCCAGTCGGGCGCCGCCGAGGCGATCCTCGCGCGCACCAACTTCCCCGACGACGTCCCGATCGAGTCGGGCCTGGTGTCGCGGGCGATCCGCAGCGCGCAGTCGCAGGTCGAGTCGCGCAATGCCGAGATGCGCAAGAACGTCCTCAAGTACGACGACGTCCTGAACCGTCAGCGCGAGGCGATCTACGCCGACCGCCGTCACATCCTGCAGGGCGATGACATCGCCGACCGCGTCCAGCACTTCATCGAGGACGCGATCAGTGGAGTGGTGCGCGATCACACCGGCGAGGGTCACAACGAGAGCTGGGACTTCGACGCACTCTGGACCGAGCTCAAGACGCTGTACCCGGTGAGCGTGACCATCGACGAGGTCGTGTCCGAGGCTGCCGGCCGCAAGGGTGGCATCACCGCAGAGGGTCTGACCCGCGAGCTGCTGTCGGACGCGAAGATCGCATACGAGACCCGTGAGGAGTCGCTCGGAGAAGCGGCGACCCGTGAGCTCGAACGACGCGTGGTGCTGCAGGTGCTCGATCGCCGCTGGCGCGACCACCTCTACGAGATGGACTACCTCAAGGACGGCATCGGTCTCCGTGCGATGGCGCAGCGCGACCCGCTCATCGAGTACCAGCGCGAGGGCTACGCGATGTTCCAGTCGATGATGGGGCAGATCAAGGAGGAGTCGGTGGGCTACCTCTACAATCTCGAGGTCGAGGTGCGTCGGGCGGGCGATTCGCAGACGGCCGAGGTCGAGGCGAAGGGCCTCGCCGAAGACGGTGGAGACCAGCGGCTCGAGTACTCTGCCGCGAACGACGCCGGCGAGGTCGAGGTCCGCAACGACCGCGGTCAGGTTCAGCAGGCCGCGACCGAGAAGCTTCGTCAGGCAGCGGCCGCGCGTCAGGCGCCCGCCGAGGAGGCCGAGTCGGCTGAGGCTCCGCGCGGTGCATTCGGGCAGCGCGCCGAGGGCTCGGCAGCTCCCGCGGGCAACCGCGAGCAGCGGCGGGCGCAGGGCAAGAAGAAGAAGTAGCAGAGCGCATGACGAGGGGCCGGCCCGTGGGGATCGGCCCCTCGTCGCGTCATTGTAGGCTTGCTCAATGACACCAACGCGCCACTTCGACCAGTCGTCGAAGCTCAAGAACGTCCTGTACGAGATCCGTGGAAACACGCTCGTCGAGGCGGCGCGGCTCGAGGCCGAGGGACATCGGATCCTCAAGCTCAACACGGGCAACCCCGCCATCTTCGGCTTCGAGGCACCCCACCAGATCGTGCACGACATGCTGGCCGCGCTTCCGACCGCTCACGGGTACAGCGACAGCAAGGGGATCATCTCGGCACGGCGAGCAGTCGTCAGCCGGTACGAGGAGATCCCCGGGTTCCCGCGATTCGATCCCGAGGATGTCTTCCTCGGCAACGGCGTCTCCGAGCTCATCACGATGACGATGCAGGCTCTTCTCGACGAGGGCGATGAGGTGCTCATCCCGGCACCCGACTACCCGCTGTGGACCGCCATGACGAGTCTTGCCGACGGCACCCCGGTCCATTACCTGTGCGATGAGGACAACGGATGGCAGCCCGACCTCGAGGACATCCGATCCAAGATCACTCCGCGCACCAAAGCTCTCGTCATCATCAACCCCAACAACCCGACCGGCGTGGTCTACTCACGCGAAGTTCTCGAGGGCATGGTGCAGATCGCCCGTGAGAACCAGCTGCTGCTGCTTTCCGACGAGATCTACGATCGCATCCTGTTCGATGATGCGGTGCACATCCCGACGGCGACCCTGGCGCCGGACCTGCTGTGTCTGACGTTCAACGGGCTCTCGAAGACCTATCGGGTCGCCGGCTTCCGGTCAGGGTGGCTCGTGATCACCGGGCCGCAGGACCACGCGAAGGGGTTCCTCGAGGGGATCAACCTGCTCGCCTCGACGCGTCTCTGCCCGAACGTCCCCGCCCAGTACGCGGTTCAGGCGGCTCTCGGGGGAGTGCAGTCCATCGACTCGCTGATCGCGCCGACCGGGCGCCTGCATGAGCAGCGTGACATCGCCTGGAAGGGACTCGAATCGATCCCCGGTGTCTCGTGCGTCAAGCCCGTCGGCGCGTTGTACGCCTTCCCTCGTCTGGACCCGAACGTCCACGAGATCAGGGACGACGCGAAGCTGGTCTACGACCTGCTGGTCTCCGAACACATCCTCCTCGTGCAGGGAACCGGCTTCAACTGGCCGACCCCCGACCATCTCCGACTGGTCACGCTCCCCGAGCCCCGCGTGCTCGCAGAAGCCGTCGAGCGCCTCGGGAACTTCCTCTCGAGCTACCGCCAGTAGGCGGCTCTGCTGATGTGGAGACGAGAGTCTCCACGACGCGGCGCACGCCGGCGACGAGGGACGAGCGCGGAGTGAGGTCCGCCATCGGTCGGGCGTGCAGGAGGGCGGCGTCGGCGGCCCGCTGATCGAAAGGGAGGAACGCGACGTCCGTGATGCCGGCGAACCTCTCGAGCGTGCGCCGGATCTGACCTCGCGCATCCATGCCCAGGGGGCCGGGGCGCACGCGGTTCACCACCACTCTGATGGGCGTCGGGGTCGTGAGCCGTCGTAGCTCGGCATGCTCCCTGATGAACCTGCTCATGCCGAGCGGGTCGGCCGCCGCGATGGCGATGATCAGGTCTGCCTCCTGCAGCGCGGCAACGGTGGCTGCGTGGCGACGCGGGCCGGTGAGGTCGTACGTCGCCTCATCGTCGGCGTCGAAGGCGCTCGCGACGTCGACGACGGTCTCCTCTGCCCAGCTGCGGCATGCGCGCAGCGTCGCCTCCAATCGACGTGCGCCGAGTTCCGGCCAGCGCCCAGGGCGATTGATGCCCCCGAGGACCTCGATCTCTCCTGCGCTCGTGTCGAGGACGGTCGCCAGCCGTGTGAGTTCTGCCGAGTCGAGTGCGCCGAGTTCTGCCCGACGGCACGCGGCGGCGATCCCGGGTGCATCATCGCTGAGTCCCAGCAGCAGCGCGAGGGAGGGAGCGACGGTGTCGGCATCCACCAGGGCAGTGCGGCGTCCTGCCCTGGACAGCTCGACGGCGAGCTGGATCGCGACGGTCGATCGTCCCGGCGCACCGGACGGACCCCAGACCACCGTGACACGACGCGGAGATTGCGCGATTCGCTCGACGGAGCCCGCAAGGTCGGCGGTGAGCGCTGCAGCGATCTCCCAGCCGCGCGCTTCTGTCGGGAGTGCGGCCGCGAGGCCATAGCGCCCGAGCAGTCTGCTGTCGCCGTCGCCGAGCGGCAGGATCCGCACTCCTGCCCTGTCGCAGTCGGCGACCAGCGCGGGCGTCAGCACCGCGCGGCTGGCGGGAACGATGACGGCATCGACGCCGTCGGGCAGGGGCAGGATCCTGCTCGGCGCGACGACGGAAACCACGCTGATGCCTTCGAGCTCGAGTTCCTCGGCCAGGGTGCGTGCACGGGAATCGGGTAGCGCGATGACTACCGACGTCACGAGGTCGAGCCGATCGGCACGACGGACAGGACAGAGCCGCCGGTGATCGCGGACAGCACATCGGCGACATCCGCTCGGTCGATCACGATCTCAGCCGTGGTGCCGTCGGCGGCGAGCATTCCTTCGGTCTTCGTCACCGATGTCACGATCGCATCGGCGACGAGGATGCGCGGCGTCCCCGGGAGGGCGCCATCGTCCACCGGAGGAGAATGCCAGAGTTCGATGATGCTCCCGGCGCCCACATCGGCCGGGATGCCGGTGCTGCTCTCGACGACGATCGTGGTGGTTCTGTTCGCATCCGCGTCCTCGGCGGCAGAAGTCGGCATCAGCTCGCCGTCGACGACCGTCCGGGACGCGATCTGACCGGGCCGAAGGTCTTGGGGTGCGAGGTAGCGAGCCGAGACGGCGCCGAGTCCCACGTCCACCACCTGGAAGTCACCGGAGACGAGCGCTTCGCCGAGCGGTATCGTTCGCGTCGCCTGGAGTACCGGTGTCGTGGCGCCGGAGGAGGAGACGACGGCCCACACGCCGGCGACAGACAGCGCGACCACGGCGATGCCGATCAGGAAGCGGGCATCACCCCAGACGGCACGCCGTGAACGGGAGAACTTGCTCATGGCGACATGGTCACAGAAATCGCCGCGGCTGCTCGAGACTTATCCACAGCATCGGATCGGCCCTGGCGTATCGGCACGGCAGGGGGAGAATGGGAGCATGCCCCATTCCTCTCAGGCCACGCAGCGCTTCCTGGCGCCGGCGCAGGTGGCGGAACTGCTGAGCATCGGGGTCGACGAGGTCATCGAACTCGTCTACGCGGGACGTCTGCGCGGGTCCAAGCTCGGTGCACCCGCCCGGTGGCGCGTCGAGGAGTCGAGCCTTTCGGAGTATCTCGCCGAGCAGTCCGAAGAGGCCAGACGGATGGCGCTGTGGCGTGAGGCGAATGAGGCGAGTTTCCCAGAGGTCTGGGGCACATCCCGCCGTCACGGCATCTGATCTCCCGCGGTCTGAACCGACGTGACGGCTGCGAACGGGATGATCTGGAACGCACGCACCGCCGAGGCGGTCCTCGCCTCGCCCGGGTCGTGCAGGGCGAGATCCAGATGGTCCGCGCCCGCTCGGTCGATCGTCCCGTGGAGGTCGGATGCATCGACGCTGACGATTCTGACCGGAACCCGCCGCCGGGCGAGGTCACGGAGGACGAACCCGAGCGACATGCGCTCGCGGAGCACGGGGGCGGGCTCGTCCTCTTCGTCCAGGCTCGACAGCAGCAGGCCGTGATCGACGGTGAGTCCGCGGAGCGCGTGGAGGGGGACGATCACGGTCGACCGCGTCGTCCGTGATTCCTCGGCCTGCGCGATCGTCGCAGCGATCCAATCGGAGCCCAGCGCGTTCAGTCGTGCCCGAACGCGAGCTCCACCCGGCAGATCCAGGGTGGCGGGAGCGGCCGATGCACAGAGCACTCTGAGCCGGCTGCGCAACTCGAGCCTCGAGATGCGCAGGCGCTCCGACTCGGCGTCGAGCGCCGCGCGCTCGCTCTCCCACTCGGAGGCCAGCTGGCCTTCGAGGTCTTCGAACAGTCGATCCCAGTGCACGCGGACCACCGTAAATGAAGTCCGGGAGCGCATGTACGAGTTATCCACATACATCACGAACGCGACCGGATCGGCCAGTCGACGCATGCTCTACTTGGCGCAGTCTTCCCGATGGAGAGTGCCTCAGATGATGCTTCACGAGTACTTCGCACCACAGCCGACACCCCGCGCCGAGCTGCCGGATCCGAGTCCGCTGCTGCGGAGCCTGACCCAGGGCGTGCTCGAGGTACTCGCGGGAGTCAGAGAAGTCGATCAGCTCGCCCGCTGGTTCAATGAAGACGCGTACCGGAGTTTGGTGACGCGGGCGAATCTGTCGGCGAGGGCGCGCAGCGCGAGGGGGGTCTCGCCTGCGCGCCCGACTTTCGAGATCCTGTCGATCCGCGTGACGGAACCGGTGGACGGCAAGGTGGAGGCTGTCGTCGTGGTCGCGGGTCCCGGTCGCACCCGGGCGGTGGCGATTCGCCTCGAAGGTCTCGACCGACGCTGGCGGGCGACGTCGCTGGCCGTTCTCTGAGCGGACGCGCTCTAGGCTGGTGGGGTGTCAACGCTCAGCGACCTCGCCAATGCCCAGGGCCGTCTTGCCGAGAACGATGTCGAGTGGCTGCATCGACTCGCCGGCGACGGTCAGCTTCTCGCGGACCTCGCGTCGGCGGACATCGTCGTCTGGATCGAGACCGACGACGGATCGTTCGTCGCCGTAGCCCACGCCCGTCCGAGCGGAGCGGCCACCCTGTTCTACCGCGACATCGTGGGCGAGCGGGTGCGGCCGCAGTGGCGCACGCAGGTACAGGGGGCGTTCGATTCGGCGGAGATCGTGGACTCGTCCTCGCCGGATTGGTTCGAGGAGACCCCGACGCGCGTGAGAGCGGTGCCGATCGTCAACGAGCGCCGCGGCAGTGAGCACCAGGGGACCGTCATCGGCGTCGTCACCCGGCACACGAACCTCGGCGAGGCCCGGACGCCGTCGCGACAGCAGATCACGTTCGACGAGTGCGCGAACGACATCTTCCGGATGATCGCCGACGGCAGCTTTCCCGATCCGGCGGCTCCGACCTCCCCGCGCCGCGGAGCTCCCCGAGCGTCAGACGGCTTGATCCGGATCGACGTCGACGGCATCACGACGTTCGCCAGTCCGAACGCGCTCTCGGCGTTCAATCGCATGGGTTTCGATGACGAACTGGAGGGCGAGTCTCTCGCCGAGGTCACCACCAGGCTCGTGCCGCCGTCGCGACAGGTCGACGAGTCGCTGCCCGTCGTCGTGACGGGGCGCGCCCCGTGGCGCACCGACATCGAAGCACGCGGCGTCACTGTCTCGCTGCGGGCGATTCCCCTCAAGGATCACGGGACGCGCATCGGTGCCATCGTCCTGTGCCGGGACGTGTCGGAGCTGCGTCATCAGGAGCAGGAGCTCATCACCAAGGACGCGACGATCCGTGAGATCCATCACCGAGTCAAGAACAACCTGCAGACGGTCGCATCGCTGTTGCGCATCCAGGCGCGTCGTACGCACTCGGACGAGGCGCGCGATGCGCTGACCCAGGCGATGAGACGTGTGGACTCCATCGCGGTGGTTCACGACACCCTCGCTCAGGGGCTGACTCAGAAGGTCGACTTCGACGAGGTGTTCCACCGGGTTCTGAAGCTCGTCGCCGAGGTCGCATCCGCGCCGAACACCCGTGCGCGCACTCGGTCGACCGGGCGCTTCGGGGTCCTGCCGAGCGAGTACGCGACGCCGTTGGCTCTCGCGCTCACCGAGGTCGTCACGAACGCGGTGGAGCACGGCCTCGCAGGGCAGGAGGGCATGGTCACGATCGACGCCGCGCGCACCGAGGAGAATCTGCGCGTCACGGTGCACGACACCGGCAAGGGGCTGCCGGAGGGGCGCATCGGTCAGGGACTGGGAACGCAGATCATCCGCACCCTGATCCAGGGGGAACTCAGCGGATCGATCGAGTGGCGGGGGAGCGAGGGAGAGGGCACCGAGGTCGTCATCGACATCCCGCTCCGCTGGCTCACCGCGTGACGAGTCCGCTGCGGCGGTGAGCAGATACGCAGAAGCGGCCCGAGACATCGTCTCGGGCCGCTTCTCGATGTTCAGGAGGCGCGGCGGGCGCGGGCGGCGCGGCGCTTGAGTGCGCGGCGCTCGTCCTCGGAGAGGCCGCCCCACACGCCCGAGTCCTGGCTGGACTCGAGGGCGTACTGCAGGCAGATCTCGGTCACCGTGCAGGTGGCGCAGACGGTCTTCGCCTTCTCGATCTGGTCGACGGCCGGACCCGTGTTCCCGACAGGGAAGAACAGTTCGGGGTCGACAGTCAAGCAGGCGGCCTTATCGCGCCAGTCCATGGGGGCTCCTCGGTGTGGTTTTTCAGAAATCGACGCACTGCGACGACTCGGATTTCGGGTGCAGATCGGGTTCAGCTACCCTGTATGAGATACGGACGGATGCCCGCTTTCTGTGATGCGAGCTCGAAGCCCGCCCCACGCCGCTGTGGGAGCACATGACGCTGTCTATTCTGTTACATGAAACCGGCGAAATCAAGGGTTTCCGCCGTTCTCATCCGATTCTCAGGAGACAACTGTGCGCTCACCCGGCCTCGCTCTGGCGGCATCCGCGGTCCTCGCGGCGGAGGGCGCCGCCTTGATCGTCTTCGCTCTCATCGAGCTCGTGGGCCTCGGTGCAGGGGACGCAGCCTCACTGCCGACAGCTCTCGCTCTCATCGTGCTCACTCTCCTCGGCGCCGCCGCGCTCATCGCGTTCGCGATCGGGACGAGGACGGGGCGGTCATGGGCGCGATCGGGTGGCGTCGTCTTCCAGGTGCTCGCCATCGCGCTCGCGCTCGCCTCGCTGACGCTGCAGCCGGTCGCGTGGGCGTTCACCGTCGGAGTGGGTCTGCCAGCACTGCTGTGCTTCGCGCTGCTGATCGCCAGCACGCGAGCCGAGAACGAGCGCCCGGCGGAGTGACCGTCAGGCGTCGACGCCGAGGAGCTTGCGCAGGCGCGCGACGTGTCCGGTGGCCTTGACGTTGTACTGGGCGAGTGCGATCGTGCCCTGCTCATCGAGCACGAAGGTCGATCGGATGACGCCCTCCACGACCTTGCCGTAGTTCATCTTCTCGCCCCATACGCCGTACGCGGAGTGCACCGCGTGGTCGGGGTCGCTGAGAAGGGTGAAGGTGAGGCCGTCGCGCTCGCGGAACTCGGCGAGCTTTGCAGGCTCGTCGCGCGAGACCCCGACCACCCGGTATCCGGCGCCCTCGAGCGACGAGATGCTGTCGCGGAAGTCGCAGGCCTGAGTCGTGCAGCCCGGGGTCATGGCCGCGGGATAGAAGTACAGCACCGTCTTGCGGCCGCGCAGATCATCGAGGGTGACGGTCTGTCCGTCTTGGTCGAGGAGAGCGAAGTCGGGGGCAGCGGTTCCGGGTTCCAGGCGCACAGTCACCCCTCCAGCCTAGCGGCCGGGCGTCTGCTCCGCCTTGTCGGCGAAGGTCTGCAGGAGCCGCTGGAGGGAGTCCAGACGCGCTCGTCCCGTCTCGCTGAGCTCGCCGCTCTCCGCGGCTTCGATGAGAGCGCAATCCGGGGCATCGGCGAGGTGCGTGCAGCCGCGCGGACAGTTCTCGGCGATCTCGGCGAGCTCGGTGAATGCGGCGAGGATGTTCGCAGGGTTGACGTGCCCGAGTCCGAAGGACCGGACCCCCGGGGTGTCGATCACCCAACCGCGACCCTCGGGGCCGACGTACCGCAGAGAGACGGTGGACGAGGAGGTGTGCCTGCCACGGCCGGTGACCTGGTTGACGTGCCCTGTAGCACGGAGCGCGCTGGGCACCAGGGCGTTCACGAGCGTCGACTTGCCCACGCCGGAGTGGCCGACGAAGACCGTCGAGTGACCGACCAGTGCCGCGCCGATCTCATCGACGGGCATCTCGTCCTGCGCACTCGTGAAGACGCGCAGGTCGAGGCCGTCGAAGTGCGACAGGAAGGCGCTGGGATCGGCCAGGTCGGTCTTGGTCACGACGAGGAGCGGGCGGATGCCGGCGTCCAGAGCGGCGACGAGATAGCGGTCGACCAGTCGGGCTCGCGGCTCGGGGTCGGCCGCGGCGACGACGACCAGCATCTGATCGGCGTTCGCGACGATGACGCGCTCGACCTGGTCGGTGTCGTCGGCGCTGCGCCTGAGCAGAGAGGTGCGATCGGCGATGCCGATGATGCGCCCCAGTGTGCCGTCCTCGCCGGAGATGTCACCGACGACCTTCGCCTGGTCGCCCGTCACGATCGGGTTCCTGCGGAGTTCTCGTGCCCGTGCCGCGGTGATCATCCGCTCGTCGGGCGTGTCCTCATCGAGCAGCACGGAGTAGCGGCCGCGGTCGACACCGAGGACGCGTCCGATCTGCGCATCGTCATGGGCGGGCCGCCGCTTCGTGCGGGGGCGATTCGCCTTCGGGTTCGGACGCGCGCGGATGCTGCTCTCATCGAAGTCCTCGAAGTCGTCCTCGAGGTCGTCGGAGTCGTCGAGCCAGCTCACGCGGACGCGCCCCGCAGCATGCGCTCCCACAGGAGGGTGAATTCCGGGAGGGTCTTCGATGTCGTTCCGATGTCGTCGATCTCGACTCCCGGAACGCGCAGGCCGATGAGGGCGCCCGTCGTCGCCATGCGGTGGTCGTGGTGCGCCGCCCAGCCGCCGCCGTGCAGATCCCGCGGGATGATGCGCAGACCGTCGGAGAGCTCCTCGGCCTCGCCTCCCAGCGCGCGGATGTTGCCCACGAGGGCCGCGATGCGATCGGTCTCGTGGAGTCGGATGTGACCGATTCCGCGGATCGTCGTCGGGCCGGACGCGAACGCCGCGAGCCCGACGAGGGTGGGAGTCAGCTCGCTCGCTGCGGACAGGTCCATGTCGAGTCCGCGGATCTCGGAGCCGGCCCTGACCGTCAGCGTCCCGCTGTGACGGCCGACGTGCGCGCCCATCGCCTGCAGGATCTCGGGAAGCAGTGCGCCGGGCTGGGTGGAGTGCACCGGCCAGCCGGGAACCGACACCGCCCCGCCCGTGACCAGGGCGGCGGCGAGGAACGGCGCGGCGTTCGAGAGATCGGGCTCGATGGCGATCTCCTTGGCGCGGGGCACCCCGGCTTCGACGAGCCACTCTCCGGTGGCGGGCCGCTCGATGCGAATGCCACGACGACTCAGCGCCTCGATCGTCATGTCGATGTGGGGCAGGCTCGGCAGATGCTCGCCGGTGTGCACCAGGTGCAGACCCACGTCGAACCGCGGCGCCGCGAGCAGCAGTCCCGAGACGAACTGGCTGGATGCCGAGGCATCGATCTCGACCCGTCCACCGCGGATGCGGCCGTGCCCGCGGACGGTGAACGGCAGCGCCCACGTCCCCTCGTCGTCGATGTCGACTCCCAGGTCGCGCAGTGCGCTGATGAGGCCGCCCATCGGCCTGTGGAGCGCGGTCTCGTGAGCGGTGAGGTGCACGTCGTGCTGCGCGAGGCCCGCGAGCGGCGCGATGAAGCGCATGACCGTGCCGGCCTGTCCGCAGTCGATCGTGGTGCCGCCGACGAGTTTGGCGGGAGTGATCGCCAGATCGGGGCCGAAGTCTCCGTTGCCGTCGACCTCCTCGATGCCCACACCCAACGCACGCAGCGCGTCGATCATCCGGCGGGAGTCGTCGGAGTGCAGCGGAGCGATGAGCCGGCCCGGTCCGTCAGCGATCGCGGCGATGATGAGCTCGCGATTCGTGAGCGATTTCGAACCCGGGATCGTCACGGTCGCGTGGACGGCGTTCGCGCTGGTCGGCGCGACGTAGACGCCCTGGACAGGGGAGGGGGAATACCTGTTGGCGCTCATCGGTTCCCACCTTAGTAAACGCGAGTGCTCGCATGACGGAATCCGGGCGCTCGACGACAAGGAGAGAGCATGCTCGCAACGCTGGAACGCGAGTCGGTGGACCTCGCCCGCCTAGACTGGCCGGTGATGGATGACACGGCAACCGCAGAGACGGTCAGCGACCCTCGGCGCGAATTCGAGGAACAGGCGATCCCGTTCATGGATCAGCTCTACGCCGCGGCGATGCGCATGACGCGCAACCCGGCTGATGCTGCTGACCTCGTGCAGGAGACCTTCGTCAAGGCGTACGGATCCTGGGCGACGTTCTCGCAGGGCACGAACCTCAAGGCGTGGCTCTATCGGATCCTCACGAACACCTACATCAACATCTACCGCAAGAAGCAGCGGGAGCCGTTCCAGGGCACGATCGACGAGCTCGAGGACTGGCAGATGGGCGGTGCGGAGTCGACCACGACCACCGCGTCGCACAGCCGTTCGGCGGAGGCGGAAGCCATCGACCATATGCCCGCATCGGTCGTCAAGGACGCGTTGCAGGCCGTACCCGAGGACTTCCGGCTGGCGGTGTACCTCGCGGACGTCGAGGGCTTCGCCTACCAGGAGATCGCGGACATCATGAAGACGCCCATCGGCACCGTGATGAGTCGCCTGCATAGAGGCAGGCGGATGCTGCGGGAGCTGCTGGCTGACTACGCCGTGGAGCGGGGAATCTCCGCGGCCGACCCGAGGAGCAAGAAATGACCGACTGCGGCTGCGACAAGGCCCGCAAGGATCTCGAGGAGTACCTCCGCAACGAGGTCTGCAACACCGAGCACACGGAGATCCGCGAGCATCTCGAGAACTGCCCGTCCTGTCGGGACGAGGCACTCGTGGCGACGACCCTCACCGAGGTCGTGGCGCGCGCCTGCAAGGAGACGGCTCCGGAGGAGCTGCGCGACCAGGTGTTCGCGCGACTGCGCGAGGTGCAGTCCGCTCAGCACTGACCGCGGGCGAGCAGCCGTCGACCCCTGAGATCGTGATGTCGGCATCCGCCCATAGGCTGGAAGCATGACGCTCATCGATTCACGCGACATCCCGGCCGATCCGACCTCCACCGAGCGACTGGCGGCGGAATCGCTGGTCTACCGGGTCGTCGAGACCGCTGACGACGCACAGTCCGAGAGCTTCCAGAGGGCGATGACCCGAGGTTTCCTCGGCGCGGAGCCCACACCGGAAGTGCTCGCCTTCGGCCGAGCGGCCTTCGAGTCGCGACGCAACATCGGCGTCTACGACGCAGCGGCGACGGACGCCCCTCCGGTCGCCACGATCGACTCCTGGGTCACGCCGCTGACGCTGCCCGGTGGGGGCGAGATGCCGATGTGGGCGATCAGCGGAGTCACGGTGTCGGCCACGCACCGACGTCGCGGCATCGCGCGAGCGCTCCTCGAGGGCGAGCTCAGGGCAGCGGCGACGGCAGGAGTGCCGATCGCGGGGCTGACGGTCTCGGAGGCGACCATCTACGGCAGGTATGGCTTCGGGTCGGCTGTGCATATGTCGCGCGTCACGGTCGATACCCGTCGCGCCGGCTGGGCAGGTCCGTCTTCGGACGGCCGCGTCGAATACCTCGACCGCGAGTCGCTCGCCGCGGAACTCGGAGCGGTGCATGATCGGGTCCGCGGCCATCGTGGCGGCCAGATCCCCGGGTGGCACTCGCGATGGACCGGCATCGCCGGCCTGTCACCGAGTGACACCGACCGCGATCAGGTGCGCGGCATCCGCTTCGTCGATGCGGACGGCGAGGTGCGTGGGGCGATGGCCTTCACCCTCAGCGAGCGCACCGGATCCTTCCGATTCGCCCTCGCCGTGCGCCTGCTGGTCGCGGAGACTCCCGAAGCGACTGCCGCCCTGTGGGGCTTCGCGCTGCAGCACGATCTCGTCGACGAGGTCACCGCTGATCTGCGCCCGCTCGACGATGCCCTTCCGTGGCTGGTTCGAGACCCGCGCGGTGTCACACAGACGGTGCACGACCATGGCTGGCTGCGCCTGCTCGACGTCCCCGCGGCTCTCCCTGCGCGACGATACTCGGCGCCCATCGATGTGACTCTGCGCGTTCGCGATCCGCTCGGCTTCGCGTCGGGTGACTGGCGTCTGCGCGTCGACGAGACGGGGGAGGCGTCCGTCGAGGCCGTGGACGATACCGCGGCCGTGGATGCGGAGCTCGATGTGTCCGCGCTCTCCATCCTCTATGCCGGGGGTGTGCGGGCCTCGTCTCTGCACGTCGCCGGACGGATCGATGCCGACGCCGCCGTCGTCGAAGAGCTGGACCGCGCGTTCGTGGCATTCCCCGCGCCGGCACTCGACATCTGGTACTGAACTCTCAGACGAAAGGGGCGCCTCGACCGAAGTCGAGGCGCCCCTTTCATGTCTGCCGGGTATCAGCCGAGCGTGAGGGCATCCCGCAGCAGCTTCGCCTGCTCGGCCGCGTGCACCTTCGACGAGCCCGTCGCGGGCGATGCCGAAGCCGGACGCGATACCGGACGGAAGCTGCGGTCACCCGGGACATCGGCGAAGGCGAGTGCCAGGAACGGCCAGGCTCCCTGGTTCTCCGGCTCCTCCTGCACCCACACCAGCTCGGCGTTCGGGTACGAATCGGTGATGGCCTTCAGTCCGTCGATCGGGGTCGGGTAGAGCTGCTCGAGCCTGACCAGCGCGATCTCGGGGTTCGGGTTCTTCTCGAG
Organism: Microbacterium sp. AC215; assembly: GCF_979258645.1. NCBI lineage: Bacteria > Bacillati > Actinomycetota > Actinomycetes > Micrococcales > Microbacteriaceae > Microbacterium > Microbacterium sp. AC215. The sequence goes on along the minus strand of NZ_OZ409869.1, from coordinate 1,008,204 downwards.
TTCGGCCTTGAGATCCCAGTGCACCTTGCCGGAGTGCACGAGGACGCGCTTCACGGCATTGCGATCGAGGCCCCGGTTGTCGTCGAGAACCGGCTCGAAACGGCCCTGCGTGAAGGCCTCGACCGGGCTCGTCGCCCCACGCAGACGCAGCATGGCCTTCGGGGTGAAGACGATGAGCGGCTTGCGCGGACGCGCGTAGGCCTGGCGGCGCAGCAGGTGGAAGTACGACGCGGGCGTCGAGGGGCGCGCGACGATCATGTTGTCCTGCGCGCACATCTGCAGGAACCGCTCGATGCGCGAGGAGGAGTGGTCCGGCCCCTGACCCTCGTAGCCGTGGGGGAGGAGCAGCGTGACGCTGGACTGCTGTCCCCACTTCTGCTCCGCAGCCGAGATGTACTCGTCGATGACCGACTGAGCGCCGTTGACGAAGTCGCCGAACTGGGCCTCCCACAGCACGAGGGCCTCGGGAGCCTCGACGGAGTAGCCGTACTCGAAGCCGAGCGCCGCATACTCGCTGAGGAGCGAGTCGTAGACGAAGAAGCGGCCCTGGGACTCGGAGAGGTTCGACAGCGGCAGCCACTCCTGGCCGTTCGCGCGGTCGTGCAGAGTCGCGTGACGCTGCACGAACGTGCCGCGGCGCGAGTCCTGCCCGGCGAGCCGCACGGGCGTTCCCTCGACGAGGAGCGAACCGAAGGCGAGAAGCTCGCCGAAGCCCCAGTCGATGTTGCCGTTGCGGCTCATGTCGAGACGCTTCTCGAGCTGCTGCTGCAGCTTGGGGTGCACGGTGAAGCCCTCGGGCTTGTTCACGAACGCGTCGCCGATGAGCTGGATGACCTCGTTCGAGACTCCGGTGATCTCCGGAGCGCCGACCTGCTCGTCGACCGGCGGCAGATCCTGCGCGACCGGGTTGGCGCCGGTCTCGGCGGCGTGCGTCTCGGCGAACGCGATCTCCAGACGGTTCTGGAAGTCGGCCTTGGCCTCGTCGTACTCCTCTTCGGTGATGTCGCCACGACCGACGAGCGACTCCGTGTACAGCTTGCGCACCGATCGCTTCGCCTGGATCAGGTCGGTCATCAGCGGCTGCGTCATCGAGGGGTCGTCTCCCTCGTTGTGACCACGGCGGCGGTAGCAGACGAGGTCGATGACGACGTCGCGGTGGAACCGCTCGCGGTATTCGAACGCGAGCTGCGCGACGTGGATCACAGCCTCGGGGTCGTCGCCGTTCACGTGGAACACGGGTGCCTGGATGGTCTTCGCGACATCGGTCGAGTACACCGAGGAACGCGAGTCGTTCGGGAGGGTCGTGAAGCCGACCTGGTTGTTGACCACCACGTGGATCGTGCCGCCGGTGCGATACCCGCGCAGCTGAGACATCTGCAGCGTCTCGACCACCACGCCCTGACCGGCGAACGCCGCGTCGCCGTGCACGAGGATCGGCAGCCAGGCGAACGTGCCGATCGGCTTGCGGTCCTGCTTGGCGCGCACGATGCCCTCGAGGACTCCGTCGACCGTCTCGAGGTGAGACGGGTTCGCGGCCAGATACACCGGGAGCTCGGAGCCGTCATCGGCGACGAACGTTCCCTCGGTGCCCAGGTGGTACTTCACATCGCCCGAGCCGCGCTGGTTGCCGGGGGTCTGCGTGCCCTCGAACTCCTGGAACACGTGACCGTAGGTCTTGCCCGCGATGTTCGTCAGCACGTTCAGACGGCCGCGGTGCGCCATGCCGATCGCGGCGCCCTCGAGTCCGGATGTGGCCGCACCCTGGAGGATCTCGTCGAGCAGCGGGACGAGAGACTCGCCGCCCTCGAGCGAGAACCGCTTCTGACCGACGAACTTGGTCTGCAGGAAGGTCTCGAACGCCTCGGCCTCGTTGAGCTTGCGGAGAACCCGCAGCTGCTCGTCGTGGCCGGGCTTCTGGTACTTGACCTCGACCTTCTCCTGGAACCAGCGGCGCTGCTCGGGGTCCTGGATGTGCATGTACTCGATGCCGAGCGTGCGGCAGTACGAGTCGCGAAGGACGCCGAGGATGTCGCGCAGCTTGGCGACCCGACGGCCACCGAACCCGCCCGTCACGAACTCGCGGTCGAGATCCCAGAAGGTGAGCCCGTGGCTCTCGATCTCGAGGTCGGGGTGCGAGCGCTGGACGTACTCGAGCGGATCGATGTCGGCCATCAGGTGACCGCGCACGCGGAACGAGTTGATGAGCTCCTGCACGCGGGACTGCTTGTCGACGCGCTCGGCGAGATCCACCGCGATGTCGGGGTTCCAGCGGATGGGGGAGTACGGGATGCGCAGAGCGGCGAAGATGTCGTCGTAGAAGCCGCGCTGTCCGATCAGGAGCTCGTGGACCTTCTTCAGGAACTCGCCGGAGCCGGCGCCCTGGATGACGCGGTGGTCATAGGTGCTCGTCAACGTGATCGTCTTGCCGATCGCCAGCTCGTTGAGCGTCTTCTCGCTCGCTCCCTGGAACTCGGCCGGGTACTCGAGGGCACCGGCGCCGATGATGCAGCCCTGCCCTTTCATCAGTCGAGGCACGGAGTGCACGGTGCCGATGCCGCCGGGGTTGGTGAGTGAGACCGTGGTGCCCTGGAAGTCGGCCGCCGTCAGCTTGTTGTTGCGGGCGCGCGTCACGAGGTCTTCGTAGGCGACGAGGTACTCGCTGAAGGTCAGCGTGTCGGCGCGCTTGATGCTGGGGACCATCAGAGCGCGCGTGCCGTCGGGCTTGGGCAGATCGATCGCGATGCCGAGGTTCACGTGAGCCGGAGCCACGACCGAGGGCTTGCCGTCGATCTCGGCGTAGAAGACGTTCTGGCTGCGGAACTCGTCGAGCGTGCGGATCAGCGCCCAGCCGATGAGGTGGGTGAAGCTGATCTTGCCGCCGCGCGTGCGCGCCATGTGGTTGTTGATGACGATCCGGTTGTCGATCATCAGCTTCGCGGGCACCGTGCGCACGCTCGTCGCGGTCGGAACCGTCAGCGACTCGTCCATGTTCGCGGCGAGGGTCTTGGGCAGACCGCGGAGGGGCGTGACCTTGTCCTCTTCGACGGGCTCGGCTGACTCGGGCGCCTCGGCCTTGGCTGCGGGCTTCGGAGCCTGCGCGGGGATCGGGGCTGCAGCGGCGGGCTTGGTCGTGGTCCGTGCGACGGGCTGTGCGCCGATGACCGGGATGGGCGCGGTCACGGGGTGAGCCGGCTGCTCCGTGGCGGCTGCGGGGACCGCGCTGCCGGTCGCGGCATCCGACTGGTACTTCTCGAGGATCGGCCACCACTCCTTGTCGACGGAGTCGCGGTTCACCTTGTACTGCTCGTAGAGCTCTTCCACGAGCCAGGAATTGGCTCCGAACCCCCCGTCGCCCCCGACGCCGGTCACCTGGTTCGACACGCTCGATCGCCCTCTTTCATCGCTGAAGTCCATATATGCACACCAGGACGCGTGATGCGTCCGGGCCCGCACACTCTCGACTTCCAAGCCTAACGTGTTTCCTCGGGCATTCGTCGAAGGCATGCGCCCTCGGCGGCGCTATCTGAGTACCGTGGGGGTATGGAGTTCTCCGGTGAGTCACCCGCAGTCGATCTGACCTATTCCGACGTGTTCCTCGTGCCGCGACGATCGGCTGTCACGAGTCGTCTGCAGGTCGATCTGGCGCCGCAGGACGGGACTCCCGCGACGCTCCCGATCGTGGCCTCGAACATGAATTCCGTCACCGGTCCTCGGCTCGCCGCGGTGCTCGCACGGCGGGGCGGGCTCGGAGTGCTTCCGCAGGACATGCCCCTGCAGGGGCTGGACGCCGCGATCCGCGATGTCAAGGCGCAGCCGGTGCTGTGGGACACGCCGATCGTGCTGCCGCCCGAGGCGTCGGTGGCGGATGCCCTTCGTCTGATGCCGGCCACCGCCGGGCACGGCATCGTCGTCGCCACGGGAGAGGCACCGCACGATGCGGAGAGGATCCTCGGCGTCCTGCCCGCGACACGGCTGGCGACCGCGCTGCCCGATGCGCAGCTGGGCGATCTCGTGCACGTCGGCACACCGTCGCTCGACGCCGACGACATCGGATCCGAGCGTCATGCGTTCGACGTGATCACCGACGCGGGCGTCGACATGGTCACGATCACGCACCACGGACATCTCGTGGGCACCCTCAGCGCGCGCAGTGCTCTGCGCTCGACGCTGTATCGGCCGGCCCTGGACCGCGACGGCCGTCTCGCCGTCGCGGCGGCGGTCGGCATCAACGGAGACGTCGCCGCCAAGGCGAAGGCACTGGCGGCCGCAGGCGTCGACGTGCTCGTGGTCGACACGGCGCACGGGCACCAGGAGGGGATGCTGCGTGCGCTGAGCGCCGTGGCCGCTCTGGACCTCGGCATCCCGATCGTGGCGGGGAACATCGTCACCGCCGACGGCGTCAAGGACCTCGTCGAGGCGGGCGCCTCGATCCTCAAGGTCGGCGTGGGGCCCGGTGCCATGTGCACGACGCGGATGATGACCGCGGTCGGCCGACCGCAGTTCTCCGCCGTGCTCGAGACCGCAGAAGCGGCACGCGAGCAGGGCGCGCACGTCTGGGCGGACGGGGGCGTGCGATATCCGCGTGATGTGGCGCTCGCGCTCGCCGCCGGCGCAGCATCCGTCATGGTCGGCTCCTGGTTCGCCGGGACGATCGAAGCGCCCGGGGAGCTGCAGAGCGACGCGGAGGGCCGTCTCTACAAGGAATCCTGGGGGATGGCCTCGACGAAGGCGGTGCAGGCCCGATTCGGACGCCTCGATGCCTATGAGCGCGCACGGAAGGAGCTGTTCGCGGAGGGGATCTCCTCGTCGAAGATCTACCTCGATCCGCTGCGCCCGGGACTCGAGGACCTGCTCGACATGATCACCTCGGGCGTGCGGTCGTCGTTCACCTATGCCGGTGCGTCTTCGGTGCCCGAGTTCCACGACAGGGCGCTCGTCGGGCTGCAGTCCGCGGCCGGATACGAAGAGGGCAAGGCGCTGCCGGTCAGCTGGTAGCGGTCCGTCCTCCGTCGCACCGGCATCCCGTAGAATCGTGGACACCATGGACGACCCTCCCAGTTGTAGTACATCGCCCCACTGCCTGCCTCTCCACATCGGGAGGAACGACTGATGGACTACATCCTCTTGGGCGTGGGGCTTCTGCTCACTGTGGGCACGGGGCTGTTCGTCGCGAGCGAGTTCGCGCTGGTCAATCTCGACCGTGCCGACCTCGAAGCCCGCCAGGCCCGGGGCGAGTCCCGCCTGTCGCTGACGATCAGCGCACTCAAGCACACCTCGACCCACCTGTCGTCCGCCCAGCTCGGCATCACCCTGACGACGCTGCTGACGGGGTACACGATGGAGCCGGCGCTCTCGAACCTCCTCGGTCCGACGCTCGTCGCGTGGAGCATCCCTGACGCGGCCGTCGGCCCGATCGCCACCATCGTCGCCATGCTGGTCGCCACGGTGCTGTCGATGATCCTCGGCGAGCTCGTTCCGAAGAACTTCGCTCTCGCCCTGCCGCTCGCGACCGCGAAACTCGTCATCCCGTTCCAGGTCGCCTTCACCACCGTCTTCAAGCCCGCCGTCGTCGTGCTCAACGGCAGCGCGAACGGGGTCCTGCGGAGCATCGGCATCGAGCCGAAGGAGGAGCTCTCGGGCGCCCGCAGCGCAGAAGAGCTCTCCTCTCTCGTGCGTCGTTCGGCGAGCGCCGGGCTGCTCGAAGCCGACACCGCCAGCCTGCTCGACCGCACCCTGACGTTCTCGCGATTGACGGCCGCCGATGTGATGACGGCTCGGCCGAGCATGCATGCGCTCGCCGTCGGAGACTCGGCGGACGACGTCATCCAGCTCGCTCGCCGGACGGGGCACAGTCGCTTCCCGGTGTACGACGACGATCTCGACGACATCACGGGTGTCGTTCACCTCAAGGCCGCGATCTCCGTGCCGCGCGAGCGACGCGGCGAGGTCCCTGTCGGCGCGCTCTCGACCGATCCGCTGCGCGTGCCGGAGACCGTGCACGTCGATGCGCTCATCTCTGAGCTCAGAGCCCGCGGATATCAGCTGGCGGTGGTCGTCGACGAGTACGGCGGAACTGCCGGTCTCGTCACGCTGGAGGACCTCGTGGAGGAACTCGTGGGCGAGGTCTCCGACGAGCACGACCGCACGCGCGCCGGTGTCGTCCGCAATCGGGACGGCATCACGTTCCCCGGGGAGCTGCGGCCCGATGAGTTGCGCCGCAGAGCGGGCGTGGAGGTTCCCGAGGGAGATGTGTACGACACCGTGGGCGGGTATGTCATGAGCGTCCTCGAGCGCGTGCCGTCGGTGGGCGACGAGGTCGCCCTCGACACGGGCACGCTCCAGGTCGTCCGGATGGACGGTCGCCGCGTCGATCGGATCCGCTACGTTCCGAGTCCGGATCTGCCGGGAGAGGTGGTCGGACGATGAACGACTGGGGAGGACTGGCCTGGCTGGTCGTGCTGCTGGTGGCGAACGCGTTCTTCGTGGGCGCAGAGTTCGCAGTGATCTCCGCGCGTCGATCGCAGATCGAGCCGAAGGCCGACCGCGGGTCGCGCTCGGCCAAGACCGCGCTCTACGCGATGGAGCACGCGACGCTGATGCTCGCGACCTCGCAGCTGGGCATCACCATCTGCTCGCTGCTGATCCTGAACGTCTCAGAGCCCGCCATCCACCATCTGCTCGCTGTGCCGCTGCACGCGATCGGCTGGTCGGACGGCGTCGTCGACGCGGTGTCGTTCACGATCGCCCTGCTCATCGTGTCGTTCCTTCACGTCGTGTTCGGTGAGATGGTGCCGAAGAACCTCGCGTTCTCGGTGCCGGATCGCGCGGTGCTCATCCTCGCGCCGCCGCTCGTGCTGGTGTCGAAGATCTTCATGCCGGTGATCTGGCTGCTGAACGCGGCCGCCAACGGCGTGCTGCGGCTGTTCCGGGTCGAGCCCAAGAACGAGGCGGCGTCGACGTTCACACTCGACGAGGTCGCGACGATCGTCGACCAGTCACGGCGCGAGGGCGTGCTCACCGACACGGCGGGCACGGTCGCGGCCGCCGTGGAGTTCACCGACAAGAAGGCTCGCGACGTGGCTGTTCCGCTCAGCGATCTCGTGACCCTTCCGCAGTCCACGACGCCCGACGACATCGAGAAGGCCGTCGCCCGGTACGGATTCTCGCGCTACGTGATCGTCGACGACGAGGGTGCGCCGGTCGGGTACGTCCACCTGAAGGACATCCTGCGGGCGTCGGACGGGCCGGGCTCTGCCGCGAAGCTGGTCGAGCCGCTGCCCTCGAAGCGCATCAACCACATGGTGCCGATCCAGGAGGACACGGATCTGGAAGACGCACTCGCGGTGATGCGCCGAGCGGGTCGACACCTGGCGAAGGTGCGCGACTCCCAGGGGCGCACGACCGCCGTGCTCTTCCTGGAGGACATCCTCGAGGAGCTCGTGGGCGAGGTGCAGGACGCGACCCGTCGCATCCGCGGCCACTGAGCCGCACACATGACGAAGGCCTCGGTCCGAGCGGACCGGGGCCTTCGCCGTGGGTGGTGGTCAGCGCCAGTGCGCGCGCTCGTACTGCGGCGGCCAGGTGATGTCCGCGCCGAGTTCGTGCGCGGCGCGGAGCGCGAAGTGCGGGTCGCGCAGCCACTCCCGGCCGGCGAAGATCGCGTCGGCGGCCCCGTCGGCGAGCACCTGCTCGGCCTGTTCGGCAGCGGTGATCAGGCCCACGGCGGACACCGGGATGCGTCCGCCCTGGCGTACCGACTCGGCCAGCGGCACCTGGTATCCGGGGAACACGCTGATCTGCTGATGCGCGACGAGCCCGCCGCTGGAGACGTCGATGAGATCGGCCCCGTGCTCGGTAGCCCAGGTGCTCACCGTCGCCGCCTCCTCGGGCGTGAACCCGCCCTCGGCGTGATCGGTCGCCGAGATGCGGACGAACACCGGCACATCGTCACCGGCGACCTCGCGGATCGCGTCGACCACCCGGAGGAGCAGCCGAGCCCGGTTCTCGAGCGATCCGCCGTACTCGTCGTCCCGCAGGTTCGACAGAGGAGAGAGGAACTGGTGCAGCAGGTATCCGTGTGCGCCGTGGACCTCGAGCACGTCGAAGCCGGCGTCGAGCGCCCGTCGAGTGGCGGCGGCGAATCCCGCCACGACGGCGTCGATGCCGGCCGCATCGAGTGCGACCGGTGCGGCGAAGCCCTCGAAGGCGATCGCGGACGGGGCCGTGGTCGTCCATCCGCCGTCGGTCTCGGGCACGGATCCGCGCTCGTCGGCCCAGGGCCACCAGGTCGACGCCTTGCGGCCGGCGTGCGCCAATTGGATGCCCGCAGCGGCACCGCGCGAGTGGATCGCCTCGACGATCGGCGCCCAGGCGTCGCGCTGCTCGTCGTTCCAGAGCCCGGCGTCTCGCGGTGAGATGCGACCTTCCGGCACGACAGCGGTCGCCTCGGCGACGATCAGGCCCGCGCCGCCGGAGGCGAACTGCGCGAGGTGAGTGTGGTGCCACTCCTGCACGACGCCGTCCACCGCGCTGTACATGCACATGGGGGACACCCAGAGCCGGTTGCGGAAAGTGGAGGAACGGATGCTCAGGGGAGAGAAGAGAATGCTCACCCCTCGACGCTACTGTGCGGCTGGGGCGAGGAGGGCCGTCGCACTAACGTGGAGTCATGCCCGACGCACGCGATTGGTCCCGCGACGACACCGCCCGCCTCCTGCGCGTGCCGGGCGCGGATGACGACAAGTACTCCCGCGGGGTCGTGGGCCTGCGCACCGGGTCTTCGGACTACCCCGGCGCAGCCGTGCTCGGCGTGGAAGCGGCGTGGCGTGCCGGAGCAGGATTCGTCCGGTATATCGGTGAGGGACGAGCGGCGGATGCCGTGATCGCGCGCCGCCCCGAGACGGTGGTCAGCCCGCGGGCCGCCGGCGCACGCGTCGGCGCCTGGGTCATCGGATCGGGGACGAATGCCGCGAGCAGGACCTCCGACGAGGAACGCGAGCTCCGCGACCTGCTCGACGGCTCCGTCCCGGTGGTCGTCGACGCGGGGGCACTGGATCTCGCGCCCGGGAGCCGCGCGCCGCTCGTGCTGACGCCGCATCGACGCGAGTTCGAGCGGCTGCAGACTCAGCTCGGCTTCGCCGGTGACGATGATCGGGCGACCGCGGTCGCCCGCGTGGCGAGCGAGATCGACGCGACCGTGCTGCTGAAGGGCGCGCAGACGCTGATCGCCGACCCCGACGGCGGCGTCATCCGAGTGGAGGCAGGCACCGGCTGGCTGGCGACGGCCGGCACCGGTGATGTCCTCGGGGGTGTTCTCGGAGCGCTGCTCGCGGGCGACGTCGACGCATCGACTGCGGAGATCGCGGCCGCCGCCGCCTGGCTGCACGGTCACGCCGGGCGCATCGCTGCGGGCATCGGCGCAATCGGCGGCGCGCAGGGGCATCCGATCGTCGCCCTGGATGTCGCGGAGGCTCTTCCTCGCGCGATCGCGGACGTCATCGCGTGAGCCGCACCACGACGATTCGTCTCGTCGCGCTGTGGAGCGCGTTCGCGACCGTGCATATCGCGATCGCGGTCATGGGGTGGCTGTACCCGAGCCAGCCGATGGGCGACGTGGTGCTGGTCTACGGACCCTGGTCGACCGCCGCGCTCTCGGGAGGAGCGATCGTCGGGATCACCGAGTCGTGGGTCTATCCCCAGCTCGCGCTCGTTCCCATGCTGCTCGCCAAGGTCCTGTCGGCCCCGCTCATCGCCGTCGTGGGCGCCTCGGAGGCCTATCTGATCGCGTGGGCTGCGCTCGTGACGGTGCTCGATGCGATCGCCTTCGCGGTGCTTCTCGGCCGCGCGTCATCTCGGCCGCGGCGTGCGGCGGCGTGGTTCTGGGTCGCCGCCCTGCTTCTGCTCGGCCCGATCGCGATGTACCGCATCGACGCGATCACCGTGCCTCTGGCGGTGATCGGCGGGCTCTGGCTGGTCCGTCGCCCCGCTGCGGCAGCCGCACTGCTGACGATCGGCGCCTGGATCAAGATCTGGCCGGCCGCCCTCGTGCTCGCCGCCGTGGTCGCGCTCGTGAGCAGGATGCGCGTCCTGCTCACGGCTGCAGCCGTGTCCGCCGTCGTCATCTCGCTGCTGTTCCTGCTCGGAGCCGACACCGAGATCTTCGGATTCCTGACGGAGCAGACCGGGCGGGGCCTCCAGATCGAAGCCGTCGCGGCGACCCCGTTCCTCTGGCTCGCGATCTCGGGTGCCGCTCGCATCGAGTACAGCTTCGACATCCTGACCTTCCAGATCAGTGCTCAGGGTGCGGACGCGGTCAGTGCGGTGCTCACACCGCTGATGGCGGTCCTCGTGGTCGTCGTGATGGTCGTCGGGGGACTCAAGGCTGCGCGGGGCGCATCGTCGGCGCGGCTGTTGCCTCCTCTCGCGCTGAGTCTCGTCACGACCCTGATCGTGATGAACAAGGTGGGCTCGCCGCAGTTCCAGACGTGGCTGATCGCTCCGGTCATCCTGTGGTTCGTCTTCGACCGCGCACGAGCCGTCTGGCCCGCCGTGCTCGTGCTCGCGCTCTGTGCCCTCACGTGCCTGGTCTACCCGCTCAGCTACGACGCGCTGCTGCGCGCGGAGCTGCTGCCCATCGTCATCCTGACCGCGCGGAACGTCCTCCTCATCGTGCTCCTCGCCGTCGGCATCCGCGCCGTCGTCCGTGTGCCCGCCCGCAATCCGTCCACCACCCGGGAGTGAACCCATGCTGATCGCCTTCTCCGTCGCGCCGAGCGGCTCACCCTCCGACGGATCGGAGCGCTCAGACGCGTCGGTCCACGACGCGGTCGCCGCCGCCGTGCGGGTCGTGCGCGAGTCGGGACTGCCGCACCGCACGACCAGCATGTTCACGGAGATCGAGGGACCGGACTGGGACTCGGTGATGGACGTCGTCAAGCGCGCGACCGACGCCGTGATGCCGTTCGGGTCGCGGGTCTCGCTGGTGCTCAAGGCTGACATCCGACCCGGGTACGAGGGGGAGCTCGATGCGAAGATCGAGCGGCTCGAAGCGGCGATCGACGACTCGGACACCCCGTAGACTCGACGGGTGAATCCCTCGACTGAATCGAGGGGTGCGGCGAAGTGGGCGCTCCTCTCGCTCGCCATCGGCAGCTTCGGCATCGGCATGACCGAGTTCGTCGTCATGGGCCTGCTGCCCAACATCGCTGACGAGCTGCTGCCCACGCTGTGGGCCAGCAGCCCCGAAGACGCGCTGAGCCAGGCCGGCTGGCTGATCTCGCTCTACGCTCTCGGCGTCGTCGTCGGAGCTCCCACGATCGCCGGCTTCGTCGCGCGCTACCCGCGGCATCGCGTGATGATCGGGCTGGCTCTGGCGCTGACCCTGTTCAACGCGCTCACGGTCTTCCTCCCGACCTTCGAACTCGTCGGTGCCTCGCGATTCCTCGCGGGGCTGCCTCACGGCGCTTACTTCGGCATCGGCGCGCTGGTCGCGGCTGACGTGATGGGGCCGGGCAACCGAGCCAAGGGCGTCGCCTTCATCCTCACCGGATTGACGGTGGCGAACGTGGTCGGGGTGCCGTTCGGGACCTTCCTCGGTCAGCTCTGGGGGTGGCGGGCAGCCTTCGCGGTCGTGACCCTCGTCTTCGCCCTCGCGACCGTCTGCATCATCTTCTTCGTGCCCGAGCATCCCGGCTCTCCCGGCCGGACCATGCGCGAGGAGCTCGGCGTGTTCCGCATCCCGCAGGTCTGGTTCACGCTCGGCGTCGGTGCGATCGGGTTCGGCGGCTTCTTCGCGGTCTACAGCTACATCGCGCCCCTGGTGACCGAGGTGGCGGGCTCTCCCGAGTGGGCGGTGCCGATCGTGCTGGTGCTGATGGGATTGGGCATGACCGCCGGCAACCTCGTCGGCGGGCATCTCGCCGACATCGACCTGCGACGCACGCTGCTCTTCGGACTCGCAGCGATGGCGCTCGTGTTCGCACTCCTCGCCGTGCTCGCATTCTGGATCGTCAGCCTCGCCATCCTCGTATTCGTCGTGGGCTTCGTGTCCTCGGTGCTCAGCCCGACGATCCAGACGCGGTTGATGGATGTCGCCGGAGACAATCAGTCGATCGCCGCGGCGATGAACCACTCTGCGCTCAACATCGGCAACAGCCTCGGCGCGTTCCTCGGCGGCATGGTGATCGCGGCCGGATGGGGCTTCGTCGCGCCGTCGTGGACCGGGGCGGCCCTCGCCGTCGCGGGCCTCGTGATCGCGTTGCTGTCGTATCGCACAGAGGCGCGCAAGCCCGTCCTCGTTCAGGCCTGAGCGGCATTGCGCCTCATAGAGTGAGGCTGTGACCGATCTCGACCATCTGCCCGTCGCCGGGACGGCCGTGCTGCTGCGCTCGACACCCGACGGCTTCGCTGTGCTGCTGATGCGCCGGCCGGATCGCGGTTCGTTCGCCGGTGCGTGGGTGTTCCCGGGCGGCAAGGTGGAGCCGTCCGACCGCCGCGCGGGGGCGGAGGAGAGCGACGACGCGCGTCGAGCGGCGATCCGTGAGACGCGCGAGGAGGTCGGCCTGACGATCGCCGATCCGGTGCTGCTGTCCCGCTGGCAGCCGCCGGCCGAGGCGCCGATCCGCATCCGGACGTGGTTCTTCCTCGCCGGAGCGCCGCGAGGGGACCTGCGGTTCTCGCCCGACGAGGTCGTCGACGCGGTCTGGCTGAGCCCTGCCGAAGCTCTGTCGAGGCATGCGACGGGGGAGTGGACGCTCTTCCCGCCGACCTGGGTCACCCTGCATCAGCTCAGCCGGTTCGACACGGCCGAGGACGCTCTCGCGTCGGCTGGCGAGGCGCAGCACTTCGCGACCCGAGTGGTCCAGTCGCCACAGGGCACCGACTTCGAGTGGGAGGGCCTACGGCTGCGCACCGGATCCCTGCCGTGGACGATCGATCCGATCTAGCTCGCGAGCAGCCGCCGCAGGTTGCTGCCGACCGCCTCGGTCTCGATGAGGAAGCCGTCATGCCCGAAATCGCTGTTCAGCACCACGGCCTCGGTGCCGTCGAGGGTGTTCGGGATGCTGCGGGAGATGCGGTGCTGGCCGTCGACGGGGAAGAGGCGGTCGCTGTCGATGCCCAGGACGAGCGTCGTCGCCGTCACGGCGCGCAGCGCCTCTTCGACCCCGCCGCGATCGCGGCCGACGTCGTGCGAGTTCATCGCCTCGACGAGGGTGATGTAGCTGTTCGCGTCGAAACGGCGGGTGAACTTGTTGCCGTGGAAGTCCAGGTACGACTCGACCGCGAAACGTCCGCCATGGCCGAGAGGCGACACCCCTGACTGCCACGAGCGCTGGAACCGCTGGTTGAGCTCGATCGGACTGCGATAGTTGAGCAGTGCCATGCGACGGGCGAGCGCCAGTCCGCGGTGCGGGCCGTCGCCGTCGGCCAGATCGTAGTACTCGCCGCCCAGGAACCGGGGATCCATCCGGATGGTCTCGAGCTGCACCGTGTTCAGGGCGATCTGATCGGCTGTCGTGACCGGAGGCGATGACAGCACGGCGAGGCGAGCGACACGCTCGGGGTGCGAGACCGCCCATTCGAGCGCGTGCATCCCGCCCATGGAGCCGCCGATCACCGCGGCCCAGGTGTCGATGCCCAGCGAGTCGGCGAGGCGTACCTGCGCGGCGACCTGGTCGCGGATCGTCAGGTAGGGGAAGCGCGAGGCCCACTCGTATCCGGAGGGGGCGATGCTGGCCGGGCCGGTGGATCCCTGGCAGCCGCCGAGCATGTTGGGTGCGATGACGAACCAGCGGTCGGTGTCGAGCGGTGCTCCGGGGCCGGTGATGTCCTCCCACCAGCCGGCGGTCGGGTGTCCCGCCCCGGCGGCGCCGCGCACGTGACTGTCGCCGGTGAGCGCATGCAGGACGAGGACCGCGTTGTCCCGGTCGTCGTTCAGCTCGCCCCAGGTCTCGAACGCGAGGCGGAAGCCCGGGAGCTCGGCGCCGCTCTCGGTCGGGAAAGCGCCGAACGAGGCGAAACGCCGTCCGCCGGCCGGGTCCCCGTCGCGCCAGGCGCCGGTGGCGGGAGGTCGCGCGCGAAGCAGGCGCACGTCGGCCTCCGTCACGGGCGCCGACGGCACCGTGTCCTCAGAGGTCGTCTGCCAGTCCATGCTTCCATTCTCGCCTGACGCGCGACGCGCCGGCCGCAGGTTACGCGCCCGGTGCGCCGCGGACGGATGCGTCGTCGGATCGCTCAGAACGCGAGGGTGGTGACCGTCGCCAGGTGGTCGCTGCTGCCTGCCCGCATGGTCGTCGAACCGAGCACGGTCAGGCCGCGCGTGAAGACATGATCGATCCTGGCGAGCGGGAGTGCGGCGGGCCACGTGAACCCGAGGGCGCCGTCGGTCGGCCTGACCCAGTCGAGCTGAGATCGGATGGCGCCCAGGGCAGGATCTGCAGAGGCGGCGTTGAAGTCGCCGACGACGACGACCGACCCCGATGAATCGGCGGCGACGGCATCGGCGATGCCGGACAGCATCGCGTCCCGCTCGCTCTGCACGCCCGGGCGGACCGACGCCGCGTGCATGACGTAGACGGCCACGTCGCCGTCCGGCGCATTCACGACCACACGCAGTGCGCGCTTCCAGTCGAGTCCGAGCGACAGCGCCTGCGCATCCGTGATCGGCAGGCGGCTCCACACGGCGACCGTGCCGACGGCATACGAGTGCGGGTAGTCGGCGGCGAGCGTGTCGCGTGCCGCCGCGAGGCTGTCGGCGTCGAGCTCGGTGAGGGCGATGACCTCGGCGCCGGAGCCAGCGAGGTCCGTCGCGGATTCCGCCGCGCCACCGGAGTGGGCGCGCACGTTCTGGCTGACTATCCGCACGCCGGGCGATTCGTCGGCGCTGCCCGATGCGAAGCCCGGAGCAGACGGAGCGATCGCCATCATCCACGCGACGATAGGCACGAGCAGCACCAGGAGGACACGGCGGGCGAGGAGGAGGGCGACCACCGCCAGCACTCCGAGCGCGAGACCGCACCAGGGGAGAAGCGCAGCGGCCGCGGTTCCCACCACGCCCGGGACCCAGACGCACACGATCATGACCAGCACGACCAGTGCGACGACGGCGATGGCTCGCCCTGCGGGTACGTGCGTGCGTCGGCGGGTCGGCGGATGCGTCGTGGCGGCGATCGTGAGCTCCTCGGGTGGGTTCTCATTGTCGTCCGCGCCGCCTGTGCACGGGCCGAACGAGCCGGGGACGAGAAGTGCCCCGAGCCGAAGCCCGGGGCACTTGCTCTGCGTGATGGCGGTCAGGCGCGAGCGGCCTCCGACACGCGGCGAGCCGCGGCGAGTGCCTCGTCGAGGTCTGCCTTGAGGTCGTCGATGTTCTCGATGCCCACCGACAGTCGCACGAGGCCGGGGGTGACGCCGGCCGTGAGCTGCTGCTCGGGCGTGAGCTGCGCGTGGGTGGTCGACGCCGGGTGGATGACGAGAGAGCGCACGTCGCCGATGTTCGCGAGGTGGCTGAACAGCGACAGGCTGTTGACGAACTCGCGACCGGCTTCGACGCCGCCCTTGAGCTCGAACGACAGCACCGCACCGACGCCCTTGGGTGCGTACTGGTTCGCCTTGGCGTACCAGGGAGACGAGGGCAGGCCAGAGTAGTTGACGGATGCCACGTCGTCCCGGCTGTCGAGCCACTCGGCGATCTCCTGGGCGTTCTGCACGTGACGCTCGATGCGCAGCGACAGCGTCTCGATGCCCTGGATGAGGTTCCAGGCGCTCTGCGGCGCGATGGCCGAGCCGAGGTCGCGGAGCAGCTGCACCCGGGCCTTGATGATGTAGGCGAGCGGGTCGCCGACCGCGGCGGTGTAGCTCGCGCCGTGGTACGACGGGTCGGGCTCGGTGAGGCCGGGGAAGCGCTCGACGTTCTTCGACCACTCGAAGGTGCCGCCGTCGATGATCGCGCCGCCGATGGTGGTGCCGTGGCCGCCGAGGAACTTGGTGACCGAGTGCACGACGATGTCGGCGCCGTGCTCGAACGGGCGGATCAGGTACGGAGTCGCGATCGTGTTGTCGACGATCAGCGGGACGCCGCCCTCGTGCGCCACGTCGGCGACGGTGCGGATGTCGAGGATGTTGATCTGCGGGTTGCCGATGGTCTCCGCGAAGAAGAGCTTGGTGTTCGGTCGCAGCGCGCGGCGCCACTCTTCGGGGTCGTCCTGGTTCTCGACGAACGTGACCTCGATGCCGAGCTTGGCGAGCGTGTACTTGAACAGGTTGTACGTGCCGCCGTAGATCGAGCTGGACGAGACGATGTGGTCACCGGCCTGCGCGATGTTCAGCACAGCGAACGTCGACGCCGCCTGACCGCTGGCGAGGACGAGGGCTCCGGTGCCCCCCTCGAGCGCCGCGAGGCGCTGCTCCAGGACGTCCTGCGTCGGGTTCTGGATGCGGGTGTAGATGTTGCCGAACTCCGCCAGGGCGAACAGGTTCGCGGCGTGATCCGCGCTGTCGAACACGTAGGACGTGGTCTGGTAGATCGGAGTGGCGCGGGCCTTGGTCACGGGGTCGGGAGCAGCGCCGGAGTGGATCTGCTTTGTCTCGAAACGCCAGGTCTCGGGTGCGGACATGTGTTCCCCCTGGAACTGTTGGAAGGTCGATTCGACTGATGTCGTTGATGCGACAGTACGGAATATCGGAAGTTGTCAACAGTGGGTAGGAAATGTGACGTAATGAACGCCGGCCGGATCCCGGTGCCGCTGCGCGTGCGGGTTCAGGGCCGGCCGAGCAGCCTCGCCGCCCACGTGCGAGCGATCGCGAACGGCTCGGCGAACGTCGTCATCCCGACCGTGACGATCGCGCCCTCGTACAGCAGCATCATCGCCTGTGCCATCGCCTGCGGATCGGTGATCCCCGCTTCGCCGCAGAGCTCCTCGAACAGATCGAGGAGCCAGGCCTTCTGGCGAGACACCTCGGGGAACACCGGGTGGTCGTCGTTGCCCTCGCCGATCTCGGCTCGAGCGTTGATCGCGCTGCATCCCTTCGGGCTGTTCTCGTCGGACCAGGAGATCGCGGCGTCGAAGACCGCGAGCACACGGTCGGCGCCGGGATCGGGCACCCGGGCGAGCTGGCCGGCGACGTGGTCGCGCCACCGCGCATCCCGGTGCTGGAGGTAGGAGACGACCAGCGCCTCCTTCGACCCGAAGCGGTCGTAGAGCGTCTTCTTCGTGACTCCGGCCGCCTCGGCGATCGTGTCGACCCCGACCGCGTGGATGCCTCGCTCGTAGAACAGTCGGGATGCGGCGTCGAGAACGCGCCGCCCTCCGGGCGTGAGCGGGACGAGTTCGGGAACGGACGAGGTCATGCGGACGACTATACCAGTCTGTATAGTCGGCATCATGAGTAAACAGATCGGTGTACTTCGGGTCGTGACGACGGCGACCGCCGCGACCGCATTCGTCGTGACCTGGAGCTCGGGGTTCATCATCCCGGCGTTCGCCACCGTCGAGGTCTCGCCCCTGACGCTCCTCGTGTGGCGGTTCGCACCCCTGGCCGTCGCGCTGCTCGTGCTTGTCGTCGTCTCAGGAGCGGCGACGGGGATGCACCGACGTGAGCTCCGGATCCAGGCTTCGATAGGGATCTTCGCGCAGTTCGGCTACTGCATCGCGGTCTACGGTGCCGTCGCCGCAGGCATCGCCACCGGCACCGTGGCTCTCATCGACGCGGTGCAGCCCCTGGTGGTGGCTGTGCTCGTCGGGCCCATCCTCGGTCTGCGTGTGCGCGGAGCTCAATGGGTCGGGCTCGGAGTGGGCGCGATCGGAGTGCTGCTCGTCGTCCAGTCGCAGCTCGGCGCCACCGAGGCTCCACCTGCGGCCTATGCGCTGCCGGCCGTCGCCATGGTGTGCCTCATCGTCGGCACCCTGCTGCAGCGGAAGACCGGGGTGCAGACCGGCGTGCTCGTGACGCTGACCGTCCACGTGACGGTGACGGCGGCGCTGCTCGTGGTGATCGCGGCGGTGACGGGGACGCTGGTTCCGCCCGCCTCCGGATCGTTCTGGCTCGCCGTGGTGCTGACCGCGGCCGCTCCGACGCTCGCCGCCTACGGTCTGTACTGGTGGCTGCTGAAGCGCATCGGCATCACCGCCCTGCAGGCGCTGCTCTTCCTGATCGCGCCGACGACGTCACTGGCCGGAACCATCCTGCTGGGGGAGCCTCTGACGATCCTCACGATCGCCGGACTCGCCCTGTGCGGAGCCGGGGTCGCACTCGTCCTCGTCTCCGAGGTCCGGTCGGCGCGCGTCGACTCCCGACGCGGCGCGTCGAGACGACCCGACGATGCGCAGCGGCTTTCGCGGCCGGAACATCGTACGGTGGAGGAATGGTGAACAGGCGTGCAGTGGTGACGGGTGCGAGTTCGGGTATCGGACAGGCGACGGTGCGCGCGCTGCGCGCCCGCGGCTGGGGGGTCGTGGGAGTCGCACGACGGGCGTCCCGACTGGAGGCGCTCTCGGCGGAGACCGGGGCGTCGACGGTCGCGTGCGACCTGACGAACCCGGAAGCCGTCGCAGCGCTGGTCTCGGAGCTCGAGGATTCGGGACCCGTGCACGCTCTCGTGCAGGTCGCGGGCGGAGCGCGAGGCACGGATCGCATCGAGAACGCGTCGATCGACGACTGGCAGTGGATGTACGACGCGAACGTGCTGTCGAGCCAGCGTCTGGTGGCGGGGCTCCTGCCTCTGCTTCGTCGGGCAGCCGCCGCGGACGGTCACGCGGACACCGTGTTCGTGACCTCGACGGCCGCCCAGGTGGCCTACCCGGGCGGCGGAGGCTACAACGCCGCCAAGGCCGCGCAGGCCATGCTCGTGCACGCCCTCCGTCTCGAGTTGAACGGCGAGCCGATCCGCGTGTCCGAGATCGCTCCCGGAATGGTGCACACCGAGGAGTTCACGCTCAACCGTCTGGGCGGAGACGCGGTCGCGGCAGAGGCCGTGTATTCGGGCGTCGAGGCGCCGCTGCGCGCCGAGGACGTCGCCGACGTGATCGCCTATGCCCTCGACGCGCCCGCTCACGTGAATCTCGACCTCGTCACGATGCGACCCGTCGCGCAGTCGGCCAACCATCTTCTCGCCCGCGGACCGCTGCGCGTGCGGCCGATCGACTGAGGATGACCGCGCGCACTCTCGCCGAGCTCGCCGGCGACGGTCTCATGGACCCCGAATGGGCGGACGCACTCGCTCCGGTTCAGCAGACGATCACCGCCCTCGGGGAGCGGCTGCGGGAGGAGCAGGCCGCAGGACGCGGTTATCTTCCCGCGGGCGATCACGTGCTGCGCGCCTTCGAACGCCCGATGTCCGACGTCAAGGTGCTCATCACCGGTCAGGACCCGTATCCGACTCCCGGGCACCCGATCGGGCTGTCGTTCGCCGTCGACCATGACGTGCGGCCGCTGCCGCGCAGCCTGGGGAACATCTACCGGGAACTCGAGAGCGATCTCGGCATCCCGCCCGCCCCGCACGGAGATCTGTCCGCGTGGAGCGACCAGGGGGTCCTGCTGCTCAACAGGGTGCTGACCGTGCGGCCCGGCGAGGCCGGCTCCCATCGCCGCTGGGGATGGGAGCAGGTGACCGAGCTCGCGATCCGCGCACTCGTCGCGCGGGACCAGCCGCTCGTCGCGATCCTGTGGGGCAAGGACGCGGCGAATCTGCAGCCCCTCCTCGGCGAGACCCCCGTGATCGCCTCGGCGCACCCGTCTCCGCTCTCCGCACGGCGCGGATTCTTCGGCTCTCGGCCGTTCTCGCGAGCGAACGAGCTGCTCGACGGACTCGGTGCGAGTCCGATCGACTGGCGCGTCGGCGAAGCGCCCCCTCTAAGCTGATCGCATGCAGTTCGAGCCCGGTGATCGCCGCCGTGTGCTGCCGCGCCATCTGCGCCCGCAGCCCGAACCCGACGTGTTCTCGTACTCGATCCGCCCCGCACGTTCGGGCGACCTCCCGTACGTGCGCGAGATCTACAACCATTTCGTCAGCAATTCGGTGGTCACTCTCGATGAGCGGCGCAGCAGCATCCCCTACTGGCGTGAGAAGTTCGCGCTGCTGAGCAAGCTCGGCCTGCCCTTCCTGGTGGCGGTCTCGCCGGCGGGGGTCGTGATCGGGTACGCGCTGGCGCAGCCGTGGGCGGGCAAGAACGCGTACCGGTACACGGTCGAGGACTCGATCTACCTCGGTCCGGGAGCCGGCGGCAAGGGGCTCGGAGCTGCGCTGCTGCAGGCACTCATCGACGCCTGCGAACAGCTCGGCATCCGCGAGATGGTGGCCGTGATCAGCGACACGAAGGCCGACGCCTCGATTCGGCTCCACGCGAAGCTCGGCTTCGTCGAGGCCGGACGGATGGGCCGAGTCGGGCACAAGTTCGGCCGCGACCTCGGGACCGTCTACATGCGCCGCGCGCTGCGTCCCAGCCGTCGGCGGAAGTTCTTCAGCACGAGCTCGACGCGCTGACGACCCTGCTCACGACGGGGGAGCGGGGATCACGGGGATCGCGGCGAGGAGCGCCTTCGTGTAGTCCTGCGTCGGGCGCAGCAGCACGTCTGCGGTGGGTCCTCGCTCGACGACGGCGCCGTCCTTCATCACGACCACCGTGTCGCACAGGTTCTGCACCACGCCGATGTCGTGCGACACCAGGACGAGCGTCAGGTCGGCGCTGCGTCGCAGCTCGATCAGGAGCTCGAGGATCTGAGCTCGCACGGTCACGTCGAGCGCCGACAGGGGCTCGTCTCCGACGAGGATGCGGGGTCGATGCACGATGGCGCGGGCCAACGCGATCCGCTGCCGCTGCCCTCCCGAGAACTCGTGCGGGTAGCGGTCGCCCATCTCGGGTTCGAGGCCGACCTGCTCGAGCACGTCGCGCACGCGCGCGCGGTGGTCTCCCTCGATGCCGAGCGCCCAGAGGGGCTCGCGGATGATCTGGGCGGCGGTCATGCGAGGGTCCAGCGATGCGTACGGGTCCTGGAACACGAGCCCGGTCTGACGGCGCAGCCAGTGCAGCGAGCGGGCGGATGCCGCGGCATCCACGGCTCTTCCGTCGACGGTGACGGTGCCGGACGTCGGACGGTCGAGTCCGAGCAGCAGTCTGACGAGCGTCGATTTCCCCGACCCGGATTCGCCGATGATCCCGACGGACGACCCCTCGACGATGTCGAGGTCGGTCGGTGCCAAGGCTGTCTGCCTGCGCGTCGGCTCGAAGGCGGAGCGCTTGGGGATCACGAAGTCACGCCGCAGAGACCGCGCCTCGATCAGGCTCATCGCGTGCCTCCCTCGGGCCGCCACAGGGTCGCGGTCGCGTCGCGGAGCAGCCCCTGGGTGATCGGCGACGTCGGGGCGGTGAGGAGCGTGCTCACGGGAGCCGCCTCGACCACGTGGCCGTCTTCGAGAACCACGCCCTCGGTCGCGACCTGAGCGAGGACGGCGAGATCGTGGGTGATGAACACGAGTGACATGCCCTGCTCCTCGACGAGGTTCAACAGCAGAGCGAGGATCTCGGCTTGGATCGTGACGTCGAGAGCGGTCGTCGGCTCATCGGCGATGAGCAGACGCGGTCGGCACGCGAGCGCCATCGCGATCGCCACCCGCTGCCTCTGACCGCCGGACAGCTGGTGCGGATACCGATCGACGATCGACGTCGGGTCGGGCAGGCGCACGCGAGCCGCCTCCTGGATCGCTCGCTCTCGGGCCTCTCGTCGACCGATGCCCTCGTGGATGCGGATCGACTCGGCGATCTGCCTGCCGGCCGTGCGGATCGGGTTCAGAGCGGTGCGCGGCTCCTGGAAGACGATCCCGATCTCGTCACCGCGCAGGCGTGCGAGCTCGCGATCCGGCATTCCGATCAGCTCAGTGCCGTTCCAGCGGATGCTGCCGCTCGCGGTCGCGCCGTCGGGAAGGAGCCCGAGAACGGCCAGGGCGGTCAAGGACTTGCCGGATCCGGATTCGCCGATCAGGCCCAGGCGCGATCCGTCCGGCACCTCGAACGAGACGCCGTCGACCACCGGCCGTCCGTCGATGCGGACGACGAGGTCGGTCACTTCGAGACTCATGCGATCACCGCCGGCGTGTGGATCTCGGCGGCGCGATGGCGCAGCGTGGGATCGGTGGCCTCGCGCAGGCCGTCGCCCAGGAGGTTGAGAGCGAGCACCGTGATCGTGATCGCGAGGCCCGGCCAGATGACCGAGAGGGGATGCACGCCGATGTAGCGCTGGAGATCGGCGAGCAGCAGCCCCCAGCTCGGCTCCACCACCGACGCGCCGAAGCCCAGGTACGACAGTCCCGCTTCGGCGAGCACGGCGACCGCCATCGACCACGACAGCTGCACGATGAACACGGGCGCGACGTTGGGCAGCAGGTGGCGCGCGAGGCTCTGACCGGTCGTCAGGCCGGAGGCCCGCGCGGCGAGGACGAAGTCGCTCTGCTGCACGCGGCGCAGCTCTGGTCGGGTGACGCGAGCGATGTTGACGCCGAAGCCGATGCCCACCGACCAGATCACCACCCAGAGCGAGCCGCCCCAGACCGACGAGATCATCATCGCGATGAGCAGCACGGGGAAGGCGATCAGGATGTCGACGAGCACGGCCACCGTCTCACGCAGCCACCGTGCCGTGAGCGCGCCGAGCGCGGCCAGGGCGATGCCGACGACCGTGGCGACGAGCCCGGCGCCGATGCTCACGAACACCGTCGTCCGAGAGCCCGCCATGAGCAGACTGAGGATGTCGCGCCCGGTGTCGTCGGTGCCGAGCAGATGCGGCCAGCCGGGGCACCCCAGCGAGCCGCCAGATCGGACTCCTGCGGGTCGAACGGCGTCCAGAACAGCGAGACGAGCGCGGTGAGAGCGACGATGGCGACGACGATCAGACCGAATCGCCCGGTCGCGGTCCGCCACAGTCTCGACAGCCAACCGGACATCAGGCCTCCCTCTGCCGAGGATCGATCGCACGATGGACCAGATCGACGAGGAAGCCCACCACGAGCACGAAACCGGTGAGCACGAGCAGCTCGCTCTGCACCTTGACGAGGTCGCGCGTTCCGACGTCGGCCACGAGCATCCGCCCGATACCCGGGAGGGTGAACAGCTGCTCGATGACGACCGAGCCGACGATGATGCCCGCGACCTGCAGTCCGAGGACAGTGATGATCGAGAGTCCGACTGCCGGTATGCCGTGGGAGATGAGTGCGCGCGTGCGGGTGAGTCCCTTGGCGGCGGCGGTGCGGACGAAGTCCTGTCCCGCAGCCTGCAGGGTCGCACTGCGCACGAATCTCATGAGCATCGCGCCCTCGACGATGCCGATCGTGAGAGCGGGCAGCAGCAGCGATTCGATCGCTCGCCAGGGCGTGCTCCACCCGGTGCGGGGGAAGCCCTGCGGGGGAAGCCAGCCGAGCCAGACCGAGAAGACGACGATGAGCATCATGCCCGCCCAGACGACGGGCACCGCGGCGAGAGCCTGCGCGCCCACGCTCAGCGCCGTGCCTCCGCGACCGCCACGACGAAGCGCGGCCAGAATGCCGAATGGCACGGCGATGAGGACGGCGATGAGCAGGGAGAGGATGCCGAGCGGGACCGTGACCTGCGCCTTCTCGAGCAGCTCCTCGCCGACCGAGGCGCCCGACAGGAGCGACGTGCCGAGATCGCCGCGGAATATCCCGCCGATCCACTCCGCGTACTGCGCGGGGAGAGGACGGTTCAGACCGAGGGATTCGCGAAGGGCCTCCACCTCGTCGGGGGAGGCCTGCGTGCCCGCGATCAGCTGTGCGACATCGCCGGGGAAGACCCTGAGGGTCAGGAAGATCACCGCACTCGAGACGAGGAGCCCTGCGATGAGCAGGGCTCCTCGAACGAGCGCGTAGCGGATCACGACGTGCGCGTCATCACTTCTCGGTGGCCACGGTCACCCCGGCCAGGTTGATGCGGGAGTTGATCGAGTCCTCGGGGAAGCCGGTCACGAGCGGGCTGACGGCCGTGATGGTCGCACCGTTGTACAGCCAGTCCGCCGCGTGGTCCTCGGACACGATGCGCGCGGCTTCGGCGAGCAGGTCCGCGGACTTGTCGGGATCGACCTCGGCCAGCGCCTCGGTGTACAGGCCCTGCACCTCGGCGTTGTCGTAGCCGAAGTAGTAGTCGGGGTTCGCGAAGTTGCCGAAGTCGCGCGGCTCGACGTGCAGCACGAAGCTGAGGTCGTAGTCGTGGTTGGTGTAGACGTCCTCCAACCAGGCCGGGAACTCGACGGAGTCGACATCGAGGGTGACGCCGACCTTCTGGAAGTCCGAGATGAGCACCTTGGGGACCGTCGTTCCGTAGAAGCTGGGGATCGTCAGGGTGAGCTCGAGATCCTCCTGGCCGGCTTCTGCAAGCAACTCCTTCGCCTTCTCCGGGTCGTAGGAGACGACATCGGAGAGGTCCTCGTAACCGGGGTCCAGCTCAGGGATCGGTCCGTACAGGGTGGATCCCGCACCGACGGCCTCGACGAGAGCCTCGTGATCGATCGCGAGGCGGAGTGCCTCGCGTACCCGGACGTCGTCGAGAGGCGCCTTGGCGTTGTTGAACGCGAGCGTGGCCTTGTCGGTGGTGCGCCCGGTCGTGAGGGCGAAGTCGCCGGAATCCTCGAGCTGCGGGGCGAGATTCGGGTCGACGGCTGTGAGAACCTGGACCCCGCCGTCGAGAGCGGTGTTCACTCCGGCGGTGAAGTCGGGGATGTACTGGAACTCGACCTCGGCGACTCCCGCCGGTTCGCCCCAATAGGCGTCGTTGCGGGCGAAGGTGATGGCGCTGCCCTTGTTCCACCGAGTCAGGGTGAAGGGGCCGGTTCCGTTCTCGGCGGTCTTGAGGTCGGTCGCGTCGCCCGTCTGGAAGACGAGACCCGCAGGCCCGGTGAGCGAGAACAGGAAGTTCTGGTTCGGCTCCGTGAGCACGATCTGCACCGTCGCGGGGTCCGGGGCGGTGATAGAGGCCACCGAGGCGAACTCGGCGTTGCCCTGCAGCGTCGCGTCCGTGCGGACGGCCTCGTACGAGGCGACCACGTCGGCGGAGGTGAGTGCGGTTCCGCTGTGGAACGTGATGCCCTCGTTGAGGGTGAACGTGTAAGTGAGTCCGTCGTCGGAGACCTCGTAGTCCGAGGCGAGGCGGGGCACGATCTCGTTCTCCTGCGTCCGGCTGATCAGACCCTCGTAGATGTTGTCGATGAGGATCTGCTCGAGGGCGGCGCCGCTGGTGTGACGGATGTCGAGATTGGTGGGTTCGAGGACGAGCCCCACCTGGAGCGTCGCGTCGGGATCGGGCTCTCCGACGGGCTCAGTGGTCTCGGGCTCTGCGGCACCTGCGCAGGCGGTGAGGACGATGGCGCTCGCCGCGATGGCGGAGATCAGCGCGAGTCGTCGCGTACGTCGGAACATGGGTTGTTTCCTCTCGGTGCGGCAGTTGCTGTGTGCCGATGGATCGAGCCTAGGGATGTGTCGGGTGGGTGAGGGCGGAATGTGGAACGGAACGTCACATTCCGTGCGGCGGGAGCGAGGACGAGATCACCGCGGCGAGCTGCCCGGGCGCGGTCTCCTGGACGTTGTGGGTGGCCTGGACGGCGACCACGCGGGCCTGAGGCAGACGATCGGCGAACTCCTGCGCATCCGCTGCGGTCACGAAGCCGTCGATCGCGCGGAGGAGCGTGAGGGGTGCCGACGTCTGGGAGAGATCCTGCCAGCCGGTGGTGTGAAGTGCGGACGGCGCCGAGACGTCGCCGCGGTCGTGCGCAGCGAGCGTCTGGGCCGCGAGGTGCGCGAAGTGGTGCTTCCACTCGATGCGGCCGTCGGCGCGCACGCGGGTGTTCAGGAATACGCCCCGCTCGGTGTCAGACCTGGCGCCCCCGAACCCGAACGAGATCGCGCGGTCGACGAGCTCGTCGCGCGTCTCGAAATCCGTGGGGCCGGCGTAGAACTCGCGTAGGGCGGCGGGCCCGGCGGACGTGTCGATGCCCGGGGTGATGTCGACCACGATCAGCTCCGACACGAGGTCGGGACGGGCAGCGGCAAGAGCTGCGCCGGTGAGGCCGCCGAGCGAGTGGCCCACGACCAGCTGCGGGGCGTCCGTCCAGGCGTCGAGCGCCGCGGCGACGTCGAGGGCGAGAGTGCGAGGGGTGTAATCGAGGTCGTCGCGCCACGACGAGTCGCCGTGACCGGCGAGGTCGATCGCCAGCACCGGCTGCTGGAGCGCGAGCACGGTCGTGTCCCACGTGTGCGCATTGAGACCGGCGCCGTGCAGCAGTGTCACTCGAGGTGCCTCGTCGCCGAATCGCAGCGCGCTCACCTGGCGGCCGTCCGGCAGGGGCAGCGTCAGGCGTCGAACGGACGGTTCGGCGACCCCCATCGTCTGCGCCTGTGCGGGAAGATAGCTGAACTCGCTGGTGTCGATCGCCACCTGCATATTCTGCTCTGCTTCGAGGGTGGTGGGGAAATGCGGGAGCATTATGTTTGCCGTAACCCGGCTCACCCTTGGCGAAAAGGTATCAAATCGGCGCTGTCATTTCGCGCTCTGCATTCTCGCTTCCTGTGAGCGGCTCGCCAGCTTGAGTGCACAACGGAATATCATTGAGCCATGAGCGAGACGCGAGTGCACCTCTCAAAGACCGAGCCGGCGGCCTACCAGGCGCTCGACGCCTTCGCCCGCACCGTGGGAGACATCTGCGCAGCCAACGGGATCGACGATCGGCTCAAGGAGATCGTGATGATCCACTCGTCGCAACTCAACGGGTGCAGCTACTGCACGCGTCTGCATGTGGATCGCGCGCTCAAGGCGGGCATCGACACCGACACGCTCATGCAGATCGCGACGTGGCGCGAGAGCAATGTCTTCAGTGACCGCGAGGAAGCCGCGCTCGAGCTCGCCGAGGCTTTCACCTTCATCTCCGAGGAGGGCATCTCCGACGACGTGTACGACCGGGTCGGTGGAGTGTTCACCGAGAAGGAGTACGCGGCACTGAGCTGGGCCTGCATCTCGATCAACGCCTTCAACCGAGTCGTGATCGCCGGAAGATACCCGGTTCCGCCGCGCTCGCCGCAGGCGCAGGCGCAGGCATGAGCGTTCTCGAGGTCGACGGGGTCAACAACTTCCGCGACGTCGGAGGGATGCTCGCAGACGGTGGTCGGATCCGTTCGGGCGTGCTGTTGCGATCCGGCCAGCTCTCGGCGGCGACCACTGCCGGGGTGAACGAGGTCCGTCGCCGCGTCGCTCACATCGTCGATCTTCGCGACGGCGAAGAGGTCGCCGCAGAGCCGACCGAGATCGAGGGTCCCGACACCACTCACCTTCCGCTGTTCCTCGGATCCGTGCGGTCGTTCTTCGAGACGGACACGAGCCTGGAGGATCTCTATCTGCACCTGCTCGAGGAGAGCGGAGATCGGCTCGTCGCCGCGATCCGCATCATCGCTGAGGGGGAGCCGACTCTCGTTCACTGCACGGTCGGCAAGGACCGCACCGGGGTGACCGTCGCGCTCGCACTCGCCGCAGTGGGCGCCGACCGTGAGGCGATCGTCGCGGACTACGCGCTCACGGAGTCGCTGCTGCCCGCCGAGCGGTCGCAGCGCATCGCTGCATACCTGAGGTCGCAGCATCCGCAGGCTGTGCACGCCGTCGCTCTGGCGACGCAGTCGCCGGCACCGGTGATGCGGGCGCTGCTCGAGCAGGTCGACGAACGTTGGGGTTCGGCCGCCGGCTACCTGCGCGCGAACGGGATGACGGACCAGGAACTCGAGGCTCTGCGATACGCACTTGTGGAAGAAGTCCCCGAGCAAGGTTAGGCAACCCTTCATGTGCTGTATGATGGATGCATCATGGAGACCTTCCTCGAGACCCGCAGCACGCGTGCCGAACGCCGCGCCGCACGTCGCCGTGCTCACCACCTGGTGACGGCCGACGAGCACTCGCTCACCGAGCTCGAGGTCTTCCTCGCCACTCTGCCGCTGTGCGCGTCGGGTCGGATCTTCATCGAGGTCGCCGACGCGTCCGACATCGGCGTGATCGAAGCCCCTGGACGCATGACGGTCACGTGGCTCGCTCGATCCCAGCGATCGGGCGCACCGGGAAGCGGGCGAGCGTGCGCACCCGGCGAGGCTCTCGCCCGAGCGACCTGCGCGTGGGCAGACGAGATGCTCTGCGACGACGAGCTCGACACCCACGTCACTCTTCTCGGAGGCTTCCTCGGCACGGCTGACATCGTTGAGCACCTGACGGGCGCCCTCGAGATCCAGCCTGCTCAGATCCACGCTCCGGAGCGTTTCGGGCTGCTGCCCGTCAACCGCTGAGCGCTTCCGCGCTCGACGGCCGCGACCTGCTGCGGCGCACGTAGTTGCCGTCTTCCAGGCCCGCCTCGATCTCGAAGCGGTTGCGCAGCGGATCCCTGCCCGCGAACAGGTAGAGCACCGGAAGCAGGATGCCGTAGCGCAGCCACTGCGCCTTGTGCACCGCCTCGTGGCGCAGCACGGCCTCGCTCGGACGGGCGTCACCCGTCAGGAAGCAGCCGCCGACGCACACTCCGCCGCGGTTGAACGTCCAGTTCGGCATCCCCTGGAACACCCACAGGCCCGATCGGCGTTCGACGGGACCCGTGCTCCACAGGGACCCCCAGATCCAGCCCACGGACGTGCCCCACCAGTAGCCGATCCGGCTGATCGGCGAACGCAGGAGGAACGCGGGGATCCGGCGGTCGAGTCTCCGACCGCGAGCCACAGCGCGCTCGGCGGCCGGCCGCCAGTCGGACGTCATGCGACGGCTCCGACGAGACGGAGCAGCGCGCCGAGGTCGTCGACCGCGTCAGCGGGTGAGCGAGGGGCGAACCCCGCGATGGTGGCGCCCGCCAGCGGCACACGGGACCGCAGTGCGCGGATCGCGGTGCTCAGACTCGCGGGCGAGAGTCCGAACGGTGCGGGGGAGGAGACGCCGGCGATCTCCGCAGGGTCGAGCACATCGACGTCGATGTGCACCCATACGCGGCGCGCGCCGGTCGCTTCGACCGCGTCGGCGAGAGCGTCGGGCGATTCCAGATCGTCGACGGAGAGCTGGGCGAGGCCGTCGAGGGCGGTGACCTCGTCGTCGTCGAGATTGCGCATGCCCACCGTGACCACCCGATCGCGGGGGATCCCGGGCGAGAGCGCGAGTTGAGGCTCTCCGTCGCCGAGTACCGCGCGGAGCGCCATGCCGGAGAACGCTCCGGAGGATGAGGTGTCCGGCGTGTGCAGGTCGGCGTGGGCATCGCACCACACGACGGCCAGGTCGTCGGTTCCGCCGGGAAGAGCCGCCAGGGCGGCGACGGTCACGCTGCAGTCGCCGCCGATGATCACGGTGTCGGCGGTCATGCCGGTTTCGACGAGCTCTCGGGTGCGAAGGAGAGCGCTGAGTCGGCGGACGCCGGTGCCGAGGGATTCACCGGCTTCGACCGGCACATCGAGCACCGTGGTCGCGGCACGCGGAAGGTCGCCGGCGATCGCCGAGGCGCCGTCGACGAGCAGCATCGCGCGAGCGGCGGGGGAGCCCTGCCACTGCGGGACGACGAGGAAACGCACCATGGGTGCCTCCAGCTGAGAAGAGGAGCGGGTGCCTCGGACGCGAGGATCCGAGGCACCCGCAGGTGTGTCAGGAGCCTTCGATGGCCTGGCGAGGGGCGGAGCCGCCCGCCTTCAGCTCGGCGAGACGAGCCTCGACCTCGGTGAGCTCACCGAGGTCTTCGAGGCTCTCGAACTGAGCGTCGAGGCTGGATGCCGCGAGCTCGATCTTGCCCTGGGCGAGGGCCTCCTGACGGCGGACCTTGTCTTCGAAACGTCCCAGCTCGCTGGTGGGGTCGAGGACGTTGATCGAGGAGACCGCATCCTGCACCTTCGTCTGAGCCTCGGCGACCTTGGCGCGGGCGAGCAGCTCGCTGCGCTTGTTCTTCAGCTCGCCGAGCTTGTCCTTCATGCCGTTGAGGCCGGACTTCAGCTTGTCGACGATCTCGGTCTGAGCGGCGATCTGCGGCTCGGCCCCGGTCGCCTCGCGCTCGGCGCTGATCTGGCGCTGCAGAGCGATCTTCGCGAGGTTGTCGAACTTGTCGGCATCGGCGGCGTCGCCGGTGGAGCGCATCTCGTCGGCCTTGCGGCTGGCGGCGAGAGCCTTGTTGCCCCACTCGGTGGCGGCCTGGACGTCTTCCTCGTGGTCGCGCTCCAGCAGACGCAGGTTGCCGATGGTCTCGGCGATGGCCGACTCCGCGTCGGCGATGCTGTTCGTGTAGTCGCGAACGAGCTGGTCGATCATCTTCTGCGGGTCTTCCGCAGAGTCCAGGAGCGAGTTGATGTTCGCGCGGACGAGGGTCGAGATACGTCCGAAGATGGACTGCTTGGTCATGCGTGGTTCCTTTCAGAGGGTCGGACTCGATGTCTGGGGTCGATAGGTGTGCGGTTCAGAAGCGTCGCCCTCCCGAACGGCCGCTGCGGCCGCTGGAGCGGCTGCCGCCGCCTCCGCCGAAACCGGAGCTGCGGAACCCGCCGCCACCGCTGGAACGCCAGCTGCTGCTGCGCGAGGAGCCGCCGCCTCCGCCGCCGCCCGAGAGCAGACCGCCGATGATGCCGCCCAGGATGTCGCCGCCGAGGCCGGAACCGCCGGAGCCTGATCCGCCGCCGAAGATGCTGCCGCCGGCGCCGCCCCATCCGCTCTCATAGCGGCTCGGACTCATGGCCGCGACATCCGCCTGGGCGGACGAGGTGGCCTGCCGGGCGAGTTCGAGCGCGCGTCCTGCTTCTGCGAGCGCGGTCTCGGGATCCGACGACCGCAGACTCACGGCCTGAGTAAGGGTCGCGTCGGCCTGGGAGAGGCGGGTGCGAGCCGTGGAGCCGACGGTTCCCCGCCGCGTCTCGATGTACTCGCGCGCTGCTCGGATCTCGGAGCCCGCCTGCGTCAGGGTCTGCTCGAGAAGCTGCTGCACGCGTCGCGCCCGTTCCACGGCCTGGGTGCCCTCCGCGATCGCGGCGTCGAT
The DNA here is from genome assembly GCF_979258645.1 of Microbacterium sp. AC215. NCBI lineage: Bacteria > Bacillati > Actinomycetota > Actinomycetes > Micrococcales > Microbacteriaceae > Microbacterium > Microbacterium sp. AC215. The sequence continues at coordinate 977,196 of NZ_OZ409869.1, read as the reverse complement.
CTGCGTGTTCGCCGCGCTGAGCGCTTCGAGCACGCGCTGCGGACTGCGCGATGCTCCGGAGAGGTCGGCCTGCGCACGCTGCAGCTGCTGCAAGGTTGCGGCCGCGAGCGCGGCGAGCGTGCCTCCGGCGTCAGGCAGCTGCTGTGCCGCGGCGATGTCGGCCTGCAGCTCGGCGACGAGAGCCTGCGCCTGCGATTCGATACGGGAGAGTTCGGTGCCCAGCGCGGTGATGGCCTCGACCAGCTGTGTCGCCTGCGCCACCGACTGCTCGGCCGTGCGGATGGCGAACGCCGCCTCGCCGGAGCGACCGGCCGCTATCGCCTGCTGCGCGGCCTCGATCGAGCGGTCGGCCAGGGCTGCCCGCTCCTGAGCCTGTGCCGGGTTGTCGGACACCGTGCTCAGCGCCGATGCGTCGTAGGTGCCGGACAGCGCGGCCAGAGCGGGAGCCGCGGAAGTCAGAAGCGGGACGAGAGCGGCTCGCTCGCCGCGGACTCTGTCGAGTTCCTGTGGTGCGTTCTGCTCGAGCTTGCGGAGCGCGTCGAACGCGTCGGTGTTCTCGTCGAGGACGTCGTCGATCTCGTCGCACAGCCGGATGATGCGGATGTGCCAGGCGCGGCGATCGTGGACGGTGTCCTCGATCTCGTCGTCGAGCTTCTGCTTCAGATCGAAGGCCTCGGACATCTTCGACTTCGCGGTCTCGACTGCTCCGCTGAACTCGGCGGTCGCCGCGTCGCCGAACTGGGCGACGGCGAAGCCGAGCTCCTCGCGGCTCGAGGTGATCGCGTCGTCCGCCTGTACGAGTGCGGCTCCCGCCTGCGTCTCCACCTGGTCGTCGGTCAGCGTGGAGAACGGATCGTTCGGATCAGGCGTCTCGGGCATGGCGCCGCGCCTGCGGATCGCGGCATTGCGACGCGCGCGGCGAATGAGGGCGATGACCAGCCAGATGATCAGGCCGACCGCGATGACGGCGACCACGATCAGTGTGGCCCGTAGAGCGCCCGCACCGCCGTCGCCCTCGATCTCGTCGGCGGCGAGGACGATCATGCCCTCCCAGTCCTCCTGTGCGGCCAGACCCTGGATCTTGTCTTCCACGTCGTCGAGCTTGCTGTCGCTGAGCGGGCCGTCGGGTGCTGCCGAGATGTAGTAGCTGCGTCCCTCTACCGCGATCGCGAGCAGGTACTGCTCGGAGCCGAGGTTGTTGTTCTCTGCGACGGTATCGGCCCAGGCGACGTTGTCGGTCGGCGAGGTGAAGTCATCGACGAGGACGACGAAGAGATCGGACGAGGAATTGTCGCTGAGCGTCTGGAGTCGAGCCTCGACGGCGTCCTCTTGGCTCGGGCTGAGGACGTCGGCGTCGTCCGTCACGTATCCCGAGTCGAGCGTCACGGGGTCGGTCGCGGAGGCAGCAGATGCGGAGAACGCGGCTGCTGCAGCCGCCGCAGTCAGTGCGGCCAGCGCCAGCCACCGTGTCTTCATCGTGTTCCCTCCGACCGGCAGCCGAGCCCCATGGCACGAGTCTATGCACAGAGGCCGACACGCGACACCTTCCGAGCGGGGATAGCCGTTCGCCCTCAGCGGAGACACATACGCTGGATGGCATGGACGACAGGTACGGATCCGATGTGCTCGCTGCCGGCTGGAGGGAACGAGCAGCCAAGCCGGTGCCGCAGGTTCCCGCCGAGCTCGATCTCGTCGTCGAGGTGGCGCAGGACGGATTCTGCGGAGCGGTCACACGGGTGCAGGGCGGCAACGTCGAACTCGAGGACCGGGTGGGGCGCAAGCGCCTCTTCCCGCTCGGAGGCGGGTTCCTGATCGACGGATCACCGGTGCGGCTCACGGTCCCGGCCGCGAAGGAGCAGGGCCTCCGACGCACGGCATCCGGCTCGTTCGTCGCCGCCGATCAACGGGCCAGGGTCGCGCTTCCCAGCCGGATCCTGGTCGAGGGCAAGCACGACGCCGAGCTGGTCGAGAAGGTATGGGGAGCGGACCTGCGGGTCGAGGGCGTCGTCGTCGAGTTCCTGCAGGGAGTCGACCTGCTCGACGAGCTGCTCGCCGCAGAGCCTCCCAGCGCATCGCGCCGCTACGGGGTCCTCGTGGATCACCTCGTGCCCGGGTCGAAGGAATCGCGCATCGCCGACGCCGTCGCCCGGGGTCCGTACGGCAGGCATGTGAAGATCGTCGGCCACCCGTTCGTGGATGTCTGGCAGTGCGTCACCCCTCGGGCTCTCGGTATCGCGAGATGGCCGGAGATCCCCCGGGGCACGGACTGGAAGACCGGGATCTGCCGCGCATTCGGGTGGCCGTACGAGACGCAGGCGGACACCGGTCGCGCCTGGCAGCACATCCTGTCGAAGGTGCACACCTACCGCGACCTCGAGCCCGCGCTCCTCGGTCGGGTGGAGGAGCTGATCGACTTCGTGACGGCACCGGCCTCCTGACCCGCGGTCGGTGGCGTTCAGCGCCGCCGACTACCCTGGAAGCATGCCCGAACCCCGCACCTTCCGCGACGAACCGGTCTCCTTCGTGCGCCGCAGCGGCCGGATGTCCGATGCTCAGGAGCGCGCGTTCGAAGAGCTCGGACCGCACTACCTCCTCGACGTGCCCCGCGATGTCGCCTGGACCTCGGTGCACCCGGAGGCGCGTCTCGATCCCGCCTCCGAGTACGGGCGGGATGCGGACCTGTACGTCGAGATCGGCTCCGGTCAGGGGCACGCCATCGTCGCTGCCGCATCGTCCCGCCCCGACGACGACTTCCTCGCGGTCGAGGTCTTCCGCGCGGGTCTCGCCAGGACCATGCTCGACGCCGACCGCGAAGGTGCTCGCAACGTCCGCGTGGTCGAGGCGAATGCGCCGGAGGTGCTCTCGTCGTACCTCCCCGAAGCGGCAGCGGCAGAGGTCTGGATCTTCTTCCCTGATCCGTGGCACAAGAAGAAGCACACCAAGCGCCGTCTCGTCCGCCAGGGGTTCGCCGACACCGCCGCTCGCGCACTCCGTGACGGAGGTCTGCTCCGCCTCGCGACCGACTGGGAGGACTACGCGCTGCAGATGCGCGAGGTGCTCGACGCGGAGCCTCTGTTCGAGCGCGCCTTCGACGGCGACTGGGCCGAGCGATTCGATGGACGCGTCATGACCGCGTTCGAACGCAAGGGGATCGCCAAGGGGCGAGACATCCGCGATCTCGTGTATCGGCGGAAGTCGCGCGCGTGATCACCGCGCAGCGCATCTCGGCGACGTGGCCGGCGGTCGTCTCCGCGCTCTTCGTGTGCGCTGCGGCGCCGGCATTCTTCGTGGTGCAGATCCCGTGGCTCGGCTGGGCGCTGCTCGCACTCGGCGTCGGGAGCGCGTGGCTCGTCGAGCGCCGTCTGCCGGTGACGGCGGATCAGACGGTGCGCGTGGGCACGCGTCGCGAGAGCGCCCGAGTCGTGGGGACCAGCCGTCAGCCCTCACTCACCAGGGACCTGTCCCTGATCGCCCTCGGCATGCTCATCGTCAGCGCGATCCCGCTCGCGGCAGAGCTCGACAACCTCGCCATGCTGCGGTTCACGCTCGCCCTCGGCGGCGCGGTGGCGGTTCCGTACGTCGTCTCCCGCTTCGTGTTCCGCGACCGGGCGATCGGCTTCCCCTGGCGGGCGCACCGCCGGTGGGGGCGCCTGCAGTGGGGCTGGCTCGTCGCCGTCCTGGTGCTCGGCTGGCTGATCCTGCCGTTCTACTTCATCACCAGCGGCGTCTATCAGAACTGGCCGGTCGTGGACTCGCCCGACCTCATCGCCCGGCTGTTCGTCGGCGTCGGAGCGGTCGGCATCTGGGACGAGCTGTTCTTCATCTGCACCGTCTTCGCCCTGCTGCGCAGGCATTTCCCCGACGCCCTCGCCAACGTGCTGCAGATGATCGTGTTCGTCTCATTCCTGTGGGAGCTGGGCTATCGCGAGTGGGGACCGCTGCTGACCATCCCGTTCGCGCTGCTGCAGGGGTTCATCTTCATGCGGACGCACTCGCTGGCCTATGTCGTCACGGTGCACCTGCTGTTCGATGCGGTGGTGTTCGGGGTGCTCGTACACGCCCACAACCCCGGGCTTCTGCCGATCTTCCTGATCTAGCGCGAGCGGACATCGATACGATCGAGTCATGCTCATCGTCGGACTCGTCCTCGCCGCGGCCGCTGCCGCCTTCCACGTCTTCATCTTCGCGCTCGAGTCGCTGAGATGGACAGAGCCCGAGACGAGGAAGATCTTCGGCGTCGCGAGCGAGGCGGACGCCCTCACGACGAAGGCGCTCGCCTTCAACCAGGGCTTCTACAACCTGTTCCTCGCGCTGACCGCGCTGCTCGGCGTCGGCTTCGTGATCATCGGCTTCACAACGGTGGGACTGACTCTCGTGTTCGCCGGAACGGGGATGATGCTCGCCGCCGCACTGGTGCTGATCCTCTCCGATCGCACGAAGGCGCGTGCCGCGGTGATGCAGGGCACGCTGCCGCTCCTCGCCGTGATCGCGACCGCGATCGCCGTCTCGATCGGCTGATCTCGGTGATGCGCTGATCGTCTCCGAGGGGTGACAACTCGCCCGGCACGGGCCACACTCGGTGCATGACCGACTGGGTGCTGCACGTCGACATGGATCAGTTCATCGCTGCGGTCGAGGTGCTGCGCCGACCGGAGCTCGCCGGGCTTCCCGTGATCGTCGGCGGCCGGGGTGACCCGACGGAGCGCGCCGTCGTGTCGACGGCGTCGTACGAGGCGCGGAAGTTCGGCATCGGATCCGGGATGCCGCTGAAGATCGCGGCGCGCAAGGCGCCTGAGAACGCGGTCTTCCTGCCGGTGGACCACGACGCGTATGAATCGGCCTCCACCGAGGTGATGTCGACACTGCGTGCACTGCCCGGGGTGGTGCTCGAGGTCATCGGCTGGGACGAGTGCTTTCTCGGCGTGACCACGGACGACCCCGAGCAGACGGCGCGCAGCGCGCAGAACGCGGTGCTCGAGTCGACGGCACTGCACTGCTCGGTCGGCATCGGCGACAACAAGGTGCGGGCCAAGATCGCCACCGAGTTCGGCAAGCCCCGGGGCGTCTTCCGGCTCACCGCCGAGAACTGGTTCGACGTGATGGGAGACCGGCCTACTCGGGACCTGTGGGGAGTCGGCCCGAAGGTTCAGAAGCGGCTCGCCACCCACGGCATCACGACGGTCCGGGAACTCGCTGACGCGGACGAGGCAGAGCTCATCGCGGAGTTCGGACCGCGGATGGGCGTCTGGTACCACGGGCTGGGCTCGGGTCGCGGTCCGACCGTGGTCGACAGCACCCCATGGGTGGCCCGCAGCCACAGTCGCGAGATGACGTACCAGCAGAACCTCACGACGACTGCAGAGGTTCAGGCGGCGCTGACTGAACTGGCGGGGCAGGCCTTCGACGACTGCGCCGCCGAGGGGCGCCCGGTCGTCCGCGTGCATCTGAAGGTGCGCTATGCGCCGTTCGAGACCAAGACCTTCGGCCGCAAGCTGCCGGAGCCGACCACCCGGCGCGCGACGGTCATCGAGGCGGCACTGGCGCTCGGTGCCACGCTCGATCACGACCGGGAGGTCAGACTGCTCGGCGTCCGCGCGGAGATGGCGATGCCCGAGGGCGGTGACTCGGCCGAGCGGACCCCGGTGCGCGGAAGGATCTGAGTCGGCTCGCCGCGGTCATTCGCGGATGACGGCGGCGATCGCGCTCACCTCGATCACTGCGCCCGGGACGCCGAGGCCGGCCACGAGGGCTGCGGTCACCAGCGGAGGGGCGCCATCACGGGCGAGCGTCGCTGCGACGGCACCGTAGGCGGCACGAAGATCGGCATCCTGGTGGATGTAGATCGTCCAGCTGATGACATCGTCGAGGCCTGCGCCCGCCGACTCGAGCGCGATCCGAGCGTTCTCGACCGCTCGGAGCGACTGATCGGCGGCATCCGTCGAGACGAGCGCGCCCGTCTCATCGACGCCGTTCTGGCCGCCGACGTGGATCGTCGTGGCCCCGGGCGGGACGACGGCGACATGACTGAAGGCGGGGCTCACGACGAGTCCCGCCGGCTGTGCGAGTGTGATCTCCATCTGCAGAGTGTGCATCCGGGGGCGGACATCCGCGAGAGGGTTCGTCGGCGGTGCGTCGGGGCGGGCACGGGGCCCGCCCCGACGGGGGTCAGCCGACCTTCTTGACCGTGTATCGGAACACGTCCGTGCGGAGCACGTCTCCTGACGTCTTCACGACCTTGATCGTGTGCTCGCCGTCCTTCAGCCCGGTCGCCTCGAACAGGGTCTGATTCGAGACGCGCGACTCGGCGTGGGTGTCGACGCTCTTCACCTTCTTGCCGTCGATGTACACATCGACGGCTCCCTGGTCGGGTGCCTTCGGGCCGAGCCACGCGACGCCCGTCCCGCGGAACGTGAACGACACGGAGTCGCCGTCGGCCGTGGTGGCGTGGACATCGTCGAGATGGTCTCCGGTGAACGCGAAGTCCAGCGTCGCGTCTCCCACCGGGAGCGCGGCGAGGTACGACGACTTCAGTGTGACCGTCGATCCCGACAGCGTGTAGTCGGCGTCGCGCTCGAGCGGCTCACCGCCGAGGCTGATCGAGGAGAGCTCGCTCGGGTCGCGCAGCACATCGACCGTCACGTCGGCGGGAGCGGCCTTGTTGAACGCACCCGAGGTCGTGCTCAGCTGGCTGTCGAGAGTGACGACGAGCTTGTCGAGCAGCATGAAGGATCCGGACTTCTTGACCACCCGCAGGGTGTGGCTTCCGCTCGCGAGATCGGCGACGGCGTAGACCACCTGCTGGGAGAGGCGCCCGTCGGCCGCGGGCAGCGAGGTGTCGACGGTCTCGACCAGCTGTCCGTCGAGGTAGACCTCGACCTCGCCCTGCGATTCGTGCTTCTCGGTGACGTACTGGATCCCGGTTCCCTGGAACGTGTACTCGAAGGCCGCTCCGTTCGTCTCGACATAGTGGACGTCGTCGCCGTGGTCGCCCAGCCCGCGGTTGTTGCTGTCGCCCCAGGACCCGCTGTAGCCGATGCGTGAATCGTCGTCGTTCAGGGTCACTGTCAGCCCGGTGGCGGGCGGTTCGGGCGTGCCTCCACCCGGGGTGTCGGACACCGCGACGGTGAAGGGCTGCGATGTCGCAGGCACCTCGTTGCCGTCGTTGCGCACCCACGCCCCGTCGTAGCCGACCCGCAGCGAGTCGTCGTTGACGGTGAGTGCCGCCTGCTTCGCGGGCGTCACCTTCAGCAGGCGCACGCCGTGGATCGGCACGCTCTCGGCGGTGAAGCCCTCCGCTTCCGATCCCAGGTTCTTGCCGGCCCAGAGATCGCGGACCTTCGCGGAGCCGTCGAGTCCGATGTCGGACCAGTCGACCGTGATGTCGGCGTCTGCACGGCCCAGGTTGTACAGCGCCACGGTGTAGGTGCCATCCGGGTTCAGTGCGTACCAGACCTGCTGCTTCGTGGCCGTCGAGACGGGGCGAGCGGGCACGCCTGCCTGGTTCACGGCGATGACCTCACGGTTGGTGATCAGCTCGAGCCCGTACTCGTCGAGGTTCGTCAGATCGTTGCCCAGGTACATCGGCGCCGCGGAGGTCGCCCAGAGCGTCGTCGCGGTGCGGCGTTCGTCGCGCGTGAGGCCGTCCATCTTCCCGTTGCCCACGTTGAGGGAGTCGAGGTCGTTCCAGCCTGCGGGCCCGGCGTGGCGCCACCAGTCCGAGAGCCTCGGGAACAGGCGAGCGACGTTCTCCCAGGTGGTCAGGGCCTCATCGCCGCAGTAGCATTCGACGTCCCAGTCGATGCGCCAGCCGTCTGCATACTGCTTCCAGTAGTCCGCGTAGTCGATGTCGACGGCCCAGGAGAGCTCGAACCAGATGTCGTTGCGGTCGAGCGCCCGAGACCAGGCGGCGACCTCCTCGCGGGCGTCCATCGACAGGTCGCTGATTCCGGAGCCGGGGGTGACGCTGTCGAACTTGATGAAGTCGACTCCCCATTCGCCGAGCAGATCGGCGATCGAGTCGATGTACTTCTCGGTGCAGGGGTTGTCGAAGTCGAGTCGGTACCCATAGCCCCAGTAGTCGCCCTGCTGGAGAGGCTGCTTGAGCAGATTCTCGGTCGTGCAGCCGGGAGCGCCGTAGATCGGGAGCGCCTTCTGCGCCGTCTCGAGGCTCATCCCGGGAATCAGATACAGACCCACCTTCTGGCCGTTGTCGTGCACGTGGTCGATCACCGCGTCCAGCCCGTCGGGGAACAGCGTCGTGCTGGGAATGGGGCGTCCGTACTCGTCCTGGCCCCCGTTCCAGCCGGCGTCGATGTTGATGTAGTCGTAGCCGTAATCCTGGAGCTTGTCATGCATGGCATCCGACTGAGCCATGATCTGATCGGCGGTGATCCACTGGCCCCCTTCGTACACCTGCATGCTGTAGCTGCTCCAGCCCATGTAGGGGGCGGCTGATCGGTTCGAGATGCCGTCTTCGGTCTCGTCCGCAGGCGTGCGCGTCGCATCCACCGGTGGATCCTGCTCCGGGTCGCTCGGGGGAGCAGGTTCCGGTGCCGGCTCTTCAGTCGGTGCCGGCTCTTCGGTCGGGGCCGGGTCTTCCGTCGGCGCGGGAGCCGTCGTCGGCGTCGTCTCCGGCGCCGGAGTCGGTTCCGGTGTCGCCTCGGTGGCCCAGCTCGCGCCAGGTGCCAGAGCGAGGACGATCGCTGTCGCGGCGAGTGCCGCGGTCAACGAGGCCGCTCTCCTTCTCTGTCGGTGTGCGTTCATTGCTTTCCTCTCGTTCGACTGCTCTGTCGGGGGATGGGAAGGAGGTGTGACCGTCAGTCGTCTGCGCGCCTGATCTCGATGAGCATCGCCTGCTGCGGATTGAGCGTCGGCAGGGGGACGCCGGCGGTGACGAGGACGGACCCCGGCATCTCGACCGGAGCGGCGACGGCGGCCGTCACCCACTCGGGGTCTCCGCCGTGTCTGCTCGACGCGCCGAGATCCTCGCGGATCCGGACGGTGTACGGCGCAGCGGCATCCAGTCCGGGAAAACGCACCCGACCGGACTGGCCCGATGCCGATGTCGTGAACCGGCTCCAGGTGAACAGCGCTTCGGATGCGTCTCGGGCCACGATTCCCGAGAGTGATGTCGCGGGATCCGCGAGGTCCGCGTTGACGACGCGACCGCTGTGCAGCAGGTCGCGGAATTCGCGGTACATCGCGGTCCAGCGGGCGATCGCCGCCAGCTCGCCGTCGTCGACGACGGTGAGGTCCTGCTCGATGCCCGCGTGCGCGGTCAGCGACGTCGCCAGACGGAACGACAGATCGGTGGTGCGGGCGGTGGTGTGCGATCGCGCGGAGCCGAGGTGGGAGCCGATGAGTTCGGGAGGGACGAGGCTGCGCGTCCACCGCTCGATCTGGACGCGTTCGACCGGATCGTTGCAGTCCGAAGCCCAGACACGATCGGTGCGGTCGAGGATCCCGAGGTCGATGCGTCCGCCGCCGCCCGAGCAGGTCTCGATCTCGAGCCCCGGGTGCCTCGACCGCAGCTCGTCGAGCAGGCGGTAGAGCGCGGCCGTCTGCCGGTGCACGCTGGGCCTGTCCCCATCGCCGCTGCGACTGACCGCTTCGAGAAGATCGCGGTTGTGATCCCATTTCAGGTAATCGATGGAGTGCTCGCGCACGAGAGCGTCGAGACGCGCGAGAAGGTAGTCGTACGCCTCGGGGCGCGCGATGTCGAGAACGTGCTGCGACCGGGATTCCGGGCCGAGGCCCTCGGCCGGACCCAGTACCCAGTCCGGGTGGGCGCGCGCGAGATCGGAGTCGAGATTGATCATCTCGGGCTCGAACCAGAGACCGAACTGCATGCCCTGAGCACGCACGACATCGACGAGGGGCCCGAGTCCGTCCGGCCACACCTCATCGTCGACGAACCAGTCGCCCAGGCCGGCATCCGCTTCGCGGCGTCCGCGGAACCAGCCGTCGTCGAGCACGATGCGCTCGACCCCCACCTCCGCCGCACGCTCGATCAGCGCGGTGAGGCGCTCGAGGTCGTGGTCGAAGTAGACCGCCTCCCAGGTGTTGAGCACCAGGGGTCGCGGCGAGCGCGGATGCGTCGCACGCGCGCGCAGGCGCCGGTGGAGTCGGTCGCTGATGGCGTCGAGTCCGCTGTCGGACCAGAGGAACAGCGCGGTCGGTGCGTCGTAGCGGTCGCCGTCTTCGAGGATGATCTCGCCCGGGTGGAGCTCCTCACCGGCTCCGATGACCGAACTGAACACGCCGGCGCCCTCGGGAAGGCGCTCGGCGAGGTACTGCTGTTCACCGCTCCACGCGAGGTGCACGGCCCAGATCTCTCCGTGCCTGAAGCCGAATCCGCCGGTTCCGGCCGCGAGCAGGAAGGGCGAGTCGTGTCCCGGCTTGCCGCGGTGCGCGGCGCGACGGTGGGTGCCGAAGCCGAAGGGCGAACGCTGCGGGGAGCGCTCGCGGCACCACTTCCCGGTGAAGTCGAGGATCTCGGTCGCGCGCTCGGGGAGCGGAAGCAGCGACAGCACGGCGCCCACCGTGTAGGGGGTCCGGCCGATGCGCGGACTGAGGGCGGCGTCGCGTGCGAGGGACATGTCGACCGCGAGAACTCCGTGCGGGTCGAGGTGATATGCGAGTTCGGTGCGGATGCCGCTGATCGTGTCGTCGAACCGGAGCACGATGCGCCCGCCGACGCCGTCGGACGGGATCTCGACATCGTGTCCCACGAGTCGAGGTCGGGGGTCGTGGCGCGTCCGCTCGCGTGACCGGAGAGAGCCGCGGTTCCCGACCAGCCCTCGTACTCGGTGGGCAGCGCGGAGAAGGCACGCGGGATGTCGGGGGAGTTGTTCAGCTTGGCGGGCCCGGCGGTGAGGGCGAGCGCCGAGACGGCCGCGGGATCGAGGGCTCCGAGGTCCGCGCCCCAGTGCAGCACACGGGGGATCGGGTCGGAGATCTGGACGATGAAGGCGGCACCAGCGGCGCGGAGTGCGACGACGGTGTCTGCACGGGAAGTCATGGGATGAGACCCTCCGGTAGTTACTTGACAACGTCAATAAATCACGTTTGAGATGGACGTGCAAGCGATCCCTCGAAATCGCCGACCGGAAATCGAGCGTTTACTTTTTCGGCTCGGCGTGATTTTATTACGACGTAAAGTAATCCTGCCCTGGGAGGGCGATCATGAAGCTCAGTGCTGAGCACGCACCACCGGTCGAGATCTCGCCGCCGAGTCCTCGACGCACCGACGCACGTTCGCGATTCGTCCGCAGCCTGCGCCGCTACTGGCAGCTGTACCTGCTGCTGCTCCTGCCCGTCATCTGGTTCATCGTGTTCCGATACGTGCCGATGGCCAACGCGGTCATCGCGTTCAAGAACTACAACCCCATCGACGGCGTGTGGGGGAGTCCCTGGGTGGGAATCGACAACTTCACCGCACTCTTCCGCAACCCGGTGTTCCCCAAGCTCATCGGCAACACGTTCATCCTCGCGGTCTACACCCTCATCGCGAGCTTCCCGCTGCCGATCATCCTCGCGATCCTGCTCAACGAGGTCCGACTGCGGTTCTTCACCCGCACGGTCCAGCTCGTCACGTACGCGCCGTACTTCATCTCCACCGTCGTGATCGTGTCGATGACGATCCTGCTGCTGTCTCCACGCGTGGGCATCCTGGGCCGGACGCTGAGCTTCTTCGGCGCAGGTCAGGTCGATCTGCTGGCGAGCGCCGACTTCTTCCGGCACATCTATGTGGCGACAGACATCTGGACGACCACCGGGTACTCCGCGGTCATCTACCTCGCCGCCCTCGCGTCCGTGGACACCTCCCTCTACGAGGCCGCCAAGATCGACGGCGCATCACGGCTGCAGAAGATCTGGTACGTCGACCTGCCGTCCCTGCTGCCGACAGCGACGATCATCCTGATCCTCGGGGTCGGCAACATCATGGCGATCGGGTTCGAGAAGGCGTTCCTCCTGCAGAACGCGCTGAACCTCTCGACGTCGGAGATCATCCCGACGTACGTCTACAAGACCGGCATCCTGAACGCCAACTTCAGCCTCGGAGCCACCATCGGACTCTTCAACGCCGTCATCAGCCTCGTGCTCCTGCTCGTCGTCAACGGCATATCCAAGCGAGTGACAGGAAGTGGGCTGTGGTGAGCACCGTGATCAGAGAGCAGCCCCTGCTCACCGAGGAGATCGTCGTCGGATCGGCCTCAGGGCGCGGCCGCCGCCGACGGGACCCCCTGGCCTCCGGGGTGAAGGTGAAGGAGACCAGAGCGGATCGCGTCTTCGTGATCGCCGCCTACCTGCTGCTGACGGTCTTCCTGCTCGTCGTGCTCCTGCCGCTGCTGAACATCGTCGCCAGCTCGTTCTCCAGCCCTCAGGCGGTGTCATCCGGCCGGGTGCTGTTCTGGCCCGTCGACTTCACCCTCCGTGGGTACACCGAAGCTCTCAACAACCCCGCGATCCTCCGCGGATTCGGCAACTCGGTGTTCTACACCGTGGTCGGCACGATCATCAGCGTCGCCGGGACGGTCGCCATCGCGTATCCGCTGTCCCGGGCGAACCTGTTCGGGCGCAAGACCCTCACCGGCGGCGTCGTCTTCACGATGCTGTTCTCCGGCGGAGTGATCCCGATGTACATCGTCGTCCAGTCGCTCGGCCTGCTCGACACCCGATGGTCGATGCTCCTCCCGAACGCGATCGGCGTCTGGCAGGTGATCATCGCGATGGTCTACTTCCGTTCGTCGATCCCCGACGAGGTCTACGAGGCGGCACAGCTCGACGGTGCGAGCGAACTCCGCATCCTCTGGACCATCGTGCTGCCGCTCGCCAAGCCGCTGCTCGCGGTCATCGCGCTGATGTACGCGATCATGCAGTGGAACTCGTACTTCGACGCGCTGCTCTATCTGCGCGACGCCGACCTGCAGCCGCTGCAGCTCGTGCTGCGAGGCATCCTCATCCTCAACGACGGCGGAGGCGGCGGTGACCTGGCCGCCCAGCTCGAACGTCGAGAGCTCGCCGACCTGCTCAAGTACTCGACCGTCATCATCGCCACCGTGCCGATGCTGATCGTGTACCCGTTCGTCGCGAAGCACTTCAGCAAGGGGATCATGGTCGGCGCCGTCAAGGGCTGACCACTCCTCTCACAGACCCACCACACCCACCCGCACACCTGAACCGGTCAAAGGAGATTCCGGCAATGACACACCGCATCACACGAGGCGCGATCGCGGCGGTCACCGTCGTCGCGACGGGACTGGCGCTCGCCGCCTGCACCCCGGCGAGCGACGACAACGGCCAGCTCGTCGCATTCGGCCCGCAGGGCGAGAACGGCTCGCTCAAGGACAATCTGTTCACCCAGGAGGTCGAGAAGAAGTTCGACATCGACTTCGACTGGCAGACCACGACCTACGACGGCAGCGTCGCGGGGGAGAAGCGACAGATCTCGCTCGCCAGCGGCGACTACCCCGACGCGTACTTCCTCGTGCCGTGGGTCGACGGATTCTCGCGCAATGAGATCCTCAAGTACGGGCAGCAGGGGGTGCTCGTGCCCCTCGAAGACCTCATCGACGACTACGCCCCCAACCTCGCCGAGCGATTCGAGGAGAAGCCCGATTGGAAGCAGTCGGTCACCGCGCCTGACGGCCACATCTACGCGATCACCCAGTGGAGCGAGTGCTTCCACTGCAGCTACCCGTCGAAGCTCTGGATGAACACGACCTGGCTCGACGCCCTGGGACTCGAGCAGCCGACCACCACCGAGGAGCTGCGCACGGTGCTGCGCGCCTTCAAGGACGGCGACCCGAACGGCAACGGCGCCGCCGACGAGGTGCCGCTGAGCGGCTCGGCGTCGGAGCCGATCATCAACTATCTGATGAACGCCTTCACCTATGCGCCGGTCGGCGGACCCTCGAGCCCGCCGCCTCTCGTGCTCGACGGCGATGAGGTCGCGCTGAACGCCACCTCGGACAGCTGGCGGGCGGGGCTGGAGTACATCACGTCGCTGGCGCAGGAAGGGCTGCTCGACACCGGGGCGTTCACGCAGAACGGCGACGCCCTCAAGGCGCTCGGAGACAGCGGGGACGCGCAGATCCTCGGCTCCGCCGTCACGCTGCACCCGTACGTGTTCGTCTCGGCGGACTCTCCTGACGGACGTGACAAGAACTACGACGCGGTCGCGCCGATCGCGGGTCCGGACGGCACTCAGCTCGCCACGTGGCGGTCGCCGGTGAATCCGGTGGGCACGTTCGCGCTGACCAACAAGTCGACCGAGGACGAGCGCATCGAGGCCATCAAGCTGCTCGACTACCTCGCGACGGACGAGGGCCAGATCCGCGCGTCGATGGGACCGGAGGGGGAGGCGTGGGTGCCCGCGGTCGACGGCGACCTCGCGCTCGACCCCGAGCTCGAGCCGACATTCCGTCCCATCACGTATGACGAGACCTCCAACGCCGCGTGGCGTTCGATGTCGCAGTACTGGGACTCGCTGGAGTTCCGCAACGCCCAGGTCGTGCCGGAGGACATCTACACGCCCGACGGATACGAGCGACGTCTGCTCTACGCGACGCAGGAGTACGAGCCCTTCCAGCCCGACGAGAGCGTGATCTTCCCGATCGAGAAGCTGTGGCCCGACCTCGAGACCTCGGCCGAGCTCGCGGAGCTGCAGACGAACATCGCCACCTACATCACGCAGGCCCAGGCGGAGTTCGTCACGGGGCAGCGCGACATCACGGACGACGGCGCGTGGGACGCGTACGTCGCCGACATCGAGGGCCTCGGGCTCGCACGCTACCTGGAGCTGCTGCAGACCGCGTACGACGCACTCTGATCGACACGGGATGCGCGGGGCGGATCATCCGTCCCGCGCATCTCTGCGCTGCGGACCGTGGCGGGCTGGGCGCGAGAAGGGGACGGATGCCGATGGCATCCGTCCCCTTCTCTTCCGCTCGTCCCGAACGGTCAGCGCACGAGCGACTGGATGGCGGCGGCGGATGCGCCTCGCGCCCAGTCCTCGAAGGTGTGCGGACGGGTCAGGATGCGGCAGCGCGCCGCAGCGCCGAACGCGTGCGCCTCGAACGCGTCGTGCAGGGTCTTCTCGAACAGGTCGAAGTCCGAGACGCCCTCGCCGCCGATGATGACGACCTCGGGACCGGTGAGGTTCACGAGGGTGGCGATGGCCGTGCCGATGAGGCGGGCGGCTTCGCGGAACGCGGCGTCGGCGTCGGCGTCTCCGGCGTGGGCGAGAGCCACGGCTTCATCGATCGCGACCGGCCGGCCGAGGGCACCGGAGACCGCCGCCTCGATCGCTCCGGTCGAGGCGGCGGCCTCGACGCAGCCGCGACGCCCGCACGGGCAGACGAGTGCCGGATCGGCGAGCGGCAGGTGCCCGATCTCGCCCGCGACACCGAACGCGCCGCTCACGACCTCTCCGTTGAGGTGCAGTCCGCTGCCGATCCCGCGTCCGATGGTGACGATCGCGAACGAGGCGGTGCCGAGCCCGACACCGAACCAGTGCTCTCCGATCGTCAGCGCGTGCACGTCGTTCTCGAGCGTGACGGGCCAGGGGAGGCGCTCCTGGAGCAGGTCGCCGAGCGGCACGTCCGCCCACCCCATGATGTTCGACTCGCGCACGATCCCGGTGATGCTGTCGACGTCACCCGACACCGACACTCCGACTCCCGCGATGGCCGACGCGCTCTCGCCGAGCTCGGCCGCGAGCGCGGCGACGACGTCGGAGATGGCGTCGATGACGGTGTGCGGATCGTCGGCGGGAAGCGCACGACGGGTGCTGGCGAGCACGGTCGTGGCGAGATCGGTCGCGACGGCGATGATCTCGTCGACGTTGACCTTGACGCCGATCATGACCATCGACTCGAGGACGATGGAGACGGGGCTCACCGGGCGTCCGGGGGTGCCGTCGCGGTGCGAGGCGGGCGGCGCGTCGACGAGGCCGGCCGCGACGAGCGGGGCCACCGCCTTCGTGACGGCGGCCTGGGAGAGCCCCGTCTGGCGGGCGATGTCGATCCGGCTGATGGGACTGCGCGTCAGGATCGTCTCGAAGACCCGTGATCCCGCGTCGGACGCCGAGCGGATCAGGGTGGTTCGCGCTGCGGTGTCGTGGTCCATCAGGTCCTTCGTGTCGTGTCGGCTATCGTAGCGAATCCGCCGTGAGGCGGTCGGCTGTGCAGGCCCAGGTGCTCGGCCGCGAACTCCAGGGCGTTCTCCTCGTCGAGGTCTCCGCCGGCCTCGTGCCCGTTGTACGGCCACAGGACCACGGTCTTATGGCCGCCGTACGCGGCGAATGCGGGCAGCACGGTCTCGGGCGGCGCGATGCCGTCGAGGAGCCCCGTGCTCAGCAGAGCCGGGGCCGTCGCACGCTTCGCGTGGTTGATCCCGTCGAAATATCGGAGCGTCTCGAGAGCCGCTGCGACGTCGCCGCGTCTATCCGCGAAGTACTGCGTGAGCAAGGTGTACGGGTGCTCGGTGCTCAGCGTGGCGGCCCGGTCGAGTTCACAGAGGAAGGGTGCCTGCACGATCGCGACGGCGAGGTCGGGGACCAGGCCGGCGATCGCCAGCGCGATCCCGCCTCCCTGGCTCGCGCCCACCGCACCCACGCGATCCGCGTCGACGACGTCGACGGCACGGAGCGCGTCGACGGCTCGCACGGCATCCGCATACACCCTGCGGTAGTAGTACTCCTGAGGCGAGCGGATGCCGCGGGTGAGGAATCCGCCGGCGGACGGACCGCCGTCGGCATGATCGTCATCGGTGTCGCCGTGTCCCTGCCCCCGCGCGTCCACCACCAAGTGCGCGTAGCCCGCGGCAGCCCACCGCAGATCGCGCAGAGCATGACCTCGGCCGTTACCGTAGCCGAAGAACTGCACGAGCCCGGGGAGGGGCTCCGTGGCAGCGTGCGGCACGCGCAGCCAGGCGTGGATCGGTGTTCCGCCGTACCCGCGGAACGACACGTCGTACACGTCTATCTGGGTGAGACGCGTGGGCAGCGGGGTCACGGAGAGGTCGAGCGGAAAGCTCCGAGTGCGAGCGATCGTGTCCGCCCAGAAGGCATCGAAGTCATCAGGCTCGGTCTGCGTGGTGGGGGCGACGACATCACGCACCTCACCGCGCACGGGACTCCTCCTGGTCGGCCGACGCGGAGAAGAGAAGATCATGATCGGCGAAATCGATCCGAGCGCCCGGCGGCACAGCGATGATCGCCTCCCGCTCGCCGTTCGAGACGGAGACCTCCCTGTCGCGCTCGCCGGGGTTGCGGAGAGCACCCGAGATCACCCGCCCGTCCGCCCAGGCGAGGTCGAGCACGAGGCCCGGACGCACGGCGATGCCCTGGACGTCTCCGTGGGGCCAGGATGCGGGGAGCGCGGGAAGCAGACGCACTGTGCGGCCGTGGCTCTGCACGAGCATCTCGGTGATCGCGGCGGGGAATCCGAGGTTGCCGTCGATCTGGAAGGGCGGATGCGTGCTGAAGAGGTTGGGGAGCAGGCCTCCCCACTCCGAGCCGTCGACGGGCCCGTGCCGCGTGGCGTCGCCGTCGAACGGCGTCAGCGCCTCCTCGAGCAGCGACGCGGCGATGTCGCCCTGCCGTGCCCTGGCACGCAGTGCCACCTTCCACGCCCACGACCAGCCCATGGCTCCCGGCCCGCGTGCGTCGATGAGCGCCACAGACGCCTCGAACAGCTCCGGAGTCCGCTCGGGCGTCACCTGGTCGAGCGGGAAGAGTCCGACCACGGGGGAGAGGTGCCGGTGCAGCGGTTCATGCTCGTCGACCTCTTCGGACCATTCGAGCAGTCGGCCGTCGGAGCCGACGCGCAACGGAGCGAGGGCTGCCAGCGCCTCGCGCACCTCGGCTTCCAGTGCGTCGTCGATGCCGAGTCGGCGGATCGCGACGAGCGCGCGCTCGAAGAGCGAGCCGATGAGGCTGAGATCCGACGTCGCGGTCAGGCCGAGCGGCGTCGGCAGACCGTCGGCGGCCACATAGGAGTTCTCGGGGGCCGTCGACGGCGAGGTGTGCAGGTGCCCGTCGGGGCCCGGAGTCAGCCAGTCGAGGCAGAACTCCACCGCGCCCCGCATCAGCGGCCAGATGCGAGCGCGGAGCAGCTCATCGTCGCCACCGAACTCGTACGCGTCCCAGAGGTTGTGGGTGAGCCAGACTCCGCCCATCATCCAGATCGCCCAGCTCGCCGCCCCGTGCCCGTCGCCGACCGGCAGGCTCCACCCCCAGACGTCGCTGTTGTGATGCGCCACCCATCCGCGTGTTCCGTACAGCTCCCTGGCGGTGTCGGTGCCCGTGCGGGCGAGGCGCTCGACGAGGGAGATCAACGGCTCGAGGACATCAGGATCGAGCAGCATCGGCGCCGCCCAGTAGTTCATCTCGGTGTTGATGTTGATCGTGTAGTTCGACGACCAGGCCGGTTGCAGCTGGTCGTTCCAGATCCCCTGGAGATTGGCCGCAGGGCTGCCGGCACGAGAGCTCGACGCGAGGAGGTACATCCCGAATTCGGCGGCGACCGTCGCGCGGAGCAGGGGGTCGGAGCCGCGGAGAACGTCGCTATCGACGCTCCACTCGCCCTCACGCCGACTGCCGATCGCGAATCGCGCCCGAGTCATGCGGCGCCGGTCGGCGACGTGTTCGGCGAGGAGAGACGAGGCGTCGCGCTGAGCCGCGGCCTCCGTCCTCTCTCGTGCGCGATCCCGGATCGCCTCGCGTGAGGCGATCCGCCAGTCCCCGTCGGCGTCGGCCCACCACGACCCGGCGCGCGACGAAGTGGACAGGGCGATCAGCAGGCGGCGGGCATGGCGGACGACGATGCGATCGTCGTGGCGACCCACTTCGCCATCCGAGTCGAGGGAGACGGCGACGGCCGCGTAGGCGTCGAACTCGGCATCGTCGTCGGCATAGCGCAGGGCGTCGACGGAGTCCTCGTGCAGCGGGGCGCCGTCGATCGGAACCTGCACATCCAGCACGAGCGCGTCGGACGCGTCGACGACGCGACCGCGGAGCGGGGTGGACAGCTCGATGGTGGTCTCGAACTCGTCGTCCGAGGTGAGCTCGATGATCAGGGCGTGAGCCGGAGCCGAGACCCAGGACCGTCGCGTCACTCGACCGGCGGGGGTGCGCAGTGACTCGACGAGGGTCGCCCTGTCGAGATCGAGGATGCGAGCGGGGGTGGTCTCATCCGATCGAGCGTCCGCCACGCGCACGAGCAGATCGGCGAGAGGGAGGAACTCCTGCGAGTAGGGGCCCTCGAACGCCATCAGCAGCTCCTCCGCCCGGCGCACGTCGGCGGCTGCGAGGGCCTCACGGACGACCGCGAGCCGTTCGGGACCGGCACCCCCGTCACGCACCTTCTGCAGTGCACGCGCGGGGCCGTCGGGCGTTCCCGACCAGATCGTCGAGTCGTTCAGCTGATAGTGGCCGTCGGAGCCGCCGAACGCCATCGCGCCGATGCGGCCGTTGCCGAGGGGCGTCGCCTCCTCCCAGCGGGTGGCGGGGGCGTCCCAGGTGAGGCGCAGGGTGTCGGTCATCGCACTCCGGTGTGTTCGATCGATCTCGATGTCACCGTCAGCGTAGGCGGCATTAATTGCCGCTGTCAAGTAACCCGACCGCCCTGCGCCTGACCAGGTCAGAACTGCAGGAGAACCTTGCCCACCCGGCCCGCGGTGTTGCTCGCGCGGACTGCCTCGGCGGCATCCGCCGCATCGAAGACGCCGGCGACGGGCAGGGTCAGCGTGCCGTCGCTGACGCGCTGGATCAGTTCGCCGAACAGGGCGCCGCGCGTGCCGGCATCCATTGTCTGGATCACCTTGCTGCCCCAGAAGCCCTTGACGGTCGCCTGCTTGAAGATGACATCGCCCGAGGCGATCTCCATCGTGGGGGAGTTCATGGCACCGAACGCGACGAGAGTGCCGCCCTCGCCGAGGAGCGACAGGACGTCGCCGGCCGACGAGCCGCCCACCGAGTCGATGCCGAAGGCGACGTGCGCGCCACCGGTGATCGCGGCGACCTGCTCGCGCCAGTCGTCCGCATCCGTGGAGACCACGTTCTCGATGCCCTGATCGCGCAGTTCATCGACACCGGCCGAGCGCCGGACGAGCCCGATGACGTTGACGCCACGAGCGGCGCCGAGCTGTGCCAGCATGCGACCGACCGCGCCGTTCGCCGCGTTCTGGACGATCCAGTCGCCCTTCTCGGCGCCCAGGAAGTGCAGCAGGCTGATGGTGCTGAACGGCATCGACACGAGCTGCGCGGCGCTCTCGTCGCTGAGCGACTCCGGCACGGGGATGAGGCCCGCGGCGTTCGCGACGACGTACTCCGCCCAGGCGCCGAAGGTGCCGCCCGTCGCGACGCGCTGACCGACGGAGAGATCGTCGACACCCTCGCCGAGAGCATCCACGATTCCCAGAGCCTCGGTGCCCGAAGCTGCCGGGAGCTCCGGCTTGAAGCCGTAGGTGCCGCGGATCGTCCACAGGTCGTGGTTGTGGATGGGGGAGAGGACGATCTTCAGTCGGACCTGGCCGGGGCCGGGCTCCGGCGTCGGACGCTCGGTGACGGTGAGGACCTCTTC
Source organism: Microbacterium sp. AC215 (assembly GCF_979258645.1). Classification (NCBI taxonomy): domain Bacteria; kingdom Bacillati; phylum Actinomycetota; class Actinomycetes; order Micrococcales; family Microbacteriaceae; genus Microbacterium; species Microbacterium sp. AC215. Next base: position 956,608 of record NZ_OZ409869.1, on the reverse strand, counting down.
GGGTTCGCCGAAGGTCTCGTGGGTGAGGGCGCGCATGATGTTCTCCTTGTGGGATCGGTCGTGGTGGAGGTCGAGCGGGATCAGTCGTCGGAGACGGTGATCGCGACGTCGATGTTGCCGCGCGTCGCGTTGGAGTACGGGCAGACCTGGTGGGCGGCGTCTGCGAGCGCCTGAGCCTGCTCGTGCGGAAGGTCGGGGATGACGACCTCGAGCTGCACGGCGAGGCCGAATCCGCCCTCGCCGTTCGACCCGATCTGCACGCGGGCCCCGACCGACGAATCGGTGATCTTCACCTTCTGCGCACGCGCGACGGTCTGCAGCGCGGAGTGGAAGCAGGCGGCGTACCCGGCCGCGAACAGCTGCTCGGGGTTGGCGCCGTCGCCGCTGCCGCCCATCTCCTTCGGGATGGCGAGGTCGAGGTCGAGTCGGCCCTCGCCTGTTGTGACGCGGCCGTTTCGTCCGGCTCCGGTGGCGAGTGCTTCGGCGGTGTAGAGAGCGTCCATCGTGTGGACTCCTTCCGGGTTGGGGTCAGTCGGCGAGCTGCAGGCGTGCGGTGAGCTCCTGCAGCTCGGTGATCAGGCGGTGACGCTGGTCGTCGTCCTGCATTCCGGCGAGGGCGGCGATCTTGGTGTGAACCGGAGCGACTTCAGTGCGCAGAGCCATGCCGGTGTCGGTCAGTCGCACGGTGACGACGCGCTCATCGGCCGTGCTGCGGGCCCGCGCGACGTAGCCCGCCTGCTCGAGGCGGCGGACCAGGGGGAGAGGGTGCCGGAGTCGAGCTGCATGGCGTCGCCCAGCGAGCCGATCGTCTGCTCGCCCTCCATCCAGAGGATCGCGAGCACGAGGTACTGCGGGTAGGTCAGACCCCACGGCGCCAGGAGGGCACGGTACGCCTGCGTCGTCGCTCGGGCGGCGGAATACAGCGAGAAGCACACCATCTCATCGGTCACGGCCATACCTCGAGTATTGCACGCGATTAAATGGTGCACAACCTATCTGGGAGAGACTGCGCACCCGGGATGCCGAGATCCCGGGTGCGCGCTCCGTCAATCCCTGGCCATCGCCGCGGCCAGATGCGCCTCCAGGTCGAGGTAGGCGTCATCAGCGATGTCGAACACCACCTGCGCGATCTCTCCTCCGGTGAAGTCGAACCCGTAGCCGTACAGAGACGAGACGGGGTCGGCGCTGTCACGGCCGATCGTCAGTCCCTCGCCGCAGAGCGAGAAGTGTCCCAGCACGGTCCGGATCCTCTTCTCGCCGACCTGCTGCTCGTCGATGTACAGCTTCACCGGACCGACGCCCTCGCGGTGCTCGCCCATGCCCTCCTTGGTGAACTCCACGCCGATGATGTGTCTGCCGGAGGTCGGCGCAGGAGCGGAGACGCGATCCTCCGGCGGGATCCCGAGGAAGTTGTAGAGGTAATGCACCTCGCCGTCCTTCACGACGAGCGCATGGCCGCCGAACCGTGAGCCGTGGGCGAAGATGACGCCCTCGGTCTCGGGCGTGAACTCGATCTCGGCCGCGATCTTGTACGACACGTTGTGCGTGTTCGCCGCAGAGCGCTCCGGCACCTCGGTCGTGCCCGGGTAGTACACGAAACGTCCGGACGGCGGGGCCGGCTGGTGGAACTCCATCGCGACGAAGGTCTCGAAGTCCTTCGGGTTGCCGATGATCTGCAGGTCGTTCAGGGGCAGCACATCGTTGGCCTTCGCCTCTTCCATCCAGAGCGCCTTGAGCTCCTCGAGACGATCCGGGTGCTCGGCCGCCAGGTTCACGGCCTCCGCCCTGTCGACATCCGTGTGGTAAAGCTCCCACTCGTCGTTCTCGAACCCGCTCGTGCCGGCCATGGGGCCATGCACGGCGACGGCCTTCCAGCCGTCGTGCCAGATGCCGCGCTGGCCGAGCATCTCGTAGTACTGCGTGTGCTTCTCGGTCGGCCCGTCGGCGGCCGCATCGAATGAATAGGTCATCGATACCCCCGCGAGCGGCGTCTGCTCGACGCCGTTGTACACGTCGGGGAACTGCACCCCGCACGCCTCCAGAATGGTCGGCACGATGTCAGTCGAGTGGTGGTACTGATGCCGCACCTCGCCACGCGCCCGCATTCCGGCGGGCCAGTGAATCACCAGAGGGTCGCAGACACCGCCCTGATAGGTGTAACGCTTGAACATCTTGTAGGGCGTCGAGAAGGCGGCCGCCCAGCCGGTGGGGTAATGGTTGTACGTCTCCGGAGAGCCGAGCTTGTCGACCATCCGCAGGTTCTCCGCCTCGTCGTCGGGGTAGCCGCCGAAGATCTTGCCCTCGTTGACCGATCCGTTGGGGCTGCCTTCACCGGACGCCCCGTTGTCGGCGCAGTACAGGATCAGCGTGTTGTCGAGTTGACCGGAATCCTCGAGATAGTCCACGATGCGTCCGATCTGCGAATCGGTGTACTCGCTGAACCCCGCGTAGACCTCGGCCATCCGCGAGAACATCGCCTTCTCCTCGTCATTCAGCGTGTCCCAGGGCCGCACCTCGTCGGTGGGGTTGAACGTGCCGTCCGGCATCGGATTGAACGCGGTGAGCTCGGTGTCCTCCGGCAGGATGCCGCGTTCGATCATCCGGGCGAGCACCCACTCGCGATAGGCGTCATAGCCGTCGTCGAACGCGCCCCTGTACTTGTCGATGTACTCCTGCGGGGCGTGATGGGGCGCGTGGTTGGCACCCGGGCAGAACCAGAGGTACCACGGCTTGTCGGGCTCGGTCTGCTTGACGTCTCGGATCATCGTCAGCGCCTGATCGGCGAGGTCCTTCGACAGGTGGTAGCCCTGCTCCGGCAGATAGGGCTGATCGATGTAATGGTTGTCCTCCGCGAGCGAGGGATACCAGTTGTTCGTCTCGCCGCCGATGAAGCCGTAGAAGCGGTCGTAGCCCTGCGCCAGCGGCCAGTGCTTCTTCGACGCCCCCGCGGTCCACTCGTCGATCGGGACGTTGTGGTTCTTGCCCACCCAGAAAGTCGCCCAGCCCGCGTCGCGGAGGACATGTGCCATGGTCGCGTTCGACTCGGGGATGTGCGAGTTGTAGCCCGGGAATCCGGTCGACGACTCCGAGATGGTGGCGAAGCCGTTCTGGTGGTGGTTCCGGCCCGTGAGAAAGGTCGAACGCGTGGGTGAGCAGAGTGCGGTCGTGTGCCACTGCGAGTACGTCAGACCGTTCTTCGCCAGCCGATCCATGGTCGGCATGTTGATCCTGCCTCCGTAGGGGGACCACGCGGCCATACCGGTGTCGTCGTAGAGCACCACCAGCACGTTCGGCGCCCCCTGCGGCGGCGGCGAGGCGAGGAAGGCGTCCCAGTCCGCCTGCGAATCGCGGACGTCGAGCTCGATCTTCCCTTGGAATTCACGGACCATCTCTGCCTCCTTCGTCTCTCGGGAACGCGGTGTTCCCGAGCAGTGCAGCCGGCCGACCCGAAGTGGATCGGGGCGAGTCATGGTGCGTCATGACGCAACGAATTCGTTCGCTCACAGGAGCCCTGAGATGCCCTTCTGCAGCTGGAGGGCGCCGATCACGAGCAGCAGAGCGGCGTTCATCACGTGGGTGTTTCCGGCGACCCATCGTCGGGCGGAGTCGAGCAGCGGCTGCGAGCGCTCGCCTCGGATCGCGACGTAGAACACCGGCACCGCGATGGGCAACGTCCCGACGACCACGAACGCCAGGGCGACCCAGACCGCGTCGTCGCCGACCTGCGCGAGCGAGATGTCGAGCGCTGCGATGATGGCGCAGGACGCGTCGACGGGGTTCAGCACGAAGAGCGCCAGCCCGAGGAATCCGGTGCGCACGGGCCGGAACGTCTCGACGGCATGCAGCCACCCCGGCAGCTGCGGAGCGGCCGCGACCACCTGCTGCGGCGAGGATGCGGCGGCCATCTGACGGATGCGCGCAGAGCCCTTGCGGTAGACCCAGACGGCGGCGCCCGCGAGGAACAGTCCGATCACCAGACGGAGGATCGGCACCCAGAGCGGCGGTTCGCGAAGCCCGTGCACCTCGAACACGCCGAAGAGCCAGAGAGCCAGCGCCAGAAGGCCGGCGAGCCCCACGACCCACCCGATCAGGAACGCGATGCCGTTCGCACTCGCTCGTCGGGAGAGCAGCACGGCCACCAGAGCCATGATCGCCAAGGGGCTCAGGACGACTCCGAGCGCGACGGGGATGAGTGTGACCAGCAGCTCACCCATGGCCGGCCTCATCCGTCATCGCGAACCTCCCTGCGCACGAACCGACGCGCTGATCTCAGAGTGCACCGAGGACGGCGCGGATGGCGGGTCTCTCACCCCATGCGGGTGAGGGCTCGCGGGACGGTGTCGTCGGGGATGTGACGACGTGGAACCGCTCCCCACTGACTGTGATCGTCAGGGAGACACGGTCTTGTCCGATATACCGCCCGTCGCTAGGTTGAGGGCATGGCCTCCCCCACGCGCCTGTCTCGTCCTGTACCCGCTGTGCGCTTCCGCCCTCCGGAACGACAACCGGGAGGCGTGCGGCGAGCGCGTGTGAACGATGCGCTGGTCGAGGCGGCGAGCGGGCGGCACCTCAGCGTCGTCAGCGCTCCGAGCGGGTACGGCAAGACGACGGCAGTCGCCGAATGGGCATCCGGCACCGACGAACTCGCCTGGCTCGCTCTGACTCCGTCGGATGCTGAACCCGGGTTCCTCGCGCAGGGAGTGGTCGATGCGCTGATCGTCGGCAGTGAGAGAGCGGGCCGCTCCCTCGCCCTGACACGCGGTCTCCTCGACCCGATGCGTGCCTACGCCGAGATCTGCGAGGGCCTCGAGACGGTCGACGACATCGTGCACCTCGTGATCGACGACGCGCAGCGCGCCGGTGAGCACTGGCGAGACGGACTGCTCGGACTGTTGGCCGAACAGCCGCCGGACAATCTCCACCTGGTGCTCGTGGGAACGACGCTTCTGGACATCACGCTGTCGCGGGAGCATCTGATGGACCCCGGCGCCTTCGTCGGATCCGACACACTGCGCTTCACGCGGTCCGAGATCGAGCGGATCGAGGGCGTGGGGGCGACGGGGCTGGACGCAGAGACCATCCTGCGCGAGACGCACGGATGGCCGATCGCCGTGAAGCTCGTGGCGATCGGCGGGGCGCGCCCCTCATCCGACGCCGCCACGGCATCCGCGTTCCTCGGCGACTACGTGCGCGACCACGTGCTCAGCGCGCTGCCTGACGAGACCAGAGAGTTCGTGCTCGATGCCGCCATCTGCCATGAGCTCACGCCAGAGCTCGCGAGCGCTGTGACCGGGCGTGCTGATGCGGCGTCGCTGCTCGACGACTGCGTGAGGCTCGGGCTCTTCCTCGACCGGTTCGAGGCGCCGCACGGTGTCGTCTACCGCTGGCATGGCTCGTTCGCCCGGCAGTGCATCGAGATCGCTCGCAAGGATCCCGAGCGCAGCGCCGAGCGTCATAGACGCGTGGCGCAGTTCTGGGAGGCCACCGATCCGCTGATGTCGGTCGCGCACTCGCTGCGGGCGAACGATCCGACGGGGGCCAGAGCCACCTTCATGCGCCACTGGATGCGTCTGGTCATGGGAGTGTGCGCGGCCGAGGTCGAGCGCCTCGCCACCGTCCTGCTGGGCTATCACCCGGACGACGCCGAGATCTTCGCCGTCCGAGCCTGCGCGACGGATGTGCTGGGCGAGCATCATCTCGCCCGCGAGCTGCTGGATCGCGCCGAGGCCGCACACCAGCGCGCCGGGGGAGGATGCTCGACGACCCTCGCGATCGCACAGCTGTTCGTCGCCGATGACCGCGAGCACGCGATGTCGGCGGGTTCCACGTTGCGTTCGCTGCTCGCCAGCTCGAAAGAGCTCATGGTCGACCGCGCCGCCGTCAACTACCTCATCGGATGGTCGGAGATCCGGCATCCCACCAACCCCACGCTTCCGGCCGAGTACTTCGGCGCCGCAGCCCGAGAGATCGAGGGCTCGGGCGAGGTGGGGCTGTGGAAGCGGGCGCTCGGCCACCTCGCATTCGGCCAGACCTGGGAGGGCCGGTTCACGGATGCGGAGAGAACCCTCGCCGAGATCCAGGCACCCGGCACCGCGCTGTCGGCCGCGATCGGCTATGCCGGCGGCAGCACCTCAGCAGCAGCCGGTCTGGTCGCCTACTGGGCGGGTGAGACCGACGATGCGGTGCGGCACTTCGAGGCGGTGCTTCTGACCAGCGGGCATGACCCGTCATTCACGGCGGTCGCGCGGATGATGCTGGCGTACGCGGCCGCAGAGGGAGGCGAGGCCGCAGCATGCCGACGGGCTGCGATCGGCGTCCAGGACATCCCCCTCGAACTGCTCCACGGCGTCTCGTGGCCCGTGTTCCGAGAGTCGGCCATCGCACTCCTCGAGGAGGCCGTCGGAAACGAGGAGCGAGCCCTGCGGATCGCTCGCCGACACCTGGCGATCCCCGACCTCCCCCTCATCGGCGTCGCGCTCGCCGGGGTGCTCCGCCGGGGTGGAGACTACGCCGCAGCGTTGGAGATGCTGCGATCCATGCGCATCTTCGCGGAGGTCTCGTACGTCAAGTCGTCGACGCTGATCACGGCCGCGGTCATGCGCCGTCACGTGGGCGATCACGACAAGGCGCATGACCTGTGCGAGGCGGCGATCGCGGTCGCGTCAGGCGAGAACGTGCGTCTGCCGTTCGGGCGCCGGGAGACGGCTGTCCGGCGACTCCTCAGCGAGCACGTGCACCATGGCTCCGAATTCGAGGACTTCATCGGCCGATGCCTGGCATCGGATGCAGCGAGTCCCGTGACCGGCTCGCTGTCCGACCGTGAGAGAGACGTCTTCCGGCAGCTGCAGACCTCTCGCACTCTCCCGGAGATCGCGAGCGAGCTGGGCCTGTCCATCAACACGGTGAAGACCCATCAGCGGTCGATCTATCGCAAGTTGGCGGTGTCGTCGCGGCGGGAGGCCGTGCGGACCACGCTGTGAGGCGCAGGTCCCGCACGCGGGCGATCACACCTCAGGTGCGGCGACGCGCGCGCTCCCAGACGGCGTTGGCCGTCGCCGCGGACACGGAATAGGTTCCGATGAGCGGGTGGCCGAGACGGGCGAGGTCGGAGGAGAGCTGTGCGAACCACATCGGCTCCACGAGAACCACGGCTGCCCAGGCGCCGACAGGGAGCTCCATCGCGATGCGCCGGGCGTCGTCGCTGCCGACCAGGCCTGCGATCTGCAGTGACAGGCCGGCGAGCGAGAACTCGGCTTCGTCGATCTCGGTGAGGTCGTAGCCCCCTTCGCTCCGTCGATGCAGGAGGAAGAAGTCGAGCAGTTGCACCGTGCTGCTCTCGACCTGGCGCAGCAGCGACTCGAGCAGTGCAGGACTGGGACGGTCGGACCCGATCCTCACGACGAGGATCTGCACATCCCCGAGTTCGCGAGGCATCTGTCCGCCCGCCCCAGTCTCGGCTGTCAGGCCAGGGCCCGAGCCTTGATGGAGGCGAACTCCGCCTCGGTGATCGTTCCGGAGGCCAGGAGCTTGGCCGCCTTGTCGATCTCGTCGCTCGGGCTGCTGCCGGCGACGCTGCGGATGTAGCTGTCGGCCGCGTGCTGCTGCGCCTGCATGGACGAGACGTTGCGCTCTGCCATGCCGGGGCCGCGGGCGATCAGGTACACCAGTGCCGTGAGGAAGGGCACGAAGACCAGGAAGATGATCCACAGCGCTTTGAGCCATCCGTTCAGCGCATGGTCACGGAACAGGTCGGCGACGATGTTGAAGAGCACCATCAGGTAGGAGATGAATACGAAAGCCCAGAAGAACCACCAGATGATGGCCCAGAAGCTATCCCATATGGACATTGCAGACTCCTCTCGTTGAGTTTCTGTCTGTGGTGATAGTGGCACCGAGCATCATCGAAATCGCCGCCCCCTCACCCGGAGCGGGCGAGCGGCCGCCCGGACCCGTCCGGACGCCTCGATACAGTCCTCGTGTGGATGTGACCGACCCGCAGGATCCTGTGGCCACGCCGGCGACCCCGTCGCGGTGGGGTCGTCTGCAGCGAGTGCTCCCGGCGCATCCGCTGCGCTCGGGTTTCGCGGTCGCCCTCGGAGTGCTTCTCGCGATGGCGATCGCCGCCACGATCGCGGGCATCTCCACCGTGCTGATGTCGATCTTCCTCGGCGTCTTCCTCGCCCTCGGGCTCGATCCGGCGGTGCGGGCGCTGGAGCGCCGCGGCGTGCGCCGCCCCATCGGCGTCGCGATCGTCGCGGTCGCCTTCCTGCTGCTCGTCGTCGCGATCCTGCTCGTCGTCGTTCCGGCCATCGTGCGTCAGCTCGCCGCGGTGGTCGTCGGCGCGCCCGAGACGATCGAGTCGATGCAGCAGAGCCAGTGGTACCTCGATCTCGAACGCAATCTCGGCGTCGACCTCTCGGCGGTGGTCGCGGAGGGGGTGCAGTCGCTCACGACCCTGTCATCGTTCCTGACGATCTCGGGAGGGGTCCTGAAAGCGGGATTCGGAGTCATCGGGGCGGTGTCGAGCTTCGTGATGGTCTCGGTGCTGACGCTCTACTTCGTCGCGTCGCTGGAGAGCATCAGGCGGTCAGTTGCTCGGCTCGTCCCCGCCTATCGGCGAGCGAGCTTCTCACGACTGCTCGACGAGGTGACGTCGTCGGTGGGCGGGGTGGTCGCCGGGGGAGTCACGCTGTCGTCCATCAATGCCGCCGTGGTGCTCGTCCTCCAGCTGCTCGTGGGGTCGCCCGCGCCGGCGGTGCTGGCGATCGCCGCGTTCTTCGTCACCCTCGTGCCGATGATCGGGTCACTGGTCTTCCTCGTGATCGGCGGCATCGCCACGCTGTTCGTGAGCCCGACGGCTGCGCTGATCTTCGTGATCGCGTACTTCGCCTACATCCAGATCGAGGCCTACGTCGTCACGCCGCGGGTGATGGGTCGCGCTGCCGCCGTGCCGAGCGTGCTCGTGATCATCGGCGCGATGATCGGCGCCACGCTTCTCGGTCTGCTCGGGGCGCTCGTCGCGATCCCGATCACCGCATCGATCCTGATCGTCATCCGCCAGGTGTGGATCCCGCGCCAGGACAGCGAGACGACCCCGCCGATCGAGTGACCGGCGCCCTTCACCCGCTTCGGGTGAGCGGCGGCGTCTCCGCCGACGCACCGATGTCAGCATGGGCACATCGTCCCGCATCGAGGGCGCGAGCGCGGAGGTGACGAGGTGCAGAGACCGCTGGCCGGCGTCACCCGTCACAACCTCGTGCGCGAGCTGCTCGCCGGCGTCACGCTCCTCGCGATCGCGATCCCCCTGAACATCGGGTATGCGCAGATCGCAGGTCTTCCCCCGACCGCAGGGCTCTACGCACTCGTCGTGCCGACGATCGTCTACGTGCTGGTCGTCTCGTCGAGACAGCTCGTCGCCTCGCCGGACGCGGCGGCGGCGGCGCTGGTCGCCTCATCGATCGGAGGCCTCGCCGCGGCCGGCTCAGACGACTACATCACCATGGCACTCGCGCAGGCGATCATCTGCGGCGTCATGTTCGTGCTGCTCGCGGTCTTCAAACTGGGATTCCTCGCGAATTTCCTCTCGAAGCCGATCCTGGTCGGATTCGTCGGGGGCCTGGCCCTCGACATCCTCGTCTCGCAGATCGCCAAGATGCTGGGCGTCTCGATCGATTCAGGCGGCGAGTTCGTCGACAAGCTGGCGGGTCTCGTCGGGGGTCTCGGCACCACGAACCCGTGGTCGCTCGCGATCTCCATCGCGTCGGTCGCGATCCTCGTGCTGGGTCGGCGGATGCTGAGCGCGGTGCCCTGGGCGCTCGTCGTGATGGTGCTCGCCACCGTGGTGGTGCTCGGCACCGGCCTCGCGGATCGTGGCGTGGCCGTGCTCGGCGAGGTGCCTGCGGGCGCACCGACCCTCACTTGGCCCGTGCTCGACTGGCAGACGTGGCTGCTGCTCGTGCCGTCGGCCATGGCTCTGACCCTCGTGACCACGGCCGAGGGGCTGCTCGTCTCCCGCTCGTACGGCGAGAAGCGGCATTACCGCACGTCTCCGAACCGAGACCTGCTCGCGTTCGGCGTCGCGAACATCGCCGCCGGGGCCCAGGGCAGCTTCGCCGTCGGGTCGTCGACCAGCCGCACCGCGGCGATGGACCAGTCGGGCTCGCGCACTCAGCTGCCCTCGCTCGTGCTCGCCGCCGGGACACTGCTGCTGCTGCTGTTCGGCACCGGACTGCTCGAGGACATCCCCTCGCCCGCGATCGGCGCGATCGTGGGGGTCGCGATCCTCCCGCTGCTGGGCATCAGGGAATTCGCCGCACTGTGGCGGATCGATCGGTTCGAGTTCGCCATCGGCGCCGTGTGCTTCCTGGTGACGCTGTTCGTCGGTTCGATCCCCGGCATCCTGATCGCCTTCGTGCTCGCTCTCATCAACCTGGCGAGGCGCGCGTCGAGCCCGGCGATCGACGTGCTCGCCGACGATGATCGGCCGACGGCATCGCTGCTCGACGCCGCGCAACCGGGCGCGATGACCGCACCCGGGATCGTCGTGGTGCGGATGGCTGCGCCGCTGTTCTTCGCGAACGCGGATGCGTTCGCGACGGCGGTGCGCTCGGCGGTCGAGGCGCCGGGGCCGGGTGCCGTGCGCCACCTCGTCATCGACATGGAGGCGGTCACCGATGCGGATGTCACCGCGGCGGAATCGTTCGAGAGCCTCATGGAGTCGATGCGATCCCATGGCGTGACGGTGTCGTTCAGCCGTCTGCGCGCATCGGCGGAAGACCGACTGAAGAAGCTGGGGATCCTCGACGATCAGAGGGTCTTCGACACCAATCGTGCGGCGATCGAAGAGCTCAGCGCGCGCGCACCGTCAGAGAGGAACACGAGATGAATGATTTCCGCTACGGACCCGTGGAGTACTACCTCGTCGGGTTCGAGGGGAGGCATCCGGATCCGAGCATCTTCGGAGCGCTGGACGACCTCATAGGCGCGGGGACGGTGCGACTGCTCGATGTCGTCGTCCTCGCGAAATCGGACGACGGGGAGATCGAGGTCTTCGACCTCGAAGCGGGCGAGGTGCCAGGCCTCAGCGAGCTCGACCCGCTGGCCGCAGGCCTCGCCGGCGACGAGGACATCGAGATGCTCGCCGAGCTCGTGCCCGCCGGCAGCTCGGCCGCGATCGTCGTGCTCGAGCTCGCCTTCGCGAGGGCGCTCGCCGAGAACCTCGCACGTGCCGGGGGAGAGGTGCTGCGGACCGACCGCATCCCCGCCCCGGTCGTCAACGCCATGATGGACATCCTCGAGCAGGAAGGAGAGTGACATGCCTCTGAGGAGATTCGGCCGTCCGGGACTGATCGGACTCGCCGCGAGAACAGCAGTCGTCGCAGGAACCGCGTCGGCGGTGTCGGGGGCGTCGATGCGTCACCAGCAGCAGCGGGCGGAGGGACAGTACGAGCAGCAGCAGTACGAGGCCGCCCAGCAGCAGGCGCAGATAGATGCCGCAGCCCAGAACGCGGCGGCGCAGTACGCAGCCGCTCCCGCAGCTCCCCCTGCGCCTCCGGCTGCGGGCGGCGCAGACGACATGATCGCCAAGCTCCAGCAGCTGGCATCGCTGCGAGACTCCGGCGTGCTGTCGGAGGAGGAGTTCTCCGCGGCGAAGCAGAAGCTGCTGAGCTGAGCGGCCGAGCGGGCGAGAAGAGGGAGACGTCATGGGTCCGGTGATCGGTCAGCTGCTGCCGCTCGCGGTGGGCATCGCGATCAGCCCGCTGCCGGTGATCGCCGGCATCCTGATGCTGATGTCTCCCCGCGCCCGCTCCACAGGGGTCGGCTTCCTCGTCGGATGGCTCGGGGGGATCGTGATCGTGGCTGTGCTGTTCGCCGCCCTCTCGTCGGTCCTCCCGGACCAGTCCGGCGACGGAGCCACTCCCATTCTCGGGGTGGTGCAGCTCGTCCTCGGTGTGCTGATGCTGCTCATGGCGGTGCGCCAATGGCGGGGTCGGCCGAAGCCGGGCGCACAGCCCGAGATGCCGAAGTGGATGGCGCAGATCGACGGGATGACGTTCTTCGCGGCACTCGGGCTCGGACTGCTGCTCGCGGCGCTGAACCCCAAGAACCTGCTGCTCGGAGCCAGTGCCGGCGTGACTCTGGGTGGCGCGGGGCTCGGTGTCGGAGACATGGTCGTCGTGGTGGTGATCTACACGATCCTCGCGTCGTCGACGGTGTTGATCCCGGTCGTCGGATTCCTGCTCGCGTCGGAGCGCCTGCGCGCGCCGCTGGGCAGACTGCGCGACTGGCTGCAGGCGGAGAACGCCGTCATCATGACGGTGCTGCTTCTCGTGCTGGGTGTGGTGATCATCGGCAAGGGCATCGCCGCCTTCGGGTGAGCGACGCAGAACGGAGGGGACTCGGATGAGTGAACTGGATGAGCTCCGCGAGCGCGTCGTCGCGCTCGAACGGGAGAACGACGAACTCCGCACGCCGAAGAAGCGACGATTCCGAGCGAAGAGCGTCGTCGGTGCGATCCTGCTCGTGCTGGCTGTGGTGCTCGCGCCCGTCGCCGCGATGGGAACCTGGGCCCGTCTGCAGCTGGTCGACACCGAGCGCTTCGTCGCCACATTCGCCCCGCTCGCGTCCGATCCGGATGTGCAGGATTTCGTCGCCGATCAGGTGACCACCGCGATAGACGAGCAGGTCGACATCTCGGCGGTCGTCGGCGAGGTGTTCGACGGCATCCGGTCGCTCGGGCTTCCACCGCGCGCCGACACGGCGATCTCACTGCTCGAGGGCCCCGCCGCGAACGGCGCGATCTCGCTGATCGACGGAGTGGTGCGCGATGTGGTGCGGTCAGACCAGTTCGCCGACATCTGGACGCAGTCGCTGCGCTTCACCCATGAGCGGGCCACGGCGATCATCCAGAACGCACCGGGCACGGCGGTGCAGCTCGGCGACGACGGCGCGGTCACGATCGAACTCGGAGTGGTGATCGACCGGGTCAAAGAGGCGATGTCGGAGCGCGGGATCGGCCTCGCCGACGTGATCCCCGAGATCGACAGGTCGATTCCCATCGCCCAGGCGGATGCCCTCGCGCTGGTGCGCACGGTGTACCAGGTCGCGGACATCGGCGGCTTCTGGCTGCCGTGGCTCGTGCTCGGCCTCTTCGTCGCCGGCGTGCTGCTGATGCGCGATCGACCTCGAGCGCTCTTCTGGTCGAGCGCAGGTTTCGCTCTCGTGTTCCTGCTGCTCACGGCGGGCATGGGCATCGGGCGAGGTGTGTTCATCCGCGCGGTGAGCCCGTCGATCATGTCGGCCGCGGCGGCGACGGCGCTGTTCGAACAGCTCACGTCGCTCCTTGCGGGAACGATCGCCGCGCTCGCCCTCGTCGGTGTGCTCATCGCGATCTGGGCGTGGCTCGCAGGCTCGGGTCGAACGGCGGTCGCGTTCAGGGGACTCCTCGAGAGCGGGTTCTCGGCCGTACGCGGTGCGGCCGAGCGGCGAGGCCTCACGACCGGTGCCTTCGGTCGAGGGGTGGACCGCTTCCGAGGTCCGATCTTCCTCGTCGGTGCGCTCGCGGCGATGACGCTGCTGATCGTCACGCGGCCGGTGTCGTTCGGGGTGGTCATCGGAGTCGGAGCGGGCCTGCTGGTCCTCGCGATCCTCATCGAGCTGCTGCGTCGGCCGGAGGGGGACGCGGACATCGAGCCAGTGGCACGTGATCCGCGAGCCGAACCGGTGTCGGAGCCGCTGACGGAGCGTGCTCCGGATGCCGTGAGCTAGCCCGGCCCCGGCGGCGCTCACCCTCGACGGGTGAGCGCCGCTGCATTCGACACGGATCAACGCAGAAGATGGGCGCATGACGGACGACTCGACACCCGAACGCACGAGAGCCACGCGGATCCTCGACATCGTCACGGTCGTCCTGCTCTCGATCACCGCGGTCGTCACGGCCTGGTGCGGATTCGAGGCGTCGAAGTGGGGCGGCGAGATGTCGATCGCCTTCAGCCAGGCATCCAGTGCCCGGGTGCAGGCGGCGTCGGCCCAGTCGACAGCCCAGGCCGCGCGTCAGTACGACCTCACCATCTACACCGAGTGGGTGCTGGCGGAGGCGGACGGCAGGCAGGAGCTGGTGCAGTTCATCGAGCAGCGGTTCACCCCCGAGTTCACGGTCGCGTTCGACGCCTGGATCGCTGAAGACCGCGAATCGCAGGGACCGTTCGTGATGGAGGAGTACGTGCCCCCGGGCACGAGGGAGGCCGAGGAGCTCAACGCGCGAGCCGATGCGAAATTCGACGAGGCCCTCGCCAACAACCAGCGCGGCGACGACTATTCGCTGCTGACGGTGCTGTTCGCCCTGGTGCTGTTCTTCGCCGCACTGTCGCAGCACCAGAGCGCGGTCTGGCGGCGCAGGACATTCCTCGCACTCAGCGGTGTGATCGCCCTCGTGGGGCTCGTGATCCTGCTGACGTTCCCGATCAAGATCTGACTCCGCTCCGATGCAGATGACCGGGGAGGAGCTGCGACAGCGCTGGTTGCGCTATCGGCGTCGGTTCGGCTCGCGCCGCACCGTCCTCAGCGATCTGAAGGCCGGAATCGTGCTGGGGGTCGAGAGCGTCCCCGACGGGCTCGCGTCGGGTCTGCTCGCCGGGGTGAACCCCGTGATGGGGTTGAACGCCTACATCGTCGGGACGTTCGCCGGCGCGCTGGCCACCGGATCGGTCTTCATGTCCGTGCAGGCGACAGGCGCGATGGCGGTGATCATCGCCGATGTGCCCGAGGTCCACGGAGACGACGGCATGGGCGCGATGGCGATGCTGACCGTGATGGCAGGCATCGTGATGCTGGTGCTCGGCGTCGCACGGCTGGGCAGCCTCGTGCGCTTCATCCCGACGGCGGTGCTGATCGGATTCGTCAACGCCGTCGCCGTCAACATCGTGCTCAGTCAGCTCGAGAACTTCACCGGGTTCGACAGCGATGCCGACGCTCGTCTGCTGAGGGTCGTCGACATCGCCGCTAACCTGCTGCAGATCAGCTGGTGGTCCGTGATCGTGGGCACCGTCACGATCGGACTGATTCTTCTGCTCGAGCGCACCCCGCTCGGCGCGCTCTCGATGGTCGTCGCGATCATCGTCGGATCCGCGCTCGCCGTGGTGCTGCCCGACGGCGCGGTCGCGACGATCTCCGACGTGGCAGAGGCGGGTCGGAGTCTTCCCTCGATCTCCCTGCCCGACCTGTCGATGATCTTCGTGCTCATCGTCCCCGCGCTGTCGCTCGCACTGGTCGGTCTCGTGCAGGGAGCCGCGATCTCCGGGTCCATCCCGAACCCCGACGGTCGCTACCCCGATGCCTCCGCCGACTTCCGCGGGCAGGGCATCGCCAACATCGCCACCGGGATGCTGCAGGGCATCCCCGTCGGAGGATCCATGTCGGCGACGGCGCTGTCCCGGGCAGCAGGGGCCCGCAGTGCGGCTGGCAATCTCATCGCCGCCGTCGTGATGGTGCTCAGCGTGCTCGTGTTCGGGCCGCTCATCGGATACATCGCGATGCCCGCGCTCGCCGGCCTCCTGATCCTGGTCGGAGTCCGCACGGTCAAGCCGCGGCAGATCGTCATGGTGTTCAAGACGGGCGCCGTGCAGATCGCCGTGTTCCTCGTCACCTTCGCGCTCACGCTCCTCATCCCGCTGCAGTACGCGGTGCTCGCAGGTGTCGGTCTCGCCGTGGTGCTGCAGATCGCACGCCAGTCGAATCGCGTGCGGGTGCGTCGGTGGGTGTTCGACGAGCCGAACGGGCGTCCGATCGAGCAGGATCCGCCCCCGACCCTCGAACCGGGGGAGACGGTCGTGCTGACCCCCTACGGCAGTCTGTTCTTCGCCTCCGCGCCCTCGTTCCGTCAGCAGCTGCCCGACGCCGAGCACAGCAGCCCCGGAGCATTCGTGATCATCCGCCTCCGCGGCACGGACGAGCTGGGAGTGACCTTCCTCACGATGATCCGCACTTACGCCCAAGAGCTTGCGGCGGTGGGGGCCACTCTGATGGTCGCGGGCGTCGGCCCCCGGGTGCAGGCGCAGCTGGCGTCGACGGGGGTGCGCGCCGTCGTCGGCGAGGAGAACATCTTCGTCGAGCAGCCCCGACTCGGAGACGCGCTGCAGGACGCGCTCGCCGAGGTGTCGCGTCGCCGACTCGACGCCGGGTGATCGATGTCCCTCACCCGTCACGGGTGACGCGTGAGGGTGGGGGGGATCGCGGCATGACTAGCCTCCTCGGGACGGACCATTTCTCATACGGCGACGAAGGAGAGACGATGTCGGAATTCAACGCGGACTTCTCGGGCAGGATCGAGCTGGACGTCCGGGACTCCGTGCCCGACTGGTCGCCGTACGAGCTGCCGGTGGCACCCGAGGGCGCGCCGAACGTGCTGGTGGTTCTCTACGACGACACCGGCCTCGCCTCCTGGTCCCCGTACGGCGGACGCATCAACATGCCGACCATGGATCGCCTCGCGCAAGCGGGTCTCACGTACACGCAGTGGCACACCACGTCGCTGTGCTCGCCGACCCGGTCGACCATGCTCACCGGCCGCAACCATCACGTCAACCGTGCGGGCGTGATCATGGAGGGTACGAACGGCTTCCCGGGGTTCGCGGGGCGGCTCCCTGCCGAATGCGCCACGGTCGGTCAGATCCTGCAGCAGAACGGATACTCGACGTTCTGGGTCGGCAAGAACCACAACGTCCCCGAGGAGGACGTCGCCCCGGGCGGCAACCGCTCGATGTGGCCCCTTCAGCTCGGCTTCGACCGCTTCTACGGCTTCCTCGGCGGCGAGACGAACAACTGGTATCCCGATCTCGTCGAGGACAACCACTTCATCGACGCCCCCGCAACGCCGGAGGAGGGATACCACCTCTCGAAGGACCTCGCGGATCAGGCTCTGCGGATGATCCGCAACCAGCAGTCCTCGAACCCGTCGAAGCCCTGGTACATGTGGTTCTGCCCGGGTGCCAACCACGCGCCCCACCACGCGCCGCAGGAGTACATCGACAAGTACAAGGGCGCGTTCGACGACGGCTATGACGCGTATCGCGAGTGGGTGCTCGCCCGCATGGTCGAGAAGGGCATCGTCCCGGAGGGGACTGCCCTGACGCCGATCAACCCGCTGCCGGACGACGTCGCGAACCCCGCCGACGAGGTGCGCCCCTGGGACGAGCTGAACGACGACGAGAAGCGTCTGTTCGCGAGGTTCGCGGAGGTGTTCGCCGGGTTCTCCGAGTACACCGACGCGCAGGTCGGGCGCATCATCGACTATCTCGAGGAGAGCGGCCAGCTGGACAACACGCTGGTCTTCTACTGCGCCGACAACGGTGCGTCGGGCGAGGGCAGCCCCAACGGCTCCGTCAATGAGAACAAGTTCTTCAACGGATACCCGGACGACCTCGCCGAGAACCTGGCGATGCTCGATCGCCTGGGGTCTGCTGACACCTACAACCACTATCCGACGGGTTGGGCGGTGGCGTTCTCGACACCGTTCCAGATGTTCAAGCGCTACTCGCAGTTCGCCGGCGGCACGTGCGACCCGATGGTCATCCACTGGCCGAAGGGCATCCGCGCGCAGGGAGAGCTGCGTCACCAGTACCACCACTCGGTCGACGTGGTCGCCACGGTGCTCGACGTGGTCGGCATCGACATGCCTGAGGTCTTCCGTGGCGTGGAGCAGCATCCGCTCGACGGGGTCTCGATGAAGTACAGCTTCGACGCGGCGCCGGATGCGGCGACCGAGAAGAAGACGCAGTATTACGCGATGCTCGGCACGAGAGGGATCTGGAAAGACGGCTGGAAGGCGGCTGCCGTGCACGCGCCGCTGACCGGCAAAGGACACTTCGAGGACGACGTGTGGGAGCTCTACAACGTCGAGGTCGACCGTTCGGAGTCGAACGACCTCGCGGCCAGCGAGCCTGAGAAGCTGAAGGAGCTCATCGCCGCGTGGTTCGAGGAGGCCGATGCCAACTTCGTCCTTCCTCTGGACGACCGCTCCGCGAGAGAGCAGCTCACCATCGATCGGCCCCAGGCCGAGAAGCCCCGGGAGCGGTACGTCTACTACCCCGACACCGCAGCGGTGCCCGAGAGCGTCGCGGTCAACGTGCGAGGGCGCTCGTACAAGATCATCGCCGACGTCGTGCTCGACGAGGGCGCACAGGGGGTGCTGTTCGCCCACGGATCGAGGTTCGGCGGGCACTCGCTGTTCATCAAGGACAACCGCCTCACCTACGTGTACAACTTCCTCGGCATCCCGCCGGAGCAGACCTTCACTTCCGAGGAGCTGACTCCCGGTCCGCACACCCTCGGCGTGGAGTTCGTGCGGGAGGGGGCGGGGGAGCACGGAGAGTCGCTCGGCACAGCCACGCTCTACGTCGACGACCAGGCGGTCGCCTCTGGACCGATGCGCGCTCAGATCGGCAAGTTCACGCTGTGCGGAGATGGGCTCTGCATCGGATGGGACAGCGCGGATCCGGTGAGCAGCCAGTACGGGGTGCCGTTCCCGTTCACCGGGGGCAAGCTGCTCGGGGTCGGTGTCGACGTCAGCGGCGAGCAGTACCTCGATCTCGAGCTGGAGGCCGCCGCGATGCTCTCCCGGGAGTAGACCGCAGGCCCGGCCTCTAGCCGGTCGCGGTGAACGCCTCGTCGACGTTCGCATGCACCCGGCCCTCGGCGATCATGCGCTGATACCACTCGGTCTTCACCGCGATCGTCGTGGCGCGTTCCGGCAGCGCGGCGATGTGCAGCGTGCTGCCCATCGCGGTCAGCTCACGGTCGAGGTCCTCCAGCATGTCGAGGACCGTGATCGTGACGATGTCGAGCCGCAGGGCGTCGAGGATCACGATGCGCACAGGTTCGGGCCGTTCGGCGACGATGTCCATGATCGCCCTCTCGCATGCGAGAGCGTTGGCCGTGTAGAGCCCGCGGACAGTGTGGATCGCGAGGCGTCCGTCGCGCTCTCCGATGATCTCGAGCCGCGGGATGTTGAGCTCTCGCAGTACCAGGATCAGCGTCAACGCCACTCCGGCGGCGACCGCGGCCAGCAGCCCGACGGTCAAGCCGAGCACGGCGACGATGAGCGCGATCCAGAAGTCCGTCGGACTGATCCGCGCCCACCGGACCAGCAGGGGGATGTCGATGAGCCCGGCCACGGCGAGGAAGACCATGGCCGCGAGAGTCGCCTGGGGAAGCAGCGAGACCACCGGGCCGAGGAAGACGGCGACCACGATCGCGAGCGCGACGGTGACGAGCGTCGCGAGCTGGGTCCTGGCACCGGCGTCCCGATTGACCGCGCTCTGCGAGAACCCGCCGGCGGCGGGGAGCACGGTGAAGAAGGTGCCGGCGAGGTTGGCGGCTCCCACGGCGACGAGCTCCTGGTCGGCGTCGATGGCGGGCTCGGTCATGCGGCGCATGCTGCGCGCGACTGCCGCGGTCTCGAGGAAGACCATCACCGCGATCGCGAGGGCGCCGGGAAGCAGCGCTCCGATCTGCGTGAGGTCGGGAATGCCGGGGGTCGGGAGTCCCGAGGGCACGGGATCGATGAGCGCCACACCTCTCTCGTCGAGGTTCGCGAGTGCGACCAGGACGATTCCGCCGACCACGACGACGAGGGTTCCGGGGATCCGAGGGGCGAACCGCTTCAGCACGAGGAGGACGATCAGGCTCCCGACCGAGAGCGCGACCGTGGGCAGGTTGATGCTCGCAGCGGCCGCGATCGCGGCCTCGATGGTTCGGAAGAACCCCTCTCCCGAGACTTCCGATGTCTCGCCCAGGAGCTTGGGGAGCTGCCCCACGGCGACTGTGCCGCCGACACCGATCTTGACCCCCAGGATCGTCGCCGCACTGATGTTCTCGACCAGCGATCCCCACCGCAGCAGGCGCGCACCGATGAGCAGCAGACCGACCAGCATCGCCAGGGTCATCAGGCTTCCGGCCGGGTCCTCGACGCTCGACGCGACGGATGCCGTCACCAGCGTCGTGGCCGTGAGAGTGGCGATGGTCGACGTCGTCGACACGCTCATCGCGCGGGACCCGCCGAGCAGCGCATACACCAGCATCGGGATGATGCACGTGTAGAGCCCCACCTGCACGGGCAGGTTCGCGATGGTGGCGTATGCCATCGCCTGCGGCACCACGACGGCACCGGCTGCGAGGCCGGCGACGACATCGCGCATCAGCCATTCGCGACGGTACCCCGCCATGCTCGGCAGGAGGACTCGCGGGGCGCGTCTCGTGGCGTGGTCGCTCATGTGCTCATGCTGGCATCGAGACGCAGACCGGTCGCCGGCATGTCACCCGTCGAGGGCGAGGAGCGTCGTGCCGGTCACAGCTGCTCACGGGTCTCATCGCGGTGGGTGATCCGTCGCACCCGGTCTCCGATATACGAGATGACGAGCGCCGAGGTGGTGCCCACGATCGCGATGCCGCCGATCATCAGACACACCGCGTACACCCGTCCGAGAGTCGTCACCGGGTAGGTGTCGCCGTAGCCGACTGTCGCGATGGTGACGCACGCCCACCAGATCGCCGTGCCGAAGTCGATGATCGTCGCCTCAGGGTCGCCGCGCTCCACCTGCAGGGTGGCGAGCGAGATGAAGTAGACGAAGAGCACCGTGTACGCGAGGGCGAAGGTGATGATCTGCGCCCGGACCGCATCGCCGGTGCGGCGATGGAAATAGGGGAGGCCGCGTGCGAGCTCGACGACGCGGAACGCTCGGAACAGGGGGACGACAACGGACAGGACTTCGACGGGATGGTGCACCAGGAATGCGACGCGGCTCCCGGCCGGGGTGAGCGCCACTCGCACGATGAGGTCGATGACCAATGCGAGCCAGGTGATCGCGATCTCGACCACGAGCACGAGGCGTACCCAGTCTGGAAGGCCAGGCACGAGCACGATCACCGAGTACGCAACGATGAAGCCGAGGCCGAGCACCGTGAGGGGAACGGTCGCAGCGGACTCCCAGCGCTGCAGCGTCTCCCGCGCACCCTGCGGCTCGTCTCGGGCGGTGCCGGTCATGTCGTCGGTCACCGCGACCACCGTCGGACGCGGCGTGAATCCCAGGGGATGCGACGAACGACGCGCCCTTCCCTGGTCGCCGGTGACGGGCGAGCGCCGCGGTCTCCCGATACCCAGCGCAGCCAGAGGGTGTCGTCACTGCCTTCGAGAAGCAGAGTGCGCGCCAGGAGAGTCAGCGGCACAGCCAGCAGAGCGCCGACCGGTCCGAGGATCACGGTCCAGAAAACGACGGCGAAGAAGCTCAGCGTGACGCTGAGCCCGACGGCATCACTGACGAAAGCCGGCTGAACGAACACCTGCAGAACGACGTTGACGACGCAGTACACGATCACCACGCCGAGAAGCAGCGGCCACCCACCCACCGCGAGAGCCAGGATCGCCGGGGGCACGAGTCCGATGACGAATCCGATGTTGGGGATGAAGTTCGTCACGAAGGCCAGGACGGCCCAGAGGACGGGGGCCGGCACTCCCAGCCACCAGAGCGCGAGGCCGTCCAGCGTCGCGACGATGGCGCCGAACACGGTGTTCACCACGTAGTAGCGCCGGATGTTCGTGTTCAGCCGCGATATGCGCGCGATCGTCTCGGCCTTGCGAGCGCCGAACACGGTCGACGCATGCTGGTAGCGTCCGGCATCCACCGCCATCACGACCACGTAGGCGCAGACCAGGAAGAGAGCGACGGCGATGCCGAGGACGGCGCTGCTCACGCCCTGGGCGACGGCGACGAGAGCGGGCACGACGATGCGCGCGGCGTCACCGGAGTCCGAGCTCGGGCCTCCGGTGCCCAGAGCGGCCCAACTGTCGAGCTGCGATGCGACATGCGTGAGATCGCCGCCGGGGGAGAGGTCGCCGAGGAGATCGATGAACTGCACTCCGGCGATCCACACCAAGGCGCCCATCGCGAGCAGCACAGAGTAGGCGAGGAGGATGATCGCCGTCACGCCGAGTCCCCGTGGCCACCCGCGCCGGACGAGAGCGCTGCTCGCCGGGCTGCAGATCACGACGACCACCAGAGCGACCGCGAGCGGCGCGATCACGTCGCGGAGGAGCCATGCTCCCGCCAGTGCGATCGTCGCGCACGCCAGGACCACGAGGACGTGGGTGCCGGCGGCGCGGGGGGTGCTCACGGCACGTCTGCGGGTGATCCGGAAACGCCCGGGAACACCGTCTCCCAGTCGTCTCGCACGCTCACGACGATGTAACCGGCGTCGACGGCGCTCGCGAGAGCCGTCTCGGCACCCGCATCGTACGGAGTGTCCTCGCGGGAGTCGTCGTCATGGTGGATCAGCAGGGCCAGGCCCGGACGGGGGCCACGGCGAGCGAAATCGAGCATCGGCATGTCGCCGTTGGAGTTCCCGGCCGCGAAGAGCGGTCGGCGTCCGATCCTGCTCCAGATCCGCACGGGCTTCTCCGGCCCGTCATCGAAGAACGCCAAGGACGGCGCGTAGCGCACCACCGCCTTCTCCGCGTCGTAGCCGAGCCCGAACGCCGAGCCGATGACGCGTTCCGGCGGTATGCCGTAGTTGCTCTGCGTCATGGGTCGCATGAAATCGCGCTCGCCGCCTGACACGATGTAGCAGGTGAAGCCGTGCTGCTCGAGATACCGGAGGAGCTCCACCATCGGCTGATAGACCGCGTCGGCGTAGCGTCGCTGCAGCACGGGATGTGTCGCGGTCGCGAAGAACTCCGCCACCGACTCGGCGTACTTCTCCACGCTGACGCCATCGGTGAGTCCGCCGAGGGCTTGGAGGATCACGCCCAGATCCGAGTCATCACCCGAATAGTGCTTGTCGATGGCCGCGCCCAGCCACGCGAGATCACCGCTCACAGCTGCGCGGTACGGCTGCTTCTGCGCGAGCTCCGGGTCGAGCTCGGCGGCCACACGCCACTGCTCGACGACGTAGTGGAGCTGCGTCGGCATGGGCTTCTCCGACCAGAGGGTGCCGTCGTTGTCGAACACGGCGATGCGCTCTTCGACGGGAACCGCGTCCGCACCTTCCGTGACCGACAGGACGAAGCGCTCGATCGCGTCGCGCGTCGCACCCTGGTTCCAGGATCGCAGCTGTGCCGGGTCGTCCATCGCGCTCTCGATTCTCTCGATACTGGTGCGTCGTGCGGGCCGTTCGTCGGCCCATCCTGACACCGGCCGAGCGCGCGGTGGAGACCCCGTCACCCGCTTCGGGCGAGGGAGCGCAGCCGTCCTGGGGCCTCAGTCGGCTGCTGCCGTGGGGCTCCACCCGGAGTCCGGCCCGACAGCCGACGAGATCCGTCGACTGATCGTTGCGAGCTGTCGAGCTTGCGCGGCGGTGATCGCATCGAAGACGAGCTGCTGCACGAGAGCGTGGTGGCCGGGCGTCGACCGGGTGACCTTCTCGTGTCCCGCCGCCGTCAGCACTCCGAGCGTGAAGCGCCCGTCATCGGGATCCGCGACGCGACGCACCCAGTCTCTCGATTCGAGACGGGTGATCGCCCGCGAGAGGCGCGAGAGGGTGCAGCTCGCGTACCCGGCGAGCACACTCAGGCGCAGCGATCGTTCGGGCGCCGAGTCGAGAGCGAACAGTATGCCGTGCTCGAAGTGCGTCAGACCGCTGTCGCGTTGCAGCTGCGCGTCGAGTGCCGTCGGCAGTCGTTCGATGAGCGTGGCGACGGATGCCCAGATATCGAGCTGTTCCGTGGTCAGGGGGAGGCGTCCGGCTGCTCTGACATGACCTCAGACTAGGTCATCGTGCCTCGGAGATGGTTATCGGTGAACTTGCCTGAGCAAGCCTCAGGATCTACGGTTAACTTTCCCAAGCAAGTAAACAGACGCGTGTGCGTCGAGGAGAGGAAGCACCATGGATCTGCAGCTGCACGGGAAGACGGCGTTCATCAGCGGCTCGACGCAGGGCATCGGGTTCGCGATCGCCTCCGCGCTCGCCCGCGAAGGCGTGGACGTGACGGTGAACGGACGTGATGAGCAGCGTGTGGATGCGGCGGTCCGGCGACTGCGTGCGGAGCACCCCGGCGCGACGGTCTCGGGACTGGCGGCGGACTTCGCGAGGAGAGAAGAGGTGGAGCGCCTGACGGAGGCCCTGGGCGACGTCGACATTCTCGTCAACAATGTGGGAATCTTCGGCCTTGCCGAGTTCGAGACGATCACAGACGACGACTGGACTCGCTACTTCGAGGTGAACGTCATGAGCGGAGTCCGGCTGTCCCGCCACCTTCTCGCAGGCATGCTCGCGCGGGGGTGGGGCCGTGTCGTCTTCATCAGCAGCGAGTCCGGGGTGAACATTCCCGCCGACATGGTGCACTACGGCACGACGAAGGCCGCGATGGCCGCTCTCGGCAGCGGGCTGGCCAAGCGCACCAGAGGCACCGCCGTGACTGTGAACACGATCCTCGGAGGGCCGACGTATTCGGACGGGGTGGCGGCGAGCGTTGCAGCCGTGGCAGAGGCGCAGTCCCTTCCGACCGAGGTGATGAAAGCCTCCATCATCGGTCAGAACCGTACGACGCTGCTCGAGCGGTTCATCGAGCCCGATGAGATCGCGAGTCTGGTGACCTACATCGCGAGTCCTCGCTCATCGGCTACCAACGGCGCGGCGCTGCGGGCAGAGGGGGGAGTGCTCACCGCGATGCTGTAACCGCGTGCACCTCGAGATCGGAAAAAACCGCACGCCGCGCTTATTGCTAGCTAAGCTAGTAGTCATGGAACGCTACATTCGCCTGCGCTGGGCGGGCCTGGTCTTCATCAGCATCGCCGTCTCGCTGATCATCGTCGACTCGACGATCGTGAATGTGGCGATTCCGGCGATCGTCGACGATCTCGGCATCACCTCCACCGAAGTGCAGTGGGTGCAGGAGGCGTACACGCTGGTGTTCGCCGCGCTGCTGCTCGTGTTCGGCAGCCTCGCGGATCGGTTCGGGCGTCGGCGCGTGATGATCATCGGAGTCCTGGTCTTCGCCGCATCCTCGGTGCTCGCGGCCTTCGCTCCGGACGGCGGGATGCTGATCCTCGCCCGTCTTGCGCAGGGAGTGGGCGGATCGATGATCCTGCCGACCACGCTGTCGATCATCAACGCCACCTTCCGCGGGCGCGAGCGGGGGATCGCCTTCGCGGTGTGGGGGTCGACGATCGGCGGAATGGCCGCTGTGGGACCGCTGCTCGGCGGATGGCTGACGACTGCCTTCTCCTGGCGGTGGGCGTTCGGGATCAACATTCCGCTGGGCATCATCATCGTCATCGGCGTGCTGCTCACGGTGGCGGAGTCGCGCAGCGACCGGACGTCGAAGATCGATGTGGTCGGGGCGATCCTCTCGGTCATCACCATGGCCAGCCTCGTGTTCGGCCTCATCGAGGGGCGCACGTACGGCTGGTGGCTCGTCGACCAACGTCCGCAGATCGGCGACTGGGCCTGGCCGCTCGATGTCTCTCCGATCCCCTTCGCCTTCGCGCTGGCGATCGTGGCACTCGTCGCGTTCATCGGATGGGGTGTGCATCGCGAGCGGCAGGGCAGGTCCACGCTGCTTGCTCTGCGTTTGTTCTCCATCCCCTCGTTCCGCAACGGCAACATCGCGGCGACAGTCGTGTCGCTGGGAGAGTTCGGCATCATCCTCGCGCTGCCCCTGTGGCTGCAGTTCGTCCTCGGCTTCGATGCGCTGCAGACCGGACTCCTGCTGCTCGCGCTCGCCCTCGGATCCTTCGTCGCGAGCGGTGCCGCGGGGGCGGCCAGCGGAAAGATCGCTCCGGTGTGGGTCGTCCGTGCGGGCCTCATCGCCGAGATCATCGGCGTCGCCGGAGTCGGCTTCGTCATCGCCCCCGATGCGTCGTGGGTGCCGCTGATCCCGTTCCTCTTCGTCTACGGCCTCGGTGTCGGCCTCGCCACCGCTCAGCTGACCGGCGTCGTGCTCGCCGATGTGCCGGTCGACGACAGCGGCGCGGCTTCGGGCACGCAGTCGACGTCGCGACAGCTCGGTGCAGCGCTCGGGGTCGCAGTGCTCGGCACCGTGCTGTTCACGAGCACAGCCGGGATCCTCGCGTCATCACTCGACGCTCGGGGACTCCCGGCCGAGCAGCGCGATCAGATCGTGTCGGCGGTCGTCGACAGTGCGGGCGGAGCGATCAGCGGACTGGAGGCGCAGCCCGAGACGGCTGACATCGCCGACGACGCCAAGGCCGCGTTCTCCGACGGCACGCGTTTCGCGGCGTGGACGGCGGCAGGGTTCCTGTCCCTCGGTCTCCTGTCGACGATCTCCCTCGGAGCGACCGCCAAGACCCGACGTGAGGACCAGCCCGACGCGACGTCGGCCGCCTGATTCCGTCAAGTATCGGGGCTACTCGATGTCTCACATCGTGTAGCCGACGACGCCGGCCGGGATGAACGCCATCGGCTTTCGTCAGCTCGTTCTCGATGCCTGTGATCCGGCCGGTGTCCTCGGAGATGAGGAGGGTGTTCTCGTAGGACGTCCCCTCATCGCTCACCCGGAGCCCGACCACGTCTCGGCCGAGCCGGTCGTGCGACTCACCCAGCACCGTGAGCCCGCGCGCATCGACGAGCATGTCGATCAGAGTAGCGTGCTGCTCGTCCGTCAGAGTCCAGTAGCTCGATAGCTGGCCGATGGCGACCAGGAGGTCTCCCGACGAGCTTCTGTTCCGGCGTCAAGAGCCTCTGCTCCGAAGTCGGTCTCGCTAGCCCTCATCGACGGTCACCGCATTGCCCCACACCCAGCACCGGAACGTCCGGTCGCCTGCCCGGAACTCGATGCCTGCGGCCAACGGTGTCGACCGCGCGAGCTTCGCATCGACCCGCACCGCTTCGGGCCCGAAGCGCACCCACGCGCGGACCGCACGATACGGCTGCGGATAGATCGTGACGGGCTGTTCCCGGAGCGCCAGCTCGCGCTCCGTCAGGGATTGAAGCGCGCCGGCGCGCGCTGCGGTGAGGATGGTCTGATGCTGAGAGCGCATGTCGTAGTGGGCTGCCAGGCGCTTGCTCGTGCCCATGCCGGCTCCCTTCTCCGGCCCAGTGACAACGGTAGCAAGATTCGAAGATTTGTTCTATTCTCGACTCATGCGACCAGCTCCTGCTCATCTGCCTGCGACTATATGGATGGTCGACGACATCCCGTCGCGAATGGTCTTCGCCGGGCGTCGGTGGAAGGTCTCCGACACGCCCACGCGACTGCGGGACTCGATCTGGTCAGCGGCGCCGGAGTCGGAGCGAGGGTTGTACGGATGGCGGTTCCAGGGCACGGATGACGAGGGGCACTCCCTGGTGTTCGACGTCTTCCGGGGTGAGGACGGCTGGCATGTGCACCACAGCTACGACTAGGGGTCAGGCGGACGGAATCCTTGTCCCGGCTCGGTCGGTGCGCGCTATCGTGTGGGCATGACGGACTCCGGCGCGACACTCCTCGCCGCGATAATCGCGGCCGGCGTGGCAGGAGTCGGACTGATCTGGTCTGTCGTCAGCTTCATGCTGACGAGGCGGACCCAGCGAGCCACGGATGCTCGTCAGGAGTGGTCGCGGCGATTCGAGCACGCGCATGAGCTCGCGTTCAGCTCCGACCTCAAGGAGGCGGCGAGTGGGCTCACGCTCATCGAGGCGCTCGCGCGTGAGCGGTGGGTCACGGACGAAGATCGGGCGACCGCGGTGAGCATCCTCTCGTCTCTCACGAGGGTGGCTGAGGCGCCGGCGGCGCAGCTGCGCGCGACGATCCTTGCGGAGGTCAGGAACCCGGCGGTCGCCGCTGCGCTCGGCAGAGTGGCGCCAGGGCCGAAGGGCCGGTTCGAGGTCTACCGCGACGCGTCCGGAGACTACCGATGGCGCCTCAAGAGCGCGGGAGGCCACTACCTGGCCGTCAGTGAGGGGCACTCCAGCGAGGCTGCCGCGATGAGCTCGCTCGAACTGGCCCGTCGTGAACTCGGCAGAGAGCCACCGGAGTAAGTGGGCCGCGAGCGCGACGAGAAAGGCCGCCTGGAACCAGGCGGCCTTTCTCGTTGTCTCGGACTCCGCGTGCGAATTCCATTCATGCAGCGCGTGACCCGTGTGTGCCCCCGACAGGAGTCGAACCTGCGACCTACGGTACCGGAAACCGGCGCTCTATCCACTGAGCTACGGAGGCGTACCGATCGACAATATCACTGCTCGGGAGTGGTCTCCGACCCACCGGCCTCGGTCACCGGCGCGTCGCCCAGTTCGCCGAGCGCTGCGGCCAGCTTCTCGGCGAGGTAGCGGTGGCCGTCGGTCGACGGATGCTTGCGGCCGATCTCGACGTCGATGACCGACAGGTAGTTCTGGTCGGTGATCCAGTTCTGTGCGACGGGGGAGATGAACCACCATCCGCGAGCGGCCGCGAGCTCACCGAGATCGGCGTCGATGCGCGCGGTCTCAGCGCCCACGGGAAGTTCGTGCGGCGCCGGCCCCAGAATGACGATCGACGCCTGCGGATACTTCGCAGCCATGGCATCCCACGCGGCGGTGACGGCCTCGCGGTATCCGGCCTCGCCCTGCGCCCGGTCGTTGATCGACCCCTGGAGGATGATCAGGTCGGGAGTGAGTGTCGGGTCCAGAGCGGCGATGCGCACACCGAAGGCCGGGCCATCGAGTCCGGGCTTGAGGTACCCGCTGCCGCGGACTCCGTCGACGATCGTCTGTCCGTCGATCAGGTCGGCGAGCTGATAGGCGTATCCGAGGGTCGGCTCGGTCGCGGCCGAGCCGTAGGTCCAGGAGTCGCCGAACACGAGAACGGTCGGATGCTCCGGAAGAAGAAGGGGAACCGGCGCGATCGCGACCGATTCGTCCGCTGCCGCCGCAGCACCGACGGGTGCCGAAGACGGCATCGGAACCCAGGGCCGCCACACGCCGAGGACGACTGCCGCGACCGCCAGGATCACTGCGACGGCGAGGCCCGCGACGGGCAGACGATAGCGGGCGGATGCGGCCTTCATGGCATGACTGTAGATCACGAATCCGCCCTCGCAAATTCGGGCGCGTGACGCGCCGTAAACTGGGAGGCCTATGAACCCTGAATCGCTCGCCACAGCCCTCCTCGCCGTCCTCGCACCGATCGCCGAGGAACGACGTCCTGGCGAGCCGTTCTCGCTGTCCGCGTCGGACATCGTGTTCGAACGTCCGCGCAACCGCGACCACGGCGACTGGGCCTCGAACATCGCGATGCGCCTGGCGAAGCCGTTCGGCACGAACCCGCGCGAGCTGGCGCAGCAGATCGCCGACGGCCTCGCGCAGGTGGATGGCGTGCAGACCGCCGAGGTCGCAGGGCCGGGCTTCATCAACATCCGCCTCGACGCGGCTGCCGCCGGCGCGCTGGCGAAGCTCATCGTCGAAGCCGGCACCGAGTACGGGCGCAACGACACGCAGGCCGGTCACAGCATCAACATCGAGTTCGTGAGCGCGAACCCGACCGGGCCGCTGCACATCGGCCACACTCGCTGGGCGGCGCTCGGCGATGCGATCGCCCGGGTGCTCGCAGCCTCCGGCGCGAAGGTCGCGAGGGAGTACTACATCAACGACGCCGGAGTGCAGATGGAGCGCTTCGCGAATTCGGTGCTGGCCGCCGTCAAGGGCGAACCAACTCCCGAGGGCGGGTACGCCGGCAGCTACATCGGCGATCTGGCCGCTCGTGTTCTCGTGGCGCGTCCGGACCTGCTCGAGCTCTCCGGTGACGAGCAGGCGGTCGTCACGCGGGAGCTCGCCTACGGGTTCCAGCTGGAGGAGCAGAAGCAGTCGCTCTCGAAGTTCAACGTCGACTTCGACGTGTGGTTCTCGGAGCGCACGCTGCACGCCAAGGACGCGGACGGCGTCAGCTTCGTCGATCGCGCCGTCGACCGCCTGCGCGAGCAGGGACACGTGTTCGACGACGAGGGTGCAGTGTGGGTGCGCACCACCGACTTCGGTGACGACAAGGATCGCGTGATCCGTCGCTCCAACGGCGAGTACACGTACTTCGCCGCCGACGCCGCGTACTACCTGAACAAGGGTGACCGCGGCTTCGAGTACAAGCTGTACCTTCTCGGAGCCGACCACCACGGCTACGTCCACCGCCTCAAGGCGATCGCCGGCGCCGCCGGGGAAGACCCCGAGAAAAACGTCGAGGTGCTGATCGGTCAGCTGGTCTCGGTCGGGGGAGCGCGGCTGAGCAAGCGTGCGGGCAACATCATCGAGATGGACGATCTGCGCGAATGGCTCGGCACCGATGCGCTGCGCTACTCGCTCGAGCGCTCGCCTGCTGACTCGCCGCTCGCTCTCGATCCTGAGCTACTGCAGAAGCGCACGAACGACAACCCGGTGTTCTACGTGCAGTATGCGCATGCCCGCACGCACAACGTGGCCCGCAATGCCGCCGATTCGGGTGTGGATCGCTCGGAGTTCGCGCCCGAGACGCTCACGCATGAGACCGAGAGCGCTCTGCTCGGCGCTCTGCAGGAGTTCCCGCGCATCGTGGCGTTCGCGGCCGAGGTGCGCGAGCCGCACCGCGTCGCGCGCTACCTCGAGGAGCTCGCCGGCCTGTACCACCGCTGGTACGACAACTGCCGCGTGATCCCGCAGGGCGACGACCCCATCGAGACCGTGCACCGCACGCGTCTGTGGCTCAATGACGCCGCAGGGCAGGTCTTCCGCAACGGCCTCGACCTGCTCGGCGTGTCCGCTCCCGAGCGCATGTGACCTCTGCCGTCGTCCGTGCCGTAGGGCAGGATGGCAGCATGAGCGACGACAATCACACCCTTCCTTACCCGTCCGCGGATTCCGAGCATCCGACGCTCGTGATCCCGGGTGGGAAGGACGGCGGGGATGCGGGTGCCACGCCGCCGAAGCGCGCGCGCAAGCGCTGGCCCTGGGTGCTGCTGATCGTCGTGGTCGTTCTCGCTGTTCTCGCCGTCGCTGCGGAGCTCATTGCGCGCGCTGTCCTGCCCGGCATCGTGCGGGGCATGGTGATCGAGCAGCTCGACCTGCCGGCCGACCAGAAGCTCGCCGTCGAGGCCGACGGCATCCTGATCCCGCAGCTGATCGGCGGAACGCTGGACACCCTGCATCTCTCGACCGACTCGGTCACGCTGGAGGGGATCACGGGCGCCGTCGACGTCACCGCCACGGGCGTGCCGCTGCGCGGCGGTGACCTCGCATCCGCATCCGGCACGATCCGCATCGACGAGTCCCAGTTCACGTCCCTGCTCTCGAACACCGAGCTGCCGATCGACACGGTCACGCTCGAATCGCCGAACGCGACGGTCGCGGGTTCGGTGAGCGTTCTCGGCCTCGCCATCCCGGTATCGCTCACGGTGACCCCGGGGGTGGCCGAGGGAGATCTCGAGCTCACTCCTGTCGGCCTCACCGTCGGCGGACTCGAGGTCGACGCGGATCAGGTCGGCTCGAGTCTCGGTGCTCTGGGGGAGCAGCTCACTCAGACGCAGCGCATCTGCATCGCGGACCAGCTTCCCGCCGGCATCACCCTCACGGGCCTCCAGATCGACGGATCGGAGGCTGTGATCGACGTCGACGTCGACGGTGCGATCGCGACCGATCAGACCCTGCTCGGAAAGGGCACCTGCCCCTGAGACGGGCTCAGTCCTCGTCGGTTCCGAGACGGGCCTCGCGCTCGGCCTTCTGCGCCTCCCGAAGCTCGGACGTCGCCAGCGCGACCTCCGCTTCGGCGCGCTGCACACGTCGCTGGGGGAAGGTCGTCGCGCCGAACCGCGCGTGCACCCGGTCCTTGCGTTCCTCCTCCGACGTGACGATGTAGGCGCACGCGATCAGGATGACCTGGGTCGACAGATTGAGCCAGATGAGCAGCGCCAGCAGGGTGGCGAAGGAGGCGAGGAGAGGGTTGCTCGTCGCGCCGCCGATGAACAGGCCGGACAGCTCCTGCAGCACGAGCAGCCCGACTCCGCCGATGAGGGACCCGATCCAGAGCGAGCGGGCTGCGGGGCGCAGCCCGGAGAGCAGACGGAACACCCCGGCGATGAGCACCGTGTCGAGTGCCAGCACGACGACCAGGGAGACGATCCGGATGCTCCAGGATGCAGCGGGCGAATCCTCGGGAATGCCGAGCAGACCGCTGATCCAGGTGATCCCGAGCCGACCGGCGAATGTGACGGCCGCTGCGGCGACGAACAGCACGGCGACGCCGGCCGCGAGCAGCAGGTTGCGGAGCATGACCCAGATGAACAGCACGTCGGCATGCGCGGTTCCGGCGAGGACGCGCACCGCGGTGCGCAGCGATCCGACGGCGCCGAGCGCCGAGCCGATCAGCGCGACCGTCGAGATGGCGCCCGCGACGGAGAGCGAGATCGGCTCCTTGAGATCGTCGGGGTTGACGACGCCGTCTTCGCCGATGAGACCGGGCACCACGGACTGCACGGCGGAGATGATCGCGTTCCAGGCGTCGGGATTGCCGGCGAGCCAGAGGGCGGCGATCGAGAACCCCAGGAGCACGGCGGCGAAGACGCTGAACAGAGCGCGGTATGTCACGCTGTCGGCGAGCATCGGGCCCCGCCGCTCGGAGTAGAGCAGGAACGCGCGGACCGGGCGCCGTGTCAGAGCCCAGCGGATCGCCGACGCGCTGACGCGCGCGATCAGGCCGGGGCGTCGGGCATCGGGTGCTGCGGATTCGGTGCTCATCTCCACCACCTTAGGAGTCGGTGGGATGTGTCCGCAGGGGGTTGACGCCGGGCGTCACCATGACTGATGCGGCATGCTCGGTGCCCTAGAATCGGGGGCAACCTCGCAGTGCGCGCATCCGCCCGAGACCCGTCCCACGATTGGTGTTCCTTGCTTTCCCCTGCCGACTCGCTCGCCCCGGAATGGCTCGTCGTGCCCGACAACGCGAATGATCTTCCCACCGCCGTGTGGCCGGCGTCCGCCGTCCGCGGTGACGACGGAGCGCTGCGGCTCGCGGGGATCTCCGCCACCGATCTCGCGGAGTCGTACGGCACGCCGCTGCTCGTGATCGACGAGGACGAGGTGCGATCTCGGGCCCGCGCATTCCGCTCGTCCTTCGACGCGGCCGCCGCCGCCCACGGCACGACTGCGCGGGTGTATTACGCCGGCAAGGCGCTGCTGACCACGACGATCGCGCGCTGGGTGACCGAAGAGGGACTCAACGTCGACGTGTGCACCGGTGGTGAACTCGAGGTCGCACTCGCGGCCGGCGTCTCTCCGTCGTCGCTGGGGTTCCACGGGAACAATAAGTCGGTCGCCGAGCTCGAGCGCGCGGTCGAGGTGGGCATCGGCACGATCATCGTCGACAGCGCGATCGAGATCGAGCGTCTCGCGGCGATCACCGCCAGGACCGGCGCTGTGCAGCGGGTGCTGGTGCGGGTCATCAGCGGCGTGCACGCCGAGACTCACGACTTCCTCGCGACGGCCCACGAAGACCAGAAGTTCGGCTTCCCGCTGCCCGAGGCCGAGCAGGCCGTCGCGCGCATCAGGGAGATTCCGGGAATCGAGTTCGCCGGCCTTCACTGCCACATCGGATCGCAGATCTTCGGCGTCGCGGGCTTCCGCGAGTCGGCGTCGCGCGTGCTCGAGCTCCATGCGACTCTCCTCGAGGGCGGACCGGTTCCGCAGCTCAACCTCGGCGGAGGGTTCGGAATCGCCTACACGAGCGTCGACGACCCGACGCCGATCGAGACCCTCGCGGGCGAGATCGTCGCCGCCGTCGCCGAAGGCTGCGCCGCGCGAGGCATCGCCGTGCCCACGCTGTCGTTCGAGCCGGGCAGGGCCATCGTCGGCACCGCCGGAGTGACGCTCTACGAGGTCGGGACGACCAAGGACGTCGCGCTCGATTCGGGCGCGACCCGGCGCTACATCAGCGTCGACGGCGGAATGAGCGACAACGCCAGGACGGCGCTGTACGACGCGCAGTTCTCGGCTCGACTCGCCGCCCGGATCGGCATCGGCTCGCCGCAGCTCAGCAGGGTCGTGGGCAAGCACTGCGAGTCCGGCGACATCGTCGTCGACCATGAGTACCTTCCGGCCGACGTCTCTCCCGGCGATCTGCTCGCGGTCCCCTCGACCGGTGCGTACTGTGCGCCGCTCGCGAGCAACTACAACCATGTCCCTCGCCCTCCGATCGTCGCTGTGAGCGACGGCCGATCGGCGGTCATCGTCCGCGGTGAGACGATCGCCGACGTGCTGTCTCGCGACGTCGGTGTCGCGGCCCCCGAGAGCCACGGGTGATCCGCGCGACGAACGACGCGGTCCCCGACGAAGCACGACTGAACCACCCTCCTAAGGAGAGATGCAATGACGACTGAGTATCGACGACTTCGGGTGGCGCTCCTCGGCGCCGGAGCGGTCGGCTCCCAGGTGGCCGCCCTGCTGCTGCGCCACGGCGATGAGCTCGCCGACCGGGCCGGTGCCACGCTGGAGCTCGCCGGCATCGCGGTGCGCAACCTCGATGCGCCGCGCGAGACCGATCTGCCGAAAGAGCTGTTCACGACCGATGCCGAATCGCTGATTCTCGGCTCCGACATCGTGATCGAGCTGATCGGCGGCATCGAGCCCGCCCGCACGAGCATCCTGCAGGCGATCGGCTCCGGTGCCGACGTCGTGACCGCCAACAAGGCGCTGCTGGCCACTCACGGCCCCGAGCTCTTCGAAGCGGCCGACCGCGTGGGCGCATCCGTCTACTATGAGGCCGCCGCCGCCGGTGCCATCCCGATCATCCGCCCGCTGCGCGACTCTCTCGCCGGTGACCGCGTGGTGCGCATCATGGGAATCGTGAACGGCACGACCAACTACATCCTCGACCGCATGGACACCGAGGGCGCCGACTTCGCCGATGTGCTCGCCGACGCGCAGCGTCTCGGATACGCCGAGGCCGACCCGACCGCCGACGTCGAGGGATACGACGCCGCGCAGAAGGCCGCGATCCTCGCGAGCCTCGCCTTCCACACGGCTGTTCCGCTCGACGCCGTGTACCGCGAGGGCATCACGACCATCACCGCGTCGATGATCGATGAGGCGCGCGCAGCCGGCTTCGTCATCAAGCTGCTCGCCGTGTGCGAGCGCATCGAGGCCAACGGCACCGAGTCGATCTCGGTGCGCGTCTACCCGGCCCTCGTGCCGACGTCGCACCCTCTCGCGTCGGTGCACGGCGCCAACAACGCCGTGTTCGTCGAGGCCGAGGCTGCGGGCTCGCTCATGTTCTACGGCGCAGGCGCCGGTGGCGTGCAGACCGCATCCGCCGTGCTCGGAGACGTCGTGTCGGCGGCTCGACGCCATATCGCCGGCGGCGTCGGCGTGGGGGAGTCCACCAGGGCCAACCTCCCGGTGGTGCCGATCGGTCATGTCACCACCCGCTACCAGATCACCCTCGAGGTCTCGGACGCTCCCGGTGTGCTCGCGACCGTCGCCGGCATCCTCAGCGACGGATCGGTCTCCGTCGCGACCGTGGTGCAGACGGTCGAAGGAGAGGACGAGCCCACCGCTCGTCTCGTCATCGGCACGCACCGGGCCACGGACGCCGCGCTCAGCGCCACGGTCGACGCACTCGCCGCCAGTTCTGTCGTCGAGCGGGTCGTCTCGGTGCTCCGCGTGGAAGGCGAGTGACGATGGCGGCAGGGCGCACGGTCGAGGTGACCGTGCCGGCGACCAGCGCCAACCTCGGTCCCGGATTCGACACGCTCGGACTCGCGCTCAGCGTCTACGACACGCTTCTCGTGACCGAGCTCGCCGCCGGCGAGCTCGAGATCGAGGTCTCGGGTTCCGGCGCGAGCGAGATCCCTCGTGACGACTCGAACCTGATCGTCCGCACGATCGCTCACGTGTACGCCGACGTCGATCGCGCCGTCCCGGGCCTGCGCATCGTCGCGGAGAACGGGGTGCCCCACGGGCGCGGACTCGGGTCCTCCGGCGCGGCGGTCGCGGCGGGGATCCTCGCGGCGAAGGGCCTGCTCGAGGGCGACGTCGAGATCGACGACGCCGACATGCTGCGCCTCGCCACCGAGATCGAAGGGCACCCCGACAACGTGGCTCCCGCGCTGTTCGGCGGTCTGACGATCGCCTGGGTCGGCGAACGAGGTCCCCAGCACAAGAAGCTCCTCGTGCACCGCGGCGTCTCGCCGCTCGTGCTCGTTCCGTCGTACACGATGTCGACGTCGAAGGCGCGATCGCTGCAGCCGCCGCAGGTGTCGACGGCCGATGCGGTCTTCAACGTCTCGCGCTCGGCGCTGCTCATCGCCGCGCTGATGCAGAGCCCGGAGCTGCTGCTCGACGCGACCGCCGACCGACTGCATCAGGACTACCGCGCCGAGGCGATGCCCGAGACGCAGCGCCTCGTCCAGACGCTCCGTGCGGCAGGTTTCGCCGCCGTGGTGTCCGGCGCCGGACCCAGCGTGCTGGTTCTCGCAGACGGCCCCGGAAGTCGTCAGGACGCCGTGGAACTCGCGGAATCGACGACCGACACCCCGTGGGACGCGCTGCTGCTCGCGGTCGACGTGCGTGGTGGTACAGTGGGGAATCGAGCGGAGGGCTCCACGTAACTGCGTGAATCTGGCCCCATTGCAACTCTGCAAGACCCGCACGCAAAACCCCTGTCGCACTGCTCTCACCGAGAACCTCGTTCTTTCCGAGAACCCAGTGCAGAGGCTGGCTGACGCCGAGCGTCAGCCCGTGCGATCGCGCGCAGCACCCGTTGTGCGCGTGCCGCTCATGTCCCCGAGACCAAAGAGGGAGTACTCGTGGAGAATTTCTCCGAGACCCAGAACGACCAGGCGGCACCCGCCGCCGAGGCTGCGGCGAAGGCCGCGAGCTCCGACGCCGCGACGACCGCCGCGACCGAGGTCGCACCGGCCCGCAAGCGCGCTCCGCGCCGTGCGAGCACCGCGACCGCCGCCGCGAAGGCTGAGAAGGCCGAGAAGGCCGCAGCATCCACCGACAGCGCACCGGCCACCGAGGCTCCCGCAGCCGAGGCACCCGCCGCCGACGCGGCACCCAAGGCGAAGGCCCCTCGCCGCAGCCGTGCGAAGAAGGCTGACGCAGAGAACGCTGAGTCTCCTGCGGCGACCGCCGAGGCTCCTGCAGCCTCCGCGCCGGCACCCGCCGAATCCACCGAGGCTCCCGCAGCGAAGACCGCAGAGTCCAACGGCTCCGCGGACGCCGGTTCCGCAGAGGCGGGTTCTGCCGACGAGCCGAAGAAGACCACCGGTCGCGGACGCCGCACGGCGAAGAAGCCTGCTGCCGAGGCCGAGACTCCCGCAGCCGAGAAGCCCGCTGACGCCGCACCGGCCGAGGCAGCACCCGCGGCGGACTCCTCCTCTGATTCCGGCGACGGCGAGGAGCAGGGCGGTCGCAACCGCAACCGCAACCGCAGCCGTAACCGCGGACGCGGCCAGAACGGCAACGGCCAGGGCGGCGAGCAGCAGCCCCAGCAGCAGCAGCCGCAGACGGCACCCGCCGAAGACGAGGGCGGCAACGGCCGCAACCGTCAGCGCAACAAGCGCCGCGGCGGCGCGCCGACGGACGAGTTCGACACCGAGATCGGCGAGGACGACGTCCTCGTCCCGATCGCCGGAATCCTCGACGTGCTCGACAACTACGCCTTCGTCCGCACGACCGGATACCTCGCCGGCCCCAGCGACGTCTACGTGTCGCTCGGACAGGTCAAGAAGTACAACCTCCGCAAGGGCGACGCGATCGTCGGCTCGATCAAGCAGCCCCGCGAGGGCGAGCAGCAGGGCCGCCAGAAGTACAACGCGCTGGTGAAGGTCGACTCGATCAACGGCCTGTCGATCGACGACGCCGCGACCCGTGTGGAGTTCGGCAAGCTCACGCCGCTCTACCCGCAGGAGCGTCTGCGCCTCGAGACGGCGCCCGAGAAGCTCACACAGCGCATCATCGATCTCGTGGCCCCGATCGGCAAGGGACAGCGCGGCCTCATCGTCGCGCCGCCCAAGGCCGGCAAGACGATCGTCCTGCAGCAGATCGCCAACGCGATCGCGCAGAACAACCCCGAGGTCCACCTCATGGTCGTGCTCGTCGACGAGCGTCCCGAAGAGGTCACCGACATGGAGCGCACGGTGAAGGGCGAGGTCATCGCCTCGACCTTCGACCGTCCGGCAGAAGACCACACCACGGTCGCCGAGCTCGCCATCGAGCGCGCCAAGCGTCTCGTCGAGCTGGGCCGCGACGTCGTCGTGCTGCTCGACTCGATCACCCGCCTCGGCCGTGCGTACAACCTCGCTGCTCCGGCATCCGGACGGGTGCTCTCGGGTGGCGTCGACGCCTCGGCGCTGTACCCGCCCAAGCGCTTCTTCGGTGCTGCGCGCAACATCGAGAACGGCGGATCCCTGACGATCCTCGCCACGGCGCTGGTCGAGACCGGCTCCAAGATGGACGAGGTGATCTTCGAGGAGTTCAAGGGCACCGGCAACAGCGAACTGCGCCTGTCGCGCCAGCTCGCCGACAAGCGCATCTTCCCGGCCGTTGACGTCAACGCGTCGAGCACCCGCCGCGAAGAGATGCTGCTGTCGACCGACGAGGTCAAGATCACCTGGAAGCTGCGTCGCGCCCTTGCAGGCCTCGACCAGCAGCAGGCGCTCGAGGTTGTCCTGGGCAAGCTCAGGGAGACCCACTCGAACGTCGAGTTCCTCGTGCAGATGCAGAAGTCGATTCCGACGCTCCCCTCGGGTGCGCACGGACACGACAACAACATCCGCTGAGCGGAGCCGGGGTGTTCGAGTCCGTCCAGACTCTGATCGACGAGCATCGCCGGGTGCAGGAGGAGCTCTCCGACCCGGCGGTGCACGCCGATGCTGCTCGGGCGAAGCGCGTCAACCGTCGCTACGCCGAGCTGTCGCGGATCGTCGCCGCCTATGAGGCGTGGGCGGCGGCATCCGATGACCTCGACGCCGCGAGGGAGCTCGCCCGCGAGGACGAGGCGTTCGCCGCTGAGATCCCGACCCTCGAAGAGGGGGTGCAGTCATCGCAGGAGAAGCTGCGCCGACTGCTCATCCCACGCGATCCCGATGACGCGCGCGACGTCATCATGGAGATCAAGGCGGGGGAGGGCGGCGCCGAGTCGGCGCTGTTCGCCGCGGATCTGCTGCGCATGTACATCCAGTACGCAGCCTCCAAGGGCTGGAAGACCGAGCTCCTCGAGCGCAACGAATCCGATCTCGGCGGCTACAAGGACGTCCAGGTCGCGATCAAGGGATCGTCCACGGACCCCGCCCAGGGCGTCTGGGCGCACCTGAAATACGAAGGCGGCGTGCACCGCGTGCAGCGCGTGCCCGCGACCGAGTCGCAGGGGCGGATCCACACCTCGACCACCGGAGTGCTGGTGTTCCCCGAGGTCGACGAGCCCGACGAGATCGCGATCAATCAGAACGACCTGAAGATCGATGTCTTCCGGTCCTCGGGCCCGGGCGGACAGTCCGTCAACACGACCGACTCGGCGGTGCGCATCACACACGTGCCCAGTGGAATCGTCGTGTCGATGCAGAACGAGAAGTCGCAGCTGCAGAACCGTGAGGCCGCGATGCGCGTGCTCCGGGCGCGACTGCTGGCGAAGCAGCAGGAGGAGCTGGATGCCGCGGCATCCGATGCGCGCAAGTCGCAGATCCGCGGCATGGATCGGTCCGAGCGCATCCGCACCTACAACTTCCCCGAGAACCGCATCGCCGACCACCGCACGGGATTCAAGGCCTACAACCTCGATCAGGTGATGGACGGCGCTCTCGAGCCGATCATCGAGAGTGCGATCCAGGCCGACGAAGAGGCTCGACTCGCCGCGGTGGGCTCCGACTCCTGAGGTGACGCCGCTGAGCTGCGGCGCGGGTCAGGAGCGGGCCGCGTACCGGTGCTCCGGCCGTCCGGTCGCCCCGTAGCGCAGGCGGACCTCCACGACCGTCCGAGCAGCGAGAGCCGCGAGGTGGCGCTGCGCGGTGGCGCGCGAGATCCCGACGCGCTCTCCGACTTCTGCGGCCGACGCCTCGCCGTCGCCGAGAGCGGCGAGCACCAGCTGCTCGGTCGCGGATCGCGAGACAGACACCGGTTCTCCGGATCCGTGGAGGATCGCCAGGGCGCGATCGGTGTCCTCCTGGCGAAGGGGACGATCTCCGGCGAGCAGGT
Source organism: Microbacterium sp. AC215 (assembly GCF_979258645.1). NCBI lineage: Bacteria > Bacillati > Actinomycetota > Actinomycetes > Micrococcales > Microbacteriaceae > Microbacterium > Microbacterium sp. AC215. The sequence goes on along the minus strand of NZ_OZ409869.1, from coordinate 916,495 downwards.
TGCGGTACCGCGCGTAGCGCTCGAGCAGACCGACGAGCGCCCGACGATCGAACGGCTTCAGCAGGTACCCGACGGCGCCCGATCTGAGCGCGCGTCGAATCGTCGGCGCGTCGTCGGCGGCCGAGATGAGGATCGCGTCCACGCCGCTCTCACGCACGAGGGCGATGCCGTCGCCGTCCGGGAGGAAGACATCCGCCAGGAGGAGGTCAGGGCGTGATGAGCGGATGCCGTCCCGTGCCTCGGCGAGGGTGCGGACGGGCTCCAGTGCCGAGAATCCGGGCTGGTCGTCGATGATGCTCCGGTGCAGTCGTCCGACGCGGAAGTCGTCGTCGAGGATCAGCACCCGCAGGGGATCGTTCATCGGTTCTCCTCAGTCGTCGATGTGTCGGTGACGGCGCCACCGAGTCGAGCGGCGAACACGGCACCGTGCTCCTCGCCTCCTGCGTCGATGATCCAGAGATCGCCGCCGCGGCGGCGCGCGATGTCTCGAGCCAACGGGATGCCGAGCCCGCGGCCGTGCACGCGGTCTGTGTCGTCGTCGCGCGGCTGACTCGGAGCCATCGGGTCGATCCCCGCGAGGCCCGGTCCCGAGTCTGCGACCGTGACGACGAGCGCGTCGCCGTCTCCGAGCACCGCGACCTCGACCCAGCGGGGAGTCCGCGCTCCGGCGACGGCGGCGGTCACCGCGTTGTCGACGAGGTTGCCCACGACGGCGGCGACGTCCTCCGGTTCTGCCACGCTGCCGATCATCTGGCTCTCGTCCGCGACGCGCAGGGAGACGCCGCGTTCACCGGCCTCGATCCCCTTGGCGCCCAGGAAAGAGTGCAGGAACGGGTCGCTGAGCAGGTCGAGCCCGGCGACGGGGAATGCGACCGAGCCGCGCTCGACGAGCTCGTCGAGGAATCCCCGGGCATCGTCGATCCTGGCTGCGTCGATGAGCCCCGCGACCACGTGCATCCGGTTCGCGAACTCGTGACGCTGCACGCGCAGGGCGGCGGTCACGGCTTGCACGGTCTCCAGTCGCTCCGTCAGAGCGATGAGGTCGGTGCGGTCACGGATGATCAGCACATGTCCGAGCGGCCTCCCGTCGCGGATCACCGGACGGGAATCGAGGTAGAGCACGCGGTGGTCCACGATGGTGCTCGATGTCGTGGGCGCTCCCGTCGCGGTCTCGACGACAGCGGTCGGCAGCGAGAGCTCCGCCAGCGGTCGTCCCACAGCGGCGTCGAGACCGAGCATCCGATCGGCCGCATCATTGCTCACCCGCACGATCCCTGCCGTGTCGACGGCCAGGACGCCGTCATCCACGCCATTCAGCACTGCTGTCTGGTTCTGCACGAGCGCCACGAGCTCCTCGGGCTGCACGCCGAGCGTCAGGCGCTCCCAGCGACGGCGCAGCAGCAGGAACGCGAGGAGAGCCAGCGCCAGGGCACCGGCGGCGGTGATGCCGATCACCGCGAGCAGCGGAGGCAGGTCATCGAAGACGCCTGTGCGCTCGAATCCGACGCTGACCTCGCCGACGGGGATCCCCGCATCGTCGAGCACGGGGACCTTGGCGCGAGCCGACTCGCCGAGGGTTCCGGTCTGCCAGTCGACCACCTCGTTCCCGGCGAGCACCTCCTCGAAGGGTGTGCTCACCATCTGGCCGATGCGTGAACTGGTGGGATGGGCGAGGCGGATGCCGTCCTCATCGGCGATGACGACGAACAGTGCACCGGTGCGGTCAGAGACGTCCGCTGCAAGGCGCGCGAGCTCGCCCTTCCTGAGCTCGTCCGGGTCCGGCGCCTCTTCGGCGGCCGAGATTCGTGCGACCTCGTCGCGGACCTGCGGGTCCTCGGCGAGGGTCCGGGCGATGCCGAGGGCGGTGGACTCGGCTTCGGTGCGAAGCTGCTGCACGGCGAGTAGGAGGTACACGCCGGTGCACATCACGACGACAAGGGCGACCGTGGCGAGATGCAGCAGCAGCGTGCGGGTCGCGAACCGAGGTCGCGTCGTCGTCGTCGACACCGTGGTCCTTCCCTCTCTGCTCCCGCGCAATATGCGCAGAACCCACGCTACGCGCACAACATCCGAGAATGCGGCATACCGCGCTCTGCGGGGAGGGATTGCCTAGTCTCGTCAGGATCCGTCGCAGTCGACGGAGCTTCGACGAAGGAGTCACAGCATGCTCGATGCACTCACCGGCCTGTCCACGGCCGCAGAAGAGGCGCCGACCTACGACGTCGCGTTCGTGCCGCCCGAATGGGTTCTGGTCCTCCTGGGATTCACCATGGTGCTGGCCTTCATGACGCTGATCATGACGAAGCGACTGACGCCCATGGTGGCACTGATCCTCGTGCCGACCGTGTTCGGGCTGTTCGCCGGTGCGGGGCTCGGCATGGGCGACATGATCCTCGATTCGATCGCCACGATGGCCCCGACCGCAGCGCTGCTGATGTTCGCGATCATGTTCTTCGGCATCATGATCGACGTCGGCCTGTTCGATCCGCTGATCCGGGTGATCACGCGTGTTCTCGGTGATGACCCGGCGAAGGTCGTGCTGGGAACCGCGATCCTCGCGGGAGCCGTCTCGCTCGACGGCGACGGCTCGACGACGTTCATCATCACGACGTCGGCGATGCTGCCGATCTACCTCCGTCTCGGCATGAGTCCGGTCGTCCTCACGTGCGTCGCCGGCTTGATGAACGGCACTCTGAACATCGTTCCCTGGGGCGGGCCGACGGTGCGCGCGGCGACCGCTCTGGGACTGCAGCCGACGGACATCTTCGTCCCCATGCTGCCGGCTCTCGGCGTCGGCATCGTCGTGACGCTGGGCTTCGCCTGGATGCTCGGGCTAGGGGAGCGCCGCCGACTCGGGCGCCTCGACTCCGAAGGGCTGCTCACGGGTTCCGACGGCGGTGCTCTTTCTACAGTGCCGAAGATCTTCCGCGGTGCCGGACCGAAGCCCGGCGCCCGTGCAGCGCTCCGCACCGGCAACATCGTCGTCGTCGCCGGTGGGCGAGGGCCCGTCGCCGCGGCCAGCGTCGACCCGGCCGACACCGCCATGGCGGACACCATGCTCGACCCCGCGCGCCCGACGCTGAGGCCGCGACTGATCTGGTTCAACCTCGCGCTCACCGTCGCCGTCATGGTGCTGCTCGTTCTCGACATCATGCCGCTCCCGTACGTGTTCATGGTCGGTGCCGCCGTCGCGCTGCTGGTCAACTTCCGAGGGATCAAGGAGCAGGCGTCGGAGATCGTGGCCCATGCGCCCAGCATCGTCGGTGTCGTCTCGATGGTGATCGCGGCCGGAGTCCTGGTCGGCGTCCTGACCGGCACCGGGATGGTCGATGCGATGGCGACCTGGATCACCGACGTGCTTCCGCCTGCGCTCGGCCCCTTCCTCGCACCCATCACCGGTGTTCTGTCGATCCCGTTCACGTTCTTCATGTCGAACGACGCCTTCTACTTCGGCATCCTGCCGGTGCTGTCGCAGAGCGCGGCGACGTTCGGCATCGACCCCGTCGAGATGGCGAGGGCATCGATCATCGGTCAGCCGGTCCACCTGCAGAGCCCGCTCGTGCCGGCGATCCTGCTGCTCGTCTCGCTCGCCAGCGTCAACCTGGGCGATCACCACAGGAAGGTGCTGTGGCGCGCGGTGATCGTGTCGCTCGTGATGCTCGCCGTCGGCATCCTGTCGGGCGCGATCCCCTTCTTCGTCGCCCAGTGAGAGCGATAGGCTCAGCGCGTGATCACCTTCCTCTTCCGCGCGCTGATGTACGTCATCTCGGCCGGTCTCGGTCTCATCGTGGCCGACCTCGCGCTCGAGGGGTTCCAGATCCAGTGGGACCAGTGGTGGGGGTTCGTGCTCTGCATCCTGATCTTCGCCGTGTTGCAGAGCGTGCTCTCACCATGGGTCAGCAAGATCGCGGATCGCTATGCACCGGTCCTGATGGGCGGCATCGGCATCTTCTCGACGCTCATCGCCCTCGTGGTCGTCGTCCTGCTGCCGATCGGCGGGCTGCGCATCGTCGATCTCGTGGGCTGGCTGCTCGGATCGGTGATCGTCTGGCTGATCACGGCGCTCGGCAGCGTGCTGCTGCCACTGATCTTCCTTCGCAAGAAGGTCGACAAGGCGAGGTCTCGCCGCGGGGCGGCCTGACAGCGCGGGCGCCTCAGATCGAGTAGTCGGGTGCGGTGAGCACCGCTCGGGTGTCCTCGCCCATGACCCGTGCGCGGGGCTTGGCCGGCACGCCGACGAGGATGCTGTCCGCCGGAGCGTCGCGCGTGACCACGGCATTCGCTCCGACCACGGAGCCCTCGCCGATCGTGATCGGTCCGAGGATCTTCGCGCCTGCTCCCACGGCCACGCCGTCGCCGAGCGTCGGATGCCGCTTGCCTGAGTCACGCGTGCGGCCGCCGAGAGTGACCCCGTGATACAGCATCACATCGTCGCCGACCTCTGCCGTCTCGCCGATGACCACGCCCATGCCATGGTCGATGAAGAAGCGTCGACCGATCCGCGCGCCGGGGTGGATCTCGATCCCGGTGAGCCATCGCGACACCTGTGATGTCGCACGGGCGAGCAGCCGCAGCCGGCGGCGCCACAGCGCGTGCGAGACCCGATGTGCCCAGATCGCGTGCATCCCCGGATACAGCAGTGCCACCTCGGCGCCGCTGCGCGCGGCGGGGTCGCGAAGTCGGGCTGCCGCGATGTCCTCGCGCATTCGGCCGATCATGTCCATCGGGAGTTCAGGCCTCGCGCAGATCCTCGTAGAGCGCGGTCGAGAGGTAACGCTCGCCGAACGAGGGGATGATGACGACGATCGTCTTCCCCGCAGCCTCCGGGCGCTGGGCGACCTGCAGAGCGGCCCAGATCGCGGCTCCGCTCGACATGCCCACGAGGATGCCCTCGCGGCTCGCGGTCTCGCGCGCGACACGGATGGCATCGTCGAACGTGACGTCGATGACCTCGTCGAGGACATCACGATCGAGGATGGGAGGCACGAAGTTCGGTCCGATGCCCTGGATCTTGTGCGGCCCGGGGTGTCCCTCGGTGAGGATGGGCGAATCCTTGGGTTCGACGGCGACGATCTTCACGCCGGGGACGCGCTCCTTCAGGACCTGACCGACGCCCGTGATGGTTCCGCCCGTGCCGATGCCGGCGACGAGGTAGTCGACGGAGCCCTCCGTGTCGCGGAGGATCTCCTCGGCCGTCGTGCGGCGGTGGATCGCGGGGTTCGCCTCGTTGGCGAACTGCTTCGCGAGAATGGCACCCGGAGTGCGGGCGGCGATCGCCTCCGCCTCGGCGATCGCGTTCGTCATGCCCTTCGTGGGGTCCGTGAGGATGAGTTCGGCGCCGAACGCCTTGAGAAGGAGGCGCCGCTCCTTGGACATCGACGCGGGCATCGTGAGGATCACCTTGTACCCACGTGCGGCGCCGACCATCGCCAGCGCGATACCGGTGTTGCCGCTGGTCGCCTCCACGATCGTGCCTCCGGGCTTCAGCTCGCCCGAGGCCTCCGCAGCGTCGACGATGGCGATGCCGAGCCGGTCTTTGACGCTCGAGGCCGGGTTGTAGAACTCGAGCTTGGCGAGAACTGTCGCGCCGAGGCCCTCGGTGACCCGGTTCAGACGAACCAGGGGAGTGTTGCCGAAAGCGGAGGTGATGTCGGAGTGGATACCGGGCATGGGGAGAGCCTTCCTGTGCGGGGGACTGCGCACTCCAGCCTAGGCGAGAGCCCTAGGGGGGTGGGCAATATGACACCTGCCGCGCTCTACGCTTGATCCATGTCCGATCTCTCCCTCGCCTCCGCCGTGCATGCGGCGGCCCGACAGCTCGCAGACGCCGGCGTCACGGATCCTCTCGTCGACGCGGAGCTGCTCGCCGGTCACGTCCTCGGCGCGCGGCGTGGTGAGGTGCAGGCATCGATCATCCGCGGTGATGCGGTGGAGGAGGCGGACGCCGAGGCGTTGCGGGCTCTGGTCGCCCGTCGTGCGAGCAGGGAGCCGTTGCAGCACATCACCGGAACGGCGCCGTTCCGCCACCTCGAGCTCGCGGTCGGGCCCGGAGTCTTCGTCCCGCGACCTGAGACCGAGACGGTCGTGCAGTACGCGATCGACGCGCTCCTCGGGTCCGCGCTTCCCGACCCGATCGGCATCGATCTCGGCACCGGCAGCGGGGCGATAGCACTCGCCATGGCCACCGAGGTGCCCCATGCGCGCATCTTCGCCGCCGAGCTCTCGCCCGACGCGTATCCGTGGGCGGCTCGGAACACGGCGGGGGTGGCCAACCTCACGCTCGTGAACGACGACCTGGCGCACGCGTTCGCGGAGCTCGACGGCACTGCCTCCGTCGTGATCTCGAACCCGCCGTACGTTCCGGACGCCGCGGTGCCTCGTGACCCTGAGGTTCGGCTCTTCGATCCGTCGATGGCGCTGTACGGGGGAGAAGACGGGCTCGACATCGTGCGTGTGCTCAGTGTCCGTGCGCTCGAGCTGCTGCATCCGGGTGGGCTGCTGGTGATCGAGCACGGGGAGCTCCAGGGCGAGGAGATCCGCAGCATCCTCACGCGCGACGGCTGGCGTGCCGCCGCGACGCACCGCGACCTCACCTTGCGAGACCGCGCGACGACCGCTCTGCGTCCCTGACGCGCAGACACGAACCGCACAGACATCGCCAACTAGAATCGGATCGTCATGTCCTCCATCTTCGATTGCGGCGACGAGGCCCAGCTCCTCGCCGGCATGCGCCACGCCCGCCAGGCCATCGCCCGCGGCGAACTCATCGTCATGCCCACCGACACGGTCTACGGCGTCGCCGCCGACGCGTTCTCTCCCGCTGCCGTACAGCGCCTCCTCGACGCCAAAGGGCGAGGGCGCAATCAGCCGCCTCCCGTGCTCATCGGCACGAAGGAGACGCTGCACGCGCTGGCGGAGTCCGTTCCCGAGCCCGTCCAGCGACTCGTCGACGCCTTCTGGCCCGGCGGCCTGACCATCGTTCTCCCCGCTCAGCCCTCTCTCGTCTGGGACCTGGGCGACACGGAGGGGACCGTCGCCGTCAGGATGCCCGAAGGGCGCGTCGCGCTGGAGCTCCTGGCGGAGACCGGACCGCTGGCCGTCTCCAGCGCGAACCTCACCGGCCGTGAGTCGGCGATCTCCGCGTTCGATGCCGAGCGGATGCTCGGAGACAGCGTGTCGGTGTATCTCGCAGACGGCGTCAGTCGCGACGGGGTCGCGTCGACGATCGTCGACGCGACCTCCCTGGTTCCCCGCGGCGCGGAGCCCGCCGCCGGTGGTGTTCGCATCCTCAGAGCCGGCGCCGTCAGCCGCGAACGGCTGGAGGAGGTGCTCGGCGACCTGCTCGAACCCGAGGCGCCGTCGCCGGAATCGGACGGGGATTCGTGAAGCAGTACCTCCTCACGATCATCCTGACCGCCGCGATCACCTTCGCGTTGACCTGGGCGGTCTGGAAGCTGAGCCTGCGTTTCAAGCTGTACCCCGGCATCCGAGAGCGGGATGTGCACACGACTCCCACTCCCCGTCTCGGTGGCGTCGCGATCTTCCTCGGCATCGCAGCGGCGATCGGGGTCTCGGCTCTGAATCCGTTCTTCACCACCATGTGGATGCCGCCGCAGACGATGTGGTCGATCCTCGCCGCATCCCTCTTGATCGCCGTCATCGGCGTCGTCGACGATCTGTGGGATCTCGATTGGATGATCAAGCTCGGCGCACAGTTCCTCGCCGCCGGGATCATCACCGTCGGTGGCGGGCTGCAGATCCTCTCCCTGCCGTTCGGCGATCTGATCGTCTTCTCGAGCTGGCTGAGCATCACCATCACAATGTTCGCGATCGTCATCGTGATGAACGCCGTCAACTTCATCGACGGCCTCGACGGCCTCGTCGCCGGCGTCTGCCTGATCGCGAACGGCGTGTTCTTCGCCTACTCCTACATCCTGACGCGTGACACCGGAGCATCGAGCTACTTCAACCTCGCATCCTTCCTCGCCGCAGTGCTGATCGGCGCGTGCCTCGGCTTCCTCCCGTTCAACTGGAGTCCTGCGAAGCTCTTCATGGGCGATTCGGGAGCGCTCGTGATCGGTCTGCTGATGGCGACGTCCGCGATCGCCGTGACCGGGCAGCTCGAGCCGTCGGCCCTCGATCCCGAGCGTCTCGGACGATCGCAGCTCCTCGGCGCGTTCATCCCGATCCTCCTCCCTCTTCTGGTCGTGCTGCTGCCGCTCCTCGATTTCGGGCTCGCAGTGCTGCGACGGATGAACGCGGGGAAGTCGCCGTTCTCACCCGACCGCAAGCACCTGCATCACCGCATGCTCGACCTCGGCCACCGCGACCGCGACGCCGTGCTCATCTTCTACGCCTGGACCGCGGTCATCTCCCTGGCCGTCCTCCTCATGTACGTGGGCGCGCGTGAGGACTGGCCCGGCCAGTACCTCCCCGGAGTCGTGTTCGGCCTGGTGGGAATCGCCGCGTGCCTCGTCATCACCCTGAATCCTCTGCGCCGACGGAAGCCCGCGGCGTCTGCTGAGTCCGACCCGACACCCGTGGAGTCCCCGTGAGCCCGAGCCCTGTTTCCAGCAATCCGATCCTGCGGAGGACGCTGATCTGGTCCGCGGTCTCGATGGCGGTCCTCGCGATCGTCGCCGGAGCGATCGGCCTCCTCGTCGGCGGGACGGAAGGTCTCGTCAGCGGCCTGCTGGGCGTCGTGCTCGCCATGCTGTTCCTCGGCATCACGGCCCTCAGCATCCTCATCGCCAACCGCTGGTTCGGCGATCCGCTCTACGTGCAGCTGTTCTTCGCGATCGTGCTCGGCGGATGGCTTCTGAAGCTCGGTCTCTTCGTCGTGATCATGATCGTCCTGAGCGGGCAGCCGTGGATCGAGCCGATGGTGTTCTTCCTGTCGATCGTCACGGGCGTGGTGGCGACCCTCGTCATCGACGTGATCGTCATCACGCGGATGCGCCTTCCGCACGTGAGCGACGCGTCCCTTCCCTCCGAGGCTCCGATCGACCGCGCGCCGGGGGTGGAGCTGCCGACCGTCGTGCCGGAGGATCGTGCGCCCGGACGCCACCACATCGTGCCCGAACCCCCTGTGCAGGACGGCTCCGGCGAACAGCCCCCGCGGTCTTAGGACACCCTCTTATTCTGATAGTGTTGAGACGTGCCCGCCGCTCGCCCGCGAGCGCTTGCGCTTGAAGCACACCGACCATCGTCGCCCCGGTTCTGACCGGTGCCCCGAAGCTGGAGCCCGCGCTGTTCAATCTTGCTGCGACCCTGATGCCCAAACTCGCCTCTGACGGCGAGTTCCACGGACCTTCGATCGACGAGTTCTTCCCGGAGATCCTCTTCGAAGTCGCGGGTATCCCCGTGCACCGAATCCACCTCGTGCAGTTCCTCGCCGTGGTCGCCGTCGTGCTGATCCTCGTCCTCGGAACCCGCCGTATGAAGATCGTCCCCGGACGCTTCCAGAGCGTCGTCGAGATGGGGCTGGACTTCGTCCGCACCAATATCGCGCACGATCTGCTCGGACGCAAGGACGGCAACCGATTCCTGCCGATCCTCACCACCATCTTCTTCATGGTGCTGTTCATGAACATCACGGGAATCATTCCGTTCCTGAACATCGCAGGCACGAGCATCGCGGCCGTGCCGCTGACGCTCGCGCTGGTGAGCTACATCACCTTCATCTACGCGGGTATCAAGAAGAGCCCGCTGGGCTTCTTCAAGAACGCGCTGTTCCCGGCCGGCGTTCCGTGGCCGGTCTACATCATCGTGACGCCGATCGAGTTCCTCTCGACGTTCATCATCCGGCCCGTCACGCTGATGCTCCGACTCCTGATGAACATGGTGGTCGGCCACATGCTCCTGGTGCTGTGCTTCGCAGCCACCCAGTTCTTCTTCTTCACCGCAGGTGGCGGCTGGGCCGCTCTCGGTGTCGGAACCCTCGCCTTCGGCGGCGCCTTCACTCTCTTCGAGATCCTGGTCGCCGTTCTCCAGGCATACGTCTTCACCGTCCTCACCGCGGTCTACATCCAGCTCGCGGTCGCAGAAGAGCACTGAGCGGGTCGGCAACTGCCGTCCCACCCAACGAAAGGAAAAACCCGTGGACGCTACTACGGTTCTCGCAGACATCAACGGTCACCTCGCATCGGTCGGCTACGGCCTCGCAGCGATCGGTCCGGCCATCGGCGTGGGTATCGTCGTCGGCAAGACCATCGAGGGTGTCGCTCGTCAGCCCGAGCTGGCCGGCCGCCTGCAGGTCCTCATGTGGATCGGTATCGCCTTCACCGAGGCGCTTGCATTCGTCGGCATCGCCGTCGGATTCATCCCCTTCCCGTAATCCGAACCGACTTCTGAAGGAGACAGGATGCTGAACGCTCTTGTCACGAACCTCGCAGCAGAGGGTGAAACACCCAACCCTCTGATCCCTGCGTGGTACGACATCATCTGGTCGGGTCTGTGGTTCCTCGTCATCCTCATCGTCGTGTGGAAGGTCGCCCTTCCGAAGTTCACGGCAATGCTCGACAAGCGGTCCGCCGCCATCGAGGGCAACATCGCCAAGGCGGACGAAGCACAGAAGCAGGCTGAGGCCGCGCTCGAGGAGTACACCCGTCAGCTCGCCGAGGCACGCACCGAGGCCGGTGAGATCCGCGAAGCCGCCCGTGAGGACGGCAAGAAGATCGTCGCCGAGGCCAAGGAAGCCGCGTCGAGCGAAGCAGCTCGCATCACCGCGACCGCGCACACGCAGATCGAGGCCGAGCGGCAGACCGCTCTCGTCTCGCTGCGCAGCGAGGTCGGCTCGCTCGCGATCGACCTCGCCGGTGGCGTGGTCGGCGAGACGCTCTCCGACGATGCACGTGCGACCGCGGTCGTCGACCGCTTCCTCGCCGACCTCGAAGCATCCGAGAAGGCGGCTCAGTAATGGGCAGCGCGACCACTCAGGCACTCGCGGCATCCACTCAGACGCTTGCCGCAGCGACGGACGTCACTCTCGACACGGCGCGGGAGCTGTTCGCAGCCGCACGCGCCGTGGCGGAGTCGTCTCATTTGAGCGGCGCGCTCGCTGACCCGTCGGCTCCGGTCGTGGCGCGACAGAACGTCGTCGCCGCGGTGTTCGGCGGGTTCTCGCAGAACGCGCAGACCGTCCTGAAGACGGTCGTCGCCGAGCGCTGGTCATCGGCTTCCCAGCTCGTGGACGGCGTCGAGGAACTCGCGATCAGGGCTGCGGCGATCGCCGAACCGCAGGCTGACATCGGGGGAGAGCTCTTCGGCTTCACCCGGGTGATCGCCGCGAACGCGGAGCTCGAGCTCGCGCTCGGAAGCCGCCTCGGGGGCGAAGACGCCAAGGGCGCGCTCGTCGACAGGCTTCTCGCCGGGGGCGTCAGCGACGCGACCGCCGTGATCGTCTCGTCGCTGGTGCGCCAGCCTCGTGACCGTCGCGTTCGGCAGATGCTCACCCGTGCGACGCGGGTCGTCGCCGACCAGGGCGACCGTGTGGTCGCGACGGTGCACAGCGCCACACCGCTCACCGACGCACAGCGCACCCGTCTCAGCGACGCTCTCTCGCGTCGTTACGACGGCAAGATCTCGCTCAACGAGGTCAACGACCCCTCTGTCGTCGGAGGCCTGCGCGTGCAGATCGCCGATGACGTCATCGACGGCAGTATCTCCGCCCGTCTCGCCGATCTTCGCCAGAAGCTCGCCGGCTAACACGACTTCGCGCGGGGAACCGCGCACCCAGATACAAAGGGAAGACAATGGCAGAACTATCGATCAGCCCCGACGTCATCCGTGACGCGCTGAAGGACTTCGCCGCAGCATACGAGCCCACTGGGGCCGCGGCGACCGAGGTCGGCACCGTCATCGACGCAGCCGACGGCATCGCGCATGTCGAGGGACTGCCCGGGGTGATGGCGAACGAACTCGTCACCTTCGCGGACGGCACCAAGGGTCTCGCGCTCAACCTCGACGAGCACCAGATCGGTGTCGTCGTGCTCGGCGACTTCACCGGCGTCGAGGCCGGCCAGGAAGTCACCCGCACGGGTGAGGTCCTCTCGGTTCCCGTCGGCGACGGCTACCTCGGTCGCGTCGTCGACCCGCTGGGTAACCCGATCGACGGCCTCGGCTCCATCGCCACCGAAGGCGTTCGCGAGCTCGAGCTGCAGGCACCGGGTGTCATGCAGCGCAAGTCGGTGCACGAGCCGATGCAGACCGGCATCAAGGCCATCGACGCCATGATCCCCGTCGGCCGCGGTCAGCGTCAGCTGATCATCGGTGACCGCCAGACCGGCAAGACGGCCATCGCGATCGACACGATCATCAACCAGAAGGCCAACTGGGAGTCGGGCGACGTCAACAAGCAGGTGCGCTGCATCTACGTCGCCATCGGTCAGAAGGGCTCGACCATCGCTTCGGTGAAGGGCGCGCTCGAAGAGGCCGGCGCTCTGGAGTACACCACCATCGTGGCGGCTCCGGCATCCGACCCCGCCGGTTTCAAGTACCTCGCTCCCTACACCGGTTCGGCCATCGGCCAGCACTGGATGTACGGCGGCAAGCACGTCCTCATCATCTTCGACGACCTGTCGAAGCAGGCTGAGGCCTACCGTGCGGTGTCGCTTCTCCTGCGTCGTCCGCCGGGCCGCGAGGCTTACCCGGGTGACGTCTTCTACCTGCACTCGCGTCTGCTCGAGCGTTGCGCGAAGCTGTCCGACGAGCTCGGCGCAGGTTCGATGACCGGTCTCCCGATCATCGAGACCAAGGCGAACGACGTCTCGGCATACATTCCGACCAACGTGATCTCGATCACCGACGGCCAGATCTTCCTCCAGTCCGACCTCTTCAACGCCAACCAGCGTCCGGCGGTCGACGTGGGTATCTCGGTGTCGCGAGTCGGCGGTGACGCTCAGGTCAAGTCGATCAAGAAGGTCTCCGGAACGTTGAAGCTGGAGCTCGCGCAGTACCGCTCCCTCGAGGCGTTCGCGATGTTCGCATCCGACCTCGACGCGGCTTCGCGTCGTCAGCTCTCCCGTGGAGCGCGCCTGACGGAGCTGCTCAAGCAGCCTCAGTACTCGCCGTACCCCGTCGAGGAGCAGGTCGTCTCGATCTGGGCCGGAACGAAGGGCAAGCTCGACACCCTCGAGGTCTCGGACGTTCTTCGCTTCGAGCGCGAGCTGCTCGACTACCTGCGTCGCAACACGAAGGTGCTCGAGACCCTGCGCGAGACCAACGTCCTCGATGACGACACCGTCGCCGAGCTCGACAAGCACACCGACGCTTTCCTTCTGGAGTTCCAGGGTGGCAAGGGGCAGGCCATCGGCGCCCCGGGTCACGAGGAGCACGCTGCAGCCGAGGCTGAGGACGTCAACCAGGAGAAGATCGTCAAGGGTCGTCGCGCGTAATCGCGTGAGGAACTGATTTCATGGGCGCTCAACTCAGGGTCTACAAGCAGAAGATCTCTTCTGCTCAGACGACCAAGAAGATCACGAAGGCGATGGAACTCATCGCGGCTTCGCGCATCCAGAAGGCGATGGCACGCGTCAAAGCGTCCAGCCCCTTCGCGCGGGCCGTGACGAGGGCCGTGTCCGCCGTCGCGACGCACTCGAACGTCGACCACCCGCTCACCCGCGAGCCCGAGACGATCCGCCGCTCTGCGGTCGTGATCTTCTCGTCGGACCGCGGTCTCGCCGGAGCCTTCAACTCGCAGATCCTCCGTGAGGGTCTCGAGGTGGCGGAGCTCCTGCGGGGGCAGGGCAAGGAGCCGGTGTTCTACCTCGTCGGACGCAAGGCCGTCGGCTACTTCCAGTTCCGCCGCATCGCGGCTGCTGCGGAGTGGACGGGCGACACTGACACCCCGTCGTTCCACACGGCGGAGGAGATCTCGGCCACGCTGCTCGAGGACTTCTCGCGCGGTGCGGATGAGGGTGGCGTCGACGAGATCCACCTCGTGTACAACCGCTTCGTCAGCATGATGACGCAGTCGCCGGAATCCGTGCGACTGCTCCCGCTGGAGATCGCGGAAGCCGATGACTCGGAAGCGGGCAGCGCCGTCTACCCGCTGTACGAGTTCGAGCCGGATGCCGAGACAGTCCTCGACGCGATCCTGCCGGTGTACATCCAGAGCCGCGTCTTCAACGCTCTCCTGCAGTCGTCTGCCGCCAAGCAGGCCGCCACGCAGAAGGCGATGAAGTCGGCCAGCGACAACGCCGACAAGCTCATCACCGACTACACCCGTCTGCGCAACAACGCGCGTCAGGCGGAGATCACGCAGCAGATCGCGGAGATCGTCGGCGGCGCCGACGCACTCTCGTCGAGCAAATAGACCATCAGGAAAGAGACGAAGAAATGACCCCCACCGCTACGGCTGACCAGCCGGCGACCGCGGTCGTCGGGCGCGTCGCGCGCGTCAACGGTCCGGTTGTCGACATCGAGTTCCCGCACGACTCGATCCCCGACATCTACAACGCTCTGAAGACCACCATCGTCATCGGCGAGGAGTCCACGGAGATCACCCTCGAGGTCGCTCAGCACCTCGGCGACGACCTCGTTCGCGCCATCGCGCTGAAGCCCACCGACGGCATCGTCCGCGGCCAGGAAGTCCGCGACACGGGCGAGGCCATCTCGGTCCCGGTCGGCGACGTCACCAAGGGCAAGGTCTTCAACGTGATCGGCGAGGTACTGAACCTCGAGCCCGGCGAGACCATCGAGGTCACCGAGCGTTGGCCGATCCACCGCAAGGCCCCCAACTTCGACCAGCTCGAGTCGAAGACCACGATGTTCGAGACCGGCATCAAGTCGATCGACCTCCTCACGCCGTACGTGCTGGGTGGAAAGATCGGTCTGTTCGGTGGAGCCGGTGTCGGAAAGACCGTCCTCATCCAGGAGATGATCCAGCGCGTCGCGCAGGACCACGGTGGAGTCTCGGTGTTCGCCGGTGTCGGTGAGCGCACCCGTGAGGGCAACGACCTCATCCACGAGATGGAAGAGGCGGGTGTCTTCGACAAGACGGCCCTCGTCTTCGGCCAGATGGACGAGCCGCCGGGAACGCGTCTGCGCGTCGCCCTCTCGGCTCTGACGATGGCGGAGTACTTCCGTGACGTGCAGAAGCAGGACGTGCTGCTCTTCATCGACAACATCTTCCGCTTCACGCAGGCCGGTTCCGAGGTCTCCACGCTGCTGGGCCGCATGCCCTCCGCCGTGGGTTACCAGCCGAACCTCGCCGACGAGATGGGCCTCCTGCAGGAGCGCATCACGTCGACCCGTGGCCACTCGATCACCTCGCTGCAGGCGATCTACGTGCCCGCCGATGACTACACCGACCCGGCACCGGCGACCACGTTCGCCCACCTCGACGCCACCACGGAGCTCTCGCGTGAGATCGCGTCGAAGGGTCTGTACCCGGCCATCGACCCGCTGACCTCGACGTCGCGCATCATGGACCCCCGCTACTTGGGCGAGGACCACTACCGCGTCGCCACCACGGTCAAGCAGATCCTCCAGAAGAACAAGGAACTGCAGGAGATCATCGCCATCCTCGGTGTCGACGAGCTCTCCGAAGAGGACAAGATCGTCGTGTCTCGTGCACGTCGTATCCAGCAGTTCCTCTCGCAGAACACCTACATGGCCAAGAAGTTCACGGGTGTCGAGGGTTCGACCGTCCCGCTCAAGGAGACCATCGAGTCGTTCGATGCGATCGCCCGCGGTGACTTCGACCACGTCGCCGAGCAGGCCTTCTTCAACGTCGGTGGCATCTCCGATGTCGAAGAGCAGTGGGCGAAGATCCAGAAGGAGAACGGCTGATCATGGCATTGCATGTCAGCCTCGTCTCCGCGGATGCGGAGGTCTGGACGGGAGAGGCGAGCCTCGTGGTCGCCAAGACCGTCGAGGGTGAGATCGGATTCATGGCCGGCCACGAGCCGGTCCTGGCGATCCTCGCCCAGGGCGAGGTCCGGATCACGCAGACGGATGGCACCAAGGTGCTCGCCAACGCGCAGGACGGATTCCTCTCGATGGAGAGCGACGTCCTGACGATCGTGGCAGGCAACGCGGCTCTCATCGCCTGATCAGTCTCAGTTCCTCGCGTCCGCCTCGGCCCTCAGTGGGTCGGGGCGGACGTGTCTGTATCCCGAGGTCTCATGAAGATTCTGCTGCCCCCGTCGGAGACCAAGCGACCCGGAGGACGCGATGCGCCTCTCGACGAGAGCTCGCTGGCGCTCCCCGGTCTGGTCGCTGAGCGCCGAGCGGTGATCGATGCGCTCATCGATCTGGCGCACGACGAGGAAGCAGCGCGCAGAGTGCTGAAGCTGAGCCCCAAGCAGGCAGGCGATGTCGAGCACAATCGGATGCTGCGCTCGGCCGCGACGATGCCGGCGGTCGACCGTTACACGGGCGTTCTGTATGACGCTCTCGACGCGGGCAGTCTCGACCCCGCGTCTCGCCGCTGGCTCGGTTCGCACGTCTGGATCCACTCGGCGCCGCTGGGGCCGATCGGAGCGCTCGATCTCATTCCGCCGTACCGGCTCGCTGCCGGGACCTCAGTGCCGGGCCTGGCTGCGCTGCGCAGGCACTGGGCAGCCGCGACCACGGCGGCCATAGCGGGGGAGGACCCCGACTTCATTCTCGATCTGCGCAGTGAGGCCTACGTCGCGCTCGGCCCCGTGCCGGACTCCGTGCCCTCCGCTTATGTGCGGGTCGTCACCGAGCACGGACGGGCTCTCAATCACTTCAACAAGAAGTCCAAGGGTCTTCTCGTGCGCGCCTTAGCGGAGGACCGCCCGAGAGTTCGGTCGCTTCGCACGCTTCGGACATGGGCGGCGAGCAGGGGTCTCGTCCTTCGACCGACCGACGACCGCGGTGTCGAGGAGCTCGTCGTCGCGGAATGACGGTGCATGACGGGCAGTGCGCTGTCTCCGCGTGTGTCGTTGCCCCGAATATCAGCACACCGATATGGTGGGTCTCGCGGCGCGCACAGCGTCCGCTCCATCGGATCCGGAGGGGATCATGTACAACGACTATTACGACAACGGGGCGGCTATCGCCGGTCTGTTCGTCGTCTTCTTGATCAGTCTGCTCTTTGCGCTGGCGTTCTATGTGATCTCGTCGATCTTCCTCATGAAGATCTTCGAAAAGGCTGGCGTCCAGGGCAAGTGGCGCGCGTGGGTGCCGGTGTACAACACGATGATCTTCGCGAAGCTGGGTGACATCTCGCCGTGGGTCGTCCTCATCGGCATCGGTCTCTCGTTCATTCCGTACCTCAACTTCCTGACCGGCATCGCTCTCGCTGTGGTGCTCGCTCTGGCCGCATGGCGGGTCGGACTGAAGCTGCAGAAGGATGCCGTCTGGGTGGTCCTGTTCGTTCTGCTCTCGATCGTCTGGTACGGCATCAACGCGTTCGACAAGTCGCGCTGGAACCCGAACATCGTTCCCGCACCGTGGGCAGGAAACAGCTTCCTCGCCGATTCCACCGTCTGGGATGGCGTTCCTGTGCAGCCGCGTCCGGCAGCCGGTCCCGGCTACGGCGCTCCGCAGGGCTACGGCGCTCCTCAGCAGGGCTACGCGCCGCCCGCGCCGCAGGGATACGCACCGCCCGCGCAGCCCGGCTACGCTCCGCCCGCCCAGCCCGGTTACGCTCCGCCCGCGGCCCCGTCGACCACCGGTGCTCCGCCGGCTGCTCCGTCGACGCCGCCTACGGCACCGCCCACGGCACCGCCGGCTCCGCCCGCAGCGCCTCCGGCCGCTCCGCAGGTTCCGCCCACGGATCCCACGCAGCCTCCGGCCTGATCGCATACGGCACAGAGCCCTCGACTTCTGTCGGGGGCTCTGTGCTGTATGGGGCGCTCGCGGCGTGGTGAAGAGCAACGGTGGAAGACGATAACGTGGAGGCATGCTCATGTCGCAGCCCAGAGTCGGCGCCGCAGGACTCCGCGTGATGGCCGGGGGTGCGCGTGCGGCCGTCGCGGCGTCCACTACGATATGTGAGTGTCCTGGGGTAGCCCGAACCGCAGGAAATCCGGAGGCGACGAGTGGCTGAGACGACGACGAAGACGCGCCGCGTCACGGTTGCGCAGCGTCAGCTGCTCCTGTCCTGGGCAGGCGTCACCGACGTGGGGCGGCGACGTGAGACGAACCAGGACGCGTTCTTCGCGGACTATCCACTCTTCATCGTCGCCGATGGCATGGGTGGCCATGCGGGCGGCGAGATCGCGAGCCGCAGCACGGTGAAGCGGCTCGACGCCGTGGTCGCTGCGGGCGCGGTCGATCGCGGCGCCATCGAGGGTGCGTTGGAGATGGCGGTGGCCGATATCGCCGACCATCCGGAGACCACGGACGAGGGTACAGGGACGACGCTCACCGGAGTCTTCCTCGAGTTCGAGGGCGACGAGCCGCATTGGACGTCGCTCAACATCGGCGACTCGCGCGTGTACCTCCTCAGGGACGACCGCCTGGTGCAGATCACCACCGACCACTCGGTCGTGCAGGAGCTCATCGCGGCAGGCAAGATCAGCCCCGAAGAGGCCGAAGGTCATCCGTACAGCAATGTGATCACACGAGCGGTCGGGGCGAGCGAGCTCACCGCTCCCGACTACGTCACGCTCGATGTGCGCCCGGGAGATCGTTTCGTGATCTGCTCTGACGGACTCACGAAGGAGCTGACCGACTACGGCATCCAGCATTTCCTCCGCGAGAACGCCGATCCGGCTGCCGCCGTCGATGCGATGCTCGCTGCGGCACTCGAGAATGGCGGTCGCGACAACGTGACGCTCGTCATCGTGCAGATCGCGGACGAGTCGCCCTCGGTGCCGGACGAGTCCTCCTCCACAACGGACGAGTCCTCCGTCTGACGTCCTTTCACTGTGGAGGGCTGATTCTGAGCCCCGCATGTGCGGTCCACTGGAGGCATGGACTCTCTGCCGATCGCGATCCCTGCCGCCCCCGCACCGGCTCGTAGGCCTCCGACACCGTTCGTCGCGGCACTCGTCCCCGTAGCCGCTGGAGTGGTGCTCTGGCTCGTCACCGGGTCGCTGTTCTCCCTGTGCTTCGCGGTTCTGGGTCCCCTGATGATCATCGCTTCGCTGATCGACGGGTCGCGATCCCGACGCAAGGCGTCGCGGGTGGCTGCGACCGACAGCGAGGCTGCCTGGTCGCTCGTCGAAGCACAGTTGACGCAGCTTCACGATGATGAGCGTCAGTTGCGGTGGCATCGACATCCCGACGCTGCGGCAGGCCTGGCGCAGCCGCCTCTGCGCGGCCTCGACCCACCCGACGCCGCCACTGAGGTCGTCGTCGGCAGCGGTACGGGCGACAGCGGCGTGCGCGCTTCGGGCGGGGATGGGGAGCGCGAACGGGACTTCCGGATGCGATGCGCGAGGGTCGAGCGGGTGCCGGTGACGGTGCCCCTCAGCGGTGGCATCGGACTGCGCGGCTCGTATCCTCTCGTCGCCGCCGCGACGAGAGCGCTCGCGGTGCAGTTGTGTCTCAGATTCGGCACCGCCCAGATGTCCATCGTCGGCTCCCGTCTTGAAGAGCTGGGGCTCGCGGGGTTCCCGCAGACCCACGCCGCTCGGCGCGGCTCGTTCCGGGTGGCCGTGGTGCAGGGCGCTGATCCTCGACCGACGGCCGACGCCGTGATCTGGCTGCTGGATCGGGATGATGATGTTCCGGAGGGGATCACGACCGTCATCGACATCACCGAGCCGCACCGGGCGCGCGTCCGCACGGCGCAGGGGATCGTCGAGGTCGACGCCGAGTGCATGTCCCGGGATCAGACGATCGCGATCGGGGTCAGTCGCACAGGAGAGGGAGAGGAACTCGATTCTGTCCCCGCGTCGGTGGCGCTCAGCGACCTGCTGCAGCCGGAATCGCTCGTTGGTCTGCCGGCCGCAGTCGGCCGTGGTGAGCGGGAGGACATACTTCTCGACATCGTCGATGACGGGCCGCATGCCATCGTGACCGGCACGACCGGAACGGGCAAGAGCGAGCTGCTGGTCTCGTGGGTGACGGCCATGGCGAGCCGCCATGGACCCGACCGAGTGACATTCGTCCTCGCCGATTTCAAGGGCGGCACAGCCTTCGAACCGCTTCGGATGCTCCCGCAGGTGGCTGCAGTGATCACGGACCTCGATGAGGAGGGGGCGCGGAGGGGCGTCTCCAGCCTGACCGCCGAGCTGCGGCGCCGCGAGTCGGTCCTCGCCGAGGCCGGCGCACGAGACGTCCGTGAGGTCGGCATGGCGAGGCTGGTCATCGTGGTCGACGAGTTCGCCGCGCTGCTCCAGGATCATCCGGACCTCGGGGTTGTGTTCACGGACATCGCCGCTCGGGGAAGGGCGCTGGGCATGCACCTCGTCCTCGGGACGCAGCGCGCGTCCGGCGTGATCCGCGACGCGTTGGCGGCGAACTGTCCGCTGAGAGTGAGCCTGCGTGTTGCGGACGCCGCTGACAGTCGGGCCGTCATCGGTGCCGACGACGCGGCTGAGCTACCGGGCGGCGTCGAGTCGAGGGGCTTGGCTCTGGTTCGTCGCCCGCAGGACGCTGCGCCGATAGCGATGCGAGTGGCTCTGACCGGCGTCGCCGATCTCAGGACGATCGCACTGAGGTGGGCTGACGACGACGTTCCGGGCAGCCCGTGGCTACCAGTGCTGCCGCGGATGCTTCCTCTCGCGGAGCTTCAGGCTGAGACACGCAAGGACGGCGAAGTCATCCTGGGCCGAGTCGACGAGCCGGAACGTCAGGAGCAGCCACTCGAGCGCCTGTCGATCGGATCCGATCGAGGAATCGCCTTCCTCGGAGGACCCGAGTCGGGGCGCAGCTCGGCCTTGCGTGCGCTCGCCAAGCAGCATGGGCATCCACTCTGGATACCGACCGATCCAGAGCATTCGTGGGACGCCGTCGTGGCTCTGGCGGAAGGGGGAGTTCCGCGCGGGGGGCTCGTGCTGTGCGACGACATCGACGTCCGGATCGGCGAGCTGCCCGTCGAGTACGGCCAACAGCTGGCGCAGCTCTGGGAGCAGATCCTCCGCAACGGGGCCGGAGCCACGATCGCGATCACGGCGACGAGAGCATCGGGGCCCGTCGGGCGGCTTCTCGATGCTCTGCCGCGTCGGGGGCTGCTCAGGATGCCGAGTCGGGTCGATCACCTTGCTGCGGGTGGGGACTCCGCAGGTTTCGATCCGCAGCGCGGTCCGGGACGGATGCGGATGGGGGATCGGGAGATGCAACTGGTCTGGGTCCCCGAGGAGCGACTGCGGTCGTCGGGTTCATCCAGTGGCACCTCTCGATATCGGGAACGGGAAAGTGACGGCTGGGCTCCGCGGCGTGCCCTCACGGCGCTCATCACGCCGGGGGTGTCTGCGGTGGCGGAGTCAGTGGCGGCTGCGTATCCCGACTGCGACGTCGTCACTCTGAGCGGCGAACCGCGCGATGCTCAGGCACCCACGCGTCCCACCGTCCTGCTCGGCGATGCAGACGCGTGGCAGCGCAGTTGGACGCTGTGGCAGCGGGTGCGTCGAGAGGGCGAAGTGCTCATCCGAGCCGAGAATGCCGCGGAGCTGCGGCAGCTCGCCGGTGTGCGAGAGCTCCCGCCGTATTCGCGACCGCATGCGGGCCGGGCGTGGTCGCTGGTCGGCGACTCCGGGCCCCGACGAATCGTGATCCCGGCACTCGCGCCTCGGCGATGAGAAGCGTGTCGTCTCCTGGTCAGATGGCACTGCCGGGGCGAACGGCTCCGACCGTCGCCCCACCGCCGAGCACCTCGAGAGGCAGCGCGGCGGCGAGTGTCGCCACGTCCGAATCGGTGAGCCCGCCTGCGCGCGCCAGCAGAGTCGCCGCCACGATGGTCGACGCGCGCGCCCCGCCGTCGAGCATCTTCAGCGCGACGGTCGTGCCGTTCGGGGCGACCATGACCATGATCCCTTCGGCACCGCCCTTCGCGAACACGCCGAGCGTCTCGATCGCGATGGTGTCCGGGCGCCCCGGGCCGTCGATCGTCCACGGGTGCTCACGCACCGCGCGCACCAGCGAGCCGGCCACCCGGTGCAGGGCGAAGGGCGAGCGGTCCGAGGCGGTGCCGATCCGGTGGATCGATCGGGCGAGGCCCGTCAGCGTGATCGCGTATACCGGGGCGCCGCAGCCGTCGATGGCCGTGTGAGCGACCTTCTCGCCGGTGAGACGCTCGATCACGTCGCGGATGTGCAGCTGAAGCGGATGCGCCGGGTCCAGGTAGCTGTCGGTCGGCCAGCCCGTCGCGACGCAGGCACGGAGCATGGCCGCGTGCTTGCCTGAGCAGTTCATGCGGATACGTGTCTGTGCGCCGTGTTCGCGCACGAGCTCATCGCGAGCGGCGGTATCGCCCGGCCACGCCGGCGGGCAGCCCAGGTGGTCCTCGGTGAGACCGCCCTCGGTGAGCACGTCGCGAACCACGGAGGCATGACGATCCGTGCCGCTGTGGCTCGCGGTCGACATGGCGAGCTGCTCGTCCTCGAGAGCGGCACCCGCGGTGATGCACGCCACGGCCTGCAGCGGCTTGAGGCTCGAGCGCGGAAGTATCAGGGCGTCGGCGTTGCCGTATCGAGCGACGACGTCGCCGTCGGGTGAGAGGACCACCGCCGCCCCCGCGTGGCGGGACTCGATGAACCCGCTGCGTTCGACGACGGCGAGTTCCACGGCATCTTGAACGGTGAGAGTCTCCAGCACCTCCCCAGGATATCGTCGGATGGGCGTCGACCGTGCCACCGGCACATCGTCCGGCACATCGTCCGGCAGAGTCGAGTGGCAGACTGTCGATATGGCAGATCGACTCGCGCCGCTCGGCGAGCACCGTTACTCACTCACCTCGACCTGGACCGGAAACTCTGGCACCGGCACCAGCGGCTACCGCGAGTATCGACGCGATGTCACGCTCGAGGTCGACGGCAAGCCCGACATCCTGGCCTCAGCCGATAAGCCGTTCCGTGGCGATCCGTCCCGGTGGAACCCTGAGGATCTGCTCCTCGCCTCCCTGTCGCAGTGCCATCTGCTCTCGTATCTGCACGCGTGCGTGACGGCTGGCGTCGTCGTCGTCTCCTACCGCGATACGGCCTCCGGCATGATGCGAGAGGACGGGCGCGGCGGCGGCGCGTTCG
Organism: Microbacterium sp. AC215; assembly: GCF_979258645.1. Lineage (NCBI taxonomy): Bacteria > Bacillati > Actinomycetota > Actinomycetes > Micrococcales > Microbacteriaceae > Microbacterium > Microbacterium sp. AC215. Next base: position 893,387 of record NZ_OZ409869.1, on the reverse strand, counting down.
TCGAGGTGATGCTGCGGCCCGAGGTCGTCGTCGCGGACGCCTCGATGATAGAGGCGGCCGAACGTGCCCATGCCCAGGCGAACGCATGGTGCTTCATCGCGAATTCGATGAACTTCCCCGTGCGGCACGAAGCCTCGGTCCGCGCCCAGCAGAGCTGACCGGCGGCGGCGTCAGCGGCGCTCGTGGGGCAGCGCCTGCTTGATCTTCTCGATGGTGCCCTGCGCGGGAGCCTCGTTGTAGGCGTCCGCCAGTTCCTGCCCGGACAGGGCATGGATCGCGGCCATGATCTCGTCCGTCGCGAGTCTGCGGGCGCGCCCGCTCGTGGCGGGTCCGTGGGGCGAGAGGTCGAGAGGTTCGCCGAAGCGCACGGTGATGCGCTCCTTCAGGGTCGGCATCTTGGCGCCGACGGGCATCACCTTGTCCGTGCCGACGAGGCCGACCGGCACGACCGGCGCACCGGTCTGCAGGGCGAGGAACGCCACGCCGGTGCGTCCCTTGTAGAGGCGTCCGTCCGTCGAGCGCGTGCCCTCCGGGTAGAGGGCGACAGCGAGGCCCTCATCGAGAAGCTGACGCTGCACGTCGAGTGCGTCGAGGGCGGCCTTCCCCGCTCCACGGCGGACCGAGATCGCCCCGATGGACTCGAAGAACGTCTTGCTGAGCCAGCCCTTGAATCCAGGGCCCTCGAAATACGTGGACTTGGCGAGGAAGTGCACGGGCCTCGGTGCGGCGACCGGGATCGCGATCGAGTCGATGAACGACAGGTGGTTGCTCGCGAAGATGACCGGGCCGTCCTGAGGGACGTTCTCCCTGCCTTCGATGCGGGGCCGGTAGATCGTGCGCGCGAGGGGCGTGATGAGGCTGCGACCGAGCGCATAGGCGAAGCCGGCGTGGCGAGGCTTCTCAGTCTCTGCGGGCGAAGTCTCGGGCTCCACGGACTGCTCTGACGTCATCAGAGCAGATTACCCCGGCGATCATGCCCCGGTGGGAATGAAGCGCCGGAGCGAGTCTCCCAGCATCGGCAAAGGGGTATGGGGGATGATGGGGTGTCCCGCCCGCGATCCTGAGGTTCCACTGTGCGCAAGCGTCCGCTTATCGTCCTGTCCACCGTCGCCGCGGCGACCCTTCTGCTGGCCGGGTGCGCCGGAGGCTCGGACCCCGAGTCCACGAGCACTCCTGACCCTGCCGCCGAGACCTCCTGCCTGGCGGACATCGCGTCGGGCGCCGGCTCCGATGCCGTGACCGTCGAGGGATCCGGGGCAGACGCCAAGGTCACGGTGCCGGCGGGCACCGACCTCGCGGAGGCCGAGCGCTCGGTCGTCGTCGAGGGTGACGGCGACGACGTCATGCCCGGCGATCTCGTGTCTCTGCGCTACCAGCTCATCGACGCCACCACCAACGAGGTGCTCAGCACCTCGGAGCGGGGCCCTGACGGGGTACTGTCAGCCCTGCTCGCGGTGCAGCAGCCTCAGCAGATCGTCGACCCGACGCAGTCCACGGTGTTCACGGTGGCGGCCGAGTGCCTCCCGATCGGTTCGAGTGTCGTGCTGACGCTGCCCGCCGCGCAGGAGGGCATGAACCCGAGCGTCCTCTACGTCGAGACGATCGAACAGCTTCCTACGACCGCATCCGGCTCTGATGTCGACGCGACCGAAGGCATGCCGACCGTGAAGCTCGACGACGAGGGCTCGCCGACGATCACGCTCCCGGACTCCGATGCTCCCGCCGAGACGGAGGTGGCCGTCCTCAAGCAGGGCGACGGCGCCGTCGTCGGCGCAGGCGACCTGGTCACTGTGCAGTACCGCGGTGTGAAGTGGTCGGACGGCTCGGAGTTCGACTCCAGCTGGAGCCGGGATGCAGCTCCCTCGCAGTTCCAGACCAGCGGTGTCGTGACGGGCTTCAAGATGGCACTCGAGGGCCAGAAGGTCGGTTCGCAGGTCATCGTCACCATGCCTCCGAAGGATGGCTATGGCGAGGGCGAGATCAACGACACCGATCTGACCGGCGAGACCCTGGTCTTCGTCGTCGACATCCTCGCGACCACGCCGATCGAACAGGCCCAGTAAGACGGAGGGGTCGAGGGCTTGCCATAGGCTGGCGGCATGCGTCGCATCATCGTCCTCGGCTCCACCGGCTCCATCGGCACACAGGCGCTCGACGTCATCCGGGCGAATCCACGTCGCTTCGAACTCGTCGGGCTCGCGGCCGGAACGAATGCCGAGATGCTCGGAGAGCAGGCTGCCGCTTTCGGGGTCGAGAACATCGCGCTCGGCGCGACCGAGGCCGAGCAGCTCGTAGGTGACGTCGAGGCTGACGTCGTTCTCAACGCGATCACCGGATCGATCGGACTCGGCGCCACTCTCGCGGCGCTGAAGGCGGGAAGAACGCTCGCTCTCGCGAATAAGGAGTCCCTCGTCGTCGGAGGCGAGTTGGTGTGCGCAGCAGCTGCCCCTGATCAGATCGTCCCGGTCGACTCCGAGCACTCGGCGCTCGCCCAGGCGCTGCGAAGCGGCACGCACGCCGAGGTGCGCCGCCTGGTCGTGACGGCATCCGGTGGTCCGTTCCGCGGCCGTTCGCGTGATCAGATGCTCGATGTCGCGCCGCAGGAAGCGCTCGCGCACCCCACCTGGGACATGGGCCGGATGGTTACGACGAACTCCGCGACGCTCGTGAACAAGGGACTCGAGGTGATCGAGGCGCACCTGCTGTTCGATGTCGCCTACGACGACATCGAGGTCGTGGTGCACCCGCAGTCCATCGTGCATTCGATGGTCGAATTCATCGACGGCTCGACGATCGCTCAGGCGTCCCCGCCCGACATGCGTCTGCCGATCTCGCTGGGTCTCGACTGGCCGAGCCGTGTGGGCGGCGTCGGTCGCCCGCTCGACTGGACTCAGGCGACTTCGTGGACCTTCGAGCCGCTCGACAACGTCGCGTTCCCGGCGGTCGATCTCGCGAAGTCCGTCGGTCGTGCGGCTGCCACTTTCCCTGCGGTCTACAACGCGGCCAACGAGCAGGCCGTCGATGCCTTCCACGAGGGTCGCCTGCCGTTCCTCGGGATCGTCGACACGATCTCTCGGGTCGTCGACTCCCACGAGCCCCCGCAGACGCTGACGGTCGAGTCGCTGGCGGATGCCGAGGAGTGGGCGCGCCGCAAAGCCGACCAGCTCATCGCTCGAGCCTGACCGAACGGTTCTGGGCGGTATTCCGCCCAGGCCGCGCGGTCGACCCGGGCGCGGATGCGGTCGTCGACGGCATCCGCGCCCGGGTCAGTCCTCGTCCGGGTAGGGGACCGGCCAGTGAGAATCGGGCACGGGCCATCCGGCTGCTCGGAGGGCACGACGCGCCAGCTCGCGGGCCGAGTACGGCGTGCGAACACCCCGGATGTCGCGATAGTCCTGGTGGCCGGGTCCCGCCCACAGGATCGAGTCGCCTTCGCCGACCAGGCCCACGGCCGCCACGATGGCCGTCTCGGGAGGCGAGTACTCATGGATCTGCGCGTCCGGGCGCGCGGCGCGTGCGCCGGCCACGAGAGTGGCTCTGATCGAGTCGGGGTCTTCGAAACGGGGGTGGTGGTCCGTGACGACGAGGATGTCGCTGCCCTCGACGGCCGTGCGCGCCATGTCGTAGCGCTTGCTGGCATCGCGGTCGCCATCGGCGCCGAAGAGCATCAGTACCTTGCCCGGTGTGACACGGCGCACCGCGGCGAGCGTCTTCTCGAACGCGTCGGGGGAGTGCCCGAAGTCGACGAAGACGACCGGGCCGGTGTCGCCGGAGACGAGCTGGGTGCGACCGGGAAGGTGCGCCAGAATGCCACCGTCACGGTCGAGTGCCGTGGCGATTCGATCCCAGGCGTAGCCGCCCTCGAGCAGCATCACGATGGCGAGTGCTGCGTTCGCGGCCATGTGCGGACCGATCACGGGAACCGTCGTCGTGAGCCTGCCGGCCGGGCCGGTGAGAGTGAACGTGGTGCCGGACGCGCGTTCGTCGTCGATCACGACGACCCAGTCGGCACGGGCCGCGGCATCGGGGTCGGCGGCGATGGAGGGCGTGCCGACGGTGACCACGGGGATCTCCGAGCGCTGAACGACCGTGGCGCCCGACGGGGAATCGAGGCATACCACTGCGCGGGTCGCTCGATCCGGACGGAAGAGCGGCAGCTTCGCCTCGAAGTACTCCTCCATGTCGGCGTAGTCGTCGAGGTGGTCATGGCTGAGGTTGGTGAAGCCGGCGACGTCGAAGCGGATGCCGTCGACGCGATGACGTGAGAGCGCCTGCGCGCTGACCTCGACGGCCACGGCTTCGACATCGCGCTCGCGCATCAAGGCGAGGAGCGCGTGCATCTCGGATGCCTCAGGAGTGGTGAGTCTCGACACGATCACCTCGCCGGCGATGTGTCGTTCGGCGGTCGATGAGAGTCCGGTGACGACGCCGAGCTGGTCGAGGATGCCCTCGAGGAGGTGCGAGACACTCGTCTTGCCGTTCGTCCCGGTCGTCGCGAACAGCAGCGGGAGCGGCTCGCCTGCGCCGGTGCCGTAGACCCAGGCGCTGAGGGCGCCGAGGACTGCGCGCGGGTCGTCCACCACGAGCACGGGCAGGCCCGCGGGTTCGGCGATCTCGGCGCCGTCCTCATCCGTGATGATCGCGACAGCGCCCTTCTCCGCGGCGGTGACCGCGAAATCGGCGCCGTGGCGGTTCACGCCTCGGATCGCGACGAACGCCTCGCCGGGGCGGAGATCGGCGGTGGCCAGGGTGATGCCGGACAGGGTGACACCGGTCACCTCGCCACGGACGTCTCGTGCGAATCGAGAGGCGAGTTCGGACAGCTCACGCCGGGGCGGGTTCGCGGGGCGGAGCACGGGAGGCAGGCTCGGTTGTTGTTCAATCGACATGTCCCTTTCATGATCTCACGCCCGCGGCGCGATGACCGGGTGCGGCACGTCTCCCCGGCCGCATGCGATCGGGGAGACGTTCCGGCGCGTCACGCCGCGCGGCGGTACGCCAGTACCGAGACCACGAGCGCGGCGATGCCGGCGACGAGGCCGCCTGCGCCCAGCGCCGTGCCGACCGCATTCGCGGATCCCGCATCGTCGGCCGCGTCCGCACCGGCGGAGTCTGCATCTCCGGCATCTTCGGCAGAGTCATGCTCGCCGTGCCCGTCGGCAGCGGCCGCGGTCACCTCGACCACGGGAGCGGGCGCGTCGAGGCTGTGCGGGTCCTCGCCGTCCTCCGCGAGCTGGGTCCATTCGGTGCTGCCTTCGACGCAGGTCTGGATCACGGGGAAAGCGAGAGAAGCGGGTGTGTTCTCGTCGAGGCCGACCGCCATGCTGACCGCTCCGCGCAGGTCGTTGGGCACCGGTGTGACGGCGGTGTACGTCACGGCGCTGACGAGTCCGTCGTCGCCCTTCTCGATGTCGATCGTCCAGTCGCTGTCCATGGTGGGCGCGACCGACGCGAGCCCCTCCGGCATCGTGACCTTCAGCGAGGTGGTCGGAGAGTTCTCGCAGCCGTGCGCGAACGAGAAGGTCAGAACGCCGTGGTCTCCTGCGCTCAGCTCGTCGGGGCTGACGCTGACGTGTGCGCTGGCCATGGCCGGGATGGCGAGTGCGAGGATCGCACCCCCGATGAGGCCTGCGGTGACGTTGCGACGGGTGGTGCGGGTGTTGGTGGAACGCATGGTGGTACTCCTGTGTGCTGATCTGCGGGCGCGTCGGTGTGCGCGTCGTCCGCGGGAAGGGGAAACGCCTCGGGGAGGCGATGCGAGATCAGACGAGTGCGGGAGGTCCGCGGCGGGAGACCGACGCAGCGAGAAGGTCCTGATCCGGCAGTCGGATCGCGAACACGGGGATCGCGGGGTGCTCGGACATGGGCCGGAACACGGCGACCGCGTGACGAAGGCGAGCCCGCACCCATCCGGCGATGGCCCGCACCGACGATTCGCCGTGACACAGCAGAGCAGTGGTGAGGATCGCCGCGGCGACGTGGCCGATGAGCATGAGGGAGTCGGGGGCGGTCGTCGCGACCACCGGGCCCAGAGCGGCGAGATCGAGGTGGTGCTGATGTCCCGCCGGTGCCGCCGTTCCGGTCGGCGTGCCGAGCAGCTGGAACACCAGGTGGAAGAGCCCCTGGCTGATCAGCACCGTCAGAGCGATCCGCGCGCGAGACATCCCTACGCCGATGAGCAGTGCGGCGAGCGGGACCAGGAGGATCGCCACGGCGACCACGAGGAGCGGATGCGGCGCGGCCCCGCCAGCGGTGGTGTGCGATGCGGCGGCGACGAGAGTCGCAGCACCGGATGCCGTCGCTGCGCGCAGAAGTCGCAGCTGGCGGGAGGTCACGGGACAAGCCTAACCGTGCGACGCGGTCGCCCCGTGCAGCTCTCGGGGCGTATTCCTAGGCGTCGAGCACTAGCTTGGGGGAGTGGAAGCACTGCTCTATCTGGCCGGCATCGTGTTCATGCTGATCGGCCTCGGTCTGTCGATCGGTCTGCACGAGGTCGGACATCTCCTGCCGGCCAAGCTGTTCGGCGTGCGCGTCGGCCAGTACATGATCGGCTTCGGTCCGAGGATCTGGTCCAAGCGAATCGGCGAGACCGAGTACGGGTTCAAGCTGCTGCCGCTCGGTGGCTTCATCTCGATGTCGGGGATGTACCCGGCTTCCGCCGCATCGGGGCCTGCGAAGGGCGTGTTCAGCGCTCTCGTCCAGGACGCACGGACGGCGAATGACGAGACGATCGCCGAGGGCGCTGAGGACCGCGTCTTCTACCGGCTTCCCGTGTGGAAGCGCGTCATCGTGATGCTCGGCGGTCCGCTGATGAATCTGATCCTCGCGGTCGTGATCTTCACCGTCCTCGTCTCCGGGATCGGCGTCCAGCAGGGAACCACGACGATCGCTTCGGTGAACGAGTGCGTGCTCCCCGCCGGCTCATCGGCGACCGAATGCACGCCGGACGATCCGGCCACGCCCGCGGCAGAAGCCGGGATCCTCCCGGGCGACGTCCTCGTGTCCGTGGACGGGCAGCCGGTGTCGACGTTCGCTCAGGCGACCGCCATCGTGCAGGCGGCGCCGGGCGAGACCCTGGAAATGGTGGTGCTGCGGGACGGTGCCGAGGAGACGCTGAGCATCACGCCTATCGAAGCTGAGCGCACCATCACGGATGCGAGTGGGCAGCCCGTCCTCGACGACGACGGGCAACCCGTCGTGCGAGAGGTCGGCTACGTGGGTATGGCCGCTCAGATGGGCTTCGTGCCGCAGCCGCTCTCCGCCGGCCCCCAGATGGCCGCGGACACCGTCGCCCGCGTGGGGTCGATGATCGTCACCCTTCCCGTTCGGATCTGGGACGTGGGCGTCTCACTGGTCACCGGTTCGGAGCGGGACCCGAATGGACCCTTGAGCGTCGTCGGGGTCGGACGCATCGCCGGTGAGGTCGCAGCGACCGATGCGCCGGTCCTCAATCGGTTCTCCGTGCTTCTCGGACTTCTCGGCTCCCTGAACGTGGCCCTGTTCGTGTTCAACCTGATTCCGCTCCTGCCGCTCGACGGCGGTCATGTCGTGGTCGCCCTGTGGGACGGCATCAGGCGCGCCTGGGCGAAGCTGTTCCGTCGTCCGCCGCCCGCGCCCGTCGACGCGACCAGGCTCGTGCCGCTCACGGTCGTCGTCGCCACTCTTCTCATCGCGATGGGGGCCGTGCTGCTCCTCGCCGACGTGTTCAACCCCGTGAAGCTCTTCGGAGGTTGAGCGGCCGGTGCGGCCGATCCACCGGACTGCGCCCGGTCGAGGATCAGCTGAGCGCGTGCGTGACCAGGCGCTCGAGAGTGCGGATGCCGTCGCGGGACAGGATCGATTCCAGGTGCCCCTGCACCGACGCGAAGCGGTCGCCCCGAAGCGCATAGACGTCGCCCGATTCCGGGTCTGCCGACACCTCGACCGAGCCGATCGACGTCGTGCCCGGAGCAACCCTGGCGGTGAAGGTGTTGTAGAAGCCGATCGAGGCGTTCTCGCCGAACACGGGCACCGCCTTCTGCAGCCCCTGGTGTGGCGCCGTGAGGGGTGTCAGTTCGATGCCGAAGCGATCACTGAGGATCTGGTGGCTCAGGCATACCGCGAGCAGTGGCGCCTCGGCGTCGACGCGTCGGGACACGACCTCACGCAGTCGAGTGATGCGGTCGCTCTCGACGTCACGGGGGTCGCCGGGGCCCGGACCCGCGACAACGAGGTCGGCTGCATCGAGCTCCGCGTCGTCGGCGTCGCTCCAGGCGCGGATCGCGACGTCGAGTCCCAGGTGGCGCAGCTGATGCGCCAGCATCGTGGTGAAACGATCCTCTGCATCGACGACGATCGCCGATCGCCCGGCGAAAGGACCGCTCAGGTCGTCGCCCTGCGGATTCAACCAGAAGTCCGCGAGCCGCGCATTGCGGGACGAGAGGAGCTCCGAGACCGCGGGGTCGTCGGCAAGCGTCTGCGGCCGACCCGGGGCGTCCGCGTCGTCGCGGGCTTCGGCGACGCGGTCTCGGTCGATCGCTCCGATCGCGCCGAGCACTCCAGCGGCCTTGCCATGCGTCTCCGACACCTCGCCGTGGGGATCCGAGTGCCGAACCAGGGTCGCACCCACCGGAACGCTGAGCGATCCGTTCTGCAGGTACACGGTTCGGATGAGGATCGGGGCGTCGAGATCGTGACCACCGTCGACGTTCGGAGTGAACAGTGCGGCGACGCCCGAGTAGTATCCGCGGGGCTTCTTCTCGTGCCGGCGGATCACCGCGCATGCGTTCTGCATCGGCGAGCCCGTCACCGTCGGCGCGAACATCGTCTCGCGCAGGATGTCCCGCGGGTCGAGCGTGCTGCGCCCGCGGAGCATGTACTCCGTGTGGGTGAGGCGGGACATCTCCTTCAGATGCGGTCCGGTGATGCGCCCGCCGTCGGAGCAGACGGCGCTCATCATCTTGAGCTCCTCGTCCACGACCATGAAGAGCTCCTCGGTCTCCTTGGTCGACGAGAGGAAGTCCACCAGGGTGTCCCGAGTCGCTCCGCCGGCCGGGTGGCGGAAGGTGCCCGAGATCGGGTTCATGGTGACGACCCCGCCTCGCGCGACGACATGCGCCTCGGGGCTCGCGCCGACGGCGATGTGTCCGGGCGTGACGACCGCGAAGGTCCAGTAGGCGCCGCGTTCGTGCGTGAGCAGGGCGCGGAACCAGGTGAGGGCCGCGGCTCGGTCGTCGACGTCGATCTCGGCGGTGAAGTCGCGGCGGATCACGAAGTTCGCGCCCTCGCCCCGTCCGATCTCGTCGGCGATCACGGTCTCGACGATCTGGGCGTAGTCGTCGTCGGCGATGTCGAAGCCGCCGTCACGAAGGGGGACAGGGGCGGAAGGGAGTTCGGCGACCAGTTCGGAAGCCGGGAGATGCAGATGCTCGTCGACCACGATGCATCGCAGCGGCGCGCCGTCGTCTTGGGCGACGAACCCGCGCTCGCGCACCTGGCGGTACGGCACCATGGCGAAGATCTCGCGAAGGGTGCCCTCGATCGTGAGCGGGATGTCGGCGAGCAGGTCGACGTCGACGACCTCGCCTGTGAGCAGCTCGACGGTGTCGGCGCCGTCGCGGGCGATCAGCACGAACGAGGCCGTGGGATCTGCGGTGAGCTCGGCAAGACGTGAGAGGGTCATCGGTGTCTCCTGTGCGTGGCTCCGGCTCGGCTCAACGAAAAGACCGCCCCGGAGGCGGTCTGGATTCGTGGGAACGCGAACACACCGCCTAAGAGGCGGGCCACCAGGTGAAGTTCGCGAGCATGGGCTGAAAACTATCACACCGAACGCCGCGTTCCCGGTCGTATGACGCGCATCCGAGCCGGGCGACATCCAGCCTGTGTGCATTCAGGCGGCGTAGGCTGGGGGTTGTGCCAGCAGTGAATCTTGGGATGCCGAAGATCCCCGAAGTCCTCGCCCCGCGCCGCAAGTCTCGCCAGATCAAGGTGGGCAAGGTGCTCGTGGGTGGTGACGCTCCCGTCACCGTGCAGTCCATGACGACGACGAAGACGACGGACATCAACGCGACCCTCCAGCAGATCGCCGAGCTGACCGCGTCCGGATGCGAGATCGTCCGTGTCGCCGTCCCTCATCAGGACGACGCCGACGCGTTGAAGATCATCGCCATGAAGAGCCAGATCCCGGTGATCGCCGACATCCACTTCCAGCCGCGCTACATCTACACCGCCATCGATGCGGGATGCGGCGCCGTGCGTGTGAACCCGGGGAACATCCGGGAGTTCGACGGCAACGTCGGCAAGATCGCGGAGGCGGCCAAGGCCGCGGGTGTCTCTCTGCGGATCGGTGTCAATGCCGGGTCGCTCGACCGGCGCATCCTCACCAAGTACGGCAAGGCGACGGCTGAGGCCCTCGTCGAGAGTGCCGTCTGGGAGGCGTCGCTGTTCGAGGAGCACGACTTCCACGATTTCAAGATCTCGGTCAAGCACAACGACCCGATCGTCATGGTGAAGGCCTACCGCCTGCTCGCCGAGCGGGGCGACTGGCCGCTGCACCTCGGTGTGACCGAGGCCGGTCCGGCGTTCCAGGGCACGATCAAGAGTGCCACGGCGTTCGGCATCCTGCTCGGTGAGGGCATCGGAGACACCATCCGCGTCTCCCTGTCCGCACCGCCCGCCGAAGAGGTCAAGGTCGGTCACCAGATCCTGCAGTCGCTGAACCTGCGAGAGCGCAAGCTCGAGATCGTCTCGTGCCCCTCGTGCGGGCGCGCACAGGTCGACGTGTACACGCTCGCCGAGAACGTGACCGAGGGTCTCAAAGACATGACGGTGCCGTTGCGCGTCGCCGTCATGGGATGCGTCGTGAACGGTCCCGGCGAGGCGCGCGAAGCTGACCTCGGGGTCGCCTCGGGCAACGGCAAGGGACAGATCTTCGTCAAGGGCGAGGTCATCAAGACCGTGCCGGAGGCCGACATCGTCGCGACGCTCATCGAAGAGGCGAACCGCATCGCGGCCGACATGGGGCCGGAAGCGCCACTCGGCACCGCGCAGGTCGTCACGGTCTGACCGCGGAGCGTTCCCTCGCTCGGACTCGAAAGCGGGTCCTGTCGGCGGGGGACGGCGACCATCCAGCACACCTCAAGGAGCTCCATGTCCTCGTCAACTGTCGTGTCCTTCGCCGGTGGCGACGTCTCGGGTTCGAGCACCGTCGCGCGGGTCGAGTGGACTCCCGCAGGTGTCGTCGTCGTCGTCGACGCGACGCCCTTCCACCCCGTCGACCACACCTGGCCCGATCAGCCGGGAGACAGCGGCGAGATCGCGCAGGACGGTTCGAGAGTCCGCGTCTCCGAGGCTGTGATGGCAGCGGTCTCCGACGAGGGCGAGTTCGCCGTAGCATCCGACATCCCGGTGAAGCGCGGCGCCGAGGGATGGACATGGCTCGTCGGTCATCCGCTGGAGGGGGAGGCCCCGTCCTGGCTGGTCGAGGGCGCACGTGTCGAGCTGTCGGTCGATTCGTCCCGGCGGGCCGGTCTCAGCCGCGGACATACGGCCTGCCACCTCGCGTCGTTGGCGCTCGACCTGGCTCTCGCCGACCTCTGGCGGAAGGACCCGGGCGAGGATGCTCTGGGCAACCCGAACTTCGAGGGGAAGGCCAATCAGTCCAGCCGCATCCACGTCGACGGTGCTGTGGACGAATACCGACTGGGAAAGAGTCTGCGCCGGGCAGGCTTCGACACGGAGACCTTCGCGACGACGCTCGCTGAGCGCGAGGCGGCGATCAACGCTCAGCTGGCCGAATGGGTGGCCTCCGGCGCATCGAGCAGGGTGGTGACCGAAGGCCAGACGATCGTGGACCGCCGCACTTGGCACTGCGAGCTGCCGGAGGGCACGGCCGAGATTCTCTGCGGCGGCACGCACGTGGCGTCCCTCGCCGAGTTCGTCTCGATCTCAGTGACACTCGACCTGACCGATCCGCAGCTGCTGGTCATGACGACGCGGGCCGTGCCTGCATCCTGAGCCCCGCTCAGCGCACGAAGCCGCTCTGCACCCGGCCGCCCGCGCGGATGAGCTCGTCCTCGACCCGGGCGGCGAAGGCGGCGTAGTCCCGCGCGAGCAGAGGGGTGCTCAGGAGGTCGGCACGCTCGCGACTGAGGCTCCGAAGCCGTCGCGGAAGCCACTTGCCCGTCGCCGTCCAGCGTCCTTCGCTCAACAGCATGAGCTCCGCCATCCTCTCGAACAGGATGGCGGCCTCGACCTGCTGCTCCAGCGCATCCGTCGCATCCCTGAGATCGTCGAGCACATCGGTGATGACGTATCGGCGAAAGGCCGACTCCTTCGCGCTCAGGGAGGGGCCGTCGTCGAGCACGCTCTGCCATCGAGCGCGCAGCGCGGAGAGGCGACCGTCGTCTCGGATCGCGATGCCTTCGACGAGCATGTGCACCGTCACCGGTCGATGCTGTGCGACGCCGCGGTCGGCCCACTCGTCGAATCCCGCCGGGGTGTATGCGAAGACCTCGAAGATCTCGCCCTCGAACTCGTGCGTCGAGGCCTCGCTCGTCTGCTCCTCGACCGCGAAGGGGCGGTCGCCGAGAAGCAGCAGATCGATGTCACTCGACGGTGTCCGCTCTCCGCGCGCGGTGCTCCCCGCAACTACCGCGACGTCTGCCTCGGGATAGTGAGCGACGACGAATCGTTCAGCGATGGCGAGGTGGTCCACGCCGCCAGCGTAACGGCCCTCCGCGTGTGTTCCGAGAGAGTCAGACGGCGAACTCGATCTCACCTCGGGTGACGTCCACCCGCTCGACACGGAGGCGCACGATCGCGCCGGGGACGGTGTCGGGCGGCACAGGGGCGGAGGCCGTCACCGCGGGATCGGCGATCTGGACGGTCGCGCGCTCACCGCGCATCTCGATGACGGTCGCGTCGACGGATGCGCCGACCAGCGGTGTCATCAGCGCAGCCTCGACGCAGTTGATCGTCGCGGAATCGAGTCGGGAGGCACGCTGGCCGGACTCCTGCATCAGTGCAGGAAGCTCGGCGAGGGACTCGCGCACCCAGCCCGGAACCTCGCGACCCTCGGATGCGGCGAGGCAGACAGTGAGCGACCAGCGGTCGACGAGACGCCGCAATGGTGCGGTGGCATGAGCGTAGGGGGCGGCGATCGCCGCCTGTTCCGTGTCGGGCGGCACCGGGCCGTCGAAGGTCACATACCCCGCTCCGCGGAACAGGGACGCCGCAGCTTCGAGGATCGGGAGGGTCATGGGGTCTTCGCGGTCCAGCTCGCGGAGGTAGTCACCATACCTGCCGGTCGTCCACGGCCGCCCGAGGGCCTCGGTCTGGTGGCGGAACGCCTCGAACGATTTCTCGTCGGGCTGGGGCATCGTCCGCAGGATCCCGATGCCTGCGTCGATCATGAGCGACGCGGCTGCCATGCCCGTCATGAGCGACAGCTGAGCATTCCATTCCTCGACAGGAAGCGGATGCCGGCGTTCGATGGCGAAGGTTCCGTCGACGCCCCGCACGACCTCTTCGTCCGGCAGGTTCAGGCTCGCACCGCCCCGCAGCTTCTCCTGCGCGACGCGGAGCGCGCCGATCTCCGGCAGAAGCTCGGCGGGACCCGCCTCGCCCTGATCGAGTGCCGCCTGCGTGCTGGCGTAGTCGAGCTGGGCGCGCGAGCGGATCAGCGCTCGCTCGAGCCGGAACTCCTCGACGACTCCCGCGGAATCCAACGCGAAGGTCCAGACGAGCGCGGGGCGATCCACATCGGCCAGCAGCGACGCACGATCCTCGCTCAACACCTTCGGATGCAACGGGATCGTGCCGTCCGCTGCATACAGGGTCTGACCTCGCCGGCGGGCTTCCGCGTCGACAGCGCCGCCCGGTCGCACGAAAGCGGGTACATCGGCGATCGCGTAGCGGACGGTGTAGCCGGATCCCCGGCGCTCGAGGTGGAAGGCCTGGTCGAGGTCGCGCGACCCGAGCGGATCCAGGGTGGCGAACGGGATGTCGCGCAGATCGAGCTCTGGGGTGGCAGCATCCGAGGCTGCAGCCTCCGCCAGGACCGCCGCAGGGAAGTCCGTGGGGGCGCCCAGAGATTCCCGAAGGGTGGCGAGCGCGACGGCGAGCTCGGTCTGCGCGGCTGACGGAGCAACGTGGGATCGGCGCTGAGGCATGACCCCACACTAGATCCTTCGCTTTCGCGAGCCGGTGCCGTCGGGGCAGCACCGCGGGAGCCGAGGGGTCGAGCCGTCAGCCGTAGCGATGCGCACCACCCGGAACCTGAGATTCGCGTGTCCGTCCGGCCCCGACCGGAATACTGGGCGTTAGCGTGGGGGCATGACCACTGCTGCGAAAGCCCAGACCCTGATCGGACTCTACGAAGCTCCGGAGATCCTCCGCGTCGTGAACGTGTGGGACGTCGTGTCCGCCCGCGCCGTCGCCAAGCTTCCCGAGACGAAGGCGATCGCGACGGCCGGACACGGCATCGCCGCCTCGTTCGGCTTCGAGGACGGCACCATCACCCGCGACATCATGATCGACATGGTCGGCCGCATCGCCGCATCCGTCTCCGTTCCGGTGACCGCCGACCTCGACGACGGATACGGCGACGCAGGAGAGACCACGCGACTCGCGATCGGCGCCGGCGTGGTGGGTGCCAACGTCGAAGACCGTCTGAAGCCGTTCGACGAGTCGGTCGCGGCCGTCGAGGCCATCGTCAAGGCCGCCGAGGCCGAGGGTGTTCCGTTCGCTCTGAACGCTCGTACCGACGCTTTCGTGCGCGCCGGCCACCGTCCTGTCGCCGAGAGCATCGCCGATGCGATCCAGCGCGGCCGGGCGTTCCTCGACGCCGGCGCCACGGCTGTCTTCGTTCCGGGCATGCTCGACGCCAACATCACGCGTCAGCTCGTGGAGGGGCTCGGCGAGGGCAAGCTCAGCGTCATCGGGCTCCCCGGCACCCTCGCCGCCTCGGAGTACGAGAAGCTCGGTGTGGCCCGCATCTCCTACGGCCCGCTCCCTCAGCGGGTCGCCCTGACCGCGGTCCAGGATCTTGCGGCAAGCCTCTACGCGGGCGGCGTGATCCCGAACGGCCTGCCCGCGCTCAACTGACGCATCGCGAAAACGAGCGACCACCGGTCAGTAGACTTGCCCGGTGGTCACTCGTCTCTCGAAATTCTTCCTCCGCACGCTCCGTGAAGACCCTGCAGGCGCAGAGGTCGCGAGCCACAAGCTGCTGATCCGCGCCGGGTACATCCGGCCGCAGGCTGCCGGTATCTTCGCGTGGCTCCCGCTGGGTCTCCGCGTGAAGGCCAAGATCGAGACCGTCGTCCGCGAGGAGATGGCCGCGGCAGGCGCACAGGAGGTGCACTTCCCGGCTCTCATGCCCCGCGAGTCGTATGAGGCGACCGGACGCTGGGACGAGTACGGCGACCTGCTGTTCCGTCTCCAGGACCGCAAGGGCGGCGACTACCTGCTCGCCCCGACGCACGAAGAGTCCTTCACGCTGCTCGTGAAGGACCTGTACTCGTCGTACAAGGATCTTCCCCTCACGCTCTACCAGATCCAGGACAAGTACCGCGATGAGGCGCGTCCGCGGGCAGGACTGCTTCGCGGACGCGAGTTCACGATGAAGGACGCCTATTCGTTCGATTCCTCCGATGAGGGTCTCGATCTCAGCTACCAGGCTCAGCGCGATGCCTACGAGCGCATCTTCCAGCGCCTGGGTCTCGAGTACGTCATCGTCCAGGCGGATGCCGGAGCGATGGGCGGTTCGCGGAGCGAGGAATTCCTGCACCCGACTCCCGTCGGCGAGGACACGTTCGTCCGCAGCGCCGGCGGATACGCCGCCAATGTGGAGGCATTCACGACCGCCGTTCCCGACGCCATCGCGTTCGACGCGGATGCGGCACCGGTGATCTTCGACTCGCCGAACACACCCACGATCGAGACTCTCGTCGCGCACTCGAACGTGCACCTCGACGGCGACTACACGGCTGCGGACACGCTCAAGAACGTCGTGCTCGCGCTCACGCACCTCGACGGCACCCGTGAACTCGTCGTCGTCGGCATCCCCGGCGACCGCGAGGTCGACGAGAAGCGGGCCGAGGTCGCGTTCGCGCCCGCCGAGGTCGAGACCGCCACGGCAGACGACTTCGAGAAGAATCCGCTGCTCGTCAAGGGCTACATCGGCCCCTGGTCGCCCACGGGAGCTGTGCTCGGCGAGGAATCGGCTACCGGCATCCGCTACCTGGTCGACCCCCGTGTGAGCGAGGGCACGAGCTGGATCACCGGTGCGAACCTCGACGAGAAGCACGCGCATTCGGTTGTCGCCGGACGTGACTTCTTCGCCGACGGCATCGTCGAGATCGCCGACGTCCGCGCCGGCGATCCGGCTCCTGACGGCTCCGGTCCGGTCGAGCTCGCGCGCGGAATGGAGATCGGTCACGTGTTCCAGCTGGGTCGCAAGTACGCGGACGCGCTCGGACTCAAGGTGCTCAACGAGAACGGCAAGCTCGTCACGGTCACGATGGGGTCGTACGGCATCGGCGTGACGCGCATCCTGGCGATCATCGCCGAGTTGAACAACGACGAGAAGGGTCTCATCTGGCCGGCTTCGGTCGCGCCCTTCGACGTGCAGGTCGTGGCTGCCGGTCGTGACCAGGTGGCCTTCGACGTGGCAGCTGAGCTCTCCGCTCAGCTCGAGTCCGCCGGTCTCGACGTGCTCTACGACGACCGCCCGAAGGTCTCGCCCGGAGTCAAGTTCGGAGACGCCGAGCTCGTCGGCGTTCCGCAGATCGTCATCGTCGGCCGAGGGGCCGCGGACGGTCAGGTCGAGCTGTGGGACCGGCGCACGGGGGATCGCAGCGCGGTGTCCGTCGCCGACGCCGTCGATCAGCTGACCCAGCGCTGACCTCGACGACAGAGAAATGCCGCGCACCTCACCGGGTGCGCGGCATTCTGTCGTTCGGAGCGGACGTCAGCAGACGATCCGGCCGTGGTTCATGATGTCGTCATCGGGCGTGTCCTTGGTCACGAGGGCCTTGAGCGCGCCGGCCGCCATCGCGATCTTGCCCTTGGAGGGCTCCCAGAACTCGGTCACCGTCGGCGTCACCTTGAGAAGTGCGATGCCGGGAGTGTCCAGCCCGTCCTCGAACCAGATGTCGAGCGAGGGCGAATAGAGCTCTTCCATCTTCGCGCGGTCGTGCACCACGGACGCGTTGCCGGCCACCGACACGTATCGCATGCCCTTCGCGTCGCAGTACGAGAGGCCGACCTGTCGATGGGCGCGCGCCTCCTCGACCTTCTCGGTGTCTTCGGCGGTGAAGAACCAGATGTCGCCGGCGTCGTCCATCTGCCGGGTCGACATCGGCCTGCTCACGAGGTTGCCGTCGTCGTCGGTGGTCGTCAGCATCGTGAAGTCGATGTCCTCGACGAGTTCGGTGACGCGTGCCAGTGCTTCCGGTCCAGTGATCTCTGTCATGCAGCCACTGTCCCGCAGGAGACCTGACTTGGCACGGGCGTTGACACGGGGACGTGAGCGTGGTGAGGGCGGAGGGCGGCGTTGCGGCGGCCCGCCCGACGCGCTCCCATGACAGGCTGAGGGCATGACCGACGAACCGCTGACGGCGTCGCTGAGCGCCGAGATCAACAACGTCCTCGACGAAGCAGGGGTCAAGACCGATCGCAGGCTCGTGATGCGCATGATGCGCACAGCGGTCCTGCTGGGGGAGGACGGCACGAACCGCCTCGATCTCAAGATCGCCTCCGCCGCCCTCGCCGAGATGCGGGACGCCTTCCGCTTGTTCGCACCGTTCGAAGGGGTGCCGAAGGTCACGGTGTTCGGCTCGGCGCGTACCCTCCACGACGATCCGCTCTACGTCCAGGCCCGTGATGTCGCGGCTGCTCTCGCAGCGGACGGATGGATGGTGGTGACCGGAGCAGGACCGGGAATCATGCAGGCTGCCGCTGAAGGTGCCGGCCCCGCGCTCTCGCTCGGCGTGTCGATCAGGCTGCCGTTCGAGGAGAAGGCCAACAGCCTGATCGCGGCGAGCGAGCATGTGGTGGCGATGAAGTACTTCTTCACCCGCAAACTCATGCTCATCAAGGAGTCCAGCGGCTTCATCTGTCTCCCTGGCGGATTCGGCACCCTCGACGAGATGTTCGAGCTGCTGACCCTCCAACAGACCGGAAAGGCCGAGCCGACGCCGATCGTGCTGCTCGACGAGCCGGGAGGCACGTTCTGGAACGGCCTCAAGCGATTCATCGACGAGGACCTGGCGCCGACAGGGGTGATCTCGGAGGGCGACTTCGATCGCGTGGTCATCACCGACTCCGTCGAGTCGGCAGCCGCCGTGATCGCCGGGTTCTGGCGCAACTACGACTCGCTGCGCTGGGTGGGGGACTCGCTCGTGCTGAGACTGCGTGGAGAGCCGACGGACGAAGAGCTCGAGGATCTCAACGACCGGTTCGCCGGGATGCTGGCGAGCGGACGGATCGAACGGACAGCTCCGCGGTCGCCGGAGGTCGCAGACGACGATCTGCTGCACCTTCCTCGTCTCTCCCTGCATCTCGACCAGCGACAGGTCGGCAACCTGTTCCGTCTGATCGGCGCGATCAACTCGCTGGAGTCCGCTCCCGCGCTGTGATGCCTGCCGCGAATTCCGCCAGGTCGATCGACCGACCGAGAATGCGCTCAGCGGCGCGGTGCCCCGAGTAGTACGCGGCCCCCACGGTCGCCGGCTCGTCGCCCCATGTCGCCTCACCGGCGAAGTGCAGCACTGCGTCGACCGGCCCCGCGAGCTCGTCGTGGTCGTGGTGTGTCGAGCCGACCGCGAGATGCGAGTACGACCCGTTCGAGAACTCGTCCTGTCCCCATCGCGTGATCCAGTGCGCGGTGGGGTCGCCGACGGCATCCGGGTAGAGGAACCGCAGGGCGCTCACGACGTCCGCGACGACCTCCTCATCCGACAGATCCTGCATCCGGCGGCCGAACGGGCCGGCGGCGAAGGTCAGCAACGTCGGGATCCCGCTGACCGCCGAGACGTCGTACCAGGAGTGCCAGTGCTCACCGGCCTCGCCGAGCGCCCGGAGAACGTAGCTGTCCTCGCGCCAGAAGCGTTCCGGGAACTGGATGAACACCTTGTTGAACACTCCCATGCCCAGTCGCGCGATCGGTCCGCCGACAGCGTCGGGCAGCGGAGGGGCGAACTCGATCGACTCCGCCTTGAGCACGCCGAGCGGCACGGTCACCAGCGCGTTGCGGGCCGAGAACTCTCCGTTCCGGGTCGACACGGTGACGCCCCGGTCGGTCCGCTCGATGCGGGTGACGACGTGACCGAGTCGGATGTCGAGACCGGCGGCGATCCGACGCGGGAGCTCATCGTAGCCGCGCGGGAAGATGACCTCGTCGCCGTCGATCGCATCCTCGTCGAGCCCGTGCGCGTCGAGGTCCCCGACCCGATGCACCGCACTGCTCCTCGACGCGGTGACGGAAGAACTCGCGGACCTCATCGATGCGCTCCGGCTCGAAGCCCGAGCGGTCGAGCGCGCGCTCCGTGACATCCAGATAGGTGTCGCCGGGGGAGGACCGGGTGATCTCCTCTGCCAACAGTCGATCTGCTTGCTCGACATCGGCGACCCACTGAGAAGTGCTCGCAGGATCCATCGCCCTGCCCTCCCCGTCGAAGTTCTCGATCGGCCTGCCTCCGGCCTGGAAGCTGCCGACGGTGTACTCGAGGGTGGGGATGCCGAGCGCCTGCACGAGATCCCACAGCGGGGAGTCGTCGATGCCGTGGACCCACGACGCACCGCGATCGACGGGAAAACCCGCAGCGCGGTCGGTGTGCATCCTGCCCCCGACGCGATCCCTCGCCTCGAGGACGATGACGTCGGCTCCGGCGTCGTCGAGCATGCGGGCCGCCGTCACACCCGACATCCCTGCCCCGATCACGATGGTGTCGTACGTCGTCACTGAGTCCTCCTGCGCGCTCGGCACCGCGTCGGTGCGGCCGCCTCCGTGGCATCGGGCGGTGGGCACAGGGTATCGTGGTACGGATGTCGCGCGTGAACACCCGCGCGACGAGAGCTGAATAGGGAGTCGTCATGGATATCGAACTGAGTCTGCTGCGTGGGATCGAGAAGGAGAAGGCGATCCCCTTCGATGAGCTGGTCTCGATCATCGAACAGGCCATCCTGACCGCCTACTCCAAGCACGTCTCGGACGACGGCGCCACCCCCGAGGGGGTCCGCGTCGAACTCGATCGTCGCACCGGGCACGTCGCCGTGCTGCAGGTCGTCAAGGACGAAGAGGGCGCGATCATCGGCGAAGAGGACGCGACGCCGAATGACTTCGGACGTATCGCGGCCTTCGCCGCCAAGCAGGTCATCAGCCAGCGCCTGCGGGACATCGCGGATGATGTCGTGCTGGGAGACTTCAAGGACAAGGAAGGCGACATCGTCGCCGGCGTGATCCAGCAGGGACCGAATCCCCGCATGATCCACGTCGATCTCGGAGCCGTTGAGGCGATCCTTCCTCCGGAGGAGCAGGTGCCGGGCGAGGAGTACACCCACGGGTCGCGCCTCCGCGTCTACGTGACCAGCGTCGCTAAGGGTCTCAAGGGACCGCAGATCACCGTCTCGCGCACGCACCCCGGTCTCGTCCGCAAGCTGTTCGCGCTCGAGGTGCCCGAGATCGCCGCAGGTCTCGTGGAGATCGTCTCGCTGGCTCGTGAGGCCGGCCACCGCACCAAGATCGCCGTCCGTGCGAACGACCCGGCGATCAACGCGAAGGGCGCCTGCATCGGCGAGATGGGCCGACGCGTTCGTGCCGTCACCGAGGAGCTGGCCGGCGAGAAGATCGACATCGTCGATCACGACCCGGAGCTCGCCGCGTTCGTCGCGAACGCCCTCTCTCCCGCCAAGGTCACGAGCTCGTTCATCCTCGACGCGAACACCAGGGCCGTGCGTGCACTCGTGCCCGACTATCAGCTCTCGCTCGCGATCGGCAAGGAGGGGCAGAACGCCCGACTGGCTGCCAAGCTCACCGGAGCGAAGATCGACATCCAGCCGGACAGCGTCCTGGACTGACCGCTCGCCACGTCCGACTCGCGCCAGCCGCGCGAGTCGGACGGGAACACAGGTGTAAGATGGAACCCGTACGAACGTGCGTCGGCTGTCGCACGCGTGCTCCCCGCGCCGCTCTTCTCAGAGTGGTGTCCCAGAACGACATCCTCATCCTCGATGAGCGCGCCGTTCTGCCAGGGCGAGGCGCGTGGGTCCATCCGACACCGGAATGCGTGGATGCCGCTCTGCGGCGCCGGGCTTTCGGAAGAGCACTGCGCGTCTCCAGCGATCTGGACACGCGGATCATCGAACAGCACCCACCAAGAAACAAAGGCTGAACGGCTATGGAAACAAAGTGAACGGCTCGAAATGAGACCCGTCCGCGACTAGTGGTCTGCCCTGTCTGGGTGGACCGACCCCAGACAGGAGAATTGTGGCTGGTAAACCACGCGTACACGAGATCGCCGCCGAACTCGGCGTCGACAGCAAGATCGCACTTGCAAAGCTCAAGGAACTCGGAGAGTTCGTCAAGAGCCCCTCTTCGACCATCGAACCGCCGGTGGCGCGCAAGCTTCGCGCTGCCATCGAGTCGGACGCCTCGCTGAAGGGCTCCGCGGATGCGGCTCCCGCCGCAGCGAAGCCCGGTGCCGCCAAGCCCGGTGCAGCCAAGCCCGGTGCTGCCAAGCCCGGTGCAGCCAAGCCCGGTGCCGCCAAGCCCGGTGCCGGTGCACCGACACCCGGACCCAAGCCCGGGCCCAAGCCCGCGCCCGCGCCCGAGGCGCCTGCTGCCGCTCCGGCACCCGAAGCTCCGGCCGAGGCCGCCGCTCCGGCTGCCGCCACGCCGGCAGCTCCCCAGTCCGCAGACAGCGCAGCTTCCAAGCCCGCTGATGGCGGCGCACCCAAGCCCGGAGCCCCGCGCCCGGGCAACAACCCGTTCTCGTCCGCTCAGGGCATGGGTCAACGGCCCAACGGACCGCGACCCGGCAACAACCCCTTCGCCTCCGCGCAGGGGATGGGCCAGCGCCCGACGCCGGGCAACATCCCGCGTCCGCAGGCTCCGCGTCCCGGCGCGCCGCGTCCGGGTGCACCTCGTCCCGGTTCCCCCCGTCCCGGCGCCCCGCGCGGCGGTCAGGGCGGTTGTCCCGGTGGCGCACCGTTCCAGCAGCGTCCGGGTGGACCCGGTCGTCCCGGCGGTGCCGGTGGACCCGGTGCAGGTCCCGGCGCTCGTCCCGGTGGAGGCTTCGCAGGTCGTCCCGGTGGCGGTGGAGGTCGCGGTCGTGGTCCCGGTGGAGGTACCGCAGGTGCCTTCGGCAAGGGCGGCGGCAAGAGCAAGCAGCGCAAGTCGCGGCGGGCGAAGCGGCAGGAATTCGAGATGCGGAGCGCCCCGGTCGTCGGTGGCGTCAACGTCACCCGCGGTAACGGGGAGATCATTCGTATGCGCCGCGGCGCGTCGATCTCGGACTTCGCCGACAAGATCGAGACGCTGACCGGCTATACGGTCCAGCCCGGAACCCTCGTGACGATCCTCTTCAACCTCGGCGAGATGGCCACGGCCACCGAGTCGCTGGATGAGGCGACGTTCGAGGTCCTGGGTGCGGAGCTCGGATACAAGATCCAGATGGTCTCGCCCGAGGACGAGGACAAGGAGCTCCTCGAGGGCTTCGGTCTCAACCTCGAGCAGGAGCTCGAGGAGGAGAGCGAGGACGACCTCGAGATCCGTCCTCCGGTGGTCACCGTCATGGGCCACGTCGACCACGGTAAGACGCGCCTTCTCGACGCCATCCGTCAGACCAACGTCATCGAGGGTGAAGCCGGCGGCATCACCCAGCACATCGGTGCGTACCAGGTGTGGACGGAGCACGAGGGCATCGAGCGTGCCATCACCTTCATCGACACCCCGGGTCACGAGGCCTTCACGGCCATGCGTGCTCGTGGAGCGCAGGTCACCGACCTCGCGATCCTCGTGGTCGCGGCCGACGACGGCATCATGCCGCAGACGGTCGAGGCGCTCAACCACGCCCAGGCGGCGAACGTGCCGATCGTGGTCGCGGTGAACAAGGTCGACAAGCCCGACGCCAACCCGGCCAAGGTGCGCCAGCAGCTCACCGAGTACGGCCTGGTCGCAGAGGAGTATGGCGGAGACGTCATGTTCGTCGACGTCTCGGCCCGTGCGAACACCGGAATCCAGGAGCTCCTGGACGCGGTGCTGCTCACTGCCGATGCAGGCCTCGACCTGACCGCCAACCCGAACAAGGCCGCTCGCGGTGTCGCCATCGAGGCGAAGCTCGACAAGGGTCGCGGTTCGGTCGCCACGGTGCTCATCCAGTCCGGAACGCTGCGCGTCGGTGACGCGATCGTCGCCGGAACGGCGTACGGCCGCGTGCGTGCGATGGCGGATGAGAACGGCGAGCAGGTCCTCGAGGCCTACCCGTCGCGTCCCGTGCAGGTGCAGGGTCTGAACTCCGTGCCGCGTGCCGGCGACGTCTTCATCGTCACTGAGGAAGACCGCATGGCCCGTCAGATCGCCGAGAAGCGTGAAGCTGTCGAGCGCAACGCGCAGCTGGCGAAGGCCCGCAAGCGCATCTCGCTCGAGGACTTCACCCGTGCTCTCGAAGAGGGCAAGGTCGAGTCGCTCAACCTCATCATCAAGGGTGACGTCTCCGGTGCCGTCGAGGCGCTCGAGGAGTCGCTTCTCAAGATCGAGGTCGACGACTCGGTGCAGCTCCGCATCATCCACCGCGGTGTCGGTGCGATCACGGAGTCCGACGTCAACCTCGCGACGATCGACAACGCGATCATCGTGGGCTTCAACGTCCGTCCCGACACGAAGGCGCGCGAGCGTGCACAGCGTGAGGGCGTGGACATCCGGTTCTACTCGGTGATCTACAACGCGATCGATGAGATCGAGAGCTCGCTCAAGGGCATGCTCAAGCCGGAGTACGAAGAGGTCCAGTCGGGTGTCGCCGAGATCCGCGAGGTGTTCCGCTCCTCGAAGTTCGGCAACATCGCCGGTGTCATCGTGCGCTCGGGAACGATCACGCGAAACGCCAAGGCTCGCGTCATCCGCGACGGTGTGGTGATCGCCGATGGCCTCGCCATCGAGTCGCTGCGTCGCTTCAAGGATGACGTCACCGAGGTTCGCACGGACTACGAGGCCGGTATCGGCCTCGGCAAGTTCAACGACATCCAGATCGGCGACGAGATCGAGACCACTGAGCTGGTCGAGAAGCCTCGCAGCTGATCGAGTTCGATATCTTCGGGCGAGGGTGCGTCATGCACCCTCGCCCGAAGGGTACGTAGAGGGAGAGAACAATGGCTGGTGAACGACAGGCACGTCTGGCCGATCGCATTCGTGTGATCCTCGCAGAGCGACTGGAGAAGGGTCTGCGCGACCCGCGACTCGGATTCGTGACCATCACCGACGTCCGCGTGAGCGGAGACCTGCAGCACGCCTCCGTGTTCTACACGGTGCTGGGCACCGAGGAGGAGCGCCTCTCCAGCGGTGCGGCGCTGACCTCCGCGACCGGCATGCTCCGCAGCGAGGTCGGGAAGCAGCTGAGCACCCGCCTGGTTCCGACGCTCGAGTTCATCCCCGACGCTCTGCCCGAGAACGCCGATCACATCTCGGCGCTTCTTCGCGAGGCGCAGCAGCGCGATGCCGACGTGGCGAAGCTCGCCTCCTCCGCCTCGCACGCCGGTGACGCAGACCCGTACCTGCGCCAGGAAGACGACGACACGCAGGCCTGAATATCGCGCCCTCGTCTGAGGGCGTGAGCAGTCTTGGTAACCTCGGCCTAACGGGCGGTCGCCCGTGGGGACTGGGGAGTTCAGCATCGACGTTTCGCGTGTGCAGAGGACAGCTCCGGTCGCACCGGCAGCTGTCGAGACGATTCTCGAGGAACTCCTCAAGCACGACTTGAGCTGCGCGCCGCATGTCGCGGCACGACTCGCTGCCGAGCTGTCGGAGGACCCTCCCACGATCCTGGCCGTCGCAGCTCGTCTCGACGCGGCTCAACGGCAAGGGCTCAGGGCGCTCCCCTCACCGTTGCCGATGGTGTCATCGGTCGAGAGGCTTTTCGCCCAGCTGGAGCTGGACGACAGCGACCGTGAGGTGCTCATCGCGGTGTCGATGCGCCTCGACGACAGGCTGGATCCGCTGGTCGATTTCGCCGGTCGTTCTGCCGCGGAGCTCACCACAGGCCCTCTCGGAGCGCTCCTCGACATCCACGCCGGTCGCGTCCGTCTGTCCGACCCCCGCTTGGCGATCTGGTTGCGAGCGACGACGCCCTCCTCCGCGGCTGCTGCAGTGCACCTGCGACTCCACCGACTCTTCGACGAACGCGGCGAGCAGGTGGACGCCGACTGGCACAGCGCTCGAGCTGCGATGCACGGCGAACCGGTGACTGCCGGGGAGCTCACACGGATAGCCAGGGAACATTCGGAGGCGGGACTCAGCGAGCGCGCCTTCCACCTCGCTGCAGAAGCCGCCGCCCATTCGAGCGGGGTCGAGCAGGACGAGGCGAACCTCGTCGCCGGTGTCGCCGCCATCGCGGCCGGGCACGCGATCGAGGCGGCGCGACGGCTCGGAAGTCTCTTCCCCGGTGGGGACGAGCTCTATCGGATCCAGGGTCTCGGCGGGCTGCTCGTCGCCGAGACGCATCTGCGGGGGTCAGTTCCCGAGGTCGACATGAGCGTGATCCGACCGGATCGCGATGACGCGGAGCACTGGTACTCCTGGGCGCGAGCTGCTGCCTTCGCGGCGATGTTGTGCGCCGAACGCGGTGACCGTCGCACGATGCGCTCGTGGCTCGACGCTCTCCGTCACGCGAGCGCGCGCGTCGAAGCCGATCGCGAACTCCGAGATCCGGTCGTCGCACTGGCCTGGCTCGTCATCGGCGACCGCGAGAAGGACGACGTTCGCGGGGCCGGGCCCCTCACCGGCGGCCTGTTGAGGGCTCTGCAAGCGGCGGTCGACGGGGACGTCGACCGGGGGCTGAGCCTGCTCGCCGCCGGTGACTCGCCGGTCGGCGTCGAGGTCGACCCGTTCGTGGCCGGCTTCGAGCTCAGTCCACTCGTCGCGGCGTACCGCGCGGTCGCCGAGGTGCTGCTCCTGATGTGGCGTGGAGACATCGGCGCCGCGCGCGACAGGATGCTTCGTGCGGCCGTCGAGCTGCCTGTGGCGCTGCCTTTCGCCGGGCTCGGCGTCGTGATCGCACGACGCCTCGATCTCGCGGTTCTCGGACATCTGGGGCCGTTCGCCAAGGCTCTCACCGCCGCCCTCCCGGCCCCTCTGCGCATCGATCAGCTGGTGGACAGGGGGATCGAATCATTCCTGTCGGGAGACTCGGCCGAAGCCGCGGCGTGCATGCGGCTCTGGAGGGATCGCGGCGCTCCTCAGCCGACCCTGTCGGTGCCGGGGCTGGAGGAGGCGATCGTGGTCACGCATGGGGGATCATGGAGCCCGCAGCGGATCGAACCGCCCGAGATCGCTCTGGCGCAACGGCTGCGCGTGCAGATCACCAGCTGCTCGGACGACGAGTGGCGCCTTGCGCGGCCGGTCGTGGTCGCCGCCGCACGGACCTTGACCTCGCCTTTCTCGCGCGGGCGGGTCGAGGCGATGATCGGCACGAGGTCCCTGATCAAGGGAGACGTGGGTCTCGGACGGGAGCACCTCTCGATGGCACGGAACCTGCTCGAGGTCTCCGGTGCGACGGCATGGGCGAGAGCGGTCTCCGTGCGTCTGGAGCAGGTGGAGGCCTCCGGCGGAGCTGCCGCCAGCGGTGACCCGCTCTCCTCGTGCCGGCGAGTGTGGGAGTCGATGCTCACCGCTCGAGAGTTCGAGGTGGCGATGCTGGCGGTCGGCGGAGCTTCTAACCGCGACATCGCGGATGCGCTCCACGTTTCGGTGCGCACCGTGGAGGTGCACCTCGGTCGGGTCTTCGTGAAGCTCGAGGTGAGGACCCGAGTCGAGCTCACGGTGCTCGCTCACCGCATCGGGCAGTTCGTCTGACGGGCGGACTCAGCGGGGAAGCGACAGCAGTTCGCCATCGGCCTCGGCGAGGCCGTCGGCGATGAGCGAGACGATCGCACGGTCGCGCTGAAGCGGATCGGGCCAGTCGGCCAGCACGGAGTCGATCAGCACCGGGGTGGGCGCGGCGGTTCGCAGCACCCGGAGCACGGCTCCTCGTGCCTGGCGGTCAGAACCCTCGAAGGCGGCTTGGCGTCTGCGGGTGTCACCGGTCTCGGGTCGCCCTGCGGCCAGCCACGCGCATGTGTCGCTCAGCGGGCAGACGTCGCAGCGCGGCGAGCGTGCCGTGCACACCGTCGCGCCCAGCTCCATCGCGGCCGCGTTGAACACGGCGGACTCGGCGACATCGGCGGGCAGCAGCGAGTCCATCAGCGCCAGGTCGCGACGCGAGGGCGGTCCCGGCTGTGCTTGGCCGAGGATGGCGCGCGCCATCACACGTCGAGTGTTCGTGTCGACGACGGGGTGCCGGTCGCCATAGGCGAAGACAGCGACAGCCCTGGCCGTGTAGTCGCCGATGCCCGAGAGCTTGAGGAGGGCATCGATGTCGCTGGGGACGACGCCGCCGTGTCGCTCAGAGATCTCGATGGCCGCGCGATGCAGCCAGAGTGCGCGGCGCGGGTAGCCGAGGTTGGCCCACTGCTGCACGACCTCGGCGGGTGAAGCGGCGGCCATGGCCGCGGGCGTCGGCCACCGGGCGAGCCACGCCTCGAGGTGCGGTATCACTCGGTTCACGGGCGTCTGCTGCAGCATGAACTCGCTGACCAGCGTTCCCCACGCGCCGAAATCCTCGCGGAATTCCGTGCGCCGCCACGGCAGGTCGCGTGCGGCACCCCGGTACCAGTCCGCGAGAGGCTCGGACACCTCGGCGGGTGGATGCGAAGTCGAAGGCACCTCGTCAGCCTAGGCGAACCCCGATCCCGCTGAAGAGCGGCGGACGGCGTCGACATGGGTCGCGACGGGCAGAGGGGAGTTCGAGCGCACCCTAGGCTTGAGAGATGGTCTCGCCCGGCATCCTCCTCGTCGACAAACCAGCTGGACTGACCAGCCATGACGTCGTCGCACGCACTCGACGTGCGCTCGGCACTCGCAAGGTCGGGCATGCCGGAACCCTCGACCCCATGGCCACGGGTCTGCTCGTGATCGGCGTCGAGGGCGCGACGCGACTGCTCACCTACATTGTCGGAGCGGACAAGACCTACGAGGCGACGATCCGACTGGGACAGACGACGGGCACGGACGATGCGGACGGCGAGATCCTGACCCGAGCCACGGCGGGGGCCTGGGACTCGGTCACCCCCGATCGGGTCGCGGCGGGGATCGAAGCGCTCACCGGCGCGATCTCTCAGGTCCCGAGCTCGGTGTCCGCGATCAAGGTCGACGGACGTCGCGCGTACGACCGTGTGCGGGCCGGCGAAGAGGTCGTGTTGGCCGCTCGTGACGTCACAGTGTCGCGGTTCGAGGTTCTGGCGGAGCGTTCCGGTGACGGGTTCCTCGATCTCGACGTCGTCGTCGACTGCTCCTCCGGCACGTACATCCGTTCCCTCGCTCGTGATCTCGGGGCAGCGCTCGGGGTCGGCGGGCATCTCACGGCCCTTCGGCGCTCGCGAGTCGGCGACTTCGACGTCGCGGATGCCGTGACGGTCGACGGCGTCGTCGAGACAGCGCTGCTGACTCCGGCCGCCGCGGCCGCGCGGGTCCTGGACGTGATGCCGGTGTCGGCAGAGGAAGCGAGAGATCTGCGTCACGGCAAGCGGCTGGTCGGCCAGGCGGATCGGCTGACCGGCTCCCTCGCGGCTGCGATCGACGAGGACGGCGTCCTGGTCGGCGTCGTCGAGAGGCGCGGTGCCGATCTCAAGAGCGCCATGAACATGCCGGAGGCGGCTCGATGATCCTCTGGCTGACGATCGCCCAGGTGGCGGTCGCGACCCTGGCCGGACTGTTCTGCGTGTCACTCGGCCTGGCCGGACGACGTCCGAGCGACTACTCCGTCGGTGCGCTCGCGCTCGTCGAGCTGCTCCTCGTCGTGCAGGTGATCGTCGCCATCGTGGCGCCGCTGGTGGGGAACCCGCCGACGGGCGACCTGCTCGAGTACTGGGTCTATCTCGTCTCCGCGGTGCTGCTCCCCATCGGCGCCGTGCTCTGGGCGCTGATGGAGAGGAGCCGTTGGAGCACGGTGATCCTCGGGGTGGCGGCGCTGGCCGTCGCGATCATGATCTGGCGCATGCACGTGATCTGGACCATCCAGGTGGCCTGACCGGTCGGCGAGGCATCCGGGGCTTCCCGCCCGGATCTAGAATGGAGGACGCTATGAGCACCACCGTTCCCACCTCCCGCATGACCGGCATCGGTCGTGTCCTCGTGATCGTCTACGCCGTGATGGCGCTGGCGGCGACCGGGCGAAGCTTCGTGCAGATCTTCCGCCAGTTCGGCGAAGCGCCTCTCGCGTATGCGCTCTCGGCACTCGCTGCCGTCGTGTACATCCTGGCGACGTTGGCACTCGTTCTCGCGAATCGACGCGGCTGGTACGCGGTGGCCTGGGTGGCGATCGTCTTCGAGCTCGCCGGCGTCCTCGTGGTCGGCTCGCTCAGCATCTTCTTCCCCGAGCTTTTTCCGCACGACACGGTCTGGTCGATGTTCGGGCGCGGGTATCTGTTCATCCCGCTCGTGCTGCCGATCTTCGGCATCTGGTGGCTGCGCACGCATAGGCCTGCCCGTGCGGTCGCGTCCGCTCTCCGCGTCGAGGCGAGCGCATGATCGTCTTCCGAGACCCGAGCGAGGTTCCCCCCGGTTTCGGTCCCTCCGCCGTGGCGATCGGCAAGTTCGACGGCGTCCACGCGGGGCACAGAGCGGTGATCGGGCGCCTCAAGGAGATCGCTGCCGAGTCGGGGATCCGCGCCGTGGCCGTCACGTTCGACCGCAATCCGCTCGCCGTGCTGCGGCCCGACCGCTGCCCGGAGAACGTGGTCACGGTCGAGCGGAAGATCGAGCTGCTGAGCGAGCTCGAGCTCGACGCCACGCTGCTTCTGACGTTCGACGAGGAGCTCGCAGCGCGCAGCGCGGAGGACTTCGTCGCCGGCATCCTGACCAGTGCCCTGCACGTGTCCACCGTTCTCGTGGGTGAAGACTTCCGGTTCGGCCGCGGCGGAGCGGGCAACCCCGATCTCCTCCGACAGCTCGGACCGAAATACGGCTTCACCGTAGAGGTCGTCGACGACGTCTTCCTCGACGGCTCCGACCGTCGGGTCTCGTCCACCTGGATCAGGGAACTGCTGATGGCCGGAGATGTCACCGCCGCCGCGCGTGTGCTCGACCGCAACGTCGACGTGCGCGGGGAGGTGGTGCACGGACTCAAGCGCGGACGCGAGCTCGGCTTCCCCACGGCGAACCTCTCGGCGTCCGTCGACTCGTTCGTGCCGGCCGACGGAGTCTACGCAGGCTGGCTCGTCGACCACGAGACCGGCCTCCGCCACCGGGCTGCCATCTCGGTCGGCACCAACCCCACCTTCGACGACGTGCTCGAACGTCAGGTCGAGGCGCACGTCATCGGAGAGACCGATCTCGATCTGTACGGTCACGACGTCACCGTCGAGTTCGTCGAGCGTCTGCGCGGAATGGTCGCGTTCGAGGGGATCGAGAAGCTGAAATCCCAGATGGCCGCCGACGTGACCGATGCCGAGACCGTCCTGTCGCGCGACGCCTGCTGAACTCGCCCTGAACTCTGCGTGTCCTGATCTGCGTGGCTCAGGCTGCATGGCATAGAATGGGCCTCGGTGGTCCCTGATCCTCGCGCGTCCTTCGCTCGTCGACGACCGCCGGAAATACTGTTCGTACGGTCCTGGCTCACGCCACACGCGGACACCGAGAACGGCCGATGCATCCTCAGGGTGTTCCGGCCTTCACGCTCAGGAGGAGCATGCCGACCACGGCAACCGCCGCAACACGGCGCAAGAAGACGTCCCGTCGCGACGATGAGGCACCCCTCATCCCGATCCTCGCCCGCAAGGTGCGTGAGATCGAGGCGAAGTCGCAGCGAGGAAAGCTCGGACCCACCAACCGGGTCAAGTTCCAGGTCATCGCCTTCCTGGTGCGTGAAGAGCGCGCCAGGGTCAAGGCGGATGCCGACATCGCCGATGCCGCCCGCGCAGAGCTTCTCAAGCGACTCGACGGCGTCGCCACGATCCTGGCGAAGACGGCGGCGCGCGACACGTCCCTGATCCAGCTTCTCGAAGCCGATCAGGCGACCTCACCGGTCGCGAAGCGCATGCGACGCGACTGGCTGCTCGAGTCGGGAGCCGAACTGGCTCCGGAAGAGCTGATCATCGCCGACATCGCGCCCGTTCAGGCACCCGTGGTGTCCGCCGCGATCGCTGAGCGCCAGGTGACCCCGCCCTCTGTCGAGGCGCGTCAACTGGCGAACCCGTTCCTCGCGCCCGATCTCACCCCGCGCGCCACCACGACTCCGCGTCGACGTCTCGACGGCTGGGAGCTCATGGGCCCGCTGTACAAGGCTTTCGAGACCGGAGCCGGGGGAGGAGCAGCCAGTATGGACCTGCCTCCGGCGCCCGAGTACGACCACCTCTCGCCCAAGGGTCTCGAGGTCATGGTGCATCAGTCCCGCTTCCTCGAAGCGGTGCGAGAGGGGCACAGGAGCTTCCTCCTCGCCGACGAGCCCGGTCTGGGCAAGACGGCGCAGTCGGTGCTCGCGGCGTCCGTGGCCGGGGCCTACCCGCTGCTCGTGGTCGTGCCCAACGTGGTCAAGATGAACTGGGCGCGAGAGGTCGAGCGCTGGACCCCTCAGCGCAGGGCCACCGTGATCCAGGGCGATGGTGATGACATCGACGCCTTCGCCGATGTGTTCATCGTGAACTACGAGATCCTCGATCGCCACATGTCGTGGCTCGCATCCATCGGGCTTCGGGGCATGGTCGTCGACGAGGCACACTTCATCAAGAACCTCAGCTCCCAGCGGTCGCAGAACGTGCTGTCGCTCGCGAATCGCGTTCGCGAGCGCACCCCCGGCGGCAACCCGCTGATGCTCGCGCTCACGGGAACCCCACTGATCAACGACGTCGAGGACTTCGACGCCATCTGGCGCTTCCTCGGGTGGACGACGGGTGAGAAGCCCGGGCCGGAGTTGATGGAGAAGCTCGACGCGACCGGCTTCACCCCCGCAGACAAGGCGTTCTACCCCGAGGCCCGCGAAGCCGTGATCTCGATGGGTATCGTGCGGCGCAAGAAGAAGGACGTCGCCGCCGACCTTCCCGACAAGCTCATCGCCGACCTTCCCGTGCAGCTGGACGACGAGTTCGGCCGCGGCATCCGTCAGGCCGAGCGGGAATTGGGCGAGCGGCTCGCCGCCCGCTACCGGCGGATCATCGAGGCGCGAGGGGATCGCGGACTGGCACACGGCGAGATCGACGACGACATCGTGCGTCTGGTCGCCCAGAACGAGCTCGAGGAGTCGAAGGCCGCTGGCACCGGGGGAGACAACGTCTTCACGATGGTGCGGCGCATCGGACAGGCGAAGGCGCACCTGGCAGCCGACTACGCGGCCCAGCTGCAGCGATCGGTGGGCAAGGTCGTGTTCTTCGCGAAGCACATCGACGTGATGGACCAGGCGGAGGCGCACTTCGCGTCGGCCGGCATCCGTTCGGTCTCGATCCGCGGCGACCAGACCTCGACCGTGCGGCAGCAGTCGATCGACGACTTCAACAGCGACCCCGAGGTCGGCATCGCGGTGTGTTCGCTGACCGCTGCCGGTGTCGGCCTGAACCTGCAGGCCGCATCCAACGTGGTCCTGGCGGAACTGTCCTGGACGGCCGCGGAGCAGACTCAGGCGATCGACCGCGTGCACCGTATCGGTCAGGACGAGCCGGTGACGGCGTGGCGGATCATCGCCGCGCACACGATCGACGCCAAGATCGCGGAGCTCATCGATCAGAAGCAGGGCCTCGCGGCCCGTGCCCTGGACGGCGAGGCCGTCGACGAGGCGGCGGCCGAGCCTGTGCAGCTGGGCGCTCTCATGCATCTTCTGCGGGAGACGCTCGGCGTCGTCTGAGCCTTCTCGAGTCGACAGAAATCGGCGTTAAGAACTTTGTTTCTTGGCGCCGATTTCTCATGTCGGGCGGACGTATCGCGCATTTCTGGCGAATCGTCGCGCAACGGCGGCAAGATCCTCGGTTTTCATCGTCTCGAATGGCGCCCGGTCCGCCCGGAGCGCTAGTGTCGATCGCAGGCAACGTCGCCTGTTCCCCCTTCCCTGAACCCGTCTGAGGCAAGCATGAAGATCGGCATTCTGACGAGCGGCGGCGACTGCCCCGGACTCAACGCGGTCATCCGCGGCATCGTGCTCAAGGGCACCACCACCTACGACCTCGAGTTCGTCGGCATCCGCGACGGCTGGCGCGGCGTGGTCGACGGGGACTTCTTCCCGCTCACCAGACACGAGGTGAAGGGCCTGTCGAAGGTCGGCGGCACGATCCTGGGCACCAGTCGCACGAACCCCTACGAGGGTGAGCGCGGCGGCGCCGAGAACATCGCCAAGACGCTGTACGGACACAAGATCGACGGCATCATCGCGATCGGCGGCGAGGGGACCCTCGCAGCAGCCGACCGCCTCGCCAAGGACGGCATCAACGTCATCGGCGTGCCGAAGACGATCGACAACGACCTGCGCGCCACGGACTACTCGTTCGGGTTCGACACGGCGGTCAACATCGCCACGGACGCGATGGATCGTCTGCGCACCACGGGCGACTCCCACCAGCGCTGCATGGTCGCCGAGGTCATGGGGCGCCACGTCGGTTGGATCGCCCTTCACGCGGGCATGGCAGCGGGCGCTCACGCCATCTGCATCCCCGAAGTCCCCATGTCGATCGACGACATCACCGAGCTCGTCTCGAGCGCGCACGATCGCGGTCGCGCACCGCTCGTCGTCGTCTCGGAGGGGTTCAAGCTGCTCGGTATGGATGAGGCCTACAGCGACAAGGGCCTGGACGCATTCAACCGTCCTCGACTCGGCGGCATCGGGGACCAGCTCGCTCCGGCGATCGAGCGCATCACGGGCATCGAGACCCGCGCGACGATCCTTGGCCACATCCAGCGCGGCGGATCGCCGTCGGCCTTCGACCGCGTGCTCGCGACGCGCCTCGGACTCCACGCGGCCGACGCGATCATCGACAAGGCATGGGGCCAGATGGTCGCGATGCAGGGCACGGACATCGTGCGCGTGCCGTTCGCCGAGGCTCTGGGCGAGCTGAACACCGTTCCGCGCAGCCGCTACGACGAGGCAGCAGCGCTCTTCGGCTGAGTCTCGATCGCGTGCACCACAGAGAACGGGCCGATCCGTGCGGATCGGCCCGTTCTCTGCGTTCTTCGAGAGGTCAGCGCGATGCGAGGCCGACCGTGTCGAGGATCCAGGCGAGCTCGAACGCCCGCTCCTTCCACGAGTTGTAGCGTCCGCTGACACCGCCGTGACCGGCGACCATCTCGCACTTGAGCAGGGCGTCGGTCGCACCGGCGACGCGCAGGGCAGCGATCCACTTCGCAGGCTCGACGTAGAGGACGCGTGTGTCATTGAGCGAGGTCACGGCCAGGATGCGCGGGTAGCGCACGCCGTCGCGGACGTTCTCATACGGCGAGTACGACTTCATGTACTCGTACACCTCGGCTCCGTGCAGCGGGTCGCCCCATTCATCCCACTCGATCACCGTCAGGGGGAGGGAGGGGTCGAGGATCGTGGTGAGCGCGTCGACGAACGGCACTGCCGCGAGCACGCCGGCGAACAGCTCGGGAGCGAGGTTCGTCACCGCGCCCATGAGGAGTCCTCCCGCGCTTCCTCCCTCGGCGACCAGGCGCTCGGGCGACGTGACTCCCTGCTCCACGAGGTGCTCGGCGCACGCGACGAAGTCGGTGAAGGTGTTGCGCTTGTTCAGCAGCTTGCCGTCCTCGTACCACTGCCGACCCATCTCGCCACCGCCGCGGACATGAGCGACGGCGAAGACGATGCCGCGGTCGAGTTCCGAGAGCCGCGCGACCGAGAAGCCGGGGTCGATCGAGTGCTCGTACGAGCCGTAGCCGTAGAGATGCACGGGGCGCGGGTCGGCGCCAGGCTCTCCGAACGATCGCTTCCACACGAGGGAGATCGGCACGCGGGTACCGTCCGACGCCGTGGCCCAGTCGCGCTTCTGGCCGTACTCCCGGGGGTCATACCCGCCGAGGACGGCGACCTGCTTGCGCAGATGCAGCTCGCGGGTGGCGAGATCCATCTCGTAGACGGTTCCCGGAGTCACGAACGACGTGTAGCCGAGCCGGAGGAACGGCGAGTGCCATTCCGGATTGCCGCTGACGCCTGCCGAGTACAGGGGCTCGTCGAAGGCGATGTCGTCGACCGAGTCCGTCGTGTAGTCCAGGATGCCGACCCGTTCCAGGCCTTCACGGCGGTACTCCACCGTCGCGAAGTCGCGGAACGCGTCCATCCCGAGCAGTCGACGACCCGGCTCGTGCGCGAGGACGATGCGGCGCTCACTCTGTGGGTCGGAGGCGGGCACGGAGACGAGCTCGAAGTCCAGGGCCTCATCGTTGTGCAGGATGTAGAGGCGGTCCTCGCCGTCCACCACGGCGTGCTCGAGCGAGTACTCGACGCCTTCGCGGCGCGGCCAGACGATCCGAGGAGCTGCGGTGAGGTCTCCGGCGAGATCGACGAGGTACTCCTCGCTGGTGATGCTCGATCCGACGGCGATCACCAGGTACTTGCGGCTGCGGGTGATGCCGGCGCCGAGCCAGTACTTCTCATCGGGCTCGTGGAAGAGCTTCACGTCGCCCGAGACGGGAGTGCCGAGACGATGCAGCCAGAGAGTGTCGGGCCGCCATGCCTCGTCGCGTGTCGTGTAGAGGATCCCGGTGCCATCCGGTGTGAAGAACGCGCCACCCGTGTCTGGGATCTCGTCGGGGAGCGTCTCGCCGGTCACGAGGTCGCGCACGTGCACCGTGTAGAGCTCGTCGCCCTCGAAGTCCGTCGCCCAGAGCAGCTTCGTCGCGTCGTCCGAGGTGTCGAACGCTCCGAGGGAGAAGAACTCGTGCCCCTCGGCCTCGACGTTGCCGTCGAGCAGCACGATCTCGCCCGGCACCGCCACGCCCGGCTCCAGCACCGGGGGAGTCCAGTCGTCCTCGGCCGCGGCGGTACGGCAGTGGATGCCGTACTGCGCGCCCTCTTCGGTGCGGCTGTAGTACCACCAGGCACCGCGCCGCGTGGGCACGGACAGATCCGTCTCCTGCACACGGCCCTTGATCTCCTGGAACAGAGTCTCGCGGAGGTCGGCCAGATGGGAGAGCTCGGCCTCAGTGTGCGCGTTCTCGGCTTCGAGGTGTGCGATGACCTCGCCGGATTCCTTCTCCCGAAGCCATTCGTATGGATCATCGAAGGTGTCACCGTGGTGCGTGCGAAGGGTCGAGCGGCGGTCTGCGATCGGGGCATCAGTCACGCCTCCCACGCTATCCCAGGTCAAGTTGACCGGCACCCGGGAGGGTGGGAGGATCTACCGGGGCCGGTTAACGGAAGTAAAACCCACGGTGAACTCTTCGTTCGTCACGTCGATCCCGTCGACACCTCTCCTTTCTTCCTCAACGACCGAAAGCGAACGGTGGAAACCGCAGCCCTCATCGTCGTGCTGGTTATCCTGCTGGCACTCTTCTTCGACTTCACCAACGGGTTTCACGACACCGCCAACGCGATGGCCACGCCCATCGCGACAGGCGCGCTGAAGCCCAAGACCGCTGTCCTTCTCGCAGCAGTCCTCAACCTCGTCGGAGCATTCCTGTCGACGGAGGTCTCCAAGACCGTGTCGCACGGGATCATCCGCGAGGACACGAT
Organism: Microbacterium sp. AC215; assembly: GCF_979258645.1. Classification (NCBI taxonomy): domain Bacteria; kingdom Bacillati; phylum Actinomycetota; class Actinomycetes; order Micrococcales; family Microbacteriaceae; genus Microbacterium; species Microbacterium sp. AC215. The sequence continues at coordinate 856,452 of NZ_OZ409869.1, read as the reverse complement.
CCAAGGCGACGTGTTCCTGCCGATGATCTTCGCCGGTCTCATCGGCGCGATCACCTGGAACATGCTGACGTGGCTGCTGGGTCTGCCCTCGAGCTCGTCCCACGCGCTGTTCGGCGGCCTGATCGGAGCCACCCTGGTCGGCGTCGGAGTCAACGGCATCGACTTCGGCATGGTGCTCTCGAAGATCATCCTCCCGGCGCTCATCGCCCCGCTGACGGCAGGCATCATCGCCTTCGCGGCGACCAAGCTCGCGTACTCGATCACCCGACGCTACGACGGCAAGCCCGACGGGCGCGACGGCTTCCGCTGGGGACAGATCTTCACGTCGTCATTGGTCGCACTCGCGCACGGCACGAACGACGCTCAGAAGACGATGGGCGTGATCACCCTCGCGCTGATCACTGTCGGGTGGCAGAGCAGCGAGCAGGCCGATCCGTACCTCTGGGTCATCATCGCCTGTGCGGTGACGATCGCCCTCGGCACCTATCTCGGCGGGTGGCGCATCATCCGCACTCTGGGCAAGGGGCTGACCGAGGTCAAGCCCGCGCAGGGCTTCTCGGCCGAGAGCTCGACGGCAGCGACCATCCTCGCCTCCAGCGCTTTCGGCTTCGCGCTCTCGACGACGCAGGTCGCTTCGGGCTCGGTCATCGGCTCCGGCCTCGGCCGCCGCGGCTCCACGGTCCGCTGGCGGACCGCCGGTCGAATCGCCATCGGCTGGCTCCTCACACTTCCGGCTGCAGGCGCAGTCGGTGCCCTCGCGGCCCTGCTCATCACCTGGCTCGGCCTCTGGGGCATCGCGATCGACGCGGTCCTGGCGCTGGCCGTGATCATCGGCCTGTTCCTTCGCTCCCGCAAGGATGCAGTGACCTCCGCGAACGCCATGAGCGATGTGGCCGAGTCGGGGCTCGCGATCGAGCACCCCGACACGCCCCCGCCCACGCGTCGACAGCAGCGGATCATCGAGGCCAAGGCCGAGGCCAAGGCTCGTGCGGAGGCGCGCGAGAAGGTCAAGGCTCAGGCCAAGGCGGACGCCAAGGCGAAGGCAGCGGCCAAGGCCGCGAAGAAGGCCCCGAAGGCGGGCGCCTCGACGCGGGTCGACGGCCCCGGGGTCGACAGTCCCGAGACGGCGAAGAGCGAGGAGTCGAAGTGAGTGTCGGCATCGACTGGGGCGCATTCGTCCAGGTGTTCCTTGCGGCTCTGATCGGAGCCTGCGCGGTCGTGACGTTCTATGCGTTCGGTCTTCGGCTTCTTGTTCGCAGCGGACACGCGCCGGTCGTGAGTCCGGCGGAGTTCACCGACGCCATCACCGTGATCTCCGAGAAGGAGCTCAAGCGGGCTGCCAAGCAGGCGGCCAAGGCGGCGAAGAAGAGTCCGCTCACCGAGGGGCAGCGACGGATCGCACTGTTCGGCGCGTACGGATGCTTCGCGCTCTGCGCGGCTGCGGTCGTGGCAGGCATCCTGATCATCGTCGTCGGGCACTGACCGACGAGTCCTGCCCAGGAGGGCGTCAGCGGAGGAGACCGGCGACGAGGTCGTCGACGATCTCGTCGGTGGTGGTGTCCGGATCGATCGGGGTCGTGAGCCGATCGAGCAGCAGGCCGTCGATCGCATAGTGGAATAGCGCGATCTCTCGGCGACCGCCCGGAAGACCCGCTCCCGCGTTGAAAGCGACGTCCGCGTCGAACCCCGCTCGCTGCCACGCGCCGAGAAGGGCGCCGACCTCGGGGCGGCGGCTGCTCTCGAGCCGCAGCTCGAACAGTGCGAGTGTGACGTCGCGGTCGTCGGTGAGGCGACGCACGATGTCGCGGATGTACTCGGCGAAGAGCTCTCTGCTCGGTTCCTCCGATGACCGCCGTGCGAGGTCGTCGTCGCTGGGGGCGAGACGCTCGCCGATCCGATCGACGAGGCCCGCGATGAGTGCCTCTCGGCTGCGGAAGTAGTTCGAGGTGGTGCCCACCGGCACGGCCGCGACGATGTCCACGGCTCGGTGGGTGAGACCGCGAGAGCCATCGGTCGCCAGAACGGTCAGCCCTGCATCCGCGATGATCCGTCGCCGTGTCTCGTTCTTCGCCATCCGAGCACTGTATCGCGACTACTACAGCTGCCGTGGAGTCGTCGCCCGTCCGGTGTCGCGCCGCGGCCTAGGCTGAGACCATGTCAGCGCCTTCCGACAGCGGCTTCGTCTTCGGTCGCCATGATCCCGCCTCGCACGTCATCATCCATGTGAGCGACCCGCACTTCCTCGCGGGTGGAGCGCGGCTCGGCGGACGATACGACGTCGAGTCGAACTTCGCTCGCACCCTTGAGGCGATCAGGGCCGTGCACCCGCACCCGTCGGCGATCGTCATCACCGGCGACCTGGCCGACCTGGGGGAGCCGGATGCGTATCGCCGTCTCCGCCGCGCCGTCGAGCCGGTGGCGCAGGAGCTGGGGACGACCGTCGTCTGGGTTGCCGGCAACCACGACGAGCGGCCGGCGCTGCGCGAGGGGCTGCTCGACCTGCCCGCGACGGAGGAGCCCGTGACGGGCGCATGGGACCTCGACGGTCTGCGCCTGATCGCCCTCGACACGAGTGTGCCCGGATGGCATCACGGCGACCTGGACCCCGGCCAGCTCTCATGGCTGGCGGAGATCCTGAAGCAACCGGCGCCGCACGGCACGCTGCTCGCGATGCACCACCCGCCGCTCCCGAGCCACCTTCCGCTCTTCGACATACTCGAGCTGCGGCACCAGGACGAACTCGCAGAGGTCATTCGTGACACGGACGTGCGCGGTATCCTCGCCGGCCACCTGCATTACTCGTCGCACGGCACCTTCGCGGGCGTGCCTGTCAGCGTGTCCTCGGCGACCTGCTACACGATGAATGTCGCTCGTCCGGCCGCCGATGTGAACGGCATGGATGCGGCGCAGGCGTTCCAGATCGTGCATGTACGACCCGAGACGATCACCCACACCGTGGTGCCCGTGACCGACGCGCCGACCGGCGATCACTTCTCGATGGCGTGGCTGGAGAGAATGGCCCGTCTCAGCCCGGCAGAGCGTCTCGAGGCTTTCTCTCGCAAACGCTGACCCGCCGTCGTATCCCTGGCCGTGCATGCACGCAGGCGTAGACTGGATGCATCCCCCGCACCACACACTCGCCACTACCCACAAGGATGTGACATGGCTTCTGCCGCGCCTGCCCCCACCCGCACCGAGACCGATTCGCTCGGGAGCATGGAGATTCCCGCCGACGCGTACTGGGGGATCCACACCGCCCGCGCCGACGCGAACTTCCCGATCACCAAGCGTCCGATCTCGGTCTATCCGGACCTCGTCGTCGCACTCGCGATGGTCAAGCAGGCCAGCGCCAGAGCGAACCGCGAGATCGGCGTCCTCGACCCCGAGCGTGCGGACCTGATCGATCGGGCCGCCCAGCGTGTCATCGACGGAGAGTTCCACGATCAGTTCACCGTCGGTGTGATCCAGGGCGGTGCCGGCACGTCGACGAACATGAACGCCAACGAGGTCATCACCAACATCGCCCTCGAGCTCGCCGGACGCGAGAAGGGCGACTACGCGTTCCTCTCGCCGATCGATCACACGAACCGCAGTCAGTCGACCAACGACGTCTACCCGACGGCGGTCAAGATCGGTCTCTCTCTGACACTCCGCTCGCTGCTCGAAGAGCTCGATCTGCTGCGCATCTCGTTCCTGCACAAGTCGCACGAGTTCCACGATGTGCTCAAGGTCGGACGCACGCAGCTGCAGGACGCCGTTCCCATGACTCTGGGTCAGGAGTTCCACGGCTTCGCTTCGACCCTCGGCTACGATCACACGCGCCTCACCGAGAACGCCTCGCTGATGTTCGAGATCAACATGGGTGCGACCGCCATCGGCACCGGCATCACCACGCACGTCGACTACGCACCCGCTGTGCTGAAGCATCTGCGCGAGATCACCGGACTCGACCTGGTGACGGCCGGCGACCTCGTCGAGGCGACCAGCGACACCGGCTCGTTCATGTCGTTCTCGTCGACCCTGAAGCGCAACGCCATGAAGCTGTCGAAGATCTGCAACGACCTGCGACTGCTGTCGTCGGGTCCGCAGGCGGGCTTCGGCGAGATCAACCTGCCGGCGATGCAGGCCGGTTCCAGCATCATGCCGGGCAAGGTCAACCCGGTGATCCCGGAGGTCGTCAACCAGGTGGCGTTCGCGGTCGCCGGCGCCGACATGACGGTGACGATGGCGGCCGAGGCCGGGCAGCTCCAGCTCAACGCGTTCGAGCCCGTGATCGCCCACTCGATCTTCCAGTCCATCACCTGGATGCGTCAGGCGATGTGGACGCTGCGCGTCAACTGCGTCGATGGCATCACGGCGAACCGAGACCGCCTCGGCGCCATGGTCGGCGCTTCGGTCGGCGTCATCACAGCACTCACGCCGTTCATCGGATACGCCGCCGCGGCGGCGCTGGCCAAGACCGCGCTGCTGACGAACAGGAACGTCGCCGACCTGGTCGTCGAAGCCGGACTGATGTCTCGCGAAGAGGTCATCAAGCAGTTGTCGCCCGCGCGCCTGTCGGGACTCGAGGCCATCACGGCCGCGATCCCGGTGATCGGGTCCGAGGACCTCATCGAGATCTGACTCCGAGCACACGGAAGGGCCCCGGCGACATCTCGCCGGGGCCCTTCCGTGTGTCACAGAGCGAGCGGGGGATCAGTCCAGCACGCGACAGTGGGTGGTGAGCTCGCCGATGCCGTCGATGCCGACCGTCACCGTCGAACGATCCCGGAGGAAGATCTGGGGGTCTCGAGAGTATCCGGCACCGCCGGGGCTCCCGGTGGAGATCAGGGTGCCGGGAAGCAGCGTCAGGGACTGCGAGAGATGCGCGATGAGCTTCGCGACCGACCGCACCATCTGATCCGTGCTCGCGTCCTGGACGGTCTGGCCGTCGACGATCGCCCAGATGTGCAGGTCCTGCGGGTCGGCGACCTCGTCGGCCGTGACGGCGAAGGGACCGGTCGGGGTGAAGCCGTCGAACGACTTGCACCGTGACCACTGCGCTTCAGAGAACTGGACGTTCCGCGCGGTGATGTCGTTCACGACGGTGTAGCCCCAGACGTGCGAGAGCGCGTCGGCCTCTGCGACATCCTTCGCCGGGGTGCCGATCAGCACACCGAGCTCCGCCTCGTAGTCCACAGCCTCGCTCAGCGAACGCGGCCACGACGTCGTCTGCTCGTGGCCTGTCAGCGAGTTCGGCCACAGGGTGAACACGGTCGGAGCGGCGTCGGTCTTCAGACCGAGCTCGCTCGAGTGAGCCGCGTAGTTGAGGCCGACCGCGAGGACCGCCGGGGGAGCGATGACCGCTGAGGCGAAGCTCCACCCGTCGAGCGGGTGCCGCGGAGCATCGCCGTCGAGGGCCGAGCGAAGAGCGGTGAGCGTCTGCTCGCCCCCTTCGATCAGCTGCTGAAGCGTCGCAGGGGGGTCGGGAAGGAGATTGGAGACGAGGATGGCATCGGCACCCTCCACCACTGCGAGATGCGCAGCGGGAGAGTCGGCACGACGCAGATGAGCGAACCGCATGCTCCTACGCTATCCGCTGCTCGGCTCGATTGCCTGGAGGAAGTCGCCAGACCCGGGCGAAGTTGGTTGTTCGCCATATGCTTTGGCTATGAGTTCCGGAGGACCGTCCCAGCCATCGCCGTACACGCCGCCGCCCGCGCAGCAGCAGCCGCCGACGTATCCCCAGCAGCCGCCGACGTATCCCCAGCAGTATGCTGCGCAGCCCCCGCAGTATTCGGCGCAGCAGTACGCGCAGTCGAACTACGCCCCGCCGCAGTTCTCCCAGCGTCCTCAGTACGCCTCGGTCCTCGCTCAGCCGACCCCGTATTCGCCTCCCGCTCCGGCCGCACCCTCGCCTGCCCCCGGTCTTCCTGCCCTGCCGGCGGCACGCCGAGGCGGACGCGTCGCGCTGTTCGCGCTGTTCGGCTTCCTCGGTCTGCTGATGCTCGGGCTCATCGCCTACTTCGGTCTGTTCCTGGGTCCGCTCGCATCGATCATCGGCCTCGTCCTCGCGCTCGTCCCGCTCGCCATCGTCTTCTTCGTCGTCCGTATGATCGACCGGTGGGAACCCGAGCCCAAGTCGCTGGTGTTCTTCGCGATCGCCTGGGGTGCGATCGCCGCCGTGGGACTCACGCTCCTCGTCGACCTCGGGCTGACCGCGCTCCTGGGGTTCCGGGGAGAAGTGGCGGGCGCCGTCATCCAGGCGCCGATCGTCGAGGAGTTCTGGAAGGGTTTCGGAGTCTTCCTGATCTTCCTGATCGCGCGTCGCTCGTTCGACGGTCCGGTCGACGGGATCGTCTACGGGGCGCTGGTCGGTGCCGGCTTCGCGTTCACCGAGAACATCCAGTACTTCGCGATCAGCCTCATCGAGGGCGGCGGCGAGCAGCTGACGGTGACGTTCATCCTTCGGGCGATCATGTCGCCCTTCGCCCACGCGATGTTCACATCGCTGACGGGTCTCGCCATCGGCCTGGCCGCTCGACGGCACGCGTCGACAGGGGCCGCACTCGGGTTCGGTCTGCTCGGGATGCTGGGGGCGATGGTGCTCCACGGCCTGTGGAACGGATCGTCCTTCGCGAACTTCTTCCTCCTCTACTTCGTCCTCCAGGTGCCGCTGTTCGTGGGGTTCATCGTGGGGATCATCGCGTTGAGGCGCGAGGAGTCTCGCCTCACGAAGGCGCGTCTGGGCGATTACGCGGCCGCCGGGTGGTTCACCCCCGAGGAGGTCACGATGCTCGCGACTCCCGCCGGGCGCAAGACCGGCCTGGCATGGGCGTCGCAGCTTCGGGGCGATCGGCGTCCGCTGATGCGCGAGTTCATCAAGGACGCCACCATGCTGGCATCCGTCCGTCAGCGCGCGATAACGGGGCGCGACCCTATGGCACCGGCGGACGAGCAGGCGCTGCTCGCCCGAACCCGCGCCACTCGGGCTGCTCTGCTGGCCTACTGAGACCCGCTGATCATGGCCCTCTTCATCCTCGTGCACGGAGCAGGAGACACGGGGTGGTCATGGCATCGGCTCGCCGCCGTCCTGCGGGAGCGCGGACATGAGGTGATCGCACCCGACCTGCCGGGCGATGACGAGTCCCTCACTCTCACCGACTACGCGGATGCCGTCGTGACCGCGGCAGACGCGAGACGGGGCGGTGTCGTGGTCGGCCATTCGTTCGGGGGATTCACCGCACCGATCGTCGCCGAGAGATTGGCGGCGGACGTGCTCGTGATGCTGGCGGCGATGATTCCCGACCCGGGGGAGCGTCCGGACGAGTGGTGGTCCAACACCGGATTCGAGGATGCCGTGGCGGCGCAGGCAGCCCGCGACGGAGGCCTCACCGGCAACGACGATCCGCACATCGGCTTCTATCACGACGTGCCGCGAGCGCTCGCCGACGAGGCGATCGGTCGGGAGAGAGCACATCCGTCGGTCGCATCAATGGCCGTCCCGTGGCCGCTCACGGCCTGGCCCTCTGTTCCCACTCGGTTCGTCGTCTGCACGGAGGACAGATTCTTCCCGCCCGCATTCCTTCGCGACCTCGCCCGGAAGCGCCTGGGCATCGTCGCCGACGAGATCGAGGGGAGTCACTGTGTCGCCCTCAGCCGGCCCGAAGAGCTCGCATCGATGCTGATCGCCTACGCGCAGGAGCAGCAAGCGTCATGATGCTCGAGCCGTCAAGCAGGTTCCGTACCAAGACTCAGCGCCCGGTGCTGCGGCGATGCCTGCATGTCTACCGGGCGCTGAGTTGATCTGTAAACAGGGTGCACCCGGTGTGCGCGGGTGTCAAGGGCTTAGGGGCAGTCGACGGGCGGCATCGCCGTTTCGCCCTCAGCGGAGCGATCGCGTTGACCCGCGCCGTGCGACTCGGGTTTGATGGAGGACATGACTGATCGCACAAAGCCTGAGTTCGACGCCCCCACCGGACCCGCCCCCGCGGAGCTCGTGATCCGCGACATCATCGAGGGAGACGGAGCCGAGGCCAAGCCCGGCGACACGGTCACCGTGCACTACGCCGGTGTCGAGTTCGAATCGGGCGAGGAGTTCGACTCGTCGTGGGGTCGCGGCGAGACCATCCAGTTCCCGCTTCGCGGCCTGATCCAGGGGTGGCAGGACGGCATCCCGGGCATGAAGGAAGGCGGACGGCGCGAGCTCGTCATCCCGCCGCACCTCGCATACGGCCCGGTCGGAGGAGGCCACTTCCTCTCGGGCAAGACCCTCATCTTCATCATCGATCTCGTCGCCGTCGGCTGACCCGATCGACGCCGGAAGGCGCCGGGCCCACTGCGGGCTCGGCGCCTTTTCGTCGCCCGAGGAAATATCCGCATTCAGGGGAATACATGCATGTGCATGTAAGTTGTTACGCGTGACGCCGTGAACACGGCCCCTCATCCGTTGCCGCACACATGCGGCTGATGTCTCCAGAGGAGAAACCATGACCAGCATCGACATTCCCGGCTACCGTCCCGGCACCTGGGTGCTCGACCCGTCGCACAGCGAGGTCACGTTCAGCGTGCGCCACATGATGATCTCGAAGGTGCGCGGCACGTTCGGCGTCAAGAGCGCGACGCTGATCGCTCCCGAGAACCCGCTCGAGGCCCGCGTCGAGGCGAGCGTCGACGTCACCTCGATCGACACCAAGGACGAGGGGCGCGACACGCACCTGCGCTCCGGCGACTTCTTCGACACCGAGAACTTCCCCACGATGGAGTTCGTGTCGACGGGTGCGCGCGCCGACGACGGCGAGCTCTTCGTCGACGGCGACCTGACGATCCGCGGCATCACCAAGCCCGTCAGCTTCGAGCTCGACTTCGGTGGCTTCGGCTCCGACCCGTGGGGCAACTACAAGGCCGGCGCATCGGCCAAGACGGTCATCAACCGCGAGGACTTCGGCCTGACGTGGAACGCCGCGCTCGAGACCGGCGGCGTGCTCGTCGGCAAGGACGTCACGATCAGCCTCGACCTGCAGGGCGCTCTGCAGCAGGACTGATCACCTGATCTCGAGAACCCCGGGCCCTCAGGGCTCGGGGTTCTCTGCGTCGTAGCCGCGGAATCCCGGGCTGCGCCGTGCGAGCAGGGCGACCAGGGTGATCACCAGCAATCCGCCCAGCAGCGGCGGGAACCACAGGGTCGTGAGGGTCGCGAGCGTGCCCGCGTAGAGGGCGCCGATCCGGGGGCCGCCGGCGACCACGATGATGAAGACCCCCTGCAGTCGACCGCGCATGGTGTCGGGCACGGCCGCCTGCATCATCGTGTTGCGATAGATCGAGCTGATGTTGTCGGATGCGCCGGAGAGCGCGAGCGCGATGCACGAGGCGATGATCAGCCCGACGTTCGGCGTCGCCTCGGTCGCCCCGGCAGAGATGGCTCCGATGACCAGGACCACGCCGAAGAGCAGGATGGACGCGCCATAGGCCTCGACCGCGCGCTCGATGCCGCGTCCGTGCCAGCGGTACTGCACGACCCGACCGGAGAAGAGGCTCGATGCGAATGTGCCCGCGGCGACGGCTGCGGTGAGGATGCCGGTGGTCACCGCTCCGCCGCCCAGCAGAAGGGTGCCGAGTGCAGGGAAGAGCACGAGGGGCTGCCCGAATGTCATGGCGATGATGTCGACCACGTATTGCATTCGGATGTTGTTCGCGCGGCGCAGGAACCTCCACCCGTCCACGAGTGATGCGAACCCCGGCCGCACGATGTCCCCTTCCGGCCGCAGCGGAGGGAGACTCCACAGGCCGAGGAACATCGACAGCATCAGGATGACGTCGAGTGTGTAAGTCCACCCGTAGCCTGTCAGCGCGACGAGTATGCCGGCTATCGCGGGGCCGGCCATCACGGTGAGGCCGAACGCCACTCCGTTGAGCGCGGACGCGGCGGCCAGCTTGTCGCGGGGGATGAGCCGTGGCACGATCGCGGTCCGGGTGGCCATGCCGACCGAGTTCGCGGCGGAGTTGACGATGCTCAGCACATAGAGCCACCAGATCGTCTCCGCACCGGTCCAGGTGAGCGCGGCGAGCAACGCGGTCGAGGCGAAGGTCACCGTGGCCGCGACCAACGCCACGCGGCGGCGGTCGAACGCGTCCGCGAGCATCCCGCCGTAGAGGCCGGCGAGGATCATGGGGACGAGTCCGGCGACCGCGATCATCGATACCGCGAAGGTGCTTCCGGTGAGCGCGAAGACGTGCAGCATCACCGTGACGATCGTCAGCTGCCCGCCGATCCCCGCGAGCACCGAGCCGATCCACATGCGTGCGAACGCAGGGCTGGCCCGCAGGGGGCTGAGATCGATCAGATGGCTGCGTGCAGCGCTCACGCCGCGTATCCGTCATGCATGATTCGAGAGTATCCGAGGTGCCGTCGGGCGGGCGTGGGCACGGTCACCCAGCGGCATCGAGTCCTGGTAGACTCTTCAGGTTGCCGTTTGATCGGCCGCGGATAAAGAGAGCTCCCGCATCAGGCGTCGGGCACCGCGCAACAAGCAGAGAGGGGATCGAATCTATGGCACTGGAAGCAGACGTCAAGAAGGCGATCATCGAAGAGTACGCGACGCACCCCGGTGACACCGGATCCCCCGAGGTGCAGGCCGCGATGCTGACGCAGCGCATCAAGGACCTCACGGAGCACCTGAAGGAGCACAAGCACGACCACCACTCGCGTCGTGGCCTGTTCCTGCTCGTGGGTCAGCGCCGTCGTCTGCTCGGCTATCTCCAGAGCGTCGACATCGAGCGTTACCGCTCGCTGATCGCACGCCTGGGTCTCCGCCGATAACGCGGAGCGAGCCAGCGTACAATCGCGCAGAACATTCTTGAGAAGGCCGCCCCAGGTGTGGGGCGGCCTTCGTCATGTTCGGGGGGAGGCGTGCGGCGCCTCCCCGGGTCAGGCGTTCGTGCCGACCAGGTCGGGGTGGTGGATCGCAGCCACGTCGGGGTGCGCACGCAGTCGCGACTTCATGGCGTTCTCGCCATAGGTGGCATGGATGGGGTTGCTCGGGTCCTCGGTGATGCCGGTCGCCGCCGCGGCGAGATCTGCGGGAAGCTCGAGAAGCGGCAGCTGCTGATCGAGCGCGGGGTTGAAGAAGAACGGGATGGAGATGCGCTCTTCGGGTGCCCGAGGGGAGATGACGCGGTGGTTGGTCGCCTTGAGGTAGCCGCCGGTCGCGTACTCCAGCAGCTCGCCGATGTTGACGACGAACGCGCCCGGGACGGACGGGGCTGACACCCACTCGCCGTCTCGTTCGACCTGCAGGCCGCCCTTGCCGGGCTCGACCCAGAGCAGGGTCAGCACTCCGGAGTCCTTGTGCGCTCCGACGCCCTGCTGCGGCTCGGGTTCGTGGGTGCCGGGGTAGCGGACGATCTTGATCAGCGTCGACGGATCACGGAAGGGCTCGTCGAAGTACGACTCGTCCGCCCCGAGCGTGACGGCCCAGGCGCGCAGGAGCTTGCGGGCGACCTCTGTCAGCGTGTCGTGCCACTCGGTGATCACCGCTTTGAGCTCGGGCTGTGCGGAGGGCCACAGATTCGGGCCGACGAGTCGATTGAAGGCCGGACCGCCCTCGACAGGCTCGCGCTCGGGGCCGATGTCGATCTGCTCGCGCCAATCGACCTTGCCCTGCGTCCGCTCGCCGCCGACCCGCGTGTACCCGCGGAAATGAGGACTCTTGACGTTCTCGATCGCGAGCTTCTCGTCGTCGGGCAGCGCGAAGAAATCGAGCGCCGCGCGGTGCAACCTCGCCTCCAGCTCGGGGGAGACGCCTGTGCCGGTGAGATAGAAGAAGCCCACGTCGTGCGTGGCCGCGCGAAGGTCGTCGCGGAACCGAGCAGCGGCTTCGGGACCGGCATCGAGCTGGGACAGGTCGAGGATGGGAAGCGAGAGATCAGCCATTCACCGAGCGTAGATCGGGTCTGGGCGAGTGCGGTTCAGTGTTGCGCCGAATTACCGAGAGGCGATCGCGTGCGTGCGAGGCGCGAGCGGAAGGGGTGCTAATGTCTCTGAAGTAAGGGATGCCTTACCTCAGTCTTTCCCAGAGAGTTCCCTCCGTGCTCGCCACTTTTCTCATCGGTCTTCGTGAAGGCCTCGAAGCCGCGATCGTCGTCGGCATCCTCGTCGCCTACCTGCGCAGGCTCGGTCGCGGTGACGCGTTGCCCAGGCTCTGGGCGGGGGTCGGCCTGGCGATCGTCCTCGCACTCGGCATCGGGGCCGTCCTGACCTTCGGTGCGTACTCGCTGACCTTCGAGGCTCAGGAGCTGATCGGCGGACTACTGTCGCTGCTCGCGGTGGGCATGGTGACCTGGATGATCTTCTGGATGCAGAAGGCCGGGCGCACGATGAAGGCGACCCTCGAGGGCGGACTCGACCGCGCGCTCACACAGGGCGGCGTCTGGGCGCTGATCGCGATCGGCTTCGTCTCGGTGGCACGCGAGGGGATCGAGACGACTCTTCTGCTGTGGTCGATGGTGCAGTCCTTCGGCGATGCTCCGTCGGCGCTGCTCGGCGCGGTGCTCGGGCTTCTCGCCGCCGTGGTGATCGGCTGGGCGCTCGCCCGCGGCGCCGTCCGGCTCGACCTTCGCCGGTTCTTCACCTGGACCAGTGGGTTCCTCGTCATCGTCGCAGCCGGGGTGCTCGCCTACGCGATCATGGACCTCCAGGAGGCCGGCGCGTTGCCGGGACCGTTCACCGCGGCGGCACCGATCGACGCGGCCACCGGGGCGGTCGCTCTCGGCTGGGTGGCATTCCCCTTCGGCTGGGCCTTCGATGTCACGAACGTGATCGCGCCCGACAGTGCCTGGGCGACCATCCTGCAGGCGACCGTCGGCTTCATGCCACGGATGACGTGGCTCCAGGTCACGGCTTGGACCGTGTACGTCGTCGTCGTCGGGCTCTTCTTCATCCGGGGGCTCCGGTCACGCCGGTCCGCCTCCCCACATGTGCAGACGTCCCCTGGCCGGGACACGTCGGCATCCACTCTCACCCAGCAAGGAGCAGCATGACCACCTCTCGCCGAATCCTCGGTGCCGTCGCCGCAGCAGGCGCGGCAGCACTCGTCCTCAGCGGGTGCGTCGCCAAGAGCGATGTCGCCGCGGGTGCATCCTTCGACGTCTCGTCGACCGACTCGGCGTGCGCCGTCTCGGCTGCGACCGCCCAGAGCGGCACACTCACGTTCGATGTGAAGAACGACAGCGCGCAGACCTCGGAGTTCTATCTGCTCGCAGAAGACGGCCTCCGCATCGTCGGCGAGGTCGAGAACATCGCGCCCTCAGCGTCGCGGACCCTCACGGTGGTGGCTCAGCCGGGGGAGTACTTCACGCTGTGCAAGCCGGGCATGATCGGCGAGGGGGTCGGCAAGTCCGCGTTCACCGTGACCGGCGACCGGGTCGCGGTCGACGGCGAGGATGCCGATCAGAAGCAGCAGGCCGTCGACCTCTACGCCGCCTTCGTCAAGGACCAGGTCGGTCAGCTGGTTCCGTCGGTCGACGAGTTCGTCACCGCCTATGAGTCCGGCGATGATGAGGCCGCGCGAGCGCTGTTCCCCCAGACGCGCGCGTTCTACGAGCGCATCGAGCCCGTCGCCGAAGCGCTCGGGACGCTCGACCCCCGCATCGACTACCGCGAGGTCGACGCTGTGGCGGAGGGCCTCGACTGGACGGGCTTCCACCGCATCGAGAAGGACCTCTGGGTGCCGGCGCAGGACGCCCTCAACGCCGACGGCGAGACGCCCGCATGGCAGGACTGGGCACCGTCGACGACGGAGGAGCGCGCCGAGTACGGCGACCAGCTGATCGCCGACGTGCAGGAGCTCTACGACTACGTGCACTCGGACGACTTCACCGCGGCTCTCGACGACCAGGGGATCGGCGGCATCTCGAACGGCGCGATCGCGCTGCTCGACGAAGTGGCGACGGGCAAGATCTCCGGCGAGGAGGACTGGTGGTCCGGCACCGACCTGTACGACTTCGCCGCGAACGTCGAGGGGTCGAAGATGGCGTTCTCGCTCGTTCAGGATTTCGCCACGGCACAGGGGGATGAAGGCGCGGAGCTCGTGACCGAGATCGAAGGCGGATACTCCGCTCTCGAGGAATCCCTCGCGGCGCACGGCTCGCTCTCCGACGGCTTCGTCGGCTACGCCGAGCTCACCGATGCGGACAAGCGCGAGTTCACCGATCTCATCAACGCCCTCGCAGAGCCGCTCTCGCAGCTCACCGGCACCGTCCTCGACTGATCCGACGGACACGGTCTCGCACATGAACGACAGCGCGAAGGACGCTGCAGCTGCCGACTCCCTCCCGGAGTCGGCGGCCGCGGCATCCTCGGCCACGGGTCTCAGCCGGCGCGGACTCCTCGGACTGGCACTCGGCGGCGGCGTCGCGTCCCTCGCCGTCGGAGTCGGCGCCGGACTGTCGGGGGGAGTCGCGCTCGGACGCGCGAGAGCAGAAGCGGACGCCCAGCGTGCGTACGACTTCTTCGGCGCCCATCAGGCGGGAATCACGACGCCCGTGCAGGAGCATCTGCATTTCGCCTCCTTCGACATGATGCCTCGCACCGACCGCGAAGACCTGGTCTCGCTGCTGCAGGATTGGACTTATGCCGCCTCGCGGATGACGCAGGGGCTCGAGGTGAGTGCCACCGGCGCTGTCGGGGGCGATGCGGAGGTGCCGCCGGATGACACGGGCGAGGCTCTCGGGCTGACGGCAGCCGGCCTCACGATCACGTTCGGCTTCGGCCCGACGCTGTTCGAGAGCGACGAGGGCGACCGGTACGGCATCGCCTCCCTGCGTCCCGAGCGGCTCGAGAGGCTTCCCGCCTTCCTCGGCGACGATCTCGACCCGCAGACCTCGCACGGCGATCTCTGCATCCAGGCGTGCGCCGACGACCCCCAGGTCGCCGTGCACGCGATCCGCAACCTGAGCCGCATCGCCTTCGGTCGTGCCAAGCTGCGTTGGTCCCAGCTCGGGTTCGGCAAGACGTCCCGCACGACGTCGGCGCAGGCGACGCCCCGCAACCTGTTCGGCTTCAAGGACGGGACCGCGAACATCCTCGCCGATGACTCCGTCGCCCTCGACGAGAACGTGTGGCTCGGCCCCGATGACAGGCCCGAGTGGATGGTCGGCGGGTCGTACCTCGTGGCGCGCAAGATCGCGATGCGGATCGAGACCTGGGACCGCGTGCGGCTCTCCGAGCAGAACACCATCATCGGGCGAGACAAGGGCGAGGGCGCTCCGCTCTCCGGCGGCGACGAGTTCGCGGCGCCGGATTTCGGTACGTCGGCCATCGATCAGAACGCGCACGTGCGTCTCGCGCATCCGGACCAGAACGACGGCATCCGGATCCTGCGGCGAGGATTCAACTACGTCAACGGCAACAACGATCTCGGACGGCTGGACGCGGGGCTCTTCTTCCTGTCGTACCAGCGGGATCCCGCTCAGTTCGTCTCGCTGCAGCGCCGGCTGTCGACGGATCGGATGAATGAGTACGTCACGCATGTCGGGTCAGGGATCTGGGCGGTCCCCGGAGGCTCGAAGCCGGGCTCGTTCGTCGGCGCCGACCTCTTCGCCTGATGCCGGTCGAGGGTCAGGAGCGCAGCGTCTCCGCGACAAAGGTCGCGTAGGCATCCGCACCGAAATGGTCGTCGGCTGTGATCGTGACGACGGCATCCTCACCGAATATCAGCAGCTGTCCGTACGCCCCGTGCAGGCGCCACACCTGGCCCGGGCCGTCCCAGCCCGCGAGCGCATAGCGCTCGTAACCGGCATTCTCACCGGCGACCACCCAGTCGGAGTGCATCGCGTCGATGATCTCGGTCGGCACGAGTCGTCGGCCCTGCCATTCGCCACGGTCGCGGATCAGCCGACCGAGGCGCGCCATCTCCTCCGTGCGCAGTGCGATGCCGCCTCCCGCGACGATGCGTCCCTGCGGGCACCGCTCCCACTCGAGGTCGTCGAAGCCCAGAGGCGCGAGCAGCCGGGGGCGCAGATACTCGACGACGTCACCGGTCCGCGTGGCCAGGATCATCATCGCCGCGTACGTGCTGGCGTTGGAGTACTGGAAGACGTGACCGCGAGACGGGCGCGAGAGGAACTCTCGTGCGAGATCGGGCCAGTCCGTCATCATGGTCTCCGACCAGGCGAGATCGACTCCGCTCGACATCGAGAGCAGTCGTCGCAGCGTGAGGTGCTCGACGCCGTCTCCGAAGGTGAGGTCCGGCACGTACTCTGCGATCGGGGCATCGAGCGAGATGAGACCGTCGGCGGCAGCGATTCCGGCCGCGAGGACGCACACGCCCTTCGCAACCGAGTGGATCTCCTCGCGGACGTCGGCAGTCCACCGGTGCTCGGCGACGTCGTCACCCACGAGCACGTGGAGCCCGTGAGCCCCGAACCCCGACGAGTCTGCATGGTCCACGAGGCGGTCGCGGATCATCTCGGCTCTCGTCACTCCTTCAGGCTAGCCGCTGCGCCCTGACGGGGCCGACGAGAGCCGGTCGGGTCGCTGCGGTGGCCCTCGCGTCGAGCCAGCTCGGGGTCTCGGAAGAGCCAGGACGGGCGAGGCTCCACCAGCGGGCGGAAGAGCCGGCGCACGGGCTTGGTGGCGAGCGCGAGAGCCAGCACCACCGACAGCAGCGTCACGAGCGGCAGCCACAGCCACGTCGGGTCGAGGTCGCGCAGCACCCCGGTCTCGCGGAAGGGGTACAGCACGAACGAGTGGAGCAGGAACACGTACATCGTGTACTGGCCGAACTTCGTCCACCAGTAGGTTCCGCGGGGGATCAGAGCGAAGAAGGCGGCGCTCAGGATCACTGCCATCAGCATGAGTGCGACGCGCACTCCGCCGGCCCACCACTGCTCTCCGCCGAGGTCCGCGTACGCGTCCTCGTAGAACAACCAGTGGCGCAGATCGAGCTCCTTCCAGACATCGATCCACCGCCAGGCCGAGAATCCTGCCGCGGCGAGGAGTACGACGCTGACGACGCGGATCCACCACGGGCGGATCTCGAGGAGGCGGAAGCGAGTGACGACGTCGCGTTCGCGCAGCCACCAGCCGAGTGCGAAGAAGGGCAGAAGGCCCAGGGTCCGCGAGAGCGAGAACGTGCTGTCGACGTTGGGCAGATAGCCCACGCCGATCGAGATGATGACGGTCCACAGCAGCGGCCACCGCAGCAGCGCGAGGTAGGGGAGGACGAGGCGGAAGATGCCGAGCGCCAGGAGGAACCAGAGGGTCCAGGACGGTTTGGTGAAGTTCGGGTCGGCCTGACCCTCGACCAGCCATTTCGTGAGGGTCCACAGGAACTCGAAGATCACGTAGGGCAGCAGGATGTCGGTGATCACCCTGGCCATCTGCACACGCGTCGGGGAACCGGACTTCGAGAAGTAGCCCGAGATGATCGCGAACGCCGGCATGTGGAAGGCGTAGAGGGCGAGATAGGCCGCGAGCGCGATGTCGGAGTCGTAGGTGAGGCGCTGGATCGCGTGGCCGAGCACCACGAGGACGATGCACGCATATCGCGCGTTGTCCCAGAACGGCACGCGCTTGCGGGGCTTCTGGACGGATCCGGTGGCGGGGTTCGTCAGGGCGGATCCGTCGCTGTGCATGCTCTGAGGCTACTCGGGGAATAAAGTTGCTCGCATCGCGTTGACTCAGATACATTCAAATGAATAGAACCGGATGCAGGGCACCCGATTCGGAGAAGACGGAGCAATCATGAGTGAGCAGGCAGGCGTCCCGGTGCAGTTCGGCATCATGTCGGTCAGCGACATCACCCGCGACCCGACCACCGGCGAGACGCCGAGTGAGCAGGAGCGGATCAAGGCGACCCTCGCGATCGCCAAGCACAGCGAGGAGGTCGGCCTCGACGTCTTCGCGATCGGCGAGCACCACAACCCTCCGTTCTGGTCCTCGAGCCCCACGACGTTCCTCGCCGCCCTCGCGGCTCAGACCGAGCGTCTGATCGTCTCGACGTCGACCACCCTGATCACGACCAACGACCCGGTGCGCATCGCCGAGGAATACGCGATGCTGCAGCACGTCTCGGACGGACGCATGGACCTCATGCTCGGCCGCGGCAACACGGGTCCGGTGTACCCCTGGTTCGGTCAGGACATCCGTCAGGGGCTTCCGCTCGCGATCGAGAACTACGCCCTGCTGCACAAGCTGTGGCGTGAGGACGTCGTGAACTGGGAGGGCAAGTTCCGCACCCCGCTGCAGGGCTTCACCTCGACGCCTCGTCCGCTCGACGGAGTCGCGCCGTTCGTGTGGCACGGATCGATCCGCACCCCGGAGATCGCCGAGCAGGCCGCGTACTACGGCGACGGCTTCTTCGCGAACAACATCTTCTGGCCCAAGGAGCACTACCAGCGCCTGATCGAGCTGTACCGCCAGCGCTACGCGCACTACGGACACGGGACACCCGAACAGGGGATCGTCGGCCTCGGTGGCCAGGTGTTCATGGCGGCGAAGTCGCAGGATGCCGTGAATCAGTTCCGCCCCTACTTCGACAATGCCCCTGTGTACGGTCACGGACCGAGCATGGAGGACTTCACCGAGATGACCCCGCTGACGGTGGGCTCGCCTCAGCAGGTCATCGACCGCTATGCCGCCATGCGCGAGCACTACGGCGACTACCAGCGTCAGCTGTTCCTGATCGACCACGCGGGCCTTCCGCTGAAGACCGTCCTCGAGCAGCTGGACATCCTCGGTTCCGAGGTCGTGCCCGTGCTGCGCAAGGAGCTGGCGAAGGATCGTCCGGCCGGCGTGCCGGATGCTCCGACCCATGCCGCACGGGTGAGGGCCGAGTTCGGCGACGGACCGACGCGTCAGGCTCGTCCGGGTGCGAACCGCGGTGACAACCTGACGGGGGATTCGCCCTATCAGGACTCTCCCGCTCCGGCGGGAGCCGCGTTCGGACTCAGCCGGAAGGGGGCCTGAGATGACCACTCGTCGTATCGCCGTCGTGTCTGCCGGGCTCTCGAACCCGTCGTCCACGCGCATGCTCGCGGATCGCCTCGCGGCCGAGACCGTGAAGGCCCTCGCGGGGCACGACATCGAGGCGAGCGTCGACGTGATCGAGCTGCGCGACTACGCCCACGACATCACGAACAACCTGCTCACCGGATTCGCACCGCCCGCGCTCGAGACCGCGATCAACACAGTGGTGTCGGCGGACGCGCTCATCGCCGTCACGCCGATCTTCTCGACGAGCTACAACGGGCTCTTCAAGTCGTTCATCGACGTGCTCGATCCCGACGCGCTCACGGGCAAGCCGGTGCTGATCGGAGCGAACGCCGGCACGGCTCGGCACTCGCTCGCCATCGACTACGCCATCCGTCCGCTCTTCGCCTACCTGCATGCCGACGCCGTCTCGACCGGTGTGTTCGCGGCGTCGAGCGACTGGGGCGGGGGCGGCGACGACGTCGCGCCTCTGGCCAAGCGCGTCGAGAAGGGCGCTCGCGAGCTGGCTGAGGCGATCGCGACGCGCGAGGTGGCTGCGGCCGCCGACCCGTACGACCCGGCGACGTATCTCGGAGAGGGCCGTTCGTTCGGCCACATGCTCGGCGGTCTCGCCGGCGAGTGATCGATCCCCGGCACGACCGGGAATGAGCGCAGGGCCATGAGGCCGTAGACGATGTCCGAAGGGAGTCGTACGGTGACCTCATGGCCCTTCGCTCTGTCCTCGAATCCGCGCGGCATGCCCTGCGCGGCGCTCTTGTCCTCCCCGGCGACGAATCCTTCGACGCGGCGCGTCGTCCGTGGAACCTGGCGATCGAACAGCATCCGGCCGGCGTGGCCTCACCGGCCGATCTGCGCGATCTGCGCGCTCTTCTCGACGCCGCGGGCGACGCGGGCGTGACGCTCGCGGTCCAGCCCACCGGGCACGGCGCCGGCGGAGACCTGGCCGACGCCGTCATCGTCCGAATGGCGGCCTTCGACGAGCTGTCGATCGACCTCGGTTCGGGGGTGGTCCGCATCGGCAGCGGAGTCCGCTGGGGCGCCGTCGTCGAGGCGCTCGAAGGAACGGGCTGGGTGGCTCCTGCCGGCACGAGCCCGGTCGTCGCCGTCGCGGGGTACACCCTGGGTGGCGGCCATTCCTGGTTCAGTCGCACAGCAGGACTCGGGTCGGACAACCTCAGGGCCGCGTGGGTGCTGCGGAGCGACGGGACCCATGATCGGGTCGACGACGAGAGCGACCCGGAGATGATGTGGGCGCTTCGCGGAGCGGGCGGCGTCGTCGGAATCGTGACGGCCCTCGAGATCGACCTGGTTCCCGCGCCGTCGCTGTGGGGAACCGAACTCACTTTCGACGCCGCAGACGCCGGGTCGGTGCTGCGGGCCGTCCGCGATCTGTCCGCAGAGGCCCCGGCATCGCTCAACGTGTTCGTGAATTCGATGCGTATGCCCGACGCTCCGCAGCTTCCCGAGGAGATCCGCGGACGCAGCTTCCTCAGCGTGCGGGCGCTGTCCACGGTCGGATCCGCCGATGAGCTGTTCGAGCGGGTGCGGCGAGCGGGCACGGTCCGTCGTGAGATGTCGGGGGCCACATCGCCGAAGACCGTCGCGGCGTCGAGCGGCGAACCCACCGAACCGACGCCGGGCAAAGGCGTGTCTGCTGCGCTCTCGTCGCTCGACGACGCGACGATCGACGATCTCTTGCGGTTCCGCGAGCTGCCGGATCAGTGGCCGATCATGGGCATCGACATCCGGATGCTCGGTGGCGCGCTGAACGATCCTCGACGCGCCGGATTCGCGACACTTCAGGGCGTCGGCTGGCTGCTCCACGCCCTGGTGCCCGTCTTCCCCGGGGTGCCGAGCGAACCGGGGGAGGCGAGCATGGCGGGCTTCCGAGAGGTGCTGGCGCACGCGATCGCCCCGTGCACGGTCCCGACGTTCCTGGGTCCGGGTGAGACCCTCGAGCGCTGCGGTGACCCGACGGCGATCGATCGTCTTCGCGCCATCAGGGCCGCCGCCGACCCCGACTCGCTGATCCACGAGGGGCGGCTCCCGCGCTGACACCGGGCTGAGACCGGGCCGCATCCAGCGGAAAGGATCCGCGTCGTTCGAACGATCGGGACGGGCGGGGTGCCGCGCCGGCATCATTCGTCTCCGTCGACGCGTCTCGTCCAGCGGTACTCCGTCTCCGGGCGTCCACGTGCGCCGTAGCGAGCGCTGCGTGTGATGATGCCCGAATCGGTGAGATGCTCCAGGTACCTCCGTACGGACACGCGTGACATCCCGAGTCGCGCGGCGGCCTCGCTCGCCGAGACCGCGGCGCTGGAGGAGCGCAGCTCTGTCGTCACCTTCTGCAGCGTCGCGGTCGACAGCCCTTTGGGAATCGGGATCGTCCCCGTCGTGCGCCCGAGAAGCGCATCGATCTCCGCCTGGGTCGCCTCTCCGGCCGTCGACCGTGCCTGCTCCCGATGGATGCGATACGCGGTGAGACGCTCGTGGAACACCGCGAAGGGGAACGGCTTGACGAGGTACTGGTAGACGCCGAGAGCTGCCATCTGCCGGACGGTGTCCGCATCGCGCACGCCGGTGATCGCGATCACATCGACGGCAGCGTGTCGGGCACGCAGCCCTCGGAGCACATCGATGCCGGAGCCGTCGGGCATCGTGATGTCGAGAAGGACCAGGTCGAACGGCTCGTCGTGCGGCTGATCGAGCACGGCGGTCAATGCGGCCCTGGCGCCGGTGCACTCGCCGCCCACGATGAAGCCGTCGATCCTCTCGAGGTACGAGCGGTGGAGCTCGAGTGTCAGAGCGTCGTCATCGACGATCAGCGTGCGGATCATGGGCTCCTGCGTCCTCTCGCCGGCGGGAGGGTGACGGTGAACGTGGTCGGATGAGCGGAGAGCTCCACAGTGCCGCCCACCCCGGCCACCACCGCGCGGACGAGAGCGAGCCCGACTCCGCGCCCGTGGTTGCTTGCAGGCTTGGTCGAGAAGCCCTGGGTGAAGACGCGCTCGCGCAGGTCGGAGGGTATGCCGTCACCGCCGTCGGAGACTTCGAGGACGATTCCGCCGTTCTTCGAGGGGCGCAGCGAGACCCCCACCCAGCGCTCGGCGCCGGTGGCGGCGGCATCCATCGCGTTGTCGATCAGGTTGCCGAGCACGGCGACGCTGTCGACGGGGGAGAGCGGGGAGGCGGGAGTGTCCGGGTCGATGCTCACCCGCCAGTCGATCCCGCGCTCCCTGGCCTGCGACGCCTTGCCGAGAAGCAGGGCACCGACGGCGGGGTCGCCGGCCTGTCGTGCGGTGACCTGATCGACGAGCGACTGACTCTGGCGTGAGGTCTCGGTCAGGATGTCGATCGCCTCCTCGCTACGGCCGAGCTCGAGAAGCGCGACCGCCGTGTGCATGCGATTGCCGTGCTCGTGCGTCTGAGCGCGCAGCGCGTCACCCAGAGTGCGCAGGGATTCGTATGACGACACGGCGTCCCTCACCTGACCCGGTGGCAGGTCTCCGGCGATACCGCGCGTGAACCGGCGAGCGATCCACGCGCCGAGCGCACCGAGAGCGACGAGGCCGACGGTGATGCCGAGTGACAGGGGGAGACGACGGATCAGGGTGTCGGAGATGGTCTCGGTCGTCACGCCGGCCGAGACCCAGCCCACCGGTTCGCCATCGGAGGCGAGTACCGGAACGATGGTTCGCACCGAGGGCCCGAGAGTGCCGGTGAACACCTCGGTGAAGGTTCGAGGCGTGTCGGGGATGGTGCCGAGGTATCTCGCCCCGATCTGCTCGATGTCAGGGTGGGTCACGCGGGTGCCGTCAGGCGTCATGATCGTCACGAAGTCGAGATCCGCGTCCGAGATCACATCGAGCGCATAGGGCTCGAGGGTCTGCGTGGCCGTTGCGGCATCGCCGACCTCGAGGGTGTCGATCACGAGCGGCGACACGGCGAGAGTCACTGCTGTCGCCGCCGTGACGCGCTCGGCCTCGGCATGCGTGGCGCGTTGCGCATCGATCACGAGGAAGACGGCGACCAGAGCTCCCACGACGAGCGCGGCGACCAGGAGCACGGCGAACACCCGTGAGGCGATGCTGCGGGCAGGTCTCATCGCGTCCTTCCGATCAACGGTGATCGCGGAGTCCGGCATATCGGTAATGACCAATACGACCACAAATGGCTTTGCCGAGTGATGTCCGCGACGGTGAGCTTACCGAAGGCGAGGGCGCCCGAGGGCATGAGACGAAGACGTTCATGATCAAGGAGGAAAACATGGCCATCACGACAGGGTTCTCGCTTCCCGGATTCCATTGGCGGCGCGGCAAGCAGGCATGGGACAGGCATACGTGGCTGTACGTGTCGGTGATCATCGCCGTCGTGCTCGGAGCCGCGGTCGGCCTCATCTGGCCCGAGGTCGGACAGAGCCTCGAACCGATCGGCAAGGGCTTCGTCTCTCTCATCAAGATGATGATCGCGCCGATCATCTTCTGCACGATCGTGGTGGGCGTCGGCTCGATCGCCAAGGCAGCGACCGTCGGCAAGATCGGCGGACTCGCGCTGCTCTACTTCATGGTCATGTCGACGTTCGCGCTGGCGATCGGGCTGGTGGTCGGCAACATCATCCACCCCGGTGCGGGCCTCGATATGGCGAACTCCAGCTATGACGCGACAGCGACCGAGGCGAAGACCACCACGGAGTTCATCCTGGGCATCATCCCGACGACGTTCTTCTCCGCCTTCACGGGCGAGAGCGTGCTGCAGGTTCTGTTCATCGCGCTGCTCGTCGGGTTCGCGCTCCAGGGACTCGGCGAAAAGGGCGCCCCGATCATGGATGCGGTCAAGAACCTCCAGAAGCTGGTCTTCCGCATCCTGGGCATGATCTTGTGGCTTGCACCGCTCGGCGCGTTCGGAGCCATCGCCGCGGTCGTCGGCAAGACGGGCATCGCCGCGATCTGGAGCCTCGGCGTGCTGATGGTCGCGTTCTACATCACCTGCATCCTGTTCATCGTGGTCGTGCTCGGAACCCTGCTCTTCGCCGTCACCCGGGTCAACATCTTCAGCCTGGTGAAGTACCTCGCCCGCGAGTACCTGCTGATCGTCGGCACCTCGTCATCTGAGTCCGCCCTTCCGCGTCTGATCGCGAAGATGGAGCACATCGGGGTATCCAAGCCCGTCGTCGGCATCACGGTCCCCACCGGGTACTCGTTCAACCTCGACGGCACGGCGATCTACCTCACGATGGCGTCGCTCTTCATCGCGACCGGCATGGGGCAGCCGATGACGATCGGTGAGCAGATCGGCTTGCTCGTCTTCATGATCATCGCCAGCAAGGGGGCCGCCGGTGTCACCGGAGCCGGACTCGCCACTCTCGCCGGCGGGCTGCAGGCTTACCGTCCCGACCTGGTCGACGGCGTCGGCGTGATCGTGGGCATCGACCGGTTCATGTCGGAGGGACGGGCCCTGACGAACTTCACCGGCAACGCGGTGGCGACGCTGCTCATCGGCACCTGGACGCGCCAGATCGATCGCGAACGCGTGCAGCAGGTGCTGAGCGGCGCGCTGCCGTTCGAGGAGTCCTCGCTCGACGGCGTGGACGACCACGGCATGGCGGACGAGAGCACGGCCGTAGACATCCAGGGCCTCAAGGAATCCGCGCTCGACGAGATGGCGGCGAAGGAGGAGCGGGCACGGGCGCGCGCGGCGCGAAGCTGAGCTGCCTGTTGAGAAGAGGGATGCGGGAGTCGACGGCAGTCGGCTCCCGCATCCGTGTGGTCAACCGCTCTTGCGTCGGAACTCGCGCCGCGTCTGCGGGGCGGGCGCGCCGTGGACGGCGGAGTCGCCATCCAGGTGGGCCTCGCCCTGCCGGTGGTGCGCGTTCTTCTTCTCGAGCGCTTCCTTGAACTTGCGCTTCATCTCCTCGCTGGAGGAGGCGCCTTCTTCGGTGCTCATGCTCGCCAGCCTAGGGCACGCATCTGAGGCATGGGTGGATCAGTTCCGTGCTCGGCGCGACACGACATCGATCGCGGCGCCGAGCCCGACGGCGACGATGACGGACACCAGGACGGCGACCAGAGGGCCTCCCGGAAGCAGCACGGCGACGATGGCGCCCACGGATGCCTGGTAGGCGGACCACCCGAACGCCGCGATCGTCACGAGCGGCAGATACCGAGCCGGCGGGATGCGCGAGGCCCCTGCCATGAGGTTGATCGCCAGTCGAGCGAAAGGGACGAAGCGCGCGGTGAAGAGCACGGTGGCGGTCCCGCCTTCCAGACGCAGCCGCGCCCAGGTGAGCGCTCGGCGCACTCGGGGCGTGCGCATCCAGCGCCATCTGTCGACGCCCACGCTGCGACCCACGAGATAGCAGGTGACGTCTCCGGCGACCGCGGCGATGCCCGCCCACAGGATCACACCCCACAGAGGAGGATCGCCGGTCGTCGATGCGACGGCGCCGAGCGCGGTCACCGCGATCTCTCCCGGAACCACCACGAAGAACGAGTCGCCCACCACGAGCAGGCTCATGACCACCAGAGCCCAGGGGCCGTCGAGCAGTTCAGTGGACACGTTCCCACCGTGGTCGTCGGAGGTGAACGGGAACCAACGCCGGGATAGCCGGTGAAGAGCCGTCCAGCATCCGGTGAACTTCTGGTGCTCCGACCCGATTCGCGCCTCGGGTGGGAGTCGAGGGCTGCATCCTGAGGACGTGAGAGTCGCGATCGTGACAGAGTCCTTCCTTCCGCACATGAACGGTGTCACCGGATCCGTCCTGCAGATCCTCAGTCACCTCGAACGTGCTGGCCATGATGCGCATGTGATCGCGCCCGATGGGACCGGCATCCCCGGGGAGGTGCACGGGGCCGCTGTGGAAGCGGTCCCCAGCCTCGCGCTGCCGGGGTACCGCAGTGTGCGCGTGGGAACCCCGCCTGCACGTCAGGTCGCGGCATCGCTGCGACGCTTCCACCCCGATGTCGTCCACCTGGCTTCGCCCTTCGCCCTCGGATGGCGAGGCGCGCTCGCCGCAGAGCACATCGGCGTCGCCGCCGTCGCCGCGTACCAGACCGATGTCGCGGCATACACGCAGAGGTATCGCATCCCTGTGGCGACCGGTGTCGCCGAATCGCACATCGCGCGGCTCCATCGGCGCGCGACCATCACGCTCGCGCCGTCGCCCGACTCGGCGCAGCAACTCGCGGAGCTCGGTGTGGATCGCATCCGTCTGTGGGGGAGAGGCGTGGATGCCGAGCGGTTCCAGCCGGCCCGCCGGAGCGCGACACTGCGCGCGGAGTGGGCGAGCGAGGTCGTGATCGGCTACGTGGGCAGGCTCGCACCCGAGAAGCAGGTGGAAGACCTGGCAGTGCTGCAGACGATCCCCGGTGCGCGCCTCGTGATCGTGGGGGACGGACCGAGCAGGCCTCGACTCGAGTCCCTGATGCCCGGTGCGTGCTTTCTCGGGCACCTCGAAGGCGACGCGCTCGCAGCAGCCATGGCATCCTTCGACGTGTTCGTGCACCCGGGAGAGAGCGAGACCTTCGGACAGACCCTCCAGGAGGCCCACGCCAGCGGGGTGCCCGTCGTCGCCACCGGTCGCGGCGGCCCCCTCGGCCTCGTCCGGATGGGAATCGACGGATGGCTCTACCGTCCCGGCGATCTCGGCGACCTGCGGATGCGCGTGGTCGACCTCACCGGCGACGGCCGCAAACGCCGGGCGTTCGGCGCCGCAGGACGCGAGGCCGTGCAGGGTCGCAGCTGGGCGAACGTCTGTTCTCAGCTGATGGGGCATTACGAGGAGGCCCGAGAGCTCAGGATGATCGATGAGGGAGCGCGCGCTCGCCGCCTGACGCGGCCGGAGCCCACCGCCCCGGTGCAAGCGCGCACCTGGCGGCGTTACGTGGCGCTGGGGGACTCGCTCACGGAAGGCCTGTGCGATCCGGCACCGGATGGTGCGCTCCGTGGATGGGCCGACCGGCTCGCCCTGCTGCTCGCCGCACGCGGAGGTCTCCGGTATGCGAACCTCGCCGTCCGGTCGAAGCGTGTGCGTGATGTGTGCGGCACCCAGCTCGATCGAGCGCTCGAACTGCAGCCGGACCTCGTGTCCATCCTGATCGGCGCCAACGATCTGGTTAAGTCGACGGTCGACGTGCCCGCGCTCGCCGCGGAGCTCGAGGGCGCGGTCACCCGGCTCCGCGACATCGGGGCCGACGTGCTGCTCGTCACTCCGTTCCTGCCCCGTCGGAGAGCGGCCGGGATCTACACCAGGAGGTTCGCGGCATTCGCCACGGCACTGTCCGGCATCGCCGCGCGGACGGGCGCGATCCTGATCGACACCGACCTGTACCCGTCGCTTCCGGATCGCCCGAACTGGGGGGAGGACCTCGTCCACCTCAGCAGTCGTGGTCACAGATTCCTCGCGTATCGCGCGGGCGAGGTCCTCTCGGTGCCGCACGCCGACGCGCTGGGGGTGCTCGATGCCGCGCTGCATGAGAACGAGCAGATCGGCGCGGGACTGTGGTGGCGCCGCCATGCGCTGCCCTGGGTGTGGCGACGACTGCACGGTCGGGCGGCCGGGGATGGCCGGGTCGCGAAGCACGACGACTACGTCTATCTCGGACGATCGAGCGCTCCGCAGGACGTCAAGGTCCACTGACCGAACCCGCCGCAGACGGAAACGGAGGACATTCAAGGCCGCGCTGATAGGCTGGAGGAGGTCGACGTGTGTCGACCGCACAACTTCATATCGACTCATGGAGCGATCGGCGGAGAGCTGGTCCCCTGTGGTGGGTTCCTCGGCGCGACGTCGGGTGGCTTTCTACTGGTGGCCAGCGCAGGTGAGATTCGCGGGGATGCCCGCGCGCCCGTATCCGGCTGAATCCGCTCCTTCATGAATGCGCTCGCGCGTCACACGGACTCGCGAGTCTAAACAAAGAAGGAGAGACCTCTTGGAAGGTCCTGAAATCACCGCCACCGAGGCCGTTCTCGACAACGGCCGCTTCGGCACCCGCACCATCCGCTTCGAGACCGGCCGCCTCGCGCAGCAGGCTCAGGGCGCAGTCGCCGCGTACCTCGACGGCGAGACCATGCTCCTCTCGGCCACCAGCGCAGGCAAGCACCCGCGCGAGGGCTTCGACTTCTTCCCGCTGACGGTCGACGTCGAAGAGCGTTCGTACGCAGCAGGCAAGATCCCCGGCTCGTTCTTCCGTCGTGAGGGACGTCCCTCGACCGAGGCGATCCTCGTCTGCCGTCTGATCGACCGTCCGCTGCGTCCGTCGTTCGTCGACGGCCTGCGCAACGAGGTCCAGATCGTCATCACCGTCCTGTCGATCGCCCCGGGCGAGTTCTACGACGCCCTCGCGATCAACGCGGCTTCCGCGTCGACGCAGATCTCGGGTCTCCCGTTCTCGGGTCCCGTCGCCGGTGTGCGCCTCGCGTTCATCCCCGGCCACGGCGAGAACGCGGACCAGTGGGTCGCGTTCCCGACGGCTGAGCAGGTCAGCGAGGCCGTGTTCGACCTGATCGTCGCCGGTCGCGTCGTCACCAAGTCCGACGGCACCGAAGACGTCGCGATCATGATGGTCGAGGCTGAGGCCACCGAGGGCAGCTGGAACCTCATCAAGGCCGGCGCCACCAAGCCCGACGAGGCTGTCGTCGCGCAGGGCCTCGAGGCGTCGAAGCCCTTCATCGCTCAGCTCGTCAAGGCTCAGGCCGAGCTCGCCGCCAGCGCGTCGAAGGAGCCGGGTGTGTACCCGGTCTTCCCGCCGTACTCCAGCGAGGTCTACGACTTCGTGGCCGAGCGCTCCTACGACGACCTGGTGAACGTCTACCAGATCGCCGACAAGCAGGAGCGTCAGGGCAAGGACGACGAGGTCAAGGACCGCGTCAGGGCGCAGCTCATCGAAGCGGTCGAAGCAGGCAACCTGCCCGCTGGAGCCCCGATCGAGTTCTCCGCAGCGTACAAGTCCGTCACGAAGAAGATCGTCCGCGGCCGCATCCTCACCGAGAGCGTGCGCATGGACGGCCGCGGCCTGGCCGACATCCGTCCGCTCGACGCCGAGGTCCAGGTCATCCCGCGCGTTCACGGCTCCGCGATCTTCCAGCGCGGCGAGACCCAGATCATGGGAATCACCACGCTGAACATGCTCAAGATGGAGCAGCAGATCGACTCGCTGTCGCCGACCACGAGCAAGCGCTACATGCACCACTACAACTTCCCGCCCTACTCGACCGGTGAGACCGGCCGGGTCGGTTCGCCGAAGCGTCGCGAGATCGGGCACGGCTTCCTCGCCGAGCGCGCGCTCGTGCCGGTGCTGCCCAGCCGCGAGGAGTTCCCCTACGCGATCCGTCAGGTCTCCGAGGCGCTGAGCTCCAACGGCTCGACGTCGATGGGTTCCGTCTGCGCGTCGACCCTGTCGCTGCTGAACGCGGGTGTGCCTCTGCGCGCAGCCGTCGCCGGCATCGCGATGGGACTCGTCTCCGATGAGGTCGACGGAGAGACGCGCTACGCGGCCCTCACCGACATCCTCGGCGCGGAGGACGCACTGGGCGACATGGACTTCAAGGTCGCCGGTACCAGCGAGTTCGTCACGGCCATCCAGCTCGACACGAAGCTCGACGGCATCCCGTCGTCGGTGCTCGCCGGCGCGCTGACCCAGGCTCGCGACGCCCGTCTGACCATCCTCAACGTGCTGAACGCCGCGATCGACGCTCCCGACGAGATGGCGCCGACCGCGCCGCGCGTCATCAGCGTGCAGATCCCGGTCGACAAGATCGGTGAGCTGATCGGCCCGAAGGGCAAGACGATCAACGCGATCCAGGACGAGACCGGCGCGCAGATCTCCATCGAGGAGGACGGCACCGTCTACATCGGCGCGACCGACGGCCCCTCGGCCGAGGCTGCCCGTGCCCAGGTCAACGCGATCGCGAACCCGACCAACCCGGAGGTGGGAGAGCAGTTCCTCGGAACCGTCGTGAAGATCGCGACGTTCGGTGCGTTCGTCTCGCTGCTGCCCGGCAAGGACGGCCTGCTGCACGTCACCGAGGTGCGCAAGCTCGCCGGTGGCAAGCGCGTCGAGAACGTCGATGACGTCCTGTCCGTCGGCCAGAAGATCCTCGTGAAGATCACGAAGATCGACGACCGCGGCAAGCTGTCGCTCGAGCCCGTGCTCGACGACGCCCCCGCAGCGGACGCAGCTCCTGCTGACGAGGCCGCTGCCGAGTAATCGCCAGCGCTTCGACACGAGGCCCGGGCTGTCCACACGGACGGTCCGGGCTTCGTCGTATCCGATGTGATCAAACCGTTATGGGAAGTTCTTGCGCCGTTCCCCGTATTGGTCGGGGAGTTCGCAGATCTCGCCTACTCTCGAAGTACGCACCGGGGGGTGCATTTCAGGCAGTGACGCAGGTCGGTACGCACCGATTGACGCGGGGGTGAGGATATGCGGTTGTTCAGTGTAGGCGCAGGAGCGCCGGCCGATCGCGCGCAGCAGGGCGCCGCAGAGCACCCGTCCGCACCCATCCCGATCGTCGGACCCGGAATAGGGGAGACCATCCGCGTCCCTCTCGGCGAGACCGGGCTCGAGACCTTTCCGCTCATGCTCGGTGCGGCGGAGTTCGGCTGGAACGTCGATCTCGAGACGAGCCATGGGATCCTCGACCGCTACGTCGAATTCGGTGGCAACGCCATCCACACCGCCGACGGATTCTCCGGCGGTCGCAGCGAGCACATCATCGGCCAATGGCTGCAGTCCAGAGGGCGACGCGACCGCGCCCTGCTGAGCGTGCGGATCGGTGCTCACGCAGACAATCCGGGTCTCGGCTCGGTGAACCTCGTCCGCGCTGTCGAGGGGTCGCTCACGCGACTCGGCGTCGAGCGCATCGACGTGCTGTATCTCGACGCGACGCTCGACCGCACGACGAATCTCGAGGACACCCTCGCGACGGTCGAGTGGATGGTCGACGCGGGCAAGATCGGCGCACTCGGCGCATTCGGCTTCGCACCCGAGCGGCTCGTGGAGGCGCGCATCCTCGCCTCGGCCGGGTACCCACGCATCGAGGTCATCGATTCGCCGTACAACCTCGTCCGCCGTCAGCCGTTCGAAGGGGACCTGCGTCTGGTGGCGGGTGCGCAGAGCCTCGCGGTCACGCCGTCGCACGCTCTCGAGCACGGTTTCCTCTCCGGTCGCCACCGCAGCAAGGCGCTGACCTCGCGGGGCGTACGCGGGGAGCAGCTGCGGGGGCATCTCAACAGGCGTGGCACGAAGATCCTGCGGGCTCTCGACCAGGTCGCGACCGAACTCGAGGTTCCCGTGGCCGCCGTGTCCATCGCGTGGCTGCTCGCGCAGCGGACCATCGCGGCGCCCATCGTCAACACCTTCGCGACCGAGCACGTCGACGAGCTGATGCAGGGCGCCGGCGTCACGCTGTCGCGCGCACAGGTCACCGATCTCACTCGCGCCGGCAACTGAGCGTCGTAACGCCTCTGTCACAGACCTGGCATAGGGTGGAGTGAATCCCGGCGGACGCTGTCGATGAAGCGAGCGAGTTTGTGACGCATTACATATATCTGGTCAGACATGGTGAACATCAGGACGCCGAGCACGGTCTCGCCGACGGACCCCTGTCGCCGCGTGGCCAGCGTCAGGCCGAACTCATCGCAGATCGGCTCTCGGGACTCCCGCTCGACGCCGTCTGGCACTCTCCGCTCCTGCGCGCCAACGAGACGGCCCGTGCGATCGCCGAGCGGCTCCCGTCGGTCGATCCAGAGCCGACCGCACTGCTGTTCGACTGCGTGCCCACGGGGATGACCGACGAGACCCCGGCCGCCTACGAACCGTTCTTCGGCTCGGTGACCGAGGCGGAGCTCGATGCCGGGCGTGCTCAGATGTTCGACGCGGTCAACGAGTTCCTGGTGCGCAAACCGGGTGACGTGCACGAGGTGCTCATCACCCACAACTTCGTGATCTCGTGGTTCGTGCGGGAGGTCCTCGGTGCCCCCGAGTGGCGATGGATGACCTTGAACCAGGCGCACTGCGGCCTCACGGTGATCGCCCAGAAACAGGGCCGGCCCTGGACGCTCCTCACTCACAACGACACCGGGCACCTCCCGGTCGAGCTGCGCACCGGCATCCCCGATGCGATGCCCGTCTGATTCCCGGTTGATTCCCTGAGTTCCGGCCCGCCGCGCCGGGCGGATCGACGTCGCGAAATAGACTGAACGCATGACCACCCAGGTAGCACTCGTCGGCGGAACCGGGAAGCTCGGATCGATCATCGGTGCGGTGATCGACGAGCTCGAGGGCTTCGAGGTGACGCGCGTGCTGACGTCTCGTAGCGACCTCGCCGAGCTCGACGGTGCGGACCTGGTGATCGATGCGACCACGCCTCAGGTCAGTGTCGACGTCGTGCGCGCTGCGGTCGAGCGCGAGATCAACATTCTTGTCGCCACGTCGGGATGGTCCACCGAGCGGATCGCACTCGTGCGTCCTCTGGTGGAGAACGCCGGAACCGGGGCTGTCTTCATCCCGAACTTCTCGCTGGGATCGGTGCTCGGTTCGGCTCTGGCCGCAGCAGCCGCGCCGTTCTTCGGATCGGCGGAGATCGTCGAGGCACACCATGAGGCGAAGGTGGATTCGCCGAGCGGCACTGCGGTGCGCACGGCCGAGCTCATCGCCGCCGCACGCGCCGAACAGGGTCCCGTCAGCGCACCGCACGCCGACCAGCGAGCGCGCGGACAGCAGGTCGGCAGCGTGCCGATCCACTCGCTCCGGCGTCCCGGCGTCATCGCCAAACAGGAGGTCGTCCTGTCCGGCCCCGGTGAGTCCCTCACGTTCACGCATGACACGGTCGACCCCGCACTCGCCTACGCCCCGGGCATCCGTCTCGCGGTGCCGTTCGCGGCCCAGGCGATCGGCGTCTTCGTCGGGCTCGAGAGCATGATCGACATCGGCATCCGCTCGTGATGTCGCGGATCGGCGTCGGCCTGATGGCCGCCGCACTGCTGGTCTACCTCGCCGTCGCCATCTGGTTGGCCGTGATGTTCTTCGCTGTCGGCACACCGGTGTCCATCGGCATGGGCATCGCGCTGATCGTTCTCGCCCCGATCGGGGCATGGGCGCTTGTCCGAGAGATGCAGTTCGGGTTCGCTGCCGACCGGCTCGGGCGTGAGCTCGATGCCGAGGGCGGTATGCCCGCGGCGGAGTCCGAGCTGACGCCGAGTGGCCGAATCGCTCGTGCCGACGCCGACCCGCTCATCGCGAGATACGCGGGGGAGGCGGATGCGGAGCCGACGGACTGGCGCGCGCGCTACCGACTCGGCGTCGTCCAGGATGCCGCTGGCCGCCGCAAGGACGCTCGCGCCAGCATCCGCGAGGCGATTCGCATCGCTCGCGGATGACCGACGTCAGGCGAGCGTGGCCTCGAGCGTGATCTCGATGCCGGCGAGCGCCTGCGATACGGGGCAGCCGACCTTCGCCTCGGCAGCGATCGACTGGAACTCCTCAGGGCTGAGCCCGGGGACGACCGCGTTCACGTTGAGGTGGCTTCCGCTGATTCCGACACCGGGCTTGAAGGTGACGGACGCGCTCGTGTTGACGCGCTCCGGCGGAGTGCCGTTCTCGGACAGCGCGTGAGACAGCGCCATGCTGAAACACGACGCGTGGGCGGCGGCGATCAGCTCTTCAGGCGTGGTGGTGGTGTCGCTGCCCTCGCTGCGGGCCTTCCAGTTGATCGGGAAGGTCCCGAGCTTCGACGAGGAGAACGCGACTGTGCCCGAGCCCTCGGTGAGGGATCCGGTCCAGGTGGTGGTGGCTTCGCTGGTGACGGGCATGATTCCTCCGTTGTATCGCGCGCTGCTCGATGCGGGTCGCGTGTGCGGCCAGCCTATCGAGCGTGGGCGTGCGGCGGAACAGCGCTCAGGCGGTCGACGCCGCGCGACCGAGGATGCCTGCTCGCTGCAGCAGCAGATAGATCTGGCATCCGAGGCAGAAGGAGAACGCCGCATTGAGGAAGGCGGCGATGAAAGCGGCGGCGGTCGCGATGGGCAGCGCCCACGGGACCCCGGCGAGGTGCAGCACGAGACCGATCGTGACGACGACGAGACCGACACCCTGGGCGAACCGCGGTGGACGCGGATCCTCGAGCTCGGTCGGAGCGGCCAGTCTCGGACGGATGACCCTGCGGAACACGACGCCCCATGGTGCAGTCGCGGGTGACAGGACGCCCCACAGGAACAGCAGGGCGATCACGATCGTGAGGAGGAACCCCGGGTCCAGCGCGCGCTGTGCAAGGGTCGCCGACGTCACGGCCCACGTGGCCGAGTCGATGTCGGCCGAGTCGAGCGGCTGATAGGCGAACCAGCCGAAGGTCCGTGCGGTCGAGATGCCGACCAGCGCCAGATATGTCGCGACGAGCAGCAGCACTGTCGTGACCGTCGCTGCGAATCGCGGGCCGCGGGGATCGATGCCGGCCGGTGTCGTCATGTGCTTTCCGTCCTCGTCATACGGTTGCCAGCGCGTCGTTCAGCGCGTGTCGATGGGGCACGCCATGGAAGCGTGCGCGGACGGCTCCTGATCCGTCGACGATGAAGGTCGTCGGTGTCTGCATGACCTTGTATCGAGCCGACAGATCCGGTCGATGCGTCAGGTCGACCTCCACGTGGTCCAGGCCCTCCGATTCTGCGACGTAGCTGCTGAGCATGCGTCGTACCTGGGGGCAGCGGGTGCACATCTCGGTGCTGAACTGCACGACTGTCGCTCTCGCGCCCAGGCGCGACACGCCCGCGTCGTTCGGATCGAAGCGCAGATGGCCGCCTCCGCGACGCCGTCCGTCGAGAAGTCTCAGCACGACACCGATCGTGCCGGCGAGCACGAGCAGCGCTGCGGCGAGGAGAAGGGCGACGGCGGGTGACATGCGTCGAGAATACGGGCGATCCGGCACCGCCCGGGCCGATATGTCGCATCGTGACGATCCGACTCGACAGCCCCCAGGGCGGGTAGTCTGGCACACATGAGCGCAGCCGTCCCGACGCCGTACGAAGACCTTCTCCGAGACGTGCTGGAGTCCGGCACTCACAAGTCCGATCGAACAGGAACCGGCACCACCAGCGTCTTCGGGCGGCAGATCCGCTTCGATCTCTCCGAGGGCTTCCCGCTCATCACCACGAAGCGGGTGCACTTCAAGTCGATCGCCTACGAGCTCCTCTGGTTCCTCAGGGGCGACTCGAATGTGAAGTGGCTGCAGGAGCATGGCGTCACCATCTGGGACGAATGGGCGGATGCCGACGGCGATCTGGGTCCGGTCTACGGAGTGCAGTGGCGCAGCTGGCCGACGCCGGAGGGTGAGAGCATCGATCAGCTCGCTCAGGTGATCGAGCAGATCCGGCAGACGCCCGACTCCCGGCGACTCATCGTGTCTGCCTGGAACCCGGCGGACATCCCCGACATGGCGCTTGCTCCCTGTCACGCCCTGTTCCAGTTCTACGTGGCGGACGGCAAGCTCTCCTGCCAGCTCTATCAGCGCAGCGCCGACCTGTTCCTCGGCGTCCCGTTCAACATCGCGTCCTACGCCCTGCTGACGTTGATGGTCGCCCAGCAGGTGGGACTCGAGCCGGGTGACTTCGTCTGGACCGGGGGTGACTGCCACATCTACGACAATCACCTCGACCAGGTGAATGAACAGCTCACGCGCGAACCGTATCCATACCCGACGCTGAGGTTCGCCCGGAAGCCCGAGTCGATCCTCGACTACGACTACGAGGACTTCGTCGTCGAGGATTACCAGCACCACGCTCCGATCAGGGCGGCGGTCGCGGTATGACCTGGGTCGGGCTGATCTGGGCCGAGGCGCACGGCGGCGTCATCGGAGCAGAGGGCGGCATGCCCTGGAACGTCCCCGAGGATCTCGCTCACTTCAAGGAAGTCACCCTCGGCGCTCCCGTGATCATGGGTCGCAAGACGTGGGACTCGCTCCCTGAGCGCTTCCGCCCGCTTCCAGGGCGAGAGAACATCGTCATCACCCGCCAGCAGGACTGGTCCGCGGACGGCGCCCGTCGTGCCGCGACCGTCACGGACGCGGTGCGCGGCCACGAGAAGGTATGGATCATCGGCGGCGCCGAGATCTTCCGCCTGGTGATCGCCGACGCCGACCGCCTCGAAGTCACCGAGCTCGACATCGAGGTCTCCGGCGACGCGTATGCGCCGTCCAAAGCCGGGTGGCGGCTCGTGAACGAGGGGGAGTGGCAGACGTCGCGCTCCGGCATCCGGTTCCGCTTCCTGGGATACGAGCGCTGATGCCCACCGCACTGATCACCGGAGCGAGCGCCGGCCTCGGCGCAGAGTTCGCGCGCCAGTTGGCCCGGCGCCGAGCCGATCTGATCCTCGTCGCACGTTCCGCCGGCGATCTCGAGGTCGTGGCGGCCGAGTTGCGCAGCGAGCACGGTGTCGCGGTCGAGGTGCTTCCCGCCGACCTGTCGATCGACGAGGATGTCGAGCGCGTGGCCGACCGTCTCCGTGATGCCTCCGATCCGGTCGACCTTCTCATCAACAACGCAGGCTTCGGCCTCCCGCTGCAGTTCGCCGACAACGACATCGACGACGAGGTGCGCCATCTGCGCGTTCACGTCGAGGCGTCGATGCGGCTCATGCACGCGGCGCTTCAGACGATGCGCGGCCGTGGGGGCCGGATCATCAACGTCGCGTCCGTCGCAGGGTTCATCTCGCGCTCCACGTATTCCGCGTGCAAGAGCTGGTTGATCGGATTCAGCCGCTGGGCGAATGTCGAGTACGCACCCGACGGAGTGACGGTCACCGCCGTCTGCCCGGGTTTCACGCACACGACCTTCCACGAGCGGATGGGACTCGAACCGGGGCACGAGGGCGTTCCCGGCTTCATGTGGCTCGACGCCCGGAATGTGGTCCGCGAGGCGCTCCGTGACGCGGCGCGCGGAAGGGCCGTCTCGATCCCGTCGCTGCGTTACAAGGCGATCGTCGCTGTCGCGTCCCTGCTTCCGAGCGCGCTGACCTCCGGCGTCGCACGTCGCGGCCGCGTCTGATCTGAACGTCGACCGCGTCCCGCTGCGGGCGCGCCGTGCGCGAATGAGGGCGCTAGGAGATCAGCGGAATCTGCCCAGACGGATACCGGCGTATCCGATCGCCGCCACGGTCTCTCCATCGGTGATGCGGCCATCGGAGATCATGCCGAGGACGTCGGAGAACGGTACCCAGGTGACGGCGTCGATGCCCTCCTCCGCCTGCGTGCGAGTGGAGTCGTCGGACGGAGTCAGTCCCCGAGCGAGGAACACGTGCTCGGGGGCGTGGGCGATCCCGTTCAGGGCGTTCATCGTTCCGAGTTCCGTCCAGTCCTCGGCGACGAAGCCCGTCTCCTCGAGCAGCTCGCGCTGCGCTGCCGCGAGCGGTTCTTCGCCGTCGCTTCCTCCGGCAGGAATCTCGATCGAGACTCCGGTCGTGTAGCGCTCGAGAGTGATGAGGCAGACGCGGTCCTCGTCATCGAGTGCGACGACGAAGACTGCCGGATGCCGCATGGTCACCACGCCGTAGATGCCATCGCCCCCGGGCCCCGTGACCTGGTCCTCCCGAACCTCGATCCACCGGTTCTCGTACACCGTCGACGATTCGCGTGTGACCCATGCCATGGAGTCGAGCCTATGTGGATCCCAATCAAGATGATGGTCGCGATCGTCCGGGGAGATGTCATCCGCCGTCCCTCGTCTGGGTGAGCGGCATTCGAACCGATACGCTGGGGGCATGACGCACTCGGGCAACCCCTTCGGACAGGTTCTCGTCGCGCTCGTCACTCCGATGACGGCCGACGGCGAAGTCGATTGGCCCGCCGTCGAGAAGCACATCGATGACGTCATCACCGCCGGTGCTGACGGAATCGTCGTGACGGGAACGACCGGCGAGACCTCGACCCTGACGGACCCTGAGAAGCTCAAGCTCGTCGAGGTCGGAAAGTCGGTCTCGGCCGGACGCGCCAAGATCATCACCGGCGGTGGATCCAACGAGACCGCGCACGCGATCGAGCTCTACAAGGCGAGCGAGAAGGCCGGCGCAGACGCCATCATGATCGTCACGCCGTACTACAACAAGCCGACCCAGGCCGGGATCCTCACGCATTTCCGCCTGGTGGCCGACGCCACGGACCTGCCGGTGATCCTCTACGACATCCCCGGTCGCACCGGCGTGCCGATCAAGTACGAGACCATCCTGCGCCTCGCCAAGCACCCGAACATCCTCGCCGTGAAGGACGCCAAGGGCGACTTCTCCGAGGTGAGCCGCGTCCTGAACCAGACCGACCTCATGTACTTCTCGGGAGACGACGCGAATGTTCTGCCACATCTCGCCATCGGCGCGACCGGCCTGATCGGCGTGACCGCCAACGTCGCGGCGGCTCCGTACCGCACTATCATCGACGCCGTCAACCGAGGCGACCTGACGACGGCCACGGCAGAGCACAAGAGGCTCGAGCCGCTCGTGCGCGCGGTCATGACGCATGTCCCGGGAACCGTCGCCGCGAAGTACATCCTGCACGGCCTGGGCCGGATCTCCAGCCCCCGCGTGCGTCTGCCCCTGGTGGGTCCTGAAGAGTGGGAGGCCGCGCTCATCGAGGACGAGCTCGATCTCGTGAGGGACGTTCCGGGAGCAGACTTCTCCAACTTCCGCCCCGACCGCAACGCGGCCGCGGGCGGCGCCCTGCCGAAGGTGCACGGCACGACCCGCTGAGAACGCACGCGCCGAGGCGCGTCACCATGAACGAACGGACGCGTGGAGTGTCCGACTGAGGAGACAGCATGTCCATCCCGCTCGCAGAACCCGCAGCTCTCGACGAGGGGACGCTGCGGGTCACTCCGCTCGGCGGACTCGGTGAGATCGGTCGCAACATGACCATCTTCGAGTTCGACGGCAAGATCCTGATCGTCGACTGCGGAGTGCTCTTCCCGGAGGAGCACCAGCCCGGAGTCGACCTGATCCTGCCGGACTTCGAGCCGATCAAGAGCCGCCTCGACGACATCGTCGGAGTCGTCCTCACCCACGGGCACGAGGACCACATCGGTGCCGTTCCCTACCTGCTGCGCCTGAAGAGCGACATCCCCGTGATCGGATCGGGCCTCACGCTCGCGCTGGTCGAGGCGAAGCTCAAGGAGCACCGCATCAAGGCCTACACCCTCACGGTGAAGGAGGGCCAGCGGGAGCAGGTCGGACCGTTCGACCTCGAGTTCGTCGCGGTCAACCACTCGATCCCGGACGCACTCGCCGTGGCGATCCGCACTCCCGCGGGCCTCGTGCTGGCGACCGGCGACTTCAAGATGGACCAGCTTCCGCTCGACGGACGCATCACCGACCTCCGCGCGTTCGCCCGCCTCGGCGAGGAAGGGGTCGACCTGTTCCTCGTCGACTCGACGAACGCCGACGTGCCCGGGTTCACTCCCACGGAGCGCTCGATCGGCCCCGTGCTCGATCAGGTCATCGGCAAGGCGCCTCGCCGGGTCATCGTCGCGAGCTTCTCGAGTCACGTGCACCGCGTGCAGCAGGTTCTCGACGCCGCGCATGCGCACGGCCGACGGGTCGCGCTGCTCGGACGCAGCATGCTGCGCAACATGACGATCGCCGAGGACCTCGGATACCTGAAGGTGCCGAGCGGTCTTCTCATCGACTACAAGAAGGCCCGCGACCTTCCGGACGACAAGATCGTCTACATGTCCACCGGCTCGCAGGGCGAGCCCATGGCCGTTCTGAGTCGCATGGCCAACCTCGACCATGCGATCGAGCCCGGACCGGGTGACACCGTCATCCTGGCCTCGAGCCTCATCCCCGGCAACGAGAATGCCGTGTACCGCGTGATCGACGGTCTGACCAAGCTCGGCGCGAACGTGGTGCACAAGGCGAACGCCAAGGTGCACGTCTCGGGCCATGCTGCAGCGGGTGAGCTCATCTACTGCTACAACATCCTGCGACCCAAGAACGTGCTGCCGGTGCACGGCGAGTACCGCCATCTGATCGCCAACGCCAAGCTGGCGCAGGACACGGGCATCGAGGCCGAGCGCACGATCATCGCCTCGAACGGCACGGTCATCGACCTGAAGGGCGGCGACGCCCGAGTGGTCGGCCAGCTCGATCTCGGTTTCGTGTACGTCGACGGCTCGACCGTCGGCGCGATCACGGACGCAGACCTCAAGGATCGTCGGATCCTGGCTGAAGAGGGCTTCGTCTCCGTGATCGTCGTGGTCGATGCCGCCACCGGTCGCATCATCTCCGGTCCGGAAATCCACGCGCGTGGCATCGCCGAAGACGATTCCGTCTTCGATGACGTCACCCCGAAGATCATCGCCGCCCTCAAGGAGGCCTCCGGCAACGGCGTGCGCGACACGCATGCGCTCTCGCAGGTCATCCGTCGGACCATCGGGCGCTGGGTCAACCAGAAGCTCCGTCGTCGTCCGATGATCGTCCCGCTGGTCATCGAAGCGTGATCGGAGCCCGGTGGTTCGCGGGTTCCCAGTCGACCGACACTCGGCTGTAACGCGAACGGCCTAGGCTCACTCCATGCCGGACGTCTTCTCGATTCGACCCGCCGACCAGGCGGACGGGAGCTTCCTCGGCGACATGGTCGTCGAGGCGGCGAACTGGCGCTCCGGCGGGGCACGCGCTCGGCATGAGATTCTCAGCGCCGTCGAGCACCGGCGCTACATCGCGGGGTGGATGCGGCCGGCGGATGCCGGTTTCATTGCGCTCGACTCCGATCTGCGACCCATCGGTGCGGCGTGGTATCGGATGCTCGCGCCGGACGACGCAGGCTTCGGTTTCGTCGGAACCGCGGTGCCCGAGCTCATCATCGGAGTGCAGCCGATCTGGCGGGCGCACGGAGTCGGACGGACCCTGCTTCGACGCCTCGTCACCCACGCGCGCGAGCAGGGGCACCCTCGGATCAGCCTCAGCGTCGAACGGGACAACTTCGCGCACGCCCTGTATCGGTCGGAGGGCTTCGTGGTCACCGACGCGGGGGATCTCCGTGACACGATGGTGCATCGCACGTCCTGATCTCCCTTCGCGGGCCCGGGAACCGGCCGGAATGCCGCGTCATTACGGGTGAATGTCGGCCTCTGGCCGTAACGTGAGAGCATGGCCAGGAGTACCACGAAGTCCGCGCGCGCGTCCGAGAGCGCCACGCCTCGCCCGAAGCGGCAGGCTGCGCCGAAGGCCCAGGCTGCGCCGAAGAAGTACATCGACGAGATCGACAAGCCTCCGGTGGCGGTACGAGCGTGGAACGGGCTCGCCCACGGCGTCGGTGGTCTGTTCCGGGCATTCGGCCCGGAGACGCTCGAAAAGGATGACCGGCGCGACGGATTCCCCTTCCTGCTGGTGCTTCTGGCGATCGCCGGAGCGGTCAACGAATGGTTCTTCATCGGCAACGAGGTCGCGTCGAACATCAGCGCCTACTCGGTGGGGCTTCTGGTCGGGCGTGTGGCTTTCGTCATGCCCGTGCTGCTGCTGCTGCTGGCAGGGTGGCTGTTCCGCCATCCCTCGTCCGTCCACGACAACGGGCGCATCGGCATCGGCTTCGGACTCTTCGTGCTCACCCTGGCAGGCTTCTG
Organism: Microbacterium sp. AC215; assembly: GCF_979258645.1. NCBI lineage: Bacteria > Bacillati > Actinomycetota > Actinomycetes > Micrococcales > Microbacteriaceae > Microbacterium > Microbacterium sp. AC215. The sequence goes on along the minus strand of NZ_OZ409869.1, from coordinate 814,894 downwards.
CCACATCGCAGCGGGTCGAGTCGACTCCGCCGGACTGCTCGTTCGTGCGCAGCCCCGGGACGGCATGCCTGCGCTCAGCGAAGCGGGCGGTCTCTTCGGCTGGATGATCGGTGAGCCGCTCTCGTATCTCACTCCGGTGGGTGCCTATATCGTCCTGGCCCTGCTGGCGGGACTCAGCATCCTGATCCTGACCAAGACTCCGCCGAACCGTATCGGGCAGCGCCTGGGCGACCTCTACGCGTGGATGTTCGACGCTGAGCGCACCGAGAAGCCTGCGAAGGAAGCCGCGGCGATCGACGAGTCCGACAAGGTCGACGACCCCGACGTCCTTCCCTGGTGGCGGCGGAACAAGACCGGCCGTGAGGAAGACCCCGACGAGGGGACGCTGGGCTCCGACGACATCACCGCGCTGCTGACGACCTCCGAGCCGACTCCGGCTTACGATCAGGCCGTCGTCGTGGAAGATCCGTATGACGCGGCGACCGAGGTGCTGACGGACGTGCGGTCCGTGACGGAATCCCTGGCAGGGCAGCAGACCACCGCACTGCTAGACGACGAGTCCGACACCGGAGAGATGCCGGAGCTTCCGGGTCTCGACGGCTTCGGCACGGCCGGGCCGGGGGAGCGAGGCCCCCAGGCCCCCGTCGCCCCGTACGTGCTGCCGTCGCCAGGTCTTCTGGTCGAAGGGCCTCCACCGGTCGCGCGCTCCGAGGCGACCGACAAGGTGATCGAGCAGATCACGAGCGTGCTGACACAGTTCAAGGTCGACGCGAAGGTCACTGGTTTCTCGCGTGGCCCCACGGTCACCCAGTACGAGGTCGAGGTGGGGCACGGCGTCAAGGTCGAGAAGATCCTCCAGCTGAGCAACAACTTCGCGTATGCGGTCGCATCGAACGATGTGCGGATCCTCTCGCCGATACCCGGAAAGAGCGCGATCGGAATCGAGATCCCGAACGCCGACAAGGAGATGGTCGCGCTCGGCGATGTGCTCAGGTCTCCGGCAGCGCACAAGAGCACCCACCCGATGACGATCGGCGTCGGAAAGGACGTCGGTGGGAACATCGTCATCGCCAACCTCGCGAAGATGCCTCACCTGCTTGTCGCCGGTTCCACCGGCTCCGGAAAGTCGAGCTTCGTCAACTCGATGATCACGAGTCTGCTCATGCGCGCCCGACCCACGGATGTGCGGATGGTCCTGATCGACCCCAAGCGCGTGGAGCTGACGAGCTACGCCGGGGTGCCGCACCTGATCACACCCATCATCACGAACCCCAAGAAGGCGGCGGAAGCGCTGCAGTGGGTCGTGAAGGAGATGGACATGCGGTACGACGACCTCGCGTCGTTCGGGTTCCGTCACATCGACGACTTCAACCGTGCCGTCCGCGCCGGCGAGGTGGAGCTTCCCGTGGGAAGCGAACGCGTGCTCAAGCCCTACCCGTACCTCCTCGTCGTCGTCGACGAGCTGGCGGACCTGATGATGGTCGCCCCGCGCGACGTCGAGGACTCGATCGTCCGCATCACCCAGCTCGCACGCGCGTCCGGTATCCACCTCGTGCTCGCGACGCAGCGACCCAGCGTCGATGTCGTGACCGGTCTGATCAAGGCGAATGTCCCCTCACGCCTCGCGTTCGCCGTCACGAGCGTCACAGACAGCCGCGTGATCCTCGACAGCCCCGGCGCCGACAAGCTGATCGGACAGGGCGATGCGCTGTTCTCGCCCATGGGGTCGTCCAAGCCGTTCCGATTGCAGGGTGCGTGGGTCGATGAGAAGGAGATCGACGCGGTCGTCAAGCACGTGACGCGTCAGGCCCGTCCGGACTACCGCGCCGACGTCCAGGAAGCGCTGGAGCCCACGAAGAAGAAGGAGGTCGACGAGGACATCGGCGACGATCTCGAGCTTCTTCTCGCCGCGGCCGAACTCATCGTGTCGTCGCAGTTCGGGTCAACGTCGATGCTGCAGCGCAAGCTCCGCGTCGGGTTCGCGAAGGCCGGTCGCCTGATGGACCTCCTCGAGTCGCGAGAGATCGTCGGCCCGTCAGAAGGATCCAAGGCGCGCGATGTGCTGGCGACGGCCGAACAGCTGCCCCAGGTCATGGCGAAGCTGCGAGGCGACGACACCCCGCCGAAGCCGCCTGCCCCCTCCTCGGCCGCGACTGCTGCCGGAACGCCGCACGACCCGGTCGAGGCGCAGTTCCAGGGACTTCCGGTGGTCGAGGCTGAAGACGATGGCGACGAAGACGCCTGGGGACTGACGGGACGCGACTGATGGCCATTCCACGGCAGCTTCCCAACGCGATCACGGTCGCGCGCATACCGCTCGCGGTGATCTTCTTCGTCCTCCTGCTGATCGGTGGCACGTTCGGACTCGACGACATCGCTGTCCGCTGGATCGCCGCCGTTCTCTTCATCGTCGCGATCTCGACCGATTGGGTCGATGGCTATCTGGCCCGCCGCTACGAGATCGTCAGCGACTTCGGAAAGCTCTGGGACCCGATCGCCGACAAGCTGCTCACCGGCGCCGGTTTCATCGGTCTCGCGATACTCGGCGAGCTGAACTGGTGGCTGGTGATTATCATCCTCATTCGGGAGTGGGGCATCACGATCCACCGTCTCATGGTGGCGAAGGAGCACGTCGTGGCTGCGGCCTGGATGGGCAAGATCAAGACGGCAGTGCAGGCGGTGGCCTTGTCCTGGGCGCTGCTTCCGTTGCACGTCGTGATCGGGCTGGAGCCGTGGCTGCTCGTGACCGCGATCCTGATGGTGCTCGTGCTGATCCTGACCGTGGCGAGCGGAATCGACTACATCGTCGCGCAGGTGCGAGGCGCGCGGCAGCCCTCGTGACATCTGCGTCGGCCGTCCTCGCCGCGCTGGTCGAGCGTGGCTGGACGCTCGGTGTCGCGGAGTCGTTGACGGGCGGTGCTCTCGCGGCCGAGTTCGTCTCCGTGCCGGGGGCGTCCGCCTCCCTGCGCGGAGCGATCGTCGCGTATGCCACCCCGGTGAAGCACACGCTGCTGGGCGTCGACGACGCGTTGCTCGACGCGCACGGTCCTGTCCACCCCGACGTCGCTCTCCAGATGGCGGCGGGGGTGCGCGGTGCGTTGAACGTCGACGGGGCCCCTGCCGACGTCGGCGTCTCGACCACGGGTATCGCGGGGCCGGACTCACCTGACGGTCAGCCGGTCGGCACGGTGCATGTGGCCGTGGTGACGCCGGATTCCTCGGTCACCGAGTTGTTTCGATTCGCCGGTGATCGTGCAGAGGTGCGGGCGCGGGCGGTCGACGCGGCGATCGATATGCTCGCTCGGGTTCTGCGGGAATAGGGGATGGGTGCGCTCCGTTATGTCCTATGTGCTCACACCGAAAGCACAGCGTGCGAAGGTAGATTTTGTGAAGGTCGGTAGGACTAGACTGGCGGTCTCTTCGAGGGAGACCTCGAGAAGGCGATCTGGGAGGAGGTTCCGATGATTCTTGTACGACAGGAAATCGGCGATGTGCTGAGGGACTTCCGCCTGCAGAAGGGGCGGACGCTCCGGCAGGTTGCAAGCAAGGCTTCTGTGGCGCTGGGCTATCTCAGCGAGGTCGAGCGGGGCCAGAAGGAAGCATCGAGTGAGATTCTCGCCTCGGTGGCTGACGCTCTGGATGTTCCCATCTCGATCATCATGCGAGAGGTCGGCGACCGGATCTCGGTCCTCGAAGGCATTCAGGTCTTCCCTGATGTCGTTCCGGACGACCTCGTGGCTTCTGTCGAGCCCGAGCTGTCGCTCCACTGAACGTCGGACTCTCATAGCCTCTGATGCGACGTAGTGAGTTCCTCCGCGCAGTCGATGCGGAATTCGGCGGTCGCGGGTCATCTCTGATCAGCGACCTCGTTCTGACTCAGCTCGCCGGGCGCACTGCCGACGAAGCGCTGGACGCTGGCGTCGCACCGCGCGAGATCTGGCTGGCGCTGTGCGCCGAGACGGATGTCCCCGTGGAGCGGCGACACGGTGCAGGTCGTCTGGAGCCGCGCAAGCGATGACCCTCTGAGGCGTTCGCGGCGAGGGCCGCGTTCGAGGCGGTTTCGATTTGCGACACGCCGCGACGGCGTGTCGTCGAATATGTGTTCGAAACGGGCGTAGTCTTCTGCACAAGTGGTTCAGAGACGTTTCTCTCCCTGTTTCGCGGTGCTGACGACGCAATGTCGGAGGCTCCTCCTACGGTGAAGAACAAGCCGAAGAGCCATACGCCTTGTCGGAGAGTTCCGCCCAGCCGGGAGGACCGCGACAGCCTACAGGCGGCACCACGCGAGCATAAGGAGCACGTCATGCCATCACCCGCTGACCGCGAGAAGTCCCTCGAGACCGCCCTCGCCCAGATCGATCGTCAGTTCGGAAAGGGCTCGGTCATGAGACTGGGCAGCGACGAGCGTGCGCCTGTCGCCGTCATTCCGACCGGTTCCATCGCTCTCGATGTCGCCCTCGGCGTCGGAGGACTGCCGCGTGGACGAATCGTCGAGATCTACGGTCCTGAGTCGTCGGGTAAGACGACGCTCACCCTCCACGCGATCGCCAACGCTCAGCGCGCCGGCGGAATCGCTGCCTTCATCGACGCCGAGCACGCGCTCGACCCTGACTACGCCGCGAAGCTCGGTGTCGACATCGACGCCCTTCTCGTCTCGCAGCCCGACACGGGTGAGCAGGCGCTCGAGATCGCGGACATGCTCGTCCGCTCCGGGGCGATCGACCTGATCGTCATCGACTCCGTGGCCGCGCTCGTGCCTCGAGCCGAGATCGAGGGCGAGATGGGTGACTCCCACGTGGGTCTGCAGGCTCGTCTGATGTCTCAGGCGCTGCGAAAGCTCACCGGTGGGCTCAACCAGACGAACACCACGATGATCTTCATCAACCAGCTGCGAGAGAAGATCGGTGTCTTCTTCGGCTCGCCGGAGACCACCGCGGGTGGAAAGGCGCTGAAGTTCTACGCGTCCGTCCGAATGGACATCCGCCGAATCGAGACTCTGAAGGACGGCACCGACGCAGTCGGAAACCGTACGAGGGTCAAGGTCGTGAAGAACAAGATGGCTCCGCCGTTCAAGCAGGCTGAGTTCGACATCCTCTACGGCGTCGGCATCTCCCGTGAGGGCAGCCTGATCGACTTCGGTGTGGAGCACGGCATCGTCAAGAAGTCCGGGTCCTGGTACACCTATGACGGTGACCAGCTGGGACAGGGCAAGGAGAACGCGCGAACGTTCCTGCTCAAGAACCCCGACATCGCGCTGGCGATCGAGACCCAGATCAAGCAGAAGCTCGGCATCGGAGGAGCCACCGAGGCACCTGCTGACGAGCTCGCCGAGCGCCGCCCGGCATGATCGTGATGGTTCGCGGTTGTGGCGCAACCGGAGTGAACCATGAGTGATGGCGGGGGCGAGCCTCAGGAGCTCGCCCCCATCATCCCTCTGTTCGGCCGCGATTCCGCGCGGATGACGCCGGTCGATCGAAGTACTGGCGGGTCCGATGCAGTCACCCCCCGCGCCGCGGAAGACGCAGGCCTCGTGGAATCGACGGCGGTGGGAGTCGCCTCCACCGGCGACTCGGCTCCAGCTCCACTCGTCGACTCTCGTGGGCCCAGCGAACGGCATCCTGCTCGAGGCGCTGCGGCTCGGTCTGCACCCCGATTGCGTGCACTGCAACCACACGACGACGACTCAGCAGATGAGAGCGGCGTCGATCCGTCGAAGCTGCGCGTCGACGCCGAGGAGCTTCTCGTGCGCAAGCTGAGGGCTCGATCGCTCTCGTTGTCCGAGGCGCGGATGGTGCTCAGGGGCTACGAAGAGAACGGCGTCCGGCTCGACTCCGGGTCGATCGACGACGTGATCGACGACTTCTGTCGCCGCGGCTACCTCGATGACGCGGTTCTCGCCGATCAGCTCGTGATGTCGGGAATCGAGCGAAAAGGACAGGGGCGGGTCGCTCTTTCGCGGGTGCTCTCGCAGCGGGGGATTCCCCGCGATGTGATCGACGCGGCATTGGGCGATGTTCCCGACGACGACGCGGAGCGCGCACTCGAGTACGCTCGCTCGAAAGCACGATCGATGTCCCGCCTTGACCCGGATACTGCTCTGAGACGCCTCGTCGGTCAGCTATCACGTCGCGGGTACAACGGTTCTGTCGCGATGACGGCTGCGAAGACGGCCCTCGCCGAGGGTTCTTCCGGCTCTTCCTCGTCGCGGGTCCGATTCGTCGATTCGGACTGAGGCGGCGGGGGGCGCGCACCTGCCCGGTAGCCGGCCCGGTCAGCGGCAGCGAGAGGGAACCGCTCGTACAATGGGGAGATCATGACTATCCCGCGCAGTGAACCGACGATCATCGCGTCGTCGTCAGCCGCAATCGACCGTAACGGGCGCCAGCGTTCGTACGAGGTCCGCACCTTCGGCTGCCAGATGAACGTCCACGATTCCGAACGTCTCTCGGGCTCGCTCGAAAGTGCGGGATACGTCCGAGCCACGGACGGCGCCGAGGCCGATGTCGTGATCATCAACACGTGCGCAGTTCGCGACAATGCCGCGGGCAAGCTCTACGGGACCCTCGGTCAGCTCGCTTCGGTGAAGCGCCGCAAGGACGGCATGCAGATCGCCGTCGGGGGCTGTCTCGCCCAGATGGACAAGCAAGCCGTTCTCGACAAGGCCCCATGGGTCGATGTGGTCTTCGGCACGCACAACATGGGGTCGCTTCCCGGCCTTCTCGAGAGAGCGCGACACAACGGTGACGCCGAGCTGGAGATCCTCGAGTCGCTCGAGGTGTTTCCCTCGACGCTCCCGACCAAGCGTGACTCTGCGCACAGCGGGTGGGTGTCCATCTCGGTCGGATGCAACAACACGTGCACCTTCTGCATCGTTCCGAGTCTTCGCGGCAAGGAGAAGGACCGCCGTCCGGGTGACATCCTGAACGAGATCCGCCTCCTCGTGGAGGACGGTGCCATCGAGGTCACCCTGCTCGGACAGAACGTCAACTCCTACGGCGTGGAGTTCGGCGATCGCCAGGCATTCGGCAAGCTCCTGCGCGCGGCGGGCGAGATCGACGGACTCGAGCGCATTCGCTTCACGAGTCCTCACCCGGCTGCGTTCACCGACGACGTGATCGACGCGATGGCTGAGACTCCCACTGTGATGCCGCAGCTTCACATGCCGCTGCAGTCCGGCAGCGATCGCATCCTCAAGTCCATGCGTCGTTCTTATCGCAGTGAGAGGTTCCTCGGAATCCTCGACCGCGTCCGTGATCGCATTCCGCATGCCGCGATCACCACCGACATCATCGTCGGGTTCCCCGGTGAGACCGAGGCGGACTTCGAGGACACGATGCGGGTGGTCGAACAGGCCCGCTTCTCGAGCGCCTTCACCTTCCAGTACTCGATCCGCGAGGGCACACCGGCGGCGACCATGGAAGACCAGGTTCCGAAGGCCGTCGTGCAGGAACGCTACAACCGGCTCATCGCGCTGCAGGAGCGCATCTCGCTCGAAGAGAACCAGAAGCAGATCGGCCGCGAGGTCGAGGTCCTCGTCTCGACGGGCGAGGGCAAGAAGGACGCCGAGACGCATAGGCTGACCGGCCGGGGAGAAGACAACCGCCTCGTGCACTTCGAGGTGACCCCGGGGTCGGCTGTTCCCCGGCCCGGTGACGTCGTCTCGGTGACCATCACCCATGCGGCTCCGTTCCACCTGCTCGCCGATGACCCGACGGGCTCCCCGCTCAAGATCCGTCGCACGCGCGGCGGGGACGCCTGGGATCGCGCCCAGGCGGAATCGTGCGCCGTGCCGGCGCCTGTGGCGCCCGACGGCACGCGGGCGGTGTCTCTCGGCCTGCCGACGCTGCGCGTCGGCAGGTGACCGCTGCTCGCGGCGAAGCCGGTATCCAAGGGATGACGGGTACGGAGCCGGGCGGCACGCAGGATGCGCCGCGGCTCTGGGCGGTCGTCGGCGCGACGGGGACGGGCAAGAGCGATCTCTCGCTCGATCTCGCCGAGGCGCTGCGCCGGCGGGGCAACGCGGCCGAGATCGTGAACGCCGATGCGATGCAGCTCTACCGCGGAATGGACATCGGCACGGCGAAGCTCGCCGCCGCAGACCGACGCGGTATTCCGCACCACCTCTTCGACGTGCGCGAGGTTGACGAGGAAGCGGCGGTCGCCTGGTATCAGCCTCTTGCGCGCTCCGTGATCATCGATATCCAGCGCCGTGGTGCTGACGCGATCCTCGTCGGCGGCTCCGGACTCTACGTCTCCAGCGTCGTCTTCGACTTCGCCTTCCCGCCGCGCGATCCGGTCATCCGCGCTCGGCTCGAACGCGAGCTCGAGGACGAGGGTGCGGGGGCGATGCTCGACCGCCTGAGAGCGCTCGACCCCGCCACGGCGGCGCGCGTCGACCCGCACAACGGGAGACGCGTGATCCGCGCCCTCGAGGTGCTCGAGCAGGGCAGCGCCACGCACGGTGCCGCTCTGCCGGAACAGCCGTCGCTCTGGCAGGCGGACACCCGACTGATCGGTCTCCATGTCGAGCGCAGCGTCCTCGTCGAACGGCTCGACGCACGGGTCGAACAGATGTGGCGTGCAGGCCTCGTCGACGAGGTGGCGGGGCTCCGGCGGCAAGGGCTCGAGGATGGCGTCACTGCGCAGCGTGCCATCGGCTACTCCCAGGCTCTGGGGCAGATCGACGGGCGGCTCAGTCAAGACGAGGCGATCGCCGAGACGCAGGCCCTCACGCGTCGGTATGCCCGACGTCAGGTGTCCTGGTTCAAGCGGTATCCGGGTCTCACCTGGCACGAACCCCCGGTCGACGCGACGGCACTCGTCGAGTCCTGAGTCGACATCTCCCTCACCGCCATCGCGCGATGTCGGTGACCGATGAGAAGGTGGATGCATGGCCACCCACTTCTACACGGCGAGCAGCCTCGACGGTTTCATCGCGACTGACCAGCACTCCCTCGATTGGCTCCTCAAGCAGGACATCGACGCCGAAGGACCGATGTCCTATGGGGCGTTCGAGAAGACGATCGGGGCGCTGGCCATGGGGGCATCGACCTACAACTGGGTCATGCAGCACGAAGAAGGGCGCTGGGGCTACGAGCAGCCGACCTGGGTGTTCACGCACAGGGAGCTCGAGATTCCCGTCGGCGCCGACGTCCGCAAGGCGCAGGGCGATGTGACCGCCGTTCACTCCGAGATGGTCACTGCCGCCGGCGGCAAGGATCTGTGGGTCGTCGGTGGCGGAGACCTGGCCGGGCAGTTCGCGGATGCGGGTCTTCTCGATGAGGTGTGGGTGCAGTACGCGCCGGTCACTCTCGGATCCGGGGCACCCCTGTTGCCGCGGATGCTGGACCTCGAGCTCCTCGAGGTGGCTCGCAACCGCAACTTCATGTGCGGGCGTTACCGCGTGCGCCGTGGCTGAGGCGTCAGCCCCTCGGCGCGCAGTCGAGAGCTGGCCGGTCCGGGCGTTCGACCGGGCGCACACCGAGGCGGTTGTCGCGCTCTGGGACGAGGCCGGGCTCACGCGCCCGTGGAACAATCCGCGGCTCGACATCGAGCGCAAGCTCACGGTGCAGCCGGAGCTGTTTCTGGTCGTCGAGAGCACCGAGCCCGAATCGAGCTCAGCGTCGATCCTCGGGACGGTCATGGCCGGCTACGACGGCCACCGCGGCTGGCTGTACTACCTGGCGACCGCCAAGTCGCACCGCCAGCGGGGGATCGCGCGAGCACTCGTGCACGAGGCCGAACGGCTTCTCATCGCCATGGGCTGCCCGAAGGTGCAGCTCATGGTCAGGGAGGGGAACGAAGGCGTCCTCGGTTTCTACGACGACCTGGGCTACGAACGATTCTCCGTGTCGAACACGGGCAGACGCCTGATCGTCGACGCCTAGCCGAGATCTCTAGACTGGACGAATGGTCGCATTCACCAAAGGGCACGGCACGGGCAACGATTTCGTGATCATCGCCGACCCCGACGGCTCACTGGAACTCAGCTCGGAACAGGTCGCAGTGCTCTGTGACCGGCGCCGCGGCATCGGAGCCGACGGCATCCTTCGTGTCGTGCGCTCTGCAGCGATCGTGGACGGGCGGGCGTCACTCGCTGAGGAGCCGGCAGCTGAATGGTTCATGGACTACCGCAACGCCGACGGATCGATCGCCGAGATGTGCGGCAACGGCATCCGCGTCTTCGCGCACTATCTCGTGCGCTCCGGGCTCGCCACGATCCAGCCCGGCTCGACGCTCCCGATCGGAACCCGAGCGGGCGTGCGCGACGTGACCCGCAGTGAGACGGGATATCAGGTGGATCTCGGCCTGTGGAAGCTCTCCGGCGACGACCCTCTTGTCACGGCGGACGGGCTCCCCGTCACGCGCCCGGGGCTGGGCATCGACGTCGGGAATCCTCATGTGGTGGTCGCCCTCGCATCCGAGGCGGAACTCGCCTCACTCGAACTCCACCGTGCTCCGGTGCTCGAACCCACCCCGCCCGCGGGTGCGAACGTCGAGTTCATCGTCCCGGGTGAGCCGCTTGTGCGGGACGGGATCGGGCACGTCTCGATGCGCGTCTCCGAGCGCGGTGTGGGGGAGACCCTCAGCTGTGGCACGGGTGTGGCGGCCACAGCTCTGGCGGTGCGCTACTGGGCAGGTGCGAAGGCGCCCGACAACTGGCGGGTCGAGGTGCCGGGTGGCACGCTCGGCGTGCGCATGTTCCCCGCGGAGGACGGCGAGCACGTCGCGCTGTCCGGCCCCGCGCAGCTCGTGTTCAGCGGCGAGGTCGACCTGATCTGATGGGCGCGACCGGTCCGATCGATCTGGTCATCTTCGACTGCGACGGAGTCCTCGTCGACAGCGAGCGGCTCTCGATCGAGGTGGACCGGCGGGTACTCGCCGATCTCGGGTGGGAACTGTCCTCGGACGAGATCGTGCACCGGTTCGTCGGACGTTCTGCCGCCTACTTCCGCTCCGCGATCGAGTCGTTCCTCGGGAGCCCGCTTCCCGACGACTGGGAGGCGACCTATCAGCCGTGGTACGTCGCTGCCTTCGCTGAGCTGATCGCGGTGGACGGCGTCGAGCGCGCACTCGACGAGATCGTGACGGCCACGTGCGTGGCTTCGAGCGGTACCCATGCGAAGATCCGGAGAACGCTCGGGATGACCGGTCTCCTTCCGCGATTCGAGGGACGGATCTTCAGCGTGGACGACGTGGTCGTCGGTAAGCCCGCCCCGGATCTCTTTCTGCACGCCGCAGATCGGCTCGGGGTGGACCCCGAACACTGCGCAGTGGTCGAGGACAGCCGGTTCGGCGTCCGCGCCGCTCGAGCCGCCGGGATGCGGGTATACGGCTACGCCGGCGGGCTCACCCCAGCCGAGTGGCTCGAACAGGAAGGAGCCGTCGTGTTCGCCGACATGCGCGACCTTCCCGACCTTCTCGGTCGCTGATGTCGCTGCGGCGAGACGTCAGACGAGAGCGATCGGCTCGGTGGGCGGAGTGCCGTGCTTGCGCACCTTGAGGATGCGATAGCCCTTGGAGGTCGCGGTGCGGTGCACGCTGAAACCAGGATGGAACGTCGAGCCGATCCACCGTTGCAGCGAATCCGCGCCGAGGTTGCGCTGCACGACGAGCCACGCGTCGCTGCGCTCGTCGAGGCGGGGGATCCACTTCTCGAGCAGGCCGTGAAGCTCGTTCTTGCCGACGCGGATCGGAGGATTCGAGCGGATCGAGCGGAAAGTCACGTCAGCGGGAACATCCTCGGGCCGTGAGGCGTTGACATTCTTGAGACCATGAGCCGCGGCGTTGCGACGCACGAGATCCAGAGCCCGCTCGTTCACATCGACCGCCCATACGGTCGCATGGGGCGCGGCCAATGCCATCGACAGCGTGACCGGTCCCCACCCGCTTCCGAGGTCGAGAAGATGGCCTCCCGGCGGAACCGGAGGCGTGTTTGCGAGAAGGACGGCAGTACCGGCATCCAGCCGATCCGGGCTGAAGACGCCGCCAGCAGTGGTGACGTCCAGCTCTCGGCCTGCGAGCGTCACACGGATCGATCGCAGGTTCTCGGGGCTTGCCGGGGCCGCGGTGAAGTAATGGTCGGACCCCATACCGTGAGCGTAGCGGACAGCGCGGGCTAAGGTTAAGGCTCGCAACAAAACCCAGAGATAAGGGACGGATGACGGAGACCAGCACACACTCCACAGGTGACGAAGCAGTCGATCGCGTTCTCGCGAATGCGGAGAAGCGGACGGAGGCACGAGTCTTCGGCGCCGCTCAGGCGCTGCAGGACCAGTCCACCGCGTCACACGCGTTCTCGGACGGCGACCAGTGGGACCTCGAGGATCGTCATGCGCTGCGGCGCGTCGGCGGTCTCTCCACAGAACTCGAAGACGTCACGGAGGTCGAGTACCGCCAGCTCCGGCTCGAGAACGTGGTGCTGGTCGGCGTGTATCCGCAGGGCGCTCAGGAAGACGCGGAGAACTCGCTCCGCGAACTCGCAGCCCTCGCGGAGACCGCAGGAGCCGTTGTCCTCGATGGCGTTCTGCAGAGGCGGCCGCACCCGGACGCCGCGACCTACATCGGGCGCGGCAAGGCGCAGGAGCTGAAGGACATCGTGGCGGCCACGGGCGCGGACACCGTGATCGCCGACACGGAACTCGCCCCCAGCCAGCGACGAGCTCTCGAGGACGTGGTCAAGGTCAAGGTCATCGACCGCACCACCGTCATCCTCGACATCTTCAGCCAGCACGCCAAGAGCCGTGAGGGCAAAGCCCAGGTCGAACTCGCGCAGCTCGAGTACCTCCTGCCGCGCCTGCGCGGCTGGGGTGACTCGATGAGCCGTCAGGCGGGTGGCCAGGTCGGTGCCGGTGGTGCCGGAATGGGCTCCCGTGGCCCCGGTGAGACGAAGATCGAGCTCGACCGTCGCCGCATCCGCACCAAGATGGCGCTCCTTCGTCGGCAGATCCGTGACTTCGGCCCGGCGCGAGAGGCCAAGCGCGCCGAGCGCAAGCGCAACACGATTCCTTCCGTGGCCATCGCCGGATACACCAACGCCGGCAAGTCGAGCCTTCTCAACGCTCTCACGAGCGCAGGGGTGCTCGTGGAGAACGCACTGTTCGCGACGCTGGACGCGACGGTCCGCCGCTCGGAGACGTCGGACGGGCGTGTGTACACGCTGACGGACACCGTCGGCTTCGTGCGCAACCTTCCGCACCAGCTCGTCGAGGCTTTCCGATCCACGTTGGAAGAGGTCGGCGACGCCGACGTCGTGCTGCACGTCGTTGACGGATCTCACCCCGACCCCGCCGGTCAACTGCAGACCGTGCGGGACGTCATGGGCGACGTCGGTGTGCGTGATATGCCCGAGCTCGTGGTGTTCAATAAGGCCGATCTGATCGACGACGACGAGCGTCTCGTGCTGCGAGGCCTCGAGCCCACGGCGCATTTCGTCTCATCCCGGTCGGGCGAGGGCATCGAAGAGCTTCGAGCGGCGATCGAAGAGGCGCTTCCGAAGCCGGCCGTGGAGGTGCACGCGGTCGTTCCCTATGACAGGGGTGATCTGGTCGCGGCGATCCACGAGACCGGGATGCTGCTGGCGGTGGACCACAGCGAGCAGGGCACAGTCGTGCACGCGCGTGTATCGGAGCGACTCGCCGCCGATCTGGCGCCGTTCGCGATCGACGCCTGACCGCTTTGCGGTGCGGGGCGCGGTTCAGCGCGCGACGAATCGCGCCTCGACCGTTGCGGAGATGACGATCTCGTCGGGTTCGTAGTCCATTGACGGCCCGCCCACGTCCTGGGACTCCTGCATCATCGCCCCGCGCATCTTGGGCATGCCCGCGAGCGGCTGAACGGGTGCGGGGGCGATCAGCCCGACATCGGCGATCTCGACGGGAACGACGGAACCGAGTCCGAGCGCTGTGGCGTATGCCTGCGCGCGCGTCACGGCCGCTCCGACGGCCTGCGCGGCGACCTCCCGTTCGACCCGCGACCTCGTCTCGGCGGTGAGGTGCCAGTCGACCCAGCCGACCTCGACACCGTCCCATGCCGAGACCTCGGACACCCAGAGCGAGAGCGCCGAGGCTTTGGCGAACGTCGCAGTCAGATCCACGCCGGCGTAGTGAACGGGCGCGAGCTGCGTGCCCTCCGAGTTCCACGGGCGCTCGGCGCGCACGGACAACCGCTTGCTGGACCAGTCGACGACGATACCCGTGTCCAGCCGCGCGGTGATGCTCTCGCGCACCGGCTCGGTGAGATGCATCACGCTATCGACCACTCCTGCGCGGTCGGCGCCGTCTGCGCGGACACTGACGTGGATGGTGGCGCGCTCGGGCGCAACTCGCGCCTCGTGATCGCCGCGGACGGTGACGGTGACTTCGCTCATGTCGTGACTCTACGCCAGGGCATGGAATGGCGAAGGCCTCGCGAACGTTGTAGTCTGTGAGGCTCGGGGACTCCGGTTCCCGGGATGATAAGTACACAGAGTGACAGCGGCTCCTTCGAGAGAAGGACCACGGGGCTGATCGGTTTCGACAGCGCCTGTGAATCCACGAGAAGCGGGCCGAGGATGCAGAGTTATCTCGTAAACGCTCTCTGCAAAAAAATAGTTGCCGAAACCAAGCGCAACGACTTCGCCCTCGCTGCATAAGCGAGCCCGATAGTCCGTCAGGCCGTATGTGATTCCGATACGGATCCTGGCGTCATTTAGGAATCTTGCTGCGTGATGGCGTCTGGACGTCACGTGGGACTCTTCCCAGGCTGGGCTCGTCGACTTAGGTGTCTGTGACAAAGGTCGGAGCCGAGCAGAACGTCTTCACAGACTGCGCCCGGAGAAGGCGTGGAGACTCAGCGTTGGACGGGGGTTCGATTCCCCCCAGCTCCACCACGTCGCTGTCACAAGCAAGAAGGCCCGCCTCCCTGGTGATGATCACTAGGGAGGCGGGCCTTTGGATGCGTGATCGGGAATCGGCGCGGCTCAGACTCGGCCTACGGCGCGCCAGGCAGGGTCTCGCAGGGGATGCCGTCGTTGTCGAAGTCGAGTTTTGCGACGTCGCCGTAGTAGGGGTAGAACCGGTCGAACCATTCCTTCGCTGCAGCGTAGTTCGCGAAGTCCGTGCAATTCCGCGTGTCCCCGGGGTTCCCCGGTTGCTGAGGCGGTTGAGGTTGCTGAGGCGGTTGAGGGACGGGGATGCCTGAGGACGGTACTCGGAAGTTGTCGCCTTCGTAGATCCACACCCGCCACCACTTGGCGAGGACTGCATCTCGTTCGGCCGCGTCCGCGGTGTAGAAGTGATGAGCCGCGGAGTTCGACCAGAACCGCGCGACGGGAACGGTGCCGGCCTGCGTGGAGTCGGCCGGGTAGACGTAGTACGCGATCCCTTCGTCTTTCCAGATGTTCGGCCACTTGGCGATGACAGCCGCGCGCTCGGCGGGGTCTGCGGTGTAGAAATGTCCCGAGTACGTGCTGCTCCAGAACCTGTAGAGCGGGATGGTTCCGGCGACCTGGGTCGTGAACGCGGTGTACCGCTGCCCCTCGTAGGTCCAGACGTTCGGCCAACGGGCGATGATCTGATCGCGCTCCGTCGGGTCAGTGGTGAAGAAGTGCCCCTGGTAGACGGGGCTCCAGAACCGGTACACGCCGACGGGGTCTGGCATCGGCGGCGCGGAGGGCCGTCCGACGGTGGGCGTCGCCGGCATCCAGGCGTCCCACTGGGGACCGCATTCTTGGAGGAGTGTCTGGATGGCGCTCTTCTCGACGGGGTCGACGGACAGGTTCCACCGCCACTTCACCGCGACCCACTCGGACACATAGTTGCACCGCATCGGCCGGTATGGAGGCAACCAGGATGCAGGATCTTTGTCGGCCTTCGCGGTGTTCACGGCGGCGGTGACCATGGTCAGGGTGCGCTGGTCGTCGAGGTCGTTGGAGTAGCTCTGTCGTTGCGCGTCGGTCCAGGCCCACGCGCCGGACGCCCACGCTTCCTTGAGCGCGACAAGGTGATCCATCTCGATCGCGGCGGGGTCGATGTGCGTGACGTTGTCGTAGTAGGAGAACCACTGACCTCCAGTGACGGTGCACGCGCCGGTGACGGTCGTCGGAATGTCGGACTCCTCGAGCAGCACCTCCTGACGGGTGCGGCATCCGTCCCCGTCGAGATCCGCGCCTTCGAAGAAGAGGTCGCGGTCGTACTTCACGGTGGACGGAGCCTCGACACGCAGCTGATCGAGGAGCGTGCCGACGGGTACCCTTTCCGCCGCTGGCGGAGGCGCTGCCACCGCCGCTGACGGAGTGAGCGAGCCTGCGACGACCGCGGTCGCGACGAGGATGGCACTCAGGAACCGATTGCGCATGCCACTCCCTGTGAAATCGGCTCCGCCGTGGAGCCTCGCGCTCAGGATACACACAGAATACCGGTACGCTGTCGAGGTCGTTCGACGGCGCGTGCGTCCGCTGACACGTCCTCCCGCGTCGGTGGTCAGCCGGTGGTGAGCCGGTCGAGAGCGTCCTCTGCGGTGCGGAGATGCTCTTCCGACTCCCGCACTCGCTGCGCGAGCGATTCCTGTTCGGCCTCCGCCTCCTCGGCGTCTTCTCGCGCGCGCTTCGCTTCATGTCGGACGTTCGCCAGGTCAGCTTCGAGTTCACGCTCACGGCGTGTGAGGGCTTCGATCTTCACCGCAGCATCGCGGAGTGCTCGGTCGGCCGTCGCCGCTTCGCGTGCCGCCGTGTCGTGAGCCTTCTGGGCTTCTCTGACGGCCCGTTCCGCGTCCCGTCGCTCTCTGCGTGACCGCACCTCGTCGACGGGTGTGGGCGAGATCGCGGGCGGTGCGGGTGCGCCTCCACCCACGAGGGTGTCGGCGATGTCGGCGAACGTGCCGGCCGGTTCCAGCTCGCGCACGAGCCTCGCCGAGGCGACGGCGGCGGCCGCAGTCGGATCGAAGAAGGCCGCGCTGATGGTCTGCTGAACCGCCTCTCTCGTCGAAGCCGTGACGCGCTGTCCGCGCGCTTCAGCGAGCGCAGCGGCATCTGCCGCGAGTCGGCTCGTGAGGGCGCGGCGGTTGCGACCGAGCTGCGCGAGCGCGCGAGCATCCAGGTCCGCCTGAGCTTCGCGGAGCTCTTCGGCGAGTTGAAGCGCTTCTCCGAGTTGCGCGGCGCGCTCGTGTGCGAAGACGTTGACCACCCAGGCGGCGACCGACGGCTTCTTCAGATCGCGAATCTGCGCGGCGAGGCCCGCGTCGTCGGCCTCGGCGGCGCGCGCGTTGCGTGCGCTCACGAACTCTGCAGGTGACCCCGTGTACAGCTCCACTGCGATGTCAGCGAGCGGGGAGTCCATGCGTGCGACGATACACCGCGCAGGATGAGCTCCTCCCTGCCACGTCAGATGCGCGTTCCGAGCCACCTGTGCCAGTATTCTGGTTCGCATGGCAACGCTGTTCTATGGCGCGTCGGACGTTCCGATCCACATCGAGGATCGAGCACTCGCGCATCTGAAGATCGTCATCGCGACCAAGCTCCGCCGTCAGGAGAGCTTCACCCTGTCATGGCGTCATCCCGAGGGAGAGCCCGGCGGGCGATCCACCATCTGGATCCATCCGTCCATCCCGCTGCGCTTCACCTTCGACGAGCCGGAGCAGCCTCAGCTGAACCCGCGGTGGATCGACGATCTGATGCAGTCGGTGAACTCGACAGGCGGCATCCTCCTCGTCGACGAGGTGATCGATTCTCCGGTCGAGTGAGCGTCAGCCGGCCCACTCGATCAGGATGAGGCCTTGGCGCGTGTCCGCGAACTTCACCCAGCCGTCGCCGAACAGATACGTCATGCCGTAGCCGTCTTCGTCGGTGCCCATCGCGAACTGCGGGTTCTCGGTGATGTAGATGCCGTCGGGGCCGTCCTCGCGGGTCCAGCCCTCTCCGAGGAGGGAGGTCTGTGCGGCAGTGGCGTCTTCAGCGCTGATCGTCGACCACCCGTAGAGCTGACCGTGATCTGAGGCGACGCTGTAGTCGGCCCAGAAGCAGAGGAGCCCGTCGGCGAGCGTCACGCCACCCACCACGAACTCCTTCTCCTCGAAGGTCCAGCCCTGATCGGTGAGTGCCTGCACGGTTCCGGTCGAGACGATCGTGTCGCAGGCTGGCTCCACCGCCGCGGAGGGTGTGGGAGTGGCTGCCGGCTCCGCAGTCGCCGTGGGGGAGGGCTTCGGCGAGTCGGGGGTGGGCGACGGCGCTCCCTCGGGCGTCGCTGCGCAGGAGACGAGCGCGACGGTGAGCAGGAGCGCACCGAGTGCGGCGGAGGTGAAGCGGTTCATCGCGCGTGCCTTCATCGGGGTCAGTCGTGCAGAAGTGCGAGGAACGCGTCGTGGAGGATGCCGTTGGTGGCGAGCGCCGAGAGGTCGGAGATCGTCTCTGCGCCGTCGAAACCGGTCATCCGACCGCCCGCCTCGCGCACGATCGGGACTGCGGCCGCGACGTCGTACTCCTTGACGCCGAATTCCGCGACCATGTCGATCCGCCCCTCGGCCAGGAGCATGTAGGCGTAGATGTCTCCGTAGGCGCGGTCGCGCCATACCCGGTCGGCCAGCTTCAGCAGTTGGTCGAGGTGACCGGACTCAGCCCACTGGGTGATGCTCTGGAAGCTCACGCTCGCGTCATCGAGAGACGACACGGAGGATGCCGAGACGCGGCGCGGTTCGGCATCCGTCGCCGTCCATGCCCCTGACCCTGACGCCGCCCACCAGCGGCGTCCGATCGCGGGCATGCTGACCACTCCGACCTGCGGTACGCCGTCGACCGCGAGGGCGATCATCGTGCCCCACAGCGGCACTCCGCGGAGGAAGTTCGCGGTGCCGTCGATGGGATCGATGATCCACTGCCGATGGGTGCTGCCCTCAGCGCCGAACTCCTCGCCGAAGATGCCGTCGTCGGGCCGTTCGATCGACAGGATGGCGCGGATCGCCCGTTCGGTGGCGAGGTCCGCATCGGTGACATGCGAATTGTCCGCTTTGGTCGAGATCTCCAGGTCGGAGCTGTCGAACCGGGGGAGCGACTGCCCATCTGCGGCGTCGGCGAGTCGAAGGGCGAGTGCGAGGTCGCGAGAGAAGTCGTCGACGCGGGGGGAGGCGGTCACATCTCCAGGATAACCGCCCCGCCCGGGGACCCGAGGGCTCGCGACACGGGGCGACACGCGCGGCGGACACGTGGGACCCGACTCGATTTCGCACCGCGGCGATCGGCTGGTAATGTAATTCCTCGGCCGGGGAATACCGCGCCACGCACCTCTAGCTCAATCGGCAGAGCAACTGACTCTTAATCAGTGGGTTCTCGGTTCAAGTCCGAGGGGGTGCACGGATCAGCCTCGATGACTCTCGCCAGTCATCGGGGCTTTTCTGCGTCGCGGTGATGCCGCCAACAGCGCTTTCCGTGCGCTAGTTTGATGCAAACGCTAAGGGGTGGCGATGCGCGCACGGGTGAAGAGATTCGCAGTCGGAGCGATCGTGGCCGTCTGCAGTCTTCCGCTCACCGCATGCTCGGCTGGGCTCGAGACGAGCATCGCCTACACGGCCTCTTCGGTGACGCTGGCCCCGGATGAGGCGCTCGTGGTCGACTTCGGTGACATCAATCCCACCGTCGGTGAGGAGTGGGTGCTGACGCGGGAGCCCGATCCGGCGGTTCTGGGACCGGGCGACGAGCGGTCGCGGTACCTGGGCGAGGAGGGTGAGACCGGAGCGCCGAGCGCGCTCACCTACCGCTTCGCGCCCGTGGGTGAGGGAACCACCGTGATCCAGTTCGAGTACCGATTCCGCGGCGCCGTTCCCGAGGACCTCGACGACCAGAAGACCGCGGAGATCACGGTCACCGTCAAGTAGGTCGATCAGGCGATCGCGATGACAGCGCCGCCGGTGGGTCTGCTGCGCTCTGAGAGCTCGCTCATCGCCCCACGGCATCGAACGCAGCAGGCTGGCGTGTCACCCGGCGTCGCCGAGCAGGATGGCCTGCGCGTCCTCGATCGCGGCGTCGTCGGGCTCGTCGTCGATGTGCGCGAGGATCTTCCTGCCGCAGAAGATCGTCGCCGCTGCGATGAGCACGGCGAGAGCGGCGACCAGATACGGGATCGTCGCGTTGAGCGCGTGCCAGAGGGCCGCTGCGAGGGGCGGCGCGATGGCTCCGCCGAGGAACCTCACAGACGAGTACGCCGACGATGCGACCGAGCGGGGCAGGTCCGTGGCCTCCATCACCGCTTCGGTGAGCACGGTGTTCATCACACCCAGCAGCAGTCCGCCGATGACGATGCACACGACCAGCGCAGTGGCGGATTCGACCAGCAGGCCGGCGATGATCAGATCCACGGCGAGAAGCGGCAGGACGGTGAGGATCACGCTCGTGCGGGACATCCGGCGCATGAGCAGGGGAGCCACCCAGACGCTCGTGACGGCGAGGGCGAGGCCCCAGCCGAAGAACGTGAAGCCGATCCCCATGGCCCCGAAGCCCAGAGGGAACGGCGAGAACGCGAGCAGGATGAAGAAGCCGATGTTGTAGAAGAAGGCCGCGATCGCGAGAATCGCGAGTGCAGGACGACCCAGGGCCCTGAAGGGTGCCGAGAACGGGATGGGCGCGCGCTTGTCCTCGGGTCCGCGCAGAAGCACGAGCACGGCGAGGAACGCGATCGCCATGAGCACCACCACTCCGAAGAACGGTGCACGCCAGCTCTGCTCGCCCAGCAGGCCGCCCAGAAGCGGGCCGATGGCGATACCGAGCCCGAGGGCTGCCTCGTAGAGGATGATCGCAGCTGAGCTGCCCCCCGATGCCGCGCCCACGATCGTCGCGAGAGCGGTGGAGATGAACAGCGCGTTGCCCAGACCCCATCCTGCGCGGAAGCCGATGACCGCGTCGACGCTGCCGCTGAGCGCGCAGAGCAGGGCGAACACCACGATGAGCGCCAGCCCGATCAGAAGCGTCTTCTTGGCGCCGATGCGGCTCGAGATCCAGCTGGTCACGAGCATCGCGAGACCGGTGACCGCGAGATAGCTCGTGAACAGGAGCTCCGTCTCGAACGGGGTCGCCTGCAGGGATTCCGCGATCGCGGGGAGGATGGGATCCACGAGTCCGATGCCCATGAATGCGACGACGCACGCGAAGGCGACGGCCCAGACCTGGGCTGGTTGCTTCCGCACTGAGGTGGCGGGGGTGTTCACGCTGCTGCTCCTGTCGAGTCGGTGGTGGTGTGCGCCGCGAGGATCTCGGCGGCGCGCGTCAGGATGCTCCATTCGTCGCCGTCGAGGTCGGCGAAGCGAGGGGCGAGCGTGTCACGGAACTCTTCGCGCCATGACTGCAGCGCGTGGGACCCGGCCGCGGTGATGGCGACGGCTGTCGCGCGAGAGTCCTCGGCGACGGGGGAGCGAAGGACCAATCCCTCGCGCTCGAGATTCCCGATGAGCCGGGTCATCCCGGGCTGGGTCGTGCGTGCGGCTGCCGCGAGCTCTCCGACCCGCTTGGGCCCGGACTGCTCGAGCAGACTCAGCACCCGCCACTGCGCGGCAGGCGCATCATTGCCGGCGTCCTGTGCGGCGATCCGGCCGAGCGCATACCCGGAGAGCACGAGCGAGGGGATGACATCTTGACGATTCATACCAGAAAGTATATACCCACTGGTATGTATAAGTCGGGGTCAGCGCCGAGCCCCCGCGATCCGAGCCGAGAGCTGGTGCGCATGGGCGAGGAGCGTCCTGCCCAGCTCGCCGATCCGATCAGGGCCGAAGCGGAATCCCACGCCGGTCAGGCTCAAGGCCCATTCCGGTCGACCCGAGCGATCGAAGACCGCCGCGCCGAGACCCCAGCTGCCCTCCACGATCAGCCCCGGATTCACCGCATAGCCTCTCTCCTTCGTCTCGGCCAGCCGTGTTCGCAGAGGTGCGGCGCCGTGAGATCTGCCCCAGTTGGCCTCGAGCTCCGGATGACGCTCCAGATAGGCGTCCACATCGTGGTCAGGGAGGAATGCCAGGATGGCGAGCCCGGCGCTTGCCACGCCGAGCGGAAACCGCACGCCCTCGCTCAGCACGAATGACCGGATCGGGAAGGAGCCCTCCTCGCGGACGAGGCACACCGTCTCATCGGCACGGCGCACCGAGAGGAAGGCGCTCTCCTCGGTCTTGACCGCGAGCGAGCGGACGATGTCACGCCCCAGGGCAGTCACGTCGTAACGGGCTGCGGCGACGGATCCCATGAGATAGAGCTCCGGCCCGGGCATCCAGCGAGTGGAGGACTCGTCGCGGTCGACCAGACCCTCGGCGCGAAGTGCGGAGAGCAGGCGATGCGCGGTCGAGCGGGACAACCCGGCGGACGCGGACAGCTCCTGGAGCGACGCACCGTCGTGGCCGCTGGAGGTCACGAGCCTCAAGAGCTTCGCGGCGCGCGCGATCGCCTGCGTTCCGGGAATCGAGGCGGAGGGTTCCATAATGTGGACGCTATTCGTTGATGTGTCCACATCGCAAGAGTGTTCTTCCCTCGAGGATGCCGGAGAGCGGATGCTGAAGGAACGAGCGTCATTCGAAGGAGCATGCGTGATCGACAAACAGTGGGCGAGCGCCGAAGAAGCGGTCGCAGACATCGAGGACGGTGCGTCTCTCGCCGTCGGAGGATTCGGGCTCTCCGGGAATCCGACTGCGCTCATCGACGCACTGCTCGCTCGGGGCACGAGCGGGCTCAGCATCGTCAGCAATAACTGCGGAGTGGACGACTGGGGGCTCGGCATCCTGCTCGCCGCTCGCCGGATCCGCAAGATGACCTCGTCCTACGTCGGGGAGAACAAGGAGTTCGAACGGCAGTTCCTCTCCGGCGAACTCGAGCTCGAGCTGACACCGCAGGGAACCCTCGCCGAGAAGCTCAGGGCGGGAGGGTCTGGGATCGCCGCATTCTTCACCCAGACCGGCGTCGGCACACAGGTCGCCGAGGGTGGGCTCCCGCGACGCTACAACCCCGACGGCAGCATCGCGGTGGCGTCTCCGGCGAAGGATGTTCGTACCTTCGACACCGCGGCAGGGCCGCGTGAGTATGTGCTCGAAGAGGCGATCACCACCGATTTCGCGCTGGTGCATGCGCTGGCGGGGGACAGGCACGGGAATCTGATCTTCAACAAGGCGGCGCGCAACTTCAACCCCCTCGCGGGGATGGCCGGACGAATCTGCATCGCGCAGGTGGAGCAGCTCGTCGAACCGGGGGAGCTGGATCCGGACCGCGTCCATCTGCCGGGTGTCTTCGTGCACCGCGTCGTCGAGGTCGGCACCGACATCCCGAAGCGCATCGAACGTCGAACCGTCACGCCGGAAGGAGTCTGACATGGCGCTCACACGCGATGAGATGGCCGCTCGCGCTGCCGCAGAGCTGCGGGACGGCTCCTATGTCAACCTCGGCATCGGGCTGCCCACGCTCGTGCCGAACCACGTGCCCGACGGCGTGACCGTCGTGCTGCAATCCGAGAACGGCATCCTCGGCGTCGGACCGTACCCGCACGAGGGCGCGGTGGATCCGGACCTGATCAACGCCGGCAAAGAGACCGTCACGGTGCTGGCCGGTGCCGCGTACTTCGACTCCGCGACGAGTTTCGGCATGATCAGAGGCGGCAAGATCGACGCGGCGATCCTCGGCGCCATGCAGGTGTCCGCCACCGGAGACCTCGCGAACTGGATGATCCCGGGCAAGATGGTGAAGGGACCCGGCGGCGCGATGGATCTCGTGCATGGTGCCGCGCGCGTCATCGTGCTGATGGAGCACACCGCGAAGGACGGATCGGCGAAGATCGTGCACGACTGCTCGCTTCCACTCACAGGCCGCGGGGTCGTCGATCGCATCATCACCGACCTGGCGGTGATCGACATGACGCCGGACGGTCTCTCGCTCGTCGAGCTCGCACCGGGCGTGACGGTGGAGCAGGTCGTGGCGGCGACGGAGCCGACACTCACGGTCCCCGAAGAACTGCACGACCGATGAACGCACAGAACGGAGAGGCGGAGATGAACGCCCCAGACCACTCGAGCGACGCGGACGTCGTGATCGTCGCCGCGGCACGCACTCCCCAGGGCCGCCTCAAGGGACAGCTGGCGAGCTTCAGCGCGCCGGAGCTCGGCGCATTCGCGATCCGAGGTGCCCTGGAACAGGGGTCCATCGATCCCTCGGACGTGGACGCCGTGATCGTCGGCCAGGTCCTCGCGGCCGGCTCGGGACAGAACGCAGCGAGACAGGCGGCGATCGGAGCCGGTATCGGCTGGGACGTTCCCGCCCATTCCGTGAACAAGGTGTGCCTCTCAGGTCTCACGGCGATCATCGACGCGGCTCGGATGATCCGGACGGGAGACGCGGCGGTCGTCGTCGCGGCGGGCATGGAATCCATGACCAGGGCTCCGCACCTGCTCATGGGGTCGCGGGACGGATGGACGTACGGCAGCGTGGAGGTGCTCGATCACATGGCCCACGACGGCCTCACCGACGCGTACGACAAAGAGAGCATGGGCGCGTCCACCGAGCGCCACAACGCCCGCTACGAGCTGACGCGCGGGGCTCAGGATCAGGTGGCGGCGCTGTCGCATCAGCGTGCTTCGGCGGCTCAGGCCGCCGGCGTCTTCGACGATGAGATCGTGTCCGTCGCCGTTCCCCAGCGGCGGGGGGAGCCGACGCTCGTCACCGCCGATGAGGGCATCAGGCCCGACACGACCGTCGAGTCTCTCGCGGGCCTTCGGGCGGCGTTCGCCGCGGGCGGCTCGATCACGGCCGGCAATTCGTCTCAGATCTCCGACGGAGCGTCGGCGGTCGTCGTGACGACCCGCGCCACGGCGGCGACCAGAGGCTGGCCGGTGCTCGTCACCGTCGGCGCCAGCGGGCAGACCGCAGGGCCGGACAACTCGCTGCAGGCGCAGCCCGCGCGGGCCATCGAACTCGCGTGCGAGAAGCAGGGCATCACGGCCGCAGACCTCGATGTCGTCGAGATCAACGAGGCCTTCGGAGCGGTCGTCGCCCGATCGCAGCTCGAGCTCGGGCTCTCCAGCGACATCGTGAACGTCCACGGCGGCGGCATCGCGATCGGTCATCCGATCGGCGCGTCAGGCACACGTCTGGTCGTCCACATGGCACACGAACTCGCTCGCAGAGGAAGCGGCGTCGCGGCTGTGGGGCTGTGCGGAGGAGGCGGTCAGGGCGAGGCGCTGATCCTCACCCGCTGAGACTCAGCGCTTGATCGGCTTGACGCCCTCGGAGCGCTGCTTCTTGGCTTCCTTCTCGCGCTCCTTCTGCTGCTTGGCATAGACCGGCGAATCGGGCGACACGGGGCGACCCTGCTTCGCGCGGCGGGTGTCGATGACAGCGCCGATCGACAGCGCGAGCGTGATTCCCCAGCTCACCCACGCGAGGGCGGAGCGCCAGGTGATCTTGGTGTCGCGGGATCCGCGGAGCAGAGTGACGCCCGTCATGATCGCGCCGACGATTCCGGTGCCCGAGAGGTAGTTCATGACTTCACGCTACCTGTCGACGGCTGCGTCGCGCCCCGCCTTGACAACTCGGCGGGGAATCTGTCAGAGCCGTCCGTCGATGAGGCGGCCCGGGAACCCAGGCGTCGTCCCGCCGACCGCGCTACCATGGAAGGGTCGCGGCTGGTCCGCGGCCGCAATCCGTGTATCTACCGGCCGCCGGCTTCCCGGCGGACAGCGGCGGCACCCGACCCCGCGTCCGTGGACGCGCGAGAGCCCATGACACACGCAACTCCCATTCCCGAGCACCCTGCCCCGATCCCCGCGGCTGAGGAGCGAGGACTGCTCCGCATCGCGGGGCTCCCGTATTTCATCATCGCGTTCATCGCCCGGCTTCCGTTCGCGATGATGGTCGTCGGAGTGCTCACGGTCGTCGTCTCGGCGCGCGGTTCGCTCTCGCTCGGCGGACTCACCTCCGCGGCCGTCGGACTCGGCACAGCATGCTTCGGACCTCTGCTCGGCGCCGCCGCCGATCGGTTCGGACAGCGCATGGTGCTGCTGATCCTGGCGATCGCCAACGGGGCGATGCTGGTGCTCTTCACCGTCGTCGTCTACACGGGGGGAGCGGACGCGCTGGTGCTGATATCCGCGTTCGGCATCGGCGCCACCGCTCCGCAGGTCGCTCCGATGTCTCGATCCAGACTCGTGACGATGATCGCCGATCGGATGCCTGAGGCGGCGCGCACGCGCACCGTCTCGGGGACCATGGCGTATGAGTCCGCCGCCGATGAGACCGTGTTCGTGTTCGGCCCGTTCATCGTCGGCATCCTCGCCTCCGCCATCGCGCCGTGGGCCCCGCTCATCGGTGCGGCGGTGCTCACGGTCGTGTTCGTGGGCGCGTTCGCCCTGCATCCGAGCGCGCGTGTCGTCTCGGTGCACCGACGCGAGGACGGGCGGGCGCCGTCGGCCGTGACCGAGCTCTTCAGCCCGCGTCTGCTGATCGTGGTAGTCGGCATCCTCGGCGTCGGCATGTTCTTCGGCACGATGCTCACATCGCTCACCTCCTTCATGGCGGACCGCGGCGCCGCAGAACAGGCAGGGCTCCTCTACGGCGTGATGGGCGTCGGGTCGGCGATTCTCGCGCTCGGCGTCGCGTGGCTCCCGGTGCGGTTCTCGCTCCGCGCGCGCTGGCTGCTGTTCGCCGGCATCCTGCTCGGCGGAAGCCTGCTGCTGCTCCTCGTCGACTCGCCGGCGACGATGATGATCGCTCTCGGGATCATGGGGATCGGCATCGGCCCGACCCTCGTCACGCAGTACAGCTTCGGGGCTGCGCGCAGCCCTCTGGGGCGCTCGGCGACCGTGATGACGATGCTCGGCTCGGGGATCGTCGTCGGCCAGTCCCTCGGCGCGGCCGTGGCGGGAGAGCTCGCCGAGAGCGCGGGAACGACCAGCGCTCTCGTGCTGCCGATCATCTCTGCGGCGATAGCCTTCGTCGCCGGGCTTGTCAACTGGTGGCTGAGCGGCCCCCGACCTCGCGTAGCCTCGGTCTGAGCTTCTGTAGCCTGAGGAGCACCCCCACTGCATCGTCAGGAGCACTCACCCATGTCAGTCGCAGATTTCGTCGTCGTCGCCAACCGACTTCCCGTCGACCGGGTCGTGGGTCCTGACGGAGACGAGGAGTGGCGGACCTCCCCGGGCGGTCTGGTCGCCGCACTCGAGCCGATGATGCGCAGTGCGCGCGGAGCCTGGGTCGGGTGGGCCGGCCAGCCGGATGTCGAGCTGGATCGATTCGAGATCAACGGCATCGACCTGATCCCGGTGCCGCTCAGCGCCGAGGAGGTCGCCGACTACTACGAGGGCTTCGCGAACGACACGATCTGGCCGCTGTACCACGACGTCATCGCGCCGCCGCAGTACCACCGCGAATGGTGGGAGGCGTACGTCAAGGTCAACCGCCGTTTCGCGGAGGCAGCCGCCGACGTCGTCGCACAGGACGGCACCGTCTGGGTGCACGACTACCAGCTGCAGCTGGTGCCGCAGATGATCCGCGAACTGAGGCCCGATGTCACGATCGGCTACTTCCACCACATCCCGTTCCCCGCGCACGGGCTCTATGCCCAGCTCCCGTGGCGTGATCAGGTGCTCAAAGGCCTGCTCGGCGCTGATGTCATCGGCTTCCAGCGCGCACAGGACGCCACCTACTTCCTGACCGCGGTGCGCCGTCGTCTGCGTCACGAGGTGAAGGGGTCGGCGGTCACCATCCCGACCGAGGGGGGCGGCACGCGCACCGCCGTCGCTCGGGCCTTCCCGATCTCGATCGACACCGCTCCGTACCTCGAGCTCGCGGCACACCCCGATGTCCGAGCGCGCGCGGCCGAGATCAGAGCGAGCCTCGGCAACCCGAAGAAGATCCTCCTGGGCGTGGACCGCCTCGACTACACCAAGGGCATCCGGCATCGCATCAAGGCGTACGGCGAGCTCCTCGAAGACGGCAAGCTGAGCGTCGACGACGTCACCTTCGTGCAGGTCGCGAGTCCGAGCCGAGAGCGTGTCGACGCGTACGTGCATCTTCGCGATGAGATCGAACTCGCGGTCGGGCGCATCAACGGCGATCACGACACCATGGGGCACACCGCCATCCGCTATCTGCACCAGGGCTACCCGCGCGAGGAGATGGTCGCACTGTACCTCGCCGCCGACGTCATGCTCGTGACCGCGCTGCGCGACGGCATGAACCTCGTCGCGAAGGAGTACGTCGCGACGCGGGCCGACAATCGCGGGGTGCTCGTGCTGAGCGAGTTCACGGGCGCCGCCGACGAGCTGCGGCAGGCGGTGCGCGTCAACCCGCACGACATCGCCGGGTTGAAGGACGCGATCATGACCGCGGTCACCATGACGCCCGCTGAGCAGGGCAAGCGGATGCGGTCGCTGCGACGTCGCGTGCTGGAGAACGACGTGAACGCGTGGTCGTCGTCGTTCCTGCGCGCACTCGCGGACGTCCGCGGACGCTGATCGGCCGGGTCGCACCGTTCCGCCGGGTCATACTGGGAGGACACCGCCTCGATTGGAGACACTGTGACCCGTAGCTGGACCCCCGGAGCCGCAGACCCGGCGCTGAGCGCCATCGCCGCTACACCCAGACTGATCGTCGCGCTGGACTTCGACGGCACGGCATCTCCGCTCGTCCCCGATCCGATGGCCGCCAGGGCTCTGCCCGAGGTCGCGGTGCAGGTCGCCCGTCTCGCGGGGCTCCCCGACACGGTCGTCGCCTACGTCTCCGGGCGCAGCATGCACGATCTGCGGGTGATCACCGAGCACACGGATGACTCGCTGATCGCGCTGGCCGGATCGCACGGTGCGCAGTACTGGTATCCCGGAGTCGGCGCCAACGAGGCCGACGGCGACACCGCGGAGGGGTCGCGAGAGGAGCTGTGGGAGGCCGCGCGGCCGATCATCGATCGATACGAGGGAGCGGAGCTCGAGCCCAAGACCTTCGGAATGGGTGTGCACACCCGCACGGCCACACCGGAGGTCGAGAAGGCGGTGTTCGCCGAGATCGATGCACTCGTCGCGGAGCGCTTCCCGCACTGGCGACGCCGCTCGGGGCACCGTGTGCTCGAGTTCTCGTCGCGGAACGAGGGCAAGGATGCCGCGATGACCGCGCTGCGCGAGCATTTCGACGCCACCGCTATCCTTTTCGCCGGCGATGACGTCACGGACGAGGACGCCATGCGCGTGCTCAGCGGCGACGATCTCGGCGTCCGCGTGGGACCGGGGGAGAGCGCCGCCGAGCTTCGTGTGGAGAACCCACAACAGATCGCCCTGCTTCTGGAGGCGCTCGCGGACGAGCGCACCTCCCGGCGGGAATAGACTTCCGTCATGTCCTCGCATGATCCCTCCACCAGCGCGCCCATCGACATCAAGCCCCGCAGCCGCGTCGTCACCGACGGCATCGAGGCGACGACCTCCCGAGGCATGCTCCGTGCCGTCGGCATGGGCGACGCCGACTGGGACAAGCCCCAGATCGGCATCGCCTCCAGCTGGAACGAGATCACACCCTGCAACCTGAGCCTCGACCGGCTCGCGCAGGGTGCCAAGGAGGGCGTGCACTCCGGCGGCGGGTACCCGCTGCAGTTCGGGACGATCTCGGTCTCGGACGGCATCTCGATGGGCCACGAGGGCATGCACTTCTCGCTCGTGTCGCGCGAGGTCATCGCCGACTCGGTCGAGACCGTGATGATGGCCGAGCGACTCGACGGATCGGTGCTGCTCGCCGGTTGCGACAAGTCGATCCCCGGAATGCTGATGGCCAGCGCCCGGCTCGACCTGTCGAGCGTGTTCCTCTACGCCGGCTCCATCGCACCGGGCTGGGTCAAGCTCTCGGACGGCACCGAGAAGGACGTCACGATCATCGACTCGTTCGAGGCCGTCGGCGCCTGCCGCGCGGGACTCATGAGCGAAGAGGACCTCAAGCGCATCGAATGCGCGATCGCACCGGGTGAGGGCGCCTGCGGTGGCATGTACACGGCGAACACGATGGCGTCGGTCGCCGAGGCCCTGGGCCTGAGCCTTCCCGGGTCCGCCGCTCCGCCCGCCGCGGATCGTCGTCGTGACTACTTCGCGCACCGTTCCGGCGAGGCCGTCGTCAACCTGCTCCGCCAGGGCATCACGACCCGCGACATCCTCACCAAGGAGGCGTTCGAGAACGCGATCGCCCTCGCGATGGCCCTGGGCGGTTCGACCAACGTCGTGCTGCACCTGCTCGCGATCGCGCGCGAGGCCGAGGTCGAGCTGAGCCTGCACGACTTCAACCGCATCGGCGACAAGGTGCCGCACGTCGCGGACATGAAGCCGTTCGGCAAGTACGTCATGAACGACGTCGACCGCCATGGCGGCATCCCCGTGATCATGAAGGCGATGCTCGACGAGGGCCTGCTGCACGGTGACGCGCTCACCGTGACGGGCAAGACGCTCGCCGAGAACCTCGCGGACCTCGACCCGCAGCCGATCGACGGCGAGGTCATCCACACCTTCGACAACCCGATCCACGCGACCGGCGGCCTGACGATCCTGCACGGGTCGCTCGCGCCCGAGGGTGCCGTCGTGAAGACCGCAGGCTTCGACGCGGCCGTCTTCGAGGGCTCCGCCCGGGTGTTCGAGCGCGAGCGCGCGGCCATGGACGCCGTGGCCAACGGCGAGATCGAGGCGGGCACCGTCATCGTCATCCGCTACGAGGGTCCGAAGGGCGGACCCGGTATGCGCGAGATGCTCGCCATCACCGCGGCCATCAAGGGCGCGGGGCTCGGAAAAGATGTACTACTCTTGACTGACGGACGATTCTCAGGCGGCACAACCGGCCTGTGCATCGGCCACATAGCACCCGAAGCGGTGGACGCAGGTCCTATCGCCTTCGTGCGCGATGGTGATCTGATACGGGTCGATATCGCAGCTCGCTCTCTCGACCTACTCGTCGACGAGGCGGAGCTCGCCTCCCGCCGCTCTGGCTGGGAGCCGCTACCCCCGCGCTATACCCGTGGCGTTCTTGCCAAGTACTCGCGTCTCGTGCGGTCCGCCGCCGAGGGCGCGACGACCGGCTGATCCGCGTCGGCTCCGGCATCCCAGCCTCCGACGTCGCCAACAGACCATCAGAAGGAGTGTCATGACTGCTGACACCGTCTCGGCTGTGCCGAGGCCGCCCGCACCCAAGTCCGCCGCACCGGAGATCTCCGGAGCCGAGGCCGTGGTCCGCACGCTCGAGCTTCTCGGCGTCAAGGACGTCTTCGGTCTTCCCGGAGGAGCGATCCTCCCGGTCTACGACCCGCTGATGGACGCCGCCGAGCTGCGGCACATCCTCGTGCGGCACGAACAGGGAGCGGGACACGCCGCCGAAGGCTACGCGTCGTCCTCGGGCAAGGTCGGCGTCTGCATCGCGACGTCAGGTCCCGGTGCGACCAACCTCGTGACCGCGATCGCCGACGCCTACATGGACTCGGTGCCGCTGCTCGCGATCACCGGGCAGGTGTTCTCGACGCTGATGGGCACTGACGCGTTCCAGGAGGCCGACATCGTCGGCATCACGATGCCGGTCACGAAGCACTCGTTCCTCGTGAAGGATGCGTCGGAGATCCCGGGCGCCATCGCGGCGGCCTATGAGATCGCCTCGACCGGCCGACCGGGACCGGTGCTCGTCGACATCACGAAGGACGCCCAGCAGGCGATGGCGCCGTTCGTCTGGCCTCCCAAGTACGACCTGCCCGGATACCGCCCCGTGACCAAAGCGCACGGCAAGCAGATCCAGGCGGCGGCGGCCCTTCTGGCCGAGGCCAAGAAGCCGGTGCTGTACGTCGGCGGCGGTGTGATCCGCGGTCGCGCGTCTGCCGAGCTGCTCGCCCTCGCCGAGACCACGAATGCGCCCGTCGTGACCACACTCATGGCTCGCGGCGCCTTCCCCGACTCCCACCAGCAGCACCTCGGCATGCCGGGCATGCACGGCACCGTTCCGGCGGTGCTGGCGCTGCAGGAGGCCGACCTGATCGTGTCCCTCGGGGCGCGGTTCGACGACCGCGTGACCGGCAAGGCCGCGCTCTTCGCGCCGAACGCCAAGGTCGTGCACGTCGACATCGATCCGGCCGAGATCTCTAAGATCCGCACCGCAGACGTGCCGATCGTGGGCGACGTCCGCGACGTGCTGGTCGATCTCGAGTCGGCGTTCCGCACCGCGATCACCACCACGACCCCTGACACCGAGGAGTGGTGGTCGTACCTCGACGGGCTGCGCAACGAGTTCCCGCTCGGGTACGCGCCGACGACCGACGGCCTCCTCGCGCCGCAGTACGTGATCCAGCGGATCGGTGAGCTGACCGGGCCGGAGGGCATCTACGCCGCGGGCGTGGGACAGCACCAGATGTGGGCTGCGCAGTTCATCAAGTACGAGCGCCCCAACGCCTGGCTGAACTCCGGGGGCGCAGGAACCATGGGCTACTCGGTTCCCGCTGCGATGGGCGCGAAGGTCGCCGAGCCCGACCGTGTGGTGTGGGCGATCGACGGTGACGGCTGCTTCCAGATGACCAATCAGGAGCTCGCCACCTGCACGATCAACAACATCCCGATCAAGGTCGCGATCATCAACAACTCGTCGCTGGGCATGGTGCGCCAGTGGCAGACGCTGTTCTACGACGGCCGCCACTCGAACACCGACCTCAACACCGGTCACGGCACCGTCCGCATCCCCGACTTCGTGAAGCTCGCGGAGGCATATGGCTGCCTCGCGATCCGCGTGGAGAAGGAGGAGGAGGTGGATGCCGCGATCAAGCTCGCCCTCGAGACGAACGACCGTCCCGTCGTCATCGACTTCGTCGTCAGCGCCGATTCGATGGTGTGGCCGATGGTTCCCCAGGGCGTGAGCAACAGCTACGTCCAGTACGCCCGCGAGCACGCGCCCGCATTCGACGAGGAGGACTGACCATGTCGACTCACGTGCTGAGCCTCCTCGTGGAGAACACCCCCGGCCTGCTGACCCGAGTCGCGGGACTGTTCGCACGCCGTGGCTTCAACATCGACTCTCTCGCGGTGGGCGTGACCGAGGTGCCTGGCATCTCGCGCATCACGGTCGTCGTCGATCTCGAGGATCTTCCTCTCGAGCAGGTGACCAAGCAGCTCAACAAGCTGATCAACGTCATCAAGATCGTCGAGCTCGACTTCCCGACCTCGGTGCAGCGCGAGCACATGCTCGTCAAGGTGCGCACCGACAACGCGACCAGGTCGAACGTCATCGAGGTGGCGAACCTGTTCCGCGCGTCTGTGGTGGACTACGCCTCCGACGCGCTGGTGATCGAGGTCACCGGTGACCGGGGCAAGGTCGATGCCATGCTCCGCGCCCTCGAGCCTTTCGGAATCAAGGAGATCGCGCAGTCGGGCCTCCTCGCCATCGGCCGCGGCGGCAAGAGCATCACCGAGCGCGTCCTGCGCGGCTGACCAGATTTCACACACGTACACGAACATCAATCAAGGAGAGAAACCAGTGAGCACCGAGATCTTCTACGACGCAGACGCCGATCTGTCGATCATCCAGGGCAAGAAGGTCGCGATCGTCGGCTACGGCTCGCAGGGTCACGCGCACGCGCAGAACCTTCGCGACTCGGGTGTCGAGGTCGCCATCGCCCTCAAGGAGGGGTCGAAGTCGGCGCCGAAGGCGGAAGAGGCCGGATTCGCGGTCAAGACCGTCGCCGACGCGACGCAGTGGGCCGACCTCATCATGATCCTCGCGCCTGACCAGCACCAGCGCACGATCTACAGCGAGTCGATCGCACCGAACCTCACCGAGGGCAAGACGCTCGCCTTCGCGCACGGCTTCAACATCCGCTTCGGCTACATCGATGCTCCTGAGGGCGTCGACGTGATCCTCGTCGCCCCGAAGGCTCCGGGTCACACGGTCCGTCGCGAGTTCGTCGCCGGCCGTGGAATCCCCGACATCATCGCCGTCGAGCGAGACGCATCGGGCAACGCGTGGGCCACGGCGCTCTCGTACGCGAAGGCCATCGGCGGCACCCGTGCCGGCGTCATCAAGACGACCTTCACCGAAGAGACCGAGACCGACCTGTTCGGCGAGCAGGCCGTGCTGTGCGGTGGCGTCAGCCACCTCGTGCAGGCCGGCTTCGAGACGCTCACCGAAGCGGGATACCAGCCGCAGATCGCGTACTTCGAGGTGCTGCACGAGCTGAAGCTCATCGTCGACCTCATGTGGGAGGGCGGCATCGCGAAGCAGCGTTGGTCGGTCTCCGACACTGCTGAGTACGGCGACTACGTCTCGGGTCCCCGCGTCGTGACCCCCGAGGTCAAGGAGTCGATGAAGGCGATCCTCGCGGACATCCAGAACGGCAACTTCGCGAAGCGCTTCATCGACGACCAGGACAACGGCGCGGAGGAGTTCCTGGCACTGCGCGCCAAGGAGGAGACGCACCCGATCGAGGCCACCGGCAAGGAGCTGCGCTCGCTCTTCGCATGGAAGCAGCAGGACGAAGACTACGTCGACGGCAGCGCTGCGCGCTGATCTGAGACGGTCGAAGGGAAGGGGCCCGGTGCGGATCGCACCGGGCCCCTTCTCGCGGTTCTGCGGGTCACTCCGCCGGAGCCTCCTCGACCTCGATCGGGGCGTCGGCGGGGTCGGCCCATACCGGCGCGGGCAGAAGAGTGTCGACCGCTCCGCCCTGGATCTCGCGCAACGCGTCCTCGATCTCGTCGGCGTTCTCGGGCACGGCGAGACCGCAGGTGCGCAGCTCGGAGGCGAACTTCAGCGTGAGGCGGCTCTTGCCGGCCTCCACGGCCTCAGCCGTGGTGCCGGTGCGCTTCTCGCTGCCGGTCTGGATGTCGGAGACCTCATCGCACACGTGGTAGACCGCACCGCCGTCGACCCACACGACCTCGTCCTTTCCGAGCATCAGGATGACCGCCGACTGGTCGGCCGTGTACTTCTCGACGGACGGCGGGTTGAAGTCGACACCGATCACTGTGGCGAGCAGGGCGAGGACCACGCCGACGATGCCGGCCGTCGTCTTCTGCCCCTTGCTCATGTCCTTGTTGAGGAAGATCAGGATCACCAGGGGGAGGAAGGCCACGATCGCGATGATCGCGCCGAGCTGGTTCTGCACGAAGAAGCGCACGGTCTCGGATCGGCGCGCGGGGTCGAGCCTGTTGGCCTTCTTCCAGAGCACCGAGCCGGTGATCGCGAGCGCGGCGATGACCACGAGCAGGACGAGAAGCGTGACGAACGCCCACTGCGGGAACTGCGCCGTGACGCCCTGCTCCTCCAGGAGGCCCGTGTCGGGGTCGCGCACGAGCGTGCCGTCCTCGCCGACGTACTCGCGCTGGCGGAGCAGCCAGAAGATCGACACCGCCTCGGCCGCGATGGCGAGACCCCACAGGACCGCGGCGATCCAGCGGAAGGTCGTCGCCCGCGACTTCGCCGCGGCTGTCGGCTTCCATCCCGCGGCGGGCTCGTCGGCTCCGCCCGGTGTGCTCTGGTCGACCCTGTCGTTCTGCTCGGCCACTGGCTTCCCTTCCGGAGAGGGCCGCGGTGGCCCAGATGCCCCCGAGCATAGTGGACGACGTGTCCTACGCTGGGGACATGACTTCCGACTCCGACGATGCCCTGAGCTGGGACGGCGACGACGGCGTCGCGCCGAAGGCGCGCACTCCGAAGCGCTCTGAGAGCGAGGCGTCCACCCAGCGGGATCACGCCGATGATGCGGCGCTGCCGGATGGCTGGAACGCCGTCGGCCGCGGCAGCGAGGCCGTCGGTCGCGTCGAGACCGACGGCACCGTCACGATGCCGGACGAGCAGGAATCAGCACACCTGAGCACCGCGATGCTGCTGACCCTCGGGGTCGTCGGCGGCGTGTACCTCCTGTACAGCATCGGCTGGGTCGTCGGAGGGCTGCGGCTGAAGCCGCTGGCCAATCTGATCGTGGCCGATGCCATGTACGTGCCGTGGTTCGTGCTCGCGGTCGCGGCGCCCGCGCTCTGGTTCCTCGCGGTGTGGGTCTTGACCCGTGCGAAGGCGACGTGGGTCCGGGTCGGACTGCTGCTGCTCGGAGTCGTGCTGCTCGTGCCCTGGCCTTTCGTGACGGTGGGGGTGATCGGATCATGACCGAGCAGTCGACCTCTCCGGCGACCTCCGCCTCCCCGCGGTGGCTCAATGCACTCGTGCTCGGAGTCGCAGGACTCTTCTACGCCTATGCGATCTGGAATGCCGTCGCTCATCTCGTCTCCATGGCCCAGAGCGGACTCACCGGCATCGGCTGGGTGACCCTTCTCTTCGGAGTGGTGTTCCCGGCGCTCGTCTTCGTGTTCGCGTACGTGATCGGGCGACGGCGACGCGCGGGCGAGCTCGCTCTGGTGCTGCTGGCGGGTCTCGGCGTCGTGGCGGTGTTCTGGCTGAGCCTGATCGGCTACAGCATCCTCAACATGTCCGATCTCGTGACCGTCGCTCTCTGACAGACGGCGTCACACGGCACGGAGCAGCGGAGCCGCTCGGGTACAGTTGAAGGGATCGCGCCCCCACGGTGTGCGGCGCATCGGCCCCCTGTCGCGCTGCCCCGAAGGATCCCTGTGCCGAAGCCCGTCGTGCTCATCGCTGAAGTTCTCTCTCCCGCCACGATCGAGGCCCTCGGCCCCGACTTCGACGTTCGCAACGTCGACGGCACCGACCGCGAAGCGCTGTTCGCCTCGCTCGCGGATGCCGACGCGGTGCTCATCCGTTCGGCGACGCACATCGACGAAGAGGCGCTCACCCACGCTCCGAAGCTCAAGGTCGTCGCCCGCGCGGGCGTCGGGCTCGACAACGTCGACATCAAGGCGGCCACCGCAGCGGGTGTCATGGTGGTCAACGCGCCGACCTCGAACATCGTCTCGGCCGCCGAGCTGACGGTCGGCCACATCCTCAGCCTCGCCCGTCGCATCCCCGCCGCACACGCATCGCTCGCGGCCGGTCAGTGGAAGCGCAGCTCGTTCACGGGAGCCGAGCTCTTCGAGAAGACGGTCGGCATCGTCGGCCTCGGCCGCATCGGAGCTCTCGTCGCCGCGCGCCTCGCCGCGTTCGACATGCGCGTCGTCGCTTACGACCCCTACGTCACCTCGGCCCGCGCGCAGCAGCTCGGTGTGCAGCTCCTCTCGCTCGACGAGCTCGTCGCAGAGGCGGACTTCCTCACGATCCACATGCCGAAGACGCCGGAGACGACCGGCATGATCGGTGCCGAGCAGTTCACGGCCATGAAGCCCACGGCCTTCGTCGTCAACGTCGCCCGCGGTGGCCTCATCGACGAGGAAGCGCTGCACGCGGCCCTCGTCGCCGGTGAGATCGCGGGTGCGGGTCTCGACGTCTTCACCTCCGAGCCCCCGGCCGAGGGCGGAACTGCTCGTCCGCTGCTCGACCTCCCGAACGTCGTCGTCACTCCGCACCTGGGTGCCAGCACGGAGGAGGCGCAGGAGAAGGCCGGAGTCTCGGTCGCGCGTTCCGTGCGCCTCGCGCTCGGCGGCGACCTCGTTCCCGATGCGGTCAACGTGGCCGGGGGAGTCATCGACCCGTATGTGCGCCCCGGCATCTCGCTCGTCGAGAAGCTCGGCCAGATCTTCGCGGCTCTCTCGACGTCGCCTCTCACGAGCCTCGATGTCGAGGTGCACGGCGAGCTGAACGACTACGACGTGAGCGTGCTGAAGCTCGCCGCGCTCAAGGGCGTCTTCACGAACATCGTCAGCGAGACCGTGTCGTACGTCAACGCACCGCTGCTCGCCGACCAGCGCGGTATCGCGGTCCGTCTGCTCAAGGACGACGTGAGCGACGAGTACCGCAACGTCATCACTCTGGCCGGAGCGCTCTCCGACGGTACGCAGCTGTCGGTGTCGGGCACCCTCACGGGCCCCAAGCAGGCAGAGAAGCTGGTCGCCATCAATGACCACGCCCTCGAGCTGCCGATCGAGAAGCACCACGTCGTGATGCTCTACACCGACCGTCCCGGCATCGTCGCGGTCTACGGTCAGAAGTTCGGCGAGGCCGGTATCAACATCGCAGGCATGCAGATCTCGCGCCTGGGGGCGGGCGATCAGGCACTCAGCGTTCTCACCCTCGACTCGCCGGTCTCGGACGATCTGCTCGACGACCTGCGCAACGAGATCGACGCAGACCTGTTCCGTCAGATCGAGATCACCGAGGTCTGATCGCAGGGGAGACTCCGACAGAGCGGGAGGAGCGGCCGGGAGGTCGCTCCTCCCGCTCTGTCGTTCCCGGCCTCAGGGAGCGGTGGCGCGCAGCACGAGCGCGATCAGGTCGGACAGCTCGTCACTTCTCGGCACCAGGCGCTCGGGGCCGTGCACATCGAGCGAGTTGTTGAAATACAGACCGTCGCTGAGCAGCATCACGAGATCGAGGCTCGCGGCATCCCGCACATGAGGACGGATCGTGTCCTCCCAGCGGTCGCGGTTGCGTCGCAGCGCGTCGGCAGCGGGTGCCGAGCCGCCTTGGGCCAGGCGGGTGGCGGCGATGAGGACGCGGTCCAGCGCGTCGTCCTCCATCACGGAGGTCCGCACGTAGTACGCGACGGGGCCCTCTTCGGCCGAGGTCATCCGCTCGAGATCCAGAGTGGTGAGCGCATCGAGGCGCTCGATGAGGCCCGCTGCCAGCTCGTCCTTCGAGCCGAAGTGATAGAGGAGGCCGCCCTTCGACACGCCGGCGGCCTTCGCTGTCGCATCCAACGTGGCCGCCCGCTCACCGTCTTCGATGACGATCGATTCGAAGGCGTCCAGGACGCGTTCGCGGGCGAGGGGAGGTCGGGGCATCGGGGATCCTCTGTTCGTCTCGATTCACAGTAGCGCGGCCGTATGACGATTCTGTTACTATACCATCTGGACGGTTCAGTAACGATGCCGTCGTGATCCTGAGAGGTGTTCCATGACCCGTACTGCGTCGATCCCGACGACAGAGACGGATGCTCCCCGCGTCGGCGCCCGTGGCTGGGCGGCACTCGTCGTCCTCATGCTGCCGGTGCTCCTGGTGTCGGTGGACAACACGGTGCTGAGCTTCGCACTGCCCGAGATCTCCATCGCGCTCGCGCCCACCGGAGCGGAGCAGCTGTGGATCATCGATGTGTATCCGCTCGTGCTCGCCGGGCTGCTCGTGACCATGGGCACACTCGGAGACCGCTTCGGGCGTCGTCGGATGCTGCTGATCGGCGCGACCGGCTTCGCGGCCGTGTCGGCACTCGCTGCGTTCGCCCCCACGGCAGGTCTTCTCATCGCCGCGCGAGCGCTGCTCGGCTTCTTCGGTGCGATGCTGATGCCGTCGACCCTCTCGCTGTTGCGCTCGATCTTCACGAACCGCGATCAGCGGCGCCTCGCCATCGCGGTCTGGGCGTCGGCGTTCTCCGCGGGCTCGGCCCTCGGCCCGATCGTCGGCGGCTTCCTGCTCGAGCACTTCGACTGGGGCTCGGTCTTCCTGATCGCCGTGCCCGTGCTGATCCCGCTCCTCATCGCGGCGCCGCTGCTCGTTCCCGAAAGCCGTGACCCGCACCCCGGACGTATCGACATCGTCAGCATCATGCTCTCGATGGCAGCGATGATCCCGGTCGTCTACGCGATCAAGTCGCTCGCCGTCGACGGCCCCAGCCTCACTGCGGGGGTGTGGGCGCTGCTCGGCATCGTGATGGGGTATCTCTTCGTGCGGCGTCAGCTCGCTGCCGAGGTCCCGATGCTCGACATGCAGCTGTTCCGCCGGGGCTCCTTCTCGGGGGCGATCCTCGTGAACCTCCTGAGCGTCGTGGCGCTCGTAGGCTTCCTCTACTTCGTGTCGCAGCACCTGCAGCTCGTCCTCGGCCTCTCGCCGATGACGGCCGGCGCAGCGCTCGTGCCCGGAATGGCCGCGATGATCGTCGCCGGCCTCTCGGTCGTGCCGATCTCACGGCGAGTGCCACCGCACGTGCTCGTGCCCGCCGGTCTCGCGTTCTCTGTCGCCGGCTACCTCCTGGTCGCGTTCACGACGGCGGATCACGGCGTCGCTCCGCTGATCATCGCCTTCGTGGTGCTGGGCATCGGCATCGGGGCGGCGGAGACGATCTCGAACGAGCTGATCCTGTCCAGTGCTCCGGCCGAGAAGGCGGGCGCGGCCAGCGCCGTCTCCGAGACCGCCTACGAGCTGGGAGCGGTGCTCGGCACCGCCGTCCTCGGCGGCCTGATCACCGCGTTCTACCGCGGGGCGCTGGTGATTCCCTCCGGCATCCCAGCGGAGGCGGCGCACGCCGCGACGGAGACGCTGGCCGGCGCCTACACTGCCGCGAAGGATCTGCCCGCGCAGCTCGGAGACGCGCTGTGGGATGCGGCTGCCGCCGCCTTCGGATCGGGTGTCCTGGTGACCTCGCTGATCGGCGCAGGCCTGGTGATCGTGGCCGGGGTGATCGCCGCCGTCACACTGCGCAAGGCGCCCTCGCACTGACCAGTACGCTGGGAGGACCGGCCCGCTCGGCATGCATCCGAGCGTCGGCCGGTCCATCCCGATGCAAGGAGTGTCATGTCGCGTGTCGTGAAGCTGGCCGTCATCCCCGGTGACGGAATCGGCCCAGAGGTCGTCGCCGAGGCCGAGAAGGTCCTCGACGCGGTCACCGCATCGAGCGATGTGACGTTCGACAAGACGCGCTTCTCGCTCGGCGCCGCCCGTTTCCTCGAGACGGGCGACACTCTCACCGACGATGATCTGCAGTCGATCTCCGAACACGACGCGATCCTGCTCGGCGCGGTCGGCGGCACGCCAGGAGACCCGCGCCTGAAGGACGCGAACATCGAGCGCGGCCTGCTGCTGAAACTCCGCTTCACGCTGGATCATTACGTCAATCTGCGTCCGTCCAAGCTCTTCGCCGGCGCCTCGGGCCCGCTCGCGAGCCCCGGCGAGATCGACTTCGTCGTCGTCCGCGAGGGCACTGAGGGGCCGTACGTCGGCAACGGCGGCGCGATCCGCAAGGGCACACCGCACGAGGTCGCCAACGAGACGTCGGTGAACACTGCATTCGGTGTCGAGCGGGTCGTGCGATACGCGTTCGATCTCGCCGAACGTCGCAGCAAGAAGATCACACTCGTGCACAAGACGAACGTGCTCGTGCACGCCGGCGCCATCTGGCAGCGCGTCGTCGACGAAGTCGCGTCCGAGCATCCCGACGTGTCCGTCGACTACCTGCACGTCGATGCCGCGACGATCTTCCTCGTCACCGATCCCTCGCGCTTCGACGTGATCGTCACCGACAACCTCTTCGGCGACATCCTCACCGATCTCGCAGGCGCTGTCACCGGCGGCATCGGACTCGCCGCATCGGGCAACATCAACCCCGACGGCACCTTCCCGTCGATGTTCGAGCCGGTGCACGGCTCGGCTCCCGACATCGCGGGGCAGCAGAAGGCCGACCCCACCGCGGCGATCCTGTCGGTCGCGCTGCTGCTCGACCACCTCGGACTCGGAGCGGAGGCCGCTCGAGTGAGTGCCGCCGTCGAATCCGACATCGCGACCCGCACGGGTGCGCGCACGACCGCGGAGATCGGCTCCGCGATCGCTGCTCTGCTCTGACCGACAGGCGTAGGCTGAGACGGCGCGAGGATGCGCGCCGCATGAGGAATGGATGACGAGATGACGACCATCGACGCCGAGACCACCGTGGCTCCGCTGGAGTTCGCTGTGACCAAGAACCTGACCGCCGCGACGCCCGGTCGGGTCGCCGAGGTTCACGAGAACCCGGGGTTCGGTGTCGTGTTCACCGACCACATGGTCGACATCTGCTGGTCCGTCAAGGGCGGATGGCACCGACCGCGCGTGCAGCCCTACGGACCCATCCCGCTCGACCCGGCCGCGTCCGTGCTGCACTACGCCCAGGAGATCTTCGAGGGAATCAAGGCCTATCGTCACGCCGACGGCTCGATCCACACGTTCCGCCCCGACCGCAACGCGGCACGACTGCAGGCCAGCGCGCGTCGACTCGCGCTCCCGGAGCTGCCCACCGAGTACTTCATCCAGTCGCTGCGCGAGATCATCGCGGTCGACGGTCGCTGGGTTCCCTCAGGTGCCGACCAGAGCCTGTACCTGCGTCCGTTCATGTTCGCCAAGGAGGCCTTCCTCGGTGTTCGCGCGGCTCAGAAGGTCGCGTACTACGTGATCGCCAGCCCAGCCGGAGCGTACTTCACCGGGGGAGTGAAGCCCGTGCGGATCTGGCTCTCCGAGGACTACGCCCGTGCCGGCAAGGGCGGCACCGGCAAGGCGAAGACCGGCGGCAACTACGCCTCGAGCCTGCTCGCGCAGAGTGAGGCGAGCGCGAAGGGCTGCGACCAGGTCGTGTTCCTCAACGAGCAGCGCAACGTCGAGGAGCTCGGCGGCATGAACGTCGTGTTCGTCTTCAAAGACGGCCGCGTCGTGACGCCCGAGTCCGACAGCATCCTCGAGGGGATCACACGCGATTCGCTGCTGCAGCTCGCCGAAGACCGCGGCTACGCGGTCGAGAAGCGTCCGATCTCCATCGACGAGTGGCGCGAGGGTGTGGCCTCAGGCGACATCGTCGAGGTCTTCGCCTGCGGCACCGCCGCCGTCGTGACTCCCATCGGTGCTCTCGTCGGCGAGGGCTTCGATGAGCCGCAGCCGCTCGGCGAACTCGCCCTGTCGCTGCGCGAAGAGCTCACCGACATCCAGTACGGCCGCCGTGAGGACAAGCACGGCTGGCTTCTGCGGCTCGACGCCTGAGCCTTCGTACTCTCGAGACCCCGCTGCGCTTCCGTGCAGCGGGGTCTCGTCGTGCAGCACGCTGGATAGGCTGGTGGCATGAAGATCGCCCGATTCAGCCATGACGACGCCATCCTCTTCGGGATCGTCGATGACACCGACCTCGTC
This sequence comes from Microbacterium sp. AC215, assembly GCF_979258645.1. NCBI lineage: Bacteria > Bacillati > Actinomycetota > Actinomycetes > Micrococcales > Microbacteriaceae > Microbacterium > Microbacterium sp. AC215. The sequence goes on along the minus strand of NZ_OZ409869.1, from coordinate 772,062 downwards.
GTCCTCTCGGGCGATCCGCTCTTCGCGGGCTACGAGCCCACGGGTGACCGAGTGCCGATCGCGGACGCGGTGATCCTCGCTCCGGTGATCCCGCGCTCCAAGATCGTCTGCGTCGGCAAGAACTACCACGATCACGCCGCCGAGATGGGGGAGTCGCCCCCGAGGAGCCGCTGCTGTTCCTCAAGCCCAACACCGCCGTCATCGGCCCAGGAGACGCCATCGTGCGCCCCTCGATCTCGGAGCAGACAGAGTACGAGGGTGAGCTCGCTGTCGTGATCGGCAGGGTCGCGAAGAACGTGAAGGCCGCGGATGCCCTCGATCACGTGCTCGGCTACACGATCGCCAACGACGTCACCGCGCGTGACCTCCAGCGCAAGGACGGTCAGTGGGCTCGGGCGAAGGGCTTCGACACCTTCTGCCCTCTCGGCCCGACCATCAGCACCGACTTCGACCCCTCGGTCGCGACGATCGAGACCCGCGTCAACGGCGAGGTGCGGCAGAAGGCGCCGCTCACCGACATGATCCATTCGGTCGAGGCGATCATCGAGCATGCTTCGGCGGCCTTCACGCTGCTGCCCGGCGACGTCATCCTCACGGGTACGCCGGCAGGTGTGGGGGAGTTCGTCGCCGGGGACACCGTCGAGGTCGAGATCACCGGACTGGGTATCCTGCGCAACACCGTGCGCGACGCCGTGCGCGCATCATGACCGGCGTCGCCCTCACGGCTGCTCAGCAGGCGGCGGTGCAGCGGCGAACCGTGCTGGTTCTCTCCACAGGGCAGGTACTGGGCGGGATCGCCTTCGGGGCGACGGTGTCTCTCGGCGCTCTGCTTGCGGCTGACATCTCGGGCAGCGACGCCCTCTCGGGTCTCGCGACGGCGTCGGTCACCCTCGGCGCCGCGCTGTGCGCCATCCCGCTCGCGCGCCTGGCTGCCAAGGTGGGTCGACGCCGAGCCCTCACCTTGGGAAACCTCTTCGCACTCGTCGGCATCGCGGTGGTGATCCTCGCGGCGTCGGTGCGGGTGTTCCCGCTGCTGCTCGTCGGCATCCTGATGATCGGCGCCGGCAATGCGGGCAATCTGCAGTCGCGGTTCGCCGCGACCGACCTCGCCGCACCACAGCATCGCGGAAGGGATCTCTCGATCGTGGTCTGGGCGACCACCATCGGCGGTGTCGCTGGGCCGTTGCTGCTGGGGCCCGGGGAGATCGTCGGGGCGGCGATCGGCATGCCGCCACAGACCGGTTCCTACGCCTTCTCGTTCGTCGCTCAGTGCGTCGCGCTCGTCCTGTACCTCGTGGCGCTCCGCCCCGACCCGCTTCTGGCAGCGCAGCGGCTCGCCTCGGCGGCCGCGAAGGCGACGGGCGCCGTCGTCGCCGACCGACCTGTGGTCGCGCGCTACGCGATGTTCGCGGTGGCCGGTTCGCACGTGGTGATGGCCTCCGTCATGGCGATGACCCCGGTCCACCTCGCCCATATGGCGCACGGTGCACACGGCATGGCGCCCACCCCGGCCGATGTCTCGGCTCTCGTGGGCATCACGATCGCCCTGCACGTCGGAGGCATGTACGCGCTGTCGCCCGTCTTCGGCATCCTCGCCGACAGATGGGGCCGGCTGCGCGTGGTTCTGCTGGGTCAGATCCTTCTCGGCGGGGCGCTCGCCTTCGCCGTCTTCGCGAACGATCGGGAGTGGGGCGTGATCGTCGCTCTCATCCTGCTGGGACTCGGATGGAGCGCGGCGACGGTGGCAGGGGCTGCGCTGCTGACCGAGTCGAGTGCCCCCGAGATCCGCACGCGCAGGCAGGGCCGCAGCGATTCGCTGATGAGCCTCTCGGCCGCAGCAGGCGCTGTGCTCGCGGGTGTGGTGCTCGCGAACTTCCAGTACGCAGGGCTCGGGATCGCGGCATCGGTGATCGTCATCGCCATCGTCGCGCTGTCGCCGCTCGGCCGCTCGCGCGGATGAAGGACTGGGCGGGCACCGGGCGCGCATACGCCGACTCCTACGCGTCGCTCTGCGTCGGGACCGCGGAGGCCCTGCTCGGAGCGTTCGGAACCCCTGGGAAGCGGACGCTGCTCGACGTGGGGTCGGGCACAGGAATGCTCACGGCCGCATTCGCCGATGCCGGCTGGGATGCGACCGGATGCGAGCCCGAGCCGACGATGCGAGACGTCGCGCTGCGCGAGCATCCCGAGATTCCGGTGCGCGACGGAACGCTGCCTGACCTGTCTTTCGAGGACGGCCAGTTCGACGTCGTCGTGGCGAACTTCGTGCTGAACCACGTCGCCGACCCCCGAGCATCCGCGGCGGAGCTCCTCCGCGTCTCCGTAGATCTGGTGTCGGCGACGATCTGGACGAACTCGCCCACCTGGCTCTGGCGGGAGGTGTGCGAGCGTGCGGCACTCATTCCTGCGACGGGGGAGCGACTGCCGCCGGAGAGAGACTTCGAGCGCACCGTCGACGGCTTCGCGAGGATGCTCGACGACGCGGGCTGGCCGCGCCCGCAGGTGTCTGAGATCACCTGGACGTGGTCGGCCGATGCGACTGCGCTGTGGGCGTCCGCCGAGGGAGGCGTCGGGGGAGCCGGTCAGTTCTACCGTGCGCTCGACGACGCCGGTCGGCGCTCGTTCCGCGCGGCCTTCGAGTTAGTGTGCGCCGAGCGGTCGATCGCCGGACGCCTGCCGCTGGCGCATTCTGCGGCGGTCGCCGTCGCGCCGCGAGGCTGAGACCGCCCAGGGCAGAATGCCCAGGGCTCCCCGGTGCCACGACCGCCTCCGTGAGCGCGGCACCGAGGAGCACCTGAATCGCGGCGATCAGGTGTACCAGGTCGGCTCAGGCACCTCGTTGCGCAGCACGTAGTCGCCGACCTCCCGCTTCTTGTACGCGATCGGGTCGTGCAGGCTGTGCGTGCGCAGGTTGCGCCAGAAGATGTCGAGGCCGACCGAGTTGGCCGAGGCCCTGGCGCCGGTGAGCTCGTAGATCTTCGTGGCGACCTCCAGGCCGTCGTCGACGATGCGCAGCTTCCCCGCCGCGATGCGCACGGCGATCTCGCCACGTCGACGTGCAGTGAGTTCTTCGCGCGGGGCGTGCAGCACCGCACTGATCTCGGCGCCCACGGCATCGAGCAGCGCTTCGTCGGCCCACAGCTTCGATGCCAGCTCGCCATAGCCTTCGAGCAGATACCACTCGTCTGTCGCGTGCTGCTTGTCATCGCCGCCGTACGGCCACGGGCGGGTCACAGATCGCGTGTAGGCGGATGCCGTCTGGAGGGCACCCTGTGCGATGCCGAGGTAGAAGTTCGCGAAGACGAGCTGGATGGTCGGCACGTTCAGAGTGTTGTAGGTCAAGGGGCGGAACACCCGGTCGACGAAGCCGGCTGCCGCCGACCAGGGGACTCGGACGTCGCGGATCTCGACCGAGCCCGATTCGGTGAGTCGCTGCCCCAGGTTGTCCCAGTCGTCTCCGAAGACGATCCCCTCCTGAGCCGTGGGGACGATCGCGAAGATGTGCGTCTCGGTGCCTTCGAGGACGCCTTCGAGGACGGTCAGGTCCGAGATCTGGCCGCCCGTCGAGAAGGACTTGCGCCCGGAGAACACGAGATCATCGCCGTCTTCGCGGATCACCAAGTCGGAGTCGCGCGGGTTGACCGCGCCGCCGAAGACGAAGTCGTTCGCGGTGTACAGCTCCTCGACCGCGGCGATCTGCTCTTCGGTTCCGACGAGACGGGCCGCCCACGCCCAGAGGTAGTGATACCCGAGAACCTGTCCGATCGACCCGTCGCCGCGGGCCACCGCCCTGATCACCTTGTAGGCGGTGTCCCAGCTCCCACCGGCGCCGCCGTGGGCGCGAGGGCCGAGCAGGGTGACCAGCCCCGAGTCCTTGAGCAGCTGGACCTCGGCCCGAGGGGTCGCATTCGCGCGGTCCCGCTCGACGGCGTCCACCGCGAGGATGTCGGCCACCTCCTCGGCGCGGTCGATCCACTCGAGGCTCGTCTGAGGTCTTGGCGTGCCGCGCCAGCGATCGCTGAGGCCTGTGGTCACTGCATCCGTGATTGTCATGTTGTCACCCTTCCGGTTGGTCGATGCGGCAACGATAGGAGCGCGTCGGCGTCGAATGCGGGTTGTTACCCAGGGTGAGGGACTGTTACCCACGGTGACCCCTCCTGAGCGGCCCGCGACCGCTGGCGATCGGGGAGGTCGAGACGCCACCCGGCAACTAGAATCGAGGGGATATGGCTACCCCGCACCCCCTCACCACGACCGCCAGCGGCTCCGACGTACGCGTCCGCTTCTGCCCCTCGCCCACCGGACTGCCGCACGTCGGCATGGTCCGCACGGCCCTCTTCAACTGGGCGTACGCCCGCCACAACGGCGGGAAGATGGTGTTCCGAATCGAGGACACCGACGCCGCGCGCGACAGTGAGGAGAGCTTCCGCCAGCTCGTCGACGCTCTGACCTGGCTCAAGATCGACTGGGATGAGGGCGTCGAGGTCGGTGGGCCGCATGCCCCGTACCGCCAGTCCGAGCGTCACGACATCTATCGCGGCGTGATCGACAAGCTCCTCGCCTCCGGCGCCCTGTACGAGAGCTTCTCCACGGCGGAGGAGATCGACGCCCGCAACGAGGCGGCCGGACGCGCGAAGCAGCTCGGCTACGACAATCACGACCGGGATCTCACGACCGAGCAGAAGGACGCCTTCCGCGCGGAGGGTCGTCAGCCGGCACTCCGACTGCGCGTGCCGGACGAGGACCTCACCTACGTCGATCTGATCCGCGGTGAGGTGACCTTCCCCGCCGGTTCCTTCCCGGACTTCGTCGTGGTGCGTCCGAACGGGATCCCGCTCTACACGTTCGTTAATCCCGTCGACGACGCGCTCATGGGCATCACGCACGTTCTGCGCGGCGAAGACCTGATGCCCTCCACGGCTCGTCAACTCGCGCTGTACGCGGCCCTGATCGATGCGGGCGTCACCACGTTCGTCCCGCGGTTCGCTCACATGCCGCTCGTGCTCGGCGAGACGGGCAACAAGAAGCTCTCCAAGCGCGACCCTCAGGCGGATCTTTTCCTGCACCGGGATCGCGGATTCATCCACGAGGGGCTGCTGAACTATCTGGCGCTGCTCGGCTGGTCCATCGGTCACGACCGCGATGTCTTCACGCTCGAGGAGTTCACCGAGGCGTTCGACATCGTGGACGTCAACCCGAACCCGGCTCGGTTCGACCAGAAGAAGGCCGAGTCGATCAACGGCGACCACATCCGCAAGCTCGACGAGAAGGACTTCGCCGAGAGGACGATCCCGTACCTCGCGGCCGCCGGCCTCTTCGACGAGCCGACTCACGAAGAGCTCGTGCTCGCCTTCCGGGTCGCCCCGCTCGTGCAGGAGCGCGTGCAGCTGCTCGGCGACGTGCCCGGCATGGTCGGCTTCCTCTTCTCCGACGACGTCTCGTATGACGCCGACGCGCTCAAGGGGCTCCCTGCGAACGCCGGCGAGGTGCTCGACGCGTGCGTGGTGGCTCTCGAGCCGGTGACCGACTTCACGCCCGAGAAGATTCAGGAGGCTCTCGCAGCGGCGCTCGTCGAGAGCCTCGAGCTCAAGCCGCGTGTCGCCTACGGTCCTCCGCGTGTCGCGATCACGGGACGCCGCATCTCGCCGCCGCTGTTCGAATCCATGGAGCTCCTGGGCAAGGACGAGTCGCTGCGACGGCTCCGGTTGCTGTCGGAGTTCCTGGCCGGCTGAGACGGCCTGGTCGACGAGGGAGAGTCGCCGATGAGTGCTCTCCCTCGTCATCTCCGCCCGCGACGCGCCCGGACGAACGGCGGCGTTTTGGCATTAGGGCCGCGGCTCGGGTAAGCTTGACTCTCGGTGCGAGACTCCGGTTTCGCCCTTGGGGTATGGTGTAATTGGCAACACGGCGGTTTCTGGTTCCGTTGTTCTTGGTTCGAGTCCAGGTACCCCAGCAAGACAAAACCCCCGCTCAGGCGGGGGTTTTGTCGTTACCGGGCGTGTGCCTATTCGCACTCTCCGATGAATCCGAGGTAGCACACCGCTTCGTGCGTGACGGCCGGCTCGTAGTCGTCGTTCGACACCTGACGTGTATCGATCTCAGGCGTCCGGTGAAGGCTGCCATAGCTGCCGAGCGTGGCCACGAAGTAGCCGTCGCCGTCCTGCGCCTTCATCTCGTCTATCGCCGCGCTGTACTCGGCGCACAGGCGGGTCGCGCTCTCGGTGAGCTCGACATCGACGCAGGCTGCCGTGTAGGTCGCGACCATGAGGTTCGTGCAGTCCGTCCAGTCCTGGTTCACGCTGCAGGGGTTCACGTCGTCCATCGTGACGTCGTAGCGCCCGGTCTCGTACTCCTCGCTGCGGAAGGTCTCTGGCTGCTCGGGTACATCGGTCTTGGTCCAGTGTCGCGCCGTGGCGAAGGCGAAGATCACGACGATCGCGGCGATGAGAAGGAGCGCGCCCACGATCGAGAGCGCCACCCAGAGACCGACACGCCTCTTCTGACCCGGAGGGCCGTCGGGCGCGGCCGTGTATCCCGGGTACACCGGCGGGCCTGCTGGCGCCGGGGCCTGCGTGGCGTACACGGGCGCCGTGTCGTATGCGGGAGGAGGTGCGTCGTACGCCGGAGGAGGTGCGTCGTATGCGGGGCCCGTGGGCGGCGGGGGAGCGGTCGGCTGGGTCGACACCCAGTAGGCGTACCAGCTCTGAGCGGACGCGGTGTCGTCGGCCACCTGTCGGGCTTCGAGGTCGGTGAGCTGCAACCCGAGTGGGGCGCGCAGATCTGCACGGGTCAGGGACGCACGGAACTCCTCGAATGACATCGCCATAGTCACGAGGATGGCAGACCATCGGGTGCCCGGACAATCCGATCGGCGCGATGCCGCTGCCGACGGAGCATGCCGTCCGGAGGGAGATATCGCCTAGCAGAGCGCGCCCGTGTCGCGCCATGCCCTTCACTGCCGTCGCCGGGCCGGGCATCGTGATCGCAGATGCCCGACGCGGCATGACAGGGAGGATGCCAATGGCACTCACGAGAGTCGTCCCCGGCGAGACGCCGGGAATTCGACGCGTGCGATCGGGCTCCGGCTTCCGATACGTCGATGCCGGTAACACGCCCGTGGCCGAGGCCGATCGAGAGCGCATCCGGGACCTCGCGATACCTCCCGCGTGGAAAGACGTGTGGATCGCCGCCGACCCCCTCGCTCACATTCAGGCGGTCGGCACAGACGATGCGGGCAGACGTCAGTATCTCTACCATCCCCTCTGGCGCACCGGCAGAGATCAGCGCAAGTTCGCCCGGGCGCTCAAACTGGCCGAGGCGCTGCCCGCCGCCAGGGCGAAGGTCACCCGTGCCATCGGTGAACCGGGACTGACACGTGACCGCGCCCTCGCCGTCTCCTTCCGGCTGCTGGACGACGCTGCACTGCGCATCGGCTCGGAGCGTTACCTGGTGAAACACGGCAGTCGCGGCCTGAGCACGCTTCGGCGACGGGACGTGCGGATCGACGGGAGTACGGTCGCGCTCAGCTTCCCTGCGAAGAGCAAGCAGCTCGCCTCGATCGAGATCACCGATGCGCCGCTCGCCGAGGCGCTGTCGGAGTTCGCCGTCGGTTCGCCGAAGGCTCCGCTGCTCGCCTATCGCAAGGGCCGTCGCCGGGTGCGCCTCACCTCGAGCGAGGTCAACGACTATCTACGGCAGGTGGCGGGATCGTCGTTCACCGCGAAGGACTTCCGCACGCTGCACGGTACGATCCTCGCGGCGGACGCGCTGGCGCGGATCGGCCGACTCGAGACGAAGACCGATCGACGGCGCGCCGAGCGCCTCGCTGTGCAGGCCACGGCGTCGGCGCTCGGCAACACTCTCGCGGTCGCCCGAGGGAGCTATATCGACCCGCGGGTCTTCCGGCTCTACGCGCGCGGTCGCACTCTCGACCTGTCGGTGTCGCCGGAGACTGCCATCCGCAAGCTCCTCGGGCGGTGAGGGGCGTCAGCTCTCGCGAGGGTAGGTGTAGAACCCCTCGCCCGTCGCGACCCCCAGCTTGCCGTGGTCGATGTACCGCTCCTTGAGCAGGTCTGCGAAGCGCTGCTGCTTCTCGCCGCCCATGCGCGAGATGTTGTAGGCGGTCGTCAGACCGACGATGTCGTAGATCTCGAAGGGGCCTGCCGGCGCGCCCGTGCCGATCCGCCAGGTCGCGTCGATGTCCGCGGGCTCGGCGATGCCGTCGACGAGCAGCTCGGCCCCGGCCTGGAGGAAGGGCACGAGCAGCGAGTTCAGCAGGTAGCCCGCCTTCTCCTTCTTGATCTGGATGGGGACCATCCCGATCTGCGTCGCGAACTCGACGACCGTCTCGTAGACGGTGGGGTCGGTTGCGGGGGTTCCCATGACCTCGGCGGTGTTGTGCGACCAGATCTCGTTCGCGAAGTGGAGGGCGAGGAACCGGTCGGGGCGACCCGTCGATTCCGCGAGCGCGCTCGGCAGGAGGGTCGAGGAGTTGGTCGCGAAGATCGTGGTCGCCGGTGCGGCGTCGGCGAGGGTCCGGTAGATGCTCTGCTTGAGTTCGAGGTTCTCGGGCACCGCCTCGATGATGAGGTCAGCTGCAGCGGCTGCATCCGCGAGGTCGGACGTGAGCCGGATGCGGTCGATCGCGGCTTTCGCGCCGCCGTCAGCGGCATTCTCCACGCCGTCTGCGATGTAGCGCGAGGCGAGACCCTCGAGTCGTTCGGCCGCGCGATCGAGCGCGGACTGATCGATGTCGTATGCGACGACGTCGAAACCGTGGAAGGCGGTCTGGAACGCGATCTGCGATCCGAGCACGCCGGTGCCGAGAACAGTGATGTTCTTCATTTCTCTTCTTCCTCTGGTGGCCTTGTGGGCCGTGGTCAGGCTTGTTCGTCGCCTCTGTCGAAACGCCGGAGATCATGCGCGAAGCGCTGCACCTCGTCATCCGTCCACTGCGCGAGATGGGCGTCGATGACGTCCTGCAGCGATCGCAGTGTGCCGCGGAATGCCTCTTCGCCCTCGGCGGTCAGCTCGAGCGGTCGGCCGCGTCCGGAGTTCGAAGGGGTCTCCTGCACGAGGCCGAGAGACATGAGTGCGGACAGCTGACGCGAAACGGTCGAGCGGTTCAGCCGGAACATCCGGGCGATGTCCGTCGACCGGATCCCGGGCTGATCGGCGATCGCCATGACGATGGACTGGTCGGTCATCGAGAGCGTCGGCTCTCCCGCGCGGGCGTCGACCAGGCCGCGCCGCGTGATCGCGACGAGCGACTTCAGGACGGCGGCGCTGTCGGTTCGGCGTTCGTCTGACCCAGTCTCATGTTGCATAGCGCAACTCTACGCTCTTCTGTTGCGTGAGGCAACGTACGTAGGTTCGGCAGGGCGGGAACGCGGATGAAAGGATGGAGGCATGGACACAGCCAATCTCTCCCGAGAGGAGACCGCGGCGCGATCCGCCGCCGTCTCCGTGCGCAGCATCCGCGTAGAACTCGACCTCACGGGTGCGCCGGAGCGGGCACGCAGCGGGTTCTCCACGACCACGACCCTGGATTTCACCGCGACGGCGGACTCGACCTGGGTGGACTTCATCGGAGAGAGTGTCGAGAGGGTCGTCGTCAACGGCGTGGACCGCGATGTCGTCTACGACGGGTCGCGCATCGAGCTGAGCGGCCTCGGGACCGAGAACGTCGTCCGTGTCGAGGCTGTCGCGAGCTACAGCCGATCCGGCGAAGGCCTGCACCGGTTCCACGACCCGGTCGATGACCGCACCTACCTCTACACGCAGTACGAGCCCGCCGACGCGCGACGGGTGATGGCCTGCTTCGAGCAGCCCGACATCAAGGCGCCCTACACGTTCGTGATCGATGCTCCGGCGGGTTGGCAGGTGCTGTCGAACCAGGCGGCGGTGAGCGTCGACGCCGGCGTCGGCGTGCAACGTGTCGAGTTCGCTCCTACGCTCCCGATCTCCAGCTACATCACGTCCATCGCGGCGGGACCCTACGCTCGAGTCGACGGCGAATGGCAGCGCGACGATCAGCGCATCGCGCTGGCTCTGTTCGCGCGACAGTCCCTCGCGCAGTACCTGGAGTCGGACGAGATCCTCGAGATCACCCGACAGGGTCTCGATTTCTTCACCGACGCGTTCGCCTACCCCTATCCCTGGGGCAAGTACGACCAGATCTTCGTGCCCGAATACAACCTCGGCGCGATGGAGAACCCCGGCCTCGTGACATTCACAGAGTCCTACCTGTCGCGAGGGGCCGCCACGGATGCCCAGCGTGCCGCTCGCGCGAACACGATCCTGCATGAGATGGCGCACATGTGGTTCGGCGACCTGGTCACGATGAAGTGGTGGGACGACCTGTGGCTCAAGGAGTCGTTCGCCGACTACATGGGTTCGCACGCCTCGGCGGTGGCGACGCGCTTCCACGACGCCTGGGTGAAATTCGCTGCGAACCGCAAAGCGTGGGCGTACCAGCAGGACCAGTTGCCCACGACGCACCCGATCGTCGCGGACATCCCCGATCTCGAGGCGGCGAAGCTGAACTTCGACGGCATCACCTACGCCAAGGGTGCCGCCGTGCTCAAGCAGCTCGTCGCGTTCGTCGGCGACGAGGCGTTCTTCGAGGGCGCGCGGCGGTACTTCGCGGCGAACGCCTTCGGCAACACGACCCTCGACGACTTCCTCGTGCAGTTGAGTGCGGTCTCCGGGCGGGACATGACCGATTGGTCGCGTGCCTGGTTGCAGACCACCGGGGTCTCGACGCTGTGGGTGGAGCGGGATGCCGACGGCGGCGCCGCCGTCATGCAGAGCGACCCTCGGCCGCACCGCCTGCGCATCGGTCTCTACGATCGTGTCGACGGGAGGGTCGTTCGTCGCGATCAGATCGCGCTCGACATCGACGACGAGCGGACACCGGTCGTCATCCCGGCTGCGGATCTCGTGCTCCTCAATGATGACGACCTCACCTATGCCAAGGTGCGTCTCGATGACGCCTCTCTGGCGACGGTGCGGGAATCACTGTCTTCGCTCGACGATCCTCTCGCCAGGGCTGTCATCTGGTCATCGCTCTGGAACGCCACCCGCGACGGCGAGCTCGCGGTCGCTCGGTACGCCGAGATCGTTCGTGCCCACGCTCCGCGGGAGTCGAACATCGGCCTTCTCGCCGGCATCCTCGCGAATACGCTCTTCGCGATCCGCAACTACGCGAGCGATGACGCGCGACAGCGTGAGTTGACAGCATGGGTCGAGACCGCGTGGACTGCGCTCCAGGCATCCGATGCCGGTAGCGATGCACAGCTCTCCTGGGCGCGTGCGCTCGCATCGGCATCAGCTTTCGACGATGTGCGTGCAGAAGACATCCGCGCGATCCTGCATGGCGATGCCCCCGACGGGCTCACGATCGACCCGGATCTGCGGTGGCAGCTCCTCACCGCCCTCGTCACCACGGGACACGCGGATGCCGATGCGGTGGCCGCGGAGCTGGAGTCCGACGACACGGGCAGCGGACGCACCGCTGCCCGCAGGGCCCTGGCCTCGCGTCCCGAACCGGACGTCCGGGCTGCCGCCTGGGACGCGGCGTGGAACGACGGATCGCTCAGCAACGATCATCTCGACGCGGTGATCGGCGGGTTCCGAGCCGGAGGACGCCGCGATCTCATCGAGAGGTTCGATGCCGAGTACTTCGGGCGGATCGGCGATGCGTGGGCGACACGGAGCATCGAGCTGGCGCAACGCCTCGTGGTCGGACTCTTCCCCGCCTCGCCCACACTCGATGCCGTGGATGCCTGGCTCGCGGACAACGACACGGCGCCCGCCGCTCTGCGCCGGATCGTCATCGAACAGCGCGACCACCTGGCGCGAGCTCTGCGCGTTCGAGCCGCGCAGAGCTAGTCCTCTTCGAGCGCGTCGGCCGTGCTCACTCCGACGGCGAAGTACTCGGGCCTGTCATCGCTCTGAGTCATCAGGACGAGGGCGATGTACGCCGCCCAGCCTCTCGCGCGGGTCCAGGTGGCGTCGTCGTAACGCTCCCTCGTCGCTCGCCGGAATGCCTCTCGGCCGCAGGCGTCGAAGAGCATCCAGGCCGAGGCGAGGTCGTAGGCGGGGTCGCCGACCGTGACATCGCCGAAGTCGATGAGCGCGGTGAGCGTGCCGTCGGCGACGAGCACGTTGCCCGGGTGCAGATCGCCATGGATCCAGACCTGCTCCGATGCGGGCGGCGCTGCGAGTGCCGCGGCCCAGGCGTCGCGCAGTGCCGTCCGGCGGTCGAACGCGTCCAGACGTGGCCGAATGGCGGCGTCTCGAGTGGACAGGGCGCGTCCGCGCACCGGGTTGCGGGGAGCATCGACCGGCGCGGCCACGTGCAGCGCGCGCAGGGCGTCCGCGAGTCGGGGCGCCCAGGTCGCGTTGTCCGGGCGGGAGGAGGCGAGCGCCGTCGTTCCGGGGATCCAGGGCAGAACGGACCAGGGTCGCGGAAAGTGCGCGCTCGGCTCGCCCACGATCACGGGGACGGGCGCACGGAGGCCGACGGCGGCGAGAGCCGGCCCGATCGTGCGCAGGGCACGCTGCTCGTGGGTGATGAGCGGTACCGAGAGATCGCGTCGAGGCAGCCGCACGGCGAGTTCGGAGCCGAGGCGCCACATCGAGTTGTCCCAGCCGTCGGCGAACAGCCTCAGCGGAAGCTCGGCGAGGGCGGGGTCCGTGCTTCGGAGGAGATCTCGTACGCCGCCCTCGTTGAGCGAGTACTCGGCAGAGGGGGAGTCCGCCACGTCAGATGTCGAGCGAGTCGCCCGGTTCGAGTATCGAGAACTCGCCGCCGCCCTGCTCGGTCGCCCACTGCAGCCGCTGCCGGTGCATCGTCTTGCCCGCGACGGAAAGCGTCATGTCGTGAGTGCCGAACGCCCGCCGTGGTTTCACGGCCAGGACGTAGTCCATGGCCTCGCCGATCTTCAGCCACGGCGCGCCGAGCGGTGCCGCGAGAGTGCCGACCTCGACGCCCTCGGGGATCGCGTACGAGTCGCCCGGATAGTAGAAGACATCGTTGATCAGCACGCCGACGTTCTCGACCACCGGCAGTGACGAGTGGATCACCTCATGCGTGCCGCCGAAGAAGCGGAGCGTGAACGCACCGACCTCCACCGTCTCGCCCGGAGCGACCACGGAGATGTCATAGCCGTCGGCGGCGCGCGCGACGCCCGCCGGGGCGTAGATCGGGGTGCCGGGGGCTGCGCGCAGGATCCGATCCAGGTGCTCGGGGGTCCAATGGTCGGGGTGCTCGTGAGTGATCACGACAGCGACGAGACCCGAGAGATCGTTCAGGGGAGAGGTGAACGAGCCCGGGTCGAGGAGAAGGACGTCATCGCCCTGCTGGATGCGAAGAGCGGCATGTTCGAATTTGGTGACGCGCATGAGATGAGTCAACTCCTTCAGGGGCGCCGTGGCAAACCCCTCGGCAGGTGCGCCACGCCCGGGATCTGAAGACCGCCCCGCTCGATTTGGCGACGTGAGAATCGTCGTGGCATACTTGAACAGTTGTCGCGGCACGGAAACGTTCCGCCAGACGGCCCCATCGTATAGCGGCCTAGTACGCTGCCCTCTCACGGCGGTAACGCGGGTTCGAATCCCGCTGGGGTCACAACAAGCGAAAGCCCTCGGTTCTCCGAGGGCTTTCGTCGTCTCCGCATCCATCATGTGGGTCCGACGGCTGTACGCAGCGACATGCTCCGGAACGCGGGGTTGGCCAACGGCGCCACCATCGATGCCGTCATCGCTCCACCGAAGAGGGCGAAGGGAACCCAGAGCGCGGTGGTCGACGCGAGCAGACCGAACGCGGCCATCGCGAGCGGCATCAGGCAGTCGTCGCCCAACCGGGTGATGGAGCTCATGCGGCCGAGGTACGCGGTGTCGACGGTTGCCGAGAACGTGGCGCTGAGCAGCACCGATGCGTAGCCGGCGGTCGCACCGATGACGAAGGCAGCGACTCCGACACTCCACGCGGGACCCCAGCCGAGTGCGACGATGGCCAATCCCTGCAGCATCAGAGCACGGAATCCCGCGCGTGCCTCGCGCCGAGGCCGCCACCTGGCGACGGACACGGCGCCGATCGCCGCGCCGAGTCCCAACAGAGCTTCGAACAGCCCTACAGCCGGCGCGCCCCAGCCTTCGTCGTGTGCTCGGAGCGCGAGGCCGATCCCGACGGCCGGACCGACCGCGAGGTTGAGCCCCGAGAGGGCGATGACGAGCGTGCGGGTGGTCGGATGTGCGCCGAGGTGGGCGAATCCACCCGCGATGTCGCGAAGAGCGGACTGTCGGTCTGCCCGTGCGAGCAGGAACCGCGGTCTGAGCCAGATGGCGATGAACGCGATGACGACGGTGAAAGTCACCGCGTTCACCGCCGCGCTTCCGACGAGGCCCGCGGACGCGACGATCACACCGCCGACGGCCGCGCCAGCCATCGTTCCGAGTCGCGATGCGGTCTGCGAGAGAGCGCCGTAGGACGGCAGGTCAGCGGCTCGCACGAGCTGGCGGGCGACGGTGCCCGCCGAGGGCTCGTAGAAGGCGTCGCAGACGCCGAATGCGATGGCGGCGAGGAGGAGCACACCCACGGTGGGCGGCGCGGAGAGCACCCAGAGCGCCACCGTCACGAGAACGCCCACCCGGACGGCGTTGAACAGCATCATCACTCGGCGCGCGTCCGCGCGGTCGGCGATCATGCCGCCGAACAGCAGGACGACCGCACGAGGCAGAGTGCCGGCGGCGACGATGAGTCCTGCGACCGCAGGCGAGGCCGTCTGCACGGCGGTCCACGCCAGCGCGATCGTCCACAGGGCGTCGCCCGCGTCCGAGAGCGCCTTGACGAGGATCCACGCATGCACTCGATGGTCTCGTCGGAACGCCGGCGGCTCGACGAGCTGCACAGGGTCTGCGGCGGTCATGGTGTCGTCGGGAAGGCGTGCGCGAAGAAGAAGATCGGTGTCCGCTGCTGCCCGTCTTCGAGATCGACCGAGTCGCGCCAGTCCTTCAGCGTCGCCGACAGCCTCGAGCTGAGGTCGCGCAGCTCGTCCGGCGTCGCCCAGGCCGTGGTCTCGGTGTTCGAGGCGTCATAGCCGGCGACGGCCGGATCATCGTGCCGGCGCTGCCAGCGTTGGAGGCGCTCGATCTGCATCCGGATGCTCTGCCGTTGCGCTTCGCGCGCCAGAAGCGCGTCGGCGGGGGAGTCCGCGAAGTCTTCCGCCGACCAGGTCAGGCCGCGACGGGCGATCTTCCACCAGCTCGTGCGCCGGTCGCCCGACGGGTCCTCGGCGCGCTCGACGAGGCCCGCCCGCTCCAGCATCCGCAGATGATGGCTGATGCTGCCGACCTGCGCATCGAGCGACCGGGCGAGTGCCGTGACCTGCGATGTGCCGTACAGCAGCAGGTAGTCGTAGATGCGTCGGCGCAGCGGGTGGTGCACGGCGGTGACGACCGAGATGTCTTCCATGAACGTCACGTTAGAACCGGTTCCCGATTCTCACAAGAGTTCTTGTATACCCCGGAAATCCGAGATTTAGGGTGATCTCAGGTGTCGGTACCCGCCGCGTCGGAGCCTCGACGACCGCGGCGTGCTCGGCGGACGCCCCATATGATCAGCACGACCAGCCCGGCCACGGCGAGCCACGGAAGCAGGAATCCGACAGAGACCACCAGGGCGTTCAGCGAGACCACGAGCCCGTTCCATCCCGCGACGAGCCCATCGGAGAATCCTGCGGGATCGGCCGTCGTCGGCGCGGCGGTGCGGGTCAGCTGCACCGAGAGACTCGACATCGCGACCTGGCCCTCGAGCGAGGCGAGCTGCTGCTCGTACGACTCGAGCTGCGCCTGACGATCGGTCAGCGCCACCTCCGCCTCGATGAGCTCCGCGACGGTGCCGGTCTGGGACATGAGCTCGCTGAGTCGCTGGACGGATGCCCTGGTCGCATCGATGCGCGCTCGCAGATCGATCGCGGTCGAGGTCACATCCTGCTGCGCGATGGAGGAGGAGAGCACCTCGCCGGATTCGGTGAGCTCATCGATGACGGCGGGAAGTTCCGCCGACGGCACGCGGATGCTGATCCAGCCGTACTCCGAGTCCGCGGCGACAGGATCGGAGGAGGCGTCCACGGCAGGGGTCCCGCCGATCTCGGTGCTCTCGACGTAGCCGCCATGCGACTCTGCGAGTGCCCCGATGGCGACCGCGGCGTCCGAGACGTCCTTCACCTCCACCGTGGCGTTGGCCGTGGCGATGATCTCACGATCACCCGCTGCGACATCTCCGGCGACCGCGCCCGACTCGGCTGACTCGGTCAGAGCCGAGGGCGCGCTCTGGTCGACGGCGCCCGAGCGAGCGTCCTCGACGACAGTCACGCCCCCGCCGTCGGCCGAGCTCGTCGCCGAACCGCCGACCGCGGTGAGGATGGGCGGGGTGATGAGGACGCCGATGACGAACGCCGCGGCGATGCCGGTGCCGGTGAGCCACCGACGACGACGAACGCGACCGCGCTTCTCTGCAGGCGACTGCCGCGGCAGCTCGGCGGCGATGTCCTCGAACACGGCTCTCTCGATGCGCTCCACTGCGGCATCGGTGAGCTCGGGCAGTGGCTCGGTGGAGGTGTCGTTCATGCGTCGCTCGCTTCCTTCACGGCACCACGCAGTCGGGTGCGGACTCGGGAGAGACGGTTCCGGACGATGGCGTGGCTCACGCCGAGCTCCTCGGCCGCAGCCTGGTAGGCGTAGCCTTCCGCGGCGCAGAGGCGGAAGATCGCGCGATCGAGGTCGCTGAGGGTGCCGACCTCGGCCGCGATCCGCTCTGCGAGGTCCGCGGTGATCACCTGCTCCTCCACGCTGACCGTCGAGGGAAGGGTCTCATCGACCGCATCCGCGGTGTTGGCCTGGTCGCGTCTGCGCTGGCGCAGGCGGTTCGCGGCCTGGAAGCGGCAGATCGTCGCGAGCCACGGGAGGATGGAGTCTCCCTGCAGCTCGAACCCCGGCAGCTTCCGCCACGCCGTGACGAAGGTCTCCTGAGTCACGTCCTCGGCATCCGCGGCGGCGCCGACGATCCCGTGTGCGATCCAGTAGACCGGGCGGGCGTACGCGCGGTACAGCTCGCGGAAGGCGCTCTCGTCACCTGCCGCGGCCCGCGCCGCCACTCTCTGGTCACTCGTCTGCACTGGCATCCCGATTCCGTTCGGTGTCTCTCACCCAGGAAGTGTCGGTCGACGCCCCATCGTCTCAGATCGGTGCCGGCGGCATCCGCAAGCGTCTTCGACTCCGCTACCATTGCTGAGGCGAGAGGGAGTATCCCGCAAGCGCATCCACCGTCATCACGAGCACCGACATCGCTGCTCCGGTCGTGCGACGCACTCTGTGCGTGGGAGAGACTTTCGGCGTTTTTCCGACCCTCCCGAAAGGTGCTGTACGCCCTTGGAAATCCCTGTCTGGTTCGAGATCACCTCGATGATCGTCCTCACGATCATCCTGATCGGCGACCTGCTTCTGATCCGACTTCGCCCCCACATCCCCTCGACCAAGGAGTCGACCCTGTGGGTGGTGTTCTACGTCGGACTCGCGCTGCTCTTCGCGGTTCTTCTCGGAAACGTCGCAGGCTGGCGAAACGCCGGCGACTTCATCACCGGCTGGGCGCTCGAATACAGCCTCTCGATCGACAACCTCTTCGTCTTCGTGCTGATCATGGCGCAGTTCGCGGTGCCGCGACGCCTGCAGCAGCAGGTGCTGATGGTCGGCATCATCATCGCCCTCGTCCTCCGCGGAGCGTTCATCCTCGTCGGCGTCACGATCGTCGAGCACTTCTCGCCGATCTTCTACATCTTCGGTGCCTTCCTCATCTACACCGCGATCAAGCAGGCGATGCCCGAGGGCGAGCACGAAGACGATGTGAAGAAGGAGAACTTCATCGTGCGCCTGCTGCGGCGCCGCATCGACATCAGCGAGGAGTACGACGGCTCGAAGCTGCGCACGACCGTCGACGGCAAGCGCATGTGGACGCCGATGGTCATCGTGTTCATCACGATCGGCGTCACCGACCTGATCTTCGCGATCGACTCGATCCCGGCGATCTTCGAGATCACCACCAACGGGTTCCTCGTCTTCGCCGCGAACATCTTCGCGCTCATGGGTCTGCGCCAGCTCTACTTCCTGCTCGGTGATCTGCTCGATCGTCTGCGCTACCTCCACTACGGGATCGCGGTCATCCTCGGATTCATCGGCATCAAGCTGATCCTTCACGCGCTGCACGAGAACGAGCTGCCGTTCATCAACGGCGGTCAGCATGTCGAGTGGGTTCCCGACATCGACAACATGGTGTCGCTGGGCGTCATCGTCGTGGCGATGACCGTGGCCACCGTCGCCAGCCTCATCGCCTCGTCTCGGGAGAAGCGGGCGCAGCGGGTCAGCCCGACGGTCGAGTGAGGCGGTCGCTCTCCGCGGCGCCCGCGATTCCCGCGACGAGCAGGAGACGTGTCACTCCGCTGTCCAGAGCGCCTCGGCGTCGAGCGTGAAATCGATCACCTGACGCAGCAGAGCGCCCACCGTGCTGGACTGCAGCAGCGTGTACTGGTCGTATTCGCCCAGCGGCGCGATGGCGGCGAGCTGCCAGGCGGCCGCGAGCGGTTCTTCCGACAGCTCGGTGTCGGCGTCCCAGGGCGAGTCGGTGCGTGCCAGCACCCGGCGCACGATCGCCTCGGCTTCGGTGCGCAGGGGGGTGAGTGCGTCGTTCCAGGTCAGCTCGGGCAGCGGGGTCACCTCTGCGCGCGGGTAAGGAGCTTCGTCGAGCCACTGGTCGACGGTGAAGCGTGCCGTGCCGACCGCCAGGCTGTGCAGCACCTGGGCATCGGCCGCCACGCTCACCAGGCGCGCCATCGTGCCGATTCCACTGCGGCGGTCGCCACCGCCGACCTCATGTCCGCGCTCGATGAGCACGACGCCGAACTGAGGGTCGTCCTCGTCGAGCAGCTGTCCGATCATGGTGAGGTACCGCGGCTCGAACACGCGGAGCGGGAGCGGGGTGTACGGGAAGAGCACCGACCCCAGCGGGAACATCGGTATTTCTGACATGGCCCCAGTCAACACCGTGCGACGTACAGTGAACAGATGCGCAGACCCCGCCCTCTCGTGCCCTCGCCCGGTCAGGAATCCGTCTGGGACTATCCTCGACCGCCGAAGATCGAGCCCGTGGCTGCGCGCATCACCGTCCGCCTCGGCGGCCAGCTCATCGCCGACACGCGCGACGCGGTGCGAGTCCTCGAGACGAGCCATCCTCCCGTGTACTACCTGCCGATCGCCGACTTCACCGCGGGCTCGCTCTCTGACGCGCCGGGCTCCTCGTTCTGCGAGTTCAAGGGAGCCGCACGCTACCTCGACGTGCGAGGTGGAGCGCAGACGGCGGCCGGGGCCGCCTGGAACTACCCGAATCCCTCTCGAGGTTTCGAGATGCTGGCAGACCGGGTCGCCGTCTATGCGGGTCCGATGGACGAGTGCACGGTGGGGGACGAGGTCGTCACACCGCAGCCGGGCGGGTTCTACGGCGGGTGGGTCACGTCGACGGTCGTCGGCCCCTTCAAGGGTGCACCCGGCACCCTGGGCTGGTGACCCTGCTCGCCTACGCGTCAGAACGCGCGGAGGTTCGCCTGCAGCCCTCCGTCGACGTAGTCCCGGCGCAGGATGCCCCGGCGTCGAAGAACGGGCACGAGTTCATCCAGCGTCCGATGCAGCGTGACGGGGTGGAAGTCGCCCCACAGCAGGACGCCGTCGTTGCCCCACTCGCCGAGCTCTTCGATCAGATCTGCGAACTCCTCGGCAGTGCCGACGAAACCCGAGCGATCGGAGATGCGGCCCGTCCGAGCGAGCGCGGCGAGATGGACTCGCAGAGGAGCATCGTCTCCGCGGTCGCCGATCAGGCGCTGGATGCTCCCGCGCGAGACGTGCTCGCCGAAGATCTCGAGGTCGAGTGGTCTGTCGAGATCGAGCGAGGTCAGATCCGTCTCGAGGTCGCTGGACTGCTTGCGTGCGATCTGTACGAGGGTCGCGTCGTCGGGATGCGCGGAGGCGGCGACGATTCGGTCGGCCTCCTCGGCGGATGATGTGATCACCGGCTGGATCGCGAACAGGATCTTGATGTCGTCCGGCGAGCGTCCGGCGGCGATCGCCGCATCGTGGATCTTCGCTCGATAGGCACGCACCGAGGCCTCGTCCAGCGGCGCGAGGGCGAGCTGCACATCGGAGTTGGCGCCGGCGAATCCGAGGCCGCGGCCGGACCCGCCGGGGGAGACGATCGACGGCTCCCCGTCGGTGAACGGCACGGCGTTCAACGGGCCGTCGAAGTCGAAGTGCGTTCCGCGGTGCTGCACGGAGCGCAGCGTCGATCCGTCGGCGAACACGTCGGTCTCGCGATCGCGGACCAGCGCACCGTCGTCCCAGCTGCGCCAGAGCGAGCGGATGCCGGCGAGCCATTCTTCGGCGCGGTCGTATGCCGCATCGTGCCCGAGCTGTTCCGCGGCGGAGAAATGTCGCGCACTGCCGGTGTCGGTCACCACGTTGAGCCCGAGGCGGTGGCCACTGAGGTGCTGAAGCGTGGAGAACTGCCGAGCCGCGGTATACGGCAGGTACGCCGCCGGGTTCACGGTGGGCACGACCCCGAGATGCCGTGTCGCCTGGAAGAGGTAGGGCGCGAGCAGCAGCGGGTCGTGCTTGGGGCCGCCGAAGGCATGGCGCACCCGGAGGTCGATGGTGTCGGGCGAGCCGAGCGACGGCGCGTCCTCGATGATGAGGAGGTCGAAGCCTGCCTGCTCGAGCGTGCGAGCCGCCTCCTGGTAGATCTCCGGACGGGTCCAGTCGTAGTCCCAGTCCAGCGACGGATAGCCCCACCCCTGCGGGCCGAAGCCGCGTGCCAGGAACCACCCGAAGTGCTGGGGCCTGGTCATGAGACGGCCTCCCGTGCGGGTTCCAGGACTCGGGCCAGGTCGCCGAGGAGGTCGGCGACGTCTTCGATGCCGACCGACAGCCGCAGGGTTCCCGGCTGCACTCCGAGGACGTCTCGCTCCTCGGGCGTGCGATGCGAGTGGCTGGTGGTCGCGGGGTGCAGCACCAGCGAGCGCACGTCGCCGATGTGGGTCATGTGCGTGAACACGTCGACGCTCTCGACGAAGTCGCGTGCGGCGTCGAGGCCCCCGCGGAGCGTGAAGGTGAAGATCGAGCCGTACCCTCCCGAGAGGTACCTCTCGGCGAGGCCGTGGTCGGGATGCGTGTCGAGGCCGACGTAGTCGACGCTCTCGACCGCTTCCTGCGCGGCGAGCCAGCGGGCGATCTCGAGGGCGTTCCGGGACTGCCGCTCGACCCGCAGACCGAGGGTCTCGGCGCCCTGTCCGATCAGGAACGCGTTGAGCGGCGACGGGGACGCGCCGAATCGCGGAGCGACGGACTCGCGCGCGTAGGCGATGCGCGCGTTGCCGCCATGACGCGAAGCCACGCTCGGGAACCCGCCGCGCCCCGGCAGAACGAGATGTGGAGCGTTGTGCCCCGCCTTCGCCGGGTCGAAGCGACCGTCGTCGAGGATCACGCCGCCGAGCACCGACCCGTGACCGGCGAGGAACTTCGAGGCGGAGTGCACCACCATGGCGGCGCCGTGCTCGAGCGGCCGGAGCAGGAACGGCGTCGCGAGGGTGTTGTCGACGATGAGCGGGATGGCGAACGCGTCGGCGACCGCGCTCACCGCGGAGATGTCGAGGATGTCGTTGCGCGCGTTCGCGATGGATTCGCCGAACAGCGCCCGGGTGGTCGGGCGGATCGCACCCCGCCAGGCGCCGGGGTCGGCGATGTCGTCGATGAACGTCGTCTCGATGCCGAGGCGAGCGAGGTTGTCGAGCAGAAGCCCTCGCGTGCCTTCGTAGATGTGCGTCGAGGAGACGATGTGATCGCCCGCTCCGGCGACGGTCAGCAGTGCGGTGACGACCGCGGCCTGGCCGCTGGCGACGAGCACGGCCTCCGCGGCGGATTCGAGTGCGGCGAGCTGGCGCTCGACGGCGTGCACCGTCGGATTCCCCGTGCGCGTGTATCCGAACCCCGCGCCGGTGCCGAAGTGGTCGGCGGCGTGGTCGAAGTCGTCGAACTCGAAGCCCGCCGTCAGGTAGATCGGCGTCGCCCTCGACGATGCGGGCCCCTGATTGCGGGCCGCGTGGACCGCTCTCGTGGCGAATCCGGTGCTGTCGTCGGTCATGCGGGTGCCTCTCGAAGGTGCGGGTGACAGTAGCGTGTCACGCGGAGACTCCGGGCGCTGAAGCGGTGGTAATCTGACGTCATGCGGATCGTGCTCCTTCTTAGCGGCCGCGACGAGACCTCGTTCTGAGCCCCTCCTCGTCGCGGAGTCCATCGTGGGCCGAACCGCCAGCTTCAGGAGACACGCAATGAACACCCCCGCAGCAGACACTGCTCCCGTCCGTCCCAGGACCCTCGCCGAGAAGGTCTGGGACGACCATCTCGTCGTCAAGGGCGAGAACGGCGAGCCGGACCTCATCTACATCGATCTGCACCTGGTGCATGAGGTGACGAGCCCGCAGGCGTTCGACGGACTGCGGTCGGAGGGGCGACCGTTGCGGCGCCTCGACCTGACGATCGCCACCGAGGACCACAACACGCCGACCTGGGACATCGACAAGCCCATCGCCGACCTCACGAGCCGCACGCAGATCGAGACGCTGCGCCGCAACGCCGCGGAGTTCGGCGTGCGTCTGCACTCGCTCGGCGACGCCGAACAGGGCATCGTCCACGTCGTGGGGCCGCAGCTCGGTCTCACCATGCCCGGCATCACGGTGGTCTGCGGCGACTCGCACACATCGACGCACGGCGCGTTCGGCGCCATGGCCTTCGGCATCGGCACGAGCGAGGTCGAGCATGTCATGGCGACGCAGACGTTGCCGCTGAAGCCGTTCAAGACCATGGCGATCAACGTCGAGGGCACGCTGCGACCCGGCGTCACCGCGAAGGACATCATCCTCGCGGTGATCGCGAAGATCACCACCGGCGGCGGTCAGGGCTACGTCCTGGAGTTCCGCGGCAGCGCGATCCGGGCGTTGTCGATGGAGGGCCGGATGACGATCTGCAACATGTCGATCGAGGCCGGCGCTCGTGCCGGCATGGTCGCGCCCGACGAGACGACCTTCGAGTACCTGAAGGGTCGCCCGCACGCCCCGAAGGGGCAGGACTGGGACGACGCCGTCGCGTACTGGCGAACGCTGCCGACGGATGAGGGGGCGACGTTCGACGCCGAGGTCTTCATCGATGCCGATGAGCTCGAGCCGTTCGTGACGTGGGGCACCAACCCCGGTCAGGGCAGCTCGCTGTCGGCGGCGGTTCCCGACCCGGCAGAGATCGCCGATGCCAATGAGCGTGCCGCAGCCGAGCGGGCTCTCGAGTACATGGATCTGACGCCTGGCACGCCTCTCAAGGAGGTGCCGGTCGACGCCGTCTTCATGGGGTCGTGCACGAACAGCCGCATCGAGGATCTCCGCGCGTTCGCGTCGATCGTCGAAGGCAAGAAGAAGGCCGACGGCGTCCGCGTCATGGTCGTTCCCGGCTCTGCCCGGGTGCGGCTGGAGGCGGAGGCCGAAGGGCTCGACAAGATCATCAAGGACTTCGGAGCCGAGTGGCGATTCGCGGGGTGCTCGATGTGCCTCGGGATGAACCCTGATCAGCTCGCGCCGGGGGAGCGCTGCGCGTCGACCTCCAACCGCAACTTCGAGGGCCGGCAGGGCAAGGGTGGACGCACGCACCTGGTGTCGCCGCTCGTCGCCGCCGCGACTGCGATCCGCGGCACGCTGTCGAGTCCGAGCGACCTGAACGAGATGGCGGAGGTCTGACCATGGAGAAGTTCACCACCCACACCGGCATCGCCGCCCCGCTGAAGCGCTCGAACGTCGACACGGACCAGATCATCCCCGCCGTGTTCCTCAAGCGGGTCACGAAGACCGGCTTCGAGGACGCACTGTTCCACGGCTGGCGTCAGGATCCCGAGTTCGTGCTCAACCAGCCGGCTTTCCAGGGCGCATCGGTGCTCGTCGCCGGCCCCGACTTCGGCACCGGATCCAGCCGCGAGCACGCCGTCTGGGCGCTGCGCGACTTCGGCTTCGCGGTGGTCCTGAGCCCGCGCTTCGCCGACATCTTCCGGGGCAACTCGGGCAAGCAGGGGCTCCTCGCCGCCACCATCTCCGAAGAGGATCTCGAGCGGATCTGGGCTGAGATCGACCGGAATCCCGGGGCTTCGATCACGGTCGACCTCGAGGCGCGAGTCGCATCGATCGGTGAGATCCAGGCTGACCTCGGGATCGACGATTACACTAGATGGCGGCTCCTCGAAGGGCTCGATGACATCGGGCTCACCCTGCGCAACGAAGACAAGATCGCGCAGTTCGAGGCCCGTCGCGAGTCGTGGCGGCCCCGGACCCTTCCCGTTCAGCAGTGAACGGCGGGGCGGGGGAGCCGAGGGCGACCCCGCCCCGAATTCCGTTGAATGAAGTGAGGCTCCGAATGACGACACCTGTGCGCGACGCTCTTCCGGACGGAGTCCCCCCACTCACCGGAGACGTCCTCGCCATTCGCGGAGGGCGCCCGCTGCGCGGCCGCGTCGACGTCAAGGGCGCGAAGAACCTCGCGACCAAGGCGATGGTCGCGTCCCTGCTCGGAGAGACCGTCAGCGTGCTGCGCGACGTGCCGGCCATCAGCGACGTCGCGGTCGTCCGCTCGCTTCTCGAGGTCCATGGCGTGCGGGTCTCCGACGGCGATGAGCCCGGAGCTCTCGTCTTCGACCCCAGCGACGTCGAGTCGGCCCACTTCGAGGAGATCGACGCTCACGCGGGTGCCTCGCGCATCCCGATCCTCTTCTGCGGCCCGCTGCTGCACCGTCTCGGTCAGGCCTTCATCCCCGACCTGGGCGGCTGCCGCATCGGCGACCGCCCGATCGACTTCCATCTGGACGCGCTCCGCAAGTTCGGCGCCATCGTCGAGAAGCTGCCGAGCGGCATCCGCCTGTCGACGGGTGGTGCGCGCCTGCACGGTGCGAACATCCACCTCCCGTACCCGAGTGTCGGAGCGACCGAGCAGGTGCTGCTCACGGCCGTTCGCGCCGAGGGCACCACGGAGCTTCGCAACGCCGCCATCGAGCCCGAGATCATGGATCTGATCGCGGTGCTGCAGAAGATGGGCGCGATCATCTCCTACGAGCCGAACCGCGTCATCCTCATCGAGGGTGTCGAGACGCTTCGGGGGTACGACCACCGCTCGATCTTCGACCGCAACGAAGCCGCATCCTGGGCGTCCGCCGCACTCGCCACCGACGGCGAGATCTTCGTGGGCGGCGCGAAGCAGCAGGAGATGCTCACGTTCCTCAACGTGTTCCGCAAGGCCGGCGGATGGTTCGACATCAAGGAGGACGGGATCCTGTTCCGTCGCGACGGCGAGCTCAAGCCGGTCATCGTCGAGACCGACGTGCACCCCGGGTTCATGACCGACTGGCAGCAGCCTCTCGTCGTGGCGCTCACTCAGGCCAAGGGCCGCTCGGTCGTGCACGAGACGGTTTACGAGAACCGTCTGGGCTTCACCGAGGCGCTCGTCAAGATGGGCGCCGACATCGTCGTGCACCCCCGCGGACTGCAGGACGGAGCCCGTCGTGTCCCGCGCCGGGACCTCGAGCAGGCCGCCGTCATCACCGGCCCGACGCCGCTGCACGCCGCAGACATCGTCGTTCCCGACCTTCGCGGCGGATACAGCCACGTCATCGCGGCGCTGACCGCCGAAGGCGAGTCGAGGGTGTCCGGAGTGGACATCCTCAGCCGCGGCTACGAGAAGTTCCTCGCCAAGCTCGATGCCGTGGGCGCCGACTTCGACGTCATCCGGTGACCCCGATGGGTTCCCGCTCGACGGAGACCACGCGACCGAGTGCGTTCTGGCCGGTCGCGGCGATCGCCGTGCCGCTGATCTCGCTCGTCGCGAAGCTCCGCATCACGGGAAGCGAGAAGCTCCCGCGTGAGGGAGCGTACGTTCTCGCCCCGAACCACTACTCCGAGTTCGATCCGCTCGTGGTCGCACTCGCGGTGTGGCGCATCGGTCGAGCTCCGCGCTTCATGGCGAAGGAGAGTCTCTTCAAGGTTCCTGTGCTCGGAGCCGTGCTCCGCGCGACAGGAATGGTCCCCGTGGCACGCGCCTCGTCGGCATCCGCGGCGAAGCAGACGCTCCAGCAGTCGGCCGAGCTCGTCGAGCACGGTCGCGGTGTGATCGTCTATCCGGAGGGCACGCTGACCCGCGACCCCGACATGTGGCCGATGCGCGGAAAGTCCGGGGCTGTCCGGCTCGCGCTGACCGACGGCATCCCACTCATCCCGATGGCCCACTGGGGCACCCAGCGGATCATGGGGCGTTACCAGAAGGGGCTCAGCCTCTGGCCGCTGCGCAAGCCCGTGGACGTCGTCATCGGCGATCCCGTCGATCTGTCGGACCTCCGTGGTCGTGCAGGCGAGGCATCTGCGCTGAACGAAGCCACCGAACGACTGATGCAGGCCATCACGGCGCTGCTCGAGGACCTGCGTGACGAGAAGGCTCCGGCCGAGCGCTGGAACCCGTCCGCCCATGGACAGAAGGAGACGGGTCGCCTTGACTCCTAAGCGCAACGCTCCCGCAGGACCACGCGTCGCGGTGATCGGTGCCGGAAGCTGGGGCACCACGTTCGGAAAGATCCTCGCCGACGGCGGGGCGCAGGTCACGATGTGGGCGCGCCGAGCCGAACTCGCCCACGAGATCGACGAGGCCAAGCGCAACTCCCGCTATCTGCCCGGCATCAACCTGCCGCGCACGATGTCTGCGACGCACGAGTTGGCGATCGCGCTCCGCGATGTCGACCAGGTGTATCTCTCGGTGCCGAGTCAGTCGCTGCGGGAGAACCTCAAGGCGCTTCGGCCGCTGCTCGCCGACAACGACGCGAAGATCGTCAGCCTGATGAAGGGCGTCGAGCGCACGACGGGGCTCCGGATGAGCCAGGTCATCGAGCAGGAGCTGCGCTGCGATCCCGACCGCATCGCGGTCGCCTCCGGGCCGAACCTCGCGCTCGAGATCGCTCGCGAGCAGCCCACGGCCGCCGTGATCTCCTCACGCAGTCGGGAGACCGCCGAGGAGGTCGCGCGCGCGGCACGTAACAGCTACTTCCGGACGTTCGTGAACACCGACGTGATCGGCACGGAGTTCGGGGGAGTGCTGAAGAACCTCATCGCGGTGGCCATCGGCATCGTCGACGGCGTCGGGTACGGCGAGAACACCAAGGCGTCGATCATCACCCGCGGGCTCGTGGAGATGACCGATTTCGCCGTCGCCAACGGCGCTCACCCCGAGACCCTGCAGGGACTCGCGGGCCTGGGCGACCTCATCGCGACATGTCAGTCCCCGCTGAGCCGCAACAACACGGCCGGGCGCCTGCTCGGCCAGGGATACAGCTTCCAGGACGTCGTGAAGCAGATGCAGCAGACCGCTGAGGGCCTCGCGTCCGTGGCGCCCGTGCTGCAACTCGCCCGCGAGTCCGACGTGCACATGCCCATCGTCGAGCAGGTGAAGATGGTGCTCGACGGCAAGATGAACCCCCGTGACATCGCACCCCACCTGACGACGGACGACGACACCCCGCAGGGTGAGAGGACCAACCATGGACAAGCAGACGGTGGTGGTGCTCTTCGGAGGGCGCTCCAGCGAGCATTCGATCAGTTCCGCAACGGCGGGCGGAGTGCTGGGCGCGATTGATCGCGATCGGTACGCCGTGATCCCGGTCGGGATCACCCGCGACGGCGCCTTCGTCCTCGAGGACGACGACCCGGCGAAGTTCCCACTGGATGCCGCTCACCTGCCTGAGGTCGCCGACAACGGCACACGGGTGCTGTGGCCGGAGCCCGGCGGAGACCGCAGCCTGCGCGTCGTGCGCACCGACGGCACCACCGAATCCCTCGGCGAGATCGATATCGTGCTGCCGATCCTCCACGGCCCGCACGGCGAGGACGGCACCATCCAGGGGTACTTCGACACCCTCGAGGTCCCCTACGCCGGCGGCGGGGTGCTCGACTCCGCACTGTGCATGGACAAGCACTTCATGAAGATCGCGCTGCGGGCCGCCGGTATCGCGGTGGCGGCCGGACTGACGGTGCGCGCGCGCCAGTGGGAACAGGATGCCGTCGCGATCCGCGATTCGGCGGCGGCGCTCGGCCTGCCGCTCTTCGTGAAGCCGGCTCGCGCGGGATCCAGCGTGGGCGTCTCGAAGGTCGAGAGCGCCGACGAGCTCGATGCGGCGCTGGCGATCGCGTTCGCAGAAGACGACAAGGTCCTGATCGAGGCGGGCGTGGTCGGCCGCGAGATCGAGGTCGCCGTGCTCGAAGGGGCCGACGGCGTCCGAGCGTCGCTTCCTGGCGAGATCGTGCTGACGACTCGAGGGTTCTACGACTTCGAGGGAAAGTACCTCGGCGGCGACGGCGTCGACGTCGTGTGCCCGGCGGAGCTCGAGGAATCCGAGGTCGCGGCCATTCAGGATGCCGCAGTCCGTGCGTTCGAGGCGGTGGACGGGCGAGGTCTTGCGCGCGTCGACATGTTCCTCACGCCTACGGGAGAGCTCGTGGTCAACGAGCTGAACACGATGCCGGGATTCACTCCGATCTCGATGTTCCCGAAGTGCTGGGTGGCGTCCGGACTCAGCTACGGCGACCTGATCTCCGAGTTGATCGAGGCGGGCCTGCGCCGCTGACCCTCGACGCGTCAGCCTTCGGTCGATCCGTCGTCCGGGTTCTCGTCGGTGGGCACCCGGTCGGTGCAGCGTGCCGTGGCCGGTGCGAGGCCCGACTGGATGCTCGTGGAGAGGCTCTCGACGACCGTGCGGAAGTCGATCTCCTCGCCACGGCGGATGATCACCTCGATGGCGGGCTCGCGACCGTACGTCACGAGACGCTGCCGGTCTTCCTCCTGATCGAGAACGAGCCAGTCGACGCTGCCGATGGTCGTGCACACCTCTGTCGACGGCGCCGGCGGTTCGACGCCGCATCGCAGCACGACGGTCGGGTCGCCCCAGGCTCCGGTCGCCTGAGCATCGGTCCACACCCGATCGAGATCGCCGACGGCGTCGGGGAGCAGCACGGACACCTCGGCGCAGGCCGGATCGTTGGCGTCCTCAGCGGGTTCGAGGTGGATCGTCGTCGAGCAGCCGGACAGTGCGGCGAGGAGGGCCAGCGAGCCCGCGACGACAGCGAGACGGCGAGAGCGGGGCATGCATCCAGGCTACCTTTGACTGCATGTCCTCCCGACCTCGCGACGATGATCCGACCCTCGGCGAACTGTCGGAGGGGGAGATCCTCCGAGCGATCCTGGCGCGGACGGCGCGGGCCTCTCACACGCTCGTCGGACCCGGCGACGATGCGGCGGTGATAGCCGCTCCCTCGGGTTCGGTGGTCGCCACGACGGACACTCTCGTGCACGGCCCGGACTTCCGGCTCGCGTGGTCGTCTGGGTACGACCTCGGTTGGAAGGCCGCCGCCGTCAACCTCGCCGACGTGGCGGCCATGGGCGCACGGCCGACGGCGCTCCTGGTGGCGCTGGCCGTTCCTCGCGACCTTCGACTGTCGTTCATCGAGCGCCTCGCAGACGGCTTCCGAGAAGCCTGCGCCGCACTCGCACCGGGATGCGCGGTGGTCGGCGGCGATCTCACGGTCTCGGACGTCCTGACCGTGGCGGTCACCGCGCTCGGCGATCTCGAGGGCCGGCCGCCCGTGACCCGGTCGGGTGCACGGGTCGGTGACGCGGTCGCGGTCGCAGGCGAACTGGGGCACGCCGCTCACGGACTCTCGGTGCTCTTCGGAAGGTTCCGTGAGGGGGAGGCGCCGGTCCCCGTCGATCCGTCCCTGCTCGCCCCGGGTGAGAGCGCTGCTCTGGCTGCACAGCTCCGTCCATCGCCGCCGATCGGTCTCGGCCCTTTCGCTGCCACCGCGGGCGCGACCGCGATGATGGACATCTCAGACGGGCTCGCGCTCGACGCGCGACGGATGGCAGCGGCCTCCGAGGTCACCATCGCACTCGACAGCGCAGCCCTCGGCGACAGCCCCCAGCGAGCTCTCGCCGGTGGCGAGGATCACGCCCTG
The DNA here is from genome assembly GCF_979258645.1 of Microbacterium sp. AC215. NCBI lineage: Bacteria > Bacillati > Actinomycetota > Actinomycetes > Micrococcales > Microbacteriaceae > Microbacterium > Microbacterium sp. AC215. The sequence goes on along the minus strand of NZ_OZ409869.1, from coordinate 741,889 downwards.
CTCGCCTGCTTCCCGCCGGGGATCGTGCCGGCGGGCTTCCGCGTCATCGGCACTGTCGTGCCCCAGGGCGAGCATGAGCTGCTGGTCGACGGCGCACCCGCGGACGTCAGCGGCTGGGATCCCTATCGCGACTGGGACTCGGCCTCGGGCTGAGACGACTCCGTCGCGGGAGTGGGCTCGGCCCACCAGAGCGCGGTGTCGCCGTAGGCCTTCTCGCGGATCAGCTCCAGTCCGGCCGCAGCGAGGTCGGGAGGGGTCGATCGCCGGGCGCGCTCGATGATCACGAGCGCGTCGGGAGCGAGAAGCGGCGCGAGCGTGACGAGGTCCGCCGTCATCGCCTCGTCGTCGAGGTCGTACGGGGGATCCGAGAACACGAGGTCGTACGGGCCGGAGGCGCGCAGCAGGAACGATCGGACGGTGCTCTGGTGCACCCTCGCGCTCGGCGCTCCGGCCTTCGCGACGGTGGCGGCGTTGCGGCGGACCACCGACGCCGCCTCTCGGCCGTGCTCGACGAGATCCGCGCTCGTCGCGCCGCGGCTGAGGGTCTCCAGTCCCAGCGCACCCGAGCCGGCATAGAGGTCGAGCACCCGCGCGCCGACGATGGCGTCCGCCGACTCCAGCGCTCCGAAGAGCGACTCCCGCACGCGGTCGCTGGTGGGTCTCGTTCCCGCGCGGGGCACGTCGAGCCGCGCGCCGCGCGCTGTTCCGGCGATGATCCTTGTCACCCGTTCACGATACGACAGCTGCGGCGCACGTCGTGTCCGTGCGGCCTCCTAGACTCGGATCATGTCGCTCACGCTGGATTCGTCGCTCGAGGAGGCGCTGGGCGCCACGCCGGCGAAGTCTCTCGACAGAGCCTTCAGCATGAAGACGGTCGGCGATCTCGTGTCGCACTATCCCCGACGGTACGCGGATCCGGGCGAGCTGACCCCGATCCGTGAACTCCCTCTGGGTGAGACGGTGACGATCGTCGCCGAGGTGCTGTCCTCCAGCGCCAGGGCGATGCGCAACCGTCGCGGTGCGATGGTCGACGTCGTGATCGGCGACGGCATCGGCAAGATGTCTCTGACGTTCTTCGCGAAGAACCTGGGTGCGGCCAAGTGGCGCTCCGAGGACCTCGCGGTCGGACGTCGAGGTGTCTTCTCGGGCAAGGTCGGCGAGTTCAACGGCATGACGCAGTTCGCGCATCCCGAGTACGAGCTGTTCGACGATGAGGATGCGGCCAGACGCCGGGCGGACGCGCGCGCTGCCGTGCTGATTCCCATCTATCCCGCGACGTCGACGCTGCAGACGTGGCAGATCGCGAAGTTCATCACGCGGGCGCTCGACGGCCTCGGCGACGTGCCGGAGCCTCTCGCCCCCGATGTCCGCGCGCGGGAGGAACTTCTGACCGCCCGAGAGGCGCTCGAGCAGATTCACCGCCCGAAGACCCGCAACGACATCGATCCTGCGGTCCGCACCCTGCGGATGCACGAGGCGCTCACTCTCCAGACCGCCCTCCTGCAGCAGCGGGATGCCGTGCGATCGCTGTCGGCGACCGCGCGTCCGTGGAAGCCCGGTGGGCTGCTCGAGCGCTTCGACGCCTCGCTGCCGTACGACCTCACGCCCGACCAGAAGACGGTCGGCGAGCAGGTGGCGAGCGACCTCGTCGCCGCCTGGCCGATGAATCGTCTCGTGCAGGGTGAGGTCGGGTCCGGCAAGACCCTCGTCGCGCTGCGTGCGATGCTCCAGGTGGCCGAGTCCGGCGGTCAGGCGGCGCTGATCGCCCCGACCGAGGTGCTCGCAGGGCAGCACCTGCGATCGATCGCGAAGATGCTCGGGCCGCAGATGTCACCGCTCGTGATGCCCACCCTGCTCACCGGTCAGATGCCGGCCGCCGAGCGTCGCAAGGCTGCGCTCCGCGTCGCCTCCGGACAGGCGCTGATCGTCGTGGGCACGCACGCGCTGCTCGGCGAGAAGACGACCTTCGCTGATCTCGGCCTCGTCGTCGTCGACGAGCAGCACCGGTTCGGAGTCGAGCAACGAGAGGCGCTCCGCGCGAAGGGGTCCAGCCCGCACGCGCTGGTTCTCACCGCGACCCCGATCCCGCGCACGGTCGCGATGACGGTGTTCGGCGATCTCGACACCTCCGTGATCCGCACGATGCCCAAGGGGCGAGCCGGAATCGAGTCCTTCGTCGCTCCGCTCGCAGAGCATCCCGGCTGGTTCAATCGAGTCTGGGAGCGCGCCGCCGAGGAGATCTCTCAGGGCCGACAGGTGTTCGCGGTATGCGCGGCGATCGACACGACCAAGAAGACGGCGGAAGCGGGGGAGCAGCCCCTGATCCCGCCCGAGGGTGCGTCAGGTCCTCGCTGGGGCGTGGTGCAGCTCGATGAGGCCCTGGCGACGCACCCCCGGCTCGGGAACGTCCGACGGGCCGTGCTGCACGGTCGCATGCCGTCCGACGAGAAGGACGCCGTCATGCAGTCCTTCGCGCGCGGCGAGATCGACCTGCTGGTGGCGACGACCGTGATCGAGGTCGGCGTCGACGTCCCGAACGCCTCGACCATGATCGTTCTCGACGCCGATCGGTTCGGGGTGTCGCAGCTGCACCAGCTGAGGGGCCGTGTCGGTCGAGGAGGCGTTCCAGGGCTCTGCCTGTTGGTCACCGAAGCCGAAGAGGGGTCAGTGGCGCGCGAACGCGTGGACGCGGTGGCAGCGACTCTCGACGGATTCGCTCTCGCGGAGGTCGATCTCGAGCTCCGCGGTGAAGGTGACGTGCTCGGTGCCGCACAGGCTGGAGCTCGGTCCTCCCTGAAGCTGCTGCGGGTCGTCAAGGACTCGGGCCTGATCGTCCGAGCCCGGGAGCTCGCGGAGGGCATCCTCTCCGACGACCCGGATCTGCGGGCGAATCCCGGACTCCGCTCGGCGATCGAGCGACGCGTGAGCGACGACGACCGGGCGGCACTCGCGAAGAACTGACCGCGGCATCGCGTGCTTTAGGCTGGGGGCATGAGCAGCCGGATCGCCGTCGTCCCTGGATCGTTCGATCCGCCGACCCTGGGTCATCTCGACGTGATCCGTCGCGCAGCCAAGCTGTACGACGAACTCCACGTGCTCGTGGTGCACAACCCCGGCAAAGAGGCGCTGCTCCCGATCGCTCAGCGGATGTCGCTGCTCGAGCAGTCGATCGCTGAGGACGGGATCGGCGACAACGTCGTCGTGGGCTCCTGGAGCATGGGGCTGCTCGTGGACTACGCCCGCGACGTCGGTGCGGGAGTTCTCGTGAAGGGCATCCGTTCGCAGATCGACGTCGCGTACGAATCCCCGATGGCGATCGTCAACCGTCACCTCGCCGACATCGAGACGGTCTTCCTCCTGCCCGACCCCGCGCATGCCCTGGTCTCCAGCTCCCTGGTCCGCCAGGTGGCCGGCCTCGGCGGTGACGTGTCGCCGTTCGTGCCTCCGGCAGTCGCCTCCTTCCTCGACACCGGATCACGCGGGATCTGATTTCCGGAGGCGCCGTCTCCACACAGCGCGGAACCAGCCTCCATCCCGCAGGAGCCGGTACCATTGCCGGGTGCGTTCCCGAATGAATGGTCCCTTCGTCCTGCCCGTCCGTGACATCGTCCGCAAGCCGGGCGAGATGCGCGAGCACGAGTTCTCGGTGACCCTCGGCGAAGGCTGGGGAGAGGGAATCGTCGCGTATGAAGCCGGTTCTGCGCTCGACCTGGACGTGCGTCTCGAGTCGGTTCACGAGGGCATCCTGGTCTCCGGAACCGCCGACGCTGAGTACTCCGGCGTATGCGGAAGATGCCTGATCGACATCACCCGGCCCGTCGAAGTCGAGTTCCAGGAGCTTTTCGCGTATCCTGGTGAGGAAGAAACTGACTTCGAGGTTCAAGACGACCACGTGGATCTTGAAACTCTAGTCAGGGATGCGGCCGTATTGGCGCTTCCATTTCAGCCGGTGTGTCAGCCGGATTGCCCCGGGCTCGACCCGGAGACGGGCGAGAGGCTGACCGCGAGCACCGGGACGGAGCAGGTGGCTCCCATCGATCCTCGGTGGAGCGCGCTCCAGCAGATCACAGACCAAGACGGTGAGGCACAGAGCCGAGCCGCCGAGAAAGAAGAGAGCTAGTCATGGCTGGTAACCCCCCGAAGCGCAAGGTATCCCGTTCGAACACCCGCTCGCGCCGCGCGCAGTGGAAGGCGGCGCCTGTCGCACTCGTCAAGACCATCGAGAACGGTCAGGTCGTCTACAGCCGTCCTCACCAGGCCAAGGTCGTCACCGACTCGCAGGGCACCGAGCTCTTCCTCGAGTACAAGGGTCGCAAGGTCGCCGACGTCTGAGTCGCGACTTCACGATTGTGACTGAGGTCCCTGGGGGGACGAGACCGCTCCCAGAGAAGCTCCGCGTCGATATCGACGCGGAGCTTCTGGAGTTGGCGCTCACCCATCGCTCCTATGCCTACGAGCACGGCGGCATCCCCCATAACGAACGTCTCGAGTTCCTCGGCGACTCCGTTCTCGGACAAGCCGTGACGGTGATGCTCTTCACGACCCATCCGGGGCTGGATGAGGGGGAGTTGGCCAAGCGGCGCGCGAGCGTCGTCTCGACGGTCGCTCTCGCCGAGGTCGCGAGAGCGATAGATCTCGGCAGCCATCTGCTGCTGGGACGCGGTGAGGAACAGACGGGCGGTCGCGACAAGGACTCGATCCTCGCCGACACGATGGAAGCCGTGATCGGCGCGACGTATCTGTCAGCGGGTCCTGAGGCGGCGACCGAGCTCGTGCTCCGGCTGACCGCGCCGCTCCTCGCCGACCCCGAGCGCTACGGCGCGGCGATGGATCCGAAGACGAGCCTGCAGGAGCTGGCTGCGCGAGTCGGTGCGACTCCGCCCCAGTACTCGGTGGAGGCGAGCGGCCCCGACCACGATCGTCGATTCCTCGCAACCGTGGTCGTCGGCGATCTGGCGATGACCGGCAAGGGCAGCAGCAAGAAGACGGCAGAGATGGCCGCCGCGCTCAGCGCGTGGCGACTGCTCAACGAGCGTGCCTGAGCTTCCCGAGGTCGAGGTCGTCCGGGCGGGTCTCGCTCCCGCGGTGATCGGCTCGTTCATCACGGCCGTGAGCGTGTTCGATGAACGAGCTCTCACACGGCATGCGGCCGGGCCGTCCGACTTCGTCGCGCGCCTGGAGGGACGCAGAGTCACTGCAGCCGACCGACGGGGCAAGTTCCTCTGGCTGCCGCTGGACACCGCTGATTCCGCGTTGATCGCGCACCTCGGAATGAGCGGACAGATGCTGCTGCGCGCGCCGGACGCCGAGGCGGAACGCCACGAGCGCATCCGGATCAGCATCGAGCATCCTCGGCATGGCGAGCTCGCGATCGTCTTCGCCGACCAGAGGACTTTCGGGTCGTTGGCGGTCGACGGTCTGGTGCCGGACGGACCGACGTGGATCCCGACTCAGGTCGTGCACATCGCCCGTGATCCGATAGACCCGCTGTTCGACGACGATCGCTTCCTGCGTGCACTCCGCACACGCGGCAGTGCGATCAAGCGAGTGCTGCTCGATCAGCAGACGATCAGCGGCGTGGGCAACATCTATGCGGATGAGGCGCTGTGGGCTGCGCGCATCCACCCGGCGACTCTCGCGAGTGCGCTGTCGACGCAAGCGAGCAGGCGACTCCTCGCCGAGATCAGAGTGGTGCTCGTGAAGGCCCTTGCAGAGGGCGGCACGAGCTTCGACTCCCAGTACGTCAATGTGAACGGTCAGGCAGGCTACTTCGCCCACTCGCTCAACGCGTACGGTCGAGGCGGACAGCCGTGCCCGCGCTGCGGCACTCTGATCCGCCGGGAGGCTTTCATGAACCGCTCGAGTCATTACTGTCCGCGCTGCCAGCGGCGTCGCTGAGACTCACACCATCTCGAACGACCGGGCGAGCAGCGGCCGCGTCGCTCGAGTGCTCATCCAGACGATTCCGATCCCCACGGCCAGTACGAGCGCGATCGTGAGGAGAGACTCGGGTGCCGTGACCAGGGCGATCCCCAGCAGCGGGAAGACCAGCACGCCGGCACAGGTCGCCGAGCCGATCGCGGTCACGAGGAGTGGAGACATGATCGCCCGGCGGCGTGCGCTGTCGACGATCGCGAGCGGCACGCCCAGCCGGTGCAGACTCCGGTGGAGTTCCTGCTGATCGAGAACGGCCGCGGCTTGATTGACCCCCACGGATGCCGCGACCATCAGGAATGAAGCGACGAGGGTGATGACGAGGCCGGTGCGCATGTCCGCGGCGAGGGCCGCATCCGCGGACGTCGTGTCGCCGCTGTTCATCACATTCATCAGGGAGACTCCGGTTCCTGCGAACACGGCCATGAAGCTCGCCATCGCGATGCCGCTCACCTGACGCCACGCGGCTTTGGGGGAGTCCAGCACCAGACGGGCGGCGAGCAGCCGATCTGCGTGCTCGGCCTTGCGCAGCTGACGGCCGGCGGCGACCTTCAGGACCCATGGTCCGATCACGTTGAGCACCGCCAGGGAGACGGCGAACAACAGGGCGAGGACGGCGATGGTCGCCGCGAGTCCTGCGACGGAAGGGAAGACCGTGACAAGGACGAACACGAGCGCAAGAACGGAGACTGCGATGATCGCGCGGAACCAGTGCGCGGTGGAGACGGTCGTCCGCAGGCGCACGCCGAGGGGCGAGATGATCACGCGCCGGAGCCCCAGCACAGCACTCGCTGCCGCCACGAGAAGGACGCCTCCCACGACGGCGAGAACGCTGAAGGGCGAGAGCATGATCGCCTCGACGCCGAGAGCCGTGCCACGGAACGGGATGAGTCCGACGAGAGGGGTGAGGGCGAGATGGACGACGACTCCGGCGACGGCACCGGCGGCCGCGACGATCATGGATTCGATGACCGTAGCGACGCCGACGCCCAGAGGCGTCACGCCGAGAAGCCGCAGGGTCGAGAGACGCTCGTCACGACGGCGGGCTGAGAGACGGGCGGCCGCCCCGCCGAGATTCATCAGCGGGACGATGAGGAGCACGAGCGCGATCGCGGCCAACGCCTGGTACACCGGCGCGTACTCATCGGTCCAGGTCCAGAACGACTGAGCCCCGCCCACGACGGTCAGTACGAGGGCGGTGACGATGCCGAAAGCGATGACCGGAAGCGCGAGCACCGCTTTCTCTCCCGTCCCGGCGCGAAGAAGCACAGCCAGGACGCGGGCGTTCATGCCGTCACCGCCGACGAGATGATCTGGCCGTCGCGCACGGAGACGATCCGCGAGCAGCGCGCCGCCACGTCTGCATCGTGTGTCACGACGAGCAGCGTGCGCCCTTGGCCCGTCGTCGACCACAGCAGCGCATTCATCACGTCCTGCGACGTGTGCGAGTCGAGGGCGCCGGTCGGCTCGTCGGCGAACACGAGTTCCGCACCCGTCGCCTGAGCCCGTGCGATCGCGACGCGCTGCGCCTGCCCGCCGGACAGCTCGCCGATTCGGCGGTCCTCCATCCCGGCCAGCCCGAGCGCGGCGAGCCAGGACGCCGCGTGAGCGGTGGCCTGCGCTCTCTTCACTCCGTTGATCATCGATGCGAGCGCCACGTTCTCGACCGCCGTGAGCTCCGGAATGAGCAGACCCTGCTGGAAGACGAACCCGAACCGCTCTCTCCGCAGCCGGGAACGAGCGGATTCTCCGAGTCCGGCGAGTTCCACCGCCTGACCGACCGAGGGCTGGAACGACACTGTGCCCGAGTCCGGACTGATGATGCCGGCGAGGACATGGAGGAGAGTGGTCTTGCCCGACCCGGAGGCACCCATGATGGCGACCGACTCGCCGCGGTGGATGGTGAGATCCACCCCGGCGAGTGCGCGGGTCGTTCCGTAGGACTTGGTCAGAGAGCGTGCGTCGAGGACCGTCGTGTTCATGCATCCAGCCTCGCGGCCATACGGAGACCGCTGCATCGGCCGGGCGGATGATCCGTGGCCGGCCGTGTACACCGCTCGGATGATCTCGATCAGATCCGCTTCTGCCACGCTCCCGCATAGGAGACAGGCGCGAAACCGATCGCCTCGTTGATGCTCAACATGGGACGGTTCTCCTCTGCGTTGAACGTCGAGACCGTCGGGGTGAGCGGCATGAGCTCTCTCCAACGGAGGAGATTCGCGCACTTGACGATCGTGCCGAGACGGTGCCCGCGGTGCTCGCGAGACACCAGAGTGCCGAGCTGGTGGGTCACTCCTGCGCGGTCCGCCCCGACGAGCAGCTCGTTGTAGGCCACCAGGTCTCCGCTGGGCACATGCTGCACCGCGACGATCGACAGAGCCTGACCGGCCCCCGTGAGCCGTCGCTCACGGCGCACGACACGTTCCGCATCCCACTCCTCGGCCACGAAGTCCATGTCGCCGCTCGGGGCGTCGGTAGACAGGCGAGCGAGGATCGCCGCGTACCCGTCACGGAACTCGGGCGGTGTCGGCGCCATCCACTGGAGCACCCGGTAGTCGTCGCCGGCGGCGGTCTTCGCCGATTCCAGAGCGGCCCGCAGCGGGGCGGGGTCGGAGCGCAGATCGAGCTCGCTGTTGCGTTCGACCTGTTCGAACTCGTATCCGCGGGCGACGAGAGCGTCCGACAGCGGAATCGCCGGAATGCGACCCCACCCTGTTCGCGGTGTGATCATCCGGTCCGACTCCATGGGCCTGTGCAGCGTCCAGGTCTGCACCAGGGATCGGCCGTGTGCGCGCGCCTCCGACTCGGCGAGCGACAGGAGAGCGTCTTCGACACCGCGTCCCCATTGGCTCGCCGGCACGAGGAGGTCCGCCTCTGCGGCGTTCGCGTCCGCCTCCTGAGCGTAGGAGAGAGTGATCATGCCGACGATCTCGGTTCCGAGCCTGGCGACGAACCCGGTCTGCAGGGTATCGCTGGGATCCTGCCACGATGCGAGCATCTGCGCGGCATCGGGGGCGATGTCGGGCAGACCGACCAGCTCCTCGCAGATCTGCCTGTTGAGCTCTCCGTATGCGCGGAAGTCCGCGGCATCCTCGGCGTCCAGCGCGCGGGGGACGGCCAGAGGTGTGATCGTCAGTGTGCTTGTGTTCATGACAGCTCCTTCTTCCACGCGCCTTCGTAGGCGATGGCCGTGAATCCCATCGCCTCGTTGATGGCGAGCATCGGCCGGTTCTCCTCGGCGTTGTAAGTGATCACGTCGCGTGACGCGGGAGCGATGCCTGTCCACGACAGGAACGCTTCGCACTTCACGAGCTGCCCCAGACGATGGCCGCGGTGCTCGGTGAGTACCAGAGTGTCGTGCTGGTGTGTGGTGGCGGTGGGATCCGGACCGATTCCGAGTTCGGTGAATGCGGTGAGCTCGCCTGTCGGGATGTGCTGCGCGACAGTGACCTGCATGATCTGGCCCATCTCCGCGACCCTCTTCTCCGTGGCGACCAGACGCTCTGCGTCCCAGGCCTCCTCGTCGGTCTCGAGATCGGCCGAGGGGGCGTCGGTCGACATGCGCGACTTGAGCCATGCGTAGCCGTCGACGTGCTCCGGTGGCGTCGGAAGCATCCACTGGAGCACGCGATAGTCCTGTGAGAGCGCTCGCGCGTCCTCCCGCAGCTCCTCGGCACGCTGAACCGTCTCCTGGGTGACCGCGAGGCGGCTCACCCGATAGACCTGCTCGAGGGTGAATCCATGGCGGATGAGGAATCGTGCGACGTGATCGTCCGGAACGCTGCCGAAGCCCGTCTTCGCCTGCAGCCTGGGTCCGTCGCTGGCCGGCTGCTCCGTCCAGTTCTGAATGACCGCGCGGCCGTGGAGACGGGCGAAGGCCTCGACGTGCGGCAGGATCGCGGTTCCGATCCCCTGACCCCAGACACGGGGGTGGATCTCGATCGCGGCGATCGCCACACGCGACCCCTCCTCATGAGGAATGTCGATGACTGTGCGCCCGACGATCTCGCCTCCGACGCGCACCGCCCACACGGCAGTCGTGCGCTCTTTGCGAGAGCGCAGGATCGGAAGCAGCGCCTCTGGCGTCAGATCCTGCTCGGTGCGTCCGGTGAGCGCTCGGTAGACGGCGTTGCGAACACGGGCGAGCTCACGGAATTCGGCGGCGTCAGCCGCATCCGCTCGTGCCGGCAGCACGAGCGGATGCAGCGACGCATCAGGGGTGAGCGGAATGCTCATGGTGATCTCCAGGTCAGCGCAGCTGACGCTGCAGGTCGTAGGTGAGCAGGGCGTAGGTCTCGCCGGGCGTGCGATCACGTCGATCGAGACGCAGCGCATCCGCTTCGGCGGCGGCGATACGACGTACCGGGCGAGGGCGCTGTGCCCTCTGGAGCAGCCAGACGCCGATCCGGAGAGAGAGACGATCTGCCAGCGCGAGGCGCCGCAGCTCATCGGGTGCGGGGATGTGGAGGACCTGCTGGTCCTCGGTATCCGGAGGGTGGGGGATGCTGCGGTACAGCGTGGTGTTCACGATGATTCCTTCGAGATGAATGGTGGTGATGGGTGCGGCGAACGCGGCCGCAGGGCCTTCGGTGAAGGGCGGCGGTGCGCGGTGAGAGTCGAGAGCCCGGTGCGCCCGAAGGCGAGCGCCGGGATCGGCGGAGAGCCGTGATCCGGAGAGGATCAGAGGGCGGAGCGCGGAGTAGAGCGGGCGAGAAGCCCCATCACAGGTCGGAGACCGGTGGATGGTTCGGGGCAGAGTTCTCGGGCTGCGGTTCTACGAGAGAGCGCTTCGACGGACGCCGGCGGTTACCGAGTGCGCAGAGCGCGGCGCGAATGGCGCGGCGAGGCCAGTGGCCTGAGCAGTGAGCTGAGTGATCATCGGTAACCTCCTTTCGTGTGGCGATCCGGAGGTTACGGTAGCGAAACCCGGGCGTGTCCGTCAAGCATGACCGGCGTGGATCGGCGTGTCGCGCGGAATTCCGGTTCACTGCGAACCCGCGCGGGATGCCCGTTCTGAGCCGTCATTCCGGTAGCGTATGGGCGTGATTCACCCCCGAGACGCGGTACGCGCATGCATCTGAAGAGCCTGACCCTCAAGGGGTTCAAGTCCTTCGCGCAGCCGACCAGCTTCGTCTTCGAGCCGGGTGTCACCTGCATCGTCGGACCCAACGGGTCAGGCAAGTCCAACGTGGTGGACGCCCTCGCGTGGGTCATGGGCGAACAAGGGGCCAAGACGCTGCGCGGCGGCAAGATGGAAGACGTCATCTTCGCAGGCACCTCGACCCGGGGGCCGCTGGGCCGCGCCGAGGTGCAGCTGACGATCGACAACAGCGACGGCGCACTGCCGATCGAGTTCGCCGAGGTCACGATCAGCCGGACTCTGTTCCGCAACGGATCGAGCGAATACGCGATCAACGGAGAGAACTGCCGTCTGCTCGATCTGCAGGAGCTCCTCAGCGACTCGGGGCTGGGACGCGAGATGCACGTCATCGTCGGACAGGGCCGGCTGGACACGGTGCTCCAGGCATCGCCGGAAGACCGTCGTGGCTTCATCGAAGAGGCCGCCGGCATCCTCAAGCATCGGCGGCGCAAGGAGAAGACCCTTCGCAAGCTCGATGCGATGGAGACCAACCTCACGCGATTGAGCGACCTCGCGGGTGAGATCCGCCGTCAACTGAAGCCGCTGGGACGCCAGGCCGAGATCGCGCGAGAGGCGCAGACGATCGCCGCGGTCGTCCGCGATGCCAAGGCCCGGATCTTCGCCGACGACGTCGTGGCGCTGCGCACCGCCCTGGCCGATCACACGCGCACGGAGAACGAGAGACATACCGAACGACTGGTGCTGTCCGATCAGGCGGAGGCGGTGCGGGCGAACATCGCACGGCTCGAGCAGGATCAGAACTCGGCCGCGGTGGATCAGGCGAGAAGCGTCGCCTTCGGTCTCGAGCAGGTGCAGGAGCGGATGCGCGGGCTTTACACTCTGGCCAATCAGCGGCTCGCGCTGCTCGGCTCGGACGACGATGACGCGGCCGTGACCGCCGTCACGGTCACGCAGAGCACGATCGACGAGGCGAAAGATGAGATCACCGTGATCTCCGCTGGCCTCGGTGACGCCCAGGAAGCGGCGACCGTGGCGAGCCGCGAGGTGATGCTCGCGCGCGCCGAACTCGACACTCTCGACGTCGACATCGCCGAACAGAGCGCGCTGGTGTCGGCGTACGACATGCGCATCAGTTCGCTGCGTGGCACAGCCGATGCGGCCGCGTCCGCTCTCGCTGCCGTGCGGGGCGCGGTTCTTCGACAGGAGAACGCTCTCGAGGCGGCGAACGCGCGCCGTCGTGACGCAGCGGAAGCCCTCGAGGCGATCGCCGATGCAGAGGCGCCTGAGGGGACGGCAGCCGAGCATTCCGCAACGTACGAGAGCGCGCAGCGGGCTGTGACCGCGGCCGAAGCCGAGCGGGAGACACTCCGAGAGCGGCTGCACGCAGCGGAACGCGAGGTCGACGCGCTCACCGCGAAGTCGGCGGCGCTCGGGAGCGCGCTCGCGATCTCCGGAGGAGCCGCGGAGATCGTGAAGACCGGCGGTCCGGGGATACGCGGACTCGTGGGCGACTCGGTGCAGGTCAGGAGCGGATTCGAAGCTGCCGTCGCGGCGGTGCTGGGTCCCCTCACTGAAGGCGTCCTCGTCGACGGCGCGGACGATGCGTTCGACCTCGCCGGCGACGCGTCGGAGCAGCGACGGGGAGTGGTCGATTTCGTGATCGCCGACTCCGCGCGTCCGTCGATCGAGCTGCCCGCCATCGATGGGGTGACCCGCGCGGTCGACACGGTCACGGCGCCGGACGGCGTCCTCGGGATCCTGTCGCACGTGGTCATCGCAGACAGCCTCGACGCAGCGCGTGCCGCGCGAGTGTCACTCGATTTCGCCGGCGACACCACCACCACGATCGTGACCACCGCCGGCGACGTCGTCACCGCTCAGACTCTGCGCACGGGTTCCGGCGGCGAACGCTCGCGCCTCGAGCTCGCCGCCGAACGAGACGCGGCGAACGACCGCCTGGCCGAAGTGCAGGTCATCGTCGACTCGCTGCGGGAGGCGCGTGAGGACGCGAACGAGTCCGTCGAGACATCCCGTCGTCTGGCGAAGGACGCGCTCCGGGCGCTCCGCGAGCACGATGCCGCGCTGGCGACGCACGCCGAGCAGGTCAACCGCATCACGGTCACCCACGAGTCGGCGGTCGCCGAGTGCGAGCGACTCGAGAACGGGCTCGCGCAGGCGCAGAGCGCGGTGCAGGAGGCCGAGGCAGCGTCGGAGGCAGCAAAGGCCGAGTGGGACGCCGCTGTCGCGGCGCCGCGGCCCGTGCTCGACGCCTCAGCGCGTGACGGACTGCTCGAAGCGCTCGAGATCGCACGCGAGGGCGAGGTCAGGGCTCGCCTGGAGATCGAGACGCTGCGTGAGCGCGTGCGCGCTGCCCAGTCCCGGGTCGTCGGTCTCGAGCGGCAGCGCGAGCAGGAGCGGGACGCGGCTGCCGAGGCAGCGCGCCGGGCCGTCATCCGCCGTGCGCAGCGCGAGGCGGCATCCGGCGTCGCGCTAGAGCTCCCGCGCATCCTCGATTCGATCGATCGGTCCGTCACCGAGGCACGCGTCGCGCTGGCCGAGGCGGAGTCGGCGCGATCGGCGCAGAACCAGGAGTTGACGGCTCTGCGCGCGCAGGAGACCTCGCTCCGGGAGAGGTTGGCCGGCCTCACCGAGAGCGTCCACGGTCTCGAGCTGCAGATCCATGAGAAGAAGCTGCACCTCAACAGCCTCCTGGAGCGGGTGGCGTCGGAGCTCGCGCTCGACGAAGATATTCTCGTTGCGGAATATGGTCCCGACCAGCTCGTTCCGCGGGACCCCGCTGCGGAGCCGGCCGATGACGAGCAGCTCGACACGGCGATCCCGTTCGATCGACGGATTCAGCAGCGTCGACTGGCTGATGCGGAGCGCAAGCTCGCTCAACTCGGACGCGTGAACCCGCTCGCGCTGGAGGAGTTCGCGGCACTCGAGCAGCGCCATGCATTCCTCACCGAACAGCTCGCCGACCTGACCCAGACCCGTCAGGATCTGCTCACGATCATCGCCGATCTCGACGAGCGGATGCAGACGATCTTCGCGAGCGCGTTCGAAGACACGAGGGTCGCGTTCGGAGAGGTCTTCCCGCTGCTGTTCCCCGGCGGATCCGGAAGCATCTCGCTCACAGATCCCGAGAACATGCTCACCACGGGCATCGAGGTGTCGGTGCGTCCGGTCGGCAAGAAGATCGAGCGGCTCTCCCTGCTCTCGGGAGGTGAACGCTCCCTCGCCGCGGTCGCGCTGCTCGTCGCCATCTTCAAGGCGCGCCCGAGCCCCTTCTACATCCTCGACGAGGTCGAGGCGGCGCTCGACGACGCCAATCTCGGCCGCCTGCTCACCGTGTTCGAGCAGCTTCGCGAGAGCTCGCAGCTGCTCGTCATCACCCACCAGAAGCGAACCATGGAGATCGCGGACGCTCTCTACGGTGTGTCGATGCGTCAGGACGGCGTCTCTGCGGTCGTCGGGCAGCGCGTGGGCGACCGCGCGGCAGCCGTCTGACGGCGCTACCCGTAGGCTGGAGTCATGGCGGAGAAGTCGTGGTCCCTCACTCGCGCGCTGCGCGGGATGTTCGTCAAGCCCACTATCGACGAGACGACGTGGGAGGACCTCGAGACCGCCCTCATCACGGCTGACTTCGGTCCCGACATCAGCGAGAGGGTCGTCGAGGAGCTTCGAGAGAAGGTCGAGCGCTACCGCACGACCGATCCGCAGGATCTCCAGCGGATGCTGCGCGAGACGCTCGAGGAGCACTTCGCGAAGTTCGACACCACCCTGAAGCTCACCGAGCGACCGGCGGTCGTGCTCGTCGTGGGCGTCAACGGCGTCGGCAAGACCACGACGATCGGCAAGTTCACCAAGTTTCTCCGCGGGTTCCAGCGCAGCGTGGTGGTCGGCGCAGCCGACACGTTCCGTGCGGCGGCCGTCGATCAGCTCGCCACCTGGGCGCAGCGCGGGGGAGCGGCGATCGTCCGTCCCCAGCAGGAGGGCCAGGATCCGGCATCCGTCGCCTATCAGACGATCGAGTTCGCCCAGCGTGAGGGCATCGAGATCGCGATCATCGACACGGCCGGTCGTCTGCACACCAAGGGCGGGCTGATGGATGAGCTGGGAAAGATCCGTCGCGTGATCGAGAAGCAAGCGCCGATCAGCGAGGTCCTTCTCGTGCTCGACGCGACGACCGGGCAGAACGGAGTGATGCAGGCCGAGGCCTTCCTCCAGCATGCCGGCGTCACCGGTCTCGTCCTGACCAAGCTCGACGGATCGGCGAAGGGCGGTTTCGTCCTCGCCGTGCAGGAGCGCACCGGCATCCCCGTCAAGCTCCTCGGGCAGGGCGAGGGTATCGATGATCTGACCGGATTCACCCCCCATGTCTTCGTCAAGTCGCTCGTCGGCTGACGACGGGACTACCGCCGCGAGCACGAGGCTGGTTTCATAGCGTTATGGCGATCGAACACGACTACTTCGGACTCCTGTCCTCAGGGCCCGACGGCTCGATCTTCTGGTCCGAGACGGTGGAGCTCGGTGACCAGAGCGTCACCGTCGACCTCACGGCTCCTGACCAGGACGATGTCTCTGCCGACGCGCTCGACATCGCCGCTTCGCTCATCGCGGGGATCGAGAACGTCGACGCGGTCTCGCGGCGGGGCATGCTCGCGGAGGTCGACGATCGCACGAGCGAGGTCACCGAGTACATCCTTCAGCAGCAGGAGGCGTATGGTGACGAGCTCGAAGACGTCCTCGTCGACGTGAGCGGTGACGCCGCCGTCGACATCATCCGATCGCTCCGGCTCATGAGCATGACGATCCTCGCCGACGAGCACGGTGGGTCCGAGCCCTTCGCCGTGTTGGAGTACGCGCTTGACGCCACCACCACCGACGACGTCCTGCTCGTGAACCTCGGCTCCGACGGCAGCGTGCAATCCGTGATGAGCGCGGACTGACCGTTCCCGCCTCAGTTCAGACGGCTTGGGCGAAGCCGAGGTCTGCACTCTCGGCGATGTGCGCCAGGTGCGGCGGGATCTCGCGTCCTTTCGACACCATCGACTGCGCCCACAGCCGGCCGGCGCGGTAGGACGAGCGCACGAGGGGGCCTGCGAGCACGCCGAGGAAGCCGATCCGCTCGGCCTCCTCCTTGAACTCCACGAACTCCGTCGGCTTGACCCAGCGTGCGACAGGCAGGTGACGAGGAGACGGCCGCAGATACTGCGTGATGGTGATGATGTCGCAGCCGGCGTCGTGCAGGTCGTTCAGCGCCTGGACGACCTCCTCCGGTTCCTCGCCCATTCCGAGGATGAGGTTGGACTTGGTGATCAGTCCCGCGTTGCGTGCCTGCGTGATCACATCGAGCGAGCGCTCGTACCGGAATGCAGGGCGGATGCGCTTGAAGATGCGCGGCACGGTCTCGACGTTGTGGGCGAAGACCTCGGGGCGTGCGTCGAAGATCTGGCCGAGGAAGGCCGGATCGGCGTTGTGCTCGTTGGCGAGCAGCTCTACTCCGGTGTTCGGGTTGAGCTCGTGGATCTTCCGGACGGTCTCGGCATTCAGCCAGGCTCCGGTGTCCGGGAGGTCGTCGCGGGCGACGCTGGTGACCGTCGCATAGCGGAGGTTCATCCGCACGACGCTCTCGGCGACCCGGCGCGGCTCGTCCGTGTCGTAGGCGTCGGGCTTGCCGGTGTCGATCTGGCAGAAGTCGCACCGACGGGTGCACTGCGAACCGCCGATGAGGAAGGTCGCCTCTCGATCCTCCCAGCATTCGAAGATGTTCGGACACCCCGCCTCCTGGCACACGGTGTGGAGGTCCTCGCTCTTCACCAGCGAGTGGAGCGCGGTGTACTCGGGCCCCATCTTCGCCTTCGTCTTGATCCATTCCGGCTTGCGCTCGATGGGCGTCTCGGCGTTGCGGATCTCGAGGCGGAGGAGCTTGCGTCCCTCGGGTGCGGCGGTCATCTGGAGGCTCCTACACGGTCGGCGGTCGAGTATTCGGCGAGGAAGGCGGCGGACACGGAGGCGCTGATGTCGGCGGGGGAGACGTCAGCACCGACGACCTCGCTCACCGTCGTCACGCCCGCGTCGGTGATCCCGCACGGGATGATGCCGCCGAAGCCCGCGAGAGTGTTGTCGCAGTTGATCGCGAAGCCGTGCATCGTGACGCCCTGCTGCACACGCACCCCGATCGCCGCGACCTTGTCCTCCGAGAGCGGGCGGCGGACCCATACGCCGCTGCGTCCCTCGACCTGGTACCCGTCGACGCCGAGCGGACGGAGCACGTCGATCAGGATGCGCTCGAGGCGGCGGACGTGAGCGACGACGTCCATCGGCTCGGGCAGTCGGACGATCGGGTATCCCACGAGCTGGCCGGGGCCATGCCAGGTGATCTTCCCGCCGCGGTCGACGTCGATCACCGGAGTGCCGTCGTGGGGGCGCTCCTGCGGCTCGGTCCGCTTGCCGGCGGTGTACACGGCCTCATGCTCGAGGAGGATGAGCGTGTCCGGACGGGTGCCGGACACGACGTCGGCATGGATGCTGCGCTGCAGATCCCAGCCCACGGTGTAGGGGACGTACGCCGGGGCGAGACCCGCCGTCAGTATCTCGAGCATGGAGACCACTCTCGTCAATAGATGGATTGCGTCTAAGAATACTCCTCCGCACTGACCGCGGCGCGCCGCAGCGACGCGCGGTAGCGTGTTGACATGAGCAGCACGAGCCGAGCAGGGCGGCCTAAGGCGTCTTCGCGGGAGACTCTCGCCGAGGCTGCCTGCGAGCTGTTCCTCGAGCAGGGATACGACGCCACCTCGGTCGCCGACATCACCCAGCGAGCCGGAGTGAGCCGCTCGAGCTTCTTCAACTACTTCTCGTCGAAGAGCGACGTGCTCTGGTCCGGTCTCGACGACCGCATCGGTCGTGCGGTCGAAGATCTGGTCGCGGTGCACGAAGATCGCGACGGCGCGCACGTCAGACGCATCCTCTCGGCTCTCGTCGACGACTTCGCACCCGACAGCCTCGCACTCGCGATCAACAACTCGTCCGCGATGGGGCTCGACGACGAACTCGAGCAGGACGCCGCACGGCGACAGGCGCGCCTGGCTGCGACCCTCGCCGATCTCGCCCGGCGCTCCGGCGTCCCCGCGCTCACCGCCGACATCGCGGCAGCGACGTGGGCCGCCGCGGTTCTCGCTGCGGTGCGAGCCTGGGCCGAGAGCGGCGCAGGTCGCGGTTCGGTCAGCGATCGATTCGCCGACGCTGTGCGCGCGATCGCGCGGTTGCCGTGGACCGCGGCAGCGAGCGCGGAGAACGGGTCAGGATTCGCGTAAACTCGGTGTCACCATGGCTACCTTTGGCACGCTCTCCGATCGGCTCACCGAGACCTTCCGCAACCTTCGCACGAAGGGAAAGCTCACTGCGGCCGACGTCGACGGCACAGTGCGCGAGATCCGGCGTGCGCTGCTCGACGCCGACGTCGCGCTCACGGTCGTCAAGGACTTCACCGCGAAGGTGCGCGAACGTGCCCTCGGCGACGAGGTCAACAAGGCACTGAACCCGGCCCAGCAGGTCGTGCAGATCGTCAACGAGGAGCTCGTGCAGATCCTCGGAGGCGAGCAGCGTCGTCTCCAGTTCGCCAAGACCGCGCCGACGGTCATCATGCTCGCAGGACTCCAGGGGTCGGGTAAGACGACGTTCGCGGGCAAGCTCGCGAAGCAGCTCGAGGGGGAGGGACACACTCCTCTGCTCGTCGCGGCGGACCTCCAGCGCCCGAACGCCGTGAACCAGCTCCAGGTGGTCGCCGAGCAGGCCGGTGCCACCGTCTACGCACCCGAGCCGGGCAACGGCGTGGGCGACCCGGTCAAGGTCTCGCGTGACGGTGTCGAGCATGCGCGACGTCACCAGCACGACGTGGTCATCATCGACACCGCCGGACGCCTGGGCGTGGATGCCGAGCTCATGAAGCAGGCATCCGACATCCGCAAGGCCACCGACCCCGACGAGGTTCTCTTCGTCATCGACGCCATGATCGGCCAGGATGCGGTGAACACCGCTCGTGCGTTCCAGGAGGGTGTCGACTTCACTGGCGTCGTGCTGTCGAAGCTCGACGGAGATGCCCGCGGTGGTGCGGCGCTGTCCGTCGCCTCCGTGACCGGACGCCCGATCATCTTCGCATCGACCGGTGAGCGCCTCGAAGACCTCGAGCCGTTCCACCCCGATCGCATGGCCAGCCGGATCCTGGATCTCGGCGACATCCTCACCCTCATCGAGCAGGCCCAGCAGGCCTTCGATGAGGAAGAGGCCGTCAAGATGGCCGAGAAGCTCGCGACCGAGCAGTTCACACTCGAAGACTTCCTCGACCAGCTTCAGCAGATGAAGAAGATGGGATCGATGAAGAAGATGCTGGGAATGCTTCCCGGCATGGGGCAGATGAAGCAGCAGCTCGAGGACTTCGACGAGCGCGAGATCGATCGCACCGAGGCGATCATCCGCTCCATGACTCCCGGTGAGCGCCGCAATCCGAAGGTCCTCAACGGCTCGCGTCGCCTGCGTATCGCCCGCGGTTCGGGAATGACGGTCACGGATGTCAACCAGCTCGTCCAGCGCTTCGATCAGGCCGCGAAGATGATGAAGACCGTCGCGCGCGGTGGCACCCCGAACATCCCCGGCATGGGGTCGATGCCCGGCATGGGCAAGCCCGGCGCGTCGTCGAAGCGCGGCAAGAAGGGCAAGTCCTCCGGCGGTTCACGTTCGGGCAACCCCGCCAAGCGCGCCGCCGAGAACGCCGGCCTCGCTCCGACGTCGACTCCGACGGGTTCGGGTTTCGGTCTCGGGGGCGCGAAGGCGCCGAGCGAAGCCGACCTCGCGGAGATCCAGAAGCTCTTCGGCAAGAGCTGAGGCGTCCCTTCAGAGTCGGCGCGCGGGCAGCGCCGGTTCGGGAACACGTGACGACCGGCGGGGTCGCCGGAGCGCGGTCAGCTGTCCTCCGACGAGGGCGACCAGGACGAGAACGACACCGACGACCTGAGCCGTCGTGAACCTCTCGCCGGCGACGAGTGCGCCCAGCAGAGTCGCCACGACGGGGGAGAGCAGAGCGAGCAGCCCGGGTGCGATCACCGGCAGCTGCTGGATGCCTCGAAACCACAGTATGTAGGCGAGCAGGCCTCCCACCGATCCGAGCCAGACGTACCCGAGCGCTGCTCCGCCGTCGACGGTCGGGGGAGTGCCTTCGAACAACAGGGCGAGGGGCAGCAGGACCAGCCCGCCCGCAGTCAGCTGCCACCCCGCGTAGGCGACGGCCCCCACGCCTGCCGGGCGCCCCCAGCGCTTGGTGAGGATCATGCCCACCGAGGTCGCAGTCACCGCGCCGAGTGCCGCCAGGATGCCGAGGGCATCGAGCTGGGCTGCTGGTCCGAGCACGACGAGAGCGACGCCTCCGGCACCCACGGCGGCAGCGATTGCCGTGACAGGGCGGATGCGGTCTCCGAGCAGCAGAGCACTCAGTCCGAGGATGGTCAGCGGTTGGACACCCGCGACGGCGGCGGCGACTCCGCCGGGCAGCCTTTCCGCGGCGATGAACAGGAGCGGGAAGAATGCGCCGATGTTGAGGGTTCCGAGTGCGAGAGATCTCAGCCACCAGGCTCCGCGCGGCAGAGCGCGACCGATCGCCAGTGCGACGAGTCCCGCAGGAAGCGCGCGGAGGAGTCCTGCGAAGAGGGGATGACCGGTCGGGAGCAACTCCGTCGTCACGAGGTAGGTGGTGCCCCACGACAGAGGGGCCAGCGCGGTGAGCAGCAGCAGGGCTAGGCGGTTCATTCCTTCAGCCTGAATGCCCATTAGCCATGAGTCCAACGCATGGTTCTCACCTGACACATGAACTGCGATCATGAATGCATGGATCTGCAGCAGTTGAGATACGTCGTCGAAGTCGCGTCATCCGCCAGTTTCACGCGCGCCGCCGAGCGCTGCTTCGTGACGCAGTCGGCGCTGAGCCACCAGATAGCTGCTCTCGAGCGGGAACTCGGGCAGCGGCTGTTCGTCCGATCGAGCCGCAGCGTACGCACCACCGAGGCGGGTGAGGCATTCCTCGTCCATGCGAATCGGGCGGTCAGAGCAGCGCACGATGCGCGTGACGCTGCGGCTGCCACGGCCGGCCGCGTCGTGGGCACCCTTCATCTCGGTGTCATCCCTACGGGCAGCGCCGTCCCTGTCCCGCAAGCGATCGCACGGTTCCGCGCCGCTCATCCGGATGCCGCGGTCGAGCTCACGGTCGGCAACAGCGACACGCTGGTGGAGGCCGTTCGGCGCGGCGACCTCGATGTCGCTCTGCTGGGACTGCGAGAGGGGGTCGAGCCTCGGAGCGTGGCATTTCGTGCACTCGCCCGCGAACGCCTTGTCGTCGCGGCATCCCCTGCTCACCGCATCTCCGGGCATGTCGGCGTCAGCCTCGCCGACCTCGCGGATGAGGTCTTCGCAGACTTTCCCGCGGGCACATCTGGCCGCGCCCAGGCGGACGCTGCCTTCGCGGCAGCCGGCATCACACGTGACGTGCCCTTCCAAGCGGACTCGTCTGAGCTGATACTGGGTCTCGTCTCCCAGGGGCTCGCGATCTCACTGCTGGCACCGGGGGTGATCGCTACGTCGTCCTTCGACGTCGCGGCGGTCGATCTCGTCGATGGTCCCGTACGGGTTCAGTACGTCGCCTGGGACGATCGCGCCCCGCGCAACGTCACGTCCGCCTTCCTCCGCGTCGTCGAGTCGATGACGTCGCGCCGGAATGATGAAGCGGGCCCGGAGGAATCCTCCGGGCCCGCCCACTCAGGTATCTGAGGTCACTTCACGTCTTCGTCGACCCAGTCCATCGACTTGCTGACGGCCTTGCGCCACAGACGCAGCTGGCGATCGCGCTCTCCGTCTTCCATGGAGGGCTCCCAACGGCGGTCCTCCTGCCAGTTGGCGGAGAGATCGTCGAGTCCGTTCCAGAATCCGACGGCGAGACCGGCCGCGTAAGCGGCGCCGAGCGCTGTCGTCTCCGCCACGACGGGGCGAACGACCGGCACACCGAGCACATCGGCCTGGAACTGCATGAGCGCGTCGTTCGCGACCATCCCGCCGTCGACCTTGAGTTCCGTGAGGTCGACTCCGGCATCCGCGTTGACGGCGTCGAGCACGTCGCGGGTCTGGAATGCGACCGCCTCGAGCGCTGCGCGAGCGATGTGATTCTTGTTCGCGTAGCGGGTGAGGCCCACGATGGCGCCGCGGGCGTCCGGACGCCAGTAGGGCGCGAACAGACCGGAGAACGCCGGGACGATGTACACGCCGCCGTTGTCGTCGACCTGCTTCGCGAGTTCTTCGACCTCGGGAGCGGAGCCGATGATGCCGAGCTGGTCGCGCAGCCACTGGATCAGGGATCCGGTGACGGCGATCGAGCCCTCGAGCGCGTAGTGCGTCGGTCCGTCGCCGAGCTTGTAGCCGACAGTGGTGAGCAGGCCGTTCTTCGAGTGGACGATCTCCTCACCCGTGTTGAAGATCAGGAAGCACCCGGTGCCGTAGGTGTTCTTGCTCTCGCCCGTGTTGAATGCGGCCTGGCCGAAGGTCGCGGCCTGCTGGTCGCCGAGGATGCCGGCGATCGGCGTCTCGCGCAGCAGCGACGAGTCCTCGGCTGCGCCGTAGACCTCGGAGGAGGAGCGGATCTCGGGCATCATCGAGCGGGGAACGCCGAACGCCTCGAGGATGTCGTCGCGCCACTCGAGCGTCTCGAGATCCATGAACATCGTGCGCGAGGCGTTGGTGACGTCCGTCACGTGAACGCCGCCGTCGACACCGCCGGTGAGGTTCCAGAGCACCCAGCTGTCTGTCGTGCCGAAGACGAGGTCGCCGGCATCCGCCTTCTCGCGAGCGCCCTCGACGTTCTCGAGGATCCAGGCGATCTTGGTGCCGGAGAAGTAGGTGGCGAGGGGGAGGCCCACGATGGGCTTGAACCGCTCGACCCCGCCGTCGGCCGCGAGGCGGTCGACGATCTCCTGCGTACGGGTGTCCTGCCAGACGATGGCGTTGTAGACGGCCTTGCCGGTGGTCTTGTCCCAGACGACAGCGGTCTCGCGCTGGTTCGTGATTCCGACCGCGGCGATGTCGTGGCGCGTCAGGTCGGCGCGACTCAGTGCGAGTCCGATGACCTCCTGCACGTTGCGCCAGATCTCAGCGGGGTCGTGCTCGACCCAGCCTGCCTTGGGCAGGATCTGCTCGTGCTCCTTCTGACCGGTCGCGACGATGCTGCCCTTCTTGTCGAAGATGATCGCGCGGCTGGAGGTGGTGCCCTGATCGATGGCGATGATGTAGTCGGCCATTGTGTTCTCCTTTGAAGTCAGGTTCGGGTTCAGGCGAGGTTGAGCAGTACCGGCGCAGCGACGGCGGCGAGGACACCACCGATGAGCGGACCGACGACCGGGACCCACGAGTAGGACCAGTCGCTGGAACCCTTGCCCTTGATCGGGAGGATGGCGTGGGCGATGCGGGGGCCGAGGTCACGTGCCGGGTTGATCGCGTATCCGGTCGGTCCACCGAGCGATGCACCGATGGCGACCACGACGAGTGCGACGGGAAGGGCGCTGAGCGGGCCGAGGCCTCCGGGGACGCCGATCTCGATGTCGCCGTAGTCAGCGAACGCGAAGACCGCGAACACGAGGACGAACGTGCCGATGACCTCGGTGACGAGGTTCCAGCCGTACGAGCGGATCGCGGGACCGGTCGAGAAGACGCCGAGCTTGTTGGCGGGGTCGGGCTCCTCGTCGAAGTGCTGCTTGTAGGCCAGCCAGGTGAGGATCGCACCGACGATCGCGCCGAGCAGCTCAGCACCGGTCGCGACCGCGAACTGAGAGAAGTCGATCTTGCCTGCGACGAGAAGGCCGATGCCGACAGCAGGGTTCAGGATGGCGCCGGAGTAGGCGGAGGCGAGGACACCCACGAAGACCGCGAGACCCCATCCCCAGTTGACCATCAGGAAACCGCCGCCGAAGCCCTTGTTCTTGGCTAGTGCGACGTTGGCGACCACACCACATCCGAGGAGGATCAGCAGCGCTGTGCCGACGAACTCCGAGAGGAAGTAGAGACCGAGATTCACTTCAGTCATGTCTTCATTGACCTTTCTTGAGTGCCAGGGCCCCTTAGCGCTGGCACTTGTTGGGAATTGCACCGCGTGGAGGGCGGTGTTCGGATGTCTCGTCAGCCGCGTGCGCGTGACGAGATCTGGAGTCCATGGCGTTCGTTCAGCAGCGCCCGCGTCTGCTCGAGTTCGGCATCGTGCCGTGCGCGATCCCAGTCGAGCAGAGGAGACAGCGCGTCTGCAAGCTCTTCGAGCACATCCGCGTCGGCGTTGCCGGTGAAAGCGATGCTGGTGCGGCGCAGAACGACGTCCTGCAGTCGCGCGACCATCTCGTTCTCGACCATCCATGCCAGCTCACGCGTCGAGAGGTCGCCGCCGACCAGAGGCGCGTCGTCTCCCTGCTCGATGAACTCCCAGACCTGCGCGGCGCGGGTTCCGTATCGGGCGAGAAGACGCTCGGCGCGATCGCCGGCTCCGGGCAGGTTCTCCTGGATCCAGATGCGACGTGCCTTCTCGGTGCGCGGGAAGTCACGGCCTCCGCCGATGGCGCGTCCGGCGGTGGACACGGTGCGGGTGCGACCGATCAGACCGAGCACCACGTCGGAGAGCGATTCGCCGAGGGCTCGGAAGGTGGTCCACTTGCCTCCGACGAGGCTCACGAGAGGGGCGGCACCCTTCTCGTCGACTTCGATGCGATAGTCGCGAGAGACGAATCCCGGCGCGGTGTCCTCATGCCGGGGGAGCGGACGGATCCCCGAGAAGTTGAAGACGATCTGCTCGCGGGTCACGTCGATCGTCGGGAAGACGTGGTGGATGAGGTCGAAGAAGTAGTCGATCTCCTCCTCGGTGCACACCGGGACCTCGCGGGGGTCTGCATCGATGTCGGTCGTCCCCACGAGAACGCGACCCTTGAGCGGGTAGATCAGGACGATGCGACCGTCGGAGTGCTCGAAGAAGATCTCGCGTCCGCGCGTCGCCTCGAGGAGCTCGGGGTGGTCGAGGACGATGTGGGATCCCTTGGTGCCGCCCATGAAGCGCGTGTCGTTGCCCAGCGCGTCGTTGGTGAGATCGGTCCACGGACCGGATGCGTTCACGACGACATCGGCGGTGACGGTGAACTCGGTCCCGCTCTCACGATCGCGGAGGACGACCTTCTCGCCGTCGCGCGCGATCGCCTCGACGTAGTTCAGTGCGACGGCGCCGGGGTGTGCGGCGCGTCCGTCCTGCAGGACGTCGAGCGCGAGGCGCTCCGGGTCGTGCATCGACGCGTCGTAGTAGGTGGCCGTGTACTTGATGTTCGGGTCGAGCGAGGGGAGCTCGGCGAGCGAGCGCTTGCGACCCAGGAACCGGTGACGGGGCACCATGCCGCCGTCGCGGGAGAACGTGTCGTAGATCGTCAGTCCGACCTTGATCAGGAACGCTCCACGCTCCTGGGGCTTGCCGCTCTTGTGCGTGAGGAAGCGCAGGGGGGCGGACAGGATGCCGGAGAAGGTCGAGTAGATGGGGATCGTCGTCTCGAGCGGCTTGACGTAGTGCGGGGCGATCTTCAGCAGACCGTTGCGCTCTTCGACCGATTCGCGCACGAGTCGGAACTCGCCGTTCTCGAGATAGCGGATGCCGCCGTGGATCATGTGGCTCGACGCAGCCGAAGCGCCGGAGGCGAAGTCGCCTCGCTCGACGAGCAGTACGTCGACGCCCTGCAGCGCCAGATCACGGAACGCGGAGATCCCGTTGATCCCGGCTCCGATGACAAGGACGCTCGTGCGTCCGGACTCACGGACGGCGCGGACTGCCGCGCGTTCCGGTGATGAGTGTGTCGACTCGATCATCTTCGACCCTTCTCTGTGCGTGCTCCCAGCTTCGACCTGATCGCCCACCACGCGCAAGCCCGTTGCACATATGTGCAAAGATCGACTCGAGGAGGTCGTCATGCGCCAGTCTGACGCGGGATCGCGCGATTCCAAGCTGATCGCCGCGCTCACCGCGGCACAGCTCTACTACATGCAGGACAAGACCATGGAGGTGATCGCGCAGGAGCTGAAGACCTCGCGATCATCGGTGTCGCGCCTGCTCAGCTTCGCCCGGGAGAGCGGACTCGTGGACATCCGCATCAATTCGCCTCTCGAGCGACTCGGCATGCTGGAGCAGCGCATCCGGGACAGGCATCGCCTCGTGGCCCACGTCGTACCGATCCCCGAGATCGTCAGCGAGGTCGAGAGGCTCGAGCGGGTGGCTCTGACCGCAGGGCGGCTGCTGTCGCAGTTCGTCGACTCGAACATGATCGTGGGTGTCGCGTGGGGATCCACGATCAGCGCGGTCAGTCGTGGTCTCACGCAGAAGGAGACGCACAACACGACGTTCGTGCAGTTGAACGGTGCCGGGAACACGCAGACCAGCGGGGTCGAGTACTCGAGCGACATCCTCCAGCGCTTCGGCAGCGCGTTCGGTGCGCAGGTGCAGCAGTTCCCCGTGCCCGCGTTCTTCGACGATCCCTCGACGCGCGAGGCGATGTGGCGAGAGCGGAGCACTCTGCGGGTGCTCGACCTGCAGTCGAAGATGGACATCGCCGTGTTCAGTCTCGGCTCGCCCGCCGCGGAGGTCCCCAGTCGCGTGTACGTCGGCGGCTATCTCGGTCGCGACGACTACCGGAGCCTCCGGGAGGACCATGCGATCGGCGACGTGGCCACGGTCTTCTTCCGCGCGGACGGATCCTGGAGGGACATCCGTGTCAACGCACGGGCGACGGGTCCGGGTCTCGACAGGCTGCGGCGGGTGCCCCGACGCGTGTGCGTGGTGTCCGGTGTTCCGAAGCTCGCCAGCCTCCGCGCCGCCATCGCCGCCGACCTCATCACGGACGTGGTGCTCGATGAAGGACTCGCGCGCAGGCTCGTCGAGGACTGACCCTACGGCTCGTCGGTCGAGGATTCCGGGCCGGAGCGGAACTCTCGGATCAGATGCTGGACGACTGCACCGAGGTCGCCGCCCGTCGCGTTCGCGATCGTCAGCTGACGCTCGTAGCTCGCGCCGTCCGTGAGGATCGTCTCGATGCTGCCGAACTCACGCACGCAGCCGAGTTCGACCGCGACCGGGGCGAGCTCCTCGAGCACCTCCGAAAGATGCTCCCGCACGGGACGCTGGGTTCCGGCGGCGTCGACGATCACCCGCGCGTCCAAGCCGTAGCGCGCGGCGCGCCACTTGTTCTCCCGGTGGTACCAAGCAGGCATCTGCGCGAGGGGGAGTCCCTCGTCCATCTGACGCGAGAGATGCTCGACCAGGACCTGCACGAGCGCGGCCACTGCCGCGAGCTCCGGCAGCGTGGAGAGCCCGTCGCATGCCCGCACCTCGATCGTCCCCCACCGCGGTGCGGGCCGGATGTCCCAGCGCACTTCGGTGGCGTCCGCCATCACACCGGTGCGCACCATGTCGTCGAGGTAGGCCTCGTACTCCGACCAGTCCTGCAGCGGCCACGGGAGCCCCGCAGTGGGCAGCTGCTGGAACACCAGAGCACGGTTCGAGGCGTATCCGGTGCGCTCACCGGCCCAGAACGGACTCGAGGCGGAGAGAGCCTGCAGATGCGGGAGATAAGCGGCGAGGGCGTTGATGATCGGGATGACCTTGCGCTGATCCTCCACGCCGATGTGGACGTGGATCCCCCAGATCATCATGTTCCGACCCCACCACTGGGTGCGCTCGATCAGGGTGTGGTAGCGCGTCTTGTCGGTCACTTCCTGGTGGTACCACTGCGCGAACGGGTGACTGCCGGCCGAGAGCAGCTCGATGCCGGCCGGATCCGTCGCCGCACGAACAGCGGTGATCGCGTTGGCGATGTCGTCCACGGCATGGGCCACGGAATCGCCGATGCCGCTGGTGACCTCGATCGTGTTGGTGAGGAGCTCGCCGGTCACGGTGTGCCGTTCTTCTGCACTCTCATCCTCGAGTGCGGACAGCAACTCGGGGGCGCGGCCGACGAGATCACCGCTCACCGGATCGGCGAGCATGATCTCCCACTCGAGACCGACGGTGGACCGGGCCGATGGCGCGAAATCGAGCTTCACGAGCACAGTCTGACACGCGCTGTCGGCGACACGGCAACCGTCGTGTCGCCGCGTTTCGCTCCTGGGCCGCGGATCTGGCAGAATAGAAGGTCGGACGACGTGCTCGACCCTCTATCCAGCACTCGTCCTCCCTATTTGAGCTTCCGCCGGGTGTGCACCCCACTCTCCAGGCGATCGGTTCGTTACCTTCCACACAATTCAGGAGAATCGTGGCTGTCAAGATTCGTCTCAAGCGCCTGGGCAAGATCCGTGCGCCGTACTACCGCATCGTCGTCGCCGACTCGAAGACCAAGCGCGATGGTCGCGTGATCGAGGAGATCGGCAAGTACCACCCCACCGAGGAGCCCTCGTTCATCGAGATCGACTCCGACCGTGCGCAGTACTGGCTCTCCGTCGGCGCTCAGCCGACCGAGCAGGTCGCTGCTCTGCTCAAGATCACGGGCGACTGGGGCAAGTTCAAGGGCGACAAGGACGCGAAGTCCACGCTGAAGGTCAAGGAGCCCAAGGTTCCGTTCGAGATCGACGCGTCCAAGAAGTCCGTCGTCAAGCCCAAGGCCGAGAAGAAGGTGGAGGCCCCCGCTGAGGAGGCTCCCGCCAAGGCCGACGCGGAGGCCGCAGAGGCTCCCGCCGCCGACGCAGAGTAATTCGTCGTGCTCGCCGCCGCGCTCGAACACATCGTCAAGGGGATCGTCGATCACCCTGAAGATGTCCGCATCAACGCTTCCACGACGCCGAGAGGCGACCTGCTCGAGGTGCGTGTGCACCCCGACGACCGTGGTCGAGTGATCGGGCGCGGCGGCCGCACCGCAAAAGCACTGCGCACGCTCATCGCCGCTCTCGCGGATGGGCGGCGTGTCCGGGTCGACGTCGCGGATGACTGACGTGGTGTCCAAGGACCGCAACCAGGGCAAGAACCAGCTGCGGGTGGGGCGCCTCGTCAAGGCCCACGGCCTCAAGGGCGCTCTCAAGCTCGAGCTGTACACCGACAACCCGGAACGCCGATTCACTCCGGGAGCCGAGTTCACGTTGCAGGTGCCTGAGGCATCTCCGTGGCACGGCAAGACCGTCGTCGTTCGCGAATACCGCGTGATGAACGGCAACCCCGTCGTCTTCCTCAAGGATGTCGACGATCGCGAGGGCGCAGAGACTCTCGTCCGAGCCATCCTCTGGATCGATCAGGACAACGACGAGGTCGAGGACAACGCGTGGTTCGACCATCAGCTCGTGGGTCTCGACGTCGTCCGTGACGGCGTCGTCGTGGGCAAGGTGGCTCGCGTCGAGCATTTCCCTGCGCAGGATCTGCTCATCGTCAGGTCCGGCGAGCAGGACATCATGGTGCCGTTCGTCCAGGCGATCGTTCCCACGGTCGACATCAGCGCCGGGCGCGTCATCGTCACGCCGCCTGCGGGCCTCTTCGAAGAGCTCCCTGACGCGTCCGATGCGACGGAGGCGGGGGAGTCCTCCGACTCCGACGCCACCGACTGATCCCCCGTTCGGCCCGCCAGTGCGCATCGATGTCCTCTCGATCTTCCCGTCGTACTTCGACGGTCTGACGCTCTCCCTGCTCGGGAAGGCGCAGAGTACCGGCATCCTCGACCTGCGTGTCCGAGACCTCCGTGAGTGGACGTCCGATCGTCACCGCACCGTGGACGACACCCCCTACGGGGGTGGGGCGGGGATGGTGATGAAGCCGGAGCCCTGGGGGCTCGCGCTCGACGAGCTGGCATCATCTGCTCCGTCCGAAGAGGGCAGTCGGCCCACGATCATCTTCCCCTCGCCCGCAGGCGAGGTCTTCACGCAGGCCACCGCACGCGATCTCAGCACTCGCGACCACCTCATCTTCGGATGCGGTCGATACGAGGGGATCGACGAGCGGGTGTTCGAATACGCCTCATCGCTCGGCGAGGTGCGGCTCATCAGTCTCGGCGATTACGTCCTCAACGGCGGGGAAGTGGCGACGATGGCGATGATCGAGGCCATCGGTCGCCTGATCCCCGGTGTTGTGGGAAATCCGGCGAGCCTCGTCGAGGAGTCTCACGAGGACGGACTCCTCGAGTACCCGTCTTACACGAAGCCGTCGGTGTGGCGAGAGCGACCGGTGCCGGACGTACTGCTGAGCGGCAATCACGGCGTGATCGCTTCCTGGCGGCGGGATCAGCAGATCGAACGGACGCGACGTCGGCGCCCGGATCTGCTGCCGGACGACGACCGCTAGACGATCCGTTCGATCCCCGAGTCGATCTCGAACACCACGCCCTGAGGGTGCCGCAGCGAGAGCGCGGATGCGGGGTCCAGGCCCCGGAGCTCCGCACGCAGCAGCCGACCGATCATCTCGTGACTCACCAGCAGCGGGATCCCGGACGAAGCCCACCCGCACACCGACAGCGCCCGGCGGGCACGTCCCTTCGCCTGGGCGTAGCTCTCACCTCCGGGAAATGCCCAACCATATCGGTTCTCAGCCCGGTCCTCGCGGGCGGTGGGGAATCGTTCATCGATCTCGGACCAGGTCAGGCCGGCCATCTCACCGTGATGGAGCTCGGCGAGCTCCGGTACCTCCACGAGATCTGCGCCGATCCGATCGGCGACGATGACCGCGGTCCGGAGCGCGCGGCCGAGCGGGCTGGAGCACACGGTGGTGATGCCTCGGTCGACGAGGCGCGCGGCGACGCTCTGCGCCTGAAGGATGCCGTCCTCGGTCAGAGGCGAGTCGAGTTGTCCGTGCAGCCGATGATCGAGGTTCCAGCAGGTCTGCCCGTGCCGCACCAGGAACAGGTGTTCTGGCACATGCCGATCCTCCGGAATCATGGACTCAGGATGGCATAGCCGCGTCGCCTCCGTACTGGCGGAATCGGCGGCTGATAGCGTCGCACCATGGTCGATGAGGTGCTGGCGAAGTCGTTCGAGACGATCGGGGCGGATTACGACCGCTACCGTCCCGGATTCCCCGTGGAGGCGGTCGAGCTCATCGCACCACAGCGCATCGGGACTGCGCTGGACCTCGGCGCGGGCACCGGGAAATTCACGGAACTGCTGTCGGCCCGAGCGGAACGCGTGATCGCTGTCGAGCCCTCCGAACAGATGCTGTCGGTTCTGCGAGCCAAGCTTCCGGATGTGGAAGGCCTCATCGGCAGTGCCGAGCGGATTCCGTTGCCGGACGGCACGGCGGATGTCGTCGCCGTCGCGCAGGCGTTCCATTGGTTCGATCGTGAGTCTGCCTGTGCGGAGATCTCGCGCATCCTCACGCCGGGCGGAACTCTCGGGCTGGTCTGGAACCACTCGGATCCGTCGAGTTCGTGGGATCGAGCAGCGCACCGTATCGCGCACCCCGCGGTCGCTGACACGGACGGAACGACCAGCACCGCCGCGGCGGAGCTCCCCGGATTCACGTTCGTGACGAGCGAATCGATCCACTGGACGGAGCAGATCAGCCGCGAGGCGTACCTCCGTCGCTGGTCGACGGTGAGCACCTTCCTCGTGGCCGACGACCATGCCCGTTCGGTGATGACGACCGCCATCGAAGCGGTGCTCGACGGGGACCCGGACACACGCGGGCGCGAACAGCTCGAGTTGCCGATCATCACCGACGTGTTCGTCTATCGGCGCGCATGAGGATCTGGTCACTGCACCCGCAGTACCTCGATCGCCAGGGTCTGGTGGCCTGCTGGCGGGAGGCGCTGCTCGCTCAAGCGGTGCTCGCCGGGCGAACCCGTGGCTACACCGGTCACCCCCAACTGGAGCGGTTCCGTGCCTATCCCGATCCGCTCGATGCCATCGGCGCGTACCTTCGGGGCGTCGCCGTCGAGGCGGACGTGCGCAGCTATACCTTCGACCGATCGCGAATCGATCGACCGGATGCGAGAGGTGAGTCGATCCTGTCCGTGACCACCGGCCAGCTCGCGCTGGAATGGTCGCATCTCAGCGCGAAGCTCGCGGAGCGCAATCCCGACGTGCTCGGACTCTGGTCCGCGGTCTCGGTGCCCGAACCGCATCCTGCGTTCCACGTCCTCGAGGGTCCGGTCGCCGCGTGGGAACGCGCGCTGCCGCCGGCTGAGCCCCGCGGGTCAGCGAACGCCGAGGAATGACCTGTCGGTGAGGACGATCGGGCCATCGGCCGTCACGGCCACGGTGTGCTCCGAATGCGCGCCCCTGGAACCGTCCACACTCCGCAGGGTCCATCCGTCGGGATCGGTCACGAGTTCGTCCGTGGTCTCGAGCAGCCACGGTTCCAGCGCGAACACGAGGCCCTCGCGCAACGGGAATCCACGTCCGGCGCGACCGTCGTTGGGGACGTGGGGGTCGCCGTGCATGATGCGTCCGACACCGTGACCGCCGAAGTCGGTGTTGATCGAATACCCCT
The DNA here is from genome assembly GCF_979258645.1 of Microbacterium sp. AC215. NCBI lineage: Bacteria > Bacillati > Actinomycetota > Actinomycetes > Micrococcales > Microbacteriaceae > Microbacterium > Microbacterium sp. AC215. The sequence goes on along the minus strand of NZ_OZ409869.1, from coordinate 709,349 downwards.
CGCCGTGTGAGATCGCGGCGATGGCGGCTGAGATGTCACCGATCCGGTTGCCGACCACGGCCGCGTCGATGGCCGCAGCGAGAGCGCGCTCTGTCGTCTCGATGATGCGGAGGTCCTCGTCGCGGGGAGTGCCGACGACGAAGGACACCGCGGAGTCGGCCACCCATCCGTCGACGGAGACGGCGAAATCGAGCGACACCAGGTCGCCGTCTCGCAGCGTGTAGTCGTGGGGGAGGCCGTGCAGTACAGCGTCGTTGATCGAGGTGCAGATCACCTTGCCGAAGGGACTGGCGCCGAAGGACGGGTGGTAGTCGATGTAGCAGGACTCCGCTCCGGCCTTGCGGATCATGTCGTGCGCTCGGCGATCGATCGACAGCAGGTTCGTGCCGACCTTCGTCTCGTCGCGCAGGGTCGCCAGGGTCTCGGCCACGAAGCGACCGGCGGCGCGCATCTCGTCGATCTCGGCAGGGGTGCGCAGTTCGATCATCGGGTGTCCTCTCGTCCTCTCCATTCTCCCCGATCTCCGGGTGACGGGCGTCCGCCTCGAGGCCGCGTGCTCAGAGCGAACACCTGGATCATCGGCCGCACGCCGTCGTACGATTTGTGACATGTGGTTGCGTCAGGCGTTCTTCCGGTGGCTCATTCCGGCAGCGTTCCTCCTGCCGCTCTGGTTGCTCGTGGGGTGGGGCGTCTTCCAAGGCGGTTGGGCCATCCTCTGGGTCCTCTTCATCGCGGTCCCCTCCGTGTTCGTCGGCCAGCTTCTTCTCACGCTCCTGACTCGGTCTCGCCCGTCGGTGCGGGTCGAGAGGGCCGTCTCGTGGTGGGATGTCGGCGGTTTCACGCTCTGGCACGGGCTGACCATCGCTGTCGGATGCTTCATCGACGGCGCGTTCGGCTGGCTTCTCGCCGCCGCCGTCGTCGTCGGCATCGGTCTGGTCTGGCTGCAGCTCTGGCAGCTGTGGAACGAGGCGAAGGGAAGCGGAGCACGGATCCGCGAGACCATCTCGTGGTCCACCGTTCCCGGCGTCGACGAGCCCGCGCCGGAGACCCGCGTGCGAGAGGTCTTCGTCATCCGGGAGAAGGACTCGCCGGAGTGACGGCAGCGCAGGCGACGTTTTGGCCGTGTGCGGCATCCATGGCAGAATGAGTGTTTGTGCCGTGACCGGTTCTGCCTCAGGGGAGCCCACGGACGCTTCGGCGCCGTTCAGCACACACTTCTTCTTATTCCTACTTACAGCATGCAACCGACCTGAGGCGAGTGCAGAGAGAGACGATCATGCAGATCCTCGACGCCGTCGACGCAGCATCCCTGCGTTCAGACGTTCCCGTCTTCCACCCCGGTGACACGGTCAACGTGCACGTGAACATCACCGAGGGCACCCGCTCGCGTATCCAGGTCTTCAAGGGCGTCGTCATCGGCCGCCAGGGCGACGGCGTGCGCGAGACCTTCACCGTTCGCAAGATCAGCTTCCAGGTGGGCGTCGAGCGTACGTTCCCGGTGCACTCCCCGGTGATCGACCACATCGAGGTCGTCACCCGCGGTGACGTGCGTCGCGCGAAGCTCTACTACCTCCGTCAGCTGCGGGGCAAGAAGGCCAAGATCAAGGAGAAGCGCGACAACTGACGCGCAGGCTCTCCACAGCACCCCGGGACACGATGTCCCGGGGTGCTGTGTTCTCCCCGGGGTGTGCGACCCTTGATACTGCCGTCTCCGTGCGGTGCGAGACTGTGAAGGAAACCCCATGACGACTGACTCCGCCGCCGCGTCCGCTCGACCGACGAAGCGGCGTCGTGGGTTCCTCGTGTTCCTTCGCGACGTCCTCGTGATCGTCGTCATCGCGGCGCTCGTCTCCTTCGTCGTCAAGACCTTCATCGTCCGCTCCTTCTACATCCCGTCCGCGTCGATGGAACGAACTCTCCTGGTCAACGATCGGATCCTCGTGGACGAGCTGACGCCGCGGTGGACCGCCTACGAACGCGGCGACGTCGTGGTCTTCAAGGACCCGGGCGGGTGGCTCGACGGCCAGCCGCAGACTCCTGCGCAGCCGCCTCTCGTCGAGGCTTTCGACTGGATGCTCAACGTCGTCGGGATCTCGGCCACGGATTCGCAGGATCACCTCGTCAAGCGTGTGATCGGTCTCCCGGGTGACCACGTCGTCTGCTGCAACGCGCTCGGACAGATCACGGTCAACGGAGCGCCCATCGACGAGCTCAGCTACCTCAACCTGCCAGACGGCGACACCGCAGCGTCGAACGATCCGTTCGACGTGGTCGTGCCGGATGGGTCGCTGTGGCTCCTCGGAGACAACCGCGATCGCTCGCGCGACTCGCGGGCGCATCAGGATCTTCCGAGCGGCGGCTTCGTCCCGATCGAGAACGTCGTGGGCAAGGCGTTCTTCACCACGTGGCCCTTCGACCGTCTGGGCACGATCGACGGCCACCATGACAGCTTCAACGGCGTCCCGGATCCGGAATGACCGTCGTCGCTCCGAAGCTCACTCTGGAGCGCAGGCTGCTGAGCGAGTGCGATCTGATCATCTCCCTCGATGAGGTCGGACGCGGTGCGCTTGCCGGGCCGGTGGCGGTCGGAGCTGCCGTGATGGATGCGGCAGGGGCGCGCCGCCGCGTTCCCGAAGGGCTTCGGGATTCGAAGCTGGTCACCGAGCGGCGTCGGCCCGATGTCGCTGCGCGAGCCGCGGCATGGGTGCAAGCTTCTGGAGTCGGTTGGGCCAGCGCGGCCGAGGTCGACGAGGTGGGCATCATGCGAGCGCTCGGTCTTGCAGCGTCGCGCGCCGTGCAGAGCGTCGTCGATTCGGGAGTTCGCCTCGACGGGGCTCTGGTGCTCCTCGACGGCAACCACGACTATGTCTCGCGGGTGCATCCGGTGCCTCTACGGGTGCGACCGGTCGTCAAGGGCGACCGCGACTGCGCATCGGTCTCGGCGGCATCGGTGATCGCGAAAGTGGCGAGGGACACCTACATGGCGGAGCTCCACGAGGGTCACCCCGCGTACCAGTGGGACCGGAACAAGGGATACGCGAGCCTCGAGCATCGCGATGCGATCCGCAGCCTCGGGCTCTCTCCACACCACCGATCATCCTGGGCGATCGCGGATGTCCCGACTCTGTTCTGAGCCTGCGTGCGTCATCGACGCGTCGCCGACTCTAGGATGGAGTGATCATGGATGAGGAAGCCTTCGACGACTACGACCGCGAGCTCGAGCTGGCGCTGTTCCGCGAATACCGCGATGTCGTCGCGCAGTTCCAGTACGTTGTCGAGACGGAACGCCGGTTCTACCTCGCCAACGAGGTGAACGTCGTGCGTCGTGACACCGAGCACGACTTCTACTTCGAGATCTCGATGAGTGACGTCTGGGTGTGGGACATCTATCGTGCCGACCGCTTCGTGAAGGCTGTGCGCGTGCTGACGTTCAAGGACGTCAACGTCGAAGAGCTTCAGCGCCGCGAGTTCGAGCTGCCCCAGGAGCTGTCGCTCGACGGGGAGTGACCACTTCTGCACAGTCCGGCTTTCTGATGGGCTGTCCCCGCACTCCGCAACGTCCCCACTCCTGAAGCGCGGTCGTCGATCCCGATCGACAGGCTGTCTTCATGGCAGCGAAAGACGAGCTCGGTAGATCCGGCGAAGAACATGCGGTTCGGTATCTGACCGGCATCGGATATGTGGTCCTCGACCGCAACTGGCGATGTGCGCAGGGCGAGATCGACATCGTCGCCTGTCGCGGTCACCACCTCGCCATCGTCGAGGTCAAGACACGACGGACGATCTCCCACGGACACCCGTTCGAGGCCGTGGATTCCCGCAAGATCCGACGACTGTGGCAATTGGCTCATGCGTGGGCGGCCGAGCATCCCGAACAGGCGGTCGGCCTCGCGATCCGGATCGAGGCGATCGGGATCATCGGAGCCGACCCGCAGCACAGCACTCTCGAACATCTCGTGGACGTGTCGTGAAAACGGCCCGCACGTGGGCGGTCGCGCTCACCGGGGTCGACGGGCACATGGTCGAGGTCGAAGCCGACATCTCGAACCAGACCCCCGACTTCAAGATCATCGGCCTGCCGGACAAAGCGCTCGGCGAGGCGGTTCAGCGGGTTCACAACGCCTGCAAGAACACGCAACTCGATCTTCCGCGCCGCCGCCTCACGGTCAACCTCTCGCCCGCCAGCCTCCCCAAGCAGGGAGCCGGTTTCGACCTGAGCATCGCGGTCGCCGCTCTCGCGGCAGGGGGAGCGCTGTCGACGCGGTCCATCGCGGGAACGGTGCATCTCGGCGAACTCGGACTCGACGGCCGGCTCCGTCCCGTGCCCGGGGTGCTCCCGTCCGTCTTCGCCGCTGCGCGTGCGGGGTTCGACACCGTGATCGTGCCGTGGGGCAACGAGGCGGAGGCGAGGCTGGTGCCCGGAATCGAGGTTCGCGCAGCAGCGAGTCTCTCGCAGGTCGCCGTCTGGCACGGCGCGGAGATCGACGTGCTCGATGCCGATCCGGTCGCCTCGGCGACACTCGCGCCGGAGCATCGCGAGAGGCTGGACCTCGCGGACGTCGTCGGACAGGACGAGGCCGTCGAGGCGCTGATCGTCGCGGCAGCAGGAGGCCACCACATGCTGCTCAGCGGCCCGCCAGGCGCAGGTAAGACCATGCTCGCGCGGCGACTCCCCGGCATACTTCCAAGTCTCTCCGACGACGAGGCTCTCGAAGTGGCCTCGATCCGCTCACTCACCGGCGACGCTGTGCGAGCTCTCGACGCCACGCCACCGATGGAGTCGCCTCACCACAGCGCCTCGGTTGCGGCGCTCGTCGGAGGCGGCACGAGGTCTGTTCGTCCTGGCGCCATCTCTCGCGCGCACAGAGGTGTGCTCTTCCTCGACGAAGCAGCGGAATTCTCGAGAGTCGCGCTCGACGCACTGCGGCAGCCGCTCGAGTCCGGCGTCATCGAGGTGAGTCGATCGGGCGTCACCGCACAGTTCCCCGCACGCTTCCAACTCGTCATGGCGCTCAATCCGTGCCCGTGCGGCAATTACGGGGTGCGCGGTGCGGAATGCACATGTCCGTCGTTGGCGATCCGGAGATACTCGACCCGACTCTCCGGTCCGCTTCGCGACCGGGTCGATATCGAGCTGCATGTCTCGCGCGTGTCTGCTGCTCGGGCCATGATCGGCGACCGTACGGAGGTGACGAGCGAGCGAGCTCGAGCGAGAGTCGTGCAGGCGCGTGAGCGGGCCGTCTCGCGGTGGCGGGGGACACCGTGGGTCCGCAACAGCGAGGTTCCGGGCGCCCGATTGAGACAGCTCGATCTGCGGATCGCCGCAGAGGCAAGGGCGCCACTGGACAGGGCTCTCGAGCGGGGAGCGCTCACTCTTCGCGGCTATGACAGGGTTCTGCGGCTGGCTTGGACCATGGCGGACCTCGCCGAGGTCGACAGTCCAGGCCGGGAAGAAATAGGACGGGCACTGTTCTTGAAGAGGGGATACCTATCGTGATCGAGTCTCTCAGAGGCGATGCGGCGGTGCGGCGATCGCTGCGACAGGTGCGACTAGTCGATGACCTGGACGAGGCGCTGGCACGAGTGTCGTGGTCAGTCCTCACCGAGCCGGGGGACGGAGTCGCCGGAGCGCTCATCGCGGAGCGGGGCGCAGTGGCATCACTGGGGCTGGCGATCGGCGGAGGGGCCGTGGCGAGTTCGGAGGTCAGTGAACGGACTCTCGCCGAGGGACGAGCCAGGTGGATGGTCCGCGCGGATGCGCGCAGCGTTCTCGATGCGATCCGTGCAGCAGCCGAGGTCGGCGCTCGGCTGCTTCTGCCGGGGGACGACCTCTGGCCGAGATCTCTCGACGACCTTGGGGCGCATGCGCCGACAGTGCTCTGGGTTCGCGGGGACCCGGCGCTGCTCACGGCTCCGAGCCGAGTCGCGATCGTGGGCGCGAGGGCGGCCAGCGGTTATGGAGAGATGCTCGCCGGTGACTTCGCCGGCGAGCTCGCAGCCACCGGCACGGTCGTCGTATCCGGCGGAGCGTACGGCATCGACGGGGCAGCCCATCGGGCCGCCCTCGGCGTGAGCGGCAAGACCGTAGCCTTCCTCGCCGGGGGAGTCGATCGCGCGTATCCCCAAGGCCATCAGCAGCTGCTGCGGAGAATCGTGGAGACCGGAGCCGTGGTGAGCGAAGTGCCCTGCGGCACCGCGCCGACGAAGTGGCGATTCCTCTCGCGCAACAGACTCATCGCCGCTCTCGGCGACGCGACGGTCGTGGTGGAGGCAGGGTGGCGGAGCGGTTCACTGAACACCGCAGGACACGCGGCTGCGCTCGGACGGCCGCTCGGTGCGGTGCCTGGGCCTGTGACCTCCGCATCGTCGGCCGGCTGTCATCGGCTTCTTCGTGAATACGACGCGAGATGCGTCACGACCGCCGCTGAGATACGCGAGTTGTGGGGTGACGCCGCACCCGGGACGACCGTTGGCGGAGCCACGGACCCGGATCGGTCTCGGGTGCTCGACGCCCTGAGCAGTCGCTCCGCACGACCCGTTCTCGAGCTTTCCCGAATATCGGGGCTCGCTCCCGAGAGGATCGGTGCCCTCCTCGGGCTCCTGGAGCTGGATGGGATTGTCACGCGCGTCGAGAGCGGATGGCGGAAACGGCCGGACGGAGAGCGGCGCGGCTGACACCGCGCGGATTCGCGCTCCTGCACACTTGATCCATGCAGTTCCAGGCAGCAGCACACGCCTTCACCGAGCATCTCTCCCGAGTGCGTCGGCTGTCTTCAGCGACTGTGCGGGCCTACCGATCTGATCTCCGTGATCTCGCGGAGACCGTCGGCGATCGCGAGCTCGAAGACGTCACACTCGAGACACTGCGCGACTGGCTGTGGCGCGCGACTCAACGGGGGGACGCGCGGTCAACACTCGCGCGGCGCGCCGCGGCGGCGCGGTCCTTCTTCAGCTGGGCGCAGGAGCAGCAGCTCGTCGCACACGATCCGAGTCTCCGGCTGGTAGCCCCGAAGCGGGGGCGGACGCTGCCCGTCATCGCCTCTCAGGACGCGATGACGACTCTTCTCGAGGCGCAACGGCACGCCGCCGCCGCCGGTGATCCGATCGCGCTCCGCGACCATGCGATTCTCGAGCTGCTGTACGGGGCAGGGATCCGAGTCTCCGAGCTGTGCGGACTCGATGTCGACGATCTGGACCTCGACCGGGGCACGGCGCGCGTGTTGGGAAAAGGCGCGAAAGAGAGGGTGGTGCCCTACGGTGCTCCTGCACGTGATGCCACCGGTGCCTACCTGTCTCGAGGGCGCCCCTCACTCGCCGCACGAGCTGCCCGACCGTCGCCGGCTCTGCTACTCGGCAGTCGAGGCGCGCGGATCGGACCGCGCGCGGTCTATTCGCTCGTCGCCGACGTGCTCGCACCGTTCATCGGGACGGACACGGTCGGCCCGCATGCGCTGAGACACACTGCCGCGACCCACCTCCTGGACGGCGGCGCGGACTTGCGAGCGGTGCAGGAGATCCTCGGCCATGCGAGTCTCGGTACGACCCAGATCTACACCCACGTGTCCGCCGAACGGCTGACCGCGACGTATCGCCTCGCACACCCGCGCGCCTGAACACCCGGTCACCGATTCATGGGGTCGTGCAGCAGGGGAGCAGCACCGCCCTGGGTACGGCGCCGAAGAGGAGCATCGGGTTGATGTACGCGCCATCCATTCGCACACCGAGGTGCAGAGTGCCGGGCGCCGCGTGGCCACCGGCAGCCACGGTGCCGATCACCTGCCCCGATGAGATCGCGTCTCCCGGCGAGAGCTCGGAGGACAACGGCTCGAACGTCGACACGTAGCCACCGGGGTGCTCGATCGTGATCAGAGGCCTGTCGACGACGGTTCCGCGGAATGCGATCGTCCCGTCGGCGGGAGCGCGGATCACAGCCCCGGGCGTCGTCGCGAGGTCCATCCCTCGATGGCCGGCACCGTACTCGTGCGCGGGAGCGCGATACGGCGACGCGATCGCGCGGCGCTCATCGGTCGGCCAGAGCCAGACGGGATACTTCACACCTTCCGCGGATGACGCGCGCGCACGCGCCGGGATCGGAGCGACGAGAATCAGGACGACCAGCAGAAGGAACGCGATGGTCGCGCGTGCGCGGGAGTTCATGAGGCAATGGTCCGTCGTTCCCGCCGGCGGAGGGACGCGTCATCGCAACCCCCGCGATCCATGTGGGGAAGACATGGCTTCGGTGCATCGTGCAGGAGGAGTGAGGCCGCCGCATCCTGTATGCTGTTGGAGCACCTCGATCTCGGGGTGACTACGCGTGCCCAGAGCGACTTCGGTCGTGGCATCCACTCCCACTGGTCCTGATTCCACTCAGGCGGGTGTGCGCCGGGCACCAGGGAGTTCGGTCGTCCGATCGACTCGACAACCTCAAGGGCGCAGAATCGCGCCGGAACAAGGAGACGACCATGGCTGTGGTCACCATCCGCCAGCTGCTCGACAGCGGCGTGCACTTCGGACACCAGACCCGTCGGTGGAACCCGAAGGTCAAGCGCTTCATCCTCACGGAGCGCAGCGGCATCCACATCATCGACCTCCAGCAGTCGCTCGGCTACATCGACAAGGCCTACGACTTCGTCAAGGAGACCGTCGCGCACGGCGGCACGATCCTCTTCGTCGGCACGAAGAAGCAGGCGCAGGAGATCCTCGCGGAGCAGGCCACGCGCGTCGGCCAGCCCTACGTCAACCAGCGCTGGCTCGGTGGACTCCTCACCAACTTCCAGACCATCGCGAAGCGTCTCGCTCGCATGAAGGAGCTCGAGGAGCTCGACTACGAGAACCCGGCTGCCTCGGGCTTCACCAAGAAGGAACTCCTTCTCAAGAAGCGTGAGCTCGACAAGCTCCACAAGTCGCTCGGTGGTATCCGCAACCTCACCAAGACGCCGTCCGCTCTCTGGGTCGTCGACGCCAAGCGCGAGCACCTCGCCATCGACGAGGCCAAGAAGCTCGGCATCCCGGTGATCGGCATTCTCGACACCAACGCCGACCCGGACGACTTCCAGTACCCGATCCCCGGCAACGACGACGCCATCCGCTCCGTCTCGCTGCTCACCCGCATCATCGCGGACGCAGCGGCAGAGGGCCTGCAGCAGAAGCACAACCCCGAGACGGGTGACGCTGAGCCGCTCGCCGACTGGGAGAAGGAGCTCCTCGAGGCTCCCGTGCAGGAGTCGGCTGACGCCGCAGAGGTCGATGACGCCGCAGCTGACGAGGCTGCCACCGTCGAGACCCCCGCTGCCGACGAGACCGCTGCTGACGAGGCCGGCGCCGAGGCGCACGACGAGGCCATCGCTGCCGCTTCCGGTGAGGAGACCGCTGAGGTCGCCGCCGCCGAGGCAGCAGACGCCAAGTAATTCCGCGACCACCACACACATCACGAAGCAAGGAGCCACCACACATGGCCAACTTCACCATCGCCGACCTCAAGGCGCTGCGTGAGCAGCTCGGAACGGGAATGGTCGACACCAAGAAGGCGCTCGAGGAGGCCGACGGAGACGTCGAGAAGGCCACCGAGATCCTGCGTCTCAAGGGTGCCAAGGGCAACGCGAAGCGTGCCGACCGTTCGACCAGCGAGGGCCTCATCGTCGCTCGCGAGCAGGACGGCGCAGTGACGCTGATCGAGCTCGCCTGCGAGACGGACTTCGTCGCGAAGAACGAGCGCTTCATCGCACTGGCCGACAAGGTCGCCGACGCTGTCGCGGCCGTCAAGGCCGACTCGGTCGAGGCCGGACTCGCCGCCCAGGCAGGCGACAAGAGCGTCGAACAGGTCATCTCGGAAGAGGCTGCGATCATCGGCGAGAAGGTCGAACTTCGTCGCGTTCGCACGATCACCGGCGACAACGTCGAGGTCTACCTGCACCGCACGAGCAAGGACCTCCCGCCGCAGATCGGCGTCGTCGTCGCCTACACGGGTGACAACGCCGAGACCGCTCGCAGCATCGCGCAGCACATCTCGTTCGCGAACCCGTCGTACCTGTCCCGCGAGGACGTCCCGGCTGACGCCGTGGAGAAGGAGCGCGAGATCGTCACCGAGATCTCCCGCAACGAGGGCAAGCCGGAAGCGGCTCTGCCCAAGATCGTCGAGGGCCGTGTCTCCGCGTTCATCAAGCAGGTCGCACTGCTCGAGCAGGACTACGCGAAGGACAACAAGCTCTCCGTCGCCCAGGTGGCGAAGGACGCCGGTATCACCGTGACGGACTTCGCGCGCTTCAAGGTCGGCGCGTAACACCGTCGAAGGGGTTCGGATCACATGATCCGAACCCCTTCTTCATGCCCAGAAGGCACTATCTTGAATCGGGACGAGAGGAACACCCCCATGACCGAAGGCAACGGACGCCGTCGCGTTCTCCTGAAGCTCTCCGGTGAGGCGTTCGGCGCCGGACAGCTCGGCGTCAACCCCGACGTCGTCAGCCAGATCGCCCGTGACATCGCCGCGGCCGTCGACCGCGTAGAGATCGCGATCGTCGTCGGCGGCGGCAACTTCTTCCGCGGAGCGGAACTCAGCCAGCGCGGAATGGACCGGGGGCGAGCCGACTACATGGGCATGCTCGGCACGGTGATGAACGCCCTCGCGCTGCAGGACTTCCTCGAGCAGGCCGGAGCGCCGACCCGCGTGCAGTCCGCGATCTCGATGACGCAGGTCGCCGAGCCGTACATCCCGCTGCGGGCCGAGCGGCACATGGAGAAGGGCCGCGTCGTCATCTTCGGCGCCGGAGCGGGCCTCCCGTACTTCTCCACCGACACGGTCGCCGCGCAGCGCGCGCTGGAGATCGGGGCGCAGGAGGTGCTCGTGGCCAAGAACGGCGTCGACGCCATCTACACCGCGGACCCGAACAAGCACGCCGACGCCGAGCGCATCGAGCGCGTGACCTACCGCGATGCCCTTCAGCGCGGCCTCAAGGTGGTCGACTCGACCGCGTTCAGCCTCTGCATGGACAACAACATGGACATGAGGGTGTTCGGCATGGAGCCGGCGGGCAATGTCACGCGTGCGCTCCTCGGAGAGCCGATCGGCACTCTCGTCACCGCCTGAGTCCCTGACGGTGCTCACGCGCCGCGCCCGATAGAATTTCAGAACACCCCGACGATAGGAGTCACCGTGATCGCGGATGTCCTCGCTGAAACCACCTCCCGTATGGCACGAGCGGTCGAGGCCGCCAAGGAGGACTTCTCCACGGTGCGCACGGGTCGCGCCAACCCGCAGCTCTTCCAGAAGGTGCTCGTCGACTACTACGGAACGCCGACGCCGCTCGCCCAGCTCGCCTCTCTGGCGAACCAGGAGGCGCGCACCCTCATCATCACTCCCTACGACAAGAGTGCTCTGAAGGGGATCGAGCAGGCGATCCGGGACATGCCGAACCTCGGCGCGAACCCCACGAACGACGGCAACCTCGTCCGCGTGACGATGCCCGAGCTCACGGCTGAGCGCCGCAAGGAGTACGTCAAGCTCGTCAAGACCAAGGCCGAGGACGCCAAGGTGCACGTGCGCGGCATCCGTCGCAAGGCCAAGGACGAACTCGACGGTCTCAAGAGCGAGCTCGGAGAAGACGAGATCTCTCGCGGAGAGAAGGAACTCGACGCCCTCACGCGCCAGCACGTCGACCTCATCGACGACGCACTCAAGCGCAAAGAGGCTGAGCTCCTCGAGGTGTAGGCGGCATGTCCGACGAACGCACCGATGACGGCACCGACAAGCCGCAGACGCGCCGGGAGGCGCGCGACTCGTCGACCTCGACCGGCGCCATCCCGCTGGTCGACGGCGCCTTCCCGGCGTTCGACGCGACGAGCATCCCGCCACGTCCACCTCTCCCCGCCGAGGAGCGCGCGATGACGGAGTCCCCGTTGGACACAGCTGATCACAACGCGATCAGAGAGCAGTGGCGTGCCGCACGCGACGAGTTCGGGACCCACGTCACGAATGCTCGCGGGCAGCTCGACCAGGCGAACGAGCGCATCAAGGAGCGCACAGGGCGTGACCTGATCCTCGCGACGCTGATCGGGCTGGCGTTCGGCGCCGCCCTGCTCGCCTCGCTGCTGTTCATCAAGGTCCTCTTCGTGCCGTTCGCGTTGGCAGCGGCGCTGCTCGGAGTGTACGAGCTCTCGCTGGCACTGCGCGCGTCCGGGCGGCGGATCGACGTGATCGCTCAGTTCGTGGCGGCGACGCTGCTCGTGCTGTCCGCGTTCTTCCTCGACCTGTGGTTCGTCTGGGTGATGCTGTTCTTCGCCGTCGCATTCGTGATCGTGTGGCGGTTGGTCGCCCAGATGGTCGCCAAGGACGGGAGAACCTACGGCGATGTGCTGACGGATGCCGTCATCGGAGGCTTCGTTCAGATCTACGTGCCGTTCCTCGCGGCGGTCGCCCTGATCCTGCTCAAGCAGGAGGGTGGCCAGTGGTGGGTGCTGAGCTTCATCGCCATCGCCGTCGTGGCGGACACCGGCGCGTATGCCGCCGGGCTGGCCTTCGGCCGGCATCCGATGGCCCCGCGAATCAGTCCCAAGAAGACGTGGGAAGGGTTCGGTGGAGCCGTGGTGGGTTCCATCACGGCGGGTGTCCTCCTCGCGATCTTCCTGTTGCACCTGCCGTGGTGGATCGGCGTGATCTTCGGCGTCGCCATCCTGCTGTCCGCGACCCTCGGCGACCTCGGGGAGTCCATGCTCAAGCGTGATCTCGGAATCAAGGACATGAGCTCCTGGCTGCCCGGTCACGGCGGGCTCCTCGATCGACTCGACAGCATCCTTCCGTCGACGGTGCCCGCGCTGTGCCTGTATTTCCTCTTCTCCTCCTGGGTGGTGCTGTGATGGTCTTCGACGACGTGCGAACATCGGACGGTTCGGTTCAGCCTCCGGCCGCGTTCTCTGTGACGACCGGGCGCGTGCGCGGCTATCACCGCGCAGCGGTCGACACGTTCCTCGCAGCCGCTCGGGCTGCATTCGAAGGCGACGCGGACGATCTCGGCGCAGCCGACGTACGGGTGGCGTCCTTCCCGCTCGTGAAGAACGGCTATGTCGTGGCAGAGGTCGATGCGGCGCTCGGGAGAGTCGAGGACGCACTGGCGGCTCGCGCGCGTGACCGGGCCGTCCGGTCGCAGGGCGCGGGGGCATGGGTCGAGCAGGCACGAGACGATGCCCAGATCATCCTCGACCACCTCGCGCGTCCGAAGCGTCAGCGTTTCGCGCGCACGGGCGTCCTCACCTTCGGGTATCGCATCGACGAGGTCGACCATGTGGGCACCCGCATCGCCCGCTATCTGCGAGACGGCGAACCGCTGACGGCCGAGCAGCTGCGTTCGGCGGCGTTCCGCATGCAGCGCGGCGGGTACCGGGAAGAGCAGGTGGATGCCCTTCTCGACGCTACCGTCGATGTGATCCTGGCGGTTCGCTGAGCGTTCTGATGGCCGACTCACGCCTCACGGGGTAGACTGCCACTCATCGTGAACTCCCGAAACGACATCACACCTCATCGCAATGACGTCACGCCGGTGCCTGCATCGGCGGCGCTTTCGGCGCGCAGCGGTAGCCGCCGACGGGGCGTCGTCGGTTTCGTCAGCGCCCTCGCGGTCGTGGGTTTCGCGGCCGCGATGGTCGCCCCGACCGGCGTCGCGCTGGCTCAGCAGCCTGAGACGGAAGGCCCCGAGTCGGCGTACTCAGCGGCGCTCACGGAGACGCAGAATCTCACGGTGACCGCAGAGGGTGCCGCTATCGCACCGGTTCAGCGTGGATCGTTCTCGGTCTACGTGACGCCCAAGCCGACTCCCACCCCGACCCCGACGACCGCGTCGTCCGGGTCATCGAAACCCGGTCCCAGCGCTCCTCTGTACTACACCGGCGGGGGAGCCCCTGCGGAGTGGATGGCCGCAGCGGGCATCGCGGAGTCCGACTGGGGCTTCGTCGACTACATCGTCTCCCGCGAGAGCGGCTGGAACCCGAACGCGACGAACAAGTCCTCTGGAGCGTGTGGGCTCGTCCAGGCTCTGCCATGCAGCAAGGTTCCCGGCAACGGCTACGACCCGGTGGACAACCTGCGCTGGGCAACCGGATACGCCACGGGTCGATACGGAAGCTGGGCGGGCGCCCACGCCTTCTGGACGAACAACCACTGGTGGTGAGTCGGCCTCATGGCCCGCTCTCGCAGACGCCGTCCGGCGCGCCCTGACACCGACGATTCGCTCGATCGACTCCTCTCGTCCTGGAAGCGCACGGAAGTCCGTCGTGGTTCCGAGTGGACCGTCCAGCCGGTGTCGGCAGCTCAGGCGCTGAAGGAGTACATCTGTCCTGGGTGCGGGCGATCGGTTGTTCCCGGAACCGCTCACCTCGTGATCTGGCGCGCAGACGGGGTGCTCGGTGACGCCGCAGACCTCGCGGCACGGAGGCATTGGCACACACACTGTTGGAGGATTGCGTGAGCATGGAGATCCGTGGACCGATCGAGCTGCCTGCGCGGCGCGAAGACATCGCACTGGAGACCGCAGACGAGCTGACGCTGGTCGGAGAGCTGGCGGTTCCCGCTTCGTCGGCGCCCGTGGCCACGCTCGTCACGCTGCATCCTCTCCCGACGGCCGGCGGGTTCATGGACTCGCACATCATCCGCAAGGCTGCCGCCCGTCTCCCTGCGCTCGCGGACCTCGCTGTGCTGCGCTTCAACACGAGAGGGACCACCTCTCCGCGTGGCACCAGCGATGGCGCGTTCGATGGGGGAGAGGCGGAGCAGTTCGACGTCGCGGCGGCGATGGGCTTCGTGCGCGAGCGCGGTCTTCCGCGCCCATGGCTGCTCGGCTGGTCGTTCGGCACCGAACTCGCGCTGAAGTACGGTCGGGAACACGATGTCGAGGGGATCATCCTCCTGTCCCCGCCACTTCACCGCGCCACAGACGCCGAGGTGGCGGAGTGGGCCGACTCCGCTGCTGACGTCGTGGTGCTGGTACCCGAGCTCGACGACTACCTCCGCCCGGCCGAAGCACGCGAGCGCTTCTCCGCGATTCCGCATGCGAAGCTGATCGCCGTCGAGGGTGGCAAGCACCTCTGGGTGGGGGAGAGCCAGACTCGGAGAGTCCTCACCGAGATCGTCGCTGCCGTGAACCCGGCAGCTCTTCCGCTGCCGACGGAGTGGCCCGCCGACTAGAGCTCGTTCATGCGAGGGATCAGCACCTGCCGGTAGAGGATCAGGATGCTGGCTGCCACCGGAATCGCGATCAGCGCGCCGAGCAGCCCCAGGAGGCTTCCGCCCGCCAACGCCGCGACGACGACAACCGCTCCGGGTACGGACACGGCCCGGCTCATGATGCGCGGCGAGATCACGTACGCCTCGATCTGCATGTAGATGAGGTAGTAGATGGCGGCGGCGATCGCTGTCGCCGGTGATCCCAGGCCGGGGATCAGGCACACGAGCACGATGATGGTCGACCCCGTGAGGGTGCCGACGAGTGGAATCAGTGAGAAGAAGAAGGCGACGACGGCGAGCACGGCCGGGAACGGCGCATCGATGATCGTGAGGAAGATCATGCTCAGGATGCCGTTGATGACGCCCTGGGAGACCTGGCCCATGACGTAGTAGCCGACCGAATCGGTGATCTGCTCGGCCAGGTCGATGAAGCGCTCGCGCTTGGATGCAGGAGCGAGCTGGTAGACGGCGCGCTTGAGCGACGGTGTCGAGGCCGTCAGATAGATCGTCAGGATGAGGATGATGAACGCGCCGAACAGTCCGCTCAGCAGTGCCCCGCCGGCGGCGAGCACGCCCTGCCCGATGGACCCCCCGATCTGGGCGAGGTTCGTCTCCAGCCAGTCGGTCACATAGGCGAAGACGTCATCCACCTTGAGATTGGGGAACGTGTCGACCATCCACTGGCGCAGGTCGAGGAGAAATGTCCCGCGTTGGACGATGGCCGTGATCTCGGCGATGAGCTGCGAGATCTGGTCGACCAGCACGGGGATGACGATCAGGATGATCCCGGCGAAGATCCCGAGCACCGCGAGGATCGTGATGAGCACGGCGAGCCAGCGGGGGAGACGCCTGCGCTCGAGGAAGGAGACGAGCGGATCCAGGCCGAGACTGAGGAAGAGAGCCGTACCGACGTAGAGCAGCACGGTCGACAGGCTCTCCACGCTTCCGATCAGCAGGATTCCCAGTCCCACGCCGAGCGTCGCCACGAGGGCGGTGCGGAACGGGTTGTGGATCTTCATCGTTGCTCCTCGGAATGGGGGACTCTGCAAGCGTATCCACCGCACCACGACCGGCCGGGACGACGTGCCGCACGTGGTGCCGCATGCCCCTCGTGGGCAACACACAGGTGATTTCGCTAGTCTGAAATGTCGAGTGTTGCGACTCGGGCGTGCGTCCGGGCCGTGTGAGGAGACTATTCGTGCGTTTCGTATGGGCCGTCGTGGCCTTCGTGCTGGCTGCGGGACTGATCGCTGCGGGCATCGCGCAGCGAACCATCTTCATGGGTCCGTCGACTCAGGAAGTCTCAGTCGCTGCAGAGGAACCCGCCCCGTTTGTGCTGATGGACGGCGACGTCCTTCGTGAGCACCCGGGATCTCAGACCTTGCTGGTGCGCGGAGAGGGCGAGATCTTCGCCGCCTATGGCCGCACCGCCGACATGGAAGCGTGGCTTGCCGACTCGTCGTACAACCGCGTGACGGTCGGCGACGACGGTGACCTGGAGGTCGAGCTGGTCCCCGCCGGATCAGCACCGGAAGGTGATGGGGCCTCCGAAACCCCCGCCCCTGCCGAGACACCGGCCGCGGCCGAGACCCCGGCGCCGGCGGAGACGCCCGCCGAGGGCGATGCAGCCGCAGAGCCGGGCCGCAACCCCGCCGGCTCCGACCTCTGGCTGGACTCCTTCACCGAGACCGACACACTCATCGCAGACAACATGCAGCTGCCCGAGGGCGTGAGTCTGATCATCGCGTACGACGGCACCGCCGACGCACCGGACGACATCGTGGTGTCCTGGCCGCTGGACACGTCCACCCCTCTCGCCGGACCGCTCATGGCGGCGGGCGCGGCGATGCTTCTCGTCGGACTCGTGCTCTACGTCCTCGCGATCCGGCACCAGCGTCGCGGGCGAGGACCGCGGCGCAAGGGCCCCGGCCCCCTTCCGGCCACCGAGCCGATCGACGTGGCTCAGCTGCCGCCATCGGAACGCGCGGCGATCGACGACACCTCGACCACCGCTGCCGGGGATGAGCCCGGTCGGACCGGCGCAGACTCTGACGCGGCAGCCGTCGGTGACCCGGGGGCAGTCGACGCCGCCGGTCTGAAGAACCCAGACCCCGATCGGAAGACGGAGTTGCGTGCGCGACCCGTGAACCGTCGACGGCGCCTGCTCGCGGTCCCCGCCCTCGCCGTGACCGCGTTGCTCGCGAGCGGCTGCTCGCCTGACTCATGGCCGCAGCTCGGAGAGGGAACGCCCTCGCCGTCTCCCAGCGCGACGGTGATCGCCCCGGACAATCAGAAGCCCCCGGCAGTGACGGAGGCTCAGGCGAAGCGGATCCTGCAGGAAGTGTCGACGACCCTGTCCGACGCGGACGCGTCGATGGACATCGCTCTGGCCGGCACTCGTCTGGACGGCCCGGCGCTCACGGCTCGCACCACCGAGTACGCGCTTCGGACAGCTCTTCCGGAGACCGCACCGCCCGCCGCACTCCCGACCGATGACGTCGAGGTCGTGCTTCCCGAAGCCACCGACCGGTGGCCGCGCACGGTGCTCCTGCTCTCGAAGAGCGCTGACGACGACACCGTTCCCCCCGTCATCCTGACCATGACGCAGCAGGATCCGTGGTCGAACTACAAGGTCACGAACATGGCCGAGATGTCTGCGGATGCCGTCTTCCCCGACGTGGCTGCGTCGTGGCTCGGCACCTCGCTCGTTCCCGACGATTCCGCATTCCTCAGCATCCCGCCGGGAGAGCTAGCGGCGACTTTCGCCGACGTCGTCGACGCGGGCGAGGCCAGCCCTTCGTACGGCATGTTCGACGAGATCTCGCAGAACCTCGCCCAGTCGATTCGCGACAGCCGGCAGGCGGTCGTGCAGACGCTGGCGGACAACGGAGCGGCGGAGACTTCTCAGACCGCCTTCGACATCCTCCCGGCCGATTCCGAGCCGGTCTCGATGACCACGCTGGACAGCGGTGCGATCGTGGCCGTCTCGCTCATCGACACCGAATCGGTCACCCCGACGTCACCGGACGCCGTCATCCGACTGGAAGACGCGAATCCGCAGGCGAAGGCGCTGACGGGTGTCACGGAGTCCGCGAAGGGCTTCACGACCAAGTACGAATTCCAGCTGTTCTTCTCCGTTCCCGCGCAGGGCTCGACGGAGCAGATCCGACTCATGGCGGTCCGACAGGACCTACTCTCCGTCGAGGTGATCAAATGACCGATATCTCTCCCGCCGCGCTCCGTGGAGCCGTCGACCTCTCCTCTCTGCGAAACCGGCCCGCGGCTGCTGCCGCCGGAGCGCAGAGCCCTGCTCCCGGGGCCGTGGACATCGTCGTCGATGCGACCGACGAGTCGTTCGGTCAGATCCTCGAGCTCTCCCGGACAGTGCCGGTGGTCGTCGACCTCTGGGCCGAATGGTGCGGGCCGTGCAAGCAGCTGAGCCCCATCATCGAGAAGGTGACGCGTGAACTCGGCGGCAGGGTGCTTCTCGCGAAGGTCGATGTCGACGCCAACCCGCAGCTGGCCCAGGGATTCCGCGCGCAGTCGATCCCGATGGTCGTGGCACTCATCGCCGGTCAGCCGGTTCCGATGTTCACCGGTGCAGTGCCCGAGCAACAGGTCAGAGAGGTCTTCGCGCAGCTGCTTCAGCTCGCTGCTCAGAACGGGGTGACGGGCACGTTGAACGTCGGAGAGGCGCCCGAGGGCGAGCAGACGCCGGAGGAGCCACCGATGCCGCCGCTGCACGCGGAGGCTTTCGCCGCGATCGAGAACGGCGACTACGCCGCGGCGGTCGTGGCATACGAGAAGGCTCTCGCGGAGAATCCGCGCGATGAGGATGCGATCGCAGGCCTGGGCCAGGTCCGTCTGCTCGACCGCGTCCAGAAACTCGATCTCCAAGATGCTCGGGCCGCGGCCGCAGCCGGACCCCTGGACATCCAGGCCCAGTTCGACGTCGCCGACCTCGACCTCGCGGGAGGCCATGTCGATGATGCGTTCGGAAGGCTTCTCGACCTGTTCGCCCAGCTGCCCTCGGATGAGCGAACGCCCGTGCGGGAACGTCTTCTCGAGCTGTTCGGCCTGATCGGCGTCGCAGATCCACGCGTCATCACCGCGCGCAACAGACTGTCTTCCCTGCTGTTCTGAGCTGAGAGTGCAGCGAGACGGCCCAGGCTCTGTCGGGCCGGGGCCGTCTCGCTGATCGGCAGAGGCTGTCAGCCGCGGCTGATCGTGGGCACGTGCGGGTCGCTCTCGTGGCGCAGCCAGATGGTCGACAGTGCGGGAACCGTGATCGTCGCCACGGCCGGTCCGTCGTCCTCCGAGTGCGCGACGACCATGCCGAGATTGCCGGATCCGCGACCGCCGTATTCTGCGGCGTCCGTGTTGAGGATCTCCTGCCACACGCCGGGGATCGGCAGCGCGAGGCTGTAACCGCTGCGCTCGACGCCGGCGAAGTTGCTGATCACCACGAGACGGCCGCCATGTGCGTCGCGGCGTTCGAAGGCGATGACATTGGGATCCCAGCTCGGGGCGCCGAGGCGTGAGAACGAGGATCCGTCGTTGTCCCGCTCCCAGAGCGGGGCCTGAGCGCGATAGGTGCGGTTGAGCTGTCCGACGAAACCCTGCAGCTGCGCGTGCGACGGCTGGTCGAGGAGCCACCAGTCGAGCTGGCGGGATTCCGACCATTCGGCGAGCTGCCCGAACTCCTGCCCCATGAAGAGGAGCTTCTTTCCGGGGTGACCCCACATGTATCCGAGGTATGCGCGGACATTGGCGAGCTTGTGCCAGTGGTCGCCGGGCATCTTCGAGACGAGGCTGCCCTTTCCATGCACGACCTCATCGTGGCTGATCGGCAGCAGATAATTCTCCCCGAACGCGTAGACGAACGAGAAGGTCATCTCACCTTCGTGGTGCGCGCGATACATCGGGTCTCGTTCGATGTACTGGAGGGAGTCGTTCATCCAGCCCATGTTCCACTTGAACCCGAAGCCGAGACCCGCGTGGTCGGTGGGTGCGGTCACACCGGGGAAACTCGTCGATTCCTCAGCGATCATCAGCACGCCGGGGTGCAGGCGGTAGGCGGTCGCGTTGACCTCCTGGAGGAAGCGGATCGCTTCGAGGTTCTCCCGGCCCCCGTGGATGTTCGGCTCCCATTCGCCTTCGTTACGCGAGTAGTCGAGGTACAGCATCGACGCCACGGCATCCACTCGCAGGCCGTCGACATGGAACTCGCTCAGCCAGAACAGTGCGTTCGCGACCAGGAATCCGCGCACCTCAGGGCGACCGTAGTCGAAGATGAGCGTTCCCCAGTCCTGATGCTCACCGCGACGAGGGTCGGGGTGCTCGTACAGCGGCTGTCCGTCGAACCTCGCGAGGGCGAACGCGTCTTTGGGGAAGTGCCCGGGCACCCAGTCCATGATCACGCCGATTCCGGCCTGATGCAGCTGGTCGATGAGGTATCGCAGGTCATCCGGGCTGCCGAAGCGACTGGTCGCCGCGTAGTACCCGCTCACCTGATAGCCCCAGGAGCCGCCGAACGGATGCTCGGCGAGCGGCATGAACTCGATGTGCGTGAAACCGGCCTCGGTGACGTGTGCGATCAGCGGTTCTGCGGCATCGCGGTAGCTCAGGCCTCCGCGCCAGGAGCCGAGGTGCACCTCGTAGACCGACAGCGGCTGAGCGACCGCGTGAGTCGCTGCCCGGCGGGTCATCCACGCGCCGTCTGACCATGCGTAGTCCGACCGCGTGACCACCGACGCGGTCTCGGGCGGCACCTGCGCGGCCTGCGCCATCGGGTCGGCCTTGAAGATCCAGGAGCCGCCGCGGGTGCGGATCTGATACTTGTATGTCGTTCCGACGGCGAGATCGGGGATGAACAGCTCCCAGACGCCACTCACGCCCATCGAGCGCATCGCGTGCGCTTCGCCGTTCCACCCGTTGTGATCTCCGACGACTCGCACGGCTGTGGCGTTCGGGGCCCAGACGGCGAATGCGACGCCGTCTTCGGCGTCTGCGACCGTCGCGTGCGCACCCAGCACCTGCCACAGCCGCTCGTGCCGCCCTTCGGCGATCAGATGGAGATCGACGTCGCCCAGAGTCGGGAGGTGCCGGTACGGGTCGCCGGTGATCGTCTCGTCGTCGTCGCCGTACGCGGTGGCGATGCGATACGCCACCGGGGCACCGTCGTGCTGGGCCTCCCAGATGCCGTGTGCGACGTGATCGAGCTCCAATCGGCTCCCGTCCTCGAAGACGGCTGCGACCGAGGACGCGAGAGGTCGGCGAGCGCGGATCACCGTGACGGTCCGGTCACTCGCATCCGTGAACGGGTGGGAGCCGAGCACCGCGTGCGGGTCGTGATGGGCGCCGGCTGCGACAGCCGCCCAGTCCGGTGATGTAGTGGCATCTTCGACGTAGCTCATGCTCGTCTCCTCACCTTCAGAATGTGCACCGGCTCGGCGAAGGCGTCGAGGCGCACGTAGTTGTGATCGGCCCACGTCCACACGGCACCGGTCAGCAGGTCCTCCACCTCGAACGGCTCGCCAGGTGGTACGCCCCAGATCGTGGTGTCGAGGTGCACGGTGGTCTCACGCACGGAGTGCGGATCGACGTTGGCGACGACGAGGATCGTATCGGAGTGGCCCGTGCCGGTGAACGCCGCATCGAGGTGCTTGCTGTAGACGAGCACCGAGTCGTCGTCGCTCCAGTGCACGGAGAGATTGCGGAGCTGTCGAAGAGCCGGGTGCTCACGGCGGATCTCGTTCAGTCGGCGCAGGAGAGGCGCAAGCGAGTCACCCGATGCCTCCGCGCCCTCCCAGTCCCGGAACTTGAACTCGTACTTCTCGTTGTCGATGTTCTCCTCGGAACCGGGCCTCGCCACGTTCTCGAAGAGCTCGTACCCGGCGTACACGCCGTACACAGGGGCGGCGGTGGCGGCGATGCAGGCGCGGATCCGATAGGCGGCGCGGCCGCCGAACTGCAGGTACTCCGTGAGGATGTCGTGCGTGTTCACGAAGAGATTCGGCCGCATGTAGTCGCTCGTCTCGTGCGAGACGCTGGTGAGGAACTCCTCGAGCTCCGCCTTGGTGTTGCGCCAGGTGAAATAGCTGTAGCTCTGTTGGAACCCCACGGCCGCGAGCGCACGCATCACGGCGGGTCGAGTGAACGCCTCGGCCAGGAAGATCACGTCCGGGTCCTGGGCGTTCACGGTCGCGATGAGCCATTCCCAGAACTGCAGCGGCTTCGTGTGCGGGTTGTCGACGCGGAAGATCTTCACGCCTTCGCGAACCCAGTGCTGCACGATGCGGAGCATCTCCTGGTAGATACCGGCGGGATCGTTGTCGAAGTTCAGCGGGTAGATGTCCTGGTACTTCTTGGGCGGGTTCTCTGCGTAGGCGATGGTGCCATCCGGGAGAGTGGTGAACCACTCGGGGTGCTCGTCGACCCACGGGTGGTCCGGAGAGGCCTGCAGCGCGAGATCGAGAGCGACCTCCAGCCCTTCGTTCTTCGCCGCCCTGACGAATGCGCGGAAGTCGGCCGGCTTGCCGAGCTCCGGGTGGATCGCGTCGTGGCCGCCGTCAGCGGAGCCGATGGCATACGGTGAGCCCGGATCGCCTGGCTCCGTCGTCAGAGTGTTGTTGCGTCCCTTGCGGTTGGTCGTTCCGATCGGATGGATCGGCACCAGGTAGATGACGTCGAAGCCCATGGCGGCGACAGCGGGAAGACGTTTGGCGGCTGTCCTGAACGTACCGCTCTTGACAGTGCCGTCCTTCAGGCGTTTCGCGCCCTCCGAGCGGGGAAAGAACTCGTACCAGGCACCGACGCCTGCGGCGGTCCGCTCCACGAGCAGAGTGTGCGTGGCAGATGCTGAACGCAGCGTCATGAGAGGCCGCTCATGGAAGAGACCGCCCAGCTCTGCGTCGGTCGAGACCGCGGTGGTGGTCTCTGCATCGCCCCCCGCCAGTGCGGTGGCGAGTTCGCTGATGCGTCTGCGCTGAGCCGCAGGGCGATCCTTCTCTTTCGCTGCGCGCGCGAGAAGTTCGGCGCCGAGGGCTGCCATGACCGGCACATCGACGCCCGCGGCGACCTTCACCTCGGCGGCGTGCGCCCAGGTCGCGAAGTCGTCGGAGAACGCCTCGAAGCGAAACGCCCACGGGCCCTGCATGTCCACAGCGACCTCCGCTGCCCAGCGATCGCTCCCATCGAGCAAGGGTGTCAATCGGTGCAGGGACTCCTCGCCGTTCGGGGCCGTCAACCGGAGCTGCACCCCGATCAGGTCGTGCCCTTCACGGAAGGCGACGACGCTGAACGGCACCACCTCGCCGACGAACGCCTTGGGCGCGAAGCCTCCGGGGACGGACGGTGCGCCGCCCACCAGAGGAATTCGCGTCGCGACGAGTCCGTCGCCGTCCGAGACGGCGCCCAGCGGGCGCGACGGGATCTGCGCGGGGCTTCGGAGAGCCTTCGGACTGATGCTGCTCATACGTGCGGCCACCCCCCGAATGTACCGCTCGCGGCGTGAAGCGGGTAGCTCGCGGAGGGCCCCGGCGCGCCGCCGTTCATTCCACGCGGAAGAGTCGCATGGAGGTGCCGGGGATGGGCAGCACGTCGCCGGGGGCGAACACCTCGCCGCCGTCTTGCGGGCGGTCGTCGGCGCTCGACCACAGCGAGACGAAACGCGTCGCCTCCTCGAGGTCGTCGGGCAGACGCACGTCGATGGGCGACTCCGTCCCGTGCACGATGAGGAGGATCCGATTGGCCGATTCGCGATCGGGGGTCGAGGCCGCCACATACTGCAGAGTGCGGTTACCAGGGTCCGTCCACTGCTGGCTCTCCATCGTCTCGCCGTTCTGGTCGAACCAGTCCATGACAGAGGCGTTGGGGATGTGCTCACCGAGTCGGGCGTACCGGCTCGGACGCAGGGCGGGATTCTCGGAACGGAGCTGGATGAGTCGAGCGACGTGTGCGCGCAGGTCCTCCTGCCACGGTTCCGCGTCCCAGCCGAGCCACGTCATCGACGAATCCTGGGCGTAGGCATTGTTGTTTCCGCGTTGCGTCCGACCGACCTCATCGCCGGCCGTGAGCATGGGGATCCCGGCTGACAGCAGCAGGGTGCCGAGCAGGTTGCGCATCGCCTTTCGCCGGGCAGCGAGGATCGCAGGGTCGTCGGTCGGCCCCTCGATACCGTGATTGAAAGCCCGATTCATGTCGGCACCATCGCGATTCTGTTCGCCGTTCGCCTCATTGTGCTTGACGTCGTACGACACGAGGTCGTGCATGGTGAAGCCGTCGTGCGCGGTGACGAAGTTGATGCTGGCCAGCGGTCCCCGAACATCGGCGAAAGTGTTCGACGAGCCGGCGAGACGCGTCGCGAAGCCCCCGATGCCGACCGGAGCGGACGCACGACGCGCATAGTCGATGTCGCTCAGCCAGAAGTTCCTGACCCGGTCGCGGTAGCGGTCGTTCCACTCCATCCAGCCGTTCGGGAAGTTGCCGGTCTGCCAGCCGCCCATACCGACGTCCCACGGCTCGGCGATGAGCTTGGTGTCGCGGAGGATCGGATCGTTCGCGATGGCGGTGAGAAGCGGGTGCTCGGGCGTATAGGTGTGCGAGCCGTCGCGCGCGATCGCGGCCGCGAGATCGAAGCGGAATCCGTCGATCTGCATCTCCTGCGCCCAGTAGCGCAGCGAGTCGAGCACGAGGCGCGCTCCGGCATCGGTCGAGGTGTCGAGCGTGTTGCCGCAGCCTGTCGTGTCGATGTACGCGCCTGATGCGTCCTGTCGGTAGTAGCTGGCGTTGTCGATGCCGCGCAGACTGGACCGAGGTCCACCGAGGCCCTCTTCCGACGTGTGGTTGTACACGACGTCCAGGATGACTTCGAGTCCGGCTTCGTGCAGCAGTCGCACCATGCCTTTGAACTCGGCGAGAACGGCCTCGGGGCCGCCTTTGCGTGCGTCCTCCGTGGCGTAGGCGTTGTGCGGTGTGAAGAAGTTGAGGGTGTTGTAGCCCCAGTAGTTCGTGAGGCCGCGCTCGAGCAGGCGAGGCTCCGGAACGAACGCCTGGACGGGCAGGAGCTCGATCGAGGTGATCCCGAGCGAGTGGAAGTACTCGATCATCGCGGGATGCGCGAGTCCGGCGTATGTGCCGTGCAGCGCCGGGGGCACATCGGGCTGACGCTTGGTCAGCCCCTTCAGGTGCCCCTCGTAGATCACGGTGCGGTCGAGCGGTATCCGTGGCTTGACGGACTCTCCCCAGTCGAACCCGTCGACGATCACCACGGAGCGCCACTCCTCGTAGCCGTCGCCCTGCGCGAGACCGCGAGCGTAGGGGTCGAGGAGCAGAGTCTCGGGGTTGAACGTGTTCCCCGGCCCGTGTGGCCCTCCGACGCGGATCGCATACCGGGTGCCCGGCTGGAGCAGTTCTGTCGTCACCTCCCAGATGCCGCCGGGAAGGCGCGCGAGATCGACCTGGTCGATGACCCAGTCGAGGTCGGTGGCATCGAAGACGACGAGTTCGATGGAGGACGCGTTCTGCGACCAGACGCGGAGGGTTCCGACGCCGTCGTGAAGGCGCACACCGAGGTTGTCGAGTGCAGTACCGCCGGGCACGGTGATGTCTCGGATCGCGGGCATGAGTACACCATAGAGGTCTGCGCTCGGGTCTCAGGACAGCATGCACTCAGTTCCATGTGCACGCCACTGCGCGGAAAATGGGGGAGAGTGGAGGGATGCAGCACTATCTCGACCACGCCGCGACGACGCCGCTGCGTCCCGAGGCGCGGGAGGCGTGGCTCGAAGCGAGCGAGATGGTCGGGAATGCGTCATCGACGCACGGTGCCGGCCAGGACGCGCGGCGCCTGCTCGAGGAGGCACGCGAGCGCTCGGCCGCAGTGCTCGACTGCGACCCCATCGAGGTCGTGTTCACCTCCGGGGGCACGGAGTCGATCAATCTCGCGCTTCAGGGGTTGTGGCAGGCGCGGCCGGCGGAGTCGGGTGCCATCGTGATGCCGGATGCCGAGCACCACGCCACGATGGACACCGTCGAGGCCCTGGTGGCGGCAGGGGCGGTGCTGCGCGCTGTTCCGGTATATCGCTCGGCGGCCATCGACGTGGACGAGTTCACTGCCCAGCTTCCGGGCGCGGCGCTGGCGACCGCGCTCGTCGCCAACAACGAGGCCGGGACGATCAACGACGCCGCGATGCTGGCGTCGTCGACCGCGCAGGCGCTCGTTCCCCTCCATCTCGATGCGGTCGCGGCCCTCGGCCACCTGCCTCTGTCGTTCCGCGCGCTGAGAGGCGATGCGCCCGACTCGGTCGGTCTGGTCGCGATGAGCGTGGCCGGACACAAGATCGGCGCGCCGGTCGGCGTCGGAGCCTTGGTGGTCGCTCGCACCGCGCGGCTCTCCGCACTCCTTCGCGGCGGCGCGCAGCAGCGCGGACTTCGCGCCGGAACGCAGGACGTGGCCGGTGCCGCGGCCTTCGCCACCGCGCTCGAGCTCGCCGAGTCGGAGCGAGAGACGGAGACCGCGCGGCTGGCGACGATGCGCGATCGGCTTATCGACGGCATCCTGGCGCGGGTGCCGCAGGCCGAGCTTCTGGGAGACGGCTCGCGACGGCTCCCCGGCAACGCCCACATACTGTTTCCCGGAGCGGTGGGGGAGAGCCTGCTCTTCCTTCTCGACATGGCAGGCATCGCCGCGTCGACCGGGTCGGCCTGCCAGGCGGGTGTGGCGGAGCCATCGCATGTCGTGATGGCGATGGGGCGCAGTGAGCAGGACGCGCGCAGCGCGCTCCGATTCACGCTGGGACGCACATCGACGGACGCCGACGTCGATGCCGTCCTCGCATCCATCGGCGAGGCCTACCTGCGGGCTTCCGGCTCCGGCTCAGCCGCACGCTCGTAGACTGGTCCCATGAGGATTCTTGCGGCCATGAGTGGCGGAGTGGACTCCGCAGTCGCGGCCGCACGGGCCGTGGACGCGGGGCACGACGTCGTCGGCGTGCATCTCGCGCTGTCCCGGGCGGGCGGCACGTTGCGCACCGGAAGCCGGGGATGCTGCACGATCGAGGATGCGCTCGATGCGCGTCGTGCGGCCGATCTCCTGGGCATCCCGTTCTACGTCTGGGACTTCTCCGAGCGCTTCCGCGACGACGTGATCGCCGATTTCGTCTCGGAGTACCAGGCAGGGCGCACCCCCAATCCCTGCATGCGCTGCAATGAGAAGATCAAGTTCGCCGCCCTTCTCGAGCGCGCCATCGAGCTCGGTTTCGACGCGGTGTGCACCGGGCACTACGCGACGCTGATCCCCACGGACGCCGGTCTCGAGCTGCACAGAGCCGCGGACAACGCCAAGGATCAGTCCTATGTGCTCGGCGTACTCACCGCCGAGCAGCTCGCGCACACCTACTTCCCGCTCGGAACGACTCCGTCCAAAGCGGTCGTGCGTGCCGAGGCGGAGGAGCGTGGGCTGAGTGTCGCGCAGAAGCCCGACAGCCACGACATCTGCTTCATTCCCGACGGTGACACGCGAGGCTGGCTGGCCGAGAAGGTCGGTACCGCCACCGGTGAGATCGTCGACCGCACGGGTTCCGTCGTCGGCTCGCACGAGGGCGCGCACGCTTTCACGGTCGGTCAGCGCCGTGGTCTGAAGCTCGGCGTCCCGGCGGCCGACGGCAAGCCCCGCTTCGTGCTCGAGGTGCGGCCGGTGTCCAACACGGTGGTCGTGGGGCCGAAGGAGGCGCTCGCGACGCGTGAGATCTCGGGCGATCGATTCAGCTGGGCGGGCGCAGCGCCCGTCGACTCCGAGTTCGACTGCGAGGTGCAGATCCGCGCCCACGCCGAGCCGGAAGCAGCCCGGGCATTCGTCTCGCCCGAGGGCGTGCGCGTCGTTCCCGAGCAGCCGCTCAACGGCGTCGCGCCGGGCCAGACCGCCGTGCTGTACGTCGGAACGCGCGTGCTCGGCCAGTTCACGATCGACCGCACCGTGTCCGCAGTGCCGGTCGACGCATAGCGCCTGCCTCTCGATGTCGGCGCCCGCTCGTAGACTGGCGGGGTGCCGGAGAACATCTCGCTGGAAGACGCCCGTATCGAAGCGGACGAGCTGACCACTCGAATCCTCGAAGCGAAGGACGCGTACTACGGGCGCGACACTTCACTCGTCGACGACTTCACCTACGACGGGTGGATGCACAGGCTCGAAGAGCTGGAGCGGATGCATCCCGAGCTGCAGGGTCAGGACTCGCCCACTCAGATGGTGGGGGCGGCCGAGGCCACCGGGCTCGCCACCATCGAGCACGCGGAGCGGATGCTGAGTCTCGACAACGTGTTCTCGATCGACGAGCTCAGGGATTGGGCCGCCAAGACGCGCGCCTCTGCGGGGCGAGCTGTCGACTGGCTCACCGAACTCAAGATCGACGGCCTCGCGATCAATCTCCGCTACGAGAACGGGCGGCTGACGTCGGCGGCGACGCGGGGAGATGGGCGCGTCGGTGAGATCGTCACCGAGAACGCGCTGCGCCTTCCCGAGATCCCCCTCGAGCTCAGCGGCGAAGGTCACCCTCCCATCGTCGAGGTGCGCGGCGAGGTGTTCATTCCCGTGGCCGCCTTCGAGCGCCTGAATGCCGCACAGGCGGAGTTCCGCGACCGGGCCTACGCCGATGCTCTCGCCCGCTGGGAGGCTCGGAGCGGAGCGAAGAAGCCGTTCGACGAAGAGAAGGCGCGAACTGCTGCGGCTCGGCGGTTCCCCTCGTTCGCGAATCCGCGCAACGCGGCGAGTGGTGGCCTGCGTCAGCAGATCGACAAGAAGGAGGGGCTCGAACTCGAGGCGGGGATGCTGCGCATCGAGTCGCTCGCGCTGTACGTGCACGGCATCGGGGCCTGGGAGAATCCGCCGGTCGCCGCACAGAGTCAGGTCTACGACAAGCTGTCGGACTGGGGGCTGCCGACCAGCCCGCACACCAGGGTGTGCACGAGCATCGACGACGTGGTTGCGTTCGTCGAGTACTTCGGCGAGCACCGGCACGATATCGAGCACGAGCTGGACGGGATCGTCGTCAAGGTCGACGAGCTGTCCCTCCACGACGAGCTCGGCGCCACCAGTCGGGCGCCTCGCTGGGCGATCGCGTACAAGTACCCGCCCGAAGAGGTGCAGACGAAGCTGCTCGACATCGTCGTGTCTGTGGGTCGAACCGGCAGGGCGACGCCGTTCGCGGTGATGGCTCCCGCCCAGGTCGCGGGGAGCGTCGTCAGGCAGGCGACGCTGCACAACAAGGACGTGGTGAAAGCCAAGGGAGTGCTGATCGGCGACACCGTCGTCTTGCGCAAGGCGGGCGACGTGATCCCCGAGGTCCTCGGTCCGGTCGTCGAGAAACGCGACGGTACCGAGCGGGAGTTCGTGATGCCGATCGAATGCCCCGAGTGCGGCACGCCGCTGCGTCCGATGAAGGAGGGCGACATCGATCTGCGCTGCCCCAACGCGCGCTCGTGTCCGGCCCAGGTTCGCGGTCGTGTCGAGCACATCGGTTCGCGGGGCGCCCTCGACATCGAGGCGCTCGGAGAAGTCACGGCGGCCGCGCTCACCCAGCCGACCTCGCCGGCGACACCGCCTCTCGAGACCGAAGCCGGACTGTTCGCGCTGACGCTCGATGAGATCGTGCCGATCGAGCTCGTCGTGCGCGATGCCGAGACGGGGCTGCCCAAGGAGGACGAAGACGGTCTCCTGAAGACGAGGGCGCCATTCCGACGCAACCCGACCGCGGCAGAGAAGAAGTCGGGGCTGGAGGGCCCCCAGCCCTCCTCTCAAGCTGTGACTCTGCTCGCGGAACTCGAGAAGGCGAAGACCAAGGACCTTTGGCGGCTGCTCGTCTCACTGAACATCCGTCACGTCGGGCCGGTCGCGGCGAGGGCGCTGGCGCAGTGGTTCGGTTCGCTCGACGCGATCCGCGCGGCCTCTCGCGACGAGCTCGCCGCTGTGGAAGGAGTCGGCGGCATCATCGCCGACTCCTTGCTCGCGTGGTTCGATGTCGACTGGCACCAGGACATCGTTCGTCGCTGGGCCGAGGCAGGCGTCCAGTGGGCCACGCCCGGTCATCCCGGTCCGGGCGCGGCAGTCGTCCAGGGCGGTGTGTTGGACGGGATCACGGTCGTCGCGACCGGTTCACTCGACGGGTACACCCGAGATGGAGCGCAGGAGGCCATCCTCAAGGCGGGCGGTAAGGCCGCGTCGAGCGTCTCCAAGAAGACGGACTTCGTCGCGGCCGGTCCCGGAGCGGGGTCGAAGCTGGGGAAGGCGGAGGAGCTCGGCATCCGCATCCTCGATGCCGCTCAGTTCCACATCCTCGTCACGGAGGGGCCGGACGCTCTGGGATGAGGCGATATGGACCACTGATCGCCGTCTCCGGCGCGATGGCTGTGGGAGACCCGGGGCGGAACCACCTGCGTCTGACGCCTGATGCGCTGCTGATCCGCCACGGCACAGAGAACCGGGGGATCATTCCCTGGTCTCAGGTGCAGCGAGTGATCCTCGACGTGCCCACCACGCGGTTCCGTCTGCCCGGCCTCATGAGCACGCTCGTCCTCGGCGCCGTGACGTTCCTCGCCGTGTCCGATCTCGGATTCGACCCTGAGGATGGCGCGGTCGAGCTCCTGGCAGATGGGGAAACGTCGATCGCACCGCTGAGCCGTCACCACGTCGGCGGCTACTGGACACCGACGGTGGACGGGGCACACCGGCTGCTGCAGCATCTCATCGACAACCCGGAGCAGAGAGCGTTGCTCGCGCGCCCTGAACAGCTCATCGACGTGGCCGCGCGTCTCGCCCGCCACAGGCCTTCAGGAGCCTGACGCGCAGGCTGGCCCTTCAGGATGGCTGCTCATCGGTGCACGCGAGCGCGCCGTGCCCGGACTTTCGTCCGGGCACGGCGCGCTCGATGCGTTCTACGGCTGATCAGCCCTTGTGTCGGGGCTTGCGGAACGGCTTCTCGCCTCGCTCATCGGTGCGAGCAGGACGGTCGTCACGGTCGTAGCGCGGACGGTCATCGCGGCGCTCGAACCCACCACGGGCGCCGTCACGAGGGCCGTCGTTACGACGGGCTCCAGGCCCACGGTCGGGCTTGATCTCGATGAGCCGACCCGAGATGCGGGTGTCCTTCAGCTTCTCCAGGACGGACGAGTCGAGGTTCGCCGGCAACTCGACGATAGTGAAGTCCGGCCGGATGTTGATCGCGCCGAAGTCATCACGACCCAGGCCGCCCTCATTCGCGAGTGCGCCGACGATCTGACGGGGCTCGACGCGGTGACGGCGTCCGACCTCGATGCGGTACGGCTTGTAGTCGCCGCGCCCACGGCGCTCGCGCGGTTCGCGGGTCTCGCGACGCTCGCGAGTGTTGCTCTCGCGCGGCGGACGGTTGTCGTACTCGACCGCTTTCGACAGGGCGTCGTCGGCCGGGTCGAGCAGCAGAGGAGTATCGCCCTGGGCGACGACAGCGAGCGCAGCTGCGACATCGGCCTCGGGCACATCGTGGTTGCGCACGTAGTGGTCGATGATGTCGCGGAACTTCTCGATGCGGGTGCTATCGCTGAGCGCGGTCGTGATCGCGTCGTCGAAGCGGGCGAGGCGCGTGGTGTTCACGTCGTCGAGGCTGGGCAGCTGCATCTGAGTGGGCTGCTGACGCGTGGCCTTCTCGATCGACTTGAGCAGGTAGCGCTCACGCGGGGTGATGAAGCTGATCGCGTCTCCGGTGCGTCCCGCGCGGCCGGTGCGGCCGATGCGGTGCACGTACGACTCGGTGTCGGTGGGGATGTCGAAGTTGATGACGTGGCTGATGCGCTCGACGTCGAGACCGCGAGCGGCCACGTCGGTCGCGACGAGGATGTCGAGCTTGCTCGCCTTGAGCTGGTTGACGCTGCGCTCACGCTGGACCTGGGGCACGTCGCCGTTGATGGCGGCGGCGGAGTATCCGCGGGCACGCAGCTTCTCGGCCAGCGTCTCGGTCTCGTTCTTCGTGCGGACGAACACGATCATGCCGTCGAAGTTCTCGACCTCGAGGATGCGAGTGAGCGCATCCACCTTCTGCGCGTACGACACCACGAGGTACCGCTGTGTGATGTTGGTGCCGGTGGCGGTCTTCGACTTGATGCTGATCTCTTCGGGCTCACGCAGGTACTTCTGCGCGAGTCGGCGGATCTGCGGGGGCATGGTCGCTGAGAAGAGGGCTACCTGCTTCTCCTCGGGCGTCTGCGCGAGGATCTGCTCGACGTCTTCGGCGAAGCCCATCTTGAGCATCTCGTCGGCTTCATCGAGCACCAGGTACTGCAGCTGGGACAGGTCGAGGGTGCCCTTGGCGAGGTGGTCCATGATGCGACCGGGGGTGCCGACGATCACGTGCACGCCGCGGCGCAGCGCCGACAGCTGCACGCCGTAGCCCTGTCCGCCGTAGACGGGGAGGACGTGGACGCCCTTCATCTTCGACGCGTACGACTCGAACGCCTCGCACACCTGCAGAGCGAGCTCGCGGGTCGGAGCGAGCACGAGAGCTTGCGGGGTCTTCTGGGACACGTCGAGGCGCTCGAGCACGGGGAGCGCGAATGCCGCGGTCTTTCCCGTTCCGGTCTGCGCCATACCGACGACATCGCGACCGGAGAGCAGGGTCGGGATCGTGGCGGCTTGGATGGGGGAGGGGGTCTCGTAGCCGAGGTCCTTGATGGCCTTGAGGACGGGGCCGGTGATGCCGAGCTCCTCGAATCCAGGGGTCTCGGGGGCGTCGGTGGGCACAGCGTCTTCAGGAGTCACTGACCAAGGGTAGCGCTTCGCGGGATTCCGCGCCTGTGAGGGCGCCCTCAGGAGCCGGAAGTCAGAGTGAGCAGTCTCTCCTTGACCTGGCGACGCAGCACCTTGCCGATCAGCGATTTGGGCAGCTCGTCGACGATGAACAGACGCCGCGGAACCTT
Organism: Microbacterium sp. AC215; assembly: GCF_979258645.1. Lineage (NCBI taxonomy): Bacteria > Bacillati > Actinomycetota > Actinomycetes > Micrococcales > Microbacteriaceae > Microbacterium > Microbacterium sp. AC215. The sequence continues at coordinate 676,198 of NZ_OZ409869.1, read as the reverse complement.
GTACGGGGTGAGGATGCTGCGCGCATACTCGCGGATCGCTTCGACGTCGACGTCTGCCCCCGCGTCGACGACGATCGCGGCGACGACCTCCTCGCCGGAGTGGTCGCTCGGCAGACCGACCACGGCAGCGTCCACGACCTGAGGATGCTGACGCAGAGCGCTCTCGACCTCGGTGGGGGCCACATTGAAGCCGCCGGTGATGATCAGCTCCTTGATGCGGTCGACGATCCGGATGAAACCCGCCTCGTCGACCGTCACGATGTCACCGGTGCGGAACCAGCCGTCGACGAAGACGGCCTCCGTCTCCTCCGGCTTGCCGTAGTAGCCGGAGAACACCTGGGGTCCGCGCACCAGGAGCTCACCCGCGGATCCTTCAGGAACGTCGACGGTCGGGTTCTCGGGATCGACGACGCGGCATTCGGTTGCCGGAAGAGGAAGTCCCACGGTGCCGGGCACGCGGTTGTCAGCTACGGGGTTCGCCATCAACACGGGGGAGCACTCGCTGAGTCCGTACCCCTCGACGAGGAAGCCATGCGTCGCCGCCTCGAACGGCACCACGAGTTCGTGCGGCAAAGCCATGGCACCGGAGATCGCGACCTCGATGCCGTCGAGCGAGACATCCTTCGCCTTCGCCGCCGACAGCAGGCGGTCGGCGATCGGGGGCACGAGGGGAAGGAAGGTGGCGGGGTGCTTCTTCATCACGTCGAGCACGAGATCCGGATCGAACTTCGGGAAGAGCACCAGGCGCGCACCCATGGACATCGCGAATGTCAGGCAGAGCGTGAGACCGTATGCGTGGAACATCGGCAGCACCGCGTACACGACGCAGCCCTTGCCGCGCTGGATCGACGGAACCCATGCCTGCGACTGCGCGGCGTTCGCGAGCAGGTTGCCGTGGGTCAGGGCGGCGCCCTTGGGGGTTCCCGTCGTGCCGGACGTGTATTGGATGATCGCGAGGTCGTCGGTGGCGGGCTTCGGGTGCGCGGCAGGGATCGGGGCGGACTGCACCAGCGAGTCCCAGGTGACGGTTCCTCGCACCTTCTCGGTCAGAGCGGCGCGAGACTCACGGGCCTTCGCCACCGGCAGCCGCAGCGCCACACGAGTGAGGAGGGGCATCGCGCGCGTCACATCGACGGAGATGAGGTTCGTCACGGCGAGGTCGGCGGGGAACTCCTGCACCGTGGCGACGACCTTGTTCCACACGATCGCGTGCTTCGCGCCATGGTCCTCGAACTGCTTCCGCAGCTCGCGCGGAGTGTAGAGCGGGTTGTGCTCGACGACGACGGCGCCGAGACGGAGCACCGCGTAGAACGCCACGATGTGCTGCGGACAGTTCGGAAGCACGATCGCCACGGGATCGCCCGCCCGCACGCCGAGGTCGCGCAGTCCTGCGGCTGCTCGGTCGATCGCATTCTGCAGTTCTGAGTACGACGTCTCACGACCGAAGAACTGCAGGGCGGGGGCATCCGGGTAGTCGCGGGCGGACGCGGCGACGATGTCGACCAGCGATTCGGACACGGGGGAGAGGTCTTCCGGGACGCCTGCGGCATAGCTGGCGATCCATGGGCGAGGAGGCTGGTACGAGCTCACCCGCCCAGCATAGGGCGGCTTCGCCGGACTGCAGGGACCCGGTGAGCACGGCAACTAGACTGGGGCCGTGTCTGAAATCACCCCTGATCTCGTGCGTCATCTCGGCGTGCTCGCGCGCATCCAGCTCAACGACGACGAGGTGTCCCGACTCACGGGCCAGCTCGATGCCATCGTCGACAACATCGCGAAGGTGTCGGAGGTCGCAGGCCCCGACATCGCAGCGACGAGTCATCCGATTCCGCTGAGCAACGTCTACCGTCCCGATGTGGTGGGCGAGACCCTCACACACGAGCAGGTGCTCCAGAACGCGCCGGATCAGGCCGACGGCCGATTCCGCGTCACCGCGATCCTGGGAGAAGAGCAGTGAGCGACATCATCCGCATGACTGCGGCGGAGCTTGCCGACAAGCTCGCCAGCCGCGAGATCTCGAGCGTCGAGGCCACTCGCGCTCACCTCGACCGCATCGCAGCCGTCGACGGCGACGTTCATGCCTTCCTGCACATCAACGAGGGTGCGCTCGAGGCGGCCGCCGCTGTCGACGCCCAGCGTGCGGCGGGTGAGCAGCTCGGCCCGATCGCCGGCGTGCCGCTCGCCATCAAGGACGTCCTCGTGACGACCGACCAACCGACGACGAGCGGCTCGCGGATCCTCGAGGGCTACCGCTCGCCGTACGACGCCACGGTCGTCGCCCGCTCGCGCGCGGCGGGGCTGATCCCGCTCGGCAAGACCAACATGGACGAGTTCGCCATGGGGTCCTCGACGGAGCACTCCGCCTACGGTCCCACCCGCAACCCGTGGGACCTCGACCGGATCCCGGGCGGTTCCGGCGGCGGATCGGCGGCAGCAGTCGCCGCTTTCGAGGCTCCGCTGGCACTCGGCTCCGACACCGGCGGCTCGATCCGTCAGCCTGCTCATGTCACCGGCACGGTGGGCGTCAAGCCGACCTACGGCGGCGTCAGCCGCTACGGGGCCATCGCACTCGCCTCCAGCCTCGACCAGGTCGGACCCGTCACGCGTACAGTGCTCGACGCGGGTCTCCTGCACGATGCGATCGGCGGGCACGACCCGAAGGACTCCACGTCTTTGCGTGACGAGTGGCCCTCGTTCGCTGACGCGGCCCGTGAGGGCGCGCGCGGTGACGTGCTCAAGGGGCTCAAGGTCGGTGTCATCCGCGAGCTGCCGGACAGCGGGTTCCAGCCCGGTGTCGCCGAATCGTTCCGCAGCGCGCTCGCGATGATGGAGGCGCAGGGCGCGGAGATCGTCGAGATCGGCGCTCCGCACTTCGAGTACGGCGTCGCGGCCTACTACCTGATCCTGCCTGCAGAGGCGTCGAGCAACCTCGCGAAGTTCGACTCGGTGCGCTTCGGCCTGCGCGTCACGCCCCACGGCACCCCCACCGTCGAGGACGTCATGTCCGCCACGCGTGACGCCGGTTTCGGCGACGAGGTGAAGCGACGCATCATCCTCGGCACCTACGCGCTGTCGGCCGGCTACTACGACGCGTACTACGGCAGTGCTCAGAAGGTGCGCACGCTCATTCAGCAGGACTTCGCGAACGCCTTCGCGGAGGTCGACGTCATCGCGACGCCCTCGGCTCCGACCACCGCGTTCAAGATCGGCGAGAAGATCGACGATCCGCTGCAGATGTATCTGAACGACATCACGACCATTCCCGTCAACCTCGCGGGCGTTCCCGGCATCTCGGTCCCCAGCGGACTCGCGTCGGAAGACGGATTGCCCGTCGGCATCCAGTTCATCGCACCGGCGCGGGAGGATGCGCGACTCTACAAGGTGGGCGCGGCCGTCGAGACGCTGCTCGTCGATTCGTGGGGAGCGCCGCTTCTCACGCGTGCACCCCAGCTCGTGGGAGGGACCCGCTGATGGCCACCGCCAAGCTCATGGACTTCGACAAAGCGCTCGAACTGTACGAGCCCGTGCTCGGGTTCGAGGTCCACGTCGAGCTCAACACGCACACCAAGATGTTCTCGGACGCGCCGAACCCGGCGAACGAGCTCTACCACGCCGCCGAGCCCAACACGCTGATCGCGCCGGTGGATCTGGGCCTGCCCGGATCGCTCCCGGTCGTGAACGAGACGGCGATCCGTTCGTCGATCAGTCTAGGTCTCGCTCTCGGATGCTCGATCGCACCGTCGAGCCGCTTCGCCCGGAAGAACTACTTCTACCCGGATCTCGGCAAGAACTACCAGATCTCCCAGTACGACGAGCCGATCGCGTTCGAGGGTTCCGTCGAGGTGGAGCTCGAGGACGGCACGATCGTGCAGATCCCCATCGAGCGCGCCCACATGGAGGAGGACGCCGGCAAGCTCACCCACATGGGTGGCGCGACCGGACGCATCCAGGGAGCCGAATACTCGCTCGTCGACTACAACCGCGCCGGTGTGCCGCTCGTCGAGATCGTGACGAAGACGATCTTCGGCACCGAGCACCGCGCCCCCGAGGTCGCCAAGGCATACGTCGCGACGATCCGTGACATCGTGCGCAGCCTCGGGATCTCCGAGGCGCGTCTGGAACGAGGCAACCTGCGCTGCGACGCGAACGTGTCGCTGCGTCCCCGCGGACAGGAGAAGCTGGGCACCCGCACCGAGACGAAGAACGTCAACTCGATGCGCTCGGTCGAGCGTGCCGTCCGGTACGAGATCCAGCGTCAGGCGCAGATCCTCGCCGATGGCGGGACCATCACTCAGGAGACGCGACACTGGCACGAGGACACCGGGACGACCTCGCCCGGTCGTCCGAAGTCGGATGCGGACGACTATCGCTACTTCCCTGAGCCCGACCTCCTGCCGGTGGAGCCTGCAGCAGAGCTGATCGAAGCCCTGCGTGCCGAGCTCCCGGAACAGCCCGTCGCCCGTCGACGCCGTCTGATGGCCGAGTGGGGCTTCACGGACCTGGAGTTCCAGGACGTGCGCAATGGAGGGCTGCTGGAGGTCGTCGAAGCGACGATCGCCGCCGGCGCGTCTCCGGCGACGGCCCGGAAGTGGTGGACGGGCGAGATCACGCGCCTCGCCAACTCACAGGAGAAGGACGTCACCGAGCTGGTCTCGCCGGAGAACGTCGCGGCCCTGCAGAAACTCGTCGACGCCGGAACGCTCACAGACAAGCTCGCGCGTCAGGTGCTCGAGGGCGTCATCGCGGGCGAGGGCACGCCTCAGGAGGTCGTCGATGGCCGCGGACTCGCGGTCGTCTCGGATGACGGTGCGCTGATCGCAGCGATCGACGACGCACTCGCAGCGCAGCCCGATGTGCTGGCCAAGATCAAGGACGGCAAGGTCCAGGCCGCCGGGGCCGTTATCGGCGCTGTGATGAAGGCGATGAAGGGCCAGGCGGACGCCGCCCGTGTCCGCGAACTCGTCCTCGAGCGCGCTGCGCAGTAACCGGTTCCCCCGGGCCTCATGTCCGAGGCCCGGGGGAGAATGGTGTCATGGGTCACGGTGACGGCAGAGGGCGCATCGTGTCGTCCGCGGATGCCGACGACACCGGCACGAGCATCCTGCACGTCGATATGGATGCGTTCTACGCGGCCGTCGAGGTGCTCGATGATCCGAGCCTGCGAGGACTCCCGTTGATCATCGGAGCGCCTGACGGTCGCTCGGTGGTGTCGAGCGCATCGTACGAGGCTCGTCGCTACGGCGTTCGCGCAGCTATGCCGGTCTCTCAGGCTCTGCGCCTGTGTCCTTCTGCGCGCATCGTCCCTCCGCATTTCCATCGATACCACGCCGTCTCGCGACAGGTCATGGCGATCTTCGAGTCGTTCACACCGCTCGTCGAGCCGCTCTCTGTCGATGAGGCGTTTCTCGATGTGCGGGGCGTGCGACGTCTGTGGGGGAGCCCTGCGAGAATCGCGCACCTCGTTCGCGAGCGAGTCAGAGAAGAGGTCGGGATCACCTGCAGCGTCGGCGTCGCTGCGACCAAGCATGTGGCGAAGATGGCCTCGACGATCTCGAAACCTGACGGGATGCTGGTCATCGCCGCATCGGAAACCCAGGACTTCCTCGATCCGCGCCCAGTGCGTGCGATGTGGGGTGTGGGCCCGAAAGCCGCCGAAGCGCTGGAGGGACGAGGAATTCGCACAGTGCGGGACATCCGCACCTCGTCGCAGGCGATTCTCGACCGTGCCGTCGGACCGGCTCTGAGCGCTCGGCTCTCGGAACTCGCCCGCGGGGAGGACCCCCGTGCAGTCGAGACCGAGCGGGTGGAGAAGAGCATCGGGCACGAGGAGACGTTCGACACGGACATCATGGACCGATCGTTCCTCAGGGCTGAGCTGCTGCGACTCGCGGACCGCGTCGCGGCGCGTCTGCGGAAAGCAGAGTGGGAGACCTCGACCGTCGCCATCAAGATCAGGTTCGAGGACTTCCGCACCATCAGCCGTTCACAGACGCTCCCGGAACCCACCGCGGTGGGGCAGCGCATCGGCGAAGCGGCTCAGACGCTCTTCGATCAGATCGAGCGACGCGATCCTGTGCGGCTCGTCGGGGTGCGCGCAGAGAAGCTGCGCCCCGCCGGCGGTGGCGGGTTCGGCCTGTGGGACGACGATGAGGACTGGCGACGCGTCGAGGGCGCGGTCGACGACGCCGTGGCACGGTTCGGGAGCGCCACGATCAGTCGAGCGCGCCACATAGGGCGCGGTGACGGCCGCGGCGCTGCCCAGCATCCCAAGGCCCATGGACTGGATTGACGCTTGTCGCGGACGATTCCTGGACTAGCGTGGAGCCATGCCCAACATTGCACTGGAACTCGGAAAGCAGGCCGCCGCGTTCGGCGTGAAGAGCGCGTACGGCGAACAGCAGGATGTCGATGGAGTGAGCATCACTCCTGTCGCTTTCACCTACTCCGGCTTCGGCGGAGGCAGCGGTGACGGCGCCGAAGGCGGTGGTGGCGGCGGTGTCTCCGTTCCGGTCGGCGTCTACGTCCGCCGCGAGGAGGGACTGCGATTCGAGCCCAACATCGTGACGCTGCTCGTCGTCGCCGTGCCGTTCATCTGGGTCACCGGGCGCGCGCTCTCTCGCATCATCCGTGCACTCAAGAAGTGACGACCCGGTCGCTGTCGCGCTCGAGCGCGCAGCGACCCAGATCGTCGAGGACATCCGGATGCTGTCTGCGGCCAATCCGGTCGTCCTCATCGACGGTCGCAGCGGTGCCGGTAAGACGACTCTCGCCCGGATGCTCGTCCAGCGCTGGCCGATCGCCGGACGGGTGCAGCTCGTCGCTCTCGACTCCATCTACCCCGGTTGGGACGGCCTCAGCGACGGAGTGGAGCGAGCACTGAACGGTATTCTGCGTCCGCATGGTCGCGGGTACCTCGGGGAGTGGCGACGCTGGGACTGGGCGAAGGGCGCCGAGGCTGAGACTCACGCGGTAGACCCCTCGCTGGGCGTGCTCATCGAGGGGAGCGGGATACTGACGCCGGCCACCGCGGCGATCGCGGACGTGCGCGTCTGGATCGAGTCCGCCGAAACCGGCCGCAAGGCGCGGGCTCTGGCGCGGGATGGCGAGACGTACCGGCCTCATTGGGAGCAGTGGGCGCGGCAGGAAAGCGATCACATCGCGCGCGATGATCCCCGCTCCCTGGCGACCAGAGTCGTTGAAGTGCCGTAGCTCAGAGAAGGCGGTCCGCCGCTTCGACAGTCAGCTCGAGACGATATCCGAGCCAGTCGTAGACGCCGTACCTCGGGTCGTCGGGATCATGATCGTCATCGGTCTGGATGCCGAGACGCTCGGCGATGACGAGTCGGAGGGCGGTGAGCGTGCGCATCCACGCGTCGACATCAGACAGGGGGATGTCGAGATCGTGCTCTGCGAAGGCTTCGTTCTGGGGCATGTCGCCGAGGTCCCCGCGCATCCCGGCGAGTGCGGTACGGACGATGTCCGCGTCCAGAGCGCGTCGATCCAAGAGATCGTCTCGGGTCGCGTCACGGAACGCGCGCGACGAGTCTTCGTCTTCGGGATAGGGGTCTGGAATCAGGCGACCGATCGCGGGATCCTCGACGTCGCGGTTCGCTCCCACGAGTTCACGGAAGTCGTCGACCAGGTGCACCAGCTGCGCACCCTCGACGCGGGCCATCCGCACCCGTACGGTCAGGTCGGTCACCTCGAAGCCTTTCGGACGGTCGCCCAGAGGCCGTAGTCGTGCATCGCCTGCGCGTGCACCTCCATCGTCTCGCGCGGGCCCGTAGCGACGATGGCCTGACCGTCGTGGTGCACCTGTCGCATCAGCATCGTGGCTCGCTCGAGCGAATATCCGAAGTAGGTGCGGAAGACCCGCACGACGTAGCTCATCAGATTCACCGGGTCGTTCCACACGACGACCTCCCAGGGCTCGAGCGGGGCGGCCGAGAGATCGAGCTGTTCGTCGATGTCAGGTGTAGCGAGGGGACTCATGCCCACCCCAGCGTGTGGAGCTGCTCGTCGTCGATGCCGTAGAAGTGCGCGATCTCGTGCACGAGGGTCGTGTGGATCTCGTCGCGAAGCTCGTCATCGGTGTCGCAGGCGGCCAGATGAGACTCGCGATAGACGACGATCCGATCCGGGAGCTCCCCGGAGCCGTATTGCGTGCGCTCCGTCAGGGCCAAGCCGTCATAGAGTCCGAGCAGGTCAAGGCTTCCATCCTCCGGACGATCCTCGACGACGAACACCACGTTCTCCAGCCCGTCGACCATCTCGTCGGGCAGGCGATCGAGCTCGTCGATCACGAGCTCTTCGAAGTCCGCTGCATCCATCTCCATCAGCTCCAGCCTATTGCCGGCTGGGGGAGCTGCGTGTCAGTGGAGGAAGACGAGGAGGCCCGCGACGGCGATGAAGAGGACGCCGAAGACACTGTTGAGCGTCCGCTGCCCCCGCGAGGATCTCGTGAGCCTGCGGAACGGTCCGGCCGCTGTGGCGAAGAATCCCCACATCACCACGATGTCGACGATGATGACGGTGCCGATGAGAGTGAGGTACTGGGGGAGTTGGGGCTCGTCCAGTCGGATGAACTGCGGGATGAAGGCGAGGAAGAAGACGATCGCCTTGGGATTGAGCAGGTTGACCCAGAATCCGCGTCTGATCATCGACCAGTGGCCCTCGTGCAGGTCGACGACCGTCCCGTCGTCATCGGCGGCACGTCGAGGCCTCGTGAGGATCAGTCGGATTCCGAGGAAGACCAGGTACGCCGCGCCGGCATACCTGATCACGTTGAAGAGGACTTCGGACTGCGAGACGAGAAGCCCCAGGCCGGCGGCGACGATCACGACATGGAGGATGAGAGCCAGCTGCTGCCCGAGGATGCCCCAGATCGATCGGCGCCAGCCCTGACTCAGAGCGTTCGACATCGTGTTGATCGCACCGGCGCCCGGTGTGAAGCTGATCACCACGCAGGCGGTCAGAAGCGAGAACCACACGGCGAGCGACACCCCGCAATCCTAGGGGCAGCTCAGCGTGCTCTCGATCACGGCCGCCTGGGCTTCAGGACCGAGGCGTCATCCGACGAGGAGAACAGAAGAAGGTCCGAGTCTCTCGACTCGGACCTTCTCTGAGTGGGGTGAGTAACGGGACTCGAACCCGCGACATCCGGCACCACAAGCCAGCGCTCTACCAGCTGAGCTATACCCACCATGTGCCAATCGCGATTGGCAACCAGACGAGTCTATTACATGTTCGGGGTGAACTCTGACACGGTGCGAGTGGCGATGTCGCGAGCGTCGTCACTCGACGGTCCGGGCTCGTCGACGAAGACCGCCTCACGGTAGTACCGCAGCTCGCGGATCGACTCGAGGATGTCCGCGAGGGCGCGGTGTCCGCCGTCCTTCGCCGGCGCCTGGAAGAACACCCGCGGGTACCACCGCCGCGACAACTCCTTGATGCTGGAGACGTCGACGTTGCGGTAGTGCAGCCACTGGTCCACCTGGCTCATGTACTTCGCCAGGAACATGCGGTCGGTGCCGATGGTGTTGCCTGCGAGCGGAGCCTTGCGTTCGAGGGGGACGAACCGCTTGATGTAGGCGAGGGTCTGCTCCTCGGCCTCGGCCAGCGAGACGCCATGCGGGATCTCTGTGATCAGCCCGGAGGACTCGTGCATCTTCGTCACGAAGTCGTTCATGTTCTCGAGTGCTGTGTCGCTCGGGCGGATCACGATCTGGAAGCCGGGATCGACCGGACGCAGTTCGAAATCAGTGATGACGACGGCGATCTCGACGAGCTCGTCGACGGAGAGATCGAGACCGGTCATCTCACAGTCGATCCAGACGAGGCGGTCGTTCTCTGAGGCAGATACCATGTCGCCATCCTATCGACGGCTCCGACATCCGAGTCGGGCGCGGTACGGTAGTTCTGTGCGCCTCCGTAGCTCAGGGGATAGAGCAGGAGCCTTCTAATCTCTTGGTCGCAGGTTCGAATCCTGCCGGGGGCACCATCGCCTGGGCCCGTGTGCGGAGGCTCATCCGTTCCGCAGCGCAGCCACCGCATCGTCTGCGCTCCAGAAGTCTCCGACGAGTCGGAAAGACGACGTGGCGAGGTGGAGGCGTTCCGCCCGATACCTGACCCCGAGGGGATCCGGGACGAGGCGCAGATGCCCGAGGACCCGGTCCTTCGCGTCCTGCACCCGCCAGAGATGGGCTGAGGCGCGCACAAGGTGCTCCTTCTTCGCCGACAGCCGCGGCGCCGCGTGGGGAACCTCGGGGACGGACGTGATCAGGGTGGCGGACATCGAATCTCCTTTCCTGATTCGAACGTATGACCGACCACCGACATTGCGCGGGTGGCGTGATGCGGCGGCAAGCGCAGTTCTTCTGCACATGCGGACGTCGATTCTGGTTGTTCAGGATCTGGTGTTCCGCGTGCGCAGGATGCACCGCCGGAGCGCACTCTGTAGCGAGCCGGACGCACGTTCCGGGCACAGAGGAGCGAACATGTACGACACAGTGACGATCGTGGGAAACGTTGCGACCGATCCCACCCAGGGGCGCACGACCAGCGGGATCCCTGTCACGAACTTCCGACTCGCCAGCACTCACAGGCGGTTCGACGAATCGACGCGGACCTGGATCGACGTGGTCACGAACTGGTATTCGGTCGCGGCGTTTCGCCAGTTGGGAGAGCATGCCAAGGCCTCGCTGCGGGCGGGCGACAGCGTGATCGTCACCGGGAGGATGAAGATCCGCGCCTGGGAGAACAACGGCAAGCAGGGGACCAGCGTCGACATCGACGCGGATGCGATCGGCCACGACCTCCGCTGGGGCACGACCGCGTATCGCCGTAGTTCCAGATCGACCGTCGACGCGCCTCCGCGAGGTGGCGCGGCGCCGTCGGATGCGGTCAGCGACGACGCGGGGAGCCTGGGCTCGAGCGATGAGATGAAGGACATCGACACGTCGTGGGCCGCGAACGACGCCGAGCCTGCGGGATCAGGCAGCGACCTCGTGGGTTCGTTCCCCTCAGGTTCCGGTGCGTCCTGAGGTCGGGTGAGGACTGCGTCCGACGCACTCGATCGTGGTGAGCCGGACGCGTGCGGAGGAGGACGCCCGTAGACTCGGTTCGTGCTTCGACGACCGGACTCCTCCGCACCGCGTTCAGCGATCGCAGTCGGCATCGGCACGACTCTGGTGCTGCTGCTGACGGCGTGCGGTCCGACAGTCTCGCCCGCACCGGCACCGGGTCCGACCGACGCCGCTGCGTCGCCGGGGCCGTCGGCATCTCCGGCAGGTCCCGTGTTCGTGGCGGACGGCAGTGCGGAGGACAACCTGCCGCTCTTCGCAGCCGTGACCGACGGCGTATGGGCATCCGAGCAGAGGGTTTCCGGCCGCGCGTATATCGATGCCCTGACGGCGGCCGGCTTCGACAAGGCCGCCATGCAGGTGACCGCAGACGTCACGACGGTCGGAAACCCGGTCGAGAGCCTGCAGTTCGCGGTGCGTTGGGGCGACGCGGAGTGCCTCGTCGGCCAGGTGGGACCGTCGACCGGCGAGCCCGTCGCCGTCGTGATGCCCCAGCTCGCAGAAGGGCGCTGTCTCGTCGGTGCGACGCGGGCAATCGACTGGTGATACGGCGGCTTCGGTAGCGAGCCCTGCGATCGCCGGTAGGCTGGAGTGTCGATCTTCGACGCCAACAGAAGGAGCGGTTTTCGGTGGCTGAGTACATCTACTCGATGGTTCGTGCGCGCAAGGCGGTGGGCGACAAGCTCATCCTCGATGACGTCACCATGGCATTCCTCCCCGGTGCCAAGATCGGCATGGTGGGTCCGAACGGCGCCGGCAAGTCGACGATCCTCAAGATCATGGCCGGCATGGACACGCCGTCCAACGGTGAGGCGAAGCTGTCTCCCGGCTTCTCCGTCGGGATCCTGATGCAGGAGCCCGAGCTCGACGAGAGCAAGACCGTCATCGAGAACATCCAGGACGGCATCGCCATCAAGGCGAAGGTCGACCGCTTCAACGAGATCTCGATGCTGATGGCCGACCCGGATGCGGACTTCGACTCGCTTTTGGCTGAGATGGGCACACTGCAGGAAGAGATCGATGCAGCCGATGGCTGGGACCTCGACTCGCAGCTCGAGCAGGCGATGGACGCCCTCCGCACGCCGCCGGCCGATGCCGCCATCGCGCCTCTCTCCGGTGGAGAGAAGCGCCGAGTCGCGCTGGCGAAGCTCCTGCTCCAGAAGCCCGATCTTCTGCTGCTCGACGAGCCCACCAACCACCTGGACGCCGAGAGCGTGCTCTGGCTCGAACAGCACCTGCAGGCGTACAAGGGCGCGGTGATCGCGATCACCCACGACCGGTACTTCCTCGACCACGTCGCCGAGTGGATCGCTGAGGTCGACCGTGGTCGGCTCATCGGGTACGAGGGCAACTACTCGACCTATCTGGAGAAGAAGGGCGAACGCCTCGAGATCCAGGGCAAGAAGGACGCCAAGCTCGCCAAGCGCCTCAAGGAGGAGCTTGAGTGGGTGCGGTCGAGCGCGAAGGGCCGTCAGACCAAGTCCAAGGCACGTCTCGCGCGGTACGAGGAGATGGCGACCGAGGCAGAGCGGACCAGGAAGCTGGACTTCGAGGAGATCACGATCCCGGCGGGTCCCCGACTCGGGAGTGTCGTCATCGACGCGAAGAACCTGAAGAAGGGGTTCGACGGGCGTTCGCTCATCGACGGCCTCAGCTTCAGCCTTCCGCCGAACGGCATCGTCGGCGTGATCGGCCCGAACGGTGTGGGTAAGACGACGCTGTTCAAGACGATCGTCGGCCTCGAGCCGCTCGACGCGGGCGATCTCAAGATCGGTGAGACGGTCAAGATCAGCTACGTCGACCAGTCCCGGTCGAACATCGACCCGGACAAGACGCTGTGGGAGGTCGTCTCCGACGGGCTCGACTTCATCACCGTGGGCAAGACGGAGATCCCCTCGCGCGCGTACGTCTCGAAGTTCGGCTTCAAGGGACCGGACCAGCAGAAGAAGGCCGGTGTGCTCTCCGGTGGTGAGCGCAACCGACTGAACCTGGCCCTCACCCTGAAAGAGGGCGGCAACCTGCTGCTGCTCGACGAGCCCACCAACGACCTGGACGTCGAGACGCTGAGCTCCCTCGAGAACGCGCTGCTCGAGTTCCCCGGCTGTGCAGTCGTGATCACCCACGACCGGTGGTTCCTCGACCGCATCGCGACGCACATCCTCGCGTACGAGGGTACCGACGAGAAGCCCGACCAGTGGTACTGGTTCGAGGGCAACTTCGAGGCGTACGAGGAGAACAAGATCCAGCGCCTCGGTGCAGACGCGGCGAAGCCGCACCGCTCGACGCACCGCAAGCTCACGCGCGACTGACCGCCCGATGTCCGACCTGACACCGGGATCCCGGCTGCACATCCCGATCCACCTCCGCTGGGGGGATCTGGACGCCTTCAATCACGTCAACAACACCTCGATGCTGAAGCTCCTCGAGGAGGCGCGCGTACGCGCGTTCTGGCGTGCGGGTCCCGGTGAGCAGGCGCCATCCACGGCTGTGCTCGACTCAGGCATCGACGAGGGAACGCTGACGCTCATCGCTCGTCAGGAGATCGAGTATCTCGCACCGGTGCCTTATCAACGGCGCCCGCTCGAGGTGCAGATGTGGTTCGGCAAGCTCGGCGGCTCCAGCGTCGAGGTCTGCTACGAGGTGCACAACGACCCCACGGCGGAACCTCGCACGATCTATGCGCGCTCCACCGCCATCATCGTGCTCGTCGATGCGAAGACCGGACGACCCACGCGGCTCACGCAGGAGATGCGCGAGGCCTGGGAACCGTACGTCGGACCGTCCATCGAGTACGCCCACCGGTGAGGTGAGCTGACTCGTCGGCGCCGGCCGGATCACGCCGGTGCGGGCACCCTGACCATGATCTCCTGCGCGACCGAGGCGACGAGGTCGCCCGACTGCGTGTAGATGCGTCCCTGGGCGAGTCCACGGCCGCCGCGCGCGTTCGGGGACTCCTGCAGATAGAGCAACCACTCGTCGACACGTGCGGGACGGTGCCACCACATCGCGTGGTCCAGGCTCGCCACCTTGAGCCCGGGCAGGCCCCAATAGACGCCATGGGCCCGGAGGATCGATTCCTGGATCGTCATGTCGCTCAGGTATGCGAGAGCCGCCCTATGGATGCGCTGGTCATCGGGAAGCGGCGCCTTCATGCGCATCCACACACCCTGTTGAGGGACGCGGTCGTCTGCGCTCGGCAGAAACAGAGGCGAGTCGATATGGCGCACGTCGGCCGCGCGATCACTGAGCATCCGCACGACGCCGGACGGCAGACCGTCGACGCGCTGCTCATCGGGGAGCAAGGAGTCAGGACCGGGGACATCGGCGGGCATGGGGACGGCATGCTCGAGTCCCGGATCCTCGTCCTGGAAGGACGCGATCATCGAGAAGATCGGTACGCCGTTCTGATAGGCCTGTGATCGGCGAGTCGAGAAGGATCGCCCGTCGTGGATGCGATCCACGGCGATCGTGATTCCCTGACTCGCGTCGCCCGGCCGCAGGAAGTAGCCGTGCATGGAGTGGACGGCCCGATCCTCCGGAAGCGTGCGCTCCGCGGCGAGCAGGCTCTGCGCGAGCACCTGGCCACCGTAGATCCGTCCGGACGGCATCGGATGCGACGAACCGGTGAAGATGTCCTCGGTGGTGCGTGCCTGCGTCGAGTCGAGATCGAGCACGTCGAGGAGTTGTTCGACGGTGCGGATCGCGTGGGCGTCGGCGGTCATGACTTCCTTCCCGCGACTGCGGATGCTTCTGGCGTTGCTAGTTTAGAGGGTGTGCCCCACCAGCTTCTTCTCGCAGACGCCGAGACCGCGAAGGACGTTCTGACCTTCCTCGGACGAGCGACCCGCATCTCCGATGAAGGGGTTCGGCTGCAGGCAGCGAGGGGAGTCCTCGCGCTGACGGGCGCCGCGCTCTCTCCCCACGGCCTGTTCGATCAGACTCCGACGGTGCTGGCGATGCGAGTCGTCCAGGCGGACCCCGAGCTCGAGTGCGACGTCGTCGTCGCCGCGCTCACAGCGACGGACGACGAGCGCGCCCTGACACTGCCGGAGACCGGGCTCTCACCCGCGTGGGCCGGGGTCGCCCCGCCGCGCGGCCCCTGGCAGGCGACGTCGACTTTGACGGCATCCGTGATCGCCCGACGCGCCCAGTGGGGGATCAGCGCCGTCGCTCGTGGAGCGACGCCGGGCGCGGGCGAGGAGGCGGTTAGAGCCCTCCGTGCGGCCATCTGGGGCGAGCCCGATGACGATCTCGGCGGTCTGCCGCGCGGAGTGGCATTCGCGGCGGACGCGTTCGGCTTCATCTCCGGCGAGGAGGACGTTCCGGTCATGCAATCGGGGCGATGGACTCGGCTCGCCTTCCGTCGCGGACACGTCCTCTCCCGAGGTCCCGTCGCCTCAGGGCTGACCGCCGTCAGGGGTACGGGCTCCGCACAGTAGACGCGTACGAGCTCACCGCGCGGCAGCGCGCCCGGCCTGACGACCCGAGAAGAGACATCCGCCGAGGAACGTGCCCTCGAGTGCGCGGTAGCCGTGCATCCCGCCGCCGCCGAAGCCGCTCGCCTCGCCCGCGGCATACAGGCCGGGGATCGGTTCGCCGTCGGCTCCGAGAGCGCGGCCGTCGAGATCGGTATTGATTCCGCCGAGTGACTTCCGCGTGAGGACGTGCAGTTTCACAGCGACGAGCGGACCTGCTGCCGGATCCTGGAGCCGGTGCGGTGCGGCGGTGCGGATCAGCCTGTCGCCGCGGTATCCGCGCATGGAGCGAAGCATGCCGATCTGGGCGTCCTTCGAGAACTCGTTGTCCATCTCCAGGTCGCGCGCCACGACCTCCCGTCGGACGTGGTCTATGTCGAGCGATTCGCCGCCGGGATGCCGCTTCATCTGCTCGAGCAGGGACTCGAGATCGTTCTCGACGATGAAGTCCTCACCCTCGTCGAGGAATGCCTGCACCGGGCCGGTCGGTCCCTTCGCCAGTCGGGACTTCACCAGCAGACCGACGTCCTTGCCCGTCAGGTCGGGGTTCTGCTCACTTCCCGAGAGGGCGAACTCCTTCTCGACGATCTGACGAGAGGTGATGAACCACGAGTGGTCGTAGCCGGTGCGGCGGAGGTGGGCGAGCGTGCCCAGCGTGTCGAAGCCAGGAAACAGGGGGACAGGCAATCGCGTCCCTGTGGCATCGAGCCACAGCGACGAGGGTCCGGGGAGGATGCGGATGCCGTGGGACGGCCAGACCGGATCCCAGTTCGTGATGCCTTCGACGTAGTGCCACATCCGGTCACCGTTCACGAGGCGAGCCCCCGCCGCGTCCGAGACGGCGTGCATCGATCCGTCCACGTACGCGGGCACCCCCGTCAGCATGTGCTCGGGCGGCACGCCGAGGCTCGCAGGCCATGCCGCACGCACGAGATCGTGGTTGCCGCCGATGCCGCCCGAGGAGACGATCGTCGCTCCGGCGCTGATCTCGAAGTCGCCGATCGCGGACCGTGACGACTCGACGCCGCGAAGCGCGGGGCTCGACTCCAGGATCGTTCCGCGTGCGCCGGTGACGGCTCCGTCGGTGGTGATGAGTTCGGTCACCCGGTGGCGGGGCAGGATCGTGATCCGGCCCTCGCGCTCACCCTGTTCGACTGCTGCGGCGAACGGCGCCACGACACCGGGCCCGGTGCCCCAGGTGATGTGGAATCGCGGAACCGAGTTGCCCGGACCGAGTGCACCGTATCCGCCTCGCTCGGCCCATCCGACCACGGGGAAGAACGTGACGCCGCGTTCGCGCAGCCACGCGCGCTTCTCACCGGCCGCGAACTGGAGGTAGGCCTCGGCCCACCGGCGCGGCCAGTGATCCTCCGGGCGGTCGAAGGAGGCCGTTCCGAACCAGTCCTGGGTCGCCAGCGCGAGCGAATCCCGGATCCCCATCCGTCGCTGCTCGGGCGAATCGATGAAGAAGAGTCCGCCGAACGACCACCACGCCTGCCCGCCGAGATTCGTGCGCGGCTCCTGGTCGACGAGGATCACGCGACGCCCGGCATCCAACGCCTCACTCGCCGCGACGAGCCCGGCAAGCCCCCATCCGATGACCAGTACGTCTGCAGACAGGGGCGTGGTCGTCATGTGCTCTCCGTTGATTCCTGACGTGATCGCGTCTCGAGCGTGGGACGCCCGGCGGAGGGTGCGCCGATGCCGGACGGCTCGAATGTGTTCACCATGGCATACGCGGCTCGTTCCAGGTAGTCCCAGAGCGTCGATTCGTGGAGTGGCGACAACTGCGCCTCGTCCACGGCCGTTCGCATGTGCCGGAGCCACCGGTCACGCGCGTCGGGGTCGACGTGGAACGGCATGTGGCGCATCCTGAGGCGGGGGTGGCCACGAGTCTCGCCGTACGTCGTGGGGCCACCCCAGTACTGCTCGAGGAACAGGAGCAGGCGTTCCTCGGCGGGGCCGAGATCCTCTTCGGGATACATCGGCTTCAGGACAGGATCGAGTGCGACCTCGCGGTAGAAGACCGACACGATCTTCGCGAAGGTGTCGCGACCGCCGACCTCGTCGTAGAAAGTCACTTCTGGGAGCTCCCGTCGTCGTTCGTCTTCTTGCGTCGCCAGATTCCCCTGTCCGGGATCACAGGCACGCCGGTGACCGCGTTCGGACGGGTCTTGGGCGGATTCGCACCTCGAACCCGGCGTGCACCGTCGAGACCGGTGGGCACGACCGTCGTCATGCTCGGGAGCGCGATCTCGTTCTCGAGCAGGGCCGACCGCAGACGCTTGCGCAGCTCCTGCGCGACGTCGTCCTTGGCGTTCGCGCGAGCCTTGATCACGAGACGGATGACCAGGGCGTCGCCGTCGATCGACTCGAGACCCCACAGCTCCGGCTTCTCGACGATGCGAGTTCGCCACTTCGGATCCTTGGCCAGCGCCAGCGCGGTGTCCAACATGGTCTGCTCGGCCTTGTCGAAGTCCGAGTCGACGGGCACACCGACGTCGATGATCGCGCGCGCCCAACCCTGGGACATGTTGCCGATGCGGAGCACCTCGCCGTTGCGGACGTACCAGAGGGTGCCGTTCACATCACGGACCTGGGTGATGCGCACACTCACGTACTCGACGACGCCTGACGCGAGACCGAGATCGACGACGTCGCCGATGCCGATCTGATCCTCCGCGACGATGAACATGCCGTTCAGCACGTCCTTGACGATGTTCTGAGCGCCGAAGCCGAGGCCCGCGCCGACCGCCGCAGTGAGCAGGGTGAGGGAACCGAGCAGGGTGGGGGACAGATGGTTGACCACCAGCACGATCGCGATCACCACGAGCATCACATTGACGATGTTCTGCAGGATCGTCCCGAGAGTTCGCGTCCGCTGCACGAGGCGCATGTCGGCGAGCGGAGATCGCTCGAGGGCCTGGGTGTCGTCGACGTCTGCCTTGCTCTTCGCACTGTCGACGATCCGGTGCACGACGCGTCGGATGACCACCCGGAGGACCAGACCGATCAGGATGCAGCCGCCGATGATCGCGACGACCCCGAGAGCTTGGAGGCCCACGTCCCGGAGCACGGTGACAGCATCCATCCACCAGTCGGGGAGTGGGGTCTCTGCAGGGTCAGGGTTCGTATCGAATGGCTGCATCATCCCCTCCAGAGTAGCGATCAGGCCTCTGCGCGGGCTGGATGCACCGCACAGAGGCCTGATCGGGAGAGACGGGTCAGTCCTCTGCGTCGCGAGACTGCGCGGCGAGCGACCGCTCGACGTCTGCGAGGTTCTCGAGCACGAGGCGACGGAGTGCCGGTGCGGCGTCCTGATTCGCGGACAGCCAGGCCCGAGTCGCGTCGCGCAGTTCGACATCTGCGATGGCGGTGGGGAACAGGCCGACGATGAGGTACTGCGCGATCTGGTAGCTGCGGGACTCCCAGATCGGCACGAGCATGTCGAAGTACGCCGGAACGAACTCGCGGAGCGATTCGGCGCCCGCCGGGTGGACGAACCCGAGTGCGGCGGAACGCACGACCGTGTTCGGAGCGTCGTCACGATCGATCAGCGAGGCCCACGCGGCCTTCTTCGAGGCGGAGTCCGGCAGCGCGGCACGGGCCTGCGCGGCGAACTCGCCGCCCTTCGAGGTGTTGTCCGAGGACAGCGCGGCATCGATGGATGCTGCGTCCGTCGCTCCGATCGTGGCGAGGCCCACAAGGAGCTGCCAACTGAGGTCCGCGTCTATCTCGAGACCGGGAAGCGTCTCCTCGCCGGAGCGCAGTCGACCCACGATGCCGGCGTGCTCGGGAGTGACGAGCGCGTTCGCGAAGGCCGTCACGAACTGGAGCTGGCTGTCGCTGCCCGATTCGGCGGATTCTGCGAGTGTCCAGAGACCGTCGGCGACCTTCTGGCGGGCCGCCAGGCGGTCCTCCGGCGTGACGTAGAGCGTCGCAGCCGTGCGCAGTTGCGCAAGGGTCGTACGGACCGTGGTCGACTCCGTCTCGCGGCCGATGTTCCCCAGCACCAGATCGATGTAATCGGATGCGGCGGTCTCGGCGTCGCGGGTCTGATCCCACGCCGCTCCCCACACGAGCGAGCGTGCGAGGGGATCACGGATGTCTGCGAGGTGCTCGATCGCCGTGGCGAGGGAACGGTCATCGAGGCGGATCTTCGCGTAGGCGAGATCGTCATCGTTGAGCAGCACCAGGTCGGGGCGCTTGAGGCCGTGCAGCTCGGGGACCTCGGTGCGGTCTCCGTCGACGTCGACCTCGGCATAGTGCGACCGCACGAGTGCGCCGTCCTGGAGGTTGTAGAAGCCGATGCCGAGGCGGTGAGGGCGGATGGTGGGGTAGTCCGCGGGAGCAGTCTGCGTCACGGCGAACCGCGTGATGGTGCCGTCGACGTCGTCGGCGATAACCGGTTCGAGCGTGTTCACGCCCGCGGTCTCGAGCCACTTCTTCGACCAGGTGCTCAGATCGCGACCGCTGGTGGCCTCGAGCTCGGTGAGCAGATCGCTCAGCTCGGTGTTGCCCCACGAGTGCTTCTGGAAGTACTGCGAGACACCCGCGAAGAACTCCTCGATGCCGACCCAGGCGGCGAGCTGCTTGAGAACCGAGCCGCCCTTCGCGTAGGTGATGCCGTCGAAGTTCACCTGCACGTCTTCGAGATCGTTGATCTCGGCCACGATCGGGTGGGTGGACGGAAGCTGATCCTGACGGTAGGCCCAGGTCTTCTCCATCGCGTTGAACGTGGTCCATGCCTCGGTCCACTCGGTGGCCTCGGCGGTCGCGATCGTCGACGCCCACTCGGCGAACGATTCGTTCAGCCAGAGGTCGTTCCACCACTTCATCGTGACGAGGTCGCCGAACCACATGTGTGCGAGCTCATGCAGGATCGTGACGACGCGACGCTCCTTGACGGCGTCGGTCACCTTGCTGCGGAAGACGTAGGTCTCGGTGAAGGTCACCGCGCCCGCGTTCTCCATGGCGCCGGCGTTGAACTCCGGGACGAAGAGCTGGTCGTACTTCGCGAACGGGTAGGGGACGCCGAACTTCGACTCGAAGTATGCGAATCCCTCGCGGGTCTTGTCGAAGATGTAGTCGGCGTCGAGGTGCTGCCAGAGGCTCTTGCGTCCGTAGACGCCGAGCGGGATCACCCGGCCCGAGGCGCTGGTGAGCTCGGAGAACGTCGCTTCGTAGGGCCCGGCGACGAGCGCGGTGATGTACGAGGAGATGCGCGGGGTGGGCTCGAAGCCCCAGGTGGCGACCGAGTGGTCGTCGTGCACGATGGGCTCGGGCGTGGGGGAGTTGGAGACGACCTTCCACGACGCCGGTGCGGTGACCGTGAACTGGAACGTCGCCTTGAGGTCGGGCTGCTCGAACACCGCGAACACGCGTCGGGAGTCGGGGACCTCGAACTGCGAGTAGAGGTAGACCTCGCCGTCCACGGGATCGACGAACCGGTGGAGTCCCTCTCCGGTGTTCGTGTAGAGGCAGTCCGCGTCGACCACGAGGACGTTCTCGGCCTGCAGACCGGCGAGTGCGATGCGCGAGTCGGCGAAGACCTCGTCGGGGTCCAGCTGCTCGCCGTTCAGCGAGATCTCGCGCACGTCGCGGGCGATCAGATCGATGAAGGTGGTGCTCTCCGGCGTCGCGGTGAACCGGACGACGCTGCGGGAGCCGAAGACCTCCGCACCCTTCGTCAGGTCGAGCGAGACTTCGTACGACTGGGTGTCGATGACGTCGCGGCGCTCCTGCGCTTCGATGCGGGTGAGGTTCTCTCCAGGCACAGCTGTACTCCCAGGGGTGAGGGGATGCTGCCGCAACCCAGCGCAGTTGGCGCCCACGGCAACCATGACAGCCTACGCCAGCACGGCGGCCTGTCTCACGTCTGGAAGGTGAAAGGATGGAGGGGTGACCGCGATCGAGCCGAACCACGTCCTCTTTGCCTCTGCTGCCGCTGCCGAAGGTGCGCCCTACGTATCGACGCCGACGGCGTACGACGGCATCCTGCTCGCCGGATTCGGAGGGCCCGAGGGACAGGACGACGTCATCCCGTTCCTCCGCAACGTCACGCGCGGTCGCGGTATCCCCGATGAACGACTGGAAGAGGTGGCGCATCACTACCGTCACTTCGGTGGCGTGAGCCCGATCAACGGTCAGAACCGCATCCTCAAGGAGGCTCTGGAGGGCGAGCTCGCACGCCGCGGCATCGATCTTCCGGTGTACTGGGGCAACCGCAACTGGAGTCCGTACCTCGAGGAGGTCGTGACCGAGGCGGCCGCCGACGGGAAGACGACGCTGCTCGCGTTCGCCACCAGTGCCTACAGCTCGTTCTCGAGCTGCCGGCAGTATCGCGAGGACTTCGCACGCGTGCTCGAGGAGACGAAGCTCGGCGAGACGGTGACGATCGACAAGATCCGTCCCTTCTACGACCACCCCGGATTCGTCGAGTCGTTCGAGACGGGCGTCCGCGAGGCCGTGGAGGCGTTCCTCGGACAGGGCATCGCCCCCGCGGACATCCAGATCCTGTTCTCGACCCACAGCATCCCGACGGCCGACGCGGAGCGCTCCGGTGCGCGGGACATCGACTGGGGCGAGGGCGGCGCCTACGCGGCGCAGCACCTCGCGGTCGCCGCGTGGGTCATGGATCGAGTCCGCGAGAGCATCCCCGAGGCGGCCGACGTGTCGTGGGAGCTCGTCTACCAGTCCCGTTCGGGTCCCGCCTCGCAGCCGTGGCTGGAGCCGGATGTGTGCGACGTGATCGGCGAACTCCCCGAGCGCGGTCGGAAAGCCGTGGCGGTCGTGCCGGTCGGTTTCATGAGCGACCACATGGAGGTCCTCTGGGACCTCGACACCGAGGCGGCCGAAGCTGCGGAAGAGGCCGGACTGGCTTTCACACGCACTCCCACGCCCGGGGTGGCGCCGTCATTCGTCACCGGCATCGTCGACCTGATCGTCGAGCGGCTGGAAGGCCGCCCCAACGAGGAGCGCCCTCACGTGACGTCGCTGCCGGGTGCGTTCGACGTGTGCCGTCCGGGCTGCTGCGAGAACGTCCGCGCCGGATTCAAGCCGGCCGCCGCCGGCGTGGCCCCGTGAGCACCCGCTGACCCGCGGCGCTTCTAGGATGGATGCCATGCGCATCCATATCGCCACCGATCACGCCGGTCTCGACTTCTCCACGCAGCTACAGGATCACCTCCGCGGCGCGGGACACGAGGTCGTGGACCACGGGCCGATCGAGTACGACGCGCTCGACGATTACCCCGCATTCTGCATCCGTGCGGCGCAGGCCGTCGTCGCGGATCAGGCGGCCGGTGTCGAGACGCTCGGTGTGGTGTTCGGCGGCTCCGGCAACGGCGAGCAGATCGCCGCGAACAAGGTCGAGGGCGTCCGTGCCGCGCTGGTGTGGAACACGTCGACCGCCGAGCTGGCCCGCCAGCACAATGACGCGAACGTGATCTCGATCGGGGCGCGGCAGCATTCCTTCGACGAGGTCACCTCGTTCATCGACACCTTCATCGCGACGCCGTTCTCGGAGGACGAGCGCCACATCCGCCGAATCGGTCAGATCGCGGACTTCGAGCGCAACGGCTCGCTGCTCCCGGATCCGAGAGCCTGAGATGCCCGAGGGACATTCGGTCCACCGCATCGCGCGCCAGTTCGACCGTAACTTCGTCGGCAAGCAGATGCTCGCCTCGAGCCCCCAGGGACGATTCGCCGAGGGGGCGGCCGTCCTGAACGGTCGTGAGGCGATCAGCGTGCAGGCGGTGGGGAAGCAGATGTTCCTCGAGGCCGAAGGCGATGTGTGGCTTCGGGTGCACCTCGGCCTGTACGGAGCGTGGGACTTCGCCGGCGACATCCTGGTCGACCCGACGATCGCCTCTGCGAACGGCCGCATGGGCCAGACGAACCAGCGCGGAACTGTGGTCGACGAGGAGATCCTCGACGATGCCGGAGAGAACTCGCTCGCCTCGATCGGCGCACCTCGCCGGACTCGGGTGCACGTGCGCATGTCGGAGCAGACGAAGGGGCTCGCCGACGAGGGACTCGAATGGCCCCCACCGGTCGTCGGTCAGGTTCGACTGCGTCTGATGACCGACATCACGGCTGCCGATCTGCGCGGCCCCACGGCCTGCGTGCTCCAGAGTCCGGAGGAGATGCTCGCAAGCGTCGCCAAGCTCGGCCCGGATCCCCTCGTGGGGGATCCCGCGCAGAACGAGGAGCGCTTCGTGCAGGCGGTCCGTAAGAAGCAGACGGTGATCGCACTTCTGCTGATGGATCAGGCCGTGGTCAGCGGCATCGGAAACGTGTATCGGGCGGAGATGCTGTTTCGACAGCGGCTGAACCCCCACACGCCCGGCCGCGAGGTGCCCGAGGAGGTCGTGCGAGCACTGTGGCGCGACTGGGTGCGGCTGCTGGCCGTCGGTGTGGAGACCGGCCAGATGATGACCATGGATGATCTGTCGCCCGACGCCTATCGGGCGGCGATGGCGAGCCGCGACGATCGCCACTGGGTCTACCATCGTGCCGGTCTGCCGTGTCGTATCTGCGGCACCGAGATCGCCCTCGAGGAGATCGGCGCCCGCAAGCTGTACTGGTGCCCGCGCTGCCAGGCCTGACCGGTCAGCCGTAGGCTGAGAGGATGCGTCAGAACCCCAGTTTCACGCTCGCTGATGTGGCCGAGCTCCGTCGGGTCATCGATGCCGATCCGTGGGCGACCATAGTGAGCGACGGACCGGAGGGCCTCGTCTCCTCTCACTACGTCGTGCTGCTCGACCAGGATCGCGATGATCTCACGGTCGTCGGTCACGTCGGCCGGCCCGACGACCTGATCCACGGCTTGGGCGAGAGGGAACTGCTCATCGTGTTCCAGGGGCCGCACGGCTACATCTCACCGGGCTGGTATGGCGATGTCCCGTCCGTTCCGACGTGGAACTACACGGCCGTTCATCTTGCCGGAGTTCCCGAGATACTCAGCGACGAAGAGAATCTCGCCGTTCTCGATCGACTCGTCGACCGTTTCGAGGGGCGGATGCCGGAGCCACGGCAGATGTGGGAACGGCCGAACGACCCCGCGTTCATCACACGGCTGGCCGCAGGGACGGTGGGATTCAGGCTCACCCCGACACGCGTCGTCGCCAAACGCAAACTGAGTCAGAACAAGCCGGCCGAGACAGTGGAGACCATCATCGCCGAACTCGAGGCCGATGGGCCGTACGCACAGCCCGCCCTCGCCGCCGAGATGCGTCGCGCCCAGCAGGCGCGCGTCGGAGCCCGCTCGTGACCGGAGCCGCAGACAGCGTGGCCACCCTGTCGGGCGTCCGGGTCTCAGGACCGGGCAAGGAGTTCCTGATCGACGACGAGCCCGTCGACATCTTCATCGAAGACGGCCGGATCAGCGACATCGCCCCCGCCGGAGCGCTGCCGCCACAGGGGCGCATCCTCGACGGCAACGGAGCGTGGGCCGTGCCGGGCCTCTGGGACAACCACGTGCACACGGTGCAGTGGGCTCTGGCCGCCGAACGCGTCGCTCTCGGTGGCGCGGGCTCCGCGTCTGAGGCGGCTGCGATCATGTCCTCCGCGGCGCCCCTCCCGGACGGGCGGAAGGTCGGCAGCGGGTTCCGTGATGCGATGTGGCCCGATCAGCCCTCGCTCGCACTTCTCGACAGCGCCACGGGAGAAGTGCCCACCTATCTCATCAACGCGGATGTGCACAGCACGTGGCTCAACTCGGCGGCGTTGCGGCTCGAGGGCTTCGACAGTCCGGACGGGATGCTCAGAGAGGAGCAAGCCTTCGAGATCTCCCGTCGCCTGAACGCCGTCGACCCGGAACGCGGCGACAGAGCGGTCCGCGACGCGGGGGAGAGGGCCGCCTCTCGAGGCATCACCGGCCTGGTGGACTTCGACATGGCCTGGAACGCCGATGCCTGGCCGCGGCGTATCGGCGCCGGGTTCGCTGCCCATCGTGTCGAGTTCGCCATCTACCCTTTCGACCTCGGACGTGCGATCCGCGCCGGGCTCCGGTCGGGCGAGCTGCACGAGGCGGCGGACGCACCGGAAGCCGGGCGCGGCCTGATCCGGATCGGGCCGCTGAAGATCATCAGCGACGGCTCGCTGGGCACGCGCACCGCGGCCTGCTCGCATTCGTATCCTGGCGATCCCGAGAACTTCGGGGTGCTCAATGTACCGACCGCCGAGCTCGCCGAGCTGCTCACGACCGCCACCGGCGCAGGGCTCTCGGTCGCGGTGCATGCGATCGGTGATCGCGCCGTCACCGGGGCGCTGGACGCCTTCACGGTGTCGGGTGCCGTCGGAACCATCGAGCACGCTCAGCTGGTGCGGCACTCCGACCTCGCGCGGTTCGGCAGGCTCGGCGTCATCGCGAGTGTGCAACCGCAGCACGCGCTCGATGACAGGGATCTGGTCGGCCGGCACTGGGCCGGGCAGACGTCGATCGGCTATCCGCTCAGTGCCCTCCGAGACGCCGGTGTGGAGATCCGCTTCGGATCCGACGCTCCCGTGGCTCCCCTCGATCCCTGGCAGGCGATCGCCGCGGCGGTCACCCGCACGGACGATGATCGCGACCCCTGGCACCCCGAAGAGCGACTGACGAGGGAACAGGCGATCCAGGCGAGCGTCCGCACGGCTCTGCGTCCGGGGGAGGCCGCAGACATCGCCCTGTGCGGCTACGACCCGCTCTCCGCATCAGGTGCGGATCTGCGAGGGATGCCGGTCATGGCGACGATGGTCGCCGGGCGGCTGACCTACGGCGGATGAGCGCGAGAACGAAGAAGGGCACCGGAAGCCCGGTGCCCTTCTTCGTCGCGTGGGTGCTCAGGCTGCGATGTGCGACACGAGGAACCAGCGGTCCTTCTCGAGCCCGCGCATGATCTCGATCGCGACGTCCTGGCTCGTGAGGTCGACCTCGTCGAGCCCGTCGATCGCTGCCTTCACGTCGACGAGGATCGCGTCGATGTCGGAGATGACGGCGCGCACGAGCTCATCGGACTGGGTGAAGCCAGCCGGAACCGACGTCGCACCGCCCTTGGCGGCGACGGCGCTGATGCGCGCGTCGATCGGGAGACCGAGGGCGACGATCCGCTCGGCGGCCGTGTCGGCGAAGTCGCCGGCGTGCGCGACGATGGTGTCGAGGAGCTCATGAACTCCGACGAAGTTGGCGCCGCGGACATGCCAGTGCGCCTGCTTGCCGTCGATCGTCAGTGCCTGGAGACCGAGCACGACGGGGGAGAGGAACTGAGACGCTGCAGCGGCCACGGTCGGGTCGCTGGCGGTGGTGGAAACGGTCTGTACCTTGCTCATTGTGACTCCTCCGGAGTTGTCTCTTCGTGCCTGATGAGGACAACGCTACTCGTCTGAAATCATTCCGCAAGCAAGCGAAGGCTCGGCTTAGTGGCCCGGAATCACGCGGAAATCCGGGCTTGGGAGGATAGTCTCACCTTATGAGCATCGCTGCCGGAGCCTCCGTCCTCGCTCTGCCGGGGAAGTCCCCGTGGATCGCCGCCGACGCGTTCATCGCCGAGGGCGCACGCATCGTGGGAGACGTGTCGCTGGCCGAGGGCGCGAGTGTCTGGTACAACGCGGTCCTTCGAGGCGACTCTGCCTCCATCGTGGTCGGACGGGACAGCAACGTCCAGGACAACGTCTCGGTCCATGTCGACGCGGCGCATCCGGTCGTCATCGGCGCGAAGGTGTCGATCGGTCACAACGCGGTCGTCCATGGGTGCACGATCGGAGACGGTTCGCTCATCGGCATGGGAGCCGTCGTGCTCAGCGGGGCCGTCATCGGCGCCGGCTGTCTCATCGCCGGTGGAGCCGTCGTGCTCGGAGGCACAGAGGTGCCAGACGGATCACTGGTGGCCGGGGTGCCCGCGAAGGTGCGCCGAGCGCTCAGCGACCAGGAGCGTGCCGACCTGATCGCGAACGCCGACGTCTACCTCGCGCACGTCCGGACCCACGCCGCGGCGACACCGATCTGATCGGATTCGACCGATAGGCTGGTCCTCACGGGGCGGTGGCCAAGCTGGTTAAGGCAGTGGGCTCATAACCCAACGATCGCGGGTTCAAGTCCCGCCCGCCCTACTCCTGCTCCGCTCCGCAGCGACGTCATCGGTCGACCGCTGTCGATCGAGGGACGACGTCGCCAGGACTGTTCCGGCGGCGATCCCGCCCAAGGCGCCGAAGACCATGTCGCCGATCGTGTCCTGGTAGGTGACGAAGATCTCGTCACTGAGGTAGGCCCAGCCGAGCCACTCGATCATCTCCCACACCGCGCTCAGCGCGAGCGCCACGACGGGCGCGAGGATCAGCGACGTGCGTCGGCTGGCGCCCGAGTCGCGAGTCAGGGGAACGACATCTGCCCGGGTGAGGATCAGCGCGGCGACGACCGTGAGAACCCCCGTGCAGATCAGGTGCAGGAGCAGGTCCCATCCGGGGATCGACCGGTACAGGTCGAGCACATTGCTCCACGCCGCCACGAGCACGGTGGCGCACACGGTGAGGTCGAACCACCCGCGCATGCCCAGAACTCGCGGCAGCATCAGTGCGGGAAGGGCAAGCGCCGCGATGCCGGCGTCGGTCGGGGCGAGCCATATCAGCGCGACGGCGACCCCGACGATGCCCACCGCCCGCACGGCGTCGGCCGACCACTCCGTGACGGTGCGCGGCGGTCGCAGGAAGTCCTCTTTCACGGTGTCCTCCCCGTCAGGCGCAGGAGCGCCTGCACCGGTCGATGATCCGAGGGCGCGATCCCGTCGAAGACGTGTGCGTTCACTGCAGCGGCACGGACTCGGACATCCGGACTGACGAGCAGCCAATCGATGCGTCGACCGCCGACCTTCGGACGCCGATATCCGCTGAGGGTGCTCCACAGGGGCGTCAGCCGATCATCTGCCGCGCCCCAGGAGTCGCTCAGATCGGCGCGCGAGACGAGTGTGCGCAGGGCCTGGGAGCCGGGGCCCGCATTGAGGTCTCCCATCACGACCGTCGGAAGGGAGCGCGCGCGAACCAGTGCGGCGATGACCTCGGCAGAACGTCGCCGAGACCGACGCGAGAGATGATCGAGATGGGTGTTGACGACCAGGAACGCGACCCCTGTCGACCTGTCCCTGAACTCCGCGGAGACGACGATGCGAGGAAAGAGCGCTCCCCATGACAGGCTGCCCGGCTCGTCGATCCGTGTCGAGAGAGCGTGTTGGTCCCACCCGCGCAGTTCCAGCCGCGATGCGTCGTAGAGGATGGGTGTTCCCTCACCCGTGCCATCGCGGTTCCTCCCTCTGCCGACGAACCGATGGTCCCGCCCGAGCGCGTCGGCGACGGCCTTCAGCGATCGGGGGAGCACTTCCTGCAGTCCGAGGACGGTCGGCCGCTCCGAGCGGACCATCTCGGCGACCGCAGGCTCGCGATGGCTCCAGCGGTCACGCTTCCGACGCAGGGCGCCTTCCATCGCGCGACGGATGTTGAACGACATCACGTGCAGGTCCGGTGCAGCAGCGGGACCGATCAGCGGCACGACCGTCACCGGGCGCTCCGTCCCGCGGTGCTGAACAGGCGGCGGCGAACGATGAGCCGTCCCCAACGCACGGGTGGGAAGTCGCGGGGCCAGTGCACGAGCACGCTACGGACGCCTCGGTGCACGCGTCGACCGAACTGTCCTGCGGTGAGCGGCCTCATCGACATCCCCATCGTGGTGTGCGGGAGCCGCGCGATGCGGTGGTTCTCGCCGAGGTGGAAGGCGAGGTCGAGGTCGTCGTGGATGTCGGGGTCTCCTCGGTGCACGTCGGACCGCACGGCCTGCCAGGCCTCCCTGCGGAACGCGAGATTGGATCCGAAGAGAGGCAGATGTCCGAGAGTGACGCTCAAGAGGGTCATATAGGCGCCGAGATAGAGCCGCGAGAGTGGCGTGCGCAGGGCTGCCGGCCCGTCCGTGAAGCGCGCGGGCCCAGTGATCGCCCCGAGGTGCTCGTCGTCGTCGAAGGCCGAGACGATGGCCGTGATCCACTGAGCATCCGGTTCGCAGTCCGCGTCGAGGCGCAGGATCAGTTCGCCGAGAGCCGCGTCATACCCGGTCGACGCTGCAGCGGGAATGCCGGGATCGAGACACGTCAGCACGCGCGCACCCCAGGCGAGGGCGACGGAGGCCGACGAGTCGGATGAGCCGTTGTCGACGACGATGATCTCGTCGGCCGGCTGGTCCTGGGCGTGCAGAGCGCTCAGGCAGCGCGCCAGCAGCTCGGCATCGTCCTTGACCGGGATGACCACGGACGTGGTGAGCCGTGTGCCCTGATTCGCCGTCGACGGAAGGCCATCCACCGTCTCCATCGTGTGCCCCTCGGTGTGTGCCCTCATCGGTTCGATCGTGGCATCACCCGACGTCGGGCGCGAGGGACTTGACACCGGCGGGTGCGTGCCGATGCCTGTGGACGTCAGTGAGTGCCCGCGGCGTCGAGGTCGGGCGAGGGGTCGATGACCTCGTCGACGAGCGTGATGCCCCCGCTCGAGTTGGCCGAATGAGCGAGATCCTCGATCCATCGGCGGCTGAGCGCGGGCGTCTCGCTCTCGTCGAAGACGAACCGCAGCGGGATCGACGGATGCAGCCAGACCGTCGAACGGCCTTCGGTGTCACCGTCGGGATGCTTCCACGTGAGTGTGAAGCTCTCGTTGCGACGCAACTTCGTCGCGACGACGACCTTGAGGTGCGCGAGCGCCCGATCTTCGATATGGATCGGCTCCGAGCCGCCGTAATAGAGAGAACCCATATCTCGGAATATATGTCTCAGTCGGCGCCGCTCTCGGCGTGCTGGTCGCGGCGCGCGACACGTGCGAACAATCTGTTCGCATAGTGTCATCGACGGTGCTTCGCCGCCGTCACAGAAGGAAGCACGCCGAAGCTCTCGCGATACGCCGCGGCGAAGCGAGACGGATGCGAGAAACCCCACCGGCGGGCCACCGCGGCGACCGTCGTCGGTGAGCCCGTACGCAGGTCGCGGTGCGCTCCATCGAGGCGCGCCTGCCTCAGCGACTCCGCCGGCGTCGTGTCGAGCGCGCGCCGAAAGGCGTATTGAAGGCCTCGCGTCGAGATGTGGACGGCAGCGGCGACGTCGTCGACCGTGATCGGCCGGTGCGAGTTCTCGGCGATGAAGGCGAGGGCGCGACGCACCGTCGCCGGCGCCGGCGTGCTCTGCGCCGGCCGATGCCGTTGCAGGCGACTCGTCGTCGCGAAGGCCGCGAGCGTCGTCGCCGCGGCATGGCGGGCCAGTTCGCTGCGCACGAGATCGTCATCGTCCGCATCGTCGACGAGATCCGCGGCGCTCATCTCGAGATACGCGAACATGCGATCCCAGGCGGCCCCAGCGTGCGCGGAGCGCGGAGCGAGATCGCCCACGCGGACGGATACGCCGTCGTCGCCACTGATCCTCTTCGCGAGGTGGGTCAGGGTGTCCCGCTCGAAGACGAGTGCCGTGACCCTCGCTCCCGCATCCCAGCGGGCGCGCACTCTCGGACCATCGGAGATCCAGGGGAGACTCGCATCGAGATCTCCTCGATCGGAGTACACCCGGGCATCGGGCCCATCGACACGGCAGACCAGCACCTGGTCCTGTGGTTCGGCTGTCGAGCGCACCTCGGCGGCGAGGTCGTACCGCACGAGACTCACGGCACCGAGATCGGCAGAGTGCCAGTCGAAGCGGAAGCGTTGCGGGTCGACGTCGTGCAGTACGGCGGACGGGACGAACTGCTTCCAGGTGCTCTCGACACGCGAGACGTCACTGGTACGGAATCGCATCGCGGGGCACCTCCTGAACGGTTCGACGTGCACGGACCGGCCAGGTTCCGTCGAGGCGCTCATCAGGTTCGATGCGGCCCATCCGGATGAAGTACTCCGTGAGGCTCGCCGCCTGAGAGCGGGCCCACCCGATCTGGCGTGTGTGCAGCTCTTCCAGCGTATCCGGAAGCACGAACTGGCGGGCCAGAGCCTGCGCGACCCGGCCGGCGGCCACGGCATCCGCCGCCGCTTCGTGGGCGTCCTCGAGGCGCACCGCATAGAGGGCTGCGACCACCTCGAGCGTGCGCTTGCCCGGACGATAGCGGTCATAGGCCTTGTCGATCACGAGCGGGTCGATGATCGGTGAAGGGTCCTCCAGTGGCGGGATGCCGTGGCGGTGCGCCTCGTGTGCCAGGAGGGAGAAATCGTATGCGGCGTTGTAGGCCACGATCGGCACACCCTGAGAAAGCAGGGATCGCAGGGCCGCCGTGACCTCTCGGACCACCTCGGCGCCCCGCCGTCCGTGGCGGCGCGCGTGCTCGGTCGTGATCCCGTGCACGGCGGTGGCGCCGTCCGGAATCGGCACGCCGGGATCCGCGAGCCAGTCCCGTGCGGCGATCTCGCGGCCGCCGGCGTCGAGGAGCCCGACGTGTGCGCTGACGATGCGGTCGTGCTCCACGTCCACACCGGTCGTCTCGAGGTCGAACACGCCTACGCGAGTGATCCAGTGCGGGAGCGAGGGTGCCGGGGGCATGATCTCACCGTAGAACCGGGCTCCGACATCGGGGCGGAGGCACACGGGGATCCCGCATGCGACGACCCTAGACTTGATCCATGCCAGCGCCCTCTCCGTATGCCGACCGTCTGAGCCGACTGCCGGTCGTGCGTCATGAGGTCGAGGCCAGAGGCGGGACGACCGTGTACTGGGAGTACGGTCCCTCCGATGCAGATGTGACAGTCGTCGCCGTGCATGGATTCCGAGGTGAGCACCACGGTCTCGAGCCGGTTCTCGCGTTCCTTCCCGAGGTCCGGGTCATCTCTCCCGACCTTCCCGGCTTCGGAGAGACGGCGCCCGTCGCCGGGCGCTCGTACGAATCTCGATGAGTATGTCGCGTGGCTGACCGAGTTCGCCGCTGCGGTAGCCCCCGGGGCGGTGATCCTCGGGCACTCCTTCGGATCGATCGTCGCCTCCGCGGCCGTGGCGGCAGGGCTCGAGACTCCGCGGCTGATCCTCATCAATCCGATCGGCGCACCCGCCCTCGAGGGCCCCAAGGGCATCATGACGCGGCTGGCCGTGCTGTACTACTCGCTCGGGGCGCGGCTGCCCGAGCGGCTGGGCACTGCTCTGCTGCGGAACCGACTGATCGTCAGAGTCATGAGCATCGCGATGGCGAAGACGTCGGACCCGCAGCTGCGCCGTTTCATCCACGATCAGCACGACACCTACTTCTCGCGCTTCGCCGACCGCGATGTCCTGCGGGACGCCTTCGTGACGAGCGTGTCGCATGATGTGAGCGAATTCGCCCGCTCGATCCCGACCCCGACTCTGCTCATCGCCGCTCAGCGCGACGACATCACACCGATCGAGGTCGAGCGGGAGCTCGCCACCAGATTCGATGACGCGACCCTCGTGGAGATCGCCGAGGTCGGACACCTGATCCATTACGAGACGCCTGCCGAGGCTGCAGGCGCCGTACGACGATTCCTCAGGATTCCCGTCTCGCGAGCCCGATGAGGCCGGCAACCCGGAAGGGGATGACCTCGCCCATGGCCAGGGAGGTCTCGGTCCGCTCGACTCCGTCGATGGACAGGATGCGCGCATCGGTGTCGAACAGGTGGCGGGCGTCCCTGCACGCGACGCGTGCCAGCAGGTCGATCGATCCGCTGAGTCCGTGCGCCTGCACGACCTCGGGAATGCGCGCCAGTTCGTTGATGATCCGCGGCAATTCGGTCTGACGCACGCCGATGCTCACGAACGCCTGAAGGGGGAACCCCAGCACGTCGGTCGAGAACGACCGCTCGTACGACTGGAAGATCCCTGTCTGCTCGAGTCGCGCCATGCGCGCCTGGATGGTGTTGCGGGAGAGTCCGAGATTCTCCGCCAGCGCCACGATCGTCACGCGAGGGTCATCGGCGAGTGCGGCGAGAAGTTCCAGATCAATGCGGTCAAGTCCGGCCATAGTGCCAAACGATAGCAGGGACGATGCACCCCATATTTGGCAACATGCTCAAGCCGCTCTCGATTGCTTGAGCGAGGTGATGAGCGGACGTACTCTCAAGTGAACCGGCGCTGAGGCCGGGGCCGCGCGTAGAACCCGTGACGACGGCCACGAACGAGGAGGACGACGATGTCACCCCAGATCACTCCGATCGCCGACATGGCGCAGGATCTCGAACTCGCGGAGCGCATCCTCGCGCCGGACGGCGAGCGCGTCGCGAACACTCGTCTCGACGGGTTCGTCGCCGACGTCGACGGTGCCGGACTGCGCGCGCTCCACCGCGACATGGTCGTCCTCCGGCGCATCGACGCGGAGGGGGTGGCGCTCCAGCGCCAGGGCCAGCTGGGGCTCTGGGCGCCATGCCAGGGGCAGGAGGCGACCCAGATCGGAACCGCGAGGGCGCTCGCACCGCAGGATTACGTCTTCCCGAGCTACCGCGAGACGGGTGTCATCTATGCACGGGGCGCGCAGCCGGGCGACTTCGTCCGTATGTGGCGTGGTGAAGAGGGCGCGGGTCACGACCCCGCAGCGCTCCGCGTCGCTCCGTTGCAGATCATCATCGGAGCGCAGACGCTCCACGCGGTGGGGTATGCGCTCGGCATCCGTCATGAAGATGCGGACGAGGTCGCCGTCACCTACTTCGGCGACGGTGCCACGAGCCAGGGAGATGTGAACGAGGCGATGATCTTCGCGTCCTCGTATCAGGCTCCGGTGGTGTTCGTCTGCCAGAACAACCACTGGGCCATCTCGGAGCCGGTGTCGGTGCAATCGCAGTATCCGATCGCCGGACGCGCGCCCGGCTTCGGCATCCCGAGCCTGCGCGTGGACGGCAACGACGTGCTGGCCTGCATGGCCGCGATGCGCTGGGCTCTCGCGCACGCGCGGTCCGGACAGGGCCCCGCCTACATCGAGGCCGTCACATATCGCATGGGGCCGCACACGACAGCCGACGACCCGACCCGCTACCGCAGCGACGACGAACTCCAGGCATGGCGTGAGCGTGACCCGATCGCCCGGCTGGAGGCACACCTGCGCTCGATCGGGGAGCTCGACGACGACCAGCTCGCGGACACGCAGAGAGCGGCGGACGCCGCGGCTCGAGACATGCGCGCCGAGTGCTTGGGCATGGTGACGCGTCCTCCGCTCGCGGTGTTCGACGGCGTCTACGCAGAGCCGCACTCCGGCCTCGAGCGGCAGCGCGACGAGTACGCCGCGTACCTCGCGTCGTTCGACGGCGAGGCGTGAGCATGACTGAGATCACTCTCGGAAAGGCGCTCGGAGCAGGTCTACGACGGGCGATGCGCGACGACGACAAGGTCGTGCTGCTGGGCGAGGACATCGGCAAGCTCGGAGGCGTCTTCCGCATCACGGATGGACTCCTCGACGAGTTCGGGCCCCAGCGTGTCATCGACACGCCCCTCGCTGAATCCGGCATCGTCGGCATGGCGGTCGGGTTGGCGTTCCGCGGCTATCGGCCTGTGGTCGAGATCCAGTTCGACGGTTTCGTCTATCCGGCTTTCGACCAGATCGTCGCGCAGGTGGCGAAGCTGCACTACCGGACGCAGGGCCGGGTGAAGATGCCGATCACGATCCGCATCCCCTGGGCGGGAGGCATCGGTGCTGCCGAGCATCACTCGGAGTCGCCTGAGGCGTACTTCGTGCACACCGCAGGGCTCCGTGTGATCGCGGTCTCCAATCCGGAAGACGCCTACCGGAGTCTTCGCCAGGCGATCGCGTCGGACGACCCGGTGATCTTCTTCGAGCCGAAGCGGCTCTACCACCACAAGGGCGATGTCGATCTCGACGCCCCGCTCGCGGATGCCGCCCCCATGGGACTCGCGCGAGTCGTCCGCACAGGCGATGATGCGACGCTCATCACCTACGGGGCGATGGTGACGACCGCGCTGCAGGCCGCCGAGGCCGCCGAAGACGATGGCATCTCGCTCGAGGTCATCGATCTGCGTTCGCTGTCGCCGGTCGACTACGACACCGTGGCGACGTCGGTCCGCAAGACCGGCCGTGTCGTCGTCGCGCACGAGGCGTCGCGAGAGGCCGGTATGGCGGCTGAGGTGATCGCGAGCGTCACGGAGCGCTGCTTCGAGTACCTCGAGTCGGCGCCGTTGCGCGTGACCGGACACGACGTCCCGTACCCGCCGGCGAAGCTCGAGAAATACCATCTGCCGGATCTCGACCGACTGCTGGACGCCGTCGACCGGGTGCTCGACCGTCCGAACAGCCTGACGGGAGCAGACGCGTGAACGCGGAGTTCAGACTGCCCGACCTCGGAGAAGGACTCACAGAGGCGGAGGTCGTCCAGTGGCTCGTCGCTCCCGGCGATGTCGTCGCGCTCAATCAGACTCTCGCCGAGGTCGAGACCGCCAAGGCGATCGTCGAGTTGCCTTCTCCGCACGCAGGCGTCGTCACAGCCCTGCATGCTGCGGCGGGGGAGACCGTCGCAGTGGGCGCGCCGCTGATCGAGTTCGATGTCGAGGGAGCCGACGATGCTTCGTCTGCTGCCTCGGATGGCGGCGGTGCTGAGGAGAAGGCGCAACCCAACCTCGTGGGCTACGGAGCTGCGCCATCAGCATCCGGGCGACCGGCCCGACGTGCCAGACGTGCGGTCGGCGGACGGGCGGCGACCGACACGGCCGTGCTCGAAGCGGCGCCGCACGACGCGTCGCCGACCGTGAGCGTCGAGGTCGTCGCCGAGCGGCCGCGCTCCACTCCGCCCGTGCGTGCGTATGCCAAGCGTCTCGGGATCGATCTCGTGCTGGTGGCGGCGACGGTGGGGGATCGCGTGATCACCCGCGGGGATGTCGACGACTACGCGTCTCGCACGGCGACGACCGCAGAACAGGTCGATCCCGCGCCTCCCCGACCGCGGGTTCCGGACGATGCCGCGAGCCTCCGTGATGGCTCTCGGGAGACGCGGATCCCCATCCGCGGAGTTCGCAAGCACACGGCTGCGGCGATGGTCGAGAGCGCGTTCACCGCACCGCACGTCACGGTCTTCCACACGGTGGATGTCACGGCGACGATGGACCTCATCGCCTCGCTGCGGGGCGACCGCTCACTCTCGGAGCATCGGATCGGTCCGCTTGCGGTGGTGGCGAAAGCGGCCTGTCTCGCCTTGAGTCGCACGCCCGGGCTCAATGCCCGATGGGACGAGTCCGCGGGCGAGATCGTGCAGTTCGGATACGTGGACCTCGGGATCGCCGCAGCGACCGAGCGGGGACTCATCGTGCCTCACATCCGCGACGCCGAGTCTCTGACACTCACAGAGCTCGCCGATGCGGTGGCATCTCTCGCCGTCACCGCGCGGGAAGGACGCACATCTCCTGTCGAGCTGGCGGGCGGCACCTTTTCCATCTCGAACATCGGTGTGTTCGGCATCGACGCGGGCACCCCCATCCTGCCTCCGGGGCAGTCGGGAATCCTCGCCGTCGGCGCCGTCCGGCGCCTTCCGTGGGAGTACCGCGGCGAGATCGCCCTTCGCCAGGTGATGACTCTCAGCCTGTCCTTCGACCACCGGATCGTCGACGGGGCGGAGGGAGCGAGGTTCCTCAAGGACGTCGCGGACGTGTTGGAGGAACCGGGGAGGGCGATGCTGCTCAGGTAGTCGCTCGGAGCGCTGATTCCGCCATCGCGGCGAGCACTGTCGCGGTGGCGGAGCGCTGCCGGGACGCCGCGCGCGTGCTGTGCGGTGTCGAGTTGATGAGCCCGAAGCACGCTTGCACCCGCAGACGAAGCTCGTCGGCGTCGGCATCGATCAGAGGGCTCAGGGTCTCGATCCAGAGCTCGATGTATGCGCGCTGCAGCCGGCGGACCTCGGCATGATCCTGAGCGGCGAGATGCGCGACGTCCCGGTCATGCACTCGGATCACATCCGCGTGACCCAGCGCGAACTCCACGTGGAAGGCGACGAGCGCGCGGATGCGCTCCTCGGGTGTGGACCCGCCCGCCGCGACACTCGTGCCGCCCGAGACCAGGTCATCGCTCACCTGGACGAGCACGGCGCCGAGCAGCGCCTGCTTGCCGGCGAAGTGGCGGTAGACCGCCGGTCCGGAGACGCCTACGGCGGCGCCGATGTCTTCGAGGCTCACACCGTTGTATCCGCTCTCGGCGAAGAGTCGTGCGGCTTCTCGGAGGATGGCGTCAGACCGCTCCGCCTTGGCGCGGTCTCGCGCAGTGGGAGGGCTTGTCATCTCAGTTAATCCTCGCTAACCTGATGCGATCGGTTAGTGAACACTAACCGAGAAAGCATCGAATGCGCCAGGGCGATGACGCCGGCGCGATGTGGTCGAGGAGGACGTCACGATGCCCGCAACCCAGCAGTCTCTCGCTGCCGAGCTGCACGAACGACTGGCCGTCGCCGCTCAAGGGGGGCCGCAGGCATCCCGGGAACGGCACATCGCGCGCGGCAAGCTCCTCCCGCGTGATCGCGTGACCAGACTCCTCGACGAGGGCAGCCCCTTCGTCGAGATCGCCCCGTTGGCGGCCGACGGACTGTACGGGGGAGAGGCGCCAGCCGCAGGAGTCATCGCGGGGATCGGCCTCGTCCACGGCAGGCACGTGATGGTCGTGTGCAACGACGCGACAGTCAAGGGCGGAACCTACTATCCGCTCACGGTCAAGAAGCACCTGCGCGCACAGGAGATAGCGCTCGAGAATCGACTTCCGTGTCTCTACCTCGTCGACTCCGGCGGCGCCTTCCTCCCCAAGCAGGACGAGGTGTTCCCGGACCGCGAGCACTTCGGACGCATCTTCTTCAACCAGGCCAGGATGTCCGCGGAGGGGATTCCGCAGCTCGCCGCCGTGCTCGGTTCGTGCACGGCGGGCGGAGCCTATGTCCCCGCGATGAGTGACGAGACCGTCATCGTGCGTGGCCAGGGGACGATCTTCCTCGGCGGCCCTCCGCTCGTGAAAGCGGCGATCGGTGAGATCGTGTCGGCGGAAGAGCTCGGCGGCGGCGAACTGCACGCCCGGCGCAGCGGGGTGGTCGACCATCTCGCCGAGGATGACGAGCACGCACTCGAGATCCTGCGCGACATCGTCGCCACCCTGCCGTCGCCCCTCGCTCCGGTCTGGGACGTGGTCGAGTCGCGTCGGCCGTCCGAACCCGGCTCGCTCTATGACGTCGTCCCGGTCGACGTCAACACCCCGTACGACGTGCACGAGGTGATCGATCGGCTGATCGACGGCGACACGTTCCGCGAGTTCAAGAAGGAGTACGGCACGACCCTCGTCACCGGCTTCGGGCGCCTGCACGGGCACCCGGTCGGGATCGTCGCGAACAACGGAGTGCTCTTCAGCGAATCCGCCCTGAAGGGCGCGCACTTCATAGAGCTCTGCGACCAACGCGGCATCCCTCTGGTGTTCCTGCAGAACATCTCCGGCTTCATGGTCGGATCGGAAGCCGAAGCGGGCGGCATCGCGAAGGACGGAGCGAAGATGGTCACCGCCGTCGCCAGCACCCGCGTGCCGAAGCTCACCGTCATCATCGGCGGATCCTTCGGGGCCGGCAACTACTCCATGTGCGGACGTGCGTACTCGCCTCGCTTCCTGTGGACGTGGCCGGCCAGCCGTATCTCGGTGATGGGCGGCGCCCAGGCGGCCTCCGTTCTCGGGACGGTGAAGGACGACCAGCTGAAGGCTCGCGGACAGGCGTGGAATACCGACGAGAGGCTCGCGTTCGAACAGCCCATCCGGGAGCAGTACGAGACCCAGGGTGAGCCGTACTACGCCACCGCCCGCCTGTGGGACGACGGCATCATCGACCCCGCCCAGACCCGCGACCTGCTGGGGCTCGCCCTCGATGTGGTCGCGCGAAGCCCGCTGCCCGAGCCGCGTTTCGGCCTCTTCCGGATGTGACCGCAATGACGAACAGTGTCTCCACCTCCCATCGTTTCGACAGCGTCCTCGTCGCCAATCGAGGCGAGATCGCACGCCGGGTCATCCGCACTCTCAGTGCGATGGGCATCCGCAGCGTCGCCGTCTACAGCGATGCGGATGCCGACGCCCCCCATGTGCGCGAGGCCGATCAAGCCGTGCGGATCGGCCCGGCGCCGGTCGCCGAGTCGTACCTCGACATCGATGCCGTCATCGCCGCAGCCCGCGCGACCGGAGCGCAGGCCATCCATCCGGGCTACGGATTCCTCTCGGAGAGCGTCGGGCTGGCCGAGGCATGCGCGGAGAGCGGCATCGTCTTCATCGGTCCGTCGGTCGACGCACTCCAGATCATGGGAGACAAGGCGAAGGCCCGCGACCATGTCGTGCGATCCGGGGTCCCGGTGGTGCCGGGTTTCGATGCGAGAGGACTGTCGGACGCGGAGATCGCTGACGAGGCCGACGCTGTCGGCTACCCGCTGCTCGTCAAGCCGAGTGCGGGCGGCGGCGGCAAGGGTATGGAGGTCGTCGAGGCGGCATCCGGGCTCAGCGCCGCACTGGCGTCCGCTCGACGGGTGGCGCGTTCGGCGTTCGGTGACGACTCCCTGATCCTGGAGCGGCTCATCCGACGCCCCCGGCACATCGAGGTCCAGGTGTTCGGCGACGCTCACGGAACGGTGATCACCCTCGGCGAGCGCGAGTGCACGCTGCAGCGACGTCACCAGAAGGTGATCGAGGAGGCTCCCTCTGCGGGGATCCCCGAGTCGACGAGGGACCGACTCCTCGAAGCCGCCACGCAGTCCGCACAGAGCGTCTCGTACGTCGGCGCCGGAACCGTGGAGTTCCTCATCGACGCCGATGCTCCGGACCAGGTCTTCTTCATCGAGATGAACACCCGTCTGCAGGTCGAGCACCCCGTCACCGAGGAGGTCACCGGCCTCGACCTCGTCGCCCTGCAGATCCACGTCGCGGCAGGCGGACGTCTCGACCCTGCGCCGGGTCTGCACGGTCACGCCGTCGAGGCGCGCGTGTACGCGGAATCACCGGAGCGCGGGTTCCTGCCCTCGACCGGACGCGTGCTGCTGTTCGATCCGCCGCGCGGCGTGAGGGTCGATGCGGCCGTGGAGACGGGCAACGACGTGACCGGCTTCTACGACCCGATGATCGCGAAGATCATCGCGTTCGCTGACGACCGGACCACCGCGCTCCGCCTGCTCGATGAGGCTCTGAGCAGGACCGTCGTGCTGGGTGTGGACACGAACATCGGGTTCTTGCGCACACTCTGCCGCGATGAGCGGGTCACGGCCGGGGACCTCGACACGGGACTCATCGAGACGCTTCTGCCGCTCGTCGAGGAGCCGCCATCGCCGACGATGCTGGCCGCCGCACGGCGAACCGTCTCGGGCACGGATGACGCGGGCGGCGCGACCAGGGCGAGTCAGCGAGCGGGCGCGGTGTGGCAGGACCTCACGCAGGACGATCGGCGCGAGATCTCCTTCCGGACCGAACGCGGCGAGGTCATCCCCGCGCCTGCATCCAGCGGCTCGCGGTCGCGCGCCATGGCTGCGGTGGATGACGACGGTGCGGTCTGGGTCAGCGAGGACGGACGCACCGTGCGCCTGGAGCCTCTCGATCGCCGAGCCCTGTTGCTGCACCGTCTGCAGCAAACGGAGCAGAGCGAGTCCGCGAACGGTCCGGATGCGAGAGCCCCGATGCCGGGAAGCGTGGTGGCCGTGCATGTCCGCGACGGCGACGTCGTGACCGCCGGCACGCCGCTCGTATCGATCGAGGCGATGAAGATGGAGCACCCGGTGCTCGCGCCCCAGGACGGGACGGTGCGCCTCATGGTCGCCGTCGGCGATCAGGTTCGACGCGACCAGCCGGTCGCGCACATGACGACGGAGGCGAAGTGACGATGCATGAGCTGACCGATGAAGAGCGCGAACTCGCGGCGATGGTGCGCGAGTTCGCCGAGACGGTCGTCGCGCCGCAGTCCTACGAGGCGGACCGCACGCACACGCTGTCGATGGACGTGGTCGCCCAGATGGGTGACCTCGGGCTGTTCGGCCTGCCGTTCCCCGAGGAGTACGGGGGTCAGGGCGGCGACTACATGGCGCTGGGCATCGCGATCGAGGCGCTCGGACGCGTCGACCAGTCCATCGCCATCACGCTCGAAGCCGGAGTCAGCCTCGGTGCGATGCCCGTCTTCCGCTTCGGCACCGAGGAGCAGAAGCAGGAGTACCTGCCGGACCTGCTCGCCGGCCGAGCGCTCGCGGGCTTCGGCCTCACCGAGCCGGAGGCCGGGAGCGACGCGGGAGCGACCCGGACCACCGCCCGGCTCGACGGCGACGAATGGGTCATCGACGGGTCGAAGCAGTTCATCACCAATTCAGGAACGCCCATCACGCGTTTCGTCACGGTCACCGCGGTCACCGGGAACGAGGGGGGCCGCAAGCAGATCTCAACCATCATCGTGCCCAACGGCACACCCGGTTTCACCGTCGAGGCGCCGTACGACAAGGTCGGGTGGAACGCGTCCGACACGCATCCGCTCAGCTTCACCGGGGCACGGGTCCCCGCCGGCAACCTCCTGGGCGAGCAGGGGAGCGGCTTCCGCAACTTCCTGAGCATCCTCGACGAGGGCCGCATCGCGATCGCCGCGCTGTCGACCGGCGCCGCGGAGGGCTGCCTCGAGGCAGCCGTCGAGTATGCGAAGAGTCGCACCATCTTCGGCAGCGCCCTCAGCACGCGACAGAACGCGCAGTTCACCCTCGCGCGCATGCGTGCCCGAGTGCACACGGCACGGCTCGCCTGGCACCATGCGGCACGGCTCCGTGACGCCGGGCGGCCGTTCGCGGAGCAGGCGGCGATCGCGAAGCTCGTGGCGGGCGAGGCCGCGATGGACAACGCCAGGGACGCGACGCAGATCTTCGGCGGCAACGGCTTCATGAACGAGTTCCCGGTGGCCCGTCACTATCGCGACTCGAAGATCCTCGAGATCGGCGAGGGCACCACCGAGGTGCAGCTCCTAGTGATCGCGCGAGCGCTGGGGCTCGCCGGGTAGCGTGGCAGGATGCCATCCGCTCAGCGAACCGAGGAGGTGAGGTGATCATGCACGACATCGTCCAGCGCGGTCTCTTCTTCGAGGAGTTCGTCACCGATGCCCGGTATCTTCATCGCCCTGGGCGCACCGCGACCGAGGCCGACAACGTCCTCTTCACGACGCTCACGATGAACACCCAGGCGCTGCACCTCGACGCCGCCTTCGCCGATGGGCAGCAGCCGTTCGGTGCGCGTCTGATCAACTCGATGTGGACGCTCTCGACCATGGTCGGGGCATCCGTCGCGCAGCTCACGCAAGGCACCCTGGTGGCTCAGCTCGGGTTGGGCGAGATCGCCTTCCCGCATCCGCTGTTCGCCGGTGACACGCTGTACACCGAGACCGTGGTCGTCGACAAGCGGCTCTCGACGTCGCGAGCGAGGCAGGGGATAGTGACCATCGCGCATACCGGACGCAACCAGGACGGCACAGTCGTCGCCACCGCGACCCGAACAGTGCTCGTGCACTGCCTTCCCGAGGGGGAACGATGAGCTTCGATCTCGGACCGGCACTGCTCTTCTGCCCTGCCGATCGACCCGAACGGTTCCGCGGCGCCCTCGAGAAGGCGGACGCTGTCATCCTCGACCTCGAAGACGCGGTGCTGGCCGAGGCGAAGGCCGCAGCTCGCGACAATCTCGTCGATGCCGACCTGGACCCCGATCGAGTGATCGTCCGCGTGAACGCACCGGGTTCCGACGCCCTCGTCTCAGACCTCGCCATGCTCTCTCAGACCGACT
Organism: Microbacterium sp. AC215; assembly: GCF_979258645.1. Taxonomy (NCBI): domain Bacteria; kingdom Bacillati; phylum Actinomycetota; class Actinomycetes; order Micrococcales; family Microbacteriaceae; genus Microbacterium; species Microbacterium sp. AC215. The sequence goes on along the minus strand of NZ_OZ409869.1, from coordinate 632,931 downwards.
TCCGCACCGTGATGGTCGCGAAGACCGAGAGCGCTGAGAGCCTCACCGCTTTCGACGAGAGGTTCTCGTTGATCGCCCTGTGCGAGACGGCGAAGGGGATCCACGCGGCAGATCGCATCGCAGCACATCCGCAGGTCGTCGCGATGATGTGGGGCGCGGAGGATCTCGTCGCCTCCCTCGGCGGCACATCGAGCCGCACACCGGAGGGTGGCTATCGAGACATCGCGCGCTATGCCCGCTCCCGCGTTCTCCTCGAAGCGGGGGCACAGGGCAAAGGCGCCATCGACGCCGTGCACATCGAGATCGGCGATGTCGCAGGTCAGGAGGCCGAGGCTGTCGACGCTGCCGCGTCCGGGTTCATCGCGACCGCGTGCATCCACCCGAGTCAAGTGGCGGTCATCCGCGCGGCGTACGCTCCGGACGACGCGACGCTCGAGTGGGCCCGCCGGGTTCTCGCCGCCTCAGCGAGCGAGCGAGGAGTGTTCCGCTTCGACGGACGCATGATCGACGAGCCCGTGCTGAGGCATGCTCGGTCGCTGCTCGGTCGCACCCGCTGATCGAACGATCTCCCGCGGTCGGTCGTTCAGACCAGGATCGCCTGGTCGATGAGACGCAGAGATCCGGGGGAGGCCTCGAAACGGTGGGCGGAACCGTTCGCGAGCACCTCGCCGACGCGCGGCAGCGTGCCGCCCGAGACGTGGTTGATCAGTGACCGGATCACGCCGCCGTGCGTCACGACGATGACGGACTCCGCCACCGGTGCGGAGCGACGGCGAGCATCGCGGGCGATCGCGTCGAGGGCGACCAGCACCCGTTCGGCGACACCTTCCAGGGTCTCCGCGCCGGGAACCGGCGAGAGCCAATCGCCGTACTTCTCGATGTAGTCGGAGACGAGCATGCCCTCGCCCTCACCGAACTCGCGCTCGCGCATGTCCGGCACCAGCACGGGAGCCCCGAGGCCCAGGCTTTCGGAGATGATCTCTGCCGTCTCCCGCGCCCGCTTCAGCGGGCTGGCGTAGATCGAGTGATGTGTCACGCCCTCGAGACGATCCGCGGCGGTCCGTGCGTCCGCACGGCCCTTCTCGTTCAGGGGGATGTCGGTGGAGCCCTGGATCCGTCGGGCGAGGTTCCAATCCGTCTGGCCGTGGCGGATGAGCGTGAGCAGAGTCATTCGAGGAGCTCCTGGATCGCGGGGAGCACGTCGCTGGTGCCTGCGGCGATGGTGGCATCGGCCCAGACATCCGCGCGCGTCGGCTCGCGGTTGATGATGATGAGGGGGATGCTGCGGCGTCGTGCGCGCTCGACGAGGCGCACACCGGAGTTGACGACGAGGGATGAGCCGGCGACGATCAGCGCATCGCTCGCCCGGAGCAGCGACTCCGCGGCCTTGAAGCGCCCCTGCGGCACGTATTCGCCGAAGAACACGACGTCGGGCTTCAGCATCCCTTCGCACACCGTGCACACCGGCACGATGAAGCCGTCGGTGCTCTCGGGGAGCACGTCGCCGTCGGGAGCGAGCGCCACGTTCTCGGGGACGGAGATCCAGGGATTGCGCTCTTCGATCTGCACTGCGATGTCGCGGCGATCGAAGACCTGGCCGCACTTCAGGCAGAGAACCCTGCGCATGGTGCCGTGCACTTCGATGACGTGCGAGCTGCCCGCGCGCAGATGCAGTCCGTCGACGTTCTGGGTGATGACGCCGGTGACGTGTCCGGAGGACTCCATGGCGGCGAGAGAGAGATGGCCGGGGTTCGGCTCGGCGCGGGCGAACGCCCGCCAGCCGAGATGCCCGCCGACCCAATAACGACGCCGCGCCGTCTCATCGGCCAGGTACCGCTGGATCGTCATGGGATCAGTCCGGTTGCGTGACCCTTCGCCGCGGTAAGCGGGGATTCCCGAGTCCGTGGAGATCCCGGCGCCGGTGAGCAAGGCGATCTTTCGACCGTGCAGGAGTTCGGCGGTGCGAGCGATGGTGGTCGACAGTTCGACCGGACTCGATGCGCTCACAGGACCTCCCTCTGCGAGTCTACGGCGTGCGCAGGCCCGCTCGACGCGTCGCGGCCGACCGCGACGGCGACTCGGAGAGCGATGGCAGACTGGGGCTCGTGGAACTGCTGCGCGTGACGAATCCCGATGATCGACGACTCGACGACTATCGCGCACTGACCGACACCGCGCTCCGAAGTGTGAGCGACCCGGCCGGCGGGCTGTACATCGCCGAATCGACGAAAGTCATCGCGCGAGCCGTCGCTGCGGGGCATCATCCGCGATCGGTCCTCGTTCAGGAGCGGCGGGTGGAGGACATCCGAGCGATCGTCGGCGAACTCGATGTACCTGTGTACGTCGTCCCGGACGACGTGGCGGAGGCGCTGACCGGTTTTGCCGTGCACCGGGGCACGATCGCCTCGATGCATCGTCCTGACCTGCCGACGGTGCGTGAGGTCATCGACTCCGCCACGCTCGTGCTGATTCTCGAGAACGTCGGCGATCACACGAATGTCGGCGCCGCATTCCGTGCGGCCGCCGCGCTCGGAGCGGATGCCGTGCTGGTGTCTCCCGGGGGAGCCGACCCCCTGTACCGGCGCAGCGTGCGCGTCAGCATGGGAACGGTGTTCCAGGTGCCGTGGACCCGGATCACGGACTGGGCGTCCGCCGTCACCGACCTTCATGCCGCGGGGTTCGACGTCGCAGCCCTCGCGCTGAGCGACGACGCGGTGACTCTCGACGCCTACGTCGCGTCCCGCCCCGAGCGCGTCGCTCTCGTCATGGGATCCGAAGGCGACGGACTCTCACGCACCGCCCTCGACGAGGCAGACACCGTGGTGACGATTCCCATGTCGGGAGGCGTCGACTCGCTGAACGTGGCGTCTGCCGCGGCCGTGGCGCTGTGGGCGCTCGGACGCCGCTGACGGGATGAGATGAGATGGTCAGTCGGACGACGGGAAGATGATCGGCGAGGGCTCGGGACGCTTCGCGACGATGTGATCACCGGATGACTCATGGCGAAGACGCCGCAGCACCCACGGAACCAGATGCTCCCGCGCCCAGCCGAGGTCTTCGGAGCGCGCCTCCCGCCAGGTGCGCAGCGGAAGCGGCTCGGGCTGCATGGACTCGAGGTCGTTGGGCACGTTGAGCGCGCGCAGCGCCATGCGGGCGACCTCATGATGGCCCAGCGAGTTGTAGTGCAGACGGTCGTCATCGAAGAACCGCATGTCCTGCACGACCTTGAGCGCCCACTGGTCGGCGACGATGCAGTCGTGGCGCTCGGCGATCGCGCGGACGTTCTCGTTGTAGATCGCGACCTTGCCGCGGAACGCTCGGAAGACAGGAGTGAAGGCGGTGTCGATCCCGGTGAACAGCAGCACGGCGGCACCCGTCGACGACAGGCGTGCGACGGCGTCCTCCAGCTGGACGGCGATGGCGTCGGGGTCGGTGCCCGGACGGATCACGTCGTTGCCGCCCGCGCAGATCGAGATCAGGTCGGGATGCAGCGCCACGGCGGGTTCGATCTGGTCGCGCACGATCTGGGCGATCAGCTTGCCGCGCACGGCGAGGTTGGCGTACGCGAAGTCGTCGACCTGACGCGAGAGCACCTCGGCGACGCGGTCGGCCCAGCCGCGGTGGCTGCCGGGCTGCGACGGGTCGGGGTCGCCGATCCCCTCGGTGAACGAGTCGCCGATCGCGACGAACCTCCGCCAGGGGTGCGGATTCTCGTTGTCGAGTTCCGGGGTTCGGATCGAATCCTGGTCTGTCATCCAGCTCTCCTTCGCGAACGAACGCGGCCCATGTGGGGCGGCCACGCAGTGACCGAGCCTACTCGGGTGCGTGGGCTGTGGGGAGGACGCGCGCGGCGGATCGCGTGAGCGTGCCGAGTGTCGGCGGCAGCGATTATCGTTGACTCGATGCTTTCTCCGTCCTTCCCCCAGCGCGCCCCCTGGGGTACTGCGAACAAGCTGCGCGCCTGGCAGCAGGAGGCGCTCGAACAGTACTTCCAGGCGGATCAGCGTGACTTCCTCGTCGCGGCGACACCCGGTGCGGGCAAGACGACCTTCGCGCTCACCCTCGCGGTCGAGCTCATGCGCATGGGGGAGGTCAACCGGATCATCGTGGTCGCGCCGACCGAGCATCTCAAGACGCAGTGGGCCGATGCAGCAGCGCGGGTGCACATCCGTCTGGATCCCCGGTTCCGCAACAGTCATTGGGCGCCGGCGCGGCATTACCACGGCGCCGTCGTGACCTACGCGCAGGTCGCGGCGAAGTCGTCGGTCCACCGTCATCTGACCGAGGATGCGAAGACCCTCGTCGTCCTCGACGAGGTGCATCACGGCGGAGACGCCCTCAGCTGGGGTGATGCGATCCGAGACGCGTACGGGCCGGCGAAGCGCCGACTGCTGCTGTCTGGAACGCCCTTCCGCAGCGACACCGCACCGATCCCGTTCGTGGAGTATCACCCTGACGAGTCCGGTGCACGGATCTCCCGCACCGACTACAACTACGGCTACGGTCGCGCCCTGGCCGACGGCGTCGTCCGCCCCGTGCTGTTCCACATGTACGCCGGCAAGATGCGATGGCGCACGAGCACCGGAGACGAACTCGAGACGCATCTCGGGCAGGACAACACCAAGGACGTGACCTCGCAGGCCTGGCGCACGGCGCTCGACCCCGAGGGCGAGTGGATGCCGGCTGTGTTGTCCGCAGCCGATCGTCGTCTGACCGAGATCAGGCATCACGTTCCGGATGCCGGCGGCCTGGTGCTCGCGACCGATCAGACCGTCGCGCGTGCCTACGCCAAGATCCTGCACAGCATCACCGGTCAGCAGCCGACGATCGTCCTGTCCGATGACGCGACGGCCTCCGAACGCATCGAGAAGTTCAGCAACAGCGAGGACCGCTGGATGGTCGCGGTGCGCATGGTGTCCGAGGGGGTGGACGTGCCGCGCCTCGCGGTCGGCGTCTACGCCACGTCGTCGTCGACGCCGCTGTTCTTCGCTCAGGCCATCGGCCGATTCGTGCGAGCACGCCGCCGTGGCGAGGCCGCGAGCGTATTCCTCCCTCAGGTGCCGGTCCTGATGGGTCTCGCGAACGAGATGGACAAGCAGCGCGATCACGCGCTCGACCGTCAGTCGAAGGACGACGACGGGCTCGAGGACTCGCTGCTCGACTCCGCGAACCGCGAGGACGACGCGTCCGACGCGCTGACCCAGGAATTCAGCTATCAGGCGCTCTCGTCGGTGGCCCACTTCGACCGGGTCGTGTTCGAGGGCCAGGAGTTCGGTCAGCTGGCCGAACCGGGCACCCCCGAAGAAGAGGAGTTCATCGGCTTTCCCGGTCTTCTCGAGCCCGAGCACGTGCACGAGCTCCTGATGCAGCGACAGGCGCGGCAGACGCGACTGCGAGAGACGAGAGAAGCCGAGGCGGGTCCCACCGAGACGACGACGCTCCCTGCGCCCCTGCACCGCACGCTGCGCGAGCAACGGCAGCTGCTGAACAGCCTCGTTGGGCTGTACGCCCGTCAGAAGGGCGAACCGCATGGTGCGGTCCATGCCGAGCTGCGCCGGATCTGCGGCGGACCAGCAGTCGCCCAGGCGACCGTGACGCAGCTGCAGTCCCGTATCGACGTACTCCGCAAGCGCGTCCGCTCCTGAATCCTGGCGTCGGTTCGGAGACCCGAAAAGCTGGCAATACCGTCGCCGGGTGCGATGGAGACGGGCTCCCGAAGCTAGCGTTGAACGGTTGCCCCCGAGAACGGGGACCGTCGATCAGGAGACTTCATGACAGCCCCCGCTGCCGCCGAGCCCACCGCCGCAGACCGCCGCCGCTGGGCGCGGTACCTCGTCGAGGAACGCGCCGAAGGACACGTGTACCAGAAGCTCGCGAGCCGACGCACGGGGGAGGAGCGTGAGATCCTTCTCAGCCTCGCCGACGCCGAGCGGCGCCATGAGCAGCACTGGCTCGATCTGCTCGGCGCGGAACCGGTCCGATTGCCACGCGCCGGCATCCGCTCCCGCCTCCTCGGCTGGATGGCGGGCCGCTTCGGATCCATCTTCGTGCTGGCCCTCGCGCAGAGCGCCGAGGCACGTTCACCGTACGACTCGGAGCAGTACGCGACGCCGGCGATGCGCGCTGACGAGAAAGTGCACTACGAGGTGGTTCGCGGTCTCGCTGCGCGGGGCCGGCGTCGCCTGTCGGGCTCGTTCCGCGCAGCGGTCTTCGGGGCCAACGACGGCCTCGTGAGCAACCTCGCGCTCGTGCTCGGCATCGGCGCCACGGGCGTCAGTTCGGGTTTCGTCCTGTTCAGCGGCATCGCAGGCCTGCTCGCCGGCGCGCTGTCGATGGGAGCGGGGGAGTTCGTGTCCGTGCGGTCTCAACGAGAGTTGCTCGCGTCGACGGAGGCCAACGAGGATGCTGCCGCATCCGCCGCCGACCTCGACATCGATGAGAACGAGCTCGCTCTGGTATACCGGGCGCGCGGGATCGGCCAGCAGGAGGCTCTGGAGCGCGCACGGCGCATCGTCGATGCCGCGCGCGCCGGCGTGGAACGCACCGCCACAGGGCCGGTCCACGTCCACGCCGGAGACGACCACGAGATCGTCGGCAGCGACTGGACCGCTGCGATCTCGAGCTTCCTGCTCTTCGCATCCGGCGCGATCATCCCCGTGCTCCCGTGGCTCTTCGGGCTCGAGGGGACCACAGCGGTGGTCGTCGCTCTCGTGCTCGTGGGCATCGCGCTCCTGTCGACGGGAGCGATGGTCGGCATCCTGTCCGGAGGGCCGCCCCTGCGTCGTGCGCTGCGTCAGCTGGCGATCGGTTTCGGAGCCGCAGCGGTCACGTACGTGCTCGGTCTGGTGTTCGGCGTCGGCGCGGTCTGACAGGCGCCGGCCCGACCGCGTCGGACAGGACTCGACGATCCACGCGAGTCCTGTCCGATGACACGGCGACATCGGAAACGAAGAAGGCCCCGGATATCATGTGGATATCCGGGGCCTGTCTGTGCGCGGAGGGGGACTTGAACCCCCACGCCCTTACGGGCACTACGACCTCAACGTAGCGCGTCTACCATTCCGCCACCCGCGCAGGTGTTGGATGTTCGTTGCCGAACGAAGATTTACATTAGCACGAGCTTCGGGGCACTCAGAAACCGACGGCGACGCCCGGGCGCGCCACGGCCTTTCGATAGCCTGGACTCCATGACTGACGTGTCTCTGCCCGAGGTGGTTCGCATCGCGCGCGACCTGATCCGATTCGACACCTCGAACTTCGGCGGGGGCAACGCGAAGGGCGAGCGGGAAGCGGCCGAGTACGTCGGCGCCTATCTGCAGGATCTCGGCCTGGAAGTCGAGTACTACGAGCCCATCCCGCGGCGCACGAACGTCATGGCGCGGGTGCCCGGACGCGACCGGAGCAAGCCGGCGCTCGTGGTGCATGGCCACCTCGACGTCGTCCCGGCCATGGCCGAGGACTGGACCGTCGATCCTTTCGCGGGCGTCGTCAAGGACGGCATGCTCTGGGGGCGGGGCGCCGTCGACATGAAGAACATGAACGCGATGATCCTGACGGCGGTCGGCGACCTGCTGCGAGCGGGCGAGCAGCCCGAACGCGACCTGGTGCTCGCCTTCTTCGCCGATGAGGAGAACGGCGGAGTGGAGGGATCGGCTCTCGTGGTGCAGAACCGCCCCGAGTGGTTCGAGGGCGCGACCGAGGCGATCAGCGAGGTGGGCGGCTATTCGATCACGGTCGACGATCGCCGCGCCTACCTGCTGCAGGTGGGGGAGAAGGCGCTCATCTGGATACGCCTCGTGGCGAAGGGCCGCGCCGGCCACGGAAGCCGTCTCCACGATGACAATGCGGTCACGAAGCTCGCGGAGGCCGTGGCGGCCCTGGGGCGCACGCGGTGGCCCCTGCGACTCACTCCCACCACCGAGGCACTGCTGCAGGGCTTGAGCGATCTCACCGGGCGCTCCGTCGACGACCCGGATGCCCTCGCGGCGGCTGCGGGGCCCGCCGAGGCCTTCCTCCGTTCGTCGTTCCGCACGACGACGAACCCGACCGCCCTGTCCGCCGGATACAAGCACAACGTGATCCCCGAGCGTGCCGAGGCGCTGATCGACGTGCGGGTGATCCCCGGAACTGAAGACGACGTGCTCGCCGAGTTGCAGCAGATCGTCGGCGACGAGATCGAGATCCAGACGGTGGTGCGGGACATCGGCATGGAGACGCCTTTCGACGGCGAGCTCGTCGAGGCGATGGTCGCGAGTCTCGGCCGGCATGACCCCGGCGTGCCGGTCATCCCGTACCTGCTGGGTGCAGGAACCGACAACAAGGCGCTCGCATATCTCGGAATCACCGGGTACGGGTTCGCGCCGCTGCGGCTTCCCGCAGACCTCGACTTCACCGGGATGTTCCACGGGGTCGATGAGCGGGTGCCCGTAGAATCGCTTGTCTTCGGTCAGCGGGTGCTGGCCGATCTGCTGCGCACGTATTGAGCTCTCGGCTCCACGTCCGCGCACCACGACTCAGAAAGCTCCTCCATGCACTTGTTCGAAGCGCTCATCCTCGGCATCGTCCAGGGACTCACCGAGTTCCTCCCGATCTCCTCCAGCGCCCATCTGCGCATCCTCGGCACCTTCCTGCCGTCGGGCGAGGATCCCGGCGCCGCGTTCACCGCGATCACCCAGATCGGCACGGAGGCGGCGGTCGTGGTGTTCTTCTGGCGCGACATCGTGCGGATCATCGCGCAGTGGTTCCGGTCGCTGACCGGCAGGGTCCCGCGCAGCGATCCGGATGCGCGCATGGGATGGATGATCATCATCGGCAGCATCCCGATCGTGGTCCTGGGGCTGCTCTTCCAGGACCAGATCGAGACCGTCTTCCGCTCCCTCTGGATCGTCGCGATCATGCTGATCGTCTTCGGCATCCTGCTCGGGATCGCCGACCACGTCGGCGCGAAGCGGCGCAAGCTCGATCAGCTCACCTACCCGCACGGCATCGCGTACGGCTTCGCGCAGGCTCTGGCGCTGATCCCCGGAGTCTCGCGCTCCGGTGGAACGATCACGATGGGACTCTTCCTCGGCTACGAGCGTGCCGCTGCCGCTCGCTACGCGTTCCTGCTCGCGATCCCCGCCGTTTTCGGCAGTGGCTTCTACCAGGTGTTCAAGAGCTGGGACGAGCCGTCGTTCTTCTCCTTCGGAGACACGCTCGCGGCGACGGGCATCGCATTCGTCGTGGCGCTCGGCGTGATCGCCTTCTTCATGAACTACATCTCGAAGCGGAGCTTCCTGCCGTTCGTGATCTACCGCATCCTCCTGGGCACCGTCCTCCTGGTGCTGCTGGGGACCGGCGTCATCGCGGCGTGATGACGAGGGCCCCGGCGACTACCGCTTGTGGTCGCCGGGGCCGTCGCCACGGCGCTTGAGATAGCGCTCGAAGGCCTGAGCGATGGCATCGCCCGACGCATCGGGGGAGTCCCACGTGTCGCGCGTGCGCTCGAGCTGATGGATGTACTCGGTCATGTCCTCGTCGTCCGCGGCGGCGGCATCGATCGATGCCTCCCAGGCGGCGGCCTCGGTGCGCAGGTGGTCTCGAGGCACATCCACGCCGGTCAGCTCCTCGAGCCGATCGAGAAGAGCGAGGGTCACCTTGGGCGACGGCGTGGCGGAGGCGACGTAGTGCGGCACGCTCGCCCACAGACTGGCGGTCGGAATGCCGGCGCTCTCGGCGAAGTGCTCGATGACGCTGAGAATTCCGACGGGGCCTTCGTAGAGCGAGCGCTCGAGGCCGTGCGCCTCGCGGACCTGCCCGTTCTGGCTCGAGGCGAAGATCGAGATGGGGCGGGTGTGGGGCACGTCGGAGAGCATCGCGCCGAGCGTCACGAAGCCCGTGATGTCGTCGCGGAGAGCGACGTCGATGAACTCCGACGCGAAAGCCTGCCAGGTGCGCGCAGGCTCCACGCCCGTGAGGATCCAGAACTCGGGACCGGGACCGGGGTCGCGCGGGCGCCAGAGTCCGGCTTCGGGCCAGGTGAGCTGGCGACGCCCTTCGGCGTCCATCTTCGTCGCAGGGCGCGTGTACTGGTAGTCGAAGTACAGCTCCGGGTCGATCGAGTGCACGAGGTCGTAGTCCGTCGTCTCGCGCAGTGCGGCGACCGCGCCGCTCGCGGCTTCCCCTGCGTCGTTCCACCCGTCGAAGGCGACGATGACGATGCGTGAACCGAGGCCATCCATCGTGGGCTCCCTTCGTGGATTCCGGATCGGTATCCCTCCAGGCTAGTCCGACGGCGCGGGGACGGGGTGGAGCCACGGGTAACATGGTTCGGTGAGCAGACAGCCCCGCGCGATCCTCTGGGACATGGACGGAACACTCGTCGACACCGAGCCGTACTGGATGGCGGCCGAGACCGCGCTGGTCGAATCCTTCGGTGGCACGTGGACCCACGAGGATGCGCTTCAGCTCGTCGGCAACGGACTCATCGACAGCGCGATCATCCTTCAGAACGCGGGCGTCGACATGGATGCCGAGGCGATCATCTCGCTCCTCACCGACGGCGTGCAGGATGCACTGCGCACGCAGGGAGTGCCCTTCCGGCCCGGCGCCCGCGAGCTGCTGCAGGACCTGAGGTCAGCGGGGATCCCCACAGGACTCGTCACGATGTCGCTGCGTCGCATGGCGCTGAGCGTCGTCGACCTGATCGAGTTCCAGGCCTTCGACATCGTCGTCGCCGGCGATGATGTGACCAACCCGAAGCCCCACCCCGAGCCTTACCTGCACGCGGCATCCCTGCTTGAGATCGACATCGCCGATGCTGTGGTCATCGAGGACTCGCCGACCGGGCTCCGCGCGGGCATCGCATCCGGCGCCGTCGCCCTCGGCGTGCCGCACATCGTCTCGCTCGATCACGTGGGCGCGCATGAGCTGTGGCCGAGCCTCGAGGGGCGCACCGCCGCCGACCTGATCGAACTCTTCGACCGAAAGACCTCCATGACGGGAGCCACCCGATGACCGACACCACCTCACAGCGGCCGAGCGGGCCGTTCCGCGAGGGCGATCGGGTGCAGCTGACCGGCCCCAAGGGTCGCCTGCACACCGTGACCCTCCGAGAGGACGGCGAGCTGCACACGCACCAGGGCGTGCTCCGGCACCGCGACCTCATCGGTCTGCCCGACGGCTCAGTGGCCGCGAACAGCTCGGGGCACGAGTACCTCGCGCTCCGGCCTCTGCTCCGCGACTTCGCGATGTCGATGCCGCGCGGCGCCGCGATCGTCTACCCCAAGGACGCCGCGCAGATCGTGATGCAGGCCGACATCTTCCCCGGTGCCGTCGTCGTGGAAGCGGGTGTCGGGTCCGGTGCCCTTTCGCTCTCGCTCCTGCGGGCCATCGGTCCGGTCGGCCGGCTGGTGTCGTTCGAGCGTCGTGAGGACTTCGCCCAGGTCGCACGGGGCAACGTCGAGACCTTCTTCGGCGAGACGCCGGACACCTGGGACGTCGTGGTGGGAGATCTCGCGGATGCGCTGCCGGCGGAGTTCCCGGCGGGCACGGTCGACCGTGTCGTACTCGACATGCTCGCGCCGTGGGAATGCATGGATGTCGTCGCCGACGCACTCACCCCCGGCGGCGTCGTGCTGTGCTACGTGGCCACCGCCACGCAGCTCTCGCGGGTGGCCGAGTACATCCGGAGCACGGGCCTGTTCACGGATCCCGAGGCGTCCGAGACGATGGTTCGCGGCTGGCACGTCGAGGGTCTCGCCGTGCGGCCCGATCACCGGATGGTGGCGCACACCGGCTTCCTCCTCACGGCTCGTCGGCTGGCGCCGGGCGCCGTGGCCCCTCAGGTGAAGCGTAGGGCATCGAAGAGCAGCTACGGCGATGCGGATGTCGAGGCGTGGACGCCGGGGGCTGTCGGCGATCGCGAGATCAACGACAAGAATCTGCGCAAGCGGGCGAGAGAGGCCGCGAAGGCCGCTGAGGGCGCCCGTCTCGCCGCCGGTTCGCGCGAATCCGAGCCACCGACGGAATAGACTGGAGCGCGTGCGTAAAACGTCCGCCGTTCTGGCAACCATCAGCCTCGCCGTCCTCACTCTGACCGGATGCGCCTCGGCGCCCTCGTTCGCCGGTGATGCGTGCGATCGGGCGGCGGCATCGACCGCATCCGTGAAGGATTCGGTCACCGTCGAGGGCGACCTCGGAGAGGCTCCGGACGTCACCGTGTACAGCCCGGTGAAGGCGGACGAGACGTCCTTCGCCGACGTGGTGACCGGCGAGGGAAACACCCTCACCACCACCTCCCAGCCGATGGTGCTCGACATCGCCTTCTATGGCGGCGAGAGCGGCGAGAAGCTGTACGAGTCCGAGTTCAACGGCGACCCGAGCCGTGTGCACAGCATCTCCTACTGGGCAGAGCGGTCCGCCGGTCTCGAGACCGTGTTGGAGTGCGCGACCGGAGGCAGCCGGATCGTCGCGGTGCTGACCCCCGAGGACTTCGGCGAGGCGAATGTCGAGGCGTTCGGTCTCGAAGAGGATGAGAACGTGGTCGCCATCATCGACCTCCAGGATGTCTACCTCGCTCACGCCGAGGGCTCATCGCAGTTCAACGACGCCCGGGGCCTGCCGACCGTCGTCCGCGCTCCCGATGGCACCCCCGGAGTGATCATCCCCGACAGCGACGCCCCCACCGAAACCGTCACTCAGACGCTCATCAAGGGTGACGGGGAGAAGGTCGAGAAGGAATCGACCATCGTGACCAACATCATGGCGCTCGGATGGGACGACAAGACGGTCACCTCGAGCACGTGGGGTGCCGAGCCCAACATCGGCCCCGCAGCGAAGGAGCTCGTCGGCGCGACGGTCGGCTCCCAGCTCCTGGTCGTCGTGCCCGAGGCAGACGGAAACCCGGCGACCGCTATCGTGGTCGACATCCTGGGCGTCGTTCCCGTCCCGGAGCAGTGATGGCGGCCCGTATTCCCGCGGAAGAGCGCCTGACGAATCTCGTCGTGGCGCTCATGGCCACGGAGATCGGGCTCACCAAGCAGCAGATCCTCGACAACGTGTCGGGTTATCGTCAGCGCGCCGATGCGGGCGTGCGCTCGGATGCACTCGAGAAGATGTTCGAGCGCGACAAGGATGAGCTGCGCACTCTCGGCGTCCCCGTCGAGACGATCGGGGATCAGGCCGATCCGAATGACCTCCGCGAAGCGCGATACCGTATTCCGCAGGCGGAATACGACCTGCCCAGCGATATCGAGTTCACGGCCGCCGAGCTCGCCGTGCTGCAGTTGGCGGGGAGCGTGTGGAGCGCCGAGTCCGCATCCGGCGACGCCAAGGCCGGCGTGCGCAAGATCCGGGCGCTCGGGATCGACGGCGACGAACCGATCATCGGGTTCGCGCCGCGGATCACCGCGCGCGATGCCGCTTTCCCTCCATTGCAGGATGCGATCGAGAAGAGCCGCGTGGTCGTCTTCGACTACCTCAAGCCGGGGGAGGGCGCACCGCGGCGCCGCAGCATCCGCCCGCTCGCACTCGTCGACTATGAAGCGAGATGGCACGTGTTCGGCGTCGATGTGGACATCGAGCAGGACCGCATGTTCCTGCTCAGCAGGATCGTCGGCGATGTGAAGATCACGGCGAAGGCATTCGACCCTGCGCTGCGCGAGGGCGCGGGGGAGCGTGCCCTGGCCGGTCTCGAGCGCGTCGCCGCTCAGAACTCTGCGCTGCTCGAGGTCACACCCGGCACCGAGGCGTCGCTGCGGCTCGGCCGCCGGGCGACTCCGGCGGCGACCCAGGGCATCCTCGTCCCGTTCGTGGACCTGCACATCTTCGCCGACGAGCTCGCGTCGTACGGTCCCGAGGTGCGGGTTGTCGAGCCTGCGGAGCTCCGCTCGGCGGTCGTCGATCGCCTGACCGCGGTCGTGGCGACGAATTCGGATGAGGGGGAGGTCCGATGAGCGCCCAAGGCAAGCCGCTGCTCGCCGCCGACCGAGTCCGCGTCTATCTGACTCTGGTGCCCTATCTCCTCGAGCACGGACAGGTCTCGCTCGCCGAGGCGGCTGCCGAGTTCGGTGTGACCTCGACGGAGATGCGGCAGATGGTCGAGAAGCTCACGGTCATCGGACTGCCCGGTGATTCCGGCTTCTGGCAGCAGCCGCAGGAGATGTTCGACATCAACTGGGACCTCCTCGACGAAGAGGACATCATCGAGATCACCAACGACGTCGCTCTGCGCCGGGTTCCTCGATTCACGGCCCGAGAAGCCGCCGCGCTCCTCGCGGGCCTGCAGATGGTCGCCGCCGTGCCGGCGGTCTCCGACTCGGGATTGGTCAGCGGCCTCATCTCGAAGCTCTCGCGCGGCGCGGCCGATGCGCCGGCCGAGGTCGTCGTCGCGCCGAGCGCCGTCGACGAGGTCCGCCAGGTGGTGTCGAGGGCCGTGCAGAACGGCGTCGCCGTGTCGTTCACGTATCAGGCGCCCGATGCCGCGCCCACGACGCGCACCGTGGATCCCGTGCAGGTGCTCATCACCAACGCGCAGTGGTATCTGCAGGGGTGGTGCCACATGCGACAGGCCATGCGCACCTTCCACCTGGATCGCGTGAGCGATGCCCGGCTGACCGACATCCCGATCACGCACGCGGGCGAGCACGTCCCTGAGGCCTTCTCGGCCGTCGAGGACGAGGGGGAGGTGCGAGTGCGGGTGCCCGAGCGGATGGCGCCCCTGCTCGGAGACTTCCTGACGGCCGACAACTCCGACGCCAGCGATGGGATCGTCACCGTTCGGCTGCATCTCGCAGACCCTCGGGGAGTGAAGCGACTGGCGGCGAAGTTCGGCGGCGCCCTCGAAGTGGTGGATCCCGGGGTCGCTCGAACTGCGGCGCGGGAATGGGCTGCGGCCGGACTCGCCCTGTATCGCCACCCCGAAGGCGACAACGCCCGTTAGACTTTCACCAAACGACGAAGGAGAATCATGGGCGCTTTCGGTTGGCCACATCTGCTGATCATCCTCGCCGTCATCCTGCTGCTCTTCGGTGCGGCGAAGCTGCCGGCACTGGCGAAGAGCCTCGGTCAGTCCGCCCGGGTGTTCAAGGGCGAGATGAAGGCGATGAAGAACGAGGACGCGACTGATGCCGCAGATCCGGCATCCCCGACCACCACGACCTCGGTCGCAGACACCACGGTGACGGCTCGCGACACGGATCCGGGTCAGCCTCCTCGATCCGCCTAGTTCGTGTCCGCTCTCGATTCCGCCGACCAGGAGACGCCGGGCCGTGACAGGCGGATGTCTCTCGGCGCGCACCTGATCGAGCTCCGTAAGCGTCTGTTCATCGCGGCTGGTGCCCTGGTGGTCGGCATGATCATCGCCTTCTTCGTGACAGGGCCGATCATCGACCTGCTCTCGGTGCCGATCGCCACGATCGCGGAGCAGCAGGGGCGCGAGTACACCGGCCTGAATTTCACCACCGTGACGAGCGGGTTCGATCTGCGCATGCGGATCGCCTTCGCCATCGGACTCCTGATCTCCGCGCCGGTGTGGCTGTGGCAGGTCTGGGCCTTCGTCATGCCGGGGCTCACGAAGAAGGAGACCCAGTACACCTGGGGATTCCTCGGGGCGGCCATCCCGCTGTTCTTCGGCGGTTGCACGGTCGCGTTCTTCGTGCTTCCGCATGTGATCGAAGTCATGGCATCGTTCGTCCCCACCGGCATGGCGCAGTTCTTCGACTACTCCACCTACTACGACTTCGTCTTCAAGTTCCTGCTCGTGCTCGGCATCGCCTTCGTGCTGCCTGTCTTCCTGGTGGCACTCAATCTCGCCGGCATCATGTCGGGCCGCGACATCCTGAAGGGCTGGCGAGTCGCCATCCTGGTGTGCACGATCTTCGCCGCCGTCACGACTCCGCCTGCTGATGTGTTCTCGATGCTGCTGCTGATGGGATCGATGATCGTGCTGTACTTCGCGGCGACCTTCATCTCGATGCTCTTCGACCGACGCAAGCGCAAGCGCGACGCCGCTGCAGGCATCGAACCCGTGGCCGTATGAGCTCGCCGGCCGAACGATACGCCGCGGCTCGACAGGCGGCAGGGCACCCGGCGACCGTCGCCTTCGCCGCGAACCAGAAGTTCGAGCTCGACCCCTTCCAGGTCGAAGGATGCCACGCACTCGAAGACGGCCAGAGCGTGCTCGTCGCCGCGCCGACCGGTGCAGGCAAGACGATCGTCGGCGAGTTCGCGATCCATCTCGCGATGCAGACTCCACGGGACAAGGCCTTCTACACGACGCCGATGAAGGCGCTCTCGAATCAGAAGTTCCGCGAGCTGGTCGATGTGTACGGCCCGGACGACGTCGGTCTGCTCACCGGCGACACGAACATCAACGGCAACGCCCGGATCGTCGTGATGACGACCGAGGTGCTGCGCAACATGATCTACGCCGACTCGGCCGCGCTCCGGGACCTCCGCTACGTCATCATGGACGAGGTCCACTACCTCGCGGATCGTTTCCGCGGGGCAGTGTGGGAGGAGGTGATCATCCACCTGCCGCAGCACGTACGGCTGGTCTCCTTGAGCGCCACCGTCTCGAACGCCGAGGAGTTCGGAGACTGGCTCGACACTGTGCGCGGGGACACCGAGGTGATCGTCTCGGAGATCCGTCCGGTTCCGCTCGAGCAGCACGTGCTCGTCCGCGATGATCTGCTGCCGCTCTTCGACGATCGGGCGGGGATCGCGACCGCACAGGTCAATCAGGAGCTGATGCGGATCCGCTCCTTCACCGGCTCCAACTACGACAACAATCGTTCGGCGCAGGAGTATCGGAGCAATCGCCATGCCGGCCGACAGGCGCAGCGCCCGCCACGAGGCGGACGTCGCCCCGTCCGTTCCGCGAATGTGCGTCGGATCGAGCGCATGGATCGCCCGGACGTGGTGCGGCTGCTCGAGCAGGCCAATCTCCTGCCTGCCATCTTCTTCATCTTCAGCAGAGTCGGGTGCGACGCGGCGGTGCAGCAGGTCCGGAGATCGGGCGTGCGGCTGACGTCGACCGAGGAGCGCGCGGAGATTCGAGCGATCGTCGAGGACCGGACCCGTTCGCTGCAGGATGAGGACCTCGGTGTGCTGGGCTACTGGGAGTGGCTCGAGAACCTCGAGCGCGGTGTGGCTGCGCACCATGCGGGTCTGCTGCCGGCCTTCAAGGAGGTTGTCGAGGACCTCTTCAAGCGCAAGCTCGTGAAGGTCGTCTTCGCCACCGAGACCCTGGCTCTGGGCATCAACATGCCCGCGAGAACCGTCGTTCTCGAGAAGATGGAGAAGTTCAACGGCGAGGCCCGAGTCGCGATCACATCGGGGGAGTATACGCAGCTCACCGGTCGCGCGGGACGACGCGGCATCGACGTCGAAGGTCACGCGGTGGTGCAGTGGACCGAGGGCATGGATCCGCAGGCGGTCGCGGCCCTCGCGTCTCGCCGCACCTATCCGCTGAACTCCAGCTTCCGGCCGACGTACAACATGGCCGTCAACCTGATCGATCTGTTCGGCAAGCCCCGGGCCCGCGAAGTGCTCGAGTCGTCTTTCGCGCAGTTCCAGGCCGACCGCGCAGTCGTCGGACTGGCGAGACAGGTCCGCGAAGCGGAGGAGTCGCTGGACGGGTACAAGGCGGCGATGGTCTGCGATCACGGCGACTTCCTCGATTACGCCTCCATCCGCCGCGAGCTGAGCGATCTCGAGAAGAAGAACCGCCAGGACTCGAACGCGCCGCGCACATCGCGCGACAAGCGCATGAAGCAGATCCACAGCCTCCGCACGCGCATGCAGCGTCACGGATGCCATCGATGCCCTGATCGCGAAGCCCATGCGCGCTGGGCCGAGCGGTACTGGAAGCTCAAGCGTCAGAACGATCGCATCCGCCGACAGATCGAGACGAGGACCGGCACGGTGGCGCGCGTCTTCGATCGCGTCGTCGAGGTGCTCGAGACCCTGGACTATCTCCACCGAGACGACGAGGGGGAGACAACGCTCACCGAGGCCGGGCGGACGATGCGCCGGATCTACGGCGAACGCGATCTGCTGGTGGCCGAATCTCTCAGACAGGGGCTGTGGAACGGTCTCGACGCGCCGTCCCTCGCTGCGATCGCGTGCTGCCTCGTCTACGAGCCTCGTCGCGACGAGGCGAATGCGGGGGAGCGGGACCTGCCCCGAGGTGCCTTCCGCGCAGCGTACGAGAAGACGACGACCCTGTGGGCCGAGCTGGACGACCTCGAGAAGGACCACCATCTGCCGGGATCCGAGCCTCTGTCGGCGGGCCTCGCCGGTGCGATGCACTCGTGGGCGCGAGGAGGGATGCTCGACCGCGTCCTCGTGGACGCAGACATGGCGGCCGGCGACTTCGTGCGATGGGCCAAACAGACGATCGATCTGCTCGATCAGCTCTCGATCGTCGCGGAAGACGGTGCGCTGGCCCGCAACGCCCGCGTGGCTCTGGACGGCGTCCGTCGCGGCATCGTCGCCTATTCCTCGATGTGAGAATAGGAAGGATGCCCGAACCCCGCGTGCCGCAGCGCCCCCTCCTGCCGCTCTCGCTCGCCCTCCCCGCTGCGGCGATGGCCGCGCTCCTGATGAATCTGTCCTATCCGTCCACTGCGGTGTGGGTGCTGGCTTTCCCGGCCACCGCGCTGCTGCTCGTGGCGCTGATCGGCCGACGGGCCGGCGGAGCTCTGGCGGTCGGACTCGTCTACGGTGTGCTCTTCTTCGGACTGCTCGTGTCGTTCACGTCTCGCTACCTGGGCCCGCTGCCCTGGGCGGCGCTGAGTGTCCTGGAAGGCGTGCTCACGGCGGTGGCCGTGATCCTGATCACCCTCGCCTATCGCTGGATGCCCCGAGCCTTCCCGAGCGTCTGGGCGCGGCTCCTGCTCCTTCCGGCGGTGGTGGCGGCGCTCTGGGTCGGGCGCGAGGTGTTCGTCGGCTCCTGGCCCTATGGAGGGTTCCCCTGGGCTCGTCTGGGCATGAGCCAGGCCGAGAGCCCGCTGGCTCACGTCGCGTCCTGGACCGGCGTGAGCGGTCTCAGCTTCCTGA
Organism: Microbacterium sp. AC215; assembly: GCF_979258645.1. Classification (NCBI taxonomy): domain Bacteria; kingdom Bacillati; phylum Actinomycetota; class Actinomycetes; order Micrococcales; family Microbacteriaceae; genus Microbacterium; species Microbacterium sp. AC215. The sequence continues at coordinate 613,890 of NZ_OZ409869.1, read as the reverse complement.
TGGTGTTCTTCGTCGCCCTCGTGATCCAGGTGGTGCGCGAACGACTCTGGCGCCGGCCGGCTGCGCTGATCGCACCGGTTGTCGTGACCGTGGTTCTGCTGCTCACACCGCTCTTCCCCACGACCACCAGCGGATCGCTGCGCATCGCGGCAGTGCAGGGGAACGGGCCGAGCGGGTATTTCGACGAGCGCGAGCCTTACTCGCTCATCGACGCGCAGACCGACGCGACCGAACCGCTCTACGGCGAGGACGTCGACCTGCTGGTCTGGCCCGAGGGGTCGCTCGACTTCGATCCGTTCCAATCGGACTCTCTGGCGAGAAGAATGAGCGCGATCGCCTCGCGTGTCGGCGCACCGCTGCTGGCGAATGCCGCCACGGAACGAGACGGTCTCTTCTACAACACGTCGATGCTCTGGACGCAAGAGGGCGCTGACGGGCAGGTCCATGACAAGCGGCATCCGGTCCCCTTCGGGGAGTACGTCCCCGACCGCGCCTTCTTCAACGCACTCGCACCCGATCTGATCGGTCTGATCCAGCGCGAGTACACCCCGGGCTCGAATCCGCCGGTCATCGACGTCGACGGTGTGAAGGTCGGGCTGGCGATCTGCTTCGATGTGATCTACGACGACGTGATCAGCGAGGGCATGGCAGACGGTGCCGAAGTGCTCGTCTTCCAGACGAACAACGCGGACTTCCGTGGGACGAATGAGAATCTGCAGCAACTCGCCGTCGCGCGGATGCGTGCGATCGAGACCGGCCGCAGCGTCGTGAACATCTCGACGGTCGGCACCAGCCAGGTGATCCGCGCGGATGGCACGACGGTCTCGAGCCTGGATGCAGGAAAGGCCGGAGCGTTGCTCGAAGATGTCGAGCTGCGCTCCGGCCTGACTGCTGGAGTCGTCCTGGGACCCTGGATCCAGGGTCTTCTGGTCTGGGGCGGACTGGGCGCGCTGGCCTTCGGGTGGTTGCGCGCCCGCAGGCGCTAGGCGCCGATCTTCTCGCGGGTCGGGTCTTCACCTGCGCCGCGGCGGGCACGGATGAAGGCGAGTCGCTCCTCGAGGAGCTCCTCGAGCTCTGCGCGGGTACGACGCTCGAGAAGCATGTCCCAGTGTGTGCGGGCGGCCTTCTCGTCCGTGGCATCGAGCGTGACGGCCTGGCCGTCGACGTTCAGGCGCGCGTCCGCTCCGCAGGAACGGCACTCCCACGTCTGGGGCGGCTCTGCGTCCGCCGAGAACATCAGGTTCGTGACATGGCCGCAGGTGTCACAGATGTAGGTGGTTTCACGGCGCTCCATGAAAACGACGCCCTCTTCGCTCTGTAGGCTCTGGGCGCCGAGTCGGATGCCGCGTAGGCTGCGATCTGCCATTGTGTGGTCCTCTCGTCGCTGTCAGGTATAACGCTCCAGCCTGTGCGCTTCATCCATACGAGCGCGTTCTCGGCGCTATTCACAGCGGAATCCCAGCGCCACAGCGTAATGGCGGCGTGGCGGACTCAACGGCCGATCGTAGCCAGCGCGAGATCGGCGCGGTCGGTGACGATGCCGTCGACGCCGAGCCGGACGAGTCGTCGCATGGAGTCCGCGTCGTTCACCGTCCACACGTGAACCTCGACGCCGCGCCGGTGCGCCGCTCGGAGGAGCGCAGGCGTCAGCACCTTCACGCCGCGATGCCGCTCAGGAATCTGCAGCACGTCGATGTCGAGCAGAGCGCGGCCGGGGGACAGGCGCAGAGTGGAGAGAGCGCGGACCGCGGCGATGGTGCGGCTGCCGCCCGACGTCGCCGGTCGGAGCGGGGCCCCCGCGCGCAGGACCGCTGCGATCGTCTCACGTCGGTTCGCATCGGAGAAGCTGGTCACGAGAACTCGATGCGTGTCGTCCGCCAGGAGGGGGCCGAGGGGTGCTGCCGCGTCGACGGTCTTGACGTCGATGTTGAAGCGCGTGGTCGGGAAAGCGGAGAGTGCGTCAGCGACCGTGAGCAGCCCGCCGTGGTCGGAGAAGATCGCGGCGAGTTCGCGGGTGCGCACCTCACCGACGCGACGGGGATCGTCAGCCAGTCTGTGCAGCGTCGCGTCGTGGAAGAGCACGACGTCACCGTCGGCCGTCACCCGGCAGTCGGTCTCGATGTACTCTGCTCCGGCGGCATGAGCGGCGGCGACGGCGGCGGCCGAGTTCTCCCAGACACCGGAGTCCCCGCCCGCCGCGGTGATCAGACCGCGGTGAGCGAGGACTCGGGGGTGACGCGCCTTGACGAAATACGGGTGCGTCACGCGCCCGGCAGGTTCGTCGGGGGCTGTCCCGGTCGCGGGGTGAACGCGGTGCCGATGCCCTTGAGCGCCTCGGTCAGCTCGCTCGGGATGATCCAGAGCTTGTTCGACTGGCCTTCGCTGATCTTCGGAAGCATCTGCAGGTACTGGTATGCGAGCAGCTTGTCGTCAGGCTCACCCTGGTGGATGGCGGTGAAGACGTTCTGGATCGCTTCGGCCTCACCCTGGGCGCGCAGCACGGCGGCCTGCTTGTCGCCCTCCGCGCGGAGGATCTCCGCCTGTCGCGCACCTTCGGCCTCGAGGATCGCCGACTGCTTGGTTCCCTCAGCCGTGAGGATCGCCGCTCGACGGTCCCGCTCGGCGCGCATCTGCTTCTCCATCGAGTCCTGGATGGAGATGGGCGGGTCGATGGCCTTCAGCTCGACGCGGCCGACGCGGATTCCCCACTTGCCCGTCGCCTCGTCGAGCACGACGCGAAGCTGTCCGTTGATGTTGTCGCGACTGGTCAGGGCCTCTTCGAGGTTGAGTCCACCGACCACATTTCGCAGTGTCGTCGTCGTCAGCTGCTCGACGGCGCCCAGGTAGTTGGCGATCTCGTATGTCGCAGCGCGAGCATCGGTCACCTGGAAGTAGACGACGGTGTCGATCGAGACCACCAGGTTGTCCTCGGTGATCACGGGCTGCGGTGGGAAGGACACCACCTGCTCGCGCATGTCGATGAGGGGACGCAGCCGGTCGATGAACGGCACCAGGATGTTCAGACCCGGCGTCAGTGTCTTGTGATATCGGCCCAGGCGCTCGACCACGCCGGCCGTGGCCTGGGGGATGATGCGGATGGAGCGAGCCAGCGTGACCACCACGAAGATGATGATCGCGATGACGAGGATCCACCCGATCGCTGCGGGGATGAACGATGCATCGTCCAAGAGACTCTCCTAGTCGTTGACGGGACGGACGGTCGCGGTCGCGCCGTTGATCGTCATGACGGCGATCGGTGATCCTTGCGGGATCGGCACGGCTCCGGCGGTGCGGGCGGTCCAGGTGTCGCCGTTGCTCAGCTTCACCTGGCCGGAGATCTGGGTGATGTCCTGCAGCGCGATGCCTCGGAGATCGAGAAGCGCGTCGACGTTGGACTTGGTCGGGTCCTCGCCTCGATGCAGGCGTTTGATCAGCGGCGGACGCAGGAACAGGATGAAGAGCGCGGCCGCCGCGGCGGCGATCAGCACCTGTACCCAGACCGGGATGCCGAGGAAGTCCGTGACGAGCCCGACGACGCTGCCGAAGCTCAGCATCAGGAAGGTGAAGTCGAGAGTCAGCATCTCGATCACGAGGAAGATGGCGATCAGGATCAGCCAACCGATCCATGCCCATTGGTCGATGAACTGAACGAATGTCGCGAAGTTGTCCATGCGGCCTCCTTTGCGGTCAACCTATCACGCAGGTCGAGCCCGGTCCCGGCTGGACGGGGCCGGCTTGATAGTCTGAAAGCGCCGTGTCATCACGGCGAATCACGCATCAGAGGAGTCACTGTGACCGACGTTCTTCCCGCAGGTTCTCTCGAGGGCAAGGTCGCCCTCGTCACCGGCTCGTCTCGAGGCATCGGGGCGGACACCGTGCGCTACCTCGCCGAGGCCGGCGCCGACGTGGTGATCAACTTCCGCAACAAGGCCCCACGTGCAGAGAAGCTCGCCGGGCAGCTGCGCGAGCTGGGCCGCCGCGTGCTGGTCGTCGGTGCCGACCTGACCGACCCCGCGTCCGTCGGCGAGATGTTCGATGCGGTGAAGGCCGAGTTCGGACGCCTCGACGTCCTCGTCCTCAATGCCTCCGGCGGCATGGAATCGGGAATGGCCGAGGACTACGCCCTGACCCTCAACCGCGACGCGCAGCTGAACGTCCTCGATGCGGCTGTTCCGCTGCTCGGCGACGGCGCGCGGGTCGTCTTCGTCACGAGCCACCAGGCGCACTTCATCCGCACCACCCCGACCATGCCGGAGTACGAGCCCGTCGCCCTGTCGAAGCGCGCCGGGGAAGACGCGCTCCGCGAGCGGATCCCCGGGCTCGCGGAGAAGGGCATCGGCTTCACCGTGGTGTCCGGAGACATGATCGAAGGCACGATCACCGCGACTCTGCTCGAGCGCGCCAACCCTGGAGCGATCGCGGAGCGGCGCGAATCCGCCGGCAAGCTCTACAACGTGTCGGAGTTCGCCGCGGAGGTCGCTCGCGCGGCAATCGACGCTGTCCCCGCCGACAACACGCGTCTCGTCGGCGATGTGAGCGCATTCGCCGCGGAGTGAGCGGCTGATACCACCGAAAGAGCCCCGTCCGCGTGGACGGGGCTCTTCGCGTTACGGGGAGGATCAGAGCGCGGAGTCGGCCTTCGCCGATGCCACGAACTCCTTCGCGTCCTTGCCCAGTGTGATCGCGCGCACGATCTGCACGATCCCGAGGACGACGAGCGAGATGCCGAGCACCAGCCAGAGCACGGCTGCCGCGTACAGGGGCGAGAAGAGGACGACGATACCGGCGATGATGCTCAGCAGAGCGTAGAGCAGCGTCCAGACTCGCGAGCCGTCCTTTCCGAGAAGCGACAACGCCACCACTCCGTCGACGATCCAGCTGATGCCGATGAAGATGACGACGACGAGCGCCAGAGTGGCAGCGGCCACGCCGAGGTTCGCGAACGCGATGACGCCGGCCACGATGTACACGAGGCCCAGCACGATGTGGCCGACTCGAGCCCACCCGCCCTTCACGCGGGAGAAGATGCCGAGCCCGATGTAGACGAGGCCCGCGATCACGAGGTAGGTGGCGAAGATGCCCGTCACGATGACGGCGGACTTGGCGGGCCAGACGAGCAGGACGATGCCCGCGATCAGTGCGATGACACCGGAGACGGCCAGGACGACTCGAATGGACTTGAACAGCGATTTCGCTTCGGAAGCGAGGGAATCAGTCATGGTGGGGACCCTTTCTGAGAAAATCCTGTGAGGGATGCTGACAGAGTAGCGCTGTCCGGTGACGGATGGGGGAACCCGATATCGATATGTCGCCGACGTTCACACTCCGTCACGCGCGGTCATGGCAAAATCAGGGGGTGACCTCGGACGATGACGCGCGGCTCCGCGAGCTCGTCGTGATGCGCAAGGTGCGGGATCGGATCGACCGCGAGTACGCCACGCCTCTCGATGTGGAGGCGCTCGCCCGCGGAGCACACATGTCGGCCGGCCATCTCAGCAGGCGCTTCAAGGAGACCTACGGCGAGTCGCCTTACTCCTATCTGATGACGCGGCGGATCGAGCGCGCCATGGCTCTGCTGCGCCGCGGCGACCTCAGCGTCACCGAGGTGTGCTTCGAAGTCGGATGCTCATCGCTGGGCACGTTCAGCACTCGATTCACGGAACTGGTCGGTGTCCCACCCCGCGTGTATCGTGAGCGCGCCGCCGACGTCGACGGCATTCCGACGTTCCAGGCGAAGCACGTCATCCGACCGATCAGGAATCAAGAAGCGCCGCGCACGGGCGCGCACCTAACGTGAGTCTCATGAACATCAGCATCCACTACGCATTCCTTCCGCACACCGATGCCGAGGCGGCTCTCGGCTTCTACCGTGACGCCCTCGGCTTCGAGGTGCGCAACGACGTCGGCTACGACGGCCTGCGGTGGCTCACGGTCGGTCCCGCGGGGCAGCCGGAGACGTCGATCGTGCTGCACCCGCCGGCAACCGATCCCGGGATCACGGACGCCGAGCGCCAGACGATCCTCGAACTCATCGCGAAGGGCAGCTACGGCGCGCTGACTCTCGCGAGCGACGATCTCGACGCGGTGTTCGAGCGACTTGTCGACAACGGCGCCGATGTGGTGCAGGAGCCCATGGATCAGCCCTACGGCGTGCGCGACTGCGCCTTCCGAGACCCCGCAGGCAACCTGCTCCGAATCAACCAGGCCGGCTGACCCCGGTCGCTACTCGAGGATCACCATGACGACGCACCCCGCTGACGGCCACGACATCATCCGCGTACAGGGTGCGCGCGAGAACAACCTCAAAGAGGTGAGCGTCGACATTCCCAAGCGTCGCCTCACCGTCTTCACCGGAGTCTCCGGATCCGGCAAGAGCTCGCTGGTCTTCGACACGATCGCCGCCGAGTCACGGCGCATGATCGACGAGACGTACAGCGCGTTCGTCCAGGGCTTCATGCCGTCGGTCCCGCGTCCGGACGTCGACGTGCTCGAGGGACTCACGACCTCGATCATCGTCGATCAGGAGCGTCTCGGCGCGAATCCGCGATCGACCGTCGGAACGGTCACCGACGCGAACGCCATGCTGCGCATCCTCTTCAGCAAGCTCGGTGACCCCTACATCGGAGGCCCGACGGCGTTCTCGTTCAATATCCCGACTCAGAAGGCCAGCGGAGTGATGACGGGGCCGGGCGGCGAGAAGAAGATCGTCAAGGACGCCATCTACCTCGGCGGCATGTGCCCTCGATGCGAGGGCAGGGGAGCGGTGTCGGATCTCGACCTCGCGCAGATCGTCGACGAGTCGAAGTCTCTCGACGAGGGAGCGATCATGGTTCCCGGCTACACGGCGGACGGCTGGATGGTGAAGGGCTTCTCCGCATCGGGCTTCTATCCCGCCGACAAGCCGGTCTCGGAGTTCACCGAGAAGCAGCGACAGCTCTTCCTCTACGGCGAGGTCACCAAGGTCAAGATCTCGGGCATCAACATGACGTACGAGGGGTTGATCCCCAAGATCACGAAGTCGATGCTCTCGAAGGACCTCGACGCGCTGCAGCCGCACATCCGCGCCTTCGTCGAACGTGTGGCGACGTTCGCGACATGCCCGGAGTGCGATGGCACCCGCCTCACCGAAGGAGCGAGGTCCTCCAAGATCGACGGCATCAGCATCGCCGATGCCTGCCGCATGCAGGTGACCGATCTCGCCGAGTGGGTGAGAGGCCTGGAGCTCCCGGGGGCGGCGCCCCTGCTCGAGGCGCTGAGCGCGAACCTCGACGCGTTCGTCACGCTCGGCCTGGGATACCTGAGCCTCGAGCGTCCATCGGGGACGCTGTCCGGGGGAGAGGCGCAGCGCATCAAGATGCTGCGTCACCTCGGCTCGTCTCTCACCGATGTGACATACGTGTTCGACGAGCCGACCATCGGCCTCCACCCGCATGACATCCAGCGGATGAACACCCTGCTGCTGCGCCTGCGCGACAAGGGCAACACCGTGCTGGTGGTGGAGCACAAGCCGGAGACCATCGCGATCGGAGACCACGTGGTGGACCTCGGTCCCGGCGCAGGAAGCGCCGGCGGTGAGATCTGCTTCGAGGGGACCATCGAGGGACTGAAGGCCAGCGGAACCCGCACCGGCGCCCACCTCGACGATCGAGCCGCGCTGAAGGATTCGGTGCGCAGTGCCACCGGCGCGATCGAGATCCGAGGCGCCTCGGCCAACAACCTGCAGAACGTCGATGTCGACATCCCCACCGGGATCCTCACTGTGGTGACCGGGGTCGCGGGTTCCGGCAAGAGCTCCCTGATCCACGGGTCCGTGTCGAAGCGCGAGGGGGTCGTGGCGATCGACCAGGGCGCGATCAAGGGATCACGGCGCAGCAATCCCGCCACCTACACGGGCATGCTCGAACCTATCCGCAAGGCTTTCGCCAAAGCCAACGGCGTCAAGCCGGCCCTGTTCAGCGCGAACTCCGAGGGTGCCTGCCCGACCTGCAAGGGCGCCGGTGTCATCATCACCGAACTCGGGTTCATGGACACGATAGAGACACCCTGCGAGGACTGCGGCGGCAAGCGCTTCCAGGCTGCCGTCCTCGAGTACAAGCTGGCGGGCAAGGACATCACCGAGGTGTTGGATCTCCCGGTCGCCGAGGCACGGGTGTTCTTCTCCGAGGGGGAGGCGAAGCTGCCGGCGGCAGCGACGATCCTCGGACGCCTCGAAGATGTGGGCCTCGGTTACCTGTCGCTGGGACAGCCGCTGTCCACTCTGTCCGGAGGCGAACGCCAGCGCATCAAGCTGGCCATCCAGATGGGGGAGAAGGGCGACACGTACGTGCTCGACGAGCCGACCACAGGGCTCCACCTCGCTGACGTCCAGAACATCCTCGGACTGCTCGATCGACTCGTCGAATCCGGAAAGACCGTGATCGTGATCGAGCATCACCAGGCTGTGATGGCGCACGCCGACTGGATCATCGACGTCGGTCCCGGCGCGGGCCACGATGGCGGCCGCATCGTCTTCGAGGGAAGCCCCGCAGAACTCGTGGCTGCGCGATCGACGGTCACGGGCGAGCATCTGGCAGAGTACGTCGGCGCGTAGAGCGGGCGGCTGGCGCCATGTCACGAGCCGTGTCGCCAGATGAGTACGAACCTTCGCGACGAGCGATCAGTCCTTGCGTGCGACCACGGTGTACGTGCAGGGGAGAAGGTTCCGTTCCGTTTCAGGCCAGGCATACCCGCCGGGGACCTCGACCATCCGAGGACTGAACCGCCAGGGGAGTGTTCGCCCCTCGTCGAAGTGCAGAAGACGAAGGCCCGCTTTCAACAGCGACCCCAGGATCTCCGAGAGCGGGTGCGGCCATTCGTACGTGCGCGGGTGCGCGACCTTGCCGTCCCCGGCGTAGGTCGATTCGTCGTCCCATCGCTGCGCCCGGCCGTCACCGAAATACGGGTAGCGGGTCACGAGCGTCGGCGCATCTTCGTCGAGCGCGTACAGAGCAGGATGTCCGTCGCGGATGAAGAACGTGCCTCCCGGACGCAGCAGGCCGACGATTTGCGCAGCCCAGCGGTCGAGGTCGTCCAACCAGGTGATCGTGCCGATGCTCGTGTAGACGACATCGAAGTCACCCGTCACGGCTGCGCGTGCGTTGAGGACGTCCGTCTCGATCCATGTCGCCGAAACCCCCGTGCGCTCGGCCAGCGCTTCGGCCGCAGCAAGGGCCGGCGCCGAGAAGTCGACGCCGGTGACGGTCGCTCCCGCACGGGCCAGCGAGACGGAGTCGGTACCGATATGGCATTGCAGATGGCACAGGTCGAGTCCCGTGATTCTGCCGTCGGGCACGAATCGGCGAAGCACGGGGAGATCGGCACTGACGACGTCGCTGAGATGCGAAGGATCGTCGAACGCGTCGAGACCGTAGGCGACCTCATGCAGCGGGACGCGATCGTTCCAGTTGTCCTGATTGGCGTCGCGGGCGACCGTCCAATCGATGTCGATGTTGCTACCGTTCACGCCTAGAGCCTAGCGATGCGCTCGCATCGTTCTCGTAGCAAATAACGAGTCGCGGATCAAGGGAGATCTTGTCGACGGCGTCATCCTCTAGAAAAGCAGCATGCAGAAGATCATCTACGCCGGAGATGAGTACCTCACTGGAGATGCGATCGCCGATGCGCTGCTGGCTTACAGCCGAGCACTGGGAGACGATGAGCGTGCGGAGATCGTCGAGATCCCGGTGCGGGAGAACGACGGCGGCACAGCCGTCGCGAAGTTCCTCATCGGTCCAGCGAGCCAGATCGTGTCCAAGGAGGCCGCTGGCGAGGGTCCGGAGATCGAGGATCCCGAACTCGTCGAGCGACTGCGACAGCGCACCCGTTCTATCGAGTCTCCGACGAGTCAGCCGCTGGAGATCGAGTATCCACCCGGATACGACCTCGAATGACACCGGCCGTCCCGCGGCGTTCTGGACGACGCGCAGCGGGAGCCATCGAAATGGGTAATAGCCGATAATGCACATTATGTCAGTTCGACTGAGCTTTATTTCAACAGATGAAATCCGCCGCGGTTCCCTTCGCGCGTGCGTGGCGGCTCGATCAAATCTAGCAAGAAGCGCCGTCTGATCTGGGAAGAAGCCATCGGCTTACTCGTCATCAAGGGCGTGGCGGGTCCGTGGCCACCAAGCAGAAGCACGCGCGTCGATGGGTGCCAGAACTAGTGGTTGCGCGGATCCTTCGTTAAGTGCATGATTCAATCATCAAATGAAAGGATAGGTCATGGGTCTCGACGAGCAAGGACGATTCGTGCAGCAATCCGGATTCGTGCTGCTTCACCCGGAAGAGACTGTGTTTTCCGAGATGTTGCAAGGCTTTCGGCGCCAGCAGCTGACGCGAAATCTTGCTTTCTCCACTGTCGAGAATCGGGAGGGACTGATCCGCCGCTTCGCTACCGAGATGAATGAGTACCCCTGGGCCTGGAGTGTGGACATGGTCGATGAGTTCTTCGCTGACCGTCGCGCGGTCCACGGCAACCAACGTTCCACGATCCGCAGTTACCAGAACGCGCTGTCGGGTTTCACCGACTACATCTGCTCGGAGTCATACGGCTGGATAGACCGCTGTATGGAACTCTTCGACACGCATCCCGCGCCGGTCTTCCACTACTGGAATACCGCTCGACACATCCAAGAAGCGGAGCACGGAGGACGACGTCGACCGTTTCGTCACACCGAGCTTCAAGCCTTTTTCGACCGTGCCGATGATGAGGTCGAACGCATAGCACGGACAGATCGAAAAGGCTGGGCGGCAGCGTTTCGCGACGCGACACTCTTCAAGATCGCATACTGCTTCGGGCTTCGCAGGAACGAAGTCCGTCATCTTGAGACCTTCGACTTCAGTCGCAATCGAAAAGCGCCCGAGTTCGGTAAGTACGGTCACCTCAACGTCCGGTACGGAAAGGCGATGCGAGGATCGGATTACAAACAGCGCAACGTCCTCGCCCTCTTCCCGTGGGGCAGCGAGATACTCGAGGAGTGGCTCGAGAGAGGGCATCCCCACTTGGCAACTCAAGGCGGCACCGAGCTATTTACAACTGAACGTGGAACGTTCGTGTCCGAAACTGCCCTAGGCGCCAGGTTCCGTCAGTATCGGGACGATATAGGGCTAGGACGCGAGGTCGTCATGCACTCACTGCGACACTCGTACATCACACACCTCATCGAAGCAGGCGCACCAGCGTACTTTGTACAGAGGCAGGTTGGTCATGAGTACGCGTCGACCACCGCGCTGTACACGGGTGTTTCCGACGAATACCTCACCTCGACTGTTCGAGACATGCTCGGTGGAACTATCGGAGACGCTCTCAGAAACGGATCCAAGGAATGATGAAATGCGCCGCACAACCGACTACGACTGGAAGCTGTCTGAGCTGATGGCACGCAACGCCATGCATAACTCCACAGATCTCGCTCCCCACCTAGCGGATCGGGGGATCAACTTGTCGTCAGCGCAGATTTGGCGGATGGTCACTGGGAGGCCTGAACGACTTTCGCTGCCCCTGCTTGCCGCACTGTGCGACATCTTTCACTGCACGCCTGCCGACCTGATAACTACGTCGGCAACAGATGCCGCATCCGCGAAACGAGCAGTGAATGAGGTCACCAACCTGAACGCCGTGGGGAGCCGAGCCCGACCGAAACGAGCGAGGGTGATTGCCGATGACCGCTGACAACGGGAGGAGACCAAAGGGCCGACCACGGGCGCCGGGCGAGGTCACGTGCGCGCGGTGCCAGGAACAGACACCCAAGACGACAACGAAGTATCGGTTCCCTGAAGGTCTGATCTGTGGGCGCTGCTACGACCGAGCGACCCACACCTTCGGCGACTGTCCCGGGTGTTCGACCAACAGGCTGCTGCCCGGAATCGACTCGTCGGGACGCTCGGTGTGCTCTGACTGCGGCGGCCTCGGGCGCAGCTTCATTTGTCACCGATGCGGGCACGAGGGTGCCATCTTCCGACGCGGGAATTGTGAACGATGTTCCCTTGACGACGATCTCAGCGAAGTCCTGAACGGGGCTGATCAGTTTGATCCGACGATGTCGGCGCTCAAGACCCGCCTACTCGAGAGCGACCGTCCGACAAGCGTGCTTACCTGGATGCGCTCACCCAAGGTCAAGACCATCCTCCGCGGACTCGCGGACGGATCCATCTCGATCACCCATGAAGGTCTCGACAGTGCTGGGCGTACGGGAGCCGTGCAACACATACGAGCACTGCTCGTCGATATGAAGCTGCTCCCGACTCGCGATGAGGCCTACGTCTCCTTTGAAAACTGGGTCAACCGTGTTGTCCAAGAGACCCCGCCGAACCAGCGTCTGCCTCTCACGCAGTATGCCGTCTGGCATCACCTGAATCGTGTGCGACAACTAGTCGAGCGGGGGCAGGACGCCCACTCCCCCGCACATTACGCCAAACAGCAGATCACGGCGGCGAGCGAGTTCCTGCAATGGCTAGAGGTGCAGAATGTCAGCCTCGGCGATTGTGGACAGGGACTCGTCGATGAATGGCTGACAACTGGGCCGACCACACGCTATAACCTCAAGCTGTTCCTGGACTACTGCACGGAACACAAGCTCTCCCACCCGCTGACGGTGCCGCGCCGCAACGCGCGCTCCACGAGAAGGATGGACGCGGACGAACGCCTTCGCTGGATCCGCTTCTACTGCGACGCCACTGACCTGAAACTCGCGACCCGCACGGCAGCATTGATGTTTCTCTTGTTCGGTCAACCGCTGACGCGCCTCTCGAAAATGCGCGTTGATCAGTTCACCCGCACCGATGCCGATGAACTGATTGTCAGATTTTCCGGGAAGGACGTACCGGTGCCGGAGCCGTTCGCGAGTATCGTTTCCGCACACCTCGCCGCGCGTGCCCGCGTCCGAACCCAGCGAGTCGACGACAATTCGTACCTCTTCCCCGGGATGCGAGCCGGCAGACATATCACCGCGCAACAACTGAAAGAGGAGCTAAACGCGCTTGGTATCGACGTTCTCGCAGCGAAGAACACCAGCCTGGACGACCTCGTCACCCGGATGCCAGCGCCGCTCGTCGCAATGGCGATGGGATTCAGCTTCAACGCGATGGACCAGCATGAGATCCACCAGGGCGTCCGCTTCGAACAGTACGTGCATGGCCGATTTCACCGTGAGGATGAAACCTCCTGACGTCGTCGGCCGGTGCGCCTTCGGTGCTGTTCAGCAACATCTCTCGTTCAGAGCCAAGGTCAGCAGCCACTCCCCCGTCTCGGGCGACAAACCGGAGGGCGAACGCTTGCGGGAGCGCGGTCTGCGAGTCGTATAGCCCCGCCGTTACGAACGGTCGCGTAGCCGCTTCCGCCTCCACCGAGGATTTAGCAGAGTCTCGTTCCGGCTCAGTCGTGTCGAACGCCTAGTTTCGAAGTCGAAGCGGCATCATCGTCGGTGCGGCTCTCCCACGGCGCGGGCTGAAGCATGAACGCTAACGTCTCTTCATCCTCTGCGTTGTCGCGCTTGAGTGTGCCGCCCCGACGCTAGTGCGACACATCAAAGCTGTAGGCGGAGGGTTCATGGCATGGTCGATCAAGCAAGTTTCGAGACTCGAGGGAGACCAACGCGAGAACACGTATGCGGATCCCGTCGAGCCGTCCGCCGGACACCACCCGTCGGCTAGCGGGGGCGTAGGTCTGGCACGCCTCCGGGAAGAATGGCATCCAAACCGACCCCGAGGGCCTGGGATATTGCGAACAGTGATCGAAGTGAGGGATTCGCCGGCATCCCCGGACGGGACTCCCCCTTTTCGTACTTCTGATAGGTGTAACGGCTCATGCCGGCGCCGTACGCCACGTCCTCTTGGCTCAGCCCAGCCTCCTGCCGAACTCGACGAAGTGCGACCGCGAGCTGCTGCGCGTACGCGCTCCACTCGGCTTCCGCCAACTCATTTCGCCGAACCACATCTCTAGCCTCGCGATTCGGTGCAGAGGACATGGCCTAGTCCGTATGGCATAATTACTCTGGCCATACGAAACAATCGACTTTCGCCGGATCCTCCCTCCACTCTGCACGTGTGCTGCCCGCCCTACGGACACCGCGGTCGCACCGCAGGGCTGGGCCGATGCGTGCGACCGCGATTGTGACGGTTATCGTGGCGAGTAGTTCTTGGGGTTCGTGGTGGCGCGGTGTGGGCCATCCCCCGCCCGCTTCGTGGGCATACATGTTCGAGGACTTCACCGGAGAGGACTCTGCCGATGAATGGGGCTTGGCAGCAGGCATCTTCATTGCCCAGTACCGCCGTCGTCAGTCGCAGGGACCGACCTTCCGGGAACTCTTCGAGCACTTGCTCCCCGACACCGGTGGAGTTCCTGCCCGCCTCCCCACGGAATGGGATGTCTTAGAGCGACGCCGCGGGAACAGCAGCTTCCGTAGCCACGTGGCTATCGAATGGCGCCGACGCGGATACATCGAATACGACCGACAGGTCACACGTAGTCTTCGAGTCGGTCACCGCTTTCGCGAGCAGTCTCGTGCACTCCAAGCGCAACCCCGCGAGAGTAATAAAGCGTTAGGCGGTGCGAGATCGCCCACGGCGACCGACGCGTCGGAGCACTCCCTGAGCGCGGTCGAAGCCCGCGCTCTACTGCGCGTCGCGCCAACGTCGTTGCGTCGACTCACTCGTCGCGGCTATCTGCACGTCGTCGAGTGCGACTCCGAGTGGCGATACCCGTCCTGGCAGTTCGCGGGGCGACCACGATTCGCTGTCGTACCGGGAATCGATATCGTCGCCCCCGCCATTCCGAAGGATTGGTCGCCGGCCACGATCAACTCGTTCATGATGACTCCGCGCCGCGAACTCGCCGACGATGGCGGCTCAGTCTCTCCCGCCGACTGGTTAATACGAGGGAGTGATCCACACCAGATCGCCGACTTTCTCGAGACTTTGGAGGTGGAGAGTGAATAGCGACCCCCAGGAGCGTGAGCCCTCGTCGCGCCGTAAGGGAGTGAGCACTCCTGGTGATCACGACGCAGTCACGCAAGAGGAGCTCGATTCAGTTCTCGAGGCGTTCAGACGGCTCGTGCAAGCGGCAGCAGATTCCGGGCGCGATCGGAAACTTATCGACGCAATCCTCCGCACGATGATCGAACTGGTGCTGGAGACCGAAGGCGATCTGTTTATATCGGCAAAGTCGCCGGCTCCTGAGACGAGCACAACCAGCAACGAAACGGCTACTCCAATTGATTCGCCGGCTGAACCGAGACTTCGGCTTCGTCCCGAGTACCGACTACGACTCGAGGCCGTCATCGATTCTTGGAGCGACGATGAAACTGCTGACTTTCTCATGGTCGGTGCACGTCAGGTCCGGCGACGCGCTCAACAAAGCTCCCTCTACTACTTTGTGGTGAACCGGAAACGGCGTTACCCCGTGTGGCAGTTTGACCGATTTTGCGGCGTGCTCGAGGGCGTCACGCAACTAGGAAAGGCACTTCCAGAATCGTGGTCTGCTGAGCGTGTGTACTCATTCATGACGACTCGAAGCCCTGCGCTAGAGCTCGTCACCCCGGCGCAGTGGTTGCGCCTGAAGAGGGATCCGAATTCGATTGTCGCGGTGATCATGAACTCCAGCAAGACGTGATCGTCTTCAGCGACGAGCACCGAACTTGAACTTCAGCTCCTGCTTCGTAGTCATCTCCCGCGAAGCGCGCGACGCCAGTGGCGCGGTGCACGACCGCATGCCAGCGTTCCTGACGCCCGACACTTGGGATACCTGGCTCACGGCTCGAGCACTGTCGCCTCCCCGATCCGTGAGCACATCGTTGGCGGGAAGGTCTGCAGCTCGCGCACCGTCGACCCCGCTGAACCGACTCTGCTGGAGCAGGCCGCCTAATGGCTGGGCGTCGAGAGATTCTCTGGGCGATCATCGCCTTCGGCGGAGTCGCGCTCAGCGTGGCCGGGATCGTGCTGATGGTCAACGGAGAGCCCATCAGCTGGCTCACAACTGACGACTTTCCCTCGCAGTGGACGCGTTCGTGAAGCCGCGCCGGTGGCGGTTGGACACCTGGCCGGGCGGTACATCCACGCGTGGGACTGTCGCCCGCGGGTCCGGGTGGGCCTTGTCGGTACTCATGCGCGGACCACCTCCCCCTTGGGGCTGGCAGCACGATGGCACGGGCGTCGCGATGGAAGTCATCGTGACGCCCGTCGTCCAGTGAACGGTCCGCGTCCTGGTTGATCAACACCATGTCGGCGCTGATCCCCCGTACGTTCGAACGCACGCTGTGGAGCGTGATGCGGCCGCGCCCACCCAGGTCGATGTGCGAATCCCCCTTGTAGTGGCGAATGCGAACACCCGGCCACTCGACCACCCTGGGCACCCGCTCGAAGCAGCGCAGCACATCCGTGATGTCAGCATGGCGCGGCGTGAAGACCGCGATGCGCTTGCCCTTCGCCGCCTCCACGAACAGTCCCACAGCTGCGAAGCGATTCATCGGGCGTCCTCGAGGATCGCGGTCGGGATGGATGCGAGTAGGGCGTCCGCTGCCTGCGAGAGCGCCTCGCCGGCCGCGGCCTTGATCGGGTCGACCGCCGCCGCGTGCAGCACCACGCGCCCGCCACCCTGGTCCTCGAGACTCACGGGCACGGTGAACGACGCCACCTGCGTCGGCGTACCGGCGCCGAGACTGATGTCCACGGTTCCCTCAATGGGTGCGACAGCGGTCAAGGCTTCTCCGTTCGGTCAAGTCCGGCTCGCTCAGCCCATGCGCGAGGTATGTGCGCCGCAGCGAAGCGAGCCGGAAGATGGGGTGGCGAATCACCACCACGCCGGCATTGGTTCGCCAAGCCCACGCTCGGCGTCACCCTTGCCGCGGCTGCTGTTGCAGTCGAAGTGCGCGTGGCGGAAGTTGTCGGGTTCGTTCTGTAGCACGGGAAAGTCCTCGACCGGGTAGTAGTGGTCGAGGGTGTGCGAGTCGGTCGTCGTACCCGGTGCCTGCTCGCAGTCGATGCGCAGCGTGCAGATCCAGCACACCGACAGGTGGCGGGTCGCCGGGTCCGCGTCGAGCAGCTTGCCCGCTTCGAATGAACTCGGTCCGCTGCCGCTGGTCCTCACGGTTGTGCGTGCGCTTACTCACGTGCCCTCCCCTGCGGCTTCCGATACGGTGAGGGCATGGAACGAGCGAGCGGTGTAGTCAACCCCAGACTGATGCAAAGCGTGCTCGTCGGCCGCGACGACAACGGCGTGCACATCACCTGGGCGCTCGGCGACCCGGCGCCCGCCAGCGGTGTCGAGTACTTCATGTACTCGGTCACGGTGTACGGCGGTCGGGCCAGCAGCTTGAAGCAGTTTGGGGTGAAGTTCATCGGCACCGAAGACCCCGAGGTCCGCGCGTTCGTCTTCGACCACATGGGTGGCGGTCAGTCGAACTACCCGCTCGACAAGGTCACCATCACTCGCGAATCGATCTCGGTGCACTTCGTGGACGCCAGTGTCGGGCCCGACGGCATCGACAGCGCCCACGCGGGCCTGAACGTGAACGGCGTCGACCTGCAGCAGCGATTCACCGTCACACTCGTCGACTAACCGACCGGGACGTGGGCGGCGGCTTACTCGTGCCAGGGGCGCCGCTGCGGGCTGGGGACCGCGCGTCCGGGCCTTTCCAGACCCCGGCCGCCCACACACCTCGTCTCCCGGGTACGACAAAAGCCCCGCCGGTTGGGCGAGGCTTCGGTCACAGTTCAGGTGCAAGCACAACTTAACAGGAGCTCCGCTCACACTTCCAGCTGATCACATCGGTGTGTTGCGATCCCCCGCTGCCCCGCGGTGATCGTGATTCCCGATACGTTATTCGGATGATGCCGTCTGTCGTGCCCTTCACCGCCAACGTGTGGCGAATCACCCCAACTGAGTTCGTCGGACTGATCAGCGACGCGCAACGCAACCTGACTTCCGGGGCAAACGTCGATGTGGACACCCCGATTTCGGTCTACTGGGTGACCAAGAGCAAGCAGGGGCGGGAGGACCATCCCACGGTTGCCGTCGAGGACGTCGTGTCCACGATCGAGATCCCCCGCACTCACGCGTACGTCGGGCTTCGGCTGACGCTCGGGGATCGCATCATTCGCATCACGCTGGTCCAGCGGAGCGTCGAGATCATGCTCCAGTCGACCGACCAAGACTGGCTGCGGTTGACCGAACCGTGGGCGCGAGAAGCCATCATCCGCTTCGTACCGAAGTGGGCGTGGCTGACCACGTTCCGAGGGTGGCTCGCCTTCACGGGTCTGCTCTTCGCGGCCAACGCCGTGATCTACTTCGGGTTGATCGCGTTGGGCGCCGACTGGCTGCCCGCCGTGCTCACTTCAGCCATCGGCCAGGTAGCCCTTCTCGGTGCCTACATTGCCTTCACGGGGCGGTCTCGAGTGGTTCTTGGCGAACGTGGCCCCTCTCGATTCCGCGCCGTCGGCATACAAGGGCTGCTCCTCGTTATCGGCGCACTGCTGGGCGTACTAGGCCAACGTCTTTTCGACACGATCTTTCCGCCCGCCTGACCTTCGCTCTTCGCCACCGCACGGCATACTGAGCGGGTGAATTGGGATTCGTTTTTACCCGACCTGCTCGTCGGCGTGGTCACAGGTGGGCTGGTTGGTGGCGTTGTGCTCGGTGCCGAGCGCCGCCTATCGAAGCGCGCTCGAAGTCTTGAGGTAACCAATGCTGAGGGTGCGGTGGTCGAGAAGGCACGTGCAGTGCTCCGGCATCCGATCGTCTGGGACGAAGAATGCAATGATCTAACTCCCGGTCGAACTCAGCTCGACCGATTGGTCCCGGTGGTGAAAGCCGTTCCGACAGGAGAACCACTCGAGCGTTACCCAGGCATCGTGCACGCCTATCGGGTAGTGCAGTTGCTCGACGAGGTCGAGTCCTCCGCGGACGCGATCTTCACCGAGCGCACGAAGCACGAGTCGGACCTCGACCTCTTGGCCGTTCCGGACGCAATCGCGCACAACATCAAGCGCCTGCTGCAACCGCCCTACGACCCGCTCTGGGCGTGGGAGTGGCCCGAACCTTATGGGCCGCGCCTCTCGGCGGCGATCAAAGCTGCGATTGAGCAGGACCTCGACCTCCGTCAGGTCATGGACGAGTACGTTCGTAACCGCCGCCTCTTGGAAGCACACCGTGAATCCTTCGTGCTCGTCGACGGCTCATGGCGTGCTGACGAATGGGCCGCCCTCCTCAAAAAGACCCGCAACGCCCCGCGATTCTTCGCCACCAAGTGGTACCGGGTGTTCGTGTACAAGCGCGACGTGCAGCTCGCCATGAACGGAGCCGAACAGTACGGCTACGACATCGTCACCAAGATCGACCCGATGGCCTACTGATCGTCAGCACACCCGCTGCTTGCCTCACTCGTCCCCGATTCACGGCCAGAACCCGCCTGGCGGTGAGGTGACTGGTCCGTGGGCAGCTGGTCGCGTGCTTGCGCGAGACGGATGCTTTTCTCTGCCTTTCGGAGTTGTGCTCGTACGACGCGCGTGGTGGATGCGAAGTCGTCCACGACCTCGTCGGTGGGGGTTCGGTGGCGCCGCCCACCTTGTTGCGGAGGCTCTGGAGACGGGACGCGATCTCTTCGTAGGCCGCGTTGAGCTTGCCTTGGCTCACCAGGAGGCTTGTGATGATGGGGACGGACCATTTGCCGTCGCGTACCTCAAGGAGGCGGGCGAGGGATCGTGCGTCGTCGACGACTTCAGACCATGCCGAAAGAACGACGGCGGTGTTGGCGTTGGTGGGGCGGAGCGCGTCCCATATGGTGTCATACCGGTGGTCGTGCTCGGGGTGCCGTGCGCGTAGGTAGTCGTAGAAGGCGGTGAACGCGGGCGCCTCGCTAATCGTCGTGCCCAGCTCCGGCTGGCCTTCAGGACCCAGGTTGAGCGTTGCGGGGCCGCCTTCTACGGTTGCACGACCCAAGAGACGCTCGAGTTCATCCGGCGAGATGATCTCGCCGCAGATAGCTCTTCGCGCCAGACGCGGGTTGAGTCACCCCCTACAAACACCTAGTTTCATAAGTGTTGGTATCATGGTGTGATGCCCACGTCTTCGCCCAGCACCCGCATCCCCATCGATGCCATCTCGAGCGAGACCCTGGACTGGAAGCCGCGGGCACCGGGGATGTTCTCACGGGCCGAGGTTGTGCGTCAGACCGGGCCCTTTGAGGCGACGGTCACAGCTCCGATCGCTCATTGGAGCCCGCAGGTCCCGAGCGAAGATGCCGCTGACGTCGAAGACGCCACGCGCCAGCTGGTCGCGTTCGACGAGCATGCGCGGCGCACGTTGGGCACCGACAACCCGGCCCTGGGCCCGATGACCGCGATCCTGCTCCGCACAGAGTCCGCGTCCAGCTCACAGATCGAGCAGCTGACGACGTCGGCGAAGCAGCTCGCTCTCGCCGAGATCGATGAAGGCGACAAGGCCAACGCGCTCACCGTCATCGGGAACGTCCGCGCCATGGAGGCAGCCCTCGCGCTCTCGGACGAGATCTCCGAGGATTCCATCCTGCAGATGCACCACGCTCTGCTGCGCCACCAATCCGGCCTCGAGCAGGAAGCCGGTGTCTACCGCCAAGAACAGGTCTGGATCGGCCCCGGCAACGCCGGCCCCCGCCACGCGGAGTTCATAGGTCCCCACCACGACCGGATTCCCGGTGCGATCGGTGACCTGGTCAGATTCGTGCAGCGCCAGGACATCTCCGTGCTTGTTCAGGTCGCTGTCGCGCACGCCCAGTTCGAGACCATCCACCCGTTCGTCGACGGCAACGGCCGCACCGGCCGCGCGCTCGCGCAGTCGATCCTGCGCAACAAGGGTCTCGTCAGCTCCACCGCCGTACCGATCTCTGCAGGACTACTCGTGAACACCGGGCGCTACTTCCAGGCGCTGACCGCTTTCCGAGCCGGCGACGCTGCCCCGATCATCCGCGAGTTCGCCATGGCGAGTCGCATCGCCGCGTCCACGGGGACGCAGTTGGTCGACGATCTCGTCGCGCAGCTGGACGAGTCCCGCGCTCTACTCCAGGGCGTCCGCTCCGACGCTGCGGTCTGGAAGGTCCTTCCCGCGCTCGTGGGCCAGCCGGCTGTGAACACGAAGTACCTCATGAGCGCGCTCGGACTCGGCGAGATGGCGGCGCTGCGCGCGCTGGACACACTCACCGATCGCGGGGTGCTCACCGAGACGACCGGCCAAGGACGCAACCGCGTCTGGCAGCACCGCGGGATCTTCGACGTCCTCGACGGATACGCCGAGCAGATCCGCCGGATGACCGCTCGAGGCTAGCCGCGCGCCAGCGCGGGGTCATAAGCCCCGGCGGGTCGGCACTGCTTATGACCCCCGATCCGACTTCCGCGGAATCTCGCGGATTTCGTGCGCTCCCCTGCGCTCGGTTGCTGGGCACTTCGACGGAGACCCCCAGCAATCGAGCGGATCCGAGCGCGCATTGCCTCTGAACGAGGTCTAATCCGGGTCCGGACCTGCGGCTGCAGTTCCCTCGAGCTCGCGAAGCCGTTTCAGCTGCGCCCACGGCCAGAACGCGATCCACCCGATCGAAACGATCGAGCCGCCCATGATCATCGAAGCGATATCCATGCGCTTCACGCTACGGACTCGGCGTGCCCGCGGTCATCCCCCGCGCGACGGATCCGGTCAGACAGCCACTGCGGCTGGCGACCGCAACCCCAGAAACCTCTCTATGCGGAGTCCTCGTCGATCCGCGTGATTCCGGGGTTTACGTGTTTACAACCTCACAAACCTCAGTTGCTCAGCGAGCCTCCACCCCGCTCGTCACGACCGACCCTGACCCCGAATAAGTGGCCCCATGCCTGAACAGAAACCGATCGACAAGAAGACCGCCCGGCACATCCGAGCTCTCGTCATCACGCAGGACGACGCGCTGAAGGGTCGCCCTTGGCGGTCGATGAAAGCGATCAAGCGCGCGCTGAAGGCAGGCGAGATCGACTGACCTGCGCTCGACGCTCACCCCACACACGACCTCGAGGAGAACACCGATGGTTCTCATCTACAGCACGACCCCGCACGACACCGGCGAGTTGGTTGCTCTGCGTCAGGTCATCAACGACAACGAGCGCGCGTTCTCGGATCTCAGGACTATCTACAGCGTCGACCAGCGGCGTCTTTGTGATGAGTACGACGCCCTCATGGCCGCGCAGCGACCCACGTACCCGACGCCGGAGCACCTGAAGGGCCTGGACATGGTCGCCGAGATGATGCGCGCCGGCACCGAGTACGGCGACCACCGCGGTTCGCCCAGGCAGGTCGATCGCGAAGCCGGGCGAGCTCTCCCCCGCAGCGTCGACTTCTCATCGTTCGCCTGCAGGATCAACATCCGCGCCTTCGCCCAGTACCGTGCCCGCTCGTCCCAGCACGCGTGGATCTTCACGGAAGACGACATCGAGGCCTTCCGGCATGAGCTGACGAAGCGCTCGCTCGGCATCGCCTCCCACTGGCAGCACGAGGATGGCGTCGCCTTCCAGGTGTTCAACGCTCGCGACTGACGTGGGCCTTCAGGTTCGGCCGAACCCGCTCGGATTGGCCAGCCGGAAACGCTACACCACCGGTTTCGGTGCTATTGCGTTTCGGCAGGGGGTTACGGCGGGTCGATCCTCGGCGTGTCGTGACGTTGACCAGGGCGATCCTCCAAGCCGCCGGAAACGATCGTTTTCGATGGGACGACCGCTCCGATTTATAGTTCAGTGCTGCGGCTAGGCGAGGCTCGGCCGTGGTTCGCGCGCGAGAAGGGGGACCACGCGGACGAGGACGAGCATCGCGACCAGCTCGACAAGGGTTTGCGTGACTATCGCGAGCGGGGCCATGCTCATCGAGGCGGGAAGGGCGAGAGCGAGCGGTAGGACGACGAGCGAGTTGCGCGTCGCGGTGGAGAACATCACCGCGCGGGTGGCGGAAACGTCTAGTTGTGCGACGCGGCTGGCGAGCTTCCCGATCGCGACGGCGAGGACGACGAATGCGATGTACAGCGGCATTACACGCAGGAGCGCGGTGATCTGCGATCCAACGGCGGCGATCTGGGAACCGATGACTACGGCGAGGGTCACCATCATCAGCGGCACCATCGCACCCGCCATGATCTTCTCGATAAACCGCCCTCCCCGATAACGACGCGCAAGAGCCTGCACAACCGCTGCTGCAGAGAGTGGGACCACGATCAGCAACAGGAATGCCCGGATGAATGGGCCGATGTCAACCACACCGAGCACAGCGCCGCCGGCGAAGAGGAACAGGAACACCGGGAGCAGCAGGATCTGGACCAACATCAGCAGCGGTGCGGCTGCGAGCAGTCGCGCGCCAGCACCACCCGCGAGACCAGCGAACACGATGACGTAATCGATGCACGGGGTCAGCAGGACGAACAACACCCCGAGGAGCAGTCCCCGGTCGTCGACTACGAAACGGGAGAGACCCCAGGCGAGCATCGGCACAATGACAAAGTTCGCCACCAGCACCGTGCCCAGAAACCTGATGTCACGGAACGCGCGCTTCACCTCGATAAGCGGGACGCCGAGGAAAGTGGCGAACAACAGCAACATCAGTGCGGGTTCGATCGAGTGCTCGAGGCTCGGAGCGGCCTGCGGCGTTATCAGCCCGATGGCCGCCCCCACGGCGATTGCGCCGATGTAGAGGGCGAGTTGATGAGTGTCCCACCACCGCACGAGAGATCTCACTCGGTGCTCTCCTCGTCTGCGCGGATCATGAAAACTGCTCCGGTGATCGCTGCGGCGAAGATCACGATGTCGGCGAGGTTGCCGATGAACCAGTTCCCGTAGGCGAGGAAGTCCACGACGTGTCCACGGGCGAATCCGGGGTCGCGGAAGAGGCGGTCGCCTGCGTGTGAGGCGGCAGCGCCACCGAGAGCGCCGATCACGATCGCCCACGCCGGGCGTTGCACTTGGAACGCGAACACGATCGCTGTGACGGTGGCGGCGACAGCGAGCAGCGCGAATACCCAGGTGAAGCCTTCCCCGAACGAGAATGCCGCTCCGGGGTTATAGGCGAGCTGCAAACCCAGGAGGTCACCGATCAGCGGGATGCGCTCGCGCTCGGTGAGGGTCGCTTCGGCCAACACCTTGGTTCCCTGATCAATCAGCACGACAACCACGGCGATCAGGAGCGTTCCACCAGTGAGCTGCCACCGCCGTGCCGACGACAGCTTGCGCGCAGCGGGCGGGCGAGCCTCTGTCCGGGAGGAGGTCATGCGAGGACCTCGATCAGACGGACGATGACCCCAGATTCGATCAGGATGAACAGGCCCAGGCCGATGAACACTGCCGGTACCAGCCAGTGCTCGACGCGCTCCAGCGCTTCGGTGACTGCCTTGTTGGTGCCGATGAGCCGACCGGCCGCACACCAGACCGCGACGAGGATGAGGAACACGACGATCATGATCGCGACGTCGACTGGGGTGCTGGTGCGGAAGATTGGCGTGTAGAGGGAGATATTGTCGGCCCCGTTGGCGATCGTGATCCCTGCGACGCCCCATAGTCCGACCGCGGTGATCTTGGAGTCGTCGTCGTCATTGTCGCCGTTGCGGCGCAAGCCGCGAATGAGCGTCCACACGCCGATGCCGAGCGGGATCAGACCCAGGAACCCGACCCATTCGTCCGGAACGATCGTGAGCCCGAGCGCGGCTATCACACTGATCACGACCAGGGTGATGAACCCGAGATACTGGCCTGCGATGATCTGCCACGGGCGGGGATTCCCTCGACTGGAGGCGAGGAACAGCACGGTGAGCACGACGATGTCGTCGATGTTCGTCGCCGCAAAAAGGCCGATCGCTGAACCGATGGTGGCGAGCATCAGCTTTCCAGTCGTGGCGTGCGGGCGGCACGCAGGCCGTTGAGGATCACGATGACCTCCGCGACCTCGTGGACCAGGACGACAGCCGCGAGCCCCAGGACGCCGAAGAGCGCGAGCGGGAGCAGGGCGGTGATGATCAGCAGCGACAGGATGATGTTCTGGTTGATGATCCGTCGACCGCGCCGGGCGTGATCGAACGCCCGCGGGATGAGGCGCAGATCATGGCCGGTGAAGGCCACGTCGGCGGATTCGATCGCTGCGTCGGAGCCTGTCGCGCCCATCGCGATGCCGACGTCTGCGCTAGCGAGGGCCGGGGCATCGTTGATGCCGTCGCCGATCATCGCGACCGGTCCTGCCTTCGACAGTTCTGCGATCGCGGTCGCCTTGTCCTCCGGGCGCAGCTCCGCTCGCACGGCGCTGATCCCGGCCTGCGCAGCCAGAGCACGAGCGGTCCGGGCGTTGTCGCCGGTGAGCATCGTCACGCCGACGCCCTGGCCGGTGAGTGTCCGGACTACGTCAGAGACTTCAGGGCGCAGCTCGTCACGGACGCCGATCGCGGCGACCGGTGACCCGTCGCGGTGCACGATGACGACGGTCATGCCCTGCTCTTCCAGCGTTGCGACCCGCTCGACGAGGTCGCCGGCGTCCAGCCAGCGGGGACTGCCGACGGTGATTCTCGATCCGTCGACGGTGCCGTCAATACCGTGGCCGGCCTGCTCGGTCACATCTGCAGCTGCCGGTGTCCCCGAGGCTGCGGCGGTGATTGCTGAGGCAAGAGGATGTGTGCTGTGCTGCTCCAGGGCAGCCGCCCACGCCAACGCCTGGACCTCGGTTACACCGTTCGTGGTGAGCACGGCGGTGACCACGGGCTCGTTGCGGGTGAGGGTTCCGGTCTTGTCGACGGCGACGTGCCGGACCGTCCCGAAGCGCTCGAAAACGGCGCCGGACTTGATGATCACACCGAACTTGCTCGCCGCACCGATCGCAGCGACGACCGTCAGCGGCACCGAGATCGCCAGCGCACACGGGGAGGCCGCGACGAGCACGACGAGCGCGCGGGTGATCCACACCTCGGGGTCGCCCAGCAGCGAACCGATGATCGCGACAAGCGCTGCGAGGATCAGCACGCCGGGCACCAGCGGGCGGGCGATCCTGTCCGCGAGACGAGCACGCTCGCCCTTCTCGGTCTGTGCTTTCTCTACCAGTTCGACGATCGTGGTGAGCGAGTTGTCGGTGCCCGCAGCCGTCGTTTCGACCTCCAGCGCGCCGGCGCTGTTGATCGCGCCGGCCGACACAACATCGCCAGGCTGGACCTCGACCGGGATCGACTCCCCAGTGATCGCCGAGGTGTCCAGGCTGGAGCGACCGGAGCGGACGATCCCATCCGTTGCGATCCGCTCGCCCGGGCGGACCACCATGACCTGACCGACCATAAGCTCTCTCGCTTGCACCTGCACAGCGTTGCCGCCCTGCAGCACGGTCGCTGTTTCCGGGACGAGCTTCAGGAGCGCCCGTAGCCCCCCGCGGGCCCGGTCCATCGCCTTGTCTTCGAGCGCCTCAGCGATCGAGTACAGGAACGCCAGAGCCGCGGCCTCCTCGACGTATCCGAGGACGACTGCACCGATGGCGCTGATGGTCATCAGCAGTCCGATGCCGAGCTTGCCCTTGAACAGCTTTCGTATCGCGCCAGGCGTGAACGTCGACGCACCCAGCAGCAGACCGGCCCAGAACAGCACGAGCGCCGGAATCTCGAGGCCGGACCACTCGAGGATCAGGCCGACGAGGAACGCAACGCCGGAAAGGACCGGCACCATGATCCCGCGGTCCCTCCACCACGGCCGCTCAGCCTCTTCGTGTTCCTCTCCCGCCGGGGCGGCGGACTCGTGCTCGCAGCCGCACGCCGCGCTCACGCGTCAGCCCCTGCTCCGCAGCAGCCCGGCACCGTGCAGGCCGAGTCCACACACGGCGCGTGCTCGTCCACAGCCAGCGTCACATCCACAAGCGCGAGGAGGGCCGCGGCGAGATGAGGGTCGGCGATCTCGTAGCGGGTTTGCCGGCCCTCAGGCTCGGCGACAACGATCCCGCAGTCACGCAGGCAGGTGAGATGGTTCGACACGTTGGAGCGCGTCAGCTCTAGCTCACGGGACAGGACTGCGGGGTAGCTCGGGCCACCGAGCAGAGTCATGAGAATCCGAGAACGCGTAGGATCAGCCATGGCGCGGCCGAGCCGGTTCATGACGTCGAGACGAGAAGCAATGGTCAGCATAACCTGAACTATACAGTCTCCGCTGACCTATTTCCTATGCGGTCAAGCCAATGCCCTCAGGGCATGGTCTTCGAGCCCGAAAGAACGCTGCCGCCCAGAATGCACAGGCGAGCTCGACGCGTCTCTGACATGAGCCGTCTTCTGGTTCCGGACGCGCTCCGCGGGTTCGCGATTGTCGCGATGCTCATCGCGCACGCTGCTCCGTTCGTGCCGAACGCACCGTGGGCGGTGCAATTCGTCACGGCGAACTTCAGTAGTGTCGCGTCGCCGCTCTTCGCACTCGTCATGGGCATGTCGGCGGAGCTTGTGTGGAGACGCGGCGGCGCTGCGGGGGTGACGTTGCTGCAACAGGCTCTGCGTGGCCTGTTCCTCATCGTCCTGGGTGTGTGGATGGCCACGTGGGGCTCCTGGCTGGCGGTCATCCTGAGCTATCTCGGGCTGCTCATCATCCTCGGCGCGCCCCTTCTACTCCTGCGCAGCTCGGTCGTGATCGCCGCGACAGCGGTCCTTGTCCTGGCCAGTCAGCCATTGCTGAGCGTCGCACGCACCTGGATTTGGGTCTACACCGCGCCGCCGCCCGTGCGTGAGGTCACGACCTGGATGTTCCTGGGCCCTCAGTATCGGGTGGTCAACCTGTTGCCGGTGTTCCTCATCGGTGCCCTGTTGATCCGTCACGGCTTGAAACGCGATCGCTTGTTGTGGATCATGGCGGCTGTGGCGCTGTTGGCGTATCTTGCCTGGGGTTTCGGGCAGCGCTTCGGCACGGTGTTATCGGGGGACTACCTGGACTCTCTGAGGGATATTGGCTTGGTGTTCGCCGTCTACGTCTGCGTTGTGCTGGGGGCTACGGTGAGGCGGGAGCATGCAGAGCGTTTTTGGGGTGCTGTCTTTGTTCCCCTGTGCGCGTGCGGTCAGGTGGCGTTGTCCCTGTACTTGCTGCACGGCGGTCTCATCGCACTCTGGAGTAACGCGTATGGCCGCCCTGCCGAGAACTTCTACTTGGGATGGCTGGTGATCGTTCCGGGCATGATCGGGGCGGGTTGGGTGTGGTGGCGGTTAGTTGGAACTGGTCCAGTTGATGGGTGATGGGCTGGCTCAGCGGACGACGTCCCAAGGCTTTCTCGCTTCGCCCGTAGAACGGGCGCGTGGCTCACGGGTTCGCAAGAAGACTTGATTGGTGGGGCTGGTATCATCCTGAGGTCATGGTCGTCCACGGTCGCGCTCACAAATGCGTTAGCCGCGCCGACGAGTTCATGATAACGAAGATCATTACGGCCCTCGGATTGGCACTTCTTCTCATCGTCGGAGCGTGGCCGGGCGGCCATCGTGACGCGACGGATGCGACTGCGTATCTGAGCACGACATCCTCGTCGTCACTAGGTACGTCTTCTGCTGGCCCTGTCGCGGCGGGTTCGGGTGAAAGCGGTGTCGGCGCAACTGCGGAACATGTCGTGGCTGGGGATACTGCGAACGACATCATGATCGGCGTCGCCGGGTGCCTCTTGGGTATCCTCTGCTGCTTCTTGGTGCTCATCGTCACGCGGATCTTCCGCCGTCACGTCCCCTCTTCTCGCGTTCGTGAACGTTTGCCGCGCGCACCATCACTGGCGGCCATGACGGGGCGCCTGTTCGTATTGCCTCCTTCTCTCACACAGCTTTCTCTGTCGCGAACCTGATCTGGCGGCGCCATCTCTTCGATGGCGCTCCCCTGGTCGTCCTCGTTCGTTGTGTGTGTCTGGAGTGTCTATGAAATCTTCTATGAAAGCGGTACTTGTCACCGTGGCTCTCGCCGTGGTGTTGCTGATCGTTGCGCTGGTGTTCGTCCTTGTCAATCAGAGTCGAGCTGCCGCACCCGAGACGGGGGCCGCTGATGGTCCACAGGTCGTCCGTGAGAACTCGCATGTCCTCGATGACGGAGGAGATGGGGCGGTGACGGTGGTCGAGTTCCTCGATTTCGAGTGCGAGGCCTGCGGTGCTTTTTATCCCCTCGTCGAGGATCTCCGTGGCAAGTTCGATGGCGAGATCACGTACGTGATCCGCTACTTCCCGTTGCCGGGTCATCTCAACTCGAAGAATGCCGCGATCGCTGCCGAAGCCGCAGCGCAGCAGGGACGGCTGGAAGAGATGTATCACCGCCTGTTCGAGACGCAGTCTCAATGGGGTGAGGCTCAAGAGTCTCGTGCGGACCTGTTCCGGGGATTTGCGGAGGAACTCGGATTGGATATGGCCGCGTTCGATGATGCGGTCGCTGATCCGGCGACTGCAGAACGGGTCCAGTTCGATCTAGACGAGGGTGAGCAGCTCGGTGTCAGCAGTACCCCCTCGTTCTTCATCGATGGGGAGCCTGTCGTGCTGGAGACGTGGAATGACCTGGAGGACACCATTGAAGCCGCGGTGAACGGTGCTGAATGATGGCGCGTTCGCTATCGCACCGTCGCGTCATCATCGTCGGCGCCGGGCACTCCGGGTTGGCGACAGCCGCCGCACTCAGGTCCTCCGGGCTTGAGCCGCAGAAGGACTTCGTGATCATCGATTCTGCACCTCCCGGTCGACGAAGCTGGGCCACACGGTGGCAGTCGATGAAGCTACGCAGCGCGGCCCGCCACAGTGTCGTCCGCGGGTTTCCTTTCCCGGGCGATGGAGACCGTTATCCGAGTAAGGATGAGATGTCCGATTACCTGTCTTCGGTGGAGAACGCCCTCGGTGTGAAGACCGTGTGGGGCACTCGTGCTCTTGGAATCACCCGGTTGGGCGACGGATCCACACTGCATCTGTCGACCTCCGCCGGGGAAGTGCAAACCCGAAATGTGGTCTGTGCAACGGGAGCTGCCGCGGTGCCGCGCGTGCCGGGCTGGCGCCTGGAACTGGCAGTACCCGGTGTTGTGCTGCATTCCAGCCAGTACCTCTATCCCGCCCAGATACCTCCCGGCCGCGTGTTGATCGTTGGCGGTGGATTCAGCGGAGTGGAGATTGCAGAAGAGCTCGCTTCCTCCCACGACGTCACCCTCTCCACTCGAGCGGAATCCTCAGAGGTGTCGGAGCGGCCCATCTGGTCGAGGCTGCGACGTCGGGGTCCGATGTCTGAGTCACGCCCCCGCGTAGCTTCGACAGACGTCACTCATGCCGCCGCCGTGACGGAGGTACACGGAGACACCGTGATGTTCGCCGATGGGGCGTCCGTGAAGCCGCATTCCGTGATCCTTGCGACCGGGTACAGGCCGGCGGACGCATGGCTGCCCGATTCGGAGCCGCCCGGGCAGCCTTTGCACGTCAATGCACGCATCCCGGGACTGTTCACTGTTGGCATGCCGCGTTACTCCCGGGCAGATGCGGGCACCCTCGCTGGGGCGGGTCGTGATGCGGCGATCGTCGCCCGGCACATCGTTGGACGGCCGTAAAGGAGCACCATGACAGACACAGGGCACAGTCACGGTATCGGTGACGCCACTCCCCGCAATCGCCTGGTCATCGCGTTCGCGATCACCTCTTCGGTCTTCATCGTCGAAGTGATCGGCGCAATCATCACAGGCAGCCTCGCACTGCTTGTTGATGCGGCGCACATGCTCACCGATGTCGTCGGGTTGGCGATGGCCGTCACCGCTGCGCATCTGATGAATCGTCCCCCGACTCCCAAGTACACCTTCGGTCTTCGACGCACGGAGGTTCTCGGTGCGCTCGCTCAAGCAACTTTGCTGCTCGGGGTGGGCATCTTCGCGCTCGTGGAAGGCGTACGGCGGCTGTTCGAGCCCCCTGAGATCGCATCGGGGAGTCTGCTGTTCTTCGGCATCGTCGGTCTCGTCGCCAACATCGCCTCCATGCTCGTATTGTTCAGCGGCCGCGGACGCAATCTCAACATGCGCGCCGCGTTCCTCGAGGTCGTCAACGATGCCCTCGGTTCCGTCGGCGTCATCGCCAGCGCCATCCTCATCGCCGTTTTCGGTTGGTATCAGGCGGACGCCGTCGCGGGCGTCTTGATCGCGCTGCTCATCATTCCCCGCACTCTTATCCTGTTGCGAGCATCCGGTCGGGTGCTGTTGGAGTCCACACCCGCCGGCCTCGACCTCGAGGATGTCCGCCGCCACATCCTTGCCCTTCCGCACGTGGTCGCGGTGCACGACCTTCACGCGACCCAAGTCTCGACCGACCTCCCCACGCTCACCGCCCATGTCGTGGTCGATGACACCGTCACGATGGAAGCTTCCGCCGCATTGCTGACATCACTTCAGCAATGCGTCAACGAGCACTTCGCCGTGAGCATCGAACACTCCACCTTCCAGATCGAACCCGAATCCCACCCCGGAGAGCACGACACCCATGCATAAACGCCTCTCGGCACGTATCACAGCCCTCGCCGCCGCCGCCCTGATGGTGTCGGCATCCGTCGTGCTGGGGACCACAGCCCCGGCCGCCGCTCACGACGAGTTCGTCTCGGCGTACCCCGACGCCGACTCGGCCGTCGACGGCTCTCCCGACGAGATCTCTCTGATGTTCACCGGGCTGCTTCCGGATGGTGACGGCGCAACAGTCATCGACGTGGTCGATGAAACCGGAGCAAACGTCGCAGTCGACGCCCCCCAGGCGACCGATGACGTTATCACGCAGCACCTCTCCCCGGACGCCGCGACCGGTGTCTTCACTGTCCGATGGAAGACCGTCTCCGCCGATGGGCATCCGATCAGCGGAGAGTACGTGTACACCGTCAGACCCGCGACGGACACGGGATCCGGCACAACCACCGCAAGCCCCACCCCTGAAGCCTCACCACAGAGCAGCGAAGAAACGGAAACCGCATCGCCGGCACAAACGTACGGCGGCACACCATCCGGAGGCGGTGCCTTCGAAATGCTGCCCCTATTCTTCCTCTCCGGTTTGGCTATCATCCTGGGGGTCGGGGTTGTGGGCGTGATGATGGCCGGGCGCCGCCGTCACCAGCGGGATCGCGCCGAAGTTGCTGAGGATGCCGCGGCCGCGGGGGAAGACGCCGATGCGTGATCGAGTCCGCCGGTCGGCCGTGGTGCTCATCGTCGCCGCCATCGTTATCCTGATCGATCAAGGCACCAAGACTCTTGCTCTGAACACGTTGCGACAGGATGCGCGTATACCGCTGATCGGTGACTGGCTCGGTCTTCAACTGGCCTTCAACCCCGGGGCGATCTTCTCGCTCGGGGAAGGCTCCACATGGGTCATCACCGTCGTCGGGCTCGCTGTCACCGCGGCCCTCATCGGTGCCGCTACCCGAGCCCGCAACGTGTGGTCGGCGGTTGGTTTCGGTTTCATCGTGGGCGGTGCGATCGGGAACCTCATCGATCGCTTATTCTCGCCGCCCGCGTTCGGGATCGGGCACGTCACCGATTTCCTTGCCTACGGGAACCTGTTCATCGGCAACCTCGCCGATGTCGCTCTCGGCATCGGTGCCGTGTTCCTCATCGTCGCGGGTCTGCGCATAAGCCGTCGCCGGCCAGACCCCTCGTCCCGCCCCGATCCCGTCGACCCTGTACCCGCCGAAGAAACGGTTCACCCATGAGTCCCAAAGAACGTGTCCCCTCCACTTACCAGCGGAACGCCCTGGCCCCCAGCCTCGTCGCCGCCGCGATCCTGTTCCTCGCCCCGGCGCTCTTCCAGGCGAATTGGGCGCCCCTCGTCCTCTTCATCGCCTCAATTTTCGGGCTGATCGTCGCGTGGTTTGCGCTGCAGGCACGCCACTGGTGGTGGATCCCGGTCTTCCTCGCGATCGCCGTGCTCTGGAACCCGGTAATGCCCTTCCCCTTCTCCGGTGTCGTGTGGACCACAGCACAGCCCATCGCGGCCGTGGCGTTCCTGGCAGCGGGGGCGACGATCAAGGTGATCCGGAAGTGAACAGCGCGATCTTCTTGTCACGACCATGCGTGTGAGCGGCCAGATCCTCGAAAGTCCCCCATCTTTGCAGGCGTTCCTCGCACCGGCGGACATCCCGCTTCCGGTGTTACCGATAGTCGCGGGGATCCTCGCTGTGCTGTATCTGGTCGGAGCGATCCGGTTGTGGACGCGCGGGCGTCGGTGGCCCGTGTGGCGAACGGTCAGCTTCCTTCTCGGGTGTGTTCTCCTCGCGGCGGTCACTGGTCTAGGCGTTGAAACCTACGGCCAGGCGCTGGTGTCCGTTTTCATGTTCCAGCAGCTCACTCTGATGATGATGGTGCCGCCGCTCCTCGTCCTGGGCTCTCCCGGCACCCTTCTTCTGCGAGCGACACCGCATCATGGAGCGGGACGGTTAGTCCTCACAGCGGCCCACGGTGCTCTTCGAAGCCCGGCCGCGAAATGGATACTCAGTCCGTGGGCCACTGTCCCGCTCTACCTGTTCGCGTTCTACGGCATCTACCTTGCGGGTGCTGCCGATGCCATCCTCGCTCTCCCCGGGGGTCACGTCGCACTCGAGGTCGGATTCCTCCTCGCCGGCGTGCTCTTCACCATCCCCATCCTGTCCTCCGATCCGCTGCCGGTCAGGTTGGGTCATGGTGCCCGTGCACTGGACGTCTTTGCCGAAGCCGCGCTCCACGCATTCTTCGGGGTGTTTCTCATGATGGCCAGTACGATCCTGGTCGGCTCGTTCGTCGCGCCCACCGAAGCACTGGGCATCGATCCCCTCGCCGATCAGCAGCTAGCCGGCGCTCTGGCATGGTCCTACGGTGAAGCCCCGACCGTACTGATGTTGATCTACGTGATGCATCGTTGGTTCCGAAGCGACACCGCTCGTGCTGCCGCGGCGGATCGGTATGCCGACGTGCACGGGAACGCCGACCTCGACTCGTACAACGCTTACCTGAAAAACCTGGGCACTCATGACCGTGACCGCTGACCCGTTGGTGGGACACGCCCTCTCCGTTCGACCACGGCGCGGCAACGCCAGTGCGCACGATGCGCTCCTGGCAGCTGCGGTGCCATTTCCCGTAGCGATCGTCGCGTCCGCCATCGCAGGAGGCATGCTGGATCTCGCCTACCCCGCGTCCGGGTGGTGGCCCGCGACGTTCGTGAGCGCAACCATCGGGCTGTGGACGCTTCGCGGACGCTCTGTTCCCGGGGCGTTCCTGATCTCCCTCGTCTACGGGACGGCCTTCTACTTCACTCACTTGGTATGGGTGACCCGGTTTCTGGGGCCCATCCCATGGGTCGCGCTGGCTGGCTTGGAATCCCTGCTGTTCGGTGCCGGCGGTGCGCTGATCGCACTCGCCTATCGTGTCGCCACCACGCGGGCGGGATTCGGGTATCACGCGATCACTCCTGTGCTCGTCGCCGGGGTGTGGGTGCTGCGGGAAACGCTGATGGGGAATGCGCCGTACACCGGGTTCCCGTGGGCGCGAATCGGCTTCACTCTTGCCGAGAGCCCGCTCGCGGAAGCCGCTTCCTGGGTGGGGACAACCGGGCTGACCTTCCTGACAATCCTCGTCTGCGCAAGCGTCGTGGAAGCCCTCACCCTCCGCCGGTGGGAGCCGGGAGCAGCAGCGGCGGTCATCGTCGTTGCCGCGATGGCCGTCCCTCTGTTCCCGACTGAGCAAGCGGGAATGATGCGCGTCGGATGGGTGCAGGGCAACGGTCCCAGCGGCTACTTCGACACCAGGACAACAGGTGACATCCTGCGCGCACAGGAAGAAGCGACCGCTCCGCTCCTGGGGCGTGAAATGGACCTTCTCGTCTGGCCAGAAGGGGCCGTCGACGCCGATCCCCTGCGCGATGCCGCCGTCGCAGGCCGCCTTGATCGACTCGTGCAGGGTGCTGGCGCTCCGGCACTGGTGAATGCGGCAACCACCCGCGGAGCTGACACGTTCAACACCTCGATGCTGTGGACCAGCGCCGGGCCGCAGCAGCTCCACGACAAGGCCAACCCCGTCCCTTTCGGCGAATACGTGCCGGACCGTTGGTTCTACGAAGCCATCGCCCCCGATCTCATCGGGTTGATACAACGCGAGTACACGCCCGGCTCCAACACGCCCCTCATGAACGTTGGCGATGTGCCCATCGGTCTGGCGATCTGTTTCGACGTCATCTACGACGACGTCATCCACCAGAGCGCGTCCTCTGGCGCGCAGATGTTCGTGTTTCAAACCAACAATGCGGATTTCAGAGGCACGGACGAGAACCTCCAACAGCTGACCATCGCCCGCATACGCGCGCTCGAAACAGGGAGAACTGCGGTGAACGTCTCCACCACCGGGACCAGTCAAGTCATCGGCCGCGATGGAAAAGTGTTGGCTCAGGTTGCGGTGGACACGACCGCGGCGAAGATCACCGAGGTCCCCCTCCGCGCCGGCACGACTCTCGCTGTCGTGCTGATGCCGTGGCTCGGCTGGATGCTCAGTATCGGAACGGTACTAGCGCTGCTCGTCATGTCGATCCGACAGCGACGGACGCATGCTGACTCCCAGGAAGACGGATGGATGACGTTGTGAAGCTCAAGATTCTGACCTCTGGCGCGGCGCTGTGCGCACTGCTTGTGCTCACCAGCTGCGCACCCACCGTCCACCTCGAGCCCGCAGCGAACGCGAATGACCCGCTGTGCGCAGAGGTCACCGTACGATTACCGGACTCGATTGGCGACCAGGCTCGCGTCTGGACGGACGCTCAGGCCACCGCAGGATGGGGCACCCCCAGTAGCGTGCTCCTCACCTGCGGGTTGGAGCCCCCGGCCCCCACCACGCTGCAATGTGTCAGCTTGGGGGGCGTCGATTGGATCGTCGACGAGGAGGAGACCCCGAATCTGCGGCTCACAACCTACGGCCGAGATCCAGCTGCCCAGGTGTACGTGGACACGACCACCCTGTCGGCGGACGCGGTTCTCGAATCTCTTGCCGGGGCGATCCAGCAGCTCCCCAAGACCGGTGAATGCACGGCACCTGTGACGGAAGACCCGGACGCTGCTGGCGCTCAGACAGGGGATACCACTCCATGAATCCCGTTGTTCTCCGGATCGTTGGACCGACGATTCTCGTTGCCGCCGCACTCATCTCTGTGGTCATCGGGCTCGTGATTGGTGGAGGAGCTGCACCAAGACTCGCGAGTGACCCTGGAGCGCTCGTGCGATGGGGACTCCCGGCCGCGAAACTGTTCGTCAATCTGTCCGGTGCGGCGATGCTCGGGCCCCTGGTGCTGGCGGTGTTCGCTCTCCCCTCGGCAGGGAAGCCCTTCACCGTCGCGCTCGATATTGCCTCCGCCGGCGCCGCGACCCTCACCCTCACAAGCGGGGTGGTGGCTTACCTCACCTTCCTGTCCTCATTCAATCCGCAAGTTAACCTGAGTGCCGAGTTCGGCACGCAGCTCGGTCGCTTCCTCCTCGACACGGAGCTGGGACGATCATGGCTCATCACCGCGATCCTCGCTTCGGTCGTGACAGTCCTCGCATTCGCTGTGCGCAGCTATGGTGCGGTGATGATCACAACCGTGCTTGCGATCATCAGTCTGATTCCCATGGCCACCCAAGGTCATTCGGGTGAGCTCGCCAATCACGATCCCGCTGTCATGTCCCTCGTCCTGCATGTCATTTCAGCAGCAGTATGGCTCGGGGGGCTCATCCTGCTCGTCGTCGCGCGACCGATCAGCTCGCCGCGCGAACTCGAGAACCTGCTCCGCCGGTACTCGACGGTGGCGCTCATCGCGTTCATCGGCGTCGCCGTCTCGGGATACGCGCGGACGCTCACAGCCCTCGGCCGGTGGGAGGATTTGGCCTCACCGTACGGCATCCTCCTTCTCACAAAGATCGGCGCGCTTTTGGTCATGGGCGTCCTGGGTGCCGCCTACCGCCGCCGACTCATCGCAAAGACCAGCGAGGGCCGTGGCGCCTTCTGGATGATCGTGTGCGTCGAACTCGGTTTCATGGGTGTCGCGAGCGGGGTCGCCGCCGCCCTCGCCCGCACCGCCGCCCCCGCCGATGCGATCACCCTGCCGCAGACCACCGCCGCGGAGATCCTCACCGACGCACCCGTCCCGGTCGCACTCACCCTGCAGAGATGGTTCACGGCGTGGAGTCCCGACCTCCTTTGGGTGCTCGTCGCGGGTTTCGGAATCGTCTTCTACCTCGTCGGCGTCCGACGCGCACGGCGCCGCGGGTATCCGTGGCCAGCCAGGCGCACGATCAGCTGGATTGCGGGGATGGGGGCGCTTCTGTGGACGACCAGTGGGCCGATCGCAGCCTATGACGATTCGCTCATCAGTATGCGATTCCTCGCCTTCGCTCTCCTCAGTCTCGCGATCCCCTTGCTCCTTGTCTTCGCGGCGCCGATCACCCTCGCAACCTTGGTCATCCACCCACGGGACGATGGAAGCCGAGGACCGCGCGAATGGCTTCTCTGGGCCGCCCACAGCCCCCTGGCCCGGTTTACTCGTCGCCCCGTCGTCGCCGCGTCCCTGTTCGCCACGTCGCTGTGGTTGTTCCACTACTCCGACCTGTTCCGATGGTCGCTCTACGACCAGCTCGGAGCGGAATGGATGATCAGCCAGCTCCTCGTCACCGGGTGCCTCTTCGTACGATCGCTTTCCCCGAACGCGTCCACGACTCCCGAGGGGCGGTGGCGTGTGGCCTCACTCACTGCGCTCACAGGCGTGGCCACTTTCTTCGGCATCGCCACTATCGCTCGCTCCGACCTCATCGTCGCGGAGTGGTTTGGCGCCATGGGGCGGACGTGGGGACCCACCCCCCTGCAGGACCAGGCCCTCGCCGGAGCCGCCACCTTGATGATCGCGGGAATGCTCGCAATCCTCACCGGCTTCTCCGTCCTCCACACGAAACGCAACAACAGACCTACCGACAGCACCCCCGTGCCCGCCGGACGAAAGGACCCACGCCCGTGACCTCCACCCACCGCACCCGCTGGCTCGCCAGCACACTTCTTGCCCTCATCGCACTGGGAATCGTGGCCGCACCGGCCCCCGCAGCTCTCGCGCACGACAACCTCCTGGACACCGTGCCCGGGGCAGACGAAACCGTCACCCAACTCGACGACGTCGCTCTCACGTTCAGCGGGGAACTCATTGACTTCAGCCAGGCAAGCTTCGCCCAAGTGCAAGGACCCGACGGCCTCTTCTACGAATCCAGCTGCTCCACCATCGACCGCAACATCCTCACCACCCCGGTCGCACTCGGAGAACCCGGCGTCTACACCGTGCTTTGGAACGCCGTCTCCAGCGACGGTCACCCCATATCCGAGAGCTTCACGTTCACGTACGCTCCCACCGGCATCGAGCCAGGGCTGGGATGGGACCAACCAGCATGCGGGAACGAACAATCACGGATGCAACCGGCAAAGGCGTCGCCCTCTGCTGTGCCAACTACCGAACCTCCCGCAGCGGACACCCCTGCCCCGGCGGCATCCGCAGGCGAGAACGAGGTGGCTTCGATCGCGATCCCGCTCATCATCGCCGTGGCTGTCATAGGTGCCGCGGTGATCGCCACCACCGTTGTCGTACGGCAAGTGAAAAAGAACAAACACAACAAGGTGAGCCCCGACATCCACACGGACCCGAAAGCGTGAACTTCGTGTCAGGACAGTCGAACTCGAATTCGATGCGACAGATATGGGCCACTGATCAGAGATCACGAGCGAGTCGGCGCGACTTCGGCGGCCACGTACGGCCGATGGACCAGACGGCGGGCAATGCAAGCGTGGCCAATCTGCGCGCCCATGGCAGCAGAATCCACGAAGCCGAGCTCGAGGAGAGGGCACAGTGAACGGACGACTCGTCTCTGCGGCTACGGAGGCGGCTGAAGAATGCGGTTGTGCACCCACGCCCGCCGAACGCGACTCGTTCTGGAAGCTGAGTGTTACTCGACGTGGCGCTTTCGGGCTCGGCGCGCTCGGTGTCGCTGCATTCGCTGCACTCGGCATCGGCTCCGGCGACTCAGCGGCGTACGCTGCGTCGTACCCGAGTTGGGACGATGTGCAACGCGCCAAGAACAACGAAGCTGCCAAGGCTGCCGAGATCACCCGAATCGAAGGGCTGATCCAGTCCTTGACGCGGAAGGTCGCTGAGACTCAGGTTGCTGCCGATACAGCCT
The DNA here is from genome assembly GCF_979258645.1 of Microbacterium sp. AC215. Lineage (NCBI taxonomy): Bacteria > Bacillati > Actinomycetota > Actinomycetes > Micrococcales > Microbacteriaceae > Microbacterium > Microbacterium sp. AC215. The sequence goes on along the minus strand of NZ_OZ409869.1, from coordinate 574,722 downwards.
CCGACGAGTTCTATGCAGCGCAGCAGGAGTACTTCGCTGCGATCACGGAAGCTCAGAGCCTGCAGGCGCAGGCGGACGAACAATCAGCGATTGCCGAAACCTCTGCGCGCAGGGCCGGTCAAGTTGCGGCACAGCTGTATCGCAACGGTGGAGATGATTCAGCACTGCAACTGTTCTTCTCCGGTTCCGCGGCCAACGCCGATGAGCTCCTGTCACGCCTGGGCACCATGGACAAGCTTCTCGAGTACAACCGGTCGGTCTACGATGGCGCAATCTCGGCGCGCAACACCGCCCAATCGCTGACCGATCAGGCGAAGGTTGCCCGCGACGAACGAGACCGCCTGCAGCAGGTCGCAGAGCAGAAGATGATTGCGGCACAAGAAGCGGCCGACGCCGCACAGGCCGCGCTCGACGAGCAAGCCGCGAACCTCGAGACGATGCAGGCGCAGCTCGCCGCGCTGAAAGACACCACCACGCAGACTGTCGCTGGTTACCAGTCGGGTGTGGCCGCGCGCGAGGCCGAAGAGCGCGCCCGTCGCGAACGCGAAGCCGCGGAAGCGGCAGCCAACGGTGGCGGCAACGGCGGCGGCGGAGGCTCTGCCGGTAGCGGCGGTTGGGTCCGGCCCCACGGGGGCGGCCGAAGTTCAAGCTACGGCCCGCGGACCCCGATCTGCGGTTCGCAGGGCTGCTCCTCGAGCTACCACTACGGCGCGGACATGGCCAATGGCTGCGGAGCGGCGATCTACGCCGCCAACTCCGGAACAGTGGACTACGCCGGCGCGAACGGCAACTACGGCAATTACGTCCGCATCCAACACGGCGGGGGCGTCAGCACCGGGTACGCGCACATCAAACCCAGTGGCATCCTCGTTGGCAGGGGGCAATGGGTCAATTCGGGCCAGGTCATCGCTTACGCGGGTGACACTGGACGCTCCTTCGGTTGCCATCTGCATTTCGAGGTCTACATCAATGGTGGTTACACCAACCCCGTCCGATTCATGGAAGACCGCGGCGTCTATATCTAAGGCTCCGACATGGGAGCACGAAGTGGCGCCACCCACAATGACCAGTTGGGTAGAGAGGGCTGCTCCAGTCGTCACTCGCGACATCCTTGCTAGGGATCTCAGAGAGGGAGAATGACGCTACCCATCACCGCCGTCAGCCGCGACATGATGTCGGTCCACAGCCCTGTCACCATCAGGATTCCGAGGACGATCAGCAGTATGCCTCCGCATACGTTCACCACCCGGATGTGACGACGGAGGAACTCGACCGTCTTCGCCGCCCAACCGAACCCGAATGCGACCAACAGGAACGGGATGCCGAGGCCGAGCGAATACGCGAGGCCGAGGAAGCCGGCACGGACAGGGTCGCCAGCATTGAACGAAAGCGCGATGATCGCGGCAAGCGTCGGACCCATGCACGGTGCCCAGCCGATACCAAGTGCCACTCCAAGTAGCGGCGCCCCTGCGATTCCGGCCCGGGAGCCGACGTGGAAGCGGACCTCCCGCTGGGCGAAATTGAACAACCCGAGAAAGACGAGCCCCATCAGGATGATGACGACTCCGAGGATGCGTGTGACCAGGTCGCCCCAGCGTAGGAAGAACACGCCGGCCGTGCCGCCCAGCGCGGTGATGAGAACGAAGACGACGCTGAAGCCGAGGATGAACAGCAGTACGCCGACTACGAGCTGACGGCGCTGGGGCGCGACTGCGTTCGTCGCGCGACCCTTCGAGTCCGGCGCGACCACCCCGCCAAGGAAGCCGAGGTAGCCGGGGACCAGCGGGAGCACGCAGGGCGACAAGAACGACACGAGGCCAGCGAGCATCGCGACGGGGACTGCGAGCCAGAGCGCACCGGACCCGATGATGGTGTCGGCGTTCACGGTGTCTCCGCCAGAGCGTCCTTGACGAGCGTCGAGAGGATCGAGGTGCCGTCGATGGGTCCGATGATGCGGGCGGCGACACGGCCCTGCCTGTCGAGCACGAGAGTCGTCGGTGTCGCCTGGATCGGCACGACCTCGGAGAAAGCGAGTTTCGCCTCGGCCGTGTTCACGTCGATCAGGCTCGGGTAGGTGATGCCGAACTCGTGAGAGAAAGCCTGGGCAGTGTCGGCCTGGTCGCGGGTATTGATGCCGATGAAAGCTACATCCTCGCCGCCGTATTCTTGCCAGACGCTTTCGAGATCCTTCGCCTCGATGCGGCACGGCGCGCACCCGGCGTACCAGAAGTTCACCACCGTGACCTTGCCGGCGTTGTCTGCGCTGTCGAAATCATCACCAGTTTCAGTGATGCCGCTGAAGTCGACCGGTTCGCTCCGCTCGTCGATCGGGATCTCGACGATCGCGCCGCCAGCGGCCACATACCCGGTGTTCTCACCCTTGAGGAAGGAATCGCTGACCGGATCCGGCGCGCACCCGGTCAGCCCGATCACGGACACAGCGAGCATGGCCCCGACCGCGCCACGAACGGCACGAAAGCGGGGTCTTCGACGCATATTTCGAACCTTACACAGATCACCTATGCGTCACCTTTGCCTCGGACACTTCCCGACCGGGAATAGACTCGCATGCATTGTGTTATGTACCCCTAGGGGGTATCTTTTTGGGAGTGAACGGCTACGAGAGCAACAAGGCTGATCTGCGTAAGCGGTTGAGCCGGGTAGAGGGTCAGGTGCGAGGTATCGCACGAATGGTTGATGAGGACAAGTACTGCATCGATATCTTGACGCAGGTGTCTGCGGCGACGAAGGCCCTCGAGACGGTGGCGTTGTCGCTACTCAGTGACCATCTCGCTCATTGTGTCGCTCAGGCAAGTGCTGTCTTGGTTGCGGGGATGACATGCTCGCATTGCGCCTCCAGCGTCAGCGATGAGCTGAACGCCATCGATGGTGTCGACGGTGTCACGGTCGACCTGAATGCCGGCGGGGCATCCCGCGTGATTGTCCACAGCGCCGCCCCTATCGATCCCACGGCTGTACGGGCTGCGGTTGAAGAGGCCGGCTACACCCTCGCGACCTCCCCGATCTGAGTCGCTATCCGTTTGCGCCCGGCTGATCCGGGTGCATCCGAGCAAGGAGTTTCCGATGAGCCAGCATGACCAGCACCACGAACACACTGCGCATCAGGATCACGGCAGCGTGCCGACAACGGAGCATGACCACACGGCGATGAGCCACGACCACGGTGCTCCCCCAGAGCACGCTGGTCACACGAGCCACGGCGGTCACGGCGGTCACGGCGATCATGTCGGTCAGTTCCGGCGGTTGTTCTGGATCATGCTGGTCCTCGCGGCCCCTGTGGTTGGGTTCTCGATGATGTTCTCGATGCTGCTCGGGTACCCATTGCCCGACGCCGCGTGGGTGGGTTGGGTGTCCCCGGTTCTCGGGACCGTGATGTATGTGTGGGGCGGGGCCCCGTTCCTCACGGGTGCCGTGAGCGAGCTCCGTGCACGCAAGCCCGGGATGATGCTGCTGATCGCCCTTGCGATCACCGTGGCATTCCTGGCGTCCTGGGGTGCGAGCCTCGGCATGCTGCACCACGAGTTGGATTTCTGGTGGGAGCTGGCGCTGCTGATCGTGATCATGCTGCTTGGTCACTGGATCGAGATGCGCTCGCTCGCGCAGACGACATCGGCCTTGGATTCCTTAGCGGCGTTGCTGCCTGACGAGGCAGAAAAGGTCGACGGCGATACGACCGTAACGGTCGCGCCCTCGGACTTGCAGGTAGGCGATGTCGTGGTCGTGCGTCCGGGCGGGCGGGTCCCCGCCGATGGGCGCATCGTTCAGGGATCGGCCAGCATGGACGAGTCGATGATCACCGGAGAATCCCGGCCGGTGCGCCGCAGCGATGGCGACCCGGTCATTGCCGGTACCGTCGCCACGGATTCCGGAGTGCGGGTGGAGATCACGGCCATCGGTGAGGACACCGCTCTCGCGGGGATTCAGAAGCTGGTCACCGAGGCGCAGAGTTCGTCGTCTCGGGCGCAGCGGCTCGCGGACAAGGCCGCAGGGTGGCTGTTCTGGTTCGCGCTCGGCGCCGCAGCGATCACCGCGATCGTCTGGACGGTTGTTGGCCTACCCGACGCCGCCGTCATCCGCACCATCACGGTGCTGGTGATCGCCTGCCCGCACGCGCTGGGCCTGGCGATCCCGCTGGTCGTGTCGATCGCGACCGAGCGCGCCGCCCGCGGGGGCGTGCTCATCAAGGATCGTCTCGCGCTGGAGAGCATGCGCACCGTCGACACTGTTCTGTTCGACAAGACGGGCACGCTCACCAAGGGCACCCCCGCGGTGACCGCCATCAACCCCGTCACGGGGACCGACGCCGATCAGCTGTTGGCGTGGGCGGCCGCGGCGGAAGCAGACTCCGAGCACCCCCTCGCCCGCGCGATCGTCAACGCGGCAAAAGAGAAGACGCTCACCGTTCCACGCTCAACCGACTTCGAGTCATCCCCCGCTGTCGGGGTGCGTGCCCGCGTTGACGGACGTGTCGTGCAGGTCGGTGGCCCGTACATGCTCGAGCAGGAGAATGCGCAGGAGCTGCCCGTTGCTGACGAGTGGCGGAACGAGGGTGCGATCATCCTTCACGTGCTCGTCCACGGTCAGGTTGTGGGCGCGCTGCGTCTGGCGGATGAGATCCGCTCGGAGTCGCGCCATGCGGTCGACGCGCTCCATGAGCGCAGTGTGCAGGTGGTCATGATCACCGGTGATGCGGACGCGGTCGCCGCCTCCGTGGCGGGCGAACTCGGCATCGACCGGTACTTCGCCGGGGTACGCCCCGAGGACAAAGCGTCGAAGGTGAAAGAGCTTCAGGGCGAAGGTCGAAAGGTCGCCATGGTTGGTGACGGGGTGAACGATGCCCCCGCGCTGGCGCAGGCGGACGTCGGTATTGCGATCGGGGCGGGAACCGATGTCGCAATCGCGTCTGCGGGGGTCATCCTCGCCAGCGACGACCCCCGGTCGGTGCTGTCCGTGATCGACTTGTCGCGAGCGAGCTACCGGAAGATGAAGCAGAACCTCTGGTGGGCCGCCGGGTACAACCTGCTCTCGGTCCCCCTCGCGGCCGGCGTGCTCGCCCCGATCGGGTTCGTGCTGCCCATGTCGGTGGGAGCGGTACTGATGTCGCTGTCCACTATCGTCGTTGCGCTCAACGCGCAGCTGCTGCGGCGGCTGGACCTGCGCCCCGAGGCCGTCACAGGCAACTAGACCAGGGAACCGTCGACCCCGGACGTACCCTAGGAGAACGGGAGGTGAGTATGTCGCTGATTGCTGTCGCACAACGTGTGTGGGGTTCGCGCACGCTCACCCGCAACGTTCTGACCGTGCTGATCGTCGCCGTGGGCGTCATCGCCGGGCTGCTGGCGATGCATTCCTTCAACTCGCATGCGACATCTGTCGGGCACCACGACTCCGTCACCGTGAGCGCGCACACCGGCGACATGTCAGAGCAGCATCCCGCCCCGTCCACCGTCGCCGTGACCCCTGGTACTGCTTCGCAGGAGGCGGGGTGCGCAACGTGCGGTGGTGACCAGGATGCGATGACCTGGATGGCGTGTGTGCTCGCTCTCCTTGTCGCCATCATTCTTCTTGGTCGGGTCGGCCTCAGCTGGCGGCGCACCCCACCGGCCATGCTGCTCGCGGTCGTGATGGCACAGTGGCCGGCGCGCGCGTACTCCCTTCCCCCTCCCCCTTCCCTCACGGTTCTCTGCATCAGTCGCACGTGATGACGCTTTAGCCCGCCCACGCGGGCAACGCACCCTGAATACCCGGCTTTCGTCGGGTGTCATCACCGACCCTTGGAGAACACTCATGAAGATCCGACCCGCGGCAATCGCCGCAATCACCCTCACCACACTGCTCGCCCTCACGGGCTGCGCCGGCAGCGCCGGCTCCGGCGGTGACATGCCCAGCATGGACCACAGCAACAGCTCGTCCGCACCGGCAGAAACAGCGGACGCGAACGACGCAGACATCATGTTCGCGAGCATGATGATCGAGCACCACACGCAAGCCGTGGACATGTCCGACACCATCCTCGGAAAGGCCGACATCGACGAGCGGGTGACCGCCCTTGCCGAAGAGATCAAAGCGGCCCAACAGCCCGAGATCGACAAACTCGAATCCTGGCTCAAAGACTGGGGTGCCGATACCTCCGACATGGAAGGCATGGATCACGGCAGCGGCATGATGACCGAAGAGGACATGCAAGCCCTCGATGCGGCCACCGGCACCGAAGCATCCCGGTTGTTCCTTGAGCAGATGATCGAGCACCACCGTGGCGCGATCGACATGGCACAGGACGAAGTCGACGACGGGCAGAACAGTGACGCCGTCTCGCTCGCCCAGAAGATCATCGACACCCAGACGGCCGAGATCACCACGATGGAGGAGATTCTCGCAACTCTCTGACCCCGCATCGTGTGGCGCGGCCCCACAGCCGCGCCACACGATCGGTCAGACGATGCGGACAAGCCATGCGTCAGCACACCACTTCCAGCGCTCCCACGCGCATCCTCGCGACTCTTTCGAAATCCCCCACTCGTCGGCGGTCAGTGCACCTGATCGGATTGGGCACAGCTGCTCTGCTCGCCCTCGCCGGCTGCGCAGCCACCACCGCGACCACGGGCGACGGCCACACTGATCAGGCGCTCTCCCACGTTCACGGCATCGTCGCAGACCCCGAAGGAGATGGATTCCTTCTCGGAACACACGAGGGTATCTTCCCCGCGACCCAGACCGGCGAACTCGGTCAACGAGTCACCGGGTCGGACTTCGACGCCATGGGGCTCACTGTCGTCGACGACACACTGCTCGCGTCCGGACATCCCGGACCGGACACCCCCGTCGAACTTGGCACCCCCAACCTCGGCATCATCCGCAGCGCCGACCGGGCCGAAACCTGGGAACCGGTCGCCTTCACCGGTGAGAAGGACTTCCACGCCCTCACCGCTGGACCCGATGGCACCATATACGGGCTCTCCTCGGACAGCACACAGTTGCAGATCAGCACCGACCAAGGATCCACCTGGAACGCGACAGGTGCGGCACTTGTCGCCGTCTCCTTCGCGGTTGACACCGCGGGCCGGATCGTCGCCGCGACCCCCGATGGCCTCCAGGTCAGCACCGACGACGCGGCCACGTTCGCCCTCTGGCCGAACGCACCCTTGTTGTTCATGCTGAACGCATCCCCTGACCATCAACGGCTCGTCGGCGTCGGAAACGGTGGGAAGATCTGGGTCACCACCGCGGGAGCTACCCAGTGGACAGAGGCCGGAACCGTTCACGGGACCGCGCAAGCCATCGCGATCACCAATACCGGCGACATGCTCATCGTCGACGACAGCGGGATCACCCATGTACCCCAGGAGTGAGCGCCCAAAAAGGAGGATGCTGGAAACGTGAAGATCGAGCTGTTACACATCGCTGAATGCCCTAGCTGGATCGAAGCCGGTCGCCGTGTCACCGAGGCCCTCCGAGAAACGAGCCACGCGGCAACAGAACTGCGTTATCGACTCATCCGCTCTGAGGAGGACGCAGCGGAGGTTCCCTTCTCGGGGTCCCCCACAGTCACCCTGAACGGGGAAGACCTCTTCCCTGGTGCGGAGCCCAGTGTCGACCTAGCCTGCCGCATCTACGCAACCCCGGCGGGTCTGGCTGGTCTCCCGACGGTCGAGCAGATCCGAGAGGCCATCCTCACTCATGGCAACTGACTCCGACCAGGTGTGCACATGCTGCGGGCGATCCTTACCCCGTAAGAAGGTGCATGCCCTCGGGGACGATGGGGTGTTCATCTGTCGTCGCTGCGCCTGGTGGGTGGCCCTGCGGCTACGCCCGGACAATACGTCGGGATGACGATGACCACGGCCAGGCACTCATCGTGCCCGGCCGTGGTCACCATTTCTTTCAGACACGCGAGAGGGAGCGCGCCTCGCGCTCCCATGCCTGGGTCGCTATCTGCACGGCATCCCACGGGGAGCCGAGCGGGGGCGTGTAGGAGAGGTCAAGGTCGCTCATCGCGGCGACGGTCATCCTGTGGTGCAGAGACGTGGCGTAGGTGTCGACGCGCTTCGAAATCTCGGCACCTCGGCTGCCGACGAGCTGCGCGCCGAGCAGACGACCGTCATTGGTGTCGCCGGTGATGCGGATGCTGACGGGCGTGGCGCCCGGGTAGTAGCGCTTGTGGTCGTCCGCGATGGCGGTGTGACTGTGCGGGGCGAGGCCGGCGGCTGTGGCTTCGTGGTCGCGGAGGCCTGTGCGTGCGGCGACGACGTCGAAGACCTTCACGACCTGTGTGCCGAGGCTCCCGGCGAACCGCGTATCGCCCCCGATCGCGTTCTCGCCCGCGACACGTCCCTGCTTGTGGGCGGTCGTGCCGAGGGGGAGGTAGGTGATCCCGAGGAGGCGGTGGTGGGTGACCACTCCGTCGCCGGCCGCCCACACGTGCGGCAGGCCAGTGCGCATCTGTTCGTCGACGACGACAGCGCCGCCCGCGCCCGTGGTTGCGCCGGCTGCGGTGAGAAGGCTGGTGTTGGGCCGCACGCCGACGACGACGAGCACCACGTCAGCGGTACGGGAGAACGTCTCTCCGTCGTGGATGCCGGTGACGGTGATCCTGCCGCCGTCACGGGCGACGGCTTCGACACGCGTACCGGTGAGGACGTCGACCCCGTGTCGGGTGAGTTCGTCGCGGACAAGTGAACCGAGTTCGGGATCGAGGGTCGAGAGGACTTCGGGGCCGCGCTGCAGCTGGGTGACCTGGAGGCCCCGCACAGTGAGCGCTTCGGCCATTTCGAGGCCGACGTAGCCAGCTCCGACGATGATCGCCGTCTCGGGCTGATGTTCGTCGAGGTACTTCTCGAGCGCGAACGTGTCGCCCATCGAGTGCAACAGGTGCACGCCGTCATCGGGGCCGAGCCGGTCAAGACCCGCGATGCCCGCGGTTGACGGGGAGGCCCCGGTGCCGACCATGAGCTCGTCGTAGGCGATCGTTGATTCGCTGCCGTTCGCGTCGCGGACCGTGAGTCGGCGGCCGTCGACGTCGATACCTGTAGCGAGGGTGTCCAGACGGAGGTTCATGCCGGTGGCTTCGAGGTCAGCGTGGGTGCGGTGGGCGAGCGACTGCCAGGGCTGTACCTCGCGGGAGAAGTAGTACGGGATGCCGCAGATCGAGAAGTTCGGGTAGGCATCGGCCACCACGACAGTGACATCAACAGACGGGTCAAGTTCGCGGGCCCGGAGGGCGGTGGAGATTCCGGCGTCGCTTCCGCCGATCGCTACAAGATGCATGAGGATGCCTTTCAGGGCTGGGTTTCGAGTTTTTGAGGAACCACGACGTCGCCGGCCGTGCGGGCGGCGATTGGATAGAGGGCGAGCAGCAGCGCGAGGCCGATGGCAGCCCCGAAGAGCTGTGCAGCGATGAACGGCGCAACAGACGACGGTGCGATACCGGCGAACGTGTCGGTGAACATTCGGGCGATCGTGACGGCGGGATTTGCGAACGATGTGGAACTGGTGAACCAGTAGGCCGCGCCGATGTACGCACCGACCGCGGCGGCCGTGACCGACCCCTTTCCGGTGCGGGCGAGAGCGAAGATCAGCAGCACGAGCCCTGCAGTGGCGACCATTTCCCCGACCAGATGTCCGCCTGTGACCCGGTCGTTGGACGAGAACCCGGGACCGGTGTCGAACATGACCCCCGCTAGCAGGGTGCCGGCGATGCCGCCGAAGATCTGCGCGAGCACGTACGCAGCGACGTCGCGCAACGGAAGCCCGGTGCTGGCGCTGCGGCCAAGCAGCCAATCCGCGACCGTCACCACGGGGTTGAAGTGCGCGCCGGACACTGGCCCGAGCATCAGGATCAGCACCGTCAGACCGAGGGCAGTGGTCAGGCTGTTCTCCAACAGCTGGAGACCGACATCATCCGGGGACAACCGCTGCGCGGCGATACCGGAACCCACCACGATAGTGACGAGCAGACCAGTTCCAAGGAACTCGGCGGCTGCTCGGCGCAGAAGGTGTGGCCGTGCGAGGGCGGGGTGAGGTGTTTTCATGTCGGCTCATCTTGACCCGAACGGGGTACTTCAGTCAAGATTGAGACAATGAACACTGAACGAACTGACCAGGTGGAGGCGCGCGCCGCGAAGCACGCTGCGCTGAGCGACCCATCTCGCCTGCGGATCGTCGATCGTCTCACGCTGGGCGACCTCTCGCCCACCGAAATCGGAATGGCGTTGGGCCTTCCCTCCAACCTCGTCACCCATCATCTGAACGTGCTGGAGTCGGTGGGGATGGTCTCGCGGTCCCGCTCGGAGGCCGATAGACGGCGCAGCTACGTTCACCTCTCAGATAACGCACTCCGCGGGCTCACACCCGGCCGGGTCGAGCGCGCAGATCGCGTCGTGTTCGTTTGTACGGCGAACTCCGCCCGGTCGCAGCTCGCCGCGGCGTTGTGGTCGACCCGCAGCAGTATCCCCGCGACGTCGGGAGGAACGCACCCGACGGGGCGGATAGATCCGGGCGCAGTCGCCGCTGCCGATCGCCACACTCTCGCGCTGCACGATGAGGCACCCCGCGCTCTGACTTCGGTCCTGACCGATTCAGATTTCGTGGTGACGGTGTGCGACAGCGCCCACGAAGAACTCGGCGCCATCGGACACCTGCACTGGTCGATCCCCGACCCTGTTCGGATCGGCACCGATGACGCCTTCGACACCGCCTACGACGAGCTGGAGCGCCGTATCGCGGAACTCGCACCCCGGCTCGCCGCCAGCTGACTCACCCTGAAAGAGAACCCGTGACTGACACCACTCCGACCGTCCTATTCATCTGCCAGCACAACGCCGGCCGGTCGCAGCTCGGCGCGGCTCTCCTAGAGCACCTGGCCGGGGACCGGTTTCGTGCCACGTCTGCGGGCCTCTCCCCGGCGAACGAAGTGAACCCGGCTGTGGCCGCCACTGTCGCGGAGCTCGGGGTGGACATCACGGGGCGCGTACCGCGCGCCGTCACGGTCGAAGATCTGGATGCCGCCGACGTCATCGTCCTGATGAAGCCCGGGCTCACATTGCCTTCCACCCCTCGCGGAAAGGTTCTGGAGTGGTCGTTCCCCAACCCCGAGTCCTGGGACGCCGAAGCAGTGCGCCCGCTACGGGAAGCGGTGGCCGAGAAGATTCGTACGACGCTTCTTGCCTGAGTTTCCCTTGTCACGAACCCGGCCCTGGCGTGGGTGATTCGTGCAGGACCGGATGAGTCGACATGCTGGGAACGTGAGCAACCTCGTCGCCTGGTGGGAACGTCATCAGATCGCCCTCTATCTCGCAGCGATCGCTGCGGGCGTCGTGCTGGGCTTGTTGGTACCAGGAGCCGCGCACCCGCTCGAGCTCGCGATCAACCCCGTTCTCGGGCTGTTGCTGTACGCGACATTCCTCGGTGTCCCTTTCTCGATGATCGGACGCGCCTTCCGCGATGCGGTTCCTGTTCGTGGTGCTGGTCGTGAACTTCGTGATCGTGCCGGTCATCGTGTTCTGCCTGTCTCGGTTCGTCGCTCACGATCAGGCGCTGTTGGTTGGTGTGCTGTTCGTCTTGCTGACGCCCTGCATCGACTATGTGATCGTCTTCACGGGGCTCGCCGGAGGGGCGAAGGAACGGCTACTTGCGGCCGCGCCGATCCTCATGCTGGGACAGATGCTGCTCCTGCCGGCATACCTCTGGCTGTTCGTCGGCCCTGAACTCATCGCCGCGGTCGACCTCGCGCCCTTCGTCGACGCTTTCCTCCTGCTCATCGTGCTCCCGCTCATGGCGGCCGGCCTCACCCAGTACGTCGCCTCCCGCACGCGCTGGGGTCGCACTCTCCGAGACACCGCTCTAGCCGCCATGGTGCCGCTGATGATGCTCACGCTCGCCGTCGTCGTCGCTTCCCAGGTCTACGGCGTCAGCCGGCAACTTCCTGCACTGCTCGCCACAGTTCCGATCTATGCCACCTTCGCGGCGGTCATGATCCCGGTAGGGATATTCGCGGGGCGTGCGGCACGACTCGACGTCTCCAGCACTCGCGCTGTCGTATTCTCCGGCGCGACCCGCAACTCCCTAGTGGTTCTCCCGCTCGCCCTCGCCCTCGGCGGTCTACATCTGGGCGGTTCCTTCGAGCACGTAGAAGAACTGGGTCGCGGTGTGGTGCACGTGCCACTCTTCGCCGGCTCCGGCCGGGACTCGCTCCTCGATCACCGACAGCCCGGGGCTGTCGAGTAGTCGCCACCCGTCGGAGACCTCGCCCCACACGTAGTGATCAGCATTGGTGACATCGACAGGTTCGGGCATTCTTCGATCCTCCCAGGCGGACCAGTCCGCACCGTAGAGCGAGCAGCAGAAGCCGGAATGATAGACCCCGACGAAGAACCGCTCAAGGGGCCGACGAGCCCGACTGTTCCGAAGATATGTTGAGCCGAGATCGCAGAAGATCGCGATCCTTGGGCCGGTGGAGTCCCCAGCGAAGCCGGCAGGTGGTCCCGCGGGTACCCCAGACCTGTCGGGACCAGCCCCGATCACGCTCTACGGGGCGAGCTGCGTTTTCAGGAGAACCTGTGGGCGTCGAAGTCCGAACCATCGTCGAGGCCAGATAGGTCTCTGACTGTGCCTCAGGCGGGTTCTGGAGGACGCCGATCCGTTCACGCATGTATGCCTCCGCCTCGTCATTCGCGGGCGGCTGCGTCGTGGTGTTTCATCACGCCAGGCTCTGCGATCCTCATCGGGCAGATCCTCTACGACGGTAAAGCGGCCCGCTAGATCGATGGTGCCGCGGATCATGGTGTGGGCGAACGCCTGGAGGCGTTCCCTCGACTGCGAGAGCGAGTGCGCGGCAACCCGCCGCGCACGCAGCACGAAGCGTTCCACGATTTCCGTGGGCTGCATCACTGGCGCTCCCTTGTTCTCGCCCCGGCGATCGTTACGTGCCATCATCAGTCCACACGCCTAGTGAATCCAGTAATCGGGTCGAGCGGCCAATTCACGGCGAAGACGCGATTGAAGCTGATAATCATCGCCGGTTCCGATCCGTCTGAGAACGCCATCAGAACGATTTCACCCGGGTTTGGTTGATGTGCGGAGCGCGCGACCTTGATTGATGTCACCGTGTCGTCGACCGTGAGATCTTGGGTACGGGGCACGTCTCGAGCAGAAAGGAGTGCAGTTCGCAGTGCATCAGCGTGCGGTGTTCTCGGGATCTGCCGTAGCGCGACGCATCCGGCTAAGTACGCGGTCTTCACTGCTGCAATATGTGAGCGCGTTGCGTCGATAGGCACGTAGCTCATCTCGAACTCATGTTCTCGAATGATCTGGTTGACCGCCGGGTCGTGCCTTCCGTGTTGGAAGAGAACGAACCCGCCGGATGTGTTCTCGCGCAGGAGGTACTCTCCCGCGTTTCGGAGTCCGGGTAGGTTTTTACCCGAGAGTCGCACCTTTCCTATCGCGTTCTCGTACCAATTACGCAGGTGCGGCTCGTACTTGCTTCCGAACTCGTTGTTACACGTCTCGCACGTCATCGTGATGACGCTTCCGCCGACGGAGTGGGGTGGGACATGCTCCCGGCTGCGGGGTTTTGGCTCTAGGCAGATCGGACACACACCGAAGTCGATGAAGTCGAAGGCGACGGGAAGCGCTCGAAAATTACGCTCCGCTCCCAGCGGTTGTGGCATACGCACCTCGAGGGTTGACCCGTCTTCAAGTCGAAGAACGGCCTGACTGAGTTCGGGGACACCGCGACCATTTGCGCGCCCGTTGACGCTCTCAATCACACCGCGTACGCGACGTTTGCCGGAGGAATCGCTCACGGGTCAGACTGTACTCGTCGCCCTCGACATCAGGGGCCCGTCACCGACTCGCCGGACCAGTCTCAAGCTTCGTCAACACCGCAGCTCAACTATCCACGAGACAGCTCCGGCGCACCCACCTGGGCGCTCCGTATGCAGAGCCGATGACGGGTATACAGCAGCTGAGCCTCACCCTCTGATGCCGCGCAACAGGTCGCGCTGAGTTGCGTGATGTCCGCGAAGCATCATCGTTCCTTTCGTCGATACCCGCGACGTCACATGGCGAGTGTGCGCTCGTCAGCTCCGCTTACCGTCCCCCGGTCTGATGCCGCCCGCATAATAGCGAGCCTGATAATGCTCCTCCCCAGTAGTGGGAGAAGCGGCCTCTCCCGGAGGCCTGAGCGTCACCAGGGCGTACCCCTCAGATCGACGTCCCCCGGCGGCCATCGCGAGTCAGATGCGTCGTAGATGAGCATGGGAGCTCCGAAGGGCTCGGTCGCGTCGGAACCGTCTGCGATCGATATGTGACGTTCTTGCGCGCGGATCCGCCTCCAGCCGGTGCTCTCATAGAAAGGCACGACCGCCTCACGGCATCCGAGGTATCCGAAGTCGACCAGCGCGTCGTTCCGCATCGCCTGCTGGGCACGCGCCATCACCCGTCGCCCGACCCCACTGCCGCGCCAGTCGGAATGCACGAGGACTCCCCCGGTTCCGGCGACGACGATCTCGTGGCCGCCTGCACTGATCGTGCGTCGCTGAAAGCCGACATGCGCGATCACGATCCGGCCGATCGACAGCATCACATGAACATGCGCCGGCGAATACCCGTACGGGCGGTCAGGATTCCAGGCGCCGTGCGTCACGCGGTACTCGGAGTCGAAGAGTTTGCCGAGCGCTGACAACTGCGATGTGGAAAGATCCTGATGCTCGACGAGCTCGGTGCGTTCGATCGGGGTGTGCTCGGTCCCGAGGTCGCGGACCGTGATGAGGGTGCGACCGTGCTCGCTGACGCGGCCCGATCGGCCCGAATCCACGAACCCCAGCTTGTCGAGCACGCGACGCGAACTCACGTTCCACTCCCAGACTCCCGCCCACGCACGGCGATAGCCCGCTTCGGCAGCCCACCGCAGGACCGCCGTCGCGGCCTCCGTGGCAAATCCGCGATTGTGCACGGCCTGGAGGAGCTCGAACGCTACCTCGGGCTCCTGATCGTTGCCGTTCGCGTCGAAGACGAGCCCGCAGTATCCGTAAACCTCCCCTGACACCGCGTCCTCCACTGTGAGCAGGCTCGATCGCTCCGAGGCCGGATCGGTGATGTGCGCGGCGATGTCGGACGCCGTCGGGTGTCCGGCTGCGTCCAGCTTCCGGTGCGCCGGCACGCGCTCATCCCGCTCGGTCCAGAGCGTGTGCAAGACGGTCGCGTCCGTGGCGGTCTGCGGCCGAAGGATCAGGCGCGCCGTCCGCAGGCGACCAGGAAGGGGTCTTGCGCCCGCTCGGCCGGATGTGTTCGTCACGGGGCCTCGGGGGTCCCAGCCACCAGCGTGTCGATCATCGGGGCCCCTCCAGTCCTGCAGCGACCGCTTCGAGTCGATCGGTACGGGAATCCCAGATTCGGCGCTGATCGTCGAGCCAGTCCCCCACGGTGGCGAGTCGATCGCGGTCGAGGCTGCAGGTGCGCACGCGTCCGCGTTTGGTCGTGCGGATGAGACCATTCCCCTCCAGTATGCGCACGTGCTTCATGAAAGAGGGCAGCGTGATCGCGAACGACTTCGCCAACTCCCCCACGCTCGCCGGACCCGATCCGAGAATCCGGATCACCTCCCGCCGCGTCGGGTCTGCGAGCGCGAGGAACACTCCGTTCACGTCGTCATGGTTAGCCATAGAGCAAAGTATTCTGCACCTGGACGGTTAGCGCAAGGGCAAAGTGTCGCGGTGTCGCACCATGCACACGAGGGCCTCGCGATCCTCCCAGGATTCGACACGTAGGAAGTCCCGGGATTCATACAGACGGATCGCCGCATCACGCCAATGCCAGACGGACAGCCGGACAGGGGAACCCGCGACCTCCAGGGCGGCATCGAGCAGAGCACCGCCGACGCCTCGTCCCCGCACGCTCGGATCCGTCCAGAACCTCTTGACTTCTGCTTCTCCGGCGACCGGCCGGATGACGACCACTCCCACGGGCTGATCGTCCAGCTCTGCGATGAGCACAACGCACCCGGCGTACGCCAGAGCGGGGTCATCAGCCTCCTGCCTGTAATGCGGCGGCAGCGTGCCGGGCGGGGATGGCACTGCGACCCCGTGCTCCCGCTTCTCGTCCTCGGTCTGGAGGAGGTACGTCCGCACGAGATGGGTCACCGCAACCGCGTCGGAACCGTGCAGGTTCGTCCGCCGGATGCGGACAGAGGCGCGCTCGGGGCGTATGAGTGTGTCGAGATCAGGCTGTTCGGTCACAGGTTCATTCTGCCCTCAGCGTGAAGACCAGACGCCGAGCTCGTTGCCGCTGGGGTCGAGGAAGTGCAGGCGGCGGCCGCCGGGGAACTCGTACGGACCTTGCACGACCGCACCGCCGGCCTCGGTGATCGCCACCTGGGTGGCATCCAGATCGTCGGAGTACAACAGCACGAGAGGGCCACCGGGCGGGCGCCCCTGATCGGAGAGGAGCAGCCCGCCGACCTCGGATCCGTCGCCTGTGGGCGAGGCGATCCCTGCATAGGCGGGACCGTAGTCGACGAAAACCCATCCGAAGGCGTCGCGGTAGAAGCGCTTCGCCGTCTCAAGATCATTGACGACGAGTTCGACGTAGTTGATGGCGTGGTGCACGGGTGCGGGTGTCATGCGGCCACGCTAGCGACAGCATCCGACATGCGCCAGACAACCGAGAGGGCGGGCTGCGCGACAGGGGAGGTCGCGACCAGGAGTACCGTGGGAGGAGTGCATCAGGTTCCCCGCTCCCCCGTGACCGCCCCGGGATGGAGAGCCTGGCTCATCTGGGGTGTCGGCGTCGCGGCCTACGTCCTGGCGATCACGAACCGCACCTCCCTCGGCGCCGTCGGGGTGGAGGCCGCGGATCGATTCCAGGCCGACGCGTCGACCCTCGCGCTGTTCGCCGTGGTCCAACTCGCCGTCTACGGCGGAATGCAGATTCCGATCGGCATCCTGCTCGACCGTTTCGGCTCGCGCCCGATCATGACGATCGGCATGCTGCTCATGGCTGCAGGTCAGCTCACCATGGCCCTCTCCCCCGGCATCGGCATCGCGATCTTCGCGCGCATCCTGCTCGGCGCCGGCGACGCGGCGATCTTCCCGGCCGTGCTGCGGCTCGTGGCGACGTGGTTCCCTGCGCAGCGCGGGCCGATCATGGTCCAGTTCACCGGCATCATCGGGCAGGCGGGACAGTTGATCGCACTCGTGCCCCTCGCCGCACTCCTGCACGCGACGACGTGGACGATCACCTTCGGCAGCATCGCGGGGCTCGGCGTGCTGTTCACCATTCTCGTCGCGCTCGTCATCCGCAATCACCCGGCGGAGCGTGGGGCCGACGTGACGGTCAACACCGACACGGGTGTCATCCGCGTCGTCACGTCGGCGATCGACACCGGTGTCGGCATCCGCGCCGCGTGGGCGCACCCCGGCACCCGCCTCGCGTTCTGGTCGCACTTCACGACACCTTTCGCGGGCACGGCGTTCATCCTCCTCTGGGGAATGCCCTTCCTGACCGCAGCGCAGGGGCTCGACACGGCGCATGCTGCGGGCATCATCTCGGTGTATGTGATCGCCGGAATGGCACTGGGCCCCATCATCGGAGACCTCTCGCGTCGGCTGCCGAATCAGCGTTCGCTCGCACTCGTCCTTCCGGCCGTCGGGGTGCAGGTCGTCGCATGGGTCGCCGTCCTCGCCCTGCCCGAACCGGCTCCGCTCTGGCTGCTCTACGTCCTCGCCGTGGCGCTCGCGACGGGAGGCCCGGCGAGCATGATCGCCTTCGACCACGCGCGCACGCACAACCCCTCGCATCGTCTCAGCACGGCCACAGGAGTGACGAATGCCGGTGGCTTCATCGCCGCTCTCATCGCGATCTTCCTCATCGGTCTCGCACTCGACCTGCAGGGCGCGGGGACGCCGGAGACCTACTCGCTGGAGGCGTTCCGAGTGGCGTTCCTCATGCCCATCCCGCTGTGGATCCTCGGTGTCACCTTCATCGTGATCGAACGCAAGCGCACCCGCATCCGGATGGGGCTGGATCCTGAGCGGCGACGCTGAGGAATCCTAGGATGGTGCTCATGCCCCCGAGCTTCACCTTCTCGAACGAGGACTCGGAATCGGAATCGGAATCGGAAGGATGCTCGTGCAGGGCATCGTCGATGATCTGCAGGAGACCTCGACCGTGAAGCGCATCATGCTCGCCACCAGCGATGCGGACGGCCTCTACGCGAAGTTCGGCTTCTCCGAGCCGGAGGGACCGAGCCGGTACATGATCAGGCCCATGTCGCGATGAGACGGCCTCGAGCGATTCAGCGCCCTGGGCGCCGCAACGGCGTCCAGCCGAACGGCACCGGGCCGTCGAACGCTGCTCTCTCCTGGTCGGCGCGCGTCGACCACCCCTGAGCTTCTCCCGGAGTCTCATACGCGCCGCGCGCGACTCGAAGCCCGACGTCCTCATGGTGCATGCGGGGTCCTCCCCCGCGACGCACCGAGGCGCGGACGCTCCACGAATCGTCTGCGAAGCCGCCCCCGCGGAACACGCGATAGTCGTCGTATCGCGCGGGATCCAGCAGATCCCAGCACCACTCCCACACGTTGCCGAGCATGTCGAACAGCCCGTTGAGGTTGGGCAGCTTGCCGCCGACCTCCTGGGGAGCCGACACACCGTCGGCACTCGTCCACGCGGCCTCGGCGAGAGGTGCATAGTGCGGCCCCGTCGACCCTGCCCGGCACGCGTACTCCCATTCGGCTTCAGTCGGGAGACGATAGCCCTCTCCGGTCACGTCCCAGGTGACGTCCTCGCCGTCGAATCGGTAGACCGGGTCGAATCCCTCCCACTCCGATGCGGCGTTGCAGAAGTGGATCGCGCGCAACCAGCTCAGGTCCGCGGCCGGTCGACGGGGATGGCGTGAGGAGATCGGAAGGATCTCCGCCAGCTGCTCCTCGGTGATCGGGAAGACGCCGATCTCGAAATCCTCGAGACTGACGGTGCGTTCCACCTTTCGGCGCGCATCATGCAGTGTGACCGACCCGCCCCGGATCGGTCGCATCTCGATATCGGTCACGCCTGCGGCACCCTCTCGACCCAGTCGGGGTACTTCGCGGCACGTCCGTCACCGGACGAGGTGCGCGTGACGCGTCGCCTGACCCATGGGCCGACGAACTCTCGATAGTAGGCGAGCCCCGCGGGGCCGCCCGCGGTGAGGGCTGTCGGTGACCACCAGGTCGACGGAGGCTCGTAGCCCAGCCCCTGCAGCACCCGTGCGGCGACTCGGTGGTGACCGGCGGCGTTCATGTGCAGGCGGTCCTCGGACCAGTACTTCGCATCTGCCAACTCGCGGTCGGGCCAGTTCAATGCGCGCACGACATCGTCGCGCCCTTCGACGCGTCGAAGCACGGCATCCGAGAGCTGGTCGCCTCGCCGCTGCACGAGCGATCCCATCGGGAGCTGGCCGCTCGGATTCGCTCCGGAGAGGAGGATCAGGGTGACGCCTTCTTCGTCGCAGCGGCGCAGGACCCGGCTGAACGCGTCAGCGATGTGCTCGAGGTCGGTCCGCGGCCGCAGCATGTCGTTGCCTCCGCCGTTGAACGACAGGTGGGTCGGGCGCAGCGCGAGCGCCGGCTCCAGCTGCTGCTCGACGATCGGCCAAGCCAGCTTGCCGCGGATGGCGAGGTTGGCATAGCTGATCGAATGGCCGGCGGCATCGGCCCACCCCTGAGCCACGAGATCGGCCCAGCCTCGCTCGCGGCCGTCGGGCAGCACATCACCCACTCCCTCGGTGAAGGAATCTCCGATGGCCACATAGCGAACGTCTGTCACCTCGACAGCCTATTCCCGCTCGCCGACACCAGGCGCATCAGCGGTCGTCGAGCGCCATCCCGCCGCGATCGACCAGGCCCCACGCCGCCGCGGCCGCGACC
The DNA here is from genome assembly GCF_979258645.1 of Microbacterium sp. AC215. NCBI lineage: Bacteria > Bacillati > Actinomycetota > Actinomycetes > Micrococcales > Microbacteriaceae > Microbacterium > Microbacterium sp. AC215. The sequence goes on along the minus strand of NZ_OZ409869.1, from coordinate 554,800 downwards.
ACGAAGCACGCGCCGAACACCGCGAACAGCACCGGCGCGCCCCCGGCGACGAGAACGACCGGCACCGCGAGCGGAGCGATGATGGACGCGATACGCCCCACTCCGGCGGCCCATCCCGCGCCGGTGCCGCGAAGCGAGGTCGGGTAGATCTCCGGGGTGACCGCGTACAGCGCACCCCATGCGCCCAGGTTGAAGAACGAGAGAGCCATGCCCGAGGCGATGATCGCGGCTTCGGTCGTCGACGTGCCGAAGAAGACGGCCGAGACCGCCGAGCCGATCAGGAAGACCGACAGCGTCGTGCGTCGACCCCACACCTCGATGAGCCACGCGGCGACGGCGTAACCCGGAAGCTGCGCGAGCGTGATGATGAGAGTGAAACCGAACGAGCGGACGAGATCGAAGCCTGCATCGACCAGGATGCTGGGGATCCAGATGAAGGCGCCGTAGTACGCGAAATTGACGCACAGCCAGACGACCCATAGACACAGGGTGCGCACGCGGAACTCGCCGTTCCACAGTGTCGTCAGACGAGCTCGCGTCGTCACGGCGATCGCCCGCGACATCGGCTCGCGTCTGATCGCAGGCCCCGGCTCGACACCGGCGTCGGCCTCGAACGCCGAGACGATGCGATCGGCCTCGGCGATGCGCCCGCGCGACGCGAGCCACCGAGGTGATTCCGGCAGTCCCCAGCGCACGATCAGTGCGTAGACCGCGGGGATCGCGCCGAGGGCGAACGCCCAGCGCCAGCCGGCGTCGGACGCGGGGATCACGAAGAAGCCGATCAGTGCGGCCGCCGTCCATCCCACCGCCCAGAACGCCTCGAGTATGACGATCAGTCGGCCTCTGATGCGCGCCGGCGCGAACTCGCTCACGTACGTCGACGCCACGGGAAGCTCGGCGCCGAGCCCCAGCCCCACCAGGAAGCGCAGCACGAGAAGCGCGGCGAGGCCGCTCACGAGCGCACTCGCTCCGGTGGCGATGCCGTAGATGAGCAACGTCAGAGCGAAGACCTGGCGCCGTCCGAGCCGGTCGGCGAGAAGTCCGCCCAGCGTTGCGCCGATCGCCATTCCGATGAAGCCGACGGAGGCGATCCACCCGGCATCCGCCTTCGTCAGGCCCCACTGCTGGGTGAGTGCGGCGAGGATGAACGAGATGAGTCCCACGTCCATCGCATCCAGAGCCCACCCCACGCCTGATCCTGTGAGCAGACGAAGGTGGCGGCGCGTGAACGGAAGCTCATCGAGACGCCCGGCGATGGACGCCCGGCTCGGCAGCGCGGTGTTGGCCATCCCCTCATCGTAGAGGGGAGCGCCGCGCTGCCGAGTCCCGCGTCAGTCCTGGGCGGCCAGCAGCTTGCGCACCCGAGGGATGACCTCGGACCCGTAGAGCTCGATGCTGCGCATCATCGAGTCGTGCGACAGCGTGCCGGTGGCGTACTTCATGTCGAATCGCCCGAGTCCGAGCGTCGTGACGGTGTCGGCGATCTTGGCCGCGACCCGGTCGGGAGAACCGACGTAGAGGGCACCCGCGGGACCGACGTCGTTCTGGAACCGCGCCCGGCTGTAGGGAGGCCACCCGCGCTCGCGACCGATGGTGTTGTTCATCGCCTCGAAACCGGAGTACGCGGCCTCCCACGCCTCCTCGTCGGTATCGGCGATGTGACCAGGCGAGTGCACCGCGATCGGATGCGACGTCGTGCCGAAGGATGCGATCGAGCGGTGGTAGAGGTCGACGAACTGACGGAATCGCCCCGCAGGACCTCCGATGATCGCGAGCATCAGGCCCAGTCCGTGGCGGGCGACCCGCACGACGGATTCGGGGCTGCCGCCGACACCCACCCAGGTGCGCAGACCGTTCTCCGTCTTCGGGAAGACATTCGCGTTCTCGAGCGATGCGCGCATCGAGCCGGACCAGGTCACCGGCTCCTCCTTGAGGAGCTCGACGAAGAGATCGAGCTTCTGCTCGAAGAGCGCGTCGTAGTCGCGCAGGTCGTATCCGAAGAGCGGGAAGGACTCGATGAACGATCCGCGCCCGAGCACGACCTCGGCGCGTCCGTTGGATAGCGCGTCGAGTGTCGAGAACCGTTCGAAGACGCGCACCGGGTCGTCGGAGGAGAGCACGGTGACGGCGGTGCCGAGGCGGATGTTCTCTGTGCGCCCTGCGATGGTGGCGAGCACCATCTCCGGGGACGACACCGCGAACTCCTCGCGGTGGTGCTCCCCCACACCGAAGAAGTCGACACCGACGCTGTCGGCTCGCTCCGCCTGCTCGACGATGTTGCGGATCGTCTGCGCGCCGGTCAGGAGCTCGCCGTCGTCGCCTCTCGTGATGTCTCCGAAGGTGTCCAGTCCGAACTCGATGCTCATGTCAGCCCTTTCTATTCAGCTGAATGAACAGCGCACACCGGCGCGGCATTCCCTCAGCGATTCAGAAGTGCCGTGCGGAGCGTGTCGAGTCCGACCCCGCCCATGTCGAGCGCGCGCTTATGGAACTCCTTCACATCGAAGTCCGCGCCACGCTCCGCCTGATACGCGTCGCGCACCTGCTCCCAGATGCGCTGCCCGACCTTGTACGACGGAGCCTGCCCCGGCCAGCCCAGATACCGGTTGACCTCGAACTGCACGAACTGATCGGACATGTTCACGTTCTTGCGCATGAAGTCCAGGGCGTAGTCGGCATCCCACGTGCCCTGACCGTCGAGACGAGGTTTGCCGAGGTGTACGCCGATGTCGAGCACGACGCGGGCTGCGCGCATCCGCTGACCGTCGAGCATGCCGAGCCTGTCCGCCGGGTCGTCGAGGTAGCCGAGCTGCTGCATCAGACGTTCGGCGTACAGCGCCCATCCCTCGGCGTGTCCCGACGTCCCTGCGAGCAGACGGCGCCAGGAGTTGAGCTCCGCGCGGTTGTAGACCGCCTGGGCGATCTGCAGGTGGTGTCCCGGGACGCCCTCGTGGTAGACGGTCGTCAGTTCCCGCCAGGTGTCGAACTCGGTGACGCCTTCGGGCACCGACCACCACATCCGGCCGGGGCGTGAGAAGTCGTCGGTGGGGCCGGTGTAGTAGATGCCGCCCTCCTGCGTCGGAGCGATCATGCACTCGAGGGTCCGGATCGCCTCCGGGATGTCGAAGTGCGTCGCGCCGAGCTCTGCGACGGCACGGTCGCTCGTCTCCTGCATCCAGCGCTGTAGAGCATCGGTGCCCACGAGCTTGCGGGACGGGTCGGCCTCGAGATGGGCGACAGCTTCTTCGACGGTGGCTCCGGGCAGGATCTCGTTCGCGATCGCGGTCTGCTCCGCGACCATGCGGGCGAGTTCTTCGCGGCCCCGTTCATAGGTCTCGTCGAGGTCGATCGTCGCTCCGAGGAAACGTCGCGAGTTGAGCGCGTAGAGTTCTCGGCCGACGGCGTCCGTCTCAGTCGCTGCCGATGCCAGCTCGTCAGCGAGGAAGCTGCGGAGCTCGTCGTAGGCGACCCGAGCGGCGGCCGAGTTGTCGGCCAGAGTACGGGCGAGCGATGCGGGGAGATTGCCTTCCTGAGGCGCTGCCTCGGCGACGAATGCAGCGAAGAATCCGTCATCGGCGGTATAGCGATCGATCTGCGTCGCGACTTCCACGACCTGACGGCGTGCGGGGGTCACTCCGGCGGCGATGCCTGCACGGAGGGTCTCGGTGTAGCCCCGGAGCGCATCAGGGACCGCGGCGAGGCGGGTGGCGATGACGCTCCAGTCGTCCGCCGTCGCGGTGGGCATCAGGTCGAAGGCCGACCGTACGTCCTGCGCCGCCGACGCGATGACGTTCAGGTCGCGCAGGTGCCAGTCGGCATCGTGCAGTTCGAGGTCGAGACTCAGCTCGGCGGCCAGATCGGTCTTGGTGACCTCATCGATCGCGTCCACGGGTTCGAGCGCTTCGAGCGCGGCAAGGGTCGAACGAGTCGCTCGCACGATCTCCTCGTGCCCCTCGGGGCTCAGGTCGCCGAAACGGTCGTTGACGTCGTCCCGGCCGATGTAAGTGCCGAGCGTCGGAGCGAGCACCGCGATGGTGTCGACCCACTCATCGGCGACTCTGTCGATGGCAGACGGTGTGCGAGAGGAAGAGGTCATCCCTCCAGCGTAGCCCTGCGCCCCGGCACAGGATATTGGTACCCGTCGCCGGGGCTGTCGGCCCTCGCGGTCGCATCCGTCGTCACGGACGCGCGGTCGGAATCAGTGCGCCGCCTCGTTCCAGTCCTGCCCGCGCCCGACCTGCACGTCGAGCGGCACGGTGAGATCCGCCGCATCGCCCATGCGAGTCCGAACGATCCGCTCGGCCGCGTCCCACTCCCCCGGTGCGACCTCGACGACGAGTTCGTCGTGGATCTGCAGCAGCGCACGCGAGGACAGTCCCTCCGACCTGAGGTCTTCGTGGATGTGCAGCAGCGCGATCTTCATGATGTCGGCCGCGCTGCCCTGGATCGGTGCGTTGAGCGCTGCGCGCTCTGCGTTCTCGCGCAGCACGCGGTTGGGGCTCGCGAGGTCGGGGAAGGGTCGCCGCCGCCCGAAGATGGTCTCGGTGTAGCCGACCTCTTTGGCCTTCATGACAGATGCCCGGAGGTAGTCGCGTACCGCTCCGAACCGCGCGAAGTACTCGACCATCAGCTGCTTCGCCTCGGACTGCTCGATGCGGAGCTGCTTCGACAGGCCGAACGCGGAGAGACCGTAGACGAGGCCGTAGGACATCGCCTTCACCTTCGTGCGCATCGCGGACGTCACCTCGCTCGGTTCGACCCCGAACACTCGCGCGCCGACGAAGCGGTGGAGGTCCTCACCGCTGTTGAACGCCTCGATGAGGCCTTCGTCGCCGGACAGATGGGCCATGATGCGCATCTCGATCTGCGAGTAGTCGGCGGTGAGCAGCGACTCGTACCCCTCTCCCACCTGGAACGCGCTACGGATGCGACGCGACTCCTCGGTGCGCACCGGGATGTTCTGCAGGTTCGGGTCTGTGCTCGACAGGCGCCCGGTCTGGCTTCCGGTCTGCACATACGTCGTGTGCACACGGTGATCGGTTCCGATCGCGGTGTCGAGCGACTCGATGATCTGACGGAGCTTCGTGGCCTCACGGTGCTGCAGCAGCAGACCGAGGAAAGGATGCGGATGCGACTCCTGGAGATCGGCGAGCACCGCAGCATCCGTGGAGTAACCGGTCTTCGTCTTGCGGGTCTTGGGCAGCTGCAGGTCGTCGAACAGCACCTCCTGGAGCTGCTTCGGAGATCCGAGATTGAATTCGCGACCGACGATCCCGAACGCCTCCTGTGCGAGGCGGTCGGCGCGCGTCGCCAGCTCGCCCGAGAACGTCGAGAGGACGTCGTGCGACACCGCGACTCCCGCGACCTCCATGTCGGCCAGGGTGAGCAGGGTCGGAAGCTCGATGTCGGTGAGCACAGCGGCGACCGACTCGGGGATGTCGTCACGCAGAGCCGTGGCGACGCGGAGCGCGAACCAGGCCTCCTGCGATGGGGTGGCGCCCTCGGTCTCCGGCACGAGCTGCGAGGGATCCGCCTCGGGGAGCTTCTCTCCGAGATAGCGTTCGACGAGGTCGGACAGGGTCTTGTCGGGGAAGCTCGGTCGCAGCAGCCAGCCGGCGAGACTGGTGTCGTAAGCGAGTCCCTGGAGCCGGATGCCGAGGCGCAGCAGCGTCTTCACCTGGGGCTTCGCATCATGCAGCACCTTGGGGCGCGTCGACTCGAGCCACGGTCTCAGCACCTCGATGTCGTCATCGTTCCAGTCGAGTTCGCGGAGCTCGCTCGCGGTCGCAGCGCCGAGACGCGTCGGTGCCCCGCCCTGCACGACGATACGCAGTGCGACGTCGTCCGTCTGCGCGTCGGCCCAGCTGACGAACTCGGCTGCGGTGACCTGAGTCGGTTCGGGCAGCACCACCGTCGCGGCCGGATCGTCGGCGACCTCGCCGGCGCCGACTGCTTCGAAGACACGGGGCAGCAGGGTGCGGAACTCGAGGCGGGCGAAGATGTCGCGCACGGCCTGAGCGTCGATCGGGGCGACCGCGAGGTCGTCGGGAGCGACGGGAAGCTCGACGTCGCGCAGCAGTCGGTTGAGCCGACGGTTACGGCGCACGTCCTCGATGTGATCGCGCAGGTTGCCGCCCACGACCCCCTTGATCTCATCGGCTCGCTCGAGCAGGTCGTCGAGCGAACCGAACTGCGTCAGCCACTTGACGGCGGTCTTCTCCCCCACCTTGGGCACGCCGGGGAGATTGTCGCTCGTCTCTCCCACGAGAGCCGCGATGTCGGGATACTGCTCGGGCCGCACTCCGTAGCGTTCCTGCACGGTCACCGGGTCGTAGCGCTTGAGCTGCGAGACGCCCTGCACGGACGGGTACAGCAGCGTGACGTCGTCGGTGACAAGCTGGATCGTGTCGCGGTCTCCGGAGACCACCAGGACGTCGTATCCCTGCTCCGCGCCCTGCGTCGAGAGCGTCGCGAGGATGTCGTCGGCCTCGAAGCCCTCTTTGGTGAGCACCGGGATCGACATCGCCGCGAGGCAGTCCTGCAGCAGCGGGATCTGACCCCGGAACTCCTGCGGGGACTCCGACCGCGTCGCCTTGTATTCGGGGTACTGATCGGTGCGGAACGAATGACGGGAGGTGTCGAACGCGATCGCCATGTGCGTCGGCTGCTCGGCCTTGATGAGGTTCACCAGCATCGACAGGAAGCCGTAGATGGCGTTCGTGTGCTGATTGTCCTTCGTCGTGAAGTTCTCGACCGGGAGGGCGAAGAAGGCACGATAGGCGAGCGAATGGCCGTCGACGACCATGAGGGTAGGCTTTGCGGAGTCCGTCACCCTGTCAGCCTAACGAGGACGACAGACACCCGCTGAGGAGGAACCATGAGCGACACTGCCACCAGTGCAGGACTCGACTGGGCGACAGCCCGCGGAATGGGTGCTCTCGCTCAGAAGATGGGCATGGAGTTCCTCGAGTTCACCACCGAGCGATGCGTCGCGACGCTCCCGGTCGAGGGGAACACACAGCCCGTCGGCCTCATGCACGGCGGTGCCTACGTGGTTCTCGGCGAGTCGCTCGGCTCGATGGCGGCGAACCTGCACGCGGGCCCGGGCCGACTCGCGGTCGGGGTGGACATCAACGCCACCCACACGCGCTCCGCCACGTCGGGTGTCGTGACGGGCGTCTGCACACCCGTCCATCTCGGCCGCAGCATCACCGTGCACGAGATCGTCGTGACCGACGATCAGGGGCGTCGTTGCTCGACCATCCGGATCACCAACATGATCAAGGACGCTCCCGCGGCAGGCTGAGCGGCTCGACCAGCAGCAACTGGAACAGCAGGTGATCCTGCCACTCCCCCGCGATGCGCAGGTACTGCGGCGCGATGCCGATGCGCTCGAAGCCGTTGTCGGCGAGCACACGCTGTGAACCAGAGTTGTGCAGGAGGGTCGCTGCCTGCAGCCTGTGCAGCTGCACCTCGTCGCGGGCGTACTCGGCGACCCGGTGGACGCCGCGGGAAGCGAGTCCCCGCCGCAGACGCGTCCTGTCGACCCAGTAGCCCAGGTCCGCATTCCAGAAAGCCCCGCGGACGATGTTGTTGAGGTTGATCCTTCCGCGGATCTCACCATCGGACGACTCGATCACGAACCGGATGTTCCGACCGGCCGACGCTTCGATGACGCACTGCTCCGCATGGAACTCCTGCCACTCCGGAGTGAAGAACTCCGGAGCCCTGAGCGGTTCCCACTGCGCGAGATGGTCGCGATTCGCGGAGTACGCTCTTGCGAGGGCCGCGCCGTCGCCGATCCGGACCGGACGCAGAACATGCTCTGCGTCGAGTGGAAGCAAAGGCTACTTCTTCGGAGCGAGCTGCTCGATGATCGCCTTCGCCACGTCCTGCATCGTCAGGCGGCGGTCCATCGATGCCTTCTGGATCCAGCGGAACGCCTCGGGCTCGGAAAGGCCCATCTTCTCGTTGAGCAGTCCCTTGGCCCGGTCGACGAGCTTGCGGGTCTCGAAGCGCTCGACCATGTCGGCGACCTCGGCCTCGAGCGTGATGATCTGCTCGTGGCGAGCGAGAGCGATCTCGATGGCGGGCAGCAGGTCGTTCGGCGTGAACGGCTTGACCACATAGGCCAGGGCGCCGGCCTCGCTGGCCCGTTCGACGAGTTCCTTCTGGCTGAATGCCGTGAGGAGGACGACGGGTGCGATGTTGCCCTTGTGCAGCTTCTCGGCGGCGCTGATGCCATCGAGCTGCGGCATCTTGACGTCCATGATGACGAGATCGGGGCGCAGCTCGGTCGCCAGCGCCACGGCGGTCTCTCCGTCGCCGGCCTCGCCGACGACATCGAAGCCGTTGTCGCGGAGGATCTCGACGATGTCGAGACGGATCAGCGACTCGTCCTCGGCGACGACGACGCGTCGGGGTGCGGATGACGTGGGCTGCTCGGCTGCCTGTTCTTGCTCGGTCACAGATCCATCCTAGTGGAGAGCGCCTCTGAGGTCCCCCGATGCCGCGGCGCGTGAGGATCGACACTGATCCGCTGCGCTAAAGTCGAAGACGCGACACACGAGCCGGCGTGGCGGAATGGCAGACGCGGAGCACTCAAAATGCTTTGTCCGAAAGGGCGTGTGGGTTCGAGTCCCACCGCCGGCACATCAGAGAACAGCCCTCAGACGAGTGACCAGATCTCATCGTCGATGAGGAGGTAGCGATCCAGCGCGGGCCGCATGGCCGCGTGCAGTTCGCGCTCCGCGACGGCAGGATGCTCTGCGAGCACGACCCGTGTCGGCACCGCCGCACGGATGATCGCGTCGAGGTTCTCGTCGGAGGCGTCAACCGGGGCTCCGTCACGCAGCACGGGCATGTAGGTGCCGCCACCGTAGATGCGGGCTCCGTCGTCCGCCGCGATCGTCTCGGCGATGCGCGTCTGCGCGAGCGGCACCGGCACGCACGCGATCGCGTCGCACGTTCGGAATCGACGCTTGAGGCGATAGCGGACCCCGATGCTGCCGGGCTTCGACGACGTCATCGGATCAGCCATCACCGCAGCAGGGTCGGCCGGGGCCTCCGAACGACCCGCAACGGGCACGCCGCACGGCGGCCGGGCGCTGTCGAGGCGCGCGTCCGTGGCGGGTTCGATGGTCGCTTCATCCATGGGCACGGCGCCCGCGTGGTCTGTCACGGCGTGCGCCAGCACCAGAGTATCCGTCATGCGCTGAGAAACCGTCATGTCGCGGCGCCGACCGGTCCCGAGACGGTGCCGCGGGCGCCGAGGTCGACCCGCTCAGGGTTCGGAGAGAGACGCGACCTCGCCGAGGACGCGAGGATCCGCGAGGATCCGGAAGTGCCCGCCTGTGTCGAGCCGGACGTTCCGGCGCGCACCCGGCAGTTCGCTGCCCTCGGGGATATGCGGATCGAAGGTTGCGTACACCGATACGATCCGTTCGTTCACGTCCTGATGCCGAGCGAGCTCCACGATCGAGGGATGCGAGGGGGCGAAGGCCCACAGGGACGGGACAGGGAGTATCCGTGCGTACCGGGAACCGCCGAAGGGAGTCGCGACCGCCAACATGGCGCGTACTCGAGTCCCCGCCGGGCCGGCCATCGCGAGCTTGCCCGCGAGTCCACCCTTGCTGTGCGCGACGAGCAGCACGTCGGACAGGTCCGCGCGCTCGAGGAAGGCCGTCACGACCCGCGCTGCATCCCGCACGGGACGCTGATTGCGTCTCAGGGCATCGACCACGTAGATCGGATGGCCGCGATCATGCAGGGCCGTGATCAGCGGTTGCATGAAGCGCCATGTCTCGTAGACCCCGGGAAGGATGACGATCGGAGCAGCATGGCCCCCGGCGAACGAAGACGGATCGCGGCGGTCGAAGGCCGAGCGCACCTGCCAGTAGGCGGCATAGGCGTAGTCCGCGATCCACCAGCGGGCCCGTCTCACGAGATCGATGATGTCCCCTCCCCTGGTGGCCGCGCCGCATCCGTCACGCCAGACGATACCAACCGCCAGGACTCCCCGGCGACGGATACGACGAAGGGGCGGAACCGTGGCTCCGCCCCTTCGCCTCTTGCCTGGATCAGACCGTGGCTTCCTTGTAGATCGGAGCCGCGCCGTTCACGGCGTCTCCGACCTTGTGCACGCGGATGTCGTTGGTCGAGCCGACGATTCCGGGAGGGGAACCGGAGATCACGACGACCTTGTCACCCTCGACGGCGAGTCCGCTGCTGAGCAGATAGTCGTCAACCTGCAGATACATCAGGTCCGTGTGCTGGACCATGTCGACGAGCTTCGAGCGGATGCCCCAGGTGAGCGCCATGCGACGGCGGATGCTCGGCTCGGGTGTGAACGCGATCATCGGGATGCGCGAGCGCAGACGCGAGAGACGACGCGCCGAGTCACCCGACTGGGTGAACACGCAAAGGAACTTCGCGTCGACGAACTCGGCCACCTCGAGAGCGGCGAGAGTGATCGCACCACCCTGCGTGCGCGGCTTGTTCGTCAGCGGGGCGATGCGCTCGAGTCCGTGCTCTTCGGTGGACTCGATGATGCGAGCCATCGTCTCGACGACGACGACCGGGTAGTCACCCACGCTGGTCTCGCCCGAGAGCATCACGGCATCCGCGCCGTCGAGCACGGCGTTGGCGACGTCGGAGGTCTCGGCGCGCGTCGGCACCGGGCTGTTGATCATCGACTCGAGCATCTGAGTGGCGACGATGACGGGCTTCGCGTTGCGGCGTGCCAGTTCGACAGCGCGCTTCTGGACGATCGGCACGGCCTCCAGAGGCAGCTCGACCCCGAGGTCGCCACGGGCGACCATGATCGCGTCGAACGCGTCGACGATCTCCTCGAGAGCGTCGACGGCCTGCGGCTTCTCGACCTTGGCGATGACGGGAACCTTGACGCCCTCTTCTGCCATGATCTCGTGCACGCGGCTGACGTCTTCGGCGTTGCGGACGAACGACAGGGCGATGAGGTCGGCGCCGATGCGCAGGCCCCAACGGAGGTCGTCCTCGTCCTTCTCGCTGAGCGCGGGGACGTTGACGGCGACGCCGGGCAGGTTGATGCCCTTGTTGTTCGAGACGGCGCCCGCGACGATCACGCGCGTCGTGACGGTGACTCCGTCGGTCTCGACGACCTCGACGCGGACCTTGCCGTCGTCGATAAGCAGGAAGTCGCCCGGCTTGACGTCGTTGGGCAGGCCCTTGAACGTCGTGCCCGAGATCTCCTTGTTGCCGATGATGTCTTCGGTCGTGATCTTGAAGATGTCGCCTTCGGCGAGCTCGTAGGGACCGTTCTCGAACTTGCCGAGACGGATCTTCGGTCCCTGAAGGTCGACGAGGATGGCGACGGCGCGGCCCGCATCGTCGGCAGCGCGACGGACGTTGGCGTAGTTGTTCTCGTGCACGGAGTAGTCACCGTGGCTGAGGTTCAGACGGGCGACGTCCACTCCGGCGTCGATGAGTGCACGCACGGTCTCGTACGTGGAGGTGGCGGGGCCCAGGGTGGCGACGATTTTCGCGCGTCTCAAAGATTGCTCCAGGGTAGTGGGGGATGGAAATCAGGCGACGGTGCCGCCGCTCAGCCTACGCGGGCTGGAGACCGATAGCGACTTCATGTGGTCGCACCGGCTCGGGCAGCACGGTGGTCCCCATGAGGAATCGGTCGACGTTCGCCGCAGCCGCGCGGCCCTCGGCGATCGCCCAGACGATCAGCGACTGTCCGCGACCGGCATCGCCGGCGACGAAGACGCCGGGAACCGTGGACTCGTAGCTGTCATCACGTCGGAAGGCACCGCGGTCGGTCACCTGCGGGAGGGTGTCCTCGGAGTAGCCGTCCTGCTCCGGGCCGGTGAAGCCCATCGCGATCAGTACGAGATCTGCGGGGATCTCGCGCTCCGTCCCGCTCTTGGGAACCCGGCGGCCGTCGATGAACTCGGTCTCGGCGACGCGGAGCGCGCGCACCTCGCCCACATCGTTCGAGAGGAATTCGACGGTCGAGGCGAGGAAGACCCGCTCGCCGCCCTCTTCATGTGCCGACGAGATCTCGAACAGCGTCGGCATCATCGGCCAGGGCTGGTGGCCCGGTCGCTCGGTGCCTGGCTGCTTGCCGATCGCGAGGTTCGTGACGCTGATCGCGCCCTGACGGTGTGCGGTGCCGATGCAGTCCGCACCGGTGTCACCGCCGCCGATCACGATGACGTGCTTGCCCTCGGCGGTGATCTGCTCCGGCACCTTGTCACCGGCGACCGCGTGGTTCGACTCGACCAGGTACTCCATCGCGAAGTGCACTCCGTCGAGGTCGCGACCAGGGATAGACAGGTCGCGCGGAACCGTGGATCCGGTGGCGATCACGATGGCGTCGTAGCGGGCGCGCAGGTCGGCCCACGAGATGTCCTTGCCGATCTCTACTCCGGCGCGGAAGCGTGTTCCCTCTTCCTGCATCTGGCGAAGGCGCGACTCGAGCTGCCCCTTCTCCATCTTGAAGTCGGGGATCCCGTAACGCAGCAGGCCGCCGATGCGGTCGTCGCGCTCGAACACCGCGACCGTGTGACCGGCGCGCGTGAGCTGCTGAGCAGCGGCGAGACCGGCAGGGCCGGACCCGACGACCGCGACGGTCTTGCCCGTCAGGCGGGCCGGTGGCTGCGGTTCGACCCAGCCCTTGGCGAACGCCTCGTCGATGATCGAGACCTCGATCTGCTTGATCGTGACAGGAGGCTGGTTGATGCCGAGCACGCACGAGCTCTCGCACGGTGCCGGGCACAGGCGACCGGTGAACTCCGGGAAGTTGTTGGTCGCGTGCAGGCGATCGATCGCCGCACGGCCCTCGCCGCGCCAGGTCAGGTCGTTCCACTCGGGGATCAGGTTGCCCAGCGGGCAGCCCTGATGGCAGAACGGCACGCCGCAGTCCATGCAGCGACCTGCCTGCCGCTTCAGGACGGCCTGGTCGCCGGGCTCGTAGACCTCTTTCCAGTCCATGATGCGCACCGGCACAGGGCGACGCGGGGGAAGCTCACGTTCTGTGACCTTCAGAAAACCTTTGGGATCAGCCACCGGTCACCTCCAGGATGCGGTTCCAGACGATGTCGCCGTCGGGGTCGATGCCCTCGGCGACTGCTTCTTCGCGCATGCTGCGGACTGCCGCGTAGTCGCGAGGAAGCACCTTCGTGAACTGGCCTGCGGTCTCATCGAACCGTGCCAGGATGTCGGAGCCGAGCGGCGAGGCCGTGCGCTCCACGTGTGCCACGATCAGGCTCCGCAGCACTTCGAGGTCGGCTCGGTCGAGCGGTTCGAGCCGGAGCTCGCCGCTGCCGAGCGACTGGGCGTTGATCTTGCCGCTGTCGAGCGAGTGGATGTAGGCCACTCCCCCGGACATGCCGGCGCCGAGGTTGCGACCCGTCGAGCCGAGGATCACCGCGACGCCGCCCGTCATGTACTCGAGCGCGTGGTCGCCCACTCCCTCGACGACGGCTGTCGCGCCGGAGTTGCGCACGAGGAATCGCTCGCCGACCACCCCGGAGAGATACATGGTCCCGGACGTCGCGCCGTAGCCGATCACGTTGCCGGCGATCACGTTCTCGTGCGGAGCGATGGCAGCCCCGCGAGCGGGACGGATCGAGATGTCGCCGCCCGAGAGCCCCTTGCCGACGTAGTCGTTCGCGTCGCCCTCGAGTCGAAGCACGATCCCAGAAGGCAGGAAAGCGCCGAGCGATTGACCGGCGGTGCCGTGCAGCGTGACGTCGATGGTGCCGCTGGGAAGCCCCGCGGCGCCGTGTCGGGAGGTGACCTGGTGACCCAGCATCGTCCCGACGGCGCGTTCGGTGTTCGCGATCGGCAGCTCGACCACCACCGGTTCGCCGTTGAGGAGCGCCGGCTTGGCGATGTCGATGAGCTGCACGTCGAAGTGCTTCTCGAGCTCGTGATCCTGCGTGCGGCGGCTGCGACGCGGCTCGCTCGCCGGGAATGCCGGTCCCTCGAGCACGGGGCTCAGGTCGAGGCCCTCCGCCTTCCAGTGCTGGAGTGCGGCGTTCGCCTCGATCAGCTCGGTGCGGCCGACGATCTCATCGATCGAGCGGTAGCCGAGCTCGGCCAGGATCTCGCGCACCTCTTCGGCGATGAACTCCATGAAGTTCACGACGAACTCCGGCTTGCCGGTGAAGCGCTCGCGCAGCACGGGGTTCTGCGTCGCGACGCCCACCGGGCAGGTGTCGAGGTGGCAGACGCGCATCATGATGCAGCCGCTGACGACGAGCGGAGCCGTCGCGAATCCGAACTCCTCCGCGCCCAGCAGAGCGCCGATGATGACATCGCGTCCCGTCTTGAGCTGGCCGTCGACCTGCACGACCACGCGATCGCGCATGCCGTTGAGCATCAGCGTCTGCTGGGTCTCGGCGAGGCCGAGCTCCCACGGCGTTCCCGCGTGCTTGAGCGAGTTCATCGGGCTCGCGCCCGTGCCGCCGTCGTGACCTGAGACCAGGATGACGTCGCTCAGAGCCTTCGCGACACCCGCCGAGACCGCGCCGATGCCCGACTGGCTGACGAGCTTCGTGTGGATACGCGCCTCGGGGTTGGCCCGCTTCAGGTCGAAGATGAGCTGCTTCAGGTCTTCGATCGAATAGATGTCGTGGTGCGGCGGGGGCGAGATGAGTCCCACACCGGGTGTTCCGCCGCGCGTGCGCGCGACCCACGGATACACCTTCTGCGGGGGTAGCTGACCGCCCTCGCCGGGCTTCGCACCCTGGGCGAGCTTGATCTGGATGTCGTCGGCCTCGGTGAGGTACAGGCTGGTGACACCGAAGCGTCCCGAGGCGACCTGCTTGATCGCGCTGCGGCGCTCGGGATCGAGCAGACGGTCGGCATCCTCCCCGCCCTCACCCGTGTTGGACTTGCCGCCGAGCCTGTTCATGGCGATCGCGAGAGTCTCGTGAGCCTCTTTCGAGATCGATCCGTAGCTCATCGCGCCGGTCGAGAACCGCTTGACGATCGCCGAGACCGGCTCGACCTCGTCGAGCGGCACCGGCTTGCGCGTACCGGTCCGCAGCGAGAACAGACCGCGCAGCGTCTTGAGCTCCGCCGCCTGATCGTCGACCATCCTGGTGTACTCGCGGAAGATGTCGTAGCGGCGCTCGCGTGTGGCGTGCTGCAGCTTGAACACCGTCTCCGGGTTGAAGAGGTGCGGGGAACCGTCGCGACGCCACTGGTACTCGCCACCGGTCCAGAGGCGCTCGTGAGCGCGAGCAGCCTCATCCTCCGGGTAGGCGTAGTCGTGACGAGCCTGATTCTCGATGAAGATCTCTTGGATCCCGATGCCGCCGAGCTTCGACTCGGTGCGGGTGAAGTACTTGTCGATGAACTCCTCGCTCAGACCGACGGCCTCGAAGACCTGTGCGCCGGCGTACGACGAGACGGTCGAGATGCCCATCTTCGACATGATCTTCAGCACGCCCTTGCCGAGCGCGTAGATCAGGTTGCGGACGGCCTTCTCGGGGCTGATGCCGGTGATGTAACCGGTGCGCACCAGGTGCTCCACGGTCTCCATCGCGAGGTACGGGTTCACCGCCGACGCGCCGTATCCGATCAGCGTCGCGACGTGATGCACCTCGCGGACGTCACCCGCCTCCACGATCAGACCGACCTTCATGCGGTTCTCACGACGGATCAGGTGGTGATGGATGGCCGAGACCATGAGAAGCGAAGGGATCGGGGTCAGATCCTTGTTCGAGTCGCGATCCGACAGGATGATGAACTCGGCACCGCTCTCGATGGCCTCATCGACCTCGTCGCACATCTCGGTCAGACGCTTCTCGAGCGTGTTCGAGCCGGCGTCGAAGTGGTACAGGCCCCTGATCGTCACGCTGGAGCGATCGGGAAGAGCCTTGTCGATGTGACGGATCTTCGCGAGCTCGTCGTTGTCGATGACCGGGAAGTCGAGCGACACCGTGCGCGTGTGGTCGGGACCCCAGGTGAGCAGATTGCTCTCGGGGCCGAGACCGAGCTTCAGACTCGTGACGACCTCTTCGCGGATCGAGTCGAGCGGCGGGTTGGTCACCTGCGCGAACTGCTGAGTGAAGTAGTCGAAGAGCAGGCGGGGACGCTTGCTGAGCACCGCGATCGGAGTGTCGGATCCCATCGCGCCGAGAGGCTCGACACCGTTCTGGCCCATCGGGGTCAGCAGGATGCGCACCTCCTCCTCCGTGTAGCCGAAGGTGCGCTGACGGCGGGTGATCGATGCGGGCGGGTGCACGATGTGCTCCCGTTCGGGGAGGTCGGCGAGCCGCACGGAACCGGCATCCAGCCATTCCTGCCACGGGTGCATGGTCGCGAGATCGTGCTTTATCTCCTCGTCTTCGATGATGCGTCGCTGCGACGTGTCGACGAGGAACATCTTGCCGGGCTGCAGGCGTCCGCGACGCTTGATCCGCTCGGGTTCGAAGGTGAGCACACCGGTCTCCGAGCCGATGACGATGAGGCCGTCGGTCGTCTCGGTCCAGCGCCCGGGGCGGAGCCCGTTGCGGTCGAGGGTCGCGCCGACGACGGTGCCGTCGGTGAAGATGAGCGCCGCCGGGCCGTCCCAGGGCTCCATCTGGTTCGAGTGGTACTCGTAGAACGAACGAAGCTCCGGAGAGATGTCGGACTGCTTCTCGTACGCCTCGGGGACCATCATCATGATGGCGTGCGGCAGGCTGCGGCCGGTGAGGGTGAGCAACTCGAGCACCTCGTCGAACGACGCGGAGTCGCTGGCACCGTCGGTGCAGATCGGCAGCAGCGGCGCGACATCGCCCAGCAGCTCGGATTCGAGCTGCGACTGGCGAGCGCGCATCCAGTTGCGGTTGCCGCCGACCGTGTTGATCTCGCCGTTGTGCGCGAGCATGCGCAGCGGCTGAGCGAGCGGCCAGGAGGGGAACGTGTTCGTGGAGTAGCGGGAGTGCACGACCGCGAGCTCGGACATGAAGCGCTCGTCCTGCAGGTCGGGGTAGAACGGCTCGAGCTGCAGCGTCGTGACCATGCCCTTGTAGCCGAGAGTGCGGGCGGACAGCGTCACGAAGTAGGCGCCGAGCTCGTGACCGGCGCGTTTGCGCAGTCGGTATGCGACGCGGTCGAGGGCGATGCCGGTCAGCGGGGCGTCCGAGTGCGTCGCTCCCCCGGCGCTCACGAAGAGCTGCTCGAAGGCGGGACGTGCCTCGTCGGCGAGCTTTCCGAGGTTGTCGTTGACCGTCGGAACCTCGCGCCAGCCGAGGACGCGGAGTCCCTCCGAGCGGGCGATCTTCTCGATGCCGGCCT
The DNA here is from genome assembly GCF_979258645.1 of Microbacterium sp. AC215. NCBI lineage: Bacteria > Bacillati > Actinomycetota > Actinomycetes > Micrococcales > Microbacteriaceae > Microbacterium > Microbacterium sp. AC215. Next base: position 537,520 of record NZ_OZ409869.1, on the reverse strand, counting down.
TCTGCTGGCGGCGCTCGCTGGAATCGCGCGGCAGGAATGCCAGGCCTGCGGCGTACTCGCCGACCGGGGGCAGTTCGAAGTCGGTGACGGCGCGCAGGAACGCGTCCGGCATCTGCGTAAGGATGCCCGCGCCGTCTCCGGTGCCGGCATCCGAGCCGATCGCCCCGCGGTGCTCCAGGTTGCGCAGCGCTTCGAGCGCGAGCGCGATGATGTCGTGGCCCGCCTCGCCGCGGAGGGTCGCGACCATGGCGAGGCCGCAGGCGTCCTTCTCGAACGCCGGGTTGTACATGCCCTGCTTCGGGGGGTAAGCGCCGGAAGCGCCGTAGGGAGGCTGAAAATACACCAGTACCGTCCTCAGATCTTCGGATGACCCGGGGGCGTCATTGGCCGGGTGGATGCGATGGGGTCCGCACGGACCGGTGGGCTATCGAGCGCCTTCCGAGTCCGTGGGAGCGGTGCTTGTGGCGCTGGCTCCTGCGGCGACTTCTTCGGACGGAGGCTCACTCACGTCCACGAAATCGGAGGGATTGTTCTGCGATTCTACATCAGCGTCGAGGTCCTTCCGGCCGCGGCCGGGCTGGTAGGGCGACGGCTCGAGACCGGGGTGACGGCGAGACTGGACGATGAGGATCGCGATGCCCACGATGATGCCGATGATGGCGGCCCACACGTTGCTGCGGAGACCCAGGATGATCTCGCTCGGATCGATGCGGATCGACTCCCAGACCACACGTCCGGCGCTGTACCAGATGAGGTAGATGGCGAAGAGCTTTCCCCACTGGAACGCGGTCGCCTTGCGGCTCAGCCAGAGCAGCACGATCACGCCGAGACCGTTCCAGATCACCTCGTACAGGAACGTGGGGTGGAAGAGCGTGCCCTCGGGAAGGCCGGGAGGGAACGCGGAGTTGTCGGAGGGGATCTCGAGGCCCCACGGCAGGTCGGTGGGCAGACCGTAGAGCTCGTTGTTGAACCAGTTGCCGAAACGGCCCATGGCCTGTGCGAGCAGGAGCCCGGGTGCCAGTGCGTCGGCGAAGGTCCAGAAGCGGATGCCGGTCCAGCGGCATCCGAGGTACGCGCCCACTGCGCCGCCGATGAGGGCGCCGAAGATGGCGATACCGCCCTCCCAGATGGCCCAGACGGATCCGGGTTCGAAGGGATTCCAGGTGTTCCTGCCCTCGCCGAAGTAGAAGTTCGGGTGGGTCAGGACGTGGAAGATGCGCGCGCCGATGATGGCGAGCGGAACGGCGAGGATCGAGATGTCGATCACGACCCACGGCTCTGCACCGCGCTTGGTGAGGCGGTGGTTGGTGAGCAGTACCGCCGCGATGATGCCGGCGATGATGCAGAGCGCGTAGAAGTGGATCCGGAGCGGGCCGAGGTCGATGTAGGAGACCGTGGGGCTCGGGATGCTGGCGAGCACGCCGCTGAAGGTGCTGTGGAGCGCGAGGGACATGAGTGCGATTCTAGTTCTCGTGTACGGGGCGTGCCGACGACGTGCCGACCGCCAGGTTTCGGGTGACCTCTGCGAGGGCGGGGATGCCGCCGTCGCAGAGGGCGCGGACGAGTGCGGTGCCGACGATGGCGCCGTCCGCGTATTCGGAGACTCCGGCGATCTGCTCGGCGGTCGAGATGCCGATCCCGACGCAGGCGCGGATGTCGCCGTGCTCGCGAAGGCGTCCGACCAGGGTGCGCGCAGCGCGGTCGAGCTCGGTGCGCTCACCGGTGATGCCCATGGTCGAGACGGTGTAGACGAAGCCGGTGGACGACTTCACGACGAGGTCGAGGCGCTCGTCGGTCGAGGTGGGCGCGGCGAGGAAGACGCGGTCGAGGCCCGTGCGCTCGCTCGCTGCGATCCACTCCCCTGCCACGTCAGGGGTGATGTCGGGCGTGATCAGGCCCGCTCCCCCCGCGGCCAGCAGGTCGTCCGCATAGCGATCGACGCCGTACTGGAACACCGGATTCCAGTACGTCATGACCAGGACGGGCACATCGGTGGCGTCGGTGATCGCGCGCACGGCCGTGAAGAGGTCCTTCATCTTGAAGCCGTTCGCGAGAGCCGCGGTGGTCGCCTCCTGGATCACGGCGCCGTCCATCACCGGGTCGCTGTAGGGCGGTCCGAGCTCGATGATGTCGACGCCGTTCTCGGCGAGGGCGATGGCGGCGCGGATGCTCGTCTCGAGGTCGGGGTAGCCGACGGGGAGGTATCCGACGAAAGCGCTGCGGCCCGCGTCATGGGCGGCGGCGATCGCCTGTTCGACGCGGCTCACAGCTCCGGCTCCCCCTTCGACGCGGCTGCTTCGGCGTCGCTCTCGTCGGCGACATCGTGCGCGAGCGCCTCGGCGTCGTAGAGGTCGAAGTAGCGGGCTGCGGTGTCCATGTCCTTGTCGCCGCGACCCGACAGGCAGATCGCGAGCACGGCGTCCGGACCCATCTCACGTCCGAGGCGCAGGGCGCCCGCGAGGGCGTGGGCGGACTCGATGGCGGGGATGATGCCTTCGGTGCGGCTCAGCAGGCGCAGCGCCTGCATGGCCTCGTCGTCGGTCGCCGGGATGTACTCGGCGCGACCGATGTCGGCGAGCCAGGAGTGCTCCGGGCCCACGCCCGGGTAGTCGAGACCTGCGGAGATCGAGTGCGACTCGACCGTCTGGCCGTCTTCGTCCTGGAGGACGTAGGTCTTCGCGCCGTGCAGGATGCCGGGACGCCCACGCTCGATGGAGGCCGCGTGGCGAGGTGTGTCGACGCCGTCGCCGGCCGCCTCGACTCCGTAGAGCTTCACGCCGGCGTCGTCGAGGAACGCATCGAACATTCCGATCGCGTTCGAGCCGCCTCCGACGCACGCGATGACCGCGTCAGGCAGTCGGCCGACCTCGTCGAGCAGCTGCTGGCGAGCCTCTTCGCCGATGATCTTCTGGAAGTCCCGAACCATCGCGGGGAACGGGTGCGGCCCCGCCGCGGTGCCGAAGATGTAGTTGGTCGTCTCGACGCTCGCCACCCAGTCGCGGTACGCGTCGTTGATCGCGTCCTTCAGCGTGCGCGATCCGGAGGTGACCGCGATCACCTCGGCGCCGAGCAGTCGCATCCGCGCGACGTTGAGCGCCTGGCGCTCGGTGTCGACCTCGCCCATGTAGATGGTGCAGTCGAGGCCGAAGAGAGCGGCAGCGGTAGCCGTGGCGACGCCGTGCTGGCCTGCCCCCGTCTCGGCGATCACGCGGGTCTTGCCGAGGCGCTTCGTCAGCAGCGCCTGCCCCAGCACGTTGTTGATCTTGTGCGAGCCGGTGTGGTTGAGGTCCTCGCGCTTGAGGAACACTCGCGCTCCGCCGGCGTGCTCGGCGAACCGGGCGACCTCGGTGAGCGGCGACGGGCGCCCGGCGTAGGAGCTGAGCAGAGACGCCAGCTCGTCGCGGAAGACCGGATCGACGATCGCGTCGGCGTATGCCGCCGAGAGCTCGTCGATCGCGGCGATCAGCGACTCGGGCATGTAGCGTCCGCCGTAGTCGCCGAACAGTGGACCGTGCTGGTCTCGCAGGCTCATCACGCCTCCAGGAAGCTCTTGAGTGTGGCGACCGGGTCGCCCGTGACGAGCGCCTCCCCGATCAGGACGACGTCAGCGCCCGCTGAGCGGTAGTGCCTGACGTCTTCAGGTGTGAGGACCGCGGATTCCGCGATCTTGACCGCGGTCTCAGGGATCCGGTCGACGAGACGGCCGAAGAGATCGCGGTCGAGCTCGAGGGTCTTCAGGTCGCGCGCATTGACGCCGATCAGCGATGCCCCGAGATCGATCGCGACCTCGAGCTCGTCGGCCGAGTGCGTCTCGACGAGCGGCGTCATGCCGAGCTCGGTGATGAAGCCGAAGAGCTCACGGAGCACATGCGGCTCGAGCCCCGCGACGATCAGCAGTACGAGATCGGCACCGGCGGCTCGTGCTTCGAGGACCTGATATCGATTCGCGATGAAGTCCTTGCGCAGCACGGGAAGGGACACGCGCGCGGTGACAGCTTCGAGATCGGCGAGGCTGCCGCCGAACCGGCGTTCCTCGGTCAGGACGCTGATCGCCGACGCGCCGCCCGTCTCGTACAGCGACGCCTGGAAAGCGGGATCCGGGATCTCGGCCAGGGCGCCACGCGACGGGCTCGCGCGCTTCACCTCGGCGATGATCTTCACGCGCTCGGCGGGAGCGAGGAACGCCAGGGCCTCCTTGGCGGCGGGGCGTGCGAGAGCATCGCGTTCCACCTCGGCCAGTGGCCTGGTGAGAGCGCGACGCTCAGCGTCTGCGACTGCGCCGGCCGTGAGGTCGGCGAGCACCATTAGTGCGCCTTCGGCGAGTACTTGGGGCCCTTCACGCCGTAGCCGGCCCTCGCGAGCAGCCAGCCCACGAGCGCGCCGATCGGGATGATGGCCGCGCCGACCCAGATCAGGGCGACCCAGACGGGGCTGAACTCGGCGAGGCAGAACGCCAGCGTGCCGATCGTGAAGCCGGCGAGCATGATGATGACGCCCGTCCATGCGGCAGGCGAGTGTCCGTGGCCGGGGTCAGCGATCGGGTTGGTCATGGTCTCCTCCGGGGGACGACGTGCTGGTTCGGGTCAAGTCTATCGGGGTCATCGCGTCGGGTCGGTTCCGCGAGACAGGTCGTCCCACGAATCGATCGCGTCCACGGGGCCGGCGGTCGCGTCCACATGTGCGGCATCGGTGCGGTAGCGGCGGCCGCCGCGCTTCCAGCGGCGCCACGTGACGAGCACGACGAGGGATGCCGCGAGCAGGATGACCCAGCCGATGAGCGTCATGACGGGCCAGGCGGAGAGCTCGATGCCGGCGACCACGTCCGTGATCGCCGAGCTCCCGGCGAGACCGGTCGTCTCGGTGACGGTGGGGCCGACGGCGCTCAGCGGCTCGGTCAGCACCAACTGGAGCGTCGTCCACCCGAGGAAGAGCGCGGCAGCGGTGGCGAGCACGCCGAAGATCAGCCGGAGCACGGGACCGACGATCGAGAGCGCGATGCCGAGCGCCAGCACGGCGAGGCTGAGAGGCGCGAGCAAGGGCAGCGCGGACGCCCCCGACACGAGGATCGCCTCTCCCGCATCGGTGCGCGCGACGGTCAGCCAGGTCTGCGTCGACGAGATGATGCCGATCGCACCGGAGAGGAGGAACCCCGAGACGGCGATCGACCGGCCTCTGCGTGCGAGCGTCATTCTGCGGAGCCCCCCTCGACGGCCTGCAGGTCGGTCGTGTCGAAGCAGGTACGCGTGCCCGTGTGACAGGCCGGTCCCGTCTGGTCGACACGAAGCAGGATCGCATCGCCGTCGCAGTCGAGCCGCGCCTCGTGCACCACCTGGATGTTGCCCGAGGTGTCGCCCTTGCGCCAGTACTCCCGGCGGGATCGAGACCAGTAGACCGCACGTCCGGTGGTGAGGGTACGTCGCAGCGCCTCGGCATCCACCCAGGCGAGCATCAGGACCTCTGCAGTGTCCCACTGCTGCACGATCACCGGTGCGAGACCGTCGTCATTGAAGGCGACCTGCGCGATGCGCTCTTCGACGTCGCTCATCGGACGAGCACTCCTTCCGCACGCAGTGCATCCTTCACGTCGCCGACCGTGAGCGCGCCGGTGTGGAACACGCTGGCTGCCAGAACCGCATCCGCCCCGGCCTTGATCGCCGGAGCGAAGTCTGTGGCCTTGCCTGCTCCGCCCGACGCGATCACGGGCACCGAGGCCGCCTCGCGCATCAGCTTCACCAGCTCGAGATCGAAGCCGTCTCGCGTGCCGTCGGCGTCGATCGAGTTGACGAGCAGCTCGCCCGCGCCGCGTTCAGCGGCCTCTCGCGCCCAGTCGAGTGCGTCGAGGGTGGTCTGCGTGCGTCCGCCGTGGGTGGTGACCACGAAGCCGGATGCGGTCGTGTCGGCCCGCTTGACATCGAGCGACAGCACGAGCACCTGCGCCCCGAAGCGGTCGGCGATCTCGCCGATCAGCTCGGGGCGCGCGATCGCAGCGGAGTTCACACCGACCTTGTCGGCTCCGACGGACAGCAGGCGTGACACGTCGTCGACGCTGCGGACTCCCCCGCCGACCGTCAGCGGCACGAACACCTGCTCGGCGGTGCGCTGGACGACGTCGTAGGTCGTCGCGCGTGCATCGACCGTCGCGGTCACGTCGAGGAAGGTGATCTCATCGGCGCCCTGCGCCGCATAGTGGCGGGCAAGCTCGACCGGGTCGCCCATGTCGCGCAGGTTCTCGAAGTTGACTCCCTTGACGACGCGGCCGGCGGCGACGTCTAGGCAGGGGATGACGCGACTCGCGAGCGCCATCAGAGCCTCGCGTTGTGGATCGCCGTGACGAGGATCGCTCGGGCACCGAGAGCGTAGAGCGCATCCATCACGGGGTTGACCCGCGCGCGGGCCACCATGACCCGCACCGCGACCCACTCGGGGTCGCGCAGGGGCGAGACGGTGGGAGACTCGATGCCGCCGGCGATCTTCACGGCGTCGTCGAGCAGAGCGAGCGGCAGGTCGTAATCGATCATCACGAACCGGCGGGCCACCATGACGCCGCGGAGACGGCGGAGAAGCGTCTCGGATCCCTCGGCATCCTGCGGACCGGCGATCAGCACGGCCTCGGACTGCAGGATCACGGGACCGAAGACGTCGAGCCCCGCTTGACGCAGTGTCGTGCCCGTCTCGACGACGTCAGCCACGGCGTCGGCCACACCGAGGCGCACGGCGGACTCCACCGCACCGTCGAGCGGCACGAGGTCGACCGCGATTCCGCGCTCATCGAGGAACGCGTCGACGAGACCGGGATACGACGTCGCGATGCGCAGACCGTCGAGCTCGGACACCTCGGTGTAGCGCCCCGAGGGCGCGGCGAAGCGGAAGGTCGAGCCGGCGAAGCCGAGCGCCTCGATCTCGCGCGCGCCGGGCATGCGGGCGTCGAGAAGCAGGTCGCGACCCGTGATGCCGACATCGATGGCGCCGGAGCCGACGTACGTCGCGATGTCCTTCGGACGGAGGTAGAAGAACTCGACGTCGTTGTCGCTGTCGACGACGTGGAGCGTCTTGGGGTCACGGCGACCGGCGTAGCCGGCCTCCGCGAGCATGTCGGCGGCCGTCTCGGAGAGAGAGCCCTTGTTGGGAACAGCAATGCGCAGCATGGGATGCCTTCAGATCGAAGCGAGTGGGGCGGAGCGCTTCACAGATGTCGGTAGACGTCCTGCAGGCTCAGGCCCTTCGCGAGCATCATCACCTGCACGTGGTACAGCAGCTGCGAGATCTCCTCTGCAGCGGCCTCGTCGGACTCGTACTCGGACGCCATCCAGACCTCGGCAGCCTCCTCGACGATCTTCTTGCCGATCGTGTGCACGCCGCCGTCGAGCTCTGCAACCGTGCCTGATCCCTCGGGGCGGGTCTCGGCCTTGACGCTGAGCTCGGCGAACAGCTCGTCGAAAGTCTTCACGATTCCAGGCTAGCGGCTCTGGCGCGGTCTCTGAGCCGGGTGACGGCCGCCTCGACGTCGTCGGCGCCGTAGACCGCGGATCCTGCGACGAAGGTGTCTGCGCCGGCGGCGGCCGCCGCCTCGATCGTCGCATCGGAGATCCCGCCGTCGACCTGCAGCCAGACGTTCGACCCTCGCCGCTTCGCCTCGTCGGCGAGAGCGCGCAGCTTCGGCATCGTCTCGGGCATGAATCCCTGCCCGCCGAACCCTGGTTCGACGGTCATCACGAGGATCTGGTCGAACTCCTCGAGCACGCTGTAGAGACCGTCCGCGGGGGTGTCCGGCTTGATCGCCACTCCGGCCCTCGCCCCGATGCTGCGCAGAGTGCGGGCCAGCGAGATCGGATCGGCGGCGGCCTCGAGGTGGAACGTGACGCTCGCGGCACCGAGCTCCGCATACGCGGGAGCCCACCGCTCGGGGTCGGTGATCATCAGGTGCACGTCGAGCGGGATCGGGCTGGTCGCCTGGATCCGCTCGACCATCTGCGGCCCGAACGTGAGGTTCGGGACGAAGTGGTTGTCCATGACGTCGACATGCGCGAAGTCGGCAGTGGCGATCTTGGCGAGATCACGCTGCATGTTCACGAAGTCGGCGGCCAGGATGCTGGGGTTGATGCGCGGTGCGCGGGGCAGGTCCACTCTCTAGTCTCCTTGCTCGGCGCTGGCGTCGCGCTGATCGGTGTCGGCTCGTCGGAGGAGCGCGAGGAACATCGCATCGGTCCCGTGCCGGTGTGGCCACAGCTGGACCCGCCCGGTGCCGTCGCTGCCGAGATCGATCGGTGAGGTCACGACACCCTCGAGGACCGCACGCGCATCGAGCTCGGTGATGTCGGTGCGGCCACGGAGCACCTCCTGGACGACGCCCGTCGTCTCGGCGAGATGCGGCGAGCAGGTCGCGTACGCGACGATGCCGCCGGGCGCCAGCGCGTCGAGGGCCGCCGAGAGCAGTTCGACCTGCAGCGGCACCAGCTCGGCGACATCACCGGGGGTCTTGCGCCATCTCGCCTCGGGCCGCCGCCGCAGAGCCCCGAGTCCCGTGCACGGCGCATCGACGAGGATGCGATCGAACTGGCCCGCGTGGGAGGTGCCGAACGTGCGGCCGTCCTCTTCATGAACCACGACATCGGCGGGCACGGCGCGCAGGGCGTTGCGGACGAGTCGCGCACGGGTGGGCACCACCTCGTTCGCCTCCAGCGACACATCGTGCTGTCGCGCGACCGCCGCGAGCAGCGCCGTCTTGCCGCCGGGGCCTGCGCACAGGTCGAGCCAGCGTTCGCCGGAACGGATCGGCGCAGCTTCGGCGAGAGCCAGTGCGACGAGCTGCGACCCTTCATCCTGCACACGCACCGTGCCGCCCGAGGAGGCGATCACGTGGTGCGGGTCGCCGCCCGGAGATCCGTAGGCCGTCGGCGCATACGGTCGACGTGGCTCCCCGGGCTCGGCGAGGCCGGGCAGAGCGACGAGAGTGACCTCCGGCGAGGCGTTGTCGGCGTCGAGGAGGTCGTCGAGCTCCTCGACGCGACCTTCAGCGGCCAACGCGCGACGCAGGGCACGGATGACCCAGACGGGGTGAGCGGAGCGCAGCGCCAGCCGCTCGTCGTCGGACCGGGCGGAGGACTCGATGCGCTGCTCCCACTCCCCCGGCGTCTCGCGGGAGATTCGCCTCAGCACGGCGTTCGCGAAGCTGGATGCACCGCGGCCCTGGGTGCCGGCGACGATGTTCACCGACTCGTTGACGGCCGCGTGCGACGCGACGCGGGTCGCGAGCAGCTGATGGGTCGCGAGTCTCAGCGCGTCGAGCACACCGGCGTCGATCTCCTCGACAGGCCTGTCGGCGGCCGCGGCGATGATCGCGTCATACGTTCCGCGGCGTCGCAGTGTGCCGTAGGCGAGTTCTGTGGCGAGAGCGGCGTCCTGTGGAGTGAGTCCTGCGTCCGCGATCGCGGCCGGAAGGATCAGGTTCGCGTAGGCATCCGATTCCGACACCGCCCGCAGCACGTCGTAGGCCACGCGCCGCGCAGGCTGCACCGTGCGCTGCGGCGCCGTGCGCTGCGGGCCGCGGGACTGTGCGTCGCGCTTCCCGCCCCGAGCCTGGCCGTCACGTGGACGCTGATCGCGCGGCGTGCTCGGTCCCGAACGGGATCCGCGGCCGGACTCGCCGCGACGCGGCTCGCGACGTGCGTCGTCGTCCTGCCGCCCGCTCATGCGCCGGCTCGCAGGTTCTCGGTGTCGCGCTGCCCGCGCCACCAGTCGACCGCGCTCATCGCGCCCTTGCCCGAGGGCTGCACACGCGTGACCGCGAGCGGGGCCGAGGCCGTTCCGATGAGGAGAGCGGACTTGGTCGCGGTGAACGCGCCCGGCGCGAGGGCGACGTCGCTTTCCGAGGGAGTGGCCGCCAGCACCTTGAGGCGGATCCCGTCGACGGTCGTGTGGGCGCCCGGTTCGGGGGTGACTCCACGGAACCGCGCGAACACCTCGCTGAGCGGGCGGGTCCAATCGAGCAGACCATCGTCGAGAGTCAGCTTCGGGGCCAGCGACGCCTCCCCCTCCTGGGGCACAGCGCGCGCAGTGCCGTCGGCGATGGCCGCGACCACTTCCGCCGTCAGTTCGGCGCCATCGAGAGCGAGTGCGTCGAGTGCGGCATCCGCCGTCGCCTCGGGAGCGACCGCGACGACCCGCGTCGCGAAGACATCACCGGCATCGAGCGCGGGAACGAGCTGGAACACACTGGCACCCATCTGCGCATCGCCGTTGATCAGTGCGCGCTGCACGGGTGCGGCACCGCGCCACTGCGGGAGGAGCGAGAAATGCAGATTGATCCAGCCCTTCGTCGGTGCGGAGAGCAGCGGCTCGCGAACGAGTCCGCCGTACGCCACGATCACACCGAGCTCGACACCGAGCGCGGTGATGGCGGCCGTCGCGTCGTCGTCGAGGCGAGCCGCCTTGATGACCGGCAGTCCGAGCTCGTCGGCGGCGTGAGCGACAGGCGACGGCGTGAGCACCCGCTTGCGGCCCAGCGGCGCGTCCGGGCGGGTGACGACCGCAGCGATGTCGTGCTCGGCCGCGAGGCGGCGGAGTGTGGGGACGGCTGCCGACGGTGTGCCGGCGAAGACGAGACGCATGAAGGTGCTCCGGAGGGATGCGGGGGTGGATCGGGTGAAATCGGAGCGCGAGGTGGTTCTTCGCGTTCAGAGTTCCGGATCGAGGATATCGAGTCGAACCGTGAGGGCGCTCCGAGTCGACTTGCCCTTGCCCCGCCGGTTGCTGACCGCTTCGGCGACGACCGCGGCCCGCAACGTGGTAGCGACCCTGGCACCCGCGCTGTAGTCGAACCGGATCAGGGCCCTGACACGCGGCGGGTAGTCGTCAGACTCGATCGGCACCGGGCCGAGTACCGCGTCGGAGGGCAGAGCGAGCTCCTGCAGCGACGCCAGCGCTCTCGCCACGGATGCCGTCGACCCCTCGACCAGCGCGACCCTCGCAGCCGGCGGCATGTGCAACGGCGCACGTTCGGAGAGCTCGGTCCTCGCATAGGCGGACTGGCTCCAGGTGGCAAGCGCTCGCGCGATCGCTCCGTCGACGCCGACCAGGTGGATGGGAGCACCGGGAGCCGCGAGTGCAGCCGCGTTCGACCACCAGCGCAGACAGGACTCGCCGATCCGCAGGTCGGGAGCCTGGAGCATCCTTGGTCCGTCGAGCAGGACCACGGCACGGTATCCGCCCTCAGCCAGCGGCTCGGCCCCCCGTGTCGCGACGACGAGGGCCGGCTTGTCGGCGACGCGCTCGACCGGATGAGCGCTGTCTGCCACGATGACCCGGATTCCGGGGAACGCCTTGCCCAGCTCATCCGCCGTCCGTTCGCTGCCCGAGGACGCGAGGCGCAGCTTGGTCGACGAGCACGTCGGGCACGCCCACGCTCGGGCTCCCCTGCCGCACCAGGCGCACACCGGCACGGCACCACGGTGCTTGGCTCCGAGCGGTCCGCCGCAGTGGGCGCACCGTGCAGGCGCCCGGCATTCGGCGCAGACCAGCGACGGGGCGAACCCCGGTCGGGACACCTGCACCAGCACCGGTCCCTCGGCTGCAGCATTGCGTGCGGAGAGGAACGCGGACGACGGCATCCGCTGTGCAGTCGGAGCATCCATCTCCTGGGGTGTGCTGAGGATCACGCGCGGCAGCACCCGACGCGCGGCCCGGACATCCTGCAGCCATCCGTGGGCGACGAGGCGTTCGACGTCGGTGGTGCGGGTGTGGCCGACGAACAGCAGTGCGGATCCCTCCTGCTCCTGACGGAGGAGAGCAGCGTCCCGTGCGTTGATGTACGGCGCGAGCGGCTCGCCGAGGAGAGGATCGCCGTCGTCCCACACAGCGACGACGCCCGCACGAACCGGCGCGTACACCGCAGAACGATTGCCCACCACGATGCACGGCGCGTCCTCGAGCGAGCGCAAGAACGCGCGGTACCGATCGGGGTTCGTCTGGCGCGAGTCGAAGCGCACGACGGCCTGGTCAGGGACATACGAGCCGAGAGCGGCGAGCAGCTGATCGAGGTCGCGGTGGTCAGGCACGACGAGAACACTCGAACGGCCTGCTGCCAGCGTCCGCGCCGCTGTGGACGCGAGAAGAGCCGCCCACCCGGGATCGTCCTGATGGCGCACGGGGATCGCCTCGACCGCGGCCCGGCCGCCTGCATCGAGCACATCGGCGAGCGAGTCGTAGGACGCGATCAGCTCGGATGCGGCCGAGAGCGCTTCGTCTGATGGGGCGAGCTCCGGGGAGTCGTCGCTCCAGGCCTTCTCCACCCGCACCTGGCGCTTCGGGATGACGAGCCGCAGGACGTCGGAGGCGGAGCCCGCAGCGCGATCGGCGGCGCGGCGCGCGAGGCGGTAGAGACGCTCCGGAAGCACCGCCACAGGGGATACGACACTGTCGACCTCGGACAGTGGCCTGTCGCCATCGTGTTCGGTGTCGAGTTCGACGACGTAGCCGTCGATGACACGACCGGCGGTACGCAGGGGCACACGCACGCGCACGCCCAGAGGGACGTCTCCGAGCTCCGCAGGCACGGCGTAGTCGAAGAGACGATCCAACTGTGGAAGCGGCGAGTCCAAGAGCACGCGCGCGATCCTCCGACTCTGCGATGTCAGAGGAGAAGGGACGCCATCAGGCATGCGGCCCTCAGAGTCCTGCAGCGCGCCGCAGCTCTTCCGCGCGGTCGGTGCGCTCCCACGTGAACTCCGGCAACTCCCGTCCGAAGTGCCCGTAGGCGGCGGTCTGCGCGTAGATCGGGCGCAGGAGGTCGAGCTGCTCGATGATCGCCTGGGGACGCAGATCGAAGACCTCGTCGATGGCGCGCGTGATCACCTCGTCGGACACCTTGCCCGTGCCGAATGTCTCGACGTAGAGACCGACCGGACGAGCGACCCCGATCGCGTAGGCGACCTGGACCTCGAGACGGTCGGCGAGTCCTGCGGCGACCGCGTTCTTGGCCACCCAGCGCGTGGCATAGGCGCCGGAGCGGTCGACCTTCGACGGATCCTTGCCGCTGAAGGCACCGCCACCATGTCGCGCCGCTCCGCCGTAGGTGTCGATGATGATCTTGCGTCCGGTGAGTCCGGCATCGCCCTTGGGGCCGCCCGTCACGAACGGACCGGCGGGGTTGATGTAGTACGTGAGGTCGCCGAGATCGAGCCCCGTGGAGGCCAGGATCGGATCGATCACGTGCTCGCGCACCTGAGCCTTGAGGTCGTCCTGCGAGATGTCGGGGTGGTGCTGGGTCGACAGCACGACGGCATCCACCGTCTTGGGGGTGAAGCCCTCATATCCGAGAGTGACCTGGGTCTTGCCGTCCGGGCGCAGGAACGGCAGCGCACCCGATCGTCGGACCTCGCTGAGCCGCTCCGCGATGCGATGCGCGGTCCACGCAGCCATGGGCATGAGCTGCGGGGTCTCGTTCGTCGCGAAGCCGAACATGATGCCCTGGTCGCCAGCGCCGAGGCCGTCGAGAGGATCGATGGAGCCGCCGTCGCGGTGCTCCTGGGCGTTGTCGACGCCGTGGGCGATGTCGGTCGACTGCTCTCCCACCGAGATGCTCACACCGCAGGAGTCTCCGTCGAAGCCGGTCTCGCTCGAGGTGTAGCCGATGCCGTTGACCACCTGGCGGACGATCGTCGGGATGTCGACGTACGCCTCGGTGCGGATCTCTCCGGCGACGTGGACGAGACCGGTGGTCACCAGCGTCTCGACGGCCACCCGGGAGCCGGGATCTTTCGCGATGAGTCCGTCGAGGATGCTGTCCGAGATCTGGTCGCAGATCTTGTCGGGGTGCCCCTCGGTGACGGACTCGGACGTGAACAGACGCAGCGCGCTCATCAGGGCTCCAGAACGGAATCGGACAGCAGGAAGGGGGTGGCTCCCATGATGGACCGCACCGCCGACATCAGTCGGCGGTGCGGTCATCGGACGTCACTCGGCGTGACGGAGGCGGAGCTTGTCCTCGTTGATCTCGTGCAGAGCGATGGTCAGCGGCTTGTCCTCGACGGACGAGTCGACGAGCGGCCCGACGTTGTCGAACAGGTTGCCCTCGTGGAGGTCGGAGTAGTAGTCGTTGATCTGACGGGCGCGCTTGGCGGCGTAGATCACGAGCTCGTACTTCGAGTCGACCCGGTCGAGCAGGTTGTCGATGGGGGGATCGATGATTCCGTTGGTGTGGTGTCCGGCCATGGTGGGACCTCCTGATCAGGCGACGGGATCGTCGCGAAGACGGTGAAGCGGGCGCGCGAAGACGCTCAGCGCGCAGAGCTCGAAGACAATTCTACGACCTCCGCGGCCGCAGCGGCGACGTCCTCGTTCACGATGAGGTGGTCGAACTCGTTCTGCGCTGCCAATTCGACCTTCGCGGTGCGCAGTCTGCGAGCGCGTTCCTCCGCGCCCTCCGTGCCTCGTCCGACCAGCCGCTGGACGAGTTCGTCCCAGGTCGGAGGCAGCAGGAAGATGAGCGTGGCAGCAGGCTCCGCCTTGCGCACCTGGCGCGCGCCCTGCAGGTCGATCTCGAGCAGCACGGTCTTGCCTGCAGCGAGAGCGGCGTCGATCGGAGCCCGCGGCGTGCCGTAGCGCGACTTGTTGTGGACGACGGCGTACTCCAGGAGTTCGTCGTCTGCGATCAGACGGTCGAACTCCGCATCGTCGACGAAGTAGTAGTGCACGCCATCGATCTCGCCAGGTCGCGGTGCGCGCGTCGTCGCCGAGACCGACAGATGGATCTCGGGGTTGTGCTCACGGATGTGGGCGGCGACGGTGCCCTTGCCGACTGCCGTGGGCCCGGCGAGCACGAGCAGACGGCTTCGTGCGCCACGCGGCTCGAGCAGCGGGAAGCGCGCGTCGAGCCACTGCGAGAGCGCCACCCGCTGGCGGACGCCGAGCCCTCCCAGTCGCTTGACCGGCGAGATGTGCAGCTCTGCCAGGATGCGGTCGCGCTTGCCCGCGCCGATCGCAGGGAGAGCGAGCAGGAAGTCCGTGATGCGCATGGACCCCTCGACCGAGTCCGGGTCTGCGGTCGCCCGCTCGAGCACGGCCTGCGGTGTGACGACACGCGTGGTCAGATCGCGCTTGAGCGATGCGCGGGCGCGGCGCCGTTCGACCGCCTTGCGTGCGGCGGCAGCGCGGTCGACCTCGGGGACGGGACGGGACTCAGCCACGGCCGGCCTCCCTGTACTCTGCGACGCGGGCGTCGATGGCGGCGGCGAGACCGGCGGGTCCGGCCGAGAGGATGCTGCGGCTCTCGCTCGCGATGACGGCGGCGCTCATCGAACCGAACCGGCGGTGCAGGTCTGACGGCGTCGCACCCTGCGTGCCGAATCCCGGAGCGAGGATGGGTGCCACCGGTGCGAAGGCGGCGATGCCGGCATCCGTCCAGTCCACGGTCGCGCCGATGACGAAGCCGAAGCTCCCCCACTCCCCTGCGGGCGTGTGCTCGGTGTTGCGCGCCGAGACCACCGAGACGATGTCCGCCGAGACGGCACGGCCGGTCTCGGAGATCGAGCGCTGCAGGACCTCGGCTTCGGGGTTGCTCGTGGCAGCCAGCACGAACAGACCCTTGTCGTGCTGATCGGCGAGGGCGAAGGCGCCGTCGAGCGCGCCGACACCCAGGAACGGGTTCACGGTGAGGGCGTCAGCCTCGAGCGGAGACCCCGGGGTGAGCCAGGCAGCCGCGTAGGCGTCCATGGTCGACCCGATGTCGCCGCGCTTGGCATCCGCGATCACGAGGAGGCCGGCGTCCCTCGCAGCTGCGATGACCTCTTCGAGCGCCGCGAATCCTGCGGATCCGAAGCGCTCGAAGAACGACACCTGAGGCTTCACGATCGCGGCACGGCCCGCCGCGGCCTCGACCGTGCGCAGCCCGAACTCCCGGACGCCCGAGGCGTCGTCGCCGAGGCCCCAGGATCCGAGCAGGGCGGCGTGCGGGTCGATGCCCACGCACAGCGGGCCGTGCGCCGCGAGGGCGACACGGACCCGTTCGCCGAAGCGTGCGCTCACACTGCGGCCTTCCGGTCGAGGGCGTACTCCTGCAGGCTCTTCACCTGGAAGCCCTCGTGCGCTGCATCCATACCGCTCACGGCGGCGCCGAGCACCGCCATCGTGGTGAACAGCGCCTTGTCGGCCGCGACAGCCGCCGCGCGGATCTCATAGCCGTCTGCACGCGCCGCGCCCCCGGACGGGGTGTTCACGACGATGTCGATCGAGCCGTCGTTGATGAGGTCGACGACGTTCGTCGCGCCGGACTCCTGGGTCTCGCTGTACTTCTCGACCACCGTCACCGCGATGCCGTTGCGCGAGAGGATCTCGGCAGTGCCCTCGGTGGCCACGATCGTGAACCCCAGCTGCTGCAGGCGATGCGCCGGCAGGATCACGGCGCGCTTGTCGGAGTCCGCGACCGAGATGAACACCGTGCCGGAGGTCGGCATTCCGCCGTACGCGGCCGCCTGGCTCTTGGCGAACGCGGTCGGGAAGTCGCGGTCGATGCCCATGACCTCGCCGGTCGAGCGCATCTCCGGGCCGAGGATCGAGTCGACGGTCTTGCCGTCGGCCGTACGGAACCGCTTGAACGGAAGCACGGCCTCCTTGACCGAGACGGGGGCGTCGAGGGGCACTCGCGAGCCGTCCTGCTCGGGCAGCATGCCCTCGGCGCGGAGCTCCGCGATCGTCGACCCCACCATCACACGGCTCGCGGCCTTGGCCATCGGGATGCCCAGCGCCTTCGAGACGAAGGGCACGGTGCGGCTCGCGCGCGGGTTCGCCTCGATCACGTAGAGGACGCCGGCGCTGATCGCGAACTGCACGTTGAGCAGGCCACGGACGCCCACGCCCTTCGCGATCGCGAGTGTCGCCTCGCGCACCCGGTCGATGTCGGTGCGGCCGAGCGAGACGGGCGGAAGGGTGCAGCTCGAGTCGCCCGAGTGGATGCCGGCCTCTTCGAGGTGCTCCATCACGCCGCCGATGAACAGTTCGGTGCCGTCGTAGAGGGCGTCGACATCGAGCTCGATCGCGTCATCGAGGAAGCGATCGACGAGCAGGGGCTTGCCCTCCTCGATGATGACCTCGCCCGCCGTGCGCACGAAGTACTCGCGCAGCGACTCGGAGCTGTAGACGATCTCCATGCCGCGTCCGCCGAGCACGAAGCTCGGACGCACGAGCACCGGGTATCCGATCTCCTCGGCGACGGCCACCGCGCCGTCCGCGTCCACAGCGGTGCCGTGGCGCGGGGCGATGAGGCCTGCCGTGTCGAGCAGCTGCGAGAACAGCTCGCGCTCCTCGGCGATGTCGATGGCCTCGGGGCTGGTGCCGAGCACCTGGTAGCCGGCTGCCTCGATGCCCTTTGCGAGCCCCAGCGGCGTCTGGCCGCCGAGCTGGCAGACGACGCCGAGGATGGTGCCGCTCGCGGCTTCCGCGTCGAGCACCTCCAGCACGTCCTCGAGCGTGAGCGGCTCGAAGTAGAGCCGGTCGGACGTGTCATAGTCGGTGGACACCGTCTCGGGGTTGCAGTTGACCATGATGGTCTCGAAGCCGGCATCCGAGAGGGCGAACGACGCGTGCACGCACGAGTAGTCGAACTCGACGCCCTGACCGATGCGGTTCGGACCCGATCCGATGATCACGACCTTGGTGCGATCGGACGGTGTGACCTCGGTCTCGAAGTCGTAGCTCGAGTAGTGGTAAGGCGTGAGAGCCGGGAACTCGCCGGCGCAGGTGTCGACGGTCTTGAACACCGGACGGATGCCGAGTCCGTGGCGCACGCCGCGGATCTCCGCTTCCTTCTCGCCGCGGAGCTCCGCGATCTGCGCGTCGGAGAAGCCGTGCTCCTTGGCGTAGCGCAGCGTCGCCGCGTCGAGCTCCGGTGCCGTGCGCACGATCTCGGCGACCTCGTTGATCAGGACGATCTGGTCGATGAACCAGGGATCGATCGCCGTGGCCTCGAACGCCTGCTCGACCGTCGCGCCCTTGCGCAGCGCCTGCTGGAGGGTGACGATCCGACCGTCCGTCGGGACCTTCGAGATCTCGAGCAGCTCGTCGACGGAACGGCTCTCCGCGCCCCAGTGGAAGCTGGAACCGCGCTTCTCGAGCGAGCGCAGCGCCTTCTGCAGCGCGGTCGCGTAGTTGCGGCCGATCGCCATCGCCTCGCCGACCGACTTCATGGTGGTCGTCAGCGTCGCGTCAGCGGCCGGGAACTTCTCGAACGCGAACCGCGGCACCTTGACGACGACATAGTCGAGCGTGGGCTCGAAGCTCGCGGGGGTGACGCCCGTGATGTCGTTCGGGATCTCATCGAGACGGTAGCCGAGCGCCAGCTTCGCGGCGAGCTTCGCGATCGGGAACCCCGTGGCCTTGGAGGCCAGGGCGCTCGAGCGCGAGACGCGAGGGTTCATCTCGATGACGATGATGCGCCCGTTGCTCGGGTCGATGGCGAACTGGATGTTGCAGCCGCCGGTGTCGACGCCCACCGCGCGGATGATGTCGATGCCGATGTCGCGGAGCTTCTGGTATTCGCGGTCCGTGAGCGTCAGAGCGGGAGCCACGGTGATCGAGTCGCCCGTGTGCACGCCGACGGGGTCGACGTTCTCGATCGAGCAGACGACCACCGTGTTGTCGGCGGTGTCGCGCATGAGCTCGAGCTCGTACTCCTTCCAGCCGAGGATCGACTCCTCCAGGAGCACCTCCGTGGTCGGAGAGTCGCGCAGACCGGCACCGCCGATGCGACGCAGATCCGCCTCGTCGTAGGCGAAGCCGGACCCGAGACCGCCCATCGTGAACGAGGGGCGCACGACGAGCGGGTAGCCCAGCTCGGCCGCTCCCTCGAGCAGGTCGTCCATGGTGTGCGCGATGATGCTGCGGGCGACGTCGGCGCCGGCATCGAGGACGAGCTGCTTGAAGATCTGGCGGTCCTCGCCCTTGTTGATGGCTTCGAAGCTCGCACCGATCAGCTCGACGTCGTACTTCTCGAGGATGCCGTGGTTGTGCAACTCGATCGCGGCGTTCAGCGCCGTCTGCCCGCCGAGGGTCGGCAGGATCGCGTCGGGACGCTCCTTCGCGATGATCGTCTCGATGACCTGCCAGGTGATCGGCTCGATGTACGTCGCGTCGGCGAAGTCGGGGTCGGTCATGATCGTCGCCGGGTTGGAGTTGACCAGGATGACCCTCACGCCCTCCTCGCGCAGGACGCGGCAGGCCTGGGTGCCGGAGTAGTCGAACTCGCACGCCTGACCGATGACGATCGGGCCGGAGCCGATGACGAGAACGGAGTTGATGTCGTCGCGCTTGGGCATTACTTGGTGTCCTTCTTGCTGGCGATGACCATGTCACGGAACCGGTCGAAGAGATAGTTGGCGTCGTGCGGTCCGGCCGCAGCCTCCGGGTGGTACTGCACCGAGAACG
The DNA here is from genome assembly GCF_979258645.1 of Microbacterium sp. AC215. Taxonomy (NCBI): domain Bacteria; kingdom Bacillati; phylum Actinomycetota; class Actinomycetes; order Micrococcales; family Microbacteriaceae; genus Microbacterium; species Microbacterium sp. AC215. The sequence goes on along the minus strand of NZ_OZ409869.1, from coordinate 518,107 downwards.
CCGGGATGTCGAGAGCGCGGAGGCCCTCGACCACGTTGTCGTTCAGGCCGATGTGGCTGACCTCGACCTTGCCGTAGCCCTGGGGGCTGTCGAACGAGCCCTCCAGCGGCGCATCCACGGCGAACCCGTGGTTGTGCGCGGTGATCTCGACGCGTCCGGTGGACTTGTCGAGTACGGGCTGGTTGATGCCGCGGTGCCCGAACGGCAGCTTGTAGGTGCCGAGACCCAGCGCCCTGCCGAGCAGCTGGTTGCCGAAGCAGATGCCGAAGAAGGGCAGCCCGTCGTCGAGCACCGAGCGCAGCAGCTCGACGTGGTCGCCGGAGGCTGCGGGGTCGCCAGGGCCGTTCGAGTAGAAGACCGCGACGGGATCGATCGCACGGATGTCATCGATCGTGACGTTCTGAGGCAGGACGTGCACCTCGAAGCCACGGGCCGCCAGGTTGTCGATCGTGGCCTGCTTGACGCCGAGGTCGAGGACGGCGAGATTGCCGACCCGCTCCCCCATCGCCGTCGTGACCGTGGCGACGTCGACCGAGACCTGCGCCGAGAGGTTCTGGCCGGCCATCTGAGGCGCCTCGCGCACGAGGCGCAGCTGCTCGTCGGCGTCGATCTGCGCGGCCTCGCCCGAGAAGACGCCGCCGCGCATAGACCCGGCAGAGCGGATGTGCCGCGTGATCGATCGGGTGTCGATGCCGCTGATGCCGACGATGCCGTCCCGCTCGAGGATCTCGTCCAGCGAAGCGGTCGCACGCCAGTTCGAGACGACTCGTGAGGGGTCGCGCACGATGTAGCCGGCGACCCAGATGCGACGGGACTCAGGGTCCTCGTCGTTCATGCCGGTGTTGCCGATGTGCGGGGCCGTCTGCAGGACGATCTGGCCCGCGTACGACGGGTCGGTGAGCGTCTCCTGGTATCCGGACATGCCGGTCGAGAAGACGACCTCGCCGAAGGTGGTGCCCAGCGCGCCGTATGCACGGCCGACGTGGCGGGTCCCGTCTTCGAGGACGAGGACGGCGGGTTCGGGGAGGGCTGTCATGACGTTGCTCCTGTGTCGGGGGCGGCGGTGTCGTCCGTGGCGGGGACGAGGCGCTGCAGTTCTGAGATGAAGTTCTGGGGATCGCCGTCGGTGACCCGGAGATACGAGTCGACGATCGTGTCGTCGTCCGCATTCCAGGCGACGCGGACGAGTCCACCCGGTTCGACGACGCGGTCGATCGTCACCGTGGCGCGGTCGACGCTCGCGAGTCGTGCAGAGGCGAGGAAGACGGTCGGCGCACCGTCGAGGCAGAGTGCGAGTCCGCGATCGGTGACCGCAGCCTCTCCCCTGGCGCGATAGGCGAGCGGCCGGATGGCGAGGCGCTCCAGCGGCTGATCGTGCTTCGTCGTCGAGACGTAGAGCACCTCGTGACGGTCGAGGACCTCCGCATGCTCCGGCACGCCCAAGGGAGCCGCCAGACCCGAGTCGCGTCGGAGTCGTCGGCGCCACGCCGTGAACATGGCGACCAGGACGAGTGCCGCCACGGCGATCGTGATCGCGATGGCGATGTCGCGCGTGCTCATGCGTTCAGCTCCTCGACCACGGATCCGCCGTCGACTGTCAGCAGCCCGCGGTGGATCGTGAACTCGACGCGGCCGGGGAGGTCGCGACCGAGGTACGGCGAGTTCACACTCCGACCGTGCAGGTCGGATTCGGTGAAGACGCCGGCGGCGGACGGGTCGTAGAGGGTGATCTGCGCAGCAGCACCGGCCTGCAGGGGCAGCCCATGATCGGACAGACGTCCGATCCGCGCGGGGGCCGCACTCATCACCCGGGCGACGTCCTCCCAGCCGATCAGGCCGGTCTGCACCATCGACTGGTGCACGACGCGCAGGGCGCTCTCGAGTCCGACCATGCCGTTGGCTGCGGCCTGCCACTCGCACGACTTGTGCTCGCTCGGGTGCGGGGCGTGATCGGTCGCCACGATGTCGATGGTGCCGTCGGCGAGGCCCTCGCGCACCGCCATGACGTCTTCCTCACGGCGCAGCGGCGGGTTGACCTTGTAGCGAGCGTCGTAGCCGCGCACCAGTTCATCGGTGAGCAGGAGGTGGTGCGGGGTGACCTCGGCCGTGACGTTGATCCCCCGCTTCTTCGCCCAGCGGATGATGTCGACGGAGCCTGCCGTCGACAGGTGGCACACGTGCAGTCGGGATCCGACATGCTCCGCGAGGAGCACATCGCGAGCGATGATCGACTCCTCCGCGACCGCCGGCCATCCGGCGAGTCCGAGCTCGGCCGACACGGTGCCCTCGTTCATCTGGGCGCCCTCGGTGAGGCGTGGATCCTGAGCGTGCTGCGCGATGACTCCGTCGAACGACTTCACATACTCGAGTGCGCGCCGCATGATCAGCGGATCGAAGACGCAGAAGCCGTCGTCGCTGAAGACGCGCACCTGGGCGCGCGAGGTGGCCATCGCACCGAGTTCGGCGAGGCGCTCGCCCTTCTGACCCACGGTGACGGCGCCGATGGGCTGCACGGTCGCGTACCCGGCGGCCTCGCCCAGGGCGAGCTCCTGCTCGACCACACCGGCCGTGTCCGCGACCGGCGAGGTGTTCGGCATCGCGAACACCGCCGTGAACCCGCCTGCCGCCGCAGCACGGGTCCCGGTGAGGATCGTCTCGGAGGCTTCGTAGCCCGGCTCCCGGAGGTGGGTGTGCAGGTCGACGAGTCCGGGAAGGGCCACCAGGCCGTCGGCGTCGATGACTCGCGCACCGGAGCGGCTCAGTCCGGTGCCGATCTCGGAGATCTGCCCGTTCTCCACGATGATGTCGGCGCGCTCGGCACCGAGAAGCTGTGCTCCGGTGATGACGAGGGTCTCGCTCACTGGTCTCCCCCTCGTTCGTCGTCTCGTTCTCCTGCAAGGAGCAGGTACAGCACCGCCATGCGGATGGACACCCCGTTCGTCACCTGTTCCAGCACTGTCGAGCGCGGGGAATCTGCGGCTTCGGAGGATATCTCCAACCCTCGGTTCATGGGTCCGGGGTGCATCACAATGCTACCGTCCGGAAGGCCGGCCACACGCAGTGCGTCCAGACCCCATCGCCTGGAATACTCCCGCTCAGTGGGGAAATATGCAGCGCTCATCCGTTCGAGCTGGATGCGGAGCATCATCACGGCGTCCGGACCGTCTACCAGAGCCTGATCGAGGTCGTAGACGACCTTCGCAGGCCAGAGCGAGACGTTCTGCGGCACCAGGGTGGGCGGCGCGACCAGGGTGACCTCGGCGCCGAGCGTGGCGAGCAGCCAGACGTTCGACCGTGCGACGCGGGAGTGGAGCACGTCGCCGACGATCACGACCCGGATGCCGGCGAGATCACGACCGCGGCTGTCGGCGCCGAAGCGCCGTTTGCGGATCGTGAACGCGTCGAGGAGAGCCTGGGTCGGATGCTCGTGCGTGCCGTCGCCGGCGTTCACGACTCCGGCGGAGATCCACCCGCTGGTCGCGAGGGTCTGCGGGGCGCCGGAGGCGGGATGGCGGATGACGACCGCATCCGCTCCCATCGCCTGCAGCGTCTGGGCGGTGTCCTTGAGGCTCTCGCCCTTCGACACGCTCGAGCCCTTGGCTGCGAAGTTGATCACATCGGCTGAAAGGCGCTTCGCAGCGGCTTCGAAGGAGATGCGGGTGCGGGTCGAGTCCTCGAAGAACAGATTCACGACCGTCTTGCCGCGAAGGGTCGGAAGCTTCTTGACCTCGCGCGACTGGGTGTCGGACATGTCTTCGGCGACATCGAGGATGCGTAGAGCCGACTCTCGGTCGAGGGTGCGGGTATCCAGCAGGTGTCTCATGCTTCGATCGTCACCTCTTCGGTGCCGTCGTGCTCGGTCAGCCGGACGTTGACGCGCTCCTGGCGAGACGACGGGATGTTCTTGCCGACGAAGTCGGGGCGGATCGGGAGTTCCCGGTGGCCGCGATCGACGAGGATCGCGAGGCGGACGATCGACGGGCGACCGATCGACTGCAGCGCGTCGAGTGCGGCGCGGATGCTGCGGCCGGAGAACAGCACGTCGTCGACGAGGACGACGGTCCTGCCGTCGATCCCGCCGGCAGGGATGTCCGTGGGCCGCGGAGAACGCGTCGGCTGCGAGGCGAGGTCGTCACGGAAGAGCGTGACGTCCAAAGCCCCCACCGGAACGGTGGTCTGCGCGATGGCGCCGATCGCTGCGGACAGGCGGTGGGCGAGAGTGACGCCGCGGGTCGGAATGCCCAGCAGGACGAGGTTCTCAGCCCCTCGATTGGATTCGAGGATCTCGTGCGCGATACGGGTGAGAGCCCGCGAGATATCGGCTTCGTGCAGCACGGTTCGTGCAGACATCGGCCGCTCCCTTCTCCGCCTCACAGGACGGTGTTAAAGGTTGCTTGATGGCACCAGTCTAGCGTGCGTCAGTGCCAGCCCAGGACCTCTCGGACGACCGCCTGCGAGACGGGGGAACCGTCATCCGGGACTCCGGCGAGCGACTCGTGCGAGAGCATCGCGCCTTCCAGGCCCGCTGCCGCGGTGATCTGCTCGAGGGCGTCGCGCACGCGAGGAGCCGCGGCTCTCGAGTAGGGCGGCGCACCGCGACGCGAGGTGTGGGGAAAGACGATCAGCTCCGACACGAGGGGTCCGACGGGACGGGACGCGACGACGACCAGCGTCGGCGACAGCACACGCTGGAACGCCCGGGGGACGGGGAACGGGAGTTCGTCGATCACGAGCCCGAGCAGTGCGCGCCTCTTCGACTTCTCCTCGTCCCCGATCTCCAGCGCGACGGCCGTCCACTCGGATCCGCGGCCTCTCAGCTTCTCGTCGAAGCCATCGTGCCGTTGCTCGAAACCGGCGTCCTCGAGGAATTCCACGGCCACCCGGATCAGCCGTTCCGGCGTGGAGCGGGTGATCCATCGAGCCCCGCGGAGAGGCCCCGTGAACATCGGCATCGGCGTTCGAGCGTCGCGCCCCGATCCGTGCGGGTGCGAGGAACGAACCACGTCAGCTGGCCTCGCGAAGCACTGCGTCGGTGACCTCGTCGATCTTCGTGGAGCGGATCGGGTGGCCGCTCGTCGACAGGCAGCGGCCTGTGTTGAGGTCCCACTTCCAGTCGTGCATGCTGCAGGTCAGGATGCCGTCGTCGTCGACCTTTCCGGTCTTGGTCAGGTCGGCGCGCAGGTGGGGGCAGCGACGCTGCACGACCCAGTCGCCGATCTCGGCATCCTCGGTCTGGTCCGTCTGCTCCTGATACCAGTTCTCGACGTACTCGATGCGATCGACCGAGAGGCACTTGAGGAACGTCGTGAGGAACTCGTTGAACTTTCCGCTGCGCCCCACCTCGAACTGCATCGAGAGGAAGATCGAGTTCGACCAGTCGATCTCGTGGTCGCGGATGTTCGTCGAGACGAGGTCGGCGGGGATCGTGTACCAGTAGATGCACTCCTCGCCCGCGTACTCGCGAACCTTCGCGCGGGGGAAGTCCACGACCATGTCGAGGTCGCCGATCCTGAAGCGCACGCATCCCCCGACTCCGAGTCGGATCGTGCGCGACTTCTTCAGCAGCGGCTCCCACCAGGTCTTCAGCTCCTCGAGCATCTCGGCGGCGGGCATGACCTCGGCGCGCGACGCCTCCTCGTCACGGATCTCCCGCTGTCGGGAGGCGCGCTGCTCCTCGAGGTAGTCCCACTTCTCGTCGAAGATGTGGGCGAGCTCGGCCTCGGTATAGAGCGACTGCTCGGTGGACACGGAGCCGCTCTCGACGGTGACCACCGTGCCCGGCACGAACAGATGTCCGTCGTACTGGGGCGAGAGCTCCTTCATGTGGGCCAGGAACTGCTTCTGGTCGGTGAAGATCGATTCGCCGTTGCGCCCGACGCCGTTGAAATCGAAGAGCTCGTCGCGCAGGAACATCGGCGGACCGGCCATCGGGAAGACGTGAGGCGCGTCCACCTTGTCGATGTAGTACATCGCCCGCTTGTTCTGCGCGTCGCGCTTGAGCTTCGCGAAGTTCTGCTTCGCATCCAGCGGCAGGGCATAGACCATGGGCCACCAGATCGCACCCGAGACCTGAGTGAAGTACGCGTCGGGCTTGCCGAAGTGCAGCAGCGTGTCGAGATCGAGCGGGTGCGAGTCGTTCTGGTTGAGCACCGAGCCGGTGCCGTCGTCGACGCTCAGCGACGAGTCTCCGATGGGTCCGTCGCTCGGAGCGCGCAGCGGAGTGATCATGATCTTCAGATCGCCGCGCTCGATGATCTCGCCGGCCGGGGCGTAGGTGATGTTCGTGTAGCCCAGCGCCCTGATGTCCTGCTCGAGGTCATCGATCGGGTACTCGGGCAGCAGCACCTCGATGTCCTTGCGGATGTAGCGCTCGAGGAGCCGCGGATCGAAGTGGTCGCGGTGCCGGTGCGAGATGTACAGGAAGTCCGCTTCGCGTCCGAAACGCTCCCAGTCGAGCCCGCGGTTGTCGGGGAACGGGAACCACGAGCCGAAGAACGAGGGCCCGAGAACCGGGTCGCAGATGATGTTCCCGCCGACCGTCTCGATGAACATCCCGGCGTGGCCGAGTCCCGTGATCCGCATGCATTCCTCCTGAAGTGAACCGTTCGATTCTACCGACGGGGTCCTGGGCGGACGCGGTGACCCGGCCGGGAGAAATCACGCGCCGTCGAACAGACCCTTGATGTCGTCTGCGGTGAGGGACTGCGCGAACAGCTCGTCGTCGTCCATCACCGCGGTGAAGAGCCTGGCCTTGCGGCGCTGCAGCTCGAGCACCTTCTCCTCGATCGTGCCGGTCGAGATCATCCGGTAGACGAACACCTGATTGGTCTGACCGATGCGGTGCGTGCGGTCGATCGCCTGCTCCTCGGCCGCGGGATTCCACCACGGATCGAGGAGGAACACGTAGTCGGCTTCCGTCAGCGTGAGTCCGAACCCACCCGCCTTCAAGCTAATGAGGAAGACCGGCTGCTCCCCCGACTTGAAGCCGTCGATCACCTGCTCTCTGCGGCGCGTCGAGCCGTCGAGATGCGCATACGGGATGCCGGCGGCCTCGAGCCGGGCAGCCGCGAGGTCGAGGAACGACGTGAACTGGCTGAAGACCAGAGCACGGTGCCCTTCGGCCTGCAGTTCGGCGACGCGCTCGAGCAGTGTGTCGAGCTTGCTCGACCCGATCTCGGCGTCGGCCTCGTCGACGAGCGCGGGAGCGAGGCTCAGCATGCGCAGCAGGGTGAGCGAGCGGAACACGATGAAGCGGTTGCGATCGAGGTCGTCGATCAGCCCCAGGACCTTCTGCCGTTCGCGCTGCAGCACGACGTCGTAGAGGGCCCTGTGCGCCGGGCTCAGCTCGACCTCGAGCAGCTGCTCCTGCTTCGCCGGCAGGTCGGGAGCGACGAGCTCCTTGGTACGTCGCAGCATCAGGGGTCTCACACGACGACGCAGCTGAGCGAGGCGCCGTGCGCGGTACTCGCCGCCCTCCTCGTTCTCGGGCACCTTGCCCTTCTCGATCGGCTGGATGTAGCGGTCCTTGAACTTCCGAGCCGAGGGGAAAAGGCCGGGGGCGGCGAGCTTGAGCAGCGACCACAGCTCGGAGAGGCTGTTCTCCATCGGGGTTCCCGTGACCGCGTACGTGACGTCGGCATGGAATGTCGAGATGGCGCGGTGGAGCCGCGTCTTGGGGTTCTTGACGAACTGGGCCTCATCGAGGATCAGTCCGGCCCACTCGATCTCGCGGAACTCCTCTTCGTCTAGTCGGGCGACCGTGTACGAGCTCACGACGAGATCGCTCGACCGGGCCGCCGCCCTCAGGACGTCGGCCCGTTTCCCGCTCGTGCTGTCGACGATGGAGACACGAAGCCCGGGAGTGAATCGGGCCGCCTCCGACCGCCACGTGCTCAGGACAGACGTGGGGGCCAGCACCAGGAACGGTCTCGTCTCGCCGGCATCCCGCGTGTGCTGGACGAACGTGAGGAGCTGCAGGGTCTTGCCCAGGCCCATGTCGTCGGCGAGGATCCCGCCCAGTCGGTGACGCCACAGGAAGACAAGCCAGTCGAAGCCGGCCTTCTGATAAGGGCGGAGATCGGCCTGCACTCCCGCAGGAACGGGCGTCGGCGGAACCCCCGTGGCCTGACGGAGCCCGTCGGCCGTGGCGCGCCAGCTGACAGCCGGCTGGGCCTCGTCGGCGAGGTCTTCGAACTCCTCCCACAGATCGGTCTGGTAGCGACTGATGCGCGGACCGGTCTCCCACTCGTCGAGCTCGCCCGCCTCCTCGATGAGATCACGCAGACGATCCAGCGACGGGTGGTTGAGCGAGAAGTAGCCGCCGTCGGAGAGGAGCAGCTTCTTGCGCCCCCTGCTCAGCGCCGTGAACAGCGGTCCGAACGGGATGAGTCGACCGTCGATCGTCACGAGGATGCCGAGATCGAACCAGTCCGAGTCGGTCGATTCGACGGTCGTGACCTTGACCTCAGGATCCCCCGTCAGCTCGCGATACGCCTTGCGTTCTCCGTGGGACTCGACGCGGACGCCCACAGCCTCGAGCGCGGGAACGCCTTCCGCGATGAACGCCGCCGCATCGATGTCGTGGAACGAACCGCTCGGGCGGAAGCTCGTCGTGCGGAACTCCTGCCATGCCGCCTCGATCGCCGCGCGTCTGATCGTCTCGCTCTCGGCATCTCGCACCGCTGCGTCATTCCACGCGAACGGCACTCGGCCGAACGGACCGTACGACCACTCGAATGCGTAGCTGACGACGTCGCCGCGCTCGTAGCTGACCGTGAGCACCGCCTCCGGTTCGGGCACGTCGGGAAGCGCGACCTCCCCGACCGTGCGCACGGTGCTGCGCCGGGCCAGAAGCGGATAGGCGTCGGCGATGAACGCCTGCTCGTCGTCGGCCGGCACGAGGATAGGGTCGGAGGCCGCGAGCAGGGCGCGTGTCTGCTCGCTCAACGACACTTCGGCGAGGACGACCTCGATCCGCGCACCCACGAGGCTCGCCGCGTAGACACCCGTACGACCGATCGGATGCACCTCGCGGGCGGGAATCACTCGATCGTCGATGCGCACGTCGGCGGCGACCTCCAGAGCACCCTCCTCGGTGCGACTGATCTTCGCGGAGACGTCGGCCGCGGATGCGATCCGCACCGAGGCGCTCTTCTGACTGGGAACGAGAGGGATTCCGACGTCGGTGGCCGATCGGAGGTGCCTCCACAGCAGCGGCGACTCGACCTGGTCGAGGACGAGCCACTCGCCGGCATTGCCGGAGAGCAGCGAGTCCCGCGAGATGCTGAGGAGATCCCCGAACCAGCGGTTCTGGTCGCGACCGAACTGCGAGGCGTCGCGACGGACCGCATCCCAGCCTGCGCCGCCCTGGATCCATGCACCGGTCTGCGCGCTGCGCATCATCGGGCGGATCGCCAGAAGCAGCTCACCGCTCGGGCGGGCGAGATCGCGCGCGGTCGCCGCCCGGACGGGGCGCGGCCCCCAGTGGTTCTCGCTCCGAGACTCACGGTGACGCAGTTCGATGCCGAGAGCGAGGCGCTGCGGGTGCTGCGACACCGCAGGGTCGAGCAGGGTCCGCCACGACGCCACTGCGGCGGTGCGCGGTGCGGCGGGCTTCTGCTCCGCGTCGGGCTGCCGCTGGAGAGCCGCGGCCTGCTGCGAGTACTCGTGCACATTGGACGCGAGCAGCGTGGCGACCACGTGCTTGCAGCCGCTCCGCACCGGGCAGGTGCAGCGGGTCGTCCGAACCCGTCTCGTCCCGTTGGACGAGAGGAAGACGATCTCGGTCACATACTGGGCGTCCGAGCTGCCGCGCACATGGCCCTCGAGCTCGAGCAGATCCTCGTGCCACACCACGTCGAGCACATTGCCCTCGCGGAAGTACGCGAGACCGCGCTGGTAGCCCCCGACATCGGTGATCTGCATGAGGTCGCGAAGATCGACGTGCGGCGCGGGCATGGCCCCATCCTTCCCGCGGCCTCCGACATCTCGGAGACCGCGTCCCGAGTCGTCGCTCAGGCCGCGCGAGAGACGCGTGCGAGCACGCCGTGCACGAACGCGCCCGAATCGTCGGTGGAGAACTCCTTGGCGAGTTCGACCGCCTCATCGATGGCGACAGCGGTCGGCACCGCGTCATTGAACAGGATCTCCCAGACGCCGATGCGCAGCAGCGCGCGATCGACCGCGGGCATGCGCTCGATCCTCCAATCGCGGCTGTGGGTCGTGATCTGCTCGTCGATCTCGTCGTGGTGGTCGATGATGCCGTCCACCACCTCACGGGCGTAGAGCCAGGAGGCCTCGCGAGCGGGTTCGCTCGCGGCGCGCTTGGCCTCTGCGGCCAGGGTCACCGCGATCTCGTCTCCACGGACGTCGGCGGAGAAAAGGATGTCGAGTGCGCGCTTGCGCGCTTTCGTACGGGCGCTCACGCCTTACTTCTCGCGACCGAGGTAGTCGCCGGTGCGCGTGTCGACCTTGACCTTGGTGCCGGTCTCGACGAAGAGCGGCACCTGGATCTCGTAGCCCGTCTCGAGCGTGGCCGGCTTCGTTCCCGCCGACGAGCGGTCGCCCTGCACACCGGGCTCGCTGTAGGTGATCTCGAGGATCACGGACGCGGGGAGATCGATGTACAGCGGGTTGCCGTTGTTGAGCGCGATCGTGACCTGCTGGTTCTCGAGCAGGAAGTTCTTCGCGTCGCCGACGGTCGCAGCGGGGACCGTGATCTGGTCGTAGTCCGTCTGGTCCATGAACACGTACCCGTCACCATCGGTGTAGAGGTAGGTGAAGTCGCGACGGTCGACGTTCTCGATCTCGACCTTGGCGCCGGCGTTGAACGTCTTGTCGACGACCTTTCCGGTCATGACGTTCTTCAGCTTGGTGCGCACGAAGGCGCCACCCTTGCCGGGCTTGACGTGCTGGAACTCGACGACGCTCCAGAGCTGCCGCTCGATGCTCAGGACGACGCCGTTCTTGATGTCTGCGGTAGATGCCATGCGCTGGACTTTCCGTTTCTCGAGTCTGGGGGCCGCTCGCGTCCGGTCTGGACTGGGGTGGGCCGAGAGTCGATTCTACGGGATCAGCGCTGCGAGCTGCCGCACAGCGCTCGCGTAGCCGTCGACACCCTCGCCGATGACCCGCACCGCAGCGACATCGTGCAGGTACGAGTGGTGCCGGAACTCCTCACGTGCGTACACGTCGGAGATGTGCACCTCGGCGAACGGCAGCGCGACTCCCGTGAGCGCATCGCGCAGCGACACGCTCGTGTGCGTGAGCCCGCCCGGATTGATGATGATCGCCGCGCAGTCCGCGCGCGCGGCATGGATCGCGTCGATCAGCACACCCTCGTGATTGCTCTGCACAGCGCGGATCTCGAAGCCCTCGGCTGCGGCCGCCTCAGCGGTGAGTCGCTCCACATCGGCGAGCGTCGCCGTGCCGTAGACCTCGGGCTCGCGACTGCCGAGCAGGTTGAGGTTCGGCCCGTTCACGAGCAGGATGCGGCGGGTCATTCGCCGATCTCCTGGTAGGCGGCGAAGAGCAGCGACTCATCGGGTGCCTGCAGCACGGTGGGCTTCGCGATGTCGTCGAGAAGGATGAAGCGCAGCATGCCGCCGCGGCTCTTCTTGTCGCGCTGCATCGTCGCCAGCAGCTGCGGCCACGCACCGGCACGGTAGCCGGTCGGAAGGCCCAGCGACTCGAGGATCGTGCGGTGGCGCTCCGCTGCGGAGTCCGACAGTCGCCCCGCGAGTCGCGACAGCTCGGCGGCGTACAGCATGCCGATCGAGATCGCCGCGCCGTGCCGCCAGCGGTAGCGCTCGGCATGCTCGATGGCGTGGCCGAGCGTATGGCCGTAGTTGAGGATCTCGCGCTGCCCCGCCTCGCGGAAGTCGTCCGAGACGACCTGGGCCTTCATGTCGATCGCGAGCTCGACCGCACGCCGGAACTCCGGTGTGGTCGAGTCGACGGCGCGCACCGGATCGGCTTCGATGATGTCGAGGATCTCCGGTGCCCAGATGAACCCCGCCTTCACCACCTCGGCGAATCCGGCGGTCGCCTCGTTCGGGCTGAGGCTCGCCAGCTCGTCGAGATCGCCGATCACCGCACGGGGAGCCCAGAACGCTCCGACGAGGTTCTTGCCCTCAGCGGTGTTGATCCCCGTCTTGCCGCCCACGGAGGCATCGACGAGGCCGAGCACGGTGGTGGGCACCTGCACGAGCTGCACGCCGCGAAGCCAGGTCGCCGCGACGAATCCGGCGAGGTCGGTCACGGCGCCTCCGCCGTATCCGACGACCGCGTCCGAGCGCGTGAAGTCAGCCTGCCCCATGACCTGCCAGCAGAAGGCGGCGACCTCGATGCGCTTGCCCTGCTCGGCATCCGGCACCTCGGCGAGCAGGACCTCCCGCGGACCGTTCTCGACATCGGCGAGCAGCCTGTCACGAAGCTCTGCCGCACGCGCGGCCAGGGTCGGCGGGTGGACGACCAGCACCTTGCGGACTCCGGGATCGAGTGCCGCGGACACCCGATCGAGGATCCCCCGCCCGATGGCGATGTCGTAGGGGTTCTCGCCCGTCACGCTGATGGTTGTCGTAGTCATCCCAGTTCTCTCCTCCACGCCGCGATGTCGTCGGCGATGCGCTGCATGGGGCGCCGCGACGTGTCGAACGTCACGGATGCCACCTCGTCATACCAGTCTCGACGTTCTTCGAAGATCTGCGTCCATCGCCCGACAGGGTCGTCGCCCGCGAGCAGCGGTCGGCCGCCGCTCTGTATGCGGTCAGCCACCGCTGCGGGGGTGACCGTCAGGAAGACGACCGGGTGGTCGAGCAGCAGCCTCCTGGTCGCAGGGTCGGTCACCGCTCCCCCGCCCAGCGAGATCACGCCGCCCGCACGCAGCGCCTCTGCGACCTCGGCGCGTTCGAGCGCGCGGAAATGCGACTCCCCGTGCTCCTCGAAGATCAGGGGGATCGGGCCGTGCACCGCGACCACCCGTTTGTCCGTGTCGACGAAAGGGACGCCGAGCTTGCGCGCGACACGACGACCGACGCTGGTCTTGCCCGCCGCCATCGGGCCGACGAGCACCAGCGACAGCGGGTCAGCCGCGCTCGTCATGCGCGATGAGCGCCGCCTCGGACGCAGGCGTCGTCCGCAGCTCGGCCGGGATCGCAGCGAGGTAGGCGTCGAGGTTGCGGCGCGTCTCGCCGATGCTGTCGCCGCCGAACTTCTCGAGCACGGCGTTGGCGAGCTCGACGGCGACCATGGCCTCGGCCACGACGCCTGCCGCAGGCACGGCGCACACGTCGGATCGCTGATGGTGCGCCGTGGCATCCTCGCCGGACGCGATGTCGATCGTGCGCAGCGCGTGCGGCACGGTGGCGATCGGCTTCATGCCTGCACGAACGCGCAACACCGTGCCCGTCGACATCCCGCCCTCGGTGCCTCCGGCGCGGTCGGAGCCGCGCGAGATGCCGTCTGACGTCGCGAACAGCTCGTCGTGAGCCGCGGATCCGCGTCGTCGTGTGGTCTCGAAGCCGTCGCCGACCTCTACGCCCTTGATGGCCTGGATGCTCATGAGAGCCTGCGCCAGCCGCGCGTCCAGACGGCGATCCCAGTGGACGTGCGAGCCGAGTCCGGGCGGAAGACCGTAGGCGAGCACCTCGACGATCCCGCCGAGCGTGTCGCCGTCCTTCTTCGCGTCATCGACCTCGGCCACCATCAGGGCGGAAGTCGACGCGTCGAAGCAACGCAGCGGATCGGCGTCCAGCCGGTCCACGTCGTCCGGGGTCGGCAGCGCGGCGCCGTCGGGCACGCGCACCGGGCCGATCGAGAGGGTGTGGCTGACGAGACGGATGCCCAGCTCGCCGAGGAACGAGCGCGCGATGGCGCCGAGCGCCACCCTGGCCGCCGTCTCTCGGGCGCTGGCACGTTCGAGGATGGGTCGAGCCTCGTCGAAGTCGTACTTCTGCATGCCGACGAGATCGGCGTGTCCCGGCCGCGGGCGGGTCAGCGGTGCGCTCCGGCCACGCGACCTGTCTGTCAGCTCGACCGGCTCCGGGTTCATGACCTCGATCCACTTCGGCCACTCCGTGTTGCCGATGCGAAGAGCGATCGGGCTTCCGAGCGTCTTGCCGTGGCGGACGCCGCCCGAGATCGTCAGCTCGTCCTGCTCGAACTTCATGCGAGACCCTCGACCGTAGCCGAGCTTGCGTCGTGCGAGATCGGCCTGGATCGCCTCGGAGGACACCGGGACGCCCGAAGGCAGACCCTCCATGACGGCAATGAGTTCTGGGCCGTGCGATTCGCCGGCCGTGAGCACGCGGAGCATTGGTCTAGTCTCCCACGCGTTTCGCCTCGGATCGTGCCGCGTGACAGCCGGTGACTACAGTGCGGCTTCCATCGCGGCGACCACGACCTCCTCCGAGGGGAGCGGAACGCTCTGGTCTCCGTGCAGGAAGATGCGGATCTGGCGCACGGCCTGACGCAGCAGCATCGCCTCCCCGGAGACGGCCCGCCCCCCGCGCCACACCGATGCGAGCGCCGACGGCCAGGGTGAGTACGCGACGTCGAACAGCGCGCCCCCGCTCTCGCTGAGGCGCGCTGACGTCGCCTCGTCCAGCACGGAGCCTCCGGGGAGCGTCGCGACGGTGAGCCCGACATCGTCGGCGTCGGCATCGAACGTCGAGGTCGTGATCGAGACGCCGAGTCTCCGTCCGAGAGCCACCAGTCCGGCTGCCCGTTCGGGACGGCGCGCCCTCACATCGACAGTGCGGGCCCCGGCCTCGACGCACGCGACCAGAGCCGAGGATGCCGTGGCGCCGGCGCCGAGGATGCGGACATCACCGATTCCCCGAAGGTCCTGCTCGCCCAGGGCGTCGAGGATCCCGCCGACATCGGTGTTGAAGCCGCGGATGCCGTCGGTGAGCAGCAGCGTGTTCACTGCTCCGGTGAGGTCGGCATAGCGATCGTGCGTGACCGACGCGCTGTGCGCCTTCTCCTTCAGCGGCATCGTGAGCGAGAGCCCCCGCCACGAACCGTCCAGAGTGGCCAGAGCCGTGTCGAACGCCACGTCGTCGACCTGGCGACACGTGTACTCCCAATCGAGGCCCAGCGCACGGTAGGCGGCCGCGTGCAGCTGCGGAGACTTGGAGTGCGCGATCGGGTCGCCCCAGACTGCGAGCCGCGGGGAGCTCATCCGGCCGAGCAACCCCCGTCGGGGTTCTCCTGACACCACTGCTCCCACTTCTCGACTCCCTGCAGGTGCTCCTCGTAGGTGACCGAGAACTGGGTCTCTCCGGTGGCGAGGTTCGTCGTCACGAAGTAGAGCCAGGGGCCGTCTGCGGGGTGCATCGCCGCGTCGATCGCAGCGAAGCTCGGGCTCGCGATCGGCGTGACCGGCAGGCCGGTGTGCACGTAGGTGTTCCAAGGATTGTCGTCCTCGAGCGCCTCCGCCGAGCTCGACACGACGCCCTCGTGCAGCGAACCGTAGCCGTACTGCGCCGTCGAGTCCATCTGCAGCTTCATGTCGATGTCGAGGCGGTTCTCGATCACACGAGACACCTTCGGGAAGTCTGCGGTGAGGCCCTCACGTTGGATGATCGAGGCGATCGTGAGCACGCGTTGAGCATCCTCTGCCGGCACCCCGGCCTCTGTCAGCGATTCCTTCGTGCGGTCGACCATCCGCTGGATGACCTGGGTGGCGGTGACTCCCGGATCGAACGTGTAGACGGCCGGGAACAGCCACCCCTCGAGGCTCTGCGCGGTCACGCCGTAGGTCGCAGGGTCGGCGTCGACCGCCGCCTGGAGCTCCTCGATGGGCATGCCGAGCGATTCGGCCATGTCGGGCAGGGAGGATTCGATGGTCGCGCCCTCGCCCACGCTCGCAGAGTTCTCGCGTTTGTTGGCGGGGTCCTGCAGTGCCTCGAGCGCCGCCTCGGCTGTCATCTTCTCCTTCAGGCTGTAGATGCCCGGATAGAAGGTGACCGCGACGTTCTCGGTGACCAGGTAGTCGTAGAAGACGTCCTCCGTGCGCGTGACGCCCGCTTCGTAGAGCGCGGTGGACACGGGAGCGCCGGTGTCGCCCTCATGGATGGTGACGAGCACCTCGCCGGATGCGAGCCCGGGCTCCCAGTCCTTGGGGTCGCCCCATCCGAGCGCCTCGCTGATCTTGTCGCCGTAGGTGCCCCACGCCCAGAATCCCGCGCCGACGATGCCGCCGATCACGGCGAGGACGATGACGAGCGCCACCAGGCAGCCCGTGCGGCGCTTCTTCTTCGCGGGCGCTGGGTGGCCGGCATCGTGCTCCGGATGCGCGTGGAAGAGGTCTTCGAGGCGTCCGCCTGCTGCCGCGCTCCCCGACGCGGCGCCCACCGCGGCGCCGGCAGATGCTTCCGACCCCGAGCCGGATTCGGCTCGGTCCGCGGCCGCCTCGCCGACGGAGGACTCGCTTTCGGAAAGTCGGGCGGCAACGGGCTCGTCCGCGGACAGTGCGGGCATCGCGCTGGTCGACGCATCGTCCGACGACGAGCGGTCCGCGGGGGCGGCGGCTGGCCCGGCCGGAGCCCCGGGCTGCGCAGCCGCGGCTTCACGCGCCGCCCGGCGCGACCCTGGAGCGGGCGGGGTGTTGTCGACCGTCGGGATCTGCGGCGACGGGTCGGGAAGGTTCTCGAACAGATCGCCCAGACGGGCATCCGGATCGTGCTGAGGCGAAGCGCTCTCGCGTTCGGGCATTATCGGGGGGACTCCTCGTCGAGCGGAATCGTGGCACCGGGCGGGTTTCCGGTGCTCTTCTCCGTGTCGATCGCCTGCTGCAGCAGGATCACCGCGGCGATCTGATCCACAATGCTACGAGACTTCTTCTGTGTTCTGCCCGAAGAACGCAGAGCGGCGTGTGCGGTGACGGTGCTGAGGCGCTCGTCGACGAGCCGGACGGGAGTGCCCGTCTGCGCCTGCAGAGCCGCGGCGAACTCGCGAGCGTCGGTCGTCGACGCGGTGTCGGCGCCCTGCAGATTGACCGGCAGCCCGACCACGAACTCGAGCACGTCGAAGTCCTCGGCGATCGCGGCGATCCTGTCGATCGACGTGTCGTTGCGCTGCACGGTCTCGACCGGCACCGCGAGCATGCCGTCCGGATCGCAGCGGGCGACGCCGACCCGGGCACGCCCGACATCGACACCGAGCCGCACGCCGCGGCGGAAGCCGCTCACGCTGACTGCAGCTCCTGCGACACGGCCTCGAGCGCTGCCTGCAGGGCCGCGACATCTGTGCCACCACCCTGAGCGACGTCGTCACGACCTCCTCCGCCGCCGCCGAGTACGGAGGCGGCGCGCTTCGCGAGGGCACCGGCCTTCGCTCCGGCGGTGCGCGCGGCATCGTTCGTCGCGACGACCACCACCGGGCGTCCGTTCACGACAGCGCCGAGAGCGACGACGGCGGGGTCGGAACCGAGACGGTCGCGGACGCCGAGGACGAGCTCGCGCACATCGTCGGCCGACGCCACCTCACCGAGCGACTGCGCGGCCACACGGAACGCGCCGACGCGGTTCGCGGCATCGGCGATGGCCGGGACACGGCCCGCGCGCTCCTTGGACTCGAACTGGGCGATGCGCTTCTCGGCCGCCTTGAGGTTGGCGGAGAGATCCGCGATGCGCTCGGCGAGCTGGTCGCGAGGGGTCTTGAGCGAGGTGGTCAGCTGCGACACGAGCGCGCGTTCTGCAGCGAGCTCCCGGAACGCGTCCTGGCCGACCAGGGCCTCGATGCGGCGGTTCGACGCGCCGACCGACGACTCGCCGACGACGCTGACGAGGCCGATCTCGGCACTCGTGGTGACGTGCGTGCCCGCGCAGAGTTCGCGCGACCACGGACCCCCGATGTCGACCATCCGCACGACGTCGCCGTACTTCTCACCGAAGAGCGCCATAGCACCGGCCTCCTTCGCCTCGTCGAGCGTCACGATGCGAGTCGTGACCTCGAGGGCGTCGTTGACCGCGCGGTTGGTGATCTCCTCGATCTCGGTGCGCGTGTCGGCCGAGAGAGCCTGAGACCACGAGAAGTCGAAACGCATGTACCCGGCACGGTTGAGCGAACCGGCCTGCGTGGCGGTCGGTCCGAGCGTGTCACGCAGCGCCGCATGCACGAGGTGCGTCGCCGAGTGCGCCTGCCTGGCGGCGCGTCGGTTGGCGGCGTCGACGACCGTGGTCGCGGGGTCGTCCACGGCTACAGCCCCGCGAGTGACCTCGACCGTGTGGCTGATCAGACCGGGCACCGGACGCTGCACATCGAGCACCTCGAGCTCGTAGCCCGGCCCGACGATGACGCCCTTGTCGGCGACCTGACCGCCGGACTCGGCGTAGAGAGTCGTCTCGGCGAGCACGACCTCGGCGATCTGCCCCTCTGAGGCGGTGCGGGCCGGCTGCCCTTCGACCAGGATGCCGAGGATGCGCGAGTCGACCTCCAGCTCGGAGTAGCCGTCGAAGCCCGTCTCGCCCAGCGCACGGAGATCGCGGTACACCGAGACGTCCGCGAGCTGACGCTTGCGGTTGCGAGCGTCCGCCTTGGCGCGCGAGCGCTGCTCCTGCATCAGGGTGTCGAACGCCTCACGGTCGACCGCGAGACCTGCTTCCTCAGCGACCTCGAGCGTGAGATCGATCGGGAAGCCGTACGTGTCGTGCAGCAGGAACGCCTCGGAGCCGCTCAGCGCCGCCCCGCCGCCCTTCTTCGTCTCGTCCAGCGCGAGATCGAGGATCGTCGACCCCTGCGCCAGAGTGCGCCGGAAGGTCTCCTCCTCGGCGAAGGCGGAGGCCGAGAGAGTCGACCATTCCTTCTCGAGCACCGGGTATGCCGACTTCATTGCATCACGGGACGTGGCGAAGAGCTCGGGGAAGACCGGCTCGTCGACGCCGAGCAGACGCATCGAGCGCACCGTGCGGCGCATGAGGCGGCGGAGGATGTATCCGCGGCCCTCATTGGACGGGCGGACGCCGTCGGACAGCAGCATGAGGGACGAGCGCACGTGGTCGGCCACGACGCGGAAGCGCACGTCGTCTTCGTGGACTGCACCGTAACGGCGGCCGGAGAGCTCGACCGCGCGATCGAGGACCGGGCGCACCTGATCCGTCTCGTACATGTTCTCGACGCCCTGCTTGAGGAACGCGACGCGCTCGAGTCCCATGCCGGTGTCGATGTTCTTCTGGGGCAGCTCGCCCACGATGTCGAACTCGGTCTTGCCGCGGATGTTGTCGATGAAGTCCTGCATGAACACGAGGTTCCAGATCTCGAGGAACCGCGAGTCGTCGGCCGCGGGACCGCCGTCCTTGCCGTACGCGGGACCTCGGTCGAAGAAGATCTCGCTGTCGGGGCCACCGGGACCGGGCTGACCGGTGTTCCAGTAGTTGTCCGCACGCCCCAGACGCTGGATGCGCTCCGGCTTCAGGCCGATGATGTCGCGCCAGATGGCCTCAGCCTCGTCGTCGGTCTCGTAGACGGTGACCCAGAGGTCTTTCTCGTCGAAACCGAGGCCGCCGTCTGCCTCCGAGCTCGTCAGCAGCTCCCACGCGTAGCGGATCGCGCCCTCTTTGAAGTAGTCGCCGAAGGACCAGTTGCCCATCATCTGGAAGAAGGTGCCGTGACGCGCGGTCTTCCCGACTTCTTCGATGTCGTTGGTGCGGATGCACTTCTGCAGGTCCGCGATGCGCGGGTGCGGTGCGGGCACGACTCCGGTGAGGTACGGGATCATCGGCACCATTCCGGCGACCGTGAACAGCAGCGACGGATCGTCGCTGACCAGAGAGGCCGAGGGGACGATGACGTGGTCGTTCTTCTCGAAGAAGTCGAGATAGCGCTGCGCGATCTCCGCAGTTTTCATAGGGGTGCCAGGTGTCCTTGCGTACAGGGTGTGGAAGGGCGGGGCGATGATGCGGCAGCGGCCGGGAGACCGCGCGCGATCAGTCGTCCGCGGGGTCTACGAGTCGCGCCTGCTGCTCGCGGTACGAGTCGCCGATGATGCCGGTGAACTCGTTGAAGCGAGCGTCGACCTCGGCGAGGATGTCGTGACCGCGCGGGTCCTTGTTCATGAAATGCGCAGCGACGAATCCGCCGATCACACCGATCAGGAACCACAGCACGTTCTTCATGTCGTCATCCTTGCCTCTGACCCGCGAAGGCGCGGTGTCACCATCGTATGCGCAAACGACAGAAGGCGTCGGGTGACCCCGACGCCTTCTGCGGAAAAGCTGGAACTCAGCGAGCTGCGTAGTACTCGACGACGAGCTGCACTTCACAGGTCACGGGGACCTCGGCGCGCTTCGGGCGACGAACCAGGCGAGCCTGGAGCTTGTCGAGCTCGACCTCGAGGTAGCCGGGAACGGGAGGCAGGACCTCGGCGTGACCGCCGGCCGCTGCGACCTGGAAGGGCTCGGTGCCCTCGCTCTTGGCCTTGACGTGGATGAGCTGACCCGGCTTCACGCGGAAGGACGGGCGGTCGACGAGCTGGCCGTCGACGAGGATGTGACGGTGCACGACGAGCTGACGAGCCTGCGCGGTGGTGCGGGCGAAGCCCGAACGCACGACGAGGGCGTCGAGACGCATCTCGAGCAGCTCGACCAGGTTCTCACCGGTCAGGCCGTCCTGACGGCGAGCCTCGTTGAACGTGTTGCGCATCTGCTTCTCGCGGATGCCGTACTGCTCGCGCAGACGCTGCTTCTCACGCAGACGGACGGCGTAGTCGCTGTCTGCCTTGCGCTTGGTGCGGCCGTGCTCACCCGGAGCGTAGGGACGCTTCTCGAGGTAGCGGGCGGCCTTCGGGGTGAGCGGGATGCCGAGGGCACGGCTCAGACGTACCTTGCGGCGGTCCTGGGACTTCGTGGTCACGAAGTGTTCCTTCCGATGACGTGGTCGCGTCTTTCACGACTCACGGACGTATCGTCCGCGTTCTGCCTTGGAGCGCACGCCGGGGCGCCAGCAAGGTGTGGTGTGAACGAGGAGATGCCCGAAAACACGGTTTCGAGCCGATCAAGTCTAACAGATTCGCGTCAGCGCCCGTCGAGGATGCGTCTGATGCGCTCGAGGCGAGCCGAGATGTCGCGCTCGGCACCCAGGTTCTTGGGTTCGTAGTACCGCTTTCCGCGCAGTTCGTCAGGGAGGTACTGCTGCGGCAGGATGCCGAACTCGCTGTCGTGCGGGTAGACGTATCCCCGGCCGTGACCGAGCCGCTTCGCGCCCGGATAGTGCGCGTCTCGCAGATGCAGCGGGACGCGTCCGAACCCCCCGGAGCGGATGTCGGCGATCGCCTGGTCGATTCCCACGTACGCCGCATTCGACTTGGCTGTCGTGGCCAGATAGACGGTCGCTTCGGCGAGCGGGATCCGCCCCTCCGGCATTCCGATGAACGCGACGGCGTCCGCGGCCGCGACCGCGATGGAGAGCGCCTGCGGGTCGGCGAGGCCCACGTCCTCGGAGGCCGAGATGACCAGGCGCCGAGCGATGAAGCGAGGGTCCTCCCCCGCCTCGATCATCCGCGCGAGATAGTGCAGGGCCGCATCCGGGTCGGATCCTCGGATCGACTTGATGAACGCGCTGATGACGTCGTAGTGCTCGTCTCCCTGACGGTCGTATCGCAGCAGCGCCTTGTCGACGGCCTGAGCGACGTCGTCCGCCGTCGCGGCGGGCACCGCGCCTTCTTCCCCCTTCGAGAGGGCTACGGCCGCTGCCGCCTCGAGTCCGGTGAGCGCACGCCGCGCATCGCCCGACGCCAGCCGGATCAGCGCCGCGCGCGCGTCGTCGGCCAGGGTGACCGCGCCATTGAGACCGCGCGCATCGGTCACCGCCCGATCGACCAGGAGCCCGATGTCGTCATCCGTCAGCGGCTGGAGCGTGAGGAGCAGCGATCGCGACATCAACGGCGAGATCACCGAGAACGAGGGATTCTCGGTGGTCGCCGCGATCAGCAGCACCCAGCCGTTCTCGACGCCCGGGAGCAGGGCGTCCTGCTGCGCCTTGGTGAACCGATGGATCTCATCGAGGAAGAGGATCGTCGTCTGGCCATAGAGGTCGCGCTGGGTGATCGCCTCCTGCATGACCTCGCGCACGTCCTTCACGCCGGCGGTGATCGCGGAGAGCTCGACGAACCGGCGGCCCGATGAGCGTGCGATCGCCTGCGCCAGAGTGGTCTTGCCGGTGCCGGGCGGACCCCACAGGATGATCGAGACGGCACCCGGGGATGTCGCGGCAGGGTCGGCGAGTGCGACGATCGGGGAACCCGCGCGCAGCAGGTGCTTCTGACCGGCGACCTCATCGAGCGACACGGGGCGCATTCGCACGGCGAGAGGCGTCTGCCCGGAGAGCAGTGCGGAGGCGGAGGTCATCCGTCCAGGCTAACGCGGGGCACCGACACTTCGGGTGGGAACGGCGTGACGCGATCTCGACGGTAGGCTCTCAGGCGACGTTGCACATTCACGTCCAGTAAGGGAGCACGCAATGGCCGGACGCGGGAAGAGCACGCAGCAGTCGCGCACCGAGGTGGAGCGCGCACGTCTGCACACCGCCCGCAAGACGTGGCATGAGGGTCAGATCCGGCGTCGCACCCGCGACAACACGATCGCCGTCGTCGCCGGAGTGCTCATCGTCGCCGGAGCCGTGGTGAGCCAGGTCGTTCACGCGCAGGTGAATCCCCCGGCCCCCTCGCCTTCGCCTACCGTCGAGCCGACGGAGGCGCCCGTGCCGACAGACCCCGCGACGCCGGAGCCTGCACCCACTGAGGCCCCCGCCGGATAGACCACGGTCCCTGTGGGTGGCGGACACGGGGCGTTCACTGCCCGCACTCCCCCGCGCGCACCTCGCTCAGTACTCGGTGACCGCCAGGCGGTAGCCGCGTTTCACCACCGTGTGCACGAGTTCGTTGCCGCCGAGAGCCTCCCGCAGCCGTGCGACAGCCACCTCGACCGCATGTCCGTTGCGCTCGGCGCCGGGGAGAACGCCCCCGAGCTCGGCGCGCGAGAGCACACGCCCGCCCGCAGAGGCGAGCGCCTCGATCAAGGCGGCAGCCGACCGCGAGAGCGGGATGAACATGCCGTCCACGAGGACTCCGCCGCTGCGTACCTCGACCAGACCCGCGTCGGTCGGGAGTGACGGTGCCCTCCCGCCGCCGAAATGCGCGATGACCGTTCGAGCGAGGGATCCGAGTCGTCCCCGGTCGGCGATCGTGGTGCGGAGGTTCGCGCCGTGCAGCGGCGCGGCCGTGATCGGGCCCACGCACGCCAGGAGGAGGCGGCCCGACTCCGCGCGTCTCCTGATGCGCTCGAGCGCGCCGGACTCCTCTGCCACCGCGATCCACGACGCCGCTCCCGGGGCCGAGGTGAACAGCACGGCGTCCGCCTCGCCGGCCGCCGCCTGCAATGCCGAACGCCGCACCACCTCAGGATCCGGCGGCGGCCCCCACCGGTAGACCGTGATGCTGAGCACCTCGGCTCCGGCATCCGCCAGCAACTCGTCGAGGCCGTCCGATCCGGCGCCATGATGCTGCACGAGGATCCGCTTGCCCGCGACCCCGGAGGCGAGGAGGTACTCGCCGACCTCGGCCGACGTCTCGGATTCGGCGACCCAGTCAGCCGTGAAACCCGCCTGCTGGATCGCGCCGTGCGCCTTGGGTCCCCGTGCGACGAAGTGCGCGCCCTGCAGTGCCGCGTCGAGCTGTCCGTCGAGGCCGTGCTCGTGCGCGGCATCCATCCATCCGCGAAACCCGACGCCCGTGGTGACGATCACGATGTCCGGAGGAGCGGCGATCACCTGCTCGGTGCGGGCGAGAAGCTGCGCGTCGTCGGAGTTGGTGACGATGCTCAGCGCCGGCGCGCGATGGACCACCGCACCGCGACGCTCGAGGGCTGTCGCCAGGTCGATCGAGCGGCGGTCTGCGGCGACGATGATCGTGCATCCGGCCAGCGCCGAGTCGAGCGTGCGCGCGGTCGTCATGTGGCGCTCTCCGCGATCATCGCCCTCGTCGGCAGCAGCAGTCCCGCGCGAGCCACCTCGCCGATCACGATGACGGACGGGTTCACGACCTGCGCAGCGGCCGCGTCCTGCGCCGCCGTCGCCAGGGTGCTGCGGATGGTCCGCTGTCGTTCGGTGTGACCGTTCTCGACGATCGCCACGGGGATGTCGCCGGACACCCCGTGCGACGCGGCCGAGGCTGCGAGGCGAGGCAGCGAGGCCACGCCCATCAGGACGACGGTGGTGACCGTCGGATCGGACAGAGATGCGAGCGCACTCGGGGTGAGGTCGCCGTGCCCGTTGATGATGTGCACCGCTGACGCGACGCCGCGATGGGTCACCGGGATCCCCGCGGCCTGAGGCACCGAGATCGCGCTGCTGACGCCCGGGGTCACACTGACCGGCACACCGGCGGCCTCACACGCGAGAACCTCTTCTCCCCCGCGACCGAGCACGAAGGGATCGCCGCCTTTCAGCCGCACCACGCGGTGGCCGGCGAGGGCGCGTTCGACGAGGAGGGCATCGATCTCGTGCTGAGGGACGGGGTGGTGACCCGGTCGTTTGCCGACATCGATGACCTCGACGTGCGACGGGAGCTCGTTCCGGAGCTCCGCGAACGGACCTAGGCGATCGGCGACCACGACGTCGGCCGCCATCAGCAGGCGATAGGCGCGCACCGTCATGAGGTCGGCGGGACCCGGCCCACCGCCGACGAGGTCGACCCTGCCCACACGCGTCCGCCTCATGATCCGACGCTCTCCGGCATCTGGACGTACACGACGCCGTCGTCGATCGCGACCGGCCACACCCGCAGTGCTGCGGGGGGCTTGCCGTGGGTCTCGATGCACTCACCGGTGCGGAGATCGAAGATCTGCTTGTGGAGTGGGGATGCGACCGTGGGGACATCCCCACGACTTCCCACGATCCCGCGGGAGATGACATTGGCTCCGCTGAACGGGTCGAGATTGTCGACTGCGAGCACGGTGCCGTCCGAGAGGAGGAACAGTGCCACCTGCTGTCCGTCCAAGAGAGCGGCTCGCCCTCGTTCGACCTCGAGGTCCTCGAGCGTGCATACCCGCACATGCGTGGTGGAGTCCATCGCGACGGTCATCGGCGCACCTCCAGAGCGGTTCCGGCGATCAGGATGCCTCCGGCGCGACGCTCCTCCGGCGACGCCGGGCGGATCTGCCCGCGCTCAGAGACATAGGCGAGTGACGGATCCGCCGTATCGGCCGCGTTGACGAACGACCGGAACCGTTCGAGCTTCACGGGGTCAGCGAGGGTGGCCGCCCATTCGTCCTCGTAGCGATCGACGTGCTGCGCCATCGAGGCATCGAGGTCGGCGCAGATGCCCAGGCTGTCGTCGAAGATCACACTCCGCAGCCCGTCGAGTCCGCCCTCGAGCTCCTCGCACCAGGGAGCCGTGCGCTGCAGACGATCGGCGGTGCGGATGTAGTACATGAAGAAGCGGTCGATGGCCCTGATGAGACCCTCGTCGTCGAGGTCCGACGCGAGCAGCTGCGCGTGCCGCGGCGTGAAGCCGCCGTTGCCGCCGACATACATGTTCCACCCCGTCTCGGTGGCGATGACTCCCACGTCCTTGCCCCGCGCCTCCGCGCATTCACGAGCGCAGCCCGAGACGCCGAGCTTGAGCTTGTGGGGAGCACGGAGCCCCCGATAGCGCAGTTCGAGCTTGACGGCCATGCCGACCGCGTCGAGGACGCCATAGCGGCACCACGTCGACCCGACGCACGACTTCACCGTGCGCAGCGACTTGCCGTACGCCTGCCCCGACTCGAAGCCCGCGTCGACCAGACGCTGCCAGATCACCGGAAGCTGTTCGAGCCGCGCTCCGAACATGTCGATCCGCTGCCCGCCGGTGATCTTCGTGTACAGCGCGAAGTCCTTCGCGATCTGCCCGATCGCGATCAGTCCCTCCGGGGTGACCTCGCCACCGGCCATCCTCGGGACGACGGAGTACGTGCCGTCCTTCTGCATGTTGGCCATCACGTGGTCGTTGGTGTCCTGCAGCGTGGCGTTCTCGCCGTCGAGCACGTGCGCGCCCACGAGCACCGAGAGGATGCTGGCGATCGCCGGCTTGCAGATGTCGCACCCTCGGCCGCGCCCGAAGCGCTCGACGATGCCACTGAACGTCGTGAGCTGAGCCACCCGTACCGCGTCGAAGAGCTGGCGGCGCGAGAGATCGAAGTGCTCGCAGAGGGCATGCGACACGGTCTGGCCGAGCTTGGTGAGCTCCTGCCCCACGACCTTCTTCACCATCAGCACGCAGGATCCGCAGGTCGCCCCGGCCTTCGTGCAGCCCTTCACCGCGGCGGCGTCCGTGCACCCCTCGTCGTGCACCGCCCGGCGGATGCGCCCGGCGGTCACATTCGAGCACGAGCAGACCACGGCCTCATCCGGCAGCTCGCCACCAGGAGCCTCGTTCCCGCCTTCCGGCAGCAGGTAGGCGGCCGGGTCGGCGCCGAGCTTCGCGCCGACGAGGGGACGCAGCGCTCCGTAGGCCGCCGCATCGCCGACGAGGATCCCACCGAGCAGCGTCTGAGCGTCATCCGACAGCACGAGCTTCTTATAGACACCGGCCACAGGATCCGCATAGACGACGTCGAGCGCATGGGGAGTCGTGGCCATCGCATCGCCGAAGCTCGCGACATCGACGCCCGAGAGCTTCAGCTTGGAGGAGTCGTCGTAGCCGGGGAACGCCGCATCGCCTCCGAGCAGGCGCGTCGCCGCCACCTCTGCCATGGCGTATCCGGGAGCCACCAGTCCGACGCAGCGACCGTCGAAGTTGGCGACCTCGCCGATCGCCAGGATGTGGGGGTCGGACGTCGAGCACCGATCGTCGATGATCACACCGCCGCGGGAGTCCACCTGCATCTCCGCATTGCGCGCCAGCTCGTCCCGGGGACGCACGCCGACGGTGAAGACCACGACGTCCGCCCGTTCGATCGATCCGTCCTGGAACTCGAGAGCCGTGACCGCGCCGGAGTCATCCGGGTCCAGCCGAGTCGTTCTCGATCCGGTGCGCACCGAGATGCCACGCGCTTCGAGCAGACGCTTGAGCATCCCTCCACCCGCTGAGTCGAGCTGAGCCGACATCAGGCGATCGGAGTACTGCACGACGGTGGCGTCGACATCCATTCCCTGCAGAGCGCCGGCGGCCTCGAGCCCGAGGAGCCCTCCGCCGATCACCGCGCCGCGCAGCGGACGACCGAGCATGCGTCCTCGCCGCTCGACGAAGTCCTTGAGGCCCTGGACGTCGTCGAGTGTGCGATAGACGAAGCAGCCGGGCAGGTCCGCACCGTCCACGGCGACCTTCGCGGCGTAGGAGCCGGTCGCGAGAACAAGGGTGTCGTACGGGATGCTCGTGCGCGACCTCGTCGTGACGGTGCGGGCCGAGCGATCGATCCGCAGCACCCTGTCGTCGGCGAGGAATCGCACGCGGAAGTCGTCGAACACCGAGCGATCGAGTTCGAGCTCCTCGGGAGTGGCCCCCGAGAAGAACCCGGTGAGTCCGACCCGATCGTACGGTCGACGCGCCTCGTCTCCGATCACCGTCACATGCATCGGCGTCTCGGCTCGGCTGATCAGGCTCTCCACGAATCGATGCGCGACCATCCCTGCACCGACCACCACGATCTCCTGGGGTGTGAGGAGGACCTCGCTCATGTTGCTCCAATCGCCGGGGGACGTCGTGATGGCGACGATAGGAGCCTGGTGTTTCCCGCATGTGACGCGCGGTGTTTCGTGCGTCGAACGATTCGCTCACAGAACGGTAACGGCCATTGTGAGATTCGACGACCACACTGCAACCTCGCTCTCGTACTAGGCTGAAGCTCGTCCTTTCCGCCTCCCGCGGGCCCTACCGCGCAAGGAGAATCACCGTGTCTGAGCCGTCCAAGCCGACTCCCCCCATTCCCGCTCCCCCGGCAGCGCCGCTGCCGCGAAAGCTGACCAAGCCCACTGCAGCGACTCCCGCAGCCGCAGCATCGCCCGCGACCTCCGCATCGAGTGCCGAGGCAGCGAAGTGGGGCCGTGTCGCCGAAGACGGCACGGTCGAGGTTCGCGAGGGCGACGAGTGGCGCGTGGTCGGGCAGTATCCCGACGGCACCCCCGACGAGGCACTCGCTTACTTCGTGCGCAAGTACGAGGACATCGCGTTCAAGGTGCACACGCTCGAGCAGCGTCACCAGGCCGGCGGCGCGTCTGCGGGTGACCTGGTCAAGCAGGCCGGTCATCTTCTCACCGAGGCCACCGACGCTGCCGCTGTGGGCGACCTCGCCGGACTCCGTGAGCGTCTGAACACGCTGACCTCCTCGCTCTCCGAGGCGACCGCTCAGGAGGCCCAGCAGGCCAAGGAGCTGGTCGACAAGGCCATCGCCGAGCGCACGGCTCTCGTCGAGCGCGCCGAGGCGATCGCAGCCCGCGACCTCTCGAAGGTGCAGTGGAAGCAGGTGACCGCCGAGCTCGGCGAACTCTTCGACGCGTGGCAGGCGCAGCAGCAGAACGGCCCTCGTCTGTCGAAGGGGGTGTCCCAGCAGCTCTGGAAGCGGTTCCGTGATGCGCGCGGCACCGTCGACAAGGCACGCCGCGCGTTCTACTCCGAGCTCGACGACACCCACAAGACCGCTCGTGACGCCAAGACGCGGCTGGTCGAGCGCGCGGAGGCTCTCGCTCCTCGCGGAGTCGACGGCATCCCCGCGTATCGCAGTCTGCTCGACGAGTGGAAGGCCGCCGGTCGCGCTGGTCGCAAGGCCGACGACGCGCTCTGGGCGCGATTCAAGGCAGCCGGCGACGCGCTGTACTCCGCTCGTGCCGAGCAGTCGGCGGCTGAAGAGGCGGACTCCGCCCCGAAGATCGAAGCGCGTCAGGCCCTTCTCGAAGAGGCCAAGGCAGTCGCAGACGAGCCGAACATCAAGCGCGCCCGCGCGCTGCTCACCGGCATCCAGCGCCAGTGGGATGAGATCGGCCGCATCTTCCCCCGCGAGAAGGAGCGCGCTCTCGACGATCGTCTCCGTGTGATCGAGCAGGCGCTCAAGGCACGCGAAGAGGTCGACTGGAAGAAGAACAACCCCGAGACCAAGGCACGCGCCAACGACATGAGCTCGCAGCTGCTCGAGGCGATCGAGAAGCTCGAGTCCGAGCTGGCCGCCGCAGAGAAGTCGGGAGACAAGAAGGCCGCCAAGGCCGCGGCGGATGCACTCGAAGCGCGCCGCACCTGGCTCAACGCCCTCGGCGGCTGACCTTCTCCACAGATCTCCGGATCGAATCAGTACGCGGGATGCACCGCGCCAGACTGGCGTGATGCATCCCGCGTTCCTGTATCTGCCCGGCCAACGCCTCACGATCCCCGAACTCAGCGCGGCGAGGCTCGACGGGCATCTCGTCGATCTGGGCGAGGGCTACATCCCCGCCGATCTCGTCGAGAGCGCAACCGCGAGAGCAGCCGCGCTCGCGCCCCTCGTCCCTGCGGACACGGCCGCCTCCGGCCCGACGGCAGCATGGATCCACGGTGCCGGTGACACTCCCCCTGCACGCCATCACGTCCGGCGCGCAGTGAGCCATCGGATCCGCCCCGCTCTGCCTGCACGAGTGATCCTTCATGACACAGCGTTGCCGCCGTCGGATCTCGTCGTGATCGGCGGCGTACCGGTGATGACGCCGGAGCGCACCATGGTCGATCTCGCTCTCGGACTCCACCGCGACGGATCCCTGCATCGGTGGATGGTGCTCCTCGCCGACGCCGAACCGGATCTCATATCCGCTGCGCTTCGGGAGCTCGAGCGCATGACCCGCGTGCCGGGAAAGCGCGCCGGACGCGGCGCGCTCGAGAGGATTCTCGTCAGGACGAGGTGACGCGGTACACGTCATACACCGCGTCGATGCGACGCACCGCGTTCAGCACCCGGTCGAGGTGGACGGCATCGCCCATCTCGAAGACGAAGCGGCTGATGGCGAGGCGTTCGTCGGTGGTGCTGACGGTCGCCGACAGGATGTTGACGTGATGCTCGCTCAGCACCCGGGTGACATCCGAGAGCAGCCCCGAACGGTCGAGGGCCTCGACCTGGATCTGCACCCGGAAGACGCTCTTCGTCGTCGGGGCCCACGACACCTCGACGAAGCGGTCCTCCTCGCTCGCGAGCGCCTTGACGTTCGGGCAGTCCGTGCGGTGCACGGACACGCCGCTGCCACGCGTCACGAAACCGACGATCTCGTCTCCGGGAACCGGAGTGCAGCACTTCGCGACCTTCACGAGGATGTCCGATGCTCCGCGCACCAGGACACCCGAATCCCCTGCCCGGGGCTCCCGCGACGGCATGCTGCCGGGGAGGTCGATCGGACCTGTGGCGGGATCGGTCGCCGCGACCAGCGCGGTGACCTTCTCGAGCACGGACTGCGTGGAGACGTGACCTTCGCCCACGGCGGCATACAGCGCAGAGACGTCCTCATAGCGGAGCTGATGTGCGACCTCGGCGAACGAGTCCTGGCTCATCAGGCGCTGCAGCGGCATGTTCTGGCGGCGCATCGCGCGAGCGATGGCCTCCTTGCCCTGCTCGATCGCCTCTTCGCGACGCTCCTTCGTGAACCATCCGCGGATCTTGTTGCGTGCGCGGGTGCTCTTGACGAAGCCGAGCCAATCCTGGCTAGGGCCGGCGTCGGGGTTCTTCGAGGTGAAGACCTCGACCACGTCACCGCTCTTGAGCTCCGATTCCAACGGCACGAGGCGCCCGTTGACCTTCGAGCCCATCGTGCGGTGGCCGATCTCGGTGTGCACGGCGTACGCGAAGTCGACCGGCGTCGCACCCGCCGGTAGCCCGACGACGCGCCCCTTCGGCGTGAAGACGTAGACCTCTTTCGCGCCGATCTCGAAGCGCAGAGAGTCGAGGAACTCGCCGGGATCCGCCGTCTCGGCCTGCCAGTCCGAGATGTGCGCGAGCCACGCCATGTCGTTGTCGGCGGCGCGGACCTCGGTCTTGCCGCCGTTCATCCGCTCTTTGTACATCCAGTGCGCGGCGACGCCGTACTCCGCCTGCTGGTGCATCTCGTGCGTGCGGATCTGGATCTCGACCGTCCGACCCGACGGTCCGATCACCGTGGTGTGCAGCGACTGGTAGAGGTTGAACTTCGGGGTGGCGATGTAGTCCTTGAAGCGACCGGGCAGCGGCGTCCAGCGCGCGTGGATGGCGCCGAGCACCGCGTAGCAGTCGCGCACCGACGCGACCAGCACGCGGATGCCGATCAGGTCGTAGATGTCGTCGAACTCACGGCCTCGTACGACCATCTTCTGGTACACCGAGTACAGCTGCTTCGGACGCCCGACGACCTTGCCTCGGATGCGCAGATCGCGCAGGTCCTCGTCGATCTCCTCGACGACCTGAGCGAGGTACTTCTCGCGCTGCGGGGTGCGCTGGGCGATCAGGTTGTGGATCTCGTTGTAGATCTTCGGATGCAGCACGGCGAACGAGAGGTCTTCGAGCTCGGACTTGATCGCCTGGATACCGAGGCGGTTGGCCAGAGGCGCGTAGATCTCGAGCGTCTCCTTGGCCTTCTTCGCAGCTTTCTCGGGCGGGACGAATCCCCACGTGCGGGCGTTGTGCAGGCGGTCGGCGAGCTTGATCAGCAGGACGCGGATGTCCTTCGACATCGCGACGATCATCTTGCGGACGGTCTCGGCCTGGGCGCTCTCGCCGTACTTGACCTTGTCGAGCTTGGTGACGCCGTCGACGAGCATCGCGACCTCGTCGCCGAACTCCGCCGTGAGGTCGGTGAGC
The DNA here is from genome assembly GCF_979258645.1 of Microbacterium sp. AC215. NCBI lineage: Bacteria > Bacillati > Actinomycetota > Actinomycetes > Micrococcales > Microbacteriaceae > Microbacterium > Microbacterium sp. AC215. Next base: position 486,350 of record NZ_OZ409869.1, on the reverse strand, counting down.
GCATAGCCGGTGTCTTCGACGGTGTCGTGCAGCAGTGCAGCAGCGATGGCTCGAGGACCCAGGCCCATCTCCGCGAGGATCTGCGCGACGGCGAGCGGGTGCGTGATGTAGGGCTCGCCGCTCTGGCGCTGCTGGCCGGTGTGCTTCTCCTTGGCCACGGCGTAGGCGCGCTCGATGACGGCGAGATCGCCTCGCGGGTGATTCGCACGGACCGTGCGGATCAGGTTGTCGAGGTCGTTGATCCTGGGCGCGCGGGAGAAGATGCGGGGAACCAGTCGTCTCAGGCTGGAGCCCTGCGACGCCGTCTGCGGTTCCGCCATCCGCTCACCTCCGAATCACAACAGCTTACGCGTGCTCCACGGGGTGCGGCCCCGCGGAGCGGGGACTATCGGGCCTCTGCGGTCGCGAGGCTTCGTGCCTCGCGGATCTTGGCATCTCGTGCCGCGATCTGCGGCTCGTTCTCGCGGAAGAGCGAGTAGAGCGGCGCGGCCACGAACAGGGTCGAGTAGGTCGCGACCAGGATGCCGACGAAGATCGAGAGCGAGATGTCCGTGAGGGACTCGGCGCCCAGCCAGAAGGCTCCGATGAAAAGGACCGCGCCGACCGGCAGTGCGGCGACGACGGAGGTGTTGATCGATCGGATGAGCGTCTGGTTCACCGCCAGGTTGACCGACTCGCCGAAGGTTCGCGTCGAGTTCTCGCCGTCCTCCGTGGTGTTCTCCCTGATCTTGTCGAAGACCACCGTGGTGTCATACAGCGAGTAGGCGAGGATCGTCAGGAATCCGATGACCGCGGCCGGTGAGATCTCGAACCCGGCCAGGGCGTAGACGCCGACCGTGATGACGAGGACGTCGAGCAGGCCGAGGATCGCTGCCGCGGACATCTTCCAGGTCCGGAAGTAGATCGCGAGGATCAGGAACGTCAGTGCGAGGAAGATCGCGAGACCCCAGAGGGACTGCTTGGTGACGTTCTCACCCCACGCCGGTCCGATGAACGACGAGGTCACGCTCTCGGGCTCGACGCCGTAGGCATCGGCGAGGGCGTTGGAGACCTGCTGCGTCTCGGCGGCGCTCATCTGATCGGTCTGGACGCGGATGTCGTTGCCGCCCACCACGACGACCTTGGTCGCCGCGCCGGGTACGACCGACTGCACCGCGGTCTTCGCGGTCTCCTGCTCGAAGCTGTCGGGCGCCTGCACGGTGAACTGCGACCCGCCCGTGAACTCGATCGAGAACTGGATCGGGCGGATGAGCGGCACCAGCGCCGAGCCGACGACCAGCACGATCGCGATGATAAACCACAGGCGGCGCTTGCCGACGAACGGGAAGGACGTCTTTCCCGTGTAGAGGTTGTTACCGAACTCGTTCATGGAAGCCATCAGGCGTCCCCCTCGCTTCCGGTGCGGGTGGTTCTCTCACCGGCTAGTGCTTCGGCGCGCTTGCGCTCTGCGATGGTCTGACGGCGCTCGGCTTCGCCCTTGGCTCTGGCGTTCTTCGCCCCGCGGCCCGCGGTGGCGGTCGACACCTGACGGAACTGCGATCGGCTGCGGTACACCGCACCGAGCGATTCGGGATCGAGACCGGAGAGCTTGTGGCCCCCGCCGAAGAACTTGGTGCGGGCGAGCAGCTGCATCACCGGGTGCGTGAAGATCACGAAGATGAACACGTCGATGAGGGTCGTGAGCCCCAGAGTGAAGGCGAAGCCCTTCACAGTGGAGTCCGCGAGGATGTACAGCACCACGGCCGCGAGGATGTTGATCGACTTCGAGATGTAGATCGTGCGCTTCGCTCTGCCCCAGCCATCTTCGACCGCCGAGGTGATCGACTTTCCGTCGCGGAGCTCGTCTCGGATCCTCTCGAAGTACACGATGAACGAGTCGGCGGTGAAGCCGATCGAGACGATGAGGCCCGCGACGCCGGCGAGCGACAGGCGGAAGCCCAATCGCCACGCGAGGATGCAGATGATGATGTACGTCAGAACCGCCATCACGGCGATGGACGCGATGATCACGGAGCCGAGCGCCCGATAGACGATCAGTGAGTAGATCGCCACGAGTGCGAGACCGATGAGGCCCGCGATGAGACCGATCTGAAGCTGCTGGGTGCCGAGGGTCGCGGAGATGGTGTCGGAGCTCTGAACCTCGAAGCTCAGGGGCAGGGCGCCGAATTTGAGCTGGTCGGCGAGGGCGGTCGCCGACTCCTGGTTGAAGTCTCCCGAGATGCTCGGGCGACCGTCGAGGATCTGTCCGTTCATGCGCGGTGCGCTGATCACCGATCCGTCCAGGACGAAGGCGAACTGATCACGCGGCGAGAGCTCCGCGAGGCGGTTCTGGTTGAGACGGGTGCTCACCTCGCCGAAGGCCTCGGCGCCGTCGCCGTTCATCGTCAGCTGGACGAGCCATGCGCCCGTCTTCGGGTCGCGACCCGCGGATGCGTCGGTGATGGCGTCACCCGTGAGCTCGGTCGGACCGAGGAGGTACTTCGCCTGGCCCGAGGGATCGCACGCGATGAGCGGCTGGTCCTTGGGCGCGTTCGAGGGGTCGTTCTCGGGGTTGGCGCAGTCGTAGGCCTGGAACTCCGCGGCGAGCCTGTCGGTCACCCAGGCGAGGTCGCTCGCGTCCGTCGGCTCGGCCGTCGGCGTCGCGTTCAGCGAGTCGTCCGGGGTCGGATACGCCGTCTCGTTGCCGTCTTCACCCACGTACTGATTGGTGCCGGCCGTCGTGGCGAGCACCGGGCGGAACTCCAGCTGCGCGCTGGACTGGATGCGCGCACGCGTCTGCTCGTCTGCGACACCGGGGATCTGCACCACGATGTTGCGGCCGCCCTCGGTGGTGATGTCGGCCTCGGCCACACCGGACGCATCGACGCGCTGGCGGATGATCGCGGCCGCCTGATCGAGCTGCTCCGGGGAGGGCGCAGCGCCGTCCTCGGTCTCGGCACTGAGCACGATCTGCGTGCCGCCCTGCAGGTCGAGCGCGAGCTCAGGGGTCCAGGAGCTCTTCTCGAACACGTGGACGCCGAGCGCGTTGATGCCGAAGAGGACGCCCGTCACCAGGAGCAGGCCCATGAGGACCCGCCAGGCATGACGGACCGGGGAAGAAGTGGCCACGTGTGATCAGCTTTCTAAGATGCCGGAGTGCCGAGGTGGTGCAGCGCGAAGGCTACTTGTCGTCGGCGTCGCGCTCGAGACGGCGACGGGTCTCCTCGGGAGTCTCGAGGGCCGGAGCGTCGTCGACGACGGGAACGTCGTTCACGATCGGTGCATCCTCGGCGGCGAGCACTGCCGGGTCGGTCTCGATCGCGTCCTTGGGCTCGACGATGCGCAGGATCGCCTGGCTGTGCACCTCGATGACGGTGCCGGGAGCGATCTCGACGAGCGCGGGCGAGTCGAGGTCGTCGTGGTCGTAGGCCACGATCGTGCCGTAGATACCACCCTGGAGGAGCACCTTCACCCCGGGAACGGTCTTGGTCGCCTTCTCCTCCTGCTCAGCCTTCATCTGCTTCTGGCGCTTGCGTCCGTTGACGAACATGAAGACGACGAGAACGGCGAGAAGGCCGAAGAGGAGGATTTCCATGGGCATGGTGGCAAAGGGCCTTTCTCAGGTGCGCGCACCACAGGACGGTCGCGCAGTTCTATCAGGGGAAGTCTTCAGCGATTATAGGTCATCAAGTCGGAGCGCCCCGTCCGGGTGCGCGATGCCGAGGTGGCTGTAGGCCTCCGGCATGGCGACGCGACCTCGAGGTGTGCGACCCAGGAATCCGATGCGCACGAGATAGGGCTCGACGACGCTCTCGACCGTCTCGGCCTCCTCGCCCACTGCGACCGCGAGCGTGCTGAGCCCCACGGGACCCCCGCGGAAGCGCCGAACGAGCGCCTCGAGCACCGCTCTGTCGAGGCGGTCCAGTCCGATGGGGTCGACGTCGTAGAGCTCCAGCGCGGCCTTGACCCCGACCAGGGAGGCCGCGCCGCCGCCGTGAACGAGCGCATAGTCGCGCACTCGACGCAGCAGGCGGTTCGCGATACGAGGAGTGCCGCGCGAGCGACGGGCGATCTCCGACAGCGAATCCCGCGGCAGATCGACGCCCAGCATGAGGGCCGAGCGTGCGATGACGCGCTCGAGCTCCGCCTCCTCGTAGAACTCCAGGTGACCGGTGAAGCCGAAGCGATCCCGCAGCGGGTTCGGCAGCAGACCCGAGCGCGTCGTCGCACCCACGAGCGTGAACGGTGCGAGGTCCAGCGGGATGCTGGTCGCCCCCGCGCCCTTGCCCACCATGATGTCGATGCGGAAGTCCTCCATCGCGAGATAGAGCATCTCCTCCGCCGACCGCGCCATCCGGTGGATCTCGTCGATGAACAGCACCTCGCCGGGCACGAGGCTCGAGAGGAGCGCGGCGAGGTCGCCGGCGTGCTGGATCGCCGGTCCGCTCGAGAGGCGCAGCGGACGTTCGCTCTCGTGCGCGACGATCATCGCCAGCGTGGTCTTGCCGAGCCCGGGCGGGCCCGCGAGCAGGATGTGGTCGGGCGGGCGATTCTGGATCCGTGCGGCATCGAGGAGCAGCTGGAGCTGCCCCCGCACCTTCTGCTGACCGACGAACTCACCCAGGCTCGTGGGTCGCAGGGCTCCCTCGATCGCCAGCTCGGTGTCGTCCGAGGGCTCGGCGGCGTCGCGGATGTCAGACACGCGCCGGCCCCAGCAGTGCGAGCGTGCGGCGCAGCAGCGGTGCGACGGCTGCCCGCTCGGCCTCAGAGGCCTCCGCGGCCGTCTGCGCGGCGGCCTCGGCGGCGACCTTTTCGGACCACCCCAGACCGACGAGCGCGGCAGCGACCTGACCGACGACGTCGACGGGTCCGTTCGCGGCGGGCTTCGACGCCGCGCCCACCGGATGCACCTTGCCCGCGAGCTGGAGGACGATGAGCTTGGCGGTCTTGGGGCCGATACCCGAGACACGGCGGAACGGGGCGTCATCCTCCGATGTCACGGCTTCCGCGATTTGGTCGACGGTGAGATGCGACAGCACCCCCAGCGCCGACTTCGGCCCGACGCCGGTCACGCTGATCAGCAGACCGAAGATCTCCAGCTCGCTGCGGTCGGCGAACCCGTAGAGCGACAGCGCATCCTCGCGCACGATGAGGCTCGTGTGCAGCATCAGCTTCTCGCCGACGGTCGCGGTGTGAGCCACGTCTGTGGGCACCGAGACGGAGAACCCGACTCCCCCGACGTCGATGATGACCTGATCGGCGGTCGAGTGGAGGACAGCGCCGTGCAGCGAGGAGATCATCCGCCCAGCCTACGCACCCGATCGTAGATATGTTCGAGCGACACGCTCCGCGTCGGCCCATGCCTTCTGGGCCGGGGTGAGCGCATCCGCGCCCGGGACGCCCGCTGCACCCCGACGCCACGCGTGGCAGAGCGCGATCGCGAGGGCGTCAGCGGCATCCGGCGGCTGCGGCGGCGCATCCAGGCGCAGGATCCGGGCGATCATGGTCTGCACCTGACGCTTGTCCGCCGAGCCGTAGCCGGTGACCGCCGCCTTGACCTCGCTCGGAGTGTGCGTGGCCGCCGGGAGTCCTGCCTCAGCAGCGAGCAGCAGAGCCACGCCGCTCGCCTGCGCCGTGCCCATCACCGTGTGACTGTTCTGCTGCGCGAACACGCGCTCGACCGCGACAGCATCGGGCCGATGGAGCTCCAGCACCTCTCGGATGCCTGCGGCGACGATCGCGAGTCGTTCGCCGATCGGGAGATCGGGTGCCGAGCGGATGACTCCGACATGCACGAGCGTCCCTCGTCGAGCCCGGTCGACGTCGACGACCCCCACGCCGCACCGGGTGAGACCCGGGTCTATGCCGAGCACGCGAAGCGAGGAGGAGGTCACTCCCCCAGGCTAAGCGTCTCGTCCGACGGCACGCGGTCGGCGCGCCTACGCGTCGTCGTTCTCGAGCTCGGCCTGCACCTCGGCGGTGAGATCGAAGTTGGTGAAGACGTTCTGCACGTCCTCGCTGTCTTCGAGTGCATCGATGAGGCGGAAGATCTTGCGAGCGGTGTCGGCGTCGATCTCGACCTTGAGGTTCGGCACGAACTCGACGTCGGCGGATTCGTAGTCGATTCCCGCCTCCTGCAGCGCGCTGCGGACGGTCACGAGATCCGTCGCCTCGGTGATGATCTCGAAGCCCTCGGCGTGCGGCTCGATCTCTTCGGCCCCCGCTTCGAGCGCGGCCATCATCACGTCATCCTCGGTGGTCCCCTCGGAGCCGACCACGATCACGCCCTTGCGGCTGAAGTTGTAGGCGACGCTGCCCGGGTCGGCGAGGGTTCCGCCGTTGCGGCTGAGAGCAGTGCGGACCTCGGCCGCAGCACGGTTCTTGTTGTCGGTCAGACATTCGATCATCATCGCGACGCCGTTGGGTCCGTATCCCTCGTACATGATCGAGGTGTACTCGACCGCTTCGCCGCCGATGCCCGCGCCGCGCTTCACTGCGCGATCGATGTTGTCCTTCGGGACCGACGTCTTCTTCGCCTTCTGCACCGCGTCGAACAGCGTCGGGTTTCCCTGCAGGTCGGCTCCGCCGAGCTTGGCCGCGACCTCGATGTTCTTGATGAGCTTGGCCCAGGACTTGGCGCGCCTGGAGTCGATGATGGCCTTCTTGTGCTTCGTGGTGGCCCACTTGGAATGCCCGGACATAATTCTCCGCTCGTCGTATCCGCCCGTGGGCACGGCCCAGGGCATCGTCCATTCTATCGAACCATGCCCGCGGCCTGTGGCCGCACACGGAGCGGCGGCCTCCTGTTCCCGTGATCGCTCTGGTGTGAGGGCAGGCGTGGGTGTAGTCCTGACACATGGACCAGAGCGTCGACGATGACAGGATCCGCGGACTGGACGCCGCCCACCGAGCAGCACTCGAGTTCCTCGGGTCGCTCGACGACAGACCGGTGTGGCCGCGGGCGACCCTCGCCGAGATGCTCGACGCCTTCGGCGGCCCCCTGCCCGCCGAAGGCATGGACCCGGAAGGGGTGATCGGCGAGATCGTGTCGCGGGCGGACCCCGGTCTCGTCGCGATCCCCGGAGGACGATTCTTCGGGTTCGTCATCGGCGGCACGCACCCCGCTGCCCTCGCCGCCGACTGGCTCGTGTCCGCTTGGGACCAGAATTCGGGATCCGCCCTGCTCACGCCGACGACCGTGGCGTTGGAGCGCATAGCCGGCCGGTGGATGCTCGACATCCTGGGCCTGCCCGACGACGCGAGCGTCGGATTCGTCACCGGCGGCCAGATGGCGAACTTCACCTGCCTCGCGACGGCACGGAACGCCGTTCTCGCTCGAGTCGGCTGGAACCTCAGCGAGAAGGGACTGCACGGATCTCCGCAGATGCGCTTCGTCGTAGGTGCCGACCGCCATGGGTCGATCGACCGTGCAGCGCGGTTCCTGGGGATCGGACGCACCGGCATCACTGCCGTCGAATCCGACGCGCAGGGGCGCATGCGACCGGACGCCCTGGACAGCGTCCTCGCGGACGGCTCAGGACCGACCATCGTCTGTCTACAGGCCGGAGAAGTGCACACCGGCGCATTCGACGACTTCGCAGCCCTCATACCGATAGCCCATCGGCACGGAGCCTGGGTGCACGTCGACGGCGCATTCGGCCTCTGGGCCGCGGCCTCCGAGTCGCTGCAGCCGCTGACGGCGGGCATGTCCGACGCCGATTCGTGGGCGACAGATGCGCATAAGACGCTCAACGTGCCCTACGACTGCGGCATGGCGATCGTCCGCGACCCTGCGGACTCCATCGCCGCGTTCCGCACGGGTGGCGATTACCTCATCTACACGAGTCTGGACCCGTGGGACGTGACGCCGGAACTGTCCCGTCGCGCACGCGGCGTGCCCGCGTGGGCGGCGATGCGCAGCCTTGGACGGGACGGCATCTCGAACCTGATCGACAGGCTGCACGAGAACGCGGTGGCGATGGCCGAGGGGCTCACGACGATCGACGGCATCCGCATCCTCAACGACGTCGACTACACGCAGGTCATGTTCTGTCTCGATTCCGATGAGGCGACGCGACGGCTGGGTGAGGCCGTGCTCGTGGAGGGCACCGCCGCCATGACCGGGGCCGAGTGGAGAGGTCGCGCTGCGCTGCGCTGCTCGATGTCGTCCTGGGCGACGACCCGGGACGACATCGACCGCACGGTCGGCGCGATCCGAACTCTCGTGTCGCGCTGACCATTATCGCCGGTGTCACTCGGCGGGCAGACCGACCTTCGGCCGTGCCCAGGAGCGGCCGCGCGTGTCCTTGAGGATGTCGTACTCCACGTCGACATGCGGTTCGATGGCGCTGTACTTGTCGTTCGGCGCGCCGATCACGAGCTGGAAGCCGAGACCCCGCCATGCTCCGATCGCACGCTTCGTGAAGTGCGCGTCCGCCTTGATCAGGGCCTCGTCCATGAACACGGGTGCATACCTCGGACGCTCGGCACCCGCGTCGCCGAGCTGGTAGCGCAGTGCCGCCCCCACGATGAAGGCGACCAGCTCCTGCGACTCTCCACCCGATTTCTCGCCGATGTGGTCGTAGAGCGCGACATGCTCCCGGGTCGTCGCATGGACCCGCTCCGCGCTCACCCGCACATGGTTGCGCACGTCGATGAGCTCGGCGAAGTCGGGAGCTGTGCGTCGCATCCGACCGATGAGACGGCTCATCCTCCGGTAGACGCTCTCACGATCGACATCCGTCTCCGCTGCGTCGATGAGGCTGCGCACCTCGCGAAGCTCCTTGCGGAATCGCCTGCGCGCCTCGGACTGGTTCTCGCGCGGTGTGATCTGAAGACGGTGATCATCGTCGTAGAACGGCAGCTCCTCCATGATCCTGTTGATCGGGTCGATGCGGTTCTTGATCTCGCGCAGTGCACGACCCAGCGTCGAATCCAGGCTCGTCAGATCGTTTCCGGAGAGCTTGAGGAGGCTGTCTCGCCATTCGGATTCCAGCTCGTGCAGGCCGTTGGTCTCGAGCGCCACGAGGATGCTCTCGAACTCCGCGACCGACTCGTCGGGGTCGGGGAGGATCGTGAGCGTATCCCAGCGCTCGAGGAAGCCGGTCATCAGGCGTCGCATCTGCTCACGCTGCTCGGCGTGCGCCGCGGCTGCCGACGTGCGATCCTCGAGCAGTCTGGTCGCGGCCGTGCGCAATGCGGCGTCGAGGTGAGCGAGGCGCTCCGACGCCGTCACGCTGACGGCCGCGTCTGCTCCGAGGAAGCGCGCGTCGAGGAACGAACGATGCCGCTCCTCCAGCGCGATCTCGGCCGCCTCAGCCGCATCGACGATCCGTTGACAGTCGTCGACCTGGTCAGTGACCTCCACCCAACGGTCCTGAGCGAGTGTGAGGTCTCCCCCGAGTCGGGAGCTCTCGTCGCGCAGACGGCCGACCCGTTTTCTGAGCTCCTCGGCCTGCGACTTCAGCTCGGCGATCTTCGGGTTCTCGTCGGTGACCTCCGCCTCCACTGCGACCCATCGCGCGCGCTCCGCCGTGACGGCCTCGACGTCGATCTGATCCCAGGTGAGGTCCTCGATCTTCGCGTGCGCCTTGGACGTCGCCTCGATCCGGTCGAGGTCGGCCTCGGCGTCCGCAGCGGCCTGAGTCGCAGCATCGCGGCGGCTCTCGAGCTGGCTGATCTGCTCGTCGAGCTCGCGAAGACGGCGCGCGTTCGAGAATCCGAGCATGTTCGCCCGGCCATGCCCGCCATGGGACCCGCGGTCTCCGTGCGACACCTGCCCCGCGAGCGTCAGCGCGCGAGGGTGCTCGGCGAGCTCGGTCGACGAGTCCACGCACACGTACTCGAACCGCTCACGGAGTCGCTGCTGAAGCCATCCGGTGAACGGCGTCGATCGGTGATCGAGACGACCGGGGAGCGTGCGAGGGTCCGCCGTCCGAGACTCGGCGACGCCCGTCGGGACGCCTTCGTAGCTGATCCGCTCAGCGATGCGCACCGACTCGATGGCCGCACGGAACCGCCCGAGGTCCGCGACATCGACGAGCAACGTCCGCGCGAACCCGCCGAGGGCGAGGTTGAACGCGTCCCGCCAGGGCTCGAACTCGGTGCGCACCTCGATGAGCTCACCGACGAAGGGCAGATCCGTCGGGGTGAGCCCGGCCGCCTGGGCGAGGAGAGTTCTCGCCTCATGCAGATGCGCGGGAATGCTCCCGCGGAGCTCACGGGTGCGGTCCTGCTCGGCACGCGCCCGACTCAGCTCGCTCTCGACCGCTCGGCGCGACGACTCTGCATCGGCGAAGGCGGAGCGGGCTCCGCGCAGTCCGCTCTGCGGGAGCTCCCGGCCGACGCGGGCGAGCAGTTCCTCGAAATCGGATGCGGTGCGCACCTCGGCGCCGAGCTCCCTGGCGACGCTGTCGAAGCGCGCCCGCTCGCGCTGGACGTCCTCCAGTCGGCGCTCGACACCCCGCAGCTCGCGCTGAGCGGTCTCGAGGCGGTCGCCTCCGGACTGCCGCAGGACGTCGAGCAGCCCCTCCCGCTCGAGCTCGGCGGCGGCGATCAGTGCGTTCTTCTCGCGGACGGCCAGCTGCAGCGCCTGGGTGCGGTCACGCAGATCCGCCTCCACCTCGCGCAGCAGATCGAGGCGGCGCTCGGCGCTCCACAGGGACGCGAGGGAGGTCGGCTCCGAGAAGACCCCGACCTCGTCCACGACGCTCATCCGCGCCGACGCCGCCTCGATGCGCTGCGAGATCTCGCGGATCGGCTCGAGAGCCGCCACCTGCTGCTTGGCGACGAGCATCCGCGTCCGGGTGCTCTCCAACTCATCGAAATGAGCGACCACCGCGTCCGCGGTCGCCATCGTCTCGGGCTCCTCGAGCACGAGCTTCTTGTAGAGGTCGTCGACCGTCGTGATCTGCTGACCGGCCTGGATGCGGGCCAGAAGACTGATCGCCTTCGCCCCCGAACCGGCCGCGCCGATGCCGAGCACGGCGTGAAGTCGAGCCGAGAACTCGCGGTCGGTCGCCACGGGCTCCAGCCCGACGGCGCGCACCGCCGCGTCACTGAGTCGCTGGACCGCAGCGCGTTCGAGCTGCGAGAGGTCGAAGGCGCCGTCGATCGTGGCCCGCAATCGCGTGGTGTCCTCGAGGGTGCGGGCGTCCGCGGGGATGTACCACCCGCGCACCGCCGTGAAGCGCGAGCCGTCGTGATCCAACCACGTCATCGAGACGGCGCTCCAGGTGTCCTCGCCGTCGCCGCGCAGCACGCGGAGCTTCGTCCCCTCCTCGGTGCGGGACTCGTCGATCTTGCCGCGCCCGTACGACAGGATGTTCCGCTGCTCGTCGCCGCGGGGACGGCCCGTGACGCCGCCGTTGGACGCGCCGTTGAAGGGCGTCGTGTGCGGCATCATCAGCGCGATGTAGCCGTCCATGAGCGTCGACTTGCCCGACCCCGATCCGCCGCACAGCAGGGTCGCATCGGGCGAGAACCGCACGCGGTGGGGACCGCCGTCGTAGCCGCCCCAGTTGATGAGCTGGAGCTCCTCCGCGACCCACTGCTGACCGCGTGAGCTCGCGGGGATCATCCCGAAGAGCGTGTCCATCATCGTCATCGCGCCACCACCGCCTGGGATCGCAGCCACTCCCGCAGCTCCTTGAGCGTCTCCGCACTGAGCACCACCTCGACGAGCGCGGTGATCCGGTAGCGTCCGCTGGTCTCCTCCTGCACGATGCCCTCTCGATCCAGCCGATCCAATGCGCTGCGGATGGCGCGCTGCTGCTTCGCGGTTCCGCCGTCGACGTCCGCGAAGTAGCTCAGCACGGTCTGCTCGACGTCCTCGATGTCGATCCGCACTGAACCCTCGCCGGACGCGGACTCGCGCTGGTAGACGGTCCGCAGGTGCACCAGGACGAGCGTCTCGGCGCGCGAGTACGGAGAGTCCTTCAGCAGCACGGGCATCTCGACCTCGTCAGAGCGCAGCTGCTGCTTGTACGCGAACCCTCTGGCGTGATCGATGATCAGACGCAGGTAGATGTCGTTGAGCCGCGACTCGATCACCTGCTGGTGCTCGAGCAGCAGCGTCCACTCACGTCGGTTGCGCTCCATCGAGATGAAACGCCGCTGGAGCAGGTGCACGAGCACGCGCCTGATCTCGGGATCGAGCGTGCCGCGATCGCCGGGGAAGTGCGCCTCGAGGTCGTCCTCCATCGCCGTCGGAGCGATGAACCCCTCGTCCGCGCCGGCTGTGGTGAGGTCGTCGTCACTCATCATCTGAATCCTCTTTCGTGCTGCGGGCGGTCACGGCGCCGAATGCGAATCGCCTGCTCGTGCCGTCCGGGCGCAATGCTTCGACCGTCGAGATGCCATCTCCCTCGGTGAGGCCGTTCCGGTGCGCGATCTCGAGCAGACCGAGCAGATCGACAGGGCGCCGAGCCGCGTCGGGCACCGACCGGAAGGCATCGGCGAGGTCGAAGTCCGTCCCCAGTCCGGCGACGTATTCCTCGAGCTCGGCATATCTCGGACCACCCCAGGCGCGCGTGTCGTGATCGAGGAAGTGGACGTCATCGGCGTCGGCGAGGGGCGCCGGTGCACGCGGCGGGCGGATATCGCTGGTGGTCTGACGCAGATGCCCGAGGTCGATCAGCGGCATGCTGCGCACCGGGTCGACGACCGTCGCCGGGCCGGACCACCCATGGAGCCCGGCGATGACGTCGCGCAGGAGGTCGTCGATCTGACGATCGCGCAGCGGATCGTGCGTCTTCACCTGGCCGGTGATCACGTGCGAAGCGCGGCGCTGCGCGGCCAGCACCTCCTCCACCCCCTGCTCTACGCGTCGACCGATGGCGTCGAGCTCGGCGCGCTGCGCGCCGTCGAGCATACGGGCGAAGGGCCGGCCGAGCAGTCCGCGAAGCTGCTCCGTGAGGGCATCGATGCGATCGGGGTCGCCGATCAGACGCAGGGCTCCTGCGAACGCGCGCCCCTCCGCTGTCGACTGCATCACATCCTGGGCGCGCTGCAGATACTCGCGGAGCACTTCGCTCGTCGGTCTCTCGTCCCTGCGCAGGTGGGCGACGACGTCGCGTTGCATCGACCTGAGCGACTCGGCGACGCGCGTGAAATCGGCGGGCAGTTCGCGTGCCAGGTGCAGGACGTTCTCGGCCTCCTCGAGGAGCTCCTCATCGTCGGCAGGGTCGGCATGCCCGGTCTCCTGGATGCGAGCGATCTCTGCGTCGAGCAGATCGCGTTCGTCATACAGACGCGCCAGCCGCCGGACCGGGTCGACCTCCGCGCTCACCGACAGGTGGTCGACCGCGTCGAGGAGGGTGCGCACGCGGGAGTTGGACACGCGCGTGCGCCCTCCGCCGGTGCGGCCGGATATCTCGAGTGCTGCGACGGCATGCGCAGACAGGCGGTAGACCTCGACGTCGTCGTCGATCTGCTGGATCAGCCAGCCGAGGCGCACCCAGTTCCGGCACACGTCCCGGCCGCTCCCGGACGGAAGCCGCCTGTCGTCGTCGTACCCCGCCGCTCGGAGTTCATCGAGCACCTCGCCCAGCTCGGCGTGCGCATCCGCGACCGCGACAGACGCCCGGTCGGCGGTGAACAGAAGAGTGAGCGACGCGACCACGAACGGGGCGAACCGACCGTGCAGCAGATCGAGTGTCGGGGTGCTGAATGCGGTGACGGCACGCGCATATGCGGCCTCAGCCCTGGATCCAGTCACTCGAACGAGAATAGTCCGACCTCGGGCCCTCGCCTGTCACGCGCCGGTCCGTGGCGGGTCGCACGGCATGGCGTCAACGGCGCGAGGTGCGCTCCCGGACTCCCGCGAGGAACAGCTCGTGAAAGCGCGTCTCGCCGTCGACCTCGGGGTGGAAGCTGGTGCCGACGAGTGGCCCCTGCCGCACGGCGACGATTCTGCCGTCCGGAAGCGAGGCGACCACCTCGACCCGCTCGCCTGCGCGTTCGACGATCGGAGCTCGGATGAACGTCGCGTGCACGGGCACCTCACCGAGCGCCGGAACGTCGAGGTCCATCTCGAAGGACTCCGTCTGGCGTCCGAAGGCATTTCGGCGTACGGCGATGTCCAGGCCGCCGAATGACTGCTGTCCCTCGATGCCGTCGAGTACCTCATCGGCGAGAAGGATCAGCCCGGCGCATGTCCCATACACGGGGAGCCCCGCAGCGATCGCGTCCCTGATCGGCTCCTGCATCCCGAATGTGCGCGACAGCTTGTCGATCACGCTGGACTCGCCGCCGGGGATGACGAGACCGTCGACAGACGCAAGCTCCTCCGGGCGGCGCACCAGCGCCACCTCGGCTCCGAGTCCCGCGAGTAGGGCGGCGTGCTCGCGCACGTCGCCCTGCAGCGCGAGGACGCCGACCCGTGGACTACCAGCCACGCTCGGCCAGGCGGTGCGGCGCGGGGAGGTCGGAGACGTTGATGCCGACCATGGCCTCGCCGAGTCCGCGTGAGACCTCGGCGATCACCTTGGCGTCATCGAAGAAGGTGGTCGCCTTGACGATCGCCTTGGCGCGCTCCGCCGGGTTGCCGGACTTGAAGATGCCCGAGCCCACGAAGACGCCGTCGGCGCCCAGCTGCATCATCATCGCTGCATCCGCGGGGGTCGCGACGCCACCCGCGACGAACAGCACGACGGGGAGCTTGCCGGTCTCGGCGATCTCGGCCACGAGCTCGTACGGCGCCTGCAGCTCTTTCGCCGCGACGAACAGCTCGTCCTTCGGAAGAGCCGTGAGAGCCGCGATCTCGCCACGGATCTTCCTGATGTGCTTCATCGCCTCGGAGACATCCCCCGTGCCGGCCTCACCCTTGGAGCGGATCATCGCCGCGCCCTCATTGATGCGGCGCAGCGCCTCACCGAGGTTGGTGGCACCGCAGACGAAGGGCACAGCGAAGCCGTGCTTGTCGATGTGGTTCACGTAGTCGGCGGGAGAGAGCACCTCGGACTCGTCGATGTAGTCGACGCCGAGCTCCTGCAGCACCTGCGCTTCGACGAAGTGGCCGATGCGTGCCTTCGCCATGACGGGGATCGACACCGACGCGATGATGCTGTCGATCATGTCGGGGTCGCTCATGCGCGAGACACCGCCCTGTGCGCGGATGTCGGCGGGAACCCGCTCGAGCGCCATGACGGCGACGGCGCCCGCGTCTTCGGCGATCTTGGCCTGATCGGCGGTGACCACGTCCATGATCACGCCGCCCTTGAGCATCTCGGCGAGACCGCGCTTGACGCGCGAGGATCCGGTGGTGGTCTGTTCGGTCATGAGAGCTCCTGTCGGGGAAGCACGATGTGCATGAGTGTGTCGAACGATGTCTCGTTTGATCTAGGCCAAACAGTAGCACTGTCCGGAACGACCTAGAATCGGAGGTGAGGACACATGAGCGACCAGATCACCGGAACGACCGCAGCGGACATCGCCGACAGCGTGCGCGGTCTGCGCGAGCGCGGTGTGCTGCGCGCCGGCAGTCCCCTCCCTCCCGTGCGGGAGCTCGCCACGACCCTCGGAGTCAATCGCAACACCGCGGTCGCCGCATACCGACAGCTCGCTCAGGCCGGGCTCGTGATCTCCCGAGGTCGCGCCGGCACGGTCATCGCCGGTCTCGAGTCGGTGGCCCAGGAGGGCTACGCCTCCGATACGGTGCTGCGCGACGTCGGGACCGGCAACCCGGACCCTCGACTGATCCCCGATCCATCGCCTGCGCTGGCCACGGTGGCCGGTCGTCCGGTGCTCTACGGCGAGCCCGTCATCGACCCGGGGCTGCAGGACTGGGCGCGCGAATGGATCGCGCATGATCTCGGTCACCTCGACTTCGGCATCACCGTCACGAGCGGCGCCGTCGACGCCGTCGAGCGACTGCTCGCGCAGGCGCTGATGCGCGACGATGCCGTCGCACTCGAGGATCCCTGCTTCCTGGCGAGCATCCACACGGTCCGACTCGGCGGGTATCGGGCCGTTCCCGTGCCGGTGGACGAACAGGGGATGACGGTCGAGGGGCTGCGCGCCGCCTTGGATGCCGGCGTGCGAGCGGTGATCTGCACCCCGCGCGCTCAGAACCCGACGGGGGCGAGTCTCACGGCCGCTCGTGCGGCGGAGCTGCGCGCCGTGCTCGCCGCTCATCCGTACGTGCTGATCATCGAGGACGATCACTTCTCGATGCTGTCGCAGCGTCCCTACGAATCGCTGATCGGCCCGGACCACCGGCGGTTCGCGCTGGTGCGCTCGGTCTCGAAGTTCCTCGGGCCGGACATGTGCCTCGCCATCGCGGCGACGGATGCCACCACGGCAGAGCGCCTCGCCATGCGTCTGAGTCCCGGAACCACCTGGGTCAGCCACCTGCTGCAGCGTCTCACGCTCACGCAGCTGACCGACGAGTCGGTGCTCGCACGCATCGCCGACGCCCGCGAGCACTACGCGGCACGCAATGCGGCCTTCGCGTCGCGGCTGCGTGAGCATGGCCTCGACTCCCCCGCCACCGACGGTCTGAGCCTGTGGATCGAGTTGCCGAAGCCGGCGCGCATCGTCGCCGAACGCCTCATGCGTCGGGGCTGGCTCGCTCGAACCGGCGACGACTTCGCCCTCGACGAACGCGCCGATCCGTCGCGCCATCTGCGCCTCACAGTGCATGATCTGTCCGAAGACGACACTGCGACACTCGTCGCCGACCTCGTATCGGCCGCACGATGACCCACCGCCGCGGGAGCATTCCCGCTCTGAAAGAAAGGATCGGGGAATGAAGGTCCTCTCCATCCAGTCCGCCGTCGCGTACGGGCATGTCGGGAACTCCGCCGCGGTCTTCCCGTTGCAGCGCATCGGCGTCGAGGTTCTGCCGGTCTACACCGTGAACTTCTCCAATCACACCGGCTACGGCGCCTGGCGCGGTCCGCTCATCTCGCCGGACGACGTGCGCGAGGTCATCACGGGCATCGAGGAGCGCGGCGTGTTCGGCGAGATCGACGCGGTGCTGAGCGGTTACCAGGGCGGCGAGGGCATCGGCGATGTGATCATCGACGCCGTGGCGCGCGTCAAGGCCGCCAATCCCGCCGCCGTGTACGCCTGCGATCCGGTGATGGGCAACGCGAAGTCAGGGTGCTTCGTCGCCCCGGCCATCCCGATCCTGCTGCGCGAGAAGGTCGTGCCGGCTGCCGACATCATCACCCCGAACCAGTTCGAGCTCGGGTTCCTGACCGGCACCGAGCCCGACACGCTCGAGTCCACCCTGGCCTCGGTCGACCTGGCCATGGCGATGGGACCGAGCACGGTGCTGGTCACGAGCGTCGAGCGGCCGGACCGTGAGGACGACACGATCGAGATGCTCGTGGCCGACGCCGCAGGAGCCTGGATCGTGCAGACGCCTCGGCTTCCGATGAAGGCGAACGGCTCGGGCGACGTCACCGCGGCGCTCTTCACGGCCCACTATGTCGGATCCGGTGACGCGAAGACGGCGCTCGAGCGCACCGCGTCCAGCGTGTTCGACCTGCTCGCCGCGACCCTCGAGTCGGGTGCGCGCGAGCTGCAGCTCGTCGAAGCGCAGGAGTTCTACGCGAACCCTCGGATGCAGTTCACGGCACGCCAGGTGCGCTGACCCGCGATTCCGAGCCGTGGCCTACGCCGTCGTCGGCCAGGCGTTCGCCACGGCTTCGCGCACCTCGCCGAGCAGCTGGGGCAGGGCCTTGGTCTTGGCGATGATCGGGAAGAAGTTGGCGTCCGACGTCCACCGCGGCACGATGTGCTGGTGCAGGTGGCCGTCGACTCCGGCACCGGCGACGGCACCCTGATTCATCCCGATGTTGAAGCCGTCGCAGCGCGAGACCTCGCGGAGCACGCGCATGCCGATCTGGGTCAGTGCCCCGATCTCGGCGACCTCCTCGGGTGTCGCCTGGTCGTAGGTGCCGATGTGGCGGTACGGGCACACCAGCAGGTGTCCGGAGTTGTACGGGAAGAGGTTGAGCAGCACATAGGCCGTCTCCCCCCGGGCGACAATCAGCCGCTCGGCATCCGGGAACTTCGGAGCCTCGCAGAACGGACACTCCTCGCGCAGTGGCTCAGGACCAGCCTGGATGTAGGCCATCCGGTGCGGCGTCCAGAGCCGCTGGAACTCGTCGGGGACGCCCGCGAACTCGCCGGCGTCCTCCCACGACTCCGAGGACGTCACGCCAGGTCCCCTGCTGTCTGCACGAGAGTGTGTGCATCGATCGCTGCGCGGATGCGCGCTACTGCATCGGTGATCGGCACGCCGTTCTCCTGCGTGCCGTCGCGGTAGCGGAACGAGACGGTGCCCGCGTCGCGATCCTTCTCGCCCGCGATCAGCAGCAGCGGGACCTTGCCGGTCGTGTGCGTGCGGATCTTCTTCTGCATCCGGTCGTCGGAGGCGTCGAGCTCGGCGCGCACGCCCTGCGTGCGCAGCGTCTGGACGATCTCGCCCAGGTAGTCGGCGAACTCGTCGGCGACGGGGATTCCCACGACCTGCACGGGCGACAGCCACACCGGGAAGTCGCCGGCGTAGTGCTCGAGGAGGATCGCGAAGAACCGCTCGATCGAGCCGAACAGCGCACGGTGGATCATGATCGGACGCTTCTTCTGGCCGTCCTTGTCCATGTACTCGAGCTCGAAGCGCTCAGGCAGGTTCGGGTCGACCTGCACGGTCGACAGCTGCCAGGTGCGGCCGATCGCATCACGCGTCTTGAGGTCGATCTTCGGTCCGTAGAACGCGGCCTCGCCGGGGACTTCGGTGAGCTTCAGGCCGGATGCCACGGCGACCCGGCGGAGAGCATCGGTCGACGATTCCCAGAACTCGTCCGAGCCGATCCACTTGGACTTCTCGTCATCCTTCATCGACAGCTCGAGCTCGAAGTCGGTGAGACCGAAGTCGCGCAGCATCGACAGGATGAACTCCAGGACCTTCGCGACCTCGCCCTCGAGCTGATCGGGGGTGACGAACAGGTGCGAGTCATCCTGAGTGAAGCCGCGCACTCGGGTGAGGCCGTGCAGCGCACCGGAGAGCTCGTTGCGATAGACGGTGCCGTTCTCGGCGAACCGCAGGGGCAGATCGCGGTAGCTGCGCGCGCGCTCCTTGTAGATCAGGATGTGCATCGGGCAGTTCATGGGCTTCAGGTAGTAGTCCTGGCCCTGCTTCGTGATGTTGCCCTCGTCGTCGCGCTCCTCGTCCATGACGATCGGCGGGTACATACCCTCCTTGTACGTCACGAGGTGGTTCGAGGTGAGGAAGAGGTCTTCCTTCGAGATGTGCGGGGTGTACACGTAGGTGTAGCCGCCCTCGATGTGGCGCCTGCGAGCGTGCTGCTCCATCTCGCCGCGGACGATGCCGCCACGGGGGTGCCAGACCGACAGACCCGAACCGATCTCCTCGGGGAACGAGAAGAGGTCGAGCTCCTTACCGAGACGGCGGTGGTCGCGCTTGGCGGCCTCCTCGAGGCGGTGCTGGTACTCACGCAGCTCGTCCTTCGACGGCCAGGCGGTGCCGTAGATCCGCTGCAGCTGCGGGTTCTTCTCGCTGCCCCGCCAGTATGCGGCGGCGATGCGGGTCAGATCCCAGCCGTTGCCGATCATGCGGGTGTTGGGCAGGTGCGGCCCGCGGCAGAGGTCCTTCCAGACGACCTCGCCGTCGCGGGTCGTGTTGTCGTAGATCGTCAGCTCGCCCTCGCCGACCTCGACGGAGGCGCCCTCGGCGGCTTCTTTGCCGCCCTTGAGACCGATGAGCTCGAGCTTGAACGGCTCGTCGGCCAGCTCTGCCCGCGCCTCGTCGTCCGTGACGACACGACGCACGAAGCGCTGCCCCTCACGGACGATGCGCTGCATCTCCTTCGTGATGGCCTTGATGTCTTCGGGCGTGAACGGGGTGTCGACGCCGAAGTCGTAGTAGAAGCCGTCGGTGATGGGCGGCCCGATGCCCAGGTTCGCCTGCGGGTTGATCCGCTGCACCGCCTGCGCGAGCACGTGCGCGGCCGAGTGACGCAGGATGTTCAGCCCGTCGGGACTGTCGATCGTGACCGGCTCGACCTCGTCGGCATCCGTCACTGTCGCGGCGAGGTCCTTGAGGGTCCCGTTGACGCGCATGGCGACGACTGAACGGTCAGAGAACAGGGCGAAGCCGTCTTTCGGCTGAGCATTTTCAGGCACTGCACACTCCATCTGGGTCTGGATCTAGGCTACTCGCATGCCCGGGGGCCGCTGACCGCTACGACGCCACCTCGGACTCGGTGTTCGCCGCCGTGGGAGCGAGGATGATGATCGCCGCGCCGACGAGCGCGATCGCCGAGCCGACCCAGTCCCAGACGGTCGGCTTGAAGCCGTCGACGATGATGCCCCACGCGAGCGATCCGGCGATGAACACCCCGCCGTACGAGGCGAGCACACGTCCGAAGTTCGCGTCAGGCTGGAGCGCCGCGATGAACCCGTACGCACCGAGAGCCATCACGCCGAGCACAGCGAAGACCCAGCCACGGTTCTCCTTCACGGCCTGCCAGATCAGCCACGCGCCGCCGATCTCGGCGACGGCGGCGAGCACGAAGAGGATGCTGATGCGCAGGACGGTCATGCACTCAGTCTGGCAAAGGCCGCCACTTGAGCGGGCAGACCTGCCGCGACGCGCCCGGGCGACACCCGTGAGCTCCGATTCCGCCGGGGTAGCGTGAGCGGATGATCAGACCACTGGCGCGCTGGATCCTCGCACTCGCACTGGGTGCGATCGGCATCGTCCACTTCACGAGCACCCGCGGTTTCCGCGTCGTCGTGCCTGACTGGGCGACTCGGGCCACTCGTCTCGACAAGGAGGCGATCATCATCGCGTCGGGCGCCGCGGAGGTCGCCCTCGCCGCCGGGCTGCTCCTGCTGCCGAACGAGAGACGGCGTGTCGGAATCGCCACCGCCGCGTTCTTCGTCGCCGTGTTCCCGGGAAACGTGCACCAGTGGCGCACTCACCGGTCCACCCCGGGGCTCGACACCGAGGCGCGGCGTCTGGGACGACTCTTCCTCCAGCCTCTTCTCGTCGTCTGGGCGCTGTGGGCGACGACTGAGCCGGCTCGACCGCGGATGCGCGCAGTGCCTCGTATCCGCTGAGCAGCTGGCAGCGCAAGCCCGCCCACTCGTTCCGTCCACCCCGTCAGAATGGAGCCATGGCCTCTCCCTCGCTCGTCTGGCTCCGCGACGACCTTCGACTCGCCGACAATCCGGCGCTCAGGGCGGCGATCGAACGCGGTGAACCACTGGTCGTGCTGTTCGTCCTCGACGAGGAGTCCCCCGGCATCCGACCGCTCGGCGGAGCCGCACGCTGGTGGCTCCACCACTCCCTCGCGTCTTTGGACGACGCGCTGCGGGAACTCGGCGCCACTCTGACGCTGCGTCGAGGTCCTGCCGAACGCATCGTCCGCGAGACCGTCGCAGACTCGGGCGCGACGGCCGTCTTCTGGAACCGGCGATACGGGGGCGCCGAACGCGAGGTCGACACCGCGCTCAAGGCGGCGCTGCGCGCGGACGGCCACGAGGTCACGTCGTTCCAGGCGTCGCTGCTGCACGAACCGTGGACGGTGAAGACCGGCGGCGGCACCCACTTCTCGGTGTTCACGCCGTTCTGGCGGGCATGTCTCTCCCTCCCCACGCCGCGAGCGCCCTTCCCCGCGCCCCGGAGTCTCGCTGGGGTGCCCCAGCCCCCGGCGTCCGACGATCTCGTCGACTGGGATCTGCTGCCGACCCGCCCCGACTGGGCCGGCGGGCTCCGCGACGCCTGGGAGCCCGGTGAGCCGGCGGCCAGAGCTCGGCTGCGTACGTTCCTGCATGACGACATCGGCTCGTACGATCGCGCGCGGGATGAGCCGTCGGCGGGCGCGACGTCACTGCTGTCACCGCGTCTGCGGTGGGGCGAGCTGAGCCCGTTCACCGTGTGGCACGCGGCGGTGGAGGCCGATGGCGCGGCCGGGTTCCTCTCGGAGTTGGGCTGGCGCGAATTCGCCTGGCACACGACGTTCCACGCACCGGACATCGCCACGAAGAACCTCCGTCGTCAGTACGACGCCTTCCCCTGGCCGCGGCTCAAGCCGTCGGAACTCGAGGCGTGGCAGCGCGGCGATACCGGGATCCCGCTCGTCGATGCGGGGATGCGCGAACTGTGGCACACAGGTTTCATGCACAACCGGGTGCGCATGGTGACGGCCTCGTTCCTCGTGAAGAACCTGCTCATCGACTGGCGGCGCGGCGAGGAGTGGTTCTGGGACACCCTGGTCGACGCCGACGGCGCGAGCAACCCGTTCAACTGGCAGTGGGTGGCAGGATCCGGCGCCGACGCCGCTCCGTACTTCCGCGTCTTCAATCCCGAGCTGCAGGCGAAGAAGTTCGACCCGCACGGCCTGTACATCTCGGTGTGGGCGTCGGATGCCCCGACAGAGCCGATCGTCGATCTCGCCGCCACCCGCAAAGCGGCGCTCGCAGCGTACGAGGTCGTCAAGCGGTCGTCCCCGGTCTCGGGGTGACCGCCGCCGGTGACTGCTGCGCCCCGTCATGGGGACAACAAAAAACCCCCGGAGAACCGGGGGTTTGTCTGTGCGCGATACTGGGATCGAACCAGTGACCTCTTCCGTGTCAGGGAAGCGCGCTACCGCTGCGCCAATCGCGCCCGTTGGGGCTATTCAGTTACTGAGAGGTGGCGACGGGATTCGAACCCGTGTAAACGGCTTTGCAGGCCGGTGCCTAGCCGCTCGGCCACGCCACCGTGTGGATTGACCCCACGTGCCGAAGGCCTTCCGAAGAAGGCCCCTGCACTTGAGCGGATGACGAGACTCGAACTCGCGACCCCAACCTTGGCAAGGTTGTGCGCTACCAACTGCGCTACATCCGCGTTGTTCCCGGTTGTGGTCCCGGGCACTTATGAAACATTAGCCGATGATCGGCGACTGTCCAAACCGAAACCGAATCTCGCGCGTGTCTCGCAGGGTGGTCAACTTGGCCTCCGACGGTCGGGTAGTATCGGTTGACGTACCCCGCAGGTATGGGCGATTGGCGCAGTTGGTAGCGCGCTTCCTTCACACGGAAGAGGTCATCGGTTCGAGTCCGGTATCGCCCACCACAGAACCCCGCGCATCTGAGATGCCGCGGGGTTTTCTCATGTCGCGAGGGCGCGGGAGCCAGCGCCGATCTTCCGATTGCTAGCGTTGCGGCATGCCCACCCTGCTCGACGACTTCCTCTCCGGAGATCGCGGACGCGTGATGCACGCGGTGTGGGAGACGATCCGCTCGCGGGATGCCGCGACTCTCGACCCCCTCGTCGCCGCGCTTCCGCAGCTCCGGCGCGAGGCGACGAGGCTCGATCTGGGCGGGATGATCTATTCGAACAACGCCCATCTGGCGCACGCGCTCACCAAACTCGAACAGTATCGCGACAGGGAGTGCTGGTGCGCCGCTTACCCCGGGCTGCTCACGAATGACCCCGAGAAGGAACAGGCGCTCGGCCACGTCAGCATCCTCTCGACGAGTGACCCTGGCTGGTCGATGACCTATGTCACCGAATGCGCCGTGTGCGGGAGGCTGTTCGATGTCGAGCAGGGGGACCATCACTTCATGTGGTGGAGATGGATGCCGCGCGGGGTGAAGAGAAGTCGCGGAGAGGTCTGACGTCGGTGGCCGGCGGTAGCGTTCCGACCATGCCGCGCACTCCGCTCCCGAGCCCCTGTCCGCTCTGCGGCCATGGAGACGCGGTGCGCGTGACCACCGCGCTGCTGTGCGACTGGTGCGGGTGGCGTTACGGCGACTCCCCCGATCCCGACCTCCCCCGCCCGGTGGTCGAGGTGGTCTACTACATCCGCTACGACCGTCGGGTGAAGATCGGCACCAGCCGCCGGCCGCGTCACCGACTCGCGAGCATCCGCCACGACGAGCTCCTCGCGTTCGAGCCGGGTGGCCGTGCGGTGGAGCAATCGAGACACCGCGAGTTCGCCGACATCCGGGAGGGCGGCGAGTGGTTCACCCTCACCCCGTCTCTCGCGGCCCACATCGATGGACTGCGCACGCTGGACGACCCCTGGCAGCTCTACGCGCGCTGGGTGGCGGCGGCATTGCAGAACTGAAGCCCCGCACAGGGCCGACGTTCCGTGCGGGGCTTCAGAGTTCGTCCGCCATCAGACGCGAGCGGTGGCCTTGACCTTCGCGGGCTGCGGCTGCGAGAACAGCACGACCACGATCACGGCGACGCCGACGACCACGTGCGGCACCCAGACGTTCGGCGCCTCCGTCGAGAAGCCGAAGATCCACGGCGACAGCGCCAGGAACAGGCTCGCGACGATGTCGAACACGAGGTGGACGGGCATCGGGATGACGCCGAACGGCCCCCATTCGTACTTCGTGAAGAGGCTGTAGACGATGAGCCCGATTCCGAGCACGATCGGGATGATCACGGCGGGGCCGCCCATGCTCGCGAAGCCGAAGAGCCACGGAGCGGCGATCAGCGCCACTCCGACGATGTAGTCGAGAATTCCATGGACCTTGGTGGGGATGAAACGCATGATTCCTCCTGTGGTGTCGTCGCATCCTGCGACTCACAGACTGTTCGCAGCCGTTCGTCGAACGGATTGCGACCGGGTCACACGTGTCGGGGCTTCAGGCGGTCGCCCAGCCGTATCGTCGAGCCAGAGCCGAAGCGACCTCCCCGTAGCGCGATCGGTCGAGCACCGCGGCCTCACGGCGCAGTCCGCTCTCGTGCACGCTGTACAGCAGCTCGATGTCGACCCAGGACTCCCGTCCCTGCGCGTCCCAGCCGCCGGAGCCGATCGACAGATAGTCGCGGTCGCCGTCGTGCGGCTTGCTCGTCATCCGCACCGCATAGACACGTTCCGCGGATTCGCGCCCGATCACGAGCACCGGCCGATCCTTGCCTCGACCGTCGTTCTCCTCATAGGGCACCCAGGTCCAGATGATCTCACCCGCGTCAGGGGCGCCGTCCCGGTCGGGCGCGTAGCCGATGCGGAGGTCATCGATCCGGTCGGGGTCGACCCGCCGTGTCTCGGTGCCGCGCGACGCCCCTCTCGACTCCCCTGAGGCGGAAAGAACCTCCTCGGAGGTGCGCAGACGCGAGACCGGGCGTCTCGGACGAGTTTTCGTCCGAGACGCCCGGTCAGATCCCAGTGCTGTGAAGAGGATCTCCGCGAGTCGTGCCAGGATGCCGTTGGTGTTGCTCACACGGTCACCCTAACGGCAGGTCAGGCGTCGGCCAGCGCGTAGCCCTCCTCGCCGTGGACGACCTGGTCGACACCGGCGATCTCGTCTTCGCTCGTGATGCGGAAGCCGATCGTCTTCTCGATCGCGA
Organism: Microbacterium sp. AC215; assembly: GCF_979258645.1. Lineage (NCBI taxonomy): Bacteria > Bacillati > Actinomycetota > Actinomycetes > Micrococcales > Microbacteriaceae > Microbacterium > Microbacterium sp. AC215. The sequence goes on along the minus strand of NZ_OZ409869.1, from coordinate 461,047 downwards.
AGCCGATGATGAAGGCGACGACGAAGGAGTAGATCAGCACACCGAGCGCTGCGATCGCCTGGACGGCGAGCTGACGTGCGTCCCCTCCGACGAACAGACCGGTCTCGGTGGCGAAGAAGCCGAGGTACAGCGTTCCGATGAGGCCACCCACCAGGTGGATGCCGACCACGTCGAGCGAGTCGTCGAAGCCGAGACGGAACTTCATCTCGACCGCCAGCGCGCAGACGATGCCGGCGACGGCACCGAGCAGCAGCGACCATCCGGGCGTCAGGTTCGCGCAGGCCGGGGTGATGGCGACGAGACCGGCGACCGCGCCGGACGCTGCACCGACCGAGGTTGCCTTGCCGTCCTTGATGCGCTCGATGAGGATCCAGCCGAGGATCGCCGCCGCCGTGGCGCCGAGGGTGTTCAGGCCGATGAGTCCGACGCCGCCCATGTCCTCTGCGAGCCACTCCGCGCCGGCGTTGAAGCCGAACCAGCCGAACCACAGCAGCGCTGCGCCGAGGAGCGTCAGCGGCACGTTGTGCGGCTTGAGGATGCCCTTCTGGAAGCCGATGCGCTTGCCGAGGACGATCGCGAGGGCGAGAGCCGCGGCGCCGGCGTTGATGTGCACCGCTGTACCACCGGCGTAGTCGATGACGCCGATGCCGCTGTCCTCACCGAACAGCGTGGTGCCGAGGTTCATGATCCAGCCGCCGCCCCAGACCCATGCGGCTACGGGGAAGTATCCGACGGTGGCGAAGACACCGGCGAAGATGAGCCAGCTGCCGAACTTCGCGCGGTCGGCGATGGCGCCCGAGATGAGCGCGACGGTGATGATCGCGAAGGTCGCGCCGTAGGCGACTCCGAGAAGTGCGACGTTCGAGCCCTCACCGGCCGCGAGGCTCGAGAGACCGAAGTCGGCGAAGGGGTTGCCGGCGAATGCCGTCGGGCTGTCGACCGCGCTCATCGAGAATCCGAAGAGGATCCAGAGGACGGCGACGAGACCGATCGAGCCGAAGCTCATCATCATCATGCTGACGACGCTCTTGGCCTTGACGAGACCGCCGTAGAAGAAGGCGACGCCGGGCGTCATGAGCAGTACGAGGGCGGTCGCGGTGATCGCCCAGGAGATGTTGCCTGGAGCATCCATAGTCAAACCTCACATTCGGGAAACTGAGAGCTTCAGTGTGACGAGGCCCGATTTCCGGAATGCGTGAGGTTTGTTGCGGTGGCGTTACAGAGACGCCGCGTGTGTGAACACTGCGTTACGCGACACTGCGATCCGCGTGTGTAAGTGCATTGAGTCTGGAGACAGCGCGCAGGTATTTCTTGCGATATCCCCCGTTCAGCATCTCTTCTGCGAAGACCTGGTCGAGGCTCACACCGGTGGCGACGATCGGGATCTGCGCGTCGTACACGCGGTCGACGAACGCGACGAATCGCAGAGCCTCGGACTGATCGGTCAGGACCCGCACATCCCGCAGGCCCACGAGATCCAGCTCGGCGATGATCCGCAGATACCGCGAGGGGTGCACCCGGGCCAGGTGACGGATGACGTCGGCGAAGGAATCGTCGGACGCGTTTCCGTGCCCCGCCCCCTCGTCGATCGCGCGGGCATAGGAGTCGTCGTCGCTCACGACGGCGTGCCCGTCGAGCGCCCGCTGGCGGAAGTCGACACCGTCGATGCGGATCGTCTGGAAGCTGTCGGACATCGCGTGGATCTCTCGGAGGAAGTCCTGTGCGGCGAAGCGGCCCTCACCCAGTGCGTTCGGCGGAGTGTTCGAGGTCGCCGCGAGCTTGGTGCCGGTGGGAACCAGCTCACCGATGAGCCGAGTCATGACCATGGTGTCGCCCGGGTCATCGAGTTCGAACTCGTCGATGCACAGCAGGTCTGCACCCTTGAGCAGGTCGACGGTGTTCTTGTAGCCGAGCGCACCGACCAGAGCCGTGTACTCGATGAACGAGCCGAAGTACTTCCTGCGCGCGGGCATCGCGTGATAGATCGACGCCAGCAGGTGGGTCTTGCCGACGCCGAATCCGCCGTCGAGATAGACGCCCGGCTTCGTCTCCGGCTCCTTCTTGGCTCGGCTGAAGAATCCGCCCCGCTTGAGCGGAGCACCGCGTCCGGCGAACCGGATGAGCGTCTCCTTGGCGTCCTCCTGCGAGGGGTAGGCCGCATCGGCACGATAGCTCTCGAACGTCGCACCGTCGAACTGCGGCGGCGGCACGAGGCTGGCCAGCATCTCGGGACCGGTGACGGTCGGCTGTCGATCTGTCAGGTGCACGATGCCCGTGCGGCTGGGCGTGTCGGTCATCACGGTCCTGTGTCGGGGGCGCACCTGTGTCGAAGTCTTACGAATCGGGTGCAGGGCGCACGGCGTGGATCTATCGTCGAAGTATCGGCTCCACATTACGCCGTCGTCCCCTGCATCATCGCCGCTCACCGTCTGAGGAGATCCCTGTGGCCATCGAGTTCGACACCACTTCGTCAAAGTTCGCCGAGTACGCCGAGCCCGGCCGTCTCGTGAGCACCGAGTGGCTGGCCGAGCGCCTCGGCACACCGGGCCTGGTCGTCGTCGAATCCGATGAGGACGTGCTGCTGTACGAGACGGGCCACATCCCCGGCGCCGTGAAGGTCGACTGGCACACCGAGCTCAATGATCCCGTCGTGCGCGACTATGTCGACGGCGAGGGCTTCGCGAAGCTGCTCAGCACCAAGGGCATCTCCCGCGACGACACCGTCGTGATCTACGGCGACAAGAACAACTGGTGGGCCGCCTACGCGCTCTGGGTCTTCTCGCTCTTCGGCCACGAGGACGTTCGGCTGCTCGACGGCGGACGCGATCGCTGGATCTCCGAGGGCCGCGAGATCACCCGGGACGCCCCGCAGATCACGCCGACGGAGTATCCCGTGGTCGAACGCGACGATTCGGAGATCCGCGCATACAAGGAGGATGTCCTCGCTCACATCGGCAGCCCGCTGATCGATGTGCGCTCTCCCGAGGAGTACAGCGGTGAGCGCACCACCGCACCGGCCTACCCTGAAGAGGGAGCCCTGCGCGCGGGGCACATCCCCACCGCCCAGAGCGTGCCGTGGGCGAAGGCCGTGGCTGAGGACGGCGGCTTCCGGTCGCGGGCCGAACTCGACGCGATCTATCGTGACGGGGCCGGACTCGCCGATGGCGACGAGGTCGTCGCGTACTGCCGCATCGGAGAGCGCTCGAGCCACACGTGGTTCGTCCTCAAGCACCTGCTCGGATTCGAGAACGTCCGCAACTACGACGGCTCGTGGACCGAGTGGGGCAGCGCGGTGCGGGTCCCGATCGTGACCGGCGCGGAGCCCGGATCCCTCTGATCGTGGGAGAATGACAGGGATGAGCACCACGCACGTTCCTGACACCCTCGCCGAGATCCGCGACGGATTCCTCGAGACCCCCGAGGCGGATCGACTGCTGCTCCTGCTGGAGTACTCGGACGAGCTGCCGGAGGTCTCCGAAGAGGTCGCGAATCACCCCGAGATGTGCGAGCGCGTCGCGGAGTGCCAGTCACCGGTCTACATCTACGTCGAGGTCGCCGACGGAATCGTGACCATGCACGCCACCGCCCCGCCCGAGGCGCCGACCACGCGCGGATTCGCGAGCATCCTCGTGCAGGGCATCTCCGGCCTCACCCCTGACGAGGTTCTCGCGATCCCCGACGACTATCCGCAGTCGATCGGTCTCACCCGCGCGGTGTCGCCGCTGCGCATCGGCGGCATGACCGGCATGCTGATGCGCGCCAAGAAGCAGGTCATGCAGAAGCGCTGAACCCCTGCGCTGCGAGCCATCCGGTGATGGCATCGCTCCACCCTGCCTGGTCGTAGTTCCAGATCTTGGTGTGCCGGGCGACCGTGAAGCGGGGCATCGTGACCAGGTCGGGTCTGGCCTGCTCGAGTGCGTGCGATGCATCGGCGGGCACGAATCCGTCGTCGTCGCTGTGCAGGATGAGGATGGGCACCGACAGCTCGTCGGCGCGCGACACCATGTCCAGGCTGTCGAACGGGATCGCGTTCTCCGCGCCGCTGAGCCGCGCGGTGAACGGGACGGACAGTGCGCCCATCGCGAGGTCCGGCAGCGGTGCGTGCATGCCGGACTCGCGCGCTTGGAATCGCAGCACGCTGCGCCAGTCGATCACCGGCGACTCGAGGATGAGACCGACGATGCGGTCGCGGTTGCCCGAGTTCAGGGCGGTCTGCATCGCGACCGCTCCGCCCATCGACCATCCCATCAGGATCACTCGATCGGCGCCGTGTCGGAGCGCATACGACACCGCCGCATCGACGTCGCGCCACTCCGAAGCCCCCAGAGCGTACGCACCGCTTCGGCTGCGCGGCGCCTCACCGTCGTTGCGGTACGAGACGACGAGGTTCGGGAAGCCCGCGGCGTGCAGCACGGGGACGGCACGAAGGCACTCGGCTCGGGTGACCCCTCGTCCGTGGACCTGGATCACCCACGTCGAGGAGTCGGCCGGGAACAGCCAGGCGGGGCATGGCCCGGCCGGGGAACCGATGAGCACATTCTGCGAGGGCAGGTGGAGCTCGCCGGGAGTGGAGTAGTACCAACCGCTGAACGCCGCGCTCCTGTCGACGCGGGCGCCCGGTTCGATCTGCGTCAGCAGCTTGCGCCTCACGGTGGTGGCATCAGCGCTCAGCACCGCGCCGAGCTTGACGTAGCCATACGTTCCCGAGGTGAAGAGTCCGTATCGACCCGGGAGCTCGGTGTCCCGCGTCCGGGTGAGCTCGATCGTCTGCGCCCCGGTGTCGACGGCGAGGATCTCGACGTTCGCCGGTCGCTTCGCCGGCATGACGACCCGACGGGCGACGCTGAAGACGAGCAGAGCCAGCGCCGTCCCCAGAGCGAGCAGAGCAGGGACAAGGAGTGCAACGGCGTGCCTGAGACTCTTCATCGCTTCCTGACTCTAGCCTGTTGCCGTGACCGCACACCCCGATGCCGGGACGATCTTCGACGCCGCCGTGGCTGAACTGCGCGACATCGCCTTCCGCTCAGACATCACCATCCGCGAGATAGCGACGCCGCAGGGCCTCGCTCCGCACGCCCTCGCCCTCGCAGCCGACGTCCGCCCGGACGACGGCGGAGAGTCGGCATACGGGACGGGACGTTTCGTTCTGCTGCATGATCCCGACAACCCCGCCGCATGGGACGGCGACTGGCGGATCGTGATCTTCGCCCAGGCGCCGCTCGAGACCGAGATCGGCACCGACCCCCTGCTCGCCGACGTCACGTGGTCCTGGCTCGTCGATGCACTCGACTCGAGAGGCGCCGGCTACCACTCCGCGTCGGGCACGTCGACCAAGACCCTGTCGAAGGGGTTCGGCGGACTCGCCGACGAAGGAGACGGCGCACAGATAGAGTTGAGGGCGTCCTGGACACCCGAGGGCCCCTTCACACCCCATGTCGAGGCCTGGGTCGAACTGGTCGGGATGCTGGCGGGTCTTCCGCCCGGTTCCGAGGGCATCGCCGTTATCGGCGCGCGAAAGGCAGCACGTGACTGAATACTCCGTGATCTCCGACGTCTCGGAGTTCCACGCGGCATGCGCCGCACTGGCCGCAGGAACTGGGCCTGTCGCCGTGGACGTCGAGAGGGCATCCGGATTCCGCTACTCCCAGCGCGCCTATCTCGTGCAGGTGTTCCGCCGCGACGCGGGGGTCTTCCTGTTCGACCCTCCCGCTCTCGGCGACTTCAGCCCTCTGCAGCAGGCCATCGGCGACGCCCTGTGGGTGTTCCACGCCGCCAGCCAGGATCTTCCGTCTCTGCGCGAACTCGATCTGCTCCCCCACACGATCTTCGACACGGAGCTCGCATCGCGACTGCTGGGTCATGACCGAGTCGGACTCGCCGCGGTCGTCGAGAACACGCTCGGCATCACGCTCAAGAAGGAGCACTCCGCGGCGGACTGGTCGACCAGACCCCTTCCCGCTGCATGGCTCGAGTACGCGGCACTCGATGTGCTGCACCTCATCGACGTCTACGAGGCTCTGGAGGCGGAGCTCGAGGAGCAGGGGAAGACCGAGTACGCGGCCGAGGAGTTCGCCGCCACGCTCGCCCGACTGCCGAAGCCTCCTCGCGAAGACCCCTGGCGACGACTCAGCGGACTGCACCAGGTGCGCGGCGCGCGGAACCTCGCGGTCGCTCGCTCACTGTGGCAGGCTCGCGAGAGCTTCGCCCAGGATCAGGACGTCTCTCCCGGCCGTCTGGTGCCGGACCGATCGCTCATCGCGGCCGTGCTGGCGAACCCGCAGAGCAAGCAGGCGCTCGCCGGGATCAAGGAGTTCCAGGGCCGAGCGAGCCGCACCCAGCTCGACCGCTGGTGGCAGGCGATGGTCGACGGACGTGCCACGGAGGAGCTTCCCCGGGAGCGGGTTCCCAGCGATACGCTGCCGCCGCCGCGAGCCTGGTCCGATCGCAATCCGGAGGCCGACGCGCGACTCAAAGCCGCCCGCCCGGTCGTCGAGGCCACGGCCGAGGAACTCGGGATGCCGACCGAGAACCTGCTCACCCCCGATCACCTGCGCCGTGTGGCGTGGGATGTACCGGGAACGACGCCCGAGGCCATCGGCGAGGCACTCGCCGCGCTGGGTGCCCGCCCGTGGCAGATTGCACAGACTGCACAGAAGATCGCGGACGCCTTTGTAGAGGCGGCGCAAACGCCCGACGAGGCGTCCGCACCGGCTTCGTAGGTTCGATCCAACCGATTCCGCCCCGTTTCCGGCCCTCCATAGACTGAGGCCACCGCACAAACTTGGAGGCAGAGTGGCCGAGATCTCGGACGTCTTCTTCGTCGATGGAGTGCGCACCCCCTTCGGGCGCGCCGGCGAAAAAGGCATGTACTGGAACACCCGCGCTGATGACCTCGCCGTCAAGGCGACCATCGGCCTGATGGAGCGGAACGCAGCCGTTCCGGCCGACCGCATCGACGACGTCGCCATCGCCGCGACCAGCCAGACCGGAGACCAGGGCCTGACCCTCGGGCGCTCCGTGGCGATCCTCGCAGGACTCCCGCAGACGGTGCCCGGACTCGCCGTCGAGCGCATGTGCGCGGGAGCGATGACGAGCGTCACCACGATGGGAGCATCGATCGGGGTCGGCATGTACGACTTCGCGCTCGCCGGCGGGGTCGAGCACATGGGTCACCACCCGATCGGCGGCAACGCCGACCCCAACCCGCGATTCGTCGCGGAGCGCATGGTCGACCCCGGCGCTCTGAACATGGGTGTCACGGCCGAGCGCATCTTCGATCGCTTCCCGCACCTCACCAAGGAGCGCTCCGATCGATTCGGCATGCTCAGCCAGCACAAGGTGCAGGCGGCGTACGACGCGGGCAAGATCCAGCCGGATCTCGTGCCCGTCGCGACCAAGACCGCCGACGGCGCATGGGGCCTGGCGACGGAGGACGAAGGTCGTCGTCCGCAGACCACCATGGAGGACCTCGCGGCCCTCAAGACTCCTTTCCGCCCGCACGGCCGTGTGACCGCCGGAACCTCGTCGCCCCTCACAGACGGCGCCACGATGTCACTGCTCGCCGGAGGCGGCGCGGTCAAGGAGTTGGGTCTCGCGCCGAAGATGCGCATGGTCTCGTTCGCCTTCGCAGGCGTGCAGCCGGAGATCATGGGAATCGGCCCGATTCCCTCGACCGAGAAGGCCCTGAAGAAGGCCGGACTCACGATCGCCGACATCGGCCTGTTCGAGCTCAACGAAGCCTTCGCCATCCAGGTGATCTCGCTGCTCGACCACTTCGGCATCGCCGACGACGACCCCCGCGTCAACCAGTGGGGCGGCGCGATCGCGCTGGGCCACCCGCTCGCGGCATCCGGCGTGCGTCTGATGATCCAGCTCGCGGCGCAGTTCGCCGAGCGACCCGATGTGCGCTACGGCCTGACGGCCATGTGCGTCGGTCTCGGACAGGGCGGCTCGGTCATCTGGGAGAACCCGCACTTCGACGGCAAGAAGAGGAAGTAAGCCTGATGGCCCACTCGATTTCCGAGCAGTACGCGAACGTTGACTTCTCCCCCATCCAGGCGCTCACCGACGGCGAGGTGATCACGCACTCCCCCGTGCGTGACATCCGTCTCGCGTCGGGCAAGGTGCTCGCACTGATCACCCTCGACAACGGACGCGACCACACGCGTCCGAACACTCTGGGGCCGGCGACGCTCACCGCCCTCGGTGAGACGCTGGACGGCCTGGCCGCTCGTGCGTCAGCCGGCGAGATCCAGGCGGTCGGCATCACCGGCAAGCAGTACATCCTGGCCGCCGGCGCCGATCTCTCCGACATCAGCAAGGTCGGGTCGCGGGACAACGCTCGCCTGATCGCGCAGCTCGGCCACAAGGTGCTCGGAAAGTTCGGGGAGCTCGGCGTTCCGTCGTTCGCCTTCGTGAACGGACTCGCACTCGGAGGCGGACTCGAGATCGCACTCAACTCGACCTACCGCACGGTCGACGCCTCCGCCGCGGCGATCGCACTCCCCGAGGTCTTCCTCGGCATCATCCCCGGCTGGGGCGGCGCCTACCTGCTGCCCAACCTGATCGGGATCGAGAACGCCCTCGAGGTGGTCATCTCGAACCCGCTCAAGCAGAACCGGATGCTGAAGCCGCAGCAGGCGTTCGACCTCGGCATCGTCGACGCGATCTTCCCCGCCGCGAACTATCTCGAGAACTCGCTCGCGTGGGCGGACGCCGTGCTCGGCGGCAAGAAGGTCGAGCGCAGGAACGAGCCGGGCAAGATCGAGCGACTCACGAAGTGGCCGATCGCCATCAAGATGGCACGCGGCATGCTGGAATCGAAGATCGGCACCGTCCCGAAGTCGCCCTACGCCGCACTCGACCTGCTCGACAAGGCCAAGAGCGGCACCAAGGCGGAGGGCTTCGCCCGTGAGGACGAGGCGCTCGCCGAACTCGTCACGGGCGACCAGTTCGCAGCATCCATGTACGCCTTCGACCTCGTGCAGAAGCGTGCGAAGCGTCCGGTGGGAGCCCCCGACAAGGCACTTGCGAAGAAGGTCACGAAGGTCGGCATCATCGGCGCTGGTCTCATGGCGAGCCAGTTCGCCCTGCTCTTCGTGCGCAAGCTGCAGGTGCCGGTACTCATCACCGACCTCGATCAGGCGCGCGTCGACAAGGGCGTGGCCTACATCCACGAGGAGATCGGCAAGCTCGAGACCAAGGGCCGCCTGGATGCGGACTCCGCGAACAAGCTGCGCGCGCTCGTGACCGGGACGACCGACAAGAACCTCTATGCGGACTGCGACTTCGTCATCGAGGCCGTGTTCGAGGAGGTCGGCGTCAAGCAGCAGGTGTTCGGCGAGATCGAGAAGATCATCGCCGAGGACGCGATCCTGGCGACCAACACCTCCTCGCTCTCGGTCGAGGAGATCGGCGCGAAGCTCGCTCACCCCGAGCGCCTCGTCGGCTTCCACTTCTTCAACCCGGTGGCAGTGATGCCGCTGATCGAGATCGTCAAGACACCGACGACCTCGGAGGCGGCGCTCTCGACCGCGTTCGTCGTCGCGAAGAATCTCGGCAAGAACGCGGTCCTCACCGCCGACGCGCCGGGCTTCGTCGTGAACCGTCTGCTGGCCAAGGTCATGGGCGAAGCGGCTCGCGCGGTGTACGAGGGCACCCCGATCACGGATGTCGAGAAGGCCTTCGCGCCCCTCGGACTCCCGATGGGTCCCTTCCAGCTGATCGATCTCGTCGGATGGAAGGTCGCCGCCCACGTGCAGGACACGATGGCGCACGCGTTCCCCGATCGCTTCTACGCGAACGAGAACTTCCACGCTCTCGCGGAGCTCGACGGGGTCATCGAGAAGGACAAGGGCGGTCGTGTGACCGGCTGGACGAAGCAGGCCGAGAAGCTGCTGAAGCCCGCTGTCGGCAAGACGCCCGCGTCGGCCGAGACGATCCTGCACCGGGTGCAGGACGGCCTTGCGAGCGAGATCAAGATGATGCTCGACGAGGGCGTCGTACCCGAGGTCGAGGACATCGACCTGTGCCTGATCCTCGGCGCGGGCTGGCCCTTCATCGATGGTGGGGCTTCGCCCTACCTCGACCGCGAGGGCGCCTCGCAGCGCGCGTTCGGCGGAGAGTTCCACACTCCGCAGATCCGCGGCATCGAGCACCGCTGAGCTGAACCTCTGGGGGGCCGCCGTCCGGCGGCCCCCTTTTCCGTGTCTACGGTGCAGGACGCTCGTCGAGCTCACCGGAACGCGGCCAGAACGACATCGCTCTCTCAGCGAGCGCGGTGATCGTGAGCGACGGATTCACCCCGGGATTCGCGGGAACCGCTGCGCCGTCCATGACGTGCAGCCCCGGGTGACCCCACACCCTGTGGAAGGGGTCGACGACACCGGTCTCGGGCGCCCCAGAGATCACCGCTCCGCCGAGGAAGTGGGCGGTGAGCGGAATCCCGAAGATCTCGGGCCAGGATCCGCGAGGCTCGGCGGCGACCCCGCCGTCCTTCTCGACACGCGCGGCGATCGCCGAAGCCGCGCGATGAGCCTGCGGAAGATGACTGGGGTTCGGTGCGCCGTGCCCCTGCGCGCTCGTCATGACCATCCGCCCGAATCTGCGCCGGAGCGACAGAGTGAGCGAATTGTCCAGGGTCTGCATCACGAGTGCGATGATGCCCCGTTCGCTCCAACGTCGGAGCGAGCCCAGACGCAACTGACGGATCGGTGCGCGGACGACCTGGCCCAGCACACTCACGAGACGGCCTCCGAGACCTCGGTCGCCCGGCACCATCAGCGATGCGAGGGCCCCCATCAGGTTCGATCCCGGCCCGTACCGCACATTCTCGACGTGAGTGCTCTCGTCGATGTGGAACGAGGTCGTGATCGCGACACCGTGCGCGAGTTCGAGGGACGCCGGAACGGCGACGGCGACGGCACCGTCGAGAGCCTCGGAGTTGGTCCGCGTCAGGCGACCCACCGCATCGGAGACCCGCGGAAGGGCCCCGGACAGCTTCATCCGATGCAGCAGCTGTTGCGTGCCCCAGGTTCCCGCGGCGAGCACCACCTGACGCGCGCTCACGGTGCGACGGTCGCGCCGGAACCACGCTCCGCTGCGCTCCGTCGTCACGGCGAAGCCGCCGTCTGCCAGGGCACGCACCTCGGTGACGGTGCGCAGCGCTTCGATGACGGCGCCTCGCCTCTCGGCCAGCGCCAGGTAGTTCTTCATGAGCGTGTTCTTCGCGCCGACGCGGCATCCGACCATGCAGTTGCCGCAGAGAGTGCATCCGGTGCGGTCCGGCCCCTCCCCACCGAAGAAGGGATCGGGCGTCCGAACTCCCGGCGCGCCGAACCAGACCCCGACCGGCGCGTGTCGGAATGTGCTTCCTACGCCGAGATCTTCGGCCGCTCCTGCCATGATGCGCTCGACGGGTCCGGAGTGCGGGTAGCGCTCGACCACCCCGAGCATCCGCTTCGCCGTCGCATAGTGCGGCGCCAGCTCCTCCTCCCAGTCTGCGAGAGCGCCCCACTGCGGATCCGCGAAGAACGCTCCGCCGGGCTGGTACAGCGTATTGGCATAGTTGAGAGACCCTCCGCCCACGCCCGCCCCGGCGAGGATCATCACGTGCGGCAGGCGATGGATGCGCTGGATGCCGAAACAGCCGAGCCTCGGTGCCCACAGATAGCGGCGGACGTCCCAGCTGGTCTTCGCGAAGTCCTCGTCCTCGAAGCGTCGGCCCGCCTCGTACACGCGGACACGGTAGCCCTTCTCCACGAGCCGCAACGCAGCGACCGATCCGCCGAACCCCGAGCCGATGACGACGACGTCCTCGTCGAAGTCCTGGGCGTGGTGAGGAGAAGCCGACCTGTGGTTCACGGTGTCCCTCCGGCACCTGAGGGGACGAGGACGGCCAGCGCGGAGCGCCGGATTCCGATCGTGCACTCATCTTCGGCGATGCGCTCTCCGTCGGCGTAGACGACGAGTCCAGGCGCGCTCACTGTCACGGTACGAGCCTGGCGCCGCGTCACCTCCGGTCGAGCGAGATGCACTCCGCGCAGCAGGAGCGGGAACAGCCGCAGCAGGCGGAGCCGGGTCAGCGGCGCGACGTGCACGATGTCCAGCATCCCGTCGTCCGCGGCGGCGCCCACGCAGAGAGGCATGCCACCTCCGTAGCTCGGCGTATTGCCCACGGCGACGAGCGTTCCCGGCACGTGAACCGGCTCCGCGCCATCGAGGGAGACGGTGAAATCCATCGGCCGCAGTCGCACGAGCTCCACGACCAGCGCCAGGTAGTAGCGCAGCACGCCGCGCGGCCAGCGCAGCCGATTGGTCCGATCGCTCACCTTCGCATCGAACCCGAGGGCGGCGATCGTCAGGAACAGATCGACGCGGTCGGCGGCGCGGACTTCGCCGACATCGATCGTGCGCGGGATACCCGTCAGAGCGAGCTCGGCCGCAGCGACCGCGTCGCGACGCGGCAGGCCCAGGGCTCGAGCGAGGTCGTTGCCCGTGCCCGCAGGCACCAGGACCACCGGAACCCCCGCAGCGCAGACCACGTCGAGGATGCCGGACAGCGTGCCGTCTCCGCCCACCACGACGAGCACCCCCGGGCGCGCGTCGAGCGCCCGAGTCGCCAGGAGCCGACTCGATGCCGCCGACTCGCCCGTGTACGCCCGCACGTCCGCTCCTCGGGATCGCAGGTGCGCCACGGCGACCTCGGTCTCTCGGGCACCACGACCTTTTCCTGCGAACGGGTTCGACAGCACCGCGATGTGCTCAGCCACGTCCGCGCGACCGATCCGACGAGATGACCGCTCCCGGGTTGAGGATCCACGTCGGATCGAGCTCCCGCTTGATGGCCGCGAGGATTCGCACCCCCGTGTCTCCGATCTCCTGCTCCAGCCAGGCGGCATGATCACGACCGACCGCATGGTGATGGCTGATGGTACCGCCCGCCGCGAGCAGCGCATCGTTCACGCGTCGCTTGATCTGCGTCCAGGTGTCGAGCGGTTCGGATCGGAGGTTCGCGATCACCGTGAAATACAGCGAGGCTCCGGTGGGATAGACGTGCGAGACGTGGCACATCACGTACGACCGGGCGCCGGCATCCTCGAATCCTGCGCGAAGAGCCGACGTGACCGCCGCTCTGAGGTGCAGCAGGTTCGACCAGGTGGTCGCCGTCTCGAGCGTCTCGCAGAACACTCCTGCATCCAGCAGCGAGTCGCGCAGATACGGACCGTCGAAGCGCCCGGAGAGCCACCCCTCTGCGGCGCCCTCACCCGACGAGATCCCACCGGCCGCCGCCAGGATCGCCGATGTGCGCCCCCGACGCTCGGCGATGTCGTCTCCCTCATAGACGGTGACGAGGCTCGCGCCCTTCGCGAGGGCCCGCCCGATCCGACCGACCTGGGCGAGGCTGACCGCCGTCTCGGCTTCATCCGACAGACGCAGCACTGTCGGGCCGCCACCGTGCTGCGTCACGCGGCGCAGTCCCTCGACGCCCTGCGTGAAGTCCGCGAAGGTCCAGGCTTCGAAGAGGCGGTCACGCGGTACCGGATGAACGCGCACTCTCACTTCGGTGATGACGCCGAAGATGCCCTCCGACCCCAGGAAGACGCGGACGAGATCGGGCCCGGCTGAAGATCCCGGCGACCGTCCGAGCTCGATGTCGCCGGTCGGCGTCGCGACTCTCAGCCCGGTGACCATGGAGTCGAATCGCCCATGCCCTGCCGAGTTCTGACCTGACGAGCGTGCAGCGGCGAACCCTCCGATCGTGGCGTACCGGAAGCTCTGGGGGTAGTGACCGAGTTCGAACCCCCTGGCCGCGAGCAGCGCCTCAGCATCCGGCCCCGTCGTTCCGGCGGCGAGAATCGCTTCGCCGCTCGCCTCGTCGAAGTGGATGAGGCCCGAGAGCCGGCGCAGATCCAGGCTGACGACAGCGCGGTGCGTGCCGCGTTCGGGATCGAGAGCGCCCACCACGCTCGTCCCACCGCCGAACGGGATCACGGCTATCCTCCGGTCGACGCACGCCCGGAGCACCGCCGCGACCTCATCGTGGGTCCCCGGCAGCACCACCGCGTCAGGGGAAGTCTGCTGAGGTCTACGGCGCCGGAGAAGGTCCGTCGTCGAACGTCCCCCGGCATGGCGGATGCGCGTCTCGCTCGAAATGTCGATGTGCTCCGCGCCGACGACGGCGGCCAGTCCCTCGAGATCGTCCTCCTGGAGCGACGACGGCGCGAGCGCCACCTCGGCGAGTTCCACGGGCGTCGCGGGCTTGTGCACGCGACCGAGCAGCAACGGCAGCATCATCCGGACGGCGCGCGGCAGATCCGACGCCCTGGCGGGATCGCCCCAGCCGTTCCATCGCATCTCCGTCGTCACGGCAACCCTGCCGTTCTCTGAGCCCATGCGTTACAGTGTGACAGATCATGGAAGAACGTCAACTGGTGCTCGACGCGATGTCCGACCGCGCTCCGGAGTGGGATGCCACGCAGTCGCGCATCCTCGACGCCGCCGATGCGCTGATCGGTCGACGAGGCGTGAATGGCGTCACGATCGCAGAGCTCGCTCGGCGCGCGGGGCACAGCCGGCCGACGATCTACCGCAGCTGGAACGACGCCGACGATGTCGTCCGCTCAGCGCTCCTGCGCAGAGTCGCGGTGATCCTCGCGCAGTTCCCCACGCACGCGACCAGCCGACACGGACTCGTCGACGACGTTCTCCGCTTCTCCACCCTCTTCCGCGCCGACGACGTGTACGGACGGCTTCTCGCCGATGAACCGGAGGCGTTCACCCGCTACACGCTGCAGCGTGTGGGTTCGAGCCAGAGACTCATCCTGAGGTGGCTGGCGACCGCGATCGGTGCGGCGCAGCAGGGAGGATCGGTGAGGCACGGCGATCCCGACGAGATTGCCGTCATGCTGCTGCTCATCGCGCAGTCGGCCGTGCTCTCGCACGGAACGGTAACGGAGCTCCTCTCCGAGGAGTCTTGGGAGCGCGAGCTGCGAGCAGCCCTCGACGGGCTCCTGCGGCCATGACCGCGCACTCCCCCGACCTCAACGTCGCGCGTCGGGCCGCAGAGCTCTCCCTGGCCGCGGAGCAGACCGTCGACCTTCTGGTGATCGGCGGAGGCATCACGGGGGTCGGTGTCGCGCTCGACGCCGCCTCGCGGGGTCTGAGCGTCACTCTTCTCGAAGGCGAGGACCTCGCGTTCGGCACCAGCCGATTCAGCTCGAAACTGGTGCACGGTGGACTCCGTTATCTCGCCACCGGCGATGTGGCCACGGCGAAGGAGAGCGCATTCGAGCGTCACCTGCTGATGACCAGGATCGCGCCGCACCTCATTCGCTCTCTCCCGCAGCTGCTGCCCTTCACGACAGGGCTGACGGCCCGCCAGCGCGCAGCCGGCGCGGTCGGGATGGCCCTGGGTGATCTGCTGCGGATGCGAGCGGGCACGCCGCGCCGGTTCCTCCCCCCGCCGCGTCTCGTCTCGGCGCGTACGGCACAGCGGCTCTTCCCGTCGCTCGCCGGAGCTGGGCTGCGCGGAGGGATGCTCTCCTACGACGGGCAGCTGATCGACGACGCCCGCCTGGTCGTGACCGTCGCCAGGACAGCCGCCAGTCTGGGCGCCCGCGTCCTCACCCGCGTCCGAGCGCTCGAGCTGCGCGTCGACGGCGCGACCGCCGAAGACGTGCTGACGGGCGAGCGTCTGGACATGCGCGCCCGATCCGTCGTCAATGCCACCGGCGTCTGGGCCGGAAGCCTCGACGAGTCGATCACCGTGCGGCCCAGCCGCGGAACGCACATCGTGCTGGATGCCGCGGATCTCGGCGACCCGTCCTCGGCACTGACCATTCCGCATGAGGGGTCGATCAGCCGCTTTGTGTTCGCGCTGCCGCAGCAGCACGGCCGCGTGATCGTCGGACTCACTGACGAAGATGCGCCGGGCCCTGTTCCGCGGGTCCCCGAGCCGACCGAGGGCGAGATCGAGTTCCTGCTCGCGAACCTCAACCGAGTACTGACCGTCCCGATCACGCGCACGCAGGTCAGGGGATCGTTCGCGGGCCTGCGGCCGCTCGTCGACACCGGTGCGGCGTCGACGGCGGACATCTCCCGTCGGCACCTGGTCCGCGTCTCCGAGCGCGGCTTCGTCAACGTCCTCGGAGGCAAGCTGACCACCTACCGGCGGATGGCGGAGGATGCGGTCGACCTCGCCGTGGCATCGGCGGGGCTCGACGCCGGCGCGAGCCGCACGGTATCCCTCCGCCTCACCGACTCCGCGATGAGGGCCGAGGACAGCGGGGGCCGGGGGCACATCTCCCCAGCGACCATCGACTTCGCCGTCCGCGCGGAGGGCGCGATGACCGCCGACGACGTCCTCGATCGCCGCACCCGGCTCGGCCTCGTCGACGACGACCGGGAGCGGCAGAGGGCGTTCGTCGAATCCGAGGTCGCCGAGATCCTCGCCACGTTCTCCTGACGACGCCGCATCCGCGCGACCGCCGCCAACCGTATCCGCGTCACGGCACACCGGGTAACGAGCACGGAACAGCGAATGAACACCTTCGCCAGCGCCGCTCAGAGAGCGCTCCGAACGCGATCGAGGGGGCACAGTGGTGGCATGGACATGCTCCTCTCGATGTTGGGCGGCAAGGGAATGTCGGGGCTCTTCAAGACCGGCACGGCGATCCTCACGATCCTGCTGGTCGTGCCGGCGCTGCTGAAGATCTTCATCGTCACGGTCGATGAGGGGTGGGCTGCGATCCGCACCCGGAACGGCAAGCCGATCATCCGGAACCGCCCGCAACGGCGCCCCACCTCACGTGGCGGAGCGGTCGGCGAGGTCGTGGTCCTCGATCCGGGGTCGCATGGCGCGTTCCCCCTGTTCTACTGGTATCGACTGATCGATGTGCGCTGCAGGGCGACGGATCTGCCCGCGCGCGAGATGACCGGGGCGAGCGGCCATCAGCACCGGGTGCACGCGTCGTTCGAGTGGCGACCGATCCCGACCGGACGAGATCTCCGAGTGTTCGAACTCGACGTCGTGAACGTCAAAGAACGGGCCTCGAACATCGTGGGCGCCGCACTGCGCGACGTCATCCGCGGCCTCGAGGGCGCGGAGCTGCCCCACAACGACGAGATCAACACCCGCGTGATCGCGGCCAGCGCCGACGAGGTGCGTCGGGCATGCGGCGTCGAGCTGGTACGCGTCATGGTCACCGGTGACGCGCTCACCGACGGCTATCTGCTCTCGGCCGCGCTCCGGGACACCGATCGCGGGGCGCAGGCGGTCGCCGCACTCCACGCTCTCAACTGATCGCAGCGGTCGAACGGTCTGTGACCGTCATCCGCCGTCACGCGGTGGCGACGCCGGTCAGCGGCGTTCGTGCAGCGGCAGATCGACCGTCCCGCTCGTACCCGCATCCCGAGCGACGGGGATCCGAGTCCCGAGCACCTGCGACACGACGTCCTGCGCGATCTTCGATGCGGTGAGACCGGCGTCGGCGAGGATCTGGTCCCTCGACGCGTGATCGATGAACTCGTCAGGAAGCCCCAGCTCGTCGACGGCGGTGTCGATGCCCGCCTCGCGAAGCACCTGCCGGACACGCGTGCCGATGCCGCCGACGCGGATGCCGTCTTCGATGGTGATGACCAGACGATGACGAGCTGCCATGCTCACGATCGAGGGCTGCACCGGGATGGCCCAGCGCGGATCGATCACCGTGGCGCCGATGCCCTGAGCGCGCAGACGCTCTGCGACGTCCATCGCGAGCGCGGCGAACGGGCCGATGCCGATGAGCAGGACATCCTCGGACTCGCCGCGGGCGAGCACATCGACGCCGTCGTGCAGCCGCTCGATCGCCGGAAGATCCGCCGCGACGTCGCCCTTCGGGAAGCGGATGACGGTCGGCGCATCGTCGACGAGCACCGCCTCATCGAGGGCCTCCTGCAACCGGGCTCCGTCACGCGGCGCGGCGATGCGGATGTGCGGGACGATCTGCAGCATCGCGAGATCCCACATGCCGTGGTGGCTGGGACCGTCCGGGCCGGTGACGCCGGCGCGGTCGAGCACGAAGGTCACGCCCGCCCGATGCAGAGCGACGTCCATGAGCACCTGGTCGAAGGCGCGCCCCATGAAGGTGGCGTAGACCGCGACGACGGGGTGCAGACCTCCGAAGGCGAGACCTGCGGCCGACGCGACGGCGTGCTGCTCGGCGATGCCCACGTCGTACACGCGATCGGGGAAGCGCTCGGCGAACGGCGCGAGACCGGTCGGTCGCAGCATCGCTGCGGTCATCGCGATGACATCGCTTCGACGCTCTCCGATGGCGACGAGCGACTCGGAGAACACGTCGGACCAGCCCGTTCCGCTGGAAGAGAGTGTCTCGCCGGTCGCGGGGTCGATGCGTCCGACCGCATGGAACTGGTCGGCCTCATCGTCGCGAGCAGGCTGGTAGCCGCGGCCCTTCTCGGTGATCGTGTGCACGATCACCGGCGCACCGTACGATTTGGCCAGCTCGAGCGTCTCGAGCAGGGCGGGGAGATCGTGCCCGTCGACCGGGCCGAGGTACTTGATGTCGAGGTTCGAGTACAGCGCCTCGTTGTTCGTGAACCGCGAGAGGAAGCCGTGGGTGCCGCCGCGCACCCCGCGGAACACCGCGCGGCCGACCGGACCGAACGCACGGAAGAGTCGGTCCGACTTGTGGTGCAGCTCCTTGTACGCAGCCGCGGTGCGCACCCGATTGAGGAACCGGGACATGCCGCCGATGGTCGGCGCATAGGAACGACCGTTGTCATTCACGACGATCACGAGGTTGCGATCGTTGTCGTCGGAGATGTTGTTGAGCGCCTCCCACGTCATGCCGCCCGTGAGTGCTCCGTCGCCGACGACGGCGACGACGTGACGGTCAGCCCGCCCCGTGGCGGTCAGCGCGCGCGACACACCGTCGGCCCAGCTGAGCGAGCTCGACGCGTGCGAGGACTCGACCACGTCGTGAGGGCTCTCGCCGCGCTGGGGATACCCGGCGAGTCCACCGCGCACTCGCAGAGACGAGAAGTCCTGGCGACCGGTGAGGAGCTTGTGCACGTAGGACTGGTGCCCCGTGTCGAAGATGAAGGGGTCGTCGGGTGACGAGAAGACGCGGTGCAGAGCGATCGTGAGCTCGACGACACCGAGGTTGGGGCCGAGATGCCCGCCGGTGCGCGACACGTTCTCGACGAGGAACTCGCGGATCTCACCGGCGAGTTCGATCAGCTGATCCTCTGACAGGGAGTCGAGGTCACGGGGTCCTGAGATGCTCGGAAGAATGGGCATCTGCACCTCCTCTTAGGCACCGTTCGCGGCGCCGATTCCGGTACGGACGCCTGCTCGATCCTACCCCGGGCACCCGGGAAAGCTCGGAGAGCGACTCCCCCTTGACACCGCCCCCGGGACGCGGAAAGGGCCCGGTTCCGAAGAACCGAGCCCTTTCCGATCGTGCGATCAGACCAGCGAACGCAGCACGTACTGCAGGATGCCGCCGTTGCGGTAGTAATCCGCCTCACCGGGGGTGTCGATGCGGACGACCGCGTCGAACTCGACGACCTGCTTGCCCTCGGGCGAGTTCTCGCTCGGCGTGGCCGTGACGCGAACCGTCTTCGGGGTCACGCCGTTGTTGAGCTCCTCGAGACCGGAGATCGAGACGATCTCGGTGCCGTCGAGACCCAGGGACTCCCAGCTCTCACCGGCCGGGAACTGCAGCGGGACGACGCCCATTCCGATCAGGTTCGAACGGTGGATTCGCTCGAAGCTCTCGGTGATGACCGCCTTGACGCCGAGGAGGCTCGTGCCCTTCGCCGCCCAGTCGCGCGACGATCCCGAACCGTACTCCTTGCCACCGAAGATGACGAGGGGCGTGCCCTGCTCCTGGTAGTTCATGCTCGCGTCGTAGATGTACGACTGCGGTCCACCGGGCTGGGTGAAGTCGCGGGTGTAGCCACCCTCGACGACCTGGCCGTCGTTGACAGCCGAGACCATCAGGTTCTTCAGGCGGATGTTCGCGAACGTGCCGCGGATCATGACCTCGTGGTTGCCGCGACGCGATCCGAAGGAGTTGAAGTCCTTGCGGTCGACCCCGTGCTCCATGAGGTACTGCGCCGCGGGGGTGCCGGGCTTGATGTTGCCGGCGGGCGAGATGTGGTCGGTCGTGACCGAGTCGCCCAGAGTCGCCATGACGCGGGCGCCCTCGATGTCGCGCACCGGGGTGAGCTCCATCGTCATGCCGTCGAAGTACGGAGCCTTGCGCACGTACGTCGAGTTCTCGTCCCACTGGAAGATGTCGTCGTCCGGGGTGGGCAGGCTGCGCCAGCGCTCGTCACCGTCGAAGACGGTCGCGTACTGCTTGATGAACTGCTCACGCGAGATCGAGGAATCGACGATCTCCTGCACCTCGTCGGGTGTCGGCCAGATGTCCTTGAGGAACACGTCGTTGCCGTCGGATCCCTTGCCGAGCGCATCGTTCTCGAAGTCGAAGTGCATCGACCCCGCGAGGGCGTAGGCGATGACGAGCGGCGGGCTCGCGAGGTAGTTCATCTTCACGTCGGGGCTGATGCGGCCCTCGAAGTTGCGGTTGCCCGAGAGCACGGCGGTCACGGCGAGGTCGTGATCGTTGATGGCCGCGGAGACCTCTTCGATCAGCGGACCCGAGTTTCCGATGCAGATGGTGCAGCCGTAGCCGACGGTGTAGAAGCCGAGGCCCTCGAGGTCCTTGTCGAGTCCGGACTTCTCGTAGTAGTCGGTGACGACCTTCGAGCCGGGGCCGAGGGTGGTCTTGACCCAGGGCTTCTGCTTCAGGCCCTTCTCGAGCGCCTTGCGGGCGACGAGACCTGCGGCGATCATCACCGAGGGGTTCGAGGTGTTGGTGCACGAGGTGATCGCCGCGAGGGTCACTGCACCGTTGTCGAGGATGTACTTCTCACCCGATGGAGTGGTGACCGGCACGGGCTTCGACGCGTTCGCCGGTGCGCCGCTGTTGATGTGCACGGGCCGGGTGGTGCGCGGCTCCTCTTCACCGGGCGCGTTGCCCGGGTCGGAGGCGGGGAACGAGTGCTTCGACTCGAGGTCGACGACGTCGTCCGAGGTCGACGGTGCGGCGTAGGCCAGGATGTCCTGCTCGAACTGCGACTTCGCCTCGGAGAGGAGGATGCGGTCCTGCGGGCGCTTCGGGCCGGCGATCGACGGCACCACAGTGCCGAGGTCGAGCTCGAGGTACTCGCTGAAGACGGGCTCCTGCGATGCGTCGTGCCAGAGCTTCTGGGTCTTCGCGTACGCCTCGACCAGCGCGACGGCCTCGTCGCTGCGGCCGGTCAGACGCAGGTAGTCGAGGGTCACGTCGTCGATCGGGAAGATCGCCGCCGTCGAACCGAACTCGGGCGACATGTTGCCGATCGTCGCGCGGTTGGCCAGCGGCACGGATGCCACGCCCTCACCGTAGAACTCGACGAACTTGCCGACGACTCCGTGCTTGCGCAGCAGGTCGGTGATCGTCAGCACGACGTCCGTAGCCGTGACGCCGGCCGGGATCTCGCCCGAGAGCTTGAAGCCGACGACGCGCGGGATGAGCATCGACACGGGCTGGCCGAGCATCGCGGCCTCGGCCTCGATGCCGCCGACGCCCCACCCGAGCACACCCAGGCCGTTGACCATCGTGGTGTGCGAGTCGGTGCCGACGCAGGTGTCGGGGTAGGCGCGCAGCACTCCGTCGACGTCACGGTCGTAGATGACCTTGGCCAGGTGCTCGATGTTCACCTGGTGCACGATGCCGGTTCCGGGGGGAACGACCTTGAAGTCGCTGAATGCCGTCTGGCCCCAGCGCAGGAACTGGTACCGCTCGCCGTTGCGCTCGTACTCGATCTCGACGTTGCGCTCGAGGGCGTTCTCGGAACCGAAGAGGTCGGCGATCACCGAGTGGTCGATGACCATCTCGGCGGGCGAGAGCGGGTTGATCTTGTTCGCGTCGCCACCCAGCGCCGTGACGGCCTCGCGCATGGTGGCGAGGTCGACGATGCAGGGAACACCGGTGAAGTCCTGCATGACCACACGGGCCGGCGTGAACTGGATCTCGGTGCTCGGCTCAGCCGCGGCATCCCACGAACCCAGTGCTTCGATCTGCGCCTTGGTCACATTCGCGCCGTCCTCGGTGCGAAGCAGGTTCTCGAGGAGGACCTTCAGACTGAAAGGGAGCTTGTCGAAACCGGGCACCGTGTCGATGCGGAAGATCTCGTAGTCGGTGCTGCCGACCGTCAGGGTGCTCTTGGCACCGAAGCTGTTCACCGTGGACACGAATCCGTCTCCTTCTATTCGGATGGGAGCGACAGGCGCCTCCATCTTGCTCGCCAGCGAGCCCCTGCGGCTAGCAAGGCAGACCTAACCAGTCTGCTCCGCTCAGCCCTCAGGCGAAAGCCTGCAATTTATCTTGATGTCAAGATAAATCTATCACGGCTGAGCGGCCTTGTCGGCATCGGCGCCGCGCGGATACAGCGCGCGCACGACAAGCCAGGTGACGGCGATCAGCGGCGCGAACAGCGGCAGGCCCATGATCAGCTTCAGCGTGCCGAGCGCGGTGACGTCTCCGGCGAGGTACAGCGGCAACTGCACTGCGAGACGTGCGAAGAACAGAGCGGCCCAGGCCACGCCGAGCCACAGGAAGGCACGACGCTTGCGACGGTCGCGCCGCCATGCGGTGCCCTCCCCCATCAGGAAACCGACCGCGAGACCGATCAGCGACCAGCCGATCAGCGCCGACACCAGCATGCCGGTGCCATAGACGGCGTTGGTGATGAGGCCGGGGACGAAGTTGTCTTCGCCGCGGCCCGTCCACAGCGCGAGCGCAGCCGCGGCTGCGGCGGCCACGAGACCGCCGATGGCCGCAGACGGGGGTGACTTCTGGATCAGCCGCACGACGGTGAACACCGCGGCGAGCCCGACCGACACGCCCAGAGGAACGATCAGCGGCTCGGGGCGGATGGTGAAGAGGATGACGAACGCGAGGCTCGGAAGGACGGACTCGAGGATGCCGCGCCATCCGCCGATCGCGGACCACACCACACGGTGCGTCGCGCCGCTCTCGTTCGGGTCGAGACCCGCTCGGCGAGCGGCGCCGCCGAGAGCCGCGCCGACGATGTCCGACGCGCTCTGCTCGCGCTCGGGCTCCGGGGCCGGGGTGGTCACGCGGAGCCGGGAGTCGCGGGCATCTTCAGCGGGATCAGGTCGCGCGGCGGCATCGGAGCGCCACCGCGCACGACGACGATCGACCGGAACAGATCCTCGACCTTGGCGGCCGCTTCGAGATCGGATGCCGCGGCTCCGCCGATGACCCCACGAAGGAACCAGCGGGGCCCGTCGATGCCGATGAAGCGCGCGAGGCGCAGCTCGGATCCCTCGTTGGCCGCCGCGGGAACCTCGGCGAGGAGCTCCTTGCCGAGGGGACCGTCCCGCTCCTCGACCCGGCCGCCCTGGGTGCGCACCTGATCACGCAGCTGCACCCGGGTCTCGTCCCAGAGGCCGCCCGAGCGCGGTGCCGCGAAAGGCTGCACCTGCAGGGACGAATCGGCGTAGTCGAGCCCGACGGCCACGATGCGCTTGGACTGCTCTTCGACCTCGAGCCGAAGGTTGAGGCCCTCGCGCGGAAGGATCTTGATGCCGCCGAGATCGATGTAGGGCCGGACGGGGTTCGCCTCGGAGTCGTCGAACGGGCCCTGTGTCGCCCGGTCGTCCGGTGCGGACTTCGAAGGAGTCGCGTTGTTGTCAGTCATTGGTCTGTCCTGCCGAAGGGGAATGGGATCCTGCCTGGTAGCCCGTCGAGCCGAAGCCACCCTCGCCGCGGACGCTCTCTGGCAGCTCCTCGACCGGGATGAACACGGCTCGGGTCACGGGCATCACGATCAGTTGCGCGATGCGATCGCCGACGGCGACATCGTACGCGCTGTGGATGTCGGTGTTGATCAGGCTCACCTTGATCTCACCGCGATAGCCGGCATCCACCGTGCCGGGCGAGTTGACGATCGAGATCCCGTGCTTGGCCGCGAGCCCGCTGCGCGGCACCACGAATGCGGCGTATCCCTCGGGCAGCGCGATGCGCACTCCGGTGGCCACGAGCGCCCGCTCGCCGGGTGCCAGGTGGACGGCCTCGGCTGCGACGAGATCGGCGCCCGCATCACCGGGGTGGGCATAGCCGGGCACCACAGAGGTGATAATGGGGACATCAACGGAATCAGTCACCCCACGAGGCTAATGCAGAACATCGCTCCTGACGCGCGGATCCACTACCGCGAGAGACTGTCCCCCAGCCTGTGGCTGCTGGTGACGGTCGCTCTGGCGGGCCCCATGGTGGCGCTCATCTTC
The DNA here is from genome assembly GCF_979258645.1 of Microbacterium sp. AC215. NCBI lineage: Bacteria > Bacillati > Actinomycetota > Actinomycetes > Micrococcales > Microbacteriaceae > Microbacterium > Microbacterium sp. AC215. The sequence goes on along the minus strand of NZ_OZ409869.1, from coordinate 436,680 downwards.
GTGCCCGTCGGCTCGACCATCGCCCTGGTCGTCGGCGCAGCGGTCTCGGCTCTCCTCGTGATCGCCTTCCTCGCACTCGCCCCGCCCGTCTCGGTCGACGGCGATGTGCTGCGGGCCGGTCGAGCGCATATCGACGTCCGACACCTCGGCACACCACGGGCGCTGAACGGCGAAGAGGCGCGCCAGGCTCGAGGACCGGGGCTCCCGGCGCGAGGCTGGCATCTGATCCGGGGCGGGGTCGACGGAATCGTCGTCGTTCCGAACATCGACCCCGACGATCCCGTCGACACCTGGACCATCTCGTCGCGCACGCCCGATCGGCTGGCCGCCGCGATCGTTGCGGCCCAGCGCTGACCACGCCGCCCGCCTGAGCACGTTGCGGGATCGATCACGCCGCTCAAGGCCGGAAAGACGACGCGCCCCTGACCAAGCGGTCGGGGGCGCGTGAGATCTCGCTCTATGGTGCGCTCAGGCGGCGCACTCCTTGCAGATGGGGCCGGATGCGCCCTCGTGGTCGAGCTGAGAACGGTGCTTCACGAGGAAGCAGTTCATGCAGGTGAACTCGTCCTGCTGCGCGGGCAGCACGACGACATCGAGCTCGAGGTCGGAGAGATCCGCTCCCGGGAGGTCGAAGCTGGACGGGTTGTCCGCGTCTTCGTCTCCCGATGAGCCGGAGAGCTTGTCCGGCACACGCTCCTTGAGGGCTTCGATCGACTCGGAGTCGTCTTCACTCTTGCGGGGAGCGTCGTAGTCGGTTGCCATGTGGTAAATCTCCACTTTCATGCGAGTGGGTGGTGCGCCGTCGGGGTAATCGGCGGCCATAGTTTGCATGACCGCGGAGGAATAAGCAAATGCCCGCGGCTGCGACAGACCAAACTCACGGCACGCCCAGACTATTCCCGGTTCTGAGCGGCCCCGCGTGACACCATGAACGCACACCCATCAGAGGGGCATTCGCATGGAAAACGTCACCATCGTCGGCACAGAAGCAGGACTGCTCGTACTCGCGACCGAGTCGGGCGAGCGGTTCGCGCTGCCCATCGACGACGTCCTGCACCGAGAGATCCGTCGGGCGACGCGACAGAGCGAGCCGGCTGCTCAGCGTCTCGCGGCGAGCCCGCGCGACATCCAGGCTCAGATCCGCGCCGGTCTCACGGCGCCCGAGGTCGCGGCCCTCCTCGGCATCGGCGTCGACGACGTCATCCGCTTCGAAGGACCCGTTCTCGCCGAGCGCGAGCACGTCATCGGCCAGGCGCTCGCCGTACCCGTCCTGATCGGCAGCGATGTCGAGCCCGACGCTCAGCCGACTTTCGGCACCGCGATCCGAGCCAAGCTGTCAGAGGTCGAGGCCTCTGCCGAGCGCTGGGCGAGCTGGAAGGACGAGAGCGGCTGGATCATCAAGCTCGAGTTCACCGCCAACGAGGTCGAGCACGACGCTCGCTGGAGCTTCGACCCCCGCCGCAGCGCCCTCGCACCGCTCAACGCCGATGCGACCCAGCTGTCTCGCCAGGGCTCGCTGCCGGACGGACTCATCCCGCGACTGCGCGCCGTCGAGGCCGAGCGGCAGGCATCGCCCTACAAGGACGACAGCCGTTTCGACTCCGGCGCATTCGGGCCACGTCTGCTCCCGGCGCCCGAAGCCGAGGTCGACGACAGCATCGCCCCAGAGCGCTCGATGGCAGCGGCGCAGGACGCCGCGATCAAGCGCGCACCGGAGTCCGCGACGACGAGCCCCGAGACCGCCGACCTGCTCGAGGCGTTGCGACGCCGGCGGGGTCAGCGCGAGACCGCACCGATCCTCGACGAGCCGGACGACGAGAACACGGACCAGAGTCCGATCGCGCTGTTCGACGCCTTCGAGAGCGTTCCTGCGGAGAGTGACGAGCCGGAGCCCGCACCGGAGCCCGCGAACGAGGGCAACGGTCGCCGTCGACGCCGCAACGCGATGCCGTCGTGGGACGAGATCGTCTTCGGGGCCCGCACCGACGAGTAGACCGGCACCCGGCACGAGTGCGAGGACTCAGCGCGCGAAGGCTCCGAACCTGAGCAGCGGAACCTGACGCTCCTCCGGAGTCAGTCCCCCGTGCTGCCCGATCATTCCACGGCCGCGCTGGTCTGCAGCCGTGCCGTCGTAGACGGCACCGTTGCCCCGGGCCACGACGAGGACATCGCCGATCCGCGACGAGGCCGCCTCGGTCACCTTCGGGCCGAACAACCCCGTCGCGATCGCCTGATCCCGGGTTCCGACATCAGCGACGCCGTCGAGGTCACGAACCCACCGCTCGGCGACCGCAGATGCGTCGGCATCCGGTTCGACATAGACGTGCAGCATCCGCGGTTCCCCACCGAGATGGCGAACTCCCTCGAGGTGCTCTGCCTCGAGAACGATCTGCCGGTGTGCCGGCACGTCGAGCATGCCGTGGTCCGACGTCACGAGCACACCGACACCCGGCGGCACACGTCGTGAGAGCGCGGCGTCGATCTCCTCGAGCGCGGCGATCCAGTGCGCGGAGTCGAGGCCGTATCTGTGCCCCGCCTTATCGGCCTCGGGCAGGTAGCAGTAGACGAGCGAGCCCGGGTGGCGCTCCGCGAGGTCGTATGCGGCCTCCACTCGCTCGGCGGGTGTCTGGGCGGCGACGAAGTCGGCACCGCGCAGCGTCGCACGGGTGAACCCGCTCCCCGCGTACGCCGCGACGCCGACGGCGAAGGTCGGACGACCCTCTGACCTGGCGCGCTCGAAGACCGTCGGAGCCGCCTGCCACGTCGCCGGATCGAGACCTTCCGATTCCCAGCCCGTGAGCTGGTTGACCAGCACGTCCCTGTCGGGATCGAGGACCCGGTAGCCGACCAGTCCATGCTGGCCGGGCCATGTGCCCGTGAGGATGCTGGTGAGAGCCGCCGCGGTGGTCGACGGGAAGACCGAATGGGCGACATCCTTCTTCGCCATGCCGGCGGTGAGCGCTCTGGCGTGGCCGGCATGGGCGCGCAGACTGATGGCGCCGAGGCCGTCGATGAGCACGAGGACGACGGACTCAGCCCGCGGCAGGGTCGCGGACTCACCGCGCAGAGCGGCGAACACGTCGTCCGCCACCCCGACGACGCTCCGGGCTGCCGGCGACTCGGACGGTAGAATGAGGGACATCCGAGCCAGTCTGACACAGGCTCCCGTACGCCCTCAGCCTCGCACCATTCAGGATGCCCATGCCGAAGACCCCGCCTGCCGAGCTCGCCCCTGAGCGCATCCAGGACATCGATCTCGAGACAGAGATGCAGGGTTCCTTCCTCGAGTACGCCTACTCGGTGATCTACTCGCGGGCTCTGCCCGACGCTCGCGACGGCCTGAAGCCCGTGCAGCGACGAATCCTGTATCAGATGGCCGAGATGGGCCTCCGTCCCGACCGCGGTCACGTCAAGAGCGCCCGCGTCGTGGGCGAGGTCATGGGAAAGCTGCACCCGCACGGCGACTCGGCGATCTACGACGCCCTCGTGCGCCTCGCCCAGGAGTGGGCGCTGCGCGTGCCGCTGGTCGACGGACACGGCAACTTCGGCTCGCTCGACGACGGTCCCGCGGCTGCGCGCTACACCGAGGCGCGTCTCGCCTCCCCCGCGATGGCGCTCACCGAGAACCTCGACGAGGACGTCGTCGATTTCATCCCGAACTACGACGGCCAGTTCCAGCAGCCGTCCGTGCTGCCCGCGGCTTTCCCGAACCTGCTCGTCAACGGAGCGAGCGGTATCGCCGTCGGCATGGCGACCAACATGGCACCGCACAACCTGATCGAGGTCGTCGCCGCCGCCACCCACCTGCTCGAGAATCCCGACGCGACGACCGAAGAGCTCATGGAGTTCGTCCCCGGACCGGACTTCCCCTCGGGCGGCATCCTGATGGGTCTCGACGGAGTCAAGGACGCATACGCGACCGGACGCGGCGCATTGAAGGTGCGCGGCAAGGTGTCGGTCGAGCCACTCGGCCCGCGGCGTACCGGCATCGTCGTATCCGAGCTGCCGTACATGGTCGGGCCGGAGCGACTGATCGAGAAGATCCGTGACGCCGTCCAGTCGAAGAAGCTGCAGGGCATCAGCGACGTGACCGACCTCACCGACCGCAACCACGGCCTGCGCGTCGCGATCGGCATCAAGACCGGGTTCGACCCCAACGCCGTCCTCGAGCAGCTCTACCGGCTCACGCCTCTCGAGGATTCCTTCAGCATCAACAATGTGGCTCTGGTCGACGGCCAGCCGCGCACCCTCGGGCTCAAGGAGATGCTGCGCGTCTATGTCGCGCACCGGCTCGAGGTCATCACGCGCCGCAGCCGCTATCGCCTCGCTCGCCGCGAAGAGCGTCTGCATCTCGTCGAGGGGCTCCTCATCGCGATCCTCGACATCGACGAGGTCATCCAGGTCATCCGCTCCTCCGACGACTCCGAGCAGGCGCGCGCACGACTGCGGTCCGTCTTCGACCTCAGCGAACTGCAGGCGGAGTACATCCTCGAGCTGCGCCTGCGGCGTCTGACGAAGTTCTCGCGCATCGAGCTCGAGACCGAGCGCGACGCGCTGCTCGCCGAGATCGCCAGACTCCGCGATCTCCTGTCGAGTGAGGCCCTGCTGCGCGCAGTGGTCGCACAGGAGTTGGATGCCGCAGCCGAGGCCTACGGCACTCCTCGCCGTACGCTCCTGATGAACGCCGCGCCCCCGAAGCCGCGCGCGACGAAGGGGGCCGTCGACCTGCAGATCGCCGATGCTCCCACCGTGCTCGTGCTGTCGACCACCGGACGCGCCGTGCGCGTGGACCTCGCCGAGGGGCAGGAGCTCACGCTGCCGGCCCGACGAAGCAAGCACGACGCGATCCTGACCACCGTCGACACGACGGTGCGCGCGGAGATCGGTGCGCTGACGACGGAAGGGCGCGTGCTGCGCTTCTCCCCCGTCGATCTGCCGTCGGTACCGTCGTCTTCCGTGCAGCTCGCGGCAGGCGCGCCGCTGCGCGACTACCTCGGGATCACAACCCGCGGAGAGCGGATCCTCGCGTTCGTGCGCTTCGACAGCGATGTCCCGATCGCCCTGGGCACGGCCCAGGGCACAGTCAAGCGGATCGTTCCCTCCACGCTCCCCGTGCGTCCCGACCTCGAGGTCATCGGCATGAAGCCCGGCGACACGGTCGTGGGTGCTGTCGAGGCTCAGGATGACGCAGACCTCGTGTTCGTGACCACGGATGCCCAGCTGCTGCGCTTCTCGGCCTCAGCCGTGCGCCCGCAGGGAGCGCCAGCCGGCGGTATGGCGGGCATGAAGCTGGGGGCCGGCGCGTCCGTGCTGTTCTTCGGCGCTGTCACTCCGGATGCCGATGCCGTCGTCGCCACGGTCTCCGGTTCCGACAGCAGCCTGCCCGGTACCGAACCGGGACGTGCCAAGGTGACCTCGTTCGCGGAGTATCCCTCGAAGGGCCGAGCGACCGGCGGAGTCCGTGCCCACGCCTTCCTGAAGGGCGAGGACCGCCTCATGGTCGCCTGGGTCGGGCCGAGCCCGGCGCAGGCCGTCGATCCGACGGGTGCGGTGCGCAAGCTCCCCGAACCCGGCGCACGACGCGACGCATCGGGTCAGCCGGTGGACGGCGTGATCGGGAGCATCGGCCGCACTCTGGTCTGAGCTCTGTTCCACGCCGCTTGCCGAACGCCCACCGCGACGCGCTGCTCGATGTCTACCGCGCGGCTCTGGCGCTGAGGCGCTGAACGATCAGGCGTCGATCGATTCCCGGGAGAGGCGATCGGACGAATCGATGATGAACTCACGTCGAGGCGCGACCTCGTTGCCCATCAGCAGCTCGAACACGCGACCCGCCGCCTCGGCATCCTCCATGCGCACCCGGCGCAGCAGGCGGCCGCCGCGTTCCATGGTGGTCGTGGCGAGCTGCTCCGCGTCCATCTCGCCGAGTCCCTTGTAACGCTGAATCGGCTCGTGCCACCGCTTGCCCGACTTGCGGAGCTTGGCGAGAAGGGCGTGCATCTCCTGCTCGCTGTAGGTGTAGATGGTCTCGTTGGGCTTGGAGCCCGGATTCATCACGATCACGCGGTGCAGCGGCGGCACCGCGGCGAACACGCGGCCATGCTCGATGAGCGGCCGCATGTAGCGATAGAACAGCGTGAGCAGGAGCGTGCGGATGTGCGCGCCGTCGACATCGGCGTCGCTCATCAGGATGACCTTGCCGTACCGCGCGGCGTCGATGTCGAAGCTGCGGCCGGAGCCCGCACCGATCACCTGGATGATCGATGCGCACTCGGCGTTCGACAGCATGTCGCCGACCGACGCCTTCTGGACGTTGAGGATCTTTCCGCGAATGGGCAGCAGCGCCTGGAACTCGCTGTTCCGTGCGTTCTTCGCTGTGCCGAGCGCGGAGTCTCCCTCGACGATGAACAGCTCGCTGCGCTCCACCTCGTTCGTGCGGCAGTCGACCAGCTTGGTCGGAAGGGTCGAGGACTCGAGCGCGTTCTTTCGGCGCTGGGTCTCCTTGTGGGCACGAGCGGAGACTCGTGCCTTCATCTCCGCGACCACCTTGTCGAGCAGCTGCGTCGACTGGCTCTTGTCGTCGCGCTTCGTCGAGCTGAATCGGGCGCCGAGATCCTTCCGGAGCACCTGGGCCACGATCTGACGCACGGCCGGGGTGCCGAGGATCTCCTTCGTCTGGCCCTCGAACTGCGGCTCGGGGACGTTCACCGTGAGCACCGCGGTGAGCCCGGCGAGGACGTCGTCCTTCTCGAGCTTGTCGTTGCTGCCGACCTTCAATCGACGTGCGTTCTGCTCGACCTGCGAGCGCAGCACCTTGAGCAGCTCCTGCTCGAAGCCCTGCTGGTGGGTGCCGCCCTTGGGGGTCGCGATGATGTTGACGAACGACCGCGTGGTCGTGTCGTAGCCGGTGCCCCACCGCATCGCGATGTCGACGGCGCAGACGCGCTCGACCTCTGTGGCGATCATGTGGCCGTCGGCCTGCAGCACCGGCACTGTCTCTTTGAACGTGCCTTCGCCCTGGATGCGCCAGGTGTCGGTGACGGGAGCGTCGTTCGCGAGGTACTCGACGAACTCCGAGATGCCGCCGTCGTACCGGTAGGACGTCTCGATCGGCTGGCCCTCGACCTCGGCGCCGTTGGCCGCGCGCTCGTCGCGGATCACGAGTTCCAGCCCTGGGACGAGGAACGCCGTCTGACGTGCGCGAGTCACCAGGTCGTTGAGCTGGAACGCGGCATCCTTCGTGAAGATCTGGTGATCAGCCCAATAGCGGATACGTGTTCCGCTCGTGCCGCGCGGCGCCTTGCCGACGACCCGCAGCTCGCTCTTGTCCTGGAACGGGGTGAACGGAGCGTCCGGCCGCTTCTCACCCTTGTCGGCGAAGAGTCCGGGCTCGCCGCGATGGAACGACATGGCATAGGTCTTGCCACCTCGGTCTACCTCGACGTCGAGCCGCTCCGAGAGGGCGTTCACCACAGAGGCGCCCACACCGTGCAGACCACCGGATGCCGCGTAAGAGCCTCCACCGAACTTGCCGCCGGCATGCAGCTTCGTGAAGACGACCTCGACGCCGGTGAGACCGGTGCGCGGTTCGACGTCGACGGGGATGCCGCGACCGCGGTCGTGGACCTCGACACTGCCGTCCTCATGCAGGATGATGTCGATCTTCGAGCCGTTGCCCGCGACGGCCTCGTCGACGGCGTTGTCGATGATCTCCCAGAGGCAGTGCATCAGGCCCGGGGATCCGTTCGAGCCGATGTACATACCTGGGCGCTTGCGGACGGCCTCGAGCCCTTCGAGCACCTGGAGATGATGGGCGGAATACTCGGCGGTCACAATCTCCGAGTCTATTCGCGATGCCTCTCCACCAGCCGCAGACACTCCCCGGGAGCCCTCAGTACGGCACCCGCGCGTACGCGCTGAGCGAAACACGCCGCAAACCGGGCATGCACACAGCCCCAGCGTGGTTGTATTGAACACGCCCAGCCAGCGAACCCGACACTCAAGGAGGCCCCGAGATGAACGCAACGACCGAACGTGAGACCTCCGCCGTCGAGTTCCGCCTGACCGCCATGGATCGCTGTGATTCATGTGGCGCTCAGGCCTACATCGCCGCCGAGGTCAACGGATCCGAGCTCCTGTTCTGCGCCCACCACGGTCGCAAGTACGAAGAGAAGCTCCGCAGCATCGCAACGAGCTGGCACGACGAGACCGCACGACTGATCGACTGATCGATCGCGGTTCGATCCGCCTCGGAGCCCGTCATCAGACGGGCTCCGCCTTCGTTAAGGGGTGGTGACCCGGCGCACGCGGCTCGTGAGCCGGGTGAGGATCTCCTCGCCGACGGAGTCGACGCGCTCGGCGAGGGTCGTCGCACTCGCTTCTCCGTGCTCGCCCGCGCCGAACAGCCAGACCGAGTCGCCGATCTGCATCCCCGGCCACCCCTGGACCAGCGACGTCGTCTCGTCGATCCGCAGCAGCTCGCGAGATCCGCCCGGGGTGCCCACGTCTGCTCCTGCGAGAGTGGACGGGATGCCGTCGAACGACCCGACGCCGACCTGAGCGTTCCCGTCCGAGATCTTCCGGACCGTCGCCGTGAGCTCGGCCACCGGCGTGACACCCGGCAGGTCGGGTCCCTCCGCCGAGCGGACGCCGTAGCAGAACGCCCCGATCCGAGACAGCGAGCCGCGGAGCTCCGGCCGCCACCAGGACGCAGCGGATGCCGTCAGGTGCAGCGCCTCGGGCGTCGGTCCGGACTGCTCCACGACACGGACGGCATCGAGGAACAGGGCCTGAGCATCGTCGTCCTCGTCGTCGCTCGCCTCGGCGAGATGGCTCCAGATCCCGGCGAGCTCGAGGTGTCCCGCCGCTTCACCCGCGCGCACATCGGCGACGGTGCGCTCCCACTCGGCCGGGAGCAGACCGTTGCGATGCAGCCCCGTGTCGATCTTGAGGTGGATACGTGCCCGCGCGCCGGCATGCGCAGCCCTGGCGGTGATGCGCGCCAGGTACTCCGCCGATCCGACGCCGAGGTCGATGTCGGCGCGCAGCGCGTCGTCGATCTCCTCGTCCGTCGAGGTGACCCACGCGAAGATCCGACCGGTGTCGCCGAGCACGCGTCGTGCTTCGACCCCGCTTCGGACGTCGTATGACCCGTACCACTCGACGCCCGTGTCCTTCGCCGCCTCGACGGCCCACCGGAGTCCGTGACCGTACGCGTCGTCCTTGAGGACGACCATGAGCTCCGACGGGGCGATGCGATCGCGGACCGCGCGGATGTTCGCTCGGAACAGGTCGGTGTCGATCCGCAGCTCCGGCCGACTCATGCCTCCCACCCCCGCTCCGCGTGTGCACCCGCGACGGTGACGAGCTCGGCGATCGTGAGTCCGGTGACGGCGCTCCATCGGGCGAGCCCGGGAGCGGCCGGCCCGCGACCTCCGAAGTAGGTGGCCTCGGCGCCCACGGTGACGGCGGCGGATCCCTGCAGATCGATCACGCACACATCCATCGCGACACGCCCGATGATCGGGCGCTGCACACCGTCGATCTCCACGTGGGCGGCATTGCCCAGCGCGCGCACGATCCCCTGGGCGTAGCCGCCGGTGATGAGTGCGGCCGTCGTGTCATGGGCCACTCGATGGGTGTAGCCGTAGGAGACCGCGTCTCCGGCCCTGAGCGGCTTCGTGGAAAGCACTCTGCCGACGAGCCGCATGACCGGCCTCGCGCTCAGTGCTCCCTCCGCATCGGGGAGCCCGTAGAGCAGGAAGGGGTCGATATCCGGCGCGCCGGTCGTCACGGCGTCGATGCCTTCGAGAGCCAGGGCCTCGACCTCCTCGGCATGGTCGACCAGCACGGCCTCCGCACCGGCGGCGACCACCGCGTGTGCGACGGAGAGCACCCCATGCCCCCAGGCATCGCGGCGGAGGTCGGCGACGCGTCCCCCTGCATCGACGGCGGCAGCGGATGCGACCGCGAGCGCCGACCGCGAGATCATCGCGCGCGGGCGGGAGCTGGATGTCTTCTCACACACGTTTCCAGCCTAGCTCCGCCTTCTCAGGATGCTCCACGCACCCACCGTAGACTGGAGGGGACCCCGAACTTGGAGATCCATGTCACGCTTTTCCCTCGCGCCCCGCGTCCGCTATCTGCTGGCGCGTGCTCGCCGCATCGACGTCGCCTCGGTCATCGAGAGGGCCAAAGAGGCGTCTTCTCAGCACGGCAAGGCCGTTCCCCTCGTGGTCGTCGACATGCTGTGGTCAGCGGGCCGCCACAACGTCGGGTTCCAGGACTACATCGACTACGACTTCGCGATCCTCACCAAGGCGGAGCGCGACACGTTCATGACCCACCCCGTGTCGAACGAGATCTCGCAGAAGTACGACCACCCCGACTATCGGCACCTGTTCCATGACAAGGCAGAGTTCAACGCCGTCTTCGATGCCTTCCTCAAGAGGGAGTGGATGCTCATCACGCAGGGCAACGCGGACGAGCTGCGTTCATTCACCGAGCGCCAGGGCACGATCGTCGTGAAGGAGACGCACGGCCAGGCGGGCACGGGTGTCCACCGCTACCACGCCGCCGACGTGACCGACTGGGATGCGTTCCACGCCGAGCTGCTCTCGAAGAAGCAGGTCCTCGTCGAAGAGGTCATCCGCCAGCACGCCGACCTCGCGGCCGTGTGCCCCGGCACCGTGAACACCACCCGCATCACCGCATTCTTCGATGGCGAGAAGACGCACATCCTCGCGATGGCCCAGAAGTTCGGACGCGGAGCGGTGAGCGACCAGATGAGCTTCGGCGGCTTCTACACGATGCTCGACGAGAACGGTCACTCTGTGGGATCCGGATACGACTCTCACGGCCACGTGCACGTCACGCACCCGGACTCCGGCTTCCCGATCGCCGACTTCCAGCTGCCGATGATGGACGAGGTCCGCGAGTTCGTCGATCAGGTCGCGCGCGTCGTACCGCAGATCCAGTACGTCGGCTGGGATGTCGTGGTCACGCCTGACGGTCCGGTGCTCGTCGAGGGCAACTGGGGCGCCGGCGTGTACGAGAACAAGCCGAGCGTCACCGGGATCCGCACAGGGCACAAGCCGCGCTACCAGGCCGCGATCGGGTTCTGACCGCGGCAGGCATGAAGAAGGGCCCGGATGCTGAGCATCCGGGCCCTTCTTGCTGAGGCGTCGATCACGCGGAGGTCAGACCTCGCGGACGATCCCCATCGGGGTCGACTGCGTCGCCTGGCCGAGAGGATTGTCGCCCAGGATCTGGACGAGCCGACGCTCCCCCGCCTTGTCGAGCGTCGAGCCGAGGATGTTGCCGCCGATGTCGTTGATGTCGACGACGGCGACCTCGAGGTCGCCGCCGAGCATCTTCTTCAGACGGAGGGCCACCTCACGCGGGTTCTTCGGTCCGAGGACGACCGCCTGGTTGTACGGCGGGATCGTGTTCTTCGTCGGGCCGTCGATGGCGCGTGCCTTGTCACCTGCGATGCGGTAGAAGTCACCGCGGCGCCCGAAGGCCTTGGTGATCACCGAGACGCCGGCTGCGAAGAGGATCCGCAGGGTGCCGCATTCGCGCAAGGCCATCTCCATCGTCTCGGGCATGCCGAGACCGATGCCGTAGGAGGTGCGGACGACGTATCGCGACAGGAAGCGCGCAAGCGGACGGGGCGTGATCTCGTCGAGCCGGTACGACCGGCCCTGCGTGATCGCCACGATCTTCTCGGTCACGAACAGCAGGTCACCGGGCTGAACAGCTTCCTTCGCGTACTCCAGGACGACGGAGTCGAGGTCGTCGTTCGGCATGACGACGCGCGTCCGCAGCGGGATGCGCGCGTAGTTCTTGCCGTCGACGCTCGCCTCGAGCGCCTTGCCTTCGTTCGCCTGCATCACTCGAGGTAGTCCCGCAGCGACTGCGAGCGGCTCGGGTGGCGGAGCTTCGCCATCGTCTTCGACTCGATCTGACGGATGCGCTCACGCGTCACGCCGAACGTGTCACCGATCTGGTCGAGGGTCTTGGGCTGTCCGTCGCCGAGTCCGAAGCGCATCCGGATGACACCGGCCTCACGCTCGGAGAGCGAGTCGAGCAGCTGCTCCAGCTGACGCTGCAGCATCGTGAAGCCCACGGCATCCGCGGGGACCACTGCCTCGGTGTCCTCGATGAGGTCACCGAACTCGCTGTCGCCGTCCTCACCGAGAGGCGTGTGCAGGGAGATCGGCTCTCGGCCGTACTTCTGCACCTCGACGACCTTCTCGGGCGTCATGTCCAGCTCGCGGCTGAGCTCTTCGGGCGTGGGCTCACGGCCCAGGTCCTGCAGCATCTGGCGCTGCACGCGGGCGAGCTTGTTGATGACCTCGACCATGTGCACGGGGATGCGGATGGTGCGGGCCTGGTCTGCCATCGCGCGGGTGATCGCCTGACGGATCCACCAGGTGGCGTACGTCGAGAACTTGAAGCCCTTGGTGTAGTCGAATTTCTCGACGGCGCGGATCAGACCGAGGTTGCCCTCCTGGATCAGGTCCAGGAACTGCATGCCGCGGCCGGTGTAGCGCTTGGCGAGCGAGACGACGAGGCGGAGGTTCGCACCGAGCAGGTGGCTCTTCGCGCGCTGACCGTCGCGGGCGACCCACTGCAGGTCGAGCCCGAGCTGGCTGGCCTTCTCGGCGGCCGTCATCGTGGAGAGCTTCTCCTCGGCGAACAGGCCGGCCTCGATGCGCATCGCGAGCTCGACCTCTTCGGCCGCGTTCAGCAGGGCGACCTTTCCGATCTGCTTCAGGTAGTCCTTGACAGGGTCGGCGGTCGCACCGGTGATCTGGGTGGAGTAGACGGGCACGTCTTCGTCGTCGTTCGACGAGATGACGATCGCTCCCGTGGGCAGAGGCTCGGTGAACTTCGGCTTGGAGTCCTCATCGTCCTCATCGGGCTCTGCGGCGGGAGGAGTCTCGTCGTCTTCGACGATGTCATCGGCCTTCTTCTTCTTCGCGGGCGCGCGCTTGGCAGCGGCACGCTGCGCGGCGGTTTTGGGCGCCGGCTTCTCAGCGGCCTCCTCGACCGGAGCATCGACCTCGGGAGCGTCGGCGGTCTTCTTCGTCCGGGTCTTCTTCGTCGTGGCAGGAGTCACGTTTCGCCTTTCACGGGGCCGCTCGCAGGCCCCGGAGCATTTCGGACACTAGTAAGACCCTTGTCAAGTCCAATCTCCGGAAAGATCGATTGACAACGGGTCAGAGTCCTAGTATCGCACACGTGTGGGCATGCAGGTGCAATCCGCCCAAGTTCGCTCGCTCGATGTCAGCCGCGACCCGGCTTGTCCTCGTCGCCGCTGGGGCGCGAGGCGAGGTAGCGCTCGAGTTCTGCGGCGAGCTCGTCCGCGCTCGGCAGGTCGCGCTCGTTGAATCCGCCCTCGTCGTACGACCCGTCCTCAGGATCACGACCGGCCATATACGCGTCGTAGCGGCGCTCGAGCCCCTGCACCATCTGCTGCAGCTCATCGTTGCCCAGCACCTGGTCGTCGACGCGCGTGAGGTAGTCCTGGCGGCGCTCCTGCACCTCGTCGAGCAGGATGACCAGGCCCGTGGCGGCCATCAGCTTCTCGGCTGCCGCGATCACGGCGTCGGGGTTCTCGGTCTCGGCGAGGTAGTGCGGCACGAGCAGCACGAACCCGACGACGCGCTCGCCGTGCTCCGCGAAGCGGAATTCGAGGAGATGCCCCGCAGTGGCCGGCACCTGGGTGCGCGGGCGCCATACCGAGTGAGCCACGGTGAGCTCACGGCGGTTGCCGCTCACCGTCGTGCCGATGGGGCGGGTGTGCGGGACCGGCATCGCGATCGAGTGCACCCAGTTGAGTCCGGAGACCTCGAATTCGTCGGCGAGCTCGAGCACGGTGCGCGCGAACTCGTTCCAGGCGAAGTCCGGCTCGTAACCGGCGAGGAGGAGGAACTTCTGGCCGAGGGCGTCGGTCGCCAGCGAGAGCTCCAGCCGGGCAGGACGGAACTCGGTCAGGTGATCCTGGTCGAAGGAGATCACCGGGCGGCGGGCGCGGTAGTCCAGCAGCACGTCGTTGTCGAAGACGGCGATCGGCTCGGGCGACGTCGTCTCGCGAAGGTGCTCGATGAGCCCGGAGACGGCGCTGCCTGCGTCGGTGAAACCCGTCAGGAGCAGGACAAGGGGCAGTCCGCGCGGCACGACCGGTGCGTTCGCTACACGTTCATGGATCTCTCCGGAGAAGGGCATGAGTCAATGCTACGAGCAGCTTCGGACGGCCGGGCGGTGACCTTCAAGCTGAGAGCGAACACCCGCTCGGCACCCGGGCGCGCGACCCTCCTAGGATGGAGGTATGACGCTTCCCGCGCTCTCGCGCACCTCAGATCAGTTCCCAGGAAGCGCTGCAGACGCCGCAGTGCTCGTCATCCCCGAGATCTCGGACTCCGCAGAGTCGCTGACCGGCTACCCCGGACTCGCCGACTCCCTGCAGGCCGTCGGCCACACCGGCTCGGCCTCGTCGTTCACGCGGGCCTACGCCCCCGAGGTCACGACCCTGCCGTTCGCCGTCGTCGGCGTGGGCCGTGAGCCCGATGCCTCCGCCGTGCGCAACGCCGTAGGCGCAGCCCTCCGGTCTCTGACCGGCTTCGAGACGGTCTCGGTGGCCCTGGCTCCCGGTCTCGAGCAGTTCGCGGCCGCCGCCGCAGAGGGCGCCGTGCTCGGCGGCTACCGGTTCGACGGCTACCGCAAGGAGTCGGGCAAGACCCGCGCGTCTTCCGTCCTGCTGCATGCCGACCTCGACGAGTCCGCACTCTCCAGGTCCATCGCCGTCGGCGAGGCGATGGCCCTCATCAAGGATCTCGTGTTCGTCCCGGCCGAGTGGCAGAGCCCGGCCCAGCTCGCACAGAGCGCAGCCGACAGCGTCGACGGGCTGGCGGATGTCTCGGTGGAGATCCTCGACGAGAAGTCGCTCGCCGAACAGGGCTTCGGCGGTATCCTCGGCGTCGCGCAGGGCTCCGACAGGCCGCCGCGCCTCGTCCGTCTCGACTACGCACCCGCGAACGCCACACGTCACATCGCACTCGTCGGCAAGGGGATCACGTTCGACACCGGTGGGCTGTCGCTCAAGCCGGCGGCCTCGATGGTCGGCATGAAGTTCGACATGGCCGGTGCCGCGACGAGCGTCGCAGCACTGCGGGCGATCGCCGCTCTCGCCCTGCCCGTGCACGTCACCGCTTGGCTCTGCATCACCGACAACATGCCGTCAGGTCGTGCATTGCGTCCGGGAGACGTCATCCGCATCCTCGACGGCACGACCGTCGAGGTTCCGAACACGGATGCAGAGGGGCGCCTGGTCATGGCCGACGGTCTCGTCGCGGCCAGCCGCGAGAACCCCGACGTCATCATCGACGTCGCGACTCTCACCGGAGCGATCGTGATGGCTCTCGGGCACCGCCACACCGGCGTGTTCGGTGACGACGACGCCGTCGCGGAGTTCCTCGCCGCCGCCGACGCCGCCGATGAGCTCGCGTGGCACATGCCGCTCCCGGCCTACATGGAGGACTCGCTGGACTCCCCCATCGCCGACATGCAGAACGCCAACATGAGCGATCGGATGGGTGGGGCGTCGTACGCCGGCCTCTTCCTGCGCCGCTTCGTCGGCCGGGTCTCCGACGAGCAGGACGCCCCGCGCATCCCGTGGGTGCACCTCGACATCGCCGGCTCCGGCGAGCACAACGGCGCACCGTACGGCTTCACCGACAAGGGCCCCACCGGAGCGATGGTCCGGTCGATCATCGCGTTCGCCGAAGCATCCCACAAGGAGGCATGACCATGACCACGCACACCTTCGACATCGTCGTCCTGGGCGGAGGCAGCGGCGGGTACGCCGCTGCTCTGCGTGCGAGCGAGCTCGGCAAGTCCGTCGCGCTCATCGAGAAGGACAAGGTCGGCGGCACCTGCCTGCACCGCGGCTGCATCCCGACGAAGGCGCTGCTGCACGCGGCCGAGGTCGCCGAGCATGTGCGAGACGCCGCCCACGTCGGCATCTCCGCGACCCTCGACGGAATCGACCCCGCCGGGGTGCGCGCATACCGCGAGGGGATCGTCGCGAAGAAGTACAAGGGCCTCGAGGGCCTGGTGAAGGCCCGCGGCATCACGACCGTCGCCGGCTTCGGTCGCCTGAACGCCGACCGGTCGGTGAGCGTGGGCGACGACGTCTACGTCGGCGCCGATGTCATCCTCGCCACCGGCTCGTACAGCCGGACCCTCCCGGGACTCGAGATCGGCGGGCGGATCCTCACCAGCGAACAGGCGCTGTCGCTCGACGTGATCCCCGAGCGCGTGCTCGTGCTCGGCGGCGGCGTGATCGGCGTGGAGTTCGCCAGCGTCTGGCGTTCGTTCGGCACCGAGGTCACCATCATCGAAGCGCTGCCGCACCTGGTGCCCAACGAGGACATCGCGATGAGCAAGGGCCTCGAACGGGCGTTCCGCCGCCGCGGCATCCAGTACTCCCTCGGAATCCGCTACCAGAGCGCCACGCAGGACGACAGCTCGGTGACCGTCACGCTGGAGGACGGCAAGGAGTTCACCGCCGACTACCTTCTCGTGGCGGTCGGACGAGGTCCGGTCACGGCCGACCTCGGCTTCGAAGAGGCCGGCGTGACTCTCGATCGTGGTTTCGTCACGGTCGATCAGGACCTGCGCACCGGTGTGCCCGGGCTCTGGGCCGTCGGAGACATCACGCCCGGTCTGCAGCTCGCTCACCGCGGTTTCCAGCAGGGCATCGCCGTCGCGGAACGCATCGCCGGCCTCTCCCCCGCGCACGTCCCCCACATCCAGATCCCGAAGGTCACGTACTCGAGCCCCGAGGTCGCCTCGGTCGGCGTCACGGAGGAGGCTGCCGTCGCCGAGCACGGCGCCGATGCTGTCGTGGCGTACGAGTACAACCTCGCCGGCAACGGCAAGAGCGAGATCATCGGCACAGCCGGCCTCGTGAAGGTGGTCCGACTCAAGGACGGGCCGGTCATCGGTGTCCATCTGCTCGGCGACCGAGTGGGCGAGCTCATCACCGAGGGCCAGCTGGCCGTCGCGTGGGAGGCCCACCCCGAGGACATCGCCCCCCTGATCCATGCGCATCCCACACAGAGCGAGGCGCTCGGTGAAGCCTTCCTCGCGCTCGCCGGAAAGCCGCTGCACGCCCTCTGAACACCAACCGGTGAACAGTTCACTAAGCTAGACACGCGTCATTTAACTTCCTGAAGGAGACTCAGTCATGAGCACATCCGTCGTCCTCCCCCCTCTCGGCGAGAGCGTCACAGAGGGTACCGTCACCCGCTGGCTCAAGCAGGTGGGAGACACCGTTCAGGCGGATGAGGGCCTGCTCGAGATCTCGACCGACAAGGTCGACACCGAGATCCCCTCGCCCGTCACCGGTGTGATCGAGGAGATCCTCGTCGCCGAGGACGAGACCGTCGAGGTCGGCGCGCTGCTCGCGCGTATCGGCGACGGCAGCGCCGCTGCTCCTGCCGAGGATGCTCCTGCAGCCGCAGCGCCGGCCGCGGAGGAGGCGCCTCAGGCTGCCGCACCGCAGGCCGAGGCCCCCTCGGAGCCCGCTCCTGCTGCCGAAGCTGCGCCCGCTGCCGCGGCTGCCCCGGCCGCTGCCCCCGCAGGCGACGCCACGGACATCGTCCTCCCCGAACTCGGCGAGAGTGTGACCGAAGGCACCGTCACCCGCTGGCTCAAGCAGATCGGCGACACCGTCGAGGTCGACGAGGCACTGCTGGAGATCTCGACCGACAAGGTCGACACCGAGATCCCCTCGCCCGTCGCCGGCGTGCTGCAGGAGATCGTCGCCGCCGAAGACGAGACCGTCGAGGTCGGCGCTGTGCTTGCTCGTGTCGGTTCTGGAGCAGCTCCCGCCGCCGCACCGGCTGCGCAGGCTCCGGCCGCCGAGGCTCCTGCCGCTCCCACCGAGACTCCCGCATCTGCGGCAGAGGCGCCTGCTGCTCCCGCGGCAGAAGCCCCCGTGCAGCAGGCTCCGGCAAGCGAGGGTGCGTCCGCACCTGTCGCCCCCGCCCCGCCGGCATCGCCGTCCGAGCCCGCGCCCGCGGCGGCATCGGCTCCGGCTCCGGCCGAGCAGAAGCTGTCCCTCCCGACCGAGAGCGACAACCTGTACGTGACCCCGCTCGTGCGCCGTCTGGCTTCGCAGCAGGGCGTCGACCTGGCCAGTGTCACCGGTACCGGCGTCGGCGGACGCATCCGTAAGGAAGATGTGCTCAAGGCCGCAGAGAGCGCGTCGGCGGCACCCGCCGCTGCGGCCGCCCCTGCTGCGCCCGCTCCGCTCGAGGTCTCGCCGTTGCGTGGCACCACGCAGCCGATGTCGCGCCTGCGCAAGGTTCTGGCCAAGCGCGCCGTCGAGTCGATGCAGCAGACCGCACAGCTCACGACGGTCGTCGAGGTCGATGTGACCGCTCTGGCGGAGTACCGCGACAGCGTCAAGGCGTCTTTCCTCGAGAAGACGGGCGACAAGCTGTCGTTCCTGCCGTTCTTCGCCCTCGCTGCCGCTGAGGCTCTGCGCGCCTTCCCGATCGTGAACGCCACGGTCGACGGCGAGCAGATCGTCTACCCCGAGTCCGAGAACGTCTCGATCGCCGTGGACACCGAGCGCGGTCTGCTCACGCCGGTGCTGCGCGACGCCGCGTCGAAGAACATCGCCGAGATCGCGCATGAGATCGCCGACCTCGCGGCACGCACGCGCGACAACAAGCTGAAGCCCGACGAGCTCGCCGGCGGCACGTTCACGCTGACCAACACGGGTTCGCGTGGCGCGCTGTTCGACACTCCGGTCGTCTTCCTGCCGCAGTCGGCGATTCTCGGCACCGGAACGGTCGTCAAGCGCCCCGGTCTCGTCAAGGTCGGCGGCGCAGACGCGATCGCCGTCCGCTCGTACGTGTACCTCGCTCTCTCGTACGACCACCGCATCATCGACGGAGCAGACGCCGCTCGCTTCCTCGGTGCTGTGAAGGCCCGCCTCGAGTCGGCGCAGTTCGCCGCTCAGCTCGGAGCCTGACCACCGCATCATCCTGGCTGGTCCGCGACGTCGTACACGTCGCGGACCAGCCATTTCTCTGCCACCCGGACGAGTACGACCATGCGCTCCCCGGCCGCGGACTCCGCACCGTCCTCTTCCCCTCCCGACGCAGAAGCTCGGATCACGGCGACATCCCCGTACTCGTCCACGGGTTCGAGCTGTAGCACTCCCTCACCTCCCGCCAATGCGTCCGCGACCCCGATGGACCCCTGAGCGACCGCTTCGGCGCAGACCGCGTCGTCGTTCGCCGCGCAGGTCCTGATCGCGTCGATGAGGTGGTGCGCCGCCTCGACCGGATCCTCCGGATCGGCTCGCTCGGGCGGTGATCCCTTCGGGGACTCGTCCGGCGTCGGTTCGGGTGCCGTCGGCGTCGCCGCCGGTGACGGATCGGCGGACGCAGAGTCGATCTGCTCCGCGTCCTGAGCGCTCGTCGGCACCGCCGCGGCACCCCCGTCGCCCGGTTCCCCTGTCGCGCCTCCCGGCCAGAGGAGTCCGCCGGCGAGCACCGCTACGGCCGCAGCCGCTGCGACGATCGCCCTCCGCCCACGTCGCACGGGGGTTCGGACGCCCGCTGTGGGGGCCTCCACACTGCTGTCGACGCGGGCGGCGCGTGCTCGATCCGCGTCTCTCCGATGCCGGCGCGCGACCACGAAGAGCATCGCGCCCCGCCAGAGGTCGAGGCGCCGCAGCAAGGGCGCGACGACGCGAGACGTCACAGCGCGCACGCGGCTATCCGCCATGGGTCGAGTGGCACGAGTTCTCACCCGACTTCGCGCGTCGGGTCGCACGACCGCTGCGCGGATCGCTGCGTCCGCACTTCTTGCCAGCTCAGGCGCATGCACATCGCGTCTCAGCGGTTTCGGCGCCGCGGTGTCGAACAGGTCCGCCTCCCACCCCTCGAGCTGTCGCATCGGCATCCCCGGCCGTCCTGTGGCAGCGCTCAGCCCTTCCTCGATCGTGACGAGCAGGCGACCGAGTGCGCGGTCGACGCAGTCCTCGCGAATCCGCGCGACGAGACCCGCCGCTGCCGTCCGTGCCGTCTCGCCTGCGCCGATCACGAAAGTCGGTCGCCCGTCATCCGTGAGCCACCAGCCACCCGTGTGTTCGTGCTCGTCGGTCCGTCCGAGCTCGCCCAGACCTCGCAGGATGCTGGCGACCAGGGTCGTCATCTCCCCGGAGCCGAGCGCGACGTCGGCTGCCGCGCGACGACCGACGAACGTCGCGACCCTCTCGGTGCACCATGGGAGCAGCGCGTCGTGCCCGTCGGCGCGCCGCACGATGTCGAGCGGCCCCGCGACGTGGTCGTCACCGGCGTGGTCCCACCCAGCCCACCCGCTGATCGAGGCGGAGTCCACCAGAACGGCCATCGCCGCGCCTCGGGTGACCAGCGTTCCCGTGTACGGCCCCTCGTCCGCGTCGATCCTCCTGATCGTCCGATGCGCACCGGGCACCAGTGCCGCACCGCTCGCCTTCGTTTCCGTCTCCGCCATTCCCCCATGTCATCGCATCGCACGGCGCTCCCGCACAGACATCGCTTGATGTGCACGCATGCGCAGGAATCGGCCGCGTGTGCAGGAGAAGACGAGGCGCCCGAATCCGCCCGACGCGAACGACGCCATCAGCGCACCCCGGAGTCGGTATTCTTATGCACATGGCAAACCGCACGTCCGCGCCCGAGAAGCGTCCGGGATTCTTCTCCCAGATCAAGTCCCTCTTCAAGTTCACGAGGGAGATCTACCCCTGGCTGCCCTGGGCCCAGATCGCGTTGCTGGTCATCGGTGTCCTCATCGGCCTCATCGTCGGCTACCTGATCCCGCCGTTCCAGGTGTGGACTCTCATCCTCTGGGGCATCTCCGGTCTGATGCTCGGCCTGCTCGGCGCGATGTTCCTGATGACGCGCCTGTCGACTTCTGCGATGTACCAGAAGATCGACGGCATGCCCGGCGCCACGGGCCACGTGCTGAGCACGAGCCTCGGCCGCAACTGGCAGGGATCCGAGACGCCGGTCGGCATCAACCCGAAGACGCAGGATGCCGTCTACCGCACCGTGGGTCGCGGCGGCGTCGTGGTCGTCGGAGAGGGCTCCCGCGGCCGTCTGACCCGACTGGTCAACGATGAGCGCAGCAAGGCCGCCCGTGTGGCCCACGGCGTGCCGGTCACGGTGCTCTACGTCGGCCACGGCGACGACGACGTCGCGATCGCCGACCTCGCAAAGACCATCAAGAAGCTTCCGAGGGTCATCGACAAGGCCACCATGGGTGCCGTCATCCGACGCATCGAATCCGTGTCGCAATCGATCTCGTCGCTGCCGATCCCGAAGGGCATCGACCCCACCAAGGTCCGGGCGCAGCGTCCGCGTTGAGCTGACCCCCGCACACGCAGAAGCGCGGCCGCACCTCATCGCGAGGGCGGCCGCGCTTCGTCGTTCACTCCGACAGCGGCTGACGCGGAAGGCGACGGACCTTGGCGCGGCGACGGCGACGTTCCGGAACCATCGACCGCATCTCGTCGAGCTTGCCGAAGCAGAAGAGCCGATCCTCGGCCTCGAGGACGACGTGCTTGCGCGGGTTCGGGATGACGGAGACGCCGCGGTGCAGCGTGAGCACGGTGATGTCGCGCTCCCACAGTCCGGCTTCGCCGAGTGTCTTGCCGACGAGGTCGACAGCTCCGTGCACCATCAGCTCGGCGACCCCGTATCCCGTGGAGACGGTCAGGCGCTGACGCACATCGATCTCGGGGAATGCGACCTGGCCGGCGATGTAGTCGATGATGGCGCCTGCGACGTCGAGCTTCGTGGCCGTCTCGATGCCCTGCAGGCCAGGCGACGAGTTGACCTCCATGACGAGCGGGCCGTCGTCGCCTTCGAGCATGTCGACTCCGGCGACGCGGAGCCCCATGATCTGGGCTGAGCGCACGGCTGCGCGCTCGTATATCGGATCGAGCTCGACGGCTTCCACCGAGCCTCCACGGTGGACGTTCGAGCGGAACTCGTCACCCGCCGCCGATCGCCGCATCGCGGCGACCACGCGGTCGCCCACGACGAGAGCGCGGATGTCGCGCCCGCGGCTCTCGGAGATGAACTTCTGGATCAGCACGTTCTGCTTGGTCGAGTGCAGCGTCTCGATGATGGCCTCGGCCACCTTCACCTGCGGCGCGAGGATCACACCGATCCCCTGCGTGCCCTCGAGGAGCTTGATGACGACAGGAGCACCCCCGACGCGTTCGATCGCCGGACGGACGTCCGCACGGTTGCGGACGAAGGCCGTGGGAGGCATCGCGATGTTGTGGCGCGAGAGGATCTGATTCGCGCGGAGCTTGTCCCGCGCGCTCGAGATCCCGTTCGCCGTGTTCGGCGTGTAGACGTCCATCTGCTCGAACTGGCGCACCACGGCGGTGCCGAAGTAGGTGATCGAGTTGCCGATGCGAGGCAGGATCGCGTCGTAGTCGCTGAGCTGACGGCCCCGGTAGTGCAGGTCGGGCTCGTCTGCGGTGAGGTCGATCGCGAATCGCAGCGTGTTGAGCACCTTGACGTTGTGACCTCGCTGGAGCGCAGCGGCGCGCAGCCTTTGGGTGGAGTACGCCTGCGGCGCGCGGGAGAGCACTGCGATCTTCACGGGGGATTTCCTGCCAGGATGGTCGGGTGAGTAAGTCATCCCATTCAAACACCCTTATCGGGTGGCGAGAATGGGTGAGCCTGCCTGATCTCGGAGTCGACTGGCTCAAAGCCAAGATCGACACGGGCGCGCGCACCTCTTCGCTGCACGCATTCCAGATCCAGGAGTTCGAGCGCGACGGCGTGTCGTGGGTTCGGTTCCGTGTGAAGCCCTGGCAGGACAGCCAGGAGGATGCCGTCATCGTCGAGTCCCCTGTGCATGATCGCCGCGCCGTGCGCAGCTCATCGGGCCATGCCCAGGAGCGACTCGTCGTCGAGATGCTGATCCGTCTGCATGATCGGGAGGTGCTCGCGGAGGTCACGCTGAGCAACCGGGACGAGATGGGTTTCCGCATGCTCATCGGTCGCGAGGCGCTGCGACAGGGTTATATCGTCGACCCTGCCCGTTCGTTCCTCGGCGGTCGCGCTCCGCGCGAGGCCAGACGCCGCAATCGCGGCAAGGAGTGAGCCCGATCAGGCGCGGATGAGCACGAGTCCCGTCACCTTGTCGTGGATTCCTCGCTGATCGGCGTCCCAGATGACCGCCGGGATCACGATGATGATCAGCAGGGTGCGGACGATCGGACGCCAGATCCCCACCCAGCCGCCGCCCAGACGTACCACGCGCATGCCGAGGATACGGTGCCCGGGGCTTCCGCCGGCCGTCGGGACGAAGAGGATCTGCAGCAGGGCGAAGACCGCCATCGGCGCGAACACGGTGAGGCCGGCCTCGGCGGGCAGTGCGAACTGGTCGTAGCCGAGGAACCCGGTGGCGATGATCGTCGCAGCCACATAGTCGATGAGAAGGGCCCCGATTCGCCGTCCAGGGCGGGCGATGCTGCCCGTCCCCGTCTGCGGCATTCCGAGTCGTTCTCCGGGGTACGTGTTCACAGCGTCCGTCACGTATCCAGCCTACCGGCGCGTAACATGCTCGAAACAAAGCGGATACCGTGGGGTAACGCCCCGCACGTACTGTGCACAATGGCCGTGAAGCCATCGATCCGCAATCCAGGAGTCGTACATGTTCAAAGATTCGTCCGAGGTGCTGACCTACATCAAGGAGAACGACGTCAAGTTCCTTGACATCCGATTCACTGATCTCCCTGGTGTTCAGCAGCACTTCAACATCCCTGCGGCCACTGTCGACGAGGACTTCTTCGTGGACGGACAGCTGTTCGACGGCTCTTCGATCCGTGGCTTCGCCAGCATCCACGAGTCCGACATGCAGCTCATCCCTGACGTCACGACGGCATACATGGACCCCTTCCGCGAGGCGAGCACCCTCGTGATGATCTTCGACATCTACAACCCGCGCACGGGAGAGATCTACTCGAAGGACCCGCGCCAGGTCGCGAAGAAGGCCGAGAAGTACCTCGCCTCCACCGGCATCGCCGACACGGCGTTCTTCGCCCCCGAGGCCGAGTTCTACATCTTCGACGACGTGCGCTACTCGGTCACCGCCGGCGAGAGCTTCTACAAGGTCGATTCCGAAGAGGCCGCGTGGAACACCGGTCGTGAGGAAGAGGGCGGAAACCTCGCCAACAAGACCCCGTACAAGGGTGGCTACTTCCCCGTCAGCCCGGTCGACAAGACCGCTGACCTGCGCGACGACATCACCCTGAAGCTGATCGACGCCGGGTTCATCCTCGAGCGCTCGCACCACGAGGTCGGCACCGCCGGCCAGCAGGAGATCAACTACCGCTTCGACACCATGGTGCACTCGGCGGACGACATCCTGAAGTTCAAGTACATCGTCAAGAACACCGCCGAAGAGTGGGGCAAGGTCGCCACCTTCATGCCGAAGCCGCTGTACGGCGACAACGGCTCGGGAATGCACACGCACCAGTCGCTGTGGAACGACGGCAAGCCGCTCTTCTACGACGAGGCCGGCTACGGTCAGCTCAGCGACATCGCTCGCTGGTACATCGGCGGCATCCTGGCGCACGCTCCGGCGCTGCTCGCCTTCACGAACCCGACCCTGAACAGCTACCACCGTCTGGTCAAGGGCTTCGAGGCTCCGGTCAACCTGGTCTACTCGGCCGGAAACCGCTCGGCTGCCATCCGCATCCCGATCACGGGCTCCAACCCGAAGGCCAAGCGCATCGAGTTCCGCGCGCCTGACGCATCGGGCAACCCGTACCTCGCCTTCGCCGCGCAGCTCATGGCCGGCCTCGACGGCATCAAGAACCGCATCGAGCCGCACGAGCCCGTCGACAAGGACCTCTACGAGCTTCCCCCCGAGGAGGCGAAGAACATCCCGCAGGTCCCGAACTCGCTGCTCGACTCGCTCGACGCACTGAAGGAGGACCACCAGTTCCTCCTCGAGGGTGGCGTCTTCACCGAGGAGCTCATCGAGACCTGGATCTCGTACAAGTACGAGAACGAGATCCTGCCGATGGCTCAGCGCCCGCACCCGTTCGAGTACGAGCTGTACTTCGGGGTGTAACCAGATCCCGCGGGATTCCGGGGGTAGGTCCGCCGAATCGCACAGAGAGCCCGTCAGGCCATGCCTGGCGGGCTCTCTGTGCGTCTCGCGTAGAGTCTTTCTCGGTCCCGCCCTAGGCGCGTGAGCTCACCCCGGCTCCGCGTCCAGTTTTTCGGAGAGGGAGGCTGCTCGTTCGAGCCGGGCCGGGATGGGCCTACGCGCCCGCTACGGTGTAGCCCTGGGCGACGGACGGCGGCGCCGAGCTCACCGGTCGTGGCTGCGTCGAAGCCCGCGGACCTTGCGCACCTGCCACGCGAGCAGCACGGCCGACCCGGTCACCATGACTCCGATGAGGATCCATTGCGGGAGGGAGTACGCGACGCTCCAGGTCAGCGTGACCAGCACGAGCCCGACCATGTAGGCGAAGAGCAGCGCCGACACCGCAGTCAGCAGCCACTCGCGGCGGTACCGCCACCGTGCACCCCGTCCACCCCGCTTCGCCATGTTCTGAAGACTACGCGAGCCCGCGGCATCCCCCCGGTCGCGGAAGTTCTCACTCGCCGGCGCGCGAATCCACAGCGACGCCGATCGCGACGCCGATCGAGAGGCCGAGGCCCATTCCGAGTGCGAGGTTGTCGAACACGGTGAGTCCGAGCCCCGCACCGACGGCGATGCCCAGGCCGAGGCCGACTGCAAGACCGTTCTGAGGCTTCTTCTGGGAATCCTTCTCTGCATCCGTCACGTCATCCACCGTACGAACGCCTGGCGGTCACCGCATCCCCCGCATGGGGGATCCGCCGCTCGCACGACCGTGTCGCGCTTGCTTTCACCCGCCCCTACTGGTCAACTGAGGGGTCCGAATGAACACAAGTGGGGGGCCATCATGCGCCGCAAGTACGACAGGCTGCAGCCGAAGAGGGTCCACACCACCGAGACTCCTCCCGCGCAGCCGAAGACAGCGGCCGCGGCGATCGCCCGGATCAACCCGTTCATGTTCGGCCTCCTCGGTGCTCTGGGTGTGCTCGTCGCGCTCATGCTCGGCGGAATCGTCAACCAGCTCGCCACGGTGCTGGTCTACATCGGGGTGGCGATCTTCCTCGCACTCGGGCTCGACCCGATCGTCTCGTTCATCGAACGCAAGCTCCCTCGCCCGGCCGCCGTCGCCATCGTCGTGTCCGTCGTGATCCTGGTCTTCGCCGGCATCATCCTGGCCATCGTGCCTCTTCTCATCGAGCAGGTGACCAACCTGATCCAGGACGGCCCGAAGATGGTCGAGGACTTCATGTCCAGCGCCTGGTTCAAGGACGTGAGCGAGCAGTTCGGCTCCACCTTCGACGACGCGGCGCAGGGCGTGCTGAGCTTCGTCCAGGATCCGGGCAACATCCTCAACATCAGCGGCGGAGTCTTCGCGGTCGGCGCCGGCATCGCCGGCGGCTTCACCGGCGTCACCATCGTGCTCATCCTGACCCTGTACTTCATGGCCTCGCTTCGCAGCATGAAGCGCGTCGCGGTGCGCTTCGTCCCGTCCTACCAGCGCGACACCTTCGGAGGACTCCTCGAAGACGTCTCCGGCGCCGTCGGGCGCTACGTGATGGGGCAGGCCAGCCTGGCGCTCATCAACGGCATCCTGAGCCTGATCGTGCTGAGCATCATCGGAGCCCCCGTGCCGGCGCTTCTCGCGCTGATCGCCTTCATCGGCTCGATGATCCCGCTCGTCGGAACGTTGAGCGCCTCGATCATCAATGCGCTGATCTGCCTCATCGTGAGCCCGGTGACCGCTCTCATCGCGTTCGGCTACTACCTCGTCTACATGCAGATCGAGGCATACGTCCTGTCCCCGCGAATCATGAACAAGGCGGTCGCCGTTCCCGGAGCGCTCGTGGTGATCGCGGCCGTCGCCGGTGGCGCACTCGGCGGGATCCTCGGCGCACTCGTCGCCATCCCCGTCGCCGCGAGCATCATCATCATCGTGCAGAAGGTCGTCTTCCCGACGCAGGACAGCAAGGTCGTCCCACCGGGAACCCTCAGCGAACGGTGAGGGCGGCGGGCTGGACCCGCACGGTGAAGTCGGAGATGTGTCCGACCTCTTCGCCATCGATCTCGAACATCTGCGGTGACGCGAGCTGCACGCGCACCCGCTCCGCGGAGATGTGCGTCGTCGAGTCGGTGCTCACAGCGGTGTCGACATTGCCCATCATGCGACGGATGCCGTTCTCCCACACGAAGGCACGGACGGTGTCGAGCCACTGGAGGGGCCCTTCGGCGCTCACGAGCAGCATGTCGAGCAACCCGTCGTCGAGCACTGCATCCGGCAGGAGACGGATGCCGCCCTGCAGCATGCCGCAGTTGCCGATCAGCATGGTGTGACCGCGAAGCCCCTGCGGCTCCTGATCGTCGAGCGTCAGGGTGATGTCGGTCATCTCGGTGCCGGCGAGAGCACGTCCCATCGCCTCGACGTAGGCGATCCATCCGGCTCGGTTCTTCAGGTCCTCGTCGGTCTCGACCAGCATCTGCGCGTCAATGCCGAAACCGACCATCACCACGAACGCGTGCTCGGTGCCGTCGTGGTCGACCCAGCCCATGTCGATCCGCTGCGGCTCGCCGTCGCGCACCCGAACCAACGCGGCGGGGATGTCGTTCAGGGGGATCTCGAGGTTCCGCGCGAGCAGGTTGCCCGTGCCCTGCGGCACGATGCCCAGCGCGGCGTCCGTGCCCGCCAACGATTCAGCGACCGCCCGGACGGTGCCGTCGCCGCCGACGGCGATCACCACGTCGCAGCCTGCGGCCACAGCTTCGGCGGCCATTCCCCGCCCCGGGTCCTCGATGCTGGTCTCCCACCACTCGACAGGAGTGCCGACACCGTCGGACACGAAGGTCTCGGCGACGGCTGCGCGCAGCGAGTCCCCGTCGACCTTCGAGGGGTTCCAGATCACACCGAGCTTCGAGATCGTCATGGAGCCAGGCTAGCCGTAGAAGAGCTGCTCGAATGCCCGGCGCGCACGTCGGGTCACGCCGAGGTAGTCGTCGTCGAGAATGCTCGCCGAACGGTCGGGGTACCCGAGCAGCCGACCGATGGCGTCGAGGTCGCGCGGATCGGTCGGGAGCACGTCGCTCGTCTTGCCCGTGTAGAGGGTGATCGCGGATCGCAGACGGCTCGACAGCAGCCACGCGGCCCGGAGGAGATCGGCGGATTCGGCGGGAACGTAGCCTGCGTCGACGGCCGCCTGGAGCGCCGTGAGCGTCGACGTGGTGCGCAGGGCCGGTACGTCATGGGCGTGCTGCAGCTGGAGCAGCTGCACCAGCCACTCGACGTCGCTCAGTGTGCCCGGACCGAGCTTCAGGTGTCGACGAGGATCGACTCCCTGAGGCAGCCGCTCCCCCTCGACTCGCGCCTTGATGCGCTTGATCTCGCGGGTTCCCTGCAGGTCGATCTCGGCGGGGTAGCGGATGCTGTCGGCGAGGGCGGTGAACTTCTCGATGAGAGTCGCGCTGCCCGCCACGCCTCTCGCCCGCAGGAGTGCCTGAGCCTCCCAGGAGAGCGACCAGCGCCGGTAGTACTCCGCATACGCCTCGATCGATCGGACGACGGGTCCGTTGCGTCCCTCCGGACGGAGATCGGCATCGAGGTCCAACGGCACACGGTGGTCGGTGAGGTGCTCTCGGAGGCCGGCGACGATGCGCGTGGCGAGCGTCTGCGCGCGTTGCGGATCGACGCCGTTCGCGTCGTACACGTAGAGGATGTCGGCATCGGAGCCGAAGCCCAGCTCCGCTCCCCCGAACCGCCCCATGCCGATCACCGCGAAGTCGAGCGCCTCATCGTCGAGCGGGACGATCTCGCGGCGGACCGCGCGCAGCGCCGCCTGGATCGTCGCGTCGGTGATCTCGGTCAGGGACGTCGCGATCTGCTCGATCGAGAGCACGTCGAGGACGCCGCCCATCGCCGTTCGCAGCAGCTCGCGCCGCCGCAGCGCTCGCACCGCCTGCAGTGCGTCGCCGACGTTCCTGTGCCGCGTCTGGATGGCCCTGGCCTCCTCGTCGAGAGCGGCCCCGCTGCGGGGCCGCAGCAGCTCGCTGCTGTCGAGCCAGGCGACGGACTCGGGGATCCACTCCATGAGCTCGCCGACGTAGCGCGACGACGAGAGGAGGCGCGTCAGGCTCTCGGCAGCGCCCGAGGAATCACGCAGCATCCGGAGGAACCAGGGAGTGTCGCCGAGGCGTTCGCTGATGCGACGGAACGAGATCAACGCATAGTCGGGGTCGCTGCCGTCGGCGAACCAGCGCACCATCACAGGCATGAGATGCCGCTGGATGGTCGCCTTGCGGCTCAATCCGGTGGTGAGTGCACCGATGTGGCGCAGGGCGCCGGCCGGATCGCGGAAGCCGATCGCCATGAGCCGGTCGTGCGCCTGTGCCGTGGAGAGCGTGCGCTCCTCTTCCGGCAGCGCCGCCACAGCGCTCAGGAGAGGCCGGTAGAACAGGCGGGTGTGGATGTCGCGCACCTCCCGCCGCACGCTCTCCCAGCGCGCCCAGATCGCTTCACCGGACTCGCCCAGGCCGGTGCTGCGCGCGAGCACCCGAAGGCCCGCCGGTGTGCGGGGCATCAGGTGGGTGCGGCTGAGCTCGCGGAGCTGCAACCTGTGCTCCATCAACCGCAGCACGCAGTAGTCATCGGCGAAAGACGCAGCCTCGGCCCGGCCGATGTAGCCGCCCTCCACCAGGGCGTCGAGGCTCTCGAGTGTGCCCCGCGTGCGCAGACGGGGGTCTGTGAGGCCGTGCACGAGCTGCAGCAGCTGCACGGTGAACTCGATGTCCCGCAGGCCGCCCGAGCCGAGTTTGAGCTGGTACGGGGCATCCTCGGGGTCGATGTGCTCCATGACCCGCTCGCGCATGCGCTGCACGCTGTCGACGAAGTTCTCACGCGCGGCACTGGAGAAGACCTTCGGCTGCACGGCGGCGATGTACTCGGCGCCGAGCTCCGCATCGCCCGCGAGGGGTCGCGCCTTCAGTAGCGCCTGGAACTCCCAGCTCTTCGCCCAGCGGTCGTAGTAGGCCAGGTGCGAGCCGAGCGACCGGACGAGCGCGCCCTGCTTGCCTTCGGGACGGAGCGCGGCGTCGACCTCCCACAGCGGGGGCTCGACCTCGATGCCGCTCAGTCCTCGCATCGTCTCCCTCGCGAGACGGGTCGCGATGTCGATCGCGCGCGACTCCGGGACGGCGTCCTCGTCTGCGGTTCCGCCGACGAAGATCACATCGACATCGCTGACGTAGTTCAGCTCGCGTGCACCCGCCTTGCCCATGCCGATGATCGCCAGCTGCGTGGCCGCGACCTGCTCGCGACTCATCGTGTCGACCAGCCGCCGGCGCGCGATCGCCAGAGATGCCTCCAGCGCCGCGCCCGCGATATCGGCCAGCGCGGCGGCGACATCCGCGACGATGCGCACAGGATTGTGCGCCGTCAGGTCGATCGCGGCGATCAGAGCGAGGTTGCGGCGATACGCCACACGCAGCGTGACCACCGCGCTGTCATCGCCCGACTCGGCGAATCCGTCGCGCGCTCCGACGGCCTCGAGCATCCGATCGCGCAGCTCGTGCGCAGACGGCAGTTCGGTGGACGTGTCGCCGAGCACCGAGATCTCGGTCGGATGCCGCAGGAAGAAGTCGGCGAAGCCCTGCGACGCCCCGAACACCCGCCACGCACGTCGGCGCGCCCGCTGGTCGGTGAACAGGGCGGCGATGGGTGCCGCATCGCGCCGTGCCACGCGCAGCATCCCCTCGACCGCCGCATCGGGGTCGGCCGCGTCCGCCTCGCTGAGCAGAAGTGAGCGCTCGACTCCGATCAGGGTCGCGAGCTCGGTGAGATTTGCCGCCGCCTCACTGAGCTCGGCGAACCCCAGCCTGGCCAGCGCGGAGAGAGAGACGGAGTCGTCCGAACGGGCCATCGGCGACGCTCAGAGCAGCTCGAGGTTGTTCTTCAGCTCCAGCGGAGTGACCTGGCCGCGGTAGGCCTCCCACTCCTTGCGCTTGTTGAGCAGCACGTAGTTGAAGACCGATTCGCCGAGGGTCTCGGCGACGAGCTCGGAGCTCTCCATGTACTCGAGCGCGTGGTCGAGGCTCGCCGGAAGCGCAGAATAGCCGAGCGCGCGGCGCTCTGCGTCGCTGAGCGACCACACGTTGTCCTCGGCCTCGGGAGGCAGCTCGTACTCCTCCTCGATGCCCTTGAGGCCGGCCGCGAGCATGAGGGCGTACGCGAGATACGGGTTGGCTGCCGAGTCGAGCGCGCGGTACTCGACACGCGACGAACCGCCCTTGTTGGGCTTGTACATCGGCACGCGCACCAGAGCGGAGCGGTTGTTGTGGCCCCAGGTGACGAAGCTCGGAGCCTCGTCGCCGCCCCAGAGCCGCTTGTAGGAGTTCACGAACTGGTTGGTCACCGCCGCCATCTCGTTGGCGTGTCGCAGCAGGCCGGCGATGAAGTGTCGTCCGGTCTTGGAGAGCTGGTACTTGGCGCCCTCTTCATAGAACGCGTTGCGCTCGCCCTCGAAGAGCGACATGTGCGTGTGCATGCCGCTTCCGGGGTGACCGCTCAGCGGCTTCGGCATGAAGGTGGCGTAGACGCCCTGCTCGATCGCGACCTCTTTGATGACGGTGCGGAAGGTCATGACGTTGTCGGCCATCGTCAACGCGTCCGCGTAGCGCAGGTCGATCTCGTTCTGACCCGGGCCGCCCTCGTGGTGGCTGAACTCGACGGAGATGCCGAGATCCTCGAGCATCCGCACGGAACGGCGGCGGAAGTCGTGTGCCGTGCCGCCGGGAACGTTGTCGAAGTAGCCGGCGGAGTCGACCGGAACCGGACCCTCAGGACCGAACGACGACGACTTGAGGAGGTAGAACTCGATCTCGGGGTGCGTGTAGAACGTGAATCCGGCATCCGCCGCCTTGGCGAGCGTGCGCTTGAGCACATGGCGGGGGTCGGAGACGGCAGGACGGCCGTCCGGCGTCGTGATGTCGCAGAACATGCGCGCGGTCGGGTCGATCTCGCCGCGCCACGGCAGGGTCTGGAAGGTGGTGGGGTCGGGCTGGGCGAGCAGGTCGGACTCGTAGCTGCGGGTCAGGCCCTCGATGGCCGAGCCGTCGAATCCGATGCCCTCGGCGAACGCGCCCTCGACCTCGGCCGGCGCGATGGCGACGGACTTGAGCGTGCCAATCACATCGGTGAACCACAGGCGGACGAACTTGACGCCGCGCTCTTCGATCGTCCGGAGGACGAAATCCCTCTGCTTGTCCACGGTCACTCGGCCTTGCCGATACCGGCGTCCCAGCCGCTCTCGGCTGCTTCCTCCTCAGCCCAGGCGCGCGAACGCTCCTTGAGCTTCTCGGGAGCCCGAGACGCCTCAGCCTCGGTGTCGAAGGGGCCGACGCGGTCGGCCGATGCGGAGATCATGCCGAATTCCACCTGGCCGGTCTCCAGGTTGTACCAGTACTTCTCATCGCCGTTCGACATGGCCGATCCCCTTCTTCACGTGGTGTCATCGATCCTACTGGCGCTGAGCGTGGTCGCTAAGCTAACCAGCATGGCAAAAGCGATCGGCGTCGACATCGGCGGCACGGGTATCAAGGCAGGTCTGGTCGACCTCGAGCACGGCACCATGGCCTCGGACAGGGTACGCGTACCCACTCCTGAGGGCGCATCACCGCAGGACGTCCTGCAGGCCGTGCAGACGGTTCTGAAGACGCTCGACGTCAAGGACACGACTCTTCCCCTCGGCGTGGCGTTCCCGGCGATCGTCAAGCGCGGCAAGACGCTCTCGGCCGCCAACGTCTCGAAGGAATGGATCGACTTCGACGCCGAGCGGTTCTTCCGCGACGGGCTCGGGCGCAACATCGTCTTCGTCAACGATGCGGATGCCGCCGGCGTCGCGGAGGCCCGCCACGGCGCGGCGCGGGATGTGCGCGGCTTCACGCTGCTCACGACCCTCGGCACGGGCATCGGCTCGGCATTCCTGTACGACGGAGTCCTGCTGCCGAACACCGAGCTCGGCCACCTGAACTTCGGCGAGTACGAGTCGGTCGAGACGTATGCAGCCACCTCGGCGCGCGAGCGCGAGGGACTCAGCTGGGCGGAGTGGGCGGAACGTCTGCAGAAGTTCTACTCGCACATCGAGTTCCTCTTCAGCCCCGACCTGTTCGTGGTCGGCGGCGGAGTGTCGAAGAACGCCGGTGACTTCCTCCCGCTTCTCGACCTCAAGACACCGATCGTCCCGGCGATCCACCGCAACAACTCCGGCATCATCGGCGCGGCTTCGCTCGCCGGCGACTGATTCCCCGACCACAGAGACGACGAAGGCCCCGCCGATCCGGCGGGGCCTTCGTCGCGTCCGGGATTGCGGCGCGTCTCACCGGATCACCCGCGCGGCGGCCCGGCGACGTGACACCATGGCACCCCGCCCGTCTGCGCCTCGACGGTGAGACCGGACGGCAACGAAAGGCAGCGTCGAGATGAACGAACCATCCGAATCATCATGGGACCGGCCGGTATCGCCGGAGACGACAGCCGGGATGGTGCCCGTCGACAGACCACAGGCGAAGAAGCTGCGGTCGCGTCACGTCACCATGATCACCCTCGGCGGCATCATCGGAGCGAGCCTGTTCGTCGGATCCGGGAATGTCATCCGCGCCGTGGGTCCGGCCGCCGTGCTGTCGTACCTCATCGGCGGCCTGCTCGTCTTCCTCGCCATGCGCATGCTGGGCGAGATGGCGGCGTCGCGCCCGGCGATCGGCTCGTTCATGGAATATGCGCGAGTGGGCCTCGGCAACTGGGCCGCCTACCTCGTGGGATGGCTGTACTGGTACTTCTGGGTCGGAGTCCTCGCGTATGAGGCGGTGCTGGGCGGCGAGACGATGGCGAGCTGGTTCCCCGCCGTGCCGTCATGGGCCTGGTCGCTGATCCTCATCGGCATCTTCGTCGGCACGAACATCATCTCGGTGCGCGCGTTCGGCGAGGTGGAGTTCTGGCTCGCCAGCGTCAAGGTGCTCGCGATCGTCGTCTTCCTCGGCGCGGGTCTGCTGTTCGCCTTCGGCCTGTGGCCGAACTCGGAGGTGTCGATCTCCAACCTCTGGGAACACGGCGGATTCGCCCCGAACGGCTTCGGAGTCGCGTTCACGGGTGTGGCCCTGGTGATCTTCTCGTACTTCGGCACCGAGATCGCCGTCATGGCCTCCGCCGAATCGGAGGATCCCGCCAAGGGCATCCGTCAGGCGACGAGCACGATCATCTGGCGCATCCTGCTGTTCTTCGTCGGCTCGGTGCTCATCATCGTCACCGTGGTGCCCTGGAACGAACTGCCTGTGCCGACCGACGTCGCCAACGCGCCCTTCACCTACGCCCTCGAGCAGTTCGGCATCCCGGGCGCGAGCATGATCATGCAGCTCGTCATCTTCACGGCGGTGATCTCGGTGCTCAACTCT
The DNA here is from genome assembly GCF_979258645.1 of Microbacterium sp. AC215. Classification (NCBI taxonomy): domain Bacteria; kingdom Bacillati; phylum Actinomycetota; class Actinomycetes; order Micrococcales; family Microbacteriaceae; genus Microbacterium; species Microbacterium sp. AC215. The sequence continues at coordinate 402,066 of NZ_OZ409869.1, read as the reverse complement.
GGCCTGTACTCGGCGTCGCGCATGTTCGCGGCCCTCGCCGAGCAGGGCTTCGCGCCGAAGATCGTGGCGAAGCGGTCGAAGAGCAGTGTCCCGGTGATGGCGCTGCTCGCCTCGACCAGCGGCGGCCTGATCGCGACGCTCGTGAACTTCTTCACCCCGGGATCGGGCATCTTCGACTTCATCATGAACTCGGCGGGCCTGGTCGCACTGTTCGTGTACGTCTTCATCGCCGTCACACAGTGGCGACTCCGCCAGAAGATGACGCCGGAAGAGGTGGCGAACCTGAAACTCAAGATGTGGCTGCACCCCTGGCTGAACGTGCTCCTGATCGCATGCATCGCCGCGGTGATCGTCGTGATGATGTTCAGCGAAGGGGGTCGCACCCAGGTCTGGACGAGCCTCGTCGCCACCGGCGTGCTCGTGCTGTTCTGGCCGCTGGTGCGACGTAACCTCGCGCGCAGGAAGCTCGAAGATTCCACGCCTCGAGAGGATCAGCCGGGACGGGACCGTCTGGCGTGACGACCGCTGGCGATGCTGTGAGCGAGAGAAAAGAGCGCCCCGGGGAACCTGGGGAATTCGCGGGGCGCTCGCCAGCATGCTGGGGACCTGCTGGCAGGTGACCCAGAAGTCGCGGTCACGCGCACAACATATCAAGATAACTAGCTAAGCAAAAGACTTGCTCGGCAATGCAACTGCGATCGCCACGCTCCCCCGCTCTCACTGACGCTGCGGCTCGCTCACGAACGGCTCCGTCACGAGCGGCTCCATGGCTCCCGGTCCCAGCGTGAGCACATCGCCGGGGTACAGCATCGAACCCAGACGGCTGTAAGTCATCGCCGCATAGACGTCCGTGCACAGCCGCTCCCTCACGGCGGATGGCGCATCCCCCGCCGCGACCGTGTAAGTCGAGATGAGCCCGTCTGACGTATGCGTGACCGTGCCGCGAGCGAAGTCGGTCTCGCCGTTGTCCACCGGTGCGACACCGTTCCATGTCGCGTAGAAGGTGGGTTCCTCGTCTCCCTCGCTGTATCCCGGGATCGAGATCATCGACAGCACCGTGCAGCGACTCGCCTCTGCGGGTGGGGTCGGTGTCGGCGCGGGCGTGTCGCTCGGCGTCGGCACAGCCGCGGGCTGAACGGCTGCCGTGGTCGCTGCGACCTCAGGCATCGTGGCGGTGCACCCGCTGAGCGCTGCGAGTGACAGAGCCGCGAGGAGCGCCGTGGCGGCAGGACGGTTCGACATGCCCGAACGCTATCGAGCATCCGGCCAGGAAGCCAGCGCGGCCCTGCTCAGGAGGTGGGTGCGAATGGGCCGACCTGTACGCCGGGTTCTGTTCCGGGGTTCTTCGCCCCTTCGACGGCCATCTCTCTCGGCGACACGTTGCCGTGGCACTCTAGCGGTCTACCCGAGGACTCGGCGAGCCGCGTCAACATCCTCTGTCTGACCTTGCTCCGGACGAGGTTTACCTGGCGGGCCATGTCACCATGGCCCCCGGTGGTCTCTTACACCACCCTTTCACCCTTACCCCTTGCGGGGCGGTCTGCTCTCTGTGGCACTTTCTCGCGGATTGCTCCGGGTGGGCGTTACCCACCGTCCTGCCCTGAGGAGCCCGGACGTTCCTCGGTGCGGTTGCCCGCCACGCGGCCGTCCAGTCGACCCATTCACAGCTCCAGTCTACGACCAGGCTGCGCTACTTCTCCGCCGACTCCGCGATGCGGAGATCGAGCGGCACCTCGATCGGGAAGTTGCCGAAGAGGCGGCGGGTGGCCACAGCCGCGGCCTCGCGCACCGCGTCGGCCGCAGCATCCGCCTGCTCCTGCGGGACATGCAGGATCACCTCGTCGTGCAGGAAGAAGGCCAGGTGTGCGCGGGCGCCGAAGATCCCGGATGCCGGCGCTTCGCGCTCCGCGACGGGGAGCAGTTGCAGGCGATGCCTGATCTCAGCCAACCAGATCAACGACCACTCGGCTGCGGTCCCCTGCACCACGAAGTTGCGGGTGAAGCGACCCCAGTCCCGGGCCCGACGCCGGGCGAGGGCGACCTCGGCAGGGTCGGCATCCGCGCCCGTAGCCGCAGCCTGCATCGCCTCCCACTCCGTCGACGGGCGAGGAGACGATCGTCCCAACCACGTCGAGACGACTCCCCCGTCCTCTCCGAAACGGGCGGCGCGGTCGACGAGGGCCATCGCGCGCGGGTACACCTTGCGCAATCGAGGGACCAACCTGCCGCTGTCACCGGTGGTCGCGCCGTACATCGCCCCGAGGACGGCGTACTTGGCCTCCTCTCGCGTGGCGACCGCGCCGGACTCGACGACACCCTCATAGAGGTCCTTGCCCTGGGCCGCCCGGGCCATCGCGCGGTCACCGGCCATGCCGGCCAGCATCCGCGGCTCGAGCTGCGCGACATCCGCGACGACGAGCGTCCATCCGTCGTCAGCGCGCACGGCGGCGCGCAGATTGCGCGGCAGCTGGAGGGCGCCGCCACCCGCCGATGCCCATCGTCCCGTCACGACGCCGCCCGTGATGTAGATCGGTCGGAACCGGCCGTCGTGCACCCACTCGGCGAGCCAGGCCCACCCATTCGCGCTCAGCAGCCGAGACAGCTTCTTGTAGGCCAGGAGCGGTTCGACCACGGCGTGGCTGTGCTGGGCGAGCTCCCACCGGCTCGTCGACTCGACCTGCACGCCGACGCGGTGCAGAGCGCGCAGCAGCTTCGGCTGGCTCTCGAGGTTGAGCGTGGGGTCGCTGAGGATCGAGCGCACCCTCTCACCCTGAGCCACCATGCGGCTGGGAAGGCCACCCGCGATCGGTCGAGTGCCCAGGATCTCGGTGAGGATGCCGTCGTGCACGGACTCGTTCCACGGCAGACCGGCAGCGCGCATCTCCTCGGCGATGAGGCCACCCGACGACTCGGCCGACGTGAGCAGGGTCAGCCGCCCGTCCTTGCTGTCGCGCAGGACTCGGCGCTGCTCGCGGTACTGATCGAGCGCATCCGCCACGGGGTCGTGCGAATCGCTGTGCTCGGCGACCTCGAACAATGCCGGTGCGTCGTCGACGGGTTCGCGTCGCACCCACGATGCGGACGGTGCGAGCGGACGAGCGACGGTGTCGGTGTCGCGGAGGATCGCGTGGCAGAGCACCAGATCGTGCGATCGGCCGAGAAGAACACCCGAGGCGAGCAGCACGGGGTAGATCTCCCGGGCGCTGCGGATCACCCACCGGGGCGGATCGACGCGTTCCTGCTCGGCCACCCACACCGGCATCTCGGTCGGAGAGAGCTCTGTGCGCGCGACCTCGACATCGTCCGAGTCGAGCTCCACGGCGATGTATGCACCGGTCGCGCCCTTGACCAGGGCGATCCGACGTTCGGTCTGGAGCCGCGAGCTCACCGCCGTCGCGCTCGCGGCGCGCGGATCACAGCCCGGATTCCTCGGTGCGCACCAGGATGCACCCGCACTCGGGGCAGGACACCACGAGGTCGTCTGCCGCATTGCGGATGTCGTTCAGGTCGGTGCCGGGGAGCAGGATCCGACATCCCTCGCACGTTCCGCGGGTGAGCAGCGCCGCACCGGCACTGTTCGCAGCGCGACGCGTGTACTCGGCGAGGAGCGGCGCCGGAAGGGTCGCCGTGACCGCCTCACGGTCGCGAGTCAACTGCGCGATCAGATCGGTCGCAGTGGCGACGTCGGCCTTGACCTGAGCGGTGAGCGCGGTGCCCTCCGCGGTGGTCGTCCCGAGCAGTGCCTGCTGAGCGGCGACCGCCGCGTCTGCGTCCTCCACGCGCCCCATGACGTCGAGCTCGATATCCTCGAGATCGCTCTGGCGCTTGGCGAGACTGGCGATCTCGTGCTCGAGAGCCTGCGCCTCCTTCGAGTTCGTCGCCGTGGCCAGTCGATCGGCGTCACGGGCGCGACGCTGTTCGACGAGCTTCACATCGGCTTCGAGACGCGTGAGCTCGGTGCGAACGTCATCGCGCACACCCGTCAGAGTCGTCAGCTCTCGGAGCTGCTCCTGACGGATGGCGACGAGCTCGGCGATGCGAGCGGCCTGCGGCGGCTTGGTGCGCGCGCGCTCAGCCTGCGCGATGCGCCGGTCCAGGTCGGCGACGTCGAGCAGGATGCGCTGGTGTTCTGGGCTGGCGTTCACGCTCTCAAATCTAGTCGCTGCCCAGCCCCGTCCATCACCCGACCTGTCCGTCGAGGTACAGCCAACTGCGCTCCTCCCGCACGAAGCGGCTCCGTTCACGCAGCGAACCGCGCTCGGCATCCTGCCGCCAGAACGCCTCGAACTCGACCACGCCCTCTCGGTCGAAGGGTCCGCCGTCGACCCGATCGATGATCACGAGCCGCCGCCACACCACGTCGAGGTCGAGGTCGAGGTCGGTCGGACGGGTCGACGGATGCCAGGACGCCAGGAGGTACGCGGCATCCCCGATCGCGAACGCCGTGAACCGGGAGCGCATCAGGCGTTCGGCCGTCGGCGCAGCGGCGCCGCCGAGCAGCGGGCCGCAGCATCCGCCGAAGAGATCTCCGGAGCCACAGGGACACCGCTCGGCATTATCGGGGACACCGTCATCCGACGCCATCCTCTGCACCACGCTCATCGCTCCAGCGTACGCTGGCGCCATGACGGCTCTTCCTCACTTCACGGCACACAACGGCTTCGCTCTTCCGGCTCTCGGACTCGGAACATACGCGCTCGACGGCGACGCGGGTGCGGATGCGGTCACCACGGCGATCGGGGCCGGATACCGCCTGATCGACTCGGCCTTCAACTACGAGAACGAGGGGTCAGTCGGTCGCGGCGTGCGCGCATCCGACGTGGACGCCGCAGAGCTCATCGTCACGACCAAGCTGCCCGGACGCCATCACCCGCGTGCGAAGGCGCGGACGAGCATCGAGGAGAGCCGGTCGCGGCTCGGGGTCGACGCGATCGATCTGCATCTGATCCACTGGCCGAACCCGCAGCAGGACGAGTACGTGCAGGCCTGGGAGGCGCTGGTCGACGCTCAGCGGCGCGGCGTCGTGAGGCAGATCGGCGTCTCGAACTTCCTGCCGGAGCACCTCGAGCGCATCGAGCGGGAGACCGGGGTGAGGCCCGTCGTGAACCAGATCGAGGTGCACCCGTACTTCCCGCAGACCGATCAGCTCGCCTACCACCGGGAGCACGGCATCCTCACCGAAGCATGGAGTCCTCTCGGTCGGGCGAAGCAACTCATCGAGGAGAGGGTGATCGGCGAGGTGGCTGCCGCCCATGGGATCTCCTCCGCGCAGACCGTGCTCGCCTGGCATGTGGCACGCGAGACCGTCGCGATCCCGAAGGCGTCGTCGCTCGAGCATCAGGTGTCGAACCTCGCGGCCGGAGCGATCGTGCTGTCGGATGCGGAGGTCGAGGCGATCACGGCGCTCGGACGCCCCGATGGGCGACTGTTCGACGCGGATCCCGCATCGCACGAGGAGTCCTGAGGCGTCCTGAGGCGTCTCGGTCGTAGAGCCTCGGACGACGGCGCGTCACGGCTCTCAGACGCGCTGCGTCCCGAGCACTCTGAGCAGCTCGAGCTTGCTCTCGGCGTCGCTGCCCGGCGCCGCTGTCAGGACGATGAGCGCCTGGGATTCGTCTTCGGTGAACAGCGCCTGGCAGTCGACTTCGATCGGACCGATCTCGGGATGGATCAGGACCTTGTGGTCTTCGAAGCGCCGCCTGACCTCGTGCACCTCCCACAGCTGTGCGAACTCCGAGCTGCGCGACGCGAGCTCGCGGACGATCTCGCCGGCGCGAGACCGCTCGCCCAGGGCGCCATAGGCGGATCGGAGGGAGGCCACGAGCACACGACTGTGACGCGGATGATCCTCCTCCGGGTACCGCCGGCGCTCATCGTCCGGGTGCGCGAACCAGCGGTAGATCCCACTGCGCTCGATCCCCTCCAGACCGCTCGCGTCGCCGAGCAGAGCGCGTGCTGCGTCATTCTGGATCAGCACCTCGTCGAGCGCGGAGACGACGAATGCGGGCGTGTCGTGAAGCCGGTCGAGCACGCGGAGCATCCCCGGATGCACGTAGTCGGTGAAGATCGTGCGGTCCGGTGCGCTGTGTCCGCAGACCCGATGCAGGTAGTCACGCTCGTCGGGGGTCAGACGCAGCGCCCGTGCGAGCGAGCCGAGGATCTGCACGCTGGGCTGCGGCCCGCGCTGCTGCTCGAGCCGCGCGTAGTAGTCGGTCGACATGGCGGCGAGCTGCGCGACCTCCTCGCGTCGAAGCCCGGGGGTGCGTCGACGCGCCCCCGCACCGAGGCCGACGTCGGACGGCTTCAGCTGCTCCCTGCGACGCACGAGGAACTCGGCCAGTGCTTCTCTGTCCACCTCTGCAGTATCTCGTGCTCTGCCTCGCGCATCCAGGGACGCCCGATCCCTGGATGCGCCATCTCTGGAGGGCCTGGGCGAGAGCACGAAGAGTGGACGTATGAACATCAGCGGAAACACCATCTTCATCCCCGGTGCCACGAGCGGTATCGGCCTCGCCCTCGCTCTGCGGCTCAGCGATCGGGGCAACAGCGTGATCGTGGGCGGGCGTCGCGCCGAGCTGCTCGACGAGATCGCCGCGGCGAACCCGGGCATCCACACCGTCCGGATCGATACGACGGACGCCGACAGCATCCGGGCGGCCGCGCAGACGGTCATGGCCGCCCACCCCTCGCTCAACGTGGTCATCCCGATGGCCGGGATCATGCGGGTCGAGGACTGGACGTCGCCCGAGGGGTTCCTCGACGACGCCGAGGCCACCGTCACCACCAACCTCCTGGGTCCGATCCGGCTGATCGCGGCCTTCATCGAGCACCTGTGCACCATGCCGGACGCGACGATCATGACCGTGTCGTCCGGTCTGGCCTTCGCGCCGCTTCGCGTGACGCCCACCTACAACGCGACGAAAGCGGCCATCCACATGCTCAGCGAATCTCTGCGTCTGCAGCTCGCCGACACGAGTGTGAGCGTGCTCGAGCTCGAACCGCCCTCCGTCCGCACCTCGCTCATGCCGGGGCAGGAGACCAGCGAGTTCGCGATGCCGCTCGACGAGTTCGTCAGCGAGGTTGTCGACCTGATCGAGACCCAGCCGGATGCGACCGAGATCCAGGTCGAGAACGTGAAGTTCCTGCGCTACGGCGAAGCACGGGGAGACTATGCGCAGGTGGTCGAGACACTCAATCGGCGCGACCCGCACGGGCACTGAGCCTGCACGGCCGTCGTCGTCGCCCGATCACAGCGCGGCGTCGACGGCCTGCTGGGCTGTCCTGTGCCGAAACTCGAAGCCCGAGCCTTCGAGCGCGCCGGGTCTGACGTCCGCATCGGAGAGCAGCAGCGAATCGGCGGCCGACCGACTCAGCGCGAGCCGGAGGGCCCAGGCAGGAGCCGGGATCCAGAACGGTCGGCGCATCCTCTTCGCGAGGGCGCGACCGATGTCGTTCGCCGAGGCACGCGTCGGCCCGGTGAAGTTGACGGGCCCCTCGAGGCGCTGGTCGATCACGTGTCGGATGCCGCGCACCTCATCGTCGAGAGAGATCCATGGCCAGATCTGGGTGCCGGGCCCGATCGGACCGGCGACCCCGAAGCGAGTGAGCTGGATGAGCGGCTTCAGCACACCCTTGCGATGGATGATCGGAGCGGTGCGCAGCAGCGCGACCGTCGTCTGCTCCCCCGCGCGCAGCGCCTCCTGCTCCCATCGGACGCACAGCTGCGCCAGGAAGGTGTCGCCCGCGAGCGACGCCTCGGTCAGCACCTCGCCCGGCGCCGAGCCGTAGTAGCCGACAGCGGATGCCGACACGAACGCCGGAGCATCGTCTCGCAGAGTGCGCACCGCCGTCGCGAGCGTGCGGGTGCCCGTCAGTCGGGACTCGACGAGTTCGCGGCGATACCGTCGCGTCCAAGGCAGACGCCCGACGCTCGCACCACCCAGCGCGACCACGGCGACAGCGCCCGCCAGCACATCGGGGTCGAGCTCGCGCTCCCCCGGCATCCACTGCACCTCGGAGGGATCACGCGGAGGGCGACGCACGAGGGTCGTCACCTCCACACCGTCCGACCGCAGCGACGAGGCGAGCGCCGTGCCGATCAGGCCCGATGCGCCACTGATCACGATCCGCTGCGGCATGACGACTCCCTCTGTCCGTTCATCGGACTCATTGCTCTCCGCGAGTCTGTCACGTCCAGCCCCTCCTGGCGATGTCCGGAGTGCCCGGTAGGTTGCCCGACGTGACCGAACCCGTGCAGTCGTGGTGGGCGAGACGCCAGTTCTCGCGAGGACGGGAGGTGCCCTACGAGATCGGCACCTATCGTTCGCAGTGGGCCGCCTACCCCGAACTGATCCGCCAGTACCACCCCGAACTCAATCACGGCATCGCACTCTCGCAGGTGCCGTTGGCGGCCGATGTGCTGTTGTGCTGGGAATGCCGAGTGGGCCATCGTTTCGCCGCCACCCCCGCTGAGCAGCGCGAACGCCCCGGTCGGGTGCGCCGCCAGTCGGCGTGGTGCCCGGAATGCTCGACGCTCGCCAGGCCCCAGCCGGTCGTGCTGGGCGAAGCCCGCGCGATACCCCGGCGGCCGAAACGCCCGCTCACCCTCTGCAGCAAGACCCCCGATCTCCTCTCCGGCGAAGCCTTCTCCAGCGTCTGCGCCCCGGCACCGGCATCCGCCGCCGAGGCCAGACTCCGCGCGATGCTCGCCGCCCGCATCTCCGTCACGACCGGTGTCAACGCGGTCAAAGTCTCTCGCCCGTTCTTCCGCCATACCGAGGTGTGGCCGGACATCCTGCTGCCGGAGCTCCGTGTCGCGATCGAGTACGACACGGTCGGGCGCCACGGACTCGAGCATGTCGGCACCCGCGAGCAGACCGATCTCCGCAAGGATCGCGCGCTGCGCTCCGCCGGCTGGGAGGTCATCCGGGTTCGCACCGGACGGCTCGAACCACTGGGACCCCACGATCTGCAGATGCCTTCGGTGACCGCGCGGGGAATCGATCGCATCATCGACGAGCTTCGCGAGATCCGCGGGGCGCTGATCGTCGACGCGTTCCTGACGCCGGCCTGACGGTGCCGCCGGGAGTGGCACGCTCGCGCTCAGCCCTCGGGGAGATCGCCCGCCTGCTTCACGACCGCATCCCACTCGGACTGTAGGAAGGTGGCCTCGCCGGCGGCGACGATCTGGGCGTTGTCGTTCGGCCCGAGCTCCGGCCGCATGGTGAGTCCGCCGACCTCGAGGCTCGGGATGCTCTGCCTGATGCACTCGACGCTGCCGCGCACCAGCAGCTCCGCCGTCTGCTCCGGTGTCGTCGCGGCGCCCATCACGGCATCGTCATGGGCGATGAGGATCACCTGCCATTCGGGCTGACGATCGTCAGGATCCAGCGTGTACTGCAGCAGCCCCTGCGGCGCGGCCTCGACCACGATGACGATCGACCCCGCGATCGGCTGCTCGCCTGCGTTCGTCCCCATAGCGGTTCCCCTGACCCGGGCGTCCCCACGCCCGCTGTCCGCTCAGGGTACTGCGAAAATATCTCGCCGAACGCCTTACGGCAGTCCGATCGCAACCGATATATCAACACGGGGAGCAAAGGAGAAGGATCTTGACCAGCACCTACATCGAGACGGGCGGACACGTCCGCGTCTACGACGACGCCGTCCGCACGCATCATGAGTTCCCTCTCGGCACCTATCGGGTGCACTTCACCTCGAAAGAGGGCTTCAGCCTGATCAAGATCGACGACCTCACCGTCGGCACCGAGCGCGTCTACGGCGGCCGAGACAGGAAGGTCGACAAGATCTTCCGGTCCTACGCCCTCTCGGACCGCAGCCTGGGCGTGATGCTCTCCGGCGACAAGGGGATCGGCAAGACGCTGTTCCTTCGCATGGTCGCCGAGGAGGCCCTCGAGCAGTGCCTGCCCGTCGTGATCGTCTCAGAGGACAACGACGGCATCGTGGAGTTCCTGGACACCCTCGACGAGTGTCTGATCATCTTCGACGAGTTCGAGAAGATCTTCCCCGCTGGCCGCCGCGGGGGCGCAGAGGGAGGCAATCGACAGAACCAGTTCCTGTCCCTGTTCGACGGCCTCTCGTCCGTGAAGCGCATCTACTGCCTCACGGTGAACGACATCAGCGACGTCAGCACGTACATCGTCAATCGCCCCGGCCGGTTCCACTACCACATGCGATTCGAGTACCCCGGTCCCGACGAGGTGCGCCAGTACCTCATCGATCAGGCCCCGCACGCGGACCCGGACGAGATCGAGAACGTCGCACTGTTCTCGCGTCGCGCTCGCCTCAACTACGACCACCTCCGCGCCATCGCCTTCGAACTCGAGCAGCCGGACGCACTGTTCGCGGACGTCGTGGAGGATCTCAACATCAAGGCGGTCGAACCGAGCACCTATCGCATCGAGGCTCGCTTCCCCGACGGCAAGGTGTGGTCCGATGAGGTCGAGATGAACCTCTTCGAGCGCGGCGACGTCGGTCGCACGTTCGAGCTGCGCCACGCGACACGGTCGATCTTCGCCTCGTTCGTGCCGAAGGATCTCATCTTCGAGCCGGACGGCGGCATCTTCGTGCCGATCCACAAGCTCGAGCTGCTCGACGATGAGGATGAAGAGCCCGAGGTCTACCCGACGACGGTCAGTCTCATCCTGGTGGGTCAGCCCAGCTACGGCTTCGGTCTCTGACGGCCCTGCGGCCACGCGCGTGCGCGCGACGGATCAGACGCCGACCGCGTGCGACAGTATCGCGCGCGTGAACCGCTGACCGCCGGCCGCGAGGCGCTCGAAGTACGCGTCCAGCGCCGACGCGGAGGACCGCGCTGCCGGTGCCGCCTCACGCTGAGGGGTGTCGGCGTAGTGCCGATCCAGCGCATCTCGAAGCATGCGCACCGCTTCCGCACGCTGCTGCGAGACGGCGGCGTGGGAGACGCCCAGCTGCTCCGCGAGATCCTTGACCGTGCGGTCCTCGAAATAGATCGCCGTGATGATCGCCCGCTTGCGCTCGGGCAGCGCGTCGACGGCGCGCCGCAGGAACTCGTCGCGCTCGGAGGCGATCGCGAGCTCCTCGGGCAGGTAACCGGTCCACACGATCTCCGGTGCGTCCGGCGCATCGAGACTCGTCAGCAGACGCTCGGCGTCGGCGAGCCCTTCGCGCGCGACGGCGGTGTCGACGCCCATGGCTGCCGCGATCTCCGCCACAGTGGGCGTGCGACCGAGGGCGGCCGTGAGTGTCTGTCGGACCTTCGTCGTTTGCTTGGCTCGCACCCGAACATCTCGAGGCGCCCAGTCCATCGACCGCAGCTCGTCTTTCAGCGCCCAGTTGACGCGTCCTCGAGCGAACGCGCCGAAGGGCACGCCGAGGGTCGCGTCGAACTTCTCGGCGGCGCGGACCAGCGCGAACGCACCGGCAGAGGCGAGGTCGTCACGGGAGACATGCGTGAGTCGAGACGCCACATATGCCGTCGCCGCACCGACGATGTGCAGGTGATCGACCACGAGCTGGTTGCGGGCACGCATAGGCATCGGATTCGCCTCTTTCACTGTAAGTGCAAGCCCTCCCCAGCGACTCACAGCGCGGCCTCTCCCCAGTGGCCAGAACTACATCTGACTACAGACTAGGGGTGCGACGGGCAAGAAATATCCCCGGAGGCCAAAACCTCCGGGGATTCTCGTTTACGTTCAGATAACGATGACTAATCGTTCACCTTGACGCGGCGGTTCACCTCGCGCGTCGCGGAGAACTTCAGCACGGTGTAGTCGTTGACCTCGGCGTCTCCGTCGTCCTTCGCGAACTGCACCCGGTGCCCCTTGTGCGTCTGCGGATAGAACTTGCCGAAGTTGGTGAGTGTGACCGTGTTCCCGCGGCCCACGAGGTCGAGGAGCTCGTCGATCATCGCGTTGTACGCCGTCTGTGCGGCCTGAACCGAGATGCCACCGCGTCGTGCGAATCTCTGCACGAACTCCCGCTTGCTCACCCGATTCGTCTCGAGCGTCCTTGATGTGCTCATGTCGTCTTCCGTCCCATGGAATGTCGCTCGTCACCGAGCGTCGTGCGCTGTACCCCTACCAACCGCATCCATGACGTGCCCCAGGTCCCGATCTCCTGCGACGACGCCGGGATCCCGCCAGTACCCCAGCCTGTGCTCTTAGAGGATAGATGCTCTTCCTTGGTATATGCGGTGAATCTCGGAATTCTCCCCGTGCCGGGAGTCCACCTGTCGAAAGAGCCGTCGAACGTCACGCCCTGCTCAGGCACCCAGCAGGGCGCGGATCGGGTAGCGCTGATCCTCGAGGATCGCCTGTGCGGCACGGCCGGATCCGGTGTGGATCAGGATCGGCGCACGCAGGTTGATGTACACGCCGTCGGCAGAGGGGTTCGCCACGACGAACACCCGAATCTCCGACTCGTCGGCGGCGCCGATCTCGGACCGCACGTCCGCGGGGATGCTCGGCTCGTAGCCGTAGTCCCCGGATCGCGGGTCGAGGAGGAACAGGCGGACGTCGGCATCCGTCGCGCGCAGCGCGTGCAGGCCCTCCGCTCCGTCGATCTGCTCGAGGGTGAAAGACGTGTGCGGAGCGAGTCCGGGCATCGGCGAAGCGAACTCGACGTCGACCGTCGCCGTCGTCCGGTCAGTGGGTGCGCTCATCGCAGGAACTCCATCAGATTGGTCTGCAGCGAGCGGGCCGTCACCTGCAGGGCGGATTGGAACACGAGCTCGGCCGACTGCAGGTGCACGAGCACCTCGAGACTGTCGACGTTCTCGACCTCGGCACGGCGCGCTTCGAGGTCGATCGACGAGGAGAGATTCTGCGCCGACGCCCGCTCGATCTGCACCTGACGAGCGCCCGTGGATCCGCGAGCCGCGGTGACGTCCTTCAGCCGCGCATCGATGTCGCCGAGACGCGAGCCGACCTCGGCACCGCTGCGCAGTTCGGCCGCGATGTCGTTCAGCAGGGCGAAGGCGCTGTCGGCCCCTTCGCCGAACGCCTGAGCACCGTCGAAGTCCACGCGCACGGTCTCGTTCTCGCTGATGCGGCGATGCACACCGTCGCCCGCGCCTCCGTTGAAGCTGAAGGTGGTGGGATCGAACGCGGCTCCCGCATCGCTCGTTCCCGCGAAGACGCTGCGGCCGAGCACCCTCGTGTTCGCCTTGGCGAGCAGCTCTGCGCTGATCGACTCGAGCTCCTGGGCGATCGACTCGCGAGCGGTCGGGCTCAGCGCGCCCGAGTTCGCTCCCTGTGCGGTGAGATCACGCGCGCGGTTGAGCAGATCGGCGCTCGCGCCGAGAGCGGTGTCGACCGTGGTCACCCACGCCATCCCGTCGCTGAGGTTGCGGGCGAACTGAGCGACGCGCGCCTGATCACCGTGCACACCGAGCGCCGTGGCCGCGGCGGCCGGATCGTCGCTCGGCGAGCGGAAGGCGCGCTGCGACGCGGCCTGATCCTGCAGCCGTGCGCGATCCGCGAGGTTGGTCTGCAGTGTGCGCAGCGACTGCTGCGTCATGGTGCTGGTCGTGATTCGACCGATCATTTCACTCTCCCCAGAGTCAGCGGCCGACGAGGCCGGTGCGGTTGATCAACAGATCCAGTGCCTCGTCGACGGCCGTCAGAACGCGAGCCGCCGCCTGGTATGCGGTCTGGTAGGTCAGGAGGTTGATCGTCTCCTCATCGCCGTCCACCGAGGCGTTCGACTGCTGCGCGGTGACCGCCGCGACCGCGCCCATATCGGCGATGTCCGCGCGCTGCAGATCCCCGGCGACGGCGACTGCGAAGCCGGTGACGAACGTCGACCACGTCTTGCTGGGCCCCGCCGCAGATGTCCCCAGCGCACTGATGCGGTCGGCGATGGTGGTGTCCTTCGCGCCCGCACCCGGCGCTGCCAGTGCCAGCTGATCGAGTCCCGTCGGGACGACACGGAGTCCCAGCGCCGCCGGACCCGAACCGTCGAGCGCGAAGAAGTCGCCTCCGGCCGCCCCCGACGAGGTGACGCCGGTGCGGTGCACGTCGTTCACGGCGGTCGCGAGCGCGGTCGCCGTCTCGTTGTAGGCGGCCGCGACACCGGCGAGCGTCCCCCCGTCGGACGCGGGGGCCAGAGCGCTGATCGTGCCGCCGACGACGCCACCCGTGATCGGCACCGCGAGGTTCGGTCGATCCGCCCATGAGACGGTGATCCGACCTGCGTCCGCGATGTCACGCGGTCCGCTTGCGACGAGCGCTCGGCTGCTGTCGCCCGACACGAGCGCATTGCCGTCGACGCGAAGAGTCAGTGTGCCGTCCGGCTCGACGATGCCCTTCGCACCGACGGCCGACGAGAGCTGCTGGGCGAGGACGCTGCGCTGATCCATGAGCTCGTTGGCGTTGCGCCCCGATTGCAGCGCCTCCCTGATCTGCCCGTTGAGAGTGGCCACCTGGCTCGCAGCGGCGTTGACGTCGGCGAGCTGACCGTCGACCTGACTGCGCAGGTCGTTCCACTGCCCCGCAATGGTCTGGTAGCCCTCCGCGATCTGTCCGATGAGCACGTCGGCATTCGAGAGCACGACCTGCGCCGCTGCCGGATCCGGCGTGTTGGCGAGGTCGGACCAGCCCGACCAGAACCTGTTGAGGTTCGCGGCGAGACCGTCCTTCGTGGGTTCGGCCAGCACGTCCTCTGCGCGGCTCGCTGCCGTCGCACGAGCCGACCAGAAGCCGGAGGTCGACAGCGCGTCGCGCACACGGGCATCGAGGATGTCGTCGCCGAGCCTCGCGATCCCGGTCACGCCCACTCCCCCGCCGATGGCGATGCCGGATGGCCAGAGCCCCGTCTGCCCCGGCGCCGAGAGCGAGGTCTGCTCCACCCGCTGGCGCGTGTAGCCCGGAGTCGTCTGGTTGGCGATGTTCTGACCCGTGACGGTCATCCCCGCGCGTGCGGCCGAGAGCGCGGATTCTGCGAGGCGGAGCCCTGCGAAGGAAGACATGGTTACCTCAGACCCTGGTGTCGAGAAGTCGGGCGTCCGCGCCGCGGACGACGTCGCCGTGCGTGTCGTACTCGCCGGTCGGCACCCCGAGGCCGGCGATCGTCTCCTGCGTCACCCGGATCGCCGTGCGCAGACGCTGCTCGTTGACCTTCTTCATGTCGCCGATCTCGTCGGCCAGAGTGGTCATGGCCTCGAGATGACCCGACAGGATCTCGCGCCACGCGTCGGTCGGCGCAGCCTCGATCAGATCGCGGAGCGTCGTCGCCTCGGGTACGCCCCACTCGTCAGCCACCGCGATGACCAGCGTGTCGCGCGACAGTGCGACGGTCGGCATGGCCGCGAGGACCCGCTCGATCTCGTTCGCCGCATGGTGGATCCACCGGTTGCGTCCGGTCGCGAGCAGCATCTGCTGCTCGTCGAGCTTGAACAGCAGCACCTCCAGCAGATCGCGCTCTCGCATCAGTTGCATGCTCAGGTCGTGAGCGGCCACGATTCGTCACCTCGTCATGTCGCGGTTTCCATGACGGGATCGCCCGTCACATGAACGACTATCGCGACAACGCTCGACGCAGTAACTCGGAGTCCCGGAGATGACACTCCGAGCGTCCGATCATGGAGCAGGGGTGGTTCTGCCCAGGGCGCCGAGAATGAGCGATTCGGCGGAGTCGCCGGAGGAGGTCTGCACGGCCTCCTGATTCGCATCGCTCACGGCGATGACGATCTCGGCGCGGTTGATGCGCTTGTCGCGAGGGGCGTCGATGCCGACACGGACACCGCTCGGCGTCACGGCGAGGATCGTGACGGTGATGTCGTCGCCGATCACGATGCTCTCGTTGGCGCGTCTCGTCAGTACCAGCATGCGTCGTCTGCCTTCCATGGCGTGAGCGCCGGTGCGCCCTCTGCTCACAAACGTATCGCACTCAACTCATAAATGAGCAGAATCGAACGCTACAACGCGCCGCTGGGAAGAGCCGACTGCGTCATGCGGACGACGCCGACCACGTCGGTCGCGAGACCGCCCGCCGCAGCCTCGTCGTAGGAGAGCACCGGAAGGCCGCTGACCTGCGATGACACCATCCGACGCACCGCCTGTCGCAGTGACGGCGCGCAGACCAGAACGGGCTCCGGACCGACCTGGTCGAGTTCGGCGACAGTGCGACGCACGTTCTCGAGCACCTGCATCGTCGCCTCCGGCGTCAGCACGATCTGCGGGTGACCGTCGACGACGCGCATGCCCTCGAGCATCTGCTGCTCGAGGATCGGCTCGAACATGACGACCCGGATGCGTCCGTCCTCGGCGAAGCGCGAGGCGATCGCCGGCCCGAGCGCCGCCCTGGCCGCGTCGATGAGACCCGCCGTCTCCGTCGACGTCTTGCCTCGGAGTGCGAGCGCCTCGTAGATACGCGCCAGGTCGTTGATCGGCACCCGCTCGGAGAGGAGCCCCGCCAGCACGCGCTGGATCGCGGCGAGCGACAGCACGGCCGGGGTGAGTTCCTCGACCGTCGCAGGGCTGGACTGCTTCAAGTGCTCGGTCAGCTGGCGGACGTCTTCGAGGGAGAGCAGGCGGTCGGCCTGGCTCTGCACGATGTCGGAGAGGTGGGTGATGATGACGCTCGCCCGATCGATCACCGTCGCGCCGGCCATGTCGGCGGCGTGCGACATCTCGGCGGGCACCCACTTGCCCTCGAGACCGAACACCGGGTCGACCACGGCCGTGCCCGGAAGCTGCTCGAGTCCCGTGCCGATCGCGAGAACGTGGCCCCGAGGAACCGACCCGCGTCCGGCCTCGACCCCGGCGATGAGGATCGAGTACGTCTGCGCGGGCAGCTCGATGTTGTCCCGCGTGCGCACAGGCGGCATGAGGATGCCGATGTCGAGGGCGAGCTTGCGGCGGAGGGACTTCACCCGGGTGAGCAGATCTCCCGCTCCCCCTGAGGCGAGATCGACGATGTCGGGAGACAGCGAGATCTCGAGGGCGTGCACGCGCATCCGGTCCATGAGATCCTCCGGGCCCTCGGTGCCGGCCTCGACGGCCTCCTGCTGCAGGGCATCCGCCTCACGTGCGGCATCGCGGTCCTCGTTCGCCTTCACGCGGGATGCCGCGAACAGCAGTACTGCACCGATCGCCAGGAAGATCACGAGCGGCATCCCGGGGATGAACCCCATGGCGATGGCGGCGAGTCCGGTGATCACCAGGGCGTTGCGGGACTGCATGAGCTGACGGCCGGCGGCCTGACCCATCTCGGCCTCCGCGTTCTCACGCGTGACGATCATGCCGGTCGACACCGCCATGAGCAGGGCGGGGATCTGGGTCACCAGCCCATCGCCGATGGTGAGGATGCTGTAGGTCTCGAGCGCCTCGCCGACCTCCATGCCGTGCTGCACCATGCCGATGATGATGCCGCCGACGAAGTTGATGACCACGATCACGATGCCCGCGATCGCATCTCCCTTGACGAACTTCGACGCACCGTCCATCGCACCGTAGAAGTCCGCCTCCGCGGCGACCTCTGCGCGTCGCCTGCGCGCCTCGTCATCCGTGATCAGACCGGCGTTCAGGTCGGCGTCGATCGCCATCTGCTTGCCCGGCATGGCGTCGAGCGTGAAGCGCGCGCCCACCTCGGCGACGCGCTCGGCACCCTTGGTGACCACGACGAACTGGATGACTGTGAGGATGAGGAAGATCACGGCACCGATCACGAGTGAGCCGCTGATGGTGATCTGACCGAACGCCTGGATCACCTGACCCGCGTGGGCCTCGCTGAGCACGAGGCGGGTCGACGCGACGTTGAGGCCGAGCCGGAAGAGGGTCGCGACGAGCAGCAGACTCGGGAACACCGAGAAGTCCAAAGGCTTCTTCACGAACATCGCGGTCAGGAGGATCAGCAGCGCGAACGAGATGTTCAGGACGATGAGCACGTCGAGCAGACCGGTCGGGATGGGCACGATGAGCAGGAGGATGATCCCCACCACACCGACGGGAACAGCCCCCTTGGACAACAGCTGACCGATCATGCGTCTCGCCTTCTGATTCTCTCTGCTCGTTCTGATGTGCTCGCGGCCGGACTCACAGGCCGCGGTCCCTGGTGCTGGCGAAGGGCATCGTGTGCGTTCCCCTGGCCGAGCCTCGACGTTTGAGGTGCTCGATGAAGGCGAGCACCTGGGCGACCGCGGTGTAGAGCTCTTCGGGGATCTCCCGCCCGATCTCGCAGGCCGAGTGCAGCGCACGTGCGAGAGGGATGTCCCTGATCATCGGCACGCCGTTCTCCTCCGCCTTCTCGCGGATCTTCTGCGCGACGATCCCCGCGCCCTTCGCCACGACCCGTGGCGCCGACTTGCCCGGCTCGTAGCGCAGCGCCACCGCCACGTGCGTGGGGTTCACGAGCACGACGTCGCTGTCGCCCACCGCGGCGATCATCCTGTTGCGGCTCATGGCGAGCTGCCGCGAGCGGCGCTGGGAGCGCACGAGCGGGTCGCCCTCGGTCTTCTTGTGCTCGTCCTTGGCTTCGTTCTTCGTCATGTGCGTGTGCTTGCGGTTGCGCCGCATGACCACCGCCACGTCGATCGCTGCGAGCAGGATGCCCACCGCCACGGCGACCTGCAGCAGCGCGACCGCTCCCCCGGCCGCCTGCTCGAGCAGCCAGGTGATGTTGTGGCTGCCGCTGGCCATCAGTACCGGGACGAGACCCGAGACGACGATCCACAGTGCGAGCCCGATGGCCACGGTCTTCAGCAGCGCCTTGGCGCCCTCCCAGAGCGCCTGCCGGCCGAAGACGCGCTTGACGCCCGACACGATGTTGAACTGCTCGGTGCGCATGGTCACGCCGCGCAGGTGGATGCCGCCCTGCGCGACCGCGGTGGCCGTGGTGGCGAGCAGCACCACCACCAGCATCGGAAGCAGGATGCCCCCGAGCGAGGTGATGGCCGAGCTCAGCACATCCATGGCGGCGCCGTCGGTGGGGTTCATCGCGACGGGCGTCACGGCGAGGAAGAGCTCTGTGACCACCTGCGTGCCCGAGGCGATCGTCGGCACCATCATGACGGCCGCGGCGGCGATGCAGACCCAGGCCGTGAAGTCCTGGCTGCGGCCGATCTGGCCCTTCTTCCGCGCTTCCTTCAGGCGACGCTCGGTCGCCTTCTCGGTGCGTTCGCCGGTGTCGGTCTCGCTCATCGGGTCACCCCCAGGAGCAGTCGCGCAGCCTCCTCGGCGATCACGGCGACCACGCTCGGGAGCGCCGCGTAGACGAATCCGACGAGCAGGAGCGTGAGACCGATCTTGATCGGGAAGCCCATCGCGAAGGCGTTCAGGGCGGGCGCGACGCGGCTGACCAGACCGAGTCCGACGTCGGCGAGGAAGAGCACGATGAGCAGCGGTCCCGCGATCTGCACCGCGCTGAGCATCATCTGTCCCGCAGCGCCGACGAGCGCCTCGGCGGGCTTGGCGAGATCGATCATGCCGGTGACCGGCACCGCGTCGAACGATCGGAACAGACCGCCGAGCACGAGCTGGTATCCGTCGGAGGCGAACAGCAGCATGATCGCGGTCATCTGGAACAGTCGGGTGAACTGTGCGCCGTTGATCGCCATGCCGGGATCGAAGGCCTGAGCCAGCTGGAACCCGCCGAAGGTGTCGACGAGGTGGCCGGCGCCCTGGATCGCGCTGAAGAGCACCATCACGAGGAAGCCGAGGAGCGCCCCCGTGAGGGCCTGCCCTGCCAGTGCGAGCATGAAGGCCCCGGTGTCGAGGCGCTCATATCCTGCGGTCACGACCGGCGACACGGCGAGAGCGAGACCGACGCCGAGCATCGCGCGGATCCGCATCGGGATCGTGCCGTGACTGAACGGCGGGGCGAGCACCAGGAATGCCGTGATCCGCACGCAGGCGAGCGAGGTCGCCTCCAGCCAGGTGAAATCGATCGGGATGTTCATCAGCCGCCGTTCAGCAGCGACGGTATCCGCGCGAACATCTCGTTCGTGAACGCGATCATCTCGGCGATCATCCAGTGCCCCGTGACGAGGAGCGCGATGCCGACGGCGACGAGCTTCGGCACGAACGAGATCGTCATCTCCTGCACCTGGGTGATGGACTGCAGCAGCGAGATCGCGAAGCCCACCACCAGGGCGGTGATGAGCAGGGGCGCGCAGAGCTTCGCACCGACGATGAGCGCCGCCTGACCGATGTCGATGACCGCTTCGGGGTTCACCCGCCACCCCCGTTGTAGGACTGGACGAGCGCGGTGATGACCATGCCCCATCCGTCGATGAGCAGGAACAGGAGGATCTTGAACGGCAACGAGATCATGACGGGCGGCAGCATCATCATGCCCATCGACATGAGTGCGCTCGCGACCACCAGGTCGATGACGAGGAACGGCACGAAGATGATGAACCCGATCAGGAACGCCGCGCGCAGTTCGCTGATCATGAAGGCCGGGACGAGCGTCTGCAGCGGGATGCTCGCGGCGTCGGTGGGGTTCTCCATCTGCGCTGCGCGATGCATCAGCGCGATGTCCTCTTCGCGCGTGTACGAGAGCATCCACTGCCGCAGGGGCTCCTGGGCGAGCTCGAACGCCCTGCCGAAGTCGATCTGGCCGTCGGTGAACGGCGCGACGGCGACGGTGTTGATGTCGGTGAGCACCGGCCACATGATGAACAGCGTCAGGAACAGGCTGAGACCGGCCAGCACCTGGTTCGGCGGGATCGACGGCAGCGAGAGCGCGTTCCGGGTGAGGGCCAGCACGACGAAGATCTTGGTGAAGCTCGACATCATCAGCAGCAGCGCCGGAGCGACGCTGAGCACGGTGATGCCCAGCAACGTCATGATGCTGTCGGACGGCGCCCCGTTGATGCCGTTGATCGTCACGCCGTCGCCCTCGCCGTCACCGACCTGAGTCGGGACGTGCATCGCCGCTGCGTGCGCCCCTGTGGCCTGCAGCAGCACGAGTGCGGTCACGACGACGAGCACCGCGGCGAGCAGCACCCACACGCGGCGAGGCAGTCGCGGTGCGCGCGCAGACGTCGGCGCGGCGACTGCGGCGGATGCGGGCACGGCGGCACTCCGAAGATGGGTGGCGTGGCCGATCCGTAGCCAGGGGGTCGAGCGATCCGTGCTCGCAGTCGACTATCGCGACATCACGAGGTGCACGTAACCGCGTCGGCCGATGCGCTGACCGCGTATCAGGCGACCGAGCGCAGCGCGCGGTCGACGATGTCATCGGGCATCTCGACGGAGGCGGATCGTACGTCCGAGGAGACGACCTCCTCCTGCTCGAGAGGAGGAGCCTCCTGGGTGTCGACGACGTTGATCCCGTGCTCCGTCACGCCGAGCACGTAGCGGATGCCGCCGAACTCCGCCACGACGAGCTGTGCCTTGCCGCCGATGCCCGACCTCGCCACCACGGTGATCTTCTCCGGGCGCGCACGCGGCGCCGCGGCGGGCCGCGTCGGCACGAGCTCGGTCAGCTTGGCGAGCTTCTTCGGCATCAGCCCTGCCAGCGGACTCACGCCCTTCGCCTGCGACTTCTGCAGGCGGCGGCTCAGGAAGAGCAGCAGCCCGAGCACCGCTCCCAGCGCGACGATCGCACGGAGCGCGACGAGGATGTCGTCCACGCTCAGACCGTCTCGGCGCTGTCGAGGATGCGCTCGACGCGGATCGCGAAGTCGCCCTCGGCGACGACGACCGTGCCGTGCCCGATCAGTCGGCCGTTGAGCTTGATGTCGGCGGGAGACCCGGCGGCGCGGTCGAGCTCGACCACACGGCCCGGCTCGAGCGAGAGCACGTCGCGCACCGGCATCCGCGTGCGCCCGATCTCGACCACGAGCTCCATCTCGACCCCCGCGATGCGGTTGAGCCGCTGCGGACCCGACGCGGATGCCGCCCTGGCTCCGTCGATGCGCACGGATGCGCGCGCCACGACGCTGCCGTCGGCGTCGACCATGTCGAACACCTGGGTCCCCGAATCGGTGAAGACCTCGGCGGCGTCGACCACGGCTCCGTCGCCGAGCGAGCCGCTGCCGAGCACGGCGGCGGCCGCCTCGAAGATCGGGTGCAGGCGATCGGCCAGCTGAGCGTTCTTGGAGCCGTCCTCGAGCTGCGACGGGTCGATGACCTGGATCGCGATCCGGGCCCCGGGGCTGCCCGTGAAGGTGACGACCACCGCGTCGCCCGACGCGCCGGGGTCGGTGGACGGTGCCGGGATCACGGGGTAGCCGAACGGCAGCTTGCCGGCGATCGCCGCGGCGATGGCGGTCTCGTGGAAGGTGCTCATCAGTGGGTCTCCTCATGGGTGGTCGTGATCTTGCAGGTGAGGCGCGAGCCTCTGCTGCCCGGTGTCGCGAGAGCTATCCGGGTCTGCCCGGCCATGAGCTCGTACGGCCGGGTCTCGGGGTGAGGCAGGCGCAGCAGGTCGCCCGGTGCGAGATCGAGGATCTCTCCGGTGCCGATCGTGATGGGCGCGAGGCGCAGCGTCAGCTCCAACGGCGTGCTGCGCACCTGCTCCAGGGTCTGATCCGTCGAATGCGCCGATGCAGCGTCCGATCCCGTGGCCGCGAGGCGGTCGACGACCGCGGTCGCCGGCAGCATCACCGTCGCGGTCGACTCGGAATCGCCGAGACGCATGGTGTATCGGGCGACGATCACCGCCGCCGTCGCGGAGATGACCTGCATGTACTGGGGGTTGTAGTGCACCGCGGTGAAGCGCGGTGCACCAGGGAGCAGGGCGCCGAGGCTGGCGTGGAGGTGCTCGAAGGTGCCCTCCATCAGGTTGCGGACGAGGGCGAGCTCTATCGGCGTGAATGTGCGGGCTTCGGGAAGCGACGTGCTCCTGCCGCCCATCATCTGCACCACCCACAGCAGGGCGCTGTCGAGACCGAACTGCACGACGCACGGCTCGTCGCGGTCGGCGAACGAGCCGGCGACCATGGCCGTCGTGCCGGGCAGGGTGTCGGCGTACTCCTCGTAGGACACGAGCTCGACGGTCTCGAGTGCGAGGTGGGCGCGCACGCGGATCTTCGCCGTGAGCTGGGACGACCACAGGCGGGCGAACGACTCGAAGGCCGCTTCGAGATGGCGGGTGCTCTCGCGTCCGAGCTGGGCGGGGCGTCCGAAATCGTATGCCGGATGGCGCAGGGCGGGGTCATCGAGCACGGCGGATGCGGTCATGACGGTCTCCTCGACGGTGGTGTTCACGTGAGCTCAGTTGTTCGCAGCAGCCGCGAGAGCGGGTATCAGCGCTCTCACCTGCTCTTCTTCGTTCGATTCGACGATGATGTCGACGCGTCTGTTGCTGGCCAGCGCCTGAGGGGTGTCGCCCGGCACGATGGGTCGGGTGTCGGAGAACGCCGTCGCCTTCACACGGGGTCCTCCGACGCCTTCGTGCTCGACGAGGAACCGCGCCACCTGGGTCGCGCGCCCGCCGGACAGCTCCCAGTTGGTGGCGAAGGGTGCGGCGGAGACGCGGTGGTCGGCGTGCCCCTCGACACTCACCTGGTTGTCGACCGTGACGAGCACGTCTCCGATCGTGTCGAGCACGGCGTCCGCCTTCGCCGAGAGGTCGGTGCTGTTGTCGGCGAAGAACGTCTCTGCGCCGACCAGCCCCACCTGGAGCCCTCGGTCGTCGATGACGAACTGCACCGTGTCCTGCAGGCCCTGTGCCGCCAGCGAGGTGCTCATGCGATCGCGCAGTCCCTCGAGCGACTCGAACTCGATCTCGGCCCGCGCCGCGAGGTCGACCACCCCGTCATCGTCCTGCAGTTCAGGCGGCACGATCACTCCCTCGGCCGTGTCGGCACCGCCCTCGGTGCTCTCCTGCCCGAAGCCCGTGGCGAGGCTGTTCGCGAGCAGTTCGAACTTCGTCTTGTCGACGTTCGACACGGCGAAGAGCACGATGAACAGGCACATCAGAACCGTGACCATGTCGGCGTACGAGACGGCCCAGCGCTCGTCCGGCTCATCGTGCGAGTCATCTTCATGCCCGCGCCCGCGAGCTCGACGGGCTGTGCTCATTGCACGCCCTCTGCCCGTTCGGGCTCGCGCTTCTTCTTGGTGGCCTTGGGCTTCACGGTCGACAGCGCCTCGAGGCGCTCCTGGAGCAGGTGCGGTGCGCTTCCGGCCTGGATGGCGAGCATGCCCTCCGAGACCAGGGTCATCCGCTCGAGCTCGACGGCTCCGATCCGTCCGAGGCGACCGGCGATCGGGTTCCAGATGAAGTTGGCCGAGAGCAGACCCCAGAGCGTGGCGACGAAGGCCGCGGCGATCATCGGCCCGAGGTGGTCGGGTTCGTCGAGCTTCTCGAGCACGTGCGTCAGCGAGACGACGGTGCCGACGATCCCGATAGTGGGCGCATATCCGCCCAGCGACCCGAAGAACTTCGATGCCACGCGGTTGCGCGACGACGTCGCGGCGATCTCGTCGTCCATCACCGTGCGCAGATCCTCGGCATCCGTTCCGTCGGCGAGAGCCTGCAGCGCCTGTCGGGTGAATGCATCGGGTGCCGAGTCGAGCTCCTGCTCCAGTGCCAGCAGACCTTCACCCCTGGCCTTCTCGGCATACCCCACAAGGAAGGGGATGACCGCCTCCGGCGTCATCTTCGGGCCCCTGACCATGCGCCCGAGGCTCTTCACAGCGAGGATCGTGTCGCGGAGGGTGTGGCTGGCGATGCCGACGCCGATCGTCGAGCCGAGCACGAGGATCATGGGCGCCGGAATGAGCAGAGCCTCGAAGCTCGCCCCCTCCATCGTGATCATCGCCACCAGCGCGCCGAACGCCAGGATCACCCCGATGATGAATGCGGGATCCACCGTCATGCCCCCGTCTGCGAGGTCAGTGCCTGGGCTGCGCCGAGCACGCGCGCCCGGTACGCGACGATCAGATCGATCAGGGCGTCGAGATCCTCCTCGACCACGTACACATGACCGTCGACCATGTGCAGAGTGGTGTCCGGCGAGGCGTGGATGCGTTCGATCAGGTCGGGGTTCACCGCGAACCGGGTGCGGTCGAGGCGGGTGACGATGATCATCGGGGGTTCTCCGGGCTTCGGATGAGAGGGGGAAGTCTGCTCCGACTATCGCGACGAGGCCCGCCCCCGGTAACCAGGGGCGGGCCTCGTCGCGCGTGTCCGACCGAGTCGGCGCACGCGATCAGCGCTTGAGCTGCGTGAGCTCCTGCAGGACCTCGTCGCTCGTGGTGATGATGCGCGCGTTGGCCTGGAACCCGCGCTGGGCGACGATGAGGTTGGTGAACTCCTGCGAGAGGTCGACGTTGCTCATCTCCAGCGCACCCGAGACGAGGTTGCCGAAACCGGCCTGGCCCGGCTCCCCGATGCGCACAGCTCCGGAGTTCACGGATGCGCGGTAGGCCGTGCCGCCCGCCTTCTCCAGCCCCTCGGGGTTCGCGAACGTCGCCATGGCGATCTTGCCGAGCGTCTGCGTCGCACCGTTGCTGAACGTGCCGACGATGGATCCGTCGCCGGTGATGCTGTAGGACTTCAACGTGCCGGCAGCCGATCCGTCCTGCTCCGTCACGGCGACCGTCGACATGTTCGCGTAGCCCGTGACCGCACCCAGGTCGACGCTCACGGCGCCGGCTGCGAGCGTGAGGCCTGCGCCGGCCTGCTTGCCGTCGGTGAAGGTCAGCGCCCCCGTCGCGCCACTGGTCGGCTCGGTCACGTCCCATCCGGCCGCCGTCTTCGTGAAGGTCAGGCTGAGGGTAGACGGCGTGCCCTGGGCGTCGTAGACGGTCACGTCGCGCACCAGCTCGTCACCGACCGCGGCGGTCGAGGGCAGGTTGCCGGTCACCGTCGCCGAGGTCGTCGCCTTCGCAGGTGACACCGCCTCGAGCGGCAGCACGATGTTGCCGGTCGCCTGCCCCGTGTTCACCACGCCGTCCTGCGCCGACCAGCCCTGCACGATCGAGCCGTCGGCGGTCACCATCTTGCCAGTGGGGTCGAACGAGAAGCCGCCCGCCCGCGTGTAGAGGGTCTCTCCGCCGGCTCGGACCGCGAAGAAGCCGTCGCCCGAGATCATCAGGTCGCCACCGCGGCCTGTCGCCTGGGCCGAACCCTGAGCGAAGTTGGTGCGCACGCCGGCGACCTGCACGCCCAGACCGACCTGGGCGGGGTTGCGACCGCCGACCTCGTCGTCGGGGATGCCCGGGTTGCCGATGAGCTGGGACAGCGAGTCCTGGAACAGCACGGACGAGCCCTTGAACCCTGCCGTGTTGACGTTGGCGATGTTGTTGCCCGTGACGTCGAGCATGGTCTGGTGCGAGCGGAGGCCGGAGATTCCGGAGTAGAGCGAGCGAAGCATGGGGTTTCTCTCTTCCTGGGTGAGACGGGGTCAGACTGCGGCGGGGGTGGGCGCAGCGGGGGTGGTCGGTGCGGGGGTGGTCGGTGCGGTCACGACTCCGGTGATGACGTCGAGCGCGACCGTCTTGTCGCCGATGGTCACCTGCGGGATCGGTCCGTCGAACGAGACCTTGGTCACGATGCCCGAGACGGTCTTGCCGTCGGCGTCCTTGTAGCTCGCCTCCTGTCCGATCAGGGCGCTCGCCGCCTGACGCATGTTCAGGGCGAAGGCCTCGGCGCCGTTGTCGGCGAGCGTGGTGAGCTGCTCCATCATGGCGAGCTGGGTCGTCTGCGAGATCATCTCGTTCGTGTCCATCGGGCTCGAGGGGTCCTGGTGGGTTAGCTGCGTCACCAGCAGCTTGAGGAACACCTCGCCGTCGAGCACCTGCTTGCGGGCTGCGGGATCGGTCGTCCCTCCCGTGTGGATGGAGCTCGGTGCGGTCACTGCGTCGACAGTCATTCGGTCGTCCTCTCAGGCGAAGATGTCGAGCCCTGCACCGGATACGGCAGAGGACGTCGTCGGGATGATGCGGGAAAGATCGGGGCTCTGCTCGGCCCCGCGGCGCTGGTCGGAGCGTCCGCGCTGCGCGTCGCGATCACCGGAGCCCTGCTCCGGTGACGCATCGCCCGCGCCCTGCTGGCCGCGGTCTCCGGCGGTGTCCGCCGATGCCCCGTGGGAGACGTTGAGAGTCGCGTGCGGCATCACCGCGGCGAGATCACGGCGAAGGTCGACGAGCATGGTCCGCAGCGCGTCGCGCCCTGCATCGGTGGCGCCGCTGAGCTCGACCTGCACCTCGCCCGCCGCGCTGATGTGCGCGCGCACGGTGACGGGGCCGAGGCTGTCCGGGTTCACCGTCATCGTGAGCTGATGGGTGCCCATCGGGCGCTGCGCGATGCTCACCACCACGGGTGCGACCTGCGCGGCGACGGCCCGGTTGGTCGACGCGGCCGCTTCGGGCGAGGACACGGGCATGGCCGTCGCCGCAGCCGGAGATGCGACCGGAGCGAGAGTCGTCGCAGGCGACCCGGGCTGCGGACCCGGCAGTGGATCGACGGAGTCGCTCGACGGCAGCGGCTCTGCCTGGCCGCCCATCACGGACGCAGCGGAGACGCCGACGGTGGTCGGGATCGGAGTCGACGGTGCCGCGTTCCGCGGGGACTCGGACCGCGGAGCCGCAGCGGCAGCGGAGGATGTCGCCGGGTCGGCAACGCCCTCCGCCGGGTCCTGCTGACCCGTCACCGGAGCGTCACGGGGAGCGTCGCTCGACAGGGTCTCCGGGCGCACTCGGGCGCCGGCCACCGGAGGCGCCCCGTCAGCGCCCCTCGCCGACGCCGACGCCGATGCCGATGAGATCTCGGGCGCAGGTGTCCGTTCCGGCGCCGACACGCCGAGAGGCGGGGAGGTCACCGTCGCGCCCGTCTCGACGGCTGCCGCGGCCGGGCCTGTGGGGAGCTCGGCAGGGCGCGCCTCACCCGACGCTGCGGCGGGAGCGGGGAGAGCGCTGCGGGCGCTCCCCGCTGCCTCCGACGCCTCCGGCGCCGTCTGCACGAGCGTCGTCCCATCGAGCGTCGTCGCATCCGGCGTCCTCTGAGCAGGCGTCGACGTGGATGCAGGGGCCGCCGCAGCCGCGGCCGGAGCGAACTGCGCGGTGAGGTGCATCATGGTCGCGATCGGCGCCTCTGCCCCGCTCGCGTCGTCGGATGCCGCAGTCTCCTCGGCAGTCGGCGCGTCCTGTCCGTCCGGCGTGAGCGTCGCTGCGTCCTGATCCGTCGCACCGTCGAGCACCCGGCCAGCGGCGATCAGCGCGTCGCCGAACAGAGAGCCCGAAACGGCCGAAAATCGTCCACCTGTCTCCGTTTCGCCGGTTCCTGAACCCGCCACCGTCGCGAGCAGCCCCACGGCGGTCATCGGAGCATCTCGATGATCTTCTGCATCGACGCCGTCGAGCCGTCTGCGCCGGTGGCATTGGCCGAGAACAGCGTCTGCAGCGCCGAGATGACCTCAGCGCTCGCGTCGCCGCCCGCTCCCGTGCCGGCTGCCGCCGCAGTCTGGGGGGTCTGGCCGGCAGCGGGTGCTTCCGGGGTCGACGCCGCCTTCGCCGCTTCGAGGACTCCAGCGAACGTCGTCGCGCTCGCCGCCGATGTCTCGGCGGTCGCCGCGGTCGCGGTCGCTGCAGCCGACGCCGCCGCCGCGCGGCCTGCCGGATCCAGCGACACGATCTGCGTCTCGATCGCGTCGACGCGGGCGATCACCGCCGCGAGCCCGGTCATGCGGCGCTCCCCTCACGTCGCGCGGTGCGGACCACAGCGATCTCATCGAGCGCCGACTGCTCCGCGGCGAGCTCGGCCTTGGTCGCCTCCACGCGGTGGGTGCTCTCGAGCCGCTCGAGTCCCTTCAGGTCGCGCCGCGCTTCGACGTGGGCCGACTTCGCCTCCGACTCCGTGCCGCGCCTCATCTCGACGAGCGCCTGCAGATCGCTGAGCGTGCTGCGTCCCGCGGCGCGAGCGGCGGCCATGGCCATCAGCGCTCGTGGATCGTCGATCTGCGCGCTGATGTCGGCGAGGCTCGAGATCGCGGTCTGCTCGTCGAGCTCGGCCTGCGCCCGTTCCGCGCTCGCACGCGACAGCTGCTCGGCGGCGACACGCTCCTGGGCGCCGCGCACGCGCAGCAGGCCAGCCAGTGGGAAGGTCATGGGGTGAGTCCTCCGAAGTCGGTGGTGAGGGCGGCGAGCCGCTGCCAGGAGTCGTCGGATGCCGCAAGATCGTCCATCCGCTGGGTGAGGAAGCGCGAGATCGCGCCTTCGTGCGCGAGGGCGGCGTCGACCATCGGGTTCGCTCCCTGGCGGTAGGCGCCGATCTCGATGAGGTCGTTCGCGCTGCGACGAGCCGCCAGGACGCTGCGCAGCATCACCGCGTCCTGACGCTGCTCAGGAGTGGTGATCTTCGACACGACGCGAGACACCGAGCCGAGCACGTCGATCGCGGGGAAGTGTCCGCGGATCGCCAGCGCGCGGTCGAGCACCACATGGCCATCGAGGATTCCTCTCGCGGCGTCCGCGATCGGCTCGTTGTGGTCGTCGCCGTCGACGAGCACCGTGTACAGGCCGGTGATCGATCCGACGGGTCCGGTTCCTGCGCGCTCGAGCAGGCGGGCCAGCACCGAGAACGTCGATGGCGGATACCCGCGGGTGGCGGGCGGTTCGCCTGCGCTGAGCCCGATCTCGCGCTGCGCCATGGCGACGCGCGTGAGGGAGTCCATCATCAGCACCACGTCGAGGCCGTCGTCGCGGAACGCCTCGGCGATCCTGGTCGCGACGAATGCCGAGCGCAGGCGCGCCATCGCGGGCTGATCCGAGGTCGCGACGACCACCACCGACCGCGCCAGACCCTCGGGGCCCAGGTCGTCCTCGAGGAACTCGCGCACCTCGCGACCGCGCTCCCCGACGAGGGCGATGACGTTCACATCGGCAGTGGAGCCACGGGCGATCATCGACATCAGCGACGACTTGCCGACGCCCGAGCCGGCGAAGAGCCCGAGACGCTGCCCCGAGCCCACCGGCGTCATCGTGTCGAGCACGCGAACGCCGAGGCCGAGCTGACGATCGATGCGCTGGCGATCCATGACGCTCGGCGCATCGTGGTCGAGCGAGACGGGAGCGACACCCCGGTCGAGCGGCCCCTTGCCGTCGATCGGTCGCCCGAGTCCGTCGAGCACGCGTCCGAGCAGCGCTCGTCCGGTCGGCACCTGCAGCGGCGCTCCCCCGTGCCGCACCCGGGCACGGGCGGTGATCCCGTCGAGCCTGCCCAGCGGCATGCAGCGGGCGGCGGCTCCGTCGACGGCGACGATCTCGGCATCCACCACACGGCCGTCAGTCGCGTCGATGCGGATGCGGTCGCCGACCGCGCCGTCGATGCCCAGCACCTCGACGCCGAGCCCTCGCACGGCTTTCACGGTTCCTGAGCGCTCCGGGCGCGCTGCCAGCAGCGCACGGTTCCACGACCGCGTCGCGGTGATCACACGATCACCTCGGCATCCTGTTCGTCGCCGTCGAGTGCTGCGGCCGCGCGGGCGAGCGCCGACGTGATGCGCGTGTCGACGGCCCCGTTCTCGATCTCGACGATGGCGCCGCCGTTGTCCACGGCCGGAGAGGCGGAGATCCGGATGCCGCGCAACGCGTCGATCGACGACATCTCGTCCTGCAGGACTGCGACGTCCTGCTCGCTGAAGGCGACCCCTGTCCAGCGCTCCGCCGGCATCTCCGTGAGCGCCCGGCGCAGCGCATGCGCCGCCGAACGTGCCGGATCCGACAGCTCTGCTCCGAGGATCGTGGTGGCGAGGGCGACGGCGAGCTCTTCGATGCGATCGGCGGCGAGCATGCTCAGCTCGTCGATGCGGCGGTCGAGGGCCGCGTGCGCGCTCTCCAACGCGCGCAGACCCGAGCCGCGCTCATGCAGGTACAGCTCCTGGAGTTCGTGCATCCGCTGCTGCTGCGCGGCGTGCTGCACCTCTCCCTCGTCGAGGGCGAGCCTGCGGCCCTCGACGAAGCCGTCGGCATAGCCACGGGTGCGGGCCCTGTCGGCCTCGCCGCGGAGGTCCATGGGCGTCTCGCCGACGCGCGGCACGACCAGTGGCGTGAAGGCGGAATCGAGCACGGCGGACACCTCGGAATCGAAGGGCGAGGCCTGTCCGTGGCCCGTAGGTCGAGCGATCCGTGCTCCAGACCCACTATCGCGACACCCGGCTGCGTCCGTAACCGGATCGGCCGACTCACCTGCCGTCAGAGGGATCACTCGATGAGCTCATCCTCGTCTTCGCGCGAGATCGTGATCTCCTCCGCGGCTTCCAGGTCGCGGATGATGCGCACGATCTCGGCTCTGGCCTCATCGACCTGACGCATGCGCACGGGACCGAGGACTCGGGTCTCCTCAGCGAGGTTCTCCTGGTTGCGCTCCGTCATGTTGCTCTTCACCTTGTCGGTGATCTGGTCGTCCGCGCCCTTCAGCGCGAGGGCGAGCATGCGCAGGTCGATACCGCGCATCACCCGCTGGACGTCGCGATCCTCGAGGCGCGCGATGTCGGCGAACGTGACCATGCGGCTGCGGATGTCCTCGGCCAGGGCGAGATCACGGCCTTCGAGGCTTGCGAGGAGCGACTTCTCGAGCGCGGTGTCCGAGCGGTTGATGATCTCGACGAGAGGCTGCACGCCTCCGATGGACTCATGGTTGTCGCGCATCGCGAAGACGCCGGTGCGTGAGCGCAGCGAGTCGGCCACGATGGAGATCGCCTCCTGCGTGGCGGTGCCCATCGTCGCGATCGCCTGAGCGACGTCCGTGCGCAGGGGATCCTGCAGGGCGGCGAGAACCGCCGCCGCACGATCGGCTCTGAGATTGGCCAGTACGACGGCGACGGTGGTCGGAAGCTCACCCTCGATGATCGTGGCGAGCTGGGCCGGGTCCGCCGCATTGAGGAAGTCGAACGAGACCGACCCCTGCGACATGACTCGGCCGACCATCCCGACCGCCTTCTCGCGGCCGAATGCCGTCTCGAGCAGTCCGGTGGCGAGCTCCTGTCCGCCCCGCGACGGCACCGAGCCGCCGGTGGCGATGCGCCGGAACTCGCCGAGAGCACGGGCCGTCGAGGCCACGTCCACTCCCCCGAGCTGTGTCAGCTCGGCCGCGAGCATCTCGGACCGCTCCTCGCCGAGGTGGCGGAGCACTTCGGCACTGGCGGCGCGATCCATGTTCATCAGCACGATCGCGGCCTTGCGCAGTCCGCTCATCTCCGGCGCAGCCACGGGTGCCGGCGCCTCGACGGCCGACACCTCGACCGTGTCGGCCTGCGCGTCCAGCAGCTCGGTCAGCGCGCTCATACGGTCGCCTCATCCATCAGGTCGGCCAGTGCGCTGGCGATCGTGTCGGGTTCGCGCTTGGCGAGGTCGTCGATCTCCCGGCGACGGCGCTCGACCAGCACCTTGTCGGGCTCGGGCTCGTCGTCGAGATCGGCCGACGCGGACGGCAGCAGCTTGGTCGGCGCCGGGGCGATGATCGCCTCGGCCTCCTTCAGCCCTCTGAGCGAGCGGAGCTTCTGCTCCTCGCTCTCGGTGACCGTCGCGAAGTACTCGATCGGTCCGTCTTCGGTGTACATCACCCGACGCTTCATCTTGCGGCGCACGACGAGGAAGACGATCAGGATGATCGCCGCGAGCAGGATCGCGCCGCCGATGATCGCAGAGCGCAGCAGCTCCTGCTGGAACTGCGCGTCGCGCTCGGCCTCCGCCGCCTGCAGCGCTGTCTGCGCCGCCGTCGCACCCGCCTGGTTGAACTCGACGAACTCGACGGCGATCTCGTCGCCGCGCTCGACGTCGATCCCGGCCGCAGATGCCACGAGCGATTCGATCTGGTTCGCCGTCACTCCGGTGACCGTCCCTCGGTTGAGCGCGATGCTGACGGTCTGCCGCGTCACCTCTCCGGCGGGGGTGATGGTCTTCTCCGTCGACTTGTTGACGGCGTTGTTGCGAGAGGTCTCCTCGAACTCATAGGCGCCGGTCCCCTCGGCGTTGTTGGGAACCGCGATGTTGTCGGGGCCGAGCACGCCGGCACCTCCACCCTCGCCGCCGTTGTACGTCTCGGTCTTGGTCTGCTCCGATGCGCTCAGCTCGCCCTCGGGGGCCGAGTACGTCTCGTCCATGCGCTCGGATGTGGAGTTCGCGACATCGGCCGATACCGTCACCGTCGCGTTGCCGGGTCCGACGATCGTCTCGAGCATCTTGCTGACGGATGCCGCGACCTTGGCCTCATGCTCAGTCGCCTGCTTCGAGGAGTTCCCGGTGAGCCCGGTGCCGACCGCCGAGAGCACGCGGCCGTCCTGATCGGTCACCGCGACGTCCTCCGGCGTCATCCCCGGCACGGCGGCGCTCGTGAGGTGCACGATCGCCTCGATCTTCTCGTCGCTGAGCCCTGAGCCGTTGCGGGTCTTCACGAACACGGATGCGGTCGGGCTCTGCTGCTCCGAGACGAAGACGCTCTCCTCCGGGATCGCCAGCTGCACCGACGCCGTCGAGATGCCCTCCATCGCGCCGATCGTGCTGGCCAGCTCGCCCTCGATGGCACGCTTGTAGGTCACCGACTGCTGGAATTCACTCGCCGTCACACCCATCTCGTCGAGCAGGGTGTAGCCCTCGCTGGTGTCGCCGGGCAGCCCGGCGGATGCCGCCGCGAGACGCTGCGGATAGACCTGGTCGTCGGGAACGAGGATCGTCGCGCCTCCCTCGGCGAGCTCGTAGGTCACGCCTGCCGACTTCAGCTGCTCGACGACGGCCGACGCGTCGCCGGCGCTCAGGCCGGTGAAGAGCGGGCTCATCTGCGGCTTGGTGAGCCACGCGCCGAGGGCGATGGCGCCCATCACGAGCAGCGCGACACCGATGATGGCGATCGTGCGCTGTGCGAGGGAGAATCCTGAGACGACCTGCTTGGCGCGGTCGTAGTAGGTCGTGAGCATCTTGGGCATCGTCAGGCCTGCATCCTCATGATCTCGTTGAACGCCGAGACGCTGCGGTCACGCACGGCCACCACCAGGTCGAGCGTCACCGAGGCGCGCGTCGACGCGATCATCGCCTGATGGATGTCCTGCAGGTCTCCCGTGACCGCCTGCACCGCGAGCTCGTTCGACGTCGACTGCAGCTGCTGCAGGTTCTCCATCGCCCCCGAGAGCGTCGTGGCGAAGGCGTTGCCGGAGGCAGGAGCGCTGGTCGCGTCCGGGCCCGTCTCGAAGCTGAGCGCCGAGAGCGGCGCGACACCGGAGGCACCGATGGCCTCGATGCCCGACATCAGTTGCGGCCGATCTGCAGCGCTGCCTCGTAGGTCGTCTTCGCCCGGTCGACGACAGCGGCGTTCGCCTCGTATCCGCGCTGGGCGAGGATCAGCATGCTCATCTGGTCGCCGAGCTCGACGTTCGGGTACTGCACGTAGCCGTCCTCGTTCGCATAGGGGTGCTCGGGGTCGTACACGAGCTTCGCGTCGGCCTCGGATTCGACGACGCCGGCGACGTACACGCCGGGGCTGTCGGTGCCGGCCTGCACGGTCACGAACTTCTCCCGGAACGCCTCCTGGCCTGCGGGTGTCGCGGTGTTCACGTTGGCGATGTTGTCGCTGAGCGCGTCGAGCCACTTGCGGTGCGCGGTCAGGCCGGTGCCGGCGATGCCGATCGCGTCGAAGGTCATGCGGAGGCCTGCCCGATCGCCTTGGTGATCGAGGCCGCCTGACCGCCGATCGCCTGACTCGCGAACTGGAAACGCAGCACGGTGTCGATGGTCGAGAGCGTCTCGGTGTCGAGGTTGACGTTGTTGCCGTTCAGCCTGGTCGGCTCGAGCGAGCGCTCGACCGTCGCGGCGACGCTTCCGGAGCCGCCCTGGACAGCAGAACGGAGTTCATCCTCGAACCGCACGCGCTGGGCCTGGTAGCCCGGCGTGTTGACGTTGGCGATGTTCTCGGCGATCGAGCGTTGGCGCAGGGCCAGCCCGTCGAGCGCGCTGATGAGCGCAGAGGACGTGACGGATTCGAGCACGGGGGCACTCCGGGATGTTGGTGGAGAGGCCGATCCCTGGCCAATCGTCGAGCGATCCGTGCTCTGTGCCGACTATCGCGACACCCGGGCATCCATGTAACCGCTGTGCTCAACCCTCGACGTCGAGATATGCCGGCACATTCTGGGTGGAGGTCGGCACGCGCCGCAGTGCGGCGATCTCGCGAGCCACATTGGCGCGCGATGTGACGAGTCCGCCGATCATGAGCTGCTGCCGCGCGAGCACGGCTTCGGCACGCTCACGCAGCTCCTCGGGGACGGGGCCGTCCGGCGCCTCGAAGGACTGCTCGTCGAGGTGCTCGTCGGCGGCGTCGAGGGCGCGCTCGAACTGGTCGAGCACCGTCAGCCAGGCCGAGAGAGTGTCGGGCACGATCGCTCAGGCCAGGGCCGTGATGGGGGTCTGCGCGGTCGACGAGACCGCCGCAGCCGCCGCATGCCACGCTTCACGGAGCGGCACGACGAGAGCTCGGCATTCCGCGGTGGCCGCGCGGTCTCGAGCGATGTTGGCGGTGATCAGGCGTCCCGTGAGGTAGGTGTACACGCCGTGCAGCTCTGCAGAGCCGTCCCACTCATCGGTGAGCGAGCCGTTGAGCTCGGCGACGATCTGCTGCGCGTGCACGAGGTGGTTCCCCGCAGCCGCCCACTCCCCCGCTTCCTGGCAGGCGTCCGCGCGCTCGATGTCGACCAGGAGGCGGTCGTAGAGCAACACGAGAAGGCGCTCAGGCGTGGCGGAGGCCACCTGCTGCTCCAGATACTGCTGCTTGGCCCGGTCGAGTGAGGTGAGTGCCATGAGTACGTGCTCCGATGCGATGCGATGTCACGAGGACGAGGTCAGGAATCCGACGGGGTGAGTCCGGCGAGCTGGCTGGTCAGCCACGACGATTGCGACTGCAGCTTCGAGAGCTGCACCTCGAGCTGCGCGTACGTGCGTTCGAGGGTGGCGCGGCGCTGTTCGAGCCGGATGTCCCAGCGCTCGACCTGGGTCTTGAGCGTCTTGACCTCGTCCTCCTGGCCGGTGATGCGCTTGGTCAGGAGGCCGTCGTACTTGTCGGAGTACTGGGTCGTCACGTCCTGCACCCGCGCCGAGACCGCCGAGAACAGCTCCTGCGTGCCCTCCGGGTCTTCTGCGAGAGCTGCGGCGAACTTCTCGGCGTCGAACGAGAGCACGCCCTTGTCGCTGACGGTGATGCCGATCGTCGAGGGCGAGATGCCGTCGATCGGATGCTGCACGGCGGTCGCCAGCGCGCCGCGGAGGTTTCGCACCGTGCTGTCGCCGGTGAAGACGCCGAGGGTCGTGGTCTCGCCGACCTCGCCGATGGTCGCCTTCGAGCCGTTGTCGATGCGCACCAGCAGCGCGGCGATCTCCTTGACGAACGCCTCCGCCGTCGAGCTCTGCTTCTTCGCATCGCGTGCGACGGTCACGGTGACGGGGTCGGCACTGGCCTTCGTGACGGTGATCTCGATGCCCTCTCCGACGGTGATGGTGTTGCTCGCGCTGTTCAGGGTCTGCTCGGCGTCGGTGCCGGCGAAGAGGCGGATGCGGGCATCCGCGCCCTGGGTGAGCAGTGCGGCGCCGGGGGCGGCACCGAGATCGACCGCGGTTCCGGAGGTGACCTCCGCCGCGGTTCCGCGGTGCAGGGTGAAGGCACCAGCCGCGCCGGTCTCGGCGGAGGTGAGCTGGATGCGCGAGAGCGGCTTGCCGTCGGCATCCGTTCCCGCGGGCACGACGGTCGCGCTCACGCCGGCCTTCGACGCGTTGATCGCCTTCGCGAGGTCCTGCGGACCGGTGCCCAGCGGAGTGACCTCGACGGCTTCGCCGTCGGATCCCACGAGGGTGAAGGTGCCGCCCCACGCTGTTCCCCCTGCGGCAGCGGTGACGACGGAGTGCGCTGTGGCGACGGCATCCACCACGATGGCGGTCGAGAATGCGGTCGCCTTGCTGCCGGCGGTGATCGTGACCGTCTCGGACGACGAGGACGCGGTGAAGGATGCCAGAGAGCTGGGTCCCGCGGCGGTCTTGGCCTTGTCGACGAGCTCCTGCAGCGTCTTGTTCAGCGACTGCAGGTTGGTGATGACCGAGTTGCGGTCGGTGATCTTGTTCGTGATGAGCGTCTTCGGGATCGCCGAGACGTCCATGAGCGCCTTGATGAGCTCTTCGGTCTTGAGCCCTGATACCAGTCCGTCGAGTTTCATCCCGGTCGTCTTCCGTGCGTTGCGGTCAAGAGTGTCCTACAGGAAGGCGCCCGGGCGGAGGTGACTCCGCCCGGGCGCCCTGTGCGCCTCAGGCGCAGCGACTCAACGGAGAAGCTGCAGGACGCCCTGGCCCGACTGGTTCGCCTGAGCGAGCATGGCGGTGCCGGCCTGCTGCAGGATGTTCGAGGCGGTGTACTTGACCATCTCGGCGGCCATGTCGGTGTCCGCGATGCGGCTCTTCGCTGCGGCGAGGTTCTCGGCCGAGACCTGCAGCGAGTTGATCGTCGACTCGAAGCGGTTCTGCACCGCACCGAGACCCGCACGAGCGGTCGAGACGGCCGTGATCTCGTCATCGATCGCGCCGATCGAGGTGAGTGCGTTGGCCGCGGTGTCGACCGTCAGAGCGCCGATCGTGGCGCCCAGGCCCGAGAAGTCGGTCAGCGTGACGCCGATCTGGTCCTCGGCGGCCTCGGAGCCTGCGCCGACCTGGAACGTCAGGGTGTTCGCGCTGTCGAGCAGCTTGATCCCGTTGAAGTTCGTGCTGGCGGCGACGCGGGTGAGCTCCTCGCCCAGCGAGTCGATCTCGGTCTTGATGGCGTCGCGCGACTCGGTGTTGTTCGAGTCGTTGCCGGCCTGGACCGCGAGGTCGCGGACACGCTGCAGGATCGAGTGGACCTCGGTGAGCGCGCCTTCTGCGGTCTGGATGACCGAGATGCCGTCCTGAGCGTTGCGGGCTGCGACGTTCAGACCGTTGACCTGCGAACGCAGGCCCTCGGAGATGGCGAGGCCGGCGGCGTCATCGGCTGCACGGTTGATGCGCAGACCGCTCGAGAGCTTCTCGAGCGACTTCGAGACGTCGTTCTGGTTGACAGAGAGGTTGCGGTACGCGTTGAGTGCACCGACGTTGGTTGCGATCTGAAGACCCATGAGAATTCCTCCGTGGTTATGGGGCTGGACGCGGGCCCATCCGTGGGCCTGCACAACCGATATTCGCGACATCGGCCGCCGGCGTAACCACGGATCCGGAAGATTCCACGGGTCGCGTCACACGGCGGCGAGGAGCTCGCTCGACCGGTCGCGGATCTCGGCGCGGACGGGCCCGAAGAGCGCCTCGAAGAACTCGGCCCTGGCCTTGGTCGATCGGTCACCCGTCGTGCCGTTCTCCCAGGCCTCCATGGCCTCGCGCATCAGTTCGAGACCACGCGAGCGCAGCTTCGACACATAGGCATGACTGACGGCGAGCTCTTCGGCGATGTCCTTCACCATGCGGTCTTCGAGATAGATGCCGCGCACGACCTGCTGCATCGCCGTGGGCAGAGCGTCGACCACTCGGTTCATCATCGCTCGCGTCTCGGACTGCTCGACGGCGTGCTCGGGGAGGATGACGCTGTCGGTGAGATCGACCGCCTGTCGGCCGGTCTCGGCGTCGAAGTGCTCCTCGAAGCTGATCGCGGTGCGCACCATCTCGTCGAGCTTCATCATCTCCGAGACGACCTCGGCGGTGAGCCCCGACTCCCGCGCGAGCTCCGCCGTGCTCGCGGCTCGGCCGGAGCGGGCGAGCACCGCCTCGGCGGCGACTCTCACGCGCTCGATCTTGTCGCGTCCTCGCTCGCCGGCGGGGTCGGCGCGACGCATCTCCGACAGCATCGCCCAGTTGATCTGGCTGCTCGCGAACGCACCGAAAGGAATGCCACGCGCGGCGTCATACGACATGGCCGCGCGGGCGAGGCCCAGGCGGGCGGCGGAGAGAAGGTCGTCCAGATCGACGTGCGTCGCCGACCGCGCCTTCTCCACAGCCAGGAAGGTGGCGAGCGGCATGTTGTCGCGTGCGAGTTTCTCGGGCGAAGCGGGGGCTTCCGGGGGCTGAGTGGAATCAGCGGAAACAGCAGAACTACTCAGCAATGTGACTCCGTGGCTAGAACAACTGTTTTACGAGTGAAGCTAGCACGAACAACACGTTTATGAGCAGAAAACGCGGAACTCAATCCTCGAGTCGCTCAGTTCTCCGGATCCGGTTCGCGGATTATCCTCGTCGCCCGGCGGTCTGTGAAGCCCTTATTCCGTCGCAGCGAGAACCGGTCTCATGGGCACCCATCACGATCCGACCAGAAAGGCAGCCATGTTCTTCCATCGTCAGGAACTTCAGTTCACCGCCACCCCCGAAGCCCCGGATGCCGTCTACGCCCGAAAGCTCCAGGAGGTCCTGGGCGGCCAGTACGGCGAGATCACGGTCGCCATGCAGTATCAGTTCCAGGCGTGGAACATGCACATCCCCGGCAAGTACCGCGACCTGGTCTTCGGCATCGGTGCCGAAGAGATGGGTCACGTCGAGATGCTCGCGATCATGATCGCGCAGCTGCTCGAGAAGTCGCCGCTCGGAATCACCGAGGATGCCGTCCAGGACGACCCGACGGTCGCCGCGATCATCGGAGGCACCGACGTCCAGCAGGGCATCGTCGCGGGCGCCGGAGCGCGACCCGTCGACAGCAACGGCAACCCGTGGCAGGGCTCGTACATCACATCGAGCGGGAATCTGCTCGCCGACTTCACCGCCAACGCGAACGCCGAGATGCAGGGCCGCGTGCAGGTCGCCCGGCTGTACCACATGACCGACGATCACGGAGTGCGCGATCTTCTGAGCTTCCTGCTCGCGAGGGACACCATGCACCAGAACCAGTGGCTCGCCGCCGTCGAGGAGCTCAAGGCCGAAGGCGCCGAGACCCTTCCCGTCCCGAGCAACTTCCCGCTGTCGAAGGAGCACCGCGACGTCTCGTACCAGTACTTGAACTTCAGCGACGGCCCCGCCGCCGCAGAGGGCAGCTGGGCGAGCGGACCCACTCCTGACGGCCACGGCGAGTTCAGCTATCACGAGGGTCCGACGACCACCGCGCCGATGCCTCCGCCCACGCACCCCGACTCGCGCTTCTACGGCACGACGGAGCTGCCCAACGTCGTCGAGAAGGTGGCGGGAGCGGTTCAGGACATGACGAACAAGGAGTGAGGCCACGACGTCCGGTCGGGGTCGGCGCTGGGGGCCGACCCGACCGGCGGGGAGCCGACGGATAACCCGATAAGCGAGTCGAAGGAGCGCACGACCATGACCACACTGCACCGACAGACGGAGGCACCGAGATGAAGGCGATGGCCTACCGCGGCCCGTACAAGGTGCGGGTCGAAGAGAAACCGGAGCCACGCATCCAGCACTCGAACGACGCGATCGTCCGGGTGACGAGGGCGGCCATCTGCGGTTCCGACCTGCACCTGTTCCACGGCATGATGCCGGACACGCGCATCGGTCACACCTTCGGGCATGAGATCGTCGGCGTCGTCGAAGAGGTGGGCTCCTCGGTCCAGACCTTGCAGCGCGGCGATCGGGTCATGGTTCCCTTCAACATCTACTGCGGCTCGTGCTTCTTCTGCAGTCGCGGGCTCTTCTCGAACTGCCACAACGTGAATCCGAACGCGACCGCGGTCGGCGGGATCTACGGCTACTCGCACAGCACGGGAGGATACGACGGCGGTCAGGCGGAGTTCGTGCGCGTCCCGTTCGCCGACGTGGGCCCGTCCGTCATCCCCGACTGGCTGAGTTCGGAGGACGCCCTCCTGCTGACCGACGCGTTCTCGACCGGGTACTTCGGTGCCCAGCTCGGCGAGATCGCTCCGCTCGACACGGTCGTCGTCTTCGGCGCGGGTCCAGTCGGCCTGGCGGCCGCGCGTTCGGCGTGGTTCCTCGGCGCGGGACGCGTGATCGCCGTCGACCACATCGACTACCGACTCGAGAAGGCGCGCACGTTCGCCCACGCCGAGACCATCCATCTCGCCGAGGCGCGAGATATCGTGCTCGCGCTGAAGAAGGCGACGGGCTATCTGGGGGCCGACGTCGTGATCGACGCCGTGGGGGCAGAAGCGGACGGCAGCGTCGTCCAGCACG
Organism: Microbacterium sp. AC215; assembly: GCF_979258645.1. Lineage (NCBI taxonomy): Bacteria > Bacillati > Actinomycetota > Actinomycetes > Micrococcales > Microbacteriaceae > Microbacterium > Microbacterium sp. AC215. The sequence continues at coordinate 361,054 of NZ_OZ409869.1, read as the reverse complement.
TCACCGGCGCGAAGCTGAAGCTCCAGGGCGGGTCACCCGTCGCACTCAACTGGGCCATCGACTCCGTGCGCAAGGGCGGCACCGTCTCGGTCATCGGTGCCTACGGCCCGCTCACCTCGGCTGTGCGCATGGGCGATGTCGTGAACAAGGGGCTCACCCTCCGCGCGAATCAGGCTCCGGTCAAGCGCCAGTGGCCACGGCTGCTCGAACACATCCGGGACGGCCATGTGCGCCCGTCGGAGCTTCTCACCCACCGGTTCCCGTTGGAGCACATCGCGGAGGCCTATCACGTGTTCTCCGCCAAGCTGGACGACTGCGTCAAACCGCTCGTGGTCGTCGGAGAGGAGTGATCATGCCTTACACGGCCGATCGTCCGGGCCTCGCGCCCTCCGCCGACGAGCTGCGCGAGCGGATCCCCGGGTGGGGCGCCGATCTCGACCCTGAGCACCGCAGAACCTGGGACCAGCGGGATGACCTTCCGGACACGGGGGCTCGGTGGACGTTCCCCGAGCGTCAGGACGAAGACCCCCGGCGGGAGAAGTCGATCGAGCATTCGATGCTCCCTCCCGTGTTCGGCACCGCCCAGCCGCTGCACGGGGTCTCCGGCGTGATCCGTCGATTCGCGTACGACCGGTTCAGTGAGACGAAGAACACCCGGTGGCTGCTGCTCGTGCTCGGCGACCGGATCGATGCCGTCACCGCTCACGCCAGGTCCTTCCTCACGACCCGGCCCGACGATCCCGTGACCCTGACCGGTGTGACCTCCGAACCGCGCCACCGCCCGATCGCATCTCGATTCGGACGCGGACGCCGCGATCTGCGGCACGCCTGGCTCGACCCCATCATCGTCGCGGGCCCGTGGATCCTCGCCGTCGCGGCGACTGCGGCAGCGGTGCAGCGCGCCCGTCGATCGCGCTGAGCACGGATGGCGCGGCGCCCGTCTTCAGTGGGCGCCGCGTCGTGCGGCTTCCGCGACCGCCGCCGCGATCCCGTCGCGCCAGGGCACGCCGTGTCCGGGCAGCACGAGCTGAGCCGACGTCTCGGCGAGTGTGTCGAGCGAGGCGAGCGCCCGTGCGGTGTCGGCGGTCGCGGCGCGCGCGATGATCTGGGGACCTGCCTCGCCGGTGTAGGGATCGAGGGTCACGAGCGCGTCGCCCGAGAGCAGGATCCCCTCGTCCTCGAAGAACACGGCGCAGTGCCCTGCCGTGTGACCGGGAGTCCAGAGCGCGGTCGGCGCACCGGGGGCGTCGACGGGCTGCCCGTGGTGGATCCGACCGAGGGCGTCCACGCCGCGCACGCCGAGCGCCCCGTGCGCCGCCATCCGAGCGATCACGGGGATGCCGCGCGGGTGCGAGAGCAGATACGGCACCCGCGGACTCGCAGGTCGATAGCTGTACGGATGCCGGGCGAGGCGCGCGTCCGCGGAATGCACGAGCACCGTCGCCCCGTGAGCGCGGATGCTCGAGGCGACTCCGACGTGATCGAAGTGCCCGTGGGTGAGGATGACCGCGTCGATGTCCGACTCGCGGGCGCCCAGGTGTTCGAGCAGCGCGTGCAGCGGTCGTCGACTGTCGGGCAGTCCTGCGTCGACGAGCGTGAGTCCATCGCCTGTCTTGATCAGGTAGCAGTTCACCTCGGCGACCGATACGCAAAAGAAGCCGGGTGCCACCTCGGTGAAGGATCGAGTGCGATTCATGCGGCCACGCTACGAATCCCGACTCTCGTCGGAGACGGTCTTGACATCGCGCTGATCGAAGGAGCACTATCGGCGCGGCGACTCCGACGGTCGCCCCGACCGCCATCCCGGTGTCGGTTCCAGAATGCTGTCTGCAACCGCATCCGGCGCAGATCGCTGTACGACGTGATGTCTGCCGGGAATCGCGACGATGTCCGCGTCGCGGGCGCTGGACGCGAGGCGATCGCACCATGCGGCACCGGCGATCGGGTCCTTCGCTCCGCGGAGGACGAGCAGCGGCACGGTGAGACTCCCAACCCGATCCTCGGTGGGATAACGCAGCATGTGAGCAGCCTGTCGCAGATACCAGCGCGGGCCGCACCTCACGTAGTCGCTGAAGACGATGACGTTCGTGGCCGGGGTCTCCCCCAACGTGTCGACAGCCAGCGCACGCGCCTGTGCGCCGAGGCTGCGATGCGCGTCGTCGACGACCGGCCCGATCGCGACCACTCGGGCGATCCGCGCCGGATGGCGAACCGCGGTCTCGACTGCCCACTGGACTCCCATCGAGTGGCCGACGAGAATCACCGGGCGGGTGCTCACTGCGACCACCAGCTCTCGGATGGCGTCGGCCATCTCTTCGATCGTGATGTCGTGGCCGGGCTTGGGGAGCCCCCCGAACCCCGGCAGGTCGAGGGACACGACGCGAACCGACCGAGCGAGCACGTGGTGCAGTCGCGCGAAGTAGCGGTGAGACATCCCGATGCCGTGGATCAGCACGATCGTCTCGGTCGCGTCATCCGCCCGGCTCTCGATCACGCGGAACCGCATCCCGCGCACGGTCAGCGTGCGTTCGGATCCGAGTGGAGTATGACGGCTCACTCGACACCTTTCCCATGCGACACGACTGGCTGGCGGCGGACTATGAGAAGACACGATAATCGCAGCCCCTGACTCGGCGGGGCCTGCAGGGCATTGTGCACGCCTGGACGCCCCGTGGCAGGCCTTGAGAGGGACCCTGTGGGGCCCGAGGCCGAAGGTATCGTGGCCGTCATGGATCGCGAGACAGCAATGGAGCACTCCGGATCACCATCACCCCAGATCACGGTGGTCGTGAACCGTCATCTGGATGTCGTGTCGACGACGCCTCTGGCGATGGCCCTGACGGCCGCGTTCACCGTCGGAAACAACCTCGCGCGGTCATTCTTCCTGAATCCCGAAGCGGCCGAGACGCTGGGGCGCTGGAGTGAGATCGCCGGACAGGTCGCCGGCCTGCTGCGCGCGAACCTCGTCGAATTCGGACAGGACCCCCGCTTCGCGCACCTGATCGGCGAGCTCGGGGCGCACAGCCAGGAATTCAGGGAGCAGTGGGCGCGGACCGAGCTCGATGAGTGCCCCGCCTCCCAGCTCATCGACGTGTTCCACCCGATGACAGGACGGCAGCAGTACGAGGCGCGGATATCGGCGGATGGCAGCGACCACAGAGTGCTGCTGTGGATTCCCGCCGACGACTCTTCGGCGGCCGCAGTGCGCGAACTGTGGTCACGCACCCGACAGGTGCCCGCTCAGCGGATCGACTCGGCGAGGTAGCGGATGGCCGCCGCGGCAGGCGAGCCCGGTGGATCCGCGAACAGCACGAGATAGGTGTCAGTACCGGGTACCTGCAAGTGCTGCCAGGAGACGGTCACGACTCCGAACGGCTCGATCCGGTGCTGGGTGGTGTCGAAGCTGAGATCCGCGACCTCGTGCCGTGCCCAGATCCCCGGAAAGTCGGCATCCTGAATAAGCAGGTTCGCGAGGAGTTCCCGAAAACGGGGATCGTTCGGATTGCTCCGCAGACGGAATGACGCCACAAGCCTTTCGGCCAGACTCCTCCAGGTCTCACCGACCCGGTCCCGCGCGCCGGCACTGAAAGTGGCCAGGAGGAGATTCCGTCCCGGCTGCATCGAAGCCGGCTGGAGAGCCTGCGCGAGGGGGTTGGCAGCGAGTACGTCCTGGTTGCCGTCGACGACGACTACGGGCACGTCCTGCAGTGTTCGCAGAAGCGCTGAGACGGACTCCGGGATCTTCTGGGAGGCAGGTGATCGCTCCATCGCAGACGGACTCCACCCGCTGTTCAACCGCAGCAGATACGTCGTGGCGGCGTCGTCCAGCTTCAGCGCCTGGGCGAGCGCCAGCAGCACCTGCGCAGACGGCTGGTGGTCATGGCCGCGTTCGAGCCGCACGTAGTACTCCGGGCTGATCCTTGCGAGTGCCGCCACTTCTTCGCGGCGAAGCCCGACGACGCGTCGTCCCGGGGTACGGGGCAGGCCGACATCCTCGGGTTGCAGCACATTGCGCCGAGCCCGCAGATACTCCGACACCGGCGTCCGCTGTTCGTTCATGCTCTCCCGCTGGTGTCATCCCGCACTCTCGCTCAAATAGTAGGACGCAGCACGCCCGCCGGATGGGGACCCTGGGAGGGACACCACAGGATCGGCCGCCGAACCTAGCGTCATAACCACCACCCCCGAAAGGAAACCATGTCGAACCTCACCATCGTCCTCGTCCACGGCGCATTCGCCGACGCCGCGAGCTTCGAGCCCGTCACTCGCGGTCTTCTCGATCTCGGCCACGAGGTCGTCGTCCCCGCCCTCCCCAACCGCAGTCTGCTCGGCGACTCGGCGTACATCCGCTCTGTCGTCGAGAAGATCGAGGGGTCCGTCCTCCTGGTCGGCCACTCGTACGGTGGCGCAGTGATCACGGTCGCCGGTGCTGCGGACAACGTCGTGGGGCTGGTCTACCTCTCGGGCTACGCACTCGAAGAAGGCGAGAGCCTCGGCCAGCTGCAGGGCGGGTTCCCCGACTCCGAGCTGGCCGCCAACCTCGTCTACACACCGTTCCCGAATCCGGGCGCCGAGGACGGCACGGACGTCTCGGTCAAGGTCGAGGCTTTCCCGCAGGTCTTCGCTGCCGGCATCGACCCCGCCATCTCCGAGGTCCTCGCCGTGGCACAGCGCCCCCTCGCAGCCCTTGCGTTCAGCGAGGCCGCACCGGTCGCTGCGTGGAAGAACAAGCCTGCCTTCGGCATCGTGTCCGCTGCCGACCACACCATCAACCCGGACGTCGAGCGCTTCGGCTACACCCGCGGCAACTTCCGTCGCGTCATCGAACTCGACGCACCGCACCTCGTGATGCGCGCCCTCCCCCAGGACGTCATCCAGTTCATCGTCGAGGCGGCTGCCGAGGTCGTCTGACCTCTCGAGGGCGGAGACGCCGTCCGGCGCTCTCCGCCCTCGAATGGTGCGACACCGCGCCCCACGGTCCTAGAATCGGGGCGACCCGCGCGTGCCGCGTTCGACACCTGCAGGAGGCGTCCGCCCGTTCAATCGGGTGGAATGAGTGGGACCAACGAAAGAAGGCGATCATGGCTGTGATCTCCCGCGGCTTCGGCGCCCGGCGACGCGAGTCGGATGACCGGCTCCCCCCGGGTCAGTACCTCACCGAGGACTTCCCGGTGCTCTCGGCCGGACCGACACCCCGAGTCGCGACCGACACCTGGGAGTTCGCGGTCGTCGGGCTCGACGGCATTCGACGCACCTGGTCGTGGGATGAGCTGCAGGCGCTCCCGATCGATACGATCACCACCGACATCCACTGCGTGACGCGGTGGTCGAAGCTGGGCACGCAGTGGCGCGGAGTCTCGCTCGATCATCTGCTGCAGGATGCCGGAGACGGCGACTTCACGCGGGTCTTCTCCTACGGCGGGTACACGACGAATGTTCCCCGCGCCGACCTGACCGGCGGCAAGGCGTGGATCGCATTCGAGTTCGAGGGCGAGCCGCTCGCGGCAGAGCACGGCGGTCCCGCCCGGCTTCTCGTCCCCCACCTCTACTTCTGGAAATCCGCGAAGTGGGTCCACGGCCTGGATCTTCTCGAGAACGACGAACCGGGGTTCTGGGAGCAGAACGGATACAACATGTACGGCGATCCGTGGAAAGAGGAGCGTTACTGGTGACCTCGTCGTCGCTGTGGCTTGTCGCCAGTGTCATCGAGGTCCGACGAGCCACACCCCATGGCCGCGTGCTCTCCCTCCGGGTCGACGGGTGGCCGGGGAATCTCGCCGGACAGCACGTCGATGTGCGTTTGACCGCTGAGGACGGCTATCAGGCCGTGCGGTCGTACTCGCTCGCATCGTCCGGAGAGGGTGACGTGCTCGAGCTGGCCGTCGACGAGGTGCCGGAGGGCGAGGTCTCTCCGTATCTCGTCGAGGATGTCCGGCCCGGCGACGAGCTGGAGGTCCGCGGTCCGATCGGCGCCTACTTCGTGTGGACCCCTGCCCAGCCCGAGCCCGTTCAGCTCATCGCGGGCGGGTCAGGGATAGTGCCGCTCCTCGCGATGGCCCGGGAGCATGCGCGCTCGGCCAGCTCCGCACCGATGCGGCTCCTGTACGCGGTGCGTTCCGCGGACGACGCTTTCTACGCGGCCGAACTGGGCGATCTCGCCGACGACGCCTTCAGCGTCGACTGGGCGTACAGCCGCTCGGCACCGGTCGGCTTCGCTCGCCCCGCGGGCAGGGTGGATGCCGCGACGCTCGAGGCCTCGACCATCCCCGCCGCCCAGCGCCCCTCGGTATACGTCTGCGGGCCGACCCGCTTCGTCGAGGCGGTCGCCGATCTGCTCGTCGCGGCGGGGCATCCGCCCGACCGCATCCGTACCGAGCGTTTCGGAGGTGCCTGATGGAGGCTGCCCACCCCGGCCATCGCACGAGAGTCGACGGCAACGCCGCTGGCGGGATCCTGATCGAGGTGTTCGGCAGGGACATGACCGGTGCTCGGGCCACCTGCACGCGCTGCGATCGCAAGGCCGTGCTCGGCGACGCGGTCGCAGAACTGGATCCGGCCGGCGTGATCCTCTTGTGTCGCGGATGCGGACACACCCTGTTGACCTGTATTCAGATCGACGGGCGGTACTCGCTCGATGTCGGGGCTCTGTCCCGCCTGGAGTGGGCCTCCGACGGCGACTAGCTCGCTCGTCGGCGACCGGCGCTCAGACGGGGCCCGAGTCGCATTCGGCGTCGAACACCTCACGGACGTCGTCAGGCTCGAATGCCGTGGTCGCCGTCGGCACAAGCGCCAGAGCACGGGCCCGGATCCCCTCAGCTGCGCCATCATCGTCCTCGATCTGCGGCGACAACTCCGAGTGCGCCACCGCGATCGGCAGCATGGCACCGAGCGTCACCCGCACACTCGACCGACCGCCCGCGGGGCCGACGACGGGGATCTCCACGACATCCGAGCGCCGCTCCTCCGCCAACGCCTTCCAGTACTCCAGCACCGCGTCTGCGGTCGCGTCACCCGTCAGGTAGGTGCCGACCTGGGTGATGAGGGACTTCATGATCACTCCCGGGACTCTCGACGGTTGCATTTCCGCTACCGGGTCCGGGGCAGCGATTTCACGCTAGGCCCGATCGTGTGCGAGGTCGACCCCCCTTGCGCTTTCAGGATTCAGGTGATTCAAGCCTGATGTCCCGCCGCACGATGCGTTCAGCCACCTCGCTCAGACGCAGGCCGCGATCACGGGCGAAGGTGCGCATGAGCGTGAAGGCATCGGGGATCGGCACCCCCGCCGTGAACGAGACCACACCCTTGGCCTGCTCGATCATCACCCGGCTGTTCAGTGCGGTCTGCAGTTGCGACGACAGCGATTCCTGCTCTCGGAGGCTGCGCTCGTGCAGGATCCCGATCGTTGCCACATCGGCGAACGCTCGCGCCGCGGAGAGGTCTTCAGGGGGCGGCGACCCGGTATCGGATCGGAGCAGGTTGAGGGTGCCGATCGTCGTGTTCCGCAGCCGCATCGGTATCGCCTCGATCGACGCGAAGCCGTTCTCCAACGCCGCCTGGCGGAAGACCGGCCACTTCTCTGAACCGGCGGCGATGTCGGGAACCGACACCGCTGTCCCCGTCAGGAAGCACTCGATGCAGGGTCCCGCCTCTGCGGCGAGCTGGATCACCTCGACGAGCTCGGTCGCCTCGCTCGTGGATGCGACGAGTTCGAGTTCACCGGAGGGGTCGGCGAGAAGGATTCCGGCGTCGCTCGCATCCAGCAGCTCCTGGCACGCATCCACGAGTGTCTGCAGCAGATCCACGACGTCGTAGTCGTCGACCATCGTGTCGGCGAGGGTGGCGAAGAGCTCCAACAACCGAGCCTCGCGGGTAGGCGTCGTCATGAGCCCGCCTCGATGCCGCCTGACGTGCGCGAGAAGCGGAGAGAGCCGTCCACCACCGCCTGCGCGACCTCCATGACGCGCTGCCCGGTCGAGAACGCCCGCGCCTGAAGCATGAGCAGCGCGTCGTCCGGACCGATGTCGAGCTGCGCGAGCACGATGCCGGTCGCCTGGTGCACGGTTCGTCGAGAGTAGATGCCCGTCTGCGCGTCGTTGTCCGCGAAGTCCGACAGCGCGTCCCTCAGCACATGCCGGCTCACCACATCCGCCATGGCGCGCGCCTGCGTGCACTCGCTCGGAGTGAGCGCCACGGGTGCTGTCGAGTAGAGGTCGACCGCCCCCATCTTGATCTCGCCGACCGACAGCGGGAAGGCGAACATCGACGCGACCTCCGCGTCGTCCTCCACAGCCGAGGCGAAAGCGGGCCACCGAGAGACGCCGCGGTGCCGGAAGTCGGGCTCGAGGACAGCGGCAGAGGTGCGCATGGCCTCCCAGCACGGGCCTTCGCCGAGGTCGAACTGGAGCTCATCCAGGCGTGCCGCCACGTCGTCGGTCGCGGAGATCGTCTCGCTCCCGAGCACGTCCCCTACGGTCGAGACCGCGGCACCCGTGACCGGGAACCGATCGACGAAGAAACCACTGAGCGCGTCCAGCTGACGACCGGAGCGCTCCAGATCGTTCAGCGCATCGTCGAATGACTCACTCATAGTGCTCTTCACGATACCGCCACCGGATTGCCCGCGCGATGGAGGCACCTACGAAGTCCGAGAGTTGCACAACAACCGGTCGGTGACAAGCCCCGGGCCGGTTTCTCCCCGCGCGTCTAACTTCTCGTCTCATGAAGACGGCACACCCGCAGCGACGGCAGCGCGATCCGTACAACAGGCGTGAGGTCCTGGCCGGATACCTGTTCATCTCGCCCTGGATCCTGGGATTCCTGATCTTCACGGCGGGTGCGATGGCGTACAGCCTCTACATCTCGTTCAGCAACTACAACCTCGCCACCAACTCGGCGCGTCCGATCGGCATCGCCAACTACGCCGAGCTCTTCGACGACCCTCGGGTGGGGCTCTCGCTCGCCAACACGCTGTTCTACGTCGTGATGGCCGTGCCTCTCGAGATCATCTTCGCGCTCGTCCTCGCACTGCTGCTCAACCGGGTGGGCCGCGGCGCCGGCTTCTTCCGCGTGCTCTACTACCTGCCCAAGATGACCCCCGCCGTCGCCACGGCCGCCGTCTTCTTCCTCCTGCTCAACGGCAACTCGGGGGCGATCAACCAGTTCCTCCGCGTGTTCGGCATCTCGGGGCCGCAGTGGCTGGTCGACCCGGCATGGGTCAAACCGAGCATCGTCATCATGACGCTCTGGACGGTCGCCGGAACGATGGTCATCTTCCTCGCCGCGCTCAAGAACGTGCCGACCGAACTCTACGAGGTGGCGTCGCTCGACGGCGCGGGGCCCATCCGCCGGTTCTTCTCGATCACTCTGCCGATGATCTCAGGAGCGATGTTCTTCAACGTCATTGTCCTCTCGATCGCGGCCTTCCAGATCTTCGACCAGGCCTATCTGCTGTTCTGGCGAGATCAGAGCAACGCCTCCCCCGAGGCGTCGCTGTTCTATGCCATCTACCTGTTCCAGCAGGCCTTCCGCCAGTTCGACTTCGGCTTCGCGGCCGCGATGGCCTGGCTGCTGTTCGTGATCATCATGCTGATCACGCTCATCCAGGTGAAGGTCGGCAACCGCTTCGTCTACTACGAGGGAGACCGCTGATGTCGACGACGATCCGACCTGTCCCGCTCACCCCGCCTCCCGGACCGGAACCGCGCACCGACACGGTCTCGGTCACGACCCCCGGGCAGCCGCGCAGACGTCGACGCCTCGCTCGACCGAAGAGCCTGGTCGCAAGAATCCTGCTCACGATCGTTCTGATCGGCTTCGGCCTGCTGTTCCTCTACCCCTTCGTCTGGTTGATCGCCGCGAGCCTGAAGCCCCGGGGAGAGGTGTTCGACAACAGTCTCTTCCCGCGCACCTTCGTTCCCGAGAACTACATCGAGGTGTGGAATCAGCTGCCATTGCTGAGCTGGGTGTGGAACAGCGTCGCCATCGCCCTGCTCGCTGCGGGCACCGTCGCCATCTCGAGCTCGATCGTGGCCTTCGGGTTCGCCTACTTCCGATTCCCGGGCCGCAAGCTGCTGTTCGGGCTGGTGCTGGCGACGATGATGCTGCCGGGAGCGGTGACGATGATCCCGGTCTACCTCATCTGGAAGCAGACCGGCATGCTCGGCACCTGGGTTCCGCTGTGGGGCATGAACCTGTTCGGCTCCGCCTTCTACATCTTCCTGCAGCGCCAGTTCTTCCTCGGACTTCCCCGAGAGCTGTTCGAGGCCGCGCGACTCGACGGAGCGAGCGCCTGGGGCCTGTTCTGGCGCATCGCGATGCCGCTCTCGATCCCGTCGTTCGTGATCGTGTTCCTCTTCGAGTTCCAGGCCAGCTGGAACAACCTGCAGGCTTCGCTGATCTACCTCAACGCCGGATCCGTCGACGAGTTCACCGCGCCTCTCGGCATCGCCTACGCGATGACGAAGTACAGCCCGACGGCCGGTGGTCACGGCGACTACCAGTACGTGATGGTGGCATCGCTCATCGTGACCCTGCCGATGCTGCTGCTCTTCGCCTTCGGCCAGCGGTATTTCATCGAGGGCGTCGCGACGCAGGGGCGCAAGGGCTGATCCCTATCCCGCAGGGCGGGTATCCGCCCCCACATGAATGGAGAACGACATGAAGACACGAATCCTCGGAGCCGCCGCCGCCGTGACGGCATCCGCTCTGCTGCTCAGCGGGTGCGGTGGGGGAAGCGGCGAGAGCGCCGCAGAGTCGGTCGACTTCGGCGCGGATGCCACCGGAACCCTGAAGGCCTGGGGCTTCGAGAACGCCGATGATGTCGGCACCTCGCGCATGGACCATGCCGCCGAGCAGCTCTCGGACGTCGAGGTCGACCTCGACGCCACGGCGTTCGACGCTCAGAAGTTCACCACCCGCATCGCGAGCGGCGATGTGCCCGATGTCGTGCAGATGGACCGACGCTACGTCACGACGTATGCGGCACAGGATCTGATCATGCCGTTGGACGCGTGCTTCGAGGCGCACGACGTCTCGCCGCGCGATCACTGGTATCCCTTCGTCGTCGACGATGTGACGTACGAGGACGGCGTGTGGGCCGTGCCGCAGTTCTACCAGCCGCCGGCGATCCTGCTGAACAAGGCGGTGCTCGCCGAGGCCGGTGTCTCGGCTGAGGAGTTCGACACGTCGAAGCCGGATGCCCTGATGGGAGCGATCGAGAAGATCTACCAGGAGTCGGGAGGAGTGCCGACCCGCCTGGGCTTCGACCCGGTCGCGACCGGCCAGGGCGGGCTCTGGGTGCTGGCGATGGGCGGGCAGCTCAACGATGAAGAAGGGGCTCCCACGCTCGACGATCCGAGCAACGTCGCCGGGCTGGAGATGCTGAAGGAGATCACGGACGCCCAGGGCGGATTCGCGTCGGTGAAGAGCTTCACCGACTCCTTCGACACCTTCGGCGACAACAACCAGTACGTGGCGGGACAGGTCGGCGGTCAGGTCAACGCCCAGTGGTACCCCAACGTGCTCTCCCCGTATGTCGACCAGCTCGAGCTCGAAGCGGTCCCGTTCCGCTCATCGGACGGCGAGCCTTTCTCGGTCGCGTCAGGCACGGCGTTCGTGATCCCGGTCGGTGCGGAGAACCCCGCGGCTGCCTGCGCATGGATGGTGGAACTCACCTCCGACGGGGCCTGGAACGCGGCTGGCGAGGCGCGCGCCGAGGTCCGCGAGCAGGACGGCGGCATCAACACCGGCCTCTTCACCGGGTCGCCGGCATCTGACCAGGAGATCCGCGATCAGTGGGTCACCGAGAGCGGCAACGCCGGATTCGATCAGGTGATCTCGACCTACTACGACGTCGTCGAGTACGGAGAGTCGTTCGGCTCGTCGCCCGCCGGTCAGGAGATCCAGAACGAGCTCAACAACGCCATCACTGCGGCGCTGCTCGGCGACAAGTCCATCGAGGATGCCCTGGCTGACGCGCAGGACGCGGCGATGCGCGCATACGAGAAGACGGCCGGCTGATCGCCAGGCCCGGTGGATGAGAAGACCCGACGATGAGGAGAACGGCATGACCGACCACGCACACACACCCCGTAGGGCGATCGTCACCGCCGGCGATTCGGGAATCGGACGCGCCACGGCGGTGGCGCTCGCCACCGCCGGGATGGACGTGGCGATCACGTGGCATTCCGATCAGGCGGGCGCCGAGCAGACCGCCGAAGAGGTGCGCACCCACGGAGCGCGGGCGATCACGGGGCAGCTCGACGTCGCCGACATCCCCGCGTGCGGCGACGTGATCGACGGCCTGATCGCGGAACTGGGCGGCCTCGACGTCTTCGTGAACAACGCGGGGACCGGGACGTCGACTCCGTTCCTCGACCTCTCGTTGGATGACTGGAAGCACGTCATCGACACCGACCTCACCGGCGCCTTCGTCTGCCTGCAGCGCGCCGCGCGCGCGATGGTCGCGGCGGGCAACGGCGGCCGTCTGATCACCGTGACCAGCGTGCATGCGCATCAGCCGATGGTCGGTTCGAGCGCGTACGACGCCGCGAAGCACGGACTCGATGGACTGATGAAGAACCTCGCCCTCGAGCTGGGCTCGGCGGGGATCAGCGCGGTCAGCGTCGCCCCCGGCGAGATCGCGACCCCGATGACCGGGCAGACGGATGTGGATCCTCACACGCAGGACCGCCCCGGCATCCCGCTGGGACGCCCGGGGGACGCACGCGAGGTCGCCTCGCTGATCGCCTTCCTCGCGTCGCCGCCGGCCGCCTACATCTCCGGAGCATCGGTGGTGATCGACGGAGGGATGCTGCAGATGGGGCCGCAGGCCGGCGCGAGCATCGAGTCGCACGAGTGGCGCAAGGCCTGAGCCCCGCGCGCAGCTAGATCTCCTCAGTGGTCTCGAGGAGCCACGGAGGCTCCGTCTCGGTCACGACGGTGGAGCGCGACGACGCGATGCGGTCGCGCATCTCCTGCACGGTCTCCCCGTTGTCCGGCTCCTCGAGCTGGGAATTGGTCGACTCGACCATGAGCTCGGTGCTCGGGGTGAGCAGGAAAGACGCGTCGACGATGTTCCCGTCCGGGCTGACGACCCGCAGCGTCACCGTGTCGGCACTCCCCTCACTCGCCAGCACCCGGGCGTAGTCCATCAGCGTGTCCGCCGCGTCATCACCCACGAGAACCGACTTCTCGGCGTACTTCACGTGCTTCATCATCCGCTCCTCTCGATCGGTTTCGTGCCAGGCAACCCTTCCGACTTCGCTGCAGACAGGGGCTTGACGATCGACGCGAGAAGGTCCTCGCTACTCGGACTCGACGCTGCTCACGTGATGCGGCACGCCAACGGGCTTCGACTCGCTCGAGCCGCGCTGCCGCAGATAGATCGAGAAGGCGACCATCGCGCCGACAGCCAGGAACTCCGACTGCCAGTTCTGCAGCGTGCGGTTCCAGAACTCCGCCGAGACGACATAGTCGATCCACGTCTCCGGTGGCAGGCCGTGCTGCGCGTTCTGCTCGTTGGCGACGACATGGCCGGCGAGCGACTGGGCGAGCCACGAGAGCAGGAAGATCGTTCCCATCGCGAGCAGAAGCGAGTTGGAGTAGATCCACCCGCGCAGTCCGTGCACCTTCGCCCAGCGCGGGGAGTCGACATGCGCGTGCTCTCCGACGAGTTGATCGGCGTCCGACCCCACTCCCTCGTCGCCCGGCTTCTTGGATTCAGGTGATCCTCGCTGGATGAACCAGATGGTCGCGAGGATGAAGAGGAAGAACTGCAGGAACTCCGACTGCCAGTTCTCCGCCACATCGACGAGGAAGTCGGAGGAGGTGATGAACTCCAGATACGGAGTGGGCGGCTGACCGTGCTGAGCCAGCTCCTGATTGTTGTAGGCGTGTCCCGTGATCGACTGCCCGATCAGGCTGAGCGCGAAGATCGCGAGGAAGACGAGGCTGAGTCCCCCGTCTCTGACGAAGCGACGCATCTCGTTCACCTCCCCGTCAGAGGCAGGGCGATCATGGTCGCCAGCCCGACCACGATGATGAGCGTCCATGACCAGAACGCCATTCGCATCGATGCGCGACCGACGGTTCGATCCGACATGATTGTCTCCTCTCTCTGCCACCTCAGCCGCTGAACGCCTCGAGCGCCGGTCGGGGCGCTCGTCCTCGAGGCTGCCGGGGATGCGGCCCCCGCGGCGGCAATGGTGGGATCCCTCTGGTGACGGGATGTCCGGCGTCGAGCGTCACCTGCTCGTCGTAGTGGGTGATGGTGAGCGGGTCGCCCGAGGCGAGCCGATAGGTGGCCTCCGCCTGGCGGACATCGACACGCAGGACGCAGCCGTGGATGCGCACCCCGAACTCGAGCCCGTCGATCTCGGACGGAAGACGCGGGCAGAACCGCAGGCCGCTGTCGCTGTCGCGCATCCCGCCGAAGCCCGCGGTGATGGCCGTCCAGACCCCCGCGAGAGCGGCGACATGAAGCCCCTGACCGGTGTTGCCATGAAGGTCGTCGAGATCGAGAGTCGCGACCTCGGCGAGGTAGTCGAGCGCGAGATCCAGGTGACCGACCTCTGCGGCGACCACGGCCTGCGCCGCCGCCGACAGCGACGAGTCCCGCACGGTGATCGCCTCGTAATACTCGAACGCACGCTCCTTCTGCTCCGCGGTGAACGACTCATGCGAGAAGAACAGGGCGAGCACCAGATCGGCCTGCTTCACGACCTGCTTGCGGTAGAGGTCGAAGTACGGGAAGTGGTCGTGCAGCAGGTACTCGTCCGGGGCGGTCGACTCGAAGTCCCACCGCTCGAGGTCGGTGTATCCGGCGGACTGCGGGTGCACGCCCCGTTCGTCATCGAAGGGCACCGTCATCGCCGCGGCAGCGAGTTCCCACCTCGCGATCTCGTCGTCTGCGACCTCGAGCTCCAACGCGGCCTCCGGATGCCGTCGGGCAGCGGCCGCCGCCCCTCGAAGGTTCTTCTGAGCCGCCAGGTTCGTGAAGACGTTGTCGTTCGCGATGGCCGAGTACTCGTCCGGCCCCGTGACGCCGTCGATGTGGAAGCCGCCGTGCGCATCCCACCGACCGAGCGAGGCCCAGAGGCGAGCGGTCTCGACCAGGATCTCGAGGCCGGCCTCCCGTTCGAAGTCGACATCGCCTGTCGCCCGCACGTAGTGCAGAACCGCTCCGGCCACATCGGCGTTGATGTGGAACGCGGCCGTGCCGGCAGGCCAGTACCCCGACGACTCTCTGCCGTCGATGGTTCGCCACGGCAATGCGGCACCCTGCAGATGCAGTTGCGCCGCCCTGTCACGAGCGCGGTCGAGCACCGAATGTCGCCATCGCAGCGCCTGTTCGGCGGCGTGCGGGAGGGTCGAGGTGAGGACGGGGAGCACGAACGCCTCGAAGTCCCAGAAGGTGTGCCCCTCGTATCCGGAGCCGGTCAGCCCCTTGCCCGGAACGGATCGCAATTCCATGCGGGTGGAGGCCTGGAACACCTGGAAGAGCGCGAAGCGCACGGCCTGCTGCAGCCGTGCCGGTCCGTCGACCCGCACGTCGGCGCACTCCCAGAAGTCGTCCAGCCGCGCCCGTTGATCGGCGACCAGTGCGTCCCATCCGGCCCGCAGCGCGTCGCCGACCGCCGTCTCGGCCCGGTCGCGCAGAGCGGCGGTCGAGAGGTCGGACGAGAACTCATGACCGACGAGCTTGACGATCTCGAGCGTCTCTCCGGCAGCCAGGGATGCGCGCACCGTGGTACGCGCACGGTCGCCCGTCGCATCGACATCCGTCTCGACGCTCGGCTCGTTCCGGGGAGAACCGCTCACGCGATGGTCCATCGCGACAGCGGTCGTGAGCCCGCTCTTCCTCGTGCGGTGCACGAGGGTGGCGGCACGCGCGTCGGCGGCCGAGGCCACCCCCTCGAGCGGCTCGCTCAGCAGCTCCTGCACCCGGGGGTCGTCGTGCGTGATCGGCAGCGGCTCGTTCGCCAGCAGTTCGGAGATGACGGTGACGTCCGCCGGACCGCCGAGCGCCTGCACACGGTAGCGCACCGCAGCGACGGAGCGGTGCGCGAAGGAGACGATCCTCGTCGACCGGATCCGCACCCGCTGGCCGGTCGGACTGGTCCACTCGACCTCGCGTTCGAGAGTTCCCGCGCGGAAGTCGAGACGACGGGTGTGCGACGTGAGCGATCCACGACGGACGTCGAACGGCTCGTCCCCGACGATCAGCCGGATGAGCTGGCCGTTGGCCGCGTTGATGACGCTCTGCCCGCACTCGGGGTAGCCGTATCCCTCTTCGGCATACGGCATCGGGTGCTCTTCGAAGAGGCCGTTCAGATAGCTTCCCGCGACGCCGCGCGGGTCGCCTTCGTCGAGGTTCCCCCGCCAGCCCACATGACCGTTCGAGAGGCCGAAGACGGACTCCTCATGGGCGAGGTTCTCGACGTCGATGCCGTCGGCACCGATGCTCCACTCGTCGATATCGAATCTCGGCCGCGTCCTGCTCATGGGCTCCTCTTCCGTCGACAGTGCTTCTGGAAGAGAAAGTAGTCAGGATCGAGGAACGTGGGGAGCGGGTTGATTCCCGCTCCCCGTGCGGGTAAGACGGTCAGAGCTCGACGGGCGGCGCCGGCTCCGAATCCGCGGCCTCGGGGTGACGAGCGAGGTTCACGACGGCGGCGATGAGGCCGCCCCAGATCGTGACCATCGCGATGATCATCATGACGACCGCTGTCGTGGTCATGCGCCCGCTCCCTTCTCCGTCGCGCGCGGTTCCGAGGTCGCGATCAGCGGGATCGACGAGGTCTCGGCATCCGGTTCGTAGTCTTCCTCGGTGAGGAACTCGTCGTACTCGGGATCATCCTTGGCGTGGGAGCGGCCGCTCCATGGCAGCGCCGAGAGCAGCAGTGCGATCACGACGAGCGCGATGACCATGCCCCATCCGAAGACGGCGAGGAACCATCCCGGATAGCCGCCGTACGGCTCGGAGATCTTCGAGATCAGCTCGGTGACGAGCAGGTACCCGAGCACCAGGGGCGCGAGCGCGCCGACGAGCAGCATCCACACTCGCCCGACCCGGAAGCTCGACCGACGATCGAGGTGGTCGACGAGTGCCGGCAGCTTGTGCAGCAGCCATGCGACCACGATCACCGCGACCAGTGCGACGGCCATGATGCCGAAGGCATTGACGAAGGCGTCAGCGGTATCGAGCACGGACAGCGCGGTGGTCGTCGAGAACAGTGCCAACGAGACGATCGCGAGCGGGATGGACACCGTGAGCGTCGTGCGGATGCGCGCCCAGCCCAGCTTGTCCTGCAGCGCCGCGACGATCACCTCGAGGATCGAGATGAGCGAGGTCACCCCCGCGAAGACCAGCGCTCCGAAGAAGAGGACGCCGATGATCGAGCCGCCTGCCGCCTGAGAGACGATCGTGGGGAAGGCGATGAAGGCCAGGCCGATTCCCGACGACGCGACACCGGCCACCTCGGTCCCCTGTGCCTGCGCCATGAAGCCGAGGGCCGCGAACACGCCGATTCCCGCGAGGATCTCGAAGCCGGAGTTCGCGAACGCCACGACCAGACCGGAACCGGTGAGGTCGGTCTTGCGCTTCAGGTACGACGAGTAGGTCACCATGATGCCGAAGGCCACCGACAGCGAGAAGAAGATGTGGCCGTAGGCCGATGCCCAGACGGCCGGGTCGCCGAGCGCTTCCCAGTTGGGGGTGAAGAAGGCGTTCAGCCCGTCCATGGCGCCCGGCAGGAACAGCGACTGCACCACGAGGATCGCGAACATCACCGTGAGCAGAGGCATCAGGATCATGTTCGCCCGGCCGATCCCGCGCTTCACACCCAGCGCCATGATGACGATGACGATCAGCCAGACCGCCACGAGCGGGAGGCCGACCTGCGGCACGAAGTCCGTCGAGATGCCCACCTCGGCGACATCGGCCGAGCGGAGGAAGTCGATGAAGAAGAAGTCGTTCTCGTTGCCCGGCCCCCAGGTCAGCTGCGCCGAGAACCAGGTGTACATCGCAGCCCACGCGATGATCACCGCGTAGTAGACCGCGATCACCACGCAGATGAGCACCTGCCACCAGCCGAGCGGCTCGGCCCTGCGGTGCATCCGTCGGAAGGCCAACGGCGCGGAGCCGCGGAACCGGTGGCCGATCGCGTAGTCGAAGAAGAGGAGCGGGATTCCGGCAGTGAGAAGCGCACACAGATACGGGATGAGGAACGCCCCGCCTCCGCCTTCGTACGCCACGTAGGGGAATCTCCAGATGTTCCCCAGCCCGACGGCAGAGCCGATCGCAGAGAGGATGAAGACGTTGCGCGAGCCGAAGGCCTCGCGTTTCGGGGTCTGCGTCGTTGCGGTGGCCATGCGCATGAGGTTACCGGAGTCAGCGTGACGAGACGTGGCGATTCTCGTGCCGATCTCTCCGCTCTCGGATCGTCATCAGGATGCGGCGCCGACTATGGGCGGCAACACTCAGACGCGCTCCCCCGTACCGCACCCCTCCGCGCAGCCGCGCGGCGATGGCGAGCCACGAGCACACCGCACGCTCGGCGACCCACAGCGGCGCCCACAATGCACTGGTCGCCGGGAACACCGAACGGCCGTCGAGCCGTCGTCGGCCGCGCTCGGCGAGCACGACGATCATGAGCAGCACGAGCGCCAGCGAGCCCGGTCGGTGGCGCAGGATCCACACCGTGGGAAGGATCGCCGCCTCGATCGCGAGGCGCAGCGGCTGCGCCCAGCTGTCGTACGCCTGTCTGACCCGCTGCGAGAGGAAGTGCCGGGCGGTGGGTGGGCGCCGCATGACGTAGATGTCGGGTCGGGAGTGGATTCGACCGCCGGTCGCGCGGACGGTGCGCTCCATCTCGAGATTCTCGAAGAGCGTGTCCGCATCGTATCCGCCTGATGAGAGCAGTGCCGAGCGCCGCAGAGCGTAGGTTCCGGGATAGTCGTCCGAGAGTGCGCGATTGAGGAGGCTGCGAGCGGTGTCCCACCGGGCATGCCAGGGCAGCGGAGCGAAATGGTTCTGCGGCTTCACGAGGGTCGCGCGTTCGAGCTCGGAGACCACCGCGGCGAGCGCGCGATAGTCGTACCGCACGTCGTCGTCGGCGATGACCACACGCTCGTGCCGAGCGGATGCGATGCCCGTGAGCACGCCCCGCACCTTGCCGTTCGCTCCCGTGGTCTCGTCGCACGGGATGTGCCGGACGAGGTTCGACCAGGCCGACGCGTGCGAGGCGAAGCGGTCGGGGTCGGATCCATCGACCACCGTCACGTCGGCCCACGCGCGCAGACGCGTGAGGTAGGCCGTGAGATCGTCCATCGTCTCGTCACTCCCCCATCGCAGCGGGAGGACGTATTCGATGTCCAGGAGTGGAGCGCCTTTCATGGCGGCACGATAGATCGCGTCCGCTCGCCTCTTCTCGGGTATTGACAAGATCCTCAGCCCGTCTTCGCACCGAGGATCGCGGCAGCTGGCGGCTACAGGTCGGCGGGCACTCCGAGCTTCTCCCCCGATGACAGCTCATCCGGCTCTGCGACCAGGTACAGCCCGGTCGGGGCATTCGCGGTGAATGCGAGCGCATCGACCCACCGCCGGTTGATCGATGGCTGCCTGCTGCCGAGGAACCGATAGACCAGCGCACTCCCCGGGTGCAGCCAGACGGTGGTGCGGCCTCCCCCGATGCTCTGATCCTCGCGCCAGCTGAAGTTGAAGGGCTCGGCCCGCCGGAGCTTCGCGGTGATCACGAGCTGCAGGTGGCTGAGCGCGCGATCCTCGATCTCGATCCTGATCGAGCCCTCATAGATGAATCTGCCCATCATGCACCTCCCTGCGGCGCGTGCATGGTGAGTCGCGACGGCGACGATGTATCGGATTCGTGCGGCCACGTGAGCGTCAGTGGCGCGCCGGTGAGGTCGGACATGGCGCCAGGTTAGGAAGACAGCGGGCGCTATCGCAGGGTATTGACAAGTTCGCCCTCACCCTGCACGGTGCCCGCGGGTCAGTCAGGCGCCATCGAGCGTCTTCAGCACCTCGGCGACTCCGTGATAGTCGCGGGCGGGCAGCTCGTGGATGGCGTCGATGGTCGCGACCTCGAGATGATCGACGACGGCGATCCTCAGCAGATCGTCCTTGGTCGCGGGGTAGTCGATGCTCCGGAGGGTCCGTGCGAGTCTCATGTCGGAGGAGGGGTGGGCGGCAAGCGCATGGGGCGATGGGTTCATGCGGTTCATTCTTCGGACCGCGCGGCCCGAACTTCGCCTCTCTTGACAGCCGACGGGATCCCGATGTAAGTGGTGTGAGCGGCCTACATATCCTCGATCAGCAGTTCTCCGTGAGCGTTGAGGCTGTTCATCATCCGTGACACGCGCTCGGCATCCACGTGAATCGGCTCGACGCTGTCGAACGCCAGGACGAGCGGAATGCTCGGATGAATCCATGCGGTCAGTCGGCCGTCGCGGGAATCGTCTCCCGGGATCCAGGACATCATGAAGCTCTCCTGCCGCCTGAGCTTCGTGCCGACGACGATCTTCATGTGCGCGAGCGTCACATCGTCGATGACGATCGGGTCGAGTGTGCTGTCATACCTGAGGCGTCCCATCCGGCGATGCTAGGTGAGCGCCCGCCCGGGTGAAGGGGCGTTGACAACCGGAGGATCGTCGGGTGCTGTCTCAGGCCCGCGGAAGCGCACAGGCGGCCGTGCCGCCGGGAAGACGGTGGCGGAAGCGCGCGATCAGCGAATAGCCCAGCGCAGCGACCCAGGAGAACGGGGGCGTGACGAGGAGCACGCCGGCGAAGCGCAGCAGCCGGGATCGCTGCATGCGGAGCAATCCTGCGAAGGCAGCATGTCCGCGCATCCGACGCGCGCCGACCAGCAGCCACGCGTAGCGGGTGACATCCGCGGAACTCAGTCCGATTTCATCGAGGTCGAGCCATTGCCACGGCTGAGCCTCGGGAAACCTGCCGAGCCAGCGTTCGAGTCGTTGCACCCACGAGGTGCAGAACGCGCAATCGCCGTCATAGACGAGAAGTGGCCGGGCGTGCATGGAATCGACCCTACGCCTCACCGGAGAGCAGTCGCCCACCACATCATCCTTTCGATGACAAGCCCCTGTTCGCCCACGTCACCGGTGGCGGAGCCTGTCTGCATGAGCCACCCAGACGACATCAAGCAACCGCTCGACCATCTGCCTCCTCTCGACGAGCGAGACAAGGCCGTCGAGATCGACGAGCCGCACTATCCGACGTCCGAAGCGGGGCCGACCGGACCCGCGCACGCGTCTCCCGATACCGCCGCGGAGCCCGACAAGCCGAACCGGCACGGCGTGGACAAGCTTCCGCCGACCGCACGCTGATCGGTCATCGACGGTCGGACCCGTCGGATTCGCGGTGCCCCGATTCTGCATCGGCATGCTCGCGGATGCGGCGGGCCTCGTCGATGTCCTGCCGCTCCTTCTCTGCGGCTTTGTCGCTCTTGCGTGTGTCCCTCGGAGGAAGGCGGATCTCCCGCTCTGCGGCGATGCCCGCCTGCAGTTGGCGACCTCGCTCGAGTTCGGCGTCGAACTCCGCTCCGACGAGAAGCGCCAGGTTGGCGATCCACAGCCACAGCAGGAACACCACGATGCCCGCGAGGGAGCCGTAAGTGCGGTCGTAGTTCGAGAAGTTCGCCACATAGAAGGCGAAGCCCGCCGTGGCGACAGCCAGCACGATGATCGCGAGGAGCGCCCCGAGGCTGATCCACCGGAAGCGCGGCTGCTTCGCGTTGGGAGTGGCGTAGTAGAGGATCGCGACGGCGAGGACGACGATGAACCCCAACAGAGGCCACTTCGCGATCGACCAGATGGCCTGAGGCACGGTGCCGAGTCCGAGTGAGTCGCCGATGGCTCGTGTGACCGGCCCCGACACCACCAGGATGATCGCCGCGATGACGAACAGCACGATGGTGATCACCGTCACGAGCAGCTGTGCAGGCTTGAGCTTCCAGAACGGTCGCCCCTCGTCGATCTCGTAGATGCGGTTCATCGCTCGGCTGAAGGCGCCGACGTACCCGGACGCCGACCAGATCGCGAGCAGGATGCCGCTGATCAGTGCGAACCCGGCGGCCGGCGAGTCCGCGACCTGTTCGATCGGGCCCCGGAGGGCGTCCGCCGTGTCGCCCGGGGCGACCTGCTCGACGATGCCGATCACCGCTTCCCCGGCGGCCTGTCCCTGACCGACGACGCCGAGGAGGGAGAAGATCGCTATCAGACCGGGAAAGATCGACAGCACCGCGTAGTACGTCAGCGCGGCAGCTATATCGGTGCACTGGTCGGACGAGAACTCACGGAAGGCCTTCTTCGCCACGTACTTCCATGATCGTCCGTGGAGATCGTCCGGGGAGTCGGGCTTGCTCGAGGCCTCGGGATCGACATTCCCGTCTCGGGCCTCCGTGTGCGGCTGCGACATCTTCATTCCTCTCATGACGGACGGACCCGTCGCCTACCCGCGTGCGACGGGTCCGTCCGGTCGATGGCGGTCAGCTGCCCGCGATGTTCTCGCGCGCCTGCTGCGCCTGATCGGTCACTTCACCGGCCGCGGTCTGCGCTTCGTCCTTCACGACAGCCACGGATTCCTGCGCCGTTTCCCTCACGGACTCGACCGACGCCTGCGCCGGTTCCTTCAGATGCTCGCCGACCTCCTTGGCCACGTCGGTGACCTCATCGAGGAGCGGCTGGGCCTGGTCCTTGACCGTCTTCGCGAGCTGCTGCTCCTTCGACGACGCCGGAACGAGCGATGCGATCAGCAGCCCCGCCCCGAAGGCCATCAGGCCGACCGCGAGCGGATTGCCCTCGGCTTTCGCGATGGCGCGGTCCTTGACCTCGGTCACGCGGTCACCGGCGTCCGAGAGCGTGGATCCCGCATCGTCCGCCGACCCCATGACGCGCTCACGCACCGAGGTGAAAGCACCGCGCACTTTCCCCATCTGCCGGTCTACGATCTTCGACGGCGTCACCTTGTCGGCGAGCGCGTCGACATCCGACCCCAGCTCCTGTCGCGTCCGCTCGATGTTCGCGCGGATCTCGTCGGGTGAATCACTCATCGGTTCTCCTCATTTCTCTTCAGTGCTTCCGGAATCTCCTTGACCGTGTCGACGGTCTGCGGCATGCCCTCGACCTGCTTCAGCTGGCTTCGGCCGACCACGAACAGGATCAGCGCGACGATCGCCCAGATCACGGCCACGACGACGCCCGACCAGCCGCGCCCCATGAGCGAGCCCAGCGCCCACCACAGTGCGACGGACAGGAAGAACACCGCCATCAGCGCCGCATAGCCGGCGGCACCCATGATGCCCGCGCCCTTCGCGGACTTCGTCGCGGTCTCCCGCAGCTCCGCGCGAGCGAGTGCGAGCTCCTGACGCATCAGCGTCGACAGGTCTCGCGAGACCTCACCCAGCAGATCGCCGAGCGAGTTCGACGCGGCCTTCGTCTCAGAGGGTGTGGGGTCGCTCATCGCCACCCTCCCCGAGTGCGCCCGATCCGGTCCAGGCGGTCTGTGCGCCGCCGCGACGGGTCGGAGGTGTGAGACCTTCTGTCTCCGTGCGTGTCGGAGCGCCGGTGAGGTCTGCAGCCGTCGCCCCGCCGCTGTCGGCGGCACCGCCCGCGGGAGAGCCGACCGGCACCGGTACGGCCGGGTCCGGGTGGACCTCACGGGGCGGCGTCACCGGCCGTGGAGATGTATGCGTGTCATCTGCCGAGGCGTTCGATGCCAGCGCTCGGGTGAGCCTGCCGACGGCGACGCCGACGATCGCCGCCCCGAGGATGAAGGTTCCGGGCTTGCGTCTCGCATACCGCTTCACCTCCGTGAGCACGGAGGCCGGATCCCGGTCCCCGAGCCAGCTCGCCGCGCCCGACAGCCGTCCGGCGACCTGCTGCACCAGATCGCTCGCGACACCGCTGCCCTCCGAGTTCGCAGCCATCGAACCGAGTTCGTCGCTGACCGACCGAAGCCCACCGGCGAGGCGCTGCTGCTGCGTGTGCGCCTGCTCCTTCAGCTCACGGGTGGTCTGCGCGTACAGGTCCTTCGCCTGCGTCTTGGCCTCGCCGACGACGCTCGCCGCCTCTGCCTTGGCGGTGCCGATCACGTCCTTCGCCTGAGCGCCGGCCGTGTCGGCAAGACCGGCCGCCTCGTTCTTGGCAGCCTCCGCCTTCCCTGAATCCTGCTCGTGATGCGCGTCCGAGCCGCTCGGGCTCGTCGTGCCATAAGTGTCCGACATCAGTGCTCCTTCGTGCGGGGTCGTCTCGGATCGAACGACTTCGTCGACCGATCCGCTGGATTGGTGAGCACTGGTCTAACGGGGTGAGAAAGCCGTTCCAGCACCCTTGCCGAAATCGAGGTCTCGGGTGTAAAAGGCGTCCGACCTAGACGCCTGCGAACGGCGCAGGAACACTCTCGATCGGTCTGCAAGGGCCTTGCGGGGGGCACCCCACCCCTGTAGGTCTGGGCACAGAAGGAGATCTACGAAGGGACGTCCCATCATGGGCAAGTTCGTGTACGAGGGAAATCAGAAGGTGGAGATCGACGACCGCGCGCTCCATCATCTGCAGGTCGTGATGACGACGAAGCTGCGCCGCGGCGAGCCGTTCCTCTTCACCTGGAGGGAGGACGCCAGCATCGGCGGAGGTCGGAGTTCGGTCTGGATGCACCCCGGCTGCAACCTCGTCTTCAAGTACACCGGCGGCAAAGTCCCCGAGCTCAATCGGCACTGGATCGACGCGCTCGCGTTCACCGCGAATGCGCCGTCCGGACTGTATCTGGTTCACGAACCCGAGAACGTGGGCGCAGAGCAGGGCCATGCCGTGGGCGTGAGTTGAGGATCGCATCCGAATGCCGTTCGATGTGATCCGCGACCCGCACTCGCCGAACGACCTGACCGCTGTCTTCCGCCGCCTGGCTGACGCTCTGGATCCGGACTATGACGTCATCGACACCGTGGACCTCCTCGTCGAGGCCGCGACGCACTTCACCCCTGCGGTCGACGCCGGCATCGTCCTGGCCGATGCCGGAGGACAACTCCACGTGCTGGGCTCGACGAGTGAGCGCGCGAGCGATGTGGAGGAGGCAGAGCTCGGCATCGAGCAGGGCCCCTGCCTCGACAGCTTCCGGTCCGGGCGCGTGGTGGAGACACCCGATCTGCGGGCGAGCGCCGATCGCTGGCCCGAGTTCGCTCCTCTCGCGGTGCGACGCGGCCTTCGCGCCGGCTACGCGGTGCCGCTCTCGCTTCGCGATCAGCACCTCGGTGCGCTGAACCTCTTCTTCGACAGGGTCGGCGTGCTCACCGACCAGGATGCGGCCGTCGCTCAGGCACTCGGCGAGTTCGCCACGATCGGTCTGGTGCAGCATCGCACGCTCCGCGCGCACGCCGACCGCACCGCGCAGCTTCAGCACGCGCTCGACAGCAGGATCGTGATCGAGCAGGCGAAGGGCGCGCTGTCGTTTCAGCGCAGCGTCACCACCGACGATGCCTTCACCATCCTTCGACGACACGCGCGCTCTGTCGGTGGGCGACTGCACGATGTCGCGCAGCAGATCGTCGACCGCCGCCTCACCCTGTGAGCGAGTCGGTCACCGCCCTCCGCCTGCGCGTTCCGATTCCCCGCCTTCGGTGGGATCGATGATCTCCGCAGTCAGGCAGACGCCGCCCGTGCTGCTGAGCGTCTGAGAGAGCTCCTCGATCCACCGACGGTTCAGCGTCGGTGCCTCCGTCTCGTCGAACACGAAGCGCAGCGGGATCGATGGATGCAGCCAGATGGTCGATCGACCGGGGGCCTCGCCGTCCTTGTGGATCCACGACAGGGTGAAGCTCTCGTTGCGGCGCAGCTTCGTCGTGACGACGATCTTGAGGTGAGCCAACGCTCGGTCCTCGATGAGGATCGGCGGCTGAGCGGCTCCGTAGAAGAGTCTTCCCATAAATCAACGCTACGCGCGTGCGGCGCGAGATGGGAGGTGACTCTTGTCCGCTCGTCTGCCGTCAGATGCGCTGCACGGGCATCGGCTCGTCGGCGAACCCGCTGAGGAAGTCCGCGGACGGCGCGAAGAAGGTGCTGCCGGTCGTGGCGCGGGAGAAGTCCAGGAGTCGGTCGTACGCGCCGGGCGGGTCACCGATGAACATGTTCTCGAGCATCTTCTCGATGACCCACAGGTAGCGCGAGTATCCGATGAAGTAGGTGCCGAAGGACGACGAGCCCGGGCTGCCGAAAGGCATGTTGTCACGAAGGATGTCGTGCTCGACACCGTCGACCACGATCGTGGCGAGGGTCTTGTGGGACTTCTGCCCGACGGCCGCATCGTCGAGCTCGACGTTGTCGGCCTTCTTGCGGCCGATCACGGCCTCCTGCTGCTCGGTCGTCAGCGCCTGCCACTGACCGAGGTCGTGCAGATATCGCTGGACGACGACGTAGCTGCCTCCGACGTGATCACCGTCCTCTGCGCCCACCAGCGTCGACTCGGCGACGGCGTTCCCCACCGGGTTCGCCGTCCCGTCGACGAAGCCGAGCAGGTCGCGCACGTCGAAATACCGGAATCCCGAGGTCTCGTCGACCACGGTCACGGCGTCGCCCAGCACGTCGAGCAGCTGGCGCTCGAACTCGAACACGAGATCCTGGCGGTTCGCACGGATATGGAAGAGGAGATCCCCGGGCGTGCCCGGCGCGGTGTGCACCGGGCCGACGACCGGTGCGAATGGGTGCAGCTCGGCCGGAACCCGGCGCGCGGTGAGGCGCGGCCACGCCGCGGCTCCGATGCCGACCGTGCACGACAGCATCGCGTCGAGATCACGGAATCCGACGTTCTTCACGAGGTCGTCGATACCGGCGATCGCGTCGCGCGCGGTCGACGCGGCATCCGCTCCGTCAGCGATCTGCAACACGAGGAACGTCGCGCTGGACGTCAGCGGCGCATCGACCTTCTGCGATTCGATCGGGACCCGGCGGGAGGAAGAGCTGCTCACCTCCCCGAACCTAGAGGATGCCGACGAGCACGGCTTCGACGGGTGTCGAAGGAACATGAGGACTCCCGCGGGCACCCTTGAGTACGACACGGAATCCCGACATCATGACCCCGACGGCATACCGACGACAGGAGATGCACCCATGAGCGACGTCAGCGACTTCATCCGGGCGGACGTTCCCCCCTCCGGCCCGGGGTGTCTGGACTGCGAGGCGATCGGCTCGTGGTGGCTGCATCTGCGCCGGTGCGCCTACTGCGGGCACATCGGATGCTGCGACGACTCCTTGCACAAGCATGCGACGAAGCACGCGCACACGAGCGGCGATCGAGTGATCCAGAGCTTCGAGCCCGGTGAGGACTGGTTCTGGGACTTCGGCACCGAGACAGCCTTCGACGGTCCCGTCCTCGCTCCCCCGCACAGCCATCCGCGGTCGCAGACCACCCCCGGCCCGGCTGAGCGCGTGCCTGCGGACTGGCAGGAGCAGCTCGCAGGCGACGCGTGACCGAGGCACCCGACCAGCGGTCGCCCCTGCGTCTCATCGCCGACGCCGACGGGCCGCAGGCTTTCGCGTTGCGCGACTATCTGACCCGCAGCGAGGTTCCGTTCCTGCCGATCATGGTTCCCCGAGGTGCCGCCGCGGCGGCGGGAATCGACCTGACCGGCAGGCGGCTGCCGCTGGTCGTCCTTCCCGAAGGCGCCGTGTTGGAGGACCCGAATCCCGAGCAGGTCGCTGCGGCTCTCGGCTGGGTGAAGCCTCCGGCGCAGTCGACGTACGACCTCATCATCTACGGAGCAGGACCCGCCGGACTCTCGGCCGCCGTCTACGCGGCATCCGAGGGTCTCAGCGTCGCCGTCGTAGAGCGCGACGCCGTCGGCGGGCAGGCCGGTTTCAGCAGCCTCATCGAGAACTACCTCGGTTTCCCCGGGGGGATCTCCGGGGCGGAGCTCGCCGAGCGCGCCCGCCGGCAGGCGCTCTCCTTCGGCGCCGAACTCATCGTCATGAGGTACGGCATCGCCCGCACGTTCAGGGACCACGACGTGCGGGCTCGGCTCGCCGACGGGTCGGAGATTCATGCACGCGCGGCGCTCTGCGCCACCGGCGTGCAGTGGCGCAGACTCGGCCTCGACGGCGAGCAGGGCTTCCGCGGTGCCGGCATCTACTACGGCGCGGGCACCAGCGAAGCCTCCGCCTGCATCGGTCAGCACGTGTACGTCGTCGGCGGCGCCAACTCCGCAGGACAGGCGGCCATGAACCTCGCGGCCCACGCGGCGCACGTCACTGTCGTCGTCCGCGGCCCCTCGCTCTCGTCGACCATGTCGGCCTATCTGCTCGACCGGCTCGCCGCGCAGAGCAACGTCACCATCCTCGTCCACTCCCGCGTCGTCGCGGTCGACGGAGACGAGCATCTGCGGGAGATCACCCTCGACCAGGCTGGCAGGACCACACGCGTGCCCGCGACCCACCTGTTCGTCTGCATCGGCGGGGCTCCCAACACCGAGTGGGCGGCGACGACGGATGTGCAGCTCGACAGTCGCGGGTTCCTGCTCACCGGCGTGGACCTCTCCGCCGACGACCTGCAGAAGTGGCCGCTGGATCGCTCGCCCTACTACCTCGAGACATCCGTGCCCGGGATCTTCGCGGCCGGCGACGTCCGTGCGAACTCCGTCAAGCGCGTCGCATCCGCCGTCGGCGAGGGCGCGATGGCCGTCACCCTCATCCACCGATACCTCGCCGAAGGCGCTCAACGCTGATCGCGCTCGGAGGGCGCTGATCAGCGCAGTGGTGTGATGCCCTGTGCTCCGCGGGGGAACGTGGCCAGCACCGCGGGGTCGATGTTCAGGTGCGCGGAGACGAGCTGCGGGGGCACGTGGGAGAGCCAGTTCGCGAGGGAGATCTCCTCGTACTTGTCGGTGCGGAACACCTCGAGGAACTGCAGCACGTCATCGCCGGTGTTCTCGATGTAATGGCCGAGATTCTTGCGCACCACACCCACGTCTCCGGCGCGGAAGTCGGTCGTGTTCGCGTGCGGCCCGGTGTTGAACACGGTCATGCGGGCGGAGCCGCGCAGGTAGTACTGCCACTCGTCGGCGTTCGGGTGCCAGTGCAGTTCCCGCATCGACCCCGGCTCGACCGTCACGAGGGCTGCAGCGACGGTGCTGGAGTAGGCGTAGTTGGTGGAGTCGGCGATCTGGATGGATCCGCCGGAGTTCTCATACAGCGGCTTCGAGCGCGACAGTCGGAAGATGACCGGTTCCATGCCCCATTCCACGCCCGCGGCGGCCTGGTCGATGTCGAGCGCGGGTGGCTCTTCGCCGGGGAAGATCCAGAGGTTGTGCAGCGGGATGTCGGAGAAGACCGACTGCGCGACGCCGAAGTTCTTCGCGAGGACCTCGGGCGGGGTGTGTGCGAACCAGTCGGTCAGCAGCAGTGTGTTCGACTCGGACTGGTCGCCGTCATCGAACGCCAGCACGAACTCCGCCCCGTCCGGCCCGAGCCCCTGCAGGGAGTGCGGGGTGCCCGCCGGGAAGAACCACAGATCACCCTCTTCGACATCCTCCACCGCGGGCAGACCCGACCTGCTGAGAGTCGTCACCCGCGCCTTGCCGCGGGTCATGACCGCCCATTCGGCGGTCTGGTGCCAGTGCAGTTCGCGGATGCCGCCCGGCTCGAGGTACATGTTGACCCCGGCGATCTCGTCGGAGATGTGGAAGTCCTGCTTCGTGAGCTCCCGCGCCCAGCCGCCGCGCTGCACCCGGCGGGGTGAGATGTTGAACGAGGACCAGAAGAACGGCTGCGTGCTGATGTCCGTCGCCGGCGCGTGCATCTGGTTCGGGAACTGCGACTCGATGACCTCGTTCTGCGGACCGGTCATCGTGTTGCTCTGCGGGCGGTCGGCGATGTTCACCTCCCCCTCCTGCGGCAGATCGGGGTCGCCCAGCGACGGGATCTCGGGGTGGGTGGTGGGGTGGTCGTCACGTTCCATGCGGGAGGCTCCGTCTCTTGTCGCGGGTGCGGCGCTTCTCGACGCCGCGGTGGTGAGGCAGGGGGATGGCGAGCAGGTGCGTCACCTCGAGCTCCTGAGTGCTCATCGCGCGCGCACGGGTGATCTGCTGGGCGTCGAACTCGGTGGTGCGACCTTCGTGTTGACTCACGTGCTCACGCCAGGAGCCGACGGAGTACGCCTCGATGACCGACCCTGGGTCGTCGGCGTCGACGTACACCTGCCACCCCCGCGCCCCCGTCCGCAGACGGGTCTGCTGCACGGCGGTCATCGTGTCGAGGAACTCCTGTCTCCGCTCGACCGGAATGCGATACCGGATGACCACCAGAACGGGCGCGTCGTCAGCACCGTCCGGGCGGAGCCGGTCCTCGACCCCCGGCACCTCCACGATGCCGCGGCCGATGCCGCTCGTCGCCGGCATGGGCCACACGAGCAGGGAGAGTCCGCCCAGGCCGCAGAGGATCCCGGCCCCGATGACCACGAGCCCGGGATCCCACACGGACGCGAGCACGCCCGCGCCCGCAGACCCGGCGGCCGTGCAGCCGAACAGGACGAGCTGGTAGAACGACAGGCCGCGCGTACGCACCCAGACGGGCAGGAACGCCTGCACCGTGCCGTTGATGGTCGCGATCACCCCGATCCAGGCGAGACCGGTCGCCACGAGCGCCGGAAAGGTGATCCACAGGGTCGGCGAGGTCACGAGGACCACGAGTCCCGCCCCGAAGACCACGGACGAGGTCAGCACCACACCGTTGACCGCTGCGACGCGCCGCGCCCACGGAAGCACGAACGCACCGACGATCGATCCTGCTCCCAGCGCCGCCAGCAGAAGGCCGTAGCCACTCGCAGAGAACCCGAGCGAGTTCTTCGCGATGCTCGGCAGCAGCGCCCAGAGCGCGTTCGCCGGTATCAGGAAGACGGCGAGCCGCAGCAGGATGCGGCGGACGATCCGCGAGTGGCGGATGTAGCGGATGCCGGCCCGCGTCGCATCGACGAAGGGCTCGGGCCGAGCCACCGGCGGACTGTAGGTCTTCCAGAAGAGCAGCACGCCCAGGAACACCAGGAAGGAGAGCGCATTGAGCAGGAAGACCGCCGCGACGCCGAACTGGGCGACCACGAGGCCGGCGATCGCCGGTCCCACCGCGCGGGCGATGTTCACGCCGATCGAGGAGAGGCTCGCCGCATCGATCAGGAGCTTCGGTGGCACGATGTCCGGCACGAGTGCCTGGAATGCCGGCAGCTGGATGGCCGAGACCGTCCCCAGCACGAACGTCGACGCCAGCAGGATGGTCGTTGTCGTCTGGCCGACCGCGGTCAGATACGTGAGACCCAGCACGACGGCGAGTTGGACCGTCTGCGACCAGAGAAGGACGCGCCGACGGTTGAGGAACTCGCCGATGACGCCGGCCGGGATCGCGAACAGGAGCACGGGCGCTGCCGATGCCGTCTGCACGAGCGCGACGAGCAGCGGCGAGCTGTCGTCCTGCACCAGGAGCCATTGAGCGCCGACGGTCTGCATCCAGCTGCCGATGTTGCTGACGATCGATGCCAGCCACACCAGGCGGAAGATCGGGACGGCGAGCGGCGCGAACCCCGCCGTCCAACCGGGGCGGGTGTCGACAGCACTCCCCTGCTGCTCAGCCACGGGTCTCGATCTCGTCGAGGATGCTGTCGATGAACCGCACGATCTCCGCGGCGTGCGTCTGCGTGACCAGGTGCGGTGCGTCCAGCTCCCTCACCGCTCGACATCCCGCTCGCCGATATCCGAAGCGCTGGAGGTGCGGGCTGATGAGACGGTCGTGAGTCGCCACGACGCCCCAGCTCGGCGTCACGTCCCAGCCCGCGCCGGACGCCCGCTCGGCGAACACCGAGTCGGAGATCGGGCGCTGTGAGACCGCGAGGACTCCCGATTCGTCGGCGGGAAGGCCCTGCGCGAGAAGGCGCGCGAATTGGTCGGGTGCGACGGTCAGCTCCGTTCGCCGTACGCCGTCTTCACCCGGGAACACGGTGGCCACGAGATGCGCGGATGCCTCTGCCGGCGCGAAGAGGTCTCGCATCTCGGCGATGCTCTCGCCCCGTTCCAGCGCATAGCCCGCGATGAAGAGCAGCCCTGAGACGTTCGCCGCCTCGCCGACGACCGTGATGACGGCCGCGCCATACCCGTGTCCGACGAGCAGCACCTCTCCGTCGACGTGCTCGACGATCGTGCGGATGTAGTCGCAGTCGCCGCGGAAGCCGCGGCCGGTCACCGGAGGAGCGAGCACCCGGTGTCCGCCGTCGAGCAGGCGGAGCACGACCGGCCACCAACCGGATGCGTCGAGGAAGGCTCCGTGCACGAGGACGACCGTGCTGCTGCTCATCATCGCGTCTCCTCGTGTCCCTTCGTCCGCTGAATACGAATCTATGAACCGTCAGACTCACGACCATGCGACAGGAGTCGAAGACGGTCGTTCCTCACTTCTGCCTGCTTTCCGCCTGGTGCGGCTGCTCGGAAGACGCTTCTATGGGGCGTACTCGAGTTCGGTGGATGTGATGTCCGCATCCATCGACGCAGAGCGACACGGTGAGCCCATCCCCCGCACAGGAGCGACCCATGACGATCAGCGATACGACGACCCCCGCAGCCTCGACGGCGCTGTCGGAGATCGCCCTCCAACTCGCAGCATCCCTGCACCGCCGAGTGGTCGTGCACGAGTTCGGTCCGGCGGCGTCCGACGGCGGGCTGTCCGCATCACCTCAGGCATCCGCCTCGCTCCTCTCCGTTCCGGTGCATGACGACGGTGTCCCGGTCGCCGTCATCGAGATCGACCTCGGAGATGGGCCGCAGCTCACGGCGAGCGAGTTCGAGGCGATCGATGCGGCCGTCGCCCTGACCCGTATCGCCCTGCGCAGGGTCCCTGGCTCGTCGCGTGTCGATCGAGAGTCGATCCTGGTCGATCTGCTGCACGCCGACGAGTCCGTGCGTCGCGGCGCCTTCGCGCACGCCGTCCAGCAGCGGTGGCTCCGGCCGGGCCCCGGGACGGTCGCCCGCGCCGTCCTCATCGATGCGACGGTGAGCGATGTCGACCGCATCGCCTTCGGACGTCACCTGACGCACCTCCGGCCCGTGCCGGCTCATTTCATCGGGCTGGAGCGCGGTGTCGTCCTGCTCGTGGGACAGCCGTCCGACAGCGGCCTCACCGACCTCCTCCTCGACGAGGCGGCGAGACGCGGCATCCGCATTCTCGGAATCGGCACCGCCTCCCCTGCGCAGGGCGCGTCGGACCTGCGCAGCGCCGCCGACGAGGCCGTCATCGCCGCCTCTCTCGCCGCCGCCCTCCCGCAGTTCCACCCCTCGGTCGACTCGAGCGCTCTCGGCGGATGGCGGCTGCTCGCCTCGGCGTCAGCCGATCCGGCAGCACTCCGGATCATCTCGCCCGCCGCGCATGCGCTCTACTCCCAACGAGACGACAGCCAGCGGGTGACCGTCGAGACGTATCTCGACGTGGGTGCGAACGTCGTCGCGGCCTGCCGCATCCTGTTCGTCCATCGGACGACGCTCTACTACCGGCTCGAGCGTCTGCCCGAGGTGGTCAGAGAGGCGCTCGACGACGGCGTCGCGCGCAGCACTCTCCATCTTGCGTTGAAGCTCATCAGGCTCTGGGAGTCGACCGGCCGCCTGTGACCGCGGGACCCCGCCGGACGATCACGCTGCATCGCCCTCTGAACCGGGTGCGCGAGACGTGCCGATGAGCGACACCTCCCGGCGCACTCTGTCGAAGATGAACGCCTCGCTGCTCCCCGGCCCCAGCATGGCCAGAGCCTCATCCGCCTCGGCGATCGCAGCCTCGCCGTCGCCCGCGTGGATCAGCGCACGGATGTGTCGGCGCATCATCAGCAGCACACGGGTGTCGTCCTTGAGCGATCGTGCGATCTCGATGCCCCGCGCGCCGACTCGGACCGCGTCCTCGTGTCGTCCGACGGCGACATAGGCGTCGACGAGGTCGAGGCACGCCGCGAACTGCGTGACGATGCTGGTCAGACTGTCCGTGGTCTCGGCGGATCGGACGCGTGCGAGCGTCGCCTCCGTCTCGGGGATCGACTCGAGGTACTTGCCGCGTCGGGCCTTGACCATCGACGAGAGCACCTGCGCGTTCTCCGCCCCTGTCGTCTCCTGAGCCGCGCGAAAGGCGACCATGGCCGCCGCGGCCGCCGCGTCGGCCTCGACGAGACGATCCAGCGTCCAGCTCGCCCACCCGATGTAGTAGTGCGCCCAGCCCTGCTGCGCGGCATCACCCGCGCGGGTGGCCGCCTCCAGCGCGGCATGCCCGGTGAGCACCGCGTTCGCCCGGTCACCGACCTCGACGATCTCCGCCCACGCGACGTACCCCAGCTGCGCGGCTTCTGCTCTCGGGTCGCCCAGCCTCTTCGCCGCCGCAGCCGCGAGAGAGAAGAATCGATGCCAGTGTCCCCACGTGATCCAGATGTCGGAGTACCAGTGCAGCGCATCCGCGACGTCGCAGACCATCGCGTCCTCGCCGAGCTCCGCTGCCTCCGCATACGCCGGCCACCAGTGCTCGACCTCCTCGCGGATCCACACCGCGGCCGCCTCGGCATCGATGAAGCTGCGGCCGTTGCGTGAGACTGCGCTCGCATCCCTTCCCGGTTCGTACCAGGCGCCTGCGCGCTCCAGACTCCCCAGCAGCCACGTGCGGATATGGGCGTGCCGCCGCGCGATCTCATCGGATCCGACAGCATCGCGCAGCTTGCCCAGCCCGAAGAGACGCATCAGATCGTGCAGACGGTAGCGGTCGCCACCGCGCGCCTCGAGCAGTCCCAGGTCCGTGAGGTCGTCCAGCCGACGCTCCACCTCGGCCACATCTGACGATCGCACGGCAGCGGCTGCGAGATGGGCCCCGAAGGTGCGACCGTCGATGAGCGAGATCCACCGGAACAGCGCGGCAGTGCGCGGGTCCAGCTCCTCGTAGGAGAGAGAGATGGCCGCTTCCACGGCCAGGTCACCGGCGACGAGCATGCGCAGCCTGTCCTCCGACGTGCGCAGTCGGCTCAGGAGATCGGCGGCCGTCCATGAGGGGCGACTGGCGATGCGATTGCCGACCACTCGAAGCGCGAGGGGCACGTCGTCGCACAGGGCCGCGATCTCGCTCAGCGCATCCAGGTCGGAGGCATCGTCATGCGGGATGAGACGACCGAGGAACGCGATGCTCTCGTCCCGCTGCAGGGGCCCGAGCCGCAGGCGCCGCACCCCTTCGAGGCCTGCGAGACTGCGGCGCGACGTCACGACCACGACATCTCCCGCGCAGATCGACAGGATCGGACGGATCTGCGCCTCGTTCGCGACGTTGTCGAGCAGCACCTGGACGGGAGCCTCCGCGACCGCTGCCTGCCATTGCGTCCGCGCCGTCGCCAGATCAGCAGGCGGCTTCTGCTCCGCTCCGGGGAGCTGCCGCAGCATGGCGGTGACCACCTGGAGCGGTGTCAGCGGAGACGAGCTGAAGCCGTCCAGCCCCACGAAGACCAGCGGACGGCGGTCGGCCTCTCCTCCACGCGACAGGATCTCGACGGCGCCGGTCGTCTTGCCGATTCCCGGCGCGCCGCTGATGACCAGCGCCGGTCGCTGCCGATCTGCGGGTGGAGGGCCGTGCAGGATGCGAAGTGCTTCATCGATCTCGGCCTGCCGGCCCGAGAAGTCGAACACCCGGTGCGGGGCTATGGCCCCCGCGGGCTCTGTCGCGGCGGCGGCACGGGGCCGGGCACGCGCAGCGCGGAGGAACGCATGCTGATCGGCCACATCGAGTCCGAGTCCGTCGGCGAGCGCATCGACGGTGCGCCGTTGCGGCGAGGCGCTCGCTCCGCGTTCGAGGTCGCCGATCGTGCGCACGCTCACCCCGGATCGAGACGCGAGCGCTTCGAGAGTCAGGTTCTGGCCCACGCGCAACGAGCGCAGCATCAGCCCGAAGGGTGAGGGGTGTGTCACGACGTCCGCCTTTCGCTGATCTCAGCTTGGCAGGTCTCGTCGGCGGGTTGATGGCGCGCCGGTTACAGGGCGGTTTCGTCGGGACCGGACACTGCACGTCCGGCCCTCGCGCCGGGCTCCTGACCGACGAGCGCGCGACGCATGACGACCGCGGCCGAGACGGTCGCGACCGACACGATCGAGATGAAGACGAGGAGCACCGTGGTCTGCGATGCGAACGTGAGGATCACTCCGATCGCGAGCACCGGAAGCGCGAGGCCGCAGTAGGCGATGAGGAAGACCAGCGCGAGCGTCTCCCCCCGTCGTCCCGGCTCGGCGAGACCCGCGGCCGTCGCGACCGACGACTTGAACAGCAGCCCGACGCCGACGCCTGCGACGACGCCTCCGAAGAGGAACACCGCGAGCGACGGCACCAGCGTTCCTGCGGCGACGGCGACGAGCCCGCATGCGCAGCAGACGGCCGCGACCGTCAGCTGGATGCGCAGCGGCACCCGAGCGAGAGCCACCTGGCCGGTTGCCGCGGCAGCGAACACCGAGCACGCGGTGATCCCGGCGAGAAGGTGGTCATGCTCGCCGAACGTGCTGATGAGGATGGTGGGCGCGAGAGAGGTGAACAGGCCGAACAGGGCGAATCCGGCGAATGCTCCGAAGCCCGCGGCGATGAATGCCGCCCTCGATCGCGGCGGTGCGGCTATGCGTTGCGGCCTGTACCGTCTCGGCTCGCCGGGTGGTGTCACCGTCTCCGGGACACCGGACACCGCGATGGCGGCCGCGATGAGCACCACGAGGAAGACCGCGTGCGGCAGCACCAGCGGCGCGGGCAGGAACTCGGCGAACAGACCGCCGATCAGCGGTCCGAGCGCCAGTCCGCCGAGATTGGCGGCACCCGCCACGGATGCGGCCACGATCGCGTTCTCGCTGGGGCGCGCCTGGGCCCGCAGCTCACCCAGATGCGCGGTGGCGGTGGCGGTGAGGATGCCGACGCTCGCGCCGTTCACCAACCTCGCGGCGAGCAGTCCCGGCACAACGTGCCATGCGAGGAACAGGACGGCGCTGAGAGCCGCGATGAGGATCGCGATCACCAGCATCCGCCGTCGCCCCATCCAGTCGCTGACATGCCCGAGCAGGAAGAGGCTGAGCACGACGCCGACGGCGAAGGCCGCGAAGATCAGGGTGATCACCGAGACCGGGAACCCGTCGACCTCCTGGTACAGCGGGTACAGAGGGGTCGGCACGGTCGCGTACGCCATCACGAGCAGGAAGGCGGAGGCGACCACCCAGAATCCCGCCCCGTGCGAGATCCGGGAGTTCGACATGGTCGAGACGCTATCGATGCGGCCTCGACGCCGCACCGGACAGATGTCGAAAACGCCGGGGACGGATTCTGGACAGATGTCGAGCGCGCCGTGAGGCCGGACGGGTTAGCGTGGTCGCGCTCCCACGAAGCTGACGTGGGGCGTTCGACAGTCGTCCGGGATCTCTCTCGGGACGGCGGAAACCTGGAGGCTGATCATGGCGTTCGTGACCACGGATGATGGCGCAGAGATCTACTACAAGGACTGGGGCAGCCCCGACGCGCAGCCCATCATGTTCCACCACGGCTGGCCGCTCTCGTCCGACGACTGGGACGCGCAGATGCTGTTCTTCCTCGACAAGGGCTACCGCGTCATCGCGAGCGACCGCCGGGGCCACGGAAGGTCGTCGCAGATCGGCACCGGCCATGACATGGACCACTACGCCAGCGATGCCTCGGCCGTCGTCGAGCACCTCGACCTCCGCAATGCCATCCACATCGGGCACTCGACGGGCGGCGGCCAGGTCGCGCGCTACGTCGCGCAGTACGGACAGCCTCAGGGCCGCGTCGCCAAGGCGGTGCTCGTCTCGTCGGTGCCGCCGCTGATGGTGCAGACCGACAGCAACCCCGAGGGCACCCCGATCTCGGTCTTCGACGGCTTCCGCGAGGCACTCGCCGCGAATCGCGCCGAGTTCTTCCAGGCTGTCGCCTCCGGGCCCTTCTACGGCTTCAACCGTGATGGTGTCACGCTGTCGCAGCCCGTGGTCGACAACTGGTGGCGACAGGGCATGACGGGCAGCGCCCTCGCTCACTACGAGGGGATCAAGGCCTTCTCCGAGACGGACCAGACCGAAGACCTCACGGCGATCACCGTTCCGGTCCTCGTGATCCAGGGCGACGACGACCAGGTCGTGCCGTACAAGGATGCCGCTCTGAAGCAGGCGGAGCTCCTGAGCGACTCGACCCTGAAGATCTACCCCGGGTTCCCCCACGGCATGCTGACGACGCACGCCGATGTGATCAACCCCGACATCCTCGCCTTCATCCAGCAGTAGCGCCCACGCGGCACACGATGGCGCATCCGGACCGAGAGTCCGGGTGCGCCATCGCTATGTCCCGGCGAGACCGGCCCCGGCCACGTCGAAGGCCGCGGCGAGCAGTCCGACGGCCATCGCTTCAGGAAGCGGCTCGAGCGGCCGGCACGCCCTCGGGTCCTCGTCGGGGCCGTGGTCAGGACGAGGGTCGCGGTCTCGGCGGCGCGGGACCAGGTGCGCATGCACATGCGGCCCTGCAGCTCCGGAGAGCACGACATCGACCCGATCGGCTCCGGTCGCTCGGCGGATGATGCGAGAGGCGAACTGGATGTCGACCAGGAAGAGCTCGGCGATCTCCGCCGGCGCGTCGGCGATGTCGTGGTAGTGATCGCGGAGGCTCAGGATGCTCCGGCCGGGGAACCGGGCGTCGGAGAGCAGTCCCACACGCGAGACGGTGAGTCGGCCCACCGGATTGACCACGATGAACCGACACTCTCGACAGATGTCCACGTGGCCTCCTTCCCGGCATCGCCTCGACGTCCGCAAGCCGCTCAGAGTCCACGGAGAACTCTAGGAGCGGCGCGACGCCGCAGGAAGAAATCAGCCGACCCTGGCCATTCTCGACCCTGCGGAGTAGAGTTCTGCGCCCGTCGGAGACACGGGGTGGAGGATCGGCCGCCTTCAGCAGGTGATCGATGCGGTGGGCCCTGCCGGGATCGAACCGACGACATCCACGGTGTAAACGTGGCGCTCTACCAGCTGAGCTAAAGGCCCTGGTGCGTCCCAGTCTACAGATGACCCGATGCGCGCTGATGTCGTGGAAGAGGGATAGGCTGAGGGCGGCACGCGTTGTGCACAGCCGACAAGGCTGCCCGCGTCGCTTCCCGTTTCATTGGCATGACCTGCCAGCTTGACGAAAGGCTCCCCGTGACTGTGCACGACCAGGATCCGTATTCCCAGGGCCCCCTCGACAGCGATCCGGAAGAGACGGGCGAGTGGCAGCAGTCTCTCGACGAGCTCGTCGACGCGAAGGGCCACGGTCGTGGCCGCGAGATCAT
Source organism: Microbacterium sp. AC215 (assembly GCF_979258645.1). Classification (NCBI taxonomy): domain Bacteria; kingdom Bacillati; phylum Actinomycetota; class Actinomycetes; order Micrococcales; family Microbacteriaceae; genus Microbacterium; species Microbacterium sp. AC215. Next base: position 321,696 of record NZ_OZ409869.1, on the reverse strand, counting down.
GCTCAGCCTGCTCAAGCGCTCGAAGGAGCTGCACCTGGGCGTGCCGATGGTCCCGACCACCGACTACATCAACACGATCGCGCCGGAGAACGAGCCCGAGTTCCCGGGTGACGAAGAGATCGAGCGCCGCTACCGTGCGTGGATCCGCTGGAACGCCGCGATCACCGTGCACCGCGCGCAGCGCCCCGGCATCGGCGTCGGCGGCCACATCTCGACGTACGCATCGTCGGCCGCTCTGTACGAGGTCGGCTTCAACCACTTCTTCAAGGGCGCAGACCACCCCGGTGGCGCCGACCAGATCTTCATCCAGGGCCACGCCTCCCCCGGCACCTACGCGCGCTCGTACCTCGAGGGCCGCCTGAGCGAAGACCAGCTCGACGGCTTCCGCCAGGAGAAGTCGCACGCACCGCACGGCATCCCGTCGTACCCGCACCCGCGTCTGATGCCGGAGTACTGGCAGTTCCCCACCGTCTCCATGGGACTCGGTCCGATCAACGCCATCTACCAGGCGATGTCGAACAAGTACCTCGAGAACCGCGGCATCAAGGACACCTCGCAGTCCCACGTCTGGGCCTTCCTCGGCGACGGTGAGATGGACGAGGTCGAGAGCCGCGGACAGCTGCAGGTCGCAGCCAACGAGGGGCTCGACAACCTGACGTTCATCGTCAACTGCAACCTCCAGCGTCTCGACGGTCCGGTGCGCGGCAACGGGAAGATCGTCCAGGAGCTCGAGTCGTTCTTCCGCGGCGCGGGCTGGAACGTCATCAAGGTCGTCTGGGGTCGCGAATGGGACGACCTGCTCGCCCGCGACACCGAGGGTGCGCTGCTCAACCTGATGAACGTCACCCCCGACGGCGACTACCAGACCTACAAGGCCGAGTCCGGCGCGTACGTCCGCGAGCACTTCTTCGGCCGCGACGAGCGTGCCGCGGCCCTCGTCAAGGACTACTCCGATGACGACATCTGGAACCTGAAGCGCGGTGGCCACGACTACCGCAAGGTCTACGCCGCGTTCAAGGCCGCGACCGAGCACAAGGGCAAGCCCACCGTCATCCTCGCGAAGACCGTCAAGGGCTACGGCCTCGGTCCGCACTTCGAGGGCCGCAACGCGACCCACCAGATGAAGAAGATGACGCTGGACAACCTCAAGACGTTCCGCGACGCGATGCACATCCCGATCACGGATGCGCAGCTCGAGGAGAACCCCTACCTGCCCCCGTACTACAACCCGGGCCCGCAGGACGAGACGATCCAGTACATGCTCGAGCGTCGCCAGGCTCTCGGCGGCTACCTGCCCGAGCGCCGTTCCACTCACGTGGGACTCTCGCTTCCCGACGACACGGCCTATGCGCTTCCGAAGAAGGGCTCCGGCACGCAGGAGATCGCCACGACCATGGCGTTCGTCCGTCTGCTGAAGGACCTGCTGCGCTCGAAGGACTTCGGGCACCGCATCGTCCCGATCATCCCGGACGAGGCCCGCACGTTCGGCATGGACGCGTACTTCCCCTCGGCGAAGATCTACAACCCGAACGGCCAGCACTACACCTCGGTCGACCGCGAGCTCCTCCTCGCCTACAAGGAGAGCCCTCAGGGACAGATCGTGCACGTCGGCATCAACGAGGCGGGCGCCCTCGCGGCGTTCACCGCGGCCGGCACGTCGTACGCCACGCACGGCGAGCCGCTGATCCCGATCTACCTCTTCTACTCGATGTTCGGCTTCCAGCGCACCGGTGACGCCCAGTGGGCCGCCGGTGATCAGATGGCGCGCGGCTTCATCATGGGGGCGACGGCCGGCCGCACCACCCTCACGGGTGAAGGCCTGCAGCACGCCGACGGCCACTCGCACCTGCTCGCCGCCACCAACCCGGCGACGGTCTCGTACGACCCGGCCTACGGCTATGAGATCGCGCACATCATGCGCTCCGGTCTCGAGCGCATGTACGGCGGCAACCACGAAGACCCGAACGTCATGTACTACATCACGCTCTACAACGAGCCGATGGTGATGCCGGCCGAGCCGGAGAACGTGGACGTCGACGGCATCGTGCGCGGCATCCACCGCATCTCCGTCGGCGAGGGCGAGGGCCCGCGTGCCCAGCTCTTCGCCTCGGGCGTCGGACTCCCCTGGGCTCTCGAAGCACAGGAGCTGCTGAAGAACGACTGGGGCGTGATCGCCGATGTCTGGTCGGTCACCTCGTGGACCGAGCTGCGCCGCGACGGCCTCGCCGCCGACGAGCACAACTTCCTGCACCCCGAAGAAGAGCCCCGCACCGCGTACCTCACGCAGAAGCTGCAGGGTGCCGAGGGTCCCGTCGTCGCAGTGAGCGACTACATGCACGCCGTGCAGGACCAGATCCGTCCCTGGGTCCCGCAGCGTTTCGCGACGCTCGGTGCCGACGGATTCGGCTTCTCCGACACGCGTGCGGCCGCTCGTCGCTTCTTCAAGATCGACGGTCCGTCGATCGTCGTCCGCACGCTGCAGTCGCTCGCCGAAGACGGGGTCGTCGACCGCTCTCTCGCCGCGCAGGCCATCCAGAAGTACAGCCTGCTCGACGTGAACGCCGGCACGAGCGGCAACGCGGGCGGCGAAAGCTGAGTCATCGGTGACGGGTTCCTCTTCGCGCGGCATGGACAAGTCCGCCACGCTCACCTGGCTGCGCCGGATCTCCGGTGACATCGCCTCGGTGACGATCAAGCGCCTCGAGGACACCCTCCCGTGGTACGCCGACATGCCACCAGCCCGCCGCTCTGCGGTCGGGCTGGTGGCCCAGGCGGGCATCACCTCGTTCATCCAGTGGTACGAGGACCCGACGTCGACGCCGTGGATCGCCGCCGACATCTTCGCGGCGGCACCGCGCGAGTTGCTCCGCAGCGTCAGCCTGCAGCAGACCCTCCAGTTGATCCGCGTCACCGTCGAGGTGACGGAAGAGAGGGTCGCGGGTCGGGGTGCAGATCTCCGCGAGGCGATCCTCCTCTACTCTCGCGACGTGGCCTTCGCCGCGGCCGACGTCTACGCCCGCGCTGCTGAGGCCCGCGGCCTCTGGGATGCCAGGCTCGAGGCGCTCGTCGTCGACTCGATCCTGACCGGCGAAGCCGACGAAGAGCTGCCGAGTCGCATCGCCGCGCTGGGCTGGCACGGACACGGCGAGGTCGCGGTGCTGGTGGGCACGACTCCCCCGCAGTTCGATGTCGATCTGGTGCGTCGCACGGCACGCAAGCTCGCGGTCGATGTGCTGATCGGCGTGCAGGGCTCGCGCCTCGTTCTCGTCATCGGGCGGGCACGCGTCGCCGGCCAGGAGCTCGCGGAGGGCGAAGAGGAGGAACTCGGCTTCGAAGAGATCGCGACGCGCCTCGAGCCCTCCTTCGGTCCGGGCTACGTCGTGCTCGGCCCCGCGGTCGCCGCGCTCGTCGACGCGAGCCAGAGCGCCCGAGCCGCCCTCGCCGGGTTCGCCGTGGCGCGGGCGTGGCGGAGCGCTCCGCGGCCCGTCGACGCCGACGACCTGCTTCCCGAGCGTGCCCTCGCCGGTGATCCGCTCGCCAAGCAGACGCTGATCGAGCGCATCTACCGACCGCTGCAGGCGCATTCGACCGACCTCGTGACGACGCTGTGGAGCTACCTCGACAACGGTCGCTCCCTCGAGGCGACCGCCCGCGAGCTGTTCGTGCACCCGAACACCGTGCGCTATCGCCTGAAGCGCGTCAGCGAGGTCATCGGTTGGGACGCCACGGGCCCACGCGAGGCTCTGATCCTGCAGACGGCGCTCATCCTCGGTTCGATCGGCGCCGCCGAGCAGGTGCGACGTCGCCCTCCGCTGCGGCGTCCCTCACGCTGATCGCCGCACCAGACACGCTTCAGCTGTACGCCACACACAAGGGTTCTTCGGAATCTTGTGATGGATCATCCACCACTTCTGTCAGATCGTTGGCAGACTGGGGTGGTGATTGTCGTCGTATGCCCTGGACAGGGCTCGCAGACCCCCGGTTTCCTCTCCCCCTGGCTCGAGCTGGACGGCGTGACGGAGACTCTCGCCTCGTACTCCGAGGCCTCCGAGGTCGACCTCCGGCAGCACGGAACGGTGTCGGATGCTGACACGATCCGCGACACGCGCATCGCCCAGCCGCTGATCGTCGCCGCGTCCCTCATCGCCGCCGCCGCACTCACCGCTCGCGCGGGTCGCCGAGCAGACGGCGTCGCCGGACACTCCGTCGGCGAGATCGCCGCACTCGTCGGCAGCGGAGTGATCGATGCCGAGACCGGCATGCGCCTCGTCGGCATCCGCGGCCGCGCGATGGCCGATGCCGCCGCCCAGACTCCGACCGGCATGAGCGCCGTGCTCGGCGGAGACGAGGAGGCCATCCTCACCCGTCTGAGCGAGCTCGGTCTCTCCCCCGCCAACTACAACGGCGGCGGCCAGCTCGTCGTGGCCGGTGAGCTCGCCGGGCTCGACGCTCTCGCCACCGAGCCCGTCAAGGGAACCCGCGTCATCCCTCTGCAGGTGGCGGGCGCGTTCCACACCTCGTTCATGGGGTCGGCCGTCGCCGCGCTGCGTGACGCCGTGTCGACCGTGACTCCCGCAGATCCCGACATCACACTGTGGACCAACCGCGACGGCTCGGTCGTCAGTGACGGTTCGCAGGCGTTGACCTATCTCGTCGACCAGGTCTCCTCGCCGGTGCGCTGGGACCTGTGCATGGCCTCGTTCGCCGACCAGGGCATCACCGGCCTGATCGAGCTCGCCCCGGCGGGCGCGCTGACCGGTCTCGCCAAGCGCGGCCTGCGCGGCGTGCCGACCGTCGCCGTGAAGACCCCCGATGATCTCGATGCGGCCGTCGCGCTGCTGAACGGAGAAGCCGCATGAGCCCCACCCTGAACCAGATCACCGGTCCCGCCTACACCCGCATCTACTCCTTCGGCGCTGCCCGGGGCGAGAACGCCGTGCCGAACGAGGACCTCATCGGACCGATCGACTCGAGCGACGAGTGGATCCGCCAGCGGACCGGCATCGTCACACGTGTTCGCGCGGACAAGGACACGGACGCGATCGATCTCGCCGCGATCGCCGGCGCTGAGGCCATCGAGAAGTCGGGCATCCCCGCTGACCAGGTCGACCTCGTGATCGTCGCCACCATCAGCAACCCCAAGCAGTCGCCGTCGGTGTCCGCGATCGTCGCCGACCGCGTCGGTGCGAATCCCGCCGCGGCCTACGACGTGAACGCCGCCTGCGCCGGCTATGCCTATGCGATCACCCAGGCGGATGCGCTGATCAGGTCCGGCGCCGCCCGCTACGCGCTCGTGATCGGAACCGAGAAGCTGTCCGACGTCGTCGATCCGACCGACCGCAGCATCTCGTTCCTGCTGGGCGACGGTGCCGGAGCCGCGCTCATCGGCCCGAGCGACACGCCGGGCATCGCGCCCGCAGTGTGGGGATCGGACGGGTCGAAGGCCGACGCTGTCGGCATGAATGCGACGCTCACCGAGTTCCGCGACGGCGAGGTGCCGTGGCCCACCCTTCGTCAGGAGGGCCAGACGGTCTTCCGCTGGGCGGTCTGGGAGATGGCGAAGGTCGCGCGCGAAGCGCTCGACCGGGCCGGCGTCGAGCCGACGGACATCGCCGCGTTCATCCCGCACCAGGCGAACATGCGCATCATCGACGAGTTCGCGAAGCAGCTCAAGCTTCCGGAGAGCACCGTGATCGCCCGCGACATCGAGACCACCGGCAACACGTCGGCGGCCTCCATCCCGCTCGCGAGTCACCGTCTGATGGCCGAGCACCCCGAGCTCTCCGGCGGCCTCGCACTGCAGATCGGCTTCGGCGCGGGTCTCGTGTTCGCCGCTCAGGTCGTCGTCCTTCCCTGACAACGCGCCGACTTTCCCTAGACTGTTCCACGGTTCCGAATACAACCCGTAAGAAAGAGGAAGACCACATGGCTTTCACCAACGATGAGGTCCTCGCTGGCCTCGCAGAGCTGATCACCGACGAGACCGGCATCAACGCCTCCGAGGTCGCCCTCGAGAAGTCGTTCACCGACGACCTCGACATCGACTCGATCTCGATGATGACGATCGTCGTCAACGCCGAGGAGAAGTTCGGCGTCACCATCCCCGACGACGAGGTCAAGAACCTCAAGACCGTCGGCGACGCCGTCAACTTCATCGTCGCAGGCCAGGAGTAATCCACGCAGGATGCCACCCCCGCATCTGCGGGGCGTGGCATCCTCCGCCTTGCCCGCCCTCTGCTCGACCCGCCTGACAAGGAACCACACATGACCAAGCGCATCGTCGTCACCGGCATCGGCGCCACGTCCGCCATCGGCGGGACAGCTCCCGAGAACTGGACGAACCTGCTCGCAGGCCAGTCCGGCACCCGCACTCTCGAGCACGACTGGGTGCAGCAGTACGAACTCCCCGTGACCTTCGCCGCTGAGGCGATCGTCCGCCCCGAAGAGGTCCTTCCCCGCCACGAGGCGAAGCGTCTCGACCCGTCGTCGCAGTTCGCGCTCATCGCGGCGCGCGAGGCCTGGGCGGATGCCGGCTCGCCCGAGGTCGCACCCGAGCGCCTCGGTGTCGACTTCGCCACCGGCATCGGCGGCCTCTGGACTCTCCTCGACGCCTGGGACACCCTGCGCGAGAAGGGACCGCGCCGGGTGATGCCGCTGACCGTTCCGATGCTGATGCCGAACGCCGCTGCCGGCAACCTGTCGCTGCAGTTCCAGGCTCGCGCCTACGCGCAGACCGTCGTGAGTGCCTGCGCATCGAGCACCGAGTCGATCATCCACGCCTTCCACCACCTGCAGGACGGTCTCGCCGACGTCGTGATCGCGGGTGGCACCGAATCCGCCATCCACCCGATCACGATGGCGTCCTTCGCCTCGGCTCAGGCCCTGTCGCGGCGCAATGACGACCCGGCGACCGCCTCGCGCCCCGGCGCGATCGACCGTGACGGCTTCGTGATGGGAGAGGGCGCTGCGGCGCTGATCCTCGAGACCGAGGAGCACGCCCGGGCGCGCGGCGCCAAGATCTACGGCTACGTGCTCGGCGGTGGCGTCACGGCAGACGCCTATCACATCACGGGCAATGACCCCGAGGGCAACGGTGCCGCCCGCGCCGTCACCCAGGCTCTCGACGAGGCCGGCATCAGCGCCGACCAGGTGGCCCACATCAACGCCCACGCGACGTCGACCCCGGTCGGCGACCCCAACGAGTACGTCGCACTCAAGAAGGTCTTCGGCGACCGGATCGATGAGATCCCCGTGTCGGCCACGAAGGCGTCGACGGGGCACCTGCTCGGCGGCACCGGAGCCCTCGAGGCGATCTTCTCGCTGCTCGCCCTGCGGGACCGCGTCGCTCCGCCGACCATCAACATGACCGAGCCCGACCCGGCCGTGCCGTTCAAGCTCTCAGGTGAACCGCAGCCCCTCGGCGACGGTCAGCTCTACGCGATCAGCAACTCGTTCGGCTTCGGCGGGCACAACGCCGTCGCCGTGTTCGCAAGCGCCGACTGACTGAGGTGGAAGAGAGAACGGCCCCCGGGTGATCCCGGGGGCCGTTGTCGTCGACAGCGGTGGGACTACGCGCGGGCGAGCTGTCGTGAGCGAGCCGCCCGCACCCGCGTCGTCCAGGGCAGGAACCACCCGATCAGCGGCCCCACTCCGAACGCGAAGAGCACGGTTCCCACGCCCACAGGTCCGCCGAGCAGGAACCCGATCAGCAGCACGCTGCCCTCGATCAGAGTGCGGACGAGCCAGACCGGCCAGCCCGTTCGCCCGACGAGACCCGTCATGAGGCCGTCGCGCGGGCCGGGACCGAAGTCCGCGGCGATGTAGAGCCCGGTGGCGAACGCGAGGAGCAGCAGCCCCGCCACGAACATCGGGGCACCCACCCACAACGACGGGGGCACGGGGAGGACGAACAGTGCGAGATCTGCACTCGGTCCGACGAGCAGTGCATTGAGCAGCGTGCCGAGACCGACGCGCTGCCGCAGGGGGATCCACAGGAGCAGCACCAGCACGGAGACGAGCACCGTCACCACCCCGTAGCCGATGCCTGCGTTTCCGGCGATGCCGAGAGCGAGGACATCCCAGGGCGCGACGCCGATGCCTCCGCGCACCATCAGACCGAGTGCCACACCGTAGAGGAACAGCCCGACGAGCAGCTGGACGATGCGCTCGATGATGTCACGACGACTGGTGGCTGCGATGGGGAGGAAGACGGAACGGAGCTGCATCCCTCCATCGTGCACCCGCCGCGGATGCGCGCCAGACGTCCACTCGACGAGAAGTGGCCTGCTTTCCTCAGGCCACTTTGCGGCATGCTGGACAGATGACCTCACGACTCGTCCAGCAGCTCGGCGCACAGAACGTCGCCGGCGGTACAGCGAAGGCCCTGGCCGAACAGATCCGTGCGCTGATCCTCGACGGTCGACTGACGGTGGGCGAGCGTCTGCCGTCCGAGCGAGCGCTCGCCCTCGAGCTGCGGCGGTCCCGCTCCACCACGACCCGCGTGTACGGGCTCCTCGAGGTCGACGGCTACGTCTCGCGACGGCACGGAGGCAGCACCCGTGTCACGCTTCCGCACACCGCAGCACGTGTCGGTCCTGTGGCTGACGCCTCGGCGATCGATCTGTCGATCGCCTCGATGGATTCGACGCCGGGGCTGTACGACGCGACGGTACGATCGCTCCCCCGTCTGGCCGCGCTGCGCGGCACGAGCGGATACTCGCTGCAGGGCCTCCCCGAGCTGCGTGACGCAGTCGCCGAGCGCTTCACGCAGCGGGGGCTCCCGACGGATGCCGACGAGATCATGATCACGTCCGGCGCTCTCCACGCGTTCAACCTGGTGCTCGCGACGATCGGCCGACGCGGAGAGCGTGCACTCGTCGAGCAGCCGACCTTCCCGCACGCTCTCGAGGCGTTCCACCGCCATGGCTACCGACTGGTGCCGACTCCGGTGGATGTCACCGGGTGGGATGAGCGCCACATCGCCGACACGCTTCTTCGCAGTCGCCCCCACCTGGCGTATCTGATCCCCGACTTCCACAATCCCACCGGCGCGACGCTGCCCGACACGGCCCGGTCACGCATAGCGGCGACAGCGCAGAGCGTCGGGACGCATCTCGTCGTCGACGAGACGACCGCGGAGCTCGACATCGATCGAGGCTGGACTCCACGTCCTCTCGCGGCGTTCGGCCCGCGCGTCATCACCGTCGGCTCGATGTCGAAGATCGCCTGGGGCGGCATGCGCATCGGCTGGATCCGTGCCGACCGCGCGATGATCACCCGCCTGCTCGCCGTCCGCCCCTCGTTCGAGCTCGGCACGGCGCTGCTCGAGCAGTGCATCGCCGTCGAGCTGCTGCGCGAGATGCCCGCTCTCACCTCGCACGTCGCGTCACGCCTGCACGCGGGTCGTGATGCCGTGGCGGTGGGACTCGAATCGATCGAGAGCCTCTCGATGCCTCAGACGAACGGCGGACTGTCCGCCTGGCTCGATCTCGGCGCTCCCGTCTCGACGGAGTTGTCGCTGGCCGCACGTGATCACGGGCTGATCCTCCCGCCCGGACCTCGCTTCTCCACGGGTGGCGTGCTCGAGCGGCGCCTGCGCATCCCGATCACGCTGCCCCCGGAGCGCACCGCCGAGGCGATGCAGCGACTGCGGCTCGCGTGGGACGACGTGATGTCCGGCGGAACCACCGCCCGCACCGACATGGCCCGGTCAGCCGTCATCTGACGGACGAAGACCCCGTCCCTGTTGCCCAGGGGCGGGGTCCTCGTCATGTATGGAAAGGGAATTCGCCTTCTCAGCGTCCGGGATCGCTCACCGGCATCCGATACTCGCGCCTTCCCCTTCCAGGTCTGTGGGCGGCTGCCTAGCCGACCTTGTGCAGCCACACGACACGCGCGTCATCGCTCGCGTGGCGGAACGGCTCCAGCTCCTCGTCCCAGGCCGAGCCGAGTGCGATGTCGAGTTCACGCTGCAGCTCGGTCGCGCTCCCGGCCGCGATCTCCATCGCGTAGCGGATGCGGTCCTCGCCGATGACGATGTTGCCGGCCGCATCCGTCTGGGCGTAGTGGATCCCGAGGTCGGGAGTGTGCAGCCAGCGCCCGCCGTCACTGCGAGGAGTCGGATCCTCGGTCACCTCGAAGCGGAGATGCTCCCACCCGCGGATCGCGGTCGCGAGAGCAGCACCCGTGCCGACCGGACCATCCCAGTAGAACTCGGCACGGCGTGCGCCGTCGAGCACGGGCTGGTCGCTCCAGTCGAAGTTCACCGCACGACCGATGGCGCGTCCGACCGCCCATTCCAGGTGCGGGCAGAGCGCGCGAGGTGCAGAGTGGATGAACACCACTCCGCGTGCGTAAGCCGTCGCCATGATCTCTCCGTTTCATCAGGTGCGTCTTCCCCAACGACCTGAAACACCGAGAACTGGCGTGAATATGCGGTTATGGGGCTATTCTCGCCCAGACCAGGCGAAATCACAAGCATGTGATTCCACGAAGAAGGCCCCGGTCACGAGGACCGGGGCCTTCGGACCGTCGCCGGTCCTGATTCGGATGAGGCTCAGGCCTCGCTCATGGCCTGCTTGACCTGCTGCCCCTTGGCGGCGTAGTACGCGGCACGGGCGGCGTCACGGCGAGCCTGCTCGGCGTAGCCGGCCTCGAGGACCTCCTGCGGGACCTCGACGTTCGGCACGTCCTGGGTGCCGTGGTACTTCTCGATGTAGGCGTCGAGCTCAGGGCCGGACGTCCACGACGTGATGAGGCAGTAGCGGGGCTCGGTGCCCACGTGCGTCGCGGCGTGCCACAGACGCTGCGTGTCGACGATGAGCTGTGCACCGGCGGGCAGGGCGATGCGGTACTCGATGCTCGGGTCCGTGCGGTTCTCGCGCAGGACGAAGAAGCTGTCCTTGTCGTCGCTGAGGTTGAAGAATCCGCGCACGACCCATCCGGTGCCGTCGGGGTTCAGGCGGTTGTTGTCGTCCTGGTGGAGGTTGTACAGGCACTCGCCGTACGGGGTCGGCTGCAGCTCGATGACGCGGCAGCGACCGACGTTGGCGCCGGGCTCCTGTGCGCGACGCGTGAGGTTCGGAGCCTTCGCCGTCTGCGAGTCGATCCAGACGCCGTCCTTGTCGGTGCGCGGCGGCTTGTGGTTCCAGAAGCCGTTGCACTCGATCTCGCCCTTGGCGCTGGCGAGCGGCGCGAAGCGGGTGTCGCCCGACGACTTCCAGTCGTTGTACTCGATGTCGAGCCACTCCTTGGGGTCGAGCTCCTGGTCGTAGCTGTCGAGCACGACGAAGCCCTTGTCTTCGAGCGCCTTCGATTTGATGTATCCCATGATCTAGGTCATGTCCCTTCATCGGGGGCCAGCACGTTTTAACAGGCCCTGATAAGGCAAGCCTAACAGGGCACCTCTGGAGCGCCGCCGAGGGCCGCCGTGAATAAGCGAATAGACTGAATCGGGCGCCTGGCGACTCCTCGGCGCCGGGCGTTACGGGAGGACGAGACACCAGCATGAGCACTGCGACCAACGTCGAGGCGACAGCTGTCAACACGATCGAGTGGCTCGCAGAGGACTCCACGACCATCGTCGTGCCGGTGTACCAGCGCCAGTACCGGTGGGACATCGGCGGGTGCGAGCAGCTTCTCTCGGACGTCCGTGCGGTCGCCCGCGAGGACTCATCCCACCGCCACTTCATCGGGTCGATCCTGTCGGCGGCCGACGACAGCGATGCCGACACCGACCTCGTCCTGATCGACGGGCAGCAGCGCATCACCACGCTGATGCTGCTGGTCGCGGCCCTTCGGCATGCGGTCCAGGACTCCGACCCCCGGCTCGCCGCCGATCTCGACCGCGTGCTCGTGCGCCCCGACGACCCCACCCGCACGAAGCTGCGCCCGCACGACGCGTGGGCCGAGCTCTACGAATCCGTGGTGCTCGAACGCGACGGCCACGCCGACCGCGAGTCGCGGTTCGATGACAACTACGCGTTCTTCCGCAGCCAGGTGCACGCCGATGAAGCCCCGCTCATCTGGGCCGGTCTGCAGAAGCTCGAGCACGTGTCGATCACGCTCGGTGCCGACGCGAACGCCCAGCAGATCTTCGCGAGCCTGAACTCGACGGGCGAGCCGCTGCGCGACCACGAGCTCATCCACAACTACATGCTCATGGGCCTGACCCACACGGAGCAGCTCGAGGTCGAGGAGCGGTTCTGGCTTCCGATCGAACGGCACACCGGAGAGGCGATCGGAGCCTTCTGGCGGCACTATCTGGTGATGACGACGGGACGGGAGGTCGCCGCCAACGGCGAGCACGGCGTCTACAGCGCGTTCCGGCAGTCGTTCCCTCGCGTCGACCTGGACCATCTGCAGGCGGATGCCGAGGTCTGGCGCCACTACGCGGAGATCTACGGCATCCTGCTCGATCCTTCGCGCGAGCAGGACCCGGAGATCGCCCGGCAATTGCGCTACGTCAACACCTTCGGCCGGGCGTCCTACCCTCTCGTCCTCAGCGTCTACAGCGAGCACGCCCGAGGTCTGATCGAGCGGGATGAGCTCGTCGAGACTCTCGAGTGGATCCAGGCGATGTACCTGCGGCGGACGCTCGTCAATCTTCCGAACGAGCGCCTGGTCGCCCGTCTCTGCCGCGCACGTGCGCATGGGCGCGACGCCCTGGCTCGCGCCTTCGCCCGCATCACCCCGTCTGACGAACGGGTGAGTGCGGTGGTGAAGTACAGCGAGCTCGCGCACCCGGCATACGTGCTGGGCCGCATCGAGGGGGTCGACGACCCGATCGACTTCGATGTCGAGCACATCGTGCCCACGGTGCCCAGCGACAGCTGGTCCGGCGACGGCGTGCGCCAGTGGATCGAGTACTCGGACGACGAACGCAACGCGCATCGCGCTCTCGCCCCCACGCTCGGCAACCTCACGCTTCTCGAGCAGCGACTGGCGGAGCGGGTCTTCGGAGAGTCCTATTCCGTCAAGCGCCACTCCGCGTACGCCCGCAGCACGATCGCCGAGACGAAGGCGCTCGCGGCCACCGACACCTGGGGCACCGCGGCCATCTCGCAGCGCACGATCCGCCTGACCGCAGACCTGCTGCGGATCTGGGCCCGCCCCGCACTGCCGGAGATCGATGACGACGGCCTCACTCCCATCCTCGATGCCGTCCGCCGCCGTGGGTGGCCCGCCGGGTGGGAACGCGAGTTCGAGTACGTCGAATACCGCGGAGAGCGCTGGGAGGTCTTCGACGTCAAGCACCTCTTCAACCGCGTCTTCCGCCGAGCCTGGACCGACACCCGCGCGGCCGCCGTGTCGTACTGCGCCGCTCACGGCGGTCCGATCTACGACACCATGGCCTGGAAGGGTCAGTGGGACCAGCTGGACGAGACGCACCACCTCTACATGGGGTGGGATTCGAACTACATGATGAACGCAGTGCAGGGCGTGCTCCACGAGGCCGACATCGCCTCGGAGGTCTTCGTCAAGTACTCCTATATCGGGAATGTGATGTGACATGACCACCACCATCCACCGCCTCTTCGACCTCACGATCGAGGAGCACACGCTGACCGTGCCGCTCGTCTGGGGCGACGCCGCAGACACCCGCACGATCGACATCTTCGCCCGCGTCGTCACCCGCGAGGGAGGCGAGCGACTCCCCTTCCTCGTCTACCTGCAGGGCGGCCCCGGTCACGAAGCGCCGCGACCCTTCCACGCCTCATCCTCCCCCGCCTGGCTCGACGAGGCCCTCGCGCACTACCGCGTCGTGATGCTCGACCAGCGCGGCACCGGCCTGTCCACCCCCGTGGGCGACGGCGACCTCGCACGAGGCTCCGAGGCAGTGGCCGAGTACCTGACCCATCTCCGCGCGGACTCGATCGTCCGGGACTGCGAGGCGATGCGCGAGCACCTCAGCGCTGAGACGTGGAGCGTGCTCGGCCAGTCGTTCGGCGGGTTCACGACCTTGGCCTATCTGTCCACCGATGCGGACTCGCTGGCGGACGTCTTCATCACGGGCGGCCTGAGCGCCGTCGATCGTCATCCTGACGAGGTGTACGCGCTCTGCTATGACAAGATGCGCGCGGCCTCCGAGCAGTACTACCGGCGATTCCCGCAGCATCGCGAGGTCATGCGGGGTCTGGTCGACCGGGCAGCGGCCGGCGACATCGTGCTCCCCGACGGCGAGGTGGTCTCGCCGTCTCGACTGCGCTCTGTGGGTTCGGCGCTCGGCACGAACGAGGGCTGGCAGACCCTGTGGTCGCTCCTGGAGCGAGATGCCGCATCGAACGCGTTCCGCCACGACCTCATGCACGCGCTGCCCTACAGCGGGCGCAACCCGCTCTACTTCGTCTTCCACGAGTCGAGCTACGCCAGCGGACACGCGACCCGCTGGTCCGCCGAGCGGACGGAGCCCCAGGACTTCCGGGACGACGTCACGCTGTTCACCGGAGAGCACATCCGCCGCGACTGGACCGAGACCGTGCCGGCCTTCCGGCCGTGGCGCGATGTGACGCTCGCGCTCGCCGAGTTCGAGTGGCCGCGCATCTACGACGAGGTCGCCATCGCCACCTCGGGTGCGACGGGCGCGGCCGCCGTGTACGTGAACGACGTCTACGTGCCGCTGGAGTACTCCCTCGAGACCGCGCGCCTGCTGCCGGGCGTGAAGCTCTGGGTGACGAGCGAACACGAGCACAACGGCCTGCGGTCGGGTCTCGTGCTGACGCATCTCATCGATCTCGCCCAGGGCCGACGCATCCGCTGAGGATCCTCCTGCAGACGGATGCCGATCGAAGCCGTCCCGCCTAGCCTGGAGTCATGGCCGACATTCTCGGGACCCTGCTGACGATCGCGATCCTCCTCGTCGCCGCGACCGCGGTCGTGGTGGTGATCGTGGCGGTCTACGCCCGTACTCCGCTCGAGAAGAAGTACGAGAGCGCGGGCGGCGGCCTGGGCGGATCGTTCGACGCGGTGTGGATGCCGTCGGCGCACGAAGCCGGTGCCGAGCGAGACCGTCAGACTCAGCGCACCGCCCCCGCACCGGCCCCTGGCGACCCGCTGGGCCGCATCGACGGAGAGCGCATCGTCATCGACGTCTGACGACTCGCGCGCTCTCCGACCGCAGAAGACGAACCCACTGCAGACGACGAAGGCCCCGTGTTCCGAGGAACACGGGGCCTTCGATCGCGGGGGTCGTTACTTGGACGATCCGCCGAAGCCCTTGAAGCGCTGGTTGAACTTCTCGACGCGACCGGCCGAGTCCATGATGCGCTGCTTGCCCGTGTAGAACGGGTGCGATGCCGAGGAGATCTCGACGTCGATCACCGGGTACTCGACGCCGTCGAGCTCGATGGTCTTGTCGCTCGAGACAGTCGAACGGGTGAGGAACGTCTCGCCCGAGCCGAGGTCGCGGAACACGACAGCCTTGTACACGGGGTGAATGTCAGTCTTCATGGGATTCCTTAGTTGCTGCCCTGGATTGTGCCAGGGACGAGGGAAGTCTGCGGTGCAGAGAGCACCAAGGATCGATTCTATCAGATGCGCATCAGGATGCCGCGCGGGCCGCATATCGACCCTCTTCGCTGCTGAGGACGATCGGCATGCCGAACGTCTCGGTCAGAGCCTCGGCCGTCAGAGTCTCGGCGACGGGCCCGGCGGCGACGATGCGCCCCTCGCGCATCAGCAGCACATGAGTGAATCCGACCGGGATCTCCTCGACGTGGTGCGTGACCATCAGCATCGCCGGCGTCGTCGGCGACGACGCATAGCCGCTCAGGAGTGCAAGGAGCTCCTCGCGAGAGCCGAGGTCGAGAGACGCGGTCGGCTCGTCGAGCAGCAGCAGCTCGGGATCGGTCATCACGGCGCGGGCGATCTGCACGCGCTTCTGCTCGCCGTCGCTCAGCGTGCCGAAGGTCCGGTCGGCGAGGTGGTCGAGTCGCCAGTCGCCGAGGACGCGCAGCGCACGACGCTCGTCGATGTCCTCATAGCTCTCGTTCCATCGCCCGAGCACGGAGTATGCCGCTGTGAGCACCGTGTTCAGAACCGTCTCTTCACGCGGCACGCGCTTCGCCATCGCGGAGGACGCGAAGCCGATGCGCGGGCGCAGCTCGAACACATCCGTGCGTCCGAGGGTCTCTCCCAGCACCGTGACGGTTCCGGAGGTCGGGTGCATAAGGGTGTCTGCCAGCTGGAGCAGCGTCGTCTTGCCTGCGCCGTTGGGTCCGAGGATCACCCACCGCTGATCATCGTCGACCTGCCAGGTCACGTGATCGATGATGTTGCGCCCCTCGCGGCGCACGACGACGTCGGTGAATTCCAGAGCGCTCGACATGCCTCCAGCCTATCGGCTCAGGCGGTCAGCTCCGCGTACAGCGCGCGCGTGGTGTCGGCGATCGCGCCCCAGCTGAACTCGTCGCGAGCCCGCTCCCGGCCGGCCGCGCCGTAGGCACGGGCTCGCTCGGGATCGGACGTCACCTCGGTGAGCACGTCAGCGAGGTCGGCGACGTAGCGCTCCGGATCGACCGGCGTCCCCGTGCCGTCCTGGAGCTGCTCGATCGGCACCAGGCGGCCGGTGACCCCGTCGTCGACGACTTCGGGGATGCCGCCGGTCGCCGTGCCGACGACGGCAGCGCCGCAGGCCATGGCCTCGAGGTTCACGATTCCCAGCGGCTCGTAGACGGACGGGCACACGAATGTCGTCGCCGCGGTGAGGATGGCCGACAGCTCGTCGCGCGGCAGCATCCGATCGATCCAGACGACGCCCTCGCGGGTCTGCTGGAGAAGTCGTACGCCCTCCTGCACCTCCGCCATGATCTCGGGGGTGTCCGGCGCGCCGGCGCAGAGGATGAGCTGGACCTCCGGGGGCAGCAGACGAGCGGCCTGAAGGAGGTACGGCAGGCCCTTCTGCCGGGTGATCCGGCCGACGAACACGACGGACGGCCTGGTCGGATCCATACCGACCGACTCGAGGAACGCCGGGTTCTGCACCGGCCGCCAGCGATCCACGTCGATGCCGTTGTGGATCACGCGCACCCGGGTCGGGTCGACCGACGGGTAGCTCCGCAGGATGTCCTCGCGCATGCCGGCGCTGACCGCGATCACCGCCGCCGCGTTCTCGTACGCGAGCTTCTCGATTCCGCTCGACACCGCGTATCCCCCGCCGAGCTGCTCGGCCTTCCACGGGCGGAGCGGTTCCAGGCTGTGCGCGGTGAGGACGTGCGGGATGCCGTGAAGCTGCGAGGCGATGTGCCCGGCGAAGTTCGCGTACCAGGTGTGACTGTGCACGAGATCGGCGTCCGAGATCGCCGCGACGATCTCGAGGTCCGTCCCGAGCGTCTGCAGCGCGGGGTTCGCGGAGGCCAGTCCTGCAGGTGTCCGGTAGGCGAAAGTTCCCGCCTCGTCACGAGGAGCTCCGAAGGCTCTGACCTGTACATCGATATTCTGCCGCAGGGCCGTGACGAGCTCGGCGACGTGCACACCGGCACCTCCGTAGATCTCCGGCGGGTATTCCTTCGTGATCATCTCGACGCGCATGTCTAGACGGTAGTGACTCAGTTGTCCAGATGCTAGTTAGCCGAGCCGAATCGCATCTATGGTTGGTGCATGTCCGCACCAAAGAAGATCTTCGGCATCATCCTCGCCGGCGGCGAGGGAAAGCGTCTCATGCCCCTCACGGCCGATCGGGCCAAACCTGCAGTGCCTTTCGGCGGACAGTACCGATTGATCGATTTCGCGATCTCGAACCTCATCAACTCGGGTCTGCGCCAGATCGTCGTACTCACGCAGTACAAGTCGCACAGCCTCGATCGCCACATCTCGCAGACGTGGCGCATGTCAGCTCTCCTCGACTCGTACGTGACCTCGGTGCCCGCGCAGCAGCGTCTCGGAAAGCGCTGGTTCTCGGGCTCGGCCGATGCGATCCTGCAGAGCCTGAACCTCATCAACGACGAGAAGCCCGACATCGTCGTCGTGATCGGCGCCGACCACGTCTACCGCATGGACTTCCGACAGATGCTCGACGCCCACATCGAGTCCGGCGCGAAGGCCACCGTCGCGGGCATCCGCCAACCGCTCGCCATGGCGTCCCAGTTCGGGGTCATCGACGCCGACACCGAGTCCGGCCGCATCAAGCAGTTCCTCGAGAAGCCGACCGACATCGCCGGCCTCGAGGACTCGCCCCACGAAGTGCTCGCTTCGATGGGCAACTACATCTTCGACGCGGATGCGCTGATCGCCGCGGTCGAGGCAGACGGCGAATCGCCGACCTCCGGGCATGACATGGGCGGCGACATCGTGCCGTATTTCGTCGATCGAGGTGAGGCCGGCTACTACGACATGAAGCGGAACGACGTCCCCGGCTCATCGCCGCGCGACCGCTCGTACTGGCGCGACGTGGGTACGATCGACTCCTTCTTCGACGCGCACATGGACCTGATCTCCACGCTTCCGATCTTCAACCTCTACAACATGGAGTGGCCGATCCACTCGCAGGCCGTGAACTCGCCGCCCGCGAAGTTCGTGCGCGACTCCGTCGGGCGCATCGGCAATGCGATCGACTCGATCGTGTCGCTCGGATCCGTGCTCTCGGGCACTCATCTGGAGCGCAGCGTCGTGGGTCCGTGGACACTCGCCGGAGGAGGATCCACCATCACCGACTCCGTCGTCTTCGACGGTGTGCGGGTGGGAGCGGGATCGAGAGTCCATCGAGCCATCCTCGACAAGAACGTGGTCCTGGCGGACGGTGCGACCGTCGGCGTCGACCGCGAGCGAGATCTGGCTCGCGGGTTCACCGTGACCGAGTCGGGCATCACCGTGGTGGGCAAGGGCCTGTTCATCGAGAGGTGACGGTGTCGCCGCGATACGCGGCTGCACAGCGGGCCGTTCTGCTGTCGATAGGCTCGAAGGCGTGACTGCCGCGCGTTTCCTCGTCGTCCTCGATGCCGATTCCACCCTCATCCGCAACGAGGTGATCGAACTGATCGCCGATGAGGTCGGGCGGGGCCCTGAGGTGCAGGCGGCCACGGAAGCCGCGATGCGCGGCGAGATCGACTTCGCCACGAGCCTGCGCTCCCGCGTCGCTGCGCTCGAAGGCGTGCCGGTGTCGGGGTTCGCGCGCGTGCTGGCGCGCATAGAGCCGACCCCTGGGGTGCGCGAGCTCACCGCGGCCGTCCATGAGCGCGGCGGTGTCGTGGGAGTCGTGTCCGGAGGGTTCCACGAGATCCTCGACGACGTCGCCCCCGGGCTCGGCGTAGACCGGTGGCGCGCCAACCGCCTCGAGATCGTGGACGGCGCCCTGGCCGGCCGCGTCGATGGCGAGATCGTGGATGCCGCCGTGAAGGCCGCCTCACTGCAGCACTGGGCCGACGAGCTCGGGGTCCCCCGTCACGCCACCATCGCGATCGGGGACGGAGCCAACGATCTGCAGATGATGGCCGTCGCCGGTCTCGGACTGGCGTTCAATGCGAAGCCTGCCGTACGCGCGGCGGCGAGTCTCGTGATCGGTCCGCAGGACCTCTCCGAGGTCATCGCGCTGCTGCCCTAGCGGATGTCCGAGGCCCCGTCTAGCGTCGGGGCATGGACATCATCCTCATCCCCGGTCTCTGGCTCGACGCGTCCAGTTGGAGCGAGGTGACCGCCGACCTCGAACGCGCGGGGCACTCGGTGCATCCCCTGACGATGCCCGGCGTCGGTCTCCCCGCCGCCGCTTCCTCCGACATCGGAATCGCCGAGTGGGTCGATGCCGCCGTGGCCGCGGTCGACGACATCGGGGCACCCGTGGCCGTCGTCGGTCACAGCGGCGGCGGCAACGTCGCCTGGGGCGTCGCCGACGCACGGCCCGACCTCGTCTCGCGTGTCGTCTTCGTCGACACGGTGCCGCCGCCCTCCGGATTCGGCATCAGCGAATTCGAGGTCGTCGACGGCGTCGTCCCTTTCCCGGGGTGGGACTACTTCCCCGACGAAGACGTCGACGACCTCGACGACTCGACCCGCGCCCGCACCGGTCCGCTGGCTCGGAGCGTTCCCGCGCGGGTGCCCACCGATCCGATCGAGCTGCGCTCGGAGCAGCGCCACGGGGTACCCGTGACACTGCTGATGGGCGCGATGGATCAGGAGACTCTCGAGTCGGAGCTCGAGCAGTGGGGCCCGTACGCGGATGAATTCCGAGCGATCGGCGATGCCGAGGTCATCCGCATCGGCTCAGGACACTGGCCGCAGTTCTCGGTTCCGGGCCGCTTGGCCGAGCTCATCGACGCGGCGGTCTCCCGTCGGTGACGACAGGGCGTCGGCCTCGGCTCAGTGCCCCATCCCGAGGCCGCCGTCGACGGGGATGACCGCGCCCGAGATGTAGCCGGCGTCGTCGCCCGCGAGCCAGGTGACCACACCCGCGACCTCGTCAGGAGTGGCGAAGCGTCCGGCGGGAATATTCGCCTTGTACTGCTTCTGAGTCTCCTCGGGCAGCTCTGCGGTCATGTCGGTCTCGATGAAGCCCGGCGCGACGACGTTCGCGGTGATGCCGCGTCCGCCGAGTTCGCGGGTCAGCGATCGCGCGAAGCCCACGAGTGCACTCTTCGATGCGGAGTAGTTCACCTGGCCCGCCGAGCCATACAGGCCCACGACGCTCGAGATGAGGATGACGCGTCCGAAACGAGCCCGCAGCATGCCCTTGGACGCGCGCTTGACGACACGGAACGTTCCGCCGAGGTTGGTGGCGACGACGCTGTCGAAATCGTCCTCGCTCATGCGAAGGAGGAGAGTGTCCTTGGTGATCCCCGCGTTGGCGACCACGATCTCCACCGGCCCGAGCTGCTGCTCGACCTCGGTGAATGCCGCGTCGAGAGCCGCGGCGTCCGTGACGTCCGCGCGGACCGTCAACGTGCCGTCGGGGCCTTCCCCGCTCCGCGCCGTCACTGCGACGCGGTATCCGTCACGGACGAACCGCTCTGCGATGGCGCGGCCGATGCCGCGGTTGCCGCCGGTGACGAGGACGACGCGAGAACTCATTTCCACTCCTGATCTGGCCGCTCGGGTCGGGGCCTGGTCGTCCTCGATCCTACCGAGGATGCCGCCGTCCGACCGGCGACGTTTGACAGACGGACGCCGGGACTGGAACGCTGAACCCGACGAAAGGCGCCACCGTGAGCGACAACAGCATCCCCACCCCTTCGGGCGGACCGCAGCCGACTCCCCCGCCGCCCGCAGCTTCGGCACCACCCGCACAGCCTTACCAGGCACCTTCTCCGGCGGCGCAGCCGCCGTCGTACCCGACTGCCCCTCCGGCGTCGCCCACCCAGGCGTACCCGGGCGCCGCGCCTTCCTTCGCGCCGAGCCAGCCTGTCCACGGCGGCGAATCGATGCACCCCTACGGCTCAGCGTCTGCAGCGTCGCCCTACCCGACGTCCGCTCCCGGCCAACCCGCCACCGGATACCCGAACTACGCGGCACCGAACTACGCAGCACCGAACTATCCCGCACCTCGCCCGGCGAGCGGACTCGCGGTCACGTCGCTGATCTGCGGAATCGCCGGAGTCGTGCTCTTCTGGGCCGTGGTGCCTCTGCTCGCCTCGATCGTCGCCGTGATCACCGGCCACATGGCGCTCCGGCAGACGAAGGCGAACCCCTCGATCGGCGGACGCGGCATGGCCTTCGCCGGCCTCATCATGGGGTACATCATGGTCGCGGTGCTCGTCATCGGCATCGTGATGACGGTCATCGGGTTCCTGTTCTTCGGCGCCTTCACTCTGCCCTTCCTCTTCTCGACCTGAGCGGCAGACGGGCGCGCCGTGGTGCCCGCACCGGCGTAGGCTGGACTCATCGTGAAGAGCAAGCCACTGGTCCCTGCTGTCACCTCGCTTCCGCAGTCGCCGAAAGACGAGGCGGACCACCGCGTGCGCCGATACGCGCTCACCATGACGATCCGCATCGTCTGCTTCGCGCTCATGATGTTCGTGCAGCCCTACGGCTGGTACACATGGGTCTTCGCGCTCGCGGCCGCGCTCCTTCCCTACATCGCGGTGGTGTTCGCGAACGCAGGAAGCGACAGCACCGAGACGACGGCGGAATCTCCCGTGCAGCAGCTGGAGGCACCTGCCCCGGCCCCGACGCTTCCAGTCGAACAGGATCCGCCGCCTCACGTCATCACCATCCACGAAAGCCGCCAGGATCGCGAGTGAGTGGACTGGAGTGCTCGCGTGCCGGATGCCGGAGCGCGGCGACCACGCAGGTGGTGTGGCGCAATCCGCGTATCCATGCCGCCGACCGTGAGAAGATCTGGCTCGCGTGCGACGAGCATGTCTCGTTCCTCCACGACTACCTGGCGGCCAGAGACTTCCCCGTGACAGTGAGAGATGGTGTGCCCTCGTGAGTGCCCGGATGGGTCGATGGACCGTGTACGTGCTGATCGCGATCGGCTTCGCGGTCGGGTGCGCCTTCCTGTCGAATTGGCAGTTCGAGCGCAACGAGACGAGATCCGAGCAGATCGCTCTCGTCGAGAAGAACTATGACGCGGATCCCGTCCCGCTGTCCGACCTCATCGGCGCCGACGGAGCGCTCGAGCCCGGCGACGTCTGGCATCCCGTCGTCCTGAACGGCGAGTACATCGCCGATGACCAGCTCCTCGTGCGCAATCGGCCCCATGGCGGCACGAGTGCGTTCGAGGTTCTGGTGCCGTTCCGCGATGTCGATGGACGTGTGTTCATCGTCGACCGCGGATGGGTGCCGCCCGGTGACGGTGACTCCCCGGATGCCGTTCCTGCGCCTCCGAGCGGCGAGGTGGAGGTCATCGTGCGTCTGCGTCCCGGAGAGCAGCTGCCGGCCTCGGGACGCGGCGCTCCCGAGGGCCAGGTGCCGACGATCAACCTCCCCTCGATCGCCGAGCTGGTCGACGGAGACGTGATCACGAGCGCGTACGGGCAGATCGTGAGCGAGGAACCGGCGGGCGAAGGCACCCTGGGCCGCTTCGACTCCCCTACCGACGACCCCGGCCCGCATCTGTCGTATGCGATCCAGTGGATCCTGTTCGCGCTGATGGGCTTCGTGTTCATCGGCTACATCATCCGCACCGAGATCGTGAAGCACCGCGAAGAGGTGGAGGGGATGCCGGCACCCGTCAAGAAGTCCCGGCGCCGTGACAGCGATGCCGACGTCGAGGACGAGCTCCTCGACGCTCGCTGAGGCGCGTCAGCCCCAGGCCCGCACGTCCACGACGAGGGCGGACTTGGGGTAGCGGCCCGAGGGCGTCCCGATCTCGAAGAGATCGATCAGGAGCATCAGCGGATAGTCAGGCGACTGCGGGATCCGCCGCAGCACCCTCCCCTCGCAGCCGATCACCGTCTCGCCGTCACCCCAGACGACTGTCCAGGTGTGCTGCTCACTCGCGTCGAACGGGAGCACCACCTCGGCCATGTCGGTCTGCAGACGCGGATCACCGTGCGCCTTGATGCCGGTCCGCGCTCGAGTCGTATTCGAGACCGCATCCGCGTCGATCTCGAAGATGCAGATCTCGCCGGCATCCCTCTCCGAGAGGTGTTCGATCCCGACGAGCCAGGCGGCGAGCATGCATCCTTCGTCGGCGCTCGCGGCGACGGTCACATCGATGCGTCCGCGGGCGGGAGCGAACAGCAAGTGCAGAGGCGTCTCCGTTCGCACCTCCAGACCGTCCGGACGATGTCGGTGCGTGCCGCGCGCCGACCCGACGGATCCGGAGAACACCGCGGTCTGCACATTCGACACACGGAGCGAGGCATCCTCCTTCCGCCAATCGAGCTGATCGCTGTCGATACGCAGGCGCAGCCCCGAGTCGACGATCTCATATCGCGCCGCCGACCTCTCGGGAACCGTCCAATGCGGGAGGTAGTGGGCGACCCACTTCTCGTCGTCGAGCCCCGTCGAGAAGTCGTCGGCGAAGCTCGGGACCCCTGACGGCGGAGGCGGGAGAACCTCGCTCATCGTTCAGTCGGACCAGGGCAGCGGCCGGTCAGGCAGGCGCGCACTGTCATCGGGAAGATGCGGCAGCTCCTGGCCTCCGGTCCGGATGCACAGCCAGCGGAGCTCCCCCGCACTGCCAGGGTGAGACCGCCAGGTGCGGGCGACCCCCTGACCGACTCGGATCACGGTGCCGGGGCCGACCTCGACGATCTCGTCGTCGAGACCCATCTGCCCGCGCCCCTCGAGGAAGACGTAGAGCTCCTCGATGCGTGAATGAACGTGCCAGTACCCCGCCTCTTCACCCGGAGCGAGGGCGTTCGCGGTGAGTCCGATGAACTGCATCGTCAGCTCGTGGTCGACGACGCGGCGACCGTCGCGGGAGCGCGCGGCATCGAAGCCGCCGTGGTGCTCACGCCACTCGTCCAGCGCACCGATCTCGATGACCTGGAAGTCGCTCATGCGCGAGCCTCCTCCTCGATGCGGTCAGCGGCGCGACCGGAGAGCGCCCGGCTCCAGCCGTCCGCGGATGCCTCGTACACGAGACGGGTGTGGTTCCGATCGGTCTCCCCCTGCCAGAACTCGATGCGGCTCGGGACGATGCGCCAGAGCACCCAGTCCCCGTCGGCGATGCCGGCCTGTGCGGCCGCCGAGCGAGCGGCGAGGTCGGCGGCGCTCTCCTCGGGCGTCGCCTCCTCCACGCGGCCGCGCACGCGGACTGCACGGACCTGCGGCTGCCACCAGAAGTTCAGGGCCGCGGCCGGCACTGCGCCGAGCTGCGCCCCCTTACGGGACGACCGCGTGCTCGCGAAGGCCCACCCTCGTTCGTCGATCCTCTTCAGGATGAGCGTGCGCGCATCGGGGATCCCGTCGGCGTCGACCGTCGCCAGCGTCACCGTGTGCGGTTCCGCCACCCCGGCTGCGGCGGCGGCGCGCAACCACTCGGCGAACAGGACCGCCGGGTCATCCGGCAGGTCGCGGATGTCCCAGTCCGGAGCGACGCCGGTGAGAGCGTGGCGTCCTCTGAGCCAGTCGTTGAGCGGATCGAGGGCGAGGTCGGAGTCGTCATGGGTCACCCTGTCGACTATGCCACTCCCGTCGGACGTGGCCCACCCCGGAGGCGTTACGCGAGCTCGATGAGGTCCTGGTACTCCTGGCTCCAGAGGTCCTCGACACCGTCGGGAAGGATCAGCACGCGCTCCGGGTTGAGCGACTGCACCGCACCGGGGTCGTGCGAGACGAGGACGACTGCACCCTCGTAGTGCGCGAGAGCGCCGAGGATCTCCTCGCGAGACGCGGGATCGAGGTTGTTGGTGGGCTCATCGAGCAGCAGCAGGTTGGCCGAGGAGACCACGAGGGTCGCCAGCGAGAGACGCGTCTTCTCGCCGCCCGAGAGAACCCCGGCGGGCTTGAGCACATCGTCGCCGGTGAAGAGGAAGGATCCGAGCACCTTGCGCGCTTCCATCTCGGTGATGTGCGGAGCGGCCGAGACCATGTTCTCGAGCACCGAGCGGTTCACGTCGAGGTTCTCGTGCTCCTGCGCGTAATAACCGACCTTGAGCCCGTGGCCCGGCTCGAGCTGGCCCGTGTCCGGCTCGTCGACTCCGGCGAGCATCCTCAGCAGCGTGGTCTTGCCCGCACCGTTGAGTCCGAGCACGACGACCTTCGATCCGCGGTCGATCGCGAGGTCGACATCCGTGAAGATCTCGAGCGATCCGTACGACTTCGACAGCCCCGTCGCCATCATCGGGGTCTTGCCGCAGGCGGCGGGTTTGGGGAAGCGGAGCTTCGCCACCCGGTCTTCCTGGCGGACCTCGTCGAGACCCGCGAGGAGCTTCTCGGCGCGCGCGATCATCTGGTGAGCGGCAGCGGCCTTCGACGCCTTCGCACCGAAGCGGGCGGCCTGCTGCTGCAGCGTGGTGGCCTTCTTCTCGGCGTTGGCTCGCTCCTTCTTGCGGCGCTCCTCGTCGGCCACCCGCTGGCGCAGGTAGTTCTTCCAGTTCATGTTGTAGGTGTCGATGATCTGGCGGTTCGCGTCGAGGTAGAAGACGCGGTTGACGGTCTCGCCGACGAGCTCGACGTCGTGGCTGATCACGATCAGCCCGCCCTTGTAGTTCTTGAGGAACTCGCGCAGCCACACGACGCTGTCGGCGTCGAGGTGGTTGGTCGGCTCGTCGAGGATCATCGTCTCCGCATCCGAGAACAGGATGCGCGCGAGCTCGATGCGACGACGCTGTCCGCCCGAGAGCGTCGAGAGCGGCTGATCCAGGATGCGGTCGGGCAGCGAGAGGTTGTTGGCGATGGATGCCGCCTCGGCTTCTGCGGCGTATCCGCCCTGTGCCTCGAACTGCTCGGTGAGGCGCGCATAGCGCTTCATCGCCTTCTCGGCCACGGCGGGGTCTTCCGAGCCCATGGCCAGCGAGGCCTCGGTCATGCCGAGATTCAGCTGTCCGAGTCCGCGGGCATCGAGGATCCTCGTGCGCGCCAGATCCTCCGGGTTGCCCGAACGGGGATCCTGGGGCAGGTAGCCGAGCTCTCCGGAGCGTGTCACCGTGCCCCCAGAGGGAAGGACGTCGCCGGCGAGCACCTTGGTGAGCGTGGTCTTGCCTGCACCGTTGCGGCCGACGAGACCGATCTTGTCTCCGTCGCTCACACGGAACGACACGTTCTCCATCAGGAGGCGTGCGCCCACGCGGATCTCGAGTTCGTGCACGGCAAGCACAGGCGGGATGTCCGTTCTTTCAAGGGGGTTCAGGCCGAGGGGCCAAACTCCCAGTATAGATCGCTCGGCTGGGTGTTCAGTCGACGTACGGATCGTGGTGCAGTCGTCGGCCTGTGCACAGATCTACCTCTGCGGGTGGATGCGATCGATACCTCAGGGTGATGCCCTGCGTGCCCTCCGCTTTCTAGCCTGCTGAGGTGGACGTCATCAACGAGCTCATCCTGCAGACCGTCGCCTCCCCCTGGCTGTATGCCGTGCTGCTCGCGGTGACGATCATCGACGGCTTCTTCCCGCCTGTTCCGAGTGAGACCGTGCTCGTGGCGGCAGCCGCCGTGCTGGCATCCTCAGGAGAGCCATGGGCGCTGATCCCGCTCGGGCTCGTCGCCGCCGTCGGCGCGACCATCGGCGACAACATCGCATTCGTGCTCGGTCGTCGACTCGGCACGACCCGCTGGGCGTGGATGCGTCGACCGCGGATCGCCTCGGCCTTCGCCCACGCGGAACGCGCCCTCGACCAGCGCAGTGCGGCTCTGATCCTCGGCGCTCGATACATCCCTGTCGGCCGTGTCGCTGTGAACATGTCGGCGGGCGCGCTGCGATTCCCCTGGAGGCGTTTCCTTCCCCTGAGCGTCGTGGCCGGTCTCAGCTGGAGCGCGCTGAGCCTGGCGATCGGGCTGCTCGCCGGATCATGGATCGAAGATCAGCCCCTCGCCAGCGCCGGGATCGGCATCGGAGTCGCTCTCATCATCGGACTGGTCATCGACCGCGTCACCGCTGCCCGGCGTCGACGCGCCCCCGTCCCGCAACTGGCAGGATGACACTCATGGCACGTCGCCTGCCCCGCACACCCCGCACACCGCGGACTCCCCGCATCAGCCGTCGAACGGCCGCGCGCGCCGCGCTCGCCGTGGCGAGCCTGGCGCTCTTCGCGGTGCTCGTGTCGCTGCAGACCGTGCTGTACGGCACCGCGTTGCCGCTGACGTTCATCCTCGGCGCTGCACTCTGCTCGGCACCGCTGCTCTCCCTGCGGTATCCGCGGTGGGCGATCGCGATGTTCTGCTCTGCGGCGTTCGCGCTCCCGCTGCTGGTCGTGCCCGATCAGGCGACCGAGGCGCCGTGGCCGTGGTCGGTGCCCGCGCTCGTCACCTTCGTCCTCTTCGTGGGCGTCGTGACCTTCGTCCACGGCGCGCGCCTGGGCGTCGTCCCGCTCGGCGTCGGCGCGCTGCTCTCCCTCACGGCCCCGCTGCTGCGCCCCGAGATCGTCGCCACCCCGGCGACGGCAGGCAGCGCCACGGCAGATCTCATCGTGACCACGTCTGTGGCCGCAGCCGTGTTCCTGGTCGCCATACTGGTCGCAGGACGCGTGAGGGTATCTGCCGAGCTCACGAAGGAACGGGAGCATTCAGCCCTCGAAGAGTCCCGCCGCGCGCTCGTCGAGGAGCGCACCCGTATCGCCCGCGAACTGCACGACGTCATCGCCCACAGCATGTCGGTCATCCAGGTGCAGGCGTCCACTGCTCGATACCGACTCCCCGAGATCGGCGACGCGGCGACGTCGGAGTTCGAGAGCATCGCGGCCACAGCGCGGGGATCGCTCACCGAGATGCGGCGGATGCTGGGCGTGCTGCGCACCGAGGATCAGGCGGCCGAGCTGGCGCCGCAGCAGAGCATCGACGACATCCCGGCCCTCGTCGACACGATCCGGCGCGCCGGCGTGACGGTGGGGCTCGAGATGACGGGCGCGTTCACCGACGCCCCGCAGGCCGTGCAGATCGCCGCCTTCCGCATCGCGCAGGAGGCGCTCAGCAACGCGGTACGGCACGCGTCCGGCGCCGCCGTCACGGTGCGCCTGCAGGCGGATCTCCACGCCATCGGCATCCGCGTCCGCAACGGCCGCGCCACCACCCCACCGGCTCACCCCAGCGGAGGCTATGGACTTCGCGGCATGCGTGAGCGCGTCGAACTGCTCGGTGGGTCCTTCACCGCCGGCCCCACCGCCGAGGGCGGGTGGGAGGTCATCGCCTCCCTCCCGCTGCACGAGCGTCCATCGAGCGAGACCACCGCTCCGATCACCCAGGAGAACCCGTGACGATCAGCGTCCTCATCGCCGACGACCAGGCGATGGTGCGCGCCGGATTCGCCGCTCTGCTCGATGCGCACGAGGGCATCCGTGTCGCGGGTCAGGCGGCCGACGGAGCCGAAGCCATCACCCTCGCTGCCCGCCTCGATCCGGACGTCATCCTGATGGACGTGCGGATGCCGCAGGTCGACGGCATCGAGGCCACTCGGCGCATCCTCGGCCCCGGCTATCCTGCGGCTCATGTGCCGAGGATCCTCATGCTCACGACCTTCGACATCGACGACTACGTCTACGACGCGCTCGAGGCCGGCGCGAGCGGATTCCTGTTGAAGGACGCTCTTCCCGAGGAGCTCGTGCACGCCGTGCGCGTCGTCGCCGGCGGCGATGCCCTGCTCGCCCCCAGTGTGACGCGGCGCATGATCGAGCAGTTCGCCGGACGTCGGCCCCGCACCGCGAAGGCGGCGACCTCGCTCGCGGACCTGACCGATCGGGAGCGGGAGGTGCTGGTGCTCATCGGTCGCGGACGGTCGAACAGCGAGATCGCGTCCGACCTCTTCATCGCCGAGCAGACCGTGAAGACGCATGTCGGCAAGGTGCTCGCCAAGCTCCGACTCCGCGACCGCGTGCACGCCGTGATCCTCGCCTACGACACGGGTCTCGTCGAGCCCTCCTGAGCCGCCGCTTTGGGTCACACCGCAGTAGGGGTGCGAACCAGCCCGGAGGGTGATCCCCCGACCGGCACCGCGCCCATACGCTCCTCGGACACCCATCCGAGGAGGACTCCATGGCCATCGTCGAAGCGCCGCCCCGCATCGCTCCCCGACCCCCGCTGCCGGCCGGTCGTGATGCCGCGATCGACCTGCTGCGAGCGATCTGCGTCGCAGGAGTCGTGCTGCTCCACGCCATCATGGTGGGCGTCACGATCGCCGACGGCAGCCCGGTCTTCGCGAACGCGAGCGAGGGCACCTCGTGGATCATCCCCATGAGCTGGGTCCTCCAGGTCATGCCGTTGTTCTTCATCATCGGAGGCTTCGCCGGTCACATCGCGTTCCGGCGGTCGCAGGCGCGCGGCGGCACCGCATCCGAGTTCATCGCAGCCCGCGTGCATCGCCTGCTCCGGCCCGCACTGTTCGCCATCGCCGTCGTCGGCGTCGCGCTCGCGGCTCTCCACGTCGCAGGTGTTCCCGCCGACATCATCGCCACCGCCGGCTTCCGCTACAGCCAGCCGCTGTGGTTCCTCGGAGTCTTCCTGGGCTGTCAGGCGCTCCTTCCGGCACTCTCGAGAGCCCACGCACGCAGGCCCCTGGTCACCGTCGCAGCCCTCGTGTGGGCATCGGTCTGCGTCGATGTGGCCCGGGCGAGCACCGGGGTCGAGGGACTGGGGTTTCTGAATCTCGCCTTCGTGTGGCTCGCACTCCAGCAGATCGGGTTCTTCCTCGCCGACGGCACGATCGACCGGCTGCCTCGAGCGACGCGGGCACTGGTGGGAGCAGCGGCTCTGACCGCCCTCATCGCAGCGTTCGCGACCGGGATCTACTCCCCCGACCTCATCGCGAACATCAATCCCCCGACCGCCGCGCTGCTGCTCGTCGGCGTCGTGCACCTGAGCGCCGTCTCGCTTCTGCGCGATCGCATCGACGCGCTCAGCCACCGGCCGGTCCCCGCCGCGTTCGGCGCCTTCGTCAATCGCCGCACCATGACGATCTACCTGTGGCACATGCCGGTACTGCTCGCCATGGCGGGGATCTCGGCCGTCGCCTCACTCGTCAGCGGAATCGCGCTGCCGGATCCGAGTTCCGTCTCCTGGTGGGTGTCGCGTCCGATCTGGCTCGCCGTCGCCCTGACTCTGACAGCGGCGATCGCGACCTCCCTCACCCGCATCGAGACGCAGCCGTCGCCGCGATCCGCTGACAGGACGCACCGGGTCGTGATCGCCGCCGTCCTGGGCATCGCCTCCGTCGTCCTGCTCCTCGTCGCGGGGACGACCGTGCTCACTGCTGCAGTCGCCGCCGGCGGCATGCTGCTGTCCCTGCGCATCGCCCGCCGATCACACGAGACCGCGAGCGGCGAGAGCGTCGCCGACGTCGTCCGCGTGGCGTAGTGTCCTGACCATGAGCGGCACCGCGCCTCGCACGCCGCGACGGATGCCGCGTGCGAGGTGGGCCTCGGTGACCGCATGGGCGAAGCCTGCGACCACCGGAATCATCGTGAGGGTCAGTGAGATCATCATCGCGACGGCATCCGCATCGATGCCCAGTCGGCGCAGCGGTCTCAGCATCCGATGCAGCACCGCGAGCAGATCGCCCATCCGGGTGGTGATCGTGAGAAGCGACGCCAGCAGCAGCAGTGATGCCACCCTGGCCGTGCTGACCCATGCCGTGAGCGGTGTGGCGAAGATCCACAGGGCGACCCCGAGAACCAGGACGAGCCACCGCAGCCGCCACGCCTCGACGAGCAGGGCCGTCACCGGAAGGCCGGCGGCGAGATAGAGCAGGCAGACGACGAGAAGCGCGGCTGTGACGCTCCATCGATCGTGCGGGTAGCCGGACGAGACGAGCGCGAGCACGGCGAAGACGGCGAGCTTGGGGCCCGCCGGCATCCGGTGGACGATACTCGCCCCCGGCCGATAGGACTGGATCACGCGGCCAGCTCGCGATACTCGGCGACCACGTCCGGCGGGGCGCCCGACGCGATGATCGAGCCCGCCTCGAAGAGGACCGCGTGGTCGCACCTCGCTGCGAGCTCGAGGTCGTGGGTGACGATGACGACCTGGGCGGGAAGCGCCAGCAGCAGATCCGAGATCCGTCGGGAGTTGCGCAGGTCCAGCAGGGTCGTCGGCTCGTCGGCGACGATCAGCTGCGGTTCGGTGATCAGGACAGACGCGAGAGCCAGCATCTGCTTCTGACCGCCGGACAGCTCCGACGCCGGCACGTCCGCCCGATCGGTCAAGCCGTGCTCGGCGAGTGCCGCGGCCACACGTCTGTCGACGTCCGCACGAGAGGATCCGCGAAGCGACAGCGCGAGGTCCTCGGCAGGCGTAGGCATGAGGATCTGCGCCTGCGGATCGGTGAAGACGAAACCCACCCGCCGCCGAAGAGCCTTCACATCCCTTCGAGAATCGAGACCGTGCACCGTGACGCGCCCTGCATCCGGGAGCACGAGGCCGTTCAGCAGACGCGCGAAAGTGGACTTTCCTGAACCGTTCGCGCCGATGACCGCGATCCTCGCCGTCGTGAGCTCGATGCTCACATCGCGCAGGATCGGCTGCCCCTCCCGCTCCACGGTGACATCGTCGACCGAGATCGATCCGGTCGAGGTCTCAGACCGCACGGACGGATGCCGGCACGGATGGGGCACTCGTGCCGAAAGCTCGAGGGTACGCGCGCCGTAGCGCGAGGACCAGCGCTGTGGCCGTTGCCGCCTTGAGCAGATCGCCGGGGAGGAAGACGAGACTCGCCAGTGCGGTGGGTCCCAGGTCGAGCCCGAGTACGAGCGCGGTGACGGGCACCCCGCAGACGTACACGACCACGATGCCGCCGACGACGACCCCGAGGGCGATCCGCCACCAGCTGGGCCGACCGCTGCGCACGATCAGTCCGATGACGATGACGCCCAGGAGCCACCCGAGCAGGTAGCCGGCTGTCGGACCGACGAAGACGCCGAGACCGCCACGGCCACCGGCGAGGACGGGGAGCCCGACCGCTGCCAGCACCAGCACGAGGAGCACCGAGAGCGGGGCCAACCGCGGGCCGAGTACAGCGCCGGCGAGCATCACCCCCAGGGTCTGCGCGGTGATGGGCACCCCGCCGGGGATCGGGATCGTCACCATTCCGAGGACGATGATGAGCGCGGCGAAGATCGCCACCCTCGCGAGTTCGCGACCGAGGTCGTCTGTGTGCCGAGCCATCATCCATCACCTTCCTGAACACCGTTCACTTGAACGGTGTTCACTATACTGACGGGATGGCCCCGGAGCACAACTCGACCCGTCACGACCGCGACGGCGTCGCGCGCGCTGCACTCGCGCTCCTCGACGAGGTCGGCCTCGCCGACCTCTCGATGCGGCGGATCGCCGGCAGGCTCGATGTGCAGCCGAGTGCTCTCTATTGGCACTTCTCGAGCAAGCAGGAGCTGCTGGCGGAGTTGGCCGATCGCATCACCGCGGGCATCCCGCGCGACGATGCGGACGTGTTGACCACCGCCCGCAGCATCCGCGACGCGCTCTTCACCTATCGCGACGGGGCCGAGCTCGTGCTCAGCACGTATGCCCTGCGTCTCGGCTCGTCGTATGCGCACACCGCACTGGAAGCCGCGCTGACGCGCCACGGCCTGTCGGACGCACCGGAGCGAGCAGCCGCACTCCTGCACTTCGTGCTCGGCCATGCGACTCTCGTTCAGCAGCGGATGCACGCCGACAGCCACGGAGCAGCGCTCGACGACCACACGATCGACGTCACAGCGGGACTCGACCGCGTCTTCGACCTCGGCGTGGCCGCGCTCGCCGGAGAGTCGTCCGGCGCCGACCTCACCGCTCGCGCGACTCCGCATCCGTCAGCTCCGCGGCGTGCCCCAGCCTGAGTCCTGGCACGAACGCCAGGAGCACCAGACCGAGACAGAACGCGAAGACGACGCCGAAGGCGCTCGCACCACCGCCGAGGCTGGCGACGGCGAGACCCGCGAGAGCGATGACGACCGCGGCGCCCGTGGAGTCCGAGATCGACAGAGCTGACGAGTTGAAGCCCTGGTTGCCGGCATCCGAGTACGCGAGCGTGAGCACGGTGAGGCGGGGATAGAGCAGACCCATGCCGCCGCCGGCGAAGGCCCATCCCACCACCACGAAGAGCGGCGAGAACCCCCAGAGCGCTGCGAGGAGCACGAACACCAGAGCACAGACGAGCAGCGAGAGGCTGATGACGGTGATCCTCGTGTTGCCGAGACGTTCACCGAACCTCCCCTGCAGCGCGGACGCCCCGGCCCAGGCGAAGGCGGCGAACATCAAGGCGATGCCCGCCCACGTCGCCGTGAATCCGAACCTCTCCATGAGCAGGTACGGGATGTACGCTTCCGCGGCGAAGAACGCGCCGGCGACGACGCCCCGCATGAGTACTACGCTCGGCAGGCCCCGGCCGGCGCGCAGAGTGTGTCGAGGCAGCAGCGGCAGCACCGCCACGGCGATGACGGCCACCGAGCCCAGTGCGACCGACCATCCGATCTGCGCGGTCATCTCGGCCGTGAAGCCGATCAGCACGGCGAACACCGCGACGACGACGGCGAGCATCAGACGCGTCACGAGAGCTCGACGGTCCTGTGGTTCGCCATGCCCGAGGTCGACGCCGCGCAACCGGATCGCGATCATGAGAAAGGCGGCCGTCGTCAGCACGGCCACCCCGAGGAATGCCCACCGCCAGTCGAGGTACTCGGCGACGGCACCCGCGAGGAACGGGCCGATCATCGACGGCACCACCCAGGCCGCGGCGAACGCCGCGAAGACCCTTCCGTGCAGGTGGGGCGGATACAGGCGGGCCACCACGACGTACAGGGCCACCGTCTGTCCGCCCGCACCGAGCCCCTGCACCAGGCGGCCGATGAGGAACTGATCCATCGTCACCGCGAACCCCGATAGCAGAAGGCCGGCGATGAACAGCGACACGGCGGCGTACAGCGCACCCCGGGGCCCGCGAGCGTCCGACCAGGCACCCGCTGCGACCATCCCGATCACGCTCGTCGCGAGTGTCCCCGCGAAGGCCACCGCATACAGCGCCTGGCCGTCGAGCGCCTCGCTGACGATCGGCATGACGGTCGTCACCGCCAGAGCCTCGATCGCCGCCAGGAAGATCAACGCGACCGCGCCGGCGGTGACCCAGAGGCGTTCCCGGTCCCAGATCGACGATGTCGCGCGATCGACCGTCATCGATCCACGAGCGTCGCGATGCGCTCGATGGCCTCGGTGATGATCTCCGGACTCGTCCCGAAGTTCAACCGCACGAATCCCCTGCCCTGCTCGCCGAAGGCGGGGCCGAAGTGCAGGGCCACCTTCGCCTCCTTGAGGATCCGACGCGCGGGGTTGTCGCCCCATCCGAGAGCCGAGAGATCGATCCAGGCGAGGTAGCCGGCATCGGGCATCCGGTAGCGGGCACCGGGGAGCTTCGATGCGAGCAGGTCCTCGAGGAGTACGCGGTTCGCGTCGAGTGTCGCGAGCAGCCCGTCCAGCCACTCATCGCTCTCCTCCGAGAAGGCGGCGACAGCCGCGAGCAGACCGAACTGACCGGTGCGCCACTCGACCTCGATCGGCAACCCGCGCACGACCGCGCTCGTCGAATCGGAAGCGGTCACCATGAGGGCGCACTTGAGGCCGGCCAGATTGAAGGCCTTGCTCGCGCTGACGACCGCATACCCCACGCGCTCGGCGGCCTCGCCCGTGTCGAGGAACGGCGTGAAGCCGGTTCCCGGCTGGGCGAGCGGTGCGTGGATCTCGTCGGAGACCACCGCCGCGCCGAACTCGTCGGCGATCTCGGCCAGCGCCGCGAGCGCGTCGCGACTGTGGACGGTGCCCGTCGGGTTGTGCGGATTGCAGAGCAGGATCGCGGTCGCGCCGTCCTCGAACGCTGCACGGACGCCGTCGAGATCGAGTTCCCACCCCATCCCCGTGTCGATGAGAGGCACCCGTTCCACCTCGGCGCCGGCCTCGGACACCAGGTCGAAGAACGGCGGGTACACGGGAGGGGTGACGACCACCCGCTCTCCCGGCTGCGTCACGCGGCGGAGTATCTCGACGATGCCCATGCTCACATCGGCCGTGGTGCGCATCCGCGTCGGATCCGCCTCCCAGCCGAAGCGACGGCGTGCGAACGCCGCGTAGGTGTCGGGCAATGGTGTCCGCGAGGCGATGTACCCCGTGTCTCCGAGCTCGACGGCGCGACGCAACGCGTTCGAGACCTCCGGTGCGAGCGGGAAATCGGTCTCCGCGACGAAGAGCGGAAGCACGTCGGCGGGATACTCCCGCCACTTCTCGCTGCTACGTCGTCTGAGCTCCGCCAGAGGCAGAGCCGTGACTTCGAGCATTCTCAGATCGCGAAGCCGAGGGCGCGCATCATGTCGCGCCCGTCGTCTGTGATCTTCTCCGGACCCCACGGCGGCATCCACACCCAGTTGATGCGGAAGCGGTCGACGACGTTGTCCAGAGCCTGCGCGGTCTGGTCCTCGAGCACGTCCGTCAGGGGGCAGCCGGCGCTGGTCAGCGTCATGTGGATGACGAGAGCATCGTTCTCGTCATCCCAGGCGAGGTCATAGATGAGGCCGAGGTCGACGACGTTGATCCCGAGTTCCGGGTCCATGACGTCTTTGAGCGCCTCGGTGACCTCGTCGTACTTCGCGTCCGTGAGGGTGGCTGTCATGCGAATCAGCCTACGCCTCGATGGGGGCTGCGGGGTCGAGGAAACGGTCGTATCCCTCTTCCTCGAGCCGGTCTGCGAGCTCAGGGCCGCCCTCTTCGACGATCTTGCCCGCGACGACCACATGCACGAAGTCCGGACGGATGTAGCGGAGGATGCGGGTGTAGTGCGTGATCAGCAGCACGCCGAGGCCGGTCGACTCCTTGGCGCGATTGACGCCTTCCGAGACGATCTTCAGCGCGTCGACGTCGAGGCCCGAGTCGGTCTCGTCGAGAATCGCGAACTGCGGCTTGAGGACCTCGAGCTGCAGGATCTCGTGACGCTTCTTCTCGCCACCGGAGAAGCCTTCGTTGACGTTGCGCTGAGCGAACTTCGGGTCCATGCGGAGGTTCGCCATGGCCGCCTTGACGTCCTTGGTCCAGCCGCGGATCGCCGGAGCTTCGCCGTCGAGTGCCGTCTTGGCGGTGCGGAGGAAGTTCGTCACCGTCACGCCGGGGATCTCGACCGGGTACTGCATCGCGAGGAACAGGCCGGCGCGCGCGCGCTCGTCGACGCTCATGGCGAGCACATCCTGGCCGTCGAAGGTGATCGAGCCGGAGGTCACGGTGTACTTCGGGTGGCCGGCGATCGTGTACGCGAGCGTCGACTTGCCCGAGCCGTTGGGGCCCATGATCGCGTGCGTCTCACCGGTGTTCATGGTGAGGGTGATTCCGTTGAGGATCGGGGTGGTACCCGCCTCGGTCTCGACCGTCACGTGCAGGTCGCGGATTTCGAGAACAGACATTCAGACTTCCTTCGTCACAGTCGGGTCGATGAGCACGTCGTCGCCGTCGATCTCGACGACGTAGACCGGAACGGGCTCATAAGCAGGGAGGTTCTGAGGCTTGCCGGTGAGCAGCGAGAACGCGGAGCCGTGGGCCCAGCACTCCACCGTGTCACCTTCGACGAAGCCTTCGGCGAGAGAGATGTCGCCATGCGTGCAGGTGTCCCCGATGGCGTGGATCACGCCTTCGGAGTCCTTGATCACGGTGATCGGGACGCCGTTCGGCTCGACGCGGATCGGCATGTCCTGCTCGAGTTCCGCGACGCCGCACACGCGCTCGGCGCTCATGCGTTCACCTCGGCGAGCTCCGTCTCGATCGCGTCGAGCAGCTCGGTCTCCAGCGCCGGGATCCCCAGGCGCTGAACGATGTCGGTGAGGAATCCGAGCACGACGAGTCGGCGCGCTTCCTCCTCGCTGATGCCGCGGGCCTGCAGGTAGAACAGCTGCTCGTCATCGAAGCGCCCCGTGGCGCTGGCGTGGCCGGCGCCGAGGATGTCCCCGGTCTCGATCTCGAGGTTCGGGATCGAGTCGGCGCGTGCACCCTCGGTGAGCACCAGGTTGCGGTTCGCCTCGTAGGAGTCGGTGCCCGTCGCGTCGGCGCCGATGAGCACGTCGCCGATCCAGACGCTGTGCGCTCCCTGCCCCTGGAGCGCACCCTTGTAGAGCACGTCGCCCTTGGTGTGCGGGCCCTTGTGGTGCAGGTAGACCTGGCTCTCGAGGTGCTGCCCGGCATCGGCGTAGGACAGTCCGTAGAGGTACCCCTCGGATCCGCCGCCGGCGAGCTCGACGCTCGGGTTCACGCGCACGACTCCGCCGCCGAAGCTGATCACGAAGTGCTTGAGCGTGGCATCCGCATCGACCCTGGCCTGATGCGCAGAGGTGTGCACGGCCTCGTCCTGCCACTGCTGCAGGCTGATGACAGTGAGCTTCGCGCCATCGCGGACGATGATCTCGACGTTCTGGGAGTACTGCGCGGCTCCGGTGTGCTGGAGCACGACGGTGGCCGAGCTGTGCTCGAGGGCCTCGATCACGATGTGGGCATCAGCGCGCAGTTCGGCGCCGAGGCCCTCGATCGAGACGAGGATCGGCTCAGCGACCTCTTCTTCGCGCGGGATGCGGATGTGCAGCGCCTCGGACGAGCCCTGCCAAGCGACGGCTGCCGTGATGTCCTCGGCCAGGAAGACCTCCCCGCGCGGGGCATCACCCGCGGCGAGCGGTGCCGACACGTACTTCTCGCCGTCACCGAACGAGTAGCGCACGCCCTCGGTCAGACCTGCCACCTCGAAGAGGGCGGAGAGCTTGGCCACCGGAGTGTGCTTCCAGTTGACCTCGCGGCCGGTCGGCAAACCGAAGTCGGCGGGTTCGAAGGAGTGCGGACGCTCCGAGCGGGTCTGCACCGGGACGAATCCGGCATCCGAGACCTGAGCTGCGGGGTCGATGTGCGCGTTCGTGTGCTGCGCCTCGCTGGGCGCTGTCGTCGAGGCCGCCATTTAGCCGACCGATCCTTCCATGCCCATTTCGATGAGCTTGTTCAATTCCATCGCGTACTCCATGGGCAGTTCGCGCGCGATCGGCTCGATGAAGCCGCGCACGATCATCGCCATCGCCTCGTCCTCGGGCATGCCGCGGGACTGCAGGTAGAAGAGCTGCTCCTCGCTGACCTTCGAGACGGTGGCCTCGTGGCCCAGCTGCACGTCGTCGACCCGGATGTCGATGGCCGGGTACGTGTCGGAGCGCGATTTCGTGTCCACCAGCAGCGCGTCGCAGCGCACGGTGTTCGCGGAGTGGTGCGCGTTCGCGTCCACCCTCACCTCGCCGCGGTATCCCGCACGTCCACCGCCACGGGCGATCGACTTCGAGACGATCGACGACTGCGTGTACGGAGCCATGTGGATCATCTTCGCGCCGGCATCCTGGTGCTGGCCGGGACCCGCGAAGGCGACCGAGAGGGTCTCGCCCTTGGCGTGCTCGCCCATCAGGTAGATCGACGGGTACTTCATCGTCACCTTGGAGCCGATGTTGCCGTCGACCCACTCCATCGTCGCGCCCTCATGGGCGACGGCGCGCTTGGTGACGAGGTTGTAGACGTTGTTCGACCAGTTCTGGATCGTCGTGTACCGAACGCGGGCGTTCTTCTTCACGATGATCTCGACGACGGCCGAGTGCAGCGAGTCCGACTTGTAGATCGGAGCGGTGCAGCCCTCGATGTAGTGGACGTAGCTGTCTTCGTCGGCGATGATCAGGGTCCGCTCGAACTGGCCCATGTTCTCGGTGTTGATGCGGAAGTACGCCTGCAGCGGGATCTCGACGTGCACGCCCTTGGGGACGTAGACGAACGAACCTCCCGACCACACGGCCGTGTTGAGCGCGGCGAACTTGTTGTCGCCGGCCGGGATCACGGTGCCGAAGTACTCCTCGAAGAACTCGGGGTGCTCGCGGAGCGCGGTGTCGGTGTCCATGAAGATGACGCCCTGCTCCTCCAGATCCTCGCGGATCTGGTGGTAGACGACCTCGGACTCGTACTGCGCTGCGACGCCGGCGACGAGGCGCTGACGCTCGGCCTCGGGGATGCCGAGGCGCTCGTACGTCTCGCGGATCTCAGCCGGGAGATCCTCCCAGGACTGGGCCTGCTTCTCGGTCGAGCGCACGAAGTACTTGATGTTGTCGAAGTCGATCTCGCTGAGGTCTGCACCCCAGGTCGGCATCGGCTTGCGACCGAAGAGCTGATAGCCCTTGAGTCGAGTCTTCAGCATCCATTCGGGCTCGTGCTTGAGCGCCGAGATCCCGCGGACCACCTCTTCGGAGATACCGCGCTTGGCGATGGCTCCGGCGGCATCTTCGTCATGCCACCCGAATTCGTACACCCCCAGGCCGTCAAGCTCCGGGCGGTCGATCAGCACATCCGACATCACACACTCTCCTCACAGGTCCCAAACGGTGTCATCCGCCCCGACACACCTGATCCCCGTCGAGTCTGCGGGAGCGGGTGCCGTTGGTGGGCCCTCATCACCGGCGCATCCATCGCGCCTAAACTGTTAGCGATGCTTCAGCGCGGTCAGCGCTCATCACAACAATCCGATTCTACAGGTTCCGCCTGAAGACAGGGCCGCTCGCCGTGTCCGGCGCGGTTCGGAGAGACTTATGCCCGAGACGACGATCTCCTCCCCCACGAACGCGGCAGCGTCGACGCATGCGATCCTCTGGGGGCGAGCGCTTCGCGTCTTCGCCTGGCTCTCATTCCTCGCACAGACCATCATCATCGGCACCGGCGGCGCCGTGCGGCTGACCGGATCAGGCCTCGGATGCTCCGAGTGGCCGCTCTGCACGCCGGAGTCGCTCGTCCCGATCTATGCCGATCAGGGAATCCACGGCATCATCGAGTTCGGCAACCGCGTCATGACGGGTGTGGTCGGCGTCATCGCCCTCGCCGTCCTGCTGCTCGTGCTGGCGCGCACCGGGGGGAAGGCCACGGTGTTCTCGGCCCTCCGCTTCGCCGCGGCCGGAATCCTGGCGGCCGGGGTCGTGTTCTTCATCTTCACGCTCGTCGACCTCCCCGCCACGCCCTTCGCGATGGCGGCTCTGCTCGTGACGGTCATCGCCGCCACGGTCAGATCGGTCAGGTTGACGACCGAAAGGCGGGATCTCGTCATCCTCGCCTGGGTCGTGCTGATCGGCGTCGTCGCGCAGGCTCTTGTGGGCGGCATCACGGTGCTCACGGGACTGAACCCCTTCATCGTCGGATTCCACTACGTGTCGTCCCTCCTTCTTGTGTGCGTGACCGCGGCCTTCCTGGTCAGGCTCTACGCCGCGCCCGGACCGCGTGAGCGCGCGGTGCCGACCTGGTTCGCGGCGCTGAGCCACATCACCGGTCTCGCCCTCGCCGTGACGATCCTGTTCGGCGTGCTGACCACCGGTTCCGGGCCGCACTCCGGCGACGCGGCCGTCGAGCGCCAGGGATTCGACGCCACGGTGCTCGCCCACGTGCACTCCTGGCCGGGATACATCCTCGCCGCGCTCGTCGTCACCTTGACGATCGCCGCGTGGGTCCTGCACCTACGACCGCGCAGATGGCTGCTCGTGCTCGTGCTGGCGATCCTGGTGCAGGTCGGCGTGGGCGTGTGGCAGGCGCGCGAAGGCCTCCCGCCGGTGCTAGTGGGCATCCACATGGTGCTCGCCTCGCTGTCGGCGGCTGCGTACACCGTGGTGGTGCTGAACCTGAAGAAGCCGGCCGCTGCGGAGGCTTGACCCCGGCTGCGCACAGGGGATGCATAGCCCGGGCATCAGCGGCTCATCAGTTCGTCGTGCACCGTTGCGGACATGAACAAGTCATTGACACGCAGCATCGGCTTCTGGCTCCTCCTCGTGCTCTCGCTCGCATCAGCGGGAGTGGGCGGGTGGCTGATCGCCGGCCAGGTCGGCACCATGACGAGCACTCTGCTCGACGGCACGGCGACCGGCATCGAGGTCTACGTGGGGCAGTCGCTCGTCGTCGTCGGAGCCGCGCTTCTGGGCGCCGGCGTCATCGGCGTGCTGATCGCCGTCGGTCTGAGTGCGGTGCAGGCGCTCCTGCCTTCTCCTGCACCCGCAGTCGTCGGGCCGATCGATGGGACGAACGAGTCAGCTGAGGCCGACCCCATCGACTCCGAGATCCCCGCGACAGCGGCGGACGACGAGCTGGTCGGCGACGCAGAGCAGGATCAGAACGGCAGCAGCGGGTCGACCGCGACGGCCACGAAGATCAGCGTCAGATAGGTGATCGAGGCGTGGAAGACTCGCATCGGCCGCGCCTCGTTGCCTCGCACCGCCTGGTTGTACAGGCGGTGCGACTCATAGATGAACCAGCCGCCGAACACCGCGGCGGAGACGCCGTAGACGAGGCCCATGTTCGCGATCGGGATCAGCAGCAGCGAGCAGGCGACGGTCGCCCAGGCATAGAGGATGACCTGGAGCCCGACCTGTGAGGCGTTGCGGGTGACACCGAGCATGGGCACGTCGACGTCGTCGTAGTCGTCCTTGTACTTCATCGACAGCGGCCAGTAATGCGGCGGCGTCCAGAGGAAGATGAGCGCGAACAGGATGAACGCGGGCCAGTCGAGCGAGCCGGTGACGGCAGCCCAGCCGATGAGCACCGGGAAGCACCCGGCGATGCCGCCCCAGATGATGTTCTGCTCGGTGCGTCGCTTGAGGATCATCGTGTAGATGACGACGTAGAAGAAGATGGCGGATGCCGACAGCGTGGCCGCCAGCCAGTTCGTGGTGAACCACAGCCATACGGTCGAGACGACGGCGAGCGTCCAGGAGAAGATCAGCGCGCCTCGCGGGCTGATCTCGCCGGTCACCAGCGGACGGTTCTCCGTGCGATGCATGTGGGCATCGATGTCGCGGTCGAGGTACATGTTGAACGCCGCAGCCGAGCCGGCGCTCAGCGAGCCGCCGATCACGGTGGCCAGCACCAGCCACATGTCGGGGAGACCGCCCTGAGCGAGGAACATCACCGGGACGGTCGACACCAGCAGCAGTTCGAGGACGCGCGGCTTGGTGAGGGCGACGTACGCCTTCACGGTGCGACCGATGGACTTCTTCACAACGGTCTGATCAGACATCGTCGAGATCTCGATCGCCTCCTCCACACGCGTCACGACAGCGTTTCCCAGTCTAGGGCACGCCGGGCGCAGGGCTCGCCCGCCCCGATGATCAGCGCTCCACCGACCCTCGCATCCGGGCTCCCGGGACGCGACGGGATCGCGTTCCAGGACTCCTGATCCGCAGTGCCACCGCTCATCGGAAGCCTCGACGAAGGCATGGAATTACTGGACGGGCGGAGCGTTGTAAAGGGGGGTAACGAGTCGAACCTCGGCGCTATGCTGAAATGACTCGCGCGTCCGGCGCACATCACAAACCCCTCCGTATCGTTGCGGACTGCGATCGTGCAATCCGGCGCTCTCGAACAGTTGCAGAAGGGCTTCACAGTGTCGGAATTGCAGTGGGATGAGATCGACCGACGCGCGGTGGACACCGCGCGTCTTCTGGCTGCGGATGCCGTGGAGAAGGTCGGCAACGGCCACCCCGGCACCGCGATGAGCCTGGCTCCGGCCGCGTATCTCCTCTATCAGCGGGTGCTTCGTCACGACCCGACCGACACCGACTGGCTGGGTCGTGACCGTTTCATCCTCTCGGTCGGACACTCCTCTCTCACCCAGTACGTGCAGCTCTACCTCGGCGGCTTCGGCCTCGAGCTCGACGACCTCAAGGCACTGCGCACGTGGGGTTCCCTCACCCCGGGCCACCCCGAATACGGTCACACCAAGGGCGTCGAGATCACCACCGGCCCGCTGGGACAGGGACTCGCTTCCGCCGTCGGCTTCGCCTACGCCGCCCGCTACGAGCGCGGCCTGTTCGACCCCGAGGCAGAGGCGGGCACCAGCCCGTTCGATCACTTCGTCTACGTGATCGCCGGTGACGGCGACCTCCAGGAAGGCGTCACCAGCGAGGCCTCCTCGCTGGCGGGCCACCAGGAGCTCGGCAACCTCATCGCGATCTACGACTCCAACCAGATCTCGATCGAGGACGACACGAACGTCGCCTTCACCGAAGACGTCGCCAAGCGCTACGAGGCCTACGGCTGGCAGGTCCAGGTCGTCGACTGGAAGAAGACCGGCGAGTACGTCGAGGACGTCGCCGAGCTCAACGCGGCGATCGAGGCCGCGAAGGGCGAGACCTCGAAGCCGTCGCTCATCATCCTGAAGACGATCATCGGCTGGCCCTCGCCCGGCAAGCAGAACTCCGGCAAGATCCACGGCTCCGCGCTCGGTGGCGACGAGCTCGCCGCAACGAAGAAGGTCCTGGGCTTCGACCCCGAAGAGCACTTCGCCATCGCCGACGACATCATCGCCCACACCCGCGCACTCGCGGATCGCGCCGCGGAGACCCGCGCCGAGTGGCAGAAGTCGTTCGACGCGTGGGCCGCGGCCAACCCTGAGCGCAAGGCGCTGCTCGACCGCCTCGAGGCGAAGCAGCTGCCAGCCGACATCACCTCGGCGCTCCCCGTCTTCGAAGGCGGCAAGGACGTCTCGACGCGTGCGGCCTCCGGTCAGGTCATCAACGCCCTCGCCGCCGAGCTTCCCGAGCTCTGGGGCGGATCGGCCGACCTCGCCGAGTCGAACCTCACCACGATCAAGGACTCGAAGTCCTTCATCCCCGCCGAGTGGTCGACCCACGAGTGGTCGGGCGACCCCTACGGCCGCGTGCTGCACTTCGGCATCCGCGAGCACGCCATGGGCGCCATCGTCAACGGCATCGTGCTGCACGGCCCGACGCGCGCCTTCGGCGGCACCTTCCTCATCTTCAGCGACTACATGCGCCCGCCGGTGCGTCTGGCCGCGCTGATGAACGTCCCCAGCATCTTCGTCTGGACTCACGACTCCGTCGCACTCGGAGAGGACGGCCCGACGCACCAGCCCGTCGAGCAGATCGCGACGCTCCGCGCCATCCCGAACTTCACCCTGGTGCGTCCGGCTGACGCCAACGAGACCTCGGCCGCCTGGCTCGAGATCCTCCGACGCCACGAGGGCCCCACCGGCATCGCGCTGACCCGTCAGAACATCCCGGTGTTCGAGCGCGGCCAGGGTGCAGCCGACGGCGACCTCTTCGCCTCGACAGACGGTGTCTCGAAGGGTGCATATGTGCTCGCCGAGGCGCCGAACGGCACCCCCGACGTGATCATCATCGCGACCGGGTCCGAGGTCCAGCTGGCGGTCGACGCCCGTGCGGCCCTGGCCGACGAGGGCGTCAACGTCCGCGTCGTCTCCGCTCCGTCGCTCGAGTGGTTCGACGAGCAGGACGAGGCATACCGCGAATCGGTCCTGCCGAAGGCCGTCACCGCCCGCGTCTCGGTCGAGGCCGGCTCCGTCCTCAGCTGGCGCGGCATCGTGGGCGACCGCGGCCGTTCGGTCGGCATCGACCACTTCGGCGCCTCCGCCGACTACAAGACCCTGTTCCAGAAGTTCGGCATCACCACCGAGGCCGTCATCG
The DNA here is from genome assembly GCF_979258645.1 of Microbacterium sp. AC215. Classification (NCBI taxonomy): domain Bacteria; kingdom Bacillati; phylum Actinomycetota; class Actinomycetes; order Micrococcales; family Microbacteriaceae; genus Microbacterium; species Microbacterium sp. AC215. The sequence continues at coordinate 276,736 of NZ_OZ409869.1, read as the reverse complement.
CGGCCGCACGCGAGACCATCAAGGAGAACGCATGAGCACCCCCACCGCAGACCTCGCAGCAGCCGGTGTCAGCATCTGGCTCGACGACCTGTCCCGCACCCGCATCTCGTCCGGCAACCTCGCCGAGCTGATCGAGTCGCGCAACGTGGTCGGCGTGACCACCAACCCGACGATCTTCGCGAACGCGATCACCGACAAGAACAACACCTCGTACGACGCTCAGGTCACCGAGCTCGCAGCGTCGGGCGCCACGGCGGAAGAGGCCGTGTTCGCCGCGACCACGCAGGACGTCGCCGCCGCTCTCGACGTCTTCCGCCCCGTGTGGGAGAAGTCGGGCCACGTCGACGGCCGCGTCTCCATCGAGGTCTCCCCCGACCTCGCGCATGACACCGAGGGCACCGTCGCACAGGCCAAGCAGCTGTGGGCAAAGGTCGACCGTCCGAACCTGCTCGTGAAGATCCCCGCGACGAAGGCGGGCCTGCCTGCCATCACCGAGGCGATCGCATCGGGCATCAGCGTCAACGTCACCCTGATCTTCAGCCTCGAGCGCTACGCCGAGGTCATCGACGCCTACCTCACCGGTCTCGAGCGCGCGCACAGCGCCGACTTCGATCTGTCGAGCATCCACTCCGTGGCCTCGTTCTTCGTGTCGCGCGTCGACACGGAGACCGACAAGCGCCTCTCGGCGATCGGCACCGACGAGGCCGAGGCGCTCAAGAGCAAGGCAGGCCTCGCGAACGCGCGTCTCGCCTACGAGCTCTACGAGCAGAAGTTCGCCGAGAAGCGTGCGCAGGACCTGATCAAGCTGGGCGCCAACCCGCAGCGTCCGCTGTGGGCGTCGACCGGCGTCAAGGACCCGGCCCTGCCCGACACGCTCTACGTCACCGAGCTCGTGGCGAAGGACGTCGTCAACACGATGCCGGAGAAGACGCTCGAGGCCACCTTCGACCACGGCGTCGTCACCGGTGACACGATCACGGGCGGCTACGACGAGGCTCGCGCCGTGTTCGCCGGTCTCGCCGACCTCGGCATCGACTTCACCGACGTCACCCAGGTGCTCGAGGACGAGGGCGTCGCCAAGTTCATCGACTCCTGGCACGATCTGCTGACGCAGGTGGCTGAGGGCCTCGAGGCGCAGCGATGACGTTTGCGATCCACGCCTCGGGCGCGGCTCGGGTCGCGATCGACGAGACGGTTCCCGCTCTCGTCCACGACCTGGTCGCCTCGCGGGTGACCGGCGGTGACGCAGCCCTGTGGGGTCCCGCCGCCGAGTCCGAGGCGTCGATCCGCCTGGGCTGGGTCGAGGCGGTATCCGTCTCGCGCCCCCTCGTCGCCGAGATCGTCGCCCTCCGCGCCGATCTGCACGCGAAGGGTGTGAATCGGGTGGTGCTCGCCGGCATGGGCGGGTCATCGCTCGCCCCCGAGGTGATCGCCCAGACCGCCGGTGTCCCGCTGACGATTCTCGACTCGACCGCGCCGAGCCAGGTGCTCGCCGCGCTCGACGAGGGCCTGGAGAACACCGTGCTGGTCGTCTCCTCGAAGTCAGGCTCGACCGTCGAGACCGACTCGCAGCGTCGCACTTTCGAGGCCGCGTTCCGCGACGTGGGCATCGACCCGCTCGAGCGCATCATCGTCGTGACCGACCCGGGCTCGCCGCTCGACGTCTCCGCCCGTGAAGCCGGCTACCGCGTGTTCAACGCCGACCCGCACGTCGGCGGACGGTACTCGGCCCTCACCGCCTTCGGCCTCGTACCGTCGGGGCTCGCGGGCGCTGACATCGCCGAGCTCCTCGACGAGGCCGAGGCCTCGCTCCTCGAGGTCGCCATCGACTCGGCCGACAACCCGGCACTCCGGCTGGCCGCGGCGATCTCCGCCACCACGCCGCGACGCGACAAGCTCGGTCTCATCACCGACGGCACGCACATCAACGGGCTCCCCGACTGGATCGAGCAGCTCATCGCGGAGTCCACCGGCAAGGACGGCACCGGCATCCTTCCCGTCGTCCTGCTGCCCGTGTCGCCGGAGCTCGACTCCCGACCCGCCGATCTCCAGATCGTGCGGCTCGTCGACGACGCGAACGAGTTCCACCTGCGCGAACGTCACGAGGGCGAGATCCTCGTCAGCGGTTCGCTGGGTGCGCAGCTCATCGTCTGGGAGTACGCGACCGCCATCGCCGGGTATCTGCTCGGCATCAACCCGTTCGACCAGCCCGACGTCGAGTCGGCGAAGGTCGCCGCCCGTGGACTGCTGGATGCACGTCCCGCTCCGACGGCACCGGCGTTCGTCGAGAACGGCGTCGAGGTCCGCGTCTCCGACCCCGCTCTCGCGGCGTCGGGAACCGTCGAGGGCGTGCTCGACGCGCTGTGGGCTGCACTGCCGGAAGACGGCTACGTGTCGATCCAGGCATACGTCAACAGGCTCGACGTCCCGCAGCTGCAGGGTCTCCGCGAGCTCGTCGCCGCCGACTCCGGTCGGCCGACGACGTTCGGATGGGGACCCCGATTCCTGCACTCCACCGGCCAGTATCACAAGGGCGGGCCGGCGCAGGGCGTGTTCCTGCAGATCCTGGAGCGCACGGATGTCGACCTCGAGATCCCCGAGCGCCCGTTCACGTTCGGACAGCTCATCGAGGCACAGGCCGCCGGCGATGCCGGTGTCCTCGCCGAGCACGGCCGTCCGGTCGTCTCCCTGACGATCACCGATTCGTCGGCCGACGTCCTCACCCTCTTCGAAGCCGCACAGAAGTAACAGCCAGGAGAATCCCCCACCGATGTCTGTTCCCATCTCGCGCGGGCACAACCCGCTGCGTGACCCCGATGATCGCCGCCTCAACCGGATCGCCGGGCCCAGCGCCCTCGTGATCTTCGGTGTGACCGGAGATCTGTCACGCAAGAAGCTCATGCCCGCCGTCTACGATCTCGCCAACCGCGGACTCCTGCCTCCCGGATTCGCCCTCGTGGGCTTCGCCCGTCGAGACTGGGAGGACCAGGACTTCGCCCAGGTCGTGTACGACGCCGTGAAGCAGCATGCGCGCACGCCCTTCCGCGAAGAGACGTGGGCGCAGCTGCTGCAGGGCATCCGCTTCGTCTCGGGCGAGTTCGACAACCCCGAGTCCTTCCGCAAGCTGCGCGACACGGTCGATCAGCTCGACGTCGAACGCGGCACGATGGGCAACCATGCGTTCTACCTGTCGATCCCGCCGAAGGATTTCCCCCTCGTCGCGAAGCAGCTCAAGGACTCCGGCCTCGTCGGAGCGAATGACGACGACGATGAGCGCTGGCGACGTGTCGTGATCGAGAAGCCGTTCGGCCACGACCTCGAGTCGGCGCGCGAACTCAATGCCGCCCTCGAGGTGGCGTTCTCCGCCGACTCGATCTTCCGCATCGACCACTACCTCGGCAAGGAGACGGTCCAGAACATCCTGGCCCTGCGCTTCGCGAACGAGCTGTACGAACCGATCTGGAACCGCAACTACGTCGACCACGTGCAGATCACGATGGCCGAGGACATCGGGGTCGGTGGCCGTGCGGGCTACTACGACGGCGTCGGTGCGGCGCGCGATGTCATCCAGAACCACCTGCTGCAGCTGCTCGCGCTCACCGCCATGGAAGAGCCGATCAGCCTGTCCGCCGAGCACCTGCGTGCCGAGAAGGAGAAGGTTCTCGCTGCGGTCCACGTGCCGGAGGATCTCTCGCTCGCGACCGCCCGCGGGCAGTACGCGGGCGGCTGGCAGGGTGGCGAGCAGGTGACCGGATTCCTCGACGAGGACGGGATGAACCCCGAGTCCGCGACCGAGACCTATGCCGCGATCAAGCTGGAGATCGACACCCGACGCTGGTCCGGCGTCCCGTTCTACCTTCGCACCGGGAAGCGTCTGGGGCGTCGTGTGACCGAGGTCGCCGTCGTGTTCAAGAAGGCACCGGAGCACCTCTTCGGCCGCTCGAACACGGCAGAGCTCGGCCAGAACGCGCTCGTCATCCGCGTCCAGCCCGATGAGGGCGTCACGATCCGCTTCGGATCGAAGGTGCCCGGAAACGGCACCAACGTGCGCGATGTCACCATGGACTTCGGTTACGGTCACGCGTTCACCGAGGCGAGCCCCGAGGCGTACGAACGTCTGATCCTCGACGTGCTCCTGGGCGACCCGCCGCTGTTCCCGCGCCATGAGGAGGTCGAGCTCTCCTGGAAGATCCTCGACCCCGTGGAGAAGTACTGGGCAGCCGAGGGCGGCCCGGTCGACCAGTACGCACCCGGTTCGTGGGGTCCGGCATCCGCCGACGACCTCCTTGCCCGTGATGGACGAGTGTGGAGACGCCCATGATCATCGACCTTCCCGACACGACCGTCAGCCAGGTCGCCAAGCAGCTCGTCAAGGTGCGCGAAGAGGGCGGCGCCGTCGCACTCGGCCGTGTGCTCACGCTGATCATCTCTGCACGCAACGGCGTCGCAGAGGCTGCGATCGACGCGGCAAACGACGCGTCCCGCGAGCACCCCATGCGTGTCATCGTTCTCACCACGGGTGAGGGCGAGTCGCGTCTCGACGCTCAGATCCGCGTCGGCGGTGACGCCGGCGCCTCCGAGGTCGTCGTCCTCCGGGCCTACGGCGACGCCGCCAGCAACGAGGAGAGCCTGGTCACAGGTCTGCTCCTGCCCGACGCCCCCGTCGTCGCCTGGTGGCCCGAAGAGGCGCCGACATCGCCGGCCTCGTCTCCCCTCGGCAAGATCGCGCAGCGCCGCATCACGGATGCCGCGACCGCACCCGATGTTCGCGACCGCCTGGGACTGCTCGGCGAGACCCACGCGCCCGGCGACACCGACCTCGCGTGGACCCGTCTCACGCACTGGCGCGAGCAGCTCGCCGCCGTGCTCGATCAGCCGCCGTTCGAAGAGGTCACCGGGGTCGAGGTGCGCGGTGGATCGGCCTCGCCGTCGACCGCGCTGCTCGCCGCGTGGCTGCAGATGGCCCTCGACGTCCCGGTGACCTGGTCGTACGAAGACCCCGAGCACTGGCAGGAGGGCATCAAGTCGGTGCGTCTGCACCGCTCGTCGGGCGACATCCTGCTCGAGCGGCCCACGCCCGGCGTGGCCGTGCTCACGCAGCCCGACCAGCCCGACCACGACCTGCACCTGCCGCGCCGCACGCTGCGGGAGTGCCTCGCCGAGGAGCTGCGTCGCCTCGACCCCGACGTCCTGTACGGTCGAGTGATCACCGAGGGCTGGGAGAAACTGGGTCCGCCCCAGACAGGAGAATGATGTCGACGAAGACAGCGCCCGCAGAGAAGCGGGTCGTGGTCGAAGCCACGCCCGCAGCACTTGCCGCGAGCGTGGCCGACAGATTCCTGACGCGCCTTCGTGCGCGCACGCGCAACGGCCGCATCGCCCACATCGCCCTCACCGGCGGTTCGATGGGCGGTGCGGTTCTGCGTGCGACGCGCGACGACCCCAGGTCGGCTCAGATCGACTGGTCGCTGGTGCACTTCTGGTGGGGCGATGAGCGGTTCGTCGCTCGCGACGACGCCGATCGCAATGCGGTGCAGTCGCGTGAGGCCCTGCTCGACCACATTCCCGTCCCCGCCGAGAACATCCACGAGGTCGCTGCTGCGGACGAGGGGCTGACCCTCGACGAGGCGGCTTCGGCGTACGCGGCGGATCTCGCGCGCTACGGGACCGACGAGCACCCGTGGCCGTCGTTCGCGGTCTGCTTCCTCGGCGTGGGGCCCGACGGCCACATCGCCTCACTCTTCCCCGATCGCCCCGAGGTCACCGTGACGGACGCCGCCGCGCTGCCGGTTCGCGACTCTCCCAAGCCTCCGCCGGAGCGTGTCACGCTGACGCGCCCGGTGCTCAACGCGTCGAAGCGTGTCTGGCTGGTCCTCACCGGCGCGGACAAGGCGTCGGCGCTCGGACTCGCCCTCGCGGGAGCGAGCTACACCAACGTTCCAGCCGCGGGCGCCAAGGGCCGCAAGCGCACCGTCTTCTTCGTCGACGAGGCCGCTGCGTCAGAGGTCTCGCCCGACCTCATCGACCCGGCGTACTGAAGTCGAGAGAACTCAGGCCTCGGGGTCTTTTGTCGCGTCGTCACTGCCGCGCGTGATCCCGAGGTCCTGGCTGTCGCTCAGCACCTGCGGGTGGTACCGCGCGAGGTTGACGACGCCCCAGATCGCGATGGCACCGGCCACGGCGAAGATCACGAGGACCCACGGCGGTGACGCCGCGGCCTCTCCGAGCACGACCATGCCGATGAGCACGGCGACCATGGGGTCGACGACCGTCAGTCCGGCGATGACGAGATCCGGCGGCCCCGAGCTGTAGGCGGACTGGACGAAGTACGCTCCGACGGCGCCGGCCGCGATCAGCGCGATGACGCACACGAGGGTGATCCACTCGAAGTTGCCGGCGCTGATCCGGCTGATGACGGCTTTGGCGAGAGTGGCGACGAAACCGTAGAGGATGCCGGCGCCGATGACGTAGAACAGAGCGCGCATGCGGTGGCGGAGCACCAGCCAGCAGGCGCCGAGCACGATGATGACGACCAGCAGGATCGCCAGGATCGTGAAGAGCTCGGTGTCGGTGATCTCCTTCTCCGTGGCGTAGATCGCCGCGAAGAAGACGAACAGGAAGATGCCGCCCACACAGCAGACGATCGCGATGATCGACTTCCTGGTCGGCGAATGACCCGAGATCCGTGCGTTGAGCAGCGTGGTGATGACAAGCGCGATGGCGCCGAGCGGCTGCACGACCATCAGCGGCGCTTGAGAGAGCGCCGCGAGCTGACACACGATCGCCAGGCCGAGCATCAGCGTTCCGGCTATCCAGGAGGGCCGGGTGAGCAGGCCCTTCATCTGGCTCATGCTCAGACCGCTGGCTCCGTCGGATCCGCTGAGCCGCTCCACCTTCTCGACGCCACGATGCTGATACTGCGCGCCGAGAGACATGAAGACGGCACCCGCAAGCGCGAGGGGGATGCCGAGGAGCAGTTTCGGGTTCTGGAAGACACCGACCAGCTGCTCGGTGACGTCTTCCGCCCCAGTCATCCATACGGAGATGCTCACCCTTCGACCCTACCCGGCGATGTGCGCCGAGTAGGGTTATGGCGTGGCTGTTCTTCCTATTCGCATCATGGGCGACCCCGTCCTGCACTCCCCCGCTTCCGTCGTCGAGGAGATCTCCGACGACATCCGCACGCTCGTCGCCGACATGTTCGAGACGATGGACAGGGCCCCGGGCGTCGGTCTCGCCGCACCCCAGGTCGGCGTGCCGCTGCGCATCTACACGTACGCGTACGTCGACGATGACGAGCAGCCGTGGCGTGGCGTGATCATCAACCCGGAGCTCTGGATGGTGCCGCTGGAGCCCGGCGAGCCGGACGACGAGCTGGAGTCCGAAGGCTGCCTCTCGTTCCCGGGTGAGCGATTCCCGCTACGGCGCTCGGAGCGGGTGCGGGTCTCAGGCGTCGATCTCGACGGGGCGCCGGTGGAGATCGCGGTCGACGGCTGGCGCGCCCGCATCATGCAGCACGAGTTCGACCACCTCGACGGCATCCTCTACATCGACCGCCTCTCGGACGGCGACTGGAAGACCGTCCAGAAGATCGCGAAGAAGCGCGGGTGGGGCAAGCCCGGCGCGAGCTGGGTCCCCGGCATCGACGATCTGGAAGCCTGACCTCCCCTCCCAGCCCGCTCACAGGCTTCTCGGAGTTGCATCACAGACTCCGGCCCGGATACCGTGCTTGAGGTGGTATTTCAATATGCCACTCACCAAGAGGCTCTGGAGGGGACGAAATGATGAAGATGCGCACGCGACGCGCACTGGCGCTGGCAGGTTCTGCTGTGGCGCTGTCGGTCGCACTGACCGGCTGCAGCGCGCTGAACGGCATCCTGGGGGGCGGTTCGGGAGACGCCGACCGCGACGAGGACACCGGACAGGTGACCGAGAGCTCGAACATCGACATCTTCTCGCTGAAGCTCGGCGACTGCAAGATGGCGAGTGCAAGCGGTCTCATCGAGGACGCCGACGTCGTCCCGTGCGACCAGCCGCACGATGAAGAGGTCTACTACGAGATCACGATGGACGACGGCGAGTTCTCCGAGGAGAACATCGACGCCGCGTCGCAGGAGTGCATCGGCGACGCCTACACGAGCTTCGTCGGTGTCGCCTTCGAGGCCTCGGTGCTCGAGGTCTACCCGATCACGCCGACCCAGCAGACCTGGGACGAGCTGAACGACCGCGTCGTGCAGTGCGTGATCTCCGACCCCGCCGGCCAGACCACCGGGTCACTCAAGGGCGCAGCGCGCTGATCTCGCTCTGATCCACCGAACGAGGCTCCGTCATCCGACGGGGCCTCGTTCGCGTATCCGGAGGTCACCATCGAATGACCTCGAAGAGACAGTAGCGGGGACTCGCACCGCATAAAGGGAAAAGCCCCTCCGAAGAGGGGCTTTTCATTGGCTCCCCGGCTTGGACTCGAACCAAGAACCTGCCGGTTAACAGCCGGCTGCTCTGCCAATTGAGCTACCGAGGAATGTGCTCCGCTGTGCGGGCAACTCGTCAATCCTAGCAAACTCCGGAGCGTGCTCGTGACACGGGCCGCAGGTCGGGCGTGTCGTCGGCACCCCTGTCAGTGGCCCGAATCCGCCTCGGCGTTGGGCGCCCACAGCAGGTCCTTGCCGACACCGCGGGCGACCACGTGACCCCCGCGCAGCATCAGCGTCTCCGCATTCAGCTCACGGATGAAGTCGGCGTCGTTCGTCACCAGCAGCGCGCCCATCCCCTGCTCCTTGCGCCGACGGGTGATCGCGTCGAACACCACGGGCCGCACCTCGAGATCGAGGTTGGCGAGGATCTCGTCGGCGATGAGCACCCAGGGCTCGAGCACGAACGATCGCGCGATCGCCACGCGCTGACGCATGCCTGCGCTCAACTCGTACGGGAACCTCGCGGCTGTTCCGAGAGGCAGGTGCAACTCGTCGAGCAGCGTCGCGACGCGGATGGAAAGCGCCTGGGTATTGACCCGCTTCTCGCGGATCAGGATCGGCTCTGAGATGATCTCGCTCACCGTGAGCTGGGGAGGGAGGTCGGCACCGGCGCCCTGCGGAACGAATCCCGTGCGGTAGGTCAGCAGGCGATGCTTGCGACCCGGCCGGCGGATGTCGACTCCGCACACCTGAGCGCTGCCTCCGACGACCCGGACCGACGGATCCGTGGATCCTGCCAGCGCCGCGACGAGCGTCGACTTGCCCGAGCCGGTCGGGCCGGCGACGCAGATGAGCTCGCCCGGTGCGAGAGCGAAGCTCACCCCGTCGATGGCGCGGGTGGGGCCGCTGTGCCCGATTCGATCGATGACCAGATCAGAGCTGTCGATCGCGTTGGTCGATTCGGGCCGGGAGAACATTCCTCCATCCTGCCTTGCCGCGCCTGACAGCCGGCGTTACGACTCGGCGAACCGCTGACGCTCGACGTCGATGTCGCGAAGACGCATCCGCAGGGCGCGCCCGCCGTCCGAGTCCGCGGGAACCCGCTGCACGGCACCGAGGAGCTCCTGCTTCTCGTGCTCGAGGATGCGCATGATGAGCCGCTTGGCGAGATCGGTCGTCGAGGCGACGGCGCCGTCTTCGTTGCGAGCCGGGAACGGCGTCATCAGCAGCTCGCCCGCGAGCGATCGGTAGGGTTCGCGCACCGAGTTCACGGCATCCGTCACCCAACCGGCGCGGGTGCGGTCAGCCGCGGCCGCGACGGCCTCGCGCACGGCGTCGAGCCCCGGGGTGCGGAACGGAGCGCTGAGGGCGCGGGTGAGCAGCGCCTGATCGATCTGGTGACCGTACTGCAGGGCGCCCATCAGCGCGTCGCGTTCGACCGCGACATCCGCGGTTCGCGGCAGGCTCGCAAGAGTGACCGGAGCCATGCCCGGCGCCCCGGTGGCGGAGTCGATCGAGGTCTCGTGCCTGGCCGCCTCGTGCCGCGCGGACTGCGCTCCGCCACGTGCGGCACGTTCGACCTCGTTGCGCACCTCGGTCGGGTCCATGCCCAGCCTTCGCGCGAGCACCCGCTCGTATCCGGGTCGCAGCAGACGATCGCGAATCTCCGCCACGATCGGCGCTGCCGCGCGCAGCGCGCCCACCCGGCCCTCGACCGTCGAGAGGTCGAAGCCGCTGAGCTTCCTGTCGATCGCGAACTCGAACATCGGCTGCTTGGTCTCCATGAGGGAGCGCACGGCGGCATCACCGCGCTGCAGCCTGAGGTCGCACGGGTCGAGGCCGTCGGGCGCCACAGCCACGAACGTCTGCGCGTTGAAGCGATCGTCCTCGGTGAAGGCGCGAAGCGCGGCCTTCTGACCTGCCTCGTCGCCGTCGAAGGTGAAGACCACCTCTCCGGAGGCGTTGTCGTCGCCCATCACCCGGCGGAGCACCTTGATGTGATCGGTTCCGAACGCCGTGCCGCACGTCGCGATCGCGGTCGTGAGGCCGGCGAGGTGACACGCCATGACATCGGTGTACCCCTCGACCACCACGACCCTGCGAGGATCGCCCCGCGAGATGTCGCGCTTGGCGAGATCGAGGCCGTACAGGACCTGGGCCTTCTTGTAGATCGGCGTCTCAGGCGTGTTCAGGTACTTCGGCCCCTGGTCGTCGTCGAAGAGCTTGCGCGCACCGAACCCGATCGTCTGGCCGGAGACGTCGCGGATCGGCCAGACGAGGCGGCCACGGAAGCGGTCGTAGACGCCGCGCTGACCTGTCGACACCAGACCGGCAGCACTCAGTTCCTCGCGCGTGAACCCCTGAGCCGTGAGGGCTTTCAACATCTTGTCCCACCCGCGCGGCGCGAAGCCCACGCCGAAGTGCGCGGCAGCACCGGCGTCGAAGCCGCGCTCCCCGAGGAACCGGCGTCCCGCCTCCGCATCGGCGGTGAGCAACTGGCCGCGGAAGTACTCGGCGGCGGCGGTGTTGGCCGCATAGAGACGACTGCGTCCGCTCGTCTCCGGTGCCGACCCGCCGTCTTCATACTGCAGCGCGTAGCCAAGGCGGCCGGCCAGTCGCTCTACGGCCTCGGTGAAGCTGACGTGGTCCATCTCCCGCAGGAACGAGTAGACGTCACCGGATTCACCGCATCCGAAGCAGTGGTAGTAGCCGACCTGGGGCCGCACGTGGAAGCTGGGGCTCTTCTCGTCATGGAACGGGCACAGGCCCTTCAGCGAGCCGACTCCGGCGGACTTGAGTGCGACGCGCTCCCCGACGATGTCGGCGATGTTCGTGCGGGCCTTGACCTCGTCGACATCGGCCTGGCGGATGCGGGGCATCAGCCGACCCCTTCGATGACCGCCTGACGCGGCGTGTGCTGACGAGCACCCGGTCGCGCATGTCTCGGAGTCCAGATCCCGACCTCTGCAGGGTCGATCTCGCCGACGAGCCTGTTGTGCCAGTCGATCGCGCTCTGATCGGTGAGGCTCGCGATCTGATCGACGATCACGCGGGCGCGTTCGGCGTCGCTCGTCGCCGCGAGGAAGTCCGCCGAGAAGGCGGGCTCGAGCACGTCCGCGCCGGCAGACCACAGCGCGTCGGTCGACCAGAGGGCATCGGCCAGACGCTTCAGCACCCGCCGCTGCTCTTTGTACACGCCCTTGCGGGCATCGATCGTGACGATCGCCTGGCCCATGATGCCCTTGAGCACGGCGATCTCAGCCTCGATCACCCGCGGCACCACGACGTGAGCGTTGTAGCGCACGAGAGCGGGGCCGGAGTATGCCTCACGCGTCGCCGAGACGGCTGCTCTCGCGAAGCGGCCGATGAAGTCGCTCGTCAGGTTCTTGAGCCGGGCGAGGTCATGCCGTGATCGGTCGAAGGACTGCAGCCACATCGGCTGGGAGGCGAGTCGATACAGGGCATCGGCGAGGTCGTCGCGGGTGAAGTCGTACCCGACCCACTGCTGGATGCGGTCGATGAGCGCCTCATGCTGACGCGGATCGGACAGCTGCGCGACATCGACGTAGCCGTTGACGATCGCATCCTCGAAGTCGTGCACCGAATAGGCGATGTCATCGGACAGATCCATGATCTCCGCCTCGATGCAGCGTCGGCGTCCGGGGACTCCCTCGCGCAGCCACCGGAAGACCGCCTCGTCCTCGGGATACACGCCGAACTTGAGTCGACCTCCCGGGTCGGGCACGGGGCTGTCGGCGGTCCACGGGTACTTGCAGGTCGCGTCGAGGCTGGCTCGCGTCAGGTTGAGTCCGACAGAGCGCCCGTCGTCGTCGATCGCCTTGGCCTCGAGACGGCTCAGGATGCGCAGCGACTGCGCATTGCCTTCGAACCCGCCGATGGGCTCGGCCCACTCGTTGAGCGCACGCTCGCCGTTGTGCCCGAAGGGAGGGTGTCCGAGATCGTGACTGAGGCACGCGGTGTCGACCACATCGGCCGAGACTCCGAGTGCGGTGGCGAGTTCGCGTCCGACCTGGGCGACCTCGAGCGAGTGGGTCAGACGATTGCGGGCGAAATCGGCTGTGCTGGCCGGGCTGAGCACCTGGGTCTTCGCGGCCAGTCGACGCAGAGCCGCCGAGTGCAGCACGCGCGCACGGTCGCGGGCGAAGTCGTCTCGTTCGGATCGATGGGTCTCGGCGAAGAATCGCTCGGCATCGCGCGGGTCGTATCCGTCCGAGCGTCCGCGAGCCGGGTATGCCTGAGGATCAGCCGCCACTGTTCTCGATCTCCGCCCCTCGCATCATCTCTGAGGCCGACGCCGCGAGTTCCCGCGACTCCAGCCACTTGTCCGGCAGCGCCGGGCGTTTCGGGCGACCGGACCGACCGCGCTGTCCTTCGGTATCGGCGCCGGGGTACGGCGCCGAATGATCGAGCTGGCCGAGCAGCTCGTCGATCTCGGCGAGGCTGGATGCTGTCGCGAGCCCCGTCCGGATATCGCCGCCGACCGGATAGCCCTTGAAGTACCACGCGACATGCTTGCGGACATCGCGGCATCCGCGGTCCTCATCCTCGAAGAACTCGACCAGCAGCTCGGCGTGGCGACGGAAGGCATCGGCCACGAACCCGAGGGTCGCGTCGACCGGATGCGATTCCGCGCCGAAGGCCGCCGCGAGCTCGCCGAAGAGCCAGGGACGACCGAGGCATCCACGTCCGACGACGACTCCGTCGCAGTCGGTCTGCTGCATCATGCGCACGGCGTCGTCGGCCGACCAGATGTCGCCGTTGCCGAGCACGGGGACGCTGGTGACAGCCTGCTTGAGCTCGCCGATCGCGTTCCAGTCCGCGAAGCCGGAGTAGAACTCGCTCGCCGTCCGCGCATGCAGCGCGATGGCCGAGACACCGGCGTCTTCGGCAGCGCGCCCGGCGTCGAGGAACGTGAGGTGGTCGGGATCGATGCCCTTGCGCATCTTGATGGTCAGGGGCACGTCGCCCGCCGCCTTGACCGCCTGGGTGACGATCTGCGAGAAGAGAGAGCTCTTCCACGGCAGCGCCGCTCCCCCGCCCTTGCGCGTGACCTTGGGGACCGGGCATCCGAAGTTCAGGTCGATGTGGTCGGCGTGGTCTTCGGCGACGATGATGCGGACGGCCTCGGAGATCGTGTGCGGGTCGACGCCGTAGAGCTGGATCGACCGCGGAGTCTCGGACTCGTGGTGGCGGATGAGTCGCATCGTGGTCTCGTTGCGCTCGACCAGCGCGCGCGAGGTGATCATCTCGCTCACGTAGAGCCCCGCACCGTATTCGCGGCACAGCCTGCGGAACGCGGTGTTCGTGATACCCGCCATGGGTGCGAGGACGACCGGCACGTCGAGGGCGATCGGACCGATGTTGAGGGTGCGAGCTGAGGCGGTGGCGAGAGTCATGTCCCCTCCATTCTCCCAGACACGGAGCCGGTCTCGGCGCATCGACCTAAGCTGTGAATATGACCGATCCCGCAGTCCGTTCCATCCCCTTCACAGACGCCGACGGCAACGAGAAGACACTCGATGATCTGGGTGCCGATGTCGTCCTCGTGGTGAACGTCGCCTCGAAGTGCGGCCTCACTCCGCAGTACGAGCAGCTCGAGGAGCTGCAGCGCCTGTACGGCGACCGCGGGTTTAGTGTCGTCGGGTTCCCCTGCAACCAGTTCTTCGGGCAGGAGCCGGGATCGGTCGATCAGATCCTCGAGTTCTGCTCGACCACGTACGGTGTGACCTTCCCGATCAACGACAAGGTGAAGGTCAACGGCAAGAACGCCACCGATCTCTACAAGACGCTCAAGGAGACCCCGGATGCCGGCGGCAAGGCGGGTCGCGTCGAGTGGAACTTCGAGAAGTTCCTGGTGCTTCCCGACGGAGAGGTCGTCCGCTTCCGCCCGAAGCAGAAGCCGAACGACCCCGAGATCGTCGGCGCGATCGAAGCCGCGCTGACCCGCTAGACCGCGGCGGTCTCGGCTTCGGCTTCCGGCTCGGTCTCACCGCGCTGGGCCCAGAGGTCACGCAGGACGTTCTCGAACGCTGCGGGCGGCTGCGCTCCGCTGATGCCGTACTGACCGTCGATCACGAAGAACGGCACGCCCTGGATCCCATAGGCCTGGGCCTGCGCCTGGTCCTGGCGGACGTCGGCGAGGTGACGAGCGGACACCAGCGCTTCTCTCGTGTCGTCCGGGTTCAGTCCGACCTCGACCGCGAGTTCGACCAGGTCGTCGATACGGCCGACGTGCTTGCCCTCGGTGAAGTACGCGGACATGAGCCGCTCCTCCATCGCGTGCTGCACACCCTGCGCCTTCGCGAAGTGAAGGAGCTCGTGCGCCTTCACGGTGTTGGTGTGCTGAAGGAGGTCGAAGCGGTACGCGAGCCCGGCGTTCTCGGCAACTCCGGTGACGTGCGACAGCATCTGCTCGACCTGGTCGCGCGGCATCCCCTTGTGACCGGCGAGGAAGTCGATCTCATCCCCGTCGAAGTCGACCGGGGTGTCGGGCGAGAGCTCGAACGAATGGAAGGTGATGTTCACCTGCGGCGCGTCGTCGTCGCCGGAGACGGCTTCGAGACCCTTCTCGAGGTTGCGCTTGCCGATGTAGCACCACGGGCAGGCGATGTCGGACCAGATGTCGATCGAGATGGCTTCACTCACATTGACATCCAACCGTATGCACCTATGGGCTATTCCGTCGTTAGGATTCTCAGATGCTCTCCGCCGACGATCCGCTGCCGCTTCGGCCGGAGAGAGTGCTGATCGCCGGTGTCACAGGATCGGGCAAGACGACGCTCGCACGACGCATCGCCGACCTCTGGGATCTGCGTCACGTCGAGATCGACGGACTCTTCCACGGTGAGAACTGGACTCCACGGCCGTCCTTCCTCGACGACGTCCGCGCCTTCGCTGCGGAGGACCGCTGGGTCACCGAGTGGCAGTACACGAGCAAGGGAACCGATGAGATCCTCGCTCCTCGTGCGAAGGTCGTGATCTGGCTGGACTACCCGTATCGCGTGGTCCGGGCACGTCTGCTGCGGCGCACGCTCGGGCGCAGCATCCTGCGCACCCGCATGTGGAACGGCAACGTCGAGAAGCCGATCTGGCGGATGTTCTCGGGAGATCCCGAGGAGAACATCATCGCCTGGCAGACGCTAACGCTGCACAAGTGGACCGAGCGGATGCCCGGCGTCGTGAGCGAGCAGCCCCATCTTCTCATCGTCCGGCTGCGCCACCCGCGAGAGACGGAACGATGGCTGCGGGCTCAGGCGGAAGCGTCAGGGGTGTCGATCGCCCCGCCGAAACGACGATCGCGGGACAGGTAGACCCCGATCGCGCGCCAGAGCTCCTCGCGAGAGAAATCGGGCCAGAGCGTGTCGAGGAACACCATCTCGGCATAAGCCGCCTGCCAGAGCAGGAAGTTCGAGGTGCGCTGCTCGCCGGAGCTGCGCAGGAACAGGTCGACGTCGGGCATGTCCGGCACGTAGAGGTTGCGACGGATCATCTTCTCGGTGATCGCGTTCGGTTTCACCCGTCCCGCCGCGACATCGGCGGCGATCGCGCGCATCGCGTCGACCAACTCGATACGCCCGCCGTAGTTCACGCACATGGTGAGGGTGAGCACGTCATTGTTCTTCGTGAGCTGCTCCGCGTACTGCAGCTCTTTGATCACGCTGCCCCACAGCCGGGGCTTGCGTCCAGCCCATCGCACGCGCACGCCCCACTCGTTGAGCTGATCACGTCGACGGTGCAGCACGTCGCGGTTGTACCCCATGAGAAAGCGCACCTCCTCGGGAGACCGGGCCCAGTTCTCAGTCGAGAACGCATAGACGGAGAGATGCTTGACCCCTGCCTGGATCGCACCGGCGACGACGTCGAGGAGCACCTCCTCCCCCGCCTTGTGCCCCTCGACGCGGTTCAGTCCGCGGCGGTTCGCCCAGCGGCCGTTGCCGTCCATGACGATGGCGACGTGCTCGGGCACCGCTCGGAACGCCGGCGGGTG
This sequence comes from Microbacterium sp. AC215, assembly GCF_979258645.1. Taxonomy (NCBI): domain Bacteria; kingdom Bacillati; phylum Actinomycetota; class Actinomycetes; order Micrococcales; family Microbacteriaceae; genus Microbacterium; species Microbacterium sp. AC215. The sequence continues at coordinate 260,314 of NZ_OZ409869.1, read as the reverse complement.
GACGCCCGTCCAGTCAAGCGGACGATAGGCGACGGCATCCTTGTGGGTGTAGGGCTTGGGGCTCACCGTGCTCCTTCTCGAGGGGTGTCGGCCACGAGGTGGGCCAGCGAGCGGATGCCGCGCTCCAGGTGCCACTGCGCATAGGCAGCGACGAGGCCTGATGCCGCGGCGTTGTCCGCGTGAGGCGCGGCATCGATCGCCTCCCACTCTCCGGTCATGAGGGATCGCAGCAGCGACAGGGTCTTCTCTGCCACCTTCGGACTTCCGGCCGGCGCGCAGTTCACGCATACGGCGCCTCCGAGCTGACCGACGAAGTGCGCGTGCGGGCCGGGGGCGGCGCATCGTGCGCAGTCGCCGAGAGACGGCGCCCATCCCGACAGCGCCATCACGCGCAGAAGGTAGGAGTCGAGGATGCTCCTGGGGGAATGCTCGCCCCGCGAGAGCGCACGCAGCCCGCCCACCAGCAGCAGGTACTGCTCGGGCGTCGCCTCGGAGTCGCTCAGCCGATCGGCGGTCTCGACCATCGCGTTCGCCGATGTGAACCGGTCGTAGTGGGCCGCGATGTCGGAACCGTAGGAGCCGAGCGACTCCGCCTGCTGCACGATGTCGAGCGAACGTCCCTGGTACAGCTGCACGTCGGCCACCATGAACGGCTCGAGGCGCGACCCGAACTTCGACGACGTGCGCCGGACGCCCTTGGCCACCGCGCGGATCTTGCCGTGCTGACGCGACAGCATGGTGACGATGCGATCCGCCTCACCCAGCTTGTGGGTGCGCAGGATCACTGCTTCGTCTCGGTAGGTGGGCACCGTTCGATTATCCTCCGTGCGGGAGAATAGAGGCGTGACCGAACCGCTCTTCACCATTCCGCTCTGGGCGGACCTCCTCGGCGTCGGCCTCGGCGGCGTTCAGGGCGCGATGTTCGCGTCGGGGTTCCAGGGGCAGCGACGACTCGACTGGCTCGGCGTCGCGATCATCGGCATCATGATCGGCATGGGCGGCGGTCTCATCCGCGACATCCTGCTCGGTCAGACGCCGGCCACGCTGCAGAGCAACTGGTACTTGCTCACGGCCACCGGCGCCTCGCTGCTCGGGATGCTGCTCGCGGGACTCTTCAACCGTCTCAACACCGTCATCGTGGTGCTCGACGCCGTGGTCATCGGCATGTTCGGCGCGTTCGGCACGAGCAAGGCGATCGCCTTCGGCATCCCTCCCGTTCCCGCGGTGTTCATCGGCGTCTGCGCAGCGGTCGGCGGCGGCGTGCTGCGCGACATGCTGATGGGCCTGCCGACCTCGATCATGCATGTCGGCTCGCTCTACGCCGTCGCCGCCGGTGCCGGCTGCGTCTTCATCGCCACCGCGAACGGACTCGGGATGTCGATCACGCTCGCCGCCGTGCTCGGCATCGTCGTCACCGCGGTGATCCGAGTGCTCGCCGTGAGCTTCGACGTCTCGCTTCCGGAGCAACGTCGCCTGTATCGCCGCAAGGTCGCCGCAGAGACCGGAGTGATCCAGGTCGTCAAGCCGAGCCCTGAGTGACCGATCCTCGGCACGGGGCAGACGTAACGCCCCCGCGGTCGATGACCGCGGGGGCGTTCTCGTCGACCGTCAGACCGCTGCCAGCTCCAGCTGGCGCGTGCGGATCGAGCGGTTGACGCCCGAGACGATCGCCTTGAGGGATGCCGTCGAGATGTCTCCGTCGATGCCGACGCCCCACAGGCGCTGATCGCCGACCTGCAGCTCGACGTACGCCGCAGCCTGCGCGTCGCCACCTGCACTGAGTGCGTGCTCGACGTAGTCGTAGAGAGTGATGTCGAAGCCCTGACCGCGCAGCACCTCGATGAACGCGGCGATCGGTCCGTTGCCGTTACCGGCGACGGACACCTGCTGATCGTCGTCGCGCAGTGTCACGTCGAGCACCACGTCACCCGACATGTCGCTGCGGGTCTGCGTCGAGAGCAGCTCGAACCGCCCCCACTTGGCCTCGGTGTCAGTGGCGGGCAGGTACTCGTCGTTGAAGATCGACCAGATCTGCTCGCTCGTGACCTCGCCGCCCTCGGCGTCGGTCTTGTTCTGGACGACGCCCGAGAACTCGATCTGCAGCTTGCGCGGCAGGTCGATCGCGTGGTCCGCCTTGAGCAGATAGGCGACGCCGCCCTTGCCGGACTGCGAGTTCACACGGATCACGGCCTCATAGGAGCGTCCGAGATCCTTCGGGTCGACCGGCAGGTAGGGGACGGCCCATTCGATGTCGTCGACCGTGACGCCTTCAGCCTCGGCACGGGCAGCCATCGCCTCGAAGCCCTTCTTGATCGCATCCTGGTGCGACCCGCTGAACGCGGTGAAGACCAGGTCGCCCGCCCACGGCGACCGCTCGGGCACCGGCAGCTGGTTGCAGTACTCGACGGTGCGCTTGACCTGGTCGATGTCGCTGAAGTCGATCTGCGGATCGATGCCCTGCGTGAAGAGGTTGATGCCCAGCGCCACGATGTCGACGTTTCCGGTGCGCTCGCCGTTGCCGAACAGGCAGCCCTCGATGCGGTCGGCCCCGGCCATGTAGCCCAGCTCGGCCGCCGCGATCGCCGTGCCACGGTCGTTGTGCGGGTGCAGCGACAGGATCACGTTCTCGCGGTGCGCCAGGTTGCGGCTCATCCACTCGATCGAGTCGGCGTAGACGTTCGGCGAGGCCATCTCGACGGTCGCCGGCAGGTTGACGATGACCTTGCGGTCGGGGGTGGGCTCGAAGACCTCGATCACCTGGTTGCAGACGTCGACGGCGAACTCGAGCTCGGTTCCCGTGTAGCTCTCGGGCGAGTACTCGTAGTAGACCTTCGTGTCGGGGATGGTCTTCTCGTACTGACGGCAGAGCCGAGCACCCTCGAGCGCGATGTCGATGATGCCCTGCTTGTCAGTGCGGAAGACGACCTCGCGCTGCAGCACGCTGGTCGAGTTGTAGAGGTGCACGATCGCCTGCTTGGCCCCGGAGATCGACTCGTAGGTGCGGGCGATCAGATGCTCGCGCGCCTGGGTCAGCACCTGGATGGTGACGTCATCCGGGATCAGGTTCTCTTCGATGAGCTGACGGACGAAGTCGAAATCGGTCTGGCTCGCCGAGGGGAATCCGACCTCGATCTCCTTGTACCCCATGCTGACGAGGAGTTCGAACATGACGCGCTTGCGCTCGGGCGACATCGGGTCGATGAGCGCCTGATTGCCGTCGCGGAGGTCGACTGCGCACCAACGGGGCGCCTCGGTGATGCGGGCGTCCGGCCAGGTGCGGTCGGGCAGGTTGACCGTGATCTGCTCGTGGTACGGCCGATACTTGTGGATCGGCATCGCAGACGGGCGCTGAGTGTTCTGCATGATGGGGCTTCTTCTCTTCGTCAGAATTGTGAACGGGCCAACACAAGCGCCGCGACGAGGAAGGCCCTAGCTTTAGGACTCGTCGCGGCAGCTAAGAAGAAGCAGACCGCCGAAAGGCATGCGGCCATGGTAGCAGGGATGCCGATCCGCTCCGAGCCGCCATGAGACGATCACCCGTCACGAGACACTGTCAGGCATGAGCACATCGCACAGCCGCCTGCTTCTCGCCGCCGTCGCCGTCATCGGGATGTGCGGCCTCGCCGCCTGCTCGTCCGGTTCCGGCGGTGCATCCGCGCCGACGAGTTCGGCCTCACCGACCTGGGAGGCCGCGAGTGTCCCACCGCCGGAAGGACGGGTGATCGGCACCGGCACGGTGCTCGATGTGGGTGGTGAGCCTCGGCTCTGCCTCGGAATCGTCGCCGAGTCGTATCCACCGCAGTGCTCGGGCCTTCCCCTCGACGGCTGGACCTGGGACGGGGTAGACGGGAGCGAATCCAGCGGCGGCACCACGTGGGGAACCTACGCGGTGTACGGAACCTTCGACGGCGAGCGATACGCGGTCACCGATCCTCCGACCATGCTCGCCCTGTACGACCCTGTCCGACCGGAGGATCCCACGGGCGGTGTCCCAGGCGCGAGCTCCGAGGCTGAGCTGGCGCAGGTGTCCGACGAGCTGTCGAAAGCCGTGGGACGCGATGCGCTCACCCTGTGGACCGAACGCGGCTATGTCTGGATGCAGGTCGTGTGGGACGACGGGTCGGTGCAGAACGCGATGGATGCGGCGTACGGAGATGGGGTCGTGGTCGTGACCTCGGCGCTGCGCGAGATCGATTAGGACGACGGGATCAGAGCGAGCTTTCCGCCGGGGTGCCCTTCGGCGAGCAGAGCGAGTGCCGCCGGAGCCTCCTCCAGGGCGAACGTCCGCGCCACGGGAACGATCAGATCTCCGTTCTGAGCGAGAGCGATCAGTTCCCCGCGCACCTCGTCCCGGAATCGGGCGCTGACGGGCATCGAACCGGCGATCACCCGGATGCCGTCGGAGGCGGCCCTGCCCATCGCTGCGATCGTGACGATGCGCTGGCGGTCTGCGACCAGCTCGAGGGACACGTCCACGGCCTCGTCCGTGCCCACCGCGTCGAGGGCTGCCGAGACGCCCGCCTCGCCCGCGGCCCCTCGGACCCGATCCGCCAGGCCGGCCCCGTATCGCACGGGGACTCCCCCGAGACGACGGACGACGTCGAACCGCTCGGCGCTCGCGGTGCCGATCACTCGGATCCCCCGCAGCGCGGCCTGCTGCAGCACGCTCACTCCCACCGCTCCCGACGCGCCGTGCAGGAGGATCGTCTCCCCCGGTGCCGCGCCGGTCACCCAGAGCATCTCAGCGGCCGTGGTGCCGGCGAGCAGCAGATTCGCGGCTTCCGCGTGCGTGAGTGTGGTCGGCTTCGCGAAGGCCTTCTCGGCAGGCACGGTCAGCTCGGTCGCGTATCCCCCGCGCACGCGGAAGGCGACGACCTCGTCCCCTTCTTTCGCCTCCCCCGAGCCGATCCGCGTGTCGGGTCCGATCGCGCTGATCGTGCCCGAGACCTCGTAGCCGATCGGCACAGGCAGCTGCACGCCCTGGTGAGCAGACGCGACGTGCTTGGCGTCCGCGGGATTCACCCCGGCGGCCTCCACGCGGATCGTCACCTCACCGCGGCCGGGAGACGGCACCTCGTAGTCGACGAACTCCCATGTCTCAGGCGCGCCCCACGACGATGCGATCCAGTGCTGTGCGAGTGTCATATCGCGACCCTACCCCTGCGGGAGAGTCCTGCGGCCGTGCCGCTGGAGCACCGGATCCTCACCGCCTCTCGTGTCGAGGGTCAGAAGCCGAGGCGGCCGAGCTGCTTCGGGTCGCGCTGCCATTCCTTCGCGACCTTCACATGGAGGCCCAGGAACACCCTCGTGCCGAGAAGCTCTTCGATCCCGCCACGGGCCCGGCGTCCGACATCGGCCAGACGCTTGCCCTTGTGGCCGATGATGATCGCCTTCTGGCTGTCACGCTCCACAACGATGGATGCGTGCACATCGGTCAGGTCGGTTCCCTCACGCGGGGCGATGTCGTCGATCACGACCGCGATCGAGTGGGGAAGCTCGTCGCGGACCCCGTCGAGCGCGGCCTCGCGGATCATCTCGGCAATCCGGTCCTCCTCCGACTCGTCGGTCGTGACACCCTCGCCGTACAGAGCCGGCCCCTCGGGCATCAGTGCGAGCACCTCGTCGGCGAGCACCTCCAGCTGGTCGTTCGTGAGCGCGGAGATCGGGATCACCGCGTCCCAGTCCTCGCGCAGCGCGTCGACCTCCATCAGTCGCTCGGTGATCTGGTCGCGACTGGCCGCGTCCGTCTTCGTGACGATGGCGATCTTCTTGGCACGACGGTATCCGTCGAGAGACGTCGCGATGCGGCGGTCGCCGGGGCCGACCTTCTCGGTCGCCGGCACGCAGAAGCCGATCACGTCGACGTCGCCGAGCACCTGTTCGACGAGGTCGTTCAGGCGCTCGCCGAGGAGCGTACGGGGCTTGTGGATGCCGGGGGTGTCGACGATGACGAGCTGCCCCTGCGGACGGTTCACGATCCCGCGGATCGCCCGTCGCGTCGTCTGCGGCTTCTCACTGGTGATCGCGATCTTCTCGCCCACCAGCGCATTCGTGAGAGTGGACTTCCCGACGTTCGGTCGTCCCACGAAGGTCACGAACCCGCTCCGCGTCTGCTCAGTCATCGTTTCCGTCTCTCTCATCTGCGGCATGACCCGCGTCGTCTGCCGCTCGTTCCACGAAGACGGTCGCGATCCCGCGCCCTCGTCCTCGAGACGCGCCGCCGGTGAGGGTCAATCCCTCGACCGTCGCTGTGGATCCCGGTTGCGGGACCTGTCCGAGTGCCTTGCCCAGCAGACCGCCGATGGAATCGACGTCCTCGTCCTCGAGCTCGAGGCCGAACAGATCGCCGACGTCCTCCAGCGAGAGTCGGGAGCTCACGCGATAGCGTCCGTCGCCGAGTTCGACGACCTCTGCCGATACCTGATCGTACTCGTCGGAGATCTCGCCCACGAGTTCCTCGATGAGGTCCTCCAGGGTCACGAGCCCCGAGATGCCGCCGTGCTCGTCGATCACGAGGCACACGTGCACGGCATCCCGCTTCATCTGCTGCAGGAGGGTCTCGGCGCGCATGGACTCCGGCACGAAGGTCGCGGGTCGCGAGATCGGACGGATGGATGCGGTTCGCCAGGCGTTCTCGTCGCGGAAGGCGAACAGCACCAGGTCCTTCAGATAGAGCACTCCGACCACGTCATCGGCGTCGTCGTCGACCACAGGCATCCTCGAGACGCCCCGCTGCAGGAACAGCGTCATCGCCTCGCTCGTGGTCGCCGTCGCATCGACCGTCACCATCTCGGTGCGCGGCACCATCACCGCACGCACGAACTGGTCGGTGAAGTCGAACACGGAGTGGATGAGGTCGCGGTCGTCAGCCTCGATCAGATCGTTCGAGGCGGCCTCGTCGACCATGCTCAGCAGCTGCTCCTCGGACGTGAACGAGCTGCGTCCCCGCCCGGGGGTCACCCGGTTGCCGAGCACCACGAGTCCGTGAGCGAGTGGGCCCAGGATGATGCGCAGCCCGCGGACGATGCGTGCGTTGGCCCGGAGCATGCCCTCGGCGTGGTGCCGCCCGAAGGATCGAGGGCTCGCCCCCACCAGCACGAAGCTAATACCCGTCATGAGCAGCGCTGCGGCCAGCATCGCCCACCAGATGTTGTCGAACAGGATGCTGAACGCCACCGTGACGAGCACCGCGGCCGCCGTCTCGGCGAGCACGCGGATGAATGCGACGGCGTTGACGTGTGCGTCAGGGTCGGCGGCGATGCGCACCAGCTGGGGGCCGTTGCGCCCCTCCGCGCCCATCTCCTCGATGTCCGACCGGGACGTGACGCCGAAGGCGGCGTCGATCGCCGCCATCAGGCCGCCGAAGGCGACGAGCAGGACAGCGCCTGCGAGCAGGAGGGCCGCGGTCATCGTCGACGTTCAGCCGCGGCGAAGCCCTGGATGAGCTCCTTCTGCAGTCCGAACATCTCGCGCTCCTCGTCGGGCTCGGCGTGATCGAAGCCGAGGAGGTGCAGCAGACCGTGGGTGGTGAGCAGGATCAGCTCGTCCATCAGGGTGTGGCCGGCGGCCTGGGCCTGCGCCTCGGCGACCTGAGGACACAGCACGATGTCTCCCAGCAGCCCCGGGGCCGTGGGGCGATCCTCGGTGCCCGGGCGCAGCTCGTCCATCGGGAAGCTGAGCACGTCGGTCGGACCGGGCTCATCCATCCACTGCACGTGGAGGGCCTCCATGGCAGCCTCGTCGACGAGCACGATCGCGACCTCGGCGTCCGGGCTGACATGCATCTGCGCGAGGTTGAAGTCGGTCAGGCGCTGCAGCACGGTCTCGTCGACGTCGATGGCCGACTCGTTGTTGATCTCGATCATGGCTGTGCTCGTTTCATCAGGAGAGGCCTCGTTTCGGCATCCGGTCTCGGGGTCCTGGTCGCTGTGCGCCCCGCCGGTCGGCACGGTTGGCGAACTCCGCCGCCTGCTCGCGCTCGTAGCGCTGGGCGGTGCGCCGCTCGTCATACTCGCTGTAGGCGTCGACGATCCGTCCGACCAGCGAGTGACGCACCACGTCGTCGCTCGTGAGCCGCGCGAAATGGATGTCGTCGATGCCGTCGAGCACGCGGGTGACGAGCCGGAGTCCCGAGGATCCCTGCGGGAGATCGACCTGGGTGATGTCACCGGTGACGACCATCTTCGACCCGAAGCCGAGACGCGTGAGGAACATCTTCATCTGCTCGGGAGTCGTGTTCTGCGCTTCGTCGAGCACCACGAACGAGTCGTTGAGCGTGCGGCCGCGCATGTAGGCGAGAGGGGCGACCTCGATCGTGCCCGTCGCCATCAGACGAGGGACGATCTCGGGGTCCATCATCTCGTTCAGCGCGTCATAGAGCGGGCGGAGGTACGGGTCGATCTTGTCGGTGAGCGTGCCGGGCAGGAATCCGAGCCGCTCTCCGGCCTCGACCGCGGGGCGGGTGAGGATGATGCGGGTGACCTCTTTGCGCTGCAGGGCCTGGACGGCCTTGGCCATCGCGAGGTAGGTCTTTCCGGTACCGGCCGGGCCGATGCCGAAGACGATCGTGTTCTCCTCGATCGCGTCGACGTACTCCTTCTGCCCCAGCGTCTTGGGACGGATGACCTTGCCCCTGGTCGACAGGATCGCCTCTCCGAGCACCTCGCTCGGGCGAGGGCCGCCGTCGTTGCGCAGCAGGCGGGCCGAGCTCGTCACGTCGCTCGGGGCGAGGTCGTGGCCTGCCTTGGTCATGGTCATCAGCTCGTCGACCAGGGTCTTCGCCTTCGCGACTGCCTCCGGCGCGCCGGTGAGCGTGATCTCGTTGCCGCGCACGAGCACCTGGACGTCGCGGTGCTCCTTCTCGAGCATCCGGAGCAGTCGATCCTGCGGACCGAGGAGCTGCACCATGGCGACGCCGTCGGCGTAGATCTTCTCGACGGCGGTGTCGGATGCGGTCAGGTCGTTTTCGTCAGAAGCCAACGAGCTTGCTCTCCTCGATGTTGCCGAGCACATGGGCGTGCACGTGGAAGACGGACTGGGCGGCGCTGGCGCCGTTGTTGAAGATGAGGCGGTATTCGCCGTTCGCATGCTCGGAGGCGAGCTGCTTCGCAGCCGCGACGATCTCCGCGAGCAGACCGGGGTCGCCCTCGGCGAGCTCCGTGACGTCGCGGTAGTCCTCGGTCTTGGGGATCACGAGCGCGTGCAGCGGTGCCTGCGGGTCGATGTCCCGGATCGCGAACACGCGGCCGGTGTCGAGCAGGATCTCACCCGGGATGTCGCCGTTGAGGATGCGCGTGAAGATCGAGGGCTCGGACATGCTCCCAGTCTACTGACCGCAGCACTGCCGGGTCCGTAGCCTGATCACCAGCGGCTGAGTGCGACCGACAGCACGGCGATCGCAGCCGGGCCCGCCGTGGACGTGCGCAGCACGGTGTCTCCGAGCAGCACACGCTCGGCGCCGGCGTCCGACAGCTTCGAGAGCTCGTCGTCGGAGATACCACCCTCGGGCCCGACGACGAGGACGATGTCCCTGCCGTCCGGCTCGAGCTCGGACAACCGCGCGGGGGCGGTCGGGTCGAGAAGCAGCACCCGCTGAGATACGGCGCGTCTCGCGAGGTCGGCGGTCGACGCCGGAGGCGCCACCTCCGGGACCCACGCCCGGTGAGCCTGCTTCGCCGCCTCGCGGACGATCGTCGCCCACCGCTCGCGCCCCTTGACGGCCTTAGGACCATCCCATCGGGACACGCTTCGGCTCGCCTGCCACGGCACGATCTCATCGACGCCGAGCTCGCATGCCGCCTGCACGGCGAGCTCGTCGCGATCGCCCTTCGCGAGAGCCTGCACGAGCACGATGCGAGGGCTGGGCGCGGGGTCGACCGATCGCTCGGCCACGCGCACGTCGACGCGGGACGGAGACACCTCTTCGGCGACGCCGGTCAGCCACACCCCCGAGCCGTCGCCGACCGTCACCGCCTCGCCGACGCGGAGCCGTCGGACGACGGCGGCGTGCTTCGCCTCGGCGCCGGTGAGCGACACGAGGTCGCCGACCGCGGCATCCGAGGAGTTCTCGACGAGGAAGTGGAGTGCCATGAGCGCCGTCCGGATCAGTGCGAACGGAAGCGGTCGCGGAGCTTCGAGAACAGCCCCTGCTGGAACTGCGCCAGCTGCGGGCCCGGTGCCTTGGTCTTCTTCGCGAAGTCCTCGATGAGCGCGCGCTGCGCGGAGTCGAGCCGGGTCGGGGTGACCACCTGCACGCCGACGCGGAGGTCGCCGCGCTGGTTGCCCCGCAGCGGCGTGATGCCGCGGCCCTTGATCGTCAGCACGTCGCCGGACTGGACGCCCGAGCGGATCTCGAGATCGACCTCGCCGTCGAGACCCTGGATCGTGGTCTCGGTGCCGAGGATCGCATCCGGCATCGACACCTCCAGCGTCGCCAGCAGGTCGTCGCCGTCGCGGCTGAAAGACGGGTGCGGGTTCACGGTGACCTCGACGTACAGGTCGCCGTTCGGGCCACCCGCCTTGCCGACCTCGCCAGAGCCCGGCAGCTGCAGGCGCAGCCCGGTCTCGACGCCGGCGGGGATGTCGAGCGAGACGGTGCGACGCGAGCGCACCCGCCCCTGGCCGCCGCAGGTGCCGCACGGATACGGGATCGTCGTGCCGTAGCCCTCGCAGGTGCCGCAGGGCTGGGAGGTCACGACGTTGCCGAGCAGGCTCCGCACCTGACGCTGAACGTGGCCGGAGCCGCCGCAGATGTCACAGGTGACGGGCGACGTGCCCTCCTGGCAGCACGAGCCGTTGCACGTCTCGCACAGCACGGCCGTGTCGACCTCGATGTCGCGGTGCGCACCGAAGACGACGTCGCCGAGATCGAGGGTCACCCGGACGAGGGCGTCCTGTCCCCGTTCGCGGCGTGACCGCGGACGCGCGCCCCTGCCACCGCCTTGGCCCGCACCGAAGAAGGTCTCGAAGATGTCCCCGAAGCCGCCGAAGCCCTGGAAGTTGCCGGCGGCGCCGTCTCCGCCGCCCATGTCGTAGCGGCGACGGGAATCGTCGTCGCTCAGGACGTCGTATGCATGCGTGACGAGCTTGAACTGCTCGGCCGCGTCTTCACCCGGATTCACATCGGGGTGGAGCTGACGAGCGAGGCGTCGGTACGCCTTCTTGATCTCGTCGGTGGAGGCGTCACGAGAGACGCCGAGTACCTCGTAGTGGTCTGCCACAATGGCCCTTCTGCGTGTGCTGTTCTCTGGGCGGCCGCGTCAGCGGGCCGCCTCGTCTTCGTCGAGCATCCGAGACAGATAGCGGGCCACGGCCCGCGCCGCCGCGAGATTGCTCGGATAGTCCATGCGCGTCGGCCCCATCACGCCGACTCGCGCCGTGCCGCTGGGGGCGGCGTAGTTGCTGGCCACGATCGATGCCTCGCCGAGGCCGAAGGACGCGTTCTCGGTGCCGATGCTGGCGGCGAGACCGTGGGAGTCCGCCTCCATCTCGCTCATCAGCCGCAGCAGCGTCACCTGCTCCTCGATCGCCTCGAGCAGAGGGTGGATGCTGCCGCGGAAGTCCTGCTCGCGTCGAGCCAGAGTCGCTGCTCCGGCCATCACCAGGCGCTCCTGACGGAAGGCGCCGAGCTCGTCGATGACGATCGTCGCGAGAGCGCGCAGTACGACGTCATGACTGTGTGCGTCGTCCGCGAGAAGCGCCTGCAGCCGCTCAGCGGCGTCGCTCACCGCCCGGCCCGTGATCAGGGCGGAGAGACGAGCACGCAGCAGCGCCATGTCGGCGTCGTCGACGTCGACGGGCAGCGGGGCGATGCGCTGCGAGACGCCGCCCGCGTCGGTGACGAGCACGATGAGCAGACGATTCGGCGCCAGCGCCACGAGTTCGAGATGCGTGAGATGCGCGCGCGCGAATGACGGGTACTGCGCCAGCGCGACCTGCCCCGTGAGCTGCGTGAGCACTCGGACCGTGCGCACCATCAGGTCGTCGAGGTCGGAGGGAGCGGTGAGGAAGGACTCGATGGCCGTGCGCTGCGCGACCGACAGCGGCCGCAGCTGGGCGAGATGATCCACGAACACGCGGTAGCCCTTGTCGGTGGGAACGCGACCGGAGGAGGTGTGCGGGGCGGCGATCAGCTCTTCGTCTTCGAGCAGTGCCATGTCGTTGCGGATCGTCGCCGCGGACACGCCGAAGGAGTAGCGGTCGACGATCGATCGGCTGCCGACGGGTTCATGGGTCTCGACGTAGTCCTGCACGATCGCGCGGAGAACCTGGAGGCCTCTTTCGCTGACCATCGCAACTCCCTCCCTCTTGGCACTCACTGGCTACGAGTGCCAATTCTACCCGCCGACGCCGACCACGTGCTGATCCGGCACGATGTCCTGACTCAGCGGTCGCCGATCAGTCGGTGAGCTCACGCACGACGGCATCGGCGAGCAGGCGCCCCCGCAGTGTGAGCTGCACGCGTCCGCGAACGGCAGCGGCCGGGTCGACGAGCCCATCCGCGATCAGACCCGCGACGCGTGTCCTCTTGTCCGCGGCGAGGTCGCTGACGGCGATGCCCTCGCGGATGCGACTCAGCAGCAGGATGCGCTCGAGCGTCGTCGACTGCTCGTCCGGCCGCTCCGTGCCGGCGGCGGGAGACTCCGCTGCGGCGAGCCGCTGTGCATACGCGGCCGGATGCTTGACGTTCCACCACCGCAGGCCGGCGACGTGACTGTGCGCGCCGGGACCGAATCCCCACCAGTCGCTCCCCCGCCAGTAGGCGAGATTGTGCCGCGAACGCTGCTCGGGCGAGCGAGACCAGTTGCTGATCTCGTACCAGTCGAAGCCCGCCGCTGCGAGACGCGCATCGGCGAGCTCGTACATGTCGGCCTGCAGGTCGTCGTCCGGCGCCGGCACCTCGCCTCGGCGGATCTGTCGCGCGAGCTTCGTGCCGTCCTCGATGATCAGCGCGTACGCCGAGATGTGGTCCGACTCGAGTGCGAGCGCCGCATCGAGCGACGCCTCCCAATCACCGAGCGACTCACCAGGGGCGCCGTAGATGAGGTCCACGCTCACGGCGAGGCCTGCGTCCTTCGCCGCGGCGACCGCTGTCGTCACATTCTCGGGGCGATGGGTGCGGTCGAGAGCGGCGAGCACATGCGGCACTGCCGACTGCATGCCGATCGACAGTCGCGTGACGCCGGCATCCGCGAGGGTCCGCGCGACCTCGGGTGTCACCGTGTCGGGGTTCGCCTCGACCGTGACCTCGGCGCCGTCGACGAGGCCGAACGCGTCGGTCGCCGCACCGAGCATCCGGGCGAGATCTCCCGCGGGCAGAAGAGTCGGCGTGCCGCCGCCGAAGAACACGGTGTCCATCGGGCGCAGCGCGCCCGCATCCGCGAGAACGCGCCTCGCCAGGGCGATCTCGGTGATGAGCGTCGAGGCGTAGTCCTCCTGCTTCGCGCCGCGGAGCTCTCCCGAGGTGTAGGTGTTGAAGTCGCAGTAGCCGCACCGCACCCGGCAGAAGGGGACGTGCAGGTATGCGGAGAAGGGCACGGAGGAATCGATCGGCAGATCGGAGGGCAGATGTCCGTCTGCCGGTGCCGGATCGCCGAGTGGGAGCGGACCGGCCATCAGAGAGGTGCGACCATCAGACCGGAGTCGCGTACAGCGGCGAGATCGCTCGCAGATAGCGTGCGAACAACTCGCGGCGACGGCGCTTCACCAGCGGCGGGACGACGCGGTAGAGAAGGGAGTTCGGCGCGTCGAAGGCACGGACGGAGAACCACACCTCGTCGTTGTCCTCGCGCCAGTCGATGTCGAAGGACTCCTCACCGCGCACCACCGAGCCTCCGACCGTGCCCAGCACGAATCCGATCCGGCGCTTCTCCTCGGTCACGGAGATCACGCGCAGCTCGGCATCCGCCCGCATGCCGGCAACCCGCCCATGCAGGCGCAACGTCATGCCCGGGCCGGCGAACGGGGTGCCTTCCGCATCGAAGCGCTGTTCGACGTCGTTCTTGCTCGGTGCGATCGGCGTGCCCTCGGCGTCGAAGCTGACACCGGCGTAGGCGGGACCGGGCGCGGGACGCACATCCTCGATGCTGAGGCCCGCCGCGCGCTGCGCGGTCCAGGTCAGCAGAGCTTCGCCCGCGGACTGGAAGCGGTCATGACCGCTGCCGATCCGCCAGGAGTTCTCCGCCGGGATGCTGCGCTCCGGCGGGTACTGCATCAGATCGGGCGCGTGGGTCGCACCCACGGCCGCATAGTCAACCGTGTCGTCTCGGAAAGTCCCGCGCCGCATGCGTTCCAGCCTACTTCCCGTTCCCTGGACGATCACCCTCCACGCCGGGAACAGCCCGGCCCGAAGGTCCTACTTCTTGTCCTTGCCCTCGACGTCGCCGGAGAGCGCTGCGATGAACGCCTCCTGCGGCACCTCGACACGACCGACCATCTTCATGCGCTTCTTGCCCTCTTTCTGCTTCTCGAGGAGCTTGCGCTTGCGGCTGATGTCACCGCCGTAGCATTTGGCGAGCACATCCTTGCGCAGCGCCCTGATCGTCTCGCGGGCGATGATCCTGGCGCCGATGGCGGCCTGGATCGGCACCTCGAAGTTCTGGCGAGGGATCAGCTTGCGCAGTCGCTCCGTCATCAGCGTGCCGTAGGCGTAGGCCTTGTCGCGGTGCACGATCGAGCTGAACGCGTCGACCTTGTCACCCTGCAGCAGGATGTCGACCTTGACCAGGTCCGCCTCCTGCTGTCCGGCGGGTTCGTAGTCGAGCGAGGCATAGCCCTGGGTCTTGGACTTGAGCTGGTCGAAGAAGTCGAACACGATCTCGCCGAGCGGCATCATGTAGCGGAGCTCCACGCGCTCCTCGGAGAAGTACTCCATGCCCAGCAGTGCTCCGCGACGCGACTGGCAGAGCTCCATGACCGTGCCCACGTAGTCCTTGGGCAGCAGGATCGCGGTCTTCACCATCGGCTCCGACACCGAGCCGATGCGACCGTCGGGGTACTCGCTCGGGTTCGTCACCGTCACGGTCTCGCCCGTGTCGCTCGTGAGCACCTCGTAGATCACGCTGGGTGCGGTGGTGATGAGGTCGAGGCCGAATTCTCGCTCGAGACGCTCGGTGATGATCTCGAGATGCAGGAGTCCCAGGAACCCGCAGCGGAAGCCGAAACCGAGGGCGACGGAGGTCTCAGGCTCGTACTGCAGCGAGGCGTCGGAGAGCTTGAGCTTGTCGAGCGCCTCCCGGAGCTCCGCGTAGTCGCTGCCGTCGATCGGGTAGATCCCCGAGAAGACCATCGGCTTCGGGTCGGTGTAGCCCGGCAGAGCCTGGGTCGAGGGCCTGCGTGCCGTCGTGATCGTGTCACCGACCTTCGACAGACGGACGTCCTTCACACCGGTGATGAGGTAGCCGACCTCGCCGACGCCGAGCCCCTTGGACGGCACCGGTTCGGGGCTCGACACGCCGACCTCGAGCGCTTCGTGGTTGGCACCCGTCGACATCATCTGAATGCGCTCGCGGGGCGACAGGCTGCCGTCCACCATGCGGACGTAGGTGACGACCCCGCGGTAGGCGTCGTAGACGGAGTCGAAGATCATGGCGCGGGCCGGAGCATCGGCGTCTCCGACGGGTGCGGGGATCTCCTTGACCAGTCGGTCGAGCAGCTCCTCGACGCCGACACCGGTCTTGCCCGAGACACGGAGCACGTCCTCGGGCTTGCCGCCGATGAGCGATGCCAGCTCCTTGGCGTACTTGTCGGGGTCGGCCGCCGGCAGGTCGATCTTGTTCAGCACCGGGATGATGTGCAGGTCGTTCTCGAGCGCGAGGTAGAGGTTCGCCAGAGTCTGGGCCTCGATGCCCTGAGCGGCATCGACGAGCAGGATCGCGCCCTCGCAGGCGGCGAGAGACCGGGACACCTCGTAGGTGAAGTCGACGTGCCCCGGGGTGTCGATCATGTTGAGCGCGAAGGTCTCGCCGTCGATCTCCCACGGCATCCGCACGGCCTGGCTCTTGATGGTGATGCCGCGCTCACGCTCGATGTCCATGCGGTCGAGGTACTGCGCGCGCATGTCGCGATCCGAGACCACGCCGGTGATCTGGAGCATGCGGTCGGCGAGGGTCGACTTGCCGTGGTCGATGTGCGCGATGATGCAGAAGTTGCGGATCTGCGCCGAAGGCGTCGCGGCAGGCTGAAGCGGAGTGAGAGCGCGTGGTGACATGTCCTGACGATTCTACGGTGAGGTGAGGCTTATGCCCGCTTCGTGCGATCCGGTGATATTCTGCCGAGGTTGCCCGGGAGCCATCCGTGACACCGGATCCCGTGAGCGATAAGACTCCGTCACAGACCAAGTGCAGGCGTCGTGTCGCGCAGATCGGCTGATGGTGATTGACTGTCTTCCCGGCTCAGCGTTGCGTCGGCGGATCCCGCGCGCGTCTGTAAAAGAGAAAGAATCATCACCTTGATCAAGTATCTGTTGCGCCGCCTGCTGGGATGGGTGCTGATGATCGTCATCGCGACGAACATCACCTACTTCCTCGCGTGGCTGTATCTCGATCCCGAGAACAACTACGTCGGACGTCGACCTCCGCTTTCGCCCGATCAGATCGATGCGCTGCTGAAGCCTCGCAACCTCAGCGAATCGGTCCCCCTGATCGAACGATGGTGGACCTGGTTCTCCAGCATCCTCTTCCGCTGGGACTGGGGAGTCGGCCCCACAGGCGAGTCCGTCAACGAGCAGGTCGCATACCGCGTCTGGATCAGCGCCGAGCTCGTGCTCGGGGCGACGATCATCACGACCATCCTGGGCATCGCCCTCGGTGTCTACACGGCATCCCGTCAGTACAAACTGGCCGACCGCATCGGTCAGGGCACGAGCATCATCACGATGAACATCCCCACGGTCGTTGCGGGATTCGCTCTGGTTCTGCTCGCGATCAACTTCAACAACGCGGTCGGCACGACCGTCTTCTACGTCGTCGGATCCTCCAGTCAGGGGGTCGAGGGATTCTTCCCCGTCCTCATAGACGTCCTCCAACATCTGACGCTCCCCACACTCGGCCTGGTGCTCACGGGCTACGCGTCCATCCACTTCCTGCAGCGCTCGCTGCTGCTCGACAACATCAAGGCGGACTATGTTCGCACCGCCCGTGCCAAGGGACTCACCAAGCAGCAGGCCATCCGCAAGCACGCGCTGCGGACGTCGCTGATCCCCGTCACGACGCAGGTCGCGTTCACGATCCCCGCGGTCTTCACCGGAGCGGTGCTGACCGAGACGATCTTCAACTGGAACGGAATGGGTCGGTACTTCATCCAGACCCTGAACAACAACGACATTCACGGCGTGGTCGCAGTCGCGGCGTTCGGCGCCCTGATGACGGCGATCGGCGCGATCCTCGCTGACGTCGCCGTGGTCGTCCTCGATCCGAGAGTGCGGGTGAGCTGATGTCCCTGGAAGCCATCGGGGTGTCCCCCGAGATCGCCGAACCGGAGAAGCCGAAGAACCGCAAGCGCACCTCGATGCTGACGCTGTACACGCGTCGGTTCCTGCGCAACCGCGGTGCCTTGATCGGCGTCGTCATCCTCGCGCTTCTGGTGGTGTTCGCGATCGTGGGACCGCTCATCGCGCCGTACTCGCACACCGACCTCGACTTCCTCGCACTGCGCCAGGCTCCCTCGGCCGAGCACTGGTTCGGGACGAACGGTTCGGGCAACGACAACTTCGCCCAGGTCGCCGTCGGTCTTCAGCGCTCCATGATGATCGCTGCCCTCGTGGCCATCGGCACCACGGTCGTCTCGGCACTCATCGGAGCCACCGCCGCCTACTTCGGCGGCCGGTACGAGCGGATCATGCTCGCGATCATCCACTTCATGATGGTGGTCCCGAACTTCCTGATCCTCGCGATGATCTCGAACGACGCCGGCGGGAACTGGCTGGTGATCTCGCTCGTCATGATCTTCGTCGTCGGCTGGTTCTTCCCTGCCCGGATCATCTGGACCCTGTCGCTGTCGATCCGCGAGCGCGAGTACGTGCATGCCGCTCGCTACGCCGGGCTCTCGGGGATGCGGATCGTCCTGCGTCACATGCTCCCGAACATCGGGTCGCTGCTGGTGATCAACTTCACGCTCGGCGTCGTGTCGGCCGTCCTCACCGAGACCGCGCTCTCGTTCCTCGGCTTCGGTGTGAAGCTGCCCGACGTCTCGCTCGGCGCCCTGATCGGCTACGGCTCCAGCACTCTGGTGAGCGCACCGTGGCTCTTCTACTTCCCTGCAGCGGCGCTCACCCTGCTCACCGTCTCGATGGCTCTCATCGCCGACGGTCTGCGCGACGCCCTGGATCCGACCTCTGCGGCTGGAGGTCGCGCATGAGTACTGTCCTTTCCGTCCGAGACCTCAAGGTCAGCTTCCCGTCGGAAGCCGGTCGAGTCGATGCCGTGCGCGGCGTCTCGTTCGACCTCGAAGAGGGTCGCACCCTCGGCATCGTCGGCGAATCCGGTTCGGGCAAGTCCGTCACCTCGCTCGCGATCATGGGCCTGCTCGACGACAACGCCAAGGTCACCGGGTCGATCATCTATGACGGCCAGGAACTGCTCGGCAAGTCCGACAAGCAGCTCTCGGTGATCCGCGGCAACGGGATGGCCATGGTCTTCCAGGACCCGCTGACCTCGCTCACGCCCGTGTTCACGATCGGCGACCAGCTGATCGAGGCTCTCACGGTGCATCGTCGGCTGTCGAAGAAGGACGCCTGGGATCGCTCCGTCGAGCTGCTGAAGCTCGTCGGGATACCCGAGGCGGAGCGCCGCATGAAGGCCTTCCCGCACGAGTTCTCCGGCGGCATGCGTCAGCGTGTCGTGATCGCGATCGCGATGGCCAACAATCCCAAGCTCATCATCGCGGACGAGCCGACGACCGCGCTGGACGTCACCATCCAGGCGCAGATCCTCGAGCTCATGGAGAAGGCGCAGCAGGAGACCGGCGCCGCGATGATCATCATCACGCACGACATGGGGGTGGTCGCCAAGACCGCCGACGACGTGCTGGTGATGTACGCCGGCAAGCCCGTCGAGCAGGCCCCGGTGCGCGAGCTGTTCTACCGCACCCGGATGCCGTACTCGATCGGCCTTCTGGGTGCCATCCCACGGGTGGACAAGACCGAGAAGGTGCCGCTGATCCCGATCAAGGGCAACCCCCCGCTCCTGATCAATCTGCCGGATGCGTGCCCGTTCGCGGCGCGATGCCCCATCGCGATCGACGCGTGCCTGCAGCGCGAGCCCGATCTGCTCCCCATCTCCACCGAGGGTCACTCCGACCACTCCGTCGCCTGCATCCGCGCGAACGACATCGACGACGACGGACGCATCGGCGGGCTCCCCGTCTTCCCCGTCCCGGAGATCCCCGAGAGCGGGCTGGCGAAGGTGCCCCGCGAGGATCGTCCCATCACCCTCGAGGCGGTCAACCTCAACAAGACCTTCCCCCTCATGAAGGGTGCGCTCTTCAAGCGCAAGGTCGGCGAGGTGCACGCCGTCAAGGGGATCAGCTTCGACATCCGCCAGGGCGAGACCCTCGCGATCGTCGGCGAGTCGGGCAGCGGGAAGACGACGACGCTCCTCCAGATCATGGATCTCGTCGCCCAGGAGGACGGCGACATCCGCATCGGCGGCACGAGCGTCGCTGACATCAAGAACCGAGCGGAGGAGCGAAAGCTCCGTCGTGATCTGCAGATCGTCTTCCAGGACCCGATGGGGGCGCTCGACCCTCGCATGACGGTCTGGGACATCATCGCCGAGCCGATGCTCGCGATCGGCATGAGCAAGGACGACGTGTTCGATCGCGTCGAGGAGCTCATGGGTCTCGTGGGTCTCGACCCGGCGCACAGCGACCGCTTCCCCCAGGCGTTCTCGGGTGGTCAGCGTCAGCGCATCGGCATCGCACGAGCACTGTCGACCAACCCGAAGATCGTGGTGCTCGACGAGCCCGTCTCGGCTCTCGACGTCTCGATCCAGGCCGGCGTGATCAACCTGCTCGACGAGCTGAAGGCCAAGCTCGGGCTGTCCTACCTGTTCGTGGCGCACGACCTCGCCGTCGTACGCCACATCGCCGACCGGGTCGCGGTGATGTACAAGGGCTCGTTCGTCGAGCACGGAGACGTCGATCAGGTATTCGACGATCCGCAGCACCCCTACACGAAGGCGCTGCTCTCGGCGATCCCGATCCCCGACCCCGACATCGAGCGGACGCGCGAGCGGATCATCCTTCCCGTCGAGGGTTTCGACGCAGAGGCCATCGCCGTCAGCTGACCTGTGTACCGATGTGCACAGTCCGATAACGGTTCCGTGTCACTGGGGTTTCGCCCGAGAGTTGCGGGGTTAGTCTGCCCCTATCCCAAGTAAGGCCGACAGGCACTAAGGAGTACCATGAAACGGCATCAGAAGCTGATGGGCATCGCTGCTCTCGGCGCCGCCTTCGCCCTCGTCATGAGCGGGTGCGCACCGGCAGGCAACGGCGGCGGCAACAGCGGTGAAGGCGAAGCTCAGACGGTCGAGGGCGCGGACTACAACCCGCAGCCCCGCGAGAACCTCGCAGAGGGCGGCGAACTCCGCATCCCCGTCTCGAACATCGCCGAGCAGCTGAACTACTTCCACAGCGACGGTGACGCCCGCGTCACCCAGATCGGAACGTGGTTCCGCCCCCAGATCCTGCTGATGGATCCTGACGGCACCGTCAAGAAGAACGACGCATACCTCGACGACTACTCCTTCGGTGTCGAAGACGGCAAGACCGTCCTGCACTTCAAGGTCAACGAGAAGGCTGTCTGGAACGACGGCACGCCCATCGACGTCACCGCGTTCAAGGCCACCTGGGAAGCCCAGAGCGGCGAGAACGAGGAGTACCAGCCCAACGCGACCGACGGCTGGAAAGAGATCGAGTCCGTCGAGGCCGGCGAGAACGACCGCGACGTCATCGTGACCTTCAAGGGCGAGTTCGCCTGGCCCGAGATGGTCTACTCGCAGCTGCTGCACCCGGCCGTCAACACGCCTGAGCTGTTCAACACGGCGTTCCTCGGCGACTGGCACCCGGAATGGGCCGCAGGCCCCTACACGGTCGACAACTTCGACAAGACCGGCGGCGTCGTCACGCTCGTCCCGAATGAGAAGTGGTGGGGCAACGCTCCGCTGCTCGACAAGGTCTCCTTCATCCAGATGGAGCCGACCGCGGCGGTCAACGCACTGCGCAACGGCGAGGTCGACATGGCCGAGACCGGCAGCGCCGAGCTGCTCGCACAGGTCGAGGGTCTCGAAGGCGTCAAGACCTACAAGGGTCAGGCGACCGCGAACGCGATCTTCACGCTGAACTCGACCAACCCGGTGCTGTCCGACCTCGAGGTCCGCAAGGCCGTGTTCGAGGCGATCAGCATCGAGCAGGTCAAGGACATCGTCTTCAACGGTCTGAACTACACCGAGGAGCCCGCAGGGTCCCTGACCCTCTTCTCGTTCCAGCCTGACTATGTCAACGCGCTGGAGGAGGCCGGCCGCAAGGACGGCGACACCGAGGGTGCCAACAAGCTCCTCGATGAGGCCGGCTGGGTCGCCGGTGCCGACGGCATCCGCGAGAAGGACGGCCAGCGCCTGTCGCTCGTCTTCCCCGTGCACTCCGACACCGAGACCGCACGCGCGCGTTCGCTCGCCGTTCAGGCGCAGCTGAAGGAGGTCGGCGTCGAGGTGACGATCGACACCCGCCCGTCCGCTGACTTCGCCGAGGACTACACCACGCAGAACGGTGACATCTTCTTCCTCAACTTCACGTCGTCCGACCCGTTCGGTGCCGCCTGGTTCTGCCAGCTGTACTGCTCGGACAGCGGCCTGAACCTGTCGGGTACCGGCACCGAGGAGATCGACACGATGATCCACGAGGAGCTCGAGACGATCTCCGACCCGGTCGAGCAGACCAAGAAGGCCATGGAGATGGAGTCCGAGATCTTCGCGAAGACCTGGGGCATCATCCCGGTCCTCAACGGCCCGGAGATCTGGACCGTCAAGGAAGGTCTCGCCAACCTCACGCCCGAGCCCTACGTGGGTCTCGACCTCTTCGGCATCACGCCGGTGGAGAACGTGGGATACGAGAAGTAATCCATACGGAGCCTGACTCGTCAGAGCTTCGCAGCGGGGTCGGTGGTCCATCCACCGGCCCCGCTTTTCTCTATGCTGAACGCGTGAGCGTCCAGATCGTCTTCGTGCACGGCATCCGTACGTCCGCGACGATGTGGCGGTCGCAACTCGCCTTCCTCGAGGAGCAGGGCATCGGGGCCGTCGCTGTCGACCTTCCCGGGCATGGCACCCGGATGGAGGAGGACTTCACCCTGCACGAGGCGCTCCACACCATCGACGTCGCGGTGCGCGACGCAGCGACGCGAGGTCCCGTGCTGCTCGTCGGGCACTCGATGGGCGGCCTGCTGACACTCGCCTACGTCGGCGGAGCGGAGGCACCGAGGGTCGCGGGGCTCGTCGCCGCGTCGTGCACGTCGCTCCCCCGAGGCGCCGGTCTCGCGGCGTATCGCGCGATCGCGCGCGCCGTCGATCGGCTGCCCGATCGCGGGATGTGGATCACGAAACGCATCCTCGAAGCGACGATCCCCGAAGAGACGCGCTCCGATTTCGCCGCCGGCGGCTATGCGCTGGACACCCAGGACACGGCACTGCGAAATCTCGCCACGCTCGATCTCGCGACAGCGGTCGCCCGCATCCGCGTGCCGCTGTGGTTCGTGAACGGACAGTGGGATCAGCTGCGAGTCAACGAGGCCCTCTTCCGACGGCTCGCGCCTCACGCAGAGCTCATCGTCGTGCCGCGCACCACGCACCTCGTCACGGCGATGCGTCCGCAGATCTTCAACGCCGTCCTGCGGTTGGCCGTCGCGACCATCGAATCCGAGGCTACGGGTGAGGCCGCGGCTCCCGCGCCGGCTGCCTCGCCAGAGCCGTGAGCGCACCGCCCACGAGCGACAGCACGGCGGCTGCTGCGAACACCAGCCAGAATCCCCCGACGAGCGCGACGAGCCCCGCCCCGAGCACCGGGCCGATCAGCTGGCCGAGTGCCGCCGTGACGTAGACGATGCCGAGGTCACGGGCGTGGTCCCTCTCGCCGGGCAGCAGGTCGGCGGCGAAGGCGAGCCCGACGGTCGAGAACGCGCCGTAGCCGAGCCCCATGAGCGCGGCGGCGATCATCGTCGCCTCGAAGGTCGGCACGACGGCGATCACGACGCCGGAGGCCGCCTGCACCAGGGTCGCCAGGATCGTGAGGGAACGCCGGTTGCCCGTGCGATCGGAGAGCACACCGGTGAACACCGATGCGAGCACCACGAACAGCGTGTAGACCACGATCAGGAGCAGCAGGTTGTCCTGCGCCACCGTCGTCTCCTGGTGCAGACCATGGAGCAGGAAGAAGAGGAACAGTGCAGTGCCGAGTGCGTTGCCGATGTTGGTCACGAGCCGGCCCGACAGCATCCAGGCGAAATCCCGATCGCGCAGCGATGCCAGCAGATGACGATCACGCGTCACCGGAGTCGCGTCGACGGCCGCGGGCGGATCGGGGAGAAGCAGCGCTGCACCGATTCCCACCGTCGCGATGATCCCGGCGAGCAGCAGGTACCCCTCACGGATGCCGAGCCCGAGGAGCACCACGAGCCCGACGCCGAGCACGATGCCCACCGCCTGACTGGAGCCCACGGCGGCGGACGCGGCGCCACGCTGCGTCGGAGGAAGCTGGTCCGCTATCAGTGCGGTGAAGGCGGCCGACGACACCGCGACGCCGATCGACACCCCGACCCAGGCTCCTCCCACGGCCCAGGGCCCCTCACTGAAACCGGTCACCACGAGGAACAGCGCGGTGACGAGCACGCCACCGATCGCCCATGGTCGCCGACGCCGCCGTCCGACGGCCGCGCGATCCGACAGCGCCCCGGCCAGCGGGCCCGCGACGATCCCTGCGAGACCGCCGATGCCGAGCACCAGCCCGGACGAGATGACGCCGGGTATCCAGTCCTTCTCAGACGTGTTCAACTGCAAGGGGAGGAGCAACTGGACCGGAGTGAGCTGCACCGTCCAGATCGCCAGCCAGGCGAGGGTGAAGACGGTCATCCATGGCGGTCCGACTCTCCGCAGAGCGGACACCGGCGATCCGGATGGGAGGGCGGGGCTCATGTCGCTCCTTGACGTCGGGGTCGCGACGCGAGTGTCGGGATACTGATGATTGTGCACCCACACGCACCGACACCGCATCAGTGACGAGCACACCTCGCTCGTTTAGGGTGAACCGCCCGGATGCTGGTATAGTTGGTTCTTGGCTTGCGTGTGGGTTCTTCCCTCACGACCGCCGAGTGGAAGCCCTCTTCTTCTGCCGGCATTTCCTAACAACTCCGTACAGAAAGCGTCCACACGTGGCAAACATCAAGTCGCAGATCAAGCGCAACAAGACCAACGACAAGGCTCACGAGCGCAACAAGGCCGTGAAGAGCGAGCTGAAGACGCACATCCGCGCGACCCGCGCCGCTGTCGTCTCCGGTGACAAGGCTGCAGCCGAGGCTGCTCTGAAGGCTGCCTCCCGCAAGCTCGACAAGGCCGTCAGCAAGGGTGTCATCCACCAGAACCAGGCTGCGAACCGCAAGTCCTCCATCGCCAAGCAGGTCTCCGCTCTCTGAGCCGATTCCACGCCTGACGGTGTGACAAGAGCCCGTCCCGTTCGCGGGGCGGGCTCTTTCGCGTGCTCGGAACCGTATGTGCCAGCGATCTCGACGGACGAGGCAGCTGCCGCGCGTCAGACCGCGCTCACTCGCCGAACGGCTGGCGGGTGGCGATGACGGTGAGCATCCGCTCGAGAGCGAAGATCGGGTCGCGGGCGGCACCCTTGACTTCGGCATCGGCGCGCGCCGTCGCCTGGATGGCCATTCCCAGCGAACGCTCGTTCCATCCGGCGAGGTCGCGTCGCGCACGGTCGACCTGCCAGTCCTTCATTCCCAGTCGCTGCGCGAGCTGACGGCTCGGCTCGCGGTTTCCGGCGACGCGCGCCATGGTGCGCAGCTTCATGGCGAACGCCGCGACCATCGGCACGGGGTCGGCGCCGGAGGCGAGGGCATGGCGCAGGGCCACGAGAGCCTCGCCATAGCGTCCGGCGATCGCCGTGTCAGCGACGACGAAGGCAGAGACTTCGACCCGCCCGCCGTAGTACTTAGTGACGACTTCTTCGGTGACATCGCCCTCGACGTCGCCGATCAGCTGCTGGCATGCCGCCGCGAGTTCGGTGAGATCATCGGCGAAGGCCGAGACCAGAGCGCGCAACGCAGGCGGGGCGATCCGCTTCTTCGCCGCAGAGAACTCGCCGGCAGCGAAGTCGACGCGGTCGCCGTCGCGCTTGATCGCAGGGCACGGGATCTCGATGCCGTCGCCCGTACCGGCGCGCACCGCATCGAGCAGCTTCTTGCCGCGGACGCTGGCCCCGGTGTGGCGCAGGATCACTGTCGCACCCTCCTGCGGGTGGTCGAGGTAGGACACAGCCTCCTGCAAGAAGGCATCCGAGCACTTCTCCACCCCCGACACGCGCACCAGCCGGGGTT
Source organism: Microbacterium sp. AC215 (assembly GCF_979258645.1). Classification (NCBI taxonomy): domain Bacteria; kingdom Bacillati; phylum Actinomycetota; class Actinomycetes; order Micrococcales; family Microbacteriaceae; genus Microbacterium; species Microbacterium sp. AC215. Next base: position 234,726 of record NZ_OZ409869.1, on the reverse strand, counting down.
CCCCGAACAACGACGGCGAGGTCAGCGCGAGGAGGGTCCCGGGCGCGTAGTCATCAGCGCGGACATCGGTCACCTCGAGCGCGGGGTCTTCGGTTCGGAGGTAGTCGCGGACTCCGGCGATCGCGCGCTCTGCGCAGACCTCCTCCGGGCCGAACACGAGCACCACCGGCGCCGGACGCGGATCGCGCCACGACACCTGCGGGACCTTGGCTGCCTTGGTCCCACCGCGGGAAGGAGTACGAGAAGCAGCCATGTCTCCAGACTACCGGGGGCCACAGACGTCGACCCCGTCGTCAGGGCGGCTGCTTCTCGGCCCACAGCTGAAGCTCGTCCCCCGCAAGGCCGACGAGGAGACGGCCCTGCTGGTCGGTCCGCAGCACTCGCGCACCGGCGGCTTCGAGCGATGCCAGAGTCTCCGCTCGCGGATGCCCGTAGTCGTTGTCGACGCCTGAGCTGAACAGCGCGACACTCGGGCGCAGGTCCTGATAGAGCGGGAAGTCCTGGTCGGCGCTGCCGTGATGGGCGACTTTGACCACCGCGTAGCCGCCTCGGAGATGCGCGGTGCGTTCCAGCATCCGCTGAGCCTCCCCCGACAGGTCGCCCAGGAAAAGCGAGCGGGGTACGCCGCCGCCACCTATCTCCAGAACCACGCTCTGGTCGTTGCCCGGCGGGAACGCCTCCGACCCACGCTGCGGCCACAGCACCTGCCAGGACGCCGCGCCCAGGTCACCCCGCATGCCCGCTGCCGCCTGACCGACCGTCGCACCGCCGCCGGCGAGGTGCTGCAGCATCCGCTCGTCACCGCTCTCCCCCGGTGGCCCGTGCAGCACCGCCTCGACTCTCCCCTGAACAGCCTCGACCCCGCCGACGTGATCCAGATCGAAGTGCGTGAGCACGAGCAGATCCACGCGTTCGACACCGAGTTCGCGCAGACACGAGGCGAGCGGCTCCGGTTCCGGCCCGGTATCGATCAGTGCGATCGCCCCCTCGGAGCGCACGACGAGTGCGTCTCCCTGGCCCACATCACAGGCGGCGACCGACCATTCGTCGGGAGTGGTCGCGCTCGCCAGCGGACCGTTGAGCACCACATGCGCACCGCCCAGGGCGAGCGCGACTGCCAGCACGGCCGCTGCGACACCCCTGACGACCGGCACCGCGCGGTACCCATCGGCGAGAATCACCCCGATCGCCGCGCTCACGACGCTGACCAGCACTGCGCTGGCGATGCCGGGCACCATGGCGATCTGAGCGAACGGCAGCCTGGCCGTGATGCTGGCCGTTTGCGCGATCCACGCGGCGGGCAACCATGCCGACGCCGCCAGAAGGTCGGCGAGAACGCCCACCGGAGCGGCGAGGCACGCGAGGAGGCCGATGACAGTGGCGATCGGCGCCGCGGGCGCAGCCAGCAGGTTCGCCACGAGCCCCACGAGAGACTGCTGCTCTGCGAAGAGGGCGATGACGGGGCCGCACACGAGCTGTGCGGACGTCGGCACGGCGATCGCGAGAGCGAGAGGCTGCGGCATGAATCGCGCGAGTCCGCGGGTGAGCGACGGCGAGAGCAGGATCAGCGCACCCGATGCGGCGACCGAGAGCGCGAATCCCGCAGTCGAGGCCAGCCACGGGTCGGCGATCAGGATGCCGCTCGCGCTGAGCGCCAGCATCCCCGCACCCGCGCTCGGCCGCCCGAGAAGCAGTGACAGCATCGCGACACCCGCCATGACCGCCGCCCTGACCACGCTGGGTTCCGGCGTCACGAGGACGACGAAGCCCGCGAGACCGAGAGCGGCCGCGACGACCCGAGTCCCCCGTCCGGCGCCGCACAGCGCAGCCAACCAGAACACCGCCCCGACGACGATGGCGCAGTTCGCTCCGGAGACCGCCGTCAGGTGGCTGAGACCGCTGGTGCGCATGTCATCGTTCAGCTCGGTCGACACCGCGCGGGTGTCGCCGACGGCGAGTCCGGGAAGCAGACCCGCTCCGGGCTCGGGAAGTCGCTGCGCCCGGTCGATGAAAGCGCTGCGCAATCCGGCCGCGACCGCGAAGACCCCGGATGCCGGCTCCTCGACCGACGCCTCGCTCGCGAACACGACGAGCGCTGCCCTCTCCCCCGGATCCGTCGCCGCCGCCTCGCCCTTCACCCGGACTGTGGCGCCGAGATCGAACCCCTCGGCCGGATCGATGCCGATCCGCACCGGAGCCGACGCCGCCCGCACCGACCCCGGCGACCCGATGCCCGTGAGCTGCACCTCCATCCACAGGCGCCCATCCCGACCGACCGACGCCGAGGTGCTGACCTCCCCCGTCGCCTCGACCACACGTCCGTCCCACGACGCGGCGCCCTCGCGCGCCGGTGTCGCGGCAAGAACAGTGACGGAGACAGCGGCGATCGCGGCGAGCATCACGAGCACCACCCCGGCCATGGACGCCGCGGCGGACGACCGCCGCAGCATCCACAACAGCGACGCCGCCGCCCCCAGCACGCCACCGAGAAGGCACCACTGCGCAGCTGGAGGCACGAACACGCAGACAAGGGCGAACGCCCACACTCCGCCCGCGATCGGCAGCAGACGCAGATCCCGGCTCATACCCGCGCGTCATCGCGCGGTCGAACCCGCGGGTCGCATCTCATCGGCAGCCGGTGCATCAGGACAACGTAGGGGCGTGCGACCACCTCGCAGCGCACCCGCCCCCCGGTCGGTGGACAACACATCGATGCCGACGCGGCGTGCAGGAGCGCCGAATGCGAAGCGATGATCTCTGAGTGAGGACCGCGGGCACTTCCATTCACCGACCGCGGGCCGTTCCGACAGCCGACACCGTCCACCACACCGAGCGACTCAGGCATACTCGGGGAATGGTCGACGTACGCGACATCGCAGAGCACCAGCCCATTCGCCTGACTCTGGTGCGAGACTTTCTGACGCGCCGAGGAGAGGTCATCGCGAATGCATGACGTGATCGTGATCGGCGCCGGCCTCGCAGGGCTCCGCTGCGCGGGACTGCTCTCCGCTCACGGACTCGACGTCGTCGTCCTCGAGGCCGCGGATGCGGTCGGCGGACGCCAGCGCACCGACATCATCGACGGCTTCCGGCTGGACCGCGGGTTCCAGGTCCTCAACCCGGCCTACCCGGCACTTCGGCGCAGCGTCGATCTCGACGCACTCGCGCTCGGGAGCTTCCCTGTGGGCGTGCGGGTGCGCACGACGGACGGGGTGGCTGAGCTGCGGCATCCGCTTCGGCATCCGCTGTCGATCGTCACGTCTCTGCGCAGCGGCCTGGTGAGCGGTCGGGATGCCGTCGCGCTGGCACGCTGGGCCGCGCCGGCACTGGTGAGTCCGCTCTCGCATCTGGCTCGGAACGATGCCACCATGCGCGAGGGATGGGATGCCGCGGGGCTTCGTGGCCCGCTTCGCACCGCTGTACTCGAGCCGTTTCTCGCCGGGGTTCTGGCGGAGAGAGGCGGCGAGACATCGAACGCCTTCGCGCGACTGCTCGTACGCTACTTCGCGCTCGGCCGACCCGGGCTTCCCGCACAGGGGATCGCCGCTGTCCCCGAGCAGCTCGCCGCGCACGCGCGCGCGGCGGGTACTGACATCCGTCTCGGCGCGCGCGCGGGAGGCATCTCAGCAGGAGGAGAGGAGATCACGGTGGGGCTGAGCGACGGCGACTCCGTGCGAGCGGCTCGGGCGGTGGTCGCAGTCGGCGCCGATGCCGTCAGCGACCTCACCGGTCTCGCCCGTCCGGTCACGAGAGGTCTGCAGACGTGGTGGTTCGCCGCCACTGAACCTCCCAGCGGATCCGCACTGCTCACCGTCGACGGCCGAGGTGGAGGCCCCGTCGTGAACACCGTCGTGATGACGCACACCGTGCCCTCGTATGCGCCGGCCGGACGTCACCTCATCGCCGCGACCTGCCTGCTGCCGCGTGGCGGCGCACCCGCCGACGAGTTCGACGTGCGCCGCCACCTCGAAGAGGTCTGGGGTACGGACATCAGCGCGTGGCAGCTGATCCGGCGCGACGACATCCTCGACGCGTTGCCTGCCCAACCGGCACCGCTCGGCCCACCGCGATCGCCGCGCTACGCCGAGCGGCTGTATGCAGCCGGGGATCACAGAGACACCGCGTCGATCCAAGGCGCCCTCGCTTCCGGCGAGCGTGCCGCACGTGCCGTCCTGACCGACTCGGGGGCGTCGAGAAGCGGCACGTCGCTGCACAGCTGACGACGCTCGGACTCAGGCGAGAGAGAGACAGCGCCCGCAGACCGCGCATCACACCCGCACACCGTCGCGGATGCCGGCGAGCAGCTTCTCTCCGATGCCGGGGACCGACAGCAGGTCGTCGACCGACGTGAACCGACCGTTCTCGTCACGCCAGGCGATGATCCGCTCGGCCAGGGCGGGGCCGATGCGCGGCAGAGTCTCGAGCGCCGCCTGATCTGCGGTGTTGAGATCCACCAGATCGTCCGCGGGCGCGCCTGCTCCCGGCGGCCCCTCCGCGGCTGCGGCACCCACGACCGGCACGCTGATCTGTTCGCCGTCCGAGAGCACGCGGGCGAGATTGACCGCGGTCAGGTCGGCATCGTCAGTGGTCCCGCCGGCCGCTGCCACCGCATCGACCAGCCGGGAGTCGAGATCGAGGACATAGAGTCCCGGATGCTCGACCGCGCCCAGCACGTGCACGTAGAGCTCTCCCGTCGATCCGCCGCTCTCGGCGGCCTCGGTGTCCAACGGCACCGATTCGGTCGGCACGGCCTGCCCCCGCATCAGTCCGAGTCCGACGGCCGCGGACAGCACGACGAGCGCCAGCACGACGGCGGCGCCGACCCCCAGCCGCAACCGGCGCGGCGCGGGTGAGGAAGCGGCGGATTCGGGCATTCCGCTACGCTATGCCAGCGAACGGACGCCGCTCATGCATCCGGCCGCCCGTCGGGGAGAACCCCCGTGGGCGGCCGGATGTGCAGAGCGGCTGGCTACGCGGCCAGTCAGCCCTTCACGACGATGCTGACGATCTTCGGGGCGCGCACGACGACCTTGACGATCTCGCGGTCGCCGATCGAGCGAATGACCCGCTCATCGGCACGGGCGAGCGATTCGAGCTCGGCCTCGCCGATGCGCGCGGGCACCTCGAGCTGAGCACGGACCTTGCCGCCCACCTGCACGACGGCGGTCACTGTGTCCTCGACGAGCAGCGCCGGGTCGGCGGAGCGCCAGGTGACGAGCCCGACGGACGGCTCGTGTCCGAGGATCTCCCACATCTCCTCCGCGGTGTGCGGGGCGATCAGATCGAGCATCACGGCGACGGTCTCGGCCGCCTCACGCACCGCCGGATCAGCGGCGCCTGCGGCACCGTCGATCGTCTTGCGGGTGACGTTGACCAGCTCCATCAGACGCGCGACCAGGACGTTGAACTTCGTCTGCTCGACGAGCCCAGGAGCATCTGCCAGCAGCTTGTGCGTGGCTCGACGCAGCGCCGCATCTCCGCCCGCGAACACGACGTCGACAGGAGAGGACACCTCGTGGGCGATGCGCAACGCGCGGGCCAGGAACTTCTGCGCACCGGTCGTCGAGACGTCGGCCCAGTCCTTGTCGTCTTCAACCGGTCCGGCGAACGCGAGACCCACGCGCAGCGCATCGGCGCCGTAGGCGTCGAGCTCCTCTTCGAAGAGCACCAGGTTGCCCTTGCTCTTCGACATCTTGGCGCCGTCGAGCAGGACCATGCCCTGGTTGATGAGGTTCGAGAAGGGCTCGGTGAAGTCGATCAGCCCCATGTCGAACAGCACCTTGGTGATGAATCGCGCGTACAGCAGGTGCAGGATGGCGTGCTCGACGCCGCCGATGTAAGAGTCGACCGGCGACCAGCGGGCGGCCTGAGCCGGGTCGAACGCGACCGTGTCGCTGTTCGGCGACAGGAATCGCAGGAAGTACCACGAGCTGTCGACGAACGTGTCCATCGTGTCCGGATCGCGCAGCACGGGGTCACCGCTGGCGGCATCCACCGTGCGGACCCAGCTCTCAGCGGCGCCGAGCGGCGACGATCCCTTGGGCTTGAGGTCGAGACCCTCGACGCTGGGCAGCTTCACCGGCAGCTGCTCCTCGGGCACGGGGATGATCCGGCCGTCCTCCGCGTGCAGCATCGGGATCGGCGTGCCCCAGAAGCGCTGACGCGAGATCAGCCAGTCGCGCAGACGGTAGTTCTTGGCGGCGCGCCCGGTGCCGGACGCCTCGAGCTGCTCGATCGCACGGGCGATCGCATTGCGCTTGGACAGACCGTTGAGCGGTCCGGAGTTGATCATCCGGCCCTCTCCCGTCAGAGCGATGCCGGTGGAGGCGGGGTTCTGCTCGTCGAGCGCCGCGCCGGTGTCGATCGGCACGCCCTCTTCGTCGACCTCGATGACCGGCATCGCACCGGTGACGGGCGCCGTCGTGTCGACGACGACCTTCACGGGCAGGTCGAAGGCGCGGGCGAAGTCCAGGTCTCGCTGGTCGTGCGCCGGCACGGCCATGACCGCTCCGTGACCGTAATCGGCCAGCACGTAGTCCGCCGCCCAGACCGGCAGCTTCTCGCCGTTGACCGGGTTGATCGCGTACCGCTCGAGGAAGACCCCGGTCTTCGGGCGATCGGTGGCCTGTCGGTCGACGTCGGTGGTCTTCTGCACATCGGCCAGGTACTTCTGGAATCGCTCGCGCACGTTGGCCGGAGCATCCGCTGCGAGCTCCGACGCCAGGTCGGAGTCGGGGGCCACGACGAAGAACGTCGCTCCGTGCAGGGTGTCAGGACGCGTCGAGAACACGGTGACGGGCTCGTCGCGCCCCTCGATGCGGAAGTCGACGTCGGCGCCGATCGAGCGTCCGATCCAGTTGCGCTGCATCTGCAGCACCTTGTGCGGCCAGAAGCCCTCGAGCTGGTTCAGATCATCGAGCAGCCGGTCGGCGTAGTCCGTGATCTTGAAGTACCACTGAGTCAGCTTCTTCTTCACGACCTCGGCACCGCAGCGATCGCAACGGCCGTCGACAACCTGCTCGTTCGCGAGCACGGTCTGGTCGTTCGGGCACCAGTTGACCGCGCTCTTCTTGCGGTACGCCAGACCGCGCTCGTGCAGCTTCAGGAACAGCCACTGGTTCCAGCGGTAGTACTCGGGGTCGGAGGTGTGCAGCACTCGCGACCAGTCGAACGAGACGCCGTAGTTCTGGAACGCCTGCTTCTGCTGAGCGATGTTCTGGTAGGTCCACTCGCGGGGATCCGCACCCTGACGGATCGCCGCGTTCTCCGCAGGCAGCCCGAAGGAGTCCCAGCCGATCGGGTTGAGCACGTTGTGCCCGCGGTGGCGCCAGAACCGGGCCACGATGTCCGAGTACAGGTAGTTCTCCGCGTGCCCCATGTGCAGGTCGCCGGAGGGGTAGGGGAACATCGCCAGCACGTAGCGGCGGGGCCGCTTGTCATCGTCGCCGCCGGTGAGGAACGTCTCGTTCTCCGCCCAGTACTTCTGCCACTTGGCCTGGATAGCGTGCGCCGAGGAGGTCTCCTCGGCGACGGGAGAGGTGGACAGGTTCTCAGACAACGAACGCACGACCAATCTGAAGGGAAAAGGGGATCAGTTCAGGATATCGGAAGCCCAGGCCGCGGGCATTTCCACTCCCAGCGCAGCGAGCGGCGCCCGAGCCTTCGTCGCGACCTCGGCGACCTCCGAGGCGGCGACCGATCGCCAGGTGATCCCCCCGCCTGCGCCGACCACAGCGCCCGTACCGTCGATCACGATGCTGCGGATGACCATCGCGAGGTCGAGCGAGCCCTCATCGCCGATGTAACCGAAGCACCCGGCGTAGATACCGCGAGGCCCTCCCTCCAGCTCATGCAGGCGCGTCATCGCCGAGAGCTTCGGCGCGCCTGTCATGCTGCCTGCCGGGAAGGTCGCTGCGAGAAGTTCGCTCGCCGTCGTGCCCGCGGCCGCCGTGCCGCTGACGGTACTGACGAGCTGGTGCACCGCCGGATATGTCTCCACGGCCCACAGGGCCTCGACCCGGATCGACCCGGGTCGGCACACCCTCGACAGATCGTTGCGCATCAGGTCGACGATCATGACGTTCTCAGCCCGTTCTTTCGGGTCCGCCGCGAGCTCGGCGGCGAGCTCGGCATCGTGCGCGGCGTCTGCGCCGCGGGGCCGCGTCCCCTTGATCGGCCGCGTGCGGATGATGCCGCCGTCAGCATGGAGGAACTGCTCGGGGCTCGCACTGAGCAAGGAGCGGCCGCCGATCCGGATGAAGCCGCCATGGTGCGCCGGAGTGGCGGCACGGAGGCGTCGGTACACCGCGACTCCGTCGTGCTCCCCCGGCACGGTGAACCGGGTGGTGAGACAGAGCTGGTAGGCGATCCCCGCTCTGATGAGCTCGCGGCAGCGCTCGATGAGTCCTGCGTACTCCGTCGGAGTGTGTCGCGCCTCGCTGCGTACGGACGAGGCCGCACTGAACACCGTCTCCCCTCGCGGCACGGCGGCGGGGGTGACGCGCGCGACGACGGCGCTCCACTCGTCGAGATCGGCATGGGCTGCGGCAACCCATACGGTGCCGGTCGCATGATCGAACGCCGCCAGCCGGGAGACCCGCAACCAGGCGTCGCCGGGCTCGTCAGCGGCTTCCGATACGGGTGCTCCCGCTGCTCGGGCGCCGGTCTCGTAGTCGTACCAGCCGACCCACCCACCCCGCAGCGGAGGACCGGGATGCGCGGCAGCCGTGCGGGCATCCATCCGCACTTCACCGGGAAACGACGCCGGATCGCCCGTCCCGACGAAGCTCCATCCCTCCGTCGCATCCGCCCCGGCGTCGAGCCAGAACAGGTCGGCGCACGACCGTTCGAGGGCGAGGAAGAGCGCGTCAGGCGTCACCCGATCGGGCAGGACGCGGACGCTCAGAGGTTCGGGCACGTTCTCAGCCTAGGCGGCGTGCACTCCCGTATTCTCAAGGGGTGGACGACTTGGTGCCGTGGCTGATCGACTTCATGCGGTCCATCGACCCGATCACTCGCACCCTCGTCGCGGGGCTCGCCGTGATGTTGGAGACGAGCGTCTTGATCGGGCTCGTATTCCCCGGTGACACTGTCGTGCTCGTCGCGTCCATCGGCATCACCAGCGTCCCTCAGGCCGTGGCGATGGTCGTCTCGGTGGTCGTCGGCGCGCTGATCGGCGAGAGCATCGGCTTCTGGCTCGGGCGGTGGATCGGCCCGCACATCCGTGCCTCCTGGGTCGGCCGTCGCGTCGGCGAGGAGAACTGGGTGCGGGCGGAGCGTTACCTCGCCCGCCGCGGCGGCATCGCCATCTTCCTCTCGCGGTTCCTGCCGGTGCTGCATTCCCTCGTGCCGCTGACCGTGGGCATGAGCCACTACTCCTATCGGCGCTTCCTCGTGTGGACGGCGCCGGCCTGCCTGCTCTGGGCGACGGCCTACGTGAGCATCACCTCGCTCGCCGCCGGCAGCTTCGATGAGCTCGCCGACCGGGTGCACTACGCGGGATACATCTTCGTCGGCATCATCGCCCTCTTCCTCGTCGCCGTGTTCGTGGGCAAGAAGGTGATCTCGCGCCTCGAGGCGCGCCATCTCGACATCTCCGACGCGAAGGACTCGACCGACGTGAAAGACTGAAGCAATGGCTTCGTCACCTCCGGCGCCCCGGATCCACTGGTTCGCGCGCCTCGAACACCGCCTCCACGTGTGGCGCGAGGGGCGAGCGCGCCGTCGCGGCCGCACCGCGACCATCCTCCCGTTCCCCGGTTACGGCGGGCCCGGCTGGGTGCGTGTCGTCGGTCGCGTTCTCATCGTCCCTCCCGCACGGAGCACGAAGGACGGCGAGCCGGCCAGCGTCCGCGGCTGGCGGAGCTTCGTCGGCATCCCCGTGAGTTTCGCGAAGGTCGCCGTGCAGATCGGCGACTCGGTGCATTATGTCGTCGCCGACCGGGGCGGTGTGATCGACTCGGTCGTGCACGCCGAGCTCGAGCCAGGATGGCAGACCTTCACGTTCTCCGTCGAGGGTCAGGACCCGGTCGAGACGACCGCGTTCATCGTGGCCGAGTCGACCCATTTCGGGGTCGTCTCCGACGTCGACGACACCGTGATGGTCACCGCCCTCCCCCGACCTTTCATCGCCGCCTGGAACTCTTTCGTCGTCGACGAGCACGCGCGCATCCCCGTGCCGGGCATGGCCGTGCTGCTCGATCAGGTGCTCCGCGAATATCCCGGTGCTCCCATGGTCTACCTCTCGACCGGAGCCTGGAACGTCGCCCCGACTCTCCGCCGGTTCCTCGGGCGCCACCTGTTCCCCGCAGGCTCCATGCTCCTCACCGACTGGGGCCCCACGCATGACCGATGGTTCCGCAGCGGGCGCGAGCACAAGCTCACCAACCTGCGTCGCCTGGCCACGGAGTTCCCGCACGTGAAATGGCTGCTGATCGGCGACGACGGCCAGCACGACGAGGCGATCTACTCCGAGTTCATGGATGAGCACCCCGACTCCGTCGCCGGCGTCGCCATCCGTCGGCTGCTCCCGGCCGAGGCCGTGCTCGCCGGTGGTCGCGCGGGCCACGAGCCGCACTCCGACGACGTCGCCCCCTGGGTCAGTGCCGAGGACGGCGCGGGGCTCCGTGACCTGCTCGGCAAAGCCGGCATCCTCCGCTGAGGTGACCATGACGCTGGCGCGGACCGACTGGCTGGAACGCGAACGAGCGCACCAGACGAGAGCCGACGCCCTCACGGCTGAGCATCGGGAACGAGCCGCGCGGGGCGAGAAGCACCCGGTATGGGACTTCCTGTGCACCTATTACAGCTACAAGCCCGCGCAGCTGCGTCGGTGGCACCCCGGCGCCGGGGTCGAGCTCGAGGAGGCCGCCGAGCGGCTGACCTGGCGGTGGTACTCCCCCGGCGCGACCGAAGCCGGTGCGGTGCCGGATGCCGCTGCCTTCGCGCGCGAGAAGGCAGACCTCGCCGGCCTCATCGAGCGGATGCTGCGTCGCACCGCCTCTCGACCCGGGCAGTTCGGATGCTTCGGACTGCATGAGTGGGCGATGGTCTATCGAGCGGACGAGCACAGACACGCGGTGCCCCTGCGTCTTGGGCAGGACGCAACGGATCTGGTCGTCGAGAGCCATGACCTCAGATGCACCCACTTCGATGCCTTCCGGTTCTTCACACCCGCGGCCGTGCCTCGCAACCGCACGGAGCTGACCCGCGACGAGCAGCCCCTGTTCGAGCAGCCCGGATGCCTTCATGCCGGCATGGACCTGTACAAATGGGCGGTCAAGCTGGGCCCCCTCGTGCCCGGCGAACTTCTGCTCGACACCTTCGAGCTCGCAAGAGACATCCGCCTTCTCGACATGCAGGCCGCGCCGTACGACCTGGCACCGTGGGGTGTCGAGCCCGTACCGATCGAGACGACCGAGGGCAAGGCGGAGTACGTCCGCCGGCAGCGCGTGTTCGCAGAGCGCGGTGGGCATCTGCGCGGCGAGCTGCTGCATGCCTGGCTCGGCTCCACCGCCGCCGCGCTCGCGGGCTGACCGGCGTGAGCGGGCTGAGCGATCAGTCCGCCGGCTCGCACTCCGGGCACGGTGCCCAGTCGGTGGTCGCCGAAGTCGACTGCAGGCGCAGCGTCATCACACGGGTGGACGCGTCGGCGAGCCGATCGGCGGGCAGCACCCCCGCATCGACCGCATCCGCGAGCCCGCGGACGATCTGGCCGGCGGTGTCGGGAGTCGAACCGGCGATCATCAGCACGAGGTCGCTCCCGGCGACGACCGCCGACACGGCGTTCGTCACAGGGTCGGCGTACTCGGGAATCCCCGAGGACTGCAGCATCCCGAGGTCATCGGTCACGATCACGCCGTCGAATCCCAGTTGTTCACGGGCGATCTCGTGCCAGCGCGCCGACAGAGACGCGGGAGCAGGATCGATCGAGGTGTAGGCCAGGTGGCCGAACATCAGCAGAGAGGCACCGGCCTCGATACCTGCAACGAAAGGCACCGCGTCCGTGAAACGCCACTCGTCGATGGTCTCGGCTGTGGCGGGGACAGCACTGTGGGAGTCGCCCGGCGCCGCCCCGTGACCGGGGAAGTGCTTCAGCGTGGAGGCGATGATCTGCTCTTGCGCCGTGGTGGCTGCAGCGACTCGCTCGGCGGCCGTCTGGGGGTCGGTGCCGAGTGCCCTGCCGTAGATGAATGACGACGGGTCGGACGTCACGTCTGCGACCGTGCCGAAGTTCACAGTGATCCCCGCTCTCGCCACCAGCGCCGCGCGGGCGGAGAACGCCGACGACGTGTCGGAGACCGGCTGCGATTTCAAGACGGTCGAGGCGGGGAAACCATCGCCGACGAGGCGCGACACGATCCCGCCCTCCTGATCGACGGCCACGAGCGGAGGCAGCGCGGGGTCGACCGTGAGAGCAGACGTGAGGGTCTGGAGCTCGTCGTCGGTCGCCGGGATGTTCGCGCCCATCAGGATGAAACCGCCGAGGCCCTGCTGCATGTAGGTGCGGAGCGCTCCAGCATCCGTCGTCGGGATGTGCCCCATCACGACGCTCGCCGCCTGCTCGACCGTCGTCATCTCGGCGACGAGAGCCTCGGCGTGCTCGCCGATCGCTGGTGAGGAGATCTGCGCATGGGCGAGACCGCCCTGCACCGAGCCGACAGCCGCGGCAGAGGCCGGTCCGGCCGCCGTCGCGAGGGCGACGAACGCCGCGGCACTGACCGCTCCGAAGCGACGTCGCAGCATGAGGTCAGGTGGTGAGAGCGTCGGCGATGGGCACGCCGGAGTCGGCCGCGCCGTTTCCGAATCGGATGGTGCGACCAAACGTCGAGGGGTTGCCGAGAGATTCCGCGATCACAGCCGCCACATCGGCGCGCGCGACCTCGCCCTTGCCGTCCGGGTCGAGCAGGATACGGCCCGTCGGCTCATCGAACGTGAGCGTGCCGGGGCCGAGGATCGTGCCGTCGAGGTCCGTCGATCGCAGGTGCTCGTCCGCCGCCCACTTCGCATCCGCGTAGGCGAAGAACCCGTCGTCCTCAGCCACTCCGTGATCGGCCTTCGAACCGATCCACGAGACCATGACATAGCGCATGACGCCCGCCGCCTCTGCGGCATCCATGGTGCGGATCGCCGCGTCACGATCGACGGCGTACGTGCGATCAGCGGACCCCCCACCGGCCCCGGCCGACCAGACGACGGCATCGTGACCGCGGATGATCTCCGCGAGTTCAGACGTGGCGAGGGCCTCGACGTCGGCGACGAGCGCATGCGCCCCTGTCGCCTCGACCTCCGAGACGTGGTCGGGATTGCGGATGACCGAGGTCACTTCGTCACCCCGGTCGACGAGAAGAGGAGCGAGAAGCAGTGCGATGCGGCCGTGGCCGCCGAAGACGATGATTCGCGACATGTCTTCACCCTACGCGCCCTCGCCGACGTCGGCTCGGGACGAACGGACCGAGATCGCTCAGGGGCTCCGGACCGATGCGACGGCCAGCGCCCGCTGGACGCCCTTCGCCGCTGAGCGTCCCGCCCTGTTCGCACCGATCGTGCTCGCCGACGGACCGTAGCCGACGAGCTGGATCCGCGGGTCCTGCACCGCGGTCGTCCCCCGCCCGCCGCGGTCGAGCTGGATGCCCCCGGCCGCGCTGCGGAGGTGCAGCGGCGCGAGGTGCGCGATCGCCGGGCGGAACCCCGTCGCCCAGAGGATGACGTCGACCCGCTCGAAGGTGCCGTCGGCCCAGCGGACGCCGTCCGGCTCGATGCGCGAGAACATCGGGCGGCGAGCAGCGTAGGCGCCGAGCCTCTCCGCCTCCCGTTCCTGCGGCCGCAGCATGAGCCCTGTGACGCTCACCACGCTCTCGGGAGGCAGCCCCTGGGCGACCCGTCGCTCGACGAGCGCGACAGCGGCTGCTCCTGCTTCGGGCGTGAAGTCGTCGCTGCGCCACACCGGCTCACGCCGCGTCACCCAGAGTGTGTCGGTGATCGGCGCCAGAGCTCCGAGGAACTGGACAGCCGACGCGCCCCCGCCGACGACGAGGACGCGCTTGCCCACGAAGTGCTCTGGTCCCGGATAGTCGACCGTGTGCAGCTGCTCGCCGAGGAACGTCTCTATCCCCGGGTAGTGCGGCAGGAACGGATGAGTCCACGTCCCGGTCGCGTTGACGAGCGTCCGACTGCGCCATTCCTGTTCCCCCGCGCGCACGACCAGGAGGCCGTCCTCGTCGACCACCCGGTCGACTCCCACGGGCCGGATCACCGGCAGGCGATGAGCGCGCTCATACGCCGCGAAGTATGCCGGCACGGCCATATTGGCGCGCTGCCCGTCTCGCGGCGGTGGAGAATCCCCCGGCAGCTCCGCCACGCCGTGCACGTCGCGCATCGTCAGAGCATCCCACCGGTGCCGCCATGCGCCTCCGGGCTCGGAGTCCGAGTCGAGCACGACATGACCGATGCCCAGACGGGTCAGATGAAAGGAGGCCGACAGACCGGCCTGACCGGCGCCGATCACGACGCTGTCCAGGATGCTCACGATGATGACAACACCCGCGATCACGCGGTTGTTCCGGGGCGTCAGAGGGCGATCTGGTAGTGCGTGTACCCGGTGTGCGTCGCCACGCTGTCGTAGAGCGCGCGGGCTGTCATGTTGGTCTCCTGCGTCAGCCAGTAGACCTTCTCGCACCCGTTCTCGACAGCCCAGTCACGCACGTGGGCGATCAGCAGCCGCCCCACCCCGGAGCCTCGGGACTCGCCGTCGACATAGAGGTCCTCCAGGTAGCAGTAGGGCGATGTGCTCCACGTCGCCGGGTGCGTGAGCCAGTGCACGATGCCGATCGCGCGCCCGTCGCCGTCGCGCGCGACCGCTCCGTGCAGATCCCGCCCCTCGACGATCCGCCGAAACGACTCGGTCGTGATCTCGTCAGGGAGCTCCGTGCCGTAAAAGGTCAGATACCCGCGCCACAGACCGGACCATTCATCGAAGTCGGCCTCTACGGTGGCGGTGATCGTCGTCATGCGGTCAGCCTAATGCGACGCGCCCGGGGGCCCCGCGCCGATTGGTGTTGCGCGCGATCCGTGTAGTACTCTGTTCAAGTTGCTTCGAGCAGTGAGGAAGCAGTTCTGGGCCTGTGGCGCAGCTGGTAGCGCACCTGCATGGCATGCAGGGGGTCGGGGGTTCGAGTCCCCCCAGGTCCACCCGATAGAAGGCCCCGCGAGAGATCGCGGGGCCTTCTTCTCGTTCATCCGACACACCGGCGCGCGCGGGCGCCCTCGTCATCGGCGAAGAGCCGCCCACGGCAGAGCGCCAGGGACTTGCCATCGTCCGCTGCGCCGGATAGAAAGGCCAGGCCGTCTTCGTCACCGAGACGGTCTTCGACGAGGTGGAGGACGCACGTGCTGGGACTGTTCCGACGACCGGAGACCATGTCATCGTCTCTGTCAGACGCGTCGACCCCGATGACGGAGACGCGACTGTGGTCGCGGGGATTCGGCCTCGCCGCCACACGGAGTCTGCAGACCCTCTCGGTGCTCGCCCTGGTCGCCATCGGCGTGCTGGTGATCACGCAGCTCTCTCTCGTGTTCATCCCCGTGACGATCGCGCTGATCCTCGCCTCGGCCATCCACCCGCTCGTCGCGTTCATGCGGCGTCGCGGAGTGCCGTCGATCCTCGCCACCTGGATCGCGCTGATCGGCATCCTCGCGATCCTCGGCGGCATCGTCTGGGTGATCGTGCTGACGGTCCGTTCCCAGTGGGACGATCTGATCGAGTCGGCCACCGACGGCGTGACGCAGGTGACGGCCTGGCTCGACACCCTGCCTTTCGACATCGCATCGATCGATCTCGACGAGGTGTGGGCAGGAGTCGGCGACTTCCTGACCAGCGCCTCGTTCGGACGCGGAGCTCTCGCGGGGGTCTCGGCCACTGCGAGCTTCTTCACGGGTCTCGCGCTGATGATCGTCGTGCTGTTCTTCTTCCTCAAGGACGGACCGCGCATCTGGGAGTTCCTGCTCCGTCCCTTCACCGGGAACAGCTATGAGCGTGCGCGCCGCATCGGCGACAAGACCGTCGACGTCTTCGGAGGCTACATCCGCGGCACGTCGATCGTCGCCGCCGCCGATGCTCTCGGCATCGGCATCGGCTTGGCGATCCTGCAGATCCCTCTTGCACTCCCCCTCGCCGTGATCGTCTTCCTGACGGCGTTCATCCCCCTGGTCGGCGCAACCGCCGCCGGGATCCTCGCGGCTCTCGTGGCGCTCGTCACGCACGGCCCGGTGGCAGCCCTCATCGTCGTCGGCATCGTCGTGCTCGTGAATCAGCTCGAGGGCAACTTCCTTCAGCCGGTCGTGATGGCCCGCTCCCTCAAGCTCCACGCTCTCGTGATCCTCCTCGCCCTGACCACGGGCACCATCCTCGGCGGCATCGTCGGCGCGGTGCTCTCGGTGCCGATCGCCGCTGTCGCCTGGGGCATCATCACGGTGTGGGACGGCCCGCACACCCCCGCGAAGCCGTTCCGCAAGAAGCGCCCCGAAACGGTGTGACACCGCCGACCCATCGAGTGCCGCAGAATCGTCGGACCGCCGGATACTCCTCCGGACCTCGGTCGTCAACCCACTCCCTGTCGGTGAACGCCCGACCTATCGTGGCGCGCACATCTCACGAGAGGAGTCGATGATGACCAACAACCCGATACCGCCGCTGGTCCCCCGCCCGGACGACGAAGGAGAGATCGACGGCGTGCCTCACCGCGACGTCGACGGCGAGCCCGTTCTCGACACGGATGCGGATGCCGACCAGGTCGACGGCGCCGCGGCCGACCGCCTGGCGTCGGAGAAGCCGCTGGGCGAGGACTCCTGAGTCCTCGCCCAGCACGCCCCTGCGCGGCAGGCCCCTCCCCGGGTCCTGCCGCGCAGCCTGTTCAGGTCGCGAGAAGAGGGGGCAGGTGCGGGATCGCGATGGGCCTCGTCGCCCGGCTCGAATCCTGCACTCGCGTCACCTCTTCGAGAACTTCGTAAGCGGTCGTGTATCGCACTGCCAGAGGCAGGTCGCGAAGCCACACGACCTCGACCTCGGTGTCCGCGTACTCGTAGACGCATGCCACCACGTGCCGCGGATCGTTCGTCTCGTATCGTCGGTCGTTGATCACCCACTCCGACGGTGTGACGCGATGCAGCACGTATCTAGGATCTGGATCTCCGGACATGTGATTCCCTCCAAGACTCTCTCCCCACTCAAGATCATCCCCGCTCCGACCGAAAGGTCACAGGGGCTTGACAGCTGAGACGAGAGACTTCAGGGGGTCACGCCCGAGGGCGGATGGTCAGATCGGTGAGAGCGGCGTCGTCCGGCAGGTCGAGCGCGGTGAGGATCGTCGTCGCGACGGAATCCGCCGTGATGAACCGCTCCGGGTCGTAATCCCGCCCTTCCTGCTGGTGCACTCGTTCCTGCATGGGGGTCGCGGTGCGTCCGGGGTAGATGGAGGTCACCCGCACACCATGCTCGCTCTCCTCGGCCCGCAATGCGTCGGCGAGAGCCTTGAGTCCGTGCTTCGATGCGGCATACGCCGACCAGCCGGCGTGCGCGTGCAATCCCGCACCGGAGTTGACGAAAACGATCCGAGCGCGAGAGACGCGCAGCACCGGCAGGAGCAGACGGGTGAGCTCGGCAGGCCCCACGAGGTTGACCGCGAGCTGGCGCTCCCAGAGATTCGCCGGAAGGTCGGCCACGGGTCCGAGGTCGACGACGCCCGCCGCGTGCACCAGCGAGTCGATGCGCTCGGGAAGCGCCTGCTTCGACAGTGCCCACGACAGCCTGCCGGGTTGCGCGAGGTCGCCGACGACGGCCGAGGCTCCAGGCAGCGTCGTGGTGATCTCCTTGGCTCGCCCGGCATCGCGGGCGAGCACCACGACCTGATCGCCCCGATCGAGGAGGCGGCGCGCGACGACCGCGCCGATGCCGGATCCGGCACCGGTGATCAGGTGGACGGTCACGTCAGTCGCGGTCTGCTGCGGCGGAGTCTGCGAGCTCGAACGGCACGACGGGGCAGTCCTTCCACAGACGCTCGAGGCCGTAGTAGACGCGCTCTTCCTGGTGGAAGACGTGGACGATCAGATCGCCGAAGTCGAGGAGAACCCATCGGGCCTCCGCGCGACCTTCGCGGCGGACCCGCTTGTGACCGGCTTCGATGAGCTTGTCCTCGATCTCATCGGCGATGGCGGCGACGTTGCGCTCGCTGTTTCCGGTGACGAGCAGGAAGATGTCGACGAGCGGCAGAGGCTCCGAGACGTTGAGCGCGACGAGATCCTCACCGCCCTTCGAGACGGCGGCGTCGGCCGCGAGCTGGAGCATCTCTTCGGCGGTTTCAGGTGACTGCATCAGAACACATTCGTGGTGAAGGCGACGATCAGGGACACGCCCAGCGCGAGCGCGAGACCACCCGCCACGATCGCGAGGATGAGCATGAGTTTGTTGCCCTTTTCGGGGGCGGGCGGGCGGATGACCTCGCCGGCGGGCTTGATGGTGCTGACGGCCGCGCTGGCGGCGATCGGCGTGGGCGAGGATGCCGGGGGCAGTTCGCCGTCGATGAGCACGGCGTCCACGTCCTTGCCGTCCGTGGTGCCGTGCGCGTGGCCCTGCGAACCGAGTCCCTTGGGAAGTTCGTAGGAACCGGTCACGAGGATCTCTCCCGTGGAGGCGACGGGGCCTGAGAGCGACCCCTGTCCCGGGGAGGGGTTGAAGATGAGGGTGTTCGGAGCGAGATGCTGGGAACCGGTCGAGTCGCCGACGGTCAGCAGCTCGTCGAAAGACGGCGAGAAGGGCTTCCGTGTCTCCGCGTCGTCGCTGAGCAGATCCTGACCGAAGGCGGAGTTGACGACGGGGCGCTCCCCGTCCGCGATGTCGTCGTCGGCGTCGTCCACATCCGCCAGAACGTCGCCTGCGTCGACCTCGTCGGTCGCTTCTGCATCGATTCCGAGCTCCGCGACGGCGGCACTCGTGTCGCCCGCGCCGGAGGTGACCGGCTCGCGGTCGTCGTCCGTCGTGTCGAGGTTCGTCGAGGCGCTGACCGGTGCGGGCAGATCCGCCGCAGCCGAGTCGTCGTCTTCCTGGTCATCGTCGTCAACGACATCGGAGTCGTGGACATCGGAGTCGTGGACATCGGAGGCGGGAGCCTCGGCCGCCTCAGCCGCGGGGACCTCGACGGGCGGAACCTCGTCGGTCGAGTCCGCATCATCCGCGTTGTCCGGCGCGTCGGACTCGTCAGCGTCGCCGATGGGAACGGATCCGGTCATGGAGCGTTCGCGCTCGCGAACCTGGCGCCGCGTCAGCGGCGTGTTCCCCGGCTCGGTCTCGCCGCGGTCGGCCGGTGCCGACGGTGCAGCGGGTTCGGTCTCGGCGGCGTAATGCTCCTCGGTCGGCGTTACGGCGGGCGGAGTCGCGACCGCGGCGGCTGCCGCAGCCTCCTCCGCTGAGATGACCGGTGTGGAGCCGGTCAACCGGATCTCACGCAACTGCTTTCGCGTCAGCGGACCCTGTTCCTGCCGATCCGATGTACTCATGCCTTGCTCCGATACAGATGATGCTTCGCGATGTATTGAACGACTCCGTCGGGGACGAGGTACCAGACCGGCTCGTCGTCACGGACCCGCGCCCGGCAGGCCGTCGACGAGATGGACAGCGCCGGCACCTCCAGTTGGCTGACGTTGTCGCTCGGGAGGCCGTCAGTGCTCAGGACGTGTCCTGGACGTGAGACCGCGACGAAGTGGGCCAACTCCCACAGTTCATCATGGTCCCTCCAACTGAGAATTTGCGCCACGGCATCGGCACCCGTGATGAAGAACAGCTCAGCGTCGGGCCGCTTCTCCTTCAGGTCGCGGAGGGTGTCGATCGTGTACGTCGGCCCTTCACGGTCGATATCGACTCTGCTCACCGTGAACTGCGGGTTGGACGCCGTCGCGATCACGGTCATCAGGTAGCGGTGCTCACTGGGGGTGACATCCGACTTCTGCCACGGGTGTCCGGTGGGCACGAAGACGACCTCGTCGAGATCGAAGGAGTGCGCGACCTCGCTCGCGGCGACCAGGTGCCCGTGGTGGATGGGGTCGAACGTGCCGCCCATCACACCGATGCGCGCCGGACGCGAGGTCGTGTCGTTCATATGGGCCTAGTGGCCGTGCCCTGCCTCGTGGCCGTCCTTGCCGTGCCTCGCAGCCCAGGCGTCAGCCTTGGCGGAGTGACGGTTGGCGACGTTCTTGTATGACAGCGTGACCAGGCCGAGGAAGGCGAAGACGATGATCGCGATGACGCCGAAGATCAGCGTCTCGAGCTGGACATTGCCGTGGTGCTCGGTTTCGGCAGCGACCATCGCGATCTGTGCGACGAGGTTCATCCTGACTCCGTTTCGTGGCTGGCGGGCGTGGCTCACGAAGAGCCACAGCGCCCCCTAGTCTAGCCCTCAGCCGCGCGTCTGCCCTGCCCCACGCGCCAGCCATTTCGTGCTGGTCAGCTCGGAAAGCCCCATCGGGCCCCTCGCGTGCAGCTTCTGCGTCGAGATCCCGACCTCGGCACCGAACCCGAACTCCCCGCCGTCGGTGAACCGCGTGGAGGTGTTCACCATCACGACCGCCGAGTCGACCTCGGCCAGGAACCGCTCCGCGTTGCGCGAATCCGTCGTGATGATCGACTCCGTATGGCCGGTGCTGTAGCGACGGATGTGGTCGAGAGCGTCATCGAGCGTGTCGACGACCTTGATCGCGATGTCGAGGCTCAGATACTCCGTCGCCCAGTCCTCCTCGGTCGCGGGGATCACGTTCGAGACGAGGCCGACCACCATGTCGTCGCCGTGAATGGCCACGCCCTCGCTCTGCAGCGCACTCGCGACCAGCGGGACGAGCCGTGGCGCGGCCTGACGGAGCACGAGGACCGTCTCGACCGCATTGCAGACGCTGGGGCGCTGCACCTTCGCGTTCACGACGATGTCCTGCGCCCAGTCGTCAGGGGCGCTCTCGTCGAGGACGATGTGCACGTTGCCGGCGCCGGTCTCGATCACGGGCACGGTCGCCTCGGTGACAACGGTCTCGATCAGCCCCGCACTGCCGCGAGGCACCAGCACGTCGATGTAACCCCGTCCGTGCATGAGGGCGGTGGCGCCGTCGCGACCGAAGTCGTCGACGGTCTGCACCGCCTCCGCGGTGACGCCTGCCTCCTCGAGTGCCTGGCGCATGATCTCGACGAGCACCGCGTTGGAGTCTCGCGCGGCGCTGCCACCGCGCAGGACCACGGAGTTCCCCGAGCGCAGCGCGAGCGCCGCGATGTCGACCGTGACGTTGGGGCGCGCCTCGTAGATCGCCCCGACCACCCCGAAGGGCACCCGCACCTGCTCGAGAGCGACGCCGTTCGGCATCCGGTGCCCTCCGACGACACGACCGACAGGGTCGGGAAGAGCCGCCACCTGACGGACCGCAGCGGCGAGGGAGGCGACGCGCTTCTCATCGAGGCGCAGTCGGTCGATGAGCGACTCGCCGATGCTGTCAGATCGACCGCGCTCGATGTCTCGGCCGTTGGCCTCGATGATCGCGGCCGCATTCCCCTCGAGAGCCACCGCGATGGCTTCGAGCGCGCGGGACTTGTCGTCGCTGGTCAGTCTGGCCGTGGCGCGGGACGCCTCTTTGGCACGCTCGAGCCGCACCTGCGGGGTCTGGTCGGTCATCCGCCCAGTCTAGGAGAGCGCGGGCTCGAACCAGGTCCCTATGTCGGCGCCCGTGAGGGCCTTGTCGACGAGGTCGGCGCTGGTCACGAGCACACCGATTCCGGACGCGGCCGCCAGTCGGGCGGCGGACACCTTCGTCGCCGCTCCCCCGGTGCCGACACTGTTGACGACCGTCGAGCCGAACTCGAGGCCTGAGAGATCGGCGTCCGGAGCGACGACGTCGATAGGCTCAGCGCTTGGGTCGGACGGCGGCTTGGTGTACAGCGACTCGATGTCGCTGAGCAGCACGAGCGCATCCGCCTCGATCAGCTGGGCCACGAGCGCGCCGAGGCGGTCGTTGTCGCCGAATCGGATCTCCTGCGTCGCGACCGTGTCGTTCTCGTTCACGATCGGCAGGATGCGAAGACCGAGAAGTCGCTCCATCGCCCGTCGCGCGTTGCTGCGCGAGGTCGGATTCTCGAGATCACCGGTCGTGAGCAGCACTTGTCCCGCGACGATGTCGAAAGGACGCAGCGACTCCTGGTAGCGGTACACGAGGATGTTCTGTCCGACGGCGGCTGCGGCCTGCTGAGTGGCCAGGTCCGTGGGGCGAGCATCGAGACGCAGGAACGGGATGCCCGTGGCGATCGCTCCGGAGGAGACGAGGATCACCTCGGCCCCGCGCGCGTGCGCTGCCGCCAGTGCCTCCACCAGAACGGGGATGCGCCAGGAGGACTCCCCGCTGATCGAGGAGGACCCGACCTTGACGACGATCCGTGAGGCTGTGGCGAGATCCGCCCTCGTGCGGGCGGTCACTCCCCGTCCTCGCGGTAGGCCGCGAGCCGCTGAGCCTCGACCTCGGCGCGAGCCTCGGCCTTGGCATCCATGCGCTCGTAGTAGTTCTCACGACGCTCGGAGGTGGTGCGACGCCCGTTGGGGGCGAGACGCGGGTCGGTGCCACGGGGTGCGGTCATCAGCTCGGCCGCAGACGTCATGGTGGGCTCCCAGTCGAAGACGATGCTGTCGCCCTCGCCGATGACGACCGTCGACCCCTGCACGGCACCGAGGCGGAAGAGCTCGTCCTCGACGCCCAGCTTCTCGAGACGGTCGGCGAGGTAGCCCACCGCCTCTTCGTTCTGGAAATCGGTCTGCTGGACCCAGCGCACCGGCTTCTCGCCGAGGATGCGGTAGACGTTGCCGTAGCTGCCGCCCTCGACGCGGATCTCGAAGCCCTTCTTCGGGCCACGCGGGCGAAGGATGACGCGCTCACGCGGGACCTCGGTCGCGGCGAGCTCGGCACGGTGCTGGTCGACGATCTCGCCGAGCGCGTAGGTCAGCGGGCGCAGACCCTCGTGCGAGATCGTGGAGATGTCGAAGACACGGAATCCGCGAGCCTCGAGGTCGGGGCGCACGAGGTCTGCGAGGTCGCGGGCCTCCGGCACGTCGATCTTGTTCAGGGCGATGAGCTGCGGGCGCTCGAGCAGAGGGGTCTGCCCCTCGGGAACCTCGTATGCGGCGAGCTCCCCCAGGATGACATCGAGGTCGGAGATCGGGTCGCGACCGGGCTCGAGCGTTGCGCAGTCGAGCACGTGAAGCAGTGCGGTGCAGCGCTCGACGTGACGGAGGAACTCCAGTCCGAGACCGCGTCCCTCGCTCGCTCCTTCGATGAGTCCGGGGACGTCAGCGACCGTGTATCGCGAGTCCCCTGCCTGCACGACACCGAGATTGGGGTGCAGCGTGGTGAAGGGGTAGTCGGCGATCTTGGGGCGTGCGGCCGAGATCGCGCCGATCAGGCTGGACTTGCCCGCCGAGGGGTAGCCGACCAGAGCGACGTCTGCGACGGTCTTGAGCTCGAGGATGACATCGCCCTCGTACCCGGGGGTCCCGAGCAGCGCGAACCCGGGAGCCTTGCGCTTCGGGGTGGCGAGTGCGGCGTTGCCGAGTCCGCCATGCCCGCCCTTGGCGACGACGTAGCGCTCACCGGGCTCGATCATGTCGATGAGCACCTCGCCGGCCGGGTTCTTCACCACGGTGCCGACGGGAACGGGAAGCTCGAGATCCTCGCCCATGAACCCCGCACGGTGGTCGCCCATTCCGGGGCCGCCGTTTCCGGAGCTGCGATGCGGAGAGTGGTGGTACGAGAGGAGCGTTCCCGTCTGCGTGTCGGCGACGAGCACGACGTCGCCGCCATCACCGCCGTTGCCGCCGTCGGGGCCGCCGAGCGGCTTGAACTTCTCGCGGTGCACCGAGACACAGCCGTTGCCGCCCTTGCCCGCGCGCAGATGCAGCGTCACGGTGTCGACGAAGCTGACCATGTCTCTCTCCTCAATTGATGCGGCCTGAGATGTGGACTCGGCCGGAAACGCAGATTCGGGACGGGCCGAAGCCCGCCCCGAATCGGATGACTAGTGTCGTGCTGTGATCACTCAGCAGCGGCGACGATGTTGACGACCTTGCGGCCGCCCTTCGCGCCGAACTGGACCGCACCGGCGGCCAGAGCGAACAGAGTGTCGTCGCCACCACGGCCGACGTTCACGCCGGGGTGGAAGTGCGTGCCGCGCTGGCGGACGATGATCTCGCCGGCGAGAACCTGCTGTCCACCGAAGCGCTTGACGCCAAGTCGCTGAGCGTTGGAGTCACGACCGTTACGGGTGGAGCTTGCGCCCTTTTTATGTGCCATGTCCTGGTCTCCTCGGTCTTTACTTGATGCCGGTGATCTTGACGCGCGTGAGCTCCTGGCGGTGGCCCTGACGCTTCTTGTAGCCGGTCTTGTTCTTGTACTTCTGGATGATGATCTTCGGGCCGCGGAGGTTGCCGATGACCTCTGCCGTGACCTTGACCTTCGCCAGCGAATCAGCGTCGGTGGTCACCGAGGCGCCGTCGACGAGCAGCACTGCGGCCAGCTCGATCTTCTCGCCCTGTGCAGCCTTGACACGGTCGAGCTGAACGATCGTGCCGACCTCGACCTTCTCCTGCCGCCCACCGGCGCGCACTACTGCGTAAACCACTTCATACCTGTTTCGTTGGGGAGCTCGCGGCTCCGAGATCTCACGGGAAGACTGTTGCTTGCATGCATCGCGGGGCGACGGGCACGAACGCAAGACTCTCCGCTCCGACCGTCCAGGACGACGCGGCATACGCACCAAGGGACTACTTTACCGGATGCGGGACACTGTGGCAAAACGTGCCGCCCGGTGTGTCCGGTCATAGGCTGAAGGGATGACCGTTCTCGTCGATGACCCCCTGTGGCCTGCGCACGGGCGCCTGTGGGCTCATCTCGTCAGCGATGACACCCTGCAGGAGCTGCACGACTTCGCGAGGGCGCATGACGTGCCCGCGCGCGCGTTCGATCTCGACCACTACGACGTTCCGGAAGAGATCATCCCCCGGCTCCTCGCCGCCGGCGCACAGCATGTCGGCGGCAAGGAGCTGGTCAGGCGGCTGATCGCCTCAGGACTCCGAATCCCCGCTCGCGACCGGCGCTGACGGCTCGGAGTTCACCGAGACGGGCGTGCCTGTGAGGGCAGCCGTCGAGACGCGGCGACGACCGCGACCCTGACCGGGCGCCTTCGGCTCGGGAAGAGCATCGAGCACCGAATCGAGCAGCGCCTCCGCCGGGGACTTCGGCGACGACTTGCGGTCGGATCCACGCTTCTTGCGAGGCTTCTTGGCGCGCTCCTGCGGTGCGGTCGCTTCCGTCGGCTCAGCCACGGGAGCGACGGCCTCTGCCGGCTCGTCGGCATTCGGAGTGCGCGTCGAGGCTGCGATCTGCGCGAGTGCCGACTTCGCTCCCTCGGGGATGCTGTGCGTCGTCACCGCGGCCGGAGCAGCGCTCTGAGACTGACCGTTGCCGCCGCGCTGGCGACGGTTGGACTGAGAGCTGCCGTTCCCGTTGCCGTTGCCGTTCCCGTTGCTGCTGGAGCGGTGCTTGACGACGGGGTCGTGGTGGACGATGACGCCGCGGCCGGCGCATACGTCGCACGCCTCGCTGAACGTCTCGAGCAGGCCGAGGCCCAGCTTCTTGCGGGTCATCTGCACGAGGCCGAGCGAGGTGACCTCGGCGACCTGGTGCTTCGTCCGGTCCCGGCTGAGGCACTCGATCAGGCGACGCAGAACCAGGTCGCGATTGGACTCGAGCACCATGTCGATGAAGTCGACGACGATGATGCCGCCGATGTCACGCAGCCTCAGCTGGCGGACGATCTCCTCGGCCGCCTCGAGGTTGTTCTTGGTGACGGTCTCCTCGAGGTTTCCGCCCGAGCCGACGAACTTGCCGGTGTTCACGTCGACGACGGTCATCGCCTCGGTGCGGTCGATGACCAGCGAACCACCCGAGGGCAGCCACACCTTGCGGTCGAGCGCCTTCTCGATCTGCTCCGTGATCCGGAAAGCGTCGAACGGGTCGGTCTCGTCCTCATACGACTCGACGCGCTCGAGGAGGTCGGGTGCGACGCTCTCGAGGTAGGCGCGGATCGTGCGCTGCGCGTCCTCGCCCTGGATGAGCATCTTCGTGAAGTCCTCGTTGAAGACGTCGCGGACGATCTTGACGAGGAGGTCGGGCTCGGCGTGCAGCAGTGCGGGTGCCTGCTGGTTCTCGACCTGCTTGCGGATGTGCTCCCACTGACTGGTGAGCCGCTGGACGTCACGCGTGAGCTGGTCCTCGGTGGCGCCTTCGGCCGCCGTGCGGACGATCACGCCGGAGGATTCGGGCAGGACCTCCTTGAGGATGCGCTTCAGGCGCGTGCGCTCGTTGTCGGGAAGCTTGCGGCTGATGCCGTTCATCGATCCGCCCGGCACGTACACGAGGTAGCGGCCCGGGAGCGAGATCTGGCTGGTCAGACGCGCGCCCTTGTGGCCCACCGGATCCTTGGTGACCTGCACGAGGACGCGGTCGCCCGCCTTCAGCGCGAGCTCGATGCGGCGCGGCTGGTTGCCGGTCTCGACGCCGTCCCAGTCGACCTCACCGGAGTACAGCACGGCGTTGCGGCCGCGGCCGATGTCGACGAACGCCGCCTCCATGCTCGGCAGCACGTTCTGCACGCGACCGAGGTAGACGTTGCCGATCAGCGATGCGTCCTGGTTGCGAGCGACGTAGTGCTCGACGAGCACGCCGTCTTCGAGGACGCCGATCTGCGTGCGGCCGTTCTTGGAGCGGACGACCATCTTGCGGTCGACCGACTCGCGACGCGCGAGGAACTCCGCCTCGGTCACGACCGGGCGACGACGACCTGCGTCACGTCCGTCGCGGCGGCGCTGCTTCTTCGCCTCCAGGCGCGTGGAGCCCTTGATGGCCTTCGGCTCGGTGATGTACTCCACGACGCGCTGACGGGGCTGGCGCGGTTCATCGCGCTGCTCCCGCGGCTCACGCTGATCGCGAGTGTCGAGGTCGTCCGAACCGCCGCGACGACGGCGGCCGCGACGACCGGCCGGCTCGTCCTGCTCGCGGTCGGCGATGCGGTCGAACACACGCTCGCGACCCGTGCGCGCAGGAAGCGGCAGGACCTCGGGTGCGTAGAAGTGCAGCTGGGTCGAGACCTGCGAGACGAAGACCTCGGGGAGCAGCCCCAGCGAGACGGCGGTGAGGGGCTTGGGCTCCTCCGGCTTTTCGGGTGCGGTCTCGGCAGCGGGCTTCTCGGCAGCGGGCTGCTCGGGTGCGGCATCGACAGCGGGCTGCTCTGCAGCGGCGTCGGGCGCGTCCTGCGACGGAGCCTCCGCAGCCGGGGCATCCTCAGCCGGGGCGTCCTCTGCCGGGGCATCCTCGACGGGAGCCTCTTTAGCAGGAGTGTCCTCAGCAGGAGCCTCCTCAGCAGGAGCCTCCTCAGCAGGAGCCTCCTCAGCAGGAGCATCCTCAGCAGGAGCATCCTCAGCAGGAGCATCCTCAGCAGGAGCCTCCTCAGCGGGAGCCTCCTCCGCAGGAGTCTCCTCGGCCGAGGCGGTCTCGCTCGTCGAACCCTCGCCGTCGTCCGGAGCGTGGGATGCGACAGCCTCCGGAGCGTCGGCGACTACCTCTGCGGGCGCGTCAGCATCCGCAGTGAAGTCGAGGGTAGGGGCGTCGTAGTCATTGTTCTCATCGGCCATCTCTGGCTTGCTCCTCGCGCGGACACTTCGTGTTCCGCTAACTCTCATGCGACACCCGCAGGTGTCGCGAACTCATTCGGTGTGCGACCGGCCCATGGCTCTGATCACGAGGGGCATACGGCCCCGAAGTCTGCGTCGATGCGCGCCACGACGGGGTCGAGCGATGCATCACAGGCCATTATCGCACCAAGTGCCCCGGTTCGCGGCATCCTCGCGACTCCGGGTCGTTTTCTCCGGCGCGCTCACGCCCGATACATAGCGATCGCTGAGAGAATCCACACATGAGCGAGCAGCGCACCCGCCCCGTCGTCTATGCCGTGTGGTTGATCATCGCGAGCGTCATCGGCTGGTTCGCCGCCTTCCAGCTGACGGTCGAGAAGTTCGTGCTTCTGGAGAACCCGACCGATGCGCTCGCCTGCGATGTGAGCCCCTTCATCCAGTGCAGCAAGAACCTCGGGTCCTGGCAGGGTGAGATCTTCGGCTTCCCCAACCCGCTGCTCGGACTGACCGGGTGGATGGCCCCGTTGGTGATCGGCGTCGCGATCCTCGCCGGGGCGAGGTTCCCGCGGTGGTTCTGGGCGGCCTTCGGCGCGGGGATCACCTTCGCCTTCGGACTCGTCTGCTGGCTCATCGGCCAGAGCCTTTACGCCGCGAACCTCGGGGTTCTGTGCCCGTGGTGCATGGTGACGTGGGCAGTGACCATCCCGACCTTCTTCGCGACGATGCTGCATCTGACCCGCAACGGCACCTTCACACGGAACGAGAAGATCCGGGAACGCGCCGACAAGCTGATGGTCTGGGTTCCGCTGGCCACCATCCTGGCCTACGCGGTCATCATCATGATGGCGCAGCTGCAGGGCCTGGACTTCCTCGGCGAGATGGCGCGCATCATCTTCTGACCCCGCCCGGACATGACGAAGCCCGCCGCGCGATCTCGTGCGGCGGGCTTCGTCGTGTGCGGATCGGTCAGTCGAACCAGATGCCGAGCTCGCGTGCGGCCGACTCGGGGCTGTCCGAGCCGTGCACGAGGTTCTGCTGCACTTTGAGACCCCAGTCGCGGCCGAAGTCGCCACGGATCGTGCCGGGCGCGGCGGTGGTGGGGTCGGTCGTGCCGGCGAGCGAGCGGAAGCCCTCGATCACACGGTTGCCGGCGAGGCGGATGGCGACCGACGGGCCCGAGAGCATGAACTCCAGGAGCGGCTCGTAGAAGGGCTTGCCCTCATGCTCCGCGTAGTGCTCGGCGAGCAGGTCGCGGTCGGGCTCGACCAGGCGGATGTCGACGAGGGCGTAGCCCTTCGCTTCGATGCGCGCCAGGATCGTGCCGGTGAGGCCGCGGGCGACACCATCGGGCTTGACGAGGACGAGGGTTTCTTCGGTGGCCATGTCATTCACTCTCTGTCTGAGTCTCAGTCGTGGGCCCGTCGGGACGTCGTGCGTCCAATCGGGCCCCCATGATCGTCGCATACCCCCACATGCCGCCGAAAACCACGACGACGAGCAGGATCGCGGGGACCAGGATAGCCGCCAGAGCGATGACGACCTGCAGGACCCAGCCCGCCGTGATCGCCCACGGCTTCGTGATCATGCCGGCGAGGGCGAGGCAGGCGAGCCCGACGACGGCGCCGCCGACGATCCCCCACCATTGCGGGATGCCCGCGGGCAGCGTCTTCAGACCGAAGACCGTGAGCCCCGCGAGGAAGACGACGATGGACTCGAAACCGAGCACGATCGGCGCCAGCTTCTGCACCAGAGTGCGTGGGGGACGCGGCGGACGGGCCGGGCGGGATGCGGCGGTCACGCGCGCCATCCCGACTTCCAGTCCTCTTCCTCGGCGAGAGCGATCGCCTCGCCGGCGAGCACGACCGAGCCGGCGATCACGACGGCCCGGCGATCCGATGACGCCGCCCACTCGCGCGCGGCGTCCGCTGCCTCGGCGAGCGTCGGGTGCACCGTCGCACGCTGTCCCGTCGACTCGACGAGATCGGCGATGAGATCCGCGTCGCTCGCACGGTCGGACTCGGGCGCCGTGGCGAACACATGGGCCGCCGCGGGTGCGAGCTTCGAGACGATACCGGCGGCATCCTTGTCAGCGAGCACGCCGAGCACCACACCCCACTCGTCGAAGTCGAAGCTGTCATCCATCGCCTGCACGAGCGCGGCTGCGCCGTGCGGGTTGTGCGCAGCATCCACGATCACCGTGGGAGCGACGCCCAACAGCTGAAGTCGCCCCGGCGAGGTCGAGCCCTGCAGGCCCTCCGAGATGATGTCGGCGGCGATCGGCTGCTGCGCCCCGCCGATGAGCGACTCCACGGCTGCGACCGCGAGGGCCGCGTTGTGTCCCTGGTGCGCTCCGTACTGGGGCAGGTACTCCTCGACATACGCTCCGGCGAGACCGCGGATGGTCAGCAGCTGTCCCCCGACGGCGAGCTTCTGCTCGGCGAGCCCGAACTCCTCGCCTTCGAAGGCGATCGTGGCGTTCTTCTCAGCAGCGACACGGCGCAGCACCTCGGCGGCCTCCGCCGGCTGCTGGGCCGACACGACGGCAGCGCCCTCCTTGATGATTCCCGCCTTCACGGTCGCGATCTCGGCGATCGTGCCGCCGAGACGATCGGCATGGTCGATGTCGATGGGCGCGAACACCGCCACATCACCGTCGGCCGTGTTGGTCGAGTCCCACTCGCCGCCCATTCCCACTTCGAGGACGAGCACGTCGACCGGGGCATCCGCCACCGCCACGAAGGCGAGCACGGTGAGCAGCTCGAAGAACGTGAGCGGCTCCTCACCCGCTGCCTCGAGCTCGGCGTCGACGATCTCGACGAACGGTTCGATCTCGTTCCAGGCGTCGACGACGGCGGCATCCTCGATCGGCTCTCCATCGATCACGATGCGCTCGGTGAAGCGCTCGAGGTGCGGACTGGTGAAGAGGCCCGTGCGCAGCCCGTGCGCGCGCAGCAGGGTCTCGATCATGCGAGCGGTCGAGGTCTTGCCGTTCGTACCCGTGATGTGGACGACGCGATACGTGCGCTGCGGATCGTCGAGATACGCGAGGATGCGCGCCGTGCGCTCCTTGCGCGGCTGCACCCAGCGCTCCCCTGCACGACTCAGCAGCTTGTCGTAGACGGCATCGGCCTTGTCGCGTGCGCTCATGCGGCGGGCTCCTTCGTCGTGACGTCGATCGTGACGATGATCGGGCGCTTGTCGGCGCCCAGGGCGGTCGCACCACTGCGGAAGACGCCGTCACCGGGGCTGGTGACCTCCTGCACGAGGGTGTCCATGTCGTCGGTCGCCTGCACCGCGAACGCGACGGCCAGGGTCTCCCCCGCGATCAGGTCCGCATGCGCCTGCAGCGCCTCGGCATCGGCCGGGCCCACGTTCAGTGCCAGAACGATGCGGTCGCTCACATCGAGGTCCGCATTCTTGCGGGCCTCCTGCACGACGCGGATGGCGTCTCTCGCCAGTCCCTCGGCTTCGAGCTCAGGAGTGGTCGTCGTGTCGAGCAGCACGAATCCGCCGCTCGGCACGATCGCGAGCGCCTCCCCCTCGGGCCGGCCGGTGGTCTCGAGCACGAGGTCGTACTCGCTCGGCTCGAGCACGATGCCGCCCGCGGTCACGACGCCGTCGACCTCCGACCAGTCGCCGGACTTCGCGGCCTTGATCACCGTCTGCACGTTCTTGCCCAGGCGCGGACCCGCCGCACGGGCGTTCACGCTCAGCCGGTGGCTGATCCCGTATCCGCCGGCGGTCGTGTCCGACTGCTGGACGAGCTCGACCGACTTGACGTTGAGCTCCTCGCGCAGGATGTCCTCGAACTGGCCGAGCGTGGCCGCCAGAGGTGACACCACCGTGAGGCGTGCGAGTGGCAGCCGCACACGGAGCTTCTCCTTCTTGCGCAGCGCGTTGCCGACGCTCGACAGCTCGCGAACGGCATCCATCGCGTCGCGGATCTCGTCCGCCGCGGGGAACGCGGTGTCATCCGGCCAGTCCTGCAGGTGCACGCTGCGTCCGCCCGTGAGCCCCTGCCACACGCGCTCGCTGATGAGCGGCACGAGAGGCGCCGCGACCCGGGTCAGCGTCTCGAGCACCGAGTAGAGCGTGTCGAAGGCATCTGTGCTCGACCCCTCCCAGAACCGGTCGCGCGAGCGACGGATGTACCAGTTGGTGAGCACCTCGGCGAAGTCGCGCAGACGCGCGGACGCGGTCGTGGAGTCGAGACCCTCGAGGTCCGCACGCACCTCGCGCACCAGGTCGCCGAGACGAGCAAGGATGTAGCGGTCGAGGACGTCGGTCGAATCAGTGCGCCAGGTCGCCTCGTATCCGCCGGGCTTCGCCGCGTTGGCATACGTCGCGAAGAAGTACCACGAGTTCCACAGCGGGAGCAGGAACTCGCGCACGCCCGAGCGGATGCCCTCTTCGGTCACTGCGAGGTTGCCGCCGCGCAGCACCGAGCTCGACATGAGGAACCAGCGCATCGCGTCTGACCCGTCGCGGTCGAGCACCTCGGAGACGTCCGGATAGTTGCGCAGCGACTTCGACATCTTGTAGCCGTCGTTGCCCAGGACGATGCCGTGGCAGCTGACGCCCGTGAACGCCGGTCGATCGAACAGCGCCGTCGAGAGCACGTGCATGACGTAGAACCAGCCACGCGTCTGCCCGATGTACTCGACGATGAAGTCGGCGGGCGCATGCGTGTCGAACCACTCCTGGTTCTCGAACGGATAGTGCACCTGCGCGTACGGCATCGAGCCGGAGTCGAACCACACGTCGAAGACGTCCTCGATGCGGCGCATCGTGCTCCGGCCGGTCGGGTCATCGGGGTTCGGACGGGTGAGGTCGTCGATGTACGGACGGTGCAGGTCGATCTCGCCCTCGGGGTTGCGCGGGAGCGTGCCGAAGTCGCGCTCCATCTCCTCGAGCGAGCCGTAGGCGTCGACGCGCGGGTACTCGGGGTCGTCGCTCTTCCAGATCGGGATCGGCGAGCCCCAGTAGCGGTTGCGGCTGATCGACCAGTCGCGCGCGCCTTCGAGCCACTTGCCGAACTGGCCGTGCTTCACGTTCTCGGGCACCCAGGTGATCTGCTCGTTGTTCGCGAGCAGGTCGTCCTTGATGTCGGTGACGCGGATGAACCAGCTGGACACGGCCTTGTAGATCAGGGGATTCCGGCACCGCCAGCAGTGCGGGTACGAGTGCACGTAGCTCTGCTCGCGCAGGAGGCGCCCCTCGGTGCGCAGCAGGCGGATGAGCGGCGTGTTCGCGTCCATCCACAGCTGCCCGGCGACGTCGGTGACGTTCGGCAGGAATCGTCCGCCATCGTCGAGCGACAGGATCGTCGGGATGCCGGCAGCACCGGCCACCCGCTGGTCGTCCTCACCGTAGGCAGGAGCCTGGTGGACGATGCCGGTGCCGTCGCTGACCGTGACGTAGTCGTCGACGAGGATGCGCCAGGCGTTCTCCGTGCCGTAGGTCTCGGCGTCGGCGTAGTAGTCGAAGAGCCGGTCGTAGGTGACGCCCTCGAGCTCGGCTCCGCGCACCGTCGCGTCGACCGCGGCGAGCGCCTCGTCGAGGCTCTCGTATCCGAGCTCCTTGACGTAGCCGCCGAGCAACTCACGCGCCAGAAGGTAGCGGTGGGCCGAGGCCTCGACGGCGGCATCCGTCGTTCCCGCGACCTGGTGCACGTCGGCAGCTCCTCCGGGACCGGCGGGCAGCACGACGTACTCGATGTCGGGGCCGACGGCGAGCGCGAGGTTGGTGGGGAGGGTCCAGGGGGTGGTCGTCCAGGCGAGTGCCCGCACGGCCGTGAGACCGAGGGCCTCAGCCTTCGCACCGGTCAGCGGGAACGTGACGGTGACCGACGGGTCCTGACGGTTCTGGTACACGTCGTCGTCCATGCGCAGCTCGTGCGCCGACAGCGGGGTCTCGTCGCGCCAGCAGTACGGCAGCACGCGGTATCCCTCATAGGCGAGTCCCTTGTCGAACAGGGTCTTGAACGCCCAGAGCACGCTCTCCATGTAACCGAGGTCGAGCGTCTTGTATCCGCGCTCGAAGTCGACCCAGCGAGCCTGACGAGTGACGTAGTCCTGCCACTCATGCGTGTACTTGAGCACCGAGTCCTTCGCCTTCGCGTTGAAGACGTCGATGCCCATCTCCTCGATCTGGCTCTTCTCGGTGATGCCGAGCTGCTTCATGGCCTCGAGCTCGGCGGGCAGACCGTGGGTGTCCCAGCCGAAGACACGATCGACCTTCTTGCCGATCATGGTCTGGAATCGCGGGAAGACGTCCTTGGCGTAGCCCGTGAGCAGGTGCCCGTAGTGCGGCAGGCCGTTGGCGAACGGCGGGCCGTCGTAGAAGACCCACTCGTCTTCGCCCTCGCGCTGCTCGATCGAGGCGCGGAAGGTCTGATCGGTCTCCCAGAAGTCGAGCACCTCGCGCTCGATCTGAGGGAACCGAGGGCTCGGGGCGACGGAGGCAGCCTGGTCGGCGGCGGGGCCGAAGGAGGAACGCGGGTAGGTCATGTCGTCTCGCAGGAGTCGTGGCGGATGCTGCTGCGAGGACGATCCGTCCGGCTTGTCGTTCCGGGGACCGCGGTACCACCTCGCGTGCCGCGCCTCACGGCGGAGCCACTCTCACTGCGGCTGTGACGGGCCTGCCCCGCTCGGTTCTACTGAGTCCGCCCTCGCGAGCCGACCGTTCTTCCGAGAGCTCCCCGGTGATGTCCGGATCACAGCTCTTGTCTCCCATTGTACGCGCGGTGCGGCGCGTGCGCCTCCTGCCTCCTGAGCGCGGCCGAAGTCCGTGCGCGCTTCCGATGTCGGTTCTGTCTTCGGAGTCCGCGCCCCCGTCGGCCGAATGCACCTCCGTCGGCCAGTCTCCGGAAATTCGGCCGAGGTACGACCATCTGTCCGACGGTGCGAAGCGTCTGAACAGCGGGTCACTCACCCCGCGCGGTGCAGTCCCTGCGCGACCGCGCGCATGATCAGGTCCTGCACGATGTGCCAGTCGAACATGACGTGCGTGTACGACACGCGCATCACGTGATACCCCATCAGCCGCAGTTCGGCATCGTGCCGGATGTCTTCGGATCGCTGCGCACCGACGTGGTGGGCCCCGTCGATCTGTACGACGAATCGGTCGCCGATCAGAGCGTCGACGCGGTGGCCCGCGATCCAGATCTGCACGCGGATCGGCTCTCTCAACCACCGCAGTCGCGCACGAAGGTAGGTCTCCAGCCCCGCATCGGCGAAAGGAGTGGCCCGTTCGAGAATCAGCCGCGCCGCCGGCTTCCACGAGTATCCGCGCAGAGCTTCCATCGTGACGAGCGACTTGTTGAGCGCTGACTCCCAGGTCGCGAGCGCCCGCTCGAAAGGCTCGCACTCAGCGATGTACGCCAGCACATTCTCGATCGGATCGACGAGCACATCCGGATGACGCGGCACGATCGGACTGCCCCAGTGCACCTGCGCGTCGACACGTCGCCTCCCTGCGGCGTTCGGCCCGACGGCGACGTGTGGCTTGCCCGAATGGTCGTGCAGCCAGAGACCGAGCCGAGCGGCTTGAGTACGGCAGGTCAGCACGACGCCTCGGCGCGCCGCGCTGATCAGCATCCCGTCGGCGGAAGGCACCGCGAGCCATCCTCGTCGCGGCCGGATCAGCACACCGCCTTCGACCGCCGACCCGACCAGGCTCCGAGCGAATCCGCGCTCTTGGATGACGGGGACACGCACGACGCCGCCGAGCTCCGTCATCGTCGCAAGCAAGTCCTCTGACGTTCTCCGCACCCAGCCAGTGTGGGACGTATCGCGTGCGCGTCGCCCCCCCGTTCCAGGCTTGTGCGCACAACGGCGTCTCGTGGCGTTCTGTGCAGGAGCGGTCGACGCGTCCGCAGACGTAGCTCGCTCGCCACTCTCGTGCTCCCGCTCTCGCTCGGCCCAATCCACCTCCCTCGGTCCGATTCCGCGCGATAGGCCGAGTGAAGCGCATCCGGCCGAGGAAGGAGCAGCCGAACCGAGGAAGGAGCAGCCGAACCGAGGAGTGTGTCACCCACCCCCTACCCTCGAAGCATGGCCCGCTCCCCCGAATCCCCTGCGGCTCCCCGCGTTTCGCCTCCCGACCTTCCCCTCGAGTTCGAGTCGGCGACGGCTCGGCGCAGCGCCGATCTGCTCGCGGCACAGCTCGATCTCGAGGTCGCAGCCGATCTCGCCCACGCCTCACTCGAGCAGTGCACGATCACGGCCGACGCCGACAGTGTCGATCTGACCGGAGCCACCCTCATCGACGTCGACATGACGGGTGTCCGCATCGCCTCGCTCAAGATGCGGGATGCCGGCATCCGTCGCGTGCGCATCAGCGGCGGACGCATCGGCACGCTCGATCTGAGCAGCGCCCGAATCGACGAGCTGGAGCTCCGCGACGTGCGGATCGACTATCTGAACCTGGGGGCGTCGAAGGCCACGGACGTCGAGATCACCGCGTGCAGCATCCGGACGATCGACATGCCCCAGGCCGAGCTCACCCGCGTGCGCTTCACCGACACGCGCTGCGACGAGGTGGACTCCCGCGGCATGCGCGCCACGCACGTCGACCTGCGCGGGCTCGACGCCTCGGCGTTCCTCGATGCGAACAGCCTCCGCGGCACGACCCTGAGCAGCTTCCAGGTGCAGCAGCTCGCACCGGTACTCGCGGCGGGGATCGGCATCCAGGTCAGGGACTGACGGGCCGGTTCGCGTCGAGCAGCTCCTGAGTGAACGGATGCTGCGGCGATTCGAACACGTCCGTGACTGCACCCTGTTCGACGATGACGCCGTCCTGCATCACCAGCACGTCGTCGGCGACCGCCCCGACGACATCGAGATCGTGCGACACGAAGATCATGGTCAGCCGACGCTCGCGCTGCAGCCTGAGCAGCAGCTGGATCACGCGCTCACGCACCGACGGATCCAGAGCCGACACCGGCTCGTCCAGCACGAGCACCTCGGGCTCGGCAGCCAGTGCCCGAGCGATGGCGGCACGCTGTCGCTGCCCACCCGACAGCGCGGACGGCCGCCGGGCCGCCAATACGGGGTCGAGGTCGACCTCGGCGAGAAGCTCGGACACCCGCGCGGCCCGCAGCGCCCGAGGCACGCCGCCCGCGGCGAGCGCCTCCCTCAGCGACCGCCCGATGCTCCATCGAGGATCGAATGCGCCGAGCGGATTCTGGTGCACGAGCTGCACGCGGTGCTCGCCGATCCAGCGCAGGCCGCCGTCGTCCGGCTGCTCGACACCGACGATCATCCGGGCGAGCGTCGTCTTGCCCGACCCCGATTCCCCGACGATGCCGAGTGTGCGTCCCTGATGCACGGCGAACGACGCGTCGTTCACGGCGGCGATCTCCTCGTATGTCCTGGTGACGCCTGTGGCGACGAGCACGGGTGTCACGTCGTCGGTAGAGGTCACACGCGGCTCGTGCATCGTCGCGGCGATCAGCTGTCGGGTGTACGCGTGCTGCGGCTTCTCGAGAACCTCGCCGACGGGCCCGGACTCGACGACCACGCCGTTGCGCATGACCAGCACGCGATCGGCGATGCGACGGACGGCCGCGAAGTCGTGGCTGATGAACACGATCGCGGTGCCGGCGTCGGCGATGTCGCGGAGGAGTCCGAGGATCCTCGCCTGCACCGTCGCATCGAGAGCCGTGGTCGGCTCGTCCGCGACGAGGATCGCGGGTTCGGCCGCGATGGCCGAGGCGATCAGTGCCCGCTGCCTGAGTCCGCCGGAGAGCTCGTGCGGGTACTGCCGCGCTCGGCGGGCGGCGTCCGGCATCCAGACGCGGTGCAGCAGCTCCTGCACTCTTTCGTGCAGCGCCGCTCGTCCGGACCGGAGGCCGTGGAGCCGCAGGGGTTCGGCGATCTCCGATCCCACCCGTTGCAGCGGATCGAGCGAGACGAGGGCATCCTGCGAGACGAGCGCGATGCCCGCGCCGCGCAGAGAGCGCCACCGCCGCTCGCCGAACCGGGCGACGTCCGTCCCGTCGATGACGAGCCGTTCGAACCGCACGCGTGCGTCTGCGGGCGTCAGTCCGAGAAGTGCCCGTGCGGTGAGCGACTTGCCCGCGCCCGACTCACCGACGATGGCGACGCACTCCCCTCGCGCCACCGACAGCGACACCCCGTCGACGACGGGCGTCCCACCGAAGTCGATGCGCAACCCCTGCAGCTCGAGCGCTTCCGTCACGACGTCCGCCCCTCTGCTCTGGCACGCAGCACGCGGCCGACGATCGTCGCCGCGATCACGGTGACGGTGATCGCGATGCCGGGGAACACGGCGATCCACCAGGCCTGTCCGAGCACGTTGCGTCCTCCGGCGAGCATGAGGCCCCACTCGGGAGTGGGCTCTGACGGGCCGAGACCGAGGAAGCTGAGTCCGGCGGCCGCGAGGATGCTCGAGCCGATGCCGATCGTCGCGAGCACGCTCAGCGACCCGAGCACACCCGGCACGACATGCCGGACGAACGCGGGCACCGGGGGGACGCCGAGGATCCGGGCGGCCTCGACGTGCTCGGCGCTGCGAAGGGTGCGGGTCTGCACCCTCGCCAGCCGGATGTAGACGGGGACGGCGGCGAGCGTCACGGCGATCGCGATGTTGACCGGTCCGGGCCCGAGCACCGCCACGACCACGAGCGCGACCAGGAACTCGGGGAAGGCCATGAGCACATCGTTCACCCGCATGAGTGCCGCGTCGACTCCCCGCGGGGCGAGGCCGGCGAGAGCGCCGATGAGCAGCCCCACGGCGAGCGCGATGCCCGTGGCGAGCAGGCCGATGCCGATCGAGCGCCCGGCCCCGTAGAGCACGCGCGAGTAGACGTCACGGCCGCTCTGATCGGTGCCGAACAGATGCTCGGCGCTGGGCGGCAGAAGCGATGCGCGCACGTCGGTCTGAAGAGGGTCGTGCGTGGCGAGGACAGCGGGGAAGGCCGCAGCGAATGCGAGCACCAGCAGCACGGCCACGGCGCACCAGAGCAGCACGGTCTGCGCGCGCTTCATCGCTTTCCTCCCCGCCCGGTGCGCAGCCGAGGATCGATGAGCGGATGCAGCAGCTCGATCACGAGGTTCACGATCACGAAGACGATGGCACTGAGCAGGATGATCCCGGTGATCACCGGGAGATCGCGGTTCGTGATGGCCGCGAGGGTGACCCGGCCGAGGCCCGCCCTGGCGAACACGGTCTCTACGAGCACCGCTCCTCCGAGCACCGATCCGGTCAGGTAGGCCGCCAGGGTCACGGCATTCGCGGCACCGTGTCTCAGTCCGTGACGCAGCGTGAACCAGGACGGGCTCGCACCCCGCGCCCGCACGGTCTCGGCGAACGGCATCCGCTCGGCCTGCACGAGTCCATCCCGCAGCACCTGGCTGAGCAGCGCCGCCACGGGAAGCGCGAGCGTGATGGCCGGCAGCACGATCGTCGCCGGATTGCGGGCACCCGAGACAGGGAACCACCCGAATCCGAATGCGAAGACGCTGAGCAGGATCAATCCGATCCAGAACACGGGCGACGACAGGATGACGAGCTCGATGCCCGCGGCGACGGCTCGCCCTGCCTGGCCTCGCACCAGCAGGGCGACGCCGAGCGCGAGCAGCACGGCGATCACGAGAGCCAGCGCCGAGAGCTGCAGCGTCGATCCGAGCTGACGGCCGATGACCTCGGTCACCGGCATCCGCAGCTGATACGACTCGCCCAGGTCTCCCCGGGCGAGCTGACCGATGAAGGTCAGATACTGCTCGAGCGGGGGTCGATCGAGGCCGAGCTCCGCACGGATGCCGTCCTTGACCGCGTCGCTCACCTGAGCCTGCGGCCCGAGCATCACCGAGACCGGATCGCCCGGGATGACGCGGAACGCCAGGAAGACGAGTGTCGCCGCACCCCAGAGCACGATCACGACGGATGCCGCGAGACCGGCGATCCGGATGAGCGCTGCCTTCACCGTTGGCGCCCTCTCGACGATCTCTGAGCACCCTTCGGCACGCGGCGCTCGCTCACGAACGATACCGCAGCGATATGCCCAAGGGGGCTCGACGACTCAGCGGTCAGCCGACGCTCACGTCGTAGAACAGCGGACGTCCGTACAGGTCGTAGTCGAGACCGCTGACCCGCTCGCCGACGGCGGTGATCGCCGAGGGGCTGTAGAGCGGGACGATGGCCGTGTACTCCGCATTCCACTCCTGCAGCTGCGTGTAGATGCTGTTGCGCTCGTCCTGGTCGCTGGAGGCGACGGCCTGGTCGAGCAGAGCGTCGATCTCCGGATCGGTGACCTGGGAGGCGTTCTGGAACCCCTCTGTGTGCAGGTGCGCGCGGAGGAAGTCGGGATCGACGCCGGAGAATCCCCAGTCCGTCAGGTCGAAGGTCTTGGGACCGTACTGCTCGTTGTAGGCGCCGGGCTCCAGCACCTCGCGCACGACCTCGAACCCGATCGCCTTGAGATCCGACTGGATCGCGTTCGCCAGGGCGGCCCGGTCGTCCGGCACCGGGGTCCATGCGATCCACCGCGCCGACAGACGCTTGCCGTCCTTCATGCGGATGCCGTCGCTGTCGCGCTCCGTCCAGCCGGCCTCGTCGAGGAGAGCGTTCGCCGCTGCTGCATCGAAAGGCCAGCTGTCCTCGAGGGAGGCGTCGTACCCGGGAGTCGTCGAGCCGAGCACGCTCCATGCTCGTGGGAACTGCCCGAAGAAGATCTCCTCGACGGCGGCGTCGACGTCGATGCCCCGAGCGAATGCCTGGCGCACCTTCTCGTCGGCGAAGACACCGTACTTCTCGTTGAGGTACAGCGAGTACGGCAGGCCGGGGTACTCGACCGAGTCCACGGTGATGCCGTCGCCGAGATCTCCCGCGAGGTTCGGGGGGATGTTGCTCGCGAGGTCCGCCTCGCCGCTCTGCACGACGCCGGTGCGCACGGAGGCCTCCGGCTGGATCTCGACGCGCAGCGTCTCGACCTCCGCCGCATCCTCGCCGTGCGGCCCCCAGGCGTAGTCATCGTTCCGGGTGTACACCAGCTCCTGATCGGGCGTGTACTCGGTGAGCACGAACGGACCGGTGCCGACCGTGACATCGGGCCCTCCGGCCTTCAGCTGGTCGGCGGACTCCGCCAGCACGGCCGGTGAGTAGAACCCGAGCTGCGGCGTGCTGGCCGCCTGCAGGAACGGCGCGTACGGCTGGGTGAAGCTGACCGTGACGGTGTGCTCGTCGACGACCTCCGTACCCGCGTAGAAGTCTGCTCCGAGCATCGACGCCGCCTGCGCCGACTCCGTCTCGGGGTCGACGATGCGGTCGAAGTTCGCCTTGACCGCCTCGGCGTCGAAGACCTCGCCGTCGGTGAACGTCACGTCGTCACGGAGGACGAAGGTGTACTCCGTGCTGTCGTCGGAGACGGTCCACTCCTTCGCCAGCCAGGGGCTGAACGAGCCGTCGTCCTCCTGGAACACCAGCGAGTCGAGCACTGCCCGCTGCACCATGCCGGAGACGTCGAGCTGGCTCACCTGCGGATCCATGTGCCCGGCAGAGAGGTTCGCGCCCTCGATCGCCCAGACGAGCTCTCCGCCGTCGGACTCGGAGGACGGCGCGGCGCAGGAGCTGAGCAGGAGGGCGCTCACGGCGACGGTGGCACCGAGCGGGATCGCGCGGCGCAGGAAGGTGGTGGGCATGCTGTTCCTCGGGAGGGAAGGCGAAGGGACGCGGACGCGTCGTTTGTTGGACTGGATCCAATTCTAGAGCGTCCTCTTCACCCCCGGCGCTGCGCGGCAGGACCGGAACTCTGCACTGCCGCGGGCGATTAGACTGTGGGACACAATCCACACTCAGGCACGCTCACACAGTGCCGCATACATCGCTCGAGGAGAACCTTCATGTCCGCTATTCCCGACAAGCCCGCACTCGAAGGTCTCG
Source organism: Microbacterium sp. AC215 (assembly GCF_979258645.1). NCBI lineage: Bacteria > Bacillati > Actinomycetota > Actinomycetes > Micrococcales > Microbacteriaceae > Microbacterium > Microbacterium sp. AC215. The sequence goes on along the minus strand of NZ_OZ409869.1, from coordinate 193,066 downwards.
AAGCGAAGTGGGGTGAGACCTGGTCCGAGCGGGGCACGTACCTGTTCGACCGCATCCGCGCCGCGGAGTCCGGCCGCGAGGGCGTCTACTCGATCGACACTCCCCCGCCGACCGCATCCGGAAGCCTGCACATCGGGCACGTCTTCTCGTACACGCACACCGATGTCAAGGCGCGCTTCGAGCGCATGCGCGGCAAGAACGTGTTCTACCCGATGGGGTGGGACGACAACGGACTGCCCACCGAGCGCCGCGTGCAGAACTACTACGGCGTGCGGTGCGACCCGACGCTCCCCTACCAGAGCGACTTCACCCCGCCGTTCGAAGGCGGCGACAACAAGTCCAGCCGCGCTGCCGACCAGGTGCCCATCAGCCGCCGCAACTTCATCGAGCTCTGCGAACGTCTGACGATCGAGGACGAGAAGCAGTTCGAGGCGCTGTTCCGCCAGCTCGGCCTCTCGGTCGACTGGACGCAGACCTACCGCACCATCTCCGACGACACGATCCGTCAGAGCCAGCTCGCATTCCTGCGCAACCTCGAGCGCGGCGAGGCCTATCAGTCGCTCGCTCCGACGCTGTGGGACATCGACTTCCGCTCGGCGATCGCCCAGGCCGAACTCGAGGATCGCGACCAGCAGGCCGCGTACCACACCATCGACTTCCCGTTCGCCGACGGATCCGGCTCGATCACGATCGAGACCACCCGCCCCGAGCTGCTTCCCGCGTGCATCGCGATCGTGACCCACCCCGAGGGCCCGCACAAGCACCTGATCGGCACGAAGGTGCGCACGCCCTTCTTCGGCGCCGAGATCGAGATCCACGGCCACCACCTCGCACAGCCCGACAAGGGCACCGGCGCCGCGATGGTCTGCACCTTCGGCGATGTGACCGACATCATCTGGTGGCGCGAGCTGCGCACGGCGGCGGGCGACCACCTCCCGAACATGACCACGATCGGCCTCGACGGACGCTTCCTCCCGACGGCGCCGTCGATCGTCGCCGACGCCGACGCGATCGACTGGTACACCGCCGAACTCGCGGGCAAGACGGTGTTCTCCGCGCGCAAGGCGATCGTCGAGAAGCTGCAGGAGACCGGAGACATGACGGCCGTCGGCAAGCCGTTCAACCACGCCGTGAAGTTCTTCGAGAAGGGGGACCGCCCTCTCGAGATCGTCTCGACCCGCCAGTGGTACATCCGCAACGGCGCACGCGACGCGAACCTGCGCGACGAGCTGCTCGAGCGCGGAACGCAGCTGGCGTGGCACCCGGACTTCATGCGGGTTCGCTACGAGAACTGGGTCGGAGGTCTGACCGGAGACTGGCTCGTGTCGCGTCAGCGCTTCTTCGGCGTGCCGATCCCGCTCTGGTACGGCCTCGACGAGAACGGCGAGCGCGACTACGACCGCGTGATCGCTCCCGATCACGCCAGTCTCCCCATCGACCCGACGACCGACGTGCCGGAGGGATACACCGAGGATCAGCGCGGCGTGGCCGGTGGTTTTGAAGCCGAGGCCGACATCCTCGACACCTGGGCCACCTCGTCGCTCACTCCGCAGCTCGCCGGTGGATGGCAGCGCGACGAGGAGCTGTGGCAGCTCACGGCACCGTTCGACCTGCGCCCGCAGGGACAGGACATCATCCGCACCTGGCTCTTCTCGACCATGTTGCGCTCGACCCTCGAAGACGGGCGCTCGCCGTGGCGCAACGCCGCGATCTCGGGCTTCATCGTCGACCCCGACCGCAAGAAGATGTCGAAGTCGAAGGGCAACGTCGTCACACCGGCGGACATCCTCGAGACCCACGGATCGGATGCGGTGCGCTACTGGGCCGCCTCCAGCCGCCTGGGAATGGATGCCGCCTTCGACCCGCAGAACCCGACGCAGGTCAAGATCGGCCGCCGTCTGTCGATCAAGGTGCTCAACGCGGCGAAGTTCGTGCTGTCGTTCCCGGTGCCCGAAGGCGCCCAGGTGACGCACGCCCTCGACGCCTCGATGCTGACAGGCCTCGACGCCGTGATCGCCGAGGCGACCAAGGCGTTCGAGAACTACGACCAGGCCAAGGCGCTGGAGGTCACCGAGGCGTTCTTCTGGACGTTCTGCGACGACTACCTCGAGCTCGTCAAGGAGCGCGCCTACAACCAGAACGACGTGGGCCAGGCCTCCGCGGCACTCGCACTGCGCCTGGCGCTGTCCACGCTGCTGCGCCTTCTCGCGCCGATCCTCTCGTTCGCGACCGAAGAGGTGTGGTCGTGGTTCGAAGAAGGCTCGGTCCACACCGCCGCGTGGCCGGAACCTCTCGGCATCGACGGTGACACGGCGGTGCTGTCGGCCGCGAGTGAGGCACTGATCGGCATCCGCCGCGCCAAGACCGAGGCGAAGGCATCGCAGAAGACTCCGGTATCTCGTGCCGCGATCGCGGCGCCCGCCGCCAAGCTCGACGCACTCCGCGCCGCAGCCGAAGATCTCAAGGCCGTCGGCCGCATCGCCGACCTCGAGTTCACCGAGGCCGACGAGTTCGCGGTCACCGCGATCGAGCTCGCTCCGGTCGAGGGGGCATGATGCAGCTGGGTACGCGGTGGGCCACCGGCTCGGAGCCGCCGGCATCCGTTCCCGCCGCGCTCCGGCCGGCGATCGCCGAGGTCGAATCCCGCGGCCTCACCGGACACTGGACGCTCACATGGCTCGAGGGCCGCGCGATCGCCGAGCTCGATGCGGGCTGGGAGGTCGTGCAGACCGGGGCCGGCGACGTGATCGCCCGCCCGTTCGAGGACTGACGAACTCTGATCAGAAAGCCCCCTGTCCGGAACTCCAGACAGGGGGCTTCGCTGCGTGTGGCGATGTCATCGACGCGGCAGGCCGAGCTGCGCGAGCATGTGGTCGACGGCGTGGGGATCCTGGCGTCTGGTCTGCTGCTCGCGCAGGAGATCCAGCGCGAGCGTCCGCTTCTCGGCCCGACGTTCGATGCGACGTTCCACAAAGGCCGTGAGCAGCCCGGCGAGGCCGAGCAGCCTGCGCTCAGTGCGCGTCGGGGCGACGAGTCGGATGGTCGCGCTGGTCATGATTCCTCCGTCTTCGAGTCGCTGGCATCCGCGAGCACAGCACCGGAGGCCGGCAGGTCGAAGAGCTCGGTGCGCAGCGACACCCGGCGCACATCCGGCCCGGTCTGGCCGCGGAAGCGCTCGACCGCGCTGTCGACCACGGCCATGAGCTCATCCTTGAGACCCGCCATCTGCGAGGGGGTCATCTCGAGCAGAGTCGTGGCGATCAACCCGGTGTCCTTCCAGCCCTCGGGCACGTCCGTGTCCGGCCGATTCACGTAGGACATCAGAGTCTCGTGGCGAAGTCGGAAGAACTCGGACGAGACGATCTGCGCCGCGGCTCGATTCGCCGGTGACATGCTCTGACTGGGACCGGGGATGTCGATGCGTCCTTCGGGAAGCTCCCACCAGCGCTCTCGTGCCGTGCCGCGGCCCTCGACCTCGTGGATGAGGTCATGTGCCGAGAGCGTTCGCAGGTGATAGCTGGTCGACCCGGACGTCTCACCCAGCATCGAGGCGAGCGAACTCGCCGTCTGCGGCCCGTGAGTGCTGAGCAGGTCGAAGATCCTCACACGCAGCGGGTGAGCGAGGGCTTTGAGCGCCCCCGCGTCGAGGCGTCGCAACTGCAGTTCGTCTTCCATACCGTCGACGATACTCTTGCAAAGACTTCTTTGCAAGCGAATCTTTGCAAATTAAACTTTGCACGCGTCTGCGTCATACGGCCAGAGCCCGTGCCGTCACGGACGCCGCCGCCGGGAAGCGAGTCCCCGTAGCGGGTGATGGCTAGGCTCAGAGGATGACCGACGTCGCGAATCCCCTGCTTCAGCCGTCCACGCTCCCCTACGGTCTTCCCGACTTCGCTGCCATCAGGCCCGAGCACTACCTGCCGGCATTCCAGGCCGCGTTCGACGAGCACCTCCGAGAGATCGCCCGGATCACGATGGTGCGCTCGATGCCCACCTTCGAGAACACGATCGAGGCGCTGGAGCGCTCAGGAGAGCTGCTCGACCGCGTCGCGCACGCGTTCTACACCGTGACCTCGGCCGATGCGACGCCGGAGATCCAGGAGATCGACGAACAGCTCGCTCCTCTCATGGCGGCCCATCAGGATGCCATCACTCTCGACGCTGCGCTGTACTGGCGCGTCCAGCAGGTGCACTCGCACCTCGACGATCTCGAGCTCGATGATGAGCAGCGGTACCTCGTCGAACGGCACCACCGCGAGATGACCCACGCGGGCGCGGCCCTCGGCGACGAGGCGAAGAGCAGACTCACCGCCCTGAACCAGCAGCTGTCGACGCTGAACAACACCTTCGAGCGCAACCTCCTCAACGACACGAACGACCTCGCGGTGGTGTTCGACTCGCCCGAGGAGCTCGCGGGCCTCAGCAGCGGTGAGCTCTCCGCAGCGGCTCGCTCGGCGGCGGATCGCGGCCTCGACGGACGCTTCGTCATCTCCCTCCCGCTGTTCACCGGGCATCCGTACCTGGCGCAGCTCCGCGATCGCGAGTCGCGTCGCCGCATCCTGGCGGCCTCGCAGTCGCGCGCGTCGCGTAACAACGGGAACGACAATCGTCCCGTGCTCGCCGAGATCGTGCGCCTCCGCGCCGAGCGCGCGGCACTGCTCGGCTATGCCTCGCACGCCGCGTACGTGACGGCAGATGAGACGGCCGGCACGCCGGACGCGGTCGAGCGGATGCTGCGCGATCTCGCGGCGCCATCTGCACGCAACGCACGAGCCGAGAAGGAAGCCCTGCAGGCGATCGTCGACGAGACCGAGGCGACCCCTTTCGAGGTCGAGGCGCACGACTGGGCTTTCTACACGGAGAAGGTGCGGACCGCCCGGTACGCGATCGACACGAGCGCGCTCCGTCCGTGGTTCGAGGCCGAGCGGGTCCTGAAGGACGGCGTGTTCTTCGCTGCGACGAAGCTCTACGGGGTGACGTTCGCAGAGCGCCGGGACCTCCGGGCCTACCACCCGGGTGCGCGTGTGTTCGAGGTGAGGGACGCGGACGGGAGCGCGGTCGGACTGTACGTGCTCGATCTCTATACCCGCGACTCGAAGCGCGGTGGCGCCTGGATGAATCCGATCGTGAGCCAGTCGCGCCTGCGCGGGACGCTGCCCGTGGTGGTCAACAACCTCAACGTGGCGCTCCCCGGAGAGGGAGAGCCCACGCTGCTCACCCTCGACGAGGTCACGACGCTCTTCCACGAGTTCGGCCACGCTCTGCATGGCCTTTTCGCCGTCGTCACCTACCCGCACTTCGCCGGAACGAACGTCTTCCGCGACTTCGTGGAGTTCCCGAGTCAGGTGAACGAGATGTGGATCCTGTGGCCCGAGGTCCTCGACAACTATGCCCGGCATCATGAGACGGGAGAGCCGCTCGACCCCGCGATCGTCGAACGACTGCGCGCGACGGAGACGTTCAACCAGGGCCACGACACGAGCGAATACCTCGCAGCCGCCTGGCTTGACCAGGCATGGCATAGCGTGAGCACGCAGACGGAGATCCTCGACGTGGCCGACTTCGAGGCCGCCGCCCTCGCCGACATCGGACTCGACGATCCTGCCGTGCCGACCCGCTACTCGTCGACCTATTTCGCACACGTCTTCTCGGGCGGATACAGCGCCGGCTACTACTCCTACATCTGGAGTGAGGTTCTCGACGCGGACACCGTCGAGTGGTTCCGCGAGAACGGCGGACTCACCCGCGAGAACGGCGACCGGTTCCGCTTCCGTCTCCTCGGCGTCGGAGGGTCCAAGGATCCGCTCGACGCCTACCGCGATTTCCGCGGGCGCGATGCAGAGATCGCACCGCTCCTGAAGCGGCGCGGACTCGAGGCGTGATCAGGTCGCACGCCGCGTGACCTCAGCGGTCGAGCAGCTCCATCGCCTTGTACCAGGTGAGCTGGTGGTAGCTCTGCGCGAGGTGATCGCCGAGGCCGTCGAGAGACACGACGTGCACGGCGATCGCCTCGCTCTCATCGAGCGACTGCTCGGTGACTCGCACGCAGCCCCGCGCGAGGAAGTGATGCACCCGGTTGGTGTGGCTGCCGAAGTTGGCCCAGGTGGGACCGAGGTCGATCATCTCGTCGGGCTCGTACCCGGTCTCCTCGCGCAGCTCGCGGATGGCGGCCGCTTCCGGCGACTCGCCGCCCTCCAGACCGCCACCGATCGTCCCGACCGCGACGATTCCTGCACCATGTCGATACTCGTCGACGACGATCGCGTGGCCATCCCGATCGACGGCGAGCACCGAGATCCAGTCGCCGTATTCGAGCACGTAGTACGGAGCGATCGAGTGTCCTCGCTCGTCGACGCAGTCATCCGCGCGCACGCGGATCCAGCGGTCTGCATGCACCAGCTTGCTGTCGACCACCCGCCAGGGCGAGGGAGCGGAACTCACGCGCTCTTGCGCTTGCGCTCCATCACGATCGTCGGCGGAGCGCCCTCGTCGACGGCCGCCTGGGTGACGATGACCTTGGCGACGTCTTCGGCCGAGGGGATCTCGAACATGATCGGACCGAGCACGTCTTCGAGGATGGCCCGCAGTCCGCGAGCGCCGGTCTTGCGCTCGACGGCGAGGTCGGCGATCGAACGGAGCGCGCCCTCTTCGAATTCGAGCTGAACGCCGTCGAGTTCGAACATGCGCTGGTACTGCTTGACGAGTGCGTTGCGCGGACCAGTGAGGATGTCGATGAGCGCATCCTGGTCGAGCGGAGACACCGATGTCACGACCGGAAGACGACCGATGAACTCGGGGATCAGACCGAACTTGTGCAGGTCCTCCGGAAGCACCTCGCTGAACAGGTCGAGGTCCTTGCCCTTGTCGTGCAGCGGAGCACCGAAGCCGATTCCGTGCTTGCCGACGCGTGCCGACACGATGTCCTCGAGGCCCGCGAACGCGCCCGCGACGATGAACAGCACGTTGGACGTGTCGATCTGGAGGAACTCCTGGTGCGGGTGCTTGCGCCCACCCTGTGGGGGCACCGATGCGACCGTTCCCTCGATGATCTTCAGCAGGGCTTGCTGGACGCCCTCACCTGAGACATCGCGGGTGATCGAGGGGTTCTCCGCCTTGCGGGCGATCTTGTCGACCTCGTCGATGTAGATGATGCCCTGCTCTGCGCGCTTGACGTCGTAGTCCGCCGCCTGGATGAGCTTGAGCAGGATGTTCTCGACATCCTCGCCGACGTAGCCGGCCTCGGTGAGCGCCGTGGCGTCCGCGACAGCGAACGGCACGTTGAGCTTCTTCGCGAGGGTCTGGGCGAGGTAGGTCTTGCCGCATCCGGTCGGCCCGATGAGCAGGATGTTGCTCTTCGCGATCTCGACGCTCTCGGCCTTCTGCTCGGCCGTCTGGAGGGTGCCGTGCGCGCGGATCCGCTTGTAGTGGTTGTACACCGCGACGGCCAGTGCCTTCTTGGCTGGCTCCTGTCCGACGACGTACTCCTCGAGGAAAGAGAAGATCTCGCGCGGCTTGGGGAGTTCGAAGTCCGCCGTGCCGTCGGCGGAGGACTCGGCCATCCGCTCCTCGATAATCTCGTTGCACAGCTCGACGCACTCGTCGCAGATGTACACACCGGGTCCTGCGATGAGCTGCTGCACCTGCTTCTGGCTCTTTCCGCAGAATGAGCACTTGAACAGGTCAGCGCTTTCGCCGATACGGGCCATGCGCGTCCTCCTAGGGGGGATCCTGAGATCGTCTACTGAGCCTAACCGCTGCATCCGACACCGGGACGCATTGGCGCGGCGTCGTACATCTCGAGTCCGTATCGCCCGTCCGCGTCTGCTCCGCCCAGACTCCGCGCAGAGCATCGGAGGGCACGTTATCTGCGCCACGCGAAATAGCCCGTCACCGAAGGCGAAGGGATATCAGTGCGACCCTGTGCGATGTAGTGCGTCTCGACGGCAAGGACCTGGCCACTGTCCGTGGCGACGCGGGTCCTCCCGGAACCGAATGCCGTGGGCCAGCATGCGCGCGTGCTGCTGCTCGAAATCATCGGTCTCGAGAGAGAACGCGACGTCGCCAGCGGCTTGGCGGCCAGCTCGCAGGGGTTCCCGCACCATGCCGTCATCGCACGATCAGGAATTGCCGGGTCTCTGATCGGCAGTGCCGGTCCACTCGAACGATGCCGAATGCTGAGAGCCCCGTAGCTGATGCTGCGGGGCTCTCGTGCGCGCGGGGGGGGGCGGATTCCGCCGACGCTAGACCAGGCTCTTGGTGTGCCAGACGGTCTACGTGTTTCCAGGCTCGGTCAGGTCACCCGTGGCCATGCAGAGCTGCATCGCCGGAAGCACGACGTCGACGATCAGGTCAGCGATCTCGACCGCGAGCTCTCGGCGCCCCCTCCCGCTCGCATCGAGCGACCACCAACGGTCCTGGCCGTCGATGAGTTGCCCTGCTCGCACCTCCCAGAACTCTCCTATGCGCCCGTATCCGACGTTCGGCGACGGCTTCGCCGGATAGTGTCGCTCCGCGCGCACCTGGTTCCAGAAGGCTTTCGGGATCACCTGCGCGTTGATCGTCAACCTCGACCGACTGCTCGTACTCGCAGTCGACGTCTGAATACCGACCTGAGCGAACCAGTCGGCATCGGGGAACACGAACGTCCGCTCCGTACCTCGAAATCCCGCCGCCCGCAGAATCGGCGCGACATCTTCTCGCAGCATCGAACGCAGCTGCTCTTGCGCAGTAACCATCGCTGAGGTCACGACTCAAATCAGACGAGGCTCTTGGTGTGCCAGACGGTCTTGACCTCGGTGAAGGCGCCGATGCGCTCCGGAGACGCGGTGACCGCGCCGGGAGTCAGCACGCGCTTGAGCGTCTCGGCGGCGGCGATCTGCATGTCGATCCACTCGAGATCGCCGGCACCGGCCAGATCGAGCGCATTGACGTCCTGGTGCGAGGCGAGCCAGGGCGCCATCTCGGCGGGAGACCCGGTGAGCACGTTGACGACGCCCCCGGGCACATCGCTCGTGGCGAGCACCTCAGCGAGGCTGATGGCCGACAGCGGGAACCGCTCGCTCGCGATCACGGCGACCGTGTTGCCTGCGACGAGCGCAGGAGCCACGACCGAGACAAGACCGAGCAGCGCGGAGTCCTGCGGTGCGACGATCGCGACCACGCCGGTCGGCTCCGGCACCGAGATGTTGAAGTACGGACCCGAGACCGGGTTCGCGTTGCCCGCGACCTGCGCGTACTTGTCGCACCAGCCGGCGTACCAGACCCAGAGGTCGATCGCCTCGTCGACCTGCGCGGCGGCGGCGGACGTGGAGACGCCCTCCTGCGCGGCGATCTCGTCGATGAACTGCGCGCGGCGACCCTCGAGGACCTCGGCGACCCGGTACAGCACCTGCCCGCGGTTGTATGCGGTGGCGCCGGACCACCCCTTCACGGCGGCACGTGCGGCCACGACGGCGTCCCGTGCGTCCTTGCGCGAGCCCTGGGCGGCGTTCGCGAGGAATGCCCCCTTCGCCGACAGCACCTCGTAGGTGCGGCCGGACTCGCTGCGCGGGAAGGCGCCGCCGATCGCCAGCTTGTAAGTCTTCGGAACGGTCAATCGCTTGCTCATGCGGAGGCCCCCTTCAGGTATGCGGTGAGACCCTGACGTCCGCCTTCACGGCCGTATCCGGACTCCTTGTAGCCGCCGAACGGACTCGACGGGTCGAATCGGTTGAACGTGTTCGCCCAGATGACACCGGCACGCAGACGGTCGGCGACCGCGAGGATGCGCGAGCCCTTGTCCGACCAGATGCCGGCGGAGAGGCCGTACGGCGTGTTGTTCGCCTTGGCGATCGCCTCGGCCGGCGTACGGAACGTCAGCACCGACAGGACGGGCCCGAAGACCTCGTCGCGGGCGATGCGATGCGACGCCTCGACACCGGTGAAGATCGTCGGAGCGAACCAGAACCCCTTGTCGGGGATCGCGCAGTCCGCGGTCCAGCGCTCTGCGCCCTCGGCCTCGCCGATGTCGCTCAGCTCACGGATGCGGGCGAGCTGTGCCGCCGAGTTGATCGCGCCGATGTCGGTGTTCTTGTCGAGCGGGTCGCCGAGGCGCAGCGTCGACAGGCGGCTCTTCAGGCGATCGATGACCTCGTCATGGATCGACTCCTGCACGAGCAGTCGGCTTCCGGCGCAGCACACATGCCCCTGATTGAAGAAGATGCCGTTCACGATGCCCTCGACGGCCTGGTCGATCGGCGCGTCATCGAACACGATGTTGGCGGCCTTGCCGCCGAGCTCGAGCGTGACCTTCTTGTCGGTCCCCGCGACGGCCCGTGCGATGTCGCGGCCGACACCGGTCGAACCCGTGAAGGCGACCTTGTCGACGTCGGGGTGACGCACGAGCGTGGCCCCCGTGGAACCGGCACCCGTGATGATGTTGACGACACCGGCCGGCAGATCCGCCTGCTGCAGGATCTCTGCGAAGATCAGCGCCGTCAGCGGCGTGGTCTCCGCAGGCTTGAGCACCACGGTGTTGCCTGCCGCCAGAGCAGGAGCGAGCTTCCACGCGAGCATCAGCAGCGGGAAGTTCCAGGGGATGATCTGCCCGGCCACGCCGAGCGCACGCGGGTTGGCGCCGAGTCCGGCGTAGTCGAGCTTGTCAGCCCACCCCGCGTAGTAGAAGAACCAGGAGGCGACGAGAGGCACGTCGACATCGCGGCTCTCCTTGATCGGCTTCCCGTTGTCGAGGCTCTCGGCGACCGCGAGCTCGCGAGCCCGCTCCTGCACGAGACGTGCGATGCGGAAGAGGTACTTGCCGCGATCGCGTCCGCTCATCTTCGACCAGGTCTTCTCGTAGGCGCGACGCGCGGCGGCGACCGCCCGGTCGACGTCCGCGTCGCTCGCCGAGGCGATCTCGGCGATGTGGCTCTCGTCAGCCGGCGAGATCGTCGCGAAGCTCGAGCCCGATCCGTCGACGAACTCGCCGTCGATGAACAGTCCGTAGCTGTCCTTGAGGTTGAGTACTGCCTTCGACTCCGGTGCCGGAGCGTATTCCAGGAATGACATATGCGGGCTCCTAGTCGATCGTGACGTAGTCGGGGCCGGAGTAGTGGCCGGTGGTGAGCTTCTGGCGCTGCAGCAGCACGTCGTTCAGCAGGCTCGAGGCGCCGAAGCGGAACAGGTGCGGCTGGAGCCATTCCTCCCCCACGGTCTCGGCGACCGTCACGAGGTACTTCACCGCATCCTTCGACGCGCGGATCCCGCCGGCGGGCTTGACGCCGATGCGCTCTCCCGTACCCCGGTGCCAGTCGCGCACCGTTTCGAGCATGAGCAGCGTCGTCGGCAGCGTCGCCGCCGGCTGCACCTTCCCGGTGGAGGTCTTGATGAAGTCGCCCCCGGCGAGGATGCCGAGCCACGATGCGCGCTTGATGTTGTCGTAGGTGTTGAGCTCGCCGGTCTCGAGGATCACCTTGAGCGAGGCGTATGAACCGTCGGCACGACGGCATGCCTCTTTCACCTGGGCGATCTGGTCGTACACGAGTCCGTATCGGCCCGAGAGGAACGCTCCTCGGTCGATGACCATGTCGATCTCGTCGGCGCCGGCCGCGACCGCTTCGGCGGTGTCGGCCAGCTTGATGGCCAGCGAAGAACGTCCGCTGGGGAACGCGGTGGCGACCGCGGCGACCGAGATGAGTCCGTCGTCCGGATCGCCGTGCAGAGCTCCGAGCGCCTCGACGGCATCGCCGACCATGTCGCCGTACACGCAGACGGCGGCGACCCGGGGGGTCGTCGGGTCGGCGGCATCCGGATTCTTCGCCTTGGCGACCAACGAGCGCACCTTGCCCGGCGTGTCGGAGCCTTCGAGGGTGGTGAGGTCGATCAGCTTGATGATCGTGTCGAGTGCCCAGGCCTTCGACGTGGTCTTGATCGAACGCGTGCCGAGTGCGGCCGCGCGCTGCTCCAGGCCGACGGCGTCGACCCCCGGGAGTCCGTGCAGGAACCGGCGGAGCGTGGCGTCATCCGGCTCACCGCCGAGAACGTCCACCGCCGATCTGCGGCTGAGTTCTTGGGTCGTCATCGTTCCTCCAACAATGCTCGTGCTGTGGTCTCATCTGTCACCAGAACGCTGCACAGGCCGCTGGTCACGACTGTGCGCGCGATGTCATGCTTGGCGTCACCGGCGGTGACGAAGATCGAGCGCTTCGCGGCGCGCAGGCGCCCGAGGTCGACTCCGACCGTCCGGGCGTCGAGCTGCGGGTCGACGATGTTGCCGTCGGCGTCGATGTACCGCCCGAGGACGTCGCCCACGGCACCACGGCGCGCGAGCTCTTCGACATCGGATGCCGAGAGGTAGCCGTTCTCGACATGCGCGGAGGTCGCATCGCAGGGCCCCGCGGTGAACAGGAACGCCTGCGCTTCGGCCGCTTCGACGAGGACGGCCGCGACGGTGCGGTCGGCTTCGATCGCCTGCTTGGTCTCGACGCGTTCGAGGATCGCCGGGCTCGGCAGGAGGGACACGTGTCCGGATGCACGCTGGGCGATGGTGACGGCGAGGCCCGCGGCTCCGCCGGAACGGCGGTTGAGGCTCACTCCCCCGTTGAGCTGCACGACGGTGACGCCGGTCGCCCATCCTTCGGGCAGCGACTCTGCGACGGCGCGCAACGTACGCCCCCAGCTGACGCCGAGCGTGCGGGGCACCGGCCGCATCGCGGTGAGGTAGTCGGCCGCGGCCTGGGCGACCCGCTCAAGGGTCCCGTCATCGCCGTCCGGGGAGGGAACGACGACGGCAGCCGTGAGGCCGTGCCGTTCGACGAGCTGGCGCTCGAGTCCGAGTCGGCGCGCACGCGGGTGCACGATCTCGATGCGGACGATGCCACGCTCTCTGGCCTGTGTGAGAAGGCGCCCCACCTTCCAGCGGGACAGCTTGAGAAGGGCGCCGATCTCGTCCTGCGTCTTGTCCTCGTCGTAGTACAGCTCGGCGACGCGGACCATGATCAGTTCTTCTTCCATGGCATCCTCCTTCCGTCTCCAGCATACGTCCGCGGCACCGTTCGCGCACCCTGATGCTCATATGAGCAATCACGCTTCCAGTGGTCGCACATTCGCCGGACACGACGAAAGGACGCCGACCCCGAAGGGCCGACGTCCTCTCACCATGGAGATGCGATCACATGCGCTTGCGCGAGGTGAGCACCTGGTCGACGATGCCGTAGTCCAGCGCCTCAGCGGCGGACAGGATCTTGTCACGGTCGATGTCGCGGTTGACCTGCTCGACGGACTTGCCCGTGTGACGAGCCATGGTCTCCTCGAGCCAGGTGCGCATGCGCAGGATCTCGGCCGCCTGGATCTCGATGTCGGATGCCTGGCCGTGCCCCGCCTCGCCCATCGCCGGCTGGTGCATGAGCACACGGGCGTTGGGCAGAGCCAGGCGCTTGCCGGGGTGACCGCCTGCGAGCAGCACCGATGCGGCCGAAGCCGCCTGGCCGAGCACCACGGTCTGGATCTGCGGCGCGACGTACTGCATCGTGTCGTAGATCGCCGTCATCGCGGTGAAGGAACCACCGGGCGAGTTGATGTACATGGTGATGTCACGCTCGGAGTCCTGGCTCTCGAGAACGAGCAGCTGCGCCATCACGTCGTCGGCCGACGCATCGTCGACCTGGACGCCGAGGAAGATCACTCGATCTTCGAACAGCTTGTTGTAGGGGTCCTGGCGCTTGAAGCCGTATGCCGTGCGCTCCTCGAACTGAGGAAGCACGTAGCGGCTGGAGGGCAGGTCGCCGGCAGAGCGGAAGGTGGGTGCGTACATGAGAGTCCTTTCGCTTTCCGTTACTTGATGTCCTGGTCGGTTCCGCCGCCACCGATGACGTCGGTGGCCGAGTCGCGGATGTGGTCGACGAAGCCGTACTCGAGCGCCTCGTCGGCGGTGAACCAGCGGTCGCGGTCACCGTCTTCGTTGATCTGCTCGACCGACTTGCCGGTCTGCGCCGCGGTGATCTCGGCGAGGCGGTTCTTCATCGAGGTGATCAGCTGCGCCTGCGTCTGGATGTCGCTCGACGTTCCGCCGAAGCCACCGTGCGGCTGGTGCAGCAGCACGCGGGCGTTGGGCGTGATGTAGCGCTTGCCCTTCGTGCCCGCGGTCAGCAGAAGCTGACCCATCGATGCGGCCATGCCGATTCCGACGGTGACGATGTCGTTCGGGACGAACTGCATCGTGTCGTAGATCGCCATGCCCGCGGTGATCGATCCACCGGGCGAGTTGATGTAGAGGTAGATGTCCTTCTCGGAGTCCTCTGCGGCGAGAAGGAGGATCTTCGCGCAGATCTCGTTCGCATTGTCGTCGCGCACCTCCGATCCCAGCCAGATGATGCGGTCTTTCAACAGTCGGTCGAAGACGCTCGTAGCGAGGAGGGGTTCTGCAGCCATGTCAGCTCCTGATTCCGTGTTTCAGTGATTCGAATCTACCGGCGACAACGCAGCGCTCAGGCCGTGTTCGCCGTCGGCATATCAGGCGTCGAGTTCCGCGATCTCGTGTGCGTACGCGGTCATCGAGCGGTGGTACCGCGGCAGGTGCGGCACGAGTGCGAGGAGAGCGACCGACAGGCCCTGCGCCGGGCGTCCGGAACTCGCCAGGATCAGCGCGTGGACCGTCGCCACCGCATCCCGGTAGGGGCCGTCCGCCGAGAGCTCCTCCTCCGCACGGATGACGGCGAGGGCATCGTCGTACTCGCCCAGATTGCGCAGTGAACTCGCCAGCTGGATCACGCACTGCGGGCGGTGCTCGTCGTCGAGACCCAGTGCGAGCGCACGCCGGTAGAGTTCGACTGCCTCGGCGGGGCGGCCGGCCGAATCACGTGCCCCGGCGCGCTCGAACTCCGCGCGGGCGTCATCGACGCCGCGCTCGGCGGCCAGCGCGTCGATCCGGGCGATCGTCTGGTCTCCGACCTCTTCGCCGGACGCGTCGTCCCACACCTCGTCGATGCGTTCGTCCCAGGTCTTCATGGTCTCCTCGTTCATCTGCTCTCCCCGCTGACGCGAAAGGGGCGGATGCCGCAGCATCCGCCCCTCATGAGATCGTGTCCGATCACTCCGCCTTGTCGGCAGCCTTCTTGGCCGGAGCCTTCTTGGCTGCGGGCTTCTTCGCGGCGGGCTTCTCAGCGACCTCCGCGTCGTCGGCCTTCTTCGCGGGCGCCTTCTTCGCAGCGGGCTTCTTCGCGGCCGGCTTCTCAGCGGCGTCGGCGTCGTCGGCCTTTTTCGCGGCAGCCTTCTTCGCGGGAGCCTTCTTGGCCGGCTTCTCGTCGGCAGCCGTCTCGGACTCGGCCTCGTCGTCGGTCACGACGAAGTCGGACAGATCGACGGGCTTGCCGTTCGTGTCGACGACCTTGACCTTGCCCAGGGCGATCGCGAGGGCCTTGTTGCGGGCGACCTCTCCGACGAGCGCCGGAAGCTGGTTCGACGACTGCAGAGCCTCGACGAACTCCTGGGGAGCCATGCCGTACTGCGAGGCGGACTGGATGAGGTACTGCGAGAGCTCCTCCTGCGAGACCTGCACGTCAGCCTGCTCGGCGATCGTGTCGAGCAGAACCTGCGTGCGGAACTGCTTCTCGCTGGCCTCGGTGACCTCGGCGCGGTGCACGTCGTCCTCGAGGCGGTTCTCACCCTCGAGGTGGTTGTGCACCTCGTCCTCGATGAGCTTCGGCGGCACGGGGATCTCGATCTGCTCGAGCAGCGTCTCGACGAGCTTGTCGCGAGCCGCGGAACCCTGAGTGAAGACGCCCTGCTGCGAGACGCGCTCGGCGAGGCTCGCGCGGAGCTCGGCGATCGTGTCGAACTCGCTCGCGATCTGCGCGAAGTCGTCATCGGCCTCGGGGAGCTCGCGCTCCTTGACCGCCTTGACGGTGACGGAGACCTCAGCCTCGGAGCCGGCGTGGTCGCCGCCCACGAGCGCAGAGCGGAACGTGGTGTCCTCACCGGCGGTGAGGGATTCGATCGCGTCGTCGATGCCCTCGAGCAGCTCACCCGAGCCGACCTCGTAGGAGACGCCCTCGGCGCGGTCGATCTCCGCACCGTCGATCGTGGCGACCAGGTCGAGCTCGACGAAGTCGCCCTTCGCGGCGGGACGGTCGACGGGAACGAGCGTTCCGAAGCGCGCGCGCAGGTTCTCGAGCTCTGCGTCGAGCGCGGCGTCGTCGGCCTCGACGGCGTCGACCGTCAGGGTGATGCCGTCGAATGCCGGGACCTCGATCTCGGGACGCACGTCCACCTCGATGTCGACCAGGAGGTCGCCCGAGAAGTCCTTCTCGTTCGGCCACTGGGTGATGTCGGCGGCCGGACGTCCGACGACGCGGAGCTTGTGCTCGACGGTCGCGTCGCGGAAGAACTTGTCGAGGCCCTCGTTGACCGCGTGCTCGATGACCGCGCCACGACCGATGCGCTGATCGATGATCGGAGCGGGGACCTTGCCCTTGCGGAAGCCGGGGATCTGGACGTCCTGAGCGATGTGCTCGTAGGCGTGCGCGATGCTGGGCTTGAGGTCGTCAGGGGTGACCGTGATGCTGAGCTTGACCCGGGTCGGGGTCAGCTTCTCGACGGTGCTGTTCGCCATTCTGGTGTGCTCTCCTTGTGATTTCCGCGCTGAATCGCGGCTGTCAGGCCGTTGAAGCCATGTCGGGGCGACAGGAGTTGAACCTGCGACCTCCCGCTCCCAAAGCGGGCGCTCTACCAAACTGAGCTACGCCCCGGGGAATCCGCATGCAGATTCAGCCCCACCGAGTCTAACGGACACGAGCACCTCCGTCAGTCCGCTATGATCGATGAGTCGGCACAGTCCTCCCGGATGCAGCTGACAACGGGGCTGTAGCTTAGTGGTAAAGCCTCTGTCTTCCAAACAGATGATGCGAGTTCGATTCTCGTCAGCCCCTCCACTCGAGAAAGGCCCCCGCGATGCGGGGGCCTTTCTCGTCCCCGGGGGTTCTCGCACCGGACGGCTCACTGATTAGAGTCATCATGAGCCGGTTCCCCACGGAGGTCCCCCGCATGACTGCATCCGTCGACGTGGCCACCTCCCCCGCCGGAGGCCACGCACTCCCCCCGCACTTCGCCAGCGCCGACGGCGCAGCACCGAATCGCCGAGGACGGCGCATCGGGTTCATGCTGGGCGCTGCGGGAGTCCTGGTCGCGGCGGCCGTCGGCGTGCTCCAGGTCACCGCCAACCTCGGATACGACGGAGCACGCGCCGAGTTCGACGCAGCAGCGGCCTCGGCTCGCGACAGCGCGACGACGGCCCAGCAGGAGCTCGACACGCTCACGTCCGTCATCGATGTCGCTGATCTGCTGAAGACGGCCGATACCGGCGTTCTCACCGTGCCCTCCGCGAGGGACGCGCTCACGACGGCGTCGACGGATGCCGAAGAAGCCGCCGGCCCGGCGGAGGAACTGCTCACCGAACCGCTGCCTTCGGCGGATTCCAAGCCGTCGGCGTTCTGGGAGCTCTTCGCAGCATCCGATCAGCTCGCCGTCGACGCCGGCGACCTGGACGAGCTGGCTGCCGACCTCGACGCGGCGACACCTGCGATGACCGCCGCCAGTGCCGAAGTGACCGAGGCCGGCGTGGCCCTCCTGCGCTCGGCGGCCGACGCAGCCCCGGCTTTCGAGTCGGCACACCTCTCGGCCAAGAACGACGCCGTCATCGCCCTGCGCGATGCGGCGTCTCGAGTACCCGACACCATGCTCCTCGATGTGACGGCGGTCGAATCACTGGTGTCCATGCAGGACGCCGCAGGACAGGTCGTGGCGACCGAACAGGCCGAACTCGCCGAGAAGGCGGGACCGCTGCAGGGCGATCGCCTCGAGATCGAGGCGTTCGCCCGGTCGCTCGCACCCGGGGTGCTGCTCGAGTTCGACTGGAACCAGATCGTCAACAACGCCGGTTCCAACGGCAGCATGGGAGGCCTCACGACCTGGTGGTGGGACGATCCCGACCGCGCCGCCATCGAGCTGTCGAACTCGGTCGCCGAGCAGTGGCCGGCGGACCGGAGCAAGGCTCTCATCGCCCACGAGGTCGGCCACGCGATCAGCGTGAAGTGCGAGGACATGTACGACTCGTCGACGCAGGACAGCATCGAGAAGTGGGCCACGGCGTGGGCGATCAGCATGGGCTTCACCGACGATGCCAACGGCGTCTGGGCGTACGGCTACCCACCTCAGTCCTACATCGACGCCGCGTACGGGTGCCGGTGAGCACGTGCGCCTGGTACGAGAGAAGCCGCCGCGATCGGATCGCGGCGGCTTCTGTCAGGAGATCAGATCGAGGTCACTGACCCCGACGCTCACGCAGCTGGGTGAGCGCATCTTCGAGAAGCTGGACGGCTTCTGCGTCGGTGCGACGCTCCTTCACATACGCGAGATGCGTCTTGTAGGGCTCCGGCTTCGCGAGGGCAGGCGGGTTGGCCTTGTCGCGACCCGCCGGAAGACCGGACTGCGGGTGGTCGATCGTCTCGGGGATCTCCTCTTCAGGGAGCCCCGCGGCGAAGTAGCGGACCGTCTCGTTGCCGAGACCGTCCCAGTACGAGACCGCGATGCGGTCGGCGTGGTAGCCGTGGTCCTGCTCGCCCATGGGGCCGGAACCCACTCGGGTCCCTCGGATCGCGTTGCCGCCGGTAGCCATCAGATCACCTCGAACTTCGTGATGAGACCGAGCGCCACGATCGACACGAACCACGCCAGAGCGAGGATGACCGTGAAGCGATTGAGATTGCGCTCAGCGAGACCCGACGAGCCGACAGCTGACGTCATGCCTCCACCGAACATGTCGGAGAGGCCGCCACCGCGACCCTTGTGGAGGAGGATGAGGAGAGTCAGCAGGACGCTGGTTATGCCCAGCACCACCTGCAGGACGAACTCGAGAATTTCCACGAGGAAGAGCCTTTCGCTGGGGCAGGATTGCCCCGGTAACGGTCAAGTATACGGTGCGGCGGGGCCGGAGCCCCGCCACACTCACACGCCGACGTGCTTCTCGAAGCGGATGATCGCCGCGAACTCGTCGACCACGAGGCTCGCGCCTCCGACGAGTGCGCCATCGACATCAGGCTCGCGCATGAAGCTGGCGATGTTGGCCGCCTTGACCGATCCGCCGTACAGGATCCGGGTGCGCGCCGCAGCGTCGTCACCGAGAACCTTGGCGATCACCGTGCGCAGCGCAGCGCAGACATCCTGCGCCTGCTGCGGCGTCGCTGCCTGCCCGGAGCCGATGGCCCAGACCGGCTCGTACGCCACGACGATGTCCGCATCCTTCGACAGACCCTGGAGAGCGGCCTCGAGCTGCCCCGCGGGCACTGCGCTGGCCCCGAACTTCTCGAGGTCCTCAGCCGTCTCCCCGACGCAGATGACGGGCGACAGACCGTGCTTCAGCGCGGCCTTCGTCTTGGCCGCGACGACGTCATCGGACTCCGCGTGGTATTCACGGCGCTCCGAGTGACCGATGATCACGTACTTCGCATCGAGCTTCGCCAGGAAGGCTCCCGAGATCTCGCCGGTGTAGGCGCCGGAGTCGTGAGCCGAGAGGTCCTGCGCGCCGAGGGCGAACGGGATCTTGTCGGCGTCGATGAGCGTCTGCACGCTGCGGATGTCGGTGAAGGGCGGGAAGACCGCAACCTCGACCGAGCCGTCCTCGTGCTTGGCATCCTTGAGCGTCCAGTGCAGCTTCTGCACGAAGGCGACCGCCTGCAGGTGGTCGAGATTCATCTTCCAGTTTCCCGCGATCAGCGGGGTACGGGTGTTCACACCCATCCGAGCACCTCCAGGCCGGGTAGTTTCTTGCCCTCGAGGAACTCGAGGCTTGCGCCGCCGCCGGTCGAGATGTGACCGAACTGGTCGTCGGTGAAGCCGAGCTGACGCACGGCCGCGGCCGAGTCTCCGCCGCCTACGACGCTGAGGCCGTCGACCTCGGTGAGCGCCTGCGCAACGGCCTTGGTGCCGCCGGCGAAGGCCGGGAACTCGAACACGCCCATCGGGCCGTTCCAGAACACCGTCTTCGACCCACGGATGACCTCCGCGAACCGCGCAGCCGTCTCCGGGCCGATGTCCAGGCCGATGCCGGAGGAGCCGAACGCGGTGCTCTCGATGGCGTCGGCGGCGGTGACCTCGTGCTCCGCATCAGCGGAGAACGAGGATGCGACGACGACATCGGTCGGGAGCACCAGCTCCACACCGCGCTTCTCGGCCTCGGCGATGTAGCCGCGGACCGTCTCGAGCTGGTCCTCTTCGAGGAGGCTGGACGCCACCGCGTGGCCCTGCGCCTTCAGGAAGGTGAACAGCATGCCGCCGCCCACGAGGATGCGATCCACGCGCGGCAGCAGGTGCGAGATGACTCCGAGCTTGTCGCTGACCTTCGACCCGCCGAGGACGACCGCGTACGGGCGCTCGGGGTTCTCGGTGAGACGGTCGAGCACGTCCAGCTCGGCTGCGATGAGCAGACCGGCGGCCGACGGCAGCAGCTCGGCGAGGTCGTAGACGCTCGCCTGCTTGCGGTGCACGACACCGAAGCCGTCGGAGACGAGGACGTCTCCGAGCTCTGCCAGCTGAGCCGCGAAGGCGCCGCGCTCGGCGTCGTCCTTCGAGGTCTCCCCCGGGTTGAACCGCAGGTTCTCGATGACGACGATGCCGCC
This sequence comes from Microbacterium sp. AC215, assembly GCF_979258645.1. Taxonomy (NCBI): domain Bacteria; kingdom Bacillati; phylum Actinomycetota; class Actinomycetes; order Micrococcales; family Microbacteriaceae; genus Microbacterium; species Microbacterium sp. AC215. Next base: position 172,421 of record NZ_OZ409869.1, on the reverse strand, counting down.
GTCCTCGAGCGAGGCCACGGCCTCCTGCGCCGACTCGCCGACGGTGTCGCGAGCGAACGCCACCGGCTTGCCGAGCAGCTCGGACAGCCGCTGGGCGACCGGCGCGAGACTGTACTGCGGGTCGGGCGCACCGTCGGGGCGGCCGAGGTGCGAGCACACGATGACGCGGGCGCCCGCGTTGATCAGTGCGTTGAGGGTAGGCAACGAGGCGCGGACACGGCCATCGTCCGTGATGATCCCATCCCGCAGGGGGACGTTGAGATCACAACGGACGATGACGCGCTTGCCCTCGAGCGAACCCAGTGAATCCAGGGTGCGCAGAGTCATGGGAGATGTCTCAGAGACGCTCTGCCACGTACTCGGTCAGGTCGACGAGACGGTTGGAGTAACCCCACTCGTTGTCGTACCAGCTGGAGACCTTGACCAGGTTGCCGCTGACGTTGGTCAGCGTGGCGTCGAAGATCGACGAGTGCGGGTTGTGCACGATGTCGCTCGACACGATCTGGTCTTCGTTGTACTGCAGGAAACCGGCGAGGCGTCCGTCGGCAGCAGCCTTCTTGTACGCCTCGTTGACCTCTTCGACCGTGAGGTTCTCGCGGTCGGTGATCAGCGTGAGGTCGACGATCGAGCCGGTGGGAACCGGAACGCGGTACGACGAGCCGCTCAGCTTGCCCTGGAGCTCGGGCAGAACCTCGCCGATCGCCTTCGCGGCACCGGTCGACGCCGGGGTGATGTTGATCGCTGCGGCGCGTGCGCGACGCAGGTCGCTGTGCGGACCGTCCTGCAGGTTCTGGTCTGCCGTGTAGGCGTGAGCCGTCATCATGAAGCCACGGTCGATGCCGAAGGCGTCGTTGAAGACCTGGGCCAGCGGGGCGAGGCAGTTGGTCGTGCAGGAGGCGTTGGAGATGATGTGATCCGTCTCCGGGTTGTACGTGTCCTCGTTCACGCCCATGACGAACGTGCCGTCGACGCCGGTGCCGGGAGCCGAGATGAGGACCTTCTTGGCCCCTGCCTCGATGTGCTTCTTGGCCAGCTCGGCCTTGGTGAAGAAGCCGGTCGACTCGATGACGATGTCGACGCCCAGCTCGCCCCACGGGAGGCCGGCGGGGTCGCGCTCGGCGAACGCCTTGATGGCCTTGCCGTTGACCGTGATGCTCTCGTCGTCGTAGCTGATGTCAGCATCGAGGACGCCGCCCACGGAGTCGTACTTCAGAAGGTGGGCAAGGGTCTTGTTGTCGGTGAGGTCGTTGACAGCGACGATCTCGATGTCCGCTCCCTGCGCGAGAGCCGCGCGGAAGTAGTTGCGTCCGATACGGCCGAAGCCGTTGATACCGATCTTGACAGACACTCAGGTCTCCCTGTTTCTCGTGCGCTGTGCGCAGCAATCGTGCGTGCGCGGTGCGCGGGGGTTTTTGGCTGAGATGGCGTCCCGACGAGACTTGGCCCGTCGGGACGCGACCCGATTACGACAGTACCAGCAGGCCGTTCGTCTTCTCGCGGGCGACCTCGAAGCGCTGGGCGACGTTCTCCCAGTTGGCGATGTTCCACGCGGCCTTCACGTAGTCGGCCTTGACGTTGAGGTAGTCGAGGTAGAAGGCGTGCTCCCACATGTCGAGCTGGAACAGCGGCACTGTGCCCTGTGCCGTGTTCGACTGCTGGTCGAACAGCTGCTGGATGATCAGGCGCTGGCCGATCGAGTCCCAGCTGAGGACGGACCATCCGGAGCCCTGGATTCCGAGGGCGTTCGCGGTGAAGTGCGCCTGGAACTTCTCGAAGGAACCGAAGAACTCGTCGATGGCTGCCTTGAGCTCGCCCTCGGGTTGTCCGCCGCCGGTCGGCGAGAGGTTGGTCCAGAAGATGGAGTGGTTGACGTGACCGCCGAGGTTGAAGGCGAGGTCCTTCTCGAGCTTGTTCACGTTCGCCAGGTTGCCGCTGTCGCGCGCCTCGGCGAGCTGCTCGAGGGCGGTGTTGGCGCCGGCGACGTAGGTCGCGTGGTGCTTGTCATGGTGCAGCTCCATGATCTTGCCGCTGATGTGCGGCTCGAGGGCTGCGAAGTCGTAGGGAAGGTCGGGGAGCGTGTAGGTCGCCATGTCGCTTTCATCCAATCCGCGCCGCGCCGCGGCGCTTGCCGATCCTCTGCGCCGCCGATGTGCGACGTAGAGCGGACGTAACTCATCCTAGTGACGACAACGCGTCGCCGACCCTGATCCTTCCCCCATATGACGAAGCGAGGCGACCCCTTGACAGGGATCGCCTCGCTGATGTCGTTCGCTGTGGTCAGACGTCGAGACCCGCGGGCACGGCTGCTTCCGTTCCCGGGATGCCCTCCTGCTGGGCACGCTTGTCCGCCATCGCCAGAAGACGGCGGATGCGGCCGGCGACGGCGTCCTTGGTCATGGGCGGATCAGCGTGGTGACCCAGCTCGTCGAGGCTCGCGTCGCGGTGCGCGAGACGCAGCTCGCCCGCGACCTTGAGGTGGTCGGGCACCTCGTCGGCGAGGATCTCCAGGGCCCGCTCGACGCGCGCGCAGGCGGCGACGGCGGCCTGCGCGGAGCGACGGAGGTTGGCATCGTCGAAGTTGACGAGACGGTTGACGCCCGCGCGCACCTCGCGACGCTGGCGCATCTCCTCCCAGGCGACCGCGGTCTTCTGAGCACCCATCTCGCTGAGGATGGTGCGGATCGCCTCGCCCTCACGCACGACGACGCGCGGCATGCCTCTCACCTCGCGCGCCTTGGCGGCGACACCCAGGCGATGCGCCGCGCCCACGAGTGCCATGGCAGCCTCGGATGACGGGCAGGCGACCTCGAGCATGGCCGATCGGCCGGGTTCGCTCAGCGTTCCCGCGGCGAGGAACGCACCCCGCCAGAGACCGGCCACTTCAGCGCGAGAGCCAGTGGTGAGACGGTTGGGGAGTCCGCGGACCGGACGCCGACGCTGGTCGAGCAGACCGGTCTGGCGTGCGAGGGTCTCCCCCGAGGCGATGACCCGGACAGCCCATCGCGCGCCGTCATTCGCCGTGCTCGACTGCACCTGTGCGATCTCCGGTCGGACTCCGTAGATCTCGGCAAGGTCGCGCGCGACACGCTGCGCGAGGATCTCGGCATCCACCTCCGCCTCGACGGCGACCCGCCCGGCGATGGAGTGCAGTCCGCCGGCGAACCGGAGGATCGAGGTGACCTCCGCGACACGCACCGTCGGGGGTGCATTACGGATGCTGACCAGCTCAGCCTTGACGTCGGTCGTTAGTGCCACGACACTCCTCTACGCTCACGCGCCGGATCGCGGCGCAAACCTCCAGCCTACTCTGACGGAGGCTCTTGCTATTCCCTGCCGAGGTCCCGGTGACGCACGTTGACGGCCACTCCCGGCACGGAGGCGAGCCGACGGGCCAGCTCCTCCGCCATGGCCACGGAGCGGTGCTTTCCGCCGGTGCAGCCGATCGCGACGGTCGAATGGCTCTTGTTCTCGCGCTGATACCCCTCGAGCACCGGAGTGAGTGCCGCCGAATACGAATCGAGGAACTCGGCGGCGCCCTCGCGTGACAGCACGTAGTCCCTGACGGACTCGTCCTGACCGGTCAGGCCCCGCAGCTCTTCGTTCCAGAACGGGTTCGGGAGGAAGCGCATATCCGCGACCAGGTCGACGTCGGTCGGGAGACCGTACTTGAAACCGAAGCTCATGAGCGTCACACGATGCCTCGCTGCGCCCGCTTCCGAGAAGAGGTCGGAGACCTGGGTGGCGAGCTGATGGATGTTGAGTGCGGAGGTGTCGACCACGAGATCGGCCGATTCGCGGATCGGCGCCAGTCGCTGGCGCTCGACGCGGATGCCGTCGAGCAGAGTGCCGTCCCCCTGCAGCGGGTGGGGTCGGCGAACCGCCTCGAACCGACGCACGAGCACATCGTCCGACGCGTCCAGGAACAGCACGCGGACGGAACCACGCGATCTCAGCGCCCTCGCGACGCCCGGGAAGTCGTCGAAGAGGTTGCGCCCGCGAACGTCGACCACCGCTGCGACCTTCGGTAGAGCGTCACCGCCCATGTCCGTGAGGTCGAGCAGCGGTCGGAGGATCTGCGGCGGCAGGTTGTCGACCACGTACCAGCCGAGGTCCTCGAGTGCGTTGGCTACCGTCGTGCGCCCTGCGCCCGACATGCCCGTGACGATGAGGAACTCGCCTTTGTCCCCGTCAGTCATGGTTACTCCTTCTCCCCCGCTGGCTCCAGCCTAGCGAGTGGAGAGATGCGTATGGATGTTCTGTGCGAGGACAGGACCGATCCCCTGCACCTCCTGGATCGCCTCCAGAGGCGCGGAGCGCAGCGCGGTGACGGAGCCGAAGTGCTTCAGGAGGACCTTGATCCTCGAGGAGCCGAGGCCTGGCACCTCGGCCAGGATCGACGTGATGTCGTTCTTGCGTCGTTTGCGTTGGTGCGTGATCGCGAACCGGTGGGCCTCGTCTCTCAGCCGCTGCAGCAGGTAGAGCGACTCGCTGGTGCGCGGCAGGATCACCGGGAAGTCCTCCGCCGGGAGCCAGATCTCCTCGAGCCGTTTGGCGATGCCGCACACGGCGATCTCGGTGTGCCCGGCGTCACGCAGTGCACGTGCCGCCGCTTCGACCTGGGGCTGTCCACCGTCGACCAGCAGCAGCTGAGGCGGATAGGCGAAGCGCGGTTTGCGCTTGACCTCCACGACGACGTCCTCGGACTCGTCTCCCGCCTCCACGGGGACCGCTGCGGATGCGGGCTCATCGATCTCTTCCGGACGATCGAGGTAGGCGAGTCGACGACGCAGCACCTGGTACATCGAGTCCGTATCGTCGGTGGTCTCGGCGATGTTGAACGACCGGTACTGGTCTTTGCGGGGAAGTCCATCTTCGAAGACCACCATCGAGGCGACGACGTTCGTGCCACCGAGGTGCGAGATGTCGAAGCACTCGATGCGAAGCGGCGCCTCCGACATCCCCAACGCCTCCTGCAGATCGGTCAGAGCCTGGGTTCGTGCGACGTAGTCGCTCGTACGACGGGTCTTGTACCTGATCAGGGCCTGCTGCGCGTTGAGGGTCGCCGTGCGCATGAGATCAGCGCGTTGCCCCCGTTGGGCGATGGCGATCTCGACCTTCTTGCCTCGCCGCTCGCGCAGCCAGACCTCGAGCTCGGCCGCGTCGTCGGGAAGGGTCGGCACGATGATCCGCCGGGGCACATCCTGCGCATCGCCGTACGCGCGCTGCAGCACCTGGTCGACGAGATCGGCTGTCGAGATGTCGATCTCCTTCTCGATCGTCATCGCGCGAACACCGCGGACGCGCCCGCCGCGGATCACGAAGTGCTGCACGGCGGCAGCCAGCTCGTCTTCCGCGATGCCGAAGAGGTCGGCATCCTCGTCGGTCGCGAGCACGAGCGCGCTCTTGCCGAGCACGGCCTCGATCGCGGTGAGCTTGTCACGGTATCTGGCGGCGGCCTCGTAATCCATCGCGGCCGACGCCGCCAGCATCCGCTTGGTCAGCTCTCGGGTGAAGCGCTCATCGCCGCCCGCCATGAAGGCGACGAAGTCATCGACCATGGCACGGTGCTCCTCGATCGTCACCGTCATCGAGCACGGCCCGCCGCACTTGCCGATCTGCCCAGGAAAGCACGGCCGGCCGGTCTGCATCGCGCGTTTGTAGCTGGAGTCGCTGCAGGTGCGGATCGGGAATGCCTTGACCATCAGGTCGATCGTCTCGTGCACCGCCCAGACCTTGGGATAAGGACCGAAGTATCGGGCACCGGGAATCTTGCGGTTCCTGGTCACGATCACGCGCGGCGCCTCATCACCCAGGGTCACGGCCATGAACGGGTAGGACTTGTCGTCCTTGTAGCGGACGTTGAAGGGCGGATCGAACTCCTTGATCCACATGTACTCCAGCTGAAGCGAGTCCACGTCCGTCGAGACGACGGTCCACTCGACGGACGACGCCGTGGTGACCATGCGCCGCGTGCGTTCGTGGAGCGTGCGCAGCGGAGCGAAGTAGTTCGACAGTCGCTGGCGCAGGTTCTTGGCCTTGCCGACGTACAGCACGCGTCCATCAGCATCGCGGAAGCGGTACACGCCGGGGTTGGTGGGGATCTCACCAGCCCGCGGCTTGTACGGCAGGACGTCGGCCATCAGCTGGCCTTCCGCGCAGAGCGCCCCTCACCCAGGATCTCGGCGAGGAACTGACCCGTGTGGCTGTCCTCGACTCGCGCGATCTGCTCGGGAGTGCCGGTCGCCAGGATCTCGCCGCCGCCCGAGCCGCCCTCGGGCCCGAGGTCGATCACCCAGTCCGCGGACTTGATCACATCGAGGTTGTGCTCGATGACGATCACCGTGTTGCCCTTGTCGACGAGTCCGTTCAGTACCTCGAGGAGCTTGCGCACGTCTTCGAAGTGCAGACCGGTGGTCGGCTCGTCGAGGACGTAGATGCTGCGACCGTTGCTGCGCCGCTGGAGCTCGGTGGCCAACTTGACGCGCTGAGCCTCGCCGCCGGAGAGAGTCGTCGCCGACTGACCGAGGCGCACATACCCGAGCCCGACGTCGACGAGGGTCTTCATGTAGCGGTGGATCGCCTGAATGGGCTCGAAGAACTCGGCCGCTTCCGCGATCGGCATCTCGAGGACCTCGGCGATGTTCTTGCCCTTGTAGTGCACCGACAGCGTGTCGCGGTTGTAGCGCTTGCCGTGGCAGACCTCGCAGTCGACGTACACGTCGGGCAGGAAGTTCATCTCGATCTTGATCGTGCCGTCGCCCGAGCACGCCTCGCAGCGACCGCCCTTGACGTTGAAGCTGAATCGCCCTGGCTGATAGCCACGGACCTTCGCCTCGGGGGTCTCGCTGAACAGCGAGCGGATGCGGTCGAACACGCCGGTGTAGGTGGCCGGGTTGGACCGCGGCGTGCGGCCGATCGGTGCCTGATCGACGTGCACGACCTTGTCGAGGTTGTCGAGCCCTGACACACGCGTGTGCTTTCCGGGAACCGTGCGGGCGCCGTTGAGCCGCGAGGCCAGCACCTGGTACAGGATGTCGTTGACGAGCGACGACTTGCCCGAACCCGACACGCCGGTCACCGCCGTGAGAACGCCCAGCGGGAAGTTCACGCTGACGTTCTTGAGGTTGTTCTCGCGGGCGCCGACCACGCTCAGCATGCGTTTCTTGTCGAGCTTGCGACGCTTCGCCGGAGTGGGGATCTCGCGCGCACCCGAGAGGTATTCGCCCGTCATCGAGTTCGGCTCGTTCAACAGAGCCGAATACGGACCGGAATGCACGACCTCTCCACCGTTCACGCCGGCACCCGGTCCGATGTCGACGACCCAGTCAGCGGCTTCGATCGTCTCTTCGTCGTGCTCGACGACGATGAGCGTGTTCCCGAGGTCGCGAAGTTTCAGAAGGGTGTCGATCAGACGACGATTGTCACGCTGGTGCAGACCGATCGACGGCTCGTCGAGGACGTAGAGGACGCCGGTGAGCCCGGAGCCGATCTGCGTCGCCAGCCGGATGCGCTGCGCTTCTCCACCGGAGAGCGACCCGGCGGACCGGCTGAGGTTGAGGTAGGAGAGCCCGACCTGCAGGAGGAAGTCGAGTCGCAGGCGGATCTCACGTAGCACCTGAGCCGCGATCTTCGCCTCACGATCGGTGAGGGTGAGGGTCTCCATGAACGACCGCGCGTCGGCAAGGCTCAGGTGCGACACCTCGGCGATCGAATGCCCGTGCACCTGCACCGCGAGCACCTCGGGCTTGAGTCGGTTGCCGTCGCACACCGGGCAGGGGACCTCGCGGAGGTACTCGCCCCAGCGCGAGCGCTGCGTGTCGGACTCGGCCTGGGCGTACTGCCGCTCGATGTACGGCACGACGCCTTCGAACCCCGATGCATAGCGCATCTCGCGCCCATAGCGGTTCTTGAACTTGACGGTGACCTTGTAGTTGTCGCCGCGCAGGATCGCGTCCTGAACGTCGACGCGCAGATCCTGCCACGGGGTGTCGAGAGAGAAGTTGAGGTCGTCGGCCAATCCCTCGAGCAGCCGCTCGTAGTACTGGAAGAGTCCCTTGCCCTGAGTGGTCCACGGGATGATCGCGCCCTCGCGGATGGAGAGCTCCTCGTCGCCGAGCATCAGGTCGATGTCGACGGACATGCGGGTGCCGAGACCCGAGCAGGCCGGACAGGCACCGAAGGGCGCGTTGAACGAGAACGTGCGTGGTTCGATCTCGGTGAGGGTGAGCGCGTGGCCGTTCGGGCAGGCGAGCTTCTCGGAGAAGGACTGCCACGCGTCGTCGCCCTCTGCGTCGACGTAGTTGATCTGCACCACGCCGCCGGCGAGCCCGAGCGCGGTTTCGACCGAGTCCGTGACTCGGCCGAGGATGTCGTCTGCCGCGACGAGGCGGTCGACGACGACGGCGATGTCATGCTTGTAGCTCTTCTTGAGCGTGGGCGGCTCGGCGAGCTGGATGAGGTCGCCGTCGACGATCGCGCGCGAATAGCCCTTGGCCCCCAGCTCGCGGAACAGGTCGACGAACTCGCCCTTCTTCTGCGAGACGATGGGCGCGACGATCTGGTAGCGGGTGCGCTCGGGCAGCTCCATGAGCTGGTCGGCGATCTGCTGGACGGTCTGACGTTGGATGCGCGCACCGCACTCGGGGCAGTGCGGAATCCCGATCCGCGCCCACAGCAGACGCATGTAGTCGTAGATCTCGGTGATGGTTCCGACCGTGGACCGCGGGTTGCGGTTGGTCGACTTCTGGTCGATCGACACCGCAGGGCTGAGGCCCTCGATGAAGTCGACGTCCGGTCGGTCGACCTGACCGAGGAACTGACGCGCGTAGGCGCTCAGCGACTCGACGTAGCGACGCTGTCCTTCAGCGAAGATCGTGTCGAAGGCCAGACTGGACTTTCCCGATCCGGACAGGCCGGTGAACACGACGAGGGAGTCGCGTGGGATGTCGATGTCGACGTTCTTGAGATTGTGTACGCGGGCACCGCGGACACTGAGTTTTCCTGGGGTTGCAACCGGGACGATAGGCACTGATCAAGTCTACGAGTGGCCACCGACATTGGCTCCGTGAGGGCTCACAGGGAAGCGATCAGTGCTCTCGAGTACCGCGGTTCGCCCGCGTGAGCAGGGTCGCGACGAGTGCGACCACGGCTCCGGCCCCGGCGACAGCGGCCCAGGGCACTGTCGGCAGCGACGCGGGGGTGTCGATGCGCATGACCACCATGACGGCCACGGTGATCGGCTGGGCGATCACCTGCACGACGATCAGCCTCACCAGGCTCGGACGGAGGGCGGTCACGATCACGCGGGAGCCGGCCGGGATCACGAGGGAGAGCGACATGAGGACATGGATCACCTGCACCGCGAGCACAGCGATCATCGCGCGCCCGACGTCGGGCTCCGAGATCAGCATCCCGATCACGAGGCATCCGATCGACCCCCAGGCCGCGAAAGTCTGCGGAAGAGCGGCGGCGATGATCGCCAGGACGACTGCCGCCACCTGCCATCCGAGCAACGGGCACAGCATGGCAGCACCCGCGGCGACGGCGACGACGAGCGCGCCCCTCACGACGAGTCCCGGGACGGAAGGACCCGTCCGTAGCGTGTCGTTCGCTCTCATCGCCCGGCCCTCGCGATCGCACGCATCGCCGAGGACGGGTCCGAGGCCCACGAGACCACGTCGACTCCGGCGCCGTGGAGATCCGCGAACACGTTCCCCCTCTCTGCGAGCACGGTGCGCAAGCCGATCAGCTGCGCACGGGTGAGCCGAGCACGGTCGAGCGGAGGGAGGACATCGACGGCGACGACTCTGTGGCCGCTGGCCCTCCACATCAGCGCGGTCCGAGCGGCGGCGCCCTCGAAGAAGGTCGACAGCACGAAGACCACCGAGCCGTGCGGCACGGGAGGAGTGCGACGGAAAGTCGCGTCGTCTCTCGCCTGGCCCGTCGCGGCGATGGCCGCCACGACCCGTGCCAGGTGCCTCGAGCCGCCGCCGCTCCTCAACGACCGGCCGCCGTGCACGAGCACGTGAAGTGCGACGCGGTCGCCCTCGCCTATGGCCGAGTCGGCGATGGCTCGCGCAGCCTCCCTCGCGAGGTCGAGGGAGGTCACGCCGCTGCGTTCGCGGTCGCCGCTCCCCCACGAGGCGACGACCTCACCCAGATCCTCAGACGTGTCCATGGCGACCACGACCGACGAGTCGCTGAGCGTATTGGTCCGACGGACCAGCAGATCGCCTGGCCGGCGGGACATCCGCGCCGTCGCCCGCCAGTCCACGCGGCGGAGTTCGTCGCCGGGCGCGAAGGGGTGGATGTCCCGGAAGTCACCGCCCTGACCCGCCCGACGCCCCTCGTGCGCGCCATGCGACCCCGTCAGTCGTCGCGGCAGCGGGAGCGCGTCGAATGATCGGCGGGGCGGGGCCACCTGACGCCTGATGGCGGCGAGGTCCGACGTCGACGAGAGCGCCGCTCCCTCGAAGGAGAACCCCCTCGCTGCCGCCTGGACCGGGATCGTCGGACCGGAGTGCAGGACCTTGCTCCGCGCAGTGAATGTGAAGCCACCGCCGGGCACGATCACGCGTCTGCTGCGACGCTCCGACTGCACCACCACCACCTCGACGGCATCCGCATCGCTGTCCACCGCGATCGACGTGAGCAGCTCGCCATCGCGCCCGGGCACCGCGTCGATCGCGATCTTCGTCACCGCGCCGGATGTGCCCCGCGCGATCGCGAGACCGCTCCAGATGGCCAGAGGAAGCCCCATCGCCACCACGTCGGGTCTTCCTGCGAGAAGGCCGACCGCGGCGAGCAGGACAGCGCCTCCGATCGCCACGGACAACACAGGACCGCGACGCCCCGCGTCGGGTCCGTCCGTCATCCGAGCACTCCGACGGTCGGCGGAACAGCCACCTGTCCGACGACCGAGCGCACCACATCGGATGCCGACGCGCCCTGGGCCCACGCCTGAGGTGTGAGCGTGAGACGATGCGCCAGCACGGGCACGGCGATCCGCTTGATGTCGTCCGGACGGACGAAGTCGCGGCCATCCAGAGCCGCGAGCGCTCGTCCCAGCAGCAGCAGCCCCAGAGAACCCCGCGGCGACGCACCGACCTCGACGTTCGCCGCGGTCCGGGTGGCGCGTGCGATCTCGACGCAGTAGCGCGAGATGTCCGGGTCGACGTGGATGGCCTCGACGGCCTCCTGCAGGGAGATGAGCTGAGCGGCGTCGATGACCGGAGCGATGTGAGCAGCCTCCTGGCGCCTGCTCACGCGGTTCTCCAGGATGCGGGCCTCGCTCTCCGCCGCCGGATAGCCGACGGACAGCCGCACCATGAACCTGTCGAGCTGTGCCTCGGGCAGCGCGTACGTGCCCTCGTACTCGATCGGATTCGACGTCGCGATCACATGGAATGGCGCGGGCAGGGCGAAGCTGTTGCCCTCGACGGTCACCTGGCGCTCCGCCATCGCCTCGAGCATCGCCGACTGCGTCTTCGGCGTGGTCCTGTTGATCTCGTCGGCGAGCAGCAGTCCGGTGAAGATCGGCCCCGGCCGGAAGACGAAGTCCCCCGAGTCCGGTGCGTAGACGTACGACCCCGTGACATCGCCGGGCAGCATGTCCGGAGTGCACTGCAAGCGCCGGAACGACAGCCCCAGCGCCGAGGCGAGGCTGCGCGCGGCGAGCGTCTTCCCCAGGCCCGGCACATCCTCGAACAGCACGTGACCGCCGGCGAGGATCGAGGCGAGAGCGATCTCGACCGGGTCGTCCATGCCCACGACGACTGTTCGCACGGCGGCCAGGATCCGGGCTCCGGTGGCGGCGATCTCTGCGGGGCTCGTCATGGCATCTCCTTCATGGACGCGGCGGCGAGGGCCGCCCGTGGTCGGGGGTCGGTACGTGCAACCGGGGTGACGGTTCGTCCGGCGAGGTGGGATCAAGTCGATCGATCGCGTCCAGCGCCCTCTCGACGTCGACGATCGTCGTCTCCGGTCCCGTCAGGCGCTCCCAGACTCCCGGGTCGATCAGCCGCGGGAGTCGGTCGCGGTGGGCAGGGTCATCCGGATCCGCTCCGTGGCGCATCAGGCGCTGACGCAGGATCACCCCGACACGGCGAGTGATCTGCGCTCCCGCGATGCCGGTGTGTGTGTTCAGTGCCCACGCCATGCGAGAGATCTCGGTAGGTCGTCGATCCGGATCCACGTCTATGCGCGGCGCGTCGAACCCCGGCTCGAGCGGCATCGCGAGCTGCGCGAGCAGACCGACCGCACCGATCAGGAGACCCCATGCGATCACGAACGGCCAGGTGAAGCCGAAGCCGAGGAGCGCCAGAGCGACGAGGACCGCCGCCCCCGCTGCGACCAGCGTTCTGCGGACAGTCACCGCCACACCTCCTCGATGCGTCGCAGGGCCTCTCTCGCCGAGGCCCGGTCGCCCTCGTCGGCCGACCCGGCTCCGAATCGGACGCTCTCGTAGAGACGCAGCAGCGACGCGGCGTCCCCGGCCACCCCGGGCCGCAGAGTGATGATCCGCACCACGAACTCGCCGGGAGTCTCGGTCGCCGCTCGCTTCACCCCTGCGTCTGCGGCACTCTCTTCGAGGCCGATCCACGCGGCGACGATGGCATCAGACGCTCGGGTGCGCTCGTCTATCCGCATGAGCGCCCCGGCGATCCCGCGCTGCATCACAGCGACGGCGATCTCGGGTTCCGGCGCCGAGGTGAGGTGATCGACCTCGGATGCGACCGCCGCCGCGTCACGACGGCCCAGCGGGCGATCCCGCCACGCTCGCAGCAGGGCTCTCGCGGCGATCACGAGGAGCGCGATGAGCCCCGCAGCGACCAGCGCCATGAGGATCACGGCGAGCGTCTGAACGACCGCGGCGGCGGTGGAGTCGATCTCCATCGGCTCGGGAACCCCGGTGGCACCCGGATCACTGGACGGCAGCGGCTCCGCTGTCCCCCGAGGAATCGGCGCGGCGGGGCGGAACGTCGGCGCGCCCTGGATCGCCGCAGCGATCATGGCCACGACGAAGAGTCCCACGACGAGAGTCGAGAGGACCATGCGATCGACGCTCCGGCGCGCAAGACGCGTCTGGGGTTCGCTCGGCATGCCCACACCCTACGGTGCGGTCACTCCATGGCGGGGCGGCGACCCGCGAATGCCGACAACCCGTCGCGCAGTGTGGCTACCTGCTCGAGATCCATCCCCACGGCGGCCATCACCTGTCGAGGAACGTCGAGAGCGCGATCTCGCAGAGCTCGACCCGTGTCCGTGAGGGTGATGTCGAGACGGCGCTCGTCCTCGACGCTGCGTTGTCTGGCGACCAGCCCGTCGGCTTCCAGACGCTTCACCAGGGGAGACGCCGTCGCCGGCTCGAGAGCGAGGTCAGCCGCAAGATCGTTCAAGGGACGCGGAGCACGCTCCCAGAGCGCCAGCATCACGAGATACTGCGGATGCGTGAGCCCGAGCGGCTCGAGGATCGGCCGGTAGATCGCCACGACGTTGCGCGCTGCGGTCACCAGGGCGAAGCAGAGCTGATTGTCGAGTTTGAGCAGGTCGTCCGATGCGGTCACGGCTTCGAATATACATTGACCCTAATAGTTAGTACACTAAGCAACATGGCCAGTTCTGACGATCGACCTCCGCTCCGCACTCGGATTCGCGAGGCCGGAGGACTGTACGCGTGGATCAACTCGAATCTGATCCGCTTCGCGGGCCCCGCCTCCGTCGGCCCCTACGAGAAGACTCCCCCGCCGAGCCCGTCCGAGCGGGCAGAGCGCGCCTGCCCGTTGTGCGGTGCACCGATGAGCGAGCACGAGATCGACCGTTCAGGTCCGAAGACCCTCGTTCACTGCCCCTGACAGGGGATCTCACCCGTCGGCTGAGACTCGCCCTCGCGCGTCAGCTGAGACTCTCGCTCTCAGTCGTAGCGCTGCGCGTCTTGGCGTGCGACGTCGAGCCACGAGGCGAGATCATCGTCGTCGACGAGCACGCTCGGCGACACATCGAGCCAGCTGGTGCCCATCGTCCGCGCGCCCATGACCGCGACCGCCACCCCGGGGCGGGTGATCAGCGAGTCACCGTGCTCGCCATCGACCCGGACGAGCAGAACCCCGCCCGCGCGCGCTCCGACGAGGATGTGCCCATCGAGGAGAAAGGCGCGCGTGCCGAACATGCGCTTCTCCTCGACGTCCTCATCGAGTGTGAGGATCGCTCGCACTCGATCGGCGAGCTCCTCGCCCGCTGCATCCATCCTGGTGCCTCCGGGCTTCTCAGGCGTGGCCGGCCTTCTCCATCGCGCGCAGTTCCTTCTTCATGTCCTGCACCTCGTCGCGCAACCGCCCGGCGAGCTCGAACTTGAGCTCGGCGGCAGCCGCGAGCATCTGATCCGAGAGGTCCTGGATCACCGCTTCGAGCTGCTGAGCTCCTTCTGCGGCGATGCCGGTGCGCCGCAGGTTCGGCGTCGGCGACTTGCCCTTGCCGGTCGCTCTCCCGCGCCCGGACATCATCTCAGCGGTGTCGGCGCCCTCACGCGCGAGCACCTCGGTGATGTCGGCGATCCGTTTACGCAGCGGCTGAGGGTCGATACCGTTCTCGAGGTTGTACGCGACCTGCTTCTCGCGGCGGCGATCGGTCTCTTCGATCGCCTTCGCCATCGAGTCGGTGATCTTGTCGGCGTACATGTGCACTTCGCCGGAGACGTTTCGCGCCGCGCGACCGATCGTCTGGATGAGCGAGGTGCCTGACCGGAGGAAGCCTTCCTTGTCGGCGTCGAGGATCGCGACGAGGGACACCTCAGGCAGGTCGAGCCCCTCTCGGAGCAGGTTGATTCCCACGAGGACGTCGTACACCCCGGCACGCAGTTCACTGAGCAGCTCGACCCGTCGCAGAGTGTCCACGTCCGAGTGCAGGTATCGCACGCGTACGCCGTGCTCGCCGAGGAAGTCCGTGAGCTCCTCGGACATCTTCTTCGTGAGTGTCGTGACGAGCACACGCTCGTCGCGTTCGACCCGAAGCCGGATCTCCTCGAGGAGGTCGTCGATCTGCCCCTTCGACGGCTTCACGATGATGTGCGGGTCGACGAGTCCGGTCGGGCGGATGATCTGCTCGACCACGCCGTCGGCGATCCCCATCTCGTACTTGCCCGGTGTCGCAGAGAGATAGACGGTCTGTCCGATTCGGTTCTTGAACTCGTCCCAGCGCAGCGGCCGGTTGTCCATCGCGCTCGGAAGCCGGAAGCCGTGCTCGACGAGCGTGCGCTTGCGAGAGGCGTCGCCCTCGTACATCGCACCGATCTGCGGCACCGTCACGTGCGACTCGTCGATCACGAGCATGAAATCGTCAGGGAAGAAGTCGAGCAGCGTGTGCGGCGGCTCGCCCGGCTGGCGCCCGTCCATGTGCCGGGAGTAGTTCTCGATGCCCGAGCAGAACCCGAGCTGCTGCAGCATCTCGAGGTCGAACGTGGTGCGCATCCTCAGGCGCTGGGCCTCGAGGAGCTTTCCCTGACGCTCGAACTCCTTGAGCCGCTCTTCGAGCTCGTGCTCGATCGTGCCGATGGAGCGCTGGATCACGTCGGTGCCGGCGACGTAGTGCGAGGCGGGGAAGATCGGCACGGAGTCGAGCTTCTCGATCACCTCTCCGGTGAGCGGATGCAGCGAATAGAGCGCTTCGATCTCATCGCCGAACAGCTCGATGCGGATCGCGTGCTCCTCGTATACGGGGATGATCTCGATGGTGTCTCCCCGCACGCGGAAGTTGCCTCGGGAGAAGTCGACGTCATTCCGGTTGTACTGCATCGAGATGAACTGTCGGATCAGCGCGTCCCGGTCGTAGCGCTCCCCCACCTGGAGCGCGACCATCGCCCGGAGGTACTCCTCTGGCGCACCGAGACCGTAGATGCAGGAGACCGTCGAGACCACGATCACATCCCGACGGCTCAGCAGCGAGTTGGTCGTCGAGTGGCGGAGACGCTCGACCTCGGAGTTGATCGACGAGTCCTTCTCGATGAAGGTGTCCGTCTGCGGGACGTACGCCTCCGGCTGGTAGTAGTCGTAGTAGGAGACGAAGTACTCGACGGCGTTGTTCGGCATCAGCTCGCGGAACTCGTTGGCGAGCTGCGCGGCGAGAGTCTTGTTGTGCGCGAGGACGAGCGTCGGACGCTGCACCTGCTCGACCAGCCAGGCGGTCGTCGCGGACTTTCCGGTACCCGTGGCACCGAGCAGGACGATGTCTGTCTCGCCGGCATTGATGCGCGACGCGAGCTCGGCGATGGCCTTCGGCTGGTCGCCGGCGGGCGCGTATTCGCTGATGACCTCGAAAGGACGGACGCTGCGCGTGGTTTGCATACCTCCAGCGTATGCCGGGCCACCGACATCGGGGCCACGAGAGCCCCCAGCGGAATCCCTGCCCGTCAGTCAGTCGACCGCGTCCACACGTAGGGAGTGGTGGTCGTGACCGTGACGAGCCCGGCCCGCTCGAGGATCGGCCGCGAGAACTCCGTGGAATCCGAGTGCAGATACACCTTGCCGAGGGCGAGGGCGGATCGCGCCCGCTGGGCCGTCAGAGCCCGATAGACGCCGCGGCCCCGCCACTCGGGCAGCGTCGCACCTCCCCACAGACCGGCGAATCGCGTGCCCGTGACCGGTTCGAGCCGTCCAGCGCTGATCACCTCGTCTCCGGCGACGGCGGTCCACAGCTCCACCGTGTCGTCCTCGCGGATGCGCTGCAGCGTCGTCTCCACCCGCACCCGCCACCGGGGATCGCCGAACACCCTGCCCTGCATCTCCTCCATCGCGAACACCTCGGTCTCCGTTCGCGCGCGCCGAAGCTCGACTCCGGCGGGGAGCGACACCGGCTGGGCGAGCAGCTCCGCCTCGCCGATCATCACCGACTCCGTCTCCTCCGGCACGAAGCCTCGGCTTTCGAGAGTCCCGCCGAGCCCCGGTGCCCGGTCATGCCCGCGCGTCTTCCACTCGATCGAGTCGATCTCGCTCCGCCTCCCGAAGTGCGCGAGCGCGGCATCGACGAGCGCCTCGATGCCGCCCTGATCGACCCCGCCGAGATCGGCGTACGACACGAACCCGCGCCCGCCCGGAAAGGCGGCGAGACGCAGCGGTCCGTGCGTCGCCACATCGAGGGCATGCACCACTTCCGCATCCGTGCGCAGCTCGTGGTCGTACGCTGCAAGATGCCTCATGCGCATGGTGCTGGTCCTTCGGGTCGGTCGCGCCGGCGAGCGGCTGCGCGGCGGTGCCGCCTCGCGATCATATGCGTCCTGTCGGCGACGACCGGAGCGCGCGCGCCGCGAGTGCCGCCGACACCGCGCACATCGTGATGATCGCGCCCACGAACCACGCCCAGTCCGCCCTGCCGAACACGATGCCCAGCGCCCATCCGAACAGGCTCGAGCCCGCGTAGTAGCCGAAGTAGTAGAGCGACGATGCCTGCGCACGACTGTCCGGCGTGGCAGCGGCCGGAGCCCACCCCGACGCAACCGCATGTGCGCCGAAGAAGCCGCCCGTGAAGAGCAGCAGCCCGAGGACCACCGGCAGCGCGGCCCGGCTGAGCATGGCGAGCGCTCCGATCCCCATCACCGCGATCGAGCACAGCAGCACCGGGTACCGACCGAAGCGAGATGCGAGAGCACCGGCGGTCGGTGACGAGACGGTGCCCGCGAGGTAGGCGAGGAAGAGCAGGGTCACCAGCCAGCTCGGAAGAGAGAACGGCGCGTCGATGAGGTGGAATCCGAGGTAGTTGTACACCGCGACGAACGCCCCCATGAGAAGGAAGCCCTGCGCGTAGAGGGCGAGTTGCGGTGCGGAGCGCATCGGCGACACGAGACGCGCGAGCATCCCGCTTGTCGCACCCTGGCGAAGCCGACCGGGCACGAACCCCCGGGCCTTCGGCGTCAGCCAGAGGAAGAGAGCGGCCGCCATCGCGCAGACACCGGCCACGACCCAGATTCCCGCACGCCACCCCCACTGCTCGCCCGCCAATCCGGACACGACGCGACCGAGCAGACCACCCACGGTCGTCCCGGCGATGTAGCTCCCCGCGGCCGCCGCGGCATGCCGCGCACTCACCTCCTCGCTGAGGTACGCGAGCGCTACGGCCGGCACGGCGCCCAGCGCGATGCCCTCGAGCAGGCGCAGCGCCAGCAGCATCTCCATGCCGGTGCTGAGCGGAGCGACGAGACCCAGAACGGTAGCGGCGAGGATGCCGGTCCCCATCGCCGGCACTCGGCCGATGCGATCCGCGACCATCGACCACGGGATCACCGCCGCCGCGAGACCGAGCGTCGCGGCCGATACAGCGAGCGCCGCGGTGGCAGGCGTGATCCCGAGATCGGACGACAGCTGCGGCAGAACGGCCTGCGGCGAATAGAGCTGGGCGAATGTCGCGATGCCGGCGAAGAAGAGCCCGACGATGAGACGCCGATAGGCAGGGGATCCAGGTGCGTGACCGGTGAAGGTCACGACGAGCGGATCCGCTCCCACAGGGCATCGGTCTGCAGCATCGTCTGCTCCAGGGATCCGGATGTGTCGACGACCTCGTCGGCGATCGCCAGCCGACGCTCGTCCGAGACCTGCGCATCGATCCGCTCCTGCGCAGCCTGTTCCGCCATGCCGCGCAACTCCACGAGCCTCCGTCTGCGCTCCTGGGCAGGCGCATGGGCGACGACGATCAGGTCCCAGGGGTCATCGACGCGCGCCTCGACCAGAAGGGGCACGTCGTACACGACCACACCGTCCGGATCGGCGGCCGCTGCCGCCTCGAATCGTCGCTGCGACTCGGCACGGACGGCCGGATGCACGATCGCGTTCAGCCGCGCCAGCCGCTCCGGATCGCCGAAGACCATGGCCCCCAGGGCGGCGCGGTCGAGTGCGCCGTCCGCCGAGATGACGTCCGCGCCGAAGGCATCCTCGATCCGAGCCAGAACCTCGGAGCCGGGCGACTGCACGTCACGGACGATCTGATCGGCGTCGACGACCACCGCGCCGAGCTCTGCGAGTCGTCGTGCGATGGTCGACTTGCCCGAGGCGATGCCGCCGGTGAGCGCGATGAGAGGCATCTCGCCAGTCTAAACGGGGCTGAGATCGCGGATCAGCGGGCCAGCAGCTGCCGTCGCGAGCTGATGACGCCGGTGTCGAAACCGGCCAGGTGGAGGCCTCCGTGGAACCGGGCGTGCTCGATCTTGATGCACCGATCCATCACCACCGAGAGCCCCGCGCCCTCGGCGATCGCCGCGGCATCCTCATTCCACGATCCCAGCTGCAGCCACAGGGTCTGCGCCCCGGCTTCGATCGCCTCCTGGGCGACGCCGGGCAGGTCGTCATGGCGGCGGAAGACGTCGACGATGTCCGGAACCACGGGCACGTCGGACAGTGAGGCGTAGACCGGCTGACCGAGGATCTCCGATTCCCGCGGGTTGACGAGATAGACGTCGTATGCGGTGCTGGAGAGCAGGTACGTCGCGACGAAGTACGAGGCGCGCGCGGGATTGTTCGACGCGCCGACGATGGCGACCGACTTCGCGCGTCGCAATATGCCGAAGCGCTGCTGCTGGCTGGGACCCTCCCAGGTCCGATCCGGGTGCGCCGGCGCGGATGCGGGCAGGGCGCAGGCCACAGAATCCTGGGCGGTCGGCAGCGCGCAGGCGTCGGCGCCGGTGGTCTCGATTCCGCTCATCGAGTGGCTCCTGTCGCTGTCGTGAGGGCCTGGTCAAGATCCCAGATGACGTCTTCTGCGTCCTCGAGGCCCACCGAGATGCGGATGAGGTCCGGTCGCACGCCCGCCGCGACGAGCTGCGATTCCGTGAGCTGACGGTGGGTCGTCGATGCCGGGTGGATGACGAGCGTGCGCGCGTCCCCGATGTTCGCGAGGTGCGATGCCAGCTGAAGATTCTCGATGAGCGTCTCGCCCGCCGAGCGACCGTCGTCGGCCTTGACCCCGAACGCGAACACCGAACCAGGACCGAGCGGCAGATACTTCGCTGCGCGCTCGTGGTGCGGGTGATGCTCGAGACCCGCCCACGTCACATACTCCACCCGGGGGTCGGAGTCGAGCCATTCGGCCACGATCCGCGCGTTCGCAAGGTGCGCATCGATCCGCTGCGGCAGCGTCTCGACTCCCTGAAGGAGGTTGAACGCCGACTGCGCGCTCAGCGCCGGACCGATGTCACGCAGCTGCTCGGTGCGGAGCTTGGTGAGGAAGCCGTACTCGCCGAAGTTGTCCCACCACTTGATGCCGCCGTAAGACTCGACCGGCTCTGTCATCTGCGGGAAGCGGCCGTTGCCCCAGTCGAAGGTGCCCTTCTCGATGACGACGCCGCCGAGCGTCGTCCCGTGTCCGCCCAGGAACTTGGTGACCGAATGGATGACGATGTCCGCGCCGTGCTCCAGAGGGCGCGCGAGGTACGGGGTGGCGAGCGTGGCGTCCACGACCAGCGGCACACCTGCGGCATGAGCGACCTCGGCCAGCCCCTCGATGTCGGCGATCTCACCCGAGGGATTGCCGATCATCTCCACGTAGACGACCTTGGTCTCCGGACGGATGGCGGCGGCGTAGTCGGCGGGATCGGTCGACGCGACGAACGTCGTCTCCACGCCGAAACGACGCAGGGTCACGTCGAGCTGGGTCACCGTGCCCCCGTACAGCTGCGCCGCGGCGACCACATGGTCGCCCGCTCCGACGAGCGCCGCGAACGTGATGAACTCCGCGCTCATCCCCGAGGCGGTCGCGACCGCGCCGATGCCGCCCTCGAGCGAGGCCAGACGTTCCTCGAGCGCGGCGACGGTGGGGTTGCCGATGCGCGAGTAGATGTTCCCGTACTTCTGGAGGGCGAAGAGGTTGCCGGCGTCCGCCGCGTCGTCGAACACGAACGACGTCGTCTGGTAGATCGGCACGGCCCTGGCGCCGGTCGCTGCGTCGGGAGTCCCGCCGGCATGCAGCGCCCTCGTGCGAAACCCGAAGCGATGTTCTTCCGTCATGATGTCCTCAGTTCAGCGTTCTCGAGCACGGCGGCGATCTCGCCGACGGCCCACGGATTCTGCAGCGATGTCGTGTCTCCCAGCGGAGCTGGGGCTCGTCCCGAGCGACGATCCTGCTCGGCCTCCCACAGCTGGGCGAGAAGTCGGCGCATGATCTTTCCCGAGCGGGTCTTCGGCAGGTCGGCGACCACGACGATGTGCTTCGGCTTGGCGACAGGACCGATGGCAGCCGCCACCTGCGACCGCAGCGCGGCGACCGACACCTCGGATCGTCCGGAGGGAGTCACGAAGGCGACCACCGCCTGGCCTGTGATGGGGTCTGCGACGCCGGCCGTTCCCGCTTCGCCGACCGTCTCGTGCGCCACCAGCGCCGACTCGATCTCGATCGTGGACAGCCGGTGGCCCGACACGTTCACCACGTCATCGAGCCGCCCCAGGATCCAGATGTAGCCGTCGGCGTCTCTCGTCGCACCGTCGCCCGCCACGTAGTAGCCGCCGTGTTCGCCGTGCCCGGCGTAGGCGGACCAATACGCATCGCGGTAGCGCTGAGGGTCGCCCCACACCGTCCTCGCCATACCCGGCCACGGGCGGCGCACCACGAGCGTGCCCGACCGGCCGGGAGCGACCTCGTGGCCGTCCGCGTCGACGACCGTCGCATCGATGCCGGGCAGCGGCACGGACGCGGACCCCGGCTTGAGGGTCGTGACTCCGGGCAGCGGCGCGATCATCGCCGCCCCGGTCTCGGATTGCCACCAGGTGTCGATGACCGGCAGCTCATCGCGTCCGAAGTTCCGGCGGAACCAGATCCAGGCCTCCGGATTGATCGCCTCGCCGACGGTCCCGAGCAGACGGAGGGTCGAGAGATCGTGACCCGACGGGAGTTCGGGCCCGAACCAGGTCATGAAGGTGCGGATCAGCGTCGGCGCCGTGTAGTACACCGTCACGCCGTACCGCTCGATGATCTCGAGATGACGTTCGTGATCGGGGGTGTCCGGCGTTCCCTCGTAGATCACCTGGGTCAGCCCGTTGGAGAGAGGCCCGTAGATCTCGTAGGTGTGAGCGGTCACCCACGCGAGGTCCGCCGTGCACCAGTGCACGTCGTCGGGCTTCGCGTCGAAGTGCGCCCAGTGTGCCCAGCTCGCATGCGTCAGGTAGCCACCGGAGGTGTGCACGAGGCCCTTGGGCTTTCCGGTGGTCCCCGATGTGTAGATGATGAACAGCGGATGCTCGGAGTCGAACGCCTGCGCGATGTGGTCGGACGAGGCTGTGCCGACCGTGTCGTGCCACCAGACGTCTCTGCCGTCTGTCCACGGCACGTCCTGGCCGGTGCGCCGCAGGACCAGCACATGCTCGAGGTCCGGCAGATCCGCTGCGGCGATGTCGGCCGTCGACTTCACCTCGGTCGCGGTGCCGCGGCGGAACTGCCCGTCGCTCGTGACGAGCAGCTTGGCGCCGGTGTCGATCAGACGGAAGCGCACCGCTTCGGCCGAGAAGCCGCCGAACACCAGTGAGTGCACGGCGCCGATCCGTGCGCATGCGAGCGTGATCACGACCGTCTCGATCAGCACGGGCAGGTAGACGACCACCCGGTCGCCCGGTTCGATGCCGAGCGCGGTCAGCGCGTTCGCCGCCTGCGAGACGCGACGCTGGAGGTCCGCGTACGTGACCGAAGCTCTGTCCCCCGGCTCTCCTTCGAAGTGGAGGGCGATCTTGTCCCCGCGCCCGGCGTCGACATGACGGTCGACGCAGTTGTATGCCACGTTGAGGCGCCCGCCCACGAACCAGCGCGCCGCCGGGACGGCATCACCCGCAGGCGGATCCCACTCGTGGGCCGTGTGCCAGTGCTCTGCCCAGTCGAGTCGGGACGCGGCCTGCTCCCAGAAGGCCGTGGGATCCGCGGCGGCCCTCGCATACGCCTCATCGGCGACGTTCGCCTGAGCGGCGAACGCAGCAGGGGCCGGGTACGCACGGGTCTCGTGCAGGCGCGCCTCGGTCATCGTCACATCCACCGACGGAGCAGGTACTTCTCGACCACCACGAGGATCGCGTTGGTGATCGTGCCGAGCAGCGCCAGCAGGACGATCGAGAGGATGATCCGATCGACGCGGCCGCTGTTCTGCGAGTCGGTCAGCAGGAAGCCGAGTCCCATCGACGACGCGATCAGCTCGGCGGCGACGAGGAACAGCCACGCCTGCGCGAGCGCCAGCCGGAGCCCCGCGGCGACCGACGGCACGACGGCCGGCAGCTGCACCGTGCGGAAGAGGGACCATCCGCGAAGACTGAACGAGCGTCCCGCCTCCACCAGCTGCGGGTCGACGTGGCGGAGTGCGGACGCGACAGTCGTGTAGACCGGGAAGAACGCGCCGATGGCGATCAGCGTCACCTTGGATTCCTCGCCGATCTGCATCCACAGGATCAGCAGCGGCACCCAGGCGAGCGACGGCACCGCTCGGAGCGCGGAGAGCGTCGGACTGAGCAGCACGTCGCCGACCCGTGACAGACCTACGATGCCGGCCACCGCGAGTCCGATGACAGAACCGACCGCGAACCCGAGCAGGACCCGTTGCACCGAGATAGCGACGTGCGTCCACAGCGTGCCGCGCTCGGCCAGCTCGACCCCCGCGGTGAAGACGGATGCCGGCGAAGGGAGCAGGTAGGGCGCGACGAGCCCGGTGGTCGTGACCAGCTGCCAGGCACCGACGATGATGAGCGGAAGCAGCAGTCCGCCGACGAGACGCACCGCGGGTCGATCCCAGGCATGACGGGCACCGGCCTCGTCACGACGCCGGACTCCGCGCGCCGCGTCGATCGCGTCCTGCGCATCCGCGGGCACCACCAGGCGCTGGTCGGGAGTGATCACTCGCCGCCGACCGCCTTCTCGGCGAAGGTGGCGTTGATGAGGGAGTCGAGCGCCTTCTCGACCGAAGCCTCGCCACCCTGGACATCTCCGGATTCGACCAGCACCGGCGCGATCTTCTCGAGCACGGCGATCTGCGCCTCACCGGGGATGCCGCTGACGTCGAGGTTCGACCGCTCCTCGATGACGGTCGTCGCGACCGCGGGGTCGATCCCTGCGACCTCGGCGAGCAGCGCCGCGGTCTCGTCGGGGTTCTCGAGGGCCCACTCGCGCGCCTGCTCGTATGCGTCGACGACCGCCTGCGCGAGGTCCGCGTGGTTCTCGATGAAGTCCTCGGTGGCGTTGAGGAAGCCGTAGGTGTTGAAGTCCACGTTGCGGTAGATGAGCTCATCGCCCGATTCCACCTCGGCCGCGGCCATGATGGGATCGAGGCCCGCCCAGGCGTCTACCGAGCCGCTGTCGAGAGCGGCACGGCCGTCGGCGTGCTGGAGGTTCTGGACCTCGACGTCGTCGACCGAGAGGCCTGCTTCCTCAAGAGACTGGAGCAGGAAGAAATAGGGGTCCGTTCCCTTCGTCGCCGCGACCGACTTGCCCGCGAGGTCCTCGACCGAGGTGATGTCGCTATCGGGGCCGACGACGATCGCCGACCATTCGGGCTGCGAGAAGATGTCGATGACCTGGATCGGTGAGCCGTTCGATCGGGCGAACAGTGCCGCCGAGCCGGCCGTGGAGCCGACGTCGATCGAGCCGGAGCGCAGCAGCTCGTTCGCCTTGTTGGATCCCGCGGACTGCACCCACTCGACCTCGACGTCGTCGCCGAGGATCTCCTCGAGGATCCCCTGGTCGCGGATCACGAGGCTAAGCGGGTTGTAGGTCGCGAAGTCGATGGACAGAGTGTCCGCCGACCACTCCCCCGAGGCTGCCGCGTCGTCGGACGACGAGTCCGAGGCGGTGGCGTTCTCACCGGCGACGCAGCCGGTGGCGACGAGCATCATCGTCCCTGCGATCGTGATCGCGGGGATGATTCGTCGGGTGATGGTGCTCATCGGGTCTCCTCGGTGGCGGTGCGGTGGTGGGTGTCCACGCCGAGTCCTTCGAGGAGCTCTGCGCGGAGGTCGGCGAGACCGCGATCGGCGCGGTCCCGGGGTCGGATGCCGGGGACGGTGATCGCGCGCACGATGGACGGCGCTTCCGTGTCGGCGTCGTCGAGCGTGCGCAGCAGCAGCACACGATCGGCGAGATAGAGGGCTTCTTCGACATCGTGCGTGACGAGGAGGACGGTGGTCGGCTCAGCCGCATGGATCTTGAGGAGCAGATCGTGCATCCGCAGCCGGGTGAGCGCATCGAGCGCACCGAACGGCTCGTCGAGCAGCAGCACGCCGGGATTGCGAGCGAGGGCGCGTGCGAGCGAGGCGCGCTGCGCCATGCCACCCGACACTTCGCGTGGCCGCTGATCAGCGGCCTTCTCGAGGCCGACGAGCTCGATGAGCTCCCGAACACGTTCCCGGCCTTCGCGGCGCGCGGTGCCACGCGGCAGACCGAGTGCGATGTTCTGGGCGATGGTCCGCCATGGCAGCAGGCGGGGCTCCTGGAACGCGACGGCGGTGCGCTCGTCGACGTCGGCCACGCGCGTGTCCTGGATGCGGATGCTGCCGCCGGTCGGCGCATCCAGTCCCCCGACGAGCCGCAGCAACGTCGACTTGCCGCACCCGGAGGGACCGACGATGGCGACGATCTCACCGGCGGCGACGTCGACGTCGACCGCGCGGAGGACGTCGCGCCGGCCGCGGGAGAGCGTGAAGCTGCGCTCCACCCCCTGCAGGCGCACCGGCTGTGCGGTGCCGGCGATCGCCGACGCGCCGGCCGTCGAGGGCGCCGAGAGCAGAGAGGTCATGTCCCCATGCTGTCCAACCCGCCGGAATGTGACGAATGCGAGCGTAATGATCGGTCATGGAGATCCGAGGACGCGTCGAGACGCAGAACGGGCCGCCATCCCGAAGGATGACGGCCCGTTCAGAGCGTGATGCTTAAGCGTTGCCGCCCGAGAGCTTCTCGCGGAGAGCCGCGAGAGCCTCATCATCCGCGAGCGTGCCCGCGCCTGCGGCCTCGCTCGAGAAGACCTGACCACCGAAGTCGTCGCCAGCGGCCGCCTCGGCCTCGGCTGCCTTGGCAACCTGAGCCTTGTGCGCCTCCCAGCGAGCCTGGGCTGCAGCGTACTCCTGCTCCCATGCCTCGCGCTGGGTGTCGAAGCCTTCCTTCCACGCACCGGTCTCGGGGTCGAAGCCCTCCGGGTACTTGTACTCGCCGGCCTCGTCGTACTCGGCGAGCATTCCGTAGAGCGCCGGGTCGAACTCGGTGCCGTTGACGTCGACTGCCTCGTTCGCCTGCTTCAGCGAGAGCGAGATGCGACGACGCTCGAGGTCGATGTCGATGACCTTGACGAAGACCTCTTCGCCGACCGACACGACCTGCTCGGCCAGCTCGACGTGCTTGCTGGAGAGCTCGGAGATGTGGACGAGGCCCTCGATGCCGTCTGCGACGCGAACGAACGCACCGAACGGAACGAGCTTGGTGACCTTACCCGGCGTGACCTGTCCGATCGCGTGGGTACGGGCGAAGACCTGCCACGGGTCCTCCTGCGTAGCCTTCAGCGACAGGGAGACGCGCTCGCGGTCGAGGTCGACCTCGAGGATCTCGACGGTGACCTCCTGGCCAACCTCGACGACCTCGGAGGCGTGCTCGATGTGCTTCCAGGACAGCTCGGAGACGTGCACGAGGCCGTCCACGCCGCCCAGGTCGACGAATGCACCGAAGTTGACGATCGACGACACGACACCCTTGCGGACCTGACCCTTGTGCAGGTTGTTCAGGAACGTGGTGCGCGACTCCGACTGCGTCTGCTCGAGCAGCGCACGGCGGCTGAGCACGACGTTGTTGCGGTTCTTGTCGAGCTCGAGGATCTTGGCCTCGATCTCCTGGCCGAGGTACGGCGTGAGGTCGCGGACGCGGCGCAGCTCGATGAGCGAGGCCGGCAGGAAGCCGCGGAGGCCGATGTCGACGATGAGTCCACCCTTGACGACCTCGATGACCGTACCGGTGACGACGCCGTCGTTCTCCTTGATCTTCTCGACGTCTCCCCAGGCACGCTCGTACTGAGCACGCTTCTTGGAGAGGATCAGACGGCCTTCCTTGTCCTCCTTCTGGAGAACCAGGGCCTCGACCTCGTCGCCGACCTTGACGACCTCGTTCGGGTCGACGTCGTGCTTGATCGAGAGCTCGCGCGAGGGGATGACGCCCTCGGTCTTGTATCCGACATCGAGGAGGACCTCATCGCGGTCGATCTTGACGATCGTGCCTTCGATGATGTCGCCGTCGTTGAAGAACTTCAGGGTCTTCTCGACCGCGGCCAGGAAGTCCTCAGCAGATCCGATGTCGTTGATGGCGACCTGCTTGGTGGCCGGGGCGGTCGTTGCGGTAGTCATGTAGTGGGTTGTCCTTGTGAATGGAGACTCGGGCTGAGGGCTCCGGCCGCGCACGGCCGATCATGAGCTCTGCAGCGATTGATTGGTTTCTGCCTCCCGGGCATGCATAGGCACGCCACGAGTGACAGTCAAGGTTATCAGATCCCGAGACGATATGACGGACTCGATACCATCCGCGTTCGGCGCGCTGACAGACTGTCTGCATGCCCCGCGCCGACAAGCTCCTCCTGCTCGACACCGCAAGCCTCTACTTCCGTGCGTTCTACGGGGTGCCCGACAAGGTCACGGCGCCGGACGGCTCCCCGATCAACGCCGCACGAGGACTCCTCGACATCATCGCGAAGCTGGTGACGCTGTACGAGCCGACCCATGTGGTCGCGTGCTGGGACGACGACTGGCGACCCCAGTGGCGAGTCGACCTGATCCCCAGCTACAAGGCGCACCGTGTCGTCGAGGTCGTGCCCGCGGGGCCCGACGTCGAGGAGGTCCCCGACCCCCTCGAGGCGCAGATCCCCCTCATCCGCGAGACTCTCGCCCTGCTCGGCATCCCGATCATCGGCGTCGCGGAGCACGAAGCGGACGACGTGATCGGCACGCTGGCGACGCACGCCACCATGCCGGTCGACATCGTCACGGGCGATCGAGACCTGTTCCAGCTCGTCGACGACGCGAGGAACGTGCGCGTCATCTATACCGCACGAGGCATGAGCAATCTCGAGATCGTCACGGATGCCGTGGTCGTCGCGAAGTACGGCGTGCTGCCGAGCCAGTACGCCGACTTCGCGACGATGCGCGGCGACGCATCGGACGGACTTCCCGGCGTGGCCGGCGTCGGCGAGAAGACCGCGGCCACGCTCCTGCAGGCCCATGGCGATCTCGCCGGCATCCGCGCGGCTGCCGAGGCGGGTGAGGGGATGAGCGCCGGGGTCCGGGCGAAGGTGCTCGCCGCCGCGACGTACCTCGAGGTCGCCCCCACCGTCGTCGCCGTCGCGACCGACCTCCCGATCACCTCGCCGAGCGACCCGCTGCGTCCGCTCGACCCGTCCGAGGCTGATGCTGCGACCGCACTGGCTGAGCGGTGGAACCTGGGCGGCTCGATGACCAGGGCCGTCGCCGCGATCGCGACGATCGACGCCTGACTCAGCTCGCCCAGGCCAGCAGTCGGTCGAGACCCCAGGTCGTGATGATGCGGGAGGCAGGCACCCCCGCCTTCTCGGCACGCTCGGCACCGTGATCGAGGAGCGAGAGCTGACCCGGTGCGTGCGCATCCGAGTCGATCGAGAAGAGGCAGCCGGCCTCGAGGGCGATCGCGATCAGATCGTCGGGCGGGTCCTGACGCTCCGGCCGGGAGTTGATCTCGACCGCGACGCCGTTCTCGGCGCATGCGGAGAAGACGGCACGGGCATCGAACTGCGATTCCGGACGAGTGCCTCGGTCCCCCTGCACCAGCCGTCCGGTGCAATGCCCGAGCACGTTCACGCGCGGGTGGCTCACGGCGGCGATCATCCGTGCGGTCATGGGCCGGGCGTCCATCCGCAGCTTCGAATGAACGGATGCGACCACGATGTCGAGCTCCCCGAGGAGGGGGTCCTCCTGATCCAGCGCGCCGTCTTCGAGGATGTCGACCTCGATCCCCGCCAGCAGCGTGAACCCGTCACCCGATTCCGCCCTCACGAGCGGCATCTGCTCGCGCAGCCGCTCCGCGGAGAGTCCGCGGGCGACCCGCAGACGCGGGGAATGATCTGTGATCGCCTGATACTCGTGACCGAGAGCCCGCGCCGCTGACGCCATCACGCCGATAGGCGTGGTTCCGTCCGACCAGTCGGTGTGCGCGTGCAGGTCCCCTCGGAGCTTCGCTCTCAGGGCCGACACGCGCTCGGGCTCCACGTCGCCTCGGAGCTCCACGAGATAGTCGGGAACCTCTCCGCTCTGCGCCTGTCGGATGACTCCGAAGGTCGATTCGCCGATCCCTTTCGCCGCGCGCAGCCTCGTCGGATCCGAGCGCACGTCCTCCGGCAGCTGCTGCAGGGTCGCAGCTGCCTGACGGAAGGCCTTCGCCCGGTACCGCGACGCGCGTTCCCGCTCCAGCAGCGAGGCGATCTCGAGCAGGGCGGCGATCGGGTCCATCACATCTCCTATGCGGATGCCAGCTCGCGGCTGACGCCGATCCATTCGTCGAGCTTCGCTATGGCGCGACCGTCGTCGACCGCCGCGGCTGCCCGCTCGTAGCCCTCGCGGAGACGCTCGAGGATCGGTCGCTGTACCTGAGTCGCGTCCTGGGACAGCTCGAAGGCGACGATCCCGGCCGCCGCGTTGAGGAGCACGATGTCTCGCACCGCGCCCGTCTCCCCCTCGAGCGTCCGGCGCAGCACCGCCGCGTTGTGGTCGGGCGTTCCGCCGATCAGATCCGCGAGGTCCGCGATCGGGATCCCGAGATCTCGAGGATCGAGATCGTGCTCGTGGATGTCACCGCGCGTGACCTCCCAGATGCGGCTGTGCCCCGTGGTCGTCAGCTCGTCGAGGCCGTCGTCTCCGCGGAACACTAGGGCCGTGGCGCCCCGCGTCCGGAACACTCCCGTGATGAGGGGGACGCGCTCGAGCTGCGCCACCCCGACGGCGTTCGCCTCGGCCCGAGCCGGGTTGCAGAGGGGGCCGAGCATGTTGAAGACGGTGGGGACGCCGAGTTCGGCACGGACGGCGCCCGCGTGCTTGAATCCGGGGTGGAAGGCGCCCGCCCAGGCGAACGTGATGCCCGTGCGGTCGAGGATCGACGACACCGCCGCGGGATCGAGGGTGAGCTCCAGCCCGAGCGCGCTCAGCACGTCGGATGAGCCGGAGGCGGAGCTCGCTGCGCGGTTGCCGTGCTTGACCACCGGGATGCCGGTCGCCCCGATGATGACGGCCGCGGTGGTCGACACGTTGACCGTGCCGACACGGTCACCGCCGGTGCCGACGATGTCGAGGACGTCGGGCGACACGGGCAGCGGCACCGCCGCCTCGAGGATCGCATCACGGAATCCGACGATCTCATCGATCGTCTCTCCCTTGGCGCGGAGGGCGACGAGGAAACCGGCGAGCTGCGCCTGCGTGACGTCGCCCCGCATGATCTGACGCATCGCCCACGTCGATTCCCAGACGCTGAGGTCGCGACGCTCCAGAAGAGTGGTGAGCACGTCGGACCAGGTCAGGGAATCAGCCATGTGTGCGATCCTATCGGCGCAGGGAAAACGTGCAGACTCTTGCAGAACGGGCGCCGGACGTCGATCATCCCTCGTTTCCCGCGTATTCACCGAGGATTCGCAGCGTTTTCTTAGGGTCCCCTAAGTCGTCGGCGGGCGAAACGAGGGCCTCCGGTGCGAGAATCACGCCCGGAGATCGGCCATAATGGAATGGTGACGACCTCAGCGACGTATGCCCCGGCGGCAAGAACGATCAAGCGCCCCAACCCGGTAGCTGTCGGCACCATTGTGTGGCTCGGCAGCGAGGTGATGTTCTTCGCGGGACTCTTCGCGATCTACTTCACACTCCGCAGCACCTCCCCCGAGCTCTGGGCCGACCGCACCGAACTGCTGAACGTCCCGTTCGCGTTCGTGAACACGGCGATCCTCGTGCTCTCCTCGTTCACGTGCCAGATGGGCGTGTTCGCGGCCGAGGACCTGCAGCCGTACCGCATCGCCAAGGGACAGAAGAACGGCGCCGGCCGCCGTCGCCTGTTCGGCTGGGGAATGGTCGAGTGGTTCTTCCTCACCTTCGCGCTCGGTGCGATCTTCGTCTCCGGGCAGGTCTGGGAGTACGCGCAGCTCGTCGCAGAAGGGATGCCGATCAGCGCTGACTCGTACGCATCCGCGTTCTACCTGACGACCGGCTTCCACGCCCTGCACGTCACCGGCGGTCTGATCGCCTTCCTCCTCGTCATCGGCCGTGCGTACGCCGTCAAGAATTTCCGGCACAAGGAGGCGACCTCCTCGATCGTGGTGTCCTACTACTGGCACTTCGTCGACGTCGTCTGGATCGTGCTGTTCGTCGTCATTTACTTCCTGAAATAAGAGCGGAGCTGATCCCCGAGATGGCACGAGAGAAGAAGCGCCGTTCGAATGGCCGTCGCAGTCCCCTGGCTGCGGCAGCCCTCATCGGAGCAGGCCTCATGATCACCGGCGCCGTGTACGCCGGAACGTCCGCAGCCTTCGCTGCGACCGACACCCAGACCACCGCGGCGAGCACGCTCACCGTCGAGGACGGCGAGAAGCTGTTCACGGCCAACTGCGCCACCTGCCACGGTCTCGATCTGCAGGGCACGGCGAACGGACCGAGCCTCTACGGCGTCGGCGAGCTCGCGGTCGAGTTCCAGATGTCGACCGGCCGCATGCCGCTGCAGATGCAGGGGCCCCAGGCGCCGCAGAAGGAGCCGCAGTTCACCGAGGAGCAGATCCTCGCGATCTCCTCCTTCGTGCAGGAGTCGGCTCCCGGCCCCACCTTCCCCGAGGACCACATCCTCGACGGTGAAGGCGACGTCGCCAACGGCGCGGAGCTGTTCCGCGTCAACTGCGCGATGTGCCACAACGTGGCGGCAGCCGGAGGAGCACTCACCGAGGGCAAGTACGCCCCCGCACTGACCGAGACCAGCGCGCTGCACATGTACGCGGCCATGGTCACCGGTCCCCAGAACATGCCCGTCTTCGGCGACATGAACCTGTCGGACGAAGACAAGCGCGACATCATCTCGGCTCTGCTCTACCAGCAGCAGTCCGTGCAGATCGGCGGTTTCTCGCTCGGTTCGCTCGGTCCCGTCTCCGAGGGCCTGTTCGTCTGGATCTTCGGCATCGGCGCGCTCGTCGCCATCACCGTGTGGATCACGGCGAAGTCCAACTGACGCTTATTCATCGAAGAGGAACGTACGAGGAGCACCATGGCACACGACGACGACTCGCAGGCTCTTGACAGGGCCTACCAGCCCTCTCCGGGGCTGGGTGTCGCAGTCAGCGATCCCGTGCAGAACCCGGGGCTGCCGCCGCACCGCGCGCGGATGACCGACAAGGACCCGCGCGCTGAGAAGGCTGCAGAGCGCACGGTCTACACGCTGTTCTATCTCTCGCTGGCAGGAAGCATCTGGGCGGTCGCCGCCTACATGCTCTTCCCCATCGAGAGCGGCGCGCTCATCGACATCCGTCAGAACAACCTCTTCATCGGTCTGGGCATCGCACTCGCGCTGCTCTCGATCGGCATCGGCGCGATCCACTGGTCCAAGGCGCTGATGAGCGACAAGGAGCACATCGAGCACCGTCACCCCACCCGGGGCAAGGACTCGACGCGAGAGGCCGTCGTCGAGGCGTTCGCCACGGCCAACGAGGAGTCCGGTTTCGGACGACGCACGATGATCCGCAACTCGCTGTTCGCGGCGATCGTGGCCTCGATCATCCCCGGTGTCACGCTCTTCCGCGGTCTCGCTCCGCACAGCACACCCGACGACCCCACCGCGGGCGATCCGGTCACGCTGCTGAAGCACACCATGTGGGAGAAGGGCCAGCGTCTCGTGCGCGACCCCGACGGCACCCCGATCCGCGCAGCGGATGTGACCCTCGGATCCGCATTCCACGTGATCCCCGAGGATCTCGCAGAGCTCAGCCACCACGACGGCTACCTCGAGGAGAAGGCCAAGGCCATCGTGCTGATGATGCGCCTGCGCCCCGAGCAGCTCATCGAGGCCGAAGACCGCAAGGACTGGTCGTACGACGGCATCGTCGCGTACTCGAAGGTCTGCACGCACGTCGGATGCCCGGTGGCACTCTACGAGCAGCAGACGCACCACCTCCTCTGCCCCTGCCACCAGTCGCAGTTCGACGTCACGGATCACGCCAAGGTCATCTTCGGACCTGCCGCGCGTCCGCTGCCGCAGCTGCCCATCACCGTCGACGACGAGGGCTACCTCGTCGCACGCAGTGACTTCACCGAGCCCGTCGGCCCGAGCTTCTGGGAGCGCCATTGAGCACCGCAACGCTGTCCAAAGAGGACAAGGACAACAAGGCGCCTCTCGGCGGCCGATTCGTCGGCGCCGCGTCGAACTACATCGATGAGCGCACCAGCATCTCCGGCTTCGTCAAGGAGCTCGGCCGCAAGATCTTCCCCGACCACTGGTCGTTCATGCTCGGCGAGATCGCGCTGTGGAGCTTCGTGGTCGTGTTCCTGTCCGGAACCTTCCTGACGTTCTTCTTCCAGGCCTCCATGGTCGAGACGCACTACACGGGCGCCTATGCTCCGATGCGCGGCATCGAGATGTCGGCGGCACTCGAGTCGTCGCTGCACATCTCGTTCGACCTCCGCGGTGGTCTCCTGGTTCGCCAGATCCACCACTGGGCCGCACTCGTCTTCGTCGCGGGAATCGGCGTGCACATGCTGCGCGTGTTCTTCACCGGCGCGTTCCGCAAGCCCCGCGAGCTCAACTGGGTGATCGGCTTCGTGCTGTTCGTCCTGGCGATGGCCGAGGGCTTCACCGGATACTCGCTTCCCGACGACCTGCTCTCGGGCAACGGCCTCCGCATCATCGACGGCATGATCAAGGGTATCCCGCTGATCGGCACCTGGACCTCGTTCCTCCTCTTCGGCGGCGAGTTCCCGGGTACGGACATCGTCGGACGCCTGTACACGCTGCACATCCTGCTTCTGCCGTTGCTGGTGATCGGCCTCATCGCCGTGCACCTCATGCTGATGATCGTCAACAAGCACACGCAGTTCGCCGGCCCCGGCCGCACGAACGACAACGTCGTGGGCTACCCGATGATGCCGGTGTACATGTCGAAGATGGGCGGCTACCTGTTCATCGTCTTCGGCACGATCGTGCTGATCGCGACGTTCTTCCAGATCAACCCGATCTGGAACTACGGCCCGTACGACCCCTCCCCCGTCTCCGCCGGTACTCAGCCTGACTGGTACATCGGATTCGCGGACGGCGCCCTGCGCCTCGCTCCGTCCAACCTCGACGTGGTCTTCCTCGATCGCACCTGGTCGTTCGGGATCCTGCTGCCGCTGGTCGTCCTCGGGCTCTTCATCGTGCTCGTCGCGATCTACCCCTTCATCGAGGCGTGGATCACGGGAGACAAGCGCGAGCACCACATCGCTCAGCGTCCGCGCAACGCGGCGACCCGCACCGCGATCGGCGTCGCCGGCGTGATCTTCTACGCCGTCCTGTGGGCTGCAGCATCCTCCGACCTCATCGCGACGCACTTCATGCTGACCATGGAGGGCGTGATCCACGCGCTCCAGGCGCTGCTGTTCGTCGGACCGGTCCTCGGCTACTTCATCGCCAAGCGGATCGCCCTCGCGCTGCAGAAGAAGGACCGCGAGATCGTGCTGCACGGTTTCGAGTCCGGCCGCATCGTCCGCCTTCCCGGCGGCGAGTTCATCGAGGTGCACCAGCCGGTCGACACGTACGACCGCTGGAAGCTCATCGATGTGGACAACTACGAGCCTCTGGTCGTGCGTCCGAACGCGAAGGGACGAATCTCGTGGACGGAGAACCTCCGTTCTTCCATCTCACGGTGGTTCTTCGAGGACCGGCTCGCGCCGCTCACGCAGGCGGAGATCGAAGCTGCGGACGCTCACCAGCACCACGTCACGGCTCAGAACGATGAGACCGAGGCGGCGGAGATCCAGGGCGCCCATGAGCGCGCCGGCGTCCCCGACGCTCCGATCACCGTCAGCGAGACGCACGTCGACGAGACGGCGAACACTCCCAGCACGGTCATCGCGACCGAGCCGGTGAAGAAGCCTCGCAAGAAGAAGTCCGAGGACGACGAGTAACATCGCCGCTCCCCCGCAAGGAGGCCCTGTCCGTTTCGGACAGGGCCTTCTTCATGTCCGGGAGGCTCTCAAGTGAACGTGGAAGGATCGTGCCATGAGCTCCGCAGTCCAACTCATCCGATCCGCCGATCTCGCTGCCGCCCCCTATGCCTACGCCGCCACTGCTCCGGCGGGCTCCCGACTCATCTTCCTCGCGGGCGCCTGCCCGCTCGAGGACGACGGAACCACCACGGCCCCCGGCGACTACGCCGCGCAAGCGTCACGTTGCCTGGAGACCCTCGATCTCGCGCTGCGCGCCAGTGGCGCCACGATCGCCGACGTCATCAGCACGCGGGTCCTCGTGGCGTCGTCGTCTCAGGCTGATCTGGTCACGGCATGGAACGTCGTTCACGAGGCCTTCGCGGAGCACGACGTACCGAGCACCCTCATGGGCGTCACCGTGCTGGGGTACGACGACCAGCTGGTGGAGATCGAAGCGGTCGCTGCGATCGCGGAGACGAACCGATGAGCGCTGCGATCAGGCCCGCCACGTCCGAGGATGCGGAGCTCCTGACCGCCATCGAGGCCCAGGCTGACGCTCTCCTGATCGACAGTCTGGGGGCGCCAGTATGGCCTCCCGCTGCGAACGGTGCCGAACGCCTCGCCGAGCCGGGATTCGTTCTCGTTCTGGAAGAGTCAGAGGGCTCCTCCCCTGTGGGTTTCGTCCATGTCCTGGACTCCGACGGTCATGCGCACCTCGAACAGCTGTCTGTCCTCCCCACCGTGGGACGACAGGGATTCGGTCGCCGCCTTATGAGCGCTGCACTCGATGAGGCGCGGGATCGCGGCTACACGCGAATGACCTTGCGGACCTATGCCGAGATCCCGTGGAACGCGCCCTTCTACGCGTCGTGTGGGTTCCTCGAGAGCATCCCCGAGACGCCGTTCCAGCGCGGCCTGGTGGAGACCGAGGCCTCCCTCGGCCTCGACCGATACGGACGCCGCGTCCAGATGACAGTGGAGCTCTGAGCCTGCAGTCCACATTGGCGGATTCCAGTGCGCCGCCGTCCGGATGATGACGGCGGGACCTCGCGTCGTTGCCTAGGCTGAGCGCATGATCGATCGCGCTGACTACTACGCCGCCAAGCTCACCTACGAGACCGATGCGAGCGATGTGTACGCCGCTCTCCGCTCCGAAGACGACATCGTCATCATCGATGTCCGCTCAGAGGAAGCGTGGGCGCAGGGACGCGTCGCTGGAGCGACACAGATGCACTACAGCGAGATCGCGAGCCGCGCTCCTGCCGAGATCCCCCTCGACGCCGCCGTCGTCGTCTACTGCTGGAGCCCGGGGTGCAACGCCGGCGCGAAGGGCGCTCTGGAGTTCGCGAAGCTCGGCTACGCCGTTCGCGAGATGATCGGCGGGTTCGAGTATTGGGTCAGGGAGGGCTATCCCGTAGAGGACGCCGACGGCGTCCACCGTCGGCCTGTCGACCCGCTGACCGGCATCGCCCGAGTCCGCAGCCGCGCGTAGCGACAGGACATGCAGAAAGCCCCTGGGATGGAGATCCCAGGGGCTTTCTGCGTCAGATCAGCGGGCGAAGTTCCCGCGGTAGTACTCGTAGACCCAGCCGACGATCGCGACGACGAAGATCGCCAGGCCGATCGGAAGCAGGAAGTGTCCGACGGCCAGTCCCACGACGAAGACGGCAGCGGAACCGGCGAGGACGATCGGCCACCAGGACCAGGGGCTGAACTCGCCGAGCTCGGGGTCTCCGTCGTCGATGTCGCTCGTGAGGATGTCCTCAGGCAATTCGCCGTTCTGAGCCTTGTGCGTGCGGTCGAGGTAGAACGCGATCATCGCGCCCATGAACGCGGCGAAGAACAGCGCCACGGTGCCGACCCATTCGATCCGCGCGGCGAAGTTGTCCGACGGCGTGGCGAGGATGTGCCAGCCGGTGTAGACGACGCCGACCAGGGCGAAGAAGGCGGTCAGGACCCACCAGAGGATGACATTGTCGCGCATGGCTCAGTGGCCCTCTCGCTCGCCGGGCGCAGCGGGCGTGAACTCCGCAGCCTCGGGGTGGTTCAGGTCGAACGCGGGACGCTCGCTGCGGATACGCGGGATCGACGTGAAGTTGTGACGCGGCGGCGGGCAGGACGTCGCCCACTCGAGCGAAGCGCCGTAGCCCCACGGGTCGTTGACCGTGACCTTCGGAGCCTTGCGAGCCGTGATCCACACGTTCAGGAAGAAGGGCAGCATCGACGCGCCGAGGATGATCGCGCCGATGGTCGAGACCTGGTTGCCCCACGTCCATCCGTCTTCCGGCGAGTAGTCGGCGTAGCGACGCACCATGCCGTCGACGCCCAGCCAGTGCTGGATGAGGAACGTCATGTGGAAGCCGATGAACAGCATCCAGAAGTGCACGTAGCCCAGGCGCTCGTTGAGCATGCGTCCGGTCCACTTCGGCCACCAGAAGTAGAACCCGGCGAACATGGCGAACACGACGGTGCCGAAGACGACGTAGTGGAAGTGCGCGACCACGAAGTACGAGTCGGACAGGTGGAAGTCCAGCGGCGGAGCCGCGAGGATGACACCGGTCAGGCCACCGAAGACGAACGACACGAGGAAGCCGAGTGCGAACACCATCGGGGTCTCGAAGGTCACCGATCCACGCCACAGCGTGCCGATCCAGTTGAAGATCTTCACACCCGTCGGCACTGCGATGAGCATCGTCATGAGGGCGAAGAACGGCAGCAGCACAGAGCCGGTCACGTACATGTGGTGAGCCCAGACGGCGACGGACAGTGCGGCGATCGCGATCGTC
Organism: Microbacterium sp. AC215; assembly: GCF_979258645.1. Lineage (NCBI taxonomy): Bacteria > Bacillati > Actinomycetota > Actinomycetes > Micrococcales > Microbacteriaceae > Microbacterium > Microbacterium sp. AC215. The sequence continues at coordinate 134,500 of NZ_OZ409869.1, read as the reverse complement.
GCGTACACGAGCGTCTTGTATCCGAAGATCGGCTTGCGGCTGAAGACCGGGAAGATCTCGGAGACGATGCCGAAGAACGGCAGAGCGATGATGTAGACCTCAGGGTGACCGAAGAACCAGAACAGGTGCTGCCAGAGCAGGACACCGCCGTTGGCCGGGTCGTAGATGTGAGCGCCGAGCACGCGGTCCGCACCTGCGGCGAAGATCGCGGCGGCGAGCACCGGGAAGGCCATCAGGATGAGGAGGCTCGTGATGAGCGTGTTCCACGAGAAGATCGGCATGCGCCACATCGTCATACCCGGTGCGCGCATCGTGATCACCGTGGTGATGAAGTTCACGGCGCCGAGGATGGTTCCGAAGCCCGAGATGCCGAGACCCAGCATCCAGAGGTTTCCACCGGCACCCGGAGAGAAGGACGCACTGGCGAGCGGCTGATAGGCGAACCATCCGAACGAGGCCGCACCCTGCGGGGTGAGGAAGCCGGCGACGGCGATCGTCGAGCCGAAGAGGAACAGCCAGAACGCGAACGCGTTCAGACGCGGGAAGGCGACGTCCGGCGCACCGAGCTGCAGCGGCAGGATCGCGTTGGCGAATCCGGCGAACAGCGGTGTCGCGAACATCAGCAGCATGATCGTGCCGTGCATCGTGAAGAGCTGGTTGTACTGCTCCTTGGTCGGGATGATCTGCATTCCCGGAGCGAAGAGCTCAGCACGGATGACGAGTGCCATCACGCCGCCGAGGAGGAAGAACAGCACCGAGGCGATGAGGTACATGTACCCGATCGTCTTGTGGTCGGTGGAGGTGATCCACTTGACGACGATGTTGCCCTTCTGCTCGACACGCGACGAGCTCATGAGAGCAGCCTGACGTGCGGGCAGGGTGGTGGGTCGAGAGCGAGGGGCCTCGTCGGTGCGGGGGGCTTCAGTGGTCGACATGGCTTACTCCTCTCCTTCCTCGGAGGTCGGGGCGGTGGTCCCCGGGTAGTTCGACAGACGGTCGTACGCGTCCGTGATGTCTCCCGTGTTGCCTTCCTCCTCGAGAGTCTGGAGGTAGGCGTCGTACTCGTCCTGCTCGACGACCTTGACGTTGAAGAGCATCATCGAGTGGTACTCGCCGCAGAGCTCGGCGCACTTGCCGGCGTACTCGCCGACTCGGGTCGGGATGAAGGACCAGGAGTTGTCCTTCCCGATGTACATGTCCTTCTTGTACAGGAAGTCGATGATCCAGAACGAGTGGATGACATCGCGGGACTGCAGGTTGATCGTGACCTTCTGGTCGACCGGCAGCACCAGCGTCGGGAGCTGCGCCTGATCGATGGTGCCGTCCGCGTCCGGCTGGGCCTGGATTCCCATCGTCCAGACGGCGTCGGAGTTGTCCTCTTCTTCACCGTCGTACTGGAAGTCCCACGCCCACTGCTTGGCGATGGCCGTGATCTCGACGTCGGGTTCGTCCCACTTCGTCTCGATCGCCGACTGGTCACGCGCGGTGAAGAAGAACATGCCCAGCACGAGGATCAGCGGCACGACCGTGTAGAAGATCTCGATCGGCATGTTGTACCGCATCTGCACGGGCAGACCTGTCTGACCCTTCCGGCGACGGTAGGCGATCGCGGCCCAGGCCATGAGGCCCCAGGTGATCACGCCGACGGCGAGGAGGACGATCCAGGAGTTGACCCAGAGCGACGAGACGCGCTCGGTCTGGTTGGTGGCCGCAGGCTCACCCTCCACGAAGCCCGGGAGGTAACCGTTCAGCTCAGTGGCAGTACATCCCGCCAGGGCCACGGCTGCCGCTACTCCCAGGGGGAGAGCGGCCCAACGAAGGCGGCGTTTCGAGGGCACGATGCACCTTTCAGATTGCGGACAGGGCACACCCAAGTCTAGGGCAACCTCACACCTGATTCATGCCAACCACGCAGGTTGGCGGAGGGGTTCGGATCAGTGGAAGCTGTCTCCGCAGGCGCAGCTGCCTGCGGCGTTGGGGTTGTCGATCGTGAAGCCCTGCTCCGAGATCGTGTCCTTGAAGTCGATGGAGGCGCCGTCGAGGTACGGGACGCTCATGTTGTCGATGATGACCTCGACGCCGTCGAAGTCGACGGTCTCGTCGCCCTCGAGGAATCGCTCGTCGAAGTACAGCTGGTAGATCAGGCCGGAGCATCCGCCGGGCTGAACGGCTACGCGCAGACGCAGGTCATCGCGGCCCTCCTGCTCGAGAAGGTTCTTGACCTTCGTGGCCGCGGCATCGGTCAGCTTCACGCCGTGCGCCTGGGTGGTCTCTGCCGAAGTCAGTGTGGTGTCGCTCATGTCGCTCCTTGTGACGGGCCGCGCTCGCACGGCTGGTATCTCGATTTTACCCTCAGGCTCGCGGATGCGGCTCAGATGATGATGTCGTTCATGCGCGAGAGCAGCAGAGCCTCGGTCGCGACCGCATGGCGGAACGTGTCGAGGTGCAGCGATTCATTCGGGCTGTGGGCACGCGAGTGCGGGTCCTCGACGCCGGTCACGAGAATCTGCGCGTCGGGGAACTCCCGCACCAGATCAGCGATGAACGGGATCGAACCGCCGACGCCGAGGTCGACCGGCGGCACACCGTACCCGTCGCGCATCGCATCGCGGGTGAGGGCGACCGCCCAGCCGCTGGTGTCGACGAGGAAGCCGTTTCCCAGGTCGACGTCGGTGAAGGTCAGCTCCGCACCGAACGGCGCGTTCGCGCGCAGATGCGCCTCGAGGGCGGCATACGCCTCCTCCCCCGTCTGACCTGGCGCGACGCGCGCGCTCACGACCACCGTCACCTCGGGAAGGAGGGTGTTCGACGCCGCGGCGACGCTCGTCGCATCGATCCCGATGACCGTGACCGCCGGCTTGTTCCAGATCCGGCTGAGAATGCTGCCGCCGCCGACCGGAGACGTGCCAGGAAGAAGACCCGCTTCATCGCGGAGCGTGTCCTCGGTGTACTCCGGCGTCGGCGCGTCGCGCTCGGTCATCCCCTCGACGGCGACGGAGCCGTCCTCGTTCCAGAGCGTGGCGAGCATCCTCACCGTGGCCATCATGGCGTCCGGAACCGCTCCGCCGAACATGCCCGAGTGGGACGCGTGGTCGAGGGTGCGCACGCGCACGGTGAAGCGCGCATTGCCACGGAGCGAGACGGTGAGGCCGGGGGTGACCGAATCCCAGTTGCCAGAGTCGGCGACCACGATCGCATCCGCCCGGAGCGCTTCCTTGTTGTCCGCGAGGAATTGAGCGAAGGAGCGCGATCCGTACTCCTCCTCCCCCTCGATGAACATCGCGATCCCGAGCTCGAGATCGTCGCCCACGACCTCGGCCACAGCGCGGATCGCGGCGATGTGCGCCATGATGCCCGCTTTGTCATCGGCGGCTCCGCGCCCGTACAGGCGTCCGTCGCGCACCGTTGGTTCGAACGGCGGCGTCTCCCACAGCGCGTCGTCTCCCGGAGGCTGCACGTCGTGGTGCGCGTAGAGCAGGATCGTCGGCTTGCCGTTGCGCGCAGCACGCGTCGCGAGCACGGCAGGCTGCCCGTGCTCGTCGGTGCCCGGGATCGCGGCGCGCAGCACCCGCACGTCGTCGAAGACCCCCGTCGCCGTCGCGAGCGCGGCGACCGCCTCCGAGCTGCGTTCGAGTTGCGTCTGGTCGAACGCGGGCCAGGCCATGCCGGGGATGCGGACGAGTGCGCCCAGGTCGCTCAGCGCGGCCGGGAACCCTGTGGCTGCGGCCTCGAGGACGGCCGGCTCGCGTTCGCTGGACAGATTCTGGTCACCGGGCTGGGCAGGAGATGTCATGCGAGTAATCTTAAGGTGATCCGCCTTCACTGAACCGAGGAACCTCGTGGCCACTACCCCTGTCCCCCCTTCGACGAACGACGACGCCGCCGAGACGACCGCGTCGGGCAAGGGACGCGCGACGCCGACCCGGGCCGAGCAGGAAGCGGCCCGCCGCCGTCCTCTGGTCGCGAACACCAAGGAGGCCAAGGCCGCAGCGCGCGCCGAGCTCAGCGAGCGACGCAACCGCGCGCAGGCCGGTCTGGCGGCCGGCGAGGAGAAGTACCTCCCGGCTCGCGACAAGGGCCCGCAGCGCCGCTGGGTCCGCGACTACGTGGACGCCGGATGGCACCCCGCCGAGTTCGTGATGGGCGTCATGGTGCTCGTCATCCTCATCTCGCTCCTTCCGGCCAACCTCGCCATCGGCGGCTTCGCGATCGCCGGCTGGGCGTACCTGGTCATGATGGCGTACCTGATCCTCGCGATCGGCGGCATGATCCTGCTGGGGATGCGCGTCAAGCGCAAGGTCGCCGCGAAGTTCGGCAAGGACCGCATGGAGCGCGGTCTCGGCTGGTACGCCGCGATGCGGTCGCTGCAGATGCGGTTCATGCGTCTGCCGAAGCCGCAGGTCAAGCGCGGCGACCGCCCCGCCTGATCCCCTGAATCATCGAGAGAGGCGCCTCGTGCTCTATGAGCCCGAGGCGCCTCTCTCGTTCGTACGCGCAGCTTCTCAGCGTGCGACCAGGCCCCGGTTGATCTCGCGTCCCCAGAACGGACCGCGGTACAGGAACGCCGTGTAGCCCTGCACGAGCGTCGCGCCCGCTTCGAGTCGCTCCTGCACGTCCGCGGGCGTCTCCACTCCCCCGACGGCGATGACGCAGAACTCGGCGGGCACGGTCGAGCGAACCAGACGCAGCACCTGAAGCGAGCGCTCCTTGAGGGGCGCGCCGGAAAGGCCGCCCGCTCCGATGCCCGCGACCGTCGCCGCGTCCGTCGTGAGTCCATCCCTGCTGATCGTTGTGTTGTGCGCGATGATGCCGGCGAGGCCCTCGCCGACGGCGAGCTTCGCGATCGCGGCGATCTCGTCGTCAGCCAGATCGGGGGCGATCTTGACGAGCAGCGGAGTCTTTCCGGATGCCGCGCGCACCGCCCTGAGCAGCGGAGCCAGCGTCTCCACCGCCTGCAGTCCCCGAAGACCCGGGGTGTTCGGGGACGAGACGTTGACGGCCAGGTAGTCGGCCAGCGGGGCCAGCCGCGTCGCCGAAGCGACGTAGTCGGCAGTGGCGTCCTCGACGTCGACGACACGGCTCTTGCCGATGTTGACTCCGATGACCGTGTCAGGGGCGCCGCGACGCAACCGCGCGAGGCGCCGGGCCGCGGCATCCGCGCCCTCGTTGTTGAATCCCATGCGGTTGATGACCGCACGATCGGCGATCAGCCGGAACAGTCGGGGCTTCGGGTTGCCCTCCTGCGGGATCGCGGTGACGGTGCCGACCTCGACGTGGCCGAAGCCGAGCGCTGCAAGGCCGCGGACACCGATCGCGTTCTTGTCGAACCCGGCGGCGATGCCGAAGGGCGAGGAGAAGCTCAGTCCGAGTGCGTCCACCCGCAGCGACGGGTCCGGCTTCGTCAGTGCCCGCGTCGCCCAGGAGAGCGGCGGCACTCCGAGCACGCGGATCACCGCCATACCGGCGTGGTGGGCGAACTCGGGGTCGAAGCGCGACAGGACAGCGCGAAAGAGCAGCGGATACATCACTGCCAGATTACCGGTCGGCAGGCTCCGGCTTGACGTGGTCGGCGCGCAGATCCGTGATCGCGCTCTCGAAATCCTCGAGCGAATCGAAAGCCTGATACACGCTCGCGAACCGCAGGTATGCGACCTCATCGAGGTCGCGGAGGGGTCCGAGGATGGCCAAGCCGATCTCGTTCGTATCGAGCTGCGAGACACCTGTCTGCCGCACGGCCTCCTCGACACGCTGAGCGAGGACCGCCAGATCGGCCTCGGTCACGGGGCGCCCCTGACACGCCTTGCGCACGCCGGAGATCACCTTCTCGCGACTGAACGGCTCCATGACGCCCGAACGCTTGATGACGTTGAGGCTGGCCGTCTCGGTGGTCGTGAAACGCCCGCCGCACTCAGGGCACTGACGACGGCGCCTGATCGAGAGACCGTCGTCGCTGGTGCGGGAATCGATGACGCGAGAGTCCGAGTGACGGCAGAAGGGGCAGTGCATCTGACCGATCCTACGCGGTGAAACGCGCCTCGATCGCCTCGCCGTGCGCGGGGAGCACTTCGGTCTCGGCGAGGGCGACGACCCCCTCACGGACCTCGGCCAGGGCGGCCCGATCGTAGGAGATCACCTGCTGCGGACGAAGGAACGTGTAGGCGCCGAGTCCCGGCGCATAGCGCGCCTGTCCCCCGGTCGGCAGAACGTGGTTGCTGCCCGCCATGTAGTCGCCCAGACTCACCGGCGTGTGGTCGCCGACGAACACCGCACCTGCGCTCGTGAAGCTGTCGGCGGCGTCCTCGGCATCCTCGAGGTGAAGTTCGAGGTGCTCGGGAGCGTACGCATTGCTGAACGCCGTGGCCATGGCACGGTCGTCGACGAGCACGATGGCGGACTGCGGTCCGTCGAGAGCTGCGGCCACCCGGGTCGCGTGACGGGTCGCGCCGGCCTGCCGCGCCACCTCTTCGGCGACACGATCGGCGAGCTGAGGCGAGTCGGTGACGAGGACGGCCGAAGCCTGCTCGTCGTGCTCGGCCTGACTGACGAGGTCGGCGGCGATGAGACGCGGGTCGGCGGCGGCATCTGCGACGACGAGGATCTCGGTGGCCCCCGCCTCGGAGTCCGTGCCGACGACCCCGGCCACTGCCCGCTTGGCGGAGGCGACGTAGTTGTTGCCGGGCCCTGACAGCACGTCGACCGGGTCGAGTCCGATGCCGGCGACGCCGTGCGCGAAGGAACCGATGGCGCCGGCGCCGCCGATGGCGTACACCTCCGTGATGCCGAGGAGGCCTGCCGCGGCGAGGATCGTGGGGTGGACGCGACCTCCCTGATCCGCCTGGGGCGGTGAAGCGAGCGCGATCTGCTCGACGCCCGCGACCTGGGCGGGGACGACGTTCATGATGACGCTGGAGGGATACACCGCCTTGCCGCCGGGGATGTACACGCCCGCGCGGTGCACAGGCTGCCAGCGTTGGGTGATCGTCGCGCCGGCGCCGATCCGGGTGATCCGACGTTCGGGAACCTGGGCTTCGGAGGCGATGCGCACCCGGCGAATCGCCTCGTCGAGGGCATCGCGGACAGCAGGCGCGAGGGTCTCGAGAGCATCGGCGATGTGCTGCGCGGGCACGCGGATCTCATGACCCGTGACACGATCGAAGCGTTCAGCCTGCTCGCGCAGCGCCTCTTCGCCGCGCTCGCGCACGTCGTCGACGATGCGCGTGGCGGTGTCGAGAGCCTCGGCCCGTGCCTGGGTGGCTCGCGGCACGGCCGCGAGCATGTCAGCCGGCGAGAGCGTGCGCCCTCGCAGATCGATCGTGCGCAAGATCAGCCCTTCGTGATGTCTGAGACGTCGTGCAGGTAGCCGATGCGACCGTCGTCGTGTCGGATGACATAGGCGCCACCGCGGTCCTCGATGACGAGCGCCCACGCATTCGGTCCGATTCGGAAGATGACCTCGCCGCGTTCGTCATGCACGTCCCGCTCGGTCGGCGCGAGGATCCAGAAGGGCTGCGGGGTCGAGTAGGCGTCCTGAGGGCTCGTCGCGGCGAAGTCCGAGTCGTGTTCGACGGCGGGGAACGCGGTCGTCTCGGGCGACGAGACATCGCGCGCGGTCGCACCGAGAAGCGACTCGATGCTTCCGGTGTCGGACACGATCTCGGGTTCCTGGCCGCGCGACCGGCGCGAGTACGCCGGGGTGTACTCCTCATCGGAGGTCGTCTCCTCGGTCCCGGTCCCCCCGCCCGACGCGTGGGAGGACAGCGGCACCTGCTCGGCGACATCGAGACGGGCGACCTCATCGGTCGCCTGCTCACGGGACAGTTCGACGTCGATCCCCTCCGCCGAGGGTGTCGTGTAGGCGGTCGGGGCAGCGTCCGTCGCGTAGGCCGTCGGTGCGGCGTCCGTCCCGTAGGCCGTCGGCGCGGCGTCCGTCCCGTAGGCGTCCGTCACGTAGGCCGTCGGTGCAGCGTCCGTCGCGTAGGCCGTCGGCGCGGCATCCGTCGCGGCGGTGTGGGCCTCAGGAGCGACATCGCTCGACGAGGCGGGCGATGCGTACGACGCAGGTCGCAGGTCCGTGTCGGCCGAAGTATCGGCCTCGACGGCGACGGGAGCGTCGACGCCCGGGGCGGCAGGCTCGGGGCGGGGACGCGCGATGACCGGTCGGACCGGATTGGCGTTGCGGTGCGCGAGCGTGACGAGTCGGCCCTGGAAGTCTTCCTTGAGGCCGGGCACCAGCGGAGCGAAGACCGTGAGGACGACGAGCGCGAGCGCTGCGAGCAGCTGAACGACGCCGTTCCAGGGCAGCCCGAAGACACCGAACTCGATCGCGAACGCGACGGCGTTCCAGAGTGCGCCGAGCCAGAAGACCGCTGAGACGGAGAACGCCACGGAAGCGAACTGGTCGATCCCCAGCGAGCCGACCCGGCGGATGCCGTCGGGTGAGAAACGGCGGAGGACCAGCAGGAACACGGCGACCGTCGGCACGCCGATCGGGAGGACCCACTGGATTCCGGCACCCCAGATGGACGAGTCCCCGACGTACGGGAAGAACGACGCGATGAAGGCGATCAGCCACACGCCGACGATGAGCAGCTCCCGCAGGGTGAATCCGAGGATGCCGTACTCCGGCGTCACCTCATCGTCATAGAGGACGCCGTCGTCATCGGAGAAGTCCTCGTCGAGAGGTGACTCGTCTGACGCCGACGACCGGTCTGCAGCTGAGTCGTCACTGTTCAGGAAGGGTGATTCCGTGCTCATGGGGAGGGTCCTTTCGCCACGGTGCAGAGCCTTAGTCGTCGTGCACCCGAACGCGTCCCGATACTACCCGGTGCGTCCGTGAGGACCCATCGAGCGGCAGCGTCCGCTGGTGCTCAGCCCAGGCAGGTCGGCCCGAGCAGCGATTTGAGATCTCCGAACAGATCGGCCGAGACCTTGACCGGCATCGGCACGTCGAAGACCTTCGCCGTGCCGCCGCGGTGCACCCGCAGCACGACCTCGGTGTCCCCGTTGTGACGGCGCAGCACGTCGGCGAGCTCGTGCATCACCCGCTCCGTCGCCCTCTGCTCGGCGAGCACGAGCGAGAGCGGACCCGCGGCGTCGAAGGAACCGACATCCGGCGCGAACGCCGACTGCGCATGCAGGTTGAGTCCGTCATCGCGCTTCGACACCCGGCCGCGCACGGCGAGGATCGAGTCCTGCTGCAGGATGTGCTGGAACTCGGTGTACGTCTTGCCCATGAACATGACCGTCACCTCGCCGTTGAAGTCCTCGACGGTGATCATTCCGTACGGATTGCCACTGGCCTTCGCGACGCGATGCTGCACGCTCGTGACGAGACCGGCGACGGTGACCTGCTCACCGTCCTGCATGTCCTCCGAGTTGATGAGGTTGTGGATCGAGATCGACGCGTGCTTCGCCAGCGGCACCTCGAGCCCGGCCAGGGGGTGGTCCGACACGTAGAGCCCGAGCATCTCGCGCTCGAAAGCGAGCTTGTCCTTCTTGATCCATTCGGGGCGGGCGGGCACCTTGGCAGGCGGCGCCTCTTCCATTCCGTCGTACAGACTGTCGAAGTCGAAGCCGATCGCACCCTGTGCTTCGTTCCGCTTGCGATCCACAGCCGCCTCGACGGCATCCTCGTGGACTTCGAGCAGCGCGCGGCGCGAGTCGCCCATCGAGTCGAACGCGCCGGCCTTGATCAGAGACTCGACCGTGCGCTTGTTCGAGACGTGCAGCGGGACCTTCTCGAGGAAGTGATGGAACGAGGAGAATCGCTCATCCTTGCGGGCCGCGATGATGCCCTCGACCACGTTGCTGCCGACGTTGCGGACGGCACCGAGCCCGAATCGGATGTCGTCGCCGACAGCGGCGAAGTACTTGATCGACTCTGAGACATCGGGCGGGAGCACCTTGATGCCCATTCGACGGCACTCGTTGAGATAGAGCGCCATCTTGTCTTTCGAGTCGCCGACGCTGGTGAGCAGCGCGGCCATGTACTCGGCGGGATAGTGCGCCTTGAGGTAGGCGGTCCAGTACGAGACGACCCCGTATGCCGCCGAGTGCGCTTTGTTGAAGGCGTAGTCCGAGAACGGGAGGAGGATCTCCCAGATCGCGTTGACGGCACCGTCGGAGTACCCGTTCGCGTGCATGCCGGCTTGGAAGCCCTCGAACTGCTTGTCGAGCTCGGACTTCTTCTTCTTGCCCATCGCTCGGCGCAGGATGTCGGCCTGGCCGAGCGAGAACCCGGCCACGCGCTGGGCGATGGCCATCACCTGCTCCTGGTAGATGATCAGGCCGTAGGACTCGTCGAGGATGTCGGCGAGCGATTCGGTGAACTCCGGGTGGATCGGTGTGATCGGCTGCTGGCCGTTCTTGCGCAGCGCATAGTTCGTGTGCGAGTTCGCACCCATCGGACCCGGGCGGTACAGCGCGATGAGCGCGGAGATGTCGCCGAAGTTGTCCGGACGCATCAGGCGCATCAGCGATCGCATCGGCCCGCCGTCGAGCTGGAAGACGCCGAGCGATTCGCCGCGACCGAGCAGCTCGTAGGCGCCGCGGTCATCCAGGGCGAGGTGTTCGAGGTCGAGCTCCTCCCCGCGGTTGGTGCGGATGTTGTCGAGAGCGTCCGAGATGATCGTGAGGTTGCGGAGCCCCAGGAAGTCCATCTTGATCAGCCCGAGCGACTCGCAGGACGGGTAGTCGAACTGGGTGACGATCTGGCCGTCCTGCTCGCGGCGCATGATCGGGATGATGTCGAGCAGGGGCTCGGACGACATGATCACACCGGCGGCGTGCACGCCCCACTGGCGCTTCAGACCTTCGAGACCGAGGGCGCGGTCGAAGACCGTCTTCGCCTCGGGATCGGTCTCGATGAGCGCACGGAACTCGCTCGCCTCCTTGTAGCGGGGGTGCGCCGAGTCGAACATGCCGTCGAGAGGCATGTCCTTGCCCATGACGGGCGGCGGCATCGCCTTCGTCAGCCGCTCGCCCATGCTGAACGGGAATCCCAGCACACGCCCCGCATCCTTCAGAGCCTGCTTCGACTTGATCGTGCCGTAGGTGACGATCTGAGCGACACGCTCGGAGCCGTACTTCCTCGTCACGTAGTCGATGACCTCGCCGCGGCGACGGTCATCGAAGTCGACGTCGAAGTCGGGCATCGAGACGCGGTCGGGGTTGAGGAAGCGCTCGAAGATGAGACCGTGCTCGAGCGGGTCGAGGTCGGTGATCTTCATGGCGTAGGCGACCATCGACCCGGCGCCCGAGCCACGGCCCGGACCGACGCGGATTCCGTTGTCCTTCGCCCAGTTGATGAAGTCGGCGACGACGAGGAAGTAGCCGGGGAACCCCATCTGCAGGATGATGCCGGTCTCGTACTCGGCCTGCTTGCGCACCTTGTCGGGGATGCCGCTCGGGTATCGGTAGTGGAGGCCCGCTTCGACCTCCTTGATGAGCCAGCTGTCCTCCGTCTCGCCGTCCGGCACGGGGAAGCGCGGCATGTAGTTGGCCGCCGTGTTGAATTCGACTTCGCACCGCTCGGCGATGAGCAGCGTGTTGTCGCAGGCCTCGGGGTGGTCGCGGAACAGCTGACGCATCTCTGCGGCGGTCTTGATGTAGTACCCGTCGCCGTCGAACTTGAACCGGTTGGGATCGTCGAGCGTCGAACCGGACTGCACGCACAGCAGCGCCTCATGGGCATCGGCCTCATGCTGGTGCGTGTAGTGCGAGTCGTTGGTGCCGACGAGCGGGATGTTCAGATCCTTGGCGAGCCGGATCAGATCGGTCATGACCCTGCGCTCGATGGAGAGACCGTGATCCATGATCTCGGCGAAGTAGTTCTCCTTGCCGAACAGGTCCTGGAACTCGGCGGCCGCCGCACGTGCGGCGTCGTACTGGCCGAGGCGCAGTCGCGTCTGGATCTCACCCGAGGGGCATCCTGTGGTGGCGATCAGGCCCTTGCCGTATGTCTGCAGGAGCTCCCGGTCCATGCGGGGCTTGAAGTAGTAGCCCTCCATGCTCGACAGCGAGCTGAGACGGAAGAGGTTGTGCATCCCCTGCGTGCTCTCGCTCCACATCGTCATGTGGGTGTAGGCACCGGAGCCGGAGACATCGTCGCTCTTCTGATCCGGGGAGCCCCATTGCACACGCGTCTTGTCGCTGCGATGCGTGCCGGGAGTCACATAGGCCTCGAGACCGATGATCGGCTTGACGCCCGCGGCGTTCGCCGCCTTGTAGAACTCGAACGCCGCGAAGGTGTTGCCGTGATCGGTCACGGCGATGGCCGGCATGTCGTAATCTGCCGCCGCCTGCGTCATCGCCGCGATCTTCGCCGCCCCGTCGAGCATCGAGTACTCGCTGTGCACGTGCAGGTGGACGAAGGAGTCGGATGCCATGCCTTCGAGTCTACTTTCGGCATCCGACATCGAGCGTCGCCGCACCTGCCGCTCCGGGGTCCTGCGTCGCTTCAGGGGAGCGAGTCCACGACGCTCACGGTGAAGACATGCCTCTCGTCTGCCAGGGAGGCGGGGATCAGCGAAGAGGCGACGTCGAGCACCGCGGTCGTCTCCGTGACGAGCCCCGTGGTCGTGTCGATCGTGATCGAGCGCCGCTGAACCGCTGGCTGACCCGACAGAGCCTCTGTCGACGCCGAGAACCGCAGCGTCGCCGAGGTCGCATCGGCGGACACGATCTCAGACCCGGGAAGCATGCTGAGGGCGTCGTACATCGTCGCCCGCTCAGCCCCCGACCCCATGTTGTACGACAGAAGCTCGATGAGGACCCACCCGACCTTGTAGTCCTGATCGCCCGCGACGATCCCCTGATTCTCTCGGATCCACGCGATGAGCGCCGCCGGGTCCGTGGGCATCGCCGAGAAGAACGCCACGAGCCCGTACCCGTCCGGGGTGGCCCAGGGTGCTGACGGCCCGTTCGAGAAGTACGGATCGCCGCCCGAGGCCATCGCCTCCTTGTGCGCCTGGGCGAGCGCCGCGGCGTCCGGCCCGAAGGTGTCGCTCACCGTCCAGGGCTGATCGGTGGCGAAGAACCACTGCTGCGTCGGGTCGGCCGGCGCATAGGAGTTCCAGGAGGAGCTTCCGCGCCAGGCGTTCTGAGCGTTCGACCGATCAGCCTGATATTGCCCGCCGTTCGGATCGGGCTGGTGATAGACGATCTGCTCCGACTGCGTGTGCACGCGCAGGTACTGTCCCGGTGCCAGCGTCAGGCCGGTGAAGGACCGAGCCGCAGTCGCGGCGGCGCCGAAGGCCCCCGCAGCCGTCATCGGCTCCTGTGTCGGCGCGGGCGTCGGCGACGGCTTCAGCGTCTGTCCTGGCTCCCGCGTCGGAACGGCCTCGATCACGGGCTTCGGCTGTTCGGTGAGTCCCGTGATCACCAGCACGCCCGCCGTGGCCGCCAGTGCGGCGCCCACGAGCACGCCGGCCACGAGCCGCTTCGGTGCGGCAGGGCGAGCGGACACCGAGGTCTTCCCCGCGGCGATCTCGCTCATCAGTCGAGCGCGGGCCGAGTCGAGATGCGAGGCCACACCATCGACATCCGGCTTGGTCTTCTGAACCTTCTCAAACACGTCCACGGACTTCTCCTTCCTGCTGCATCTCGAACGAACGGGCCTTTCGCGCCGGATCGAGTCGCGTGCGAACGCGATTCAACCGGGAGCGCACGGTGCCCACAGGCACACCGAGAGTCTCCGCGATGTCTTCGTAGCTCAGCCCCTGCCAGGCGTAGAGCAGAAGCGTCTCCCGATCCTTGGGGGACAACGCCGCGATCTTCTGCCGCAGGGCACGCACTTCGCGCTCGGCGTCCACGCGCCGCATCGCGTCATCGAGTCCACCGAGCGACGTATGGTCCTCCCCGACGACCGCGGCGAACGAGCGCCAATGCCGTGCCTCGACGGCTCTGTGCCGACGGATGAGCCGCGAGGCGATTCCGAGCAGCCAGGGAGAGGCTGAGTGCTTGCTCAGGTCGAAGTCCCCTCGACGGCGGAAGGCGACGAGAAAGGTCTCGCTGAGCACGTCCTCGGCGGCATGGGCACCCACCCGATATGTCGCGAACGCGTTCACCGCACGTGCATGTCGGTCGAACAGCTCGGCGAACGCCTCAGGCCGACTTAGCGACCGCCGGATGATCTCACTGTCTGTGCTCACACTATGTATTGCCTCTGACGTGCAGTCGGGTTCACGCTTTCTTCGCTCTCTTCCGCGGATCTCGCAGATCGAGTCGCATGAGCACCCGCGGGAAGCCGTCGAGCGTCGAGCCGGTATCGGCCGCCTTCGCGAATCCGGCACTCTCGAAGAGCCCCATCGTGCCGACGTAGGCCATCGTGAGATTCACCGTCTCGCCACGGTTGTCGACCGGATACCCCTCGATCGCGGGCGCGCCGCTCTTCTTCGCATGAGCCACCGCTCCGTCGATCAGAGCGTGCGAGATGCCCTGTTTCCGATGGCCTGGACGGACGCGGATGCACCAGAGCGACCACACATCGAGATCGTCGACATGCGGGATCAGTCTGTTGCGCGCGAAGCTCGTCTCCCTGCGCGGATGCACCGCCGCCCAGCCCACGGGTTCGTCGTCGAGGTACGCGATCACGCCTGGAGGCGGATCCTGGTGGCAGAGCTCACGCACGCGCTCCGCTCGCTTATCGCCTCGCAGCGCCCTGTTCTCGGCGCTGCCGATGCGGTAGCTCAGGCAGAAGCACACGTTCGACGTCGGCTTCTTGGGGCCGACGAGAGCGGCCACGTCGTCGAAGTCGGTAGCGGGTCGCACCTCGATGCTCATGGGCTCAGTCTGACCCACACCGCCGACATCGACGGCGTCGATTCACTCGCCGCGCAGGATCTCCAGGGCACGTTCGAAATCCGCGGGGTACCCCGACTCGAACTGCACCCACTCCCCCGTCGCCGGATGGGTGAAGGCGAGCTTGTGCGCGTGCAGCCACTGTCGGGTGAGTCCGAGCCGTGCCGACAGCGTCGGATCTGCTCCGTAGAGCGGGTCGCCCGCGCACGGGTGCCGCAGGGCCGCCATGTGCACGCGGATCTGGTGCGTGCGTCCGGTCTCGAGATGGATCTCGAGCAGCGAGGCTCCCGGGAAGGCCTCGAGGGTCTCATAGTGGGTCACCGACGGTTTGCCGTCGGGAACGACGGCGAACTTCCAGGAGTGATTCGGATGCCGGCCGATCGGAGCATCGATCGTCCCCGTCAGCGGGTCGGGGTGCCCCTGGACGACGGCGTGATAGATCTTCTCCACCGTGCGCTCCTTGAACGCGTGCTTCAGCGACGAGTACGCCGTCTCGCTCTTGGCGACGACCATGAGCCCGCTGGTGCCGACATCCAGACGATGCACGATCCCCTGCCGCTCCGGAGCGCCACTCGTGGCGACCCGGAACCCCGCCGCTGCGAGAGCGCCGACGACGGTCGGCCCCTCCCATCCGAGCGAGGGATGAGCGGCGACGCCCGTGGGCTTGTCGACCACGACGATGTCGTCATCGTCGTAGACGATTCCGAGTTCCGGAACCGCGATCGGGATGATCCGCGGCTCCTCCTTCGGCTGCCACTCCACCTCGAGCCACCCTCCGCCGCGCAGGCGATCGGACTTGTCGAGCGTCACCCCGTCGACGCGCACGCCGCCCGCCGAGGCGACCTCGGCGGCGAAGGTGCGCGAGAAGCCCAGCATCTTCGCGAGTGCCGCGTCGACGCGCGTCCCGTCCAGCCCGTCAGGAACGGGGAGGGTGCGGAATTCCATGCTCAGCGTCCGTCCGCGGCGGCGGCATCCGGAGAGGCGGTACCCGGGCGAGAGGTCTCGCCTCCGGTCTCCTCGGCCAACGCGGCAGCCTCGGCTTCGTCATCGGTCTCCACAGGAGCGTGGTCACGCTCCCGGGTGCCGTCGAAGCGGAGTCCCAGCACGACGAGCAGCGCGACCGAGATCATCCCGGTGACGATGAAGATGTCGGCGACGTTGAAGATCGCCGGCATCATCCACGGCATCGAGATCATGTCGACCACGTGCCCCATGGGGAAACCAGGATCGCGGAAGAGACGATCGGTGAGGTTTCCGAGCACTCCACCGAGCAGGCAGCCCAGGACGACGGCCCAGAGGCGTGACTGAAGACCCAGGGCCTTCCACACGATCACACCGGCCACCACCGCCAGAGCGATGGTGAAGATCCATGTGACATCGGATCCGAGCGAGAACGCTGCGCCGGGGTTGCGCACGTAGTACAGCTGAAGGAACTCACCGAGCACCGGCACCGGCTGCTGGAGCGGCAGGTTCTCGGTCGTGAGGTACTTCACAAACTGATCGGCGGCCAGCACGATCGCTGCGAGAACCGCAACTATCGCGCCGGCCGCCGACCGACGAAGGGGACGGCGTCCTGGCAAAAGGACGACCTACAGTCCGATCGCGGAAACCGGAGTCGAGTCCGTCGACGCCGACTTCTCGTCGAGATCGCGGAGCTGACCCTCGATGTAGCCGCGCAGCTGCGAGCGGTAATCGCGCTCGAAGTTGCGGAGCTCGGTGATCCGGGCCTCGAGGGCGTTGCGCTCGCGCTCGAGACGAGCCGACTCTTCGCGCTGCTTGGCCTCGGCCTCCGTGCGGATGCGGTTGACCTCGCCTTCGGCCTCGGCGATGAGCTGGGCGCGCTTGGCCTCACCCTCGGCGACGTGCTCGTCGTGAAGGCGCTGAGCGAGCTCGATGATGCCGGCGGTCGCAGTCGCCGAACCCGACGGAGCGGGCTCCGCGGGAGCGGCAGCAGCAGGCGCAGGAGCCTCTTCGACCACGGCGGCGGGTGCCTCTGCAGCGGCTGCGGGAGCGGCCGGTGCATCGCCGGACTCGTACGCGGCCAGCTTGGCCTTGAGTTCGACGTTCTCTTCGAGGGCCTTGCGCCACTCGATGACGATCTCGTCGAGGAAGTCGTCGACCTCGTCCGGGTCGAAGCCGTCCTTGAAGCGGACGTGCTGGAACTGCTTGGTGACGACGTCATCCGGGGTAAGTGCCATGGTGGCTCCTTCGATGAGTTCGGTTGCCAGTTTGGAATGGCGTGGTCGAGATTCGGCGCGAACCCGGGGCGCGCACCTGGGAGCCAAGCATAGTCCCCGAGCCTGTCAGTCGCGATCCCGCGACACTCCAGAGCGCCGAAGTCCCAGGGGTCTCAGATGAAGCTTCGGACGACACTCATCAGGATCAGCACGATCAGGATGGTGATCGAGAAGCCGAAATCCAGAGAGAGCGAGCCGATTCGCAGAGGAGGGATGATCCGCCGGAAGAACCGGACGGGCGGATCGGTCACCGTGTAGACGAGCTCAGCCGCGACGAGTCCGGCACCCTTCGGTCGCCACTCCCGATTGAACATCGGGATGTAGCTGAGAATGAGTCGGGCGAAGAGCACCAGTAGGTACAGCAGCAGAGCCAGATGTACGATGCTGGCGACGATGGAGACGACGAACCCCACGGTCTACGACTGGTCGAAGCCCGCGGACTCGGCGTCCGCGTGCGCGATTCCCCCGTGACCCGAGACCGCGATGTTCTCCGGCGACAGGAGGAAGACCTTCGACGTGACCCGCTCGATGCGGCCGTACAGGCCGAGCGAGAGTCCGGAGGCGAAATCGATCAGACGGCGGGCGTCTGCGTCGCTCATCTGCGAGAGATTGATGATGACCGGCACACCTTCGCGGAAGCTCTCCGCGATGAGCTGAGCATCGCGATACTGCTTCGGGTGCACGGTGAGGATCTCGTTCACTGCCCCTCCTGCGGGCTGGCGCACGGCGACGGGGCGCCGTAGCGGGGTCACGGGCGCGGGAGCGGGCTCCTCGCGTTCGCGCTCGCGGTGCGAGCGGGCCGGGGTCGGCTCCTCCTCGTAGACCTCTTCCTCGTCAGCGAGGCCGAGATACACCATGGTCTTCTTCAGCGGGTTACCCATCGTGTCCTCCGGTTCGAACGTGTCGGGTTGGTCTGTTCACAGGTTAACCCCGGTCGGGGCGGGGTCCCGTGATTGCGGAGCCGATCCGCAGGTGTGTCGCGCCGGCCTCGATGGCCTCGACGAAATCGCCCGTCATCCCTGCGGACATCCAGGTCGCCGACGGCTCGACGGCGCGCACGCTCTCTGCGATCGAGTGCAGGCGCGCGAACGCGGAAGCGGGTTCCTCATCGAGCGGCGCGACCGCCATCACACCGCGAAGCCGCAGCGAGGGCAGCGTCATGATGTGCTCGGCGAGAGAGGCCGCCTCGGCGGGCGCGACGCCGCCGCGTCCGTGATCATCGGTGAGATTGACCTGCACGAGCACGTCGAGAAGGTCATCCCCGTCGGCCGCCCGATGCAGTGCGTCGGCCAGCCGGTCGCGGTCTACCGAGTGCACGGCATCCGCGCTGCGGCGGATCGCACCGGCCTTATTGGTCTGCGCCTGCCCGATGAAGTGCCACCGGAGGTCGAGGTCCGTCAGCTCGGCGGTCTTCGACGAGAGCTCCTGCTGGCGGTTCTCCCCCACGTCGCGCACACCCATCGCGTGCAGCTCGCGAACGAGCGACGACGGGTGGAACTTGGTCACGACGATGCGGGAGATCTCCGCCGGGTCCCTGCCGGCCAGGCGCGCGGCGTCGGCGATCCGATGATCGATCGCCGACAGCCGCGCTGCCAGACCGGACCCGGCCTGGCCCTGCGCCTGCGTCACTTCAGGAATTCGGGGATGTCGATGTCGTCGTCCGCGAAAGCAGGCTCGATGCTCGTCGCCGGGACGCGCTGCTGCGGCTTCTCGGGCGCGGGCGCCTCGGCAGCGGGCTTGCTCTCCTCGTCGTTCGAGAGCGCCACCTCGGGCAGCGTGCTGGCCGCGGCGGGCCGCGAGACGACCATGGGGTCGAGGCGCAGCGAAGGCTCACCGCTGTCGAAGCCGGCCGCGATCACGGTGACACGCACCTCGTCGCCGAGCGTGTCGTCGATGACCGTACCGAAGATGATGTTGGCCTCGGGGTGCGCGGCTTCCTTCACGAGGTCCGCAGCGTCGTGGATCTCGAAGATGCCGAGGTTCGAACCACCCTGGATCGAGAGCAGGACTCCGTGAGCACCCTCGATGCTGGCCTCGAGGAGCGGCGACTCGACCGCGAGTTCGGCGGCCTTGATGGCACGGTCGGCACCGCGTGCCGATCCGATTCCCATCAGTGCCGAACCGGCGCCCTGCATGACCGACTTGACGTCGGCGAAGTCGAGGTTGATGAGACCGGGAGTCGTGATGAGGTCGGTGATGCCCTGGACACCGGCGAGGAGCACCTGGTCTGCGGTCGCGAAGGCCTCGATCATCGAGATGCCGCGATCGCTGATCTCGAGCAGACGGTCGTTCGGCACCACGATGAGGGTGTCGACTTCTTCCTTCAGCTTCACCACACCGGCTTCAGCCTGGCTCTGACGACGACGGCCTTCGAACGAGAAGGGCTTCGTCACGACGCCGATGGTCAGTGCACCGATCGACTTCGCGATGCGCGCGACGACGGGGGCTCCACCCGTTCCCGTTCCACCGCCCTCGCCGGCGGTCACGAAGACCATGTCGGCACCGGTGAGCGCCTGCTCGATCTCCTCGGCGTGATCCTCGGCGGCGCGACGGCCGACCTCGGGGTCAGCGCCGGCACCGAGTCCGCGAGTGAGCTCGCGACCGACATCGAGCTTGACGTCGGCATCGCTCATGAGCAGCGCCTGCGCGTCGGTGTTCACTGCGATGAACTCGACTCCGCGGAGCCCGAGATCGATCATGCGGTTGACGGCGTTGACGCCGCCACCGCCGACGCCGACGACCTTGATCACGGCGAGGTAGTTCTGGTTCTGGCTCATGGCCGGCCTCCGAATAGTCGAGCCTGTCTGGGGTGAGATTCCGCGGGCCGAACCTTAAACCTCAACTAGAGGTGTAAAGTATTTCCCGGTATTGGTTTCTCTTGTTCGAAGGTAAGCGTCACGTCCCCGCGCACACGCAGCGACACGGGCGTGTCGCCCGTTTGCCGTCGAAACCTCAGCCCACGACCACCGCATGCGGCGATGTGACATCGATCGTCGACGCCTCAGGATTGCTGAGCAGCGTCTTCGTGAGCACTTCGCTCTTCATCGGGGAGTCATCCGAGCTGCCCCAGACGACCGTCAGCCCGCTGCTGAGCGTCAACGTCACGTCATCAGCTGTCGTGGCCTGCACTCCGGTCAGCAGCGCGCGCAGATCGGCGGGCACCGAGCGCACCACGAGACCCGCACTCTCGAACGCGACCGAGTCGGTGCCGCCGTCGATGTCGAGCACCGGCTGTCCCGCCGGCTGATCGGAGGTCGTCGCCAGCGCGACGCCCGCGGCGTCGACGAGCGTATAGCCCGCATCCGAGCGGATCACGCCGACCGGCGTGCGCTCGACGATCCGCACCGTGAGATCGTGCGGCGGCTTCGCCTCGAGCGCATAGGTCTCGATCAGCGGGAATCCCAGCAGCGCGGCCTTGACCTCGCTCGAGTCGACCAGCGCCAAGGGGGTGCCCACCTGCTCGCCGAGGGCGGCCTCCACCGCCGCGGCATCCAGCGTCGTCGCGCCCACGACCGTGATCTTCTCCACGGCGAACAGCGGGCTGTACGCCGCGGCGGTGGTGCCACCGATCAGCAGGACGACAGCACCGACCGCGCTCAGCCAGATGATGCGACGCCGTCGGGAGCGCTGCGTGAACCGTCGGATCTCGGCCCGCAGCGCCTTGCGTCTCGCTCGCGCCGCCCGCCAGACGTCCCGCGTCGATGTCGGCCGCACCCCGGCATCCCCGTCGATGTCCGCACGGACGTCGGAGTCGAGGCCGACCGCCGCGGCCTGCGGACCTGTGCGTTCGTCCTGCTCGACGTCCCGCGCGCGCCCTCGCGTCGCCGGACCCTCCCGTCGCCTGGGCGTGTCCTCCGCGGTGCCCGCGGGAGGCGTGGGAAGCGGAGGCGGACGACGCATGCGTCAGACCTCGGTGGTCCGCAGAGACTCGAGCACCTGCGGGATGATCTGGTAGACGTTGCCGCAGCCGAGCGTGATGACGAAATCGCCGTCGCGAGCGACGGACGCCGTGTAATCGGCTGCCTGCTGCCAGTCGGCGACGAAGTGGACGTGCGACGGGTCGTGGAACGCCCCGCTCACGAGCTCTCCCGTGACGCCCGGGACCGGATCCTCGCGAGCACCGTAGACGTCGAGCACGACCGTGTGGTCTGCATACGTCTCCAGCACGTCCGCGAACTCGCGGAACATGTGCCGCGTTCGCGAGTAGGTGTGGGGCTGCTGGATCGCGATGATCCTGCCCGTGCCGGCGATCGATCGCATCGCCTCGAGAGCCGCCCGCACCTCGGTCGGGTGATGGGAGTAGTCGTCGTAGACGGTGACGCCGCGCTCGACGCCGTGCTGCTCGAGGCGGCGGACCGTGCCGGCGAAGCCCTCGACGGCCTTGGCGGACTCGGTCAGGCCGAAGCCCACCGAGAGGAGGACCGCGATGGCGCCTGCCGCGTTGATGGCGTTGTGCACGCCGGGCACGGCGAGCTGGAGGCGCACGCTCTCGGCTCCGGTGCTCACGGTGGCCGAGACGGGCCCGGCCGCCACGATGTCGGTCACCCTGACATCGGCGTCCTCCGCCTGCCCGAACGTCACGACGTTCGGGTGCGAGAGCCCCGCTCCCACTCGCAGGGCGCCGGCGTCGTCGCTGGAGATCACGACCGCCTCCGTGGCCGCGTCGGCGAACCGCACGAACGCGTCGTGGAACGCGTCGTCGGACCCGTAGTGGTCGAGGTGATCGGGGTCGACATTGGTGATCAGCGCGACAGCCGTGTCGTAGAGCAGGAACGTGCCATCGGACTCATCCGCCTCGATCACGAAGAGCTCACCCGATCCGGTGGCGCTCGAGACGCCGAGCTGCTCGATCACGCCGCCGTTGACGAAGTTCGGGTCGGCTCCGAGCTGCTGCAGCGCGGTCACGATCATGCCCGTCGACGTCGTCTTGCCGTGCGCGCCGGCCACGGAGACCAGTCGACGCGATCCGATCAGCCAGTGCAAGGCCTGCGAGCGGTGGATCACGTGCAGCCCGCGCTGCTTCGCCGTGACGAACTCGGGGTTCTCCGGCCAGATCGCTCCGGTGTGGACGACCGTGTCGGCATCGCCGAGATGCGCCGCGTCGTGCCCGACGTGCACATCCGCTCCGGCGGCCGCGAGTGCGCGCAGGTTGTCGCTGTCGGCTCGATCGCTTCCCGAGACGCGGATCCCCGCGTCGAGGAACATCTTGGCGAGGCCGCTCATGCCGGATCCGCCGATGCCGATGAAGTGCGCGGAGGAGATCGACTCGGGGATCGGGAGGGAGAGGTCAGGTCTGATCATGTCGGTTTCAGTCTACTTTTCGGTGAGGACGATTCGGCGTCGAGGAGCCGTGTCGACGGTGGGATCAGGAGGACCGGAGGGCGCGATCCACGAGTGCGACGACGTTCTCCGTGCCGGTGCGGGTGCCCACCTGCTCGGCGGCGGACTGCATGGCCGTGAGCTGCTGCGGATCGTTCATGACGGGGATCACGAGGCGGCGCACCGCGTCGCCGTCGAAGGTGGCGTCGTCGAGAAGACGAGCGGCCCCGGCTGCCACGGCGGACGCCGCGTTCAGCCGCTGCTCCCCGTTGCCGACGGAGTACGGCACGTACAGCGCGGGGATCCCCAGGGCGCTGATCTCGCTCACGGTGGCTGCGCCGGAACGGGAGACGATGAGGTCGGCGAGCGCGAAGGCGAGGTCCATCCGGTCGACGTATCGGCGCATGGTGTATCCCGGCACCTCGGGGTCGGCCAGATCACTGCGTTCGCCCGTGACGTGCAGCAACTGCCAGTCGGCGGCCAGGATGTCGCCCCAGGAGTCTGCGATGGCCTCGTTCAGCCTCTGGGCCCCCAGCGACCCGCCGAAGACGAGAAGGACCGGGCGCGCCGGGTCGAGCCCGAAGTGCGCGGCGGCCTCATCGCGAGAGGCCGCGCGGTCGAGCTCGATGACCTCTCGACGCAGCGGCATGCCGACCACCTCGCCGCCGCGCAGGGGGGTTCCGGCGAATGCGACTCCCGTGGCCGCGGCGCGTCGAGCACCCAGCACGTTCGCGAGGCCCGGCTTCGCGTTGGCCTCGTGCACGACGAACGGCACGCGCTCACGGCCTGCTGCCACGTAGGCCGGGGCGGAGGCATAGCCGCCGAAGCCCACGACGACGTCGACGCGGTGAGCGCGGATGTGATCGCGCACCTGGGCGACGGCGCGGCGGAATCTGGCGGGGAACAACGCGGCCTGCTTGTCGGGCCGACGCGGGAACGGCACCTTGTCGACGATGAGGAGCTCATACCCTCGAGCCGGCACGAGTCGGGACTCGAGCCCCTCGGCCGTTCCGAGCACCAGGATCGAGGCATCGGCGTCCCTGGCGCGCAGCGCATCGGCGACGGCGAGCAGGGGGTTGACGTGACCGGCGGTTCCACCGCCGGCGAGAAGGTACGTGGTCACCGTGTGACCTTACCCCGCCCTGCTGAAGGAGTCCGTGCCACCGAACGACCCTCGGCGACGGGGATGGTGCGCGCGAACGACAGCAGCACTCCGCACGCGATGAGCACGGCGAGGAGAGCCGTTCCTCCCTGCGACATGAACGGCAGCGGCACTCCCATGACGGGGAACAGTCCGATCACGACGCCGATGTTGAACACGGCCTGACCGGTGATCCAGACGGTGATCCCGCCGGCCGCGACCCGGATGAACGGATCGGCGGTCTTGCGGATGATGTGGAAGGCACCGATGGTGAACAGCGTGAAGAGGGCCAGCACGACGATGCAGCCGATCAGGCCGAGCTCTTCGCCGACGATGGCGAAGATGAAGTCGTTGCCGGCGGCGGGCAGCCAGCCGTACTTCTCCTGCGAGTTGCCGAGCCCCACGCCGAAGATTCCTCCCGACGCCATTCCCCAGATCCCGTGGATCGACTGGTAGCAGTCGCCGGTGTACGCCGACATGTCGGAGCACGTCGCCGTGATGCGACGCATGCGGTCAGGGCTCGTGACGGCCAGCGCGATGACGGCGACGACGCCGAGCAGCACCGGCAGGATGAACAGCCGGAGCTTCACCCCCGAGAAGAAGAGGCAGCCGAGCAGGATGATGACCAGCACCATCGCGGTGCCGAGGTCCTTGCCTGCGATCACCGTCCCGATCGCCAGGGCTCCCACGGGCACCACGGGGATGAAGACCTGATGCCAGGTGCCGAGCATGGTCTGCTTGCGCATCAGGACGTAGCCGATCCACAGCGCGAGGGCGAGCTTGAGGAACTCCGACGGCTGCAGGGTGAACCCGGCGATCATGATCCAGTTGCGGTTTCCGCCGTCCTCGATGCCGAGCGGGGTGAAGACCAGCAGCTGGAGCGCGATGGAACCGAACAGTGCCGGCCACGCCATGCGTTTGAGGAACGTGATCGGGAGTCGGGAGATCAGGAACATCAGCGGCACGCCGAGCACGGCGAAGATGCCCTGCCGAAGCGCGCCGTCCATCGGATTCTCGCCCTTCGAGACCGCGGTCGCGCTCGTCGCCGAGAGCACCATCACGAGGCCGAAGATCGTCAGCATCAGCGCCGCCGATGCGATCATCAGGAACTCGGTCGACACGGGGGTGAAACGACGCCCGAGCGACACTCTCGCCGCGAGACCGCGGGAGCCGGTGCTGCCGGGATCAGAGCGCGGGGGGCGTTCGACCTGCGTCATCGGTGCTCCCCCGGTCTATCCAGTCCCGCACCGCTTCGGCGAAGCGGTGTCCTCGATCCGCGTAACTGGAGAACTGATCGAAGGACGCGGCGGCGGGGGCCAGCAGGACTGTTCCCTCGCCATCGACGATTCCCGCGGCGATCTCCACGACGCGATTCATGACCTGACCAGTCTCGCCAGCATCCACCTCGAACACCGGAACCCCCGGCGCGTGTCGCTCGAATGCGGCGACGACGGCTGAGCGCTGGACTCCGATGACGACTGCCGCCCGGGCGGTAATCCCGGCCGTGGCGACCAGCTCGCCGATGTCGACGCCCTTCAGGTCGCCGCCGACCACCCAGACCGCACCAGGGTATGCGCGGAGCGATGACGCGGCAGCGTGCGGGTTGGTGGCCTTGGAGTCGTCGACCCAGGTGATGCCGCGATGGCGGGCGATGACCTGGATCCGATGCTCGTCGAGACGGAACGACTGCAGAGCCGAGTGGATGGCGCGCGGCTCGACGCCCAGAGAGCGAGCGAGCGCACTCGCCGCCAGGATGTTCTGCACGATGTGCGGGGCGGCCAGGCCGGCTTCTCGCAGGTCGGCGACGGTCGTGAGCTCGAGTGCGCTGCTGGCCCGGTCGTCCAAGAACGCACGATCGACGAGCAGCCCCTCCACCACGCCGACATCGCTGGGGCCGGGGATGCCGAGATCGAATCCGATCGCGCGGGCACCCTCGACCACCTCGGCGTCCTCGACCATGAGCCTGGTCGCCTCGTCGGCCTTGTTATAGACGCAGGCGACTCTCGTGTTGCGGTACACCAGGGCCTTCGCATCGCGGTACGCCTGCGCACTGCCGTGCCACACCAGGTGGTCGTCCGCGAGGTTCAGGCACACCGAGGCGTGCGGATACAGCTCGCCTTCGGTCTCGGAGAGTCCGAGGTACCAGAGCTGGTGGCTGGAGAGCTCGACGACGAGCACGTCGAAACCGGCGGGGTCGCGGACCGCATCGAGAACGGGCACGCCGATGTTGCCGCACGGCGCCGCACGCAGACCTCCCTCGACGAGGAGCGACGCGGTCAGCTGCGTCGTCGTCGTCTTGCCGTTGGTGCCCGTGATGAGCACCCAGTCGGCCGGGGAGCCGTCGGCGCGGGCCACCTTGTCGCGCAGGCGCCAGGCGAGTTCGACATCGCCCCAGAGCGCGATGCCGGCATCTCGCGCCCAGCGGATCACGGTGTGCGAGGGAGGGAATCCCGGCGAGGCGATGATGACCTCCGGCGCGAACTCGGTCAGAGCTTCAGGGACCCGGTCCAGCGTTCCCAGCTCCAGACGAGCACCGATCACGGGCAGGAGCTTGGCATACTCCTCCTCCGCCGACTCGGTCAGCACCAGGACGTCCGCACCGAGTTCGGTGAGCGTGTCCGCCACCGAGAACCCGGTCATGGACAGTCCGAGAACGGCGACGCGCAGGCCCGACCAGTCGGCGTTCCAGCTGGTCAGCGTCGCGAGCCTCTCGTCAGTCGACACGAGTCAGCCACTCCACGTAGAAGAGTCCGACCGCCGAGATCGCGAGCAGGCCCGCGATGATCCACATGCGGACCACGATCGTGACCTCGGACCATCCGCGCATCTCGAGATGATGGTGGAACGGACTCATCAGGAAGAGTCGCTTTCCGCGCGTGATCTTGAAGTAGGCGCGCTGCAGGATCACCGATCCGGAGGCGAGGACGAAGACGCCGGCGATCACGAACAGCAGCAGCTCGGTGCGGGTGAGGATCGCCATCGCGGTGATGACGCCTCCGATCGCCATCGAGCCGACATCGCCCATGAAGACCTTCGCCTTGGGAGCATTCCACCACAGGAAGCCGATCAGGCTCGAGGCGAAGGAGGCCGCGATGATCGCCAGGCTGAACGGGTCGCGGACCTCGTAGCATCCGCCGAGCGCGGCGGTCTCGACCCCCTCGCCCACGCACGACTGCTTGAACTGCCAGAACGCGATCAGGCTGTAAGCCCCCACGACGATGACCCCGGCGCCGGCTGCGAGACCGTCGAGCCCGTCGGTGAGGTTGACGCTGTTCGAGGTCGCGACGCCGATGATCGAGATCCACAGCAGATAGAGCGCCCAGCCGAGGATCGCGGTGAACGCGAACAGGTTCAACCATGGGATGTCGCGGAAGAGCGAGATCGAGCCGGATGCCGGAGTCTGATCGAAGGCGTTCGGGAAGTTCAGCGCGACGATGCCGAACGGGATCATCACGACGAGCTGCCCGATGATCTTGCGCCACCCCGAGAGCCCGAGGCTGCGCTGACTGCGCACCTTCATGTAGTCGTCGATGAAGCCCACTGCCCCGAAGCCGACCATGAGCCAGATCACGAGAAGCGCGGACAGCGCGGGAGTTCCGCCTCCGACGTACGTGGCCGTGAAGTAGCCGACCATCGTGCCGACGATGAAGATGACGCCGCCCATGGTCGGCGTGCCACGTTTGGCTTCGTGGTTCGGGTTCTCGATGGCCTCCGGGGTGCGGATGACCTGGCCCCAGCCCCACTTCCGGAAGAGCCGGAGGAAGACGGGAGTAAGAAAAAGAGTGAAGGCGAGCGATATGGCCGCCGCCATGATGAGAGATCTCACGAGAACAATTCTCCCAGACGATCGCCGAGGTGCCGGAGCCCTACGGAATTGGAGGACTTCACGAGCACCCGGTCGCCGTCGCGGAGTTCGGAGCGCAGGTACTCGAACGCGGCATCCTGGTCCGCGAAGAACACGGCCTCGCTGTCCCAGGATCCTTCGCCGATCGCGGAGATGAAGAGGCGGCGGGCCTCGGGGCCGACGACGACGATGCGCTGGATGTTCAGACGCACGGCGAGCAGACCGATCCGGTCGTGCTCCTCGCCCGCGGTCTCGCCGAGCTCGCTCATAGCGCCGAGCACGGCGACCGTCCGCTCGCCGGGACCGGTGATCTGCGCGAGAGTCCGCAGGGCTGCGGCCATCGAGTCCGGGCTGGCGTTGTAGGCGTCGTTGATGATGCGCACGCGGTCGCTGCCCATGGGCTGCATACGCCAGCGCTCCGCGATCTCGACCGTCTCGAGACGGTCGATCGCGTCGGCCGTCGACACCCCGAGAACGCCCGCGGCGGCGATGGCCGCCAGGGCGTTGCCGACGTGGTGGGCGCCGAGCACCTGCAGGCGGAGCGGAAGACGCTCCCCCGCCGCTTGGATGACACACGAGGTGCCGGATGCCGTGACCTCGAGGTCGTGCGCCTGGACATCTGCCGCGTCGCTCTGACCGAAGCCGACGACCCGCATCCCGCGGGACGTCGCGAGCGCGCCCATCGCCGCGACGCGTGAGTCGTCGACGTTGAGCACCGCCGTACCCGTGGGCCTCGCGGCGGCGACGAGCTCGGACTTGGCCTTGGCCGTCGCCTCGATGCCGCCGAAGCCGCCCGCGTGCGCCATGCCGACCATCAGCACCACAGCGACGTCCGGCTCGACGAGTCCGGCGAGGCGGGCGATGCTGCCGGGCCCGTCGGCTCCGAACTCGCTGACGAGGAACCGCGTGCCGTACGTGATGCGCAGCATGGTGACGGGCGCGCCCACCTCGTTGTTGTACGAGTTGATGGGGGCGATCGTCTCGCCTTCGTCGGAGAGGATGCGGGCGAGGAAGTTCTTCGTCGTCGTCTTGCCGTTCGACCCCGTGATCCCGACGATCTTGAGGTCTCCGGCTGCGCGAACGCGGGCGACGACCTCGCGGGCGAGATCGGCGAGGGCGACGATGACGTCAGGGACGACGATCTGGGTGATCTCCTCGTCGACCGGGTGCTCGACGATCGCGAGCGCTGCCCCCGCAGCGAGCGCAGCGCCGACGAACCGGTGTCCGTCCGTCTCCGCGCCCGGCTTCGCGACGAACACGGAGCCGGGGGCCATGGTGCGCGAGTCCGTGTCCACGACACCGTCGATGACGGTGTCGGCGGTGGCAGAACCGGCGAGGCGGAGATCACCCCCGAGGACGGCGGCGATCTCAGCAAGCGACAGGGCGATCATGACGTCTCCAGGCGCGGCGGGGCGCCGTCTATTCGAACTTCGGAAGCAGTGCGTCCATCGGGCTGGAGGACGGCATCACGCGGTAGGTCTTCATGGTCTGGGTCATCGCCTTCTGGAAGGCAGAAGCGGTAGCAGCAGACGATGTAACTCTAGTCGGCTCGTCGAGAGTCACCACCACGACGTACTGCGGATCGTCGACCGGCGCGAAGCCCACCATGCTCGTGTAGTAGACGCCCGACTTGTAGCCGCCCTTGCCGTCCGGGATCTGCGCGGTACCCGTCTTGCTGGTCACCCGGTAGCCGGGAACCTGGATGCGGTCGGCGTTGCCGCCCTGGACGGCCACGTTCTCGAGCATCCGCGTGAGGTCGGCCGCGGTCTGGGGCTTGATGATCTGCTCGGACTCGGGAGCACCCGGCGTGACCACCGTGCCGTCAGCGGCCGTGCAGGACTCGATCAGCGAGAGACCGATCTTCTCGCCGCCGTTGGCGATCGCCTGGTAGGCACCGGCGAGCTGCGGCGCCGTGACCGTGAAGTACTGACCGAACGTGGTGGTGTAGAGCGACTGGTTGTCCCACTCGCTCGTGGGGTGGATCTCCCCCGAGGTCTCACTGGGGAAGCCGATCGTCGTCTCGCCGACGCCGAAGCGCTCGAGGTAGTCGTGACGGACATCCGGGCTCACCATCGTGCCGAACTTCGACAGCGCGACGTTCGATGAATCGATGAGCGCGCCGGCGAGGGTGTACTGGAAGGTCGGGTGCACGAACGCGTCGTTGATCACGGCGCCGTTGTCGAACTTCTCGTGCGAGGAGGCCGACACCGTGGGACTCGTCATCGTCACACCGCCGTTCTCCATCACCGCAGCGGCCGTCACGGCCTTGAACGTCGATCCCGGCTCGAACGGGTAGGTGAAGAGCTTGCTCACCCACGTCTCGGGCGCTGAGGCGTCGAGATCGTTCGGGTCCATGGTGGGCCATTCGGCCGCGGCGCGGATCTTTCCGGTGCCCACCTCGACGACGGTGACGGTGCCGCCCTTGGCGCCCTGGGCCTGCGCCTCTTCGGCGATCATCTGCTGCATGTACCACTGCAGGTCGCTGTTGATCGTGAGCTGCACGGTGCCGCCGTCGACCGCGTCCACCCTGCTCTCACTGCCGGGGATGACGACGGAGTTCTTGCCGGTGCGGTACGACTCCTCGCCGTCCGTGGGGGCGAGGCACTTCTCGTCCATCTTCTCGATGCCGGCCTGCGCAGTGCCGGTCCCGTCGAGGTATCCGAGCAGGTTTCCCGCCACGGCGCCGTTCGGGTAGACCCTGACCTCGCGCGGCTTCATCACGAGATACGAGCCGACCTTGAGGTCGCGCAGCTCGATGTACTTCTCGGTGCTGAGGCCCTTGACCAGCGGCAGGTACTGCGAATCGGGGTTCTCGGCGAGGGCAGCGGCGACATCGGCACGCAGCTCGTCCGCATCCAGCCCCATGATCTCGGCGATGCGCGTCGACGCCTCAGCCCAGGGCAGTGGCGGCGGGTTCTTCTCGTCCTCCTCCAGGAGGCGGATGACCTGGGGGCTGAGCTGCGCGTCGTAGACCATGACGCTCTCGGCCAGCACGGATCCGTCGCTGTCGACCACCGAGCCGCGTTCACCGGGAATCGCGGTGCGGTGCGCGATGAACTCGAGCGACTGTGCGACGTGCTCGTCGGCCTTCACCACCTGGATGTCGACGAGCCGCACGACGAAGGCGGCCAGGATCGCCAGGATCACCGCGAGAGCGACGACCGTGCGTCGCCGGGGTGTCCGGGTGGCTCGTGTCGTCATGGACTCTCTCCGTCAGGTCTCGATGGTGGGTGTGGTCGTCTAGCGAGTGCTGGGGCTCGGGAGTCCGTCGGTGATCGCCGGCGGAAGCTCCTGCGCAGACTGCCCGGCCGCTCCGTCGGGCGCGGGGTCGTCTGCCGTGGAGGCGTTCACCGGTACGTCGTTCAGCAGGGAGTTGCTCACCGCGCCGGCGCCGTTCGGATCGATGGTCGACGAGCCGGTCGCGCCGGTTCCCTGGCCGAAGACGGCTCCATCGCTCAGGCGGAGGTAGGACGGGGCCCCTGCCACGACCATGCCCAGGGATGCGGCACTGGCGGCGAGCGACTGGGGTGAGCTCATCCCGGTGAGATCCTCCTGCAGGGCGTTCGTCCGCAGATCCAGTTCGTGCTGCTGCGACGTGAGCCCTGCCAGCACGAAGGAGTCCTGGGTGATCGCCAGCGAGAGGCCGATCTGCACGCCTCCGATGGCCATGGCTCCTGCGAGCGCCACCAGCGCGTAGGCGAGCTTCGGCTTGCGGCGGACGGGGGTTCCCGTCACCGGCTCGAGACGCCGACGAGGTGCGCGTTCGGGTGCCTCGGGGAGCGCCCTCGGCCTCGGCGCTGCGACGTTCAGACTCATGAGCTCTCACGCACTTTCTCTGCGGCACGCAGTCGGACGGGGATGGCGCGGGGGTTGCGAGCCCGTTCGGCGTCGTCGGCGAGCTCCGCACCCTTGGTGATGATGCGGAAACGCGGCGCGTGCTCCGGTAGCTCGACGGGGAGTCCCCGCGGTGCGGTGGAGGCCGCACCGGCGGCGAAGGCCTGCTTCACGAGTCGGTCCTCGAGAGACTGGTACGACATCACCACGATGCGTCCGCCGACCGCGAGCGCATCCATGGCTGCGGGAATCGCATCCGCGAGTACGTTGAGCTCGGTGTTCACTTCGATCCGCAGAGCCTGGAAGACGCGCTTGGCCGGGTGCCCGGCCCGCTGAGCAGCTGCGGGCGTCGCCGCCTGGAGGATCTCGACGAGTTCGCCGGAGCGCGTGATCGGCTTCTTCTCGCGTGCGGCGATGATGAAGCGCGCATAGCGTCCCGCGAGCTTCTCCTCGCCATAGCGCTCGAAGATGCGACGCAGGTTGCCTTCGGTGTAGGTCGCGATCACCTCGGCGGCCGTCACGCCCTTCGTCTGATCCATCCGCATGTCCAGCGGCGCATCCTTCGAGTAGGCGAAGCCGCGTTCGGCTTCATCGAGCTGCAGCGACGAGACGCCCAGGTCGAAGAGGATGCCCGAGGCGCCCTGAGCGTGCAGTCCGATCTCGTCATAGACCGTGTGCACCAGCGTCACCCGGTCACGGAAACGAGCGAGACGCTCCCCCGCGATGCGTAGAGCGTCGGTGTCCCGATCGAGGCCGACGAGGCGGATGTTCGGGAACCGCTCGAGCAGCGCTTCGGAGTGACCGCCCATGCCGAGGGTGGCATCGACGAGCACCGCTCCGTCCGCCTGCAGCGCAGGGGCGAGAAGCTCGACGCAGCGTTCGAGGAGTACGGGGGTGTGGATGTCGCGGAGGTTCATGATCTTTCTCGGGTGATCTCTGTATCTCGGTGACCAGGGCCCTGATCCCCCTCCGCTTCACGACCCGGCACCGGGGAAGTGTGTCGGGGCAGGAGCGGCGGGGCATCACAGCCGTGGTCAGAAGAGGCCCGGAATCACCTCCTGCTCGAGATCTGCGTAGGTTTCCTCGCCTGCTGCGAGGTAGGTGTTCCAGCTCTCCGCATCCCAGATCTCGGCGTGGGCGCCGACTCCGGTGACGATGAGCTCCTTCTGCAGCCCCGCGTATTGACGGAGGTGCACGGGGATGGTGATGCGGTTCTGACTGTCGGGCATCTCCGCACTCGCACCGGAGAGGAACAGGCGCATGAAGTCACGCGCCTGCTTGTTCGCGAGCGGCGCCTGGCGGATCCGCTCGTGCATCGTCTCGAACTCGGCCGTGCTGAAGACGTAGAGGCAGCGTTCCTGCCCTCGGGTGACGACGATGCCGCCACCGAGGTCTTCGCGGAACTTCGCAGGAAGGATGACCCGTCCTTTGTCGTCCAACTTCGGAGAATGCGTTCCCAGCAACATCAGCCATCACCCCCTCTCCGTCCGGCCAACTCGAGGTGCGCCCCACTTTACTCCACTTTCCTCCACAAACCTACGATCAATCCCTGTCCAGACCGCTCCTGTGAGTGCGCGTACAACAAAGAGCCGCGGATTTCCGCGGCTCAAGGGCGGTGGAGGATGGTGGAGCGCGAGTGGAGGACGGAGCCCGGCATCACGACGCAGCCCCGGGCCGGCATACGGGTCCGAACGCACGAAGGCCCGGATGCTCAGAGCATCCGGGCCTTCGTGAAGGTGTGTGGGTCAGTTGCCGTCTTGGCGGCGGTCCCATCGATCGTTCATGCGATCCATGAAGGACGCTGAGCTCTGCTGCTTCGCCGCGCGTTCGCGGGGTGCAGCGGAGAGGGGCTTGCGGACGGGGGTCACAGCGATCATGACGCCGCCGAGCATGGCGGCGAATCCGATTACTCCGACCACGACTCCCCAGACGTCCCCGAGGACGACTCCGACGATCAGCCCGCCCACACCGGCGAGGAGCAGAAGGGCTCCGTACACGAGGTTGCGGTAGCTGAGAGCGCGGTCACCAGACGGCGCAGTGACGACATCGGCGTCGTTGTGGAGGAGATGGCGTTCCATCTCGTCGAGCAGACGCTGCTCCTGTTCGGAGAGTGGCATTTCGTCCCCCTCGGGTATTCGTCCGTCCATTCTACGCGCGGTATGCCGCTGCGGGCTAGCTTCAAGGGCCTCCGTTGGCTTTACGTATGCTGGGAGTCGTGCCGTCCCCCTCATTTGTCTCCGACGCCGTCGCCGCACGCCTGCGCCTCTTCCTCGACCGGATGCGAGGCGAGTCGGCCGAATACGGCCCGGATGCCGAAGGCCTGATCGACTCGGCAGCCGACACCCTGGTGGGTGGCAAGCGCCTGCGGGCCCGTTTCTGCCACGCGGGATGGCAGTCGGTCGCACGTTTCCGCGACCGCGACGCCGAGGAATCGACGGGCCTCTGGGACGTCTGTGCGGCTCTGGAGATCTTCCAGTCGGCCGCACTGGTGCACGACGACCTGATCGACAACTCCGACACGAGGCGGGGACGTCCGGCGGCCCACCGCGCACTCGAAGGCGCGCACGTCGCAGCCGGATGGCGAGGCGACCCCGCCGCCTTCGGCCGCTCGTCGGCGATCCTGCTCGGTGACCTGCTGGTGGCCTGGAGCGACGACCTCCTCGAGGAGGCGATCGAGCCGCTCCCCCACGCCTCGGCGGTCCGCCGCGAATACGGACGGATGCGACGGGACGTCACCGTGGGCCAATTCCTCGACATCGCGGAGGAGTCCGCCTGGAGCGTCCACGCCACGGACTCGCACGTCGAGCGTGCGCTTCGCGTCGTCTCCCTCAAATCCGCGAGGTACAGCATCGAGCAGCCCCTCGTGCTCGGTGCAGCGATCGCGGATGCCGACGAGGACCAGCTTCTGGCGCTTCGCGAGTTCGGCCATCCGGTCGGGATGGCCTTCCAGCTGCGCGACGACCTGCTCGGCGTCTACGGCGACGCCGCCGTGACCGGCAAACCTGCCGGTGACGACCTGCGCGAGGGCAAGCGCACCGTGCTGGTCGCTCTGACGAGGCAGACTCTCGACGCGTCCGCTCGCACTCTGTTCGATGAGATGCTCGGCGATCCCGACCTCACCAGCGAGCAGGTCGCATTCCTTCAGGCGACGATCACGGCCTCCGGCGCCCTGGAGCGCGTGGAGCGGATGATCGACGACTATGCGCGGGAAGCAGATCGCGCTCTCTCCGGAGCGCGGCTCGACAACACCGCTGTCGGAGACCTGCGCGATCTCGCACGCGCTGCGACGGTGCGCTCGGCCTGAGCGCGAACCGCTTCAGAGAGCTCGGTTCAGGCGAGGGTGCGGGCGACCCTGCGGACAGCACTCTTGTGTCCGGCCAGGAGCGCATCGATCGGCGAGCGACCCAGTTCCTCCTCGGGAGCGAGGAGCCAGTCGATGACCTCGTCGTCGGAGAAGCCCGCATCCTGCAGCACGATGATCGTGCCGCGCAGCGAGGGCAGCGGGTGGTTGTCGACGATGAACACCGACGGAACCGCGAACACGCCCGAGCGGCGCGAGCCGACGAGGTAGTGCTCGTCGATGAGCCTGCGCACACGACCGAGGGCCTCGTCGAGGACTTCCACGAGGTCGGGCATCGTGAGCCACTCGGTGGCGGTGACGCCGGCGGCGCTCACGGCGTTCGCGGACGCAGCCTCGGGCTGCGAGGTTTCAGACGGGTTGCTTTCAGACGGCACAGACACGTTGCAACTATCTCACCTCTGAGCGCTGATCGCACTTTCCGCATCGAGGCTTCGGTTCACATCGGCACCATCCGCACCATCCGTCACTCCTGTTGACATCCGTTTACATCCGTGTCAGCGTGGGCGGACGCCGAACAAGGGGGATCCCCGTGAGAACGCCTGCCGTCGCGCGACGAACGCGCACTCTTCAGCTCGGGGTGCCCGCCGCCCTCTTGGGCACGCTGTCTGCGGGGATCGCTGCCACCCCCGCATCCGCCGACGCGGTCTCGTCTCCGATCGAACGGCTGCAGGCGACGCCGACGCGGATCGCGCCGACGGAGGCGCCTCCTGCCGTGTACACGGTGCGGCCAGGCGACACGATCTCGTCGATCGCGAACCGGTTCGGTCTGCGCACCGTCGATGTCCTGGCTTGGAACGGACTCAGTTGGCGTTCGGTGATCTACCCGGGGCAGACGCTGTCGTTGGCAGGAGCGAGCGCCCCCTCGCCGGCCCCGGCCCCGGTTCAGGCGGCTCCGACGGCGACGCACACCGTCGTCGCCGGCGAGACCGTGTTCGGCATCGCGCAGAAGCACGGGACGAGCGTCGACGCTGTTCTCGCCGCGAACGGCCTTGACCGGTCGTCCGTGATCTACCCCGGCCAGCAGCTCGCGCTCAGCGGCGAGTCAGCTCCGTCGGCCGCACCGGCGGCAACCCCCGCGCAGACAGCCGCCCCCGCTCCGACCGCGACCGGTGGCCAGGCGCACGCTGTCGCCGCAGGAGACACCCTGTTCGCCATCGCGAAGAAGTACGGCACGACCGTCGCGCAGCTCCTCGCGCTGAACGGCCTGGGTTCCGGAGCCATCATCTACCCCGGCCAGTCGCTGACCGTCGCGGCGGCGCCAGCGCCGGCTCCGGCTCCGATGCCCGCCCCGGCGGCGGCCACGCCCCCTCCCCAGCTGTTCGCGAACCTCGACGCCGAACAGGCCGCGAACGCCTCGCTCATCATCCGCGTCGGACGCGAGCTCGGCGCGCCCGACCGCGCCATCGCGATCGCTCTCGCCACCGCCATGGTCGAATCCAGCATGCGCAATCTGTCATGGGGTGACCGCGACTCCCTCGGCCTCTTCCAGCAGCGCCCCAGCATGGGCTGGGGTTCGCCCGAGCAGGCTGTCGACGCCGACCGGAGCACCCGTGTCTTCTTCGGCGGCTCGTCGGACCCGAACGGGCAGGCCTCCCAGGGGCTCTTCGACATCTCGGGCTGGGAGAGCATGTCATTCACGGATGCCGCGCAGGCCGTACAGATCTCCGCGTATCCCGATCGTTACGGCCAGTGGGAGACCCAGGCCCACCAGTGGCTCGGTGTCCACGGGTGACGCGCTTCCGGGCAAACCCGCAGGTGCAAGGGGCGAGCCGCTCCCGGGGCTTTCAGGCAGTTCTCCATAGAATCTTGACGTGACGACCAATCAGCAGGCCGACCCCCTCATCGGGCGGCTTGTCGACGGTCGGTACCGCGTTCGCGCCCGAATCGCCCGGGGAGGCATGGCGACCGTCTATGTCGCCACCGATCTTCGCCTCGAGCGGCGCATCGCTCTGAAGGTCATGCACGCGCACCTGAGCGACGACTCCGCCTTCCAGAGCCGGTTCATCCAAGAGGCACGAGCTGCCGCGCGGCTGGCCGATCCCCACGTCGTCAACGTGTTCGACCAGGGCCAGGACGGCGAACTCGCATACCTGGTGATGGAGTACCTTCCCGGCATCACGCTGCGCGAACTGCTGCGCGAGCAGAAGCGGCTCACGATCCCGCAGACGATCACCATCATGGATGCCGTCCTCGCCGGCCTCTCCGCAGCGCACCGAGCCGGGATCGTGCACCGTGACGTGAAGCCCGAGAACGTGCTGCTGGCCGAAGACGGACGCATCAAGATCGGCGACTTCGGTCTCGCCCGTGCGACCACCGCGAACACGGCCACCGGACAGCAGCTGCTCGGAACCATCGCCTATCTCGCACCCGAGCTCGTCACTCGCGGCACTGCCGACGCCAGGAGCGACATCTACGCGCTGGGCATCATGCTGTACGAGATGCTCGTCGGCGAACAGCCGTACAAGGGCGAGCAGCCCATGCAGATCGCCTTCCAGCACGCCACCGAGTCCGTGCCGCGCCCGAGCGTGCGCAATCCCGGCGTGCCGGAGGAGCTCGACGAACTTGTGCTCTGGGCCACGGAGAAATCGCCGGATGAGCGTCCCGACGATGCGCAGCAGATGCTGGAGCGACTGCGCGAGATCGAGCGCGGGCTCGGGATCGCACCCGCCGTCGCCGCTGCGACGACGTCGCAGCGCTCGCAGGCCGACTCCGCGGACCTCACCAAGGTCATGCCGAGCACGATGGTCATCGCCGACCCGACCGCCCCGGTCACGGCTGCCGTCGACAACGCGACGCTCCTGCGTCGCCGCTCATCACGACGTCGCGCGCGCGGAGCGTTCCTTCTGACGCTGGTGCTGCTTCTCGCGACCGTCGCCGGTGGTGTCGGCTGGTGGTTCGGGTCCGGTCCTGGTTCACTCGTCGCCGTCCCCGGGGTGGCCGGTCTGTCGTACGACGACGCCGCATCGGCGTTGACTGCAGAGGGCTTCGTGCCGGTGCGCGGCGAGGAGAGCTCCATCGACATCGCCGCCGGTGAGACGATCCGTACGGACCCCGGCGAGGGCGAACGCCTCGACAAGGGCACCGAGATCACCGTCTTCGTGTCCTCGGGTCCGGCGTCGCACACAGTAGAGACCCTCAACGGCAAGACCGAGCAGGAAGCTCGCGACTACCTCGCGGACATCAGGATCAACGTCACAGAG
Organism: Microbacterium sp. AC215; assembly: GCF_979258645.1. NCBI lineage: Bacteria > Bacillati > Actinomycetota > Actinomycetes > Micrococcales > Microbacteriaceae > Microbacterium > Microbacterium sp. AC215. Next base: position 96,765 of record NZ_OZ409869.1, on the reverse strand, counting down.
ACCTCCCTGCAGCTCTTCTCCGACGCCGAGGCCGGGCGCGTGATCAACGCCTTCGTGACGCCTCGCGACGGCGGCGAGGTCTATGCGTGCGCCGAGGGCTGCGAGCTGCGCGAGGACGACACGGTCGAGCTGTACGTCTCCGCCGGCGCGTTCCCCGATGTCGCAGGAATGAGCGTCGATCAGGCGACGAACACGCTGCGCGACAAGGGCGTCGAGGTCAACCCGGAGTCGCAGTTCGTCTTCAGCGACTCGGTCGCGAAGGATGTCGTCATCGGCGTCACCGACCGCACCGAAGAGGGCAATCGGCGCCCCGGCGATACCGTTCAGCTGATCGTCTCGAAGGGACCCGAACTGTTCCCCGTGCCCGAGGTCGAGGGGATGAGCCGCGACGAGGCCGCCCAGGTGATCCGGAATGCCGGTTTCGAACCGACCTGGAACGGCATCTGGAACGCTTTCCCCAACGACTTCACCGAGGTCAGCGGGTCCGATCCGGGTGCCGGCGCGCAGCGCCCGAAGGGCACCGAGATCACCCTCCAGATCCGCAGCAGCGCGTTCTAGGAGGCGGGCGGTTCCCGCCCCTATCGTCCGCGGCCGCACGCCGTCGGCCGCCTGTCGCAGCCGCCAGACAGAAAGGGTCCTCTCCGACTACGGAGAGGACCCTTCTGTCTGATGGATCGTGGTCAGCGCTTCTCGAGCTCTTCGGCCACGAGGAAGGCGAGCTCGAGCGACTGCATGTGGTTGAGACGCGGGTCGCACAGGCTCTCGTAGCGGGTCGCGAGGGCGGCCTCGTCGATGTGCTCGGATCCGCCCAGGCACTCGGTGACGTCGTCACCGGTGAGCTCGACGTGGATGCCGCCGGGGAACGTGCCCACGGCCCGGTGCGCCTCGAAGAAGCCGCGGACCTCATCGACGACATCATCGAAGCGACGCGTCTTGTACCCCGTGGGCGTCGTGATGCCGTTGCCGTGCATGGGGTCGGTGACCCACAGCGGCTGCGCGCCCGAGTCGCGGACGGCCTCGAGCAGCGGCGGCAGCGCGTCGCGGATCTTGCCAGCGCCCATGCGCGTGATGAACGTCAGACGGCCCGGCTCGCGGTCGGGGTCGAGCTTGTCGATCAGCGCGAGCGCCGTATCGGGCGACGTGGTCGGACCGAGCTTCACGCCGATGGGGTTGCGGATCTTCGAGAAGTAGTCGACGTGCGCACCGTCGAGCTCGCGCGTGCGCTCCCCGATCCACAGGAAGTGCGCCGAGGTGTTGAACGGCGTGTCCGTACGGGAGTCGATGCGGGTCATCGGGCGCTCGTAGTCCATCAGCAGGCCCTCGTGCCCGGTGAAGAACTCGACGCGGGTGAGCTCGTCGAAGTCGGCGCCGGCCGCCTCCATGAACTTGATGGCCCGGTCGATCTCGGCCGCCATGCGCTCGTAGCGCTGGTTCGCCGGGTTCTGCGCGAAGCCCTTGTTCCACGAGTGCACCTCGCGCAGATCGGCGAAGCCACCCTGCGTGAACGCGCGGATGAGGTTCAGCGTCGACGCGGCCGTGTGGTATCCCTGCAGCAGGCGGCCGGGATCGGCGCGGCGGGACGCCTCGGTGAAGTCGTAGCCGTTCACGATGTCGCCGCGGTAGGCGGGAAGCGTGACATCGCCACGGGTCTCGGTGTCGCTCGACCGCGGCTTCGCGAACTGGCCGGCCATACGACCCATCTTCACCACGGGCATCGATGCGCCGTACGTCAGCACCACGGCCATCTGCAGGACCGTCTTGATCCTGTTGCGGATCTGGTCGGCGGTGGCACCCGCGAAGGTCTCTGCGCAGTCGCCGCCCTGCAGCAGGAACGCCTTGCCGGACGCTGCTCGCGCAAGACGATCGCGGAGGTTGTCGACCTCGCCGGCGAACACCAGGGGCGGGAGCGTCGAGATCTGCGTGGAGACCTCGGAGACACGCTCTGCGTCGAGCCACTGAGGCTGCTGTTTGATCGGGAGCGAGCGCCACGCATCAAGCGCGTCGATGTGGTGCTGGAGCATGTGTCCAGCCTAGTGCTCGCGACGAAGCCGGGATGCCTCAGGAGCGCTGTGTGACGCGGGCCGGGAGCCGGTCCTTCACGGTCGATGCGTACACGTCGTCGTACTGCTGTTCACCCAGTCGCTGGAGGGCGACCATGATCTCGTCCGTGACCGAGCGGAGGATGTAGCGATCGTTCTCCATGCCCGCGTAGCGGGAGAAGTCCAGGGGCTCTCCGATGACGATCCCGACCCGCACCACGCGCGGCAGGCGCTGCCCGATGGGCATCGCGGTGTCGGTGTCGACCATGATCACCGGGATCACCGGGACCTTCGCCTCCATCGCCATCCGGGCGATGCCCGTGCGGCCACGGTAGAGCCGGCCGTCGGGGCTCCGCGTGCCCTCCGGATAGATGCCGAGCAGGTCGCCGCGTCCGAGGACCTGCAGGCCGGTGTTGAGAGAGGCTTCGGACGCCTTGCCGCCGGAGCGGTCGATCGGGATCTGCCCCGTCGCCTTCATGAAGAACTTGGTGGCCCAGCCCTTGATCCCGCGTCCGGTGAAGTAGTCGCTCTTGGCGAGGAACGACATCGGTCGGTCGATCATCAGCGGCAGGAAGATGGAATCGGCGAAGGAGAGGTGGTTGCTGGCGAGGATCGCCGCGCCGTTCGCCGGGATGTTCGCGCGCCCGACCACCCATGGTCGGAATATCGCTTTGACCACGGGACCGATCGCCACGTACTTCATCAGCCAGTAGAACATCGAGGTGAAGTCTAGCGTCGTGCTCGGCATCCGCCACAGCCGCGGTCTCGCGAGACCCGATCGGCGACTGAGTGTCACCTGATATGCGACCGAGTGTCATGCTCTAGACTCGTGTGCAACCCAGTGCCCGACCGGTACCGAAGGAGCTGCCGTGGTCCAGTTTGAAGTCCCCGCCGTCGTCCCCGCCGACCCAGACGCGAACATCGCCGACCTGCTGGCGAAGCGCGTCCAGGCGACTCCCGATCGCCCCCTCTTCGCAGTGCCCGATGGCGACGGATGGCGCGACATCACCGCAGCCGACTTCGAGACCGCGGTCATCGCGCTGGCCAAGGGCTTCGTCGCCGCGGGCATCCAGCCGGGTGAGAAGGTGGGCTTCCTCGCACGCACGACCTACGAGTGGACTCTCGTCGACTTCGCGCTGTTCTACGCCGGCGCCGTGATGGTCCCGATCTACGAGACCAGCTCTCCTTCGCAGATCCAGTGGATCCTCGAGGATTCCGGTGCCATCGCCCTCGTGGTCGAGTCGCCGGAGCACTTCGCTCGGCTCGACGAGGTGCGCGGCGACCTCCCGCTGCTCCGCGAGGTATGGCAGCTGCACCTCGGAGCGATCGATTCGCTGACCGCCCAGGGGGCATCCGTCACCGATGCCGAGATCGAGCGTCTCCGCAACATCGCCGTCGGTTCTGACATCGCCACCCTCATCTACACCTCGGGGTCGACCGGCCGCCCCAAGGGCTGCGTCCTCACACACAGCAACTTCGTCGAGCTGTGCCGCAATTCCGCGACGGCACTCGACGCAGTGGTTCAGACACCGGGTTCCTCCACGCTGCTCTTCATCACGACAGCGCACGTGTTCGCGCGCTTCATCTCGATCCTCAACATCCACGCCGGCGTGCGCACCGGACACCAGCCCGACACTCGACAGCTGCTGCCGGCGCTCGGGTCGTTCAAGCCGACCTACCTCCTCGCCGTGCCGCGCGTCTTCGAGAAGGTCTACAACTCTGCTGAGCAGAAGGCCGAGGCCGGTGGGAAGGGGAAGATCTTCCGCGCCGCCGCCGACGTCGCCATCCAGCACTCGAAGCTCGTCGAGGAGGGCAAGAGCATCCCGATCGGGACGAAGCTCAAGTTCGCGCTCTTCAACAAGCTCGTCTACAGCAAGCTGCGTGAAGCCATGGGCGGCAGAGTCGTCTACGCGGTGTCGGGCTCCGCTCCCCTCGGTTGGCGTCTGGGCCACTTCTTCCACAGCCTCGGCGTCGTGATCCTCGAGGGATACGGTCTCACCGAGACGACTGCTCCGGCGACCGTGAACCTGGCCGACAAGTCGAAGATCGGCACCGTCGGCCCCGCGCTCCCCGGTGTGGGTGTGCGACTCGCGGACGACGGTGAGATCCAGGTCCGCGGCATCAACGTCTTCAAGGAGTACTGGAACAACCCCGAGGCGACCGCAGAGGCGTTCAGCGACGGCGGCTGGTTCCACACGGGCGACATCGGCAGCTTCGACTCCGAGGGCTTCCTGACCATCACCGGTCGCAAGAAGGAGATCATCGTCACGGCCGGCGGAAAGAACGTCGCGCCGGCCGCGCTGGAAGACCCGATCCGCGCGAATCCGATCATCGGACAGGTCGTCGTCGTCGGCGACCAGCGTCCGTTCATCTCCGCGCTCATCACGCTGGATCCTGAGATGCTCCCGACTTGGCTCGGCAACGCCGGCCTCCCGAAGGAGATGTCGCTCGCCGAGGCCGCCACGAACGATGCCGTCCGTGCCGAGATCCAGAAGGCGGTCGATGCCGCCAACGCGCGCGTGTCGCGCGCGGAGTCCATCCGCAAGTTCACCGTTCTCGACAGCGAATGGACCGAGGCCTCCGGTCACCTCACTCCGAAGCTGTCGATCAAGCGCAACGTGATCATGAGCGACTTCGCCGACGAGATCGCTGCCATCTACGACGAACCCGTCTCGACGACCAACGTCGCGATCGGCGGCTGAGGCTCGCGAGACAGCAGAAAGGCCCCGCTCCGGCGGGGCCTTTCTCAGTGTCCGGGGATCAGAACCAGGCGCTCTCTCTGACCTCGCGCATCGCACGCTTGCGGGTCTCGGCATCCAGCCTCGTGAGGTAGAGCTTCCCATCGAGGTGATCGGTCTCGTGCTGGAGCGCCTGCGCCATCAGACCGCTTCCTTCGAGCACCACCGGCTCGCCGTCGAGGTCGATGCCCTCGACGCGGGCCCACGGGTGTCGCAGGGCGTCGTGCCACAGGCCGGGAACCGACAGGCAGCCCTCCCCCGTGGGCACCGGCTCACCCCGGACCTCGGTCAGGACGGGATTGAGCACGTAACCGATGTCACCGTCGATGTTGTAACTGAAGGCGCGGAGCGCGACGCCGATCTGCGGAGCCGCGACACCGGCACGGCCAGGCAGCTCGACGGTGTCGATCAGATCGGCGACGAGCGCGCGCACCCCCTCGTCGATACGGTCGATCGGTGCGCAGACGGTGCGAAGCACGGGGTCTCCGAAGACCCGGATCTCACGGACCGCCATCAGGCGCCCTTCGCCCGCAGACCTTCGACGAGCAGCGCAGCCAGCTCCCGTGCCGCCACCCGTGTCTCAGGCTGGAGATTGGAGAAGACGATGGTCCCGCCCCCGGCGATCTGCGAGTCGTACGGCATCCGCACCACATGCTTCGCCCTCGTGCCGAAATGCGCTTCGAGCTCGTTGAGGCGCACCAGCGGGGCGCCGGGCGTCGACTGGTTCAGCACCACGACCGCCTCGCGGGCCTGCTCGGCGTACCCGTTGCTCTCGAGCCACGTCAGGGTCTCCGACGCCAGCCGCGCCTCGTCGACGCTCAGCCCCGACACGATCACGATCTGATCGGCCAGATCGAGCGTGGCCGACATGACCGAGTGCACGATGCCGGTTCCGGTGTCCGTGAGCACGAGCGAGTAGTAGTGCGCGGCGACGCCTGCCACGTCGCGATAGTCGCTGTCGCTGAACGCCTCGGCGATCCGAGGATCCGAGTCGGACGCGAGCACGTCGAGGCGGGTGGCATCTCGCGCGACGATCGCAGAGATGTCGTGATACCCCCTGACCTCGTCATGGATGCGGACGAGGTCGCGCACCGACTTGTTGTGGTGCGGCCGCACCACGCGCTCGGCGAGGGTGCCGCGGTCGGGGTTGGCGTCGACCGCGATGACGCGATCGTCCCTGGCGTCGGCGAGGGCCATGCCCAGCAGAGCGGTGATCGTCGTCTTGCCGACTCCGCCCTTCCGCGACAGCACGGGGACGAACCGGGCTCCCCCGACGATCGGAGCGGCGATCCGCGCGCTCAGAGCCTTCCGCTCGCGGGCGCGGCGTCCGTCACCGATGTTGATCCGACGCCCCGAGATGGCGTAGAGGAAGTGACTCCACGCCCCTTCGGGTTCGGGCTTGGTGAGACGGTGCGGATCGAGCAGTCGGTCGGCGGTGAGGAGGTCGGCGCTCTCGCGAGAGGAGTCGCCGAGGTCGTCCAGACGCTTCGACGCGAGCTGCACGTCGGCCCGGGTCGATCGAGTCGCGGGTGCCACGGCGTTCCTGGGCTTCTGTGCGTCCATTGCCGAAGTCTCCTTCTTGGCGAGAGATGATGCCGCCGACGCTCTCCTCGAGGTCGGCGCGGCGTCGAAGTCCGCCTTCGCCTTCGCGATGAACGCCGCGGCGGCAGCGGCCTCCTCCGCGGCGACGGCGTCAGCAGGCGCTGCAGCCGGCTTGGCGGACGGAACGGCGCCGGCATCCGTGGCTGATGCAGTCACCGGAGTGCTTTCACGCGTGCGCCGGGGCTCGGGCTGAGCGTCCTGTTCGGTCTCCGACTGCGATTCGGTCGCGGGAGCGACCGCGGGCTCGGGCTCGATTTCAAGCTCGATCTCAGACTCAGACTCGACCTCAGGCTCAGGCTCAGGCTCAGGCTCAGGCTCGACCTCAGACTCGACCTCAGACTCGACCTCAGACTCAGACTCGACCTCAGACTCAGACTCGACCTCAGGCTCGGGCTCGACCTCAGGCTCAACTTCGAGCTCAGGCTCAGGCTCAAGCTCGACTGCGGACTCAGGCTCGACCTCAGACTCAGGCTCTACCGCAGGCTCAGGCTCCGCCTGGGGCTCTGCTTCCGCCTCGACTTCGGGGCGCTGGATCTCTTCCTTCGCGGGCTCCGGCGGCAGCTCGATGATCATCGGCGCCGCACCGAGCGGTGCCGGTGCGATCTCCGCCGCAGCCTTCGCCGCGGCGACGGGCTCGTCGACGATCAGATCCGCGACGACCTCGCCCTCGATGACGCCGTCGTCTTCCAGGTCGTCGTCATCGTCCGTCGGCAACACCACGCTCACCTGCGCGGTGCCGAGGATCCCGATCGCCGAGGTGTCCAACGACGTCGCGTCGTCGAGGACCCCTCTGGACTCATCGTCCGGGTTGTCTGCCACGTTCTTCGGGGTCACTGTGTCACTCCAAGCTTGTGCGGGCCTCGGGTGCGTTGCGTCGAACGCGGCCTCGCCCGCACAAGATTAGTGCGCCGGGCGGATCACGACCAAAAGATCGCCGGCCTCGACCTGTTGCGTCGCACCGATCGCGAGCCGCTCGACCACACCGTCGACGGGGGCCGTGATGGCGGCCTCCATCTTCATCGCCTCGATGGATGCGACGGGTTCGCCGGCGCGCACCGAGTCACCGACTTCCGATTTGAGCGTCACGACGCCCGAGAACGGTGCGGCCACCTGACCGGGCACCGAGGTGTCGGCCTTCTCGATCTCGTGCACGTCCACTGCCACCGATCTGTCGCGCACGAACACCGGTCGCAGCTGACCGTTGAGCGTCGTCATGACGGTGCGCATGCCCTTGTCGTCCGCATCGCCGATGGCTTCGAGCCCCACGTACAGCTGGACGCCGCGATCGATCTCGACGACGTGCTCCTGTCCTTGGACGAGACCGTAGAGGTAGTCGGCCGTGTCGAGCACCGAGAGATCGCCGAACACGTCACGTCGCTCGGTGAACTCGCGCATCGGCGCGGGGAACAGCAGCGTGTTCAGTCGCGCCCGACGGGTCGCACCGTCACCTGCGAGGGCCGCCTCATCGTCGGCCGAGATCTCCGTCATGCCTGTGCGCACCGACCGTCCCGCCAGAACCTTCGTGCGGAAGGGCTCGGGCCATCCGCCCGGGAGGTCGCCGAGTTCACCCGCCATGAACCCGACGACGGAGTCGGGCACGTCGTACTTCTCGGGGTTCGCCTCGAAATCGGCGGGGTCCGCCTTCACCGCTGCCAGGTGCAGCGCGAGATCGCCGACCACCTTCGACGAGGGGGTCACCTTGGGAACCCGGCCGAGGATCCGATCGGCGGCGGCGTACATGTCCTCGATCAGCTCGAAGTCCTCTGCGAGGCCGAGCGCCTTCGCCTGCTGACGCAGGTTCGACAGCTGACCGCCCGGGATCTCGTGGTGGTAGACCCGGCCTGTGGGGCCCGGAAGTCCGGATTCGAACGGCGCGTACATCCGACGGACCGCCTCCCAGTACGGCTCGAGGTTCGAGACGCTGTCGAGCGAGATGCCGCTGTCCCGATCCGTGTGCGCGAGCGCGGCGACGAGAGATGAGAGGGAGGGCTGGCTGGTCGTGCCGGACAGCGGAGCGGATGCCGCGTCGACCGCATCCACTCCCGCCGCGCTGGCGGCGAGCAGGGTGGCGAGCTGTCCGCCGGGGGTGTCGTGCGTGTGCAGATGCACGGGCAGATCGAAGCGCTCGCGCAGCGCGGTGACGAGTTTCGCCGCCGCCGCAGGACGCAGAAGGCCCGCCATGTCCTTGATCGCCAGGATGTGCGCGCCGGCCCCGACGATCTGCTCGGCGAGGTTCAGGTAGTAGTCGAGGGTGTACAGATCCTCGGCCGGGTTCAGCAGGTCGCCGGTGTAGCAGAGCGCCACCTCGGCTATGGCCGTACCCGTGTTCCGCACCGCCTCGATCGCTGGGCGCATCTGCTCGATGTCGTTGAGGGCATCGAAGATCCGGAAGATGTCGACGCCGCTCGCCGCCGCCTCCTTCACGAACGCTTCGGTGACCGCCGTCGGATAGGGCGTATAGCCCACGGTGTTGCGTCCCCGGAGAAGCATCTGGATCGCGACGTTCGGAAGGGCGGCCCGCAGCTTGTCGAGACGCTCCCAGGGGTCTTCGCCCAGGAAGCGCAGAGCGACGTCGTAGGTGGCACCTCCCCAGGCCTCGACCGACAACAGCTCCGGCGTCAGCCTGGCGATGTGCGGTGCGACCGCGACGAGATCCCTCGTGCGCACCCGGGTGGCCAGGAGCGACTGGTGCGCATCCCGGAAGGTCGTGTCCGTGATGGCGAGGGCACTCTGCGCGCGGAGGCTCTTCGCGAAGCCCTCCGGTCCCAACTCGAGCAGGCGCTGCCGCGAACCGGATGCCGGGGTGGCGGACAGATCCACGGCCGGAAGCTTGGCCCGCGGATCCAACGAGCCGGGGTGGATGCCGTGGGGCTTGTTGACCGTCACGTCCACCAGCCAGTTCAGGATCCGGGTACCGCGATCCTTCGACTCGCGTCCGCGCAGCAGGTCGGGACGCTCGTCGATGAAGGACGTGCTCACGTCGCCGGCGATGAACGCGTCATCCTCGAGCAGCGCCTGCAGGAACGGGATGTTCGTCGAGACGCCGCGAATGCGGAACTCCGCCAGCGCGCGCCGCGCGCGCGCCACCGCAGCAGGGTAGTCGCGACCACGGCAGGTCAGCTTCGCGAGCATCGAGTCGAAGTGCGGGCTGATCTGCGCGCCCTGATGGACGGTGCCGCCGTCGAGCCGGATCCCTGCGCCACCCGGTGAGCGGTATGTGGTGATCTTGCCGGTGTCTGGACGGAACCCCTGAGTGGGATCCTCCGTCGTGATGCGGCACTGCAGCGCAGCTCCCCGCACATGGAGATCCTTCTGCTCGAGACCGAGCTCCGCGAGCGTCTGTCCGGCCGCGATGCGCATCTGACTCTGCACGAGATCGACGTCGGTCACCTCCTCGGTGACCGTGTGCTCGACCTGGATGCGCGGATTCATCTCGATGAAGACGACCTCGCCGGTGCGCTCCCCCGCGGTCTCGAGCAGGAACTCGACCGTTCCCGCGTTCTCGTATCCGATGGAACGGGCGAACGCGACGGCGTAGCCGTGCAGCGCGGTGCGGATGCCGTCGTCGAGGTTCGGTGCCGGGGCGATCTCCACCACCTTCTGGTGACGGCGCTGCACGGAGCAGTCCCGCTCGAAGAGGTGCACGGTCTCGCCCGTCTTGTCGGCGAGGATCTGCACTTCGATGTGCCGAGGACGAAGGACAGCCTGCTCGAGGAACATCCTCGGATCGCCGAACGCGCTGGCGGCCTCGCGCATGGCCTCTGCGAGTGCCGGAGCGAGCTCACCTGCGGACTCGACGCGTCGCATGCCGCGTCCGCCACCGCCGGCGACGGCCTTCGCGAACAGCGGGAAGCCGATCTCGGCGGCCTGGGCGACGAGTGCATCGATGTCATCGGACGCCTCCGTCGAACGGAGCACCGGAACGCCGGCGTCGATGGCATGACGCTTGGCCTCCACCTTGTTGCCCGCCATCTCGAGGACCTTCGCAGGGGGCCCGATGAAGACGATGCCGTTGGCGGCGGCCTTCTCGGCCAGCTCAGGGTTCTCCGAGAGGAAGCCGTATCCGGGGTAGATCGCATCTGCCCCGGCATCCTTCGCGACGCGGATGATCTCATCGACGTCGAGGTAGGCGCGCACCGGATGACCGCGTTCGCCGATCTCGTAGGCCTCGTCGGCTTTGAGCCGATGGACCGAACCGCGGTCCTCGTGCGGGAACACCGCCACAGTCCTGGCCCCGACTTCGAAAGCCGCACGGAAGGCACGGATCGCGATCTCGCCGCGGTTCGCCACAAGGATCTTCTGGAACATGCACACCTCTGGAAGCTCGATACGCATCGGGATACGGCGCGCATGGGGCGGGGCTGAGTGTGCACCCAGCCTAGGGGAAGGTAACGTGGTGTTCGTGCACGTACTCAGCGTCAGCTCTCTCAAGGGAGGCGTCGGCAAGACGACCGTGACACTCGGCCTGGCCTCAGCAGCCTTCGCCCGTGGTGTCCGAACGCTCGTCGTCGACCTCGACCCACAGTCCGATGTGTCCACCGGGATGGACATCCAGGTGGCAGGTCGGCTCAACATCGCCGATGTCCTGGCGAACCCGAAGGAGAAGGTCGTCCGTCAGGCGATCACCTCGAGCGGCTGGGCGAAGGTGCACCCCGGGACCATCGACGTGCTGATCGGCAGTCCGTCCGCGATCAACTTCGACGGCCCGCACCCGAGCGTGCGCGACGTCTGGAAGCTCGAAGAGGCGCTCGCTGCCGTCGAGGCCGATTACGACCTCGTCCTCATCGACTGCGCCCCGTCGCTGAACGCCCTCACCCGCACCGCGTGGGCAGCAAGCGATCGGGTGATGGTCGTCACAGAGCCCGGGCTCTTCTCCGTGGCTGCGGCCGACCGCGCGCTGCGCGCGATCGAAGAGATCCGTCGCGGCCTCTCCCCCCGACTGCAGCCTCTCGGCATCGTCGTGAACCGGGTGCGCCCCCAGTCGATCGAGCACCAGTTCCGCATCAAGGAGCTGCGCGACATGTTCGGTCCGCTCGTGCTCTCCCCCCAGCTTCCCGAGCGCACCTCGCTGCAGCAGGCTCAGGGAGCAGCCAAGCCGCTCCACATCTGGCCGGGCGACTCGGCCCAGGAGCTCGCTTCCGACTTCGATCAGCTGCTCGACCGGATCATCCGCACCGGCCGGATCCAGGTCGCCGACTCGGGCGTGCAGGCCTGACTCACCCCGGACAGCAGAACGGCCATCCTCTCGCGAGGGTGGCCGTTTTTTCGTGTCGCGCGACTCTGCTCGCGGGACTTCGGTGGCGAATGCTCAGGCGGAACGCTTCGAGCGCCGTGCCGACAGCTCGTCGACCGGGTCGGGCACTGTCGCATCGAACTCGACGAGCGTCGACTCGACCTCGCGGAGGACCTTGCCCACAGCGATGCCGAACACTCCCTGACCGCGACTGACCAGGTCGATGACCTCGTCGTTCGAGGTGCACAGGTAGACGGAGGCTCCGTCGCTCATCAGCGTCGTTCCTGCGAGATCGCGGATGCCGGCGCGGCGGAGTTCATCGACCGCCGTGCGGATCTGCTGCAGCGAGATGCCGGTGTCGAGAAGGCTCTTCACGAGCTTGAGCACGAGGATGTCGCGGAAGCCGTAGAGACGCTGCGACCCGGAACCGCTGGCGCCGCGCACCGTGGGCTCCACCAGCTCGGTGCGAGCCCAGTAGTCCAGCTGCCGGTAGGTGATGCCGGCCGCCCGCGCCGCTACCGCACCGCGGTAGCCGACCTCGTCGTCCATCGCCGGCAGACCGTCGGTGAAGAGGAGTTCCGGCACGAACCGCGGGTCGCCTGCACGCTCATCCGCATTCATTTGAAATCCTCCCTGGAGCTGTTACCTCCACGCTAGAGCAGGCCTCCGGCACCGGCAATGACATCCGTGGGACACCGAAGGTGTGTCGCAATCAGTTCGTTACGAAAGCAACCTGGTGAGCGCGTCCTTGACGAAGAGCGAGCGCACCTCGTCGATCTTCGAGGCGAGGCTCGGTGCCATCTCGCTCGCCTTCGCCCTCGACGCGGCGTCCGTACGACGCAGCAGAGAGGACATCGCAGACTCGATCAGTGCGACCTCTCGCTCGGCACCCTGCCTCAGCGAGCGCAGGTGGCGGGGCTCGATACCGTGGCGATCGAGGGCGACCAGGCCGCGAAGCAGCGTGACGGTCGACTCGGGGTAGCTCTCCTGCGCGACGATCACGCCGGTGCTGATCGCGTCGTTGAGAAGCTGGGGGCCCGCGCCTGCTGCCGACAGCAGCTCTCCTCGGCGGTAGCGCCGGGGAGTGGGCGTGATCGAGGGCGGCGGAGCCAGGGTCGCGGATTCACCGTTCGCCTCTGCCTCGTCGAGCTGCTCGCGGATGATGCTGAGCGGCAGGTAGTGGTCGCGCTGCAGCGTGAGACCGAGACGCAGTCGCTCGATGTCGGCCTGCGAGAACTTGCGGTAGCCGGACTCCGTGCGCGACGGGCTGACGATCCCCTGCACCTCGAGGAAACGGAGCTTGCTGGAGGTGAGCTCGGGAAACTCGGGCGTGAGCCGGGCCAGCACCTGCCCGATGCTCAGAAGGCCCGCGGACGCTGAGCGTTCGCGGGCGGGGGAAGCCGCCATCAGTCGATCGCCGCGACGCGATCGACGGGAGAGGCGAAGAAGTTCAACCGGAACTTGCCGACGCGAAGCTCGGTGCCGTCGACCAGCGGACTGCGGTCGACGCGCTCACCGTTCACATACGTGCCGTTGAGCGAACGCTGGTCGATGATCTCGAACGTCCATCCGTTGCGAGTCACTTCCGCATGGCGGCGCGAGACGGTCACGTCGTCGAAGAAGATGTCGGCTTCGGGGTGGCGACCCACGGTCGTCACATCGGTGTCGAGAAGGTAGCGGGCCCCCGCGAGAGCTCCGGAGCGCACGAGAAGCAGTGCGGAACCGGAGGGAAGGGCCGCGATGGCGCCCTGCTCCACGTCGGTGAGCTCCACGCCGAAAGGCACGAAGGAGAGGTCCGAGTCATGCCCGAACGTCTGCGTCACGTCGTGCCTCTGCTCGCCGGGACGGTGGATCGCGGCGTCTCCGCCCGATCGATTCTGGCTGTCTGTCACTATGCCCTCCTAGTCCTCCAGACTAACTGATCGGACGGCGGTCGCGGGAGCTCGCGTCACTATCAGGCACCGCATACCGACACTTCATAGGCTGAGCACGTGAAAACCACAGCCCGTCGCCTCCCCGCAGCTCCGATCGCCCTTGCGGCCGCCCTCCTGACCGCATTCCTCGTGCTGTTCGCACCTCTCTCCGCCGCAGCCCACGACAGCCTGCTCGCCTCCTCCCCTGAGGCCGACAGCACGGTCGACACGCTTCCCACCGAATTGACGCTCACCTTCAGCGCGAAGCTCATCGATGAGACCGGCGCGACCGAGGTCGTCGTGACGGATCCGTCCGGCAACTCGGTCACCGACGGAGCCGCCACGGTCGAGGGGGCGATCGTCACTCAGCCGCTCGCCGCCGAGGCCCCAGCCGGCGGCTATCACGTGATCTGGAAGGTCGTGTCGAGCGACGGCCATCCGACCTCGGGAGAGTTCGACTTCACGGTCACGAACAGCACGGAGGCCGCGCCCACCTCGGAGCCCAGCTCCGAGCCCACTGCCAGTGCCACCGCAGCACCCGAGCCGGCTGCGACCGCGGGCCCCGGGAGGGACGCCACCCCGGCCCCCGAGAGCGACGACTCAGCGGCGCCGATGACGACGATCTGGGTGCTCTCGATCGTCGGCGTCCTCGTGATCGTCGGCATCGTCGTCTGGCTCGTCGTCCGCGGTCGCCGCGACCCGGCATCCGCCGATTCCGACCTCCCCTCGGGGCGATAGGCTTAAGGCATGCCACATTACGATGTCGTCATCCTCGGTGCAGGTCCTGGCGGATACGTCGCTGCGGTTCGCAGCGCGCAGCTCGGTCTGTCCACCGCCATCATCGAAGAGAAGTACTGGGGCGGTGTGTGCCTCAACGTGGGCTGCATCCCCTCCAAGGCTCTTCTGAAGAACGCGGAGCTCGCGCACACGCTCAACCACAAGGCCGACTTCTTCGGCATCTCGGGTGAGTTCACGATCGACTACGGCAAGGCGTTCGACCGCAGCCGCGTCGTCGCCGACGGTCGCGTCAAGGGCATCCACTTCCTGATGAAGAAGAACAAGGTGACCGAGTACGACGGTCGCGGCACCTTCACGGGCCCGAAGGCGATCTCGGTCGCGAAGTCCGACGGCTCGACCGAAGAGGTCACCTTCGACAACGCGATCATCGCGACGGGCTCGAAGGTCCGACTTCTTCCGGGCGTCCAGCTCAGCGACAACGTCGTGACGTACGAAGAGCAGATCCTCTCGCGCGAGCTGCCGAAGTCCATCGTCATCGTGGGCGCCGGCGCCATCGGCATGGAGTTCGCGTATGTGATGACGAACTACGGCGTCAAGGTCACCATCATCGAGTTCCTCGACCGTGCCCTCCCGAACGAGGATGCCGACGTGTCGAAGGAGATCGCCAAGCAGTACAAGAACTACGGCGTCGACATCCTGACCTCCACCAAGGTCGAGTCCGTCGTGGACAACGGCTCGTCCGTCACCGTCTCCTACACCGGCAAGGACGGTCAGCAGAGCTCGATCGAGGCCGACAAGGTGCTCATGTCGGTCGGCTTCGCCCCCAACATCGAGGGCTTCGGTCTCGAGGCCACCGGCGTGAAGCTCACCGAGCGCGGCGCGATCGACATCGACGACCACATGCGCACGAACGTCGAGGGCATCTACGCGATCGGCGATGTCACCGCCAAGCTGCAGCTCGCCCATGTGGCCGAGGCGCAGGGCGTCGTGGCCGCAGAGACCATCGGCGGCGCGGAGACCCAGACGCTGGGCGACTACCGCATGATGCCGCGCGCGACGTTCTGCTCGCCGCAGGTCGCCTCGTTCGGTCTCACCGAGCAGCAGGCGAAGGACGAGGGACGCGAGATCAAGGTCGCGACGTTCCCGTTCATGGCCAACGGCAAGGCGCACGGACTCGGCGAGCCCGTCGGATTCGTCAAGCTGATCGCCGACGCCGAGCACCTCGAGCTCATCGGCGCTCACATGATCGGCCCCGACGTGTCGGAGCTCCTGCCCGAGCTGACGCTGGCCCAGAAGTGGGACCTCACGGCCCTCGAGCTGGCTCGCAACGTGCACACGCACCCGACGCTGTCGGAGGCGCTGCAGGAGGGCTTCCACGGCCTCGCAGGTCACATGATCAACTTCTGATCACCGCGATCGACTCGAAGGCCCGGCACGCTCACGCGTGGCCGGGCCTTCGTGCGTCATGAGACCGCGTCGGCGCGCCTGCGCAGCTCCAGCCGCGAGGGGAGTCCGAAGTGCACGGTCCACCCGGACGGCACGAGCGCGGCGAGTTCTCCCCTCGTGTACGAGCGACGGATGCTGATGAGGCCGTCCTCTCGGATGAACGAGCCCCGGAACAGCGTGCCCGCGAGGATCCACGTCGCGACGTCGTACAGCACGTAGGCGAGTCGAGTGCGGGCGATGTCGCGGTGCACCACGACACCGCCGCTGCCGACGAGCGCCTCGGAGTCCCGCAGCAGGCCGTCGAGCTCCGCCCCGGTGAGGTGGTGCAGCACGTGATTCGAGAAGACCACGTCGAACTGCTCGCCCTCCGCCACGAGGTCTGACGAGAAGGCGCAGCGATATGCGATGCCGGCTCCTCCATCGTGCTCCGCCGCCCAGCGGATCGCCCGCTCGTCGGCGTCCAGCGCCGTGATCTCCACCTCGAGACCCGCTCGCCGCGCTCGCGCCGCGATCATCCGGCATACGTCTCCGCCACCCGCGCCGATGTCGAGGATGCGGATCGGGCCGCGGCGGGCGCGCGGCAGGATGTCCTGGCGATAGAGCAGTCGGGGTCGGGAGACGAGCGCGTTCACGAGACGGAAGCGCCGGTAGGTGCGCTCCAGCATCCCGATGTCCGCATGCGGGTCGTCCATGAGCTCGCGCGCCTCGGTGGCGCGTGTCGAGAGGTCGTGTCTCACGACATGCCGGTGGTGACCGTCATCAGTGCGCTCTCGGCGGTCAGCCCAGGGCCGAAGGCCATCGCGGCGACGCGCGACCCGTCCCTCGCGCCGTCGTCGAGGATCCGCTTGATGACGAAGAGCACAGTGGCGCTCGACATGTTGCCGTTCTCGCGCAGCGTCTCCCGGGCCGGGAAGAGCTGATCGTCGCTGAGATTCAGTCGCTCCTGCACGCGGTCGAGGATGCTGCGTCCACCGGGGTGGATGGCCCAGTGCTCCACCCGCTCCCCCACGCGCCCCTCGTCGAACGCGGCTGCGAGCTCGCCCTCACGCGCGTACAGCGGACGGATCGCGCCGATGATGGTCTCCCCGATGATCTGCGGCACCTTCGTCGACAGGATCATCTCGAAGCCGTGGTCGCCGATGGTCCAGGCCATGTCCTTCTCGCCCTCCGCGGCTATCGCCGTGTGGAAGCCGTCGAGACGCACCGCAGGAACAGGAGTGGCGAGGTCGCGTGCGGTGACGATGCCGGCAGCCGCCCCGTCGGCGAAGAGCGAGTTGGCGACGATGAGATCCGGGTCCTCCGACGAGCGAAGGTGCACGGTGCACAGCTCGACGCTGACCACGAGCACCACGGCCGTGGGGTCGGCTGCGCAGAACTGGCTCGCCGCACGGAGCGCCGGCAGCGAGGCGTAGCAGCCCATGAATCCGAGGTGATAGCGCTGCACGCTGTCGGACAGCCCCAGCCCGCGCACGATCTCGTACTCGGGGCCCGGCGCGTGGAAGCCCGTGCAGGATGCGGTGATGACGTGCGTGACGTCTGCGGCGACGATGTCGGGGTCTGCGTCCAAGGCGCTGCGCGCCACCTCCACGAAGAGACGCGACGCCTCGCACGTATAGAGGTCGTTGCGGGCTGCGGTGCCCGGCGACTGCAGGCGGCCCGTCTCACGGTCGAAGAACATCTTGTCGTCCGTGCCGGCCGCGGGCGAGAGCTCTCGGATGACGGTGTGGCGGGTGTCGATGCCCGAGCCGTTGAACGACGCCCCGATGATCCGCTGGGCGAGGCGTCCGACATCGGGCTGCGAGGCGAAGATGTCGCGCACCTCGTGCTGCTCGATGACGGTGTCGGGAACGATCGTCCGCAATGAGCGGAGCACGGCAGCGCGGGTCATGTCTGTCACTCAAGCATGATCGCGCGCCAGCACGGAAGGGGCTTGCATCGGGCGTCAGAAACCCAGAGCACGCGCGAGCTTCGAGCCGGATGACGCGTCGCGACCCCCGACATCGGAGACGACCCGCTCCACGGCGTCGAAGAGGGCTGCTCGCCCCGCCGCATCGACAGGCGCGGCCGGCCCGAGCTCGAACTCCCACTCCCGCCATTCCCGCTGCACGTCGTGTCGGAGATCGGTCGCGCGAACGCGGTCATCGACGAACTCGGCGACGACTCCGGCCGTCCCGGTGAGCAGGTACGCCGTGCGGGTGTTCTCGATCCGCGCGAGGGGTGCGAGCGGCGCCGTCGCCCATCGCGAGATGGTCTCGGTCACGGCATCCGGGATGCTGTCGTCTTCGCCCAGGGGCCAGCCGATCTCGAGGCGACCGTCACCTTCTCGCGGTCCCTTGATGTGCCATCCGGCATCGGGGCCGCCGGTGCGGCGACGAAGGGCTACCCCTGCACGGGAGAGCCGAGCATCGACGGTGTCGAAGTAGCGAGCGTCGAGCTCGCGCACCTCTCCGGACGACACGGCATCCACTCCGGGGATCCCCACCCACACCGGAAGGGGCGTGGAGTCATCGACGTCGTACTTGCGCTCGACCTCGACGACCCTGGAGGGCTCGGAGCCAGACGGCGACTCGCTGGGGTGCTCAGTCATCCGACGGGCTGATGTCCTCGAGGGATTCGTCGTACCAGTAGTCGATCTCGGTGGGACCGTCGGTGTCGCCGGTGTTCTGCGCGTCACCGCGCCGGTTGTACACCACCTGGGTCTCGCTGTAGGGGACGATCAGCTTGTCGTCCGCGTCGCCGAGAGGAATGATCTGCCCGTCGAGCGGGCCGCCGTGAAGTCGTGCGAGTGCCATGTCCTCACCCTATCGCCGACGGCACCCTGCACGGCGCCTCACTCCATCAGGATGCCGAGGAGCGCGCCGATGATCATCCACGGTCCGAAGGCGATCCGCGTGGAGCCGTCCGCCCTGCGGAGCATCATCAGCGAGAGGGAGAACACGGCGCCGAGCACGAAGGCGGATGCTGCTCCCACGGCGAGCGCCTGCCAGCTGTGCCATCCGAGGACCAGACCGATGACGGCGGCGAGCTTGACATCGCCTCCGCCCATGCCGTCCCGGCTGAGCAGACGGAGCGTCGCGTAGAAGCCGCCGAGGATCAGCAACCCGGATACGGCCCTGATCAACGGGGCGCTCTGGCCGACCGTGATGGCGTCGACGACTCCGAGGACGATGAGCGCCGCGAGGGTGGGGAGCACGATCCGGTTCGGCAGCCGATGCGTGCGGATGTCGACGGCGACGAGTCGGCAGGCGATCGCGAACAGGGCCAGATGAACGGTCACGACGGCCACAGTACGGAGATCCATGCCCGCAGGTTAGGAGAACTCGGACGGCGGCGATGACCGCGTGTGGATAACGTCACGCCGCGATGTCGGAGGTTCGAACTATCGTCATCTACTCCAGTTGCTTTATTAGTACATATCTTCGAGGATGGATTCATGGGGATCGGGCTCGATGCGGTGACCGCGCTCTCTCCGGCTGGCGACTCCCGCGCCGGAGAGGTTCTTCGGCTGCGCCGGGAGATCAGCCGCATGCAGCGCAGACGCAGCGAGCACCCGCTTCTCCCTCTCGATCCGGCCTTCTCCTCGCTGCTCCCCGAAGAGGGGCTGCAGACGGGGGCGACGTACACCGTCTCTCCCTCCCCCAGTCTCGTCCTCGCACTGCTCGCCGCGGCCTCGGGCAAGGGCCACTGGTGCGCGGTCGTGGGCATGCCCACACTGGGTGTCGAAGCCGCAGCGGCGTTCGGAATCGCGCTTCCTCGCCTGATCCTCGTCCCCGAACCAGGAGACCGCTGGCTCGCCGTGGCCTCTGCGCTCGCCGAGGTGGTTCCGCTGATCGCCGTACAGCCCGGAGGGAGGGCCCGCGATGCGGATGTGTCCCGACTGAGCGCACGACTGCGAGACCGCGGGAGCACCCTGCTCGTCACCGAGTCCGCGGAGTCCGGCGCCTGGCCGCAGAGCGAGGGGTCCATCCGGCTGCACGACCAGCACTGGCTCGGCATCGGCGAGGGGTGGGGGCTCATCGAAGGCTCCACGGCGACGGTGTCGGCGCGGACGAGGCACAGTCCGCTGACGTCGAGCGTGCGCGTGCGTCTTCCCGGCTCCCACGGCGCAGTGGAAGAGCTGCCGGCGGAGCACGTCGCCACCGAGACCATGGCCGAGATCACAGGGCTGACCGGCCTGCGCGGCGGCGAGGCCGCTCCGCTCGAGTACCCGCGTCTGGCGGTGGCCGGATGACCGCCGCTCCACTTCGCGTCCTCGTCCTGTGGCTTCCCGATTGGCCGCTGAGAGCAGCTCTCGGCGGGCCACCGCCTCATCCGCCGACCGCTCTGGTGCATGCGAACACCGTCGTGGCGTGCACCGCATCGGCGAGGGAGCACGGCGTGCGCGCCGGCCAACGTCGCCGCGTCGCTCAGGGCCATATCTCTTCACTGCGCGTGATGCCCCACGACCCCGCCCGCGACGAGAGAGCGTTCCTCCCCGTGCTGCAACTCATCGAGAAGCACGCGCCCGGTGCGGCACTGCTGCGTCCAGGGCTGGCGGCGGTGCGGGCACGGGGCATCGCGCGCTATCACGACGGCGAGGCCGAGGCGGGGCGTGCCCTGATCGACATCCTCACCGACGCCGGGTTCCCCGAGGTGCGCGTGGGCATCGCCGACGGCCCCTTCACCGCCGAGCTCGCCGCGCGAGGGAGCGCACCGTGCACCGTCGTACCTGCAGGCCTCGCGAAGGACTTCCTCGCCCCACTCCCGGTGAACGTTCTGAGAGACGAGCAGCTCACCGGTCTGCTCGTCCGGCTCGGTGTGCGCACGCTCGGCGACTTCGCGGCCCTCGACGAGATCGAGGTGCGCGATCGCTTCGGC
The DNA here is from genome assembly GCF_979258645.1 of Microbacterium sp. AC215. Classification (NCBI taxonomy): domain Bacteria; kingdom Bacillati; phylum Actinomycetota; class Actinomycetes; order Micrococcales; family Microbacteriaceae; genus Microbacterium; species Microbacterium sp. AC215. Next base: position 76,199 of record NZ_OZ409869.1, on the reverse strand, counting down.
GAGCGCGGCGCGCGTCTGCACGCCCTCGCCGCCGGCGCCGATTCCCGCGCGGTGGTGGCACGACCTCCTGACCCCGAGCTCGTTCGCTCCATCGAGTTCGACTCGCCACTCGCCGGAGCCGATCAGGTGGCCTTCGCCGTGCGGCAGACGGCCGATGCGGTCATGCTCGCCCTCGGTGAGGCCTCGGTGGTGTGCACCGAGGTCCGCATCGACCTCACCGACGACGACGGCAAGGTGTTCTCGCGCCCCTGGCTGCATCCCACCTGCTTCGATGCCGCTGATCTCGTCGACCGGGTGCGCTGGCAGCTCGAAGCACTGGGAGCCGAATCCGCGAAGGAGCCGGTCGATGAGGCTCGTGCCTTCGGCGGAATCTCTCTGGTGCGGATCGTCCCCGTGGCGGTCGACGATGCCGCCCATCACCAGCCCGGCCTCTTCGGGTCCGGCACTGATGAACGCCTGCATCACGCCATCTCGCGCGTGCAGACGATGCTCGGCCACGAGGGCGTCGTCACCGCTGCCCTCTCCGGCGGGCGCTGGCTCGCCGATCGTCAGGTGCTCACTCCGTGGGGCGAACGCGCCATCGCCCCCAGAGACCCAGCGCAGCCCTGGCCGGGGAGCCTTCCCGACCCTCTCCCCGCCGAGGTGTTCCGCCCTCCTCGCCCCATCGGAGTGCTCTCCCCTGACGGCGAGACAGTCCTCGTCGACGAACGGGGTGCGCTCTCGGCGGCGCCCGCTCGCATCGACGGCGACGACGTTCAGGCGTGGGCCGGTCCGTGGCCGATCCATGAACGCCGATGGGAGGACTCCGGCGGCAAGAGAGGGCACCGCCTGCAGATCGTCGACGATCATGATCGGGCCTGGCTCGTCTTCTGCACCGGAGGCCGGTGGTGGGCTGAGGGGAGGTACCGCTGATGGGCTGGCACAACCCTCCCCTGTCCTGGAACGAGCTGGAGCGCACTCTCAGCGGCGAGGAATCGCCCTACCCGACGGTAGGCATCCCGCCCGGCAGCCGACCCGACCCCGGCCCCGTCAGCACCAAGCGCACACGGAACCCACCGACGTCCGTCAGCAGGCCAGAGGACGCCGTCCCGTACGCCGAGCTGCATGCGCATTCGTCCTATTCCTTCCTCGACGGCGCCTCCTCACCGGAGGACCTGCTCGCCGAGGCCGAGCGTCTCGGACTCACTGCACTGGCGCTCACCGACCACGACGGCTTCTACGGTGCTGCCCGCTTCGCCGAGGTCGCAGAGCTGATGGATGTGAGCGTCCAGACCGTGTTCGGCGCAGAGCTCTCGCTCGGCCTCGACGCACCGCAGCGGGGCGCCCCCGATCCCGTCGGCGACCATCTGCTGGTGCTCGCCGACGGGCTGGAGGGCTACCACCGTCTCTCCGGCGCGATGACGGCCGCCCACCTGCGCGGTGGCGAGAAGGGCCGCCCCGTCTACGACCTCGAGGAGCTGGCAGCCGCCTCAGACGGGCACTGGACGATCCTCACCGGATGCCGGAAGGGCGGGGTCCGCCGTGGCCTAGAGGCGGGAGATGCTCAGACGCCGCTGCGCCGACTGGTGGATCTGTTCGGCCAGGATCACGTCGCCGTCGAGCTCTTTGACCACGGCGACCCGCTGGACACACGACGCAACGACGCTCTCGCCGATCTCGCCAGACGGATGCGACTGCCGGTGGTGGCGACGAACAATGTGCACTATGCAGCGCCCGGGCGTGCATCACTGGCCGAAGCGGTCGCCGCCGTGCGCGCCGTGCGCAGCATGGACGAGCTCGACGGGTGGCTTCCGACTCACGGAGGAGCGCATCTGCGCAGCGGCGCGGAGATGGCAGCGCGCTTCCGGCGCCACCCCGGCGCGATCTCCTACGGCCTCGAACTCGCCGCAGCGTCGGCCTTCTCCCTCCGCCGTGCACGACCTGCCCTCCCGAAGCAGGAGGTCCCTGACGGACACACGCCGATGAGCTGGCTGCGCCACCTGGTGTGGGAGGCCGTGCCGACGAAGTATCCGCGCCTGGATGCCGACGGCCGTCGCAGGATCGGACGCGAGCTCGATGTGATCGAGGAGAAGGATTTCCCCGGCTACTTCCTCATCGTGCACGGCATCGTCGCCGAGGCGCGCCGTCGCGGCATCCTGTGCCAGGGGCGCGGCTCGGCCGCGGCGAGCGCCGTCTGCTATCTGCTCGGCATCACCGCCGTCGACCCGATCCTCTACCGTCTGCCCTTCGAGCGCTTCCTCGCGACGACCCGACAGGAAGAACCGGACATCGATGTCGATTTCGACTCCGATCGCCGCGAGGAGATCATCCAGTGGGTGTACCGGGAGTACGGACGCGAACGTGCGGCACAGGTGGCGAACGTCATCCAGTACCGTCCGAAGAACGCGGTGCGCGACATGGCGAGAGCTCTCGGCTACTCTCCGGGACAGCAGGATGCCTGGTCCCGGCAGGTCGATGGGTGGAGCGCCGGACTCGAGGTGGCCGACGAGCACGACATCCCGGCGAACGTGCTCGACTACGCGGGCGAACTGCTGAAGGCTCCCCGGCATCTCGGCATCCACTCCGGCGGCATGGTGCTCACCGCGCGCCCTGTCGGCGAGGTCGTTCCCGTCGAGCATGCACGCATGGAGAACCGCACGGTGATCCAGTGGGACAAAGACGACGCGGCCTGGATGGGGCTGGTGAAGTTCGATCTCCTCGGGCTCGGGATGCTGGCTGCGCTCCAGCACTGCTTCGACCTGATCCACGACGCCACGGGTGAGCGGTGGACGCTCGAGACCCTTCCGAAAGAAGAGCCGGCCGTCTACGACATGCTCTGCCGCGCCGACTCGATCGGGGTGTTCCAGGTCGAATCCCGTGCGCAGATCGGCCTTCTCCCCCGCCTGCAGCCTCGGGCCTTCTACGACCTCGCCATCCAGATCGCGCTGATCCGCCCCGGGCCCATCCAGGGCGGGGCCGTACATCCCTTCGTCCGCCGCAAGATGGCGAAGGATGCGCTCGACGAGGAGAATCTCGCCAGAGCCGCCCGTGGCGAAGAGCCCGTGGTGCTCGAGATCCCGTATCCGCACGATGACCTCAAGCCGATCCTCGAGCGGACACTGGGCATCCCGATCTTCCAGGAGCAGCTGATCCAGATGGCGACGGCCATCGGCGACTGCACCGCCGACGAGGCCGATCTGCTCAGACGCGCGATGGGGTCCAAGCGCGGGCTCGAGAAGATCGACAAGGTGCGAGACAAGCTCTACGCGGGGATGACCAGGCGCGGACTCTCCGCCGAGCAGTCGGATCGCATCTACGCGCAGATCCAGGCCTTCGCGAACTTCGGATTCGCAGAGTCCCACTCGTTGTCCTTCGCGCTCCTGGTCTATGCGAGCTCCTGGCTCAAGCTGCACTATCCCGCGGCGTTCCTCGCGGGGCTCCTCCGGTCGCAGCCGATGGGCTTCTACTCCGCGTCGACACTCACCGCGGATGCACGACGACACGGGGTCGAGGTGCGTCGACCCGATCTGCACGCCTCGGGGGCCACCGAGACTCTCGAACCCCTCGAGGGCTCACCGCTGCGGATGCCGACGGGGCGGGACACCTGCAGCGACCCTCTGCAGCCCCGGGTGCCGCGCTTCGATCGCTCCTCACCGGACGAGTCGGCGGCACACCGTCGAGATGGCGCCTATGCGGTGCGCATGGGTCTCAGCGGTGTGCGCGGCATCGGCACTCAACTGGCGGAGAAGATCGTCGCCGAGCGCGAGGCAGCCGGACCTTTCCGCGATCTGAACGATCTGGTGAGGCGCACGGATGCCACCGCTGCGCAGCTGGAGTCCCTGGCGACCGCCGGCGCGTTCGAGTGCCTCGGCCTCCAGCGCAGAGAGGCGATCTGGCTGTCCGGGGCAGCCGCTGAAGACCGATCCCGGTTCCTTCCCGGCACGACGATCGCCGTGCAACCGCCGCTGTTCAGCGATCAGTCCAGCTATGAGCGGCTCTCCGCAGATCTCTGGGCGACCGGCGTCTCGACCGACGACCATCCGATGGCGCATTTCCGCGGGCTCCTGCGCGAACGGGGCGTGCTCACCTCAGCAGATCTGCAGAGCCACGAGACGGGGCGACGCATCGAGGTCGCCGGTCTTGTGACCCACCGTCAACGTCCGGCGACCGCAGCCGGTGTCACCTTCCTCAACCTCGAGGATGAGACCGGTCTCGTCAACGTCATCTGCTCCACTGGGGTGTGGGGTCGTTACCACCGGGTGGCGCGCGATTCTCCTGCGCTGATCATCCGCGGCATCCTCGAGCGTTCAGCGGAGGGCGTCGTGAACGTCCTCGCCGACGCGTTCGAAGATCTCCGAACGGGGGTGACGCATCGTTCGAGGGACTTCCGGTGAGCGGCTCACCAGAAGCGTTCGGGCTCGGGCTCGGGGACGCGGTCTCCGCCGCCCCAGCGATCGGCTTCAGCCTTCGCGGCGTCGACCGCCGCATCCGCCCCGTTCAGAGCAGCCCTGGCGCTCGTCGCCCCTGATCCGTCTCTGTCGGCGTCGACGGTGAGAGTCGTCTGCGAGGAGTGGCCGCCGATGGTCACGGTGCAGTCGACGACACGGCCGAGCCACCGGAGCAACTCACCCCGCGGCTCTTCGACGCGGCGATACCGGATGCCCGTGTCGAGGTCTCTGACCGACAGGATCAGCGACTCTCCGGTCAGCTCGTCGATGCGCTCCGTCACCTCGACGCGGTGCCCGTGGGCGATGGCGAGGTGCGCGTTCAGCACGAGCTTTCTGTCCATGAACCCACTCTATGAGTGCACGTTCTCGCGGCAAGCCCCAGTCTTGGAAGAAACATTCGTAGATTTCTTTGTCCCCCAAATGGCGGACAGAGCTATTAAGCGATATTCTGCAAGGAGTAGCGGGGGCTACCGGCTGAACATCTGGGGATATCAGTCGAGAGAGCAGCGAAAATCTTCGCCGCCTCCCCTACCGTCCGGGAAGGACGGTGAGCCCTCTCGAGTGATCCAAATGGGGTTGGACGACTCGAGAGGGCAACCAGTCCTCGCACCACGCGCGATCCTCGTCTTCACGTACAGCCGAGCGAGAGAGCACGCCGCTACCAACGTGGCCCACGGGCGTCAACCCCGCTCCCCATCTGCGGCATCGCACCTATCGTCGCCTCACGCCGCCCGAATCACGGCGGCAGCGGAGGAGGATCAGTCGATGACCGCCGCACGCGCTGCGCAGGTGAGGATAGGCGTGTCGGGCTGGCGGTACGCCAGCTGGCGCGGTGACTTCTATCCCCGGGGTCTGCCTCAACGCCGGGAGCTCGAGCACATCGGACAGCACTTCCCCACCGTCGAGCTCAACGGATCGTTCTACTCGCTGCAACGCCCGGATAGCTACCGTCGCTGGCGCAGCGAGGTGCCTGACGACTTCAGCTTCGCCATCAAGGGATCCCGCTATGTGACGCACATGCTGCGGCTCCGCGACACGGAACAGGCACTCGCCAACTTCTTCGCTTCCGGCATCCTCGCGCTCGGAACCCAACTCGGACCGATCCTCTGGCAGCTGCCGGAGCGTGAGAAGTTCGATGCCGAGGTCCTGGAACGATTCCTCGATTCACTCCCCCGCACGACGGGCGATGCTCAGAAGCTGGCGATGACGCACGACTCGCGTCTCGACGGACGAGCCTGGACGGAGCTCGAGAGCGACCAGCCGATCCGTTACGCGATCGAGCCGAGGTCGCAGACATTCGACGATCCTGAGGCACTGCGCATCCTCAGTCTCCACGGCGCTTCGCTCGTCATCGCCGACACCGCCGGCAGATGGCCACGTTTCGACGCCCTGACGAGCGAGGTCGTCTATGTCCGGCTTCATGGCGCACAGATGCTCTATCACAGCGCCTACACCGCCGCCGAGCTCGATGAATGGGCCGACCTGCTCTGCGCCTGGTCGGACGGCACGGGCGCCGGCGACGGCCGACCGCGCGACGTGTACGTCTACTTCGACAACGACGCGCGCGGGCACGCACCGCACGATGCGGCAGCGCTCCAGGCGCTCGTCACCGCACGCACCGGATCCTGACCAGTCACCGCCGCTCCACCGGTTCCCGGGTCATCGGCTGAGCCGAGCACGGAGCGAATCGACCAGCAACCCGACGCCGAGTTCGAAGGTCCGATCCGCGCGGGCTGTCCCGCGCTCCGCGCCCTCCATCACGCGCCCGAGCGTCCGCGTCCCCTCCCCGGGCTCCCAGACCTCGTCCGGCGATGCCAGATCGAGGCCGAAGCCGATCGCGAATGCGTCGATGATCGCGATCACCGTGAGCACCTCGTCCTCGGGGAAACCGCCGTCGACGAGAGCGGTCGCCAGGTCGTCGTAGGCGGCGATGACCGCCGGATGAGTGATCGTCTTGCCGATCAGCAGCGGTACGAGCTGCGGGTGATCGGCATACATCTGGCGCTGCTGTCTGAGCAGATCGACCAGGAAGTCGTCCCACTGCTTCTCCTCGGGCCTCACCCGGTAGTCCTCGACCAGACGGCCGCGCATCAGCTCGATGATGCCGTCCATGCCGTCGACATGGTTGTACAGCGAAGAGGGCCGGACACCGAGCCTGCGCGCGATCGCGTTCACCCCGAACGGCTCTCCGGCCCTCGACAGCTCGAGGCCTGCCGCGCCGATGATGTCGGGCGACAGCAGGGGGCTCGACGGCCTGGGCATCGCATTCTCGCTCTCTGTGACGGGCGACGAAGAAATCTCTTCCCTCCGACATCCCTCCTGTGCATAATAGTGAACACCATTCGTTGACGAACACCATTCGTTTATGAGATCCGCGCCCCACCCGATGCGCGTCGTCATCATTTCGCGCACACCGCCGTGCCCTCTCAGTGGGAGAACCATGACCGCCATCGACCTCAGCACCCGGGTTCCGCTCCGGTTGCCCACCGCCACCGCCACGTTCGCGATCGGAATCGCCGGCTACCTGGGCGTGAACCTGTCGCCCTACATGATCACCGCCGCTCAGACGGGTCTCGGCATGGACGTGCTCGCGGCCAGCTGGCTCGTCACCGCGACTCTTCTGCTCACGGCTGTCACCGGGCTGGCCATTGCCCCGCTCTGCGCCGGGAGTCACCGGCGGGTCGTAGCCAGAACCGGACTCGCCATCGCCGCGGTCGGCTTCGCCACCGCCGCTGCGGTCCCCGCTCTCATCCTTCCGGGGCTGCTCGTCGGCGGCGCGGGAGCCGGTGGGGCCGTCGCCGCCTCGGGCGCCGCTCTCGCCGCGTTCCGCAACCCCGACAGGGTCGCCGGATTCAACGGTCTCGCGAATCGCGGTGTGATCACGATCGTGCTGGCCGTGATCCCCCTCATCGGGCTCGCCCCGATCGATGTCTTCGGGGCGCTGGCACTCTTCAGCATCGTGGGCCTGCTCGTCTCGGCCTGGTTGCCCGCGGCGCCCGTGCTCGACCCGCAGGCCGGCGCCGCCGTCGCCGAGGCGATGCCGATCGACGTGCCGCCGACCGGCACGGTGCGGCTGTCCCCCGCGCGCTCGCGGACCGTCACAATCGCCGGATTCGGCCTTCTCGTCGTGTTCGCGCTGTGGGCGGCGAGCGAGGACTCGCTCTGGGCCATGGCAGGCATCATGGGTGCCGAGCAGACCGGGCTGACCCCCGAAGGCCTGGGTCTCGCGCTCAGCGGCGCGACGGCGGGCGGCTTGATCGGATCGGTGCTGCTCATGGTCGTCGGATCTCGGCTCGGAAGAGCACTGCCGCTCGCCGTGCTGCTGGTGGCCGGAGGCGTCCTGAAGATCGTCGAGGGGTTCACCTCAGATCCGACCGCGTTCATCATCGTGTTCATCGCGTGGAACACCGTCTACGCGATCGCCTTCATGTACTTCGTCTCGACCTCGGCCGCCCTCGATGCCGACGGCCGCTGGTCGGGCCCCCTCCTGGCCGTCTACCTCGTCGGTTCGGCACTCACACCGGTGATCGGTGCGGCATTGGTCGGCGTGCTCGGCTTCGAGGGATTCGCCGTCGCACTGGGCATCGCCAGCTTCGTTCTCGCCGTGCCCGCAAGCGCGATCGCCCTGCTCTCGACACGCCTCGAGCGTGCCGCCCCCCATGAGGAGACGCTCCGATGACCCGCACCCTGTATCGCAACGCCCGGTTCTTCACGGCCGACGACACCGCCTGGGCCGACGCGGTCGTCGTCGACGGCGCGGAGTTCGTCTTCGTGGGGACCGAGTCCGACGCCCCGCCCTCGGACTCGGTGGTCGATCTCGAGGGACGAATCGTCCTTCCCGGCTTCATCGACGCGCACACGCACCTGCTCATGATGGGCGCGGCGCTGGGTCAGATCGGTCTCACCGATGCCGGGTCGCTCGACGAGATCCAGCGCAGAGTGACAGCGGCACGCGAGACCTCTGCCGGCGTCGTCCGCGGACGCGGATGGCTCTTCGATGCGATCCCCGGCGGCGCGCCGACGGCGGCGATGATCGACGTCGTCGTCGCTGACGTCCCCGTCTACCTCGATGCGAACGACTACCACTCATGCTGGGTGAACTCCGCGGCTCTCGGCGAGCTCGGCATCACCCGCGACACCCCTGACCCGATCGGCGGTCGGATCGAGAGAGATGCCGACGGCGAGCCGACCGGGATGCTCTACGAGACGGCCGCGCAGCAGTTCGCGTGGGCGCACCGCGATGCCACCACCACCGACGAGCAGCGGGATGCGGCGGTGCAGCGCGTCGTCGAGGCGTACCTCGCGGCCGGTGTGACCGGCGCCGTCGACATGGCGTTCGACGCGCTCGCGCTCGAAGCGCTCGAGCGCGCGGAGCGACGTGGCGCGCTGCCGTTGCGGATCGCCGCCCACTGGTTCGTCGCCAACACGGGTGACGATGCCCAGAACCTGGCTCAGGTGGCCGAGGCGGCCGAGCGTGCCGTCGCCGACTCCGGCACCGTTCGCGTGATCGGGATCAAGCTCGTGCTCGACGGCACGATCGACGCGTGCACGGCGGCGATGCGCGCACCGTATGCGGATGGCTCCCACGCCGCGCCGATCTGGCCCGCTGATCGGCTGCTCCCTGTGGTGGCGGCCGCGGATGCCGCCGGACTGCAGGTCGCGCTGCATGCCATCGGCGACGAGGCGAGCACCCTCGCGCTGGATGCCATCGAGCACGCCATCACCGTCAATGGCGATCGCCCCCGTCGCCACCGGATCGAGCATCTCGAGTACGCGGCACCCGGCACGGCCGAGCGCATGGCACGGCTCGGCGTGACGGCCTCCATGCAGCCGGTTCACGCCGACCCCGCCATCTTCGCCAACTGGGCAGCACAGCTGGGCGACGATCGTGCGGATCGGGCCTTCGCGTGGCCCGAGTATGAGGATGCCGGTGCACTGCTCGCCTTCTCGACCGACGCCCCCACCGCACCGCACGCGGCGCTCGCGAACATGTACGTCGCCACAACGCGGGCGTCCGCTCTCGACCCGGATGTGCCGGCGGTGCATCCGCAGTTCGCTCTTCCCCTCGAACGCGCGGTCGTGCATGCGACTCGTGACGCGGCGCTCTCGATCGGCGATGGCGACTGGCGGGGCCGGATCGCGGTGGGCCAGGTCGCAGACTTCGCCGTGCTCGACGTCGATCCGTTCTCGGAGGGCAGCGCGTCTCTGCTCACAGCGCGAGTCCTGCGCACCGTGATCGCCGGGAAGACCGCACACGAAGCCTGAGGCGCGCTGTCCGCCGCATCCCTCACGGCTCACTTGAGCGATATACCGGTGAGTTCTTACAATTCTGGTGAACTCTGGCGGGCAGAGGGCGCCCGTCGACCAGGCGGTGGTGTCTTCCCGCCCGGGCGCGGAGCGCTCCCTCTGTCAGCCGATGGTGACAACGACTGATTGGAGTGTTGAGATGTCCGCGATGCCCGATCCGAGGTTCGAGCTCCGAAGGGTCACGGAGACCGAGTGGCTGATCGTCGACCACAGGTACGAGCCGCACGATGCGCGCCAGACTGTCGCCTGCATCTATCAGGTCGACGCCGTCGAGGTCGATGTGCTCTGGCTGCGCAACCTTCCCCTGGCGAGCTCGTACATGTCGGCGGAAGAGGTGCTCAGCGACCTGCAGCGGTTCCACAACCCGCCGAGCCGATCGACGTCTCCGGTCACGATCCCGCACCTTCCTCCGCTCGCGACGACGGTCAGTTGATGCGCTGCGCGGAGCGGTACGTCGAATCCCAAGGGCCGCGCCATAGGCTGGCCTGATGCTCATCGCTCTGATTCGTCCCATCGAGACCAGCACTGCAGACGTCATCGGCACGACGCTGGCCGAGGTGCTCGTCGAGCTCGAACAGCACCGCAAGCCGGGCTTCTATCTGACGTCGGCGCCCGTGCGGATGCTGAAGGGCGAAGCGAAGATGGAGGCGACGGGCACGTTCACCCGTGTCGACGGCGTACGCGAGATCGAGGCCGACGACATGGCGTCGCTCGAGGCGAAGGTGCCCGAGGGGTGGCGCATGCTGACGGTGCGCACGGCCTAGGTGCAGCGACCCGCCGACGACGAAGACCCCCACAGGACTCAGTGCCGGTGGGGGTCTTCTCTGTGTGGACGTCGTCGGGGTCAGCCGCCGGACGGGTTCTCGAGGGGCGCACCGTCTTCGTCGGTGGTCTCGTCCTCGATGATCTCGTCGGTGCTCTTCGACGACGACTCGTCGGGCGCACCGCCCGAGGCGGTGTCCGCCTCTTCGTCGCCACCGGGAGTTCCGTGCGTGTTCTGCAGATCGCTCATTGCATCTCCTCTGTCGGTTGAGGCGACGGTATGCGGTCGACCACGCACACGAGGAGGGGGTTGACGTGAGGAGGAATCGGACGGAAGGACGACGGATCGCACAGCGGAGGGACTCTCTCTCCGGATCACGAGTGATCATGTGAAGGAAGAGTCCCTCGACCGGAGCGGCCCCGCCGGGGTCCCCAGACCGTGGTCGGGGCAGGCTCTCGAGCGAAGGATACGCCCGATAGGAGCCACGTCATATGGCGTGGTGGACGACGGCGTGCGGGCGTACGCTCTTCTGCACGAAACGCGACTGGGCCTCGGCATCTCGATGTCGCCGCACATGAACGGAGATCCGCCGACCGCCGTTCACAGGATCGGACTGAGGCGCGTCCGCAACCACTAGATACAGCGCTGCATTGGGGTTACGTTGGCCGTGGCCACACAGACGCGGCCCCGAGCCGGTGGAGTTCCCCAGCGAAGCCGGCTAGGTGCCCCGATAGGTACCCCAGAACCGGTCGGGGCACCGTACTGCCCGCCCCGATGCCTGTGGCCGCCTCCCCGTGCGTGGAGTCTTGACGCCGCGGATTCCGGACATGAAAAAAGCCCCGGAGTTCCGCGTGTTTCTGCGGTTCTCCGGGGCTTTGTGGTCGGGCTGACAGGATTTGAACCTGCGACCCCTTGTTGAGCAAAGCGGGTTAGACAGTGAAAGACATCGACGGACACTGACCCGTACTAATCGCTCATCAACAGGGGTTTTTGTAGTGCTGCACACGACAGCGACAGACACTAGGAGACACTCGCGTACTTTGCCATGTGAGACGAATGTGAGACGCGGCGCCGCGCGAGAGCCTCAAGGCGCTCGCGGACGAGCCGGGCGGCTAGCGGGTGCGCCGCGACTCCTTCGGCCGATTCCGCGGCGCGCTTGAGCAGCACGAAGTATCTGATCGGAGTGATGCCGAGCTCGCGGCGAATACGCTCAGCGCGAGTCGGGGTGTGGTGCGGGTTGGCGGCTTCGAAAGCGAGGATGTCAGCTGGCGTCACGGTTCCGATCCTGCACCCAACCACCGACGTCGGAACGGCGACGTAGACTCGTCATCTCGGCCGGAGGAAGGACACCCGGCCATGCCTCGAAGGCTCTCCCCCGACGTGATGCTCAGCATCACCCTCGACGCCATCTGCTCACGCAACAGGTACACCACCGACCCGGCGCCGGTGATCGCCGAGCTCTACGCGACAGCCGGCGACAGGCTCGACATCCTCACCGAATCCGTCGGCATCTGGGTCGGATTCTTCGAAGAGGCGCACATCATCACCCTGTGCACGGCGCTGCGCGAGCTGCCCGGGCTCGAGCCGTGGATCGCGATCGGCGCGGACCGGCGTGCACAGCCCGACCATCGCACGCCTAGAGCGCACGCAGGTGCGTCGTGGCCCGAGCGGCGGACGACATCCACCCGACCCGGTGTACTTTAGGTCTCGTTGACCACGCGAAGGAAGCAGCATGACCAGTGACCAAGGCAAGAAGGACACGATAGCCGCGAGGTTCGAGGAGGTTTACGGGTATCCGCCCGACACGATCGACTTGGAGAACGCGGCCGACGCCGGCATCCCGGATCTGGCTGTACTCAGCAAGAGGCCAGAGACCGAGTCCCGGTCAGACAGCACCATGGATGCGTGATCCTGACCGTCGCGCATCCAAAAACGACAGAAGACCCCCACCCGGCCCGAAGGCTAGGTGGGGGTCTTCTCGTGCGGGGGCGGCTGCTTAGCGGTTCTCGTGAACGGTGAAGATGTTCGGGTCAGCGGCACGCTCGACAGCGGAAGCCGAGTCGCGGGTGACCAGGGCGTAGGACGCGTTCACGATGACGATCGCGAGGAGCGCGAACACCCACCAGTCGGTGATCGGCTCCTTGGTGATCGCGTAGTAGAACACCATGACGATTGCGGCGAGCACCAGCGACACGGCGACCGAGACCACCTTCTTCTGCCACGGCTTCTGCACGAACGGCAGAGCACCGTTCAGAGCGGCGACCGCATAGGGGGCGAAGAAGCCAAGGAGGGTGAGCACGCCAAGGGGCGCGACGGGGATTGCGATATCCATGATCAGTCCTTTCGGGACGGGTATGCGGGAAGTGCTGACGGCCCCAGGCAGGGCGCGTCGATGATGATGCGGCGGTGCACCGCGAGGGACTCCTCCACGACGCGGTTACGGCGAGCGGCGGCATCCTCCGCGGCCTCGGAATCGTTGGCCCGCCTCTCGGCCTCCGTCGCCCGCTGCGTCGCCCGGTCGACCTCTGCGCGCCGTTCAGAGAGGTGCCCCGCGCGGGCGTCTTTGATCCAGTCGATCGTCTTCGTAATGACGCCGCCGAGGACGCTCGAACCGAGGAGCGCGGCGAGTATCTGCGCCGGTTCCATCGGCGTTACCTCCGTGGCTCGAAGCTGTAATCGCGGATCAACCACCAGCGGACATAGAACAGGCCAGCTGCGAGAAGGAACAGAGTCATCTGCGCCCAGCGGTTCCCTGACTCGGACGTGAACTGCAGCACCACGACGACGAGGAGATAGATACCGAGCGCGGCCCAGATCATCACGATCCCGAGCCTCTCGATGAACCACCATCCGGTGAAGACGGTGGCGAGTCCCGTGGCACCTCCAATGAGGGCGAAGACTCCCCACAGGTTGGTGAGGATCGGCCCGAGCTCGCCGACGATCGACTGAGGCGGAGCGCACAACGCGATCAGCCCCAGGCCGATTACGACCGTGTAGAAGAACGCGTAGGCGATTTTCAGGTGCCGCGGTTCAGTCACGTTCCGCCACGCCTCGAGCAAGGCGCGGAACATCAGCGCGACCCGGTGATCTTCGTAGCCGCCGCTCGCGCGAACGCCGTGTTCAGGCGCTCCCACGACCACATGCCGTTCTTCTCGTAGGAGTTCGTCTCCGGATTGAGAACGTGGCCGTGCTCATTGAGCATGGAACGCGTCACGCCGTCAGTGCACACGATCGACTGCGGGATCCCGAAGAAGTTCATCCGGCGAACCAGCTGAGCGTTCACCTGAGGTCCGGTGCCAGCGAGATCGATCTGACGGATGCCGGCCGCGAGACCATCGCGGATTTCGTCCGTGGTGGCGGCGAGCTTGATCTGGCCGTGGGAGAACACGTAGATGTTGCTATTCGCCTTGATCATGACGGTCATGTCATCCTCCTCGGAGACGGGTGGTGCGGTGGATTCCCCGCTCGGGACGGGGTCGTTGCGGTGGTTGTCGAGGTGCAGGAAGTACTCGAAGTGCCACGGCTCGACGAGCGTCCACCTGCCGTTGACCCACCGGTAGACGGTGCGGCGCCAGCCGTGGTCCTCGAGGATCGCGATGATGCGCTGCGCCTCGTCGGAGTCGATCGAGAGACCCTTCTGATGCTCAGAGGGTGTGTCGGGGTGCAGTGCGATCGGCCAGCCGACGCGCTGGTAGGTCAGCCAGTGCTCCATCTGCCGCTTGCGAGTGCGGCCGGCCTCGGTGATCTGCAGCGGGTGCCCGATCTGACGATCGATGCGGCGGATCGATGCGGCGGCGGGTCGGTTGAGCCACCCGCGCCCGAAGCCGAGATCGACCATCTCTCCCGTGTAGGTGAACGCCATGATCAGGCATCCTCGAACACGAGCTCGTGGCCGTCGTCGCCGAGCGAGACGTTCACCAGCCCGTCACCGTTGAGGTCATCACTGCCACCGATGTCGAGCGTGATGCGCGGCGGGGCACCCTCAGCAGTCAGGATGCCGCGGATCTGGTCGTGGTCGGGAATGTCCATGAGATCTCCTTCACGACGAGACCCCTCCCGCCATGCGGAAGGGGTCTCGTCTGATATGCCGCGCTCGGCGGCGGGCGGTCAGGCGGCGTTGTACCACTCGCGAAGCTGGCTCATGTACGCAGCCCGTGTGCTCGCGTTGTGGACGCTGTCGAACGCCACTGCGTCGAAGACAGCGCCGCTGAAGAACAGGCCGCCGGTCCCGCCCAGGGTGAACAGGCTCAGCGCCCCGACCGTGATGGTGGCGCTGACCGTTTCGGTCTTGTAGGTGAGGCTGACATCGTTTCCGTTGAAGGTGACGGCGATGACGATCCACTCGCTCGCGTTCACATTGAGCGTGCTGTACAGGTTGCTCGCGGAACCGGCGACCCTGATCTTGGTGCCGTCGATGCCGATGTTCGCGCCGCCCATATTCAGGAGGATGTGACGGGCAGCGTCCACGGTCGAGAACTTCGCGACGAGGTAGACCGTGCACGTCGTCATCGTCGGCGGCGATTCGACTGTCATCAGGTCATCGACACCATCGAACCGGACGATGCGCCGCTCACCTTCCTGCATCAACGTCGGGTAGTTCGCCGACGTCGTCATGAACAGCCGCCGATTCGGACCGCCCGGACCCGACAGCCACTCACTGATCGGGCCGAGCGAGCTTGCCGGAAGCGACTCTGACACGAACCGGAGGATCAGATCGTTCAGTCCGAGCACGGGATCTGGGATGTCATACGGCAGGGTCAGGTCGTAGTCGCTGGGTACGTCGGAGACGATAGCCATGGTCGTTCCTTTCAGAAACGCGCCCAGTCGGTGTGATGACCGACGAGGACTTGACGGGAGCCGGTCGCCGAGAAGGCACCAGCAGTGGAGTCGGACAGGTAGAGCGCTGCGCCGACAGCGAGCCCGGCGCTGAAGCCGTACAGCTGCGTGGGTGTGTTCAGCAGCCCCGACTTCAGCACGCGACCGGTCTTCCCTGGCGGGATCGGCTCGAGCGCGATGCCGGCGAAGACCGACACCGGGTCCGCCGTGCCGTGGATGCGGATCGCACGGGCCGTCGCCGGCGAGGTCCGCACCGCGGCGAACCGCGGGATGCCGACCGTGCCGTCGTTGCGGACCGTGACCTCACGGTCAGGGAACGTCGGGTACGTCTCACCCTGAGACACCGAGTACTCCGATGCCGTGGCCGCGCTCCCCAGCGCCGCATTGATCAGGCCGAGGATCGTCGCATTCGAGTCCGCGGTGTGGTTGCCCGTGAACACGATGTTCACAGGAGCTCCGCCATCGACGGTCACCGTGAGAGTCTTGTTCACCGTGGTGCAGTCGCCCAGACGTCGTCCGAGAGTGTTCGACACCTGAGTGGTTCCGGCGGGGCCGACCAGGATGCCGGAGATATCCCACTCGCCCCACGCCTGACCCTTCAGCCCGCCGCCACCCTCACGGGTGAAGACGCGCCCGAAGATTGCCGACGCCGCCGTGCCGGCCACCTTGACCGACGACGACGCACCAGAGGTGTTCGACTCGATCATGAGCGCCTTGCCGCGGGCACTGGTCTGGAACCCGATCGGGGCGAGGCCCTCCACGGTCACCAGTACCAGCGAGTGGTTCGCGACCTGCTGCGCCGCCGCGGTGGAGATCCACGGAGCATCGGCCTCGTTCACGAACAGGAAGTCGTTCACGCAGCCTCGCACCGTCACACGGCTGGTCTGACCGGAACCGAGGGACTCCACGCGCAGGCGCCCTGCCGGGTCGGTGGCGATGATCCGGCAGTTGATGAGCTCGTGGTTCGAGGGCTTGGACCAGTCCGCGTTGTCGTGGACATACCAGGCGTCCAGGCGAGATGCGAACGTCGTGTGCTCGAACCGTTCCACCCCACCAGAGGAGGCACCATACCCCCAGGCGCGATCCGACGCCCACACCGTGGCCGGGAGCATCCCCGAGCCCGGGTTCGCCGTCCGCCATGCGCGGGCGCCGTCGTTGCCGAAGTGCTCGATGTGGCAGTTGACGATCTCGTGCAGGTAGTCGCGGTTCACTCCGGACGATTCCGAGTGGACCGGGTAGCGCATGTTCCGCGCCGTGATCACGAGGTTCTCGATCCGAGCGGTCTCCTTGAACCACACTGTGGATGTTCCCGTGATCTGCGCGTCCGTGGCCGAGTCGGGCAGTTCACCACGAAGGATCACCGACCCGAGCACACCGGCCGCGCGGGTCGTGGTGTACGGCTTGAACGTCCACTCCGTCTCGGTGTAAACGCCCGGGTGCACGATGACCTCGTACCGCTTCGACGCCGACGAATCAGTGATCGCGTCATGCGCGAGCTTCGGCGATGCGTACTCCCCCGGCCCAGGGTTGGGGCGCACCACGAGCGTCACGCTCGGGAGGTTGCCGCCGAACCCGACCCGTGCGAGCCACCGGTTGATGACCCATGCGGGCACGGTTCCGTTCGCGAGGAGCACGTCCTCACCGATGCGGCGGTTTCGGCCGACAGACTTGCGCGCGTACTGCGACGAGACGGCACTACGCATGACAGAACCGTCAGCGTACTCGAAGCCCTGGAAGCGCAGACGCCCGTTCTTCGTGATGCCACCGAGCAGCTGCTTCGCGGTGGTGCGGAAGCGGTAGACCAGCGACGACTGCGCGGTAGCGACGTCCCGAGGGATCGCGGGGTCCGTGAACCGGACGAGATCCTCTGCGAGGATAGCCTCCGCCAACGCCGGGCCTACGGCCGCTTCCGCAGCCGCGATGATCGTCGGGTTGCCAGCGATCACACCGGCCGCGACGACCTCGAGCAGATCGACCAGAGCCCCACGGAACTGAGATGCCGGGTTGCTCAGGACGACCGCCATCGACAGGTCAGTGGCGACACGGATAACGCCGCGCTTCGTGTAGGCCATCAGACGACCTTCCCTTCCGAATACACGCCCGCACCCTCAGGGTCGTCGAGGTCGTAGTAGACGCCGCCCGATGGCAGCCACTCAGGCGGTTCGCCGTACCCGAAGTACAGAGGCACGGTGCGACCGCGCTCATCGGTCTCGAACAGCAGCGTGATGTCGCCGCCCTCCGGCGGCACTCGCAGCTTTCCAGGGAGCTCCGACCAACCTTTGAGGTTCCAGTCATCCTTGATCGGGTGTTTCTGGAACCACTCGAACCGCACCGAGTACCAGCACTCCGGCAGCAGTTCGGTGGTCGAGACGAGGCTCTTCGAGAATGTTCCGTCCGCCTGCGGCTCGACGGTCTCCTCTCGCAGAGGGAAGACTAGCCCGGCGCCGACTGCGCTCGACGAGGGAACGAAGCGCACGAGGAGCCGTTCCTCTGCGGGGAACGATCCGAGACCCCATCTGCTGACATCTCCGGTTACGACGGCCATTGGCCCCTCCAAACTCTTGACACTGCAAATGCAGTGCACATACACTTACGGTCATGGGGAACACACCGAACCGAACAGTTCGCATCGAAGACGACATCTGGGATCCGGCCGCCGAAGCCGCGAAAGCAAACGGCGAGAACGTCTCCGTCGTCATCCGCCGAGCACTCATCGCCTACATCAAGGAGCACCAGTCATGAAGCGCACGACATACGCTGCCCTCGCAGCCGTTCTGCTCATCGCCCTCACCGGGTGCGCTGGGGGAGCTGATGACGCCGGAGACGAGCCCACAGCACCTGCCGTGAGCGAAAGCGCCGCGCCCCTCGTCGCTGAGACTCCCGAGGAGTCCGCACAGCCCTCGTCGCCCGATGAGGACTACCTCGTGCGGATCCGCGCTGAGCTCCCCAAGGACACGGTCATTCCGGACGCAACCGATGAGCAGCTGCTCACCGCGGCGCAGGATGCGTGTGCTCAGATCGCCAACGGCACGGACGTGCTAGCTGTGCAGGTGATCGAGGGCGAGCAGGCGAACGGCCTCGGCTACTTCGAGTCGAGCGCGAAGATCGGTGCGATCGCCGCAGAGGTCTATTGCCCGCTCGACTAAGCAGCGCGACGCAGTGCACCTGTCGATGTGATCAGCAGCGTTCCCACTGGCAGGCCAGTGCCCGTCTGGGTCGGGATGAGCCCGGGCGTCAGGTTGATCGGAGCGTTGAGGAGAAGACGCAGCGCCGCAGCGTTGATGTCGATTCCGAGGGGGCCAGCAATCACCGAGGCGTTCCCCTTGCGCACTGACGCCGTCGAGCCTGCATTCACCACTGCGTCGCCGGCCACCATACGGACGCCGCCAATCGCAGTGTCGGCCTCCACCGATCCCCCGGTGCCGAACGCCATCTTGCCTTCCTGAAGAGTCGCCGGAGATGAGCCGCCTGCCACCGTGATCTTGTTCGTCTCGATGGTTACGTTTCCTGCCGTGATCTTGCCGGTCGCGCCGTCGATGACGATCTCGGAAGCGCCTACACCCACGTGGATCTTTCCGCCTTCCAGGCGGATGTTCCCCATGGTCAGGGTGCCGGTGCCGCCGTCGAGGATGATGCCGACGGGCCCCGCGCCGACCATGATGCGTCCGCCTCCGACGGGGCTGATCAACACGCCACCGACCTTGATGACGCCGCCCTCAAGCACTTCCCAGTTTCCGGCGATTGATCCCGCGCCGCTCCACTGGAACGTTCCCACTCCCTCGAGGCGAGCTCCGGAGTCGAGCCGTAGCAGTCCGCCGATGAACCGCATGCGCCCGTTCGTGATCGACGAGTTCTCGAGCATCGCACCCGACTCGACACGATCCATGCGTCGGATCAGCTTCTGGATCCAGCCCCACGCGTCGTTGAGGTCAAGCAGCACTCTGCACCTCCGTGGCGATGACGTTGCTGAACGAGCCCGAAGCTGCGATCACTCGCAGCACGTGCGTGCCGTCAGGGAAGACGGGGTGCCCCTTGGACTCGAGCTGCCACCCGCGACCGACTACCGCATGCGTCGGCGGGTACTCGTCCGATGCGGTGAACTTCGACACCGTCCACTGCACCACCGCATTCTTCATAGACGCGAACGTCGCATCCGTCGCTGCCTGCAACCGCGCTCCCGTCAGATCAGGGAACGCGCGCTTCGCATCCCGGATCGGGATCAGATACGGGCCGCCACCGGCCCACGCCACCTCTTGGTCCTGCCCGGTGCCGTTACCGACACCCTGCAGACCCGTGAGCTGTGCAGCTCCGGACTTCTTGTAGCGGATGCCCGAGAGCGGGGAGTCCCCCGCCTGCAGGTGAAAGTAGGAAGTACCGACGCTGACCTTCACGGCGACGATCACTTCGAACCGCAGCTGCCTGCCGGCCGTGAGGTAGGGGCGGAAGCAGATTTCGACGCCGTCTTCTTCGACCTGTGCGAGCAGGTCGCCGATGGTGAACTTCTTCCAGAACTCCCACGTCGCGGAGAAGGTGCCGGCGCCGTCGAGTGGCAGATCGATCGGGTACGCCCATTCGGCCGACCACTGCATGAGCCGCGCGAGGATCGCGCGCACGGCACCGCGCCGGTTGCGGTTCGTCACTGTCAGCGTGCCAAGCGTGTAGCCGCTAACACCGTACGTCATGCGCCACGAGGTTTCGTTGCGCAGCTCGACGCCGGTCACCGTCACGGTGCCCTTGTCGTCGTCGTAGTCCCAGTCCTCGATCTTCCACGCGCCCATGACCGTCGTCCCCCATCGGAGGGAGAACATCGTCGAATTCGGCGCGAACATCGCATCGATCTCGTCGTCGGTGCGCACCGATCCGTCATCGCTCACGACGAAGGTGAAGCTGCAGGTTCCCGTGCCTGCGAGGTTCATCGACCAGCTCGCGCCCGTCTCGACGGGGTGCACCCGCGACCGCTCGTTGCCGGTGATCGCCTCGTGCGTCCAGAGCTCGAACATGCGACCTCCTAGATGAACGTGTCGGCGATCTTCACCCGGCCTGCGACCGACAGCGTGTGCGTCAGAACGGTCCCGGCGGGGACGACCCACAGGTCACCCTTGCCGACGCCTGGCATCTCGACGCCGTCGCGATAGACACGACCGTTCCGAAGATCGACCTTGTGAGTTCCGCCCGCCGTGGCGCCGGAGACTGCGAACGTCTTTCCGCCTGCGCTGATCGTGTAAGCCGCGGGTGCTGCGGGAATCTCGATGAGTGGGAAGGCTGGAAAGTTGCCGCCGTGGAACACGGGGATCGATGTGGCGGTTGCGTTCACGTTCGGCGGGCTCATCCTCGACCCCGGCAGCACCGCCGCGCCGCCGTACTTGCGCGGGTCTGCGAAGACGAACTGCAGCTGAAACTCGCCGAGGTAGGTCTCGCCGTCGCGCCGGCCGCTGTCGTCAGCTTCCGCGAGCACACGCCGACCACTCGCCCACCGCGCCTCGCCGTACATGCGCACGTCGACCTCGAGCAGATGTCCTGGCGCCCCGATCCCGACTGCCGAGTCGATGAGGCCGCCGAGCTCCCACTCCGAGGGCGCCATGATCCAGCCGTCGATGGTGACCACACGAGAGGGCAGATACACCGGGGTGTCATGCTCGCCGTGTTGCACCGCGCGTGCGAGCGCTTCGCGTCGACCGGCCGGCAGGCCCTGCCACCCTTGCAGCCCCTGAGGCTTCACGATCAGCCCGGACGGCCGCGCGAGATCTCGGGGGCTGCTCAGGATTTCGCGCCCTTCGGTGCGGATCTCAAGTGCTTTCATCGGTGCGACCCGTCCCTTCAGATGCGGACACGGCGAGCAGCCGATGCCAGACGCTGGCCGGTCATTTCCACGCCCTCGTCGAACGGCACGTGCTGCAGGTGGTTGATCTGCGTGATCCCGCCGCTCTCTGAGGCGTCACCGGCGAGCCCGTCCTCAAGCGCCCGATTCAACAGGCCCGTGTCGACGACCGACTCGGGTCGACCTGCTTCGGCGAGCACGGCGAGCGTGCCGCCGCGCCGGGGAAGGATGGTCGCACCGTCGGCGAGGTGCGGGATCTGCCCGACCTCGAACGAGATCGTTCCGCCGGTGACGTCTGAGACGAAGTTGCCGACCTCGTTGAGGCTGCCGAGGAAGCCGTTGATGAGGTCGATCACGCCGTTCAGTACGCCGAGGAAGATGTCGCCGAGGCCGTTCCAGATGCCCTCGAAGATCGACATGATGCCGTTCCACGCCTTCTCCCAGTCGCCGGTGAAGACGCCTGTGAGGAACTCGATCACGCCGCCGAGCACATCGACGAGCATGTTCACGACGGGGATCAGGATGCTGCTGAGCATGTTGACGACGGCCTCGAAGATCGGCATGAGTGCCGTGATCACGGCGCCAAGAATCGGGAAGATCGCCTCGATGAGCGTCATCAGCGGCGGCAGCAGCGGCGTGACCGCGAGCAGCACCTGACCGATGATGTCGGCGAGCATGGTGACGATCGGCAGCAGCGGGGGCAGGATCGTCGCGAGCAGCTCCGAGAAGACACCGACGACGGTCTGCAGCACGGGCAGCATCGCCGTCATGACGGACTGCAGGGCCGGGCCGAGCACGTCCATGATCTGCGGCAGCATCGGCTGGATGGCCTGGAACATGAGGCTCAGCGGCGACAGGTAGCCGAGCAGCTCGGCGAACGCGGAGAAGTCCGCGCCCTCGAGCAGCTGGTTCACCCAGGACAGGCCGTCGCCGAGTGCGCCGAAGATCGCGGAGCCGATCGGCTCGAGCGCTTCGAGCGCCTTGTTCTTCAGCATCTGCCACTGCTCGGCGGCATCCGCCGTCTCGCCGGCGACGCCGAGGATCGTGTCGCCGGTCGCGCCGACGGCGGCCTGCATGTCTTCGAGGTTGACGACACCGGACTGCAGCGCGCCGATGAACTGGGATGCGCCGCGGGTGCCGAACACCTGCGAGGCGAGGTCGAGCGCGGCGGCCGTGTTGCCCTGGTCGACGAACGACTGGATCTCGCCGGTGACGCGCTCGAACGCGGCCTGCGGCTCCTCGCCGTCCTTCGCCAGGGTGACGAGCCCCTTCGAGAGGGACGCGAGCACCTGCTGACTGTTCAGACCCGCCTTGTCGAGCGACCCCATCAGAGCGACGGAGTCCTCGAACGTGAAGCCCAGGTTCTGCAGCGCGGGCGCTGCGGACTGCACGCCGGCGGCGAGTTCGTTCATGCCGACACCGGTCGCCTGCGACACCTGGAACAGGGTGTCCATCGCGCCCGAGACGGCGTCACCCTCGATCTTGAACGCATTGAACGCGGCCGTCGTGCCGGCGATGTCGACGTCCTGCTCGAGGATGCGACCCGCCTCGAGGTACTGCGCGGCGACCGTCGTGAGGGTCTCGCCGCTCAGGCCGAGTCGGGTGTTCAGATCGGCGACCGTGCCGCCGATCTGGTCGAAGGATGCGGGCACCGAGGTGCCGACATTCTTCGCGACCTGCACGAGCCCGTCGAGCGCCTCGCCCTGCGCGCCAGTCCCGGCGCGGATCGTGTCGGTGACGTCGTCGAAGACGGCGCCGACCTCATAGAGGCCCTTGAACGCGCCGACGACAGCAGTGCCGATCGCGGCGACGCCGATCGCGCCCTTGACCTGAGCCGACCAGGCGGAGCCCGCCTTCTTGCCGGAGTCCGCACCGGCCTGCTCGGCCGGTGCGAACTCCTTGGTCAGCTGCTCGGTGATGCCCTCGACCGTCGGGACCAGACGGACCCATGCGGTTGCGAGCTCGACGCCTTCAGGCATCCGACACCCCCGATTACTTCTTGCTGGCGGACTCCCACCAGGCGTCGAACTTCGACAGCGGGATCGGCTCGCGGCCGAACTTCTGCTGCTTGCGCTTCTCCCACCAGCGCGGAAGACGCTTCGGTCGGGATCCCTTGCCCTTGCGGAGGATGAACGCGATGCCGTTCAGCATGTCGACGATGACCGCGAGCACCTGCTCGGACCAGAACGGCACCTCACCCCCGTGCATCACGGCAGCGAACGCGTTGCCGGGTGTCTTCTGCCAGCGGCGCAGGAGCACGAACAGATCACGCCAGGAGAGCGTCGCTGTCGACAGCTCGTCGAGACGACGGCCGATGACGAGCAGCTCGAACTCGATGGCCTCCTGATGCTCGTCTACGAGGTCGAGGAGGCCGAAGATTCCCCCGGCTCGATCGACGACCCTTCGCGCCACGCACGTACAACCACGTTGAACTCGGAGCGGTCGAGCTTGTCGACGTGCTCGAGGTCGGCGGGCGACATGATCTCTTCGAGGATCGTGAACACCTGATCTGCCTGGTCGAGACGTCGCGTCTTGCGGATCACTCCGACCGGGACGTTCTCGAAGCGCGGGAGCACGAGCTCGTGCCCGTCGGGCAGGGTGTGGTGAAACTTCTCCATCACGGGAACCTTCTCTCTGGGAACCGAGGGGGTTGGGCGGCGCGGCCAAGCGGGTTCCCGTCGCTCGGCCGCGCCGGTCTTTCAGTCAGGCGCGCTCAGAACTCCGAGCGCGGTCGAGGTACGCGATCGCTTCCGCGAGCACGGTGACGCTGTCGCCGAGGAGGCCGAGCGCCATGTTGCATCGGTGACAGAGCAGACCCCGCACACGCCCCGACTCGTGGTCGTGGTCGATGTGCAGGCCCTTGTAGCTCTGCTCACCCGGTCGATGGCAGATGGCGCAGAGCCCGTCCTGCACGGCGAGCATCGCGTCGTAGTCCGCCTGCGTGAGGCCGAACTTCGACCGGAGGTACTTCGCCCGGTACTCGGCCGGCCCCTTCGCAGAGGGCGCGTCCCGCATCCGATCGATGTCGCACGCTTTGCACGCGTTCCGCCGTCGACCCGTGTCGCTGCGCACGTAGAAGTCGTCGAGCGACTTTTCGGCGCCGCAATCTCGGCAGGTCTTCGTCTCAGCCTCAGGCAGAGACGACGCCATCATCCAGGTAGATGTAGATCGATTTTCCGGCGGTGTCCGGGTAGGTCGTGAGCGTCACCGGCAGGGTGATTGCGGCGGACGCGAGCAGGGCGATCTCGCCGCGCTCGGTGATCTGGCCGTGGGGCACGAAGACCACGGCGCGGCGGTTGCCGTCCTTGATCTTGAAGTACCAGGCCTTGGTCGGCCGGGACTCCCCAGCGATCGCGGCGCGCGTGAGCGTGCCCTTCGTCGCGGTCGGCCCGGTCACCTCGACGTTGTCGTCGCCCATGTAGTTCTTCAGCGAGAACTCGTCGAGCGCGAGGTGCGCCCATGCGAGCGACGCGTCGAACTCGGTGAGCACCTTGCGGATGACCTTCAGCGACCAGTCACGGATCGACTCGGTCGACTCGGTCGGCGTGATCGTCACTCCGTCCTCACCGACGTAGCCGGAGTCCGAGAGACCCGTGTAGACGAAGTCGTCGATGGTCTCGGGGATGACGTCGGTCTCGGGTCCGGTGAGGATCGCGCCGGTGACCGCCTGATCGGGGGCACCGACGAAAACGTCCTTGCTCTTCACTGTCATTTCAGTTGCCCCTTTCAGGCATGACGAAAGCAGCGCCCGGTCGGGCGATGCGGGGTTGAGGAACCTAGGCCGTCGTCCTGCGCAGGTCGACGGAGATCATGGCGGTGAAGCGGAAATGCGTCGGCACCAGCGGGTGCGGCAGGCTGACAGGCAGCGATGCGGCGCGGGCGCGGTAGACGGTGGCCCCGCCGAGCGATCCGACCCGGCCTGCGGCTTCGATGATCGCGATCATGTACGCGCACAGGTCGCGCGCCTGCTGCTCCTTGACGGCGTAGCCCTCGAGGTTCAACGTCGCGGAGTCCGTGACGAGATCGCGTGGAACGCCACCAGAGGCGAACACGCGGCCGAACACGTCAGGCTTGGGTGTCTGGGTCGGGAGCTTCGTGCCGAGGCTCTGAGCGGCCGACGTGAGGTTGGGGAAGCCGTGCGCGGGAAGCACGCTCGAGAGCTCGGCGAGGGCGCGGACTTCGACGTCCTCGGGGATGAGGAGTTCCACGGTCACCTCCCGGCGTCGATCGAGCGCGTCAGCGTCCGGTCCTCCGCCTCGGCCTTCATCGCGTCGAAGGTCGCCGTGCGGACGAACACGACCGCGCGGTCGCGGTTGCGGGTCGTCGTCACCTCGACGCCTTCGCCGGCGGCGTCAGCCATCCGGTTCCCGCGCTTGGTGAGATCGTCGGCGACGTCCTGCGAGGCGAGCAGCTGCTGCACGCCGGCGCGGTTGAGCTTGATGCGCAGTCCCTTGACAGCCATCAGCCCTCCCATTTCACGAGCAGCAGGATCGTGTGCGACGTGCGCGGCGACGGTCCGGGCTGTCGGACCACGGCGCCGTCGATTTTGCACTGCTCACCGAAGACGGTGATGCGGTCGTGTCGTTCGACGTCGGCGTCGAACGGGCCGCGCGCGGTCCACCGGATGGATGCGCCGTCGCGGTTCTGCAGGTCGGCGACCGTGTTGCCGGCGTCGAGCGCCCATCCGGGCAGGTCGGCGGGGGTCGTGTTGGTGAAGTTCGCCTCGGTGCCGCCGCGTCCGTTGTCGACCATGTCCGGTCGTTCGCGCACGAGCGTGTGCCGGGCGACGATCCCGCCGATCACGGCAGCCACCCGATCTTGTAGGCGGCGATCCGGTCGTGGTCGGCGGCCTGCAGCGCACCGGAGCTGCGGGCGTAGGTGACGGACACCCCGCCTGCCTGCTCCCTGGTGATGCCTGTAGGCGAGCCGAGTGCACCGGCGGCGAGCTCGAGCGTCAGTGTGACGAGATCCGCCGGCACGTCCACGAATCCTGCGGTGAAAGTCACGGACCGGCGACGACCGCAGAGGTTCGTCCAGCCGGTCATCTTGTCGAACTCGATCGAGTCCACGGCGAGCACGGTGCCGTCGATCGTCGCGGCGGTGATGGATGCGATCGCCATCGCAGGCAGCCAGACGTGCTCCGCGAACGGGCCGACGCGCTCGAACGTGAGCGTCTCGGCCTCCGCGATGTGCCAGCCGCAGGCGTTGCGGATCGTCTCGGTTGCGGCCTGCAGTTCCTTCTCGAGGAACGGGTGGTTGACGGGGATCGCGCCCTGCGACCGATCAGCCATTTCCTGCGCTGTCGCGAACGACTCGGTCTGAAGCGCCATCCCCGCCACCCCCTGCTACTCGCTTGCGTCCGGGTCGGACGCGTCCTCGACACTGCCCGCGGGCGGCGTCACGGGTTCCGCCGGAGCGGACTTGTCGGCTGCGGGCTTCGCAGCCTTGTTGCGGGGCGTGCGCGCCTTGCGGGGCGCGCTCGTCTTCGCCGGCGCCTTCTTGGTGGCCGGCTTGCCCTCGGACGCCGTCGACTGGTCGAAGACGCCGAGGCGCTTCGCTTCGTCGTCGCTGAGCTTGACCGTGACGGTGTGCTCGCCGCGACGCCCAGAGGTGATCGTGTATCGCTTGAGGCTCATGTCCCCTTGCTCCCTTGTCTCGATGCGTTCATCGACGGGGATCACCGTGGTGCTCGGTCCGCAGGACCGGTGCGGTGCACCGCAGACCTTGCATTTCGCCACGGTGATCCCCTCTCGACTTACGCGCTCAGATCGATCTCGACGAATGCCGAAGGTCGGGTGACGCCGAACGCCTCGCGCTGCTCGCCGAGGATGGCGACGAGGTTGCGGATGAAGAAGTCCGCGTGCGAGTCGGTGGCGGTGATGGACGCCTGCTCACGGTCCCAGATGACCGCCTTGCGGTAGTCGCCCGTGAGACCGGTGCCCGCGGGCATCGCCTCCGACTCGACGACCGGCAGGCCGTGCAGCGTCGGCACGGCGCCGGCGACTGCTTCGTTGTTCGGGTTCTTCGCCAGGCGGGCGAGCTGGATCTTCTCCCAGTCCTCCGGGTTGAAGATGTAGCCGGATGCGACGGCGCGGCCGCCGGTGCGGACCTTCGTCTTCGCCTTGAGCGTGGTCTCGATCAGCGGGTCGAGACCTGCGACCGTTGCCGAGTACGCCTGCGCCTGCGTGCCGGAGGTGTTCAGGATGCCGGTGAAGTTCTCACCGGATCCGTTGCCGTTGAGGATCTGGTCCTCTTCCTCCTCCGCAAGGTCCGCGCGCAGCTCGTCGTCGATCAGACCACGCAGCTGCTTCGCGTCGGCGAGGCCGCGCTTGGTGGCGGGGATCCACTCCGCGATCGTCTTCACGGCCGCGGTGACCTTCTCGAAGGTCATCGCTCCCTCAGGCTTGTAGCCGCCACCTGCGGCCGGCACGAGGGCGCCAGCGGTGCCGGGCGCGGTCGGTGCGGCGGCCGTGGTGGCCTCCGGCACGACGGCCGCGCTCGACGGCTGGGTGAGCTGCCGCACGTACTCGACCGTGTCGGACTCCGTCTGGCGAATCGAGACGAGGTCGCGGATCGTGAGCGGGCGGCGGCCGAGGCCCTCGTAGATCCCCGTCTGGTCCGTGTTCACGAACGCACCGGCGGACGCGTCAGCGGCGCCGGTGACGAGGCTCTTCAGACCGAAGGGCGAGGACTGCACCCGCGCCTTCTCGTTGATGTGGCCGCCGAACTGGCCCATCAGCCCCTTGTACTCGGCGGACTCGACGAACATCTGGCCGATGCTCTTGAGCTTCGTCGGCTGGTGGAACGCACCGGGCGCCTGCTTCTCGCCGTCGGGCGTGCGCTCGAGGCCGAGGTCGAAGCCGATCGCGTCGAGGCGTGCCTTGACGTCGGCGGACTCCTTGCCCTTCTCGAACTTCACCTTCAGATCCTGGTAGGCCTTCAGGTGTGCGGTGACGGCCGCGAGGTCGTCGCCGACGATGTCGCCATCGCCGTACTTCAGCGAGATGTCGCGCGCAGCCTTGAGCTCCGTGCGCATCTGCTCTTCGAGAGTCGTCGACATGACGTCTCTCCTTCCTCCCCCGCAGGGGATCAGAGGGGTCAGAACTCGGGTTCGAGTTCCATGAGCTGACGGGCGCGGGCGGACGACATCTGCGCGGGCTCGTCGGCGGCCTTGGCCCCTGCGGGCTCCTCGGCTGCCTTGACCGGTGCAGGCGCGCTGGCCTTGCTGTCCTCGTCGGGTTCGAGAGAAGCCAGCACGCGCCCGATGGACTCGTGTGCAGTGCGCAGCTCGTTCTCGTTCTTGGCCGAGATGACTCGGCCAGCCTTGACCTCAGCGGCGATCCGGTCGGCGTGGTGCGCCGCGGACTTCACGCTGAGCAGTTCTGTTTCCTGGTTCGCGCCGATGGGCGTCGGGCCGACCTCGTAGAGCTTCAGCTTCGTGAGCTCCCAGACCGAGTCCGGGTCGCCCTCGGTCTTCACGATCGTGTACGCCTCGATGTCGTACGCGAACGAGAACTGAGTGACGCGGCGGCCCTTCAGCAGTCGATACACCTGCTGCGCCTTCGGCCCCTCGAGGTCGATCTGGGCTTTCACCCAGAGGCCGTCGTCGGTTTCCTTCGCCTCGATCACGTGCCCGATGTTGTAATCCGGGTCGTCCATGCGGTGCGACCAGTAGACCGGGATCGGGTCGCCGGAGGCTTCCCACTCGGCGAGAGTGTCAGCGAATGCGCCCTTGACGACGCGGTCGCCGTAGCTGTCCACGTTTCCGAACACGGACACGATCGCCTCGAAGACGCCGTCGTCGAGGTTGTCATCGACGCCGACCGCCTTGACACGCACGTCGCATGCCTTGGTGAACATGGCTCCTCCTACTCGAACTTGATATCGACGTCGCAGGAACACCCGGCGACCTCGTCGACGTCGAGCGCCGAGCTGTCGCCCGGCCACTTGGCGCCATTGCTGAACACGGAATCGATCGGCACCGTCTCGCCCGACATCTGGGCGTGCGAGGCGCGCGGGTTGCTGGACGTGACGATCCACGTCTTCGTCGCCCCGCGGGAACCGCGCACCTGCTTGACGGCTTCGACGCATGCAAAGCCGGCGAGCGACGTTGCGAGGGTCTGACCGCCCTGCTGTGCGCGGGCCGACTTGGCGACCTCGAAGACCTGATCGACAGCGCTGGGCCCGTCGTCAGAGTCAAGCGCTGCGACGATCGACGCTTCGGTCGCCGCGTTGATGCTCTTCGCGTTGGACGTCGAGACCGTGCGCATCCACGCCACGGTCTTGTCGACGTCGTACTCGTCAGGGTCCACGCCGAGCTGCTCGAGCTGCTTGCGAGCGACGTCGACCGTGATCGACGACGACAACGCCAGGAGAGTGTCGCCGAGCTCCCGGTTCCACCGTTCGCCATCCCACCACTCGGCCGCCTTCGCGCCGAGCGCGGAACGCACCGAGCGCTCCTGCCGGGCGAAGAAGTCCGAGAGCACCTGAGTCGCCTTCGCGATCTGAGGCTCTGTCGCGCGTGCCTTCGCACGCGGGACTGGACGCACCCACCGGCTGGCCTTGAGATCGTCGACCGCTTCCTGGTCGACGTTCTCCGGTTCCTGCGGGCGCTGCACGGTGACGGGCAGCAGCCCGAGGTGCTTGATCGGATCCAGGCCGACAGCGACGAGCGCCTCGACCGGGTCGAAGCCCGAGCGGATCAGCGTCGCCGCGGCGTTCACGAGGGTCTGAATCTCGTCTGCGGTGAGCGCATCAGAGGTCGTCGCCTCGAGCTCGGGCAGCGAACCGCCACCCGATCCCGCCGACACCTGATCGGTGGGAGAGGCGAGGCCGCCGACGAGCACGTTCAGCGGCACGACGAGATCGTCGGCGCCTTCGATGCGCGGCATGTTGACCTTCGCGCGTGCCTCGTTCCGGGTGAGGAACGGTGCGCCGACGGACGTCTGAAGCTGCGACACCTGCTCTTCGAACGAGCCGCGCAGCTTCTCCATCATGTTGAACTCGTTGTAGAGGTCGTCGGCGTCGCCGAAGTCCGGCAGGATCTGCAGCGCGATCTCCTGCTGCACCTCCTGCAGGATCGGCCCGAGGGTGTCCTGGTAGAGCATCTTGTGCTGCTCTTCGATGTTGCCGAACGTCGCGTGATCGAGAATGCCGACCATGGGCGGCGGGATGAAGTACGCCGCGGCAGCCTCCTCGCGGGAGAGCTTGCGCGCTTCGATGTACTGCATGTCCTTCGCCGAGTGACCGGCGGACACGAACGTCATGCCGTCCTCGAGGATCGGCGTGCCGCCACCCTCGGTCGCGGTCTGCCCGGCGTACTGAGAACGCCACCCCGTAGCGAATCGCGCACGCGCTGGATCCGTCCATGCGGGCGCATCCTTCGGACGCTGGATGTACCCGCCGATGCGGGCGCCGTTGCGCATGGCCTGCTCGCGCATCTGCCCTGCGGCGTACTCCTCCGACAGCACGCGACGAAGAGACTCGATCGGCGAGAGCCCGTAGCGCTCGTCCTCGGGGTTGTAGCCCCGGAAGTAGACGACGTCCTTTGCGTCCAGAGTCGTCGTTCCGCGGTTGCCCTTGATCTCGAACCGTGTCGGCGCGAGCCAGTTGTCGTCGTCCTTGATCGTCCACAGGCGCGGCGGGATCCGCACCAGCATCGACCGTCCGTCCTGGAACGTCTTCACCCACAGTGCACGGTCGTAGATGCCGCGGTCTGCGATGAGAGAGAAGATCAGCCGGTATCCGGTCGTGTAGGGGTTCGGTGCGCGCATCATCTTCGCGAATGGGTGATCGGTGACGCGCTCGCGGTCCGAGTCGTCCAGGCGGCGGAACGTGTGCAGCGAGAGCTGCGCGACGTTTCGGGCGAGGAAGTCGACGACCGTGCGCACCGACGGCTGCTGCCGGTAGATCGCGGAATAGTCCTGCGACAGGTTGTCACTGATGCGCAGCGCTGTCGGCGCCTGATAGGTCGGCTTCTGAACGGCGAGGAGCTTGCCCTCGGAGACGGTGAAAACCATCGTGGCCCCTCCCCTACGGCGCCTGCACGAACAGCACCTGCGCGCGGTCGATGACGGTGTCGCCATCGAGTGCGGCCGGTTCCGCGCCAGGCTCGAAGTACGTCGCGTTCTTCAGGACGATCAGATTCCCTGGATCGCGGTACAGCACGCCCGAGATGGACGATCCGTCGGTGAGGTTCACGATCACGGTTCGGTGCAGCAGCACCTTGCGGAATGCGCCCATGTCAGCACCTCTCGTCAGACGACCATGAGGTCGTTGCTCTCGTAGGCCGATGCCGAAGGCGGCGCCGGGTTCGTCTGCAGCAGGCCGACCGCGGCGATGAACGCCAGCAGCGGCGAGGCATCCGCCGGGGATGCCTTGCGGTCGATGACCCAGCCGTCACCGACAGGCTTGATCTGCGCGGTCGACGCTGCGACATCGAGCACAGGCTGCGCGCCGTGCGAGATGCGGACGCGATCGCGGAACTCGTCCTCGGTTTCGCCCTTCGGCGACTCGTCGGTCGCGGCCTTGCGGATCATGTCGTAGACGGCGCCGTGCCATCCGGCGAGCTTGTCCTCGCCCCACGGCGTGACCTCGATGCCGGCGTCTTCGAACTCGCCCCACATCGACGAGATCGGTGCGCCGCGTCGCTGGAATGCCACGTGTGTCGGCGCGATCTTCCTCGCCGGAGACAGCAGCCATGGCAGCACCCAGTCGGGACCGGCGCGCTGCGCGACGATCTCGCCGCGGATGCGTCCCTCGGTGTCCCAGAACGCGAGCGCGATGTAGACCATCGTGCGGTCGTGCGACATATCGATGCCGTAGCAGGCAGGGCGATCGAGATCGCGGGTCACCTCGCGCTCGGCGCGGTCGTTCTTCGCGTCGAGGGTCGCGGCCCATGAGCCGGTCGGGAAGGGCCCGGTTCCGAGCATGTTCACGAACTGGCACATCACCTCGGTACGGAACACCCATTCGGGGTCCGTCGAAGCGGCTGCGGCGATCGAGCGCAGGTCGATGGTGTAGCCGAGCGAGGGGTTTGCCTCGGCCCAGCCTTCGCGATCCCACACGCCGCGGCCGGGCGCCGATGACCATTCGAAGATGCCGAGAGAGTCGTCGACCTCGGTCGTCTCGTCCTGTGAGTCCCCGAGCTTGTCGAGGTCGTCCATGCCGTCCTTGCCGTCCGGCCAGCCGAGCGCGCGGTGCGCGAGCGAGCGGAGACGACGGAGAACCACGGATGCCATGTCGCCGGCGTTAGAGGCGGCCCAGATCTGTGCGAGCTTGCGGGCCATCGTGGTCTTGGTGACCGCGCCCCACGCCTGCCAGTTCTGATGTTCGCGCAGCTCGTCGAGCAGCACGAGGTCACCAGAGAGGCCACGGCCGCCACGACGCGATGCCGCTGCGACCTTGTACCGCTCGCCCGAGTCGAGGCGCAGCGCCTTCTTGCCGTTCGTGCGGTCGACATGCTCGATGAGCTCGGCGAGCTCGGGGATGCCCTCGGCGATCTCGACGGCGCCGGCCCACTGCTCCTCGGCGATGTCGAGCGACTGCGCCGTGCCGATGACGAGCGGTGCACCCTCAGCGAACATGCGCCACAGGGCGAGCACCTGCATCAGTGTCGACTTGCCGTTCTGGCGAGCGACGAGCAGCAGGATGGTCTTGAAACGGTAGGTGCCGTCCGGGTTCAGCTCGAGAGCCCGGATCAGCAGCGCGCGCTGCCACGGCAGCAGCGTGATCTCGAGGATGTCCTCGGCGAACTCGATGCAGGCGAACCCCTTCGACGTCGCCGGGGTGAGCTCACGCAGAGGCGGCGTGCAGATGCGCGGCTCGGTGCATCCCACGCGCCGACGGAAAGACTCGGAGCGCGTCGGTCCACCGACGGCCTTGAGGTATGCGGCGCCCGGCCCCTTGGTCGCGCTACGCCGAACGGCCCGCGCGGAGGGCGGTGAGCTTAGCCTTCTTGCCACCTTCGCCCCCGTCCTTCACCCCGAGCGCCTTCCGGCCGGTCGGAGTGAGGCCGAGCTGATCGCAGTATTTGAGGTACGCCGAGATCGAGACGTTGTCGTTCTGCGGCACAGTCGGGCGAGCGCCCTTCGTCTCGGCGGCATCTTCGAGCGCCCAGTCGACGATCTGATCCCACGCGTCGATCTTCCGCGCGAGCGCGCGCAGCGCTTCGACCGCGCCGGCATCCATGTCGGTCAGGATCTTCGACGCGGCGTCGAGCGACTTCTCGGTCGCGGCGACCATGTCGACCGCGTCACGGGTCGTGACGATCGAGGGCAGCACGCCCTCGATCAGCTTCTCGCGCATCTCGGGCGTCAGCGACGACGCCTCCATGATGCGGTCGGCGACGACACCTCGAGCAGCATCCGGCGAGCGCGGTGTCACGATGGCAACAGGGTCGATGTCGAGGTTCTTCGCCTCCATCAATCCGGACGCTTTCGTGGCGGCCATGACGATCACTCGCATCGGGGATACTCCTTTACCGCGCGCGACCCCCTCCTCACGGTGCGGGGGAGAGAGATCACTGCCGGAGAAGTGGCCTCGGTCGTCAGTCTGTAGAGATTGGGACGCCCTTACCCCGGGGAGCGACGGGCACAGGTGCACTTGTCGTTTGAGACTGGCTGGAGGCCACAGTCCCCGTCGCTCCATCTGCGTCACCCGGGACGGCTGGCGATGCTGTCTCGACCGGTGCGTCGGCCGGGGCTGGTGCTTGCGGCTTCACTGCGGTCTTATGTGCAGGCTTGCGAGTGACCTTCGTCGAGGGCTCCGACTCGGCGGGCTTGCGACCATGCCAGCGTGCACCGTCCCCCGTCACCTCGTAGTGACCGTCACCTGCGGGCGTGGTGAACGTCTCCGCGTTGACATGCACCTCGACAGTCGTGCCCTTCAGCGGGCCGCCACCGATCGCGATCTTGCGCATGCTGTCCATCAGAACTCCTCGCTCGTCTCGCCCATCGTGGGCTTACCTTCACCGGCCTGCTTCGACCGGTTGCATCGCGTGTGCGATGGCTGACAGTTCGTGGGATCGAGGAGCATCTCAGGCTTCCCCATGGCAAGGCATCGCTTCCGGCTGATCTTGTGATCGAGCTCGAAGCTGTTCGACGCGTTCCGCGGGCCGTCGTATTCGATGTCAGCCTGACCGCACAGCGCGCACGCGGCGTTGCGTGCGCGCCACTCAGACTTGAGCGTCGACCGCAGATCCTTGTACGCACGCGAATGGATGACGTCAGACACGATCGCCTCTCGCGAGAAGACTGCGCCCCGCCTGCCCATCACCGCTCGAGTTTGCGCATCATGCGACCTGAGACGAGGCCGCTATCCCTTCTCCGATCCCCGAGCGAGTCGGGCGTTACGCGGAGGTGGAGGGGTCATGGCGGCAGGAGCGGTCGCTCTGCAGAGGGTTGTGAGCGTGTGGCGGCGGGGCGCACCCAGACATGACGAAAGCCCCGCCGACTAGTAGGGCGAGGCTTCGGTCATGGTTCAGGTGCAAGCACAGCTTAACACGTCACCTGGACATGTTTGACACTTTTCTTCCGACGATCAGTTCGCGGGCCCTTTCCTGGGTTCCCCCAAACAGCTCAGTAAACCGATCCCGGTATGCAATCCAGCGCAGAAAATCCTCGTCGACATCGGGATCCAGGGCTACTGACACGATGTCGTGCCACCAGTTCCGCTGATGCTTCTCGAGGCGGGCGAGCCAGTCCGCGAGTTCCGGATCTGTCGCAACAAGGCGGGCGTTTGAGAGTTCTCGCTGGACTCTCTCACGAGCGGTAGCTGTCTGCTTCGCTTCATCCATGCCAGGAAAGACCTTCGTTGCCCAATGATGCAGCTCGCCCTTCCCAATCTGTGAAGTGGCCACAATCGACATGGGTGAAACGCTGTCGATCCAGTTTCGCGAGGCGGTGATCAGGTCCACCATCGACGTTCTCAGGAGGTCGCGTTCCTGATCGGCACGCTGCCTGTCTCGCAGCTTGTTGGTGAAGTGTCCGGCTATCCACGCGCCAACCACCGCAGCGAGCAGAGTACCGATTACGCCCGCGATACCTACGACTGCCGTCTCACTCATGATCGGTATCCTCTCAGGTCTGATCGGCACGCTGCGCCTCGGCCGCGTTCTTCCTGCCAACTCGGAGCAGTGCGTCGACCGCGGCGACCGCCCGAGACACCATCTGCTGATGCTCGATCCGCCCGCCGATCTCCTCACCGACCTCGCTGTCCATGAGCTGCTCGAGCTCGGTCACGGCCGACTGCGGGACGTCAAGGCCCACGACGACGCGGTACTGCCCATCGGCGAACTGATCCCCGGCCATCAGGAACAGCTCGTCGCGCTTCGGAATCGGCGAACGCACCACGCGACCCCACTCACCTGAGAGCTTCACTGGCCTCACCCTGCCTGTCCGACGGCGCCGCACTTGACGGTGAGCACCTGGGTGCCGTTGCCATACGCCTGCACCCGTTGAGGTAGCGGTTTCCGGCGCATATGAGCATGAAGTCGTTGTCGACGATCCGTTCCTCGAGCACCTCGCCCGATGCGGGGTCACTCACGGTGACCTTGATTGGGTCGCTCATCGCTCTACCTGCCCCTCTTCGGTTGGCCGTCACCGGCATAGTTGTGGAGCGTGCGTATCCCCAGCGGATTGCGGCTGCCGTTGTGCAGATCGTTCGCAGCGGTTTGCTGCTGAATCTGGAAGTCGATCGGCATCCCGGTGCGTGCGGCGAGGTATTCGCCGATCGCGAGCCCGAGGAACTCCCGGAGAGGGGTGTCGACCACCTCGACGAGACGCGCATATGTCTCGTCATCGAGGATCAGGCGCACGTCCACGTCTCGGTAGTCCTGTCGAGTGGCCGCGGTCCCGACGAGGAACGGTGCCTCATCGAACGCTTCCGCGATCGGCCGGCATGCCTCGTCGAGCAGGAACATCTGCCGCGGGCTGAATGCGCTCATCGCACACCCCCAGCAGCACGCAGATCGGCACGGGCGGCTTCGACGAGGTTCACCACGCCGTCCACCAGGCATCCCTCGTCGCCGTCTTCGGATGCCGTGTACGGTCCGTCGTGCCGCGCTTCGTTCTGACGCGCAAGGTCTGCGCGGATCGCCTTTGCCGCGATCATCACCGTCGCTTCGGACGGCTCGCCCTGCGTCTCGGACAGACTGGCTGACCTAGCTAGCCACTCCTGGCATGAGAGGCACCCACACAGGCGCGCTGCCTGGTCTTGATAGCGCCGGAGATGCGCACTCAACCCGCGGCCCCCGACGAGCGGGGTGTGCACCTTCTCGGCATCACGCAGAGCGAGCACGAGGTTCTTGATCAGCGCCTCGGTGGTGACTGGTGCGCTCAGAATTTCCGATTGGCCCCAGTTGCGAGCTTGCTCGATCAGCTTCGCCTTGCCGGTCGGAGCGGGCGCCCCGGTCATGCCTTCAGAATGAATATCCATCGGTTAATTCCCTATCTGTGCATGTTCTTGCGAGGGCGGCCGCGGCGCGACCGCATCTTCTTCTCCGTGGCGAGAACGTCCGCGGCACGGAATCGGCCGGCCAGCGGCTTCAGGTCGCCGGACTCCACCCACCGGCGGATGCGGCGCTCAGCAGACGCGAGCGCCGCCTCACCCTGAATGCGCTGTGCAGCCTCCGTGAGAGTCAGCCAGGTCTTCATGCCGCCTCACCCCGCTTCGCCGCCGCGACGGCGAGCACGTCGTCCTGCCAGTAGCGGCCGAGCTGCGGCTCGAGCAGCTCCTGCGTCACCCAGTTGCGGACCGTGCCCGGTGTGCGCTGCACGAGGCGCGCAGCGTCCACGAGGGTCAGCCAGCGCGAGTCGTGCGGTCGGACCTCCGGCGGCGCCGACTCAGCGAACACGGACGCCCACAGGCCGCCGTCGTCCTTCGAGTTCGCCTCCCAGTCGCAGTCCGACGTCGTGCACCGGTACCGCGACGGCCGACCGTTGCGACCAGGCTGCACCCGCACGGCCATCAGGTCGCACTTCGGGCATGCCGCCTGCGCCCACCGAGGCTCATCCTCGAGCGGCCACCGCATCGACGCATCCGCGACCGACCACACCTCAGGTGCGTCGCCGTTCGGCGTGCACACGCCCTCCCACAGTGCCTCGATCTGATGCGAGTCGTTCGCGAGCACGTCGAGGTCTTCGAGGATCACGTCAGCGGCGAGCTGCACCACATCGTGAGCCTCGTCAGCCATCGCGCCCGCCGAGAGCCCCGCGCCGGGCCGGTCCTCTCCGGCGACGTGATTCGCCCACATGTTCAGCGTCGTCGTGATGTCGTTCGATGCGTCGATGAGGTCGGCGGCCACGGGTGCCGGGATCTCGATCGACGACGACTGCACCCGGATCCGGTCGTACGCTGCGGCCTTCGTCGGGTCCGCGATCGAACGCAGGTGACCGACGAGATCCGCAGCGTCCTCGATGTGACGACGCAGACGGCGGTAGCAGCGCTCGCAGAGCATCACGCCGTCGCGCGCCTCGACCTGCACGCACCCAGGGCACGGGGTCTCTCCCTTGTAGTCCGGGCCGCTGTGCGCGCACGCGGCGTAATGATCACCGCGGACCGTGCACCCACGGATGCAGTAGCGATCAGACATAGATCACCTCGACCGCGGCTGGCATCCCGGCGAGGAGGGCATCGGCCGCAGCGTTCGCCGCCTGATTCCGCCGCGCCGTGCCCACGTTCGGCAGCTGCGCCAACGCGATCAGGTTCGCGATGCGCTGCTGTTCGACCTGCGCTGCACGTCCCTGGCGGTACTCCCGCGCCCAATCGCCTTCCTTCTCTGCCGGATTCTCCTCAGCCACGGTCAACACCACCTCCACCGCGGTTTCGGCGAGGCGAAGGACGTGACGCGGGAATTCGGCCTCGCTCATCGGTCCCATGCCGCCGTCGTACGCCTCATCGGTCAACGCATCGGCGACCTTCGTGACGAGCTCAGAACGGTGTGTCGTCGGCATTGCCCCATCCCCCATCCGTAGGCGGCTCAGACGGCGCCCACCGCTCTTCCTGCGCCGGAGCGGATGCCGCCGGCCGCTGCTGACCGTTCGACGCGGCACGAGTGACTTGTGCTGTCGCGTAGCGGAGGCTCGGACCGATCTCGTCGACCTCCAACTCGATCGCCGTCCGCTGATTGCCCTCACGGTCCTGATACGAACGCTGGCGGAGACGACCCTGAGCCATCACCCGCATGCCCTTCGTCAGGCTGCCGGCGACGTGCTCGGCGAACTCACGCCAGCACGAGGCCCGGAGGAACAGCGGGTCGCCGTCCTTCCACTCGCCGTCCTTCATCGACCGGGGCGTGCTCGCGATCGTGAAGTTCGCCACCGGGAGGCCGTTCTGCGTGTAGCGCAGCTCCGGGTCCGCCGTCAGATTACCGACGACGGTGATCACGGTCTCGCCAGCCATCAGCTGCGCACCTTCGCGTCGAGTGCATCGATCATCTTGAGCGTGACCGCGGCAACCTGGACGAGCTCGGCCCGCAG
Source organism: Microbacterium sp. AC215 (assembly GCF_979258645.1). Classification (NCBI taxonomy): domain Bacteria; kingdom Bacillati; phylum Actinomycetota; class Actinomycetes; order Micrococcales; family Microbacteriaceae; genus Microbacterium; species Microbacterium sp. AC215. The sequence goes on along the minus strand of NZ_OZ409869.1, from coordinate 37,571 downwards.
CTCGCGGGTTCCGTTCTCAGCAGCGGCCTCGAATACCTCTTCCCGGAGGATCTGCCACCAGGTCACTGTGCCGTCGCCGCCCTCGTTCTCCGAGTGCGCCTTCGTGTCGAGTGTTGCGACCGACGCGATCTCCTCCGCATCCATGTGAGGGTGCAGGCCGGTGGCGCCGTCGAGAGTGGCGATCGTTGCGAGCGGGTGCTCGTCGGCACCCGTTCCCATCGGAAGGTGACGCTGCTCACCATGCTTCTCGATCGATCGCGTGGCCTCAGCGAGGATCTCTGCCAGCACCGGGCCGAAGCGCTGATCGGTGCGGACGGCGTCGATGTCGACGTACCCGGCGAGGATCAGCCCCTCTGCCTGGCGAACCAACGTCGTCTTCTGTGTCTGGGAGCTCGCACCCTTCCGGAGCTCACCGGCGACGGCGTCGCGGATCTCCATGAACTCCCCGACCGGAATCTGTGTGTCCTTGCTCATGCTGTCTTCCTCTCGTGGTCGTGGATGCCTCCACGGGTGAATCTGTTCGCAGGTAGGTGAGCGGCTCGGCGCACGACACGTACGCGGGCTACGAACTCGCCGGTCTTTCCGGCGATCGCTGCGTCGGTGAATCCGGAGCGCACGAGCTGCACGATCCGTTCTTCGACGGTTGCCGGTGCGGTGAGATCGGTGATCGCGGCGACGAGGATGTCCTCAACCGACACGCCCCGGTCGTCGGCGATGGTCGCCAGGCGGCCCCAGATCGCCTCGGGAACGAACACCGCACGCCCTCGCGTCACCGGCCCATTCAGTTGCTCAGAACGGCTCATCACTCCACCCCTCTCCCTGTCTCATGTCCCAGCGACGAATGTCGAGGAAGTGCTTGTTGCGTAGCCGTGCGTTCTGGCAGGCGATGCAGGGTTCCAGCACTCCCCCGGGATGGTCTTCGCAGAAGGGGTTCGGTGGGAGCACTTCTCGCGACATGCGGGCTGACGGAGTCTCGCCCTCGCTCGCACGCTCGCTCTCCCGCGCACCCTCGCTCTCGCTCTCCCGCTCGCTCCCTCTCTCCCCCGCCAGGAGTGACTCGCGAGCCTCTCGCGAGCGCCTCGCGAATGGTGGCGGCTCCGGCAGCTCGGACTTCGTCGGCCGGTCGATGCGCCCCCAGTGCGTGAACACGTACAGCGAGACGCCCCGGTCCTCGTACAGCGTCAGCACATCCGCCTCGGCCAGCTCGAGCAGGTGATCCACCAGCACGGACTCCGTCACGTCGGACTGCTCCGGATACACGTCGGCGAGGATCTGCCTCAACTCGACGCGGCCGCGGCCGTGGTCGTCGGCATGCATCCGAAGACCCTCGGCGGTCGCTCTCAGCGCCGGCGAGAGTCGACGGATCTGCCGGAACGCCTCGACCGTCATCGTTCTTGGTCTGCTCAGCGTCATGGCGGATCGTGCCCCTCAGGATTGCGTCTACTGCTGCCGGGAGTTCGTCGAGCGGAATCCGGTAGCACTCGGTGTACCCGCGGCCGCGGCGCAGGATGATCTCGGAATCGTCGGCTGTGGCGAAGGCGCGCGGCCAGGTCTTCGCGAGCTCGCGGAGCGCGTACGGCTCCCACCCGGCCGGACTATCGCGCATCATCATCAGCACCTCGCCACCGGTGTCGACCATGTGACGGATGCGAGAGTCGCGCCACATGATGCCGACCTTCAGCACCTGCTCGGCAGGCCAGTACACGGCGTACACCGTGCCGATCGTGGGCCGCTTCATCGCGTCCTCGCCTTCTTCGCGGGCGTCATGTCGCCGCGACGCTGCCGGTGCAGTTCTGTGGTCTTCGAGCAGAGGCCGAAGCCGTCGAGACGATTCACGATCTGCCCGCACAGGCGGCACTGCGGCTTGCCCTCGTGGATCATGTCGACGATGCGGAGACGCTCGAGGGCGACGGCGCGGTTCGGGGTCCATTCCTTCTCCTCGACCGTCGCGAGCGAGTGGGCGATGTTCGCCTCGAGGATCGCGCTCATGCGGCGTCCTCGATGAGTTCGGCCTCGCGCTGTTGCTGCCACTTCCGCTCGAACATCGCGAACGTGATCCGCGGGTGCTTCTCCCAGTGCTCGATGAGCTCCTCAGATGCGTACGCGCGGGCTCGGGTCTCGTTCCCCATGAAGAGGGTGAACGGGTCGATCTTCTTCTCGCGGCCGCGGGCGTTCAGCATCGCGCCGTTCGTCGCCTCCTCAGCCGCGTTGAACTGCGCATAGAGGGTGTCGTCGTACTCGGCACGGCACTCGCGCCACGCGTTGAATGCCTCGCTGACGATGCTCATGCCGCGGTCCTTGTGCGCCATTGCATCCACTGGTCGCCGTACACCGAGCAGCCCATTTCCATCGCCACGGCCGTTGAGATCCGAATGCGGATGGTCCCCTCGAGCCGATACCAGGTGAGCTCGTGTGCGACGTAGACCGGCACGCGCTCGGGGCACGTGACCCACTTGCGGACTTTCCACCCGCTGGCGAGCGCCTGCGTCTGCATCTCGTGTTCGCAGCCCTCGTTGCAGATCGAGCAGAGCGTCAGCCCGTCGATCGGCGGCGGCGGGATCTTCGAGCCGCCCATCTGGACCGCTCGGCGATGCTGGAACGTGAGCGCCTCGGGGCGGCCGCACGCGGCACACCTGTACCCATCGCGGAGGTAGACCGCTTGGCGCGTTGCCTCAGTCGGCTTGCTCATCGGTGCTCCCCTCGGAAGTTCGCGTTCAGCGAGCGCAGGATCTCGATGTCCTCGCTCAGGGTCTTGCGCATCTCGCGCGCGTACTCGAGAGCGAGCTCGGCGACATCGATCGCCTCCCATGCCTTCAGCACTTCGGCATCGCTCTCGGCGACGAGGCGGCGAGTCTCGGCGTCTCGGCCCGCAGCGGTCTGGCGGGCGTAGCCGCGGGCGACGATCAGGTTCCGCTTCGCGTCCTTCACAGCCTTCGAGCGAGCGGCGAGCACGGCGGGCGCGTGAGCGATCATGGCCCGCGCCTTCAGCAGCGCACCCGCGCACTGCACCGGTGTCGGGAACAGGCCGAGGAGCTCGTCCTCGTCCAGTGCGGCGAGATCCAGCGGCACGAGCTCGACGCCGCCCTCGGCGACCGTCCCGGTCGCGTCATCGACAATCATCGACGGCCGCCTTTCTTGCGGGCGTTCGCGCGACGAGCGGCGCGATTCGCCGGCGGCAGGTGATCACGCGTCTCGGGACGCGCCGGCTTCTCAGCCGGTGCCGCCTCGTCGGGCGTCGGCGGGAGATCGATCGGAAGATCCCACGCATCAGCGGCGGCTTTCCGCAGCTGCTCGCCGAGGGCGATCTCGCGGGCGACGGTCATCACGCGGTGCTGCTTCATCTCGACGTGCAGAGCGTTCACGGCGTCGGCCGTCGTGGCTGCGAGGATCTCGGCATCCCAGTCCCGCGCCGTCTCGGTGACGGTCTTGGGTGAGGGCAGCTGCTCGTCGGGCTCACGGCGGTCGCCGATCGCGTCACGGAACGCACGGCGCAGTGCGGCGCGCACAACGTAGGCGCCGAACAGCTTCATCGGCTTCGCGAGCCAGAGCGACCGCCAACTCTCCTCGGCAGGGAACGCCTCATCCCAGGCGACATAGACCTCGGTGGGGATGCCGTCGCGGTGAACAGTGACGCGTGCGACCTTCGGCGGCTCGTCGCCGATCCAGAACGGCGCCCACGGGCTGCCGAGGAGCACGGCCTCACCGGATGAGAACTCCGGCGCTTCGATGCGGACTGCGGCGCCCGTGCCGATCGCCAGGCTCTCGTACTCGGCGAGGGTCTGCGCGACGTCGTCGATGTTCGGGGTGCTCATGCTGCGTCCTTCGATGCGTAGATGTTGAGGCGGGTTGACGTCTTCGGCGTGGAGTAGAGGACGGCAGCTGCAGCTTCCGCTGCAGCGACCCGTGTGCGCAGCTGCAGGTACTCGGCGTATGACTCGGGCTCGGCATCTGCCCATGCGGCCTCGTCGAGCACCTCGGCCGTCGACTTCGCGAACGTGAAGTGCGCACGCAGCCCGGCACCCTTCGCGCCGTCGTCGTCGGACTGCTCCTCTGCGAACGGGCGGATCACCGCGAGCGCGGCCTTTTCGTCGCGCTCGGCCGCCGACTTGCGTTCACGGGCGGAAGCCCAAACCGCGAGCGCGGCGTCGACCTCGACCGGCAGGTCATCGGCGACCGGGGCCCCGGCTTCACGCCAGGCCATGAACTTCTCGGCCTCTCGGATGAGCCGCGCGATGCGCTTCTCATCGCGGGCCACCCACAGGTATCTCGGTGCGGCGAGCGTGGGCGTTCCGTCTTCACCCATGACTTCCCAGACATACAGCCAGCGGTCGAAGCCGGTGACGGCCATACCGCCCTGCATCTGGTCGTAGTGGTCGGCCGGGATGTCGTCGCGGTCGCCCCACTCGTGATCGTGGGACTTGACCTCGACGCCGAAGTCTTCACCGAGCCCGTCCGGTGTGGCGAGCAGCCACGGCAGGTCGAGGTGGCCGAGGAGCGCGATGTTCGCGTTGCACGGCTCGAGCGTCACGCCCGCCCAGCTGACGAGGAAGTCCTCGCGCTCGTGGCCGCGGCGCGTGTGCGCGTTGCCGGTGAACTTCGCCCCGTTGAGCTTGTCCTGCAGGATGCGCTGGTGCGTGCCGCGTCCGCCTTGGGCGATGTCGTGCAGCTCGGATGCCGTCGTGCCGGCGGCGCGTGCCGCGAGGCCCTCTTCCGATCCGAGCGAGTCGTCGGCGACGACCCGGAAGGGGAGGCTGATCGAAGTCTCGGTGATGGTCATGGCTGGTCCTTCACGGGGATGAGGTCGAACGAGTGGGAGTCGGTGGCGACGACCTTGTATCGGCCGTCCTCGAGCGGTTCACCGGCGGCGATGTGCGCGTGCACCTCGCAGTCGAAGAGGTCGTCGGTGAGGCGCTCGGCGAGCGGGTGCTGCAGGGTGAACGTGTCGCCCTCGGCGCGCACGATGTGGTCGTGGCCGCCGGTGACGTCGACGAGCACGGCGATCGCGACGGCGGCTGCGTCCTCGGCGATCTCGCGGCGGTCGCGCGGTGCGACGTAGCGTTTCTTGTTCGCGGCCATCTGCTTGCGGATGCCCTCGGCGACGAGTGCGGTGATGACGTCGAGTGACTGGCTCACGACTTCCCTCCCCGCACGAACGCGGCGACGAAGACGCCGAGGCTGATCACGACGCCGAGGTCGGCGCCGTTGAACCCAGTGCTCGGGTCAGCTGCGGGCGGCCCGCAGACGGCCGCACCGAGGAGCGCGACGACCACGAGCGCCATGCGCCACGGCGCGAGCGGCCATAGAGTGCGGCGGTCGGTGGCGATCGGGCCGACGATCGCCGGCTCGGTGCGCTCGATGACGCTGACGTGCATGTCTGAGGTCATCGGGACGAACTCGTCCACCGGTTCGACGTTCTCGTCGATATCCTGTGTCTGAGGCATGTGCTTGCCTTTCGTTTTGAGTGGGGCGCCCGGTGCAACGGGCGCCCCGCTTTCGTATGTGTGGGGTCAGGTAGTGAGTGCGCCCGCGCCGAGGCGGACGCGTAGGCGTTCGATGCCGCGAGGCGTGATGCGCACCTGCGGAACGGCGGGCACGAGATCGCCGGTGTCGCGATCGCGGTACGGCGGCATCGCGCGGACCTTGAGATATCCGGCGTCGACCGTCTTCGCGTATGGCGTCCACCGCTGCTTCTCGCCGCGGTAGATCCAGCCGAGCTGGTGGAGCGTCTCGAACAGGCGCTGCGGACCGGTCTCAATGCCGGCGCGGGAGAGCATCGGGGCGACGTCGCGGATCGCATAGTCGGTTCCGGCGTCGGCGATCTCGTCCCATGCCTCAGCGCGCGGTGCGAGCTCGGCGATCTGCTCGTCCTTGCGAGCGATGATGCCCTGCGCCTGCATGACCGCGCGGGCCATGAACTGCTCCGGAGTCTCGGGGGCGAAGAAGGCGCCGGTGCGGCGGATGCTCGGCAGCACCTCGTGCGTCACCCAGCGCTTGAACGCCTTCGCACCGGGGACGCGAGAGCGGAGGATCGCGGAGAACAGTCCGGCTTCGGAGATCACGGCGATCTGCTGCCGGCCGCCGGGGGTCTGCACAATCTGCAGACCCTTCTCGTCGTCGTCGAGTGTGCGGGTGATTGCGGATGCTTCGGAGTAGCCGAGGAGGAAGGCGACGTCGGCGGCGATGAACCACGGCTCGCCGTCGCGGATGTCGACACGCAGCGGCACTTGAAGGTCGCCGAACGCGAACGTCTCGAGCGCGCTCATGATGCGAGCTCCCCGACGTCGCGAAGGTGCGCGGCGATCTCTGCGCGCGCGATCTGCAGGGAAGCTTCGCGGGCGGTGACCGTGCGGCCCTCGGCGTTCTCCGCGGTGCCGTACCTTTCGAGGTCTTCTCCGCGCCATCCACAGATGCACGCAGCGCGCAGCTGCCGTCCGCGGATCTCGCCCTCAACGATCGCCCGGTGCTTGCGGCCGACGCCGTCCAGGCGGTCGAGACGCGACACCGCGTTCGGGTGCGTGTCGTCGATCTCCTGGATAAGTCCGTCGCGCAGACGCGAGTGTCTCGGCGTGGTCGGGGCAGCCGTCCCCACGGCGCCCCGACCCGCCTGGCCCGATACCCCAGCGGGCACCCGGTCCCCAGACCGGGAGTTGGTGTCGACGCTCAGCGTCGTAGGCTCTGCCACATGACCATGACGCGCGAGGAGCGGATCACCGCTGCGGCCATCATCATGCGGGACGCTATCGAGGAGATGCTCGCTCACGAGGCGGCCTCGGCTTCACGGCAGGCAGCGAACCACGAGACGACGTCGGTGCGCGAGTAGCGGATCAGGCTAGAACCGGGGATCTTGTGCCATGCCGGCCCCGTCTCCCCGTCACGCTCACGAGCAATTCGCCAGCGCTCGAGCGTCTTCATGCTCACCTCGAGGATCTCGGCGAGCACCTTCGGCGACATGATCATCGGCATCTGCTCGAAGCCGACGCACGTCGCTTCAGCCTGAGCCTCGGCTTCAGCCTCCCCCGGGAAGGCAATGATGCTCATGATGCAACCGCCACATCAGATGCCGCGATCCTGCGCTCAGCACGCGCGATGATCGCAGACGCGGTCGTTCCCAGTTCGGCGGCCACCGCCGCGAGAAGGGACGGCGTGAAGGGGGCGTGTCCATTGACACGCGACGACAATGTCGCGCGCCGGATTCCGAGCTTCTCTGCGATCCCCTTGACCGATACCGTTCGACTACGTGCGATCTCAGAACGCACTTCTGCGGCTACACCGGCGTCGAGTCCGGTGAACCCAATTCGGTTCATGTCCATAGACTCAGGGTGAACCGATCTCGGTTCAATGTCAAGTTCGCTAGACCAAGTGAACCGAAATGGGTACACTCGCCAGGTGGCTAAAAACTTGCTCCCCATGGACGCGCTGATCGCCGGTTACCTGCTCGAGGCCATTCAGGCCTCCGGCCTCACCTATAGGCAGATCGCTTCCGACACCGGGATGTCGATCAATCGGATCGGCATCATTCTGCGACAGGAGTCCCCGCCGGCGACGCTCGGCGAGATCGGCCTCCTCGGTTCTGCCGTGGGTCTCTCAGCATCCGAGCTCGTCGAGCGAGCAGAGAATGTCGCACGCCAGCGACAGGATTACGAACTGGTCGCGAACGAATCCATCAACGAGTTCCCCGAAGGCAACGACGCGGACTACGACCACGCATAACCATGCTCAACCGAGGGGGTCCCGCATGGACATCTGGAACCTGGCAGCCGATCTAGGGCTGACCGTCCGCGAACGCCGCGGCGTGCACCGCAGTGGCTACGCACCTGACGCGAATCACATCGACCTGACGCCTGGCATGCGAGGTCGCGTTCTCCGGGGCGTCATGTGCCATGAGATTGCGCACCACGTGCTCGGGCACCGTCCCACCGACTTCGGACTGATCCGGAAGCGGCAGGAAGCCGCGGCGAACGTGTGGGCTGCGCAGACGCTGATCACGCCCGCGGCATACGCGGAGGCGGAGCAACACCACAACGGACATGTCACGTCGATCGCGATCGCACTCAACGTCCCCGACGAGCTCGTCGTCGTCTTCCGGAGCCTGCTGCTGCGCACCGACGGCGCCGTCTACGTCGATCCCCGCATGGGCGCCGGACAGTTCACCCACCGCATCGAGGTCGGCTAATGGCGAAAGCCTGGATCACCGACCGGTGGGTGAAGGATGCGAAGGTGACGATGCCCGACGGCACCGCCACCAAGATCAGTCCAACGAGCGCGCAGATGAAGTCGCTCAAGACCCTCCCCGAGCACTTCCGAACCGCAAAGTTCGGCAAAGGCTCGCGATGGGAAGCCGGATGGTACGACCCGGACGGGATCCAGAAGAAGCGGCTCTTCGCCCGACGCAGCGATGCAGAATCTTTCGTCGCCGGCATTGAGGACGACATACGCTCCGACCGCTACATCGACCCCTCCGCGCGCGAGCGCACATTCTCGGCCGCGGCCGAGGCATGGCTCGCTTCAAAGAACCGCATCAAGGACTCGAGCTGGCGCCGCTACCGACGAGAGCTCGACAACTACGTGCTGCCACGGTGGGGCTCTCGCGCCGTCGGCAGCATCACGCGACCCCAGATCGACGAATGGATCTCTGAGCTGCGCGCCGGCACAGCAGTGTTCGAGTTCGACAAGAACAATCACCTCACAGGCAGCGGCCGCAAGCCCGTGCAGATGAGTGCCGCTTACCTGCGACACGTCGTCGGCGCGACGTTCGGCGGGGCGCTCCGCTACGCCGTCGCCGAGCAGTGGATCGGGCGCAACCCGCTCGCGAAGGTGGAGTTTCCTCGCGATGAGGGCGACATCGAAAACGACCTCCCCTCGCTGACGTACGTCCAGCTCGACGTCCTGGCATCCGCCGTGGCTACGATCGCCCGACGCCCCATCGACGGCGTGCTGTTCAACGTCCTCGCGCACAGCGGGCCGCGAATCGGCGAAGCGACTGCGCTGAAGATCAAGGATCTCGACCTGGAGAACAAGCGCGCCCGTATCCACCGCACCTGGACGACCGATCGCACGGGGATCCGCAAGCTCGGCCCGGTGAAGACGTGGGAGAAGCGCTGGCTTCCCCTCGCGGACTTCGTCGTCGAGGGCCTGCGCGAGATCATCGCCGGTCGCGAGACGGATGACTTCGTCTTCGTAACGGTTCGAGGCGCGGCGGTCGACGGCGGGAACTGGTACAACCGTGTCTGGCTCAAGGCGCGGCGGGCCGTGCGATCCGCCTCCGAGTACTCCGTGCACGATCTTCGGCACGTCGCGGCGACGAACGCGATCGCGGCTGGCGCAGACGTGAAGCTCGTGCAGCTGATGCTCGGCCACAAGGATGCAACCGAGACCCTGAATACCTACTCGCACCTCTGGCCGAACCGTGTTGACGAGGTGATCGACGCTGTAGAACGGCGGCGCGCGGAGGCTCTCGGCCTCGGGCAGCTGCGCGCGATCTGAGCGCATCGCTGTTTCCCATGTGAGACGCATGTGAGACGGGCGCCATTCCACCCGAATCCGGGCATGAAAAAAGCCCCGGAGTTCCGCGTATTTCTGCGGTTCTCCGGGGCTTTGTGGTCGGGCTGACAGGATTTGAACCTGCGACCCCTTGACCCCCAGTCAAGTGCGCTACCAAGCTGCGCCACAGCCCGTTGTTCTGCACTCTCGCGCAGGCAACTCCCCTATCTTAGCCCCACTCGACGGAACTCCGCGAACCGGGTGAGCGCCGGGCGTTGCGAGGTGTCGGAGCCCCGGCGTACGGTCGCATCCATGGTGACGATCACGACCGAGGTGGCGACCAGCGCCCGATGGGATGACGTTCAGCATGCACTGACGGGCGGCGGCGACGGTGCCAGCTGCCAGTGCATGTGGCCGATGCTGAGGAACAAGGAGTGGAATGAGACCACCACGCCGCAACGCACAGAGATGTTGCACGATGAGATCCAGGCGGGCCCTCCACCTGGTCTGATCGCATACATCGACGGCGAGGCCGCGGGGTGGATCAGGATCGGTCCGCGAACCCTGCAGCAGCGGGTGCCGCGCACGCGCATGATCGCGGCGGCATCAACCGAACCCTTCGATGACGAGTCCGTATGGGCCGTGACATGTTTCGTGGTCCGTCGCGAACACCGCGGCTTGGGCATCACCCTCGAGCTGCTGCGCGCCGCCGTCGATCTCGCTCGACGCTCCGGCGCCAGACTGGTCGAGGGGTACCCCGTCGACACCCGTGGCGAGAAGAAGCGCACCAACGATCTGTTCCACGGCACGCTCGCCACGTTCCTGGCGGCGGGGTTCGAAGAACGCGCGGAGATGAAGCGCGGCCGAACCCTGGTCGCACTGGATCTGTCGTCATGAACGAAGAGACGGACCTACCGGCGTCCATGGGCAAGGTCGCACGACGAGGGCTCGCGCTCCACGGGTTCACGCGTCTCGACCAGTTCGACGGCGCGTCCGAGACGGCGCTGCTCGCCATCCACGGAGTCGGGCCCAAGGCCATTCGCATCCTGCGCGAGCACCTCGAGTCCCGCGGCTCGACTCTCGGGCCGTGAGCGAGCGCTAGCGTGGTGACATGAGCGACGAGAACCCGACCATCGAAGATCCCGAACTGGGCACCCTCACGCGCGCCACGACCGAGCTGTCCGACGGAACGGTACTGACCCATGACTGGTATGCAGGCGGCACGGTCGTCGCCGGCGCCCCTCTCGATCTCATGATCGAGGGCACCGATGCCGATGAGGCTGCCGCACTGCTCCCCCATGTGCATCAGACCATAGCCGCCCTCGGCGTCCTGCGACGACTGGCGACGGATGCGGTCGTCGCCGCCTTCAGCAATGCGGCCCCGGAGCAGCACGAGCTCGACGACGCGGCGACCGACCTCACCCTCGAGACGCTCGAAGCTTCGTCCGATGGCACGGTCGTGCTCCATTTCATCGACACCTGCGGCCAGCACTTCCCCGAGGGCTACTGGCCCGCCGTGCACCTCGGTGCCGACGGTCAGATCACCCAGGTCACGGTCGAATCCTGAGCGAGGCTGACCGCGTTCGATCCCGCCCTACGATGGTGAGATGCAGCGACGCCGTCCGTCCGACCCGCTTCTCTGGGCCTTTCTGCCCTATGCGGCGGCATCGGCGGCTCACGTGGCGCTGCTGAGCGTGGGCAGCCCCGCAGCCGGGCCGACGAAGCTCCTGCTCATGCCTTTGCTCGCCGTGCCCGTGTTCGTGTCGATGGGTCGCGCCGCGGAGCGCTCCGCGCTGGCGTTGACCATCGCGGCGCTCCTGTTCTCGTGGCTCGGCGACAGCGCAGGGGTGTTCTTCCCCGCGGCGCCAGAAGTGCCTCTGATGCTCCTGTTCTTCGGCATCGCGCATCTGGCATACATCGCGCTCTTCATCCGCCGTCTCGCCGCGCGGCGGATGCCGTGGTGGGCGCTCGTCTACGCCGCGTGGTGGGTGGCGATGCTGGTGTTCATCGGTCCGCACGCCGGTGGGCTGCTGATCGCGGTGGCTGTCTACGGTCTCGTCCTCGCGAGCACAGCGGCCACCGCCACTCGATGCTCTGGGCTCGTGTCGATCGGCGGCGCCTTCTTCCTCGCCAGCGACACTCTCTTGGCTCTTCGGCTCTTCCTGCCCGGTTCCCTGCCGGACTGGAGCAGCCCCGCCATCATGGCCACCTACACGCTCGGGCAGGGTCTGATCATCGCCGGCACCCTGATCGCACTGAGAAAGCGAGACATCTGATGGCGGATGCAGCACGGGTCGACAGCTGGCTCTGGGCGATCCGCGTCTACAAGACGCGCTCGGCCGCGACCACTGCATGCCGTGCGGGGCATGTGCGCGTGAACGGCGACAAAGTGAAGGCTGCTCAGCACATCCGCGTCGGCGACGAACTGCGCATCCGGATCGCCGGATTCGATCGGATTCTCATCGTGCGTCAGCTGCTCGTCAAGCGCGTCGGTGCCCCTCTCGCTGCGCTGGCATATGAGGACCGCACACCGGAGCGCGAACCGCAGGCGGCTCTCGGACTGCGTGATCGGGGGGCGGGGCGACCGACGAAGCGTGAGCGTCGCGACATCGACAAGCTGCGCGGGCGAGGATACGAGGATGACGGCATATTCCAGGGTTAAGCCTGGATGCTGTCGAACATAGGTTCTAATGTAGACCTATGACCCGGCGTACCGACTTCGACCTCGATCTCGAGGAGCGCTGCCGCCTGCTCGACGAATGGGTCGCCACGCGCCGCCAGATCGCTGCGCTCGAGGCCGAGTCCTACGCGCTGCTGGTCGAGCGGATCGGCATGCACGACAGCGACGTCTCGGAGAGCCCGCACCATCGCGAGGCGATCTACCGCTCGATGGTCGCAGAGTACTCCGCGGCCGGTCACATCCCGAAAGGTTCGGTCGAGTACGCCTTCACCGCTGCACGCACATTGACGCGCACGCTCCCGGCCGTGCAGACCGCCTTCTCTGTCGGGTCGATCAGCGTGCGTCATGTCCGTGAGATCGTGCGTGCGAGCGAGATCGTCGACGACGCCATCCGCGATGGGCGGGTGGACGCCGAGACGATGAGCCTCTACGAGGCTGCTGTTCTGGTGGTCGCTGAGAACGACACGGCACCGAGAACGAAGACCCATGCACGTCAGGTGGCGGCAGCTCTCGTCGGCGAGACCGTCGTCGAGCAGCATCGCCGAGCGGCCGCGGAACGGTGTGTCACCGTCAAGTACGTCGGCGACGGGCTTGCTGCCCTCACGGCGATCCTGCCCGAGTGGGTCGCGGTGGCGATCTCCGATCGACTCACGCAGATGGCCCGGCACATCACTCGCACCCGCAACGAGCAGGAGCCTATCCTCGAGCCGCTGGACGAACCGGAGGGCTCGCTCTACCTCGACGACCTCTCGCCCGATGATCCCCGATACGAGTCCTACTTCGACACAGCGGTGATCGCCGCCGACGGCACGTTCGTCACCGACCCGCTTGCCGGACTGATCGACCCGATGGCCGACCCCTCGAGCCCTGACATCGAGCACCTCTCCGGCGACGCTCGCACATTCGACCAGATGCGCGCCGATGTGCTGGCTGACCTGCCCCTCACTGCCGATCCGAGCGAAGCGACAGGCACAGGGCTGGAGAACATCTCCGCCCGCATCCAGGTCACCGTCGCTGCAAGCACTCTCGCCGGGGAGGACGATCGTCCCGCTGAACTCGACGGACACGGGCCGCTCGATCCCGACGTCGCGCGGGGACTCGCAGGACATCGCACCGGGTGGGCGCGTCTGTTCCTCGACGCGCAGGGACTGGTCACGGAGACCGACTCCTACTCCCCGACAGAGCAGATGCGGCGGTTCCTCAGAGCGCGCGATCAGCACTGCAGGTTTCCCGGATGCAGGATGCCGGTGCATCGTTGCGAGATCGACCACAACCACGACCACGCCCGTGGTGGACGCACGCGCGTCGACAATCTCAGCCACTTCTGCACGACGCACCACTCGCTCAAGCATCCGGACATCCATGAGCGGCATCGGTGGACGGCGCGCCAGACCTCTGACGGGTCGCTCACGTGGACGAGTCCGCTCGGCCGCGAGTATGTCGACCCACCGCGACGAAGAGTGATGTTCGTCTGAGCGCAGCACACGTCACGCTGAGTGCGGCACCCTCACGCTGAGCGCAGCATCCTCACGCTGAGCGCAGCACGCGTCACGCTGAGCGCAACACCCCTCAGGCTGAGCGCAGCCACCGTCGGACGAGGGGGCGCACAGCCAAGACGAAGCGGAGCGCGCGCTGAGACGGAGCGGAGCACGCACTGAGACGAAAGCGGCCCCGACTATTGCGGGAGCACGCTCAACAGCCAGCCCGCCGAGCGCACTTGCGCCGCGCCCGCTGCGTCGACGCGGGTCTGCAGCTCGCGGTCGCTCGAGATGACCACGACATGCTGCCCGGCACGCGTTCGACGTTCCACCTCGGCCACAATCGCGTCGTCTCCGGCCCCCTCGGCGCGGACGATCGAGACGCCACCTGCGGGAAGCAGCTCGGGCACCTCCGCATCGGCGTCCGACGACGGAGTCACGATCCCGCGCGCCTGTCCCTCGACGACGAGAGCGATCTCCGGGAACCAGGTCGCTCCCCCGACCCCGAGGTCGGCCGCGGGCACAGCGAGTCCGTCGAGGCGCGAGGCAAGACGAGCCGTCGCACCGGCACGATCTCTCCACCATCCGTTCGGCACAGAGCCGACCACGTTGGCGGCGTCGACGACGAGCGACAGGCGCACATCGAGCAGGGTGCGCAGAGCAGGCCAGGCGCTACCGAAACCGGGGTGCAACGGCCGTGCGTCCACCTCATCGACGGGCACCCACTCGAGAGCCACGCTCTCGGGGTCACTGATCACGGGGTCGAACGGACGCACCACATCGGCGATGACGGTCGTGTACGACCACACGTCCAGATCGAGCACGCTGGTGAACCGGGGTCGCACGGCCGCATCCGGAACCCCGGCCTCTTCCTGCGCCTCGCGCACTGCGCCCACGATCGCGCTCTCGCCCTCGTGCATGGCGCCGCCAGGCAACCCCCATGTCCCACCGAAGTGCGACCAGGACACCCGGTGCTGAAGAAGGATCCCGCGTTCCGGATCGACGGCGAGCAGCCCAGCCGCGCCGAAGCGCCCCCAGTACTTCTCCCCCGAGGGGGCGATCACCCAGGCGTCGCCCGGGTTTCGCGGCCCATCTGGGCGGCGGGGTTCACCTGCGGCGGGAGGTACGACAGTCACCCCTTCAGCCTGTCACAGCATCCGGCTGTCGGCATCCGCCGGGTCATACGCGGGAACAGCTGTGCCCGCGCGGATTCGCGCGGGCACAGCTGTCGAATCGGGTGCGATCAGCGCTGGCGCTTCTCGCGGACCCTCATGTTGATGACGATCGGAGTTCCGTCGAATTCGTAGAGCTCGCGCAGACGACGCTGAATGAAGCGGCGGTAGCCCGGGTCGAGGAATCCCGTCGTGAACAGCACGAACGTCGGCGGACGCGTCGATGCCTGCGTGCCGAACAGGATGCGCGGCTGCTTTCCGCCACGCAGCGGGTGCGGGTGCTCGGCGACGAGCTCTGCGAGGAAGGCGTTGAACTTGCCCGTCGGGATGCGACGGTCCCAGTTCTCCAACGCCGTCTCGAGCGCCGGCACGAGCTTGTCGAGGTGACGACCGGTCTTGGCCGAGATGTTCACTCGGGGCGCCCAGGCGACGTGCGCCAGGTCCTGCTCGATCTCACGCTCGAGGTACCGACGTCGATCGGCGTTCTCGAGGTCGTCATCGTTCAGACGATCCCACTTGTTGAATGCCAGCACGAGAGAGCGGCCCGACTCGAGCACGAGATCGATGATGCGGACGTCCTGCTCGCTGATCGTCTCGGACACATCGAGGACGACGACCGCGACCTCCGCCTTCTCGAGAGCAGCGGACGTGCGCAGCGACGCGTAGAAGTCAGCACCCTGCGCCATGTGCACCCGGCGGCGGATGCCGGCGGTGTCGACGAGGCGCCAGAGCTTGCCACCGAGCTCGACGATCTCATCGACCGGGTCACGGGTGGTTCCCGCGAGGTCGTTCACGACCACGCGCTCTTCGCCGGCCGCCTTGTTGAGTAGCGAGGACTTGCCGACGTTCGGGCGACCGAGGATCGCGACGCGCCGCGGCCCGCCGATCTCGGCCTTCGCGACCGCGGAGACATCCGGCAGCTTCTTCAGCAGCTGGTCGAGCAGATCGGCGACGCCACGACCGTGGATCGCCGACACCGGGTAGGGCTCGCCGAGGCCGAGGTTCCAGAGAGCCGCAGCCTCAGGTTCCTGACGAGCGTCGTCGATCTTGTTGGCGACGAGGAAGACCGGCTTGCCGCTCTTGCGCAGCAGCTTCACGACGTGCTCATCGGTCGACGTGGCGCCGACCATGGCGTCGACGACGAACAGCACGATGTCGGCGAGGTCGATCGCGACCTCCGCCTGCGCGGCGACCGAGCGGTCGATGCCGCGGGCGTCGGGCTCCCAGCCGCCCGTGTCGACGAGCGAGAAGCGGCGGTCCGCCCACTCGGCCTTGTACGTCACGCGGTCGCGGGTCACACCGGGGGTGTCCTCGACGACTGCCTCGCGACGGCCGAGGATGCGGTTCACGAGAGCCGACTTGCCGACGTTCGGTCGACCGACGATCGCGACGACCGGCAGGGCCGGGAAGAACTGGATCCCGTCCTCGCCCATCGTGATGCCGGCGAGAAGGGCGGCATCTTCATCGTCCAGGTCGTAGTCGGCGAGGCCGGCGCGCAGGGTCTCGGCGCGCGCCTCGGCGAGCTGCTCGTCGAGCGACTCCATCTTCTCGGCGAGCTGGTCGGGGCCGCCTTCGTATTCGTCGTCAGCCATGGTGTACTCCTCGGATTCGTTCGATCACCGCGAGGACGGCGTCGATGGTCTGTGTGAAATCGAGCTCCGTCGAATCGACGACCTCGACGCCGTCTGCGGCGTTCAGGAAGTCGACGACGGCGCTGTCTGATGCGTCGCGCTTGTGCAGTGCGGCCGCGACGGCCTCGGCGTTCTCGCCGGCGAGCTCGCCGGCACGTCGTGCGGCGCGCACCTCGGGCGCAGCCGTGAGGAGGATGCGCACCGGGGCGTCGGGAGCCACCACGGTGGTGATGTCCCGTCCTTCGACGACGACCGCCGGGTACGGCGCCTCGGCGACGAGGGTGCGGAAGAGACGATTGACCCGGTCCCGCACCTCGGGCACACGGGCGACGCCGCTCACCGCGCTCGAGACCGATGGTTCGCGGATCGCGTCCGTGACGTCGACCTCTCCGACGAGCACGGTGCGATCGTCGGGGTCGAGGCCGAGGCGCACGGGGAAGTCGGAGACGGCGTCGAGCACCGCCGCGGCATCCGCCGTGTCGGCGCCTCGATCCAGCACATGCCAGGCGAGAGCGCGGTACGCGGAGCCGGTGTCGAGGTAGCCGAAGCCCAGAGCCCGAGCGACCGCCTTGGACACGCTGGACTTGCCGGAGCCGGCGGGCCCGTCGATCGCGATGAAATCAGTCATTGGTGGTACCTGCAATCCGCCAGCCGCGTTCCTGAAGTCCGGTGATCGCCCCGTGCAGCGCAGCAGGGTCGACGCTGATCTCGGCCAGGCCGAACTGCGCGCCCGGCGAGTGCTCGAGACGGAGGTCCTCGACGTTGACGCCGAGCTCTCCGAGTTCGCCGAACAGTCGACCGAGCTGGCCGGCGGTGTCGTCGACCATCACGACCAGGGACTCGAATCGCTGGTTCTGCCCGTGCTTTCCGGGAAGACGTTCGACGCCATCGTTGCCCTGCCGGATCGTCTCGGCGACCACACGCCGAGCCCCGGGGGCCTCGGGCGCGCGCAGAGCGTCCGACACCTCGCGGAGATCGGATGCCAGAGCGTCGAGGATCTCGACCACGGGCCCGGCGTTCGCTCCGAGGATCTGCACCCAGAGTTCGGGTGCGGATGCCGCGATACGCGTCGTGTCACGGACACCCTGGCCGGAGAGGCGCAGCGCACCCTCGTCGGCGGTGGCGAGACGGCCGGCGAGCAGGCTCGCGACGACCTGAGGAACGTGGGAGGTGAGAGCGACCGAGCGGTCGTGCTCCTCGGGAGTCATCTCGAGCGGCATCGCTCCGACATCGAGGGCGAGCGCTTCGACGAGCGCGAGATCCGTGGCGGTTGTGTCGGCATCCCGGCACACCACCCAGGGGCGACCCACGAAGAGGTCGGCGCGCGCAGAGATCGCTCCGCCGCGCTCGCGTCCGGCGAGGGGGTGCGAGCCGATGTAGCGGGTGAGGTCGACGCCACGGTGCTGCAGGCTGTGCAGAGGCTCGAGCTTGACGCTCGCCACGTCGGTGACGACAGCATGAGGGAAACGACTCAGCTCCGACTCGATGACATCCGCGGTGACGTCCGGCGGCACGGCGACCACGACCAGCACCGGCGAATCGTCCTCGGCGGCCGAGCGGCCCGCCCCGTAGTCGATCGCGAGACGCAGCTGGGCGGGCGAGGTGTCGGCGAGCACCACGTCGACACCCTTCGCACGAAGGGCATGTCCGATGCTCGCGCCGAGCAGCCCGGCGCCGACGACGCGAACGGTTCCCGAGAGTCTCGCCGCGATTCGTGGCGCGACAGAACTCCGAGCCCCCGTGGGCGCACTCGTCGTATCGGTCACTCGTTCTCCTGTTGCTCGCCTGGCGCCTCGGCGACACCGGAATCACGGCGCGACAGAGTCAAGAGTGCGCCGAGTTCGATTTTAGTCAGTTCGCGCGTCTTCCCAACCGGGAGGGTTCCCAGGTGCAGCGGGCCGAACTGGCGGCGCACGAGTTCGGTCACCGGGTGGCCGACCGCTGCCAGCATCCGTCGGACGATGCGATTGCGCCCGGAGTGCAGCGTCAGCTCGAC
Source organism: Microbacterium sp. AC215 (assembly GCF_979258645.1). Taxonomy (NCBI): domain Bacteria; kingdom Bacillati; phylum Actinomycetota; class Actinomycetes; order Micrococcales; family Microbacteriaceae; genus Microbacterium; species Microbacterium sp. AC215. Next base: position 19,134 of record NZ_OZ409869.1, on the reverse strand, counting down.
GAGACTCGACCCGCGAGAGGTGTCGAGCAGCCTCGCCTTGTCTGCCGCGATCGGACCGTCGTCGAGCTCGATGCCCCGGGTGAGCTTCGAGATCGTCTGCGCGGTCACTTCGCCTTCGACCTTGGCGATGTAGACCTTGGTCACCCCGAACGACGGGTGAGCGAGCACGTGAGCGAGGTCTCCGTCGTTGGTCAGCACGAGCAGCCCGCTGGTCTCCGCGTCGAGCCGCCCGACGTTGTAGAGCCGCTCCTCGTAGTCCTCGGTGAACCGGCGCAGATCCGGGCGATCGTTCTCGTCCCGCATGCTGCTGACGACCCCGGTGGGCTTGTTCAGCATCACATAGCGCTTCGACACATCGAGCTGAACAGCGGTGCCGTCCACATCGATGAGATCGGTCTCGGGGTCGACACGACGGCCGAGCTCGGTGACGGTCACGCCGTTGACACGGATGCGCCCTTCGACGATGTACTGCTCGATCACGCGTCGCGAGGCCACGCCTGCCGCCGACAGCACCTTCTGCAGGCGGATGCCCTCTGGTGTCTCGAAGCCGCTCATCGGATGGTCCCTTCGTTGAAACTGATTCTGCGCGTCGTGCCGACGCGGCCGGTCGCCGCCGTCAGGACGACCGAGATCATCGGATGGTCCCTTCGTCGAAGCCGTCCGCGCCGTCGTCGAGCAGAGGAGAGATGGGGGGCAGCTCGTCGAGCGAGTTGATGCCCAGGTGCTGCAGCAGAGCGTCGGTCGTGCCGTAGTTGATGGCGCCGGTCTCGGAGTCCGCGAACAGCTCGGTGATGAGACCTCGTGCGAGGAGCGTCCGCACGACGGAGTCGACGTTCACCGCGCGGATCGACGCCACCTGGCTGCGCGTGACGGGCTGCTTGTAGGCGATCACCGCGAGCGTCTCGAGCGCCGCCTGCGAGAGTCGCGCCGGCGCTTGTCCCCCGACGAACTCCGCGACGACGTCGTCGTGATCCTCCCGGACGTACAGGCGCCAGCCCCCGCCGACCTCACGCAGCTCGAAACCCCGTCGCGGTCCGTGACCCTTGCCGTCGTAATCGTCGACCAGCGTCTCGATCGTCTGTCGGACGGCCGCGACCGGTGATCCGACGGCAGCGGCGAGAGCGACGAGTCCGATCGGCTCGTCGATGATCAGCAGGATCGCCTCGATGCGCTCGGAGAGGGGCGTGTCACGCACGGCCGGCTCGGTCACGGCTCCGGTCGCTGCGTCAACGGTGTCATCGGTCATAGTCGGCTCCCAGGGATGCCAGTGTCTCGTCCGACCAGGAGTCGGCTGCCCAGCGCAGCGTGAGCTCGCCGAGCGGTTCCAGTTGCTCGAAGGAGAGTGCGGCGTGCCGGTAGAGCTCCAGAACGGAGATGAACCGCGCGACCACGATCCCGGGCTCGCTCACACCCGCGACCAGCTCGCGGAAGCTCACGGACTCCGCCGCGCGCAGCAGAGTGACCACGATCGCGGCCTGTTCGCGGATGCTGACGAGCGGAGCGTGCAGGTGATCGAGGCCGACATGCGGGATCTCCTTCGGCGCGAACGCGAGAAGCGCGAGCGCGGCGAAGTCATCCGCGCTGAGCGACCACACGAGCTCGGGGGTCTTTCGCCTGTGCTTCTCATCCAGCCGGACAGCACGCACGTGCCGACGGTCCTCGCGCTGCAGGCATCGAGCGAACCACGCCGAGACCTCTTTGAAGGCGCGGTACTGCAGGAGTCGCGCGAAGAGGAGGTCACGTGCTTCGAGGAGAGCGACGGCTTCGGCATCCACCAGCTCGCCCTGAGGCAGCAGTCCCGCCACCTTCATGTCGAGCAGCGTCGCTGCGACCACCAGGAACTCGGACGCCTGATCGAGCTCCTCGTCGTCGTCGAGCTCCTTGAGGTAAGCGATGAACTCGTTGGTGACGGCGCTCAGCGACACCTCGGTGATGTCCATCTCGTGCTTCGAGATGAGGTTCAGCAGAAGGTCGAACGGGCCGTCGAAGTTCGACAGGGAGACGCGGAACCCGGGATCCGCCGGCAGTGCGGTGTCAGCGATGTCTGAGCCGATGTCCGCGACGGACTGAACGGGCGAGACGGACTGAGGCGAGACGGACTGAGGCGAGACGGACTGAGCCGGGGTGTCTGGCGGCTCGAGCTCAGGCGACAGCGCCACGGGCGACCAGCTCCCGCGCCAGTCGCAGGTACGCCTGCGCGGCAGCGTGCTCCGGAGCGAACTCGGTGATCGGCACACCGGACACCGATGCATCGGGGAACTTGACGGTTCGACCGATCACGGTCTCCAGGACGTCGTCCCCGAACGCCTCGACCACACGCTCGAGAACCTCACGCGAGTGCAGGGTGCGCGGGTCGTACATGGTGGCGAGGAGGCCGTCCATGGTGATCGACGGGTTCAGCCGGTCGCGCACCTTGTCGATCGTCTCGATCAGCAGCGCCACACCGCGAAGCGCGAAGAACTCGCACTCGAGCGGGATGATGACGCCGTGAGCGGCGGTCAGCGCGTTGACCGTCAGCAGACCGAGCGAGGGCTGGCAGTCGATGAGGATGACGTCGTACTCCCCCGCGACCTGGCGGAGGACACGGGCGAGGATCGTCTCGCGGGCGACCTCGTTCACGAGGTGCACCTCAGCGGCCGACAGGTCGATGTTCGCCGGCATGACGTCGAGGCCTTCGACACCCGAGTGCACGATCGCATCATGTGCGTCGCGCTTGGTGTCGAGCAGCAGATCGTAGATCGTCGGCACATCGTGCGTCTGAATGCCGAGACCTGCCGACAGTGCGCCCTGCGGGTCGAAGTCGACCGCGAGGACCTTCCGGCCATATTCGGCGAGGGCCGCGGCGAGGTTGATCGAGGTCGTGGTCTTGCCGACGCCGCCCTTCTGATTGCAGAGGGCGATGATGCGGGCCGGACCATGCGAGGCGAGAGGAGCAGGGGTCGCGAAGCCGTGATAGGGACGCCCGGTGGGTCCCATGGGGGTGTCGTCGGTCTTCGACGTCTTCGCCCTGGACTTCGCCGCGTTCTCAGCCACCGATTCTCCTGCTCGTTTCGTGCTTGATCGAGTCTACCGATCGCCCGGAGGGTTCCACGCCTCGGCCGCGGCGATCCCGCGTTTTGGCCGCAGCTCGGCTCACCGGGCGCGAGGGTGCGACGTCGCGTATATGTCGCGCAGCGTGTCGACAGACACGTGCGTGTAGATCTGGGTCGTCGCGACCGAGGCGTGTCCGAGCAGCTCCTGCACGACGCGCACGTCTGCGCCGCCCTGCAGCAGGTGCGTGGCGAACGAGTGCCGCAGCGTGTGCGGTGAGACATCGGCGGTGATGTGCGCGTTCTCCGCGGCCGCGCGGATGACCAGCCAGGCGCTCTGGCGCGACAGGGGCGCGCCGCGCGCGCCGAGGAACAGCCGCGCCGACGCCCGACCCTTCACTGCGAGCCCGGGACGGACCCGGGTGAGGTACGCGTCCACCGCTGCGCGGGCGAACGAGCCGATCGGCACGATACGTTCCTTCGACCCCTTGCCGCGGAGGCGCAGGACATCGCCATGAGCGAGGTCGTCGACGTCGAGCCCGACGGCCTCCGACACACGAGCGCCGGTCGCGTAGAGCAGCTCGAGCAGGGCCCGGTCACGGATGCCCAGAGGGTCCTCCGCGCTGGGGGCGCCGAGGAGGCTCTCGACCTGGTCGATCGTCAGGGCCTTCGGCAGACGCCGCGGGGCCTTGGGCGGACGGAGACGGCCGCTCGGGTCATCCGGTTCGATCCCTTCACGCGCCAGGAACCGGTGCCATCCGCGCACCGACGACTGCAGACGGGCGAGGCTCGTCGCCGCAGGAGCCGGATCGGCCCCGGAGCGATCGGCGATGAAGCGTCCGACGACCGCAGCGCTGATCTCAGCGGTGTCCGTCACCCCCTCGGACACGAGCCACTCCAGATACGTGTCGAGGTCGCGCCGATACGCCGAGATGGTGTGCTCGCTGAGACCGCGCTCGATCGTGACGTGGCGCAGATACGTGTCCAACGCTCGGTCGAGCTGCATGCTCAGCTCCGGTCGCGCAGCCTCTGCGCGGCCGCGAGGACGCCGATGCTGAGGATGCCGTTGCGCATCCGCCCGTCGAGCACCGCGGCGACCGCGGCATCGAGCGGCACCCACTCCACGCGAATGTCAGCCTCTTCGTCCACGCGCGCGTGCGCTTCGTTCGCCGCCGACACGCCACTCGCGAGGAAGACGTGGATGACCTCGTCGTTGCCACCCGGGGTCGTCCACGACGATACGAGCGGCTCCCAGTGCGCGGCGACGAGATCGGCCTCCTCCGCCAGCTCACGCTGAGCTGCCGCGAGAGGCTCCTCCCCCGGCATGTCGAGCAGACCTGCCGGCAGCTCCCAGTCGCGGTGACGGATCGGGTGCCGGTACTGCTGGATCAGCAGTACGCGACCCTGGTCATCGAGCGCGAGGATCGCTACGGCGCCGGTGTGCGCGACATACTGACGGCGGATCTCCCCGTCGCCGTAACGCACACGGTCGTCGCGCACATTCCAGACGGCACCCTCGTAGACGAGGTCACTCTGCAGAACCTCCGGCTGGAAGGGCTCGTCTCTCAGCTCATCGAACTCAGACATGGGCTTCGCCACGCTCAGGCGACTGCTTCGCCGAACTCGGCATCGGCCTCGACGTCGAAGAGCTCGCTCGAGCGGTGACGCTCGATCGCAGCCCCGACCAGGCCACGGAACAGCGGGTGCGGGTCGGTCGGGCGCGAGCGGAGCTCCGGGTGCGCCTGGGTGGCGATGTAGTACGGGTGGACGTCCCGCGGGAGCTCGACGTACTCGACCAGGTCGAGCTCGGGGTTGAGACCCGAGAAGACCAGACCGGCCTCGGAGAGACGCGCACGGTAGGCGTTGTTGACCTCGTAGCGGTGGCGGTGACGCTCCGACGCCTCGGGGCCGCCGTACAGCTCGCTCGCCAGGGAGCCCTCCGCCAGCGCCGCCTTGTAGAGGCCGAGCCGCATCGTGCCACCCAGGTCTCCACCGTCGAGGATCTCGATCTGCTCCGCCATCGTGGCGATGACCGGCTCGGTCGTCTCGGGGTCGAACTCGCTCGACGACGCGCCCTCGATGCCGGCGACATCACGGGCGTATTCGATGACCATGCACTGGAGGCCGAGGCAGAGGCCGAGGGTCGGAATTCCCTGCTCGCGCGCGAACTTCAGCGCACCGAGCTTGCCCTCGATCCCACGGATGCCGAAGCCACCGGGAACGCAGATGCCGTCGAGTGCGGCGAGCTGCTCGCGGGCGCCCTCGGGGGTCTCGCAGCGGTCCGACGGGATCCAGCGGATGTTGACCTTGGTCTCCTGTGCGAAACCGCCGGCCTTCAGCGCTTCGGTCACCGAGAGGTAGGCGTCCGGCAGGTCGATGTACTTGCCGACCAGGCCGATGGTGACCTCATGCTTCGGGTTGTGCACGGCGTGGAGGACCTTGCTCCAGCGCGACCAGTCCACCTCGTCGGCAGCCTTCTGGTCGAGTCCGAGGCGGCGCACGATGTACGAGTCGAGCCCCTGGTCGTTGAGCGTCGAAGGGATGTCGTAGATGCTCGGCAGATCGACCGTGTTGATGACGCCCTCGGCGTCGACGTCGCACATGAGTGCGATCTTGTTGCGGTTGCTCTCGCTCACAGGCCGGTCGCTGCGGAGCACGAGGGCATCGGGCTGGATGCCGACCTGACGGAGGGCCGCCACCGAGTGCTGGGTCGGCTTCGTCTTCTGCTCACCGGATGCGCCCATGAACGGAACCAGCGAGACGTGCACGAAGAACACGCTGTCGCGTCCGAGCTCGTGACGCAGCTGACGAGCGGCCTCGAGGAACGGCTGCGACTCGATGTCGCCGACCGTTCCGCCGACCTCGGTGATGATCACGTCGGGGCGAGGATCCTCGGTCGCCTGCAGACGCATGCGGCGCTTGATCTCATCGGTGATGTGCGGGATGACCTGCACGGTGTCGCCGAGGTACTCGCCGCGACGCTCGCGGGCGATGACCTGCGAGTAGATCTGACCGGTCGTGACGTTCGCCGCCTGCGACAGGTTGATGTCGAGGAAGCGCTCGTAGTGGCCGATGTCGAGGTCGGTCTCGGCACCGTCATCCGTGACGAAGACCTCACCGTGCTGGAACGGGTTCATCGTGCCCGGATCGACGTTGAGATACGGGTCGAGCTTCTGCATCACGACGCGGAGTCCGCGTGCGGTGAGGAGGTTGCCGAGGCTTGCGGCAGTGAGCCCCTTACCCAAAGACGAAACGACACCACCCGTCACAAAGATGTGCTTGGTCGTGTCGTTCTTGGGCCCCGCAGAAGAAGAGTTCATCACGGGCTTCGATCCTATCAGGAGGTGAGGGCGCCGAGGCTGAGAAGTTCTCGGGCGTGGGTGATCGCGGCATCCGAATCGGTCAATCCGGACAGCAGTCGGGCCATCTCGGCCTCGCGCTCCTGGCCTTCGAGACGGCGGACACTCGATGCGGTGACTGCTCCGTCGTGGGATTTCACGACGGAGAGGTGGTTGTTGGCGAACGCGGCGACCTGAGCCAGATGGGTCACGGCGATCACCTGCGACTTCTCTGCGAGTCGGGCGAGTCGTCGGCCGACCTCGATCGCCGCCGCACCGCCGATGCCGGCATCGACCTCGTCGAAGACGAAGGTCGGCACGGGGTCGGTGCCGGCGATCACGACCTCGATGGCGAGCATCACGCGCGACAGCTCACCGCCGGATGCCCCCTTCGAGACGGAGCGGGGTTCGGCACCGGGGTGGGGCGCGAGCAGGATGGCGACGTCGTCGCGGCCGTGAGCGCTCTCCGCCCCGGGCGTGACCGCGACCTCGAGAGTCGCGTCCGGCATGGCGAGCTCGCGCAGCTCATCGCTCACGGCGACGCCCAGTCGTGCTGCGGCTGCGGTGCGCTCCGCGGTCAGTGCCTCGGCCCGGGAATCCAGCTCAGCGCGAGCGGCGTCCCGTTCGGCCTCGAGGCGTGCGAGCCGCTCGCCGTCGTCTTCGAGTTCGGCGAGCCGGGTCGATCCGGTCTGCCACAGCTCGAGCGCCTCGTCCAGCGAACCGTGCGCACGGATGAGCGTGCTCAGTGCCGCGCGCCGTTCTTCGACAGCCGCGAGCTCGTGCGGTCCCGATTCGTCGAGATCGGCGAGGTAGGCGGAGAGCTGTCCGGCGATGTCGGCGATCCGGTAGCCGATGTCGGCGAGGCCTGCGGATATCTCGGTGAGCGCGGCGTCGGAGACCCGTTCGAGCGCGCGACGCGCCTCGGCGATCAATGCGGATGCGTCGGGCTCGCCCTCTTCGTTCGAGAGCGCGCCGTGGGCGAGCGAGGCCGCGAGGCGCAGCTCCTCGGCGTTCGCCAGGCGCTCGGCCCGTGCCGACAGCTCGACGTCCTCGCCCGGTTCCGGGGCGGCAGCCTCGATGAGAGCAAGTGCCTCCCGAAGCCGGGAGGCCTCGTCGGCTCGGCGATCACGGTTCTCGGTGATGTCCGCGATCTCGGAATCCAGCTCGCGCCACCGGGTGAACGACGATGCGTAGGCGTCGAGCGCCCGGGCGATCGGCGCTCCTCCGAAGCGATCGAGCGCATCGCGCTGCGCAGCGGCAGAGCGCAGCCTGAGCTGCTCGGACTGACCGTGCACGACGACCAGCTCCTCGGCCAGGGCCGACAGCACACCCGCCGGCGCCGCGCGTCCTCCGACGCTCGCACGGCTGCGTCCCTCGGCGCTCAGCGTGCGTGAGACGTACAGCTCTGCGGCACCGGAACCGGCGGGTTCCAGCTCGCCCCCGGCGTCTGCCACGATGTCCGCGACGTCGCCGGTCTCGGGGACGATCCACACGCCCGCGACCGAGGCCTGGGTGGCACCGGCACGCACCGCTCCGGAATCGGCGCGCTGACCGAGCAGCAGGCCGAGGCCGGTCACGACCATCGTCTTGCCGGCACCGGTCTCACCTGTGATCGCGGTGAATCCGGGCCCGAGAGGCAGCACGGCGTCGGCGATCACGCCGAGTCCCTGCATCCGCATCTCCTCGATCATGAGGCTGCCCCCTGCCCGCGCCATCCCGCGACCGGCAACTGGAACTTGCGCACCAGACGATCGGTGAACGCGGTCGGGTGCAGACGCGCGAGGCGCACGGGGCGCGATGATCGCCGCACGACGACTCGGGCCCCCGGCGGCAGGTCGTGGGACCGTCGCCCGTCGCACCAGAGGATGCCAGCGCCGGACGTGCCTTCGAGCATCTCGATGGCCACAGCGGCGTCGGGGCTGACCACCAGCGGCTTGGCGAAGAGGGCGTGCGCCGAGAGCGGCACCACCGCGATGGCTTCGACGCTCGGCCAGATGACCGGACCGCCCGCGGAGAAGTTGTAGGCCGTGGACCCGGTCGGAGTGGACACGACCATTCCGTCGCATCCGAAGCTCGAGAGGGGGCGTCCGTCGATCTCGAGCACGACCTCGATCATGCGCTCCCGACTCGCCTTCTCGACCGTCGCCTCGTTGAGGGCGAACGTCTCGTAGACCACCTCGCCGTCGACGTCCTTGACCCGGACGGACAGCGCGAGACGCTCTTCGACCTCGTAGTCGCGGTCGATGACGCGGCGCATGGCGGCATCCATGTCATCGCGGTCGATCTCCGCGAGGAATCCGACGTGGCCCATGTTGATCCCGAGCACGGGAGCCGCGCAGCCGCGCACCAGCTCGGCGGCTCGCAGGATCGTGCCGTCGCCGCCCAGGACGATCGCGAGCTCGAGCTGCTCCTGCTGCACCGTCTCGCCGAGCACGTCGACATCCGCGAAGCGGGCATCGACGGCACGCAGGTCGAGGCTGTCGTCGGCGGCGAGCACGGGGCGCGCCCCCGCGCCACGCAGCGCATCGACCACGCGGAGGGCCGCTTCGACCGTGTCTTCCCTGCCGGCATGGGCGACGACCAGGATGTTGCGCTCGTTCATCGTCTCCCTGTCAGTTCGTTGATGCGGTCCGACCATTCTGACGGATCACTGCCGCGGCCCGGTGCGAGGTGCAGAAGGTATTCCGTGTTCCCGTGGGTCCCGAGAATCGGGGAGGACAGGATGCCGAGCATGCCGAGCCCCGCGTCCCAAGCGCTCCACGCCGTCCGCGCGACGGCGTCGGCGCGCGTGGCGGGATCTGTCACCAGTCCCCCGCGCACGGCCGTTCGACCGACCTCGAACTGGGGTTTGACCAGCAGCACGATGTCGGATCCCGCCGCTGCCACGCTCGCGACGGCCGGCAGGACATGCTCGAGCGAGATGAACGAGAGGTCGCCCACGATGAGGTCGGGGGCTGCGTCCTCCCCGGTCACGTCCCTCAGGTTCTCTGGGGTCATGTATCGGACGTTGTACCCCTCGACGCGCACCACACCGGGATCGGATGCCACGGCAGCGGCCATCTGATCGTGTCCGACGTCGACGGCCAGCACACGGCGCGCTCCGCGCTCACGCAACACCTGGGTGAAGCCACCGGTGGAGGCGCCCATGTCGAGCGCCAGGCGCCCTTCGGCAGAGATGCCGAAGCCGTCGAGCGCGGCGACCAGCTTGTGCGCGCCGCGACCGACATAGTGGTCGGCACCCGCGACGGAGATCTCGGCCTCATCGCTGACAGGCGTCGACGCCTTCACGACCGGTCGGCCGTCGACGCTCACCAGACCGTCGGCGATCAGGGTTGCGGCGTGGGTGCGTGAGCGGGCGAGTCCTCGCGCGGCGAGGGCAGCGTCGAGTCGCGTCATCGGGCGCCCGGCGCATCGCGCTGATCGAGTCTCGCGCCGCTGTCGAGGCGGCGGGACAGCTCGTCATGCAGCCCGGAGTACGCGTCTGCTCTGGCAGCGAGAGGCTGCCCCTCGATCAGGCGCAGGCGACTCCACAGACCATCGGTCGGTGCGTTCGTCGTCTCTTCGCTCACGCTTCTACTGTACGCGGCAGGGCCGACACGTCGTCGGAGCCACGGCGAGGGCCCGGCTGCCCGTCAGGGCCGGTGGAAGGGGTCGTCGTAGAGGCGCTCAGGGACGCGAAGCACGAACACCGGTGTCCCGGAAGCCCAGATCGCGGCTGCTCCGGCGCGCAGCAGATCGATCTGCGCCTCGCCCTCGGCGATGATCTCGACATCCGCACCGGTGACGCGCACAGACGCGCCGTTGACCGAATAGACGCCGTCCTTGGACGTGAGCTCCGGGTACGGCTGGTGCAGTTCCCGCAGATCGCTCAGGATGTACGTCGGACGGGATCCTTCCGGTGCCGCGAGCACATGCTTCGGCCGGTCGATGCCCGTGAGCACCAGCGCGGAGTCGATACCCGCCCTCACCGCCCCGAGAATGTCGGTGTCGAGACGGTCGCCGATGAACAGCGGCTTCGTCGCGCCGAAGCGCGACGTGGCCTCCTCGAAGATCGGAGTCTCCGGTTTGCCTGCCACTGTCGCGAGCCGACCGATCGCCGTGTGCACGGCGGACACGAGCGTCCCGTTGCCCGGGGCGACGCCGCGTTCGCGCGGGATCGTCCAGTCGGTGTTGGTGGCGATCCACGGGATGCCGCCCTCATCTTCGGGGAGCTTCAGGGCGAACGCCGCTTCTGCCAGGTCCGTCCAGGCGACCTCAGGGGCGAAGCCCTGCACGACCGCATCCGGAGCGTCCTCTGCACTGCGAGTCACCGTGTACCCGGCCTTCTCGGCCTCGTCCACGAGCCCGGCTCCCCCGACGATCAGCAGCGTCGCCGGAGGGGGCACGATCCCGGCGAGCAGCCGCATGGCGGCCTGCGGGCTGGTGATGACATCAGCCGGGGCGACGTCGAGACCCAGGCTGCTCAGGTGCTCGGCGACCGACGCGTCGGTGCGCGACGCGTTGTTCGTGATGTAACCGAGTCTCGCGGTCTCACCGGCCGCGTTGAGGCTCTCCACCGCGTAGGGCAGCGCGCCAGGGCCCGCATAGACGACGCCATCCAGGTCAGCGAGCACGGCGTCGACGCCGTCGAGCGGCGTGCGCAGCGCGGGCTTCTTGGAGAACAGCCCCACTACGCCTCCTCAGAGGGCTCGGATGCTGTGCGCTTCGCGTCGGCGTCGGCGGGGTCGCCGTCCTCGTCCTCGTCCTCGCCCTCGCCCTCGCCGAGAAGCTCACGCACCTCGTCGTCGATCGACGGTTCCGACTCGATATCGGACTCGGTGTCCGCCTCTTCAGCACCTGCAGCCGCCATGGTCTCGTCGGACTCGGCGGGCTCCAGGTCGGACTCAGAATCGTCAGAGCCAGAATCGTCGGACTCAGAGTCGGACCGGCCGTCTTCAGCATGGTCGTCATCGAAGTCACCTTCGATGAGACCGTCTTCGATGATGATCTCCTCATCACCGGCTTCGTCGACGCCCAGCGCTTCCGCAGCGACCTCGGCGCGATGCGCCCAGAACTCTGCCTCGTCGGTGCGCCCCAAGTCCTCGAGCACGGCGGCGCGCGCAGCGAAGAGTGCGGGGCTCCACTCGAATGCGCGGTCGGGGTCGAGCTCAGGGATCTCGAGTTCGCCGAGCGCGAGTTCGAGGTCGCCCTGATCCAGACGTGCACCCGACATGGCGATCGCCAGCGAGACACGGACGGGCGTGGTCAGAGCGGTCCGGTCGACAGCGCGACCGGTCTCGAGCGCACGGTCGGGGCGGCCGATGCCCCGCTCGCTGTCGACCATCAGGGCGATCTGATCGTCCTTGCCGGAGATGCGGCGGTACGTGCGCAGCTCACGCAGCGCAAGAGCGAAGTCCTCGGTCGCATAGGCGGTGATCCCGAGGGTCTCGCGGACGATCGCGATGCGGCCGGCACGGCGGGATGCTGCGAGAGCGTGCTCATGTGCGAGAGCGGGATCCTCGTCGATGAGACGCGACGCCATCGCGAGGTGACGAGCGACGAGGTCGGCGTTCTCCTTGCTCAGGGTCTTCAGCTCATTGCGCGCCGACGTGTGCAGGTCGCGGGCCGTGACGTCATCGGGGATGTGCGGGTCGTTGAAGCGAGGACGATCGCCCGCTGCCTGCACCGGACGCTCACGGTCCACTCCCCCACGCTGCGGGTACGAGCGCGACGAGTCGCGGTCCTGCCGCGGCGCGCGGTCATCGCGGTTGTAGCCACCCGTGCGGGGAGCACCACCGTCACGGCTGTCACGGTTGTAGCCGCCCGAGCGCGGTGCGCCACCGTCACGGTTGTCGCGGTTGTAGCCGCCGGTACGGGGGGCGCCACCGTCGCGACTGTCACGGTTGTAGCCACCCGAACGCGGAGAACCACCGTCGCGACTGTCGCGGTTGTACCCACCGGTACGGGGAGCGCCACCGTCACGGTTGTACCCACCGGTACGAGGTGCGCCACCGTCACGGCTGTCACGGTTGTACCCACCAGAACGCGGAGCGCCACCATCACGGTTGTCGCGGTTGTAGCCACCAGAACGCGGAGCGCCACCGTCACGGCTGTCACGGTTGTAACCGCCCGAACGCGGAGCGCCACCGTCACGGCTGTCACGGTTGTACCCACCAGTGCGAGGAGCACCACCATCACGGCTGTCACGGCTGTACCCACCCGAACGGGGAGCCCCACCATCGCGGTTGTCACGGTTGTACCCACCGGTACGAGGTGCGCCACCATCACGATTGTCGCGGTTGTACCCACCGGTACGGGGAGCGCCACCATCACGGCTGTCGCGGTTGTACCCACCAGTGCGAGGAGCACCACCGTCACGGCTGTCACGGTTGTACCCACCAGTGCGAGGAGCACCACCGTCACGGCTGTCACGGTTGTACCCACCAGTGCGAGGAGCACCACCATCGCGATTGTCGCGGTTGTACCCACCAGAACGCGGAGCGCCACCATCACGGCTGTCACGGTTGTACCCACCCGAACGGGGAGCCCCACCGTCGCGGTTGTAACCGCCAGTGCGCGGGGCACCACCATCGCGGTTATAGCCGCCCGAACGGGGAGCGCCACCATCACGGTTATAGCCGCCCGAACGGGGAGCGCCACCATCACGGTTATCGCGGTTGTACCCACCAGAATGGGGGGCACCACCATCGCGGTTGTACCCACCAGAACGGGGGGCACCACCATCGCGGCTGTAGCCGCCGGAACGGGGAGCGCCACCATCGCGGTTGTCGCGGTTGTACCCACCAGAACGGGGGGCTCCTCCGTCACGACTGTAACCGCCCTCGCGGCGGGGTGCGTCGTCGCGACGCGGACCGCTGCTGCGATTCTGTTCCGAGCGTCCTCCGGAAGGTCGGTTACTGCGCGATCCCTGGTCGTTGTTGCGACGCGGACGGCGCTCTTCCTCTTCCGGCATGATGCTCCCTGTTCTAGATGTTGTTAACGCAAAATGGCCACCCAACGATGGGTGGCCATTTGCTTAAAAGAAGTCCGGCGGTGTCCTACTCTCCCACAGGGTCCCCCCTGCAGTACCATCGGCGCTGTGAGGCTTAGCTTCCGGGTTCGGAATGTAAACCGGGCGTTTCCCTCACGCTATGGCCGCCGAAACACTATTGATGTTTCAATCAAACCTATAGACAAATCATTGTTGTCTGTAGGGTTCTCGACCGTACATCGAGAACCACTCAGTGGACGCGTAGCACCAACAAACGGTGTGTTATCAAGTCATCGGCTTATTAGTACCAGTCAGCTGCATGCATTACTGCACTTCCACATCTGGCCTATCAACCCAGTAGTCTGGCTGGGAGCCTCTCACCCGAAGGTATGGAAATCTCATCTTGAGGCCGGCTTCCCGCTTAGATGCTTTCAGCGGTTATCCATCCCGAACGTAGCTAATCAGCGGTGCTCCTGGCGGAACAACTGACACACCAGAGGTTCGTCCAACCCGGTCCTCTCGTACTAGGGTCAGATCCTCTCAAATTTCCTACGCGCGCAGCGGATAGGGACCGAACTGTCTCACGACGTTCTAAACCCAGCTCGCGTACCGCTTTAATGGGCGAACAGCCCAACCCTTGGGACCTACTCCAGCCCCAGGATGCGACGAGCCGACATCGAGGTGCCAAACCATGCCGTCGATATGGACTCTTGGGCAAGATCAGCCTGTTATCCCCGAGGTACCTTTTATCCGTTGAGCGACAGCGCTTCCACAAGCCACTGCCGGATCACTAGTCCCGACTTTCGTCCCTGCTCGACCTGTCAGTCTCACAGTCAAGCTCCCTTGTGCACTTACACTCGACACCTGATTGCCAACCAGGTTGAGGGAACCTTTGGGCGCCTCCGTTACTTTTTGGGAGGCAACCGCCCCAGTTAAACTACCCACCAGGCACTGTCCCTGAACCGGATTACGGTTCGAAGTTAGATATCCAGAGTGACCAGAGTGGTATTTCAACAATGACTCCACATGAACTGGCGTCCATGCTTCACAGTCTCCCACCTATCCTACACAAGCCACACCGAACACCAATACCAAGCTGTAGTAAAGGTCACGGGGTCTTTCCGTCCTGCTGCGCGTAACGAGCATCTTTACTCGTAATGCAATTTCGCCGAGTTCGCGGTTGAGACAGTTGGGAAGTCGTTACGCCATTCGTGCAGGTCGGAACTTACCCGACAAGGAATTTCGCTACCTTAGGATGGTTATAGTTACCACCGCCGTTTACTGGGGCTTAAATTCTCAGCTTCGCCTTGCGGCTAACCGGTCCTGTTAACCTTCCAGCACCGGGCAGGCGTCAGTCCGTATACATCGTCTTGCGACTTGGCACGGACCTGTGTTTTTAGTAAACAGTCGCTACCCACTAGTCTCTGCGGCCTCCAAACGCTTTCGGAGCAAGTCCTAATACGTCGAAGGCCCCCCTTCTCCCGAAGTTACGGGGGCATTTTGCCGAGTTCCTTAACCACGATTCTCTCGATCTCCTTGGTATTCTCTACCTGACCACCTGAGTCGGTTTGGGGTACGGGCGGCTAGAACCTCGCGTCGATGCTTTTCTTGGCAGCATAGGATCATCCACTTTTTATCCGCATCGTGTCTCAGCCTATGTGAGAGACGGATTTGCCTATCTCTCGGCCTACGCACTTGCACCAGGACAACCATCGCCTGGCTTGGACTACCTTCCTGCGTCACACCTGTTAATACGCTAACCGCACCAGAATGGGGTCGTGCGCTAGGCCCAACGCGTCACCCCGAAGGGATCAGTCACTGGGATTCAGACACTTAGCACTACTGGATTAGCTTGGGCGGTTCTTCGCCGGTACGGGAATATCAACCCGTTGTCCATCGACTACGCCTGTCGGCCTCGCCTTAGGTCCCGACTTACCCAGGGAAGATTAGCTTGACCCTGGAACCCTTGGTCTTTCGGAGGACGTGTTTCTCACACGTCTTTCGCTACTCATGCCTGCATTCTCACTCGTGTAGCCTCCACGGCTGGTTTACACCGCCGCTTCGCTGGCCACACGACGCTCTCCTACCCATCAACACGGCTGGACCACGAAGGCCTACCAATAATGTCAATGCCACAACTTCGGTGGCGTGCTTGAGCCCCGTTACATTGTCGGCGCGGAATCACTTGACCAGTGAGCTATTACGCACTCTTTCAAGGGTGGCTGCTTCTAAGCCAACCTCCTGGTTGTCAAGGCAACTCCACATCCTTTCCCACTTAGCACGCGCTTTGGGACCTTAGTTGGTGGTCTGGGTTGTTTCCCTCTCGACTATGAAGCTTATCCCCCACAGTCTCACTGCTGCGCTCTCACTTACCGGCATTCGGAGTTTGGCTGACGTCAGTAACCTTGTAGGGCCCATCGGCCATCCAGTAGCTCTACCTCCGGCAAGAAACACGCAACGCTGCACCTAAATGCATTTCGGAGAGAACCAGCTATCACGAAGTTTGATTGGCCTTTCACCCCTATCCACAGCTCATCCCCTCAGTTTTCAACCTAAGTGGGTTCGGTCCTCCACGACGTCTTACCGTCGCTTCAACCTGGCCATGGATAGATCACTTCGCTTCGGGTCTAGGACATGCGACTGAATCGCCCTATTCAGACTCGCTTTCGCTACGGCTACCCCTCAACGGGTTAACCTCGCCACATATCGCTAACTCGCAGGCTCATTCTTCAAAAGGCACGCTGTCACAGCTACTAAGGCTGCTCCAACGGTTTGTAAGCAAACGGTTTCAGGTACTATTTCACTCCCCTCCCGGGGTACTTTTCACCTTTCCCTCACGGTACTTGTCCGCTATCGGTCATCTGGGAGTATTTAGGCTTATCAGGTGGTCCTGACAGATTCACACGGGATTTCACGGGCCCCGTGCTACTTGGGATACTCTTCGCGCCACGGTTGGCATTTCGACTACGGGGTTGGCACCCTCTATGACCGGCCTTTCAAGACCGTTCGTCTATACCATCGTGTAACGCCGCCATCTCGGCAGAGATGACTGAAAAGTCCCACAACCCCCAACGTGCAACGCCTGCCGGCTATCACACACGCTAGGTTTAGCCTGTTCCGGTTTCGCTCGCCACTACTAACGGAATCGCGGTTGCTTTCTCTTCCTGTGGGTACTGAGATGTTTCACTTCCCCACGTTCCCTCTACCCGCCCTATATATTCAGGCGGGAGTCACTAGGTCGGCACGCCGCCCAGCGGGGTTTCCCCATTCGGACACCCTCGGATCAAAACTTGCTTATCAGTTCCCCGAGGCTTATCGCAGATTGCTACGTCCTTCTTCGGCTCCAGATGCCAAGGCATCCACCGTTTGCTCTTAAAGACTTGAAATCACATGAGTTTGAATCAGAATCGACACCAGACCCAAAGGCCTGGCATGAAATTGACTAATGATCTTTAAGATCATCTTGTGCAACCGACCGAAGCCGGCTGCAAGATGCTCGCGTCCACTGTGTAGTTCTCAAAGTACGGGCGGTACCCCTTCTCGCCACCCCCACAGGGGAAACAACAAGAGGCCCAGAGGTACAGAAACGATCCGAAGATCGCATCCGGTCCCTCAGGACCCAACAGCGTGCAGACACCTCGCTCACGAAGCCCCACTTTCCAACCGACCCGAAGGTCAGCGTACTCACGAGACTCAGCTGCGCTGATGTCATGTCAAATGTTCCACCCATGAGCTCCCAGCGAAGAACGAACGTCTTCGATCTGGGTTCTGGACTCCGAAGAGTCAGATGCTCCTTAGAAAGGAGGTGATCCAGCCGCACCTTCCGGTACGGCTACCTTGTTACGACTTAGTCCTAATTACCGATCCCACCTTCGACGGCTCCCTCCACAAGGGTTAGGCCACCGGCTTCAGGTGTTACCGACTTTCATGACTTGACGGGCGGTGTGTACAAGACCCGGGAACGTATTCACCGCAGCGTTGCTGATCTGCGATTACTAGCGACTCCGACTTCATGAGGTCGAGTTGCAGACCTCAATCCGAACTGGGACCGGCTTTTTGGGATTCGCTCCACCTCGCGGTATTGCAGCCCTTTGTACCGGCCATTGTAGCATGCGTGAAGCCCAAGACATAAGGGGCATGATGATTTGACGTCATCCCCACCTTCCTCCGAGTTGACCCCGGCAGTATCCCATGAGTTCCCACCATTACGTGCTGGCAACATAGAACGAGGGTTGCGCTCGTTGCGGGACTTAACCCAACATCTCACGACACGAGCTGACGACAACCATGCACCACCTGTTTACGAGTGTCCAAAGAGTTGACCATTTCTGGCCCGTTCTCGTATATGTCAAGCCTTGGTAAGGTTCTTCGCGTTGCATCGAATTAATCCGCATGCTCCGCCGCTTGTGCGGGTCCCCGTCAATTCCTTTGAGTTTTAGCCTTGCGGCCGTACTCCCCAGGCGGGGAACTTAATGCGTTAGCTGCGTCACGGAATCCGTGGAATGGACCCCACAACTAGTTCCCAACGTTTACGGGGTGGACTACCAGGGTATCTAAGCCTGTTTGCTCCCCACCCTTTCGCTCCTCAGCGTCAGTTACGGCCCAGAGATCTGCCTTCGCCATCGGTGTTCCTCCTGATATCTGCGCATTCCACCGCTACACCAGGAATTCCAATCTCCCCTACCGCACTCTAGTCTGCCCGTACCCACTGCAGGCCGGAGGTTGAGCCTCCGGATTTCACAGCAGACGCGACAAACCGCCTACGAGCTCTTTACGCCCAATAATTCCGGATAACGCTTGCGCCCTACGTATTACCGCGGCTGCTGGCACGTAGTTAGCCGGCGCTTTTTCTGCAGGTACCGTCACTTTCGCTTCTTCCCTGCTAAAAGAGGTTTACAACCCGAAGGCCGTCATCCCTCACGCGGCGTTGCTGCATCAGGCTTGCGCCCATTGTGCAATATTCCCCACTGCTGCCTCCCGTAGGAGTCTGGGCCGTGTCTCAGTCCCAGTGTGGCCGGTCACCCTCTCAGGCCGGCTACCCGTCGACGCCTTGGTGAGCCATTACCTCACCAACAAGCTGATAGGCCGCGAGCCCATCCCCAACCAATAAATCTTTCCAGTAACTGACCATGCGGTCGCTACTCGTATCCAGTATTAGACGCCGTTTCCAGCGCTTATCCCAGAGTCAGGGGCAGGTTGCTCACGTGTTACTCACCCGTTCGCCACTGATCCCACAGAGCAAGCTCCGTGTTCACCGTTCGACTTGCATGTGTTAAGCACGCCGCCAGCGTTCATCCTGAGCCAGGATCAAACTCTCCGTAAAAAAGAAATGCATACGACACCGGGAAAACGGTGACGCAGCGAGTTTGATGCTGACCAAAGAGACAAATCATTGCTGACTTTATCCGTTGCCAACCCCACAAGGAGGTTGGTCTTTGATCCAAAGGAATCTCATCCAGCCGAAGCTGAATCGAGGTTATTTGGCATTTGACAAGTGCACGCTGTTGAGTTCTCAAGGATCGGATGCTCCCACGACCCAGTCATCACAACCAGGCCCGAAGGGCAACTTCTCTATCTTAGCCATCCCGTCCCGCTTGTCAAATCAGCGCGCCGCGCGGATCTTGGATCCGCTGCGCAGCTCTTGACAGCCGCAGATGGGGTGGATCTCCCATCCTAGACGCAGGCGTCTGTTCTCACAAGTGAGTGGATCGGGAGGTGGTTCTCCGCTTGAGGGGGGTGAAGCTCTCGGCTCCTCCGCTTCCCTGTGGGGCGAACAAGTAATAAGTTACGTGGGTTC